>NZ_CM174463.1:0-2530000 GCF_057838275.1 Brevundimonas sp. KH_060
ATGGCGGGAATGACGGATCCCAACCGTATCTGGACCGAGGCGGCGGACCGCCTGAAGGCTGAGATCGGGGATGGTCCCTTCAGCTCCTATATCGCGCCTTCCGCCGTGCGCGTGGATTCCCAGGGCAATCTGATCCTGGTCACCCCGACGGCCTATGCCCGCGACTGGGTGCGCAAGAACGCCCTGCGTCGCATGAACGAGCTGTGGCTGGGCCTGGACGGTCTGTCGCGTCGCCTGGAGGTGCGCTGCCGCGCCGAGATGGGTTCGGCGCCGCCGTCCGGTCTGCGCGACGCCCCGCGCCTGGCCTCGATCAGCCCCGCCCCGGCCGCTCCGGCCGCTTCCGCGCCCGCCTTCGCCGCAGCGACGGACGGCGCCCGCGCCGTGCGCGCCGCCGGCCTGCAGGAGCGCCTGACCTTCGACAGCTTCGTCGAGGGCCACGGCAACGCCTTCGCCCTGGCCATCGCCAAGCAGGTGGCGACCTGGGCCGACGGCCACTTCAACCCCGTCTTCTTCTGCGGCCCCTACGGCTACGGCAAGACGCACCTGCTGAACGCCATCGCCTGGGAGGCTCAGCGCCTGCGCCCGGACGCCAAGGTGGTCTATCTGACCGCCGAACGTTTCCTGTCGACCTTCGTGCGGGCCATGCAGGACCGCTCGACCGCCGCCTTCAAGGAAAGCCTGCGCTCGGCCGACATGCTGCTGCTGGACGACGTCCAGTTCGTCGGCGGCAAGACCTCGACCCAGGAAGAGCTGCTGAACACCCTCACGGCCCTGATCGAGGACGGCAAGCGCATCGTCCTGTCGGCCGACCGCGCGCCGATGGCCCTGACCGACGTCGAGCCGCGCCTGCGCAGCCACCTGGCGGCGGGCCTGACCTGCCCGGTCGAGGCGGCGGACCGCGATCTCAAGGTCGCCGTGGCCCAGTCGCGCCTGAACGCCCTGGCCCAGCTGGGCGTCGTCTCGGGCGAGGCCCGCGCCGACGTGCTGGAGCATCTGATCGACCGCACCCCCGGCTCGATGCGTGAGCTGGAAGGCGCCGTGAACACCCTGGCCGCCGTCGCCGGCAGCCGTCTGTCGGCCCTGACGGTGGATGAGGTCCAGACCCTACTGGGCGCCGCCCTGCGCACGGGGCCGGAGCGCCGCATCACCGTGGACGAGATCCAGAAGACGGTGGCCGAGCACTTCAACCTGAAGCAGGCCGACCTGCTGAGCGAGCGCCGCACCCGCGCCATCGCCCGCCCGCGTCAGGTCGCCATGTACCTGTGCAAGCAGCACACGACCCGCTCCTATCCCGACATCGGCCGTCGCTTCGGCGGGCGCGACCACACCACCGTCCTGCACGGGGTCCGCAAGATCGAAGAGCTGATGCCCAAGGACGACCAGATCGCCCGCGACGTCGAGGCCCTGACGCGCAAACTGCGCGGATAACAAGGAAAAATGGCGCGTAAACTGCGCGGCTAAGCGCCTCTCCCCGCTCATCCCGGCGAAGGCTGGGACCCAGATTGTAAGGCTCGCTATCTGCCGTTGCGGCTCCGGTGGGCCTTTCTAACCAACCACCACGTTTGTATCTGGATCCCGGCCCTCGCCGGGATGAGCGGATTTTCGGGCGCGCAGCCTGTGGAAATCGGGGGCAGACGGCGTGCAAGCGCCTCTGCCCGTTGCCCCCTGCGCTCAATGCGCTAGTGTTCCTGCCCATATTTACGGCGACGCTGCTTCGGCGGGGTCGCGACCGGGCGAGACCAAATGCAGCTGACCATCGAACGATCCGCGCTTCTTCGGGCCCTGGGGCACGTCCAGAGCGTGGTCGAGCGTCGCAACACCATTCCGATCCTGTCCAACGTGCTGCTGAGCGCCGGGCGCGACCGCCTGTCGTTCGCGGCCACCGACCTGGACATGGAGATGGTCGACGAGGCCCCGGCGCAGGTGAACGTCGAGGGCCAGATCACCGCCCCGGCCCACACCCTGTACGAGATCGTGCGCAAGCTGCCGGACGGCGCCGAGGTGTCGCTGACCTATTCGGGCGACGATCCGCGTCTGGTGGTGGCGGCGGGCCGCTCGCGCTTCAACCTGCCGGTGCTGCCGGCGGGCGACTTCCCGGTCATGTCGACCGAGGCGTCCGGCGCGCGCTACAGCCTGCCCAAGGAAGATCTGGCGCGTCTGATCGACAAGACCCGCTTCGCCGTCTCGACCGAAGAGACGCGCTACTATCTGAACGGCCTGTATCTGCACACCGTGGCTGACGGCGGCATTCCTCTGCTGCGCGCCGTGGCCACCGACGGCCACCGTCTGGCCCTGGCCGAGACCCCGGCGCCGGAAGGCGCGGCGGGCGGCCCCGGCGTCATCGTGCCGCGCAAGACGGTGGATCAGGTCCGCCGCCTGCTGGACGACGGCGCCGGCCCGGTCGAGGTCCAGGTCTCGGCCCAGAAGATCCGCTTCGAGTTCGGCGAGGCCAGCCTGACCTCCAAGGTCATCGACGGCGCCTTCCCCGACTATCTGCGGGTCATTCCCAAGGGCAACGACAAGCAGGCCGACATCGACAACGCCCTGTTCGCCAAGGCCGTCGACCGCGTGGCCACCATCTCGGCCGAAAAGAGCCGCTCGGTGAAGCTGGCCTTCGACAACGACCGGGTGAAGCTGACCGTCCGCAACATGGAAGCTGGTCAGGCCGAGGAAGAGGTCGAGATCGGCTATTCCGACGAACCGTTCGAGATCGGCTTCAACGCCCGATACCTGCTGGACGTCGCCGGGCAGATCACCGGCGAGACGGCTCACTTCAAATTCGCCGACCCGGCCAGCCCGACCCTGGTGCTCGACCCGGCCGACGTGGGCGTCCAGTACGTGCTGATGCCGCTGCGGGTGTAACCACACCGCTCACCCCGGCGGACGCCGGGGTCCAGTGAGAGCCGCGCCGGGAGGTTGGATGTTTTTCTACATCTACATCCTGGCCGGTCGCCGCAACGGCACGCTTTACACCGGCTCCACCGACGATCTGCTGAAGCGGGTCGTCGAGCATCGCGAGACGCTGCGCGGCGGTTTCACAGCGAGATATGATGTCTCTCGCCTCGTCTGGTATGAGCACCACGGCACGCGCGACGAAGCCTTTCGTCGTGAGCGCCAGATCAAGGAATGGCGCCGTGAATGGAAGCTAGACCTGATCGAGCGGATGAACCCGGCTTGGGATGATCTGCTGCCGACACTGCTTTGATGCGTGCTGAGCCTATGCCCCGCTCATCCCGGCGGGCGCCGAGATCCAGTCCTTTGGTTGCAAGCGCGCAGAGCGTGGTTCGTACTGGGCCCCGGCGTCCGCCGGGGTGAGCGGTTTCTTCTTCAGCGCCCCTACGCCAAATCGGTGTATCTGCTGATCAACGCATGATCACCTCCCTCGCCCTCACCGACTTCCGCTCCTACGCGGGCGCGACCCTGCCGATTTCCGGCGGAACCGTCGTGCTGCATGGGCCGAACGGGGCGGGCAAGACCAATCTGCTGGAGGCGATCAGCCTGCTGACCCCCGGCAAGGGGCTGCGCGGGGCGACGGCGGCCGAGATGGGGCGGCGCGAGCCGGGCGAGGCGGTCGGGCGGCCTTGGGCCGTGGCGGCGACGCTGCAGGCAGCCGACGGCGACGAGGTGCGCCTCGGCACCGGCGTGCAGACCATGGGGCTGTCGGCGCGGCGCATCGTGCGCATCGACGGCGAGACGGCGCCGCCGGGACGGCTGCTGGATCATTTGCGCCCGGTCTGGGCCACGCCCGAGCAGGACCGGCTGTTCTCGGACGCGCGGGCCGAGCGGCTGCGGTTCTTCGACCGGCTGGTCTTCGCCGCCCATCCCGACCACGCGGCCGTTGTCTCCGCCTATGAGAAGGCTCTGCGCGAACGGTTACGGCTGCTGACCGACGAGACGCGCCCGGCCGATCCTTTGTGGCTCGACGCCCTGGAGGCCCGGCTGGCCGAGAGCGGCGCGCGGGCGGCGATGGCCCGCGCCGGGGCGCTGAAGGCGCTTCAGGCCGGGATCGACGCCCGCGCCGACCGTCCCTTCCCTCAGGCCGATCTGGGCCTGGCGGGGCCGGCCGAAGAGATGGCGGCGGCGGGGGCGGATGAGGCCGACATCGTCGAGGCGCTGGGCGAAGGCCTGATGCGCGCCCGCGCCCGCGACGCGGCGGCGGGGCGCAGCCTGTTCGGGCCGCACCGCTCGGACCTGACGGCGCTGCACCGCGAGAAGAACCGGCCCGCCGCCGAGGGGTCGTCCGGCGAGCAGAAAGCCCTGGTGCTGAACCTGATCCTGGCCCAGGTGGCGCGTCTGGCGGATCAGCCCGCGCAGCCCGTTTTGCTGCTGGACGAGGCGCCCGCCCACCTGGACGAAGCCCGCCGCGCCGCCCTGTTCGACGAGATCGAAGCCTTGAAGCT
Organism: Brevundimonas sp. KH_060; assembly: GCF_057838275.1. Classification (NCBI taxonomy): domain Bacteria; kingdom Pseudomonadati; phylum Pseudomonadota; class Alphaproteobacteria; order Caulobacterales; family Caulobacteraceae; genus Brevundimonas; species Brevundimonas sp. KH_060. The sequence goes on from NZ_CM174463.1 coordinate 4,401, forward strand.
TCAGGCCTTCATGACCGGGACAGAACGCCCGTTGTTCGCAGCGCTGGAAGGCCGGGCGCAGTTCGTGGCGGTGGAAGGCGGCGGGCTGTCCGCTTAGGGCTTAAAGGCTCGCTTTTCCCGTCGAATTTCCTATATATCTGAGACTTCGGGGCGCGCTGATTTGCGCCTCTGAGACGGGCGGCCGCAGGGTCGCCTCTTCCCTGTCCGCCTGCGGACCCTGAGCCGACGTTTTCATGACCGAACAGACTGCTCCCTCGCCCGAATACGGCGCCGATTCCATCAAGGTTCTCAAAGGCCTGGACGCGGTGCGCAAGCGCCCCGGCATGTATATCGGCGACACGGACGACGGCTCGGGTCTGCACCACATGGTCTATGAGGTGGTGGACAACGCCATCGACGAGGCCCTGGCCGGCCACGCCGACCTGGTGACGGTCACCCTGAACGAGGACGGCTCGGTCACCGTGACCGACAACGGGCGCGGCATCCCGACCGCCATCCACGCCGAGGAAGGCATTTCCGCCGCCGAGGTCATCATGACCCAGCTGCACGCGGGCGGTAAGTTCGACCAGAACTCCTACAAGGTGTCGGGCGGCCTGCACGGCGTGGGCGTCTCGGTGGTCAACGCCCTGTCGGACTGGCTGGAGCTGGTCATCTATCGCGACGGCAAGAAGCACAGCGTCCGCTTCGAGCGCGGCGAGACCGTGCGCTCGCTGGCGGTCATCGGCGAGGCGCCGATGCGCGAGGACAAGGGCCGTCTTCTGACCGGCACCGAGGTCACCTTCTATCCGTCGGTCACGACCTTCAGCCACATCGACTTCGATCTGAAGACGCTGGAGCACCGCCTGCGCGAGCTGGCCTTCCTGAACTCGGGCGTGGTCATCAAGCTGTCGGACCATCGCGGGCCTGAGCCGATCGAGATCATGCTGCACTATGAGGGCGGCGTCGAAGCCTTCGTGCGCCACCTCGACAAGTCCAAGACCCCGATCCTGAAGGACGTCATCGTCATTCGCGGCCAGAAGGACGGCATCGAGCTGGACCTGGCCCTGTGGTGGAACGACAGCTACCACGAGACCATGCTGTGCTTCACCAACAACATCCCGCAGCGGGATGGGGGCACCCACCTGTCGGCCTTCCGCGCCTCGCTGACCCGCGTCATGGGCAGCTATATCGAGAGCTCGGGCCTAGCCAAGAAGGAGAAGGTCGCGCCGACCGGCGAGGACGCCCGCGAAGGCCTGACCTGCGTCCTGTCGGTCAAGGTGCCGGATCCGAAGTTCAGCTCGCAGACCAAGGACAAGCTGGTCTCGTCCGAGGTGCGCCCGGCGGTCGAGAACCTGTGCTCGGAAGGCCTGTCCGAGTGGTTCGAGGAACACCCGGTCGAAGCCAAGCTGATCGTCTCCAAGATCATCGAAGCAGCGTCCGCCCGTGAGGCCGCCCGCAAGGCGCGCGACCTGACCCGCCGCAAGTCGGCGCTGGAGATCAGCTCCCTGCCCGGCAAGCTGGCCGACTGTCAGGAACGCGATCCGGCCAAGTCCGAACTCTTCATCGTCGAGGGCGATTCCGCAGGCGGCTCGGCCAAGCAGGCCCGCAACCGCGAGAACCAGGCCGTCCTGCCCCTGCGCGGCAAGATCCTGAACGTCGAGCGCGCGCGCTTTGATCGGATGCTGTCGTCGGACCTGATCGGCACGCTGATCCTGGCGCTGGGCACCGGCATCGGCCGCGACGACTTCAACGCTGACAAGCTGCGCTATCACAAGATCATTCTGATGGCCGACGCCGACGTCGACGGCGCCCACATCCGCACCCTGCTGCTGACCTTCTTCTATCGTCAGATGCCGGAGCTGATCGAACGCGGCCACGTCTATATCGCCCAGCCGCCGCTCTATAAGGTGTCGAAGGGCAAGCAGCACCGCTACGTCAAGGACCAGGCGGAGATGGACGCCTATCTGATCGAGGAAGGCAGCGCCGAAGCCGTGCTGGAACTGGCCTCGGGCGAGGTGCGCGCCGGCATGGACCTGCAGGAGCTGGTTCGCGAGGCCAAGGGCTTCAAGGCGCTGGTCGACCGGCTGGCGACGCGCGCCCCGGCCTTCGCCATCGAGCAGGGCGCCCTGGCCGGTCTGTTCAACGAAAACGCCGGCGAGCTGGCCGACCGCGCCGCGCGGGCGGCTGAACGGCTGAACCTCTACGCCGAAGAAGGCGACGGCCCGTGGAGCGGCGAGCTGGCCGCCCAGGGCGGGGTGGCGTTCAACCGCGTGCGCCGCGCCGTCAGCGAGACCATCGTGCTGGACGAGGTGCTGGGCCGCTCGCTGGACGCTCGCCGTCTGGCCGAACGCGCCGCCGCCTTCGACGGCCTGTTCTCGGCCCCGGCCGTCTATCGCCGCAAGGACAAGACGACGACCATCCGCGGCCCGCTGGACCTGCTGGCGGCCGTGCTGGACGCGGGCAAGAAGGGCATCGCCATCCAGCGCTACAAGGGCCTGGGCGAGATGAACCCGGAACAGCTGTGGGAAACCACCCTGGACGCCAACGCCCGCACCTTGCTGCAGGTGAAGGTGGAGCATGGCGACGACGCCGACGACCTGTTCGCCAAGCTGATGGGCGACGTGGTCGAGCCGCGTCGCGAGTTCATCCAGGACAACGCCCTGGACGCCGCCGTCGACGCCTGATCGCGCGGGCTGCGCGCGGCGTCGTCAGACGCCGCGGCGGTCCTGCTCGACCCGGTTCCGGCCGTTTTGCTTGGCGCGGTAGAGGGCGTCGTCTGCCGCCTTCACCAGATAGTTCTCGTCCGGGTGGCCCTGATGCGCGGCCACGCCTATCGAGGCCGTGATGTGGAACGGGGTCAGGCCGCCCGTGGTGATGGCCTTGGCCGCCAGGGCCAGGCGCATCCGCTCGGCGATGGTCGCGGCCTGGTGCAGGCTGGTCTCGACCAGGACCACTAGGAATTCTTCGCCGCCGTAGCGGAAGACGAAGTCGCTGGGCCGCACGTTCTCGGTCACGGCCTCGGCCACCTGGCGCAGCACCTCGTCGCCGACCGGGTGGCCGTGCGTATCGTTGATCCGCTTGAAGTGATCGACGTCCAGCAGCAGCACCGACAGGGGCGTGTGGTTGGCGTTGGCGAAGCCGATCTCGCGGCTGAGGATCGACGAGAGGAAGCGTCGGTTCAGGGCGCGGGTCAGCGGGTCGCGGCCGCCCTCCATGCCCGCCAGGCCCTGGAACATCTCGTTCAACAGGAAGGCGACCTCCTCGACGGCGGCTTCCAGCGCCTTCAGGGGCGCGGCGAGGTCGGCCGGGGCGGCGTTCGGCGTGAACCGCGGCAGCAGCTCCCTGTCGATCCGGTCCATGGCGGCGTTCAGCCGCGACAGGTGCGGCGAACCGTCGAACAGGAAGTCGGCCCGGTGACGAATCCACAGACCGAACGGCGAGGCGCCCAGCGCGCCCGCCCCATCGACGCCGCCTGATCCCAGGATGCGGAACAGGGTCTTCTGGCTCCATTCCATCAGGCCCGCGCGCTGGCTTTCGCGCTCGAAGTGGATGTCCTGATCCAGGGAGAACAGACGATAGGCTTCGTCCAGACGCGCCCGGTTGCTGGCGCCCCTCTCATAGGACTGGCTCATCAGGCGAAGGGCGTGGTCGATGCGCTGGCCCGCCAGGCGCAACAGGTCGAAGGCCGCCGGATCGCTGGCCAGATCATCCGCCAGCCGCGCCTTCAGCACAGCTGCTCCGGCCATGACCAGGTGCATGGGAATCTTGATACGGGCGTGGACCTCGCCGATCTTGGTCTGACGGGCGATGAAGGCGGCGTCGCGCGTGTCCAGGTCCGGGGCGAACAGGGCGATCAGCCAGCTGCGGAGCGAGGGGCTGAGCCGCTCCTGAACGATGGAGTGATGCAGGAAGGTCTGGGCGTCCGGGTCGTTGAGCAGCACCTGATAGAAGGCGGCCACCATGGCGTCGGCGTTGGCGCTGAGCAGGGCGCGCAGGCGCTCCAGGCTCTGCGGATCAAGAGAGGGTTCGGGAACGCGGGACGAGGCGGCGACAGCGGGCGTCGGGTGGGGCAAGGCGGCGACTCTGACTGTTTACACTACAGGTTCGGCCGCCCTGGAGCGTCGCCTCAGGCGCTGAGGATGGAGCAAGGCCCGTCCGAACCAGGGACGTGCGCCCCCAAGCTAGGCGATAGACGCCGGACCCCGCCCCGGCAAGGGGCGGGCCGCCTTACGGCGCCGCCTTAGCGCGGGCGTCCCGCCTCGATGAAGGCGCGGATGGACGGATAGATGCTGGTGCTGCGCTGGCCGTCGCACAGCATGTCCTTGATGTAGGAATCCAGAGAGTTCTTGGCGATGGCGTCGAAGTCGTAGCCGTCGTCGATTCGCTCCTGCTCGGCGCCGTCGGGACCGTAGAGGATCTCCACCCCCGGCTTGGACTGGTTGGCGCTGCAGCGGATGCTGATCTGGCCGGCGGAATAGGACAGGTCGTCGGTCGCGCCCGCCGCCGGCACGCGCGCCAGCAGGGCCGTGCGTGCGCCGTCCCCCTCGGTGATGGAATCCACGTCCAGCATGAAGACCGTGGCCGAGCTGCGCGAGACGACGTGCCAGCTTTCGGCCAGGGCGGGTGAAGCGGCCAGAGCGGCGACGGCGGCTATGGCGATAATGATTGGTTTCATAGCATCCTCCCCAGGAAGGAACCGAGTTCACTCCTGTTGGAGAAAAAACACAATGGCCCAGCCGTGCGCGCGCCCCGGTCGAGGTTTCGCCGTTATCGACCGGCAGGCTGACGTCATGCGCCATTCGCTCCGTTTCAGTGTCTTGTCCGCCGTTTTGGCCGGCGTCTTGGCTGGAGTCGCCCTGCCGGCGGGGGCGGCGGCTGCGCCGACCGAGCCCGCGACGCCCGCCGCCGCGCCGTTCCAGTCGTCACGCATCCTGGTCGAGACGAAGGGCCAGGGACCGGACGTCGTGCTGATCCCCGGCCTGGCCTCGACCTCGGCCGTCTGGGCGCGCACGGCGGCGGCGCTGGAGGGGCGCTATCGGGTGCATCTGGTGACGGTGCGCGGCTTTGGCGAAACGGCGCCCGGCGGTAACGCCGAAGGGCTGGTCGGCGCGCCGACGTCCGCCGAAATCCGCCGCTATATCGAAGAGCAGGGCCTGCGTCGCCCGGCCCTGATCGGTCATTCCATGGGCGGTCAGGTGGCGCTGCGTGTCGCCGCCGACGCGGGCGAGCGCATCGGCAAGGTCATGGTGGTGGACGCCTCGCCCTTCTTCCCGTCGCTGATCAGCCCCGGCTCGACCGCCGCCGATGTCGAGCCGCTGGCCCGCATCGCCTATCAGGGGCTGATGCTGTTGGGCGACCAGGCGTTGCGGACCCAGGCCTCCTCCATGGGGCTGGAGCTGGGCGGGGCCGCCGATAACCTGCTGGGCGGTCTGGGATGGCAGGGCGGCGATCGCCGCGTGCTGGCCCAGGGCCTGTATGAGGTGATGACCACCGACCTGCGTTCGCGCCTGCCGCTGATCGAGGCGCCGGTCACTGTCGTCTACGGCTGGAGCCCCGACGACAAGAGTCCGCGCAGCCATGTCGACGGCCTGTTCCGCGCGGGCTACCGCTCCCTGCCGCACCCCGCCGCCTTCGAACGGATCGAGGGGGCCGAGCACATGGTCATGATCGACCGCCCCCGTCAGTTCCAGCAGGCGGTCGAACGCTTCCTGCGCTGAGGCGTCAGTTCGGCTGAAGCCGACGGATCGAGGCCAGCAGGGCCGCGTCGTCGCTCATGTCGCCTTCGATGACGTATTGGGGGCGCTGCGGCTCGTTGTTGCCGCGCGCGCGGCCGCGATAGACCTTCATCGGCACGGCGATCTCGGCCAGGCCGCTGGGCAGGGTCGGCTCCCTGATCTCCATGTAGACGGTGTCGGCCGAGGTCTCGCGGCCGACTTGGACGGCCCCCACGGTCTTCCACAGATCGACGGCGTCCAGGCAGGCCGAGCCGCAGCTGGAATCGGTCAGGACATAGACCCGTCCGGTCATCAGTCGCGGCGCGGGAAAGGTCGGGGCCGCCGGGTCGATGTCGTCATCGTCATTGGCGCTGCGCCAATAGACCTGGCCCGCGGCCTTCGCCGCCTTCATGCCGTTGATGGCGTCTTCGGCCCAGGCGATCAGCTCGGGCTGGCCGTTCGTGGCGCGCAGCTTGTCGAGGAAGGCGGATATTTCGGCGATGTTGCCGTCCGAGGCGCGCCAGTCGACCCCTTCGATCGCCGGTTCGGGATGGGCCGCCATCCAGTCGTCGCCCCACAGGACCTGGGCCATCAGCTGGCTCCAGTGCGAGGAGCCGCCGCCGTTGCCGCGCAGGTCCAGCACCACATAGGGGGCGGCGCGCAGAGCGTCCTGCTTGGTTTTCATGTCGGCGACCAGGGCCGTCAGTTCGGCGTAGGCTTCGCCGGCGGGGTCGCCGTTGAAGGTGGGGGTCGAGATCCAGAAGCCGCCGTCGTCGAAATGCTTCAGGGCGAAGTCGGGCCGGGCGCCCGGCATCAGCCGGGCGCGGCGGTCGCTCAGATCATCCGGCGCGGGACGCCAGTCAAGGGCGTAGGTCTTGGTCGCGTCGCCCGCCTCGAAACGGCAGGTCTTCATCTCTGTCTGCCACGGGTTCTCTGAGCTCAGGAACATCCAGTCGCCGAAGCGGGTCTTGATCGCCTCCAGGAACCAGCGGCCCCGGAACTGGCCGATGCGCTGTTCGGCCAGGGTCGCGGCGTCCACGCCGTCGCAGTCGATCAGCCGGGCGCCCAGCGGCGGGGCGGCGTCGTCGCTTTCATCGCGGTCGGCGACCACCTGATCGGCGCCGCGATAGGCGGTCAGAAAGCCGGGCCAGCGGGTCGGGAAGCCGAAGTCCCTCTGGGTCAGGCGGATCTGAACGTGGCCGTCCTCGAAGCTGGCGACATAGGCGCGCATCGCCCACCACCAGCCGCCTCGATCCGTGGTGGTCTTGGCCCGCTCCAGCGCCGTCGCCAGCCCCTGATCCAGGCGCGCGCGGAAGCCGGGATTGAGCGGGTCATGCACGCCTGGGTGGCTGTCGATCATGATGTCGTGCAGGCCGGTCGCGTCCTGGACCAGGGCAGCGGACCAGTCGCGCGGCTGGTCCATCGGTCCGGATGCTGCGTTTGGGGTTTCCTGCGCCTGAACCGAGCCCGCCATCGCCAGGCAGGCGAAGCCTGCGGTCAACATTCGGTTCATGAGCATCCCCTCGTCATCCTCGCTGAAAGAGGTGACAGGCGGAGGAATGACGCGCCAGTTAAGCTTTGGTCATGGAAACCGTCAGGCGACGGCCTCCAGCGCCTCCAGCACCGCCGGGCCGTAGCGGTCCAGCTTGCCTGCGCCGACGCCAGGAATGACGGCCAGCTGGTCCAGGCCGCGCGGCTCCTGAAGGGCGATCTCGACCAGGGTCTTGTCCTGGAAGATGACGTAGGGTGGCACGCGCTGCTCGATGGCGCGCTCGCGGCGCCAGGCGCGCAGGGCCTCGAAGCGGGCGCGCACATCGGCGTCCAGTCCCTCGACCGCCAGATTGCGCCCGGCGTTGCGGCGCGGCTTGTCCTCGGCCACGGCGCGAGTCGGCGGCTCCTTGACCCGCACCACCCGCTCGCCGCGATAGACGGCGCGCACGGCCTGAGGGTCGCCCAGGCGAACAAGAGGCTTGCCGTCATTGGGATCCTCGACCAGGAGACCTTCGAACATCAGATGGTCGATGACGTCGCGCCAGCCGACCAGCGACAGATCGGCCCCGACGCCCCAGGTGGATAGGCCCGCCTCCCATGGCTGAACGTCCTTGGTCCGGCCGGTCAGGTGGTCGATGACGCGCGTGCGGCCGAAGCGCTCGCCCAGCCGCTGCACCGCCGCCAGCGCCTTCTGCGCGGGGACGAGGGCGTCGAAGGTGGCGGGCGGATCGCCGCAGACGTCGCAGACGCCGCAGGGCTCGGCGTCCTGCTCGCCGAAATAGCGACGCACGGATTGCGGGCGACAGGTCGCGCCGTCCAGCATGGCGAACAGCTGGCGCACCTTGCGAGTCTGGACCTGTTTGACCTCTTCGGCCATCGGGCGGCTGTCGAGACGGCGCAGGGACCAGGCGATGTCGGACGGGCCATACAGGGTGATGCCCTCGGCCGGTTCGCCGTCGCGTCCGGCGCGGCCGATCTCTTGCCAATAGGCTTCCAGCGAACCCGGCGGATCGGCGTGGATGACGAAGCGCACGTCCGGCTTGTCCACCCCCATGCCGAACGCGATGGTGGCGACCATGACGGTCCCGTCCTCGGCCAGAAAGCGCTCCAGCCGCCGGTCGCGTTCGCGGGCGTCGAACCCGGCGTGATAGGCGATGGCGTTGGTCCCGGCGTCGCGCAGCGCGTCGGCCACTCGCTCGCAGCCGTCGCGGCTGCCGCAATAGACCACGCCCGAGCGGCCGCGTCGTTCGCGCACCAGTTCAACCACGCGGGCGTCGGTGCGGGCGCGCGAGCCGTTGACCTTGCGCTCGGCGGTCAGCTGCAGGTTTGGGCGGGCGAAGCTGTCGACGAAGACGCGGGCCTCGCCCAGCTTCAAAGAGGCCAGGATGTCATCGCGCGTCCGGGCGTCGGCGGTGGCGGTAACGGCGATGCGGGGCACGCGGGGGAAGATCTCGGCCAGACGACCCAGGGTGCGGTAATCGGGGCGGAAGTCATGGCCCCACTGAGACACGCAGTGCGCCTCGTCGATGGCGATCAGGCTGATGGGCAGTTCGGCCAGACGCTCCAGCATGGACCCCGACGCCAAGCCTTCCGGCGAGACGTACAGCAGGTCCAGCTCGCCCGAGCGCGCCGCGCGCCAGACGGCGGAACGCTCGTCCATGGTCAGGCCCGAATCCAGCCGGGCCGCCGCCACCCCCTGCTGTTTCAACGCCTCGACCTGATCGGTCATCAAGGCGATTAGCGGCGAGACGACCAGACCCACGCCCTCGCGCAGGATGGCGGGCACCTGATAGCAGACGCTTTTGCCGCCGCCGGTCGGCAGCACGGCCAGCACGTCGCGTCCAGCCAGCACTTCCTCGATCACCGACGCCTGAAGCCCGCGAAAATCGGCATGGCCCCACACGCGCTCCAGCAGGGTCCGCGCCTCGTCCAGCGTGGGCGAGGAGTCAGCGAGCGGGGGGAAGTCCAACATGGCGGCCGTTGTGCCGTATTCGGCCGGGGGTGTCACCCGCGAACCCGCCTCCAGCCGCGTCCTTCTCCCCTTGAGGGAGAAGGCGCTCGGATGAGGGGTTTCTGGATTCAGGATGCAGCCGTCTTTTTTAGAGTTTGCGAGACCCCTCATCCGTCTGGCTGCGCCAGCCACCTTCTCCCACAAGGGGAGAAGGGATAATGGGCTGCATCATGACCATGCTTCTCTACGGCCGCCCGCCCGCGGTGTTCGATCCGCCCTCGACGGCGACGCAGACCTCGCCCCTGATCCCTGGCTCGACGGCGCTGGAGACGGTCGCGCCCGGATCAGCCGACGGGGTGATGCTTTATGCCCCGCCGGGCGCGGTAGAGCGTCGCTATACGCTGGCGCTGGCGCTGAAGGCGCTGAAGCCCGGCGGGCGGCTGGACGTCATGGCGCCCAAGGACAAGGGCGGCTCGCGGCTGGGCAAGGAGCTGAAGGCCTTTGGCCTTGAAGTCGCCGAGACGGCCAAGGCCCACCATCGCCGCTGCATCGTCATTCGACCGGAGGCGGCCGAGGGGCTGGACGCCGCGATCGAGGCGGGTGCGCCGCGCGTGGTTCCGGGGCTGGAGGCCTGGTCGCAGCCGGGCGTCTTCGCCTGGGATCGGATCGATCCGGGCACGGCGCTGCTGGCGCAGGTGCTGCCGCCGCTGAAGGGGCTGGGCGCCGATCTGGGCTGCGGCTTCGGGGCGCTGTCGACGGTGGTGCTGCGCGCGCCCGGCGTGACGGCCCTGCGGCTGGTCGACATCGACCGGCGCGCGGTCGAGGCGGCGAAGCGCAATGTCGAGGACGCGCGGGCCAGCTTCGACTGGGCCGACGTGCGGACGCTGGAAGGGGCGGGCGATCTGAACTTCATCGTCAGCAACCCGCCCTTCCACGACGGTGGCGACGAGGACCGGCGGTTGGGGCAGGCCTTCATTCGCAAGGCGGCCGAGATGCTGAAGAAGGGCGGAACGGCCTGGATCGTCGCCAACCGCCATCTGCCCTATGAGGCCGAACTGGACGCCGCCTTCAAGCGGGTGCGGATGGTCGTGGATCAGGGCGGCTACAAGGTTTTCGAGGCGGTGAAGTGATCCCGCCCTCAAGTAGCCCGAAGGGCGATAGGGCATGAGCAAGAAGATTCCGACGTCCCGCGTGGACAAGCTGCTGGGCTCGATGGGCTACGGCTCGCGGGCCGAGATGGCGCGGCTGGGCAAGGCGGGCGGCATCGTGCTGGACGGCGCCGATCTGACCGATGTGTCGAAGCGCATTCCGGTGACGCCCGATCTGCCGAGCCGCATGGAGATCGACGGCGAGGCGCTGGACCCCGTGGCGGGGCTGGTCGTTTTGCTGAACAAGCCGCTGGGCATGACCTGTTCGCACAAGGAGGACGGGGCGCTGGTCTATGACGTGCTGCCCGACCGCTGGCGGCGGCGCGACCCGGCGATCTCGACCATCGGACGGCTGGACAAGCAGACCTCGGGCCTGCTGCTGCTGACCGACGACGGCGACCTGCTGCACCGGGTGATCTCGCCCAAGCGTCATGTGGCCAAGGTCTATCGCGCGACGCTGGCGCGGCCGCTGAACGGGACGGAAGGGGCGCTGTTCGCCTCGGGCGAGTTGGTGCTGGAGGGCGAGGACAAGCCGCTGGCGCCCGCCGTGCTGGAGGTCGTGTCGCCGACCGAGGCCCTGCTGACGGTGACGGAGGGCCGCTATCATCAGGTGCGCCGGATGTTCGCGGCGGCGGGCAACCACGTCGAGACCCTGCACCGCGAGCGGCTGGGCGGGCTGGCGCTGCCGGACGATCTGGCGCCGGGCGCTTGGCGGCTGCTGAGCGAGGCTGAGATCGCTTCGATCTTTGTCTCTTAAACTCCGCTCATCCCGGCGGACGCCGGGATCCAGTGAGAGCTTCACGCGCCGCGTTTGCCGCCAAAGAACTGGGCCCCGGCGTCCGCCGGGGTGAGCGGGGAGAAGAAGGGCGTGCTTGACCTCTTCTTCATGCTCGCGCACCTGCCTGTCTCATGACACTGACCAAGATCTGCGGCCTGACGACGCCGGACACGCTGGATGCGGCGCTGGAGGGCGGGGCGGCCTTTGTCGGGGCGGTGGTGTTTCCGAAGAGCCCGCGTCACATCCCGCCGCTGCACGCCGCGACCCTGTTCGACCGTGCACGGGGCAAGGCGAAGGTGGTCGCCGTCCTGGTCGATCCCGACGACGCCCTGTTGAGCGAGGTCGCCCTGATCCTGCGGCCCGACTTCATCCAGTTGCACGGCCAGGAGACGCCGCAGCGCGCGGCCGAGGCGCGAAGGCTGACGGGAGCGGGGATCATCAAGGCCCTGCCGATCCGGGATGAGGCCGACTTCGCCGATGTCGCGGACTGGACCGGCGTCGCCGATCATCTGCTGTTCGACGCCAGGCCGCCCAAGGGCGCCGATCTGCCCGGCGGGGTGGGGGCCTCGTTCGACTGGACGCTGATGCAGAACCGGACGCTTCCGGCAAACTGGTTCCTCGCCGGAGGGCTAGATCCGCAAAATCTCACCGAGGCGGTGCGGATTTCAGGGGCGCCGATGGTTGATGTGTCCTCTGGCGTTGAAAGCGCGCCGGGTGTTAAGGACCGGGCTCTGATCAAAGCTTTTCTGGACGCCGCATCGCGGTCCTGATTTCGTCGCCTTCCTCCCTGAAGATTTTCGTGTGCCGGATATCGTGAACGCCTCCCTGTCGAATTCCTACGCCTGGCCCGACGCCGAAGGGCGCTTCGGTCCCTATGGCGGCCGCTTCGTGCCCGAGACCCTGATGCCGCTGATCCACGAGTTGGAGGCGGCCTATGCGGCGGCCAAGGCGGACCCGAGCTTCCAGGCCGAACTCGACGGCTATCTGGAGCACTACGTCGGCCGCGCCAGCCCGCTCTATTTCGCCGAGCGTCTGACCGAGCATTTCGGCGGCGCGAACATCTGGCTGAAACGCGAAGACCTGAACCACACGGGCGCGCACAAGATCAACAACTGCATGGGTCAGATCCTGCTGGCCCGCCGCATGGGCAAGACGCGCATCATCGCCGAGACCGGCGCCGGTCAGCACGGGGTCGCCTCGGCCACCGTCTGCGCCCGCTTCGGCCTTCCCTGCACGGTCTACATGGGCGCCGTCGACGTGGCGCGGCAGCAGCCGAACGTCTTCCGCATGAAGCTGCTGGGCGCGGAACTGACGGCGGTGACGGCCGGGGCGGCGACGCTCAAGGACGCCATGAACGAGGCGATGCGCGACTGGGTCACCAATGTCGCTGACACCTATTACATCATCGGCACGGCGGCGGGCCCGGCCCCCTATCCGGCCATGGTGCGCGATTTCCAGTCGGTGATCGGCAAGGAGATCAAGGCCCAGAGCCAGCGCCAGATCGGCCGCCTGCCCGACGCCGTCATGGCCTGCATCGGCGGCGGATCGAACGCCATCGGCGCCATGCACCCCTTCATTCAGGACGAGAGCGTGCGCCTGATCGGGGTCGAGGCCGCCGGCCACGGCCTGGACACCCCCGCCCATGCCGCCAGTCTGAAGGGCGGGCGCTCGGGCGTGCTGCACGGCAACCGCACCTATCTGTTGCAGGACGCCGACGGCCAGATCCTGGAGGGGCACTCCATCTCGGCCGGTCTGGACTATCCGGGCATTGGTCCGGAGCACGCCTGGCTGCATGACCTCGGCCGGGCCGAATATCTGTCGAGCACGGACGACGAGGCGCTGGAAGCCTTCCAACAGCTGTGCAGGCTGGAAGGCATCATTCCGGCGTTGGAAGCATCGCACGCCCTGGCGCGCGCGGGCGAGGTCGCCAAGGACATCGGCAAGGGCGGCGATCTGGTGATCGTCCTGTCGGGCCGGGGCGACAAGGATATCAACACCGTGGCCCAGCACCTGGGCGTGGAGCTGTGATGATGAAGACTTTGCTGATCGCCGCCGTCGTGGCGGCCGTGTCGCCGACTCTGACCCTGGCGCAGAACAACGCCGCGCCTGCGCCCCAGACGTCTTCTGGCCAGGCGCCCGTACAGACCGCGCCGACGATTCCGCCTGGTCCAGCGGCCACGGGAATGCCGGTCCTGCCGCCGGCGACGGAGGCGGCCGACTGCGGCGGCCTGTTGCGCACGGCGGCCTTCTGCGTGACGGCGCAACTGGATCAGATCGGCGCCCTGGCCGACGCCTATACCGAGCATCTAGCCACCCTGAACTGGCTGGCGGCCGACGGCGACGACAACCGCGTCATCTTCGTGCGTCGCCGCGACGGCGGCGGCTGCGACGGCCTGCAGATGGTCGCCTTCTACGATGAGACCAAACCCGCCGAGGCGACCGCTCCAGGCTATCTGGGCTTCGCCGTCATTCCGGGCGACGTCTGCACGGCGGCGCCCGCCGCTCCGGCGGCGACGCCTTCGGGAGGTTCGGCTCAGTGACGACCGCCCGCATCGACGCCCGCTTCGCCAGGCTGAAGGCCGAGGGCCGGGCCGGTTTCGTTCCCTATGTCATGACCGGCGATCCCAGCCGGGATGAGGCGCTGGAGATCCTCAAGGGCCTGCCCGCCGCAGGCGCCGACCTGATCGAGCTGGGTCTGGCGTTTTCCGATCCGATGGCCGAGGGGCCGCCGATCCAGCGCGCCGCCTTGCGCGGGCTGAAGGCGGGGATGACCCTGCGCGGCACGCTCGATCTGGTCGCCGACTTCCGCAAGACGGATCAGGACACGCCGCTGATTCTGATGGGCTATCTGAACCCGGTCGAATCCTACGGCTATGAGGCTTTCGCCCGCGATGCGGCCGAGGCCGGGGTGGACGGCATTATCGTGGTCGACTGCCCGCCGGAAGAGGCGGCGCCTCTGCTGGCGGCTTTGAAGGCGGCCGATCTGTCGCTGATCCGCCTCGCCACGCCGACGTCCGATGACGACCGGCTGAAGGTCATCGCCGAGGGCACGTCGGGCTTTGTCTACTATGTCTCGGTCGCCGGGGTGACGGGGGTGAAGGAAGCTGTGGCCGCTGACGTGGCGCCCGCCGTCGAACGCGTGCGTCGTGCGGCCAACCTGCCCGTCGCCGTCGGCTTCGGCGTGAAGACGCCCGAGCGCGCCGCCGAGATCGCCCGCGTCGCCGACGCCGTGGTCGCCGGCTCCGTCTTCGTCGACGAAGTGGCCGCCGCGCTGGCGGCGAACGAACCGGCCGTTCCCCGCGTTCTGGCCAAGGTGAAGGCCCTGGCCGATGCGGTTCATGCCGCCCGCACTAGTGCTTCCGTGACGGAAACCGTTTAAAGGCCCCGCCCATGGTCGATAAAAATCCCGAGAACAAGGCTCGCGGCGGCTGGCTGTCGCGTTTCGCGCCCGGCGTGCGCAAGATCGTCAGCCCGCGCGACACCCCGGACAATCTGTGGGTCAAGGACCCCGACACGGGCGAGATGCTGTTCCGCTCGGACCTGGAGGCGGCCCTGTGGGTCACGCCGTCGGGCCGTCACATGCGGATCAATGCGCCGACGCGCCTGAAGGCCACCTTCGACGACGGCCTGTTCGAGAGCATCGACACGCCGGACGTGCCGGAAGACCCGCTCAAATTCTCGGACGGCAAGCCTTATCGCGATCGCCTGTCGGCGGCGCGCAAGGCGGCGGGCCGCAAGGACACCATGGCCATCGGCTACGGCCGCATCGGCGGCGCGCCCGCCGTGGTCATCGTTCAGGACTTCACCTTCATGGGCGGTTCGCTGGGCATGGCGGCGGGCGAGGCCTTCATCGCCGCCGCGCGTGAAGCGGTGAAGCGCAACGTTCCCCTGGTCTGCTATACCGCCGCCGGCGGGGCGCGGATGCAGGAAGGCGCCCTCAGCCTGATGCAGATGGCCCGCACCACGCTGGCCGTTCAGGAAGTGAAGGCGGCCAAGCTGCCCTACGTCGTGGTGCTGACCGACCCCACGACGGGCGGGGTCACGGCCTCCTACGCCATGCTGGGCGACGTTCACCTGGCCGAGCCGGGCGCCCTGATCGGCTTCGCGGGTCCGCGCGTGATCGAGACCACCATCCGCGAGAAACTGCCGCCGGGCTTCCAGCGCGCGGAATACCTCAAGGACAAGGGCATGGTGGACAAGGTGGCAGCGCGCGGCGACCTGCCGACCACGCTGGGCCAGATCCTGTCCATGCTGATGGGCGGTACGGCCCAGAAGAAGGCTGCCTAACCGCAGGCTTTTCCCATGGACCCGATCTCGGAACGCCTGCGCGCCCGGCATCCCCAGCGCATCGACCTGTCGCTGGACCGGATGCGGGCCTTGTGCGCCGCGCTCGGCGATCCGCAGGACAAGCTGCCGCCGGTGGTCCATGTCGCGGGCACCAACGGCAAGGGATCGACGGTCGCCCTGCTCCGGGCGATTGCAGAGGCGGCGGGCCTGCGCGTCCACACCTATACCTCGCCGCATCTGGTGCGCTTCAACGAGCGCATCCGGCTGGCTGGGACGCTGATCACGGATGAGGCGCTGAACGCCATCCTCGACCGGGTCGAGGCGGCGATGGCCGAGACCGGCGGCCAGGCGACCGTGTTCGAAAGCACCACGGCGGCAGGCCTTCTGGCCATGAGCGAGACGCCCGCAGACCTGGCGATCATCGAGGTCGGCCTGGGCGGATCGCTGGACGCGACCAACGTCATCGCCCGGCCCCTGCTCAGCGTCATCACCCCGGTTGATCTGGACCACGCCGAGTTTCTGGGCACGACCATCGAGGGCGTGGCGGGCGAGAAGGCGGGCATCCTGAAAGCGGGCGCACGCGGCGTCGTGGCGCGTCAATCCGAGGCGGCCATGGCGGTGATCGAGCGCCGCGCGGCCGAGGTCGGCTCGCCCCTGACGGTCATGGGCGTGGACTTCGACGCCTGGGCCGAGCGCGGGGGCCTCGTCTATCAGGATCAGGAGCGGTTTCTCGACCTGCCCGCGCCCGCCTTGCCCGGCGCGCACCAGTTCGACAACGCGGGCGTGGCGATCGCCGCCGCGCTGGAGCTGGACCTGCCCGAAACCGCCATCGCCGAGGGCCTGAAGGCCGTGCGTTGGCCCGCGCGGATGCAGCGGCTGACGGCAGGCGCCTATGCCGATAAGGCCCAGAAGGCGGACGCCGAACTGTGGCTGGACGGCGGGCACAACCCCCACGCCGCCCGCGCCCTGGCCCGCGCCCTGTCCGATCGTCAGGCGCGCGCGCCGCGCCCCACGGCCCTGATCGTCGGCATGTTGGCCAACAAGGACGCGGGCGGCTTCTTCGAAGCTTTGAAGGGGATCGACGCCCAGGTCTTCACCGTCGGCTTCGACGGGACGGCCGCCGAACCGGAGGCTCTGGCCGGCGTCGCCCAGGGACGCGGCTTCGGCGCCATGGCGGCGGGATCAGTGGACGCCGCGCTGGACCGCGCCCTGGCCCTGGGCGCCGGACGGGTGGTCATCTGCGGCTCGCTGTATCTGGCGGGCGAGGTGCTGGGCGCCAGCCGCGAGACCTGGCCGGTCTGAAGCAAAACGCCGCGCCTCTCCCTCCCCGTCCCGGGGAGGGTGGTCGCGAAGCGACCGGGTGGGGAGGGCCAGGTGATTAGGGCGCGACGTGAGAAGGCGTGGCGCACGAGGCGCGGAGGCCTCCCGCGCCTTTATCGGAAACGATCTGCCTTCACCCCCACCCAACCCTCCCCCATCGAGGGGGAGGGCGTTTGCAAAAAGAAAAGGCGGTGCCCCGTCAGCGGCGCCGCCCCCACCCGGTTTCGGCCTGACGGCCTCAACCACCCTCCCCGGGACGGGGAGGGAAAAGTCGTGCGGGTATTAGTCCGCCTTGACGCCGGCTTCGGCCAGCCATTCGACGATCTTGCCCTTGGGCATGGCGCCGACCTTCATCGAGGTCATCTGGCCGTCCTTGAACAGCATCAGGGTCGGGATGCCCTTCACGCCCATCTTGGACGGGACCATGGGGCTGTCGTCGATGTTGACCTTGGCGACGGTGACCTTGCCGGCCAGCTCGTCGGCGATCTGCTCCAGCGCCGGGCCGATCTGTTTGCAGGGGCCGCACCACTCGGCCCAGAAGTCCACCAGGACGGGGGTCGAGGATTTCAGGACGTCGGCGTCGAAGCTGTCGTCGGTGACTTTCACAGTCGCCATGAATGGCTCTCCTTTAGGGCGCTATCGCTCGGCCCGCGGGGCCTTGCTGTTTGAGCGCTGAATAGATTGCGCGTCGGAAGGTCCGACGTTCGGCCACAGATGTGGGTGCGAATCCTCGACAAATCAACGCGCATTTTCGAGAGCGCTGTCCATCAGGGCTTGAGGAACCGCCATCAGCTTCGGCCCGTCGGTCCAGACCAGGGCCGCCTCGACCGCCCGCTCGGGATAGAGGCGGCGTAGGACGGCGGCGTAGATCGCCATCTGCAGCACATAGGCCGGATCGGCGTCCTCGACGTGATCGGGAGCCGGGCGGTTGGACTTGAAGTCGACCACCAGCACCCGCTCGGGCGTGATCACCAGCCGGTCGATGCGGCCGGAGATCGACACGCCGGACGGCAGGTCGGGCGCGGTCCCGGTCAGGGCGACCTCGGCGCGGCTGCCGGGGCCGAAGACGGGGGCGAAGCGGGTGTCGTCCAGCACGCCGAAGGCGGCGGCGATCATCTCGGCGCGCTGGTCCTCGCTCAGGTCGCGCTCGCGCGCCAGCATCCGGTGCGCGGCGTCGGGACGGTCGGGCGGCGGCAGGTCGGGCAGGCGCTCCAGCAGGCGGTGGATCAGGTCCCCGCGCCGGAAGCGGCCCAGACCCGCGCCGGGGCCTTCGCCGCGCGCCAGCGGCGACGGGGCGGGGATGCGCTTCTGCTCCTGCATCTGCGACGGCGAGGCGAAGCGGGCGGCCGCGTCACGCGGCGGGTTGATCCGCGCCCAGTCGGGGGCCTCAGGGCGGGCTTCAACCGTGGCGACGGCGGCGGGCAGGCTGTCGGGATCGGCGCCGTAGCGACGGACGCCGCCGTCCAGTTCACGCACCTGATCACCCAGCCGGTTGAAGGTCTCCTCGATCACCGACCACCAGTCCCCGGCCTCGGGCGCGCGTTTGGAGCCGCGCCCCATGACGATCACCCGGTCCCGCGCACGGGTCAGGGCGACGTAGAGCAGGCGCAGGGATTCATCGCCGACCCGCGCCTCGCGCGCCGCACGGGCGTCGGCCGAGGCGGGGCAGTCCTCCTTCGATGAGCCGGGGCACATCAGCCAGGCCTCGGCGCCGTCCTCCAGCGAGACGGGCATCAGGGACGGCCCCTGCGCCTTCGCCTTCATCGTCGTGTCGGGCAGGATGACGACCGGCGCCTCCAGCCCCTTGGCGCCGTGAACAGTCATGACGCGGACCTCGCCGCGCGGGCCTTCCAGTTCGCGCTTCACCTCGACGTCGGCGGCTTCCAGCAGGGCGAGGCAGGTCTCCAGATCGGTCCCGCCGCGCCCCTCGGCGGCCAGCACCTGATTGAGGGTCTCGTCGACGGCTTCCTCGGCCTCACGCCCCAGCCGCGTCAGGATGCGGGCGCGACCTGATTGGCCGGTTGCGTCCACCCGGTTCAGCAGGCGGGAGAAGAAGCTGAACGGATCGAGGTCGCGGGCGTCGCGCGCCGCGCGCAGCAGGTCCAGCGCCCGACCCCACTCGGGCCGTTCGCCCGCGCGGCGCTTCAGTTCGCGCCACAGGCCGTCGCGCTTTTCGCGGCCCGCCAGCTCGAACAGGCTGTCCTCGTCCACGTCGCAGAAGGGACCGCGCAGCATCTCGGCGACCGTCAGATCGTCGCCGGGGAAGAGGGCGAAGCGGGCCAGGGCCTTCAGGTCGTCGAAGACGATGTGCTGCGACAGCTTCAGCCGGTCGGCGCCCGCCACCGGCGCTCCCGCCGCCTTCAGGGCGCGGATGATCTCCTCGAACGTCGCGTCCCGGCGGCGGACCAGGATCAGGAAGTCGCCATAGCCGCAGGGACGCGCAGCGCCGCCCTTGTCGAAGACGACGGCGCCGCTGTCGACCTGGCGCTTGATTTCGAGCGCCAGGGTCTGGGCCATGCGTTTGCGGGCGCTGGCGGTTCCTTCCTGATCGACGGGATCGGTCCAGGCGTCGCGCTCGGGCGGGGCTTCGTCCACGAACAGTGGCCATAGCTCGACGGCGCCGGGCTGGCCTAGACGAGCGGCAGTGTGGTGCGGAATCTCGCCGGTTTCCCCGACCAGGGCGCGGGCGCGTTCGGGCGTGGCGAAGACTTCATCCACGAACGTCAGCACCGCCTCGGTCGAGCGGTAGGAGGTCTCCAGCGGCACGCCCTCGAAGGCGCCGCCCGCCCCGGTGATCAGGCTGTCGTAGACCTGCGCTTCCTGTCGCAGCCGCTCGGGCCGGGCGCCCTGGAAGGAGTAGATCGACTGCTTCTCGTCGCCGACGGCGAAGACGGTGCGGTCGGTGCCCTCGACGGTGAAGAATTCGCCGGTCAGGGCGCGCATGATAGCCCACTGTTCAGGGGCGGTGTCCTGCGCCTCGTCGATCAGGACGTGGTCGACGCCGCCGTCCAGCTTGTACAGCACCCAGGCGGCGGTCGAGCGGACGGTCAGCAGCTCGACCGTGCGCGCCACCAGGTCCGAGAAGTCCAACGCGCCGTGGGCCGTCTTGGCCGCCTCGTAGAGGGCGGCGTGGGCGTTGGCGAGGGTCAGCAGCTTGATGGTGTCGTCGGCGACCTTGGCGGCGCGCAGCTGGTCGCGGGCGGCCAGGAACTTGTCCTGCAGATCGGTCAGCCAGCCCGCGGCGTCCGGCGGCGCCTGCTTGGTCGCCATTGACTTGCGGGGCGAGCCGGAGCCGGTCAGGAAGACGACGCCCAGGCCGTGGAAGGTCCAGTCGTGGTTGAGGGCGTGGATCAGTTCGGCGGCGCGATCCTTGTCGGTCTTGGAGCCGGTGGCCATCAGCTCGGCCATGCGGCGGACCTCGCCCCGGTCCAGCCAGCGCAGGAAGTCGGCCTCGATATCCTCGGGCGCCTTTTGCGGGTCGGCGCCGGTCAGGACGTAGGGGCCGGGCGCGCGGCCGTCGGCGACGCGGGCGACATAGTCGGTCAGTTCGGCGCGTTTGTTCTCGATCAGGGCCAGCAGATCCTGGAAGCGGCCCCAGTCCAACTCGACCGCGAAATGGCTGTAGGCCTCGCCGACTGGCCCTTCGGCGTCGTTGAGGGCGGCGCGGGCCAGATCCTCGCGCGCGGCGTGAGACAGGGCGATCGCGGCCTCGTTCTCCAGCACGGTGAAGCGCGGCGACACCCCCGCCTCGATGGGAAAGCGACGCAGCAGCTTTTCGCAGAAGGCGTGGATGGTCTGGATCTTCAGCCCGCCGGGCGTCTCCAGCGCGCGGGCGAACAGGCGTCGCGCCTCCGACAGGCGGGCGGGGTTGAGGGCGGCGGTGTCGCTGTCGTCCAGCTTCGCCAGTTCAGCCGACAGTTCGCCGTCGTCCATGACGGCCCACTTGCCCAGAGTCTCGAACAGGCGGGCCTGCATCTCGGCGGCGGCGGCCTTGGTGTAGGTCACGCACAGGATGGCCGAAGGCGCGGCGCCGCCCAGCAGCAGGCGCGCCACCCGGCTGACCAGAGTAGTGGTCTTGCCCGATCCGGCGTTGGCGGTGACGAAGACCGAACGGGCCGGGTCGGCGGCGCGGGTCTGGGGATTGAGGCCGTCCCGAACGTGGAGGTTCATTCCGCCTCTCCTTCTTCGCCGCCGCCGATGACGTGCCATTCCCAGACGCGGGCCAGCAGGTTGTAGGGGCTGTAGCTGCCCATCAGATGAGGCGCGGCCCACGAGAGGTAGGGCGTCTCCGGCCTGTCGAAGTCGGCGACGCGGGCCATCAGGCCTTGCAGGGCGGCGTCGGACAGGATCTGCGCCTCCGGCCCGGCGGCGCGCACGGCGACCTCGCCCGCCTTCTTGCGGCCGACGACGCGGACGTAGGTCAGCTCTTCGGGCGAGACGGGGCCGTTAGTCGCCTTGAAGCCGCCAGCGGCGAGAATGGCGCCGGTCAGGGTCAGCTGGGGCGCGAAGCCCGCCTTGATCTGTTTGGCGCTCGGAACCTGGCCGGTCTTGAAGTCCATGACGGCGGCCGACAGCGCGCCGACCTCGATGCGGTCGGCGTAGGCCTTGACGGTGAAGGGGCCGCCCGGCACGTCGAAGGTCAGGGCTCCCTGCTGCTCGATCAGCAGGTCGACGCCGCGCGCGCGGCGCTCGGTCTCGAACCCGGCCAGCCAGCGGGCGGCGTTCTTCGCCAGCGGCGCCTCGCGGGCCATGGCGGCGTCCTCGAAGCCGTGGGCGGTCAGTTCCTCCAGCAACAGGCGCTCGATCACCGCGTCGAGATCGTCGGGCAGCAGATCGGGCCAGTCCTCGGTCAGGCGCTCGATGGCCTTGTGCACGGCGTTGCCGCGCGCCAGGGCCTCGGCCGAGGCGCCGGGGCGCTCCATCGGTTCGAGGTTCAGGATGCGGCGGGCGTAGAGGGCGTAGGGGTCGCGGACCCAGCGCTCGACCCCGGTGACATAGAGGCTGCGCGGGCGGCGCTCGACCGGGGGCGTGGGCGCGGGGCGCGGGGCCAGCCGGGCCGGGCCGGGCGGCGGGGCGTCGAGAGCGCTGGTCCAGTCGGCAGCGCCGTCGGGGGCGCTGAGTTTGACCGGGGTGTCGGGTGCATCGGCGCCACGCGTCAGCATCTCCAGCCGCCACAGCCAGCGCGAGCGCACGGCGGGCTGGCCGCCGCGACGCTCGCAGTGGACCAGGATCGCCTCGTCAGCGCAGGCGGCCTGAACGAAGTCCTGCGCCGTCTGACCCAGACGCCGTTCCGGCGCGGGCAGGGGCAGGGCGGCGCGCATCGGCCGCGACAGGAAGGGGTCGACCGGGGCCGCGTTAGGCCAGACGCCCTCCTCCAGCCCGGCCAGGATCATGCGGTCGGCCCGCGCCAGCCGCGCCTCAATGGCGCCGAGGATGCGCAAGGACGGATGTGTGGCGCCGCCGGTGCGCACCGTGGCTTCGGCCAGCAAGGCGGCGATCAGATCAGCGAACTCGGCGGGGGTGGTCTGACCCAGCGGGCCGCCGCCCTCGATCAGGGCCGACAGAAGGGCGGCCGCCGCCTCGCCGTCCGGTCCGGCCCAGGCGTTCTGACCGGCCAGGGCTTCGATCAGGGCGGTCAGGGTGCGGGCCGCCTCGTCGGGCGGACAGGGACGGGCGGTCGCCAGCGCCTCCAGCCGGTCGACGAGGGCCTGCGCGCCCTTGAGGCGAGCCAGCTTCCAGTCGGCCAGCGGCAGGCCGCCGCGCCGGGGTTCGCCCGCCTTCAGCAGCTTCTCGCGCAACTGGGACCAGCGGCGCGGGCGGGGGCCGCGCAGGGCGTGTTCCTCCAGCGCCTCGGCGGCGTCGGTGAGCGACGTCTCACCCAGATCGAGGCGGACCAGTGGGTGCTTCAGCAGGGCTAGCAGGGTCTGCGGCTTCAGAGGCTCGGCCAGGAAACGGGCGCCAAGGTCGACCAGCACCCCCGCCGTCATCCGCGACAGCGGCTGGCCGGTCGAGGAGTCGGCGACGATGCCCCAGCGCGCCAGCCGCGCCTCGACCCGGCGCGACAGTTGCAGATCCGGCGTCACCAGGGCGCAACTGATGGGGCGGCCGTTGGGCGTGCGGTGCTCCAGGCTTTCGCGCATCATCAGGGCGACGGCGGTCGCGGCCTCTTCCTCGGCGCGGACGGACAGGACGGACAGGCCCGACAGGCCCTCGGCGATGGGGTCGGCGGCGCGGCCCGCCTCGGCCGAGCGGGCGCGAAGACGTTTGATCTCGCGGCGCCAGTCGTCAGTGGCCTCGGCGGGGCGCAGGGCTTCGTTGATCAGGCGCTGGCGGGCCAGGCCGCGCGCCTCGATGGCGGGATAGAGTGGCGGCTGGAACCACAGCTGGACGGCCTCGCGCGTGACTTCGGCGCGGGCCAACAGGGCTTTCAGCGCGGCCTGCGGGTGCTGGTCGTCGATGCGGTCCCAGGCGTCGGCGGCCAGATCAAGGTCGAGGCCGGGCAGGACGACCACGCCCTGCGGCGCCTTCGCAACGGCCTTCAGCACATCGGCGGCGGCGGGGACGGTGCCAGTCGAACCAGCGGCGATGACGGGGGCCTGCGGCGGGCGGGCGTCCCACGCCTCGGCCAGACGGCGCAAAAGGGTGGCGCGGCGCCAGGCCGGATCGACCAGCCCTAGCGCCTCCAGCCGTTTGGGCCAGGCCTCGACGGCGAGGCCGAGGAAGCGGGCGCTTTCGCGCCAGTGCTCGGCCAGATCCTGTTCCGCCAGGGTGGCGACGCGCGACAGGTCGGAGACTTCCTCCAGCTGGCAGGAGTCGAGGAAGGCGCCGAGCGCATCGGCCATTTCGAGCGCGCGCAGGGGCTTCATCCCCGGCTCGAAGTCCTCGGCGATCATCCGCGCCATTTCGAAGCGGCGCGTCAGGGGGGCGATGGCGGGCGGCAGGTCCAGACCCAGTTCGCCGGGGGCGAAGGGCGGCTCGTCCTCTTCCAGATCGCCGAGCGGGCGGACCTGAGGCAGCAGGACAGGGCGTTCGCCCGCCAGCTTGCCCAGCGCGAAGGAGAAGGCGCGGGCGGCGCGGCGGTTGGGCAGCAGGATGGTGGCGTCGGTCAGGGTCTCGGGCGGGGCGTCGCCCAGCCAGTCCAGCACCCCCGCCGCCAGGTCTTCGAGGAAGGGCCGCCAGGCGGGCACGGCGCGCCAGCGCGGCCCGCTTCCGGCGAACGGATCGAAGCGCCCCCCCGTCATGGTCAGGTCTCCGCCTTCAGCCGCGCCTCGGCTTCATCGCGCGCCTCCGGGTCGCCGACGTGCATCCAGTCGCCGTCCAGCACGCAGCCGAACAGGCGCCCCTCGGCGGCCGAGGCGCGCCACAGGGGGCTGAGCGAGAAAGGGCCGTCGGGGCCGTGGTCGGCGTAATCGGGTCGGGTGATGTGGACGCCCATATAGGCGTAGGGCGCGCTGGCCGCCTCGCCCCGGAAGGTCAGGGCGCCGTCGTCTCCGAGGAAGAAATCGCCGCCGCCCTCGAAGCCGATGGAGCCTTCGCGCCGGGCCAGCAGCAGGGCGGCGTCCATGCGCGCGGGATCCCACAGGCGGATGAGGTCGCCCAGGGCGTCGCCGCGATCGATCCAGACGCTGTCGATATTGGCGACGAAGACGGGATCATCGCCCAGAAGAGGGCGCGCCCTCTTCAGGCCGCCGCCGGTTTCCAGCAGTTCGGCGCGTTCGTCAGAAATGGTGATGGATGGGCGCGCGCGGCTGGCCAGATGGCTTTCCAGACGATCGGCGAACCAGTGGACGTTGACCACGGCGTCGGTCACGCCCGCCTCGGCCAGGCGGTCGAGGACATGGTCGATCAGCGCCTTGCCGCCGACCTCGACCAGGGCCTTGGGCCGGTCGTTGGTCAGGGGGCGCATCCGCGTGCCGAGCCCGGCGGCGAGAACCATGGCGGTGGTGGGTGCGGTCATAAAACGACTCCAGCCCTTCTCCCCTCGTGGGAGAAGGTGTCATGCGGAGCATGACGGATGAGGGGGCGGGCAGCGACGCGCGCGCGTTCAGACGGCAAAGGCGAGACCGGCGGAACCCGCCCCCTCATCCGAGCCGCTGCGCGGCCCACCTTCTCCCACGAGGGGAGAAGGAAGAGCGCGATCGTCTTCATCGACGCACATCCTCCGGCGCGTGGCGGTCCATCCAGGCGGCGACGGCTTCGAGACCCGGCGCCTTCAGATTGGCGTTCAGGTGCGCCCACATGCGCGGCATGAAGGCGGCGTAGCGGGGCTTGCCGTCGCGGGCGATCAGGCGAGCGAAGATCCCCAGGATGCGCGCTTCGTTCAGCGCCGCCAGGCCGGCGTAGGACGCCATGAAGGCCTCGCGGTCGATCTCGGGGCGCAGGGCGAAATAGTGGTCGAGCGCCAAGGCCTCCAGCTCGGGCGCCACGTCGCGGCGGGCGTCCTGCAGCAGGGAGTGCAGATCCCATGACGGATGGGCCTTCACCGCGTCCTGGAAGTCGATCATCCCGACCGAGGCGGCGCCGGTCTTGCCGTCCAGCCGGATCAGGTTCTCGGCGTGATAGTCGCGGTGAGCCATGACGGAGGCGCCCGCCTCGCCCGCCGCCGTGATCGGGGCCCAGGCTGCGCGCCATTCGGCGACGGCGGCTTCATCGAAGGCCAACGATGGGATCAGCTTGGGCAGCCATTCGACGAACAGGTCGGCGCCGCCTTGCAGCGCCGTCTGGTCATAGGTCAGCAGGGGCCAGTCGCCTGCCGGGCCGCTCAGGACATCGGGCGTCGGGGCGGCGTGCAGGACGGCCAGGGCCTCGACGGCGGCGCGATAGAGGGGGGCGGGATCGGCGCCGTCCTCGATGACGCGGGCGAACAGGGCGTCGCCGAAATCCTCGATCACCGCCAGGCCGTTGGGGGCGTCGACGGCGACGATCTCAGGCGCGGACAGGCCGAGCGACTTCAGATGGGCGGCGACGGCGGCGAAGGCCTCGATGCGTCCGGCGGACAGGCGGGCGACGGCGTTCCAGCCTTGGGCGTGGCGCTGTTCCGGCGTCCACGACGGATCGCAGGGCTGGCTCTCGGCGGCGGGGGCCTGGTCCATCAGCATCAGGGAGGCGCCCGAGGGCGTCGTCAGGCGCTCATAACGCCGCGTCGAGGCGTCGCCGGGCAGGGGCGCGCGGACGGCCTCGGCCAGACCGGTTGAGCGCAGAAAATCGAGACGGAGGGCTTCGCGGTCAGACATGGAGTTCCTTCAGTTTCGCTTCCCACGACCCTGCGCCAGTTGCGGTCGCAACTCTTCCAGAGAGGCCCCTATCGCCGCCCTCGCGGAGGGCGGCTGCCTGAGGGGCGGGTTCCGAGATTTCGATCGTCAGCCGGTCGGGGCCGAGCATCCGACCGGGGTCGTCGCCCAGACGCTCGGGCCATTCGATCAGGGCGCAACCCTCGTCCAGCGCCTCGTCCAGACCGATCTCAAAGGCTTCTTCGGGACGGCTGAGGCGATAGAGGTCGAAATGGGCGATCGCCGGATCGCTCTCGTAGAACTGGACCAGGGTGAAGGTCGGCGAGGGCACGTCCTCGTCGGGGTGCGTCAGGGCGCGGATCAGGCCGCGCGCCAGCGTCGACTTGCCCATGCCCAGCGGGCCGTAGAGCAGGACGGCCTCGCCCGGCGCCAGCAGGGGAGCGATCGCTTCGCCGAGGCGGGTGGTGGCGTCGGCGTCGGGAAGGTCGAAAATCATCAGGCGAAGGTCGCGTCAGGATCGGCGGCCAGGGTCCGCTCGACGAAGGTTTTCAGTTTCAGGGTGGCGGCCTGGGCGTCGACGTCCAGGGCCAGCGGCGGGATGGGACGGCCGACGATCAGGTCGAAGGCGCGGCCCTTCTTGTTCAGCAGCTCGTGGAAGAGGGTGATGTCGCGCAATTCCTGCGACACCTTGTCGAACAGGTGGAACAGGCGGCTGCTCGGACCGGCGACGTGGATCGGGATCACCGGCGCCTCATATTTGCGGGCCAGGGAGGCGGCGGTGGCGGCCCATTCGGGGTCGGTCAGTCGGCCGTCCGGGCCGACGCGGGCCAGGCGCCCGGCCGGGAACATGACGACGCAGCGTTCGGCCTCGAACGCCTCCTTGGCGGCCTGAAGCGTGGCGCGGGTCTTCTCGCGCGTGCGTTTGGCCGTGACCCATTCGACGGGGACGACGGTTTCCGACAGGCGCGGCGAGACGCGCAGCGCATCGGCGTTGGCGAAGTAGATCAGGTCGTTCCGCACCGTCCGCAGGGCGTCGTGCACGGCCAGGCCGTCGGCGATGCCGGTCGGATGGTTGCACACCACCAGACAGCGGCCCGAGGCGGGCAGGCGGTCCAGATGCGCCGTCCGCACCGTCAGCTCCAGCAGGTCGGAGACGTAGTCGAGCGCCTGGCGTCCGGCCATGGGGCCGATGGCGTCGGCCATGCGCCGCGCCTTGGCGTAGTCGAGCAGGCCGTAGAGGGCGGGTCGCGCCATGGGCCAGGCGGCCGATCCCGTCAGCCGGGGCGCGCGCTCGGCGATCAGCACGTCGACGATGTGGGGAGCCGGACTCATCGTCTGCTTGTCGCCGAGGCGGCGGCGTCGGGCAAGCGCCATCCAGCTTGGCTAGGACCGGATCGCCGCCTATGCAGGAAGCCTGACCATTCTTTGGGGGAGTGTAGCGTAATGACCCGATCACATTGGATGACGGCTGCGGCCGTCCAGATGCTGCTGCTGGCGGGGGGGCTGGCGGCGACGCCGGTTCTGGCTCAAGCGACTTTGGCCCAGGCCGCGCCGGTCGCGGCTGTTGCACCGGCTCAGGCCGAGGCTTCCGACCGTCTTGGCCTGAAGGATCTGGCGACGATGGAGCGGGTCGGCGATCCGCGCGTCTCGCCTGACGGGCGCCGCGTCATCTACGCCGTGACCACGACGGACTGGAACGGCAACAAGAACCAGACCGGTTTGTGGATGGTCGATGTCGATGGCGCGTCGCCCCCGCGTCGCCTGCCGATCTCCGACGGC
This sequence comes from Brevundimonas sp. KH_060, assembly GCF_057838275.1. Classification (NCBI taxonomy): domain Bacteria; kingdom Pseudomonadati; phylum Pseudomonadota; class Alphaproteobacteria; order Caulobacterales; family Caulobacteraceae; genus Brevundimonas; species Brevundimonas sp. KH_060. Next base: position 32,078 of record NZ_CM174463.1, read on the forward strand.
GGCGTTTCGAGCGCGCGCTGGGCGCCGGATGGACAGTCGATCTACTTCCTGTCGTCGCGCGGCGGATCGAACCAGGTGTGGCGCGCGGACCGCGACGGCATGGCGGCGGCCCAGGCGACCACCCTGCCGGTGTCCCTGTCGGGCTTCCGCTTCACGCCGGACGGCAAGGCCCTGGTGCTGGGCGTGTCGATCTATACGGACTGCGAGACCCTGGAGTGCACCCGCGACCGCCTGGCCGAGCGGGCCAAGTCGAACCAGCAGGTCTATGACCGGATGCCGCTGCGGGTGTTCGACCGCTGGGCCGACGGGCGTCAGAGCCACATCTTCCTGCAGCCGCTGAACGGCTCGGGCTTCGCCGAGGGGCCGCCGCGTGACCTGACCGCCGGTCTGGATGGGGACGTCAGCGTCGGCGAGGGCGGTCTGACGATCGCGCGCGACGGGCGCACCTTCGTCTATGCCGCGCGCAAGCAGGCCGACCGCGCCGCCTTCACCAACGACAGCGACCTGTATCGCCTGAGCGTGGACGGCGGCGCCCCGGTCAATCTGACCGAGGGCCATTCGGGGCCGGACGGGGCGCCCGCCCTGTCGCCGGACGGACGCCGCCTGGCCTGGCTGGCCGCCCCGCGCGAGAACGTCGGCGGCGATCAGCCGGTGGTCATGGTGGCCGATGCGAACGGTTCGGGCGCCCGCGCCCTGACCAACTGGGACCGCGGCCCCAGCGGCCTGACCTGGCGCTCGGACGGACGGGCGCTCTATGTGACGGCCGCCGACGAAGGCCAGAACCGCCTGTTCGAGATCGACGCCCGCAGCGGCGCGGTGAAGGCCCTGACCGACATCGGCTCGGTCGGCGACTTCGACGAGGTCGGCGGCGTCCTGGCCTACGCCCATGAGAGCTTCACGGCTCCGACGCAGGTCTGCATCGCCCGGAACGGCCAGACCGCGCGCCAGGCGACCCAGCACAACGCCGAGCTGTTGGCCCGCATCGACCTGCCGCGCCCGGAGGAAATCCGCTTCCCCGGCTGGAACAATGAGACGGCGCACGGCTGGGTGTTCAAGCCTGCGGGCTACGTCGAGGGCCGCAAATACCCGGCCGTCTATCTGATCCACGGCGGGCCCAAGTCGCCCTGGACCGAAAGCTGGTCCTACCGCTGGAATCCGCAGGTCTATACGGCTGCGGGCTATGCGGTGGTGATGGTCAACTTCCATGGCTCGCCGGGTTATGGCCAGGCCTTCACCGACGCCATCAACGACCACTGGGGCGACCGTCCGCTGGAGGATCTGCAGAAGGGCTGGCAGGCGGCGCTGTCGGCCAATCCGTGGATCGACGGGGAGCGGGCCTGCGCGCTCGGCGCCTCCTACGGCGGCTATATGGTCAATATGATCGCGGGCCAGTGGAACGAGCCGTGGCGCTGTCTGGTCAACCACGCCGGGGTGTTCGACGTGCCCCAGCTGATGAACGCCATGGACATCTCGACCTTCATCCATGAGTTCGGCGGCGCGACCTGGGACCGCAAGGCCGTCTATGACGTGCACAACCCCGAGACCTATGCGGGCGACTGGAAGAAGCCGATGCTGGTGCTGCACGGCTCCAAGGACTTCCGCGTGCCGATGGAGCAGGGGCTGGCGACCTTCTCGGCCCTGCAACGGCTGAACATCCCCAGCCGCTTCGTCCATGTGCCGGACGAGAACCACTGGGTCTTGAAGCCGCAGACATGGGTCGAGTGGCAGCAGGAGATCCTAGACTGGACGGCCGACTGGACGAAGGAAGGCCAGTAAACCGCGACCTGAACAGGAGACTTTGCGGGCGGCGCGCGGCGGTGTTAGGCCTTTGGCCTGATTGAAATCCGCATGAGGAGCGCCTGAATGCGCCGCCTGCCCCATCTCCTGTCCGGCCTCAGCGCCGCCGCCCTGCTGACCGCCACGGCCTTGCCGGCCCTGGCCGAGGGAGCGCTCGTTGCTCCGGCTGCGGCGACAGCTACGACGCAGGCTTCGAATGCGTTCACCTATCAGGACATGATCTCGGCCAACCGGCTGGGCGATCCGCAGGTGTCGCCGGACGGCGAGTGGGTGGTCTATGCGCTGACCCAGACGGACGTGGCGGCCAACAAGCGGTCCAGCGCCCTCTACATCCTGGGCCTGAAGGGCGAGGCCCAGCCGCAGAAGCTGGCGATTTCCGAAGGCGGCGCCAACACCGCCCGCTGGGGCGCCGACGGCAAGCTGTATTTCCTGTCGGGCCGCTCGGGGTCGAGCCAGGTCTGGGTCTCGGCCGACAAGGGCGCGACGGCGACGCAGGTCACGGCCCTGCCGACCGACGTCAACGCCTATCGCATCAATGGCGCGGGCGATGCCGTGGCCGTGTCCCTGGCCGTCTATCCCGACGCGGCGGACCTGAACGCCTCGGTCGCGCGCGGCAAGACCGAGGCCGAACGCAAGTCGACCGGCCAGGTCTATGACCGCATGTTCGTGCGTCACTGGGACACGTGGAACGACCACACCCAGAACCACCTGTTCGTCCAGTCGATCGGCGCGGACGGCACGGCGGGCGGCGAGCCGGTCTGGGTGACTAAGGGCTTCGACGGCGACACCCCCTCCAAGCCGTTCGGCGACGAGAGCGAGTTTACCTTCGCCCCCGATGGCCAGTCTCTGGTCTTCTCGGCGCGCAAGGCGGGGAACAGCGAGCCGTGGAGCACCAATTTCGACCTCTACAGCGTCGCCGTCTCGGCGCCCGGCCAACTGACCAATCTGACCGAGGCTAACCCGGCCTGGGACACCGGCCCGGTCTTCTCGCCGGACGGTCAGACCCTGGCCTACCGCGCCATGGCCCGTCCGGGCTTTGAGGCGGACAAGTATTCGATCTTCCTGCGCGACGTCGCCACCGGCCAGACGCGCCAGATCGCGGCCAACTGGGACCGCTCGGCCGATACGCTGCAATGGTCGAAGGACGGCAACACCCTTTACACGACGGCGGGCGACGTCGGTCAGACCCGCCTGTTCGCCATCGACGCGCGCAACGGGGTGGTGACGCCGCTGACGGGCGAAGGTCACGTCGGCGCCTTCCAGCAGACGTCCTCGGGCTTCGTCATGGCGGTCGACACCCTGACCTCGCCCAGCGACCTGTTCTTCAAGACCTATCGCGGCCGCGAAATGCCGCGCCGCCTGACGAACGTGAACCCGCAGTTGGCGACCAAGGCCTTCGGCGAGGCCGAGCAGTTCAGCTTCCCCGGCTGGAACAACGAGACGGTCCACGGCTACGTCATCAAGCCCGCCAACTACGTCGAAGGTCAGAAGTATCCGGTCGCCTTCCTGATCCACGGCGGGCCGCAGGGTTCGTTCGGCAACGGCTGGTCCTACCGCTGGAACCCCGAGACCTATGCGGGCGCGGGCTATGCGGTGGTGATGATCGATTTCCACGGCTCGACCGGCTACGGCCAGGAATTCACCGACGCCATCAGCCAGCACTGGGGCGACCGCCCGCTGGAAGACCTGCAGAAGGGCTGGGCCTTCGCCCAGTCGAAGTATGACTTCCTCGACGGGAGCAACGCCTGCGCGCTCGGCGCCTCCTACGGCGGCTATATGATCAACTGGATTGCGGGCAACTGGCCTGGCGAGTTCAAATGCCTGGTCAACCACGACGGCGTCTTCGACACCTTCGGCATGGGCTACGGCACCGAGGAGCTGTGGTTCACCGAGTGGGAGTACGGCGGCACGCCGTGGGAAAACCCGGAGGGCTATCAGAAGTTCAATCCGGCCAACCATGTGCAGAACTGGCGCGACCCGATGCTGGTGGTCCAGGGCGACCTCGACTTCCGCATCCCGACCTCGCAGAGCCTATCGACCTTCACCGCCCTGCAACGGCGCGGGATCGAGAGCCGCTTCGTCTTCTTCCCGGACGAGAACCACTGGGTGCTGAAGCCGGCCAACAGCCTGCAATGGCACAATGAGGTGTTCGGCTGGCTGGATAAGCACCTGGCCAAGTAAGGCTCGGCCTGACTTCGGGGCGCGGTTCGACAGGGCCGCGCCCTTCGGCTTTTGGGGAGGCGGAATGACGAGACGAGGGCTTCTGGCGCCGCTGCTGGCGACCGTGGCGACGGCGGCCTGTGCGCCGTTGATCGGCGAAGGCGTGACGCCGCCCGCGTTGCTGGGGCCACCCGGCTGGCGTTCGGCGCGCGCGGCCTATGGCGCCGACCCACGTCAGAGCCTGCGTCTTTATCGCCCGGCGCGGGCGGAAGGCTTGCCGATCCTGATCCTGCTGCCCGACCGCGCGCCGGATGCGGCGGACGAGCGTTCGGCGCGCGATCTGGCCGAGCGGGGCTTCGTCGTGGTCCTGGCCGACCGACGGGCGGCGCCCGACAGCGCCTACCCAGCCTACATCGCCGATGCGGCGGCGGCGGTCGCCTGGGCGGCGCGGCGGGCGGATGATCTGGGCGGCGACGCGGGGCGTATCGGCGTGCTGGGCCAGGGCGAGGGCGGCCGTGCAGCCCTGATGCTGGCGCTGGACCGGCGCTATCTGGCGGCGGCGGGCGCCCCCGGCGCGGTGCGCGCGGCGGCGGCCCTGGGCGCGCCGCAACGGCCGGACGCGACCTTCACCGACCCGTCCGCCTATGGCGAAGGTCTGGGCGTGGCGCCGATCTGGCGCGGAGGGGCGAGCGACATGGCGGGGGCGGTCGCTTTCCTGCGCGAGGCGCTGGGCTGAGACGTCAGTCGCCCGCCTCGGCCCGCGTCTTGAGATTGGCCAACTGGGCTGACAGCACTCCATCGACCGGGGCGGCCCAGGCCGCCAGCCCGCCGCTGGCGTAGCCGCCGACGACATAGGCCCAGGTCAGGGTCGTCCCTTCGCCCTCGGGTTTCAGGCTGAACGTCAGGCCGCCCGCTGCGCCCTGACCCTGCAGCGGGCCAAGGCCGCCCTGCAGCACCAGTTTCGATCCCGGCTCGACCAGCACCGTCTCCAGATGGCGCGAGACGCGTCCGTCCGCCGCCTGCTCGCACCAGCAGCCGCCGGGCGACAGGTCCAGCGACAGGGCGGAATCCTTGAACCAGCGATGGTCGCGGCTCCACCAGGCGTCGGGCGCGGTCAGCAGCGCCCAGACCCGTGCGGGCGGCGCGTTCAGGCTCAGCGTCCCGCCGACCTCGAAGCCATGCGCCTCGGCCGATTTCACCTCGGCTGAGGCGGGCGTCGAAACGAAGGCGACGGCCAGCATGGCGGCCGCGGCGGCGAGGGCGGAAAGGCGTCGAACCATGGGGAATCCTCCAGCCGCACGAGAAAGCGCGCGCCGGCTTTCCTGGTCAACTGTCATGTCGGCGTGTTTCCCCCGTCTCGCCAAGGTCACGGATTTCCGCTAGAGGAAGCCATGACAGACAAGATGACCCCCCAGGCGGCGCTGGACCGCCTCGAAACCCTCTACAATCAATCCGTCGCCAACCTGCGCAATGCAGTGAAGCGCTTCCTCGAGACCGGCGAGCGCGCTGATCCCGAAGCGCGGGCCTCCGGCCTGTTCGCCTATCCCCGACTGACCATCAGCTGGTTCGGCGACCGCCCGCAGGATCTCGAGACGCGCGCCTTCGGCCGCCTGTCGCGTCCTGGCGTCTATACGACCACCGTCACCCGCCCTGACCTGTACCGGGCCTATCTGCTGGAGCAGCTGACGCTGCTGTCCGACGAATACGGCGCCCGGATCACGGTCGAGCCGTCGGAGCAGGAAATCCCCTTCCCCTATGTGCTGGATGGTTCCGGCGTGGTGCTGGACAGCACCATGACCGCCGCCATCGCCCGCTGGTTCCCGACCACGGACCTGGCGCACATCGGCGACGAAATCTCGGACGGCCTGTTCGAGCCGGGCGAGGACTTCCCCCTGGCCCAGTTCGACGGCCTGCGCACTGACTTCTCGCTGGCGCGGCTGCGGCACTACACCGGCACTCCGGTCGAGGACGTGCAGTCCTATGTGTTGTTCACCAACTATCACCGCTACGTCGACGAGTTCGTGCGCTGGGCCTGCGCCCAACTGGCCGATGCCGACAGCCCCTATGAGACCCTGTCCTGCGCCGGCGGCGTGATCATCGACCGCGCCACGCCGAACCCGGAAGTCGCCATCATGGATGCGGCCTGGCGCCGTCATCAGATGCCGGCCTATCACCTGACGCGGCCGGACGGTCAGGGCATCACCCTGGTCAACATCGGCGTCGGCCCGTCGAACGCCAAGACCATCTGCGACCACCTGGCCGTCACCCGACCGCACGCCTGGATGATGATCGGCCACTGCGGCGGCCTGCGCGGCAGCCAGACCATCGGCGACTACGTCCTGGCCCACGCCTATCTGCGCGACGACCATGTGCTGGACGCGGTCCTGCCGGCCGACATCCCCATCCCCAACATCGCCGAGGTGCAGCGCGCCCTCTATGACGCGACCAAGCTGGTCTCGGGCGCGCCGGGTGAAGAGGTGAAGAAGCGTCTGCGCACCGGCACGGTCGTCACCACCGACGACCGCAACTGGGAGCTGCGCTATTCCAAGTCGGCCCTGCGCTTCAACCAGAGCCGCGCCGTCGCCATCGACATGGAATCGGCCACCATCGCAGCCCAGGGCTATCGCTTCCGCGTGCCCTACGGGACGCTGCTGTGCGTCTCGGACAAGCCGCTGCACGGCGAGATCAAGCTGCCGGGCCAAGCCAACCGCTTCTACGAAGGCTCGATCTCCGAGCATTTGCAGATCGGCATTCAGGCGGTGGACCTGTTGCGCGCCGAAGGCACCCGCCTGCACTCGCGCAAGCTGCGCGCTTTCGATGAGCCGCCGTTCAGATAAGGGCGCTACCGCTCGCCGCGCGACGGCTCGCTGCTTGAGCGCGATTTCTCCCTCCCCTTTATGGGGAGGGTGGTCGCAGCGAAGCGAAGACCGGGTGGGGAGGGCCAGGTGATCCTGGACGCAGCGTTCGACTTACCTCCCCGCCCCACCCGGCTTCGGCCTGGCGGCCTCAGCCACCCTTCCCATGAAGGGGAGGGAGAGGCGTTGCGTTTGGTTCTGAGAAAGAACTTTACAACATAAAGTTCTTGGCTCATTTTCTGCATAACAGGCAGGGAGAGACGCCATGACCCGCGACCAGGTTCAATCCGTTCACGACGACATCGCCTATATGAAGGCTCTCGCGCAGGAAGGACGGCAGGCGCCGCTGGTGGGCGGGCGCATTCTGGTCACCGCCGGGCTGGTGTTCGGGGTGGCGGCGATCGTCCACTACGGCATCGACAGCGGCCTGATAGACATCCCGCCCGTCGCCTATCTGGTCCTCTGGGGCTCGGCCATGTTGGTCTTCTTCGGTGCGCTTATCGTCGGGATCAGGCAAGCGGACCGCAAACCGGGCGCGCAGTCGGTGGGTAATCGCGCCGCCGGCGCCGGCTGGATGGGCGCCGGTCTGGGCATCTTCGTCATGTCCCTGGCCATGGGCGTGATCGGATGGAAGACGCAGAGCGATACGGCCGCCATGATCTTCCCTTCGCTGATCTTCGCCCTTTACGGTTCGGCGTGGGCGGTGTCGGCGACGATGAGCGGGCAGAAGTGGCAATGGTATCTGGCGATCGGCAGCTGGATCGCGACGCCTCTGATCGCCTTTCTGATCGGCAGTCCCCTGATGTGGCTGGGTTATGCGGCGGGGCTGTTCCTGTTCGCCCTCGTCCCAGGCCTGATCCTGATGCGCCAGGAACCGACGGAGGTGGTCTGACATGGCCGCTTCGGAACCGGCGGCCGATGAGGCTGACGCCTTCGACATCGGCCGCATCGACGAGGTGATCCACGGCCGGGTGCGCCTGGGGATCATGGCCTATCTGTCCAGCGTGGAGAGCGCCGACTTCGGCGAGCTGAAGGCGCGGTTGCAGACGACGGACGGCAATCTGTCGGTGCATTTGCGAAAGCTGGAGGAGGCGGGCTTCGTCGCCGTGTCCAAGAGCTTTCAGGGCCGCAAGCCCCTGACGCGGGCCGGCATGACGGAGGCCGGACGCGACGCCTTTCTCGCTTATCTGGACGCCATGTCGGCCCTGGTGGCGGGGCGCTAACCGGACTGGCGTGCGGCGTCGAACAGTCTAAGAAAGGCGGTCATGAGCGACCGCCTTTCGCCGTTCGAGGCCATCGACAACTTCCGTGACTATGGCGGCTACGCCGTGGACGATCGCCTGCTGGCGCGCGGCCGGCTCTATCGCGCGGCGCATCAGGCGCGGGCGACGCAGGCGGACGTGGCGCGACTGGAAGCGCTGGGGCTGGCGGCCGTGGTCGACCTGCGCCGTCCCAGCGAGCGGCGGGCCCAGCCGTCGCGCCGCCCGGTCGGCTGGCTCGGAACGCTGATCGAAAGCGACCATGACGACGGCGGCGAGGCGCCGCACCTGACCTTTCTGAAGACCGCCGACCTGACCGAGGCGTCCGGCCGCGCCTTCATGACCGAGACCTATCGCCGCCTGCCGTTCGAAACAGCCCATGTCGACCTGTTCGGCCGCTACTTCCGCCTGTTGGCCGAGATCGAGGGTCCGGTGCTGATCCACTGCGCGGCGGGCAAGGACCGGACCGGCCTGCTGGCGGCCTTGACTCACAGCCTGCTGGGCGTGGCCCACGACGACCTGATGGCGGACTATCTGGCGACCAATCAGGCCGTGGATCTGGACGGTCGGGCGGAAGAGGTCGCGCGCAAGCTGACGGCCATGACCGGCCGCACGGCGTCGCACGGGGCGGTCGTCGCCTTCCTGGGCGTCGAGGCGGCCTATCTGGACGAGGCCTTCGGCGCCATGCGCGCGCACAGCGGCTCGGTCGGCGCCTATCTGGAGCGCGTGCTGGGCGTGGATGCGTCGCTGGTTAACCGCATCCGGGCGCGATTGGCTCCATGAGCGGCCTGCCTGTTCAGCATGTCGAGACGCACCCCTGGCGCGATCCTCTGGAGACGGCGGCGGGGCTGAACCGTCGCGAGGGCGCCCTGGCCCTGCTGGCCGGGGCGGGCGATCCGCAGGCGCACGGCGGGCGCTGGTCCTTTGTGGCCTGCGAGCCGGATCAGGTGTTCGTCGGCTGCGCGGAGGATGGGGCGCTGTTCCAGCGCCTGCGTGAGCCCGCCTATGCAGGCGGCGGGGTCGTCGGGTTGATGAGCTATGACGCTGGGGCGCGTCCTGCGACGGGCGAGCGCGGCGACGGTTGGCCCGACTTGATGCTGGCCCGCTATCCGGCCCTGCTGGCCTTCGACCATCAGGAACGACAGGTGCGGTCGATCGGACGCGGCGCCGACGCCGAGGCGGCGCGGCTTGAGGCTCGGCGCGCCGTGGACTGGCTGGATGCAGCGGCCTCGGTCGAGGCGCCTTCGCCGCCGTGCGATCATGCGCTCGAGGAGGGTTCGGGCGCGGCCTATGAGGCGGCGGTGGCCGACGTGGTCGCCCGCATCGGCGCAGGCGAGCTGTTCCAGGCTAATATCGCGCGCGCCTGGACCGGACGACTGAGGCCGGGCCGTGACCCGTTCGAGGTCTTCCTGCGGTTGTCGGCGGGACGAGGGGCGGCTTACGGCGCTTTCTGGCGGCTGGGCGAGCGGGCGCTGGTGTCCAACTCGCCGGAACTGTTCCTGACCTTCGACGGCGACAGCGGCCGCATCGAGACCCGGCCGATCAAGGGCACCCGCGCGCGCGACCCTGACCCGGCGCGCGATGCGGCCCTTGCGGCGGAGCTATGCGCCAGCGCCAAGGACCGGGCCGAGAACCTGATGATCGTCGATCTGATGCGCAATGACGTGGCGCGGGCGGCGCGGCCCGGTTCGGTCCAGGTCGAGCGCCTGTTCGAACTGGAGCGCCATCCGACGGTGCATCACCTGGTCTCGACGGTCAGCGCCCAGGCGGCGCAGGGGGGCGGTCCGGCCGAGGTCATGGAGGCCGCCTTCCCGCCAGGCTCCATCACCGGCGCGCCCAAGCATCAGGCCATGAAGGTGATCGCGGGCCATGAACCGCCACGCGGACCGTGGTGCGGCTCCCTGTTCGGCTGGGGGCTGGGCGAGGAGGCGCGGCTGACGGCCTCTGTCTTGATCCGCACGGCGGCGTTCGAGCGCGGAGCGGACGGCTGGGTCTGGCGCGCCCTGGCGGGGGCGGGGATTGTGGCCGACAGCGACCCCCGCGCCGAACGGCTGGAGACCGAGGCCAAGTTCAGCGCATTGAAGGAGGCTCTGGTCGGGCGCGGCTAGCAGTCGGTGCAGGCGATCCGATCCGTCGTCCGCGGCCTGAGATAGTAGTTCCGCTGAAAGGCGATGCCGCCCGGTATCATCTGGCCGAAGGCGGACACATAGCCGTAGTTCGTCTCGCCCAGGATCACGGTCTGGCCGTCCGTGATCAGGCCGGGCGGAAGGTCGGTGATGGGATCGCCTCGCTTGCGGGCGGGCATGATGTCGGCGCCCTTGGGATTCTTGGCGCTCTTAGCGCGGCTCCATTCGACCGTGGCGACGCCGCGCGCATCTACGGTGACGCTCGAGACGCGGATCGACAGGGTGTCAGCGGAGAAAGGCCGCATGATCATGTCGCCGATCTGGAAGGTGCTCTCCAGATCCTGGACGTTGGTGCCGCCGGACTGGGCCACCAGGTCCGCGACCATGGAGGCGACGTGGCTGGCGCGGCGCTCGGCCATATAGCCCTGGGAGAATTCGATCAGGCCGAAGTAGATGGTGATCATCACCGGCGCGATCAGGGCGAACTCGATCGCCGAGACGCCGCGCCGATCCCGCGACAGGCGCTTCAGAAGCCCGGCTTTCACGGCGCGCCTCATTGATAGGGCTCGTTGCGGAAGGCCAGGGTGGTGGTCAGCATCACGCGGCGATCGGTGGTGCGCGACACGGCCTGGGCGATGAAGGGGGTGACGATGGGCTGTTCGTACCAGACGCGCACCAGCACCCGGTCGCCGGGGCCGCCCGGCTTGTAGGTCAGGACGCTGGGATCGAAGACGCCTGTTTTCAGCGGGTCGGCGTCGGACGGGGTCGAGAAGCCCTCGACCACGCGGATGTCGATGAAGGCGCGACTGGGGCAGTCGGCGGCGAAGACGCTCATATTGGCGCACAGGCGCTCCTTGATGTCCTCGATCTCCAGCTTCTGTTCCTGAGCCAGGCCCGTGCGGATCTGGCGCCCGGCGTCGGAGACGGCGGTTTCGACCAGGGCGTCGACCAGCAGCATCAGGCCGATCTCCAATATGCCGAACAGCAGCATGAAGAAGGGGAAGGCCACGAGGGCGAACTCCACGGCGGTGGAGCCCTCGCGGCGGCGCCGACGATGCATCAGGCCTGGCCCCCGCTGCATGAGTCAGGGCGCCGTGGACGGGCGGGCGGCGGGGGCGCAACGGGCGCCGCAGGCGACCTCGACCGCCTCGCCGCCGCGCCAGACGCGGACGGAGCCGGTCTCGCCGGGGCTGACGGCCACCTGACGTTGGAACAGGGGGCGGCCTAAGGCGTCGACAGCGATGATCTCGGTCAGGCCGTAGCTCTTGCCGGTGATGAACAGGGTGCGGGCGTCGGTGACGGTGACGTCGGCGATGCGCGGATTGGCCACGATCACCGATCCGGCCGGGGCGCGAAGCTGCACGCGCGTCGCCTGGTCGATCTGCACGTCCAGCGGCCGTTCCTGCGCCACGGCGGGCGCGGCCAGGGCGAGCGTCGCGGCCAGGCTGGCGAAAAGAGAAGCTGAGCGCATGGCGGGACCTCCGTGAGGATCAGAACGGGCGCGCGCGAGCGCCGCACGTGGAAGCTGACGGCCAAAGGTCAAGAAACCCTGAAATTCTCTACCGACGCCGAGATCAGGGGTGAATTCTAGTAAACAGGAAAGTAACCATCAATATTGCGCGTGGGCGTCGAGATTTTACCCGCTCTTAAGGGGCGTCGTCGCATTGTCTCCATGCAAACGGGGGTCAAGCGGGCAAAACCGACGACCCTGATGATGGGTCATCTGCTCGTTATTGAAAGAAGGAAGACACAATATGCGTAACTTCATCACGCGCTTCGCTAAAGACGAATCCGGCGCCACGGCCATCGAATACGGCCTGATCGCTGCTCTGATCGCGGTTGTCATCATCGGCGCCGTCGCTGCTCTGGGCACTCAGCTCAATGACACCTTCAAGAAGGTCACGACCGACATGAAGACGCCGCCTAAGACGGCCTAAACCACCGATAAGCAGATTTGAGGAAGGCCGGAATGGAGACATTCCGGCCTTTTCTTTTTTAGATGCAGAAGTACGACCTGCTGAGCGGCAACCTGCTTTTAAGAAACCAGGCCTAGGGTGCGCGTATGACTGAACTGCCCATGATCCTGCTGGCCGTCCTGCCTGTTCTGGCGATCGGCGCAGCCCTGCATGACCTGATCACCATGAAGATTCCAAACTGGATCTCGGTGGTGCTGCTCGTCGCCTTCTTCCCGGCCGCCCTGGCGCTGGGCCTGCCGTTGGGCGTGGTGGGCGTTTCGGTTGGTCTGGCGATGGCGATGCTTGTCGTCGGCATGGGGATGTTCGCGGCGAATTGGATCGGCGGCGGCGACGCCAAGCTTCTGGCCGCCTCCATGCTGTGGATGGGCGCTTCGGGTGGCGTGCTCTTTGTTTTCTATACAGCGTTGGTGGGCGGCGGCTTTTGCATTCTGCTGATGACGGCGCGCAGTCATCTGCCCTTTTTCGCCCAGAGCGGCCCCGGCTGGGTCATGCGGCTGATGCAGCCCAAGGGGGACATTCCCTATGGCGTCGCCATCGCTATCGGCGCCCTGCTGGCCTATCCGTCCAGTCCGCTGATGACGGCTTACATCGCGGGCTGATGACGTTGTTCGTCAAGGGCGGTCCAGCTTAGGGGCGCGTTAACCATGGCGGGCCATTATCCCTGACAGGCAGGGGGCGGATCATCCGGGTTCGCGCGATCGCGTCTGCCGGAGACACTGGATGAAACCCGCCAAGATCGCTGTCATCTGCATCGCAGCCCTCGCGGCCATCGGTCTGGCGCTGGTCGTGCGCGCCATGGGGTCGTCGGGGCAGCCGACGGCCACCGCCACGGCCGCCGTCGAGACGCGGCCCATGGCCAGGGTGCTGGTCGCTGCGCGTGATCTGGAGCCGGGCCGTCGCCTGGTCGATGCGGACCTGAGCTGGAAAGACTGGCCAGCCGACGAACTCAACCCCCTCTTCATCACAGACGGCCCGCCGCCTTCCAAGGCCGAGGGCGCCGCCGCCGAGAACGCGGCCGTCGAAGGCTCTGGCGACGACAAGGGCGCCACGGTGGAAAAGGCCATGAAGGCCGTCGCCGAACTGAACACGCCGGGCGCCAAGTCGGACTATATCGGCGCCGTGGTGCGTGAACCCATTCTGGCCGGCGAGCCCCTGGTGGCGCGCAAGATCGTGCGCGCCGGGGACAGCGGCTACATGGCCGCCTATCTGGAGCCGGGCATGCGGGCCATGGCGATCCGTGTGACGGTCGAGACGGCTGCGGGCGGCTTCATCCTGCCAGGCGACCGCGTGGACGTCCTGCTGACGCGTGAGGTCAAGGGCTCGGGCGATGAGGGCGGGACCAAGTATTCAGCCGCCACGGTGATGCGCAACGTCAAGGTTCTGGCCATCGACCAGAGCACCCGCGCCGCCGAAGACGAGAAGGCGGTGGTCGGCGCCACCGCGACGCTGGAGTTGATGGGCCGCGACGCCGAGGTGCTGGCCCTGGCCAAGTCCGAAGGCGAACTGTCGCTGGTGCTGCGCTCCTACGCCGATACGGCCGGTCCGTCGGGCCATGTGCCGGGCGCGGTGCGCGGGCGGGCGACGGGCGGCGGTTCGGTCGTGCGTGTCTATCGCGAGGGGCAGGCCGAAGCGGTGGCGGTGCCATGAAGACGGGACTATCGGGCATGAATCGTTTCGCTGTCGCCGCCTGCGCCGCCCTGATCGCGCTGGGCGGTTCTGTCGCGTCGGACGGCGCTCGCGCCCAGACGCGCGCCGCCATCACCGCAGGCTCGGCCCCGCAGATGGTCAATCTGCCGCGCGGAACCTCCTTCGCCGTCGATCTGCCGGCGGATGCGCGCGACGTCATCATCTCCAATCCGGCTGTGGCCGAGGCCATGCTGCACTCGCCACGCCGGATCACAATGATCGGCCTGGCGGGCGGCGAGACGGACGCCATCTTCCTGGACGCAAGCGGGCGCACCATCCTGGCGCTGCGGGTGCGCGTGGATGCGGGCGTCAGCGCGCTTCAGGACACCCTGGCGCGCGTGGCGCCGGGCTCGAACGTGCGCGCCGAGGCGGTCAACGACAGCATCATCCTGACCGGCGTGGCGGCCAGTCCGCTGGAAGCCGAACGCGCCGCCCAGGTGGCCCGCGCCTTCGTCAGCGCGCCGGAAAAGGTCATGAACATGATCGCCGTCGCCGGATCGGACCAGGTGACGCTGAAGGTGCGCGTGGTCGAGGTGCAGCGCAGCGCCATCAAGCAGCTCGGATTCGACACCCAGGCGGTGATCGGCCGTGTCGGCGACACCCAATGGCTGCTGGGCAACAGCGCCACCTGGGGCGTGAACGGCTCCTTCCTGGGCGGTCTGGCGGGCGGGATCGCGCGCGACACCACCAAGAATTTCCAGATGCAGGTGCCTTGCCTCGGTCCGGGTTGGCCTGAAGGCGCCTTGTGTCCGGTGACGGTCGACGGCAGCCCCGGCGATCCGTCCAACTGGGACACGGCAAAGCCTGGAACCGGCCCCGGTTCGGACGGGCTGAACAAGGGCGAGGCCATGCTTAAGGCCTTTGAACGCGTCGGCCTGGTGCGGATGCTGGCCGAACCCAATCTGACGTCGGTCAACGGTGAGGCGGCCAGCTTCCTGGCCGGGGGTGAATTCCCCGTGCCCGCCGGGCGCGACCGCGAAGGTCAGATCACGGTCGAGTACAAACCCTACGGCGTCGGCTTGTCGTTCCGGCCGGTGGTCCTGTCGGAAGGGCGCATCAGCCTGCAGGTCAAGGTCGAGGTGTCCGAGCTGACGCCCAACGGCGGCCTGACCATCGGCGCGGGCACCCCGTCCTCCATCACCCTGCCGGGACTGACTGTGCGGCGTAGCGAGAACACCATTGAACTGCCCTCGGGCGGGTCGATGATGATCGCTGGCCTGCTGCAGGAATCGACGCGCCAGTCGATCGACGCCTTGCCGGGCATGACCAATCTGCCTGTGCTGGGCCAGCTGTTCCGCTCGCGCGACTATGTGATGGGCGAGACCGAGCTGGTGGTCATCGTCGAGCCCTATATCGTCAACCCGACCTCGCCGGGTCGGATGCAGACGCCGGCTGACGGCCTGCGCATCGCCCAGGACGCCCAGACCATCTTCTTCGGCCAGTTGAACCAGGTCTACGGCTCGCCCGCCCCGGCGGCCCAGCCGGGCGCCGGTTGGCGGGGCCCTGTCGGCTATGTGATCGAGTGAGCGCCATGATCCGCACCGTCTCCATCTCCGCCGCCGTTCTGAGCCTGAGCCTGGCGCTGTCGGCCTGCGTCGGCGGTCCGGCCGGCCTGGGCGGCGAACCGCCGCTGACTCCCACTTCGCGCTTCAGCCTGCAAGTCGAGCCAGGGGTGGATCGCATCGCCCTGGCGGTGCACGAGACGGGGCTGTCGGCCAATCAACGCGCGGCGTTGGACGCCCTGGTCGGGCGCTTCGCCATGGAAGGCGCGCCGGTCCTAGTGATCGAGGCGCCGGCGGGCGGCGATCCCGTCGCGACCCAGGCGGCCTGGAACGTCAAGGCGGCGTTCGAGGCGGCGGGCGTGCCGGGCGAGCGCATCCAACTGGTCGGCTACGCCGCGCCGGACCCCAGGGCGCCGGTACTGGTCGGCTTCGAGACGGTGCGCGCCGTGGTGCCGCAGTGCGGAACGCAATGGGGCAATCTGGGCCGCACAGGCGACAATCAGTCGGCCTCCAACTTCGGTTGCGCTGTGAACGCCAACCTGGCCGCCCAGATCGCCGATCCGCGCGACATCGTCGCGCCGCGAGCCATGACCCCGTCCGACTTCGGTCGTCGTTCGGTGGTGTTCGACGCCTATCGCAAGGGCGGCCAGACCTCCGCCCAGCGTGAGACCCTGTTGTCGCAGACCAAGATTTCACAGGCTGTGCAATGACGACGGCGCCCAAGCCCTTCCCTTCTCAGGATTTCGACGCCCTGGACGGCTTCGATCTTGATGATGAGTTCATGGACCTGCACCCGACGGGCGCCGGGACGCCCGCGCCTGGGTCCATGGCGCAGGCGTCTGACCCCTTTGATCCGGTTGGGCGGATGCGGTCGGAAACCGAGACTGCGATGAACGCCTCGGCCCCTTCACCCGCCGCCGTCTCGCCCGTGGTGGCCGCCATGCCGGCGGTCGAGACGTCCACGGCCCTGACGATGGGCGGGCCGGCCTCGGTCGAGGTGTCGATCCCGCGCATCGGCGTGCACATCTTCGCCGAGCGTCAGGACACGGCCGCCGCCGCCGAGCGCGCCGGCCAGGACCGCCGCATGGCCCGCGCCACGACCCAGATCCGTCTCGGCGGCGTCCAGGCGGCGATCGAAGCTTATCAGGCCGAGCCGACGCCGCCTCTGATCATTGTCGAGAGCCTGAAGGCGCCGCAGGACCTGCTGGCCGAGATCGACCAGCTGGCCCAGGTCTGCGACGCGGGCACCAAGGTCGTCATCATCGGCGCGACCAACGACATCCTGCTGTTCCGCGAGCTGATGCGGCGGGGCGTGAGCGAATATCTGGTGGCGCCGGTGCAGCCGCTGCAACTGATCGCCGCCATCGGGGGCCTGTTCGCCGATCCGGCCCAGCCCTTCGTCGGTCGGACCATCGCCTTCGTCGGCGCGCGCGGCGGGGCGGGGGCTTCGGCTGTGGCGCACAACACCGCCTATGCGATGAGCGAGCGCATCGGCGTCAACACCGTCATCGTCGACTATGACCTGCCGTTCGGCACGGCGGGGCTGGACTTCAACCAGGATCCGCTGAACGGCGTGGCCGACGCCCTGAATCAGCCGGATCGCCTGGACGCCACCCTGCTGGACCGGATGATGGTCCGCTGCACCGACAAGCTGAGCCTGTTCGCGGCGCCCGCGACGTTGGAGACCGACTGGGACATCGGCGCCGAGGCCTTCGAGGAAGTCACCACCCGCATCCGCGCCACCGCCCCCTTCGTGGTGCTGGATCTGCCGCACCTGTGGTCGGGCTGGATGCGCCGGGCCTTGATCGCGGCCGACGAAGTGGTGGTGGTGGCGACGCCTGACCTGGCCTCGCTGCGCAACGCCAAGAACATGATCGACCTGATCAAGCAGGGGCGGCCCAACGACGCCCCGCCGCGTCTGGTGCTGAACCAGGTGGGCATACCGGGGCGACCCGAGATTCCGGCCAAGGACTTCGGCGCGGCCCTGGGCATCCATCCCAGCCTCAGCATTCCCTTCGACGCCAAGGTGTTCGGCTCGGCCGCCAACAACGGTCAGATGATCGTCGACGCCGCCGCCAAGACCAAGGCGGCCGAAGCCTTCGAGACCCTGGCCCAGATCGTCTCGCGCCGTGAACTGCCGGCCGCATCCGCGCGCGCCGCGGGCCGCGCCAAGCCGGCGTCGGCGGCCAAGAGCGCCGGGGGCGGCTCCCTGCTCGGCTCTCTGTTCAGCAAGAAGCGCTGAGGCCGTGTTCGGCAAGCGGACAGCACAGTCGGGCCTGGCCCCCGCCGCGCCACGGCCCGCGCCGGCCCCCGCGCCTGAGGCCCAGGCGCGCCGCGCGCCCGAGCCGGTGGACGGCTTCTCGGCCGAAGACCTGGACCCTCTGGCGCCGCCGCCCGCCGCCGCGCCGCGCAGCGACCGGCTGGACGCCCTGGACGGGTTGCTGGGCCGCAAGCTCGAGCCTGCGCCGAGCGCCTCGTCGAGCGGTCCTCGGGCCACGCCGGGCCTGGAGCAGCTTAAGAAGGCTCAAGCCGTCGCCGAGATCGTGCGCGAGCAGAGCGACTACTATCACGCGACGAAGACCACCATCTTCAACGCCCTGATGAACACCATCGATCTGGCCCAGCTGGCGCAGCTGGATCAGAAGGCGGCGGCCGAGGAAATTCGCGATATCGTCTCCGAACTGGTGGCGATCAAGAACGTCTCCATGTCGGTGGCCGAGCAGGAGCATCTGGTTCAGGACATCCTGAACGACGTGCTGGGCTATGGTCCGCTGGAGCCGCTGTTGGCGCGCGACGACATCGCCGACATCATGGTCAACGGCGCCGGGCGGGTCTTCATCGAGGTCGGCGGCAAGGTGCAGCTGACCAACGTCCGCTTCCGCGACAACGGCCAGTTGATGAACATCTGTCAGCGGATCGTGTCCCAGGTGGGCCGCCGCGTCGACGAGGCCAGCCCCATCTGCGACGCCCGCCTGCCCGACGGCAGCCGCGTCAACGTCATCGCCCCGCCGCTGGCCATCGACGGCCCGACGCTGACGATCCGCAAGTTCAAGAAGGACAAGCTGACGATGCGCAATCTGGTGGAGTACGCCTCCATCAGCCCCGAGGGCGCGCGCGTCCTGGGCGTCATCGGCGCGTCGCGATGCAATCTGGTCATCTCGGGCGGCACGGGCTCGGGCAAGACGACCCTGCTGAACACCCTGACGGCCTTCATCGACCCGACCGAGCGCGTCATCACCTGCGAGGACGCCGCCGAGCTGCAGTTGCAGCAGCCGCATGTGGTCCGGCTGGAGACCCGCCCGCCGAACCTGGAGGGGCAGGGCCAGATCACCATGCGCGATCTGGTGAAGAACTGTCTGCGGATGCGCCCCGAGCGCATCATCGTCGGCGAGGTGCGCGGACCCGAGGCCTTCGACCTGTTGCAGGCCATGAACACCGGTCACGACGGCTCGATGGGGACGCTGCACGCCAACTCCCCGCGCGAAGCCATCAGCCGGATGGAATCGATGATCACCATGGGCGGCTACGGCCTGCCGTCTCGAACCATCCGCGAGATGATCGTCGGTTCGGTCGACGTCATCGTCCAGGCCGCGCGCCTGCGCGACGGTTCGCGCCGCATCACCCACATCACCGAGGTGGTGGGGTTGGAGGGCGACGTCATCGTCACCCAGGATCTGTTCGTCTACGACATCACCGGCGAGGACGCGCACGGCAAGATCACCGGCCGTCACCGCTCGACGGGCATCGCCCGCCCGCGCTTCTGGGACCGCGCCCGCTACTACGGGCTGGAGCGGGAACTGGCCGAAGCTCTGGACGCGGCGGAGTAGGGGCGATGCTGCTTCCCATCCTGGCGGCGATCTTGGCCTTCATCACCATCGGCGGCGTCGGCTGGGTGCTGGTCGGCGGCGACGATTCCTCAAGCCAGGCGGTCAAGCGCGCCAAGACCATGGGCGGGGTGCGGGCCCAAGCCGCGGCGAACGCCAAGCGCGCCGCGGCGGCCAATACGCCCGAGGCGCGCCGTAAGCAGATCCTGCTGCAGCTTCAGGAGGTCGACCGGCGCGAGCGCAAGGCGCGCATGACCATGGCCGCCAAGCTGAAACAGGCGGGGCTGAGCCTCTCGGTGCGGACCTTCGCCATCATCAGCGTGGTCGCGGGCCTGGTCGGAGCGCTGCTGGCCTTCGTTCTCGGGGCCCACATCATCATCGTACTGGGCGTCGGCGTGGCGGCGGGCCTGGGTCTGCCGCGCTGGATCGTCGGCATGAAGGCCAAGGCCCGGATGAAGAAATTCTCCCTGGCCTTCGCTGACGCCATCGACATCCTGGTGCGCGGCATCAAGACCGGTCTGCCGGTCCATGACTGCTTCAAGATCATCGCCCGCGAGAGCCCCGAGCCTCTGGCCGGCGAGTTCCGCACCCTGGTCGAGGGCATGGGGGTGGGGCTGACGCTCGCCCAAGCGCTGGACAAGATGTACGAGCGGATGCCGACGCCGGAGCTGAAATTCTTCGCCATCGTTATCGCCATTCAGCAGAAGTCGGGCGGCAACCTGGCTGAGGCCTTGGGCAATCTGACCACGGTGCTGCGCGCCCGACGGATGATGGGCGAGAAGATCAAGGCCCTATCGTCCGAGGCCATCGCCTCGGCGGGCATCATCGCCTCCCTGCCGCCGGCGGTCATGATCCTCGTGATGCTGACCAACCCCAGCTACATGCTGCTGATGTTCACGGATATCCGCGGGCAGGTCATGTTGATGGGCGCGGCCCTGTGGATGGCGATCGGCGTCTTCGTGATGAAGCGCATGATCTCCTTCAAGTTCTGAGGCGAGGGCGACGACGTGAACGGCTTCATGCGCTTCATCACCGATCCGCAGAACCTCTTGAGCATCGGCGTGGGCGTGGCGGTGTTCGCCAGCGTCCTGACCATGCTGTCCTCCTTCGTCGGCGGCGGCGCGCGGCTGGACAAGCGGATGAAGGCCGTGGCCGAGCGGCGCGAGGAACTGCGCCGCCGGTCGCGTCAGGCGATGCGCGGCGGGTCTGGCGAAGGCTCCAGCCTGCGCCAGACCGATGACAGCTATCGCAGCCGGGTGGTCGCGCGCCTCAACCTGACGAAGTTGCTGGAAGACCCCAAGGTGGCCGAGAACATGGTTCAGGCGGGTTTCCGCGGGCCCGGTCCGCTGAACACCTTCTACTTCTTCCGCTTCGCCACCCCCTTCATCCTGATGGCGCTGACGGCCTTCTACTTGTTCGTGGTGGTCAAGCCGGACCTGCCGATGATGACCCAGGTCGCCATGGTGGTGATGGCGGCGGGCGTCGGCTTCTATGCGCCGAACATCTATCTGAAGAACATGATCGACAAGCGCAGGGCGTCGATCATGGCGGCCTTCCCGGACTCGCTCGATCTTTTGCTGATCTGCGTGGAGTCGGGCATGTCGATCGAGGCGGCGATCCAGAAAGTCAGCCAGGAGGTCGGCGGCCAGTCGATCGAACTGGCCGAGGAGCTGTCCCTGCTCTCGGCCGAGCTGAGCTATCTGCCCGACCGGCGCATGGCCTATGACGGCATGGCCAAGCGGACCCAGCATCCGGGCATCAAGGCCGTGGCGACCGCCATGACCCAGGCCGAGACCTACGGCACGCCGCTGGGGTCCGCCTTGCGCGTCATGGCCAAGGAAAACCGCGATCTGCGCCTTGCCGCCGCCGAGAAGAAGGCTGCGGCCCTGCCGGCCAAGTTGACCGTGCCGATGATCCTGTTTTTCCTGCCGGTGCTGTTCGTCGTCATCCTGGGGCCGGCCATCATCAACATCCAGGACATGATGAAGGGCGGTTGAGGGGTTGAGACGCCTCAGCCTTCTTCGGCGGTGCGCTTCAGGGCCTCGCTGATGGCCTGATAGGCCGGACGGATGCGGGCGCGATGCTTGTCGTGGAACAGTTCGGCGCGCAGGCCGGTGAAGACGGTGCCGTGCGACACGATGCAGGCGCCGCGCTCCAGCTCCTCGATCTCGTAGTAGCGCAAGGTGCGGAACAGGAAGCCGCGACGCTCGATCCAGACCAGTTGGGCGTTGGGCTCCCACTCGCCCAGCTGCGCCTGCACCTGACGCTCGCCCAGGTCGGGCAGGCGCTCCGTCAGGCTGATCGGCGCGCCGAAGCCCAGGGCGCCTTCGACCTCGACCTCGTGCGGATTCCAGCGGTTCCAGCCGCCGAAGTCCGTCAGCACCTCCCAGAGGCGTTCGGCCGTGGCGCGCACGCCAATGCGGTTCTCGATGCGGATCGTTTCCATGGCGCTTCCTGTGACACGGCTTTTTGCGTTTAGGAAGACGCAGAGGCGCCCGGCGTTTGTCCTTGGAGCCTTCGCCCCGCCGCGTTAAGTCCGAGCCTCAGCCCAAGGAGCCGTCATGATCACCCGCATCCAGCCCGACAGCCGCATGAGCCAGGCCGTGATCCACGGCCAGACCATCTACCTGGCCGGACAGGTCGGGGAGCCGGGCGAGGACGTCGCCGCCCAGACGCGCACCGCCCTGGCCGAGGTTGAGGCGATCCTGGCCGAGTGCGGCAGCGACAAGTCGAAGATCCTGTCGGCCCAGGTCTGGCTGGCTGACATCGCCGATTTCGAGGCGATGAACGGCGTCTGGGACGCCTGGGTCGACCCGGCGAATCCACCCGCCCGCGCCACCTGCGAGGCGAAGTTGGCGACGCCTGACTACCTCGTCGAAGTCATCGTCGTGGCGGCGCGCTGACATGGCCCGCGTCATCTCGAACGAGAGCGAACTGGAGCGGTTCAAGGCGACCCGCGTCACCGCCCTCTACCGTCTCGACCTGATCGAGAAGGGCGCGCAGCTGACCTATGACGACGGCACGCCGGTCGACATGGCGTCCGAGGCGCAGCGGCTGAAGGATCAGGTCGCCGACATGGATCGCCGCATCGCGCGGCTGGAAGCGGCAGGCGAGGCGTGAGCCTGGCCAGCGTCCGAGCCTTCTTCGCGGAGACGGCGCCGGACATCGCGATCATCGAGCTGGACGTCAGCACGGCCACCGTGGCCGAGGCGGCCGCCGCCCATGGCGTCGAACCCGGCCAGATCGCCAAGACCCTGTCGTTGCGCGCGGGCGACCGCACCGTCCTTCTGGTTACGGCGGGCGATGCGCGGCTGGACAACGCTAAGGCCAAGGCGGCCTTCGGCGGCAAGGTGAAAATGCTGGACCTGGCCGAGGTCGAGGACGTGACCGGCCACCCGGTCGGCGGCGTCTGCCCCTTCGGCCTGACGACGCCCCTGCCGGTCTATTGCGACGCGTCGCTGAAGGTCTGGGACGTGGTGATCCCGGCGGCGGGCGCTATCCACGCCGCCGTCCGCATCAGCCCCGAACGGATGGTCGACCTGACTGGCGCCGAATGGGTCGACGCCTGCCGCTAGGTCCAGGCGAGCGGCGATGCGTCCAACAGGGCGGCGATGCCCGCCAGCTTGTCCGGGTTGCGGGTGATGAAGACCTCGACGATTAGCCCCTCAGCGATGGTCAGCGCCGTGGTTTGCAGAATTCGCCCGCGTTCCAGGCTGACATAGCCGGGCAGGCCGTCGATCCAGACCGGCCGGATCATTTCCGAGCCTTCATGGCCGTATTTGCGATGAAGCCCGGCATAGAGGCGCAGCAGTTTCGGCGCGCCGTTGATCGCATTGTGGAAGGCGATGACCTTGCCGCCGCCATCCGATCTCAGCGTCACGTCATCCGCCAGCAGGGTGCTCAGAGCGGCGGTGTCGCCGGATCGCGCCGCGTCGAAGAAGGCTCGGGCGAGGCGCTCGCCTTCCTCAGGTTCGACGGCGTAGCGGGGGCGGGCGGCCTGGATGTGGCGGCGGGCGCGGCTGGCCAACTGCCGGACGGAAACGGGGTCGCGCTCGAGGGTCGTCGCCACCTCGTCAAAGCCGACATCGAAGACGTCGTGCAGCAGAAAAGCCGCACGCTCCAGCGGCGACAGACGCTCCATCGCCGTCATCAGCGACAGGGTCAGATCATCGGCGAAGTCCTCGACGCCTGACGTAGGCCCGGTGATCAGAGGCTCGGGCAGCCAGGCGCCGACATAGGTCTCGCGCTGCATCCGGGCGGATTTCAATCGGTCCAGCGCCAGGCGGGTCGTGGTGCGCGTCAGCCAGGCGCCGGGCTCGCGGATTTCGGTCGGGTCGATGCGGCTCCATCGCAGCCAGGCGTCCTGCGCCACGTCTTCGGCTTCGGCCAGGGAGCCGAGCATCCGATAAGCGAGGCGCGTCAGCCGCGGCCGATGCGCTTCGAAGGCCTCGGTGGCGGGGTCAGGCCGCGACACGCGCCGGGCCTGCCGGATGGGCCGAGCGGAAGCCGACGGCGAGCCGGTTCCAGACATTGATCGTCCCGATGGCGAAGGTCAGGTTCACCTGTTCGGCTTCGCTGAACTCGACCTTGAGCGCGGCGTAGTCCGCGTCGGACGCCTGAGACTGCTCAATGCGGGTCAGGCTCTCGGCCCAGGTCAGTGCGGCGCGTTCGCGCGGGCTGAACAGTGAGGATTCCCGCCATGCCGCCAGCAGGTGCAGCCGCACCTCGTCCTCACCCGCCGCGCGGGCGTCGGCGGTGTGCATGTGCAGGCAATAGGCGCAGCCGTTGATCTGGGAGACGCGGATCTTGATCAGTTCCAGCAGGCTGTGTTCCAGACCGCTGGCGGCGACGGCCTGTTCCAGCCGCACCATCGCCTGATAGGTTTCTGGCGCGGCTTTGGCGGGGCTGGTTATGCGCGGGGTCATGTCGTGGCTCCTGTGGCTTGGGGACGTATCCTTTCATGACGAGACAGGCCGCCGGATTGTGACATGACCCTGCGGATCAGAGCTTCAGGCGCTCCAGAACGGTGGCGATGACGCGCTCATAGGCGTCGGTCAGGGCGCGCAGTTCGGCCTCGGGCACGCGCTCGTCGACCTCGTGCATGGTCTGGCCGACCAGGCCCAACTCCAGCACCGGGCACAGGGCGCGGATGAAGCGGGCGTCGGAGGTGCCGCCGGTGGTCGAGGCTTCGGGGCGGCGGCCCAGCACGACCTCGACCGCGTCCTGCACGGCGCTGACGAAGACGCCCGGCTCGGTCAGGAAGGCCTCGCCCGAGCACATATGCTCCAGCTCGATCTGCAGACCCGTTTCGGCCTGAAGCGCCCCGGCCTCGCGGTTCAGCCAGTCGATCAGGCCGTCGCCGGTGTGCGTCGGGTTGAAGCGGATGTTCAGCCGCGCCTTCGCCTCCGCCGGGATGATGTTGGTCGCCGGATTGCCCACGTCGATGGTGGTGATCTCAAGGTTCGACGGGGGGAACTCGGGATAGCCCTCGTCGAGGACGTGGGCGTCCAGACGGGCCAGAAGCCTGGCGATCACCGGAGCCGGGTTGGCGGCGCGATCGGGATAGGCGACGTGGCCCTGCTTGCCGAAGACGGTGATCCAGGTGTTCAGCGAGCCGCGCCGCCCGACCTTGATCATATCGCCCAGGTGGTGGGCCGATGACGGCTCGCCGACCACGCAGGCGTCGATGACCTCGCCCTCGGCGGCCAGGGTCTGGACCACCCGCTTGGTGCCGTGCAGGGCCGGGCCTTCCTCGTCGCCGGTGATCAGGAAGGACAGCGATCCCTCAATCTCACCTGCCGCCAGCACGCGCGAGACGGCGGCGACCCAGGCGGCGATGCCGCCCTTCATGTCCACAGCGCCGCGGCCATAGAGGACGCCGTCGCGGGTCTCGCCCTCGAAGGGGCCTGCGCTCCAAGCCTTGAGGTCGCCGATCGGCACCACGTCGGTGTGGCCCGCGAAACAGAGGTTGGGCGAGGCCGTCCCACGCCGGGCGTAGAGGTTCTCGATCCGCGCGTCGTGGCCGACGCCGCTCGGCCCCTCGAACACCATGCGGCGGCAGGCGAAGCCCAGGCTGGTCAGGGCGCGCTCCAGCACGTCCATGGCCCCTTCATCGGCGGGGGTGACGGAGGGGATGCGGATCAGGTCGCGGGTCAGGTCGACAGGATCGATGACGGAATGTGATGCGGCGTTCATGAGGCTATTGCTTTAGGCATATCCCGCACTCGCGAGAAGGCCCGAAACCGTGCCGAAGATCGACATCGACGCCGCCCCGACTCTCAACGGAACCGGATACCCGGACGAATTCGCCGCGCCGTGCAAGCCGCGCCGCCGCCAGCGACTGGGCGATGCGGTCGGACTGAACCAGTTCGGGGTCAATCTGCTGCGACTGCCTGCCGGAGCCTGGACCAGCCAGCGCCATTGGCACGCCGCCGAAGACGAGTTCGTCTGGGTGCTGGACGGCGAGGTGGTGTTGGTCGAGGACGAGGGCGAGACGACCTTGCGCGCCGGCGACTGCGCGGGCTTCAAGGCGGGCGTTCCCAACGGCCACAAGATCGAGAACCGCAGTGATCGCGAGGCGGTGCTGCTGGAAGTCGGAACGCGCAGCCCGGTGACGGACGCCTGCGACTATCCCGACATCGACATGATCCTTCCCAAGGGCGCCGACCGATACTTCCATCGCGACGGAACCCCCTATCCGAAGACGCCCATACGAACGTGACGACCGACACTCTCGACACCCAGCCGACCGTTCCGCCCCAGCCGCCGCTGCCGCCCGGACCTCCTGACGACGGTCCGTCGAGCCCATGGGGCATCGGCGACTTCCGCCTGTTGTGGCTGGGCCGGATGGTGGCGGTCCTGGGCATTCAGATCCAGTCCTCGGCCCTGCTGTGGCAGGTCTATGAGATCGCCCGCCGCGACCATCCGATCGAGGAGGCCAGTCTCTATCTGGGTCTGGTGGGCCTGTGCCAGTTCCTGCCGCTGCTGGCCTTCACCCTGCCCGCCGGGGCCATGGCCGATCGGCGTGACCGCAAGCACACCGTCACCCTGTCGATCATCGTCGAGGGCATGTGCGCGGGCGCTTTCCTGATGATGGCGCTGCACGGTTCGCCGCCGCTGTGGGGTCTGCTGGCGGTCGCCGCCGTCTTCGGCGCTGCGCGCGCCTTTCTGGCTCCGGCCAGCCAGGCCTTCCTGCCGATGGTGGTGGGACGCAAGGCTCTGCCGCCCGCCATCGCCGCCCAGTCCATCGCCTTCCAGACCGGGGCCATCGCCGGTCCGGCCCTGGGCGGCGTTATCGTCGCCCTGTCCGTGCCGCTGGCCTACGCCTCGGCCATGGCGCTGTTCCTGGCGGCGGTCGCCTGCTTCCTACTTATCCGCACCAAGGGCAAGCCGCAGGTTGATCCGTCCAAGCTGGGCCCGGTGCAGCAGGTCAAGGAAGGCCTGGCCTATGTGTGGAAGACCAAGATCGTGCTGGGCGCGATCTCGCTGGACCTGGTCGTCGTCCTGTTGGCGGGTGTGGCCCTGCTGACCCCCATCTTCGCGCGCGACATCCTGCACGTGGGGGCCGTCGGCTTCGGCCTGCTGAGGGCCTCGTTCGGGGTGGGCGCGCTAATCATGGCCCTGTATCTCAGCCGCTTCCCCATCGTGCGCCACGGCGGACGGTGGATGTTCGGGGCGGTGGCCGTCTTCGGCGTCTGCACCCTGATCTTCGGCCTGTCCAAGAGCGTCTGGCTGTCGGGGGCGGTGCTGTTCCTGGGCGGGGCGGCGGACATGATCAGCGTCAACATCCGCCAGACCCTGATCCAGCTGGCGACGCCGGATCACATGCGCGGACGGGTGTCGTCGGTCTCCATGCTGTTCATCGGCGCGTCCAATGAACTGGGCGAGGCCTATTCCGGCGTCATGGTGCGCCTGCTGGGACCGATCGGGGCGGCGGTGTTCGGCGGCTTCGGCGCCCTGGCCGCCACGGGCGTCTGGGCCAAGGCCTTCCCCAGTCTGAGGAAGGCGAACAAGCTGACCTAGAAGCGGCAACGAAAAGGCCCCGTGATCTGCTGATCGCGGGGCCTTCATGTTCCTGGCGTCAGCCCCAGGGGCGGAAGTGTTTCGACAGCTTGAGCCCCTGGCTCTGATAGTGGCTGCCGCCCTCGCCATAGAGGCGCGAGGGCCGTTCCGTCAGCGGCTCATAGACCAGGCGGGCGACGATCTGGCCGTGTTCCAGCAGGAAGGGGGTGTCGTGGGTGCGAACCTCCAGCACGCCCTTGGAGCCGGCGCCGTGGGCCTCGTCCGTGCCGAAGCCGGGGTCGAAGAAGCCGGCGTAGTGGACGCGGAACTCGCCGACGGAGGGGTCGATCGGGGTCATTTCGGCGGCCTGATCGACCGGGATCTCGACATCGTCCGACGAGGCCAGGATGTAGAACTCGCCCGGATCCAGCAGCAGTTCGCCGCGACGCAGGGTCAGCGGCTCCCAGAAGTCGCGCGGGTCATGGCCGTCGATGTGGTCCATGTTGACCACGCCCGCGTGGCGACGGCCGCGATAGCCGACGACGCCGTGGTCGCCCGCGCGAAGGTCGACGCCGACGCTGCGGGTCTCCAGCTTGGGCGGCTCGCCCGCCTTGAGGCGCAACTGGTTCAGGCGGGTGCCCGGCTTGACCAGGATGGAGAAGGTCTGGGGCGCGATCTCGAGATAGAGGGGGCCTTCATAGCCCTCGTCCACGTCGTCGAAGCTGCGGCCCTGATCGGTCAGCAGGCGCACGAAGACGTCGACGCGGCCGGTCGAGCTCTTCGGATTGGCGCGGGCGTTCAGCCCCTTGGGCAGGCTGAGGCGCTCCTGAAGACGGGCGATATAGACGCAGCCCTTCTCCATCACATAGCCGCCTGACAGGTCGATGGCGTGCATGGCGACGTCGGCGATCCGCTCCTCGACCTTGCGCTGGCCGGGCAGGAAGGAGGCGCGCACGCGCCAGGCCCGGTCGGACAGGCGCAGATCCAGGCTGGCGGGCTGGACCTGATCGACGTCGAACGGGGTGTCGGAAGCGATGGCGCCGATCGCGATCAGGGTCTCAATGCCCTGGAAGGGAAGGATGCCGGGCTGGTCGGGAATGGAAAAGCGGGTCATGCCGTCCTGTTCTCACACGGATTATCCCGTCTGTGTAGCTTGTCAGCGACGACAGACGCTTGAACCCCGCGTACGGCGGGACGCATATAGCGCATGCACTCCGCCCCTGCCTATACCGCCGAGACCGAAGGCGTCGTCGTTCGCGTCCGTCCCTCCTATCTGGCGGGGCAATCCGACCCGGCCGAGGGGCGCTGGGTCTGGGCCTATCAGGTCGAGATCGTCAATCTGAGCGGCGGCCCGGTGCAGTTGGTGGCCCGGCGCTGGACCATCACCGACGCCTTGGGCCGGGTCGAAGAGGTGCGCGGTCCCGGCGTGGTCGGCGAACAGCCGGTGATCGAGGCGGGCGACAGCTACGCCTACGCCTCGGGTTGCCCGCTGACGACGCCCTCGGGCTCCATGGTCGGCGCCTATTTCATGCAGGACGCCGAAGGCCGTATGTTTGAAGCCGCCATTCCGGCCTTCAGCCTGGACGTGCCCGACGCCCGCCGCGTTCTGAACTAGGGCAGGCGACATTCCGCGGATAAAGAGCTGAGAGCAATCTCGCCCTCAAGCAGCGCGAAGCGCGGTAGGGCCAACAAACAAGCCCTCAAGCAGCGCGGTAGGGCCAACAAAAAACCCCTCGCCGAAGGCGAGGGGGATGGGACTGCGTCAACCCGGATGAACCGCAGTCCCGCCCCGGAGCCCGCCGCCAAGCGGCGGGGCGGACGGCGGCCTCCTTAGGAGGCGTTCGTGTCGGCCATGGGGCCGAAAGTCGACGACGCGACGGCTCTCCGGCTCAAGCAGGGAGCCGCCGTGCGGCGAGCGTAGCGGTCGCGTCTGCTCAAGCAGCGAGCGACCGTGTCGCGAGCGATAGCAGGCTTAAATGTATCGGCGCAGGCTGCGGGCCAGATCGGACGAGGCGTCCTTGCCGGCGCTCTTGCGGACCTGAGGCTGGTAGGCGACGCGGGCGTGTTCGACGCAGTAGACGCCTTCCGAGGCGCGGCGGCCGCAGAAGCTGAACTCGCTGGTCGACGGGTCGCCGATCGGCCATTTGCACATGTGAGCGCCCAGCGTCAGCACGGTCGCGGTGCCAGCCAGTTCCGGCGCGAGCGCCGGGGTCTGCGACGCGGCGGCGGCGACGGGGCGCGGGGCCACGGCCTCGATCCGGCGCGGGGCCGACGGGGCCTGCACCGGCGCGGCCGGGGCGGCGGCGCGCGGACGCGCCGGGCGGAAGGTGGTGCGCGCGGGTTGCGACGGGGCCGCCCGGCCCGACAGGCCGAGGCGGTGCACCTTGCCGATCACGGCGTTGCGGGTCACGCCGCCGCCAAGGGCCTTGGCGATCTGGCTCGCTGACTGGCCTTCCAGCCACAGCTTCTTCAGCGCGCCGACGCGGTCTTCGGTCCAGCCTGGGTTCATGTCGCCCTCCCGGGAGAAGTCGGATTCAATATCTTGTGCTGGAGTCCGAATTTCGGCCCCTCATCACGCCTCTAATCGTAAATCACCCCTTAAAACACGCAATATGTGGGAATTCACCTGTCCACAGAAACTACATCTGGTATGGTTAATGTCCCGATTTGACTCAACTTCCTGACGGTCATCCACAGGCGGAACGCCTTGCGAAACCGGCTTGGCTGTCGCATCTGAGGCGGCATGACGCACCTGACCGCCGGTTCCGACGCCTCTTCCGCCGCCCCCCGCGGCCTCCCTCAGCCCCGCCGCTATGACGGGATCAACTGGGTGGGGCTGCGCACCCTGTACCTGAAGGAGGTGCGCCGTTTCTGGAAGGTGGGCGCCCAGACGGTGGCGGCGCCGGTGGTGACGACCCTGCTCTACATGATGGTCTTCGTGGTGGCGTTGAAGGGCGCGCGGCCGCCGCTGCACGGCACGCCATTCGCCGAGTTCGTGGCGCCGGGCCTGATCATGATGGCGATCCTGCAGAACGCCTTCGCCAACGCCTCGTCCAGTCTGATACAGGCCAAGATCATGGGTACGGCGACGGACTTCCTGACGCCGCCGCTCAGCCCGCTGGAGCTGACGATCGGCTTCACCCTGGGCGCGGCGACGCGCGGGGTGGCGGTGGGCCTGGTGACGGCGCTGTGCGTCATGCCCTTCGCCAAGCTGGGTCTGGCCAACATCGCCCTGATCGTCTGGTTCGGCCTGATCGCCTCCCTGCTGATGGGTATGGTAGGCGTGCTGGCGGGTCTGTGGTCCGAGAAGTTCGACCATCTGTCGGCGGTGCAGAATTTCGTGGTCATGCCGATGACCTTCCTGTCGGGCACCTTCTACCTGATCGACAGCCTGCCCGAGCCCTTCGCCAGCATCAGCCGCTTCAACCCCTTCTTCTACCTGATCGACGGCTTCCGGGCGGGGTTCATCGGTCATGCCGAGGGCAGTCTTGTGGTCGGCGTGGTCATGAGCGCCGTCTTGACCGTGGTCATGGGCGCGGCCTGCTGGCTGGTGTTCCGTTCGGGTTGGCGGCTGAAGAGCTGACGGCTTTGACCGTGAGCGAAGATCTGAGTTCAGATGCGGTCGCATCTGAACCGATTTCGCTTTAATCAAGGCGTCGAGAGCGGGGCGAGGGGCCTTCGCGAAAGGGGCCTCGCCATGTCGTTTCATCTTCGTCTGAAAGCCGCTGTCAGCGGCGCCTGCCTGGCGGTCGTCTGCCTGACGGCTGCGCCGTCGGTCGCTCAGGATCGCGCGGCGGATCTGCGCGAACAGGTCGGGGCCTACGCCAAGCCGTCCAACGCCGAGCGTCTGGACGTGCTGCTGGGCCAGCTGCGGGCCGAGGGTTTCTCGCCTACGGTCGAGACCTTTGAGGGCGGCGGCCGCGCCGGTCCGATGCAGGGCTCCAACGTCGTCGTCACCCTCGGCGAAGGCGAGAAGGAGATCCTGCTGACCGCCCACTATGACGCGGTGAAGCTGCGCGACGGGACGATGGCGGATGGCCTGGTCGACAACGCCGGTTCGGTGGTCGCCCTGATCGAGGCGGCCAAGATCCTGCGCGAGGCGCCGCTGTCGCACCGCATCCGCATCATCTTCTTCGACCAGGAAGAGCTGGGCTTGATCGGCGCGAAGAAGTGGATCGAGGCGCACGGCGTCGCCAATGTCGCGGCCGTGGTGAACTCGGACGTCGCCGCCTATGGCGACACCATAATGTACGGTCAGAACAACGGAACGCAGTCGGCCTTCGTCACCCGCGCGGTGCAGGAGCTGTGCGCCGAACGCGCCCAGCAGTGCGTCGGCTTCCCCGAATATCCGCCGTCCGACGACCGGGCCTTCTCGGCGGCGGGCGCGCCTGTGGTCTCGCTCGGTTTCCAGGACGAAGTCGGCGCCCATCAGATGTGGCTGGCCTTCAACGGCGGCGAGACCAACGGCTTGGCCGAGGGCTTCACGCCCCAGGTCTTCCGCGTCATCCACTCCAAGGACGACGCCATCGCGGCGGTCGAGGGCCACACCATCGACCTGGCGGGCCGGACCTATGCGGCCCTGATCCAGAAGCTGGATGCGCAACTGCGCTGAATTCGCGTCCCGCGCGGTGTTGACTAAGGGGAAATAGCGCCCGACAAGTTCGTCGCCCTTTTCCAAAGCGGTCCCGTCGCAGACGCGCCGGGACCGTCTCGCTTTATGGAGTCTGCCAAGTGTCCGGTCATCTGATGGGTGTCTACAATCGCGCGCCGCTGGAAGTGGAGCGCGGCCAGGGCGTCCGCCTCTGGTCCACTGACGGGACCGAGTATCTGGACTGCGTCTCGGGCATTTCGACCAACGCCCTCGGCCACGCCCACCCCAAGCTGGTGCAGGCGGTCAAGGATCAGGCCGAGAAGCTGTGGCACGTCTCCAACATCTTCAAGATTCCGGGGCAGGACGCCCTGGCCGACTCCCTGTGCGAGAAGTCGTTTGCCGACGTCGTCTTCTTCACCAACTCCGGCACCGAGGCGATCGAGTGCGCCCTGAAGACGGCGCGCAAATTCCACGTCGCCAACGGCCAGCCTGAGCGCATCGACATCTACGGCTTCGACGGCTCGTTCCACGGCCGCACCTACGGCGCCATCAACGCCGCCGCCAACCCCAGCTACACCGAGGGCTTCGGGCCCAAGATGGAAGGCTTCCATCAGCTGAAGTGGGGCGACAAGGCCGCGCTGACCGCCGCCTTCGAGAACCCGAACACGGCCGCCATCATCCTGGAGCCGGTTCAGGGCGAGGGCGGTTGCCGCGCCACGCCGGACGCCGAGCTGCGCTGGATGCGCGAGATGGCCGACAAGAACGGCGTGCTGATCATCTTCGACGAAGTCCAATGCGGCATGGGCCGCACCGGCAAGCTGTGGGCCCACGAATGGGCCGGCATGACGCCGGACATCATGGCTGTCGCCAAGGCCCTGGGCGGCGGCTTCCCTATCGGCGCCTGCCTGGCCACTGCGGAAGCGGCCAAGGGCATGACGGTCGGCGTGCACGGCTCGACCTTCGGCGGCAACCCGCTGGCGATGGCGGTCGGTCAGGCTGCTTTCGACGAAGTGTCGTCGGACGCTATCCTGGACAACGTCAATGAAGTCGCCGGCTATCTGACCCAGCAACTGCACGGCCTCAAGGAACGCTTCCCCGACGTGATCGTCGAGGTGCGCGGCAAGGGTCTGCTGCTGGGCGTCAAACTGGTCCCGAACAACCGAGAGTTCATGGGCTGGGCCCGCGACGAGGCCAAGCTTCTGGTCGCCGGCGGCGGCGACAACCTGGTCCGCGTCCTGCCGCCGCTGAACATCACCCTCGACGAGGCCCGCGAGGCCATCGAGAAGTTCGAGAAGGCCTGCGAGTTCGCCCGCACCAAGATCGCGGGCTAAGCGCTTCCTTCCTCCCCAGATGGGGAGGTCGGGTGGGGACGCTTTCTTCTACCTCCAGACTTTCGCAGGGCCGCCCCCACCCGGTCCCTGCGGGACCACCCTCCCCATGAAGGGGAGGGAGAAGGCTTGGTCATGGTTCGTCACTTCCTCGACATCCACCGCCTGGACGCTGCTGATCTGCGCGCCATTCTGGACGACGCTCACGCCCGCAAGCGCGCGCGCAAGGGCTGGCCTCAGGGCCGCGCCGACGCCGACGCGCCGGGCAAGGACCGCGTCCTGGCCATGGTCTTCGAGAAGAACTCGACCCGCACCCGCTTCAGCTTCGACGCGGCCATCCGCCAGCTGGGCGGCGATTCCATCATCGCCACCGCCGCGGACATGCAGCTGGGCCGGGGCGAGCCGGTCGAAGACACGGCCCGTGTCCTGTCGCGCATGGTCGACGCCGTGATGATCCGCGCCAACGACCACGAGGACGTCGAGCGTTTCGCCCGCGTCTCGACCGTGCCGGTGGTCAACGGCCTGACCGACCGCAGCCACCCGTGCCAGATCCTGGCCGACCTGATGACGATCGAGGAGCATCGCGGCCCGATCGAGGGCAAGACGATCGCCTGGATCGGCGACGGCAACAACGTCTGCCACAGCTTCATGCACGCCGCGCCCAAGTTCGGCTTCCACCTGCATGTCGCCTGTCCGGCGGAATATCACCCTGACCTGCGCGATCTGGAGAAGGGCGGCGCCCACGTCCACCTGACCAGCGACCCGCGCGAGGCGGTCAAGGGCGCTGATGTCGTCGTCACCGACACCTGGGTGTCGATGGGCGATCAGGACTATGAGGCCCGCCTGGCGGCCTTCGAACCCTACAGCGTCGACGAGGCCCTGATGGCCGAGGCGGCCGAGGACGCCGTCTTCCTGCACTGCCTGCCCGCCCACCGCGGCGAGGAGGTGACGGACGCCGTCATCGACGGCCCGCAGTCGCTGATCTGGGACGAGGCCGAGAACCGCCTGCACGCCCAGAAGGCGGTCCTGGCTTGGTGCTTCGGGGCTTTCTAGGTCGCCCTAACGCGCTTCGCGCTGCTTGAGGGCGAGCGAGCGAAGCGCGCCCACCCGCCGGCTAGAACGGCGTGGCGGACGGCAGCGGCCGTCCGCTGAGCTCCGCCATCAGGTGGATCAGCAGGAAGAAGACCAAGGCGGCGAACAGCAGCATGATGAAACGCCACGGCATCATGCGCGGCCCGCGCATGATGTCTGTCGGCCGCGACCCTCGCCATCCGGAAAAGACGACGATGGCGATCGAGGCGATCAGCAGGATCAGGGTGAGCGTAGCGTCCATGACGGCGGCAGTTGGGGCGCCCGAGGCTGCGATGCAAGCCGTCAACCTGCAGGATTTCCAGCGTGGCCGTATTTCTTGATGCGCGGTTAATCTAAACGCGGCATTAACCATGTCGGGCGCATCAGCGCCGTGTCGGCTGCCGTCGGCGCTTCGCGATGAGGCGCCACATCTTGCGGTTAACGACACGTTTACACGCTTT
This sequence comes from Brevundimonas sp. KH_060, assembly GCF_057838275.1. Classification (NCBI taxonomy): domain Bacteria; kingdom Pseudomonadati; phylum Pseudomonadota; class Alphaproteobacteria; order Caulobacterales; family Caulobacteraceae; genus Brevundimonas; species Brevundimonas sp. KH_060. Next base: position 66,715 of record NZ_CM174463.1, read on the forward strand.
ATCTGGAAGGATACCGTTCGCGTCATGGGTCGGGAGGCGAATCAGTGACCGCAGCGGCGCCGTGGAGCGTGAAGGGCATCGACCCCAAGGCGCGCGAGATCGCCAAGGATCTGGCGCGACGTTCGGGCATGACCCTGGGCGAGTGGCTGAATTCCATGATCATGGACGAGCCGGACGAGGACGACGGCGTCGCCACCTTGCCGCGCCGGTCGCCCATTCCGGACCCCTATGACCGCCGCAGCCGCTCGCGCCGCCTGGACGACGTCTATGGCGAGGACGCGCCTCGGTATGAGGGCGTGGGCCGCCATGAGAGCCTGGGCCGCATGGGCGCTTCGCTGGAAGTGATCGCCGAGCGTCTGGAAGCGGCCGAGCGCCGCTCGACCCTGGCGATCCAAGGCATCGACCAGGCTGTGGCCGGTCTGGTGCGCCGCCTAGAGAAACAAGACGAAGTCGAAGTCGCCAAGGCGCGCCGCATTGACGACATCGCCGAGGAACTGCGCGAGGGCCATCGTCGCCTGCGCCGTCTGGAGCAGGACGCCGGGACCGAGGCGCGCGAAGGGCTGGACAAGCTGGACGCGGCGCTGACCGCCGTCTCTACCCGCCTTTACGACATGGACGAGCGCCAGCGCGCGGGCGTCAGCGAACTGCGCGACCGTATCGAGGCGGTCGAGAAGACGGCTGGGCCGGGCGCCGGAACCTCTCTGTTGTCGCAGGTCGGCGTGCGTCTGGACGACGCCCAGTCGCGCACGTCTGATGCGCTGAAGGGGCTGGAGCGGTCGTTCGCCGCCCTGGACTTGCGGATGCGGGACGCCGAGCGCCGCATCGAGCCGGACCATGCGCGCGAAGCTTCGCGCTTCGAGAAACTGGCCGAGAGCCTGACGCGTCAGGTCGAGTCCAGCCGCACTGAAATGATCCGCCGCCTCGACGCGGCCGAGACCGAAGGCCGCGTCGATCGCATCGAACGCGCCCTGGCCGCCATCGGCGAACAGGCCCGCGCCGCCGAGCAGCGCTCGGTCGCCGCCGTCGACGGCATGGGCCGCGAGATCATGCGCATCGCCCGCAACCTGAACGGTCGGGTGGAGACGGTCGAAGCCGGGGGCGCCGGACCGTCCGACGCCCGCGTCGCGGCGCTGGAACAGAAGCTGGAGCGCGATCTGGCCCGCCACGCCGAGGCGGTGGACCAACGCCTGACGCAGGCCGATGACCAGCACGCCCTGGCGCTGGAGCGGCTGGGCGGCGAGATCGCCCGCATTTCGGATCGTCTGAGCGAACGCATCGCCCAGTCCGAGCGTCGCTCGGCCCAGGCTCTGGACGACATCGGCCGCCGTCTGTCGGAAAGCACCGACAAGATGCATCAGCGTCACGAGAGCGCCTCGGGCGATCTGGCCGAGCGGATGCGTCAGAGCGAGGAGCGCACGGCGCGCCTGCTGGCCGACGCCCGCGACAGCATGGAGCAGCGCGGCGAGCGCGCCCCGCGTCGCGCTCCGCCGCTGGACAGCCTCGATCCCGCGCCCTGGACGCCGGCTGAAACCGCCAGCAGCGACTGGCGTGCGACCGCCTTCGCCGACCCGGTCGAGGATTGGTCCGCCGACCCTCTGACCCGCGACGCGGGCGATATCCCGGCGGCCGTGTCGGATTTCGCATCGGGCGCCGAGAACATCTTCGGCGATCCGCTGGACACCGAACTTCTGGAAGCCGAGCCGAAGACGGCAGCGCCGTTCGGCCGGGTCGCGGCTGACGCCTGGCCGCACGCGGCGCCTCTGGAGGACGAAGATCTGTTCGGCGGCGCGGACGTCAGCGACATCCTGAACGCCACAGCCGATCAGGGCGTCGACCGCCAGCCGTTCGATCTGGATGAGGCGGCGGACGCCGACGACTTCTCGGCCGACTTGGATTTCGTCACGCCTCAAGATCAGGCTCAGGAACCCGCTGCGGCCTCGACCCGCGACGTGCTGGACGCCGCCCGTGCGGCCATGACGCCGGAAGACGACGCGGCGCCGCGTCAGGCCTTCGGCCTCGCCAAGCGCGGCGGCAAGTCCAAGCTGCAGGAGCGTCTGGACAAGCAGGCCGGCCGTCAAAGCTCGACCATGCGCACGGCGCTGGGCGCCATGGCGGTGGCGGCGCTGGGCGTCGTCGGCGGCTACGCCACCTTGCAGGTGGCGGGCGGTTCGGGCCTGACCCTGCCCGGCGGCTTCACCCTGGCGTCGACCTCGAGCGACAGCGCGGCGCCTGCCGAGACGGCGATGCCGATCGCGGCCCTGGCGCTGGACGCCGCGCCCGCCGACGCCGTGCCGTCGCCCGATGCGGCGGCGACCGAGGGCGCGGGCCTGTTCGCGCGCGCCGTGCAGATGCTGGACAACGGCGACGACGGCGGGCTGGAGCCTCTGACCCGCGCCGCCAACCTGGGCTACGCCCCGGCGCAACTGCGCCTGGCCAGCCTGTATCAGGAGGGCGCCGTCGGGCTGACGGCGGACGAGGCCGAGGCGCGCGCCTGGGCCCGCCGCGCCGCCGAGGCGGGCGACCCCAAGGCCATGCATTTCTACGCCATGCAGCTGTATGACGGCGTCGGCGGGACGCAGAACCGCGCCGAGGCCCTGTCCTGGCTGACCAAGGCCGCCAGCGCCGGCCGCGTCGACAGCCAGTACAATGTCGCCCAGCTTCTGGAGAAGGGCGATCAGGGCGTAGCCCCCAATCGGGTCGAGGCCTTCAAGTGGTACATGATTGCGGCGCGACGCGGCGACCAGCAGGCTCTGGCTTCGGTCCAGCGTCTGACCTCGGGCCTGTCGGCGGCCGATCGCCGTACGGCGCGCGAGGCCGCCGACGCCTTCACCGCCGAACCGGTCGTCTGATCGACGCACGACGCGTTCAACCGGGGGTGGCGGTTCGCCGCAGGGGCCGCTAAGACCGGAAGCCTAGTCGCCTTTCCGGCGCCGATTGCCTGTCCTTCCAGCCGAAGGCGCGTGCCGTGGATATTTACCTGCCGATCGCCGAAGTCTCGGTGAACTGGCCGCTCCTGGTTTTGCTGGGGGCGCTGGTCGGATTCGTGTCCGGTCTGTTCGGCATCGGCGGCGGCTTCCTGATGGCGCCGGTTCTGGTCTTCCTGGGGATCCCGCCGACGGTGGCGGTGGCCAGCCAGGCCAGCCACGTCGTGGCCTCCTCGACCTCGGGCGTCATCCGCTATTCCGGCATGAAGGCGGTCGATTACCGTATCGGCGGCATCATGGCCGTCGGCGGGGCGCTGGGCGCCGTGCTGGGCGTCGAGCTGTTCCGCTACCTGCGCCTGCTGGGGCAGGCCGATCTGGTGGTGGCTCTGTCCTATCTGCTGTTCCTGGGCTCGATCGGCAGCATGATGCTGTACGAAAGCCTGACGCAGATCTTGCACCGGGTTCGGGGCGAGACCCCGCCGCGGAAAGAGCGCCGTCGGCCCATGTGGCTGTACGGCCTGCCGTTCAAGATGCGCTTCCCGCGCTCGGGCCTCTACATCAGCGCCATTCCGCCCTTCGGCCTGGGCGTGTTCGCAGGGATTCTGTCGGCCATCATGGGGGTGGGCGGCGGCTTCATCCTGGTGCCGGCCATGCTCTATGTGCTGCGGATGAAGGCCAGCGTGGTCGTCGGCACCAGCCTGTTCCAGATCATCATCACCACGGCGATCACGACGGTGCTGCAAGCCGGGCGCAACCAGACGGTGGACATCGTCCTGTCGACCATCCTGCTGCTGGGCGGGGTGGTGGGGGCCCAGTACGGCGCCAAGCTGTCGGGTCGCTTCCGCGCTGAAGAGATGCGCGCCGCCCTGGGGCTGATCGTCCTGCTGGTCGGCATTCAGATGGGGCTGGAGCTGTTCGTGCGGCCCAGCGACCTGTTCCTGCTGGCGCCGGGGGTGGCGGACTGATGTTTCAGGTTCTGCCGCCCGAGCCGCCGCCCGTGGCCGCCGCGCCCGAGATCATCATCGAACGCTCGGCCGTTACGACCGAGGAGGTGCGGGTCGCCGCCGCCCTGACCGATGCGCGGGTGGATGTGGACTCGGGGTTCAAGGGGGCGTCGATCGTCCTCTACGGCGCCGTCTTCAACCCCAGCGACACGCCCGCAGACGTGGTGGTGGTGGTGCGCGGCCCCGACGCCCCGGTCCGCCTGGTCAAGAAGACGCGCAACATGGGGGTCTGGCTGAACAGCCGCCCAGTGCTGTTCGAGGGGGCGCCCGGCTTCTACATGACCGCCTCGACGCGGCCGCTCAGCGACATCGCCGACTTTGGCCAGCTGCGCCGTCTGGGCGTGGGGGTTGATCACCTGCGCATCGATGCGCCGGAAGAGGCCCGCACCGTCACCCGTTACGGCGTGCGCGACGTGGTCATCAGCCGCCTCGGCGAGGACTACCTGGACTGGCGCCGCGCCGTCATCCGGCTGAAGGAGGCGGCGGCCCTCTATGACACCGACCCTAAGGGGGTGGAGTTCGTCGATCGGGGCCTGTTCCGCGCGGAGGTCAAACTGCCTGCCGTGGCGCCGACTGGGAAATATTACGCCGAGGTCTGGCTGTTTCAGGAGGGGACGCCGGTGTCGGTGTCCAACCTGACCCTGACGGTCGAGAAGGTGGGGCTAGAGCGCGACATCTATGAGTTCGCCCACAACCGCCCGTGGAGCTACGGCGTGCTGTGCGTGCTGCTGGCGGCGATGACGGGCTATGCGGCGTCGCGGGTGTTCCGGAGTCGGTAGATACTCCCGCTCATCCCGACGGAGGTTTGGGGGCTGCGCTCAAGCAGCGAGCGACCGCGTTGCGAGTATAGCGCCAACAAAAAAGGCGGCCTGCGAAGGCCGCCCTTTCGTTTCAGTCTGAAGCTGAGCCTCAGGCCGCCTTCGTCTGCGGCGCGAAGCGGCCGTAGAAGGTTTCGTCCTTGGCGGCCATATCGCGCAGGAGCTGCGGGACCTTGAAGCGGTCGCCGTATTTGGCGGCCAGTTCATCAGCCTTGGCCACGAAGGCCTTCAGGCCGGTCTGGTCCATGAAGGTGATGGGGCCGCCGGTCCAGGGCGCGAAGCCCCAGCCCAAGATGGCGCCCAGGTCGCCTTCGCGCGGGTCGTCGATGACGCCCTCTTCCCAGCAACGAGCCACTTCCACCGCCTGGCGATACAGCAGGCGGGTCTTCAACTCGTCGATGGCCTTGAACGCCTCGGGGCTTTCGCCGAAGGCGTCGCCCTTGGTGGTCGGGGCCAGTTCGGCCAGACCGGGCCAGATGACCTTGGGCTTCTGGTCGTAGTCGTAGAAGCCCTTGCCGTTCTTGCGGCCGTAGCGGCCCTGCTCGACCATGGTGGCGACGATCTGCTCGCCCTCGGTCGGGACGTATTTGTCGCCCAGATCCTCGCGGGTCTGCTTGGCGATCTTGTACGACAGGTCCAGGGCGACGTCGTCGTGCATCTCCAGCGGGCCGCGCGGCATGCCGGTCATGCGGCCGACGTTGTCGATCAGCACGGGCGAATAGCCCTCTTCCAGCATGGCCATGCCTTCCATCAGGAAGGTCGAGAAGCAGCGCGAGGTGTAGAAGCCGCGGCTGTCGTTGACGACGATCGGCGTCTTCTTGATCTTCAGGACATAGTCCAGCGCTTTGGCCAGGGCCGCGTCGCCGGTCTTTTCGCCCATGATGATCTCGACCAGCATCATCTTGTCGACGGGCGAGAAGAAGTGGATGCCGATGAAGTCTTCCGGCCGCACGCTGGCCTCGGCCAGGCCGGTGATCGGCAGGGTCGAGGTGTTGGAGCCGAACACGGCGCCTTCAGCCAGCTGGGCCTCGGCGCGCTTGGTGACGTCGGCCTTGATTTCGCGGTTCTCGAACACGGCCTCGATGACCAGATCCGAGCCCTTGATCAGGTCATAGTCCGTCGTCGCCGTGACCAGGGCCAGGGTGGCGTCGAACTTCTCCTGCGTCATCTGACCGCGCGACAGGCGCTTCTTCAGCAGCTCCTCGACGTGGGCCTTGCCCTTGTCGGCGGCTTCCTGCGTCTGGTCGATCAGCACGGTCTCGATGCCGGCCATGACCTGAACATAGGCGACGCCCGCGCCCATCATGCCGGCGCCCAGGACGCTGACTTTCTTGGGATCGGACTTGGGCGCGCCCGCCGGGCGCACGGCGCCCTTGTCCAGCTCCTGCTTGGACAGGAACAGGCTGCGGATCATGGCCTGGGCCTGCGGCGTCATCAGGGTCTTGATGAAGTAGCGCGTCTCGATGCGCAGGCCGGCCTCGATCGGCACCTGCACGCCTTCATAGACGGCCTTCATCATGTTCAGCACGGCCGGATAGTTGCCGTATGACTGCTTGCGCAGGATGGCGTTGCCCATGATGAAGACCTGGGCGCCCGCCGGGTGGTAGGGGCCGCCGCCGGGGATCTTGAATTTGGGATCGTCCCACGGCTGGACCGCCTTGCCGCCGTTCTTGATCCAGGCCTTGGCGGCCGCGACCGACTGGCCCTTTTCGACGACCTCATGGACGACGCCGGCGCCCTTGGCGTCGTTGGGGCGCCAGGACTTGCCCTCGGCCATCTGCATCAGGGCGGTCTGCACCCCGATCAGGCGCGTCAGGCGCTGGGTGCCGCCGCCGCCGGGGAAGAGGCCGACCTTGATCTCGGGCAGGCCCAGCTGGATTTTCGGGTCATTCTCGACGACGCGATAGTGGCAGGCCAGGGTGAACTCCAGCCCGCCGCCCAGCGCCAGGCCGTTGATGGCCGCCGCCACCGGCTTGCCCGAGGTCTCAAGCTGGCGGAAGGCGCCGTTCAGCGCCCAGCCGGTGTCGAACGCCTTCTGCAGGTCGCCGCCGCCGGCCAGCATGCCCGAGGCCATGTCGCCCAGGTCCGCCCCGGCGCAGAAGCCGGTCGTCTTGCCCGAGGTCAGGACCACGCCCTTGATGGCGTCGTCGGTCTTGATCTTCTCCACCAGAGCCGGGATTTCGGCGATGACGGCCGAGGTCAGGGTGTTCATCGAACGGCCCGGCACGTCGAAGGCGACCGTGGCGATGCCGTCGGCGTCGATGTCGATCTTGAAGTTTTCCATAGTCATTCGCTCCCGGATCAGACGCGTTCGATGACGGTGGCGGTGCCCATGCCGCCGCCGATGCACAGGGTGGCCAGGGCCGTCGACTTGTTCGAGCGTTCCAGCTCGTCCAGCACCGTGCCCAGGATCATGGCGCCGGTGGCGCCCAGCGGGTGGCCCATGGCGATGGCGCCGCCGCAGACGTTGATCTTGTCGTGCGGAATGTCGAGCGCCTGCATGTAGCGCAGCACCACGGCCGCGAAGGCCTCGTTCAGTTCATACAGGTCGATGTCGCCCGGCTGCATGCCCAGCTTGCCCAGCAGCTTGCGGGTCACGGGCTCGGGGCCCGTCAGCATGATCGACGGCTCGGAGCCGATCGAGGCGCCGCCCAGGATTTTCGCGCGCGGCTTCAGGCCCAGGGCCTCGCCCATCTCCTTGGAGCCGACCAGGATGCCCGCCGCGCCGTCGACGATGCCGGACGAGTTGCCCGGCGTGTGGACGTGGTTGACGCCCGCCGCCTCGGGGTAGCGCTGGTTGATCACGGCGTCGAAGCCCATGCCGCCCATCATGACGAAGGAAGGGTTGAGGCCGCCCAGGGTCTGCATGTCCGTCTTCGGACGAATGGTCTCGTCACGGTCCAGCTGGGTCAGGCCGAGCTGGTTCTTGACCGCGATCACCGACCGGTCGAAGCGGCGCTCGGCCCAGGACTGGGCGGCGCGCTTGTGGCTTTCAACCGAATAGGCGTCCACGTCGTCGCGGCTGAAGCCGTATTTGGTGGCGATCATGTCGGCCGAGACGCCCTGCGGCACGAAATAGGTCGGGAAGGCCGCCGAGGGATCGGTCGGCCAGGCGCCGCCGTCGGACCCCATCGGCACGCGGCTCATGGCCTCGACGCCGCCGCCGACGGCCATGTCCGCCTCGCCGGACTTCACCTTGGCGGCGGCCATGTTCACGGCTTCCAGACCCGAGGCGCAGAAGCGGTTGATCTGCACGCCCGCCGTCTCCTGGCCCCAGCCGGCCGACAGCACGGCGGTGCGGGCGATGTCCGAGCCCTGCTCGCCCACCGGCGAGACGCAGCCCAGGATCACGTCGTCCACCTTGGTGGTGTCCAGGCCGTTGCGGTCGCGCAGAGCCTCCAGAACCTGGGTCGCCAGGCTCAGGGCCGTGATCTCGTGCAGGCTGCCGTCCTTCTTGCCCTTGCCGCGCGGGGTGCGCACGGCGTCGTAGATATAGGCGTCGGCCATGGAGCGTCTCTCTTCTCTAGTGTCCCTATCGCTCGGCGCGCGGCGCCTCGCTGCATGAGGGACGGGTTGGCGTCTTGGGTTCGGCGCGGCGGGCGGACGGGGCCGATCATCGCGTCTGGAATTGAAACTCAGGTCGCTAGAAAGCCGACGTTTACGTCAACGTCAAGTAACAAGGCGCGTGAGGTCGTCGGATGTGAAAAGGGCGGGCCGTTTCGCGCGGCCCGCCCTGTCGTCTCAGCCTCAGCGGCGCGCCAGCCGCACCAGCTTGCCGTTCTCCTCGTCCGTCACGACCCAGACGGCGCCGTCAGGGGCCACCGCCACGTCGCGGATGCGTTCGCCCAGGCCGGTCAGCAGGCGTTCTTCGCCGACCACGCGGCCGTCCTGCAGCACCAGACGGACCAGATGCTTGCCGCCCAGGCCGCCGATCAGGGCGTCGCCTTTCCAGCCGGGGAACATGGCTCCGTCGTAGAAGGCCATGCCGCCCGGCGCGATCACCGGATCCCAGTAGTAGACGGGCTGGACAGTGCCGTCCTGCGTCGTCATCGCGCCGGGGATGGCGTCGCCGCTGTATTCGATGCCGTAGGCCGCGCCGGGCCAGCCGTAGTTGGCGCCCGCCTTCTCCAGGTTCAGCTCGTCGCCGCCGCGCGTGCCGTGCTCAATGCTCCAGACCGCGCCGGTTTCCGGCTGGACGGCGATGCCCTGCGGGTTGCGGTGGCCGTAGGACCAGATCTCGGGCAGGGCGTCATTGCGGCCGACGAAGGGATTGTCGGCCGGGACCGAGCCGTCGGCGTTGATGCGGATGACCTTGCCGTGGTGCGAGGCCAGGCTCTGGGCCGTCGGCCGCATCGGCTTGTCCGACCGCTCGCCGATGGTGATGTAGAGCTTGCCGTCCGGGCCGAAGACCAGGGAGGAGCCGAAATGCTTGTCCCCGTCATAGGTGTCCTTGACCTGGAAGACGACCTGCACGTTCTCGACGCGGCTCAGGTCGTCGGACAGGCGGCCGCGCGCCACGGCCGTGCCGTTGCCGCCGTTTCGCGGTTGGGCGTAGGACCAGTAGATCATCCGGTCCTGGGTGAAGGTCGGGCTCAGGATCACGTCCAGCAGGCCGCCCTGACCGCGCGCCGCCACGGCGGGCAGGCCGCTGATCGGCGCGCCGATCTGGCCCTGGGCGCTGACGACGCGCATCCGACCGGGCTTCTCTGTCACCAGCCACTGGCCGTCCGGCAGCAGGGCCAGGCCCCAGGGGTGCTCCAGACCTTCGGCCACGACGGCGTGCTGCATGGCCAGGGTGGTGCTGACCGACGGCGCGCGGGTCTGGCCCTCGACGGCCGGCTTCTGATCCGGGTTGTTGGGCGGGCGGGTTTCGACCGGCGCGCCGGTGGCGGCGGACGGCGCCTCATCCTGACCATTGGCCCCGCAGGCGGCGAGAGCCAGGGCGGCGACGGAAGCGGCGAAGAGGGCGGGGCGCAGCATGGGGGCTCCTGAACAGCGTGGCTTTGAACGGTCAGGATGCCGTGTCGGCGCGCTTTGCGCGAGCCGAAACGCGCCGCGACCGATAGTCCCGTACGAAATCCGTATCGAAGCGGCTTGAACCGGAGAGAAGGCGGCGATATACGCACCCCTCTCGCGCTCAGGGGTCGTTCTCGATCCGGCGCGATGCTCCGTACGGGGTTGGGTAGCTCAGATGGTTAGAGCGGTGGATTCATAACCCACAGGTCGGCGGTTCGATCCCGCCTCCAACCACCACGGATTTCCTTTAAATCAATGACTTAGCTCGGCACCTCAAATCTGAGGGCTGGCGCGGCATGAGAACATTTGTGGACCAAACCGGCCGCTCCGGGAGTGAAATCCCGGAATAGTCCCGGAGGATGTTCTCCAAGCGTTCTTGACAGTCAGTGTTTTGGATACCGCTGACATCTTACGTGCGACGGCGAATCAACCGAAAGCTTTTGGGGTCCGGGCCATCCGGGCCCTGTGACGACGGCGTCGGTTCTTCGGCGCGGCTGGAACAGGAGCTTTTGACGATGAAGATCGGACGAAGCGCTAAGACCGGGCAGTTCGTCCCGGTTCGTGAAGCTCAGCGGAAGTCGTCGACCCATGTGGTTGAGACGATCAAGCCGAGCCCCAAGCCCAAGAAGTAATCTTGGGTGATCGCCTATCGGCTAGCGTGATGCGGCCGTGATGCGACAGGAGGGAGAGGCGGCCCCATCGCCTGCAAAGCCAGGAGCTGTCTCCCCTCCACCTCGCTGCGAACAGCTTCCTCTGTGTGAAGTGACCCGTGGCAAAGTTCAAGGCGGCCTATGTCAAAAAGGCTTAGCCGCCTCCTTTGAAGATCATCGCGAGTGGAGAGGGAATTTGGAAAAGCTTCTCGGAGAGGTCGTTGCCCAGCGGGTGATGCTTGCCCAGCTTATAGCGTTCGTGGCGGCGAAACAGGATGACCGCGAACTCTTCTTGGCGAACTTTCGCGAGGCCAGCCTGCGTTCGCTCTCGTCGTCCAACCTGGGCGGCGGCGACGCGACGGAAGTTGCCCGTGCTGCTTCCGAGATAATCACTGACACGTGCGATACGGCAGGCAGAGCAGCCTAAATCCCTGGCAATGCGGATGAACGCGCCGCGGGGAGCTCCAAAGAACCCAAGCGAGCGCGGCCCGATGGAGGTTCGTTAGGCAGTGAGCTTTTGGATTAAATGCTGGCGGACAATCACCGGCGATAAACGTGCTTTGAACAAGGGGGCGACCATGGAACTTCGTGAATTTGTCAAAACGAGCCTTCTAGACGTGCTGTTAGGGATCAATGATGCCCAGCAAGAACTGCTAAAACACGAAGGCCGGTTGGGAGTGGTCAACCCCCAGTTCAAAGGCAAGGATTTGCTAATGGAGCACATGCAGTTCGACGTAGCTGTCACAACGGCGACCACAGAGAAGGGAGGGGCCAAAGGGGGCATCAATGTCTACGCAGCGAAGTTAGGCGGCGACCTCTCGCACGAAGATCAGAATAGCGCCGTCTCTCGACTAACCTTCAGGGTTCCCTTCGTTGCATCTGCGATTGAGGTACGACCCTGAATGATGAAATACCCCCACCCGGTGAGGGCGATGGGCGTGTAGCGATTTGCCAGAGCGGGAGTGCTGTGTGAGGCTCTTCCTCATGAAGCGCGATCCCACGACCGTCGAAGACCTTGAAGAGTTTGCCGAACAGCTTGAGGGCCCGCTCGGCACGGCGCTGCACTCGACGGGGATCGCCTTGGAGAGAAGGATGCGGGAAGAGGGCCTGACCTGGTCTGACCTTGATGACAATCAGGTCGCAGACTTGTTCCTTACAGCCTTCGTGGAAGCCGCGCCTGACGCCTACCCGCATCTAGAACGAGAGATTGTGGAAGAGGCCGTGCAGGCCATAGCAGCGAACGTAAGGATGGAGCTGGCCGCAAACGCTGGCGGTAGCACTACCCCGAACTGAAAACCCCTCGCCGGCGCTTGGGGCGCCAGCGAGGGGCTCGGCGGTTCTCAGACGGCAGCCCCAGAGGATGGAGAGGGCTGCGATGAGCCAACTGACCGGATTGAAGGCGGTTCCAAACGACGAAAGGCCCGCCCTCCGAAGAGAGCGGGCCTCGAAGCGGAGCCTCAGAGCTCGACGCGTCCTTAGGTCACATAGCCGTACCGCGGGCTATCAGGACGAATGCCGACCCTTAGCCATGAGCTGGAGAAGGCTGATGAAGTCCATTGCACTCAAGGTGCTACTCGGCTTGGGCGCGGCAGCCCTTCTGGCTGGACTCGCCCTGTTCGTCTGGGCCGGGTTCGCTTTCGCAGAATACGGCAGCTGATCTACCCCGGCCTGAGGCGCGCCCACCACGGCCGCCCTATTCGCTCGACGGCCTGCGCGTCCCTCGCTTCGCACGCCCGTACGATCCCGATTACGTCCGCCGTTCGCCCGTTGGCCGTCCTGAGGGCGCCGGTCTGCGCCACCCCGAACGCCATCCAGTCCCGCTCGTCGGATGGCTCCAGCGGAAGGGCGGCGGACGGGACAGGCTCAGTCCACCCGGCCGGGATCAGCGCGGAACACGGCGCACTGTGCATCACGGTAATCGGAGAGCTGGCACACCCTGCGGCGAGCAGCATCAGCGGCAGCATTGCGATCAGGCGCATGGCGGATTTCCTTTTCGGCCTGGGTGACGATTGAGGCGGTGGATTGGTCTCGGGCGTCGGCCCGGTCGCGGATGGCGCTGGCGTCCTGCGCGGCGGCCGTGCGGCCCTCGGCGAGGGTCTTGCCCGCCTCGGCCTGCCGAGTCCTGTCAGCGGCCCTCTGGCGGGCGTCCGTGGCGCACATGGCCAGCAGGATCAGGGCGAGCGCCAGGCAGGCGACGGTGAGCCAGCCGGTGGCGGTCAGGGCGCGGGTCATTTGGACGCTCCATGTGGTGGGAAGACCGACAGATCGATGTACGTCCACGGGCGAAGCCAGAACGACCAGCAGAGACGGCCATGCGGTTTCGGATGCTTCTCGGAAGGCCCGTGCTCTAGACCGATAGGGTACAGCCTCTCGATCACCTGACGCAGGCTACGGACCAGGTCCTCCGGCGCGACGGCCTGTTCGGTCCACGGCACCGCCACCAAATCGATATCGCGTTCCTGGCTGCCGTGAACGGCCAGCGCATATCCCATTAAACGCGCGCGCTCACGAAGCGGGCGAATGATGCGACGGGAAAGTGAACCGCCCCGGGTTTCCCGGAGGCTCCAACTCCTGAGTAGGATGGAGCCCGATGAGCAAGACGACGAACAAATTTGCGCCGGAGGTCCGCGATCGAGCGGTTCGGATGGTGCTGGATCATGGCGTGGAGCATCCGTCGCGCTGGGCGGCGATAGTTTCGGTGGCGAGCAAGATCGGCTGCTCGGCGCATACGCTGAACGAGTGGGTCAAGAAGGCGGAGGTGGACGCAGGCCGGCGCGCCGGCGTCCCGACCGACCTGGCCGAGAAGCTCAAGGCGCTGGAGCGGGAGAACCGCGAACTCCGTCAGGCCAACGAGATTCTCCGCAAGGCGTCGGCCTATTTTGCGCAGGCGGAGCTCGACCGCCCGTTCAAGCGATGATCGCCTTCATCGACGATCACCGACAGGCCCACGGGGTCGAGCCGATCTGCAGGGTCCTGCCGATCGCCCCGTCGACCTACCATGAGCATCTCGCCCGGCGCCGCGATCCGGCCCGGCGTCCGGCCCGGCTCCAGCGTGACGAAGCGCTCCGGCCCGAGGTGCTGCGCGTCTTCACCGAGAACTTCGGTGTTTACGGCGTGCGCAAGGTCTGGCGGCAGATGCGGCGTGAGAGGCTCCCCGTCGCCCGTTGCACGGTCCAGCGGCTGATGCGGGACCTGGGCCTTCAGGGCGTGATCCGCGGCAAGCCTGTGCGCACGACGTTCAGCGACAAGGCGACGCCGTGTCCGCTGGATCAGGTGAACCGACAGTTCCAAGCGCCCGCGCCCAACCGGCTCTGGGTCTCCGACTTCACCTACGTCGCGACCTGGGCGGGCTTCGTCTATGTGGCCTTCGTAATCGACGTCTACGCCCGCTACATCGTGGGCTGGCGCGTCAGCCGGACGGCCCATGCCGCCTTCGTCCTCGACGCCCTGGAGCAGGCGATCCATGACCGTCGCCCCGTCCACGGCGGCGGCCTGATCCATCACAGCGATCGCGGCAGTCAGTATCTTTCGATCAAGTACACCGAGCGCCTGGCGGAGGCCGGCATCGAGCCTTCGGTGGGCAGCGTAGGCGACAGCTATGACAACGCCCTCGCCGAGACCATCAACGGTCTCTACAAAGCCGAGGTCATCCATCGACGCGGGCCGTGGCGCACCTTCGAAGCCGTCGAGTACGCCACGCTCGAATGGGTCGACTGGTTCAACAACCGACGCCTGCTCGAACCCATCGGCAACATCCCGCCCGCCGAGGCAGAGCAGCGTTACTACGCGGCGATGGACCACGTCCCCATCGCCGCATAACTTAAACCAAATAGCCTCCGGGAAACCCGGAGCGGTTCAAAGCGACCTGACCATCTCTGGGTCAGTCGCATCGGTTGAGAACCCACCGTTGTGAACCCGGCACGGCTCAACACTGAACCCTTCGCCGATCTGATCCAGGCGCCGGCCGCTCACAGGATCAGCTCCTTGGCCTGCGCGGTCCGACGGCGGCGATCCTCCAGCCCGTTCGTGCCGCCGTTGATGGCCTTGGTCAGGCCCAGCAGATCGTCAGCGTCGGCCTTGGCGTTCAGCTTGCGGTCGCTCCAGTATACGCAGCCCACCAGCAGCCCGATCGACGGGTGCGAGACGATCTCCGGGTGGCGCTCGAGATCGATGCCGATCTGCCGGCCGACGCGGCGATAGTTGGTCCGGCCCGTAAGTTGGATCGGCCCGCGCCCCTTGAACCGGCGCCCGTCGCCCGGCTGGGTGTTTCCGAGATCCGCGCGTCCCTCATAGGCGGCTCCGCTGGCGATCTCCTCCATGTAGCGGAAGCCGCCGCTCTCGTGCCCGCACTGGCCCATGAAGTGCGCCAGGCGAAGGCCGCTATCGAGGATGCCGTAGGTGCGGAAGTGGACGTTGGCCGCGAGGCCCAGTTCCTCGGCTATCGGCTTCTGCGCGCCCATCCGCGCGAACAGCGCCGTCAGGGTTCCGGCGCCGATGATGCCGTCAACGGACACGCCGAGGCGTCCCTGCAATCGACGTGCGTCGAGCATGGAGTCTCTCCAAATTGAGGTTAAGGTTTCCGAGGCTAAGGACGCTCGGGGGAGCAATGACGCATTCAGCTATCGTGAAGTACTTGGACAGCTTTGGAGCCGAGAGCACGGATCAAGTCGCCGCCGCGCCTTGCGTTGAGGTGCTGTACTCGTTCCAAAAACTAAGCGTGGCAGAAGTGGCGGTGTTTGAGGGTCGAGCATGGGCGTTGATCGACACGGGAGCAGACCTCACCCACATCGACGCCGCCCTCGTGCCCCAACATGCCAAGAAAATTCGCGAAATCAGCCTGAGCGGGGCGACCGGCGAAATTCAAACTTGGTCTTATGAAGTACAAATGCAGCTTGTGGGGACGGAGACCGCCCTTAGTGTTGAAGTTGTGCCCCTCGCCGGCGACCGCACCCGTCCATATCGCTTGATCTTAGGGCGCATGTTCTTGGCCCGATGTCGTTTCCTGAACGACGGCCCCCTGGGGATCAGGTCGATCACCTATCTGTCTCAGGCCGAAAGAGACGCACTGGCTTCCGGCAATCTGGCAGCAACGACTCTATAATCCGGATGTGCGCACACAATAGGTGCTGATCCTTGTTGCCGAGCTCGTCAACATTAGCTGGCCGGGCGCGCGACTGCGCACCAAGGCGATAGGCCATGATGGTCTCCAGTTCAGTTTTCAGGGGTGCGCACGGCGCGCGCGGCTTCAGGCGGCGCGGCTCGCGCTCTGCCGTCTCACGTTCCGCCACAGAACATGGGCGGTGTAGGCCACGGCGCAGACCAGCAGCGCCTCGGTGCGGGATGCGCCATAGTCCCCGACCAGAACGGTCAGGGAATAGGCGCCCAGGATCAGCGACAGGATGAAAAGCGCCCGTCGCACATCGCCCGGCCCCACAGGATAGTCGCCCATTCGGGGCTTCAGCGCCTGCGCCCGCAGTTGCAGACAGGCGCTGCCATAACCGCTCGCCAGCGCGGCGATCCAGTCGACCCAGGTCATCCCGACCCCTCCTTGCCCAGACGAGAGGCCCAGCGCTTGGCCCCCTCGATGACGAGCGGCAGAAGCTCCCAGCCCAAACCACCGACGACGAAGCCGACGGCGACCGGATCGACGGCGGCCCTCAACCCCTCGAACGGGATCATGGCGACCATTGCCGGGCCGAGAGCGAAAGCCGCGACGGTGCCGACCAGCAGCCCGGCCGTCACATTCGCCAGCGCGCGCCAGAAGTCCGACAACGTCGGCCGGTGCCCCGCCTTCACCAGTTGCACGAAGGTGTAGACGCCATAGATCAGCGCCCCGGCCGCGCCCCCGAAGGCATAGCGCAGCCGCCCCAGGTCGAAGCCGGGGGGTAGATCAGACAGCATGCGCCGCCCTCCCATTTCAGATTGTCAGGAAACGGCCCGCCAGAGGCGAACCGGGTTCGTCAGGCTTCCGGCTCAGCCGGGGCGACGGGCTCTTCAGGAACTGGGGGGTTCGCGATGGCGTCCAGGCGCTGTCGATCCGCCTCCAGTCCCGCGCGGACATCGACAAACCACTTCGCCACGTTGGGCAGGTTCACGGCGGCCGAGGTGCCGTTCGGTAAACCAGCCGAGATCGCCGCGGCTACTGCCGCTTCGAACGCCTGGGCTTCTGGGCCCGTCATCACCGCTACAGCGGCCTCGATCTGCGACAGATAGAAGCCGGCGATCACGCGCTCAGCGGCTTCTGCTTCGGCCAGGGATTGCGGGGTGGGAAAGGTCGGGTTGGTCATGATGTCTCCAGAGATTTGAGGGTTATCGATCTTCACTTCGGCGCGGCCCATTGGCTGAACGACGAGACGACGGTGCCGACTTCGACCGTCGCGCGAAAAGGGCGACCGCAACGACGGCCAGCATCAGGATGATCGCGAGCGCGACTTCCATGGGGTGTGCTCCGGTTGTTGAGAGGTTCAGGTGCCGTTGTCGGCAATGTCGGCCTGCACATAGACGGCGGCTTGCTGGCCGGCCTTGGTGACGACGCCCATGAAGACAGCGGACTTGGACTGACCAGTCCCGACCGTGCCGTAGAAGCTGGTTGTGAAAGAACTCGGGCTGTTCGCGACCAGGTCGTCGCCCGAAACTTTCACCCAGCGCATGCTGGCGCCGCTGTTGCCGCCTGCTGCCGTGACGGTCGTGGTTGAGGTGCTGACTCCGCCAGCGCCGTTGCGGCCGCCCTGGACGATGAGGGAGGATGCCGTTGCTGTAAGAACGCCACTCCCCCCGACGATGTCCGATCCGCCGAAGCGGGGACCGTCGACCGTGTTCTGGCTCATGTAGACGTAGGCATTGGCCTTGGTTTCCGAGCCCTCGGCCACAGACGAAGGGCCCGTCCACCAGACCAGCTTCTGCGTTCCGCCAAATGCCTTTCCGTAGCGGGTGCGGGTGTTCTCGGAGGGGCTGTAGACGTACCAGTTGCCCGCTCGATATTCGGTGCGCTCGCCGGCGCTCGGATCGCGGATGGCGAAGGCTGCGGCGAGGACTTCAAACGACGAGGTCGTGCCGTCGTTTGTGGAGGCGAACCCGCTGACGTAACCATTGACGTCCAACACCACGCCCTTGATGGCCTTGGCCGTGCCGTCGGCCGAAGCCGCAACACTTTCAACCGTGGTCAGACGCGCTGTAAGGCCCGTGCCTGGGGTGTTGACCGTTGCCTCCAGCGAGGTGACGCGGGCGGCGTCTGCCTTGCCTGTCTGAAGGTTCGCGGTAGCGGTCTCAAGGGTGCCGACCCTGGCGTTCAGGGTTGAAGCCAGCGTGCCGTCCGCGATGGTGAGTGAGCGACCCCGCACCGACCCGGCAGAGGTCCGGTTGGGCTGGAGCCCGAACCTTGCCGCAACCGTCCCCGCCGGCAGAGTGGTTTCCGCCCCAGCGCCCGCCAATCCGAAGGAGCGAGTTATCCGGTTTCCGGCTCCGACGGGGAACATTGTCACTGGACCAGTGACGGCCGTCATCGTCCCGGCAGCGTCGAAGGCCCACGCAGTGATGCGGGCGCTGTCCCCGGAGACCTCCTGGTCCCAGACGCCGGCGACCGTGATCACCTGCCCTGACGCGATGGGAACCAAGCCTCGCGCAATCCACGCCCCGGTGTCGGAGGACTTGAAGTAATAGCCAGACGCGTCCTGTCCGACCTTGGCGTTCCCTAAAGGCGCCGTTCCCGCTCCACCCTGCGAGAAGAAGGTCCCTGCGGCGTCATTGATTGTCGTTGGGCGCGCGCCGAGGGCTGTAGCCTCCAGCACCTCCACACGGGTCGCGTCGGCCTTCTTCGCCTGAAGGTCTGCCGTCGCCGCTTCCAGCGAACCGACCTTGCCGATCAGTCCACTGCCCGGAGTGTTGACCGTCGCCTCGAGAGCGGCGACCCGCGTCGCGTCCGCCTTTCCCGCCTGGAGATCAGCAGCCGCCGTTTCCAACGTCGTCACGCGCCCTGCGAGAACGGATGTATCGCCCTGTGCGTCAAGGTTGAGGTACTTGGCCTGGATCGTACCATTGCCGCTGGGCGATATGGTCGAGCCCCCACGGACGACCGGCCGCACAGTATGGGCCGCCGGAAAGGCGGTCCTGACGGCCTCAGTCTTCCACAGTTGTGACGCCACCTCGCGCCACCCCATGCCGATCGTCAGGTCGCTCTCAACCACAGACGAAAGCGCGCCCAGGTACTGCTCAGCCCTATCGAAGGCGGCAAGGTACAGCGTAACCCGTCGATCGCCCGCCGCAGGGTCTTCCGTGCGTCGAACGCGCGCCCGCACGCGGTAGGCGCCGCTGTCGCTCAGAACTGCGCCGCCCAGCGTGGAGAGGTAGACGAGCTGTAGCTCGAAGACCTTGCCTTCACCGGCGACTGCTACAATTCGCGATGGTGAGGCAGCCGCGCCGCCCTCGATGGCCTCTGTGTAGAAGTTTTCCGCACCCGCAGCGTCAAATGGCACCGGGCTGACAGCCGAGGTCGCAAAGGCCTCCAGCGTCGCCACGCGCTCAACGCTGGCCTTCTGGGTCTGAAGGTTTGTGACGGCCGTTTCAGCTGCACCCATCCTGGCGCTGAGGCCAGTGCCGGGCGTGTTCACCGTCGCTTCAAGCGCGGCGACCCGCGAGACATCAGCCTTGCCTGTCTGTAGGCTGACCGTGGCGCTCTCCTGGGTCGCCATGCGAGCTACCAGCCCGGTGGAGGGCGTGTTCACCGTGGCTTCAAGAGCATTCAGCCGATTGACGGCCGCGCTGTTGTCCGAGGTCTGCTTGTTCTCGACCGTGGTCAGACGGGCCAGCACGCCCGTCGTTGGGGTGTTGAGCGTGTCGAACATGGCGTCGGTGCGGGCCAGCAGGCCGGTCCCCGCCGTGTATACGGTGGCGTTCAGCGTGCCGACCGCATTGTCGAGCGCTTCGATACCGTCGGACGCCAGATCGATCGCATCCTGCATGGCGACGATAGTCGGGGCGGTCGGGACGACGTTGCCCGCCGTCAGGTCGCCAGCGACGATACCGCACTTGATGTCCGGCTCGCTCTTGGCGCCGTTCTTCGCCACGTACTGGAGCGAGAAGCAGTAGGTCTGCCCCGGCGTCAGCCCAGCGATCTCATACCGGCCATCTGGACGGGGCGAGCCCTCATAGCCGTCCGTCCACGGTCCGGCTGCGCTCGGCCCATGCTTGATGATGACCGCGACGATGTCCGTCGTCTCGATCGGCAGTTCGATAATGACGATCGGTTGCGAGACTCCGCCCCCGCCCGGCGGCTTGGGCACGACCGTCCAGTCTTCCGGCGCGGGCTTCGGGACGTACTTGGGATCGACGGCCGACAGGCTGGGCGACGGCGCAGGCTGGGCGGCTTGGCCCAACGCCCACGCGTGCTTGCCGTCGCTCTCAGAGCGCAGCTCCAGCGTCACGCTCGCCGATTGATGGTTGGTCGTGGCGCGACGGACGACGAACTTCTGACCGGCCAGCGCGAGTTCAGGCACGTCCACGGTGATGCAGGCGCCCGGATGGACGTGCATCAGGTGGACCTTGGACGGCAGGGTCGCTGTCAGTCCCTCGCGCAGGTTCGCCAGATCATAAGCGGCTAGTTGCCCCGCCTGCTTGGCGCTGCGGACGTGGGTGTACTCGATCTCCAGCGAGCGCGGCTCGCCCCGATCCTCGTCGCGATAGACCGACGACGTGACCTCGCCGGCCGGGACGTACTGCCAGCCGTTCGCCTCCGACTTGTAGCGCGGGACGATGGTGTTCTTGCGCTCGCGGCGGGGTGTCAGCGGCCGGATCTCGGCCTGCCCGATCAAATCATCCCGCGTGTAGGTGTAGGTGGCGACGCGCGGGGCGTTGACCAGGACACTGATCTGCGCGCCTCGGCTGATCGGCTCGCCGCCGCCGGCCTGAAGCATGGCCAGCAGGGTCTGGAACTTGCCGTCCGACGTCGACCATTCGCCCGAGATCGTCCACGCGTTGGCCTGGGCGACATTCATGCCTTCGACGAAGGCCGGGATATCGATCGCGGCGTCGGGCGCCCCGATGCCTGCGATCCGCTTCGTGCGGTCGATCGTGCCGTCCAGGTTCAGCTTGTAGTGACCGCGGCACCAGGCCAGCCCGTGGACATAGGGGCTTTCGCTCCACTCCCATGTCCGCCAGTCGTCACGACGCTGGGGGCCGCTGCCGCCCGGATAGGTCGAGTCCTTGCGCGGATCCCACAGCTTCATCCAACGGCCGATCCAGCGCGGATCAGGCACGCCATTGGTGAAGACGTCCCGGTCCTCCGGGTTCTTCGCCAGCACCATCGTCCAGAAGGAGAAGGAGACCTGCGGCGCCGCGTGCTGCGTGCCCCAGCCCGTCAGGCCGGGATTGCCGTACTTCAGGCCCGTCGGAGGCAGCAGGGCTGCATCACCGGGCAGGCCCAGCGTCGTCCGCTGCCACATGTCGGCCGCGTAGAAGCCGGTCGCCTCATTCTGCGGCCCGCTGAAGCTGACGGTCGCCCCGTCGGCTTCGAAGCGCGGAACCTGATCGATCGGTCCCAGCGACAGGGCGACGCCCAGCGAAAGCGCGACGTTCTTGTAGCCCCAGGTCGCCTGGAAGACCTTGTTGCCGCCCAACGCGGTATAGCCCATGGCGCCCCGGACCGGGGCCTTGGGGTCAGGCTTGAAGTCGAGCGTGGTCCCGCTGGAGGGCGTATTCGGGCGCATCAGAGCGGCGGCGGCCGCAGACAGGCCGAGAGCCGCGCCAGCCGCGACAATCTTGCCGGCCAGCGCAATCGTCGCGCCTTCGCCGATGGCGGCCATGACGCCGATCTTGGTCAGGCCGACCGCCGTAGCCGTGACGGCCGACGACCACGCGGCAGCCGCCCAGGATGCGACGACAGGGATCGCCTGAGGCATTACACAACTCTCCAGGCGGCGACGTACTCATGATTGATGATTTCGCCGCACACGCCGTCGAGGAAGCCAAGGACGGTGTTCCGGTGCAGCACCACCTGCATGGCGTCGCCCATGTCGCCGTCGCCCGCGACGCAGCAGATGTCTCCGACGCGAGCCTCGGCGGGCGCATCCCAGCGCGGGAAATGCTGATCCATGATCTCAGAGAGCGACGAGACGCCGAGGCGCTTTAGGGCGCGGCGTGCGCCCACCGGCGTGCTGTAAGCGCCGCCCTTCAGCAGCGAAGGTTTGAACCCAAGCTGCTTGAGGTGAAACGCCGCCATGCGGGCGCAGTCCGTCGCCCCCAGAACCAGCGGCTGTCCGTGGAACCGCGCGAAGGTGGCTTCCGTAGCGGCCACCCGCATCTCCAGCTCGGTCATTTGGCAGCCTGCTCGAAACCAGAGCCGGGGCCGCCGCCGATGGAACCGTTGCCGCCCCCATAGGAGCCGCCCGAGCCCTTGGCTGGTCCGTTGTAGCCCCAGTGGGTTTGCTCGTTGACGTTCGGCGTATGTTCGAAGGCGCGGGCGCCGGGTCCGAACAGGTGGGTCCAGAAGGCGTTGTTCCAGCGGTGGCCTTCGTTGTCGTCGAACAGGCGCTCCCAGATCGTCGCCAGCTCCAGTTCCAGCAGGGACGAGTTCTGAGCGTGGTTGAAACCAGCGTCGTCCAGCTCACCGACGAAGCGCACGTCAGGCTCGCCGATGACCTGGCCGGTCTGCCGGTCGATGGCGGCGGCGTAGATGGCGACGGGCGAGCCCTGGGCGCTGGGCGCCGTCAGGGCGGCGACGGCGGCGTTGCCGGTCGGAAGCAGTTGCACCGTCTGGCGGGGCGCCTCGGTTCCCTCCGCTTCGGTGAACTCGCCGAAGCCCGCGATCTTGCCGAAATCGGCGTCCTCGGCCGTGTACGATTCAGCACCCCACAGCACGAAGCCGGAGCCGTCCACCAGCCGGATCGTCTTGCCTGGCAGTTCGATTTTCAGCAGGTGGACCAGCATAGGGTTGCGGGCCTGCAGCGCGGCCAGCATGGCCGGTGACATGGACATCAGGCGCGCTCCTTGATGGTGAAGCGGAACGGCAGGTACTTCGACCGGCTGGTGTTCCAGGCCTGTTCGTTGCCCTGCACGAAGCCCTCGATCTTGGGTTCGAAATCCAAGACGGTTCCGGCCGGAGGCTGACGCCGCAGCATCGGCTCGATCTGTAAGGTCGCCTTACCGAGGGAGCTGACGACCACGACGTCCGCGACCGCGACCTGATAGAGGAAGGACTCGCCGCCGATGATCATGGAGAAGAACTTCCCCTCCCTGATCCGGTCGCCGGGGATCAGTCCGCTGACCGGCAGCGACGTACCCGCCGATCCAGCCGAGGCGACAACCGGCGCCCCATATGACCGGGGCTTCACGCCGGGCTCGGGGAAGGCCAGACGAACCGTCTCCTTCAGTCCACGGACCAGCCGCGACAGGTATTTCATCCCATGCTCGGCGTACTCGGCCGGATAGGTCTCGACATCGATGGCCCAGCGGTCGCCCATGCGCAGCACCTTCGACTGCGGGCCGCCCAGGATCGGATCCTGATCGACGCCGAAGCTGACGTAGCGGGGAACCGCCTCCTTGATCGGAGGGCAGGCAGGAAGTTCGATCATCCGACGAGGCTCTGTCTGCGGCGCATCGCGTTCGTGCGCTGTTGGTCCTGAACGGTGGCGACGCCCATGGTCGTGGTCTGAACCGCAACAGACCCCGAGATGGCCTGCACGCGCGGGACGAAGAGGCCGCCCTCTTCGACGGCCAGTTGGACGATGACGGGCTGCTGGCGGGCCGCATGGGCCTGCTGCGCCCGGTTCATCGCCGCGTTCACGCTCGGGATGATGGTGCCGCTCGTGTTCGGGACGAAGACTTCGGGGCGACGCTCGCCGGTGATGTAGGCCTGCCCGCGAACGACGGCGCCGCCGCTGGCGCGCTTCCCGGCGAAGAGGCTGGCGATGCTGCTCAGCCACCCCGTGCCGCCGCCACCGCCTTGGCCGAAGCCCTTGGCCGCGCTGGCCAGCAGGTCGAACAGGTCATCCGCCAGGTTGTCGAGCATCCGGTCGGTGAAGCGGTCGGCCAGGTTCTCGAAGAAGCCGCCGAGGTCGCCGTCGATCGCGGCCCTGATCCCTTCGCTGAAGGAGCGCCGGAACTCGTCGCGAAGCGCCCCTTCGGTGTCGGCGTTGTCGAGCGCGGTCCATTCGCGCTCTGCTCGTGCCTGAGCTACGTCGCGAGAAAGCTCGATGCGACGCTCGAGCAGTTCATTCACTCGGCTGGCGATGAAGAGTTCACGTTCGGCCGTCCGAATGCGTCCTTCGTGACCTGCAAGGCGTGCCAGCTCTGCTTCGTAGCCGAGCCGATCCAGAAGCAGGTCATTGGCGCGCTCGTTCGCAGCCTCCTGCTTCTCTAGGACTTCCTGGTTGCGGTCCCAGAGGATTTGCAGGCCACGCTGCGCATCTTCAGCCACCGCGATTGCAGCGACCTGAGCCTCCGCGCGCGCTTTGGCGTCTTGGACACCCGCATCCTGTAGTTGCTTCGTGAGGTTCAGCGTATCGAGTTCACGCTGCTTCGCCCTAGCCGCATCGTCCTGACCTTGGGCGCGCAGCCGTTCGATTTGCATCTGCAAATCCAGAAGCTGGCGCTGGCGCGCCAGCTCTTCCGGCGTTGGACCGCTGGCGCCTTTTTTCTTCTTTCCATCCTCGGTCGCGGTCGTGCTTCCGCCGTCACCGCCCAGATTGATGCCGGCCGCGATGCGGGCAAATTCGTCCTCTTGTCGCCACTGTTCGCGGATCGCTTCGGCTGCCTGGGCTTGAGCGCGCTGCGCTTCTCGAATCGCACCGGCAGCGTACGCAGCTTGGCCGAGCGCCTCGCCCATCTCGCGAGGGCGGCCAGAGTTGACCTCCTCGACCGCTGCCGTCGCAGCGGCCAACCTTGTCTGCGCTTCTTGGGTTCGTTTCGCAGCCAAGGCGCGCGCAGCAACAATAGCTGCCTGAGCTTCCTCGCGCATGGCCTTCGCGTTCTCGCGCGCGTAGGCCGCGCTTTCCTTGGACGCGTTCTTGGCTTTGATCTGGGCCTTCTCGTACTCTGCCAGGGCCTTGCTTCCGGCAGTGGTCATCGCTTCGAATTCACGAGCGGCGCGCGCGCCTTCACTGAAGCGTTGGTTGAGCAGATAGATGCCAGCCGCCAGAGCAGCGGTCGCGACGAGGGCGGCCCCCAGCGGGTTCGCGGCAATGGCGGCAGTGAAAGTGCGCGTCGCGCCGGTTGCGAGGACCGTGGCGCGGCTCACCCCGAGTTGACGGGCCTCCAGTGACGCCAGTGCCAACTGATACCGGACGCTCTCTGCAGTCGCCGCAACGGTGGCTGTCGCCGATGCTGTGAGTGACAGAAGGTATCGGCCGCCAATGATCGTCGCGAGCCCTCCGACGATAATGGTTACCGTGTCGAGGTTGTCCGAAAGCAGGATGATGCCCTGCGCCATCCTCTGCGTCGCCGAAAGTCCGCTGTCGGTTTGGCCGACATAACGCCCGAGTTGGTTGTCGAGCGTCTGGAGCGCAGCCGAAACCGTGGGAACCGCAGAGTTCGCCTGCTGCTCAATGGACTTGAACCCGATGAGAGCAGCGTCGAAGAACTCTTTCGAACTGACCTTCCCATCCTTGACGAGCTTGGTCAGGTTGTTGATCGACCCGCCGAAGCGGTCAGAGCCGTTCGCCACCGCCTGGAGCAACACAGGCGTTTGATCGATCAGAGAATTGTACTCTTGCGCTTGGACCACGTTACCGCCCAACAGCTGGCCTAGCTGGAGCAGAGCGCCGCTCGCTTCGGTGGCCGAGGTGCCCTGCACCTTCAGTGCGGCGGAGGTGCCCGACACGAAGTCGAGCAACTTCTCTTCGCTAGCGCCTAGGTTCTGGCGCGCCATCGTCGCGCGCTGGTAGAGCTCAGCTGTGGCTGCGACCGCTACGCCATTTCGGTTCGCCGTCTCATAGAGCCGATCCTCGACTCGCTGAAGTGCCATCCCCTCAAGGCCGGTCGCTTTCAAACGGTTTTGGAGCGACGTGTAAGCGTCGGCGTACTTGATCACCTGCTGCGTGGAGAAGGCGGCCGCCAGCGTCGGGGCCAGAGCCGTAAGACTTGTGCGCAAGGCCGACGTCATATCGCGACCGGCGCTGTCCATGATCCTCGTGAGGTTCTTCTGAGATTGGGTGGCGCGCCGCTCGACCTCATTCAATCGGCGATCTGCAGTTGCCCGCATGGAGTCCATCGCTTTCTCGAAGCGGCGGACGTCGGCAGACATCTGAAGCACCAGGGTGTTGACGTCTTGAGCCATGCTGCCCCCAAAGAAAAAGGCGGCTCCGAAGAACCGCCTCTGCGAAATGATAGGTGTGCTGCTCAGTCAGACTGGCGACTGGCAACGTTGATTGAAGGCGATCTCGAAATACTCTCTCGCCTGCCCGCTCTCTTCCGGCTCCAGGATGGCGGCCTGTCCGTCGACAACGTAGAAGCGAACGAACCCGGCGTAAGCGCCAAACGAGTTCTTGCTGTTGACGGTCCCGCACACGACCTCGCCAATCCGCCGGACGTCTTTGAACTGGGCAGATGACGGGTCTTTCAACTGAGCTTCGACGGCCTTTCGAGCCGAACCAGTGTCCCCGCAGGCGGCGAGAGCAACAGCGCCCGCCAGAATGAGAAATCGTTTCATGCATCAGCCTCCTGGTTCCGTGGAGGGTAGGGCTAGGCGTGCTGCGCCATCAAGGCGTCGTGCTCTTCGTCAGACAGACTGGTCACCTTTTCCTCAGCAGGACTGTTGGCCTTCGTCCAGGCTTGGATAGCGGCACCGAACTCCCAGAATGTCATGGCGTCGATTTCACGCGGCGAGAGGCCGAGGATGCCGCACCCTGTTCCGTAGACGTTTGCGAAGCGGATTTTGCTTCGGGGGAGGGGGTCTACTTCCGCTCCTCCCCCTTGGGCTCCCCCAAATCTTCGTCCTCCGCTCCAACGAGCCAGGCCAGAAGCACCGCTTGGGCAACAGGAAGGAATTGGTTCTTGGGTTCTGGATCGACCCATTTTTCGACGAGTGACTGAGCGTCTCTCTGGCTCAGGCCGCCGCCCACCAGGCCTTGGATGAGTGGCTCACGCAGGTCGTGATCGCGCCATGTCCCGTCAAGCAAGCGCATCCGAATGTGGTTTGGCCCCGCATCGCATGCGTCTTGCAGTCGACGGATGCACCCGATCGGGGAGAGGTCGAAAGACCGCCTCTCCCCAGCGAAGTCGAGACGAATCTCCGTCTTCAGGCCCATCAGGCGCCCCCGACGTTCGCGCCGAAGGTGGCGGTCACTTCGCCGTCGGAGGCGAGCGTCATGGTCGAGCCGACCTTCTCGCCTTCGTTGCCGGTCAGGTCATACTGGGTCAGGTGGAACGCGCCTTCCCAGGTGATCTCATTGGCCGGCGTCGGGTCGGTCAGCACGACTTGGCAGTTGCGCGGATCCGGCGACTTCCACCAATCCCACAGCGTCTTGTTGTCCTCCTTGTTGTTCTTGCCGCCGCCGGTGACGTCGACCGACAGAGAGGACTTTTCGCGAGACAGGAAGGCGATGGCCTCCGGGTCGAGGCAGTTGGGGACGGTCTCGTCGTTAGTCTGCGCGTTGAAGGTGATGCCGCGCTCGGCGTTGATGGTGCAGAGCGGGGTGAAGACTTCGGGGGTTGCGCCGTCACCGACCTTAACCACGAGGCGAACCCCGCGCGTGCCTTTGAACGCCATGATGGCCTCCTGGTATGAAAAAGCCGCCCTGAGGCGGCGGGGGTCTGCTAGGCCGAGGCCGTCGTCAGATAGGTGATGCTCAGGCTCCTGTGGGCCGTGAGCACGTCGGGGTCGCCGATCGGGCGGTCGCCCTCGAAGAGCCAGTCATCCATGACATGGCCGTCCAGCATGAGTTCGCGGACGAGGGCGCGGCGGGCGGCCCCGGAGATGGCTTCGGCGCGTTCGGCGCTGGCCTCGTGGGTGGCGTCGCGGGCGAAGATTTCGAGCGTCAGAACTGCTTCTGATCCGTCGGCGCATTCGGTGTCGTCGCCGATCACCTGCACCGCCATGTGGATATAGGGGAAGGTGGCCGGCAGGGGCGGCGCCAGCGCGTAGATGCGGACATTGCCGGGAGCGAATGCGGCGACGACGGCCGGGTCGTTCCGAAGCTGGTTTTCGGCGGCGGCGCGAATGGCGGTCGCGATGTTCACTTCGTCGCCTCCTTGATCGCCTTCTTGGCGGCCGCCCTCATGCGGTTGCGGTAGCGGCGGCGCTTCAGCCGATAGGCGGGATAGAAGAAGGGCCGAGGAGCGGCGCCGCCGTGGCCGTGCTCGACCCAGCCTGCATAGAAGGCTTCCCGGTTGCCAGCCGAGACCCGGCGGGCGATCCGTCCATCCTTGGACGCATCCTCCTGCTTGATCGAACTGACCAGGGCGCCGTCCTCGACCGGGACGAAGTTCTTGGCCGTCTCGACCATGTCGTTCGCGTTGATCTCGAGTTGGCGCTCGACCGCCTTCCGCACCTTGGCGGGCAGCGCCTTCATCATGCGGTCGACGCGGCGACGGTTCGAGAAGCCCGCCATCAGCCGGTCGCTCCGCCGGCCACACCCAGCAGGTTGATGAAGCCCATTTCGCGGGCGGGGGCGGCCGCCTGGATGTTGAACGTATCCCCGACCCTGACCCGGCGCCCCGCGATCACCCGAGCCCGCCAGGCCGCCGTGACCTGACGCGTCGTCGGGTTGTCGCGCACGATGATAGTTGCGGGCTGGCGGCCCTCCAGACGGCTCGCGATGGCTGTTTCTGAACCCCGCTGGTAGTCGACGGCCGCCCGGCAGCGGAAGGCTTCGGCGAACTCGCCAATAGAGTCGCCGTTGCTGTCCAGACCGCGCTTGTCGAAGGCCACCAGGGCGTTCAGATCGACCATCAGGCGTCAGCCTGGAGACGAGGCGGGGCCTTGATCTCGGTGGCCACGCCGCGGCGGACCATCAGCGCGCCCCATTCGCGCTTCACCGTATACTCCTCGCCGCCGATGTACTTGACCGTGATCCGGCCAGCGTTCTTGGGCTGGAAGTTGTGGGTTTCCTTCATCAGGATCCGCATGTCGTTCTCCTTCCGGGTCAGGCGACGACGGGCTTTCGGTCACGCCGCAGCAGGCTCTTCACCGCCGGGGTGAGGATTTCGCCGTCGTCGTCGCGATTGGCATACAGGCGGGCGGACGTGATGATGATGGCCGACTTGATGCGAGGCGGAACCGTCTGGCCCGTCCAGGCATCGTCCGTCTTGTCGACGTACCTCAGCACGTGGTCCTGCGCTTCGACCAGGATCAGGGTCAGCGCCGCGTCGTCATGGTCGAAGTCGAAGCCCAGCCGGGTCTTCAGCTCGGGGAGCGTGACGAGCTCTACCATTTCGCGCCGTCCATCCCGAGCTGGGTCAGGTCACGGCCGGCCGGGCCCGCCTTGCCCTCTGGTCCGCGCGCGCCGTCCTTGCCGTCCTTGCCGTCGCGGCCCTTCTTGACCGCCAGAACCCAGCCCTTCGAGCCATCGCCGGGCTTGTCCGCTCCGGCTGCGACACACGACCAGACCGAGCCGCCCCAGGTCACCATGTCGCCTATCGCGTAGCTCTCGCCGTCCCTGAAGACGCCGCGGTAGATGGCCACCGGCAGTTCCAGTTCGCGGGTGACGCGCAGGTCGCCCCGTTCGAAGTGAAGCTCGATCGTGCGGCCGTCGTCGCCCTGGCTGACGCCGAAATCGTCGAGGTCGAACCCTGCTGGTCCCTGCTCCCCATCGGCGCCGTCCCGGCCATCCGTGCCGTCGCGGCCGACGACGACGCCGATCTCCTTCGTGTCGCCGTTGCTGAAGGTCAGTACGAGGCTCCCGCTGCGATCAATCAGGGCGCCGGTCAGGCCGACGCCGTCTGCCCCATCGCGGCCGTCCTTTCCGTTCTCAGGCTTGGGCAGGGCGGCCACAGCCTTGGCGACCGCTTCGTCCACCATTCGCTGCATCTCAGCCGGATCAGCATCTTTGCCGTCCCGCGCCGGGGCAGCCTCCTCAAGCGCCTTCAGGCGCAGCACTAGGGGCGCGATCGCGCTGTCCACGAAGCCGCGCACCTGGGTGACGATTGCTTCGCCAAAGGCCTTCCCGTCGAACATCAGGCAAACCCCTTGGTGATGGCTTCGAGCGCGGCCTTGGCTTGGGCCTCGGCCCCGGCCTCGTCGTCGGTGTTGTCGTTGGCTGGCTCGGGGGCGGGAGGAGCGGCGCCTTTGGCGAACGGATCTTCGCGGGCGTCGCGCTTCGCCAGAGCGGCGAGGCTGTGGTCCTGCTCCTGCAGGTAGACCGTATCCCCGCCATCCACCGGCTTGAGGCCAAGCCGCTTGCGCTGCTCGTTCACGGTCATCTTGCCCTTGGACTTGTCGAGCACTTCCATCTGAGACTTGCTGTCGAGGCGCAGCAGGTCGTCCAGGTCGAACTCGGTGCCGAGGCCCTCGGGCATGGCCAGACCTTCGTCCAGCAGAAGCTCGATGTGCTCGAAGTGCGTCTGCAGGCACTGGGCGTAATACTGGGTGTCCATCGCTTCGACGTTGTCGTGCGAAGGCGGCGTGCCGACCCCCACCTTGTAGGAGGGCACGCCAAAGACCGAACAGACCGTCTCCGAGGACCACTTCAGCTGTTCGATCAGCTGGGAGTCATGCGCCGTGATCTGGATTTCCTGGTACTTCAGCCCATCGGCGAGCACCGCGACGTTCCCGGCGTTCTTCCCGGAGAACATGGTCTTCCAGTCGGCCTTGATCTGCTGGGCGTCAGCGGCGTCGATATCACTGTCCGACGTGAGGACGCCGCCGGGCTTGGCGCCATTGGCGAAGAAGGTCGCGCTCTCTTCCTGGATGCGGCGGCCCTGCACGGCGGCGAGCCCGGCGGCGTAGATCGGAGAGACCCCGACGAGTGGGTGATAGAGTGGGTTCATCCGGTCGTGGATGATCTCGCGGCCGGGGACGATCACCTCGTCGGGCAACCCGACCAGTTCATCGGTCTTCAGCCGATAGAACAGGTTTCCGGCTTTCGAGATGAGGGGCTCTACCCGGTCGGGGTCGAGCACGTGAAGGCGCGTCACGACCCCTCGGCCATCACGCTGCTTCAGGACATAGGTGTTGCCCCTGATCAGCTTCGAGATCATCCAGCATTCGAAGAACTGGATGCGCGTCTGGTAGAGGTTCGGCTTCCGCAGAACGGGCGAGTAGGCCGGGCTGGCAGTCTCCGACCAGATGCCATCCGCATCGCGCTGAACGAGCTTCACCCGCAGCTTCGCGACGTCCGACGCGATCAGGCTGATACAGCGATAGACGGTTGGGAAGGCCAGCACGTCTGCGGTCTGGACCTCGACGTTCTGCTGCCAGGCGCCCGCGAAGCTCTCCAGGATCGTGCGTCGCCCAGAGCGAGCCGCCACGGATTGAAGCGGGCCGGAGCGCTGCACGAGCGCGTTCTGGACCGTTCGCAGGATGCCGAGATCACGCATTCGATTTCAGCCCCTTGCGCAGGATCGCCGCCGCAGCGGCGCAGAAGGCGGCGGCCGCGATCAGCGCCCATCCATACCCGAACAGAACCGCCACGCCGGCGACGCCGAGCACGGCCGACAGGAGCGCCAGGATCAGGACGAGATAGACGGACGCCAAGGTCAGCGGGCCTTCGGCTTGGCGGGCGAGCGGCCCGGCTTAGTCTTCGGTGCAGGCGCCTTCGGCTTGGCGGGCGGCTGTTCGGCCGCATCGACGAACTTGGCCTTGCCGATGGCGACCAGCAGTCGGGCGTCCCGGCGAGACGCTTGGAACACGTCATCGGCGACGAGCCGGCGCGTGGCGTAGGTCATCGCTTTGCTGGCGATCAGATCGACTTTCTCGACCATGGGCGATCTCCTGTGAAAAGGAAGAGGCCCGCCGAAATCTCAGCGGGCCTCTTCGGTCGATCAGCCGGCAGCGCCGTAGTTGGCGCTGTCGATGTACTGGACGGCGCCGGGGCGGCGCTTGGACCAGTTGATGAACCGCTCGGCGCGGATGCCGACCAGGTTGTTCTGCCAGAGGCTGACCAACTCTTGCGGGCCGTCGGCCGGCGCGCTGTCCATCTGCAGCGAGGCTTCTCGGCTCACATCCAGCAACGTCTGGCCGTCGTCCGCCAGTAGGATTTCCGAGGCCTTGGCCAGGATAATCCGGCTGCCCGCTCCGGTCAGCGGCTCGCCGGAACCCGGGTTCGCCGGGATGTTCTGCGACGCGACCACCTGAAGGCCCTCCAGCACGCCGCCCTGAGCGGAAATTTCCGGAAACTCCTTCTGGCCCAGCGGATTGCGCAGGCCCGAGATGGCCAGAGCCGAAGTCTCAGGCATCAGCCACACGGCGCCCGCGATCGACAGGTTTGCGGCGACGAACTTGGCGTACAGCTTCTGGATGTCGGCGCGCAGAGCGTCCGCATCCGTGCCGCTGGCGACGACCGGGGTGACCCCGTTGGTGATCGACGCGGGAGAAACATCGGCCGCAGCGGCCTTCGCCGGGTCAACGAAGTCCTTGTCGAGGAACTGGGCCATCTGATCGATCAGGTCCTGACGAACCAGAGCCTCGGCTGCAGGGTTCGAGGCCCGCAGCAGTTCGTCGGTGATGACGACGATGCCGGCCGCCTTGGTCATGCCCAAGGTGATCTGATCGAAGGACAGAGCACCGACCGGCTTCGCCTTGCCCTGACCCACCCAGTTGACGGTGGAGCCCGTCAGCTGGCGAGGGATCTTGATGTTGAAAGGCACGCGGCGCAGGCCCTCGATCCGCCCAATGATCGTCGCGGGGCGCAAGAGCTCCGCGAATTCCGAGACCATGTTCTGATACTCGACGAGAGGAGCCGCCCAATCGGGGTCAGTGGTCGTGCCCGCGGCGACCGCAGCGCGGAGAACAGCTTCGACCTCGGGAGTGTCCTTCCAGTTCTTCGCGATCTCAAGCGCTTCCATGCGGTTGCCGTTGGCGCGGCCCAGAGCGATGGCGAAGCGGGTGAAAGCCGTACCCTTCGGAAGGTTGGGCGTCTTCACTTCCACGCGACTCGGTGCGCGGGCGTCGGAGCCGGTCTTGGGATCGGTCACCTTGCCCAAGGGCTTGGCCGTGGCGGCGTCAGAAGCTTCGAGATCCCGCAGGTCTTTCAACTCGGCGTCGATCGACTTGATCTCTTCGCGGAGCGTGTCGAACTCCTCGCGCTCGGTCTGGTTCTTGGTGCGGCCTTCGTCTGCCGCAGCCTTCTGAATCTCGGTCATGCGACCGGACTTGGTCTCGCGAGCCTTCTCGAAGGCCTTGATCTGTTCAGCGATATCCATCGTGCCCTCCTTGGGCGCTTTCGGTTTGAGAGAGACGACCGGGCGGGCCGTCTTGGAGTTGCCCGAAGCGCCGGGCGGGGTCCGATCCACGTCTTCGTCTTCCGGTCGGCCAGACGCGGCCCGGAAAGCGCTGTCGATGGAGCGAATGGTGGTGATCGTGCAGTCGGCATTGGCCGGGACCGTCACGAGCGAGAGTTCGAGAATCTCGGTCTCGGTGAAGCGGACGCCGCCACCCTCCATCAGGGCGTATTCCAGAGCGCGGAAGCCGATGGAGACGGCGCGGACCAGCTTGGCCTTCACGGACTGCCAGGCCAGATCGAGGCGGGCCTTCAGCTCGCCTTCCTCTTCGACCTGGGAGATTGTGGCCTTGAAGGGGATGCCCTTGGCGGTCGGCTTGCCGAACCGGACGTGGCCGACGGGCGAGTGATGGTCGTGCTGCCAGAGCAGAGGAAGCTCCGCGGCGAACTTGGCGCCGAGCGGCTCGACGACGTCGCCCATCCGGTCGGTCGACGGGGTGGTGGCGATGCCCTCGATCTCGCGCGCGTCTTCGCTGACGGCCCTGATCTCAAGGACGCTATAGGCGCGGTTCATTCCGGCCTCCTTCAGAGGATATGGATTCGAGGCTTTCGCTTGCGGGGGGCGGTGGGGTTGCGACTCATCAGCATGGCCGCGTTGAAGACGGCGACGAGCGGGTCGATCTTGGCCTTGCCGGCCGCTTGCTTGGTGATCAGCTGGGCGTTCCCGCGCTGTTCAGTCCTAGCGTTGCCGACGCACCATTCCATCATGGCCGACTTCGCCGGGCGCATCGTCTTCTTGTAGAGCTTCGTCTCAAGGCCCCATGTTGCCGGGGACAGTGCCGATCCTTGGCGAACCGCGACTAGCTCGTCTCCTGCGATCTCGACCAGAGCCAGCTCTTCCACGAGGTCCGCGACGCACCAAGGGTCGAGGCCTACGCCGTGCTGCTCGGGCAGGAGGCCCGCGTCCTTGACCTGTTTGATCAGCGCCGCGACCTGGCGGGCGGGCTCCTCGGGGTCGTCACAGACGATCAGGTCGCCGTCCTTCTGGAAGTCACGAAGCCGCTCGGCGATGTCCTTTCGAAGACCGAGAACGCGAGTGTGAGCCCAGGCGCGGCTCCATGACAGCCAGTTGCGGGTGCCTTTCTCTCGCCCGATCAAGCCAAGCCCGAGCAGGTCGTCCAGGCCGCCGCCGTCGATGCCGGCCACGACGACTTCGCAGCGTTCCAGCAGCTCTTCCAGACTGCGAACTTCGCTCGCCCCGGCCCAATAGTCGGCGCCGGCCCATCTATCCGCGTGAAGCGCGATCCCGATCTCGATGTTCAAGTGCTGGGACGCCCAGCGCTGCTCCTCCTCGGCGCCCTTCTCCATCGCCGCGCCATAGTCGGCGACGAGGCGAGGCAGCGTGATCGACCTGCCGATGTTCGGGGTGACCATCGGCCAGTTGCTTGGGTCACGCCAAGGCTTGGCCTGGTCAGCCTGCATTGCTCGAGGGAACTCGTACAGGATGGGGAGCATCCGCGAATCGGTGATCTCCCCGTCACGGGTGCGTCGGGCGTAGTTCAGCTCCGATTTGAAGGGCCCGGCCGGCGGCTTGTCCGACTGCGTGGTGATGATGATCAGCACCGCTTCGGGGTTCGCCAGAAGACCGCCGCGGATCTGGCCGATGATGTTGGACGCATTGTTCATCGCGCCCATCAGGTGCAACTCGTCCAGCAAGACGAAGACGGGCTTGGAACCGGTGACGACCTTGCCGTCGAACGTCTTGATCTTCAGCTTCGCCTTGGTGCGCCGATCCGTGATCGACTTCTTGTGCTCCTGGATGTGAAAGCGCCGCTGAAGGAACCCGGCCTCGTCGGCCTCGATCATTCCCTTGGTCTGCTGGAAGGCCAGATCGGCCACTTCCTGCGTGGGCCCGACATAGATGAACTCGGCCGTGGGGCGCTCGTTCATCAGCAGGCCGGTCAGGGCGATTCCGGCGCCACCCGTCGTTTTCGAGTTCTTCTTCGGAACCAGGAGGAAAACCTCTGGCACCATCCGTTCGCCGTCGATCAGCGAGCCGAAGATCGCCCTGACGATGTCTCGCTGCCAGTCGCCGGCGGCAGTGGCGAAGGTCGGCTGATCCTTCACATCGGGCAGACGAAGCCGGTCGAAGATTGCAGCCGCTCGATCCGCTTCCGCCTTGTCCAGCGGTAGGTCGGGGACCAGAGACCGACCCTCGCGAAGACGCTGTTCCCAATCTGGCTGAGAGAAGTCCCAGCCCGGCCGGATCAGTGCTTCACCAGGTCCGCCCATCCAGTTCCCTCATGCGCGTCCTGGGCGGCCAGTTCAGCCTCGGCCTTCTTGCCCAACGCGGGTTCGGCCTTGGTCGACGGCGGGCGGCCCATCTTGTTCGGGGGAAGGGTGCCGGCCAGCTCCAGCAGCTTGTTCTGGGCGGGGACGCTTCCGCCCATCGCCGCCCGGTATCGGGCCATCAGAACTTCGGCCGTGACGATCGCGCCGCCCTGATCCAGTTCGGAAGAATAGTGCTTGCGGAGCGTGGGCTCCGAAATGCCGATCGCCTCGGCGATGGCGAGTTGCGACATCGCTCCGGCCTTGAGAACTCGGACTTTCAGCCGGGTCTCTTCCGTGGGCTCATGCTCCGGCCGGCCGCGCCGCTTTTCTTCGGTCATCGGCTGAACTCGCGACTTCTGGGAAAAAAATCTGCGCGTGAGGGGGGCGCGGGTCTCCGGCAAAAGGCCGTTTTGGCTTCGGACATGCCCCCCCGGGGGTCAGGCGAAAGGCCACGCGATGACGGCGATCCAGCCCAAGGCGACGGCGGCGACCAGCGATCCCCATACGAGGTTCTCGGCGATGGTATGGCGCTTGGCGGCGGCGGGACGAGGCTCGTCTGCGTTCCACTCCACGCCGGTGTGGCCGAGTCGGATACGGTTCGGGGGAGCGACGGGCTTATCCATCAGTTCAACTCGATACGGATGCGGCTGACGTACCACTGACCGAACGCCTCGGCGTCTTTGTCGGTGATGTCCTTGCCAGTGAGGATGGCGCGCAGGCTGGCGAGGCGGATCAGCAGCCACGCAGTAGGCGGAAGCCAGAACGGGACGACGACGCGGGCGGTCAGGGTGACGTCCATGCTTGGCTCCTCAGTCCCAGTCGCCTCGGGTGTGCAGGCTTCCCTGCTCCTCGGCCTGGATGATCGTGTCGTGGACCTGCTTGGTCACGGTCTCGAGGTTGGTCTCGTCCCAGAACAGAGTGGGGTCGCCTCGGTGCGGGATCCTGTGGTTCACGACCGGGCTGTTCGGCTCGGGGGAGACGCCTGAACAAACGACGCCGGAGCGCTGGCAGACGTAGCCGTCACGCTCCAGCACCTTGAGCCGCAGTTCGGACCAGCGCTTGGTCGAGTACCAGGGCCGCCAAGGCGCTGCGCTTCGGTCTCTCTTGGCTCCTCGGGATAGGGCGCCGACGCGCGGGCCGAGGGAGCCGAAGCGGGGCGGGAGGGACGTCAGACGCGGCGCCATGCGCGGGTGTCTCCTTGACTCCGACCGAGGTTATGCAATCCTTAACTGTCGGTCCCGAATGGAGCGGTTGAGCTGGTACCTCGGCGCCAACCGGACGGAGACGCCGGCACCCGTGTCCGTTCCAACAAACTCACACCGCCGAGGGCGTTCTGGTGAGGGGAACGGAGTACCAACGGGGCTGCAGAAGTCGAATGCATGCGACGGAAGCAGGCCGATGATAGCCTTAGAACGGCGGCTTATCCGTTCAGAAAGGCGGCCAAACCTTTTACCCACACGGGTCGAGGGCCTGAGACTCGATGGAACTAGGCCAATGCGGTCCAATCTGTCGATTAAGGTGAGCATCAGGATCAACGTGGCAGCCATCCTTTTGGGGATCGGTCTGCTGTTGGGGGTTCTGAACTAACCGGGGGCGGTACCGATTCGTTCGGGCCGCCCTTTCCGTTTCGCCCTTCGATCCAGCCATTGCCGTAGCGCCGTACATGGTCGGGAGCGGAAACGAAAAAGGCCCCGCCGCGAGGGAGGAGCCTTCTTGTGGGCGAAACGCCCGATTTGCCTGATGTCCCCCAAGTGAAGCCCCGCTGTCAAGGGGGCATTGGATGGCGTCAGTCGATGTCGTGGACAATGGCGCAGGCGTCCAGGGCGAAAGTCAGGTCGTCCTTCATGCGGGCGCGGGCCCGGCTGCCGGTCGCCAGCTCGTTGATCAGAAAGCCCTGGCCGGCGATCAGGTTAAGCGCTGCGATCGAGCGCATCGACGGATGATCACGCGGCAGGAGGGGGAGCATGCCCTTATCGCCTGGGGCACCATCGACGCCGCAGATCATTCGGTAGATGCAGTGCAGGCGGTCGATGGCCTCGGTCCGCTTGTCGTCCCAGTTGTCGCCGCCGTGCGGGACGTTTTCCTTGGCCGGGTCCAGCTGGGGCGGAGTCAGCTGGCGCTCAGGGTTCAGCTTCTCGTAGTCGGTGCGGAAGCGCTGGCCGGCGGTGTGCTGCTGCTTCGTGATCGAGCTCCGCGCGAACAAATGGGCCAGGCCGTCCTTGGTGACCATGGCGATGCCGACGGCGCCCTCGATGTCGGACTTGCCTACGGCCATGCCGCGCAGCGCTTCCAACTCGTGACGCTCTTTCAGGCCGCGTTCGACAACCTTGTCCTCTATGCGGGCGCGGACCTCGTGTTCCAGTTGGAGCAGAACGCTCTCGGCGGCGCGGCGCTTGGTCAGATCGCGCGAGCCGAGGTTCGCCACGGCGTCATGATAGCGCAGCGCCTGGTTCTCTGTGAGCCAGACGCCGTTGATCTTCACCCGCTCGAGGTTGTCGTTCGCGTGGTTGTCGTTCGCCTCGACCGGACGGCGCCATGAGCCGGGCGCCGATGGCTTGGCGTATCGCTGGCGCTTCTTTCGACGGTCGGCTTTGCTCACGTAATCCAGCCTCTACGGTCCAGGTGGTCTCGGTTCATGATGGGCCGGGCGTCATCCCCGACCCGGTACGGCTTAGACAGCAGCCCGTAGGTCAGGCCAACGATCCGCTCGATCTGCCGGTCGGTCCTTCCCGCCTTGCGGAGCCGGTCGACCTCGGCGGCCTGGTGCTGGGTGATGCGAGGGAGGGTCATCGCCATTCCGCCGTGCTGCGGTGGAAGGTCAGGCTCGCCGGCGTCCGCGGCGCTCGGTCCGCGTTCGAACGGTCTTCCTTCAGCAGGGGCACGGTCGCGATCCAGTCTCGGACCTTCTTCGCCCAGGCCATGAGCTCGGCGTACTGGTCGATCTGCTTCACGGCGAATGACAGGCTGGCGTGCGTCTCCTTCGCCTTGGTCAGCACCTCGGCGACTGTCGGGGCAAAGGTCGAGGTCGAGTAGACTTCGTTGCACGTCTTCGCGACCGCAGCTGGCGGCAGGCCGGTGTGGTCGAGAGCCTCGATTAGCGCTTCGAGATAGGTCTCCGGGCTGTGCGGCCGCACGTTCGGGAACGCCGCGACCATGGTGGCGACGATCAGGCGGTTCGCCGCCGCGGAAGCCTGTCCATTGGCTGCCGCGTCGAGGTCCGTGCGGAGGCTCTCCAGGCCGAACGGATCGGGCTGGCCCCGCATGGCCGCGTCGAAGCGAGCGAGTTCGGCTTGCCGATCTTCTTCCGTGGCTGGGTGAGACGGCTGCGGGACTTGGGGCGTCAGGAAAGCCGGTCGTTCAGCCAACTGACCTCGGCCGGCCGCGCCATGGGCGACGGCTTTCTCCCAAGCATCAAACGGCGCCAGGAACTGGCTGCGGATGCGGGCGAGGGTTTTCCGCACCGTGTCGGCCTTGGCGGCGGACGGGTTATTGGGCCGCTGCACCGGCGCCCGGCCGTGGTCGTAGTTCGTGACGTCGTTCATGCTGCGTCATCCCTGTCGAAGTCCATTCCGTCGATCGCTTGCTGCATCGGGTCCCAGGTGTCTCGGGTGCCTCGATGATCGCGGTATCCGCTCGGCGGAGGCTCGGCGATCTCGTCTTCCCAGCGCCGGTCGTTCAGCCAGCCCTGGGCCATCTTCGTCAGCTTCGGGTCCTGGCCCTGCCGGACGGCAGCGTAGAGCTGGGCGCCAAGCCAAATCTGGTTCGGCTGAACGCCAGAGCGGATTGCTGCCACGTAGGCCGTCAGGGCGGGCTGCTTGCCCTCCCTCCGCGGGTAGACGGACCAGAACGCGTCGAAGTTCTCTCGCTCGGCGGCGGTGGGTTCGGCCTTGGCCTTTCCACGCTTCACGGGACGAGGATCACAGATCAGGGCGAATGGCTGATCGTTGTCATTCTCGGCGCGAGGCTCGCGCGCCCTAACAGGTTCTCTTACCGGTTCAGTTCTAACCGGTTCAAACGTAGTGAGCCCCGACAGGGTGTCGGGTTGGTCTGGACAGGGTGTCGGGTTGGTCTGGACAGGGTGTC
This sequence comes from Brevundimonas sp. KH_060, assembly GCF_057838275.1. Lineage (NCBI taxonomy): Bacteria > Pseudomonadati > Pseudomonadota > Alphaproteobacteria > Caulobacterales > Caulobacteraceae > Brevundimonas > Brevundimonas sp. KH_060. Next base: position 105,845 of record NZ_CM174463.1, read on the forward strand.
GGGTTGGTTCAGGCCTATCCGACACGGTGTCGGCTTGTTCGCGAGGCTCAGGATTGGCCGCCAGCTTAAGCTCCAGAAGGTCGGAAGTTCGGGATCCATCCTTGCGCCGGCGGGGCGTTCTCTCGAGCCATCCGCGCTCTTCGAATGCCTGGAGAGCCCTCTCGACAGACTTGACCGAACAGCATGCTTGGCGCGCGATCGTGTCCTGTCCTGGATAGCATGTCCCATCGGCGCCCACGTAGCTGGCGAGCACCATCAGGATCGCCTTCTCGGTGGCGGTCGCGCACGACTGTTCGAGGGCCCAGTGGGATGCCTGATGGCTCATCCACGTCCCTCCTGCCATTGCGCCGCCGTTCGGTCGGGAATGGCCTGATCCCCCGCGACCGTCTTGACGACGATGTATGGCACGGCTTCGCGGATGGCCTTCTCTTCCGCCTCGGTGCGCTCAACGGGGACAGGGCAGCCGCAGGTCGGACAGTTCATCGCTGATCCTCCCCTTTGACGCGCAGCATGGCCGCGACGACGGCGTCGACGTTTTCCGGCCGAATGACGACGACCTGGTCCTCTTCGTAGACGCCGCCCGCCTCCATCTTCACGACGATGCCGCCGGACGAGTTCTGGTAGACCTCGATCTCGTGCTGGGCAGGGATGACCACGTCGCTGGTCGGGGCGTGGGACGACGTGACGGGCGCCGGGTCAGGTGTGGCCGTCATGGCCATACCTTCAGCAGCTTCGATGCCGATCATTTCGCCTTGCCCGGCGAGCAGCCATTCCCATCGGACACCAAAGGTCCGGGCGATCTCTATGGCGGTTTCGACATTGAGACCGTTCTGGCCGTTCTCCCACGCCCGATAGGTACTCAGTCCTACGCCTAGAGCTCGAGCCGCTTCGGACTTGCTGGTGAACCCGGAGCGTGCGCGGGCAAGCCTCAATCGTTCGGTCAGGAACCCAGATACTGCGCTCATGCCGCCACTCGCAGCCGCTGGACGGCCTCCCGGCTCTGGCGGGCCTGTTCGAACAGCGCTTCAGCTTCGCGCTCCAACTCGGCCTGCTCCGCGGCGGTGACGACGCCGTCGGCGACTGCCCGGCGCACCTTCGACTGGAACGACGCCGCGACCTCGGTCGTCTCGGCTGCTTCCGTCATGGCGCAGTCGATATGGGCTGACGCGGGGCGAGCCTCGACCAGCGCCTTACCGATGACCGGCTCGCCGCAGTACTCTTCCAGGCAGACGATGATCCGCAGCGGGAGCGAGCACCCCGAGTTCAGCGTCTGGCACCGCGAGAGCTGCGCCACGGAGTAAGGCTGCCCCTTGGCACCGCACGCGCGCGAAGCTTCTTCAAGCCCGCCGCAGCGTTCGATCAGCTGGGCGGTCAACAAGACCTGCAGGCGGTCTGTCAGCATGGAAATGAGACCTTTGCTTTTCCGATGACCGTAGCGCCGGCGTCGCCGATGCTCTGATGGTCAGCAGGGAGGTTGAGATGTTGGACAGGGCGAACAGCGGGCCGGAGCCGTCCGCAGAAATCTTGCGGGCGATCCGCCATGGAGTTGCGGCGGGCGCCTGGCGCGTAGCTGGTCGGGCGAGCGGGCAAGCCGACTGTTTCAGCAGGGCTGACGGCCACAGCGTGAAGGTGCGGGCGAACCTGCATCAGGCGGCTGCCATATCGTTGCCGTCGTGACTGCCCCGGCTGATCCGCCGGCGCTCGGCGATGATCGCGAGAGCATCTGCGGTGACGCCAATGTAGCCGCGCTTCGCAGCGGCTCTCACGACAGAAGCAAACCGATCGGACGGGATCGAATCTCGCTGCCACCAAGAGAAGCCCGTCCTCTCGCCGACGCCTACGTCAGAAGCCATGGCAGCGACTGTGGGCCAGAGGCTGATGATGTCTCGGAAGTTCTGCATGACGAGAAACTATGCGTGTTGCATAGCTGCAGTCAATGCACATCGAATAATGATCTGCGCTATAGCAACGCAATGACGACTCCTGCCGAAAGGCTGAAAGCAGCGCGCATCAAGGCCGGCTTCCGCTCCGCTACTGCGGCTGCGCAGGCATTTGGCTGGACCGAGAGCACATATCTTGGCCACGAGAACGGATCTCGGGGGCTGCAAATTGATGCAGCCCAGCGGTACGGCCGAGCGTTCCGCGTTTCCTGGAGCCATTTGATGACCGGGGCGAGCGATGAAGGGGGCGAGGACTCTGTCGGCACGCCTGTGCTCGGCCATCTTGGCGTTCAGTTTGAAGCCGCGCTGTCGAGGTCAGAAGCACCCATTTTGCCGGTTGGAGCGGAAGGCTACAGCTTCGATGAACTCGCGGCCTATACCGTAGAGCCAGGCCCCCCTACGACCTATGTCATCGTGTGCACAACCAAGGGGCAACCGATCATGGTCGGGGACGAGATGCTGATCTCAGCCCCAGCCTCCAAAGGCCGGTCGCTGTCGACTTGGGTGATCTCGCAACGTGATGACGGCTCCGAATGGTACGTGCCTTTCAGAGGCGTTCATCGCGACGAGGAAACGATGTCCCACGCCGACTTCTTTGCGATCGAAGGTCTCGAACTGGTCGGCGTTGTGGTGGCCGTGTACGAGGACAAGCGCCGAAGAAAGTCGATCGACGCAAGCGGCCTGTGGCGATAACTATGCATTATGCGTTGACATGAGCTATGCATAACGCATAGCGTCTCTTCATCACCGAGGAGACGCCCGTGTCCGCTATCCAAGAAATTCCCGCGCCGGCCGACGTGCGCCCTGTCGCCGCCAAGCCTGCCGACCTCCTGCCTGATGATGCGCTGACTGCTGCCGAGCGGGCGAGCGCGACGGCTGAAGACGAGGCTGCCCAGAAGAAGCCCAGCCACACCCAGGCGCGCCACGACGCCGAGATGGAACGCCTGTCCCGGCACAGCATGTCGGTGCATTCGGAAGCTCTGCGCGCTGCGATCGAAGCCGCCATCCCCGTGAAGCAGCGGGCCTTTGAACTGGCCCAGGTTCACGAGAAGGCGGGCAGAGCCTTCTTCGCCGCCTCGCCCGGTCGCGAGCAGGAAGCGGCCCGTCAAGCCGAGATGGCCGCCGAGGCCGAGTGGCGGAACATGCGGGGTCAGCTGGGCGTCGCGGCGCTGGCCGTTGCCCATGCGCCGTTTTCTGATCTCCAGGACGTCGTCGCGCGGGCGGAGGCCTTCGCCGAGCTCGTCGGCCGCGCAGGGGACAACGACGTCCCCGATACGGACGAAGATCGTCTGCTGATGCTGGCCTCCTACAGGGCTGCAGTGCTGGAAATGATCGAGCGCCAGCCAAGCCGTGGCGACTGGGACGATGCAGTCGCCAACCTCCGCGGGATTGAAGGGCGGATCGACGCGCTCGAGGCGACCACCAACGTGGTTGCGCTGGAGAAGGCGTGGGCAGACCGGGATGACGCGATCACCGACCTGTTCTCCATGCAGCCGCCGCACCTGGACGGCCTGCTGTTGATGCTCGACTTGGTTCGCGAGCTTCGGTTCCTCGGGCGCGGGACCTACGGCAGTCGCGCCAACGCGATTGGCGACGAACAGGTCACCGCTCGGACCCTCCGGGACAAAAGCGACGAGGGTCTAGCCCAGGGGTTAGCGCTGATCGCCCAGCATGCGGCTCGGCTCCGGGATCTGGAAATGCCGCGGGACTGGCGTGACGCCATGCGCGACTTCGCCCGGATTGCCCCAGGCGCAGCGGACGCGGTGCGCAATGCCTTCGATCGCTGCATGCACCTGCCGCATCTGGAGGCCATCCAACTCGCCGGCAAGCCCGACAGCGAACTGCCCGTACTGATGTTCAGCGGCGCAGAAGGTGACCACTGGATTGGCCCCGAGAAGGCCTGGCGCGGGGAGGGCGTGAAATGACCCCGGCGCTGTTCGAACACCCCGCGATCCGCCCCTTCGAAATCCTCGGCGACGTCATGCAGCCGACGCTGCGGTCAGGCGACTTCCTGATGGTGAAGCCCGCCGGCAGCTATGAGGGCGAAGGCGTCTATATCCTCGACTTCACCGGCGAGGGCGGCTCGCCCTACCGCGCTGAGCGGGTGCCGGTCGCTGGCCGCCGCGAAGTGAAGATCTGGCACGATAACCCCGCGTATTCGCGCCACGTCATCGACCTGGAAGAGTTCGACGGCGCCGTTCGCGCCAAGGTCGTGGCCGAGGTCCGCATGAAGGTCGGACTGCACGAGTTGGCGAGGGTTGGCGCATGATCGCGCGTTTTGCTCTTGTCGGCCGGGACCAGAACGGGCGCCCCATCATCGCCTGCGGCGACGGAGCGACCGGGTACAACCCATTCGAGTTCCACCCCGGCGGGCGGTGGGAGCGCATCCTGACAGGTTGCGTCCTGGAGGGTCGACCTCTCACGAAAGCTGAGATCGCGGCTTTCTCGCGGTCCATCCGCCGTACCCACAACGACGATCTGGAACGCCAGAAGCTGAAGCGCGCGCTCCGCGGCCTCGTTCGCGCCGGCCTCCTCGTGAAGGTCTCGGCCGGCGAGCAAGCCACCTGGACCCCCTCGAAGCTCGGCGCGGCTTCCGTCCACGCATTTGGAGAAGCGGCATGACCGTCCGCGCCGAAGCCAACGACTTCGCCGCTTTTCTCGTTCTCAGCATGTGCGAGACCTACGGGGCGCCCGATCACGTCAGCCGCGACACGCTCTGGATCGACGTCGGAACGGAGACTAGCCGGGTCGATCTGTTCGAGCAGTTCGAGGATCACTTCGCGACGCACTTCACGGACGACGAGCGCGAGAGCGTCCGCAAGATCGGGGACATCCTCGATATGCTGGTTGCGAGCGACGAGGCTCGGCGCGGCGAGCGGGCCCATGCATGAAGTCACTCTTCGCCCTGACCGATCGGTGCTGCCGCTGGCCGGTCGGGCCCAGCTATCCGCCCGGCCAAATGGCCAAGCAGCTCTGGTGCGGCGCGCATCGCGGCCAGGGCGATTGGTTCTGCCCCGAGCACATGCGGCTCGCCTTTCCTCGGGCGCACCTGACGGCCGCCCAGGTCCGCGCCCGCAACCTTCTCACCATCAAGATCGCGCTGACGCGCCGGAGGGCCGACGTGACCCGAGATGAAAAGCTCGATGAGCTTCACCACAACGCCGATCTGCTGGGCCGAACCCCGATGCAGAGCGAGATCGACGCGGTTCTGGCCGCGCCCGAGAGCGAGGAGGTCGCGGCTCTGCGGACGCGCCTGAGCGAGGGTGCCGAAGCAGTGGCGCCCAACCTGGCCGAAATCGGCCCGTCCGGGCGCGACAAGCCCGCAGATGCTGGGTTTGAGGGTGGCGCCGAACTGGGCTCGGATTTGAGTCCTGCTATCCATGTTAAGGCCGAAAACATGGATGGCAGCATCCATGACAAGGGGGTCGTTCAGACCGATACCCTTCGTCCGGTCCAAGCTATCGATCTGGCCGAAAGCCCCGCTCCTATCCCTACGGAGCCGCCGCTGACCGAATGGATGGCCCCGGCCGATCTGCTGATCGAAGCGGCCTACCAGCGTGACCTGTCGCCTAAGTCGATGGATCTGATCAGGCGCATCGCCGAGCGCTGGGATTGGCGCCGGTTCAAGCCGCCCATCGTCGCTTGGTCAGAGCGCGGGTTCGAGATCATCGACGGCCAACACACGGCCATCGGTGCAGCGACGCGCGGCATCGACAAGATCCCGGTGCTGGTGGTCGAAGCCTCTGACCTGACCGACCGCGCCTCGGCGTTCGTCGGGCATAATCAGGACCGTCTGGCGATCACCCCCATTCAGATGCACCAGGCCAAGCTCGCCGCCGGCGACGAGGACGCCCTGACGGCCCAGCAGGTGATCGACAAGGCTGGGGCGACGCTGGTCATCAGCGCCTATGGCGCGCGGGGTTGGAAGCCCGGCGAGACCGTCGCCATCACTACCATCGACCAACTGGCCCGGAAACGCGGCGCCATGCGCGCCCGACAGGTCGTCGAGCTTCTGGTGAAGGCCGGAGCCGCGCCCATCAGCGCAGCGGCCATCAAGGCCGTCGACATGCTGATGTTCAAGCCGGAGTTCGCCGAGATCGACCTCGAGCATCTGCCGGCGGCGATCATCCAGACGGGCGACGTGGAGAAGGAAGCCAAGCTCGACGCCAAGACGCACTGCATCCCGGCTTGGGAGGCCATGGGCCGCATCTGGTTCAGGAAGTGCCGGAAGACGAGGAGGGCGGCATGACAAAGTTCATTGTCGAGGTCGAGAAGATGAACCCCTCCGAGGCCCTGGCGATCCTGATGGCCAAGCGCGCCGATCTCGACACCTGCAAGCCGGGCTGGGGCTGGACGATCCGCCTAGACGACCAGCGCGCATTCTGCCGCCGCACCAAGTCCGGCTACTCCATCAAGGAGCAGCGCCCGTGACCGACCTGTCGAAAGACGCCCGGCGCTTCGCCGAGGGCCTGAAGCGCGACGTCGCTGACTGGCAGGGCGATGACGATCTGCGCCTGGGCGCGGCCCAAACCCTGCTGAAGCAGGACGCCGAGATTGCTGAGCTTCGCGAGTCGAAGGACGCCATCGTCGCCATGATGCGGCTGCTCGTCGAGATGCCCGCGCAGCGCGCCCAGAACACCATGAAGGAGGCGCTGCGACAGATGGATCAACTGCGCGCCGAACAAATGAAGGAGGCTGCGCGATGACCGGCCAGACCTACGCCACGGGCAAGCCGCTGCCGCCCCGCGATCAATGGGTGCCGCGCATCTTCCACCGCCTGACGAATGGCGAGCCCATGTTCTATGTCATCGATCTTCCGGTCGACGACGATCTGAACGCCCACGCCGAGGCCAACCCCGGCACGCTGAAGATCGAAGACGGGCTGACCGGCGAAGTGCTTTGGAGGCAGCAGTGACGTTTCGCGTCATCGAGGGCGGCGGTCGTCCTGCCACACCCGCGCCGGGCACCGTCGAAGAGGCGCGGGCCCAGATCATCGATCGCGTTGCGGCGGCTATTTGGGGCTTCCAAGACGAGTATCCCGACCCGGTCTATGCGACTTGGTCGGAGATGAAGCAGCTATCGCTCTCGGATCGAGAGCGAGCAGCGAACGTCCGGCTGACCCTCCGGCAGGCCCGCGCTGCTATCGCCGCGCTTCGCCCGGACGACGCACTGGACGATGCCGACGTGGAGATCGTGGCAGCCGCTTGGGAGGGCTCCACCATTGGCGGCCCGCCATCGATCTGCCTGGGCAACATTCAGGGTTGGATTGACGAGGTGCTCAAATGACTGCGTTGCCTGACGTCGTCGCCACGGCGCGGACCTACGCCGCTCGCGACATCATCGACGACATCGCTGGCGCGATCTGCAAGGCCGGAGGTCGAAGCTGGCACCGCGCGCCAAAGGCGAGGCGAGACCGCTATCGCGCAATGGCACGCGCTTCCCTTGAGGCCATCCGCGTGGCCGATCCCGCCGTCATCGCTGCCACCTGCTATCTGGTCGACCCGCCGACACCAGCCGACTTCTCCATCGCCGCCGGTGCCGCCGCCTTGTTGCCGAAGACCGGCCATCCGGACGCTGGCGACGTGCTTGCCGACCTAGCGCGGGACTGGCGGCTGCAGATCGAAGGGATCTTGGCATGACGCCCGCAAATGACGCAGCACCCACCATCGGCCCCGCCACTGAGCGCCGCATCCAGATGGCCTTCGCGGACGCTTGCATCATCACCGCCCAGGCCGCCGCCAAGCTGCTGGGCATGGACGCTGGAACCCTGCGCGAGCTGACGGACGAGGGTGTGATCCGTGCCGTTCGACGCGGAGCTCGTCGTGCGTACACCGAGGGTGACATACGCTGTTATCTGACGCAGGCTGACGCCCCGGTCCGCGAGGAGAAGCCGAGGTCAACGGTTCACGTCCAGTCCAAGGTCGTGCCGTTCAGCCAGCGCAAGAAGACGGCCGGACGCTAGGAGGCTGAACGACATGAACGACGACCAAATCGTTGAGGCCGCGATCTACGAGGCCGGAATTCTGATGAAGAACTCCGCCGTAGCCTTCAGGCCTGCCCGGCAAACCGCTGAAGCGGTGATCATCAAAGGCGGCTTCCCGCCCATCGGCGCAGATGACGAGAAGCTTCAAGAGGAAGTCGTTCCGCTGGCCCAGATCCTGAGCGCCACCGATCCCGTTCAGCCTCTACGCGAGGCGATCTACAAGATTGAGGACAAGGTTTGCCCTCCAGGCATACCCCATGCGCGCGTCTATCGCGTCGACCCCTGATGTCCGTCTATCTGCCAAAAAACAGCCGGTACTGGGCCTACGATTTCCAGTACAAGGGCAGGCGCTACCACGGCTCGACGGGCGTGGAGACGAAGCGCAAGGCCGAGGAGGTCGAGCGACGCATCCGCACCAAGGCCGCGACCGGCGAACTGGACGACGCCTCGCAGATGACGCTCGACGAGGCCGCCGGCCGCTGGTGGACCGAGCGCGGCACGACCCTAAAGGGCGGCGCGCGCCTGGAAGCCCGGATCGAGCGCATGATGGCCGTCGTGGGGGCAGGGACGCGCATCTGCGACATCACCACCAACCACATCGCCACGGCCATTGAACGCCGCCGCGGCCAGGGCATCGTCAAGTCGAAGGCCAAGGGCGCGAAGGAATACCTGCCGTCCAACTCGACGGTGAACCGGGACATGATCGACACCCTGCGGCCGATCCTGAACCGCGCACGGAAGGCATGGGGCGCCAGGCTGCCCGAGATCGACTGGGAGGCCCTGCGGCTGAAGGAGCCGAAGCCTCGGCCCAAGGAGCTTGTCGGGGATGAGCTGGAGCGGGTCGAGGCCGAGGTTCTGCCGCATTGGCACGACCTGATCCGGTTCGCTGCCCGCTACGGCTGCCGCCTGTCGGAACTGTTCTTCTCGCTCGACGACCTCGACGTGGCCGACATCAACAACGCCCGCGTCCGCCTCCGGGACCGGAAGGGCGGCGACGACCACGTCATCCCCCTGCTGCCCGAGGACGCAGCCATGCTGTCGGCTCGGCTCGGCCGGGCGCGGGCGTCGAAGCTGGAGACGGTCTGGTATCGCGAACGTCGCCTACGAGGCCCGGCTGGCAAAGTCATACTGAAGGCGCTCAAGCCCGCGGGCGCCGCCATCGCCATGCGCCGTGCGATGAAGCGATCAGGCCTGAAGGACGCCAAGGGCCTGCGGGGCATCCACGACCTGCGCCACCACAGCGGCATGCAGATCCTGCGGGAGACCGGCAACCTGCGTCTGGCGCAGCGCCTCCTGGGTCATGCCGACATCAAGTCGACGATGGTTTACGCCCATGCGATCGAGGACGACGTCAAAGCCGGGCTTGCGGCGCTCTCCCGGAATAGTCCCGGAGCCACCAAGGGAGACGGCAAAAAGGGCAAATCGAAACAATCGCCTAAGGGGTCGCGCGCGGCGGCTTCATAACCCACAGGTCGGCGGTTCGATCCCGCCTCCAACCACCAACGCACACCCACTAGCTGGTGGGTGTTGCGGGAGAACGAACCGGGCGAGGTCACCGTGCAAGGTGACCCGCACCGGCGCTCCTCTCGATTTGTTGATGGGCTCGATGTCCACCTTCTGGATCAGGTCTCTGACGCTGTCGATCAGGTTTCTGTCCGTGTCGTCGGCGCTGCCGGCAGCCTCGGCCAGGCGCGCCTGGAGATGCTCGATCTCGGCCCGGCTGAGGTGGCGGTTGTTGTCGCAGGCGGACGCCCCCTTCTCGCGATAGGTCGCGCAGACCAGCCGTACCTGGCTGAGCGAGGTGTAGGACGCCCCGCAGCACCCGCACTTCGTCAGGCCTGACAGCAGCCTCGGTCGCCGGCGCAAGCTCGCCCGCTGAGACGGGTCGGCCGTCTGGCGGCTGTCGAGGCGCTGCTGGGCGGCCTTCCAAAGGTCCTGACCGATGATGGCCAGGTGCGGGACGTTGATGCGCTTATGCTCGCTCGGAGGTTTGCAGATGGTGATCTTGCGGCCGGTCTGGCGGTCCTTTCGCATCTCGACCGCGCCGCCGGGCTGGGAGCGATAGCCGTAAAGGCGCGAGCCGGTCGCGAGACCCTTCTCCGCATTTGAGGCCATACCGCGCTTGGTCTTCATGCTGAGGTTGCGGATGAAGTCCTGGGCGATGAGCCCCTTGAAGGCGACGTGCATATCCTGGACCCGGTCGGTCGACAGGGTGGCGATGCCGGCACCGATGTCGGCCAGGCGGTTGGCCACGTGCGCCAGGTGCTCCAGGTTGCGGGCGAGGCGATCTTCGTCTTCCGCCAACAGCAGGTCGAACTCGCCTCGGTCGGCCGCAGCGAGCGCCGCGAGAAGCCCGGGGCGATTCGCCATGGCTGCGCCGGAAATGGCGGCGTCGGTGTAGGTGCCGACGACGGCCCAGCCCTTGGCGGCGTCATCGCTGAGGAACTGTCGTCGTGAAACTGCATCACACCCTCGATCTTGAAGTCTCGAACGGCGTCGGGTTGTTCGCCCTGGCCATTGTGGCGGCGGCGATCGGCACCGTGGCCGTGGCGCTAATCGTGACTCGCGAGCCTGTCGTTCGGCAAGGGGGCGGCGCTGGCGGCCTGGAAGTCGCGGCGCGCATCCGCACGGACCATGGCCTGAATGATGCGCAGCAGGGCGGGATCGAGCCCGCCGGAAGGGGGCTCGATCGCTTCGCTGACGCGGCGAGGAGCGGGAGCCATGACTAGTGTCGAGATCCTGCTGCTGAGATCGTGGCCCACATCTCGTTTGCCCGCTGGATTTGTTCGGCGACGGGCATGGCGTCGATGTCGTCTGCTGCCTCCTCGAGCGCGTCCGCGATCCAGCCGAGCCCTGCCGCCACGGCTTCAGGGCTGCGCCAAGAGGGCACCATTCGGCGCGTCTTGGCCGGGCTCATGATCAGCGCTTGTCCCGCGCCCTGCAGACCGACGCGAAAGCCGACGCCACGCACCGGCACCATGCCGGCGACGACGCCGTCGTGGTGAAGGGGGATTCCTTCAAGGCTGGGCGATCTGGGAGGCGCGGACGTCATTGCCCGGCCTCGATGATGCGGATGCTGCGCGGGTGGCAGGGCACGGCGTGCCGAATGCTGGCGAAGGCGACGTAGACGTAGGCCGTGGACGACTTGCCGGTCGTCATCGAGGGGGCTAGGCGCTGGGCCTCTCGTCTGGGCAAGGAGAAGACGGGATGACCTGGGTCGACTGGATCGCCGCGCTGGCCAGCGGCTATGGCAGCGCCTGCCTGCAACTGCGGGCGCAGGCGCTGAAGCCCGCATGGGCGACTACCCCGAGGGACTGGGCGATGTGCGACGGGCGCTGTTCATCCTGTCGCTGATCCTGGGTGCCTATTCCCTGACCGTTCTGGTCGGGGACTATGGCGCATCCCGCACCGAGGCGCTGCTGGTCTGCGCCGTGGCCTACACCGCCCATGTCCTGTGGCGGAACGTGAGGCGGCAGAGCGTCAGTCGCGCCGCCTGAAGCCGCGCGCGCCGTGCGCACCCCCTGAAAACTGAACTGGAGAACCCGATGGGATTCCGCTTTTCCAAGCGGTCGATGGACCATGCGCGCGAGGTCGATCCGCTGTTGATGGCAGGCCGAGAAGGTGCGGTGCGGCGTGTCGCGGACCATGGACTCGGCGCACGTCATCAAGGCTGGCGCGGCGTTCTCGACCGGACTGGACGTCGTGTCCTACATCGACGGCGTCTTCACCTGGGGCGACGACCACTGGCGCGTGAAGACGAAGGCGGGCGCCGTCATCGAGCCCTTCTATGAGATCGCCTTGGCCATGCGGGAGGCCGCCATCTACCCGCCGAGCGCCGACCTGGTCGTTGAGGCCAAGCCGGTCATGCCGACTGAGGGGGGGGCGTGGGACCGTGTGCTGAACGACCTGCCGGCCGGGCCTGCGGCGATGAAGGCCGGCGTCGAAGGCTACAGGCGCGGCGCAAGGCCATGGGCAAGAGCGCCCTGCTGGACGGGCCGCATTTCGAGATCGTGCGATGAGGGAGTTCCTCCGCGCCATCGGCCCGGCGTCATGGCCGATGGCGCCCTCCGCGTTCTGCTGCTGTTCGTCATGGGCTGGTGCGCCGCCACAGCGCTCTGCCACATTGGGACTCAGGGCGCGCCGCGATCGCCCGCCTCAGTTCTGATCAGCACCCGCATGGCACCGCCAGGGAGCACGACTTGGGTACTGAATTTCCGCCTGAAATCACCAGCCACCCATCGGCTGACTTCAGGTTGCTCGTACGCCCCCTCTCGCTTAACGAAGGGGCAGCTCTAATGTGGCCGCTGGGGGTCTATTATGGGCAGCCAAAACCGTGGGGCGATGATGACTGAAGATGCTAGCGAACTCATTGCAGCGGCCGAGATTGCTAAACGTGATGGGGCTCCAGAAGCTGCGATATCGCTCCTGCAGCAAGCCTTTGAGGTCCAACCTACCCCGATATTGGCGGCGCGAATCGGCAATGAAGCAGTGCTTGCTCAGGACTTTTCGTTAGCTCGGTGGGCATTTACACAGCAAGCGTCCACGGGCCTCGGGTCTCACCAATGGAACTCGGCGTTTGGGCTCGCCAGAGTTGAGATCATTCTGGGGGAAAGAGAGGCCTTCGACCGCAGCATCGCAGGACTGTCTGGAAAATGGCAGACTGGCGTTCCTGCCATAAATCGGCTGCTGATTACGGCAATGCGGCACCGCCGTGTTGACTGGCTTGGCGATTTACTAGCCAGATATTGTCTAGCTCTTCGGAAGGAGGTGCTCCCTGAGCTGATCGGGGCAACTCTCACACGGATACGCGACGAGGCGGCGGCCGCAGCGTTACTCGACGCTCTGCGGGTCGCTAGCGGTTCCAAAATGTCGCCCGCGGCTATTTCCATCTGTTGCTATTTAAGCATGGTGGGTGGGGAGCGGGCCGCCGTGTTGGGGTGGTTTCAAAAACTGGCTCTAGCCGGCGGCGATCAGCATGCATTGGCCGAGCCCGCCAAAAGCGCATTGGCGGTGCTTCCCCAGACACTCGAAGCGCACCTCGATCCCTTCTCTGCGACTTTAACCGAGCGCTTGGCGGTCATAGACGCTGTCATCCGGGCACCGGTGGCGCTGATGGTGAACTCCAAGAACCAACCCGAGGAGATATCTGGCCTTCTGAAGGGGGCCAGGAGCGCAGCCATTCTGCCGGTTACCTCAGATCTTCTGAGCAACAGGCAGCGCGAAGAGGAGTGGCTGAACGCGCTGGCTTCATTCGGCCCGCGTTCCGGCGTGCGGATCGTCGACTACGTCACAGAGTATGGGGATGTGAACTCGGCACCGGCGAACGTACTATCCGACGCGGCGGATGCAGTAGCGAAATGCGTCATGGAGGGCCTCCCTGGTGAGCTGCCTAGCCGCATAAAGGCCTTCCTGAGCCGGCACCCAATCGTGGCCGAAATGCAGGTGAGTGATGCGGTGTTCCGGCATCTTCGTCGCCGCGCCTCCCTCATGGGGTTCCTCGCCGCAGAGAAGCCGGCGGCGATCATTGTCTATGCATCGACTGCCGCGAGCCTTCGCGAAAGCCTTGTCATGGCAGAGGCCGCAAATAGCGGTGCCAAAATTCTCATCGGCAGTGCGTGCGCTCCCTATCACCTTTGGCCTAGCGTTCTCGATGCTGGAAAACCGGCCGCCGAAGAGGCCCCTAAGGTCAATGACGACTCGCTAGGCATCCAGACTGACGAAGATGCTTGGAGCCGGATCGATGCAGAGCTTGCTGATTGGGGGCCAGTAGCGGCTCGAAAGCTAGCCAACGCAAGCAAGCCGCCTATCCTCATCTCAACCGCCGTCGATCGGGTTTATGGGCCGACCGTCCGGATTTTGAAGTCCGAGATTGAAAGCCAATACAGCGTGTTTTCCTTGTTTATGCCTTCTATAGGGAGGGTCGGTGAAAGCCACGACAAGCTCCTGCCTTGGTCTGTGGAGAGCGAACGCCTTTTGGAATTGCCGGCGCTTCCGCCGCGGCTCGTGAGTGGAGTAGTTCAGTCAGACACGGTCGACGCGTGGTTGGTTAGGATCAACACGCAGATCCAGCCAGCACTCGACGCTGCGGCGATGGTTCGACACGAGTTGTCGAGCGCGATCTCTGACCTACTCACATCACTGCTCACTCGCTCGCTTCCGCAACAGATGCATCAAGCCAAGGCGCTGGAAAGGTTGTTCGCCTTGGCTCGCCCGGCGGCTGTCCTAGCCCAGCCCACTCGGATTGCCACACACTTGGTGACGGTGCGCGAGGCGCGCGCGGCCTCAATCCTCTCTATCGAGGCCATGGCTGTGTACATGAGCCGGATGCCCCGGTATCGCACGCCAGCGGCAGACGCGGTCTTGGCTATTGATACCTATAGCCGAGATTTACTGACTGGGCATTTTGGTCTTCGCCAAGATCAGGTGGATATTGTTGGGTCCCTAAGGTTCGAGCCATCAATCGTTCGCCTTTCTGAGGTGCCGAAGGCAATAAACGAAGATGCTCGGCCGATGATCATGGTCGTAACCCAGACCGGCTCGCTTGCGCGCAACCGCGCACTTGTCTGGAATTCTCTGAACATTCTTCGGAAGGTAGACGGCGACTATCGCTTGGTTGTTAAGGTTCACCCAGGAGAGCCGGAGCTTCACGTAAAGGCGTATCTTGGCGAAATCGCGCGCTTCCAGATGTCTGACAGGGCATCTGTCACTAAAGACCAGGATCCCTACGAGTTGGCGCGCTCCGCTAAACTGGTGGTGTCTAGCTTCAGCAACCTGGCTTTGGAGGCCGCTGCTTTTGGCGTTTCGGTTCTGGTATTGGCGCTTGATGAAGGCGTTCTGCCAGTACCATTTGACACAATGGGCGTAGCGGTTGTTGCGCGTCGAGGGGCGGAATTTATTGCTTTCGCCGCGGACCTTCTTCAAGACAGCCTTATTTCTGCGAAGCTTAAAGAAACACGCGACGCCTTCTTCGAGCAGAATCGTTTGTTGAATTCCCCTGGCGCGGGAGCGGCGGCGGGAAAGGCTGTAGTTCGTAGGGTTTCGGCCGGTCCCGGCGCTTGGTTTGCCCCCGACCTACTTTCGACGAAAGTTGCTGATCGCCGGGTGTCGTGGGCTGTGTCACGAGAGCGGAACCAGTGGCGCTTTCGACGGTCTGGGCACGAGCTAAGCTCATTTGGCGCGAGAAGACTGGTCCTCGTCGAGTGGACCACCCGACCTAAAACACTGGTCGAGTTTCTTTCGTCACTTACTCCCAGCGATGCTGCGGTCACCTATGTTTGCGCCAATCCAGCTCTGAGGAGTGAGCTTCAGAGCTCGGAAGCCTATAGGCATGGCCATGATGAAATCGCCGCTTACGCGGCTGTCGACACCTCGCTAGACGACCATTTCTATGCTGCGGCCGGCGACTTTGTGGCGCCGCTGAGAGAGGCTCTGGCATCAGAATTAGGCGAGTCCTACCTACCCGACGCTGTTTCGGATCGTCTGCAAGATCAACTCATAATACCCTATAGGTTTGTCTCTGATGCGTTAAGACTATCCAGTCTGGATGGCTATGAAGAAGCAATCCTGGTGGGGAACCCGAATGGCAATGCAATGTCGTTGGTAGTCCCACTGTTGTTCGATGGGGGGGTTAATTCGGTTGTTTACTACACCGGATCGGCGACCGTTCGCGAACGTGATGCGCTCAACGACGCGCTAGAAGCTGAGGAGCGCGACGATCTTCTCGAACTATCTCCCTTCGCCCTCGGTTCTCATGGACCAAATCCGCTCGACTTTCTTCGAGATCGTCGAGCGATCCTGGTGACGACTGCCGCGGATCCCACCTACAGAGACAGCGCGGTGGAGATCGTTGGAGGCTCGCAGCAGCCTGCCGAGTGGGGCGTGGCTTTGTTGGCTGGCGATCAAATGGCCCGCGACGAACTGGATCAGGAGATCCGACATTCTGTGCAAAACGCCAGCCACACGCCCTCCGGCATGATTTTAGGAACCCGACGCGCGGCTATCGCACAGGGTACGGCAAACGCGCTTCAACGTTCATTCGCTACTCTTCAACGCGCATCCGCAACAAATGATGACGCGGTGGCGAAGGTCTTCCGCAGGTACCTTTGTTCACTTGCGTCACTCCATATTTCCAGGAATGCGTCATACGCATTATCAGTGGGTGCCAACTTCGAAGAAGTATTATCAGATTGCGCAGCGAGGGTTGTGGCTGCAACGCCCGGAAGAAGTACAGAGGCGCGGATTGCGTTTCATGTTGCCAAAGCGCACGAGATTTCTACGCTCGATATTCAAACGGGTACTTTTTCGGCTAGTAAGCGATATAGGAAGCCCATCGCGGACATGGTTACCGCGATAGATCGAGCTCACCACAACATTTACAGTGAGTATTTTGGCGTCGATCCGGAAATCATTGAGACCGTGGGCTCTCCGCGCATCGATCGTCGTCTGCGACCTGTGAGGGCGGCTGATCGCCAAGGTGCGCGAACGGAGTATTTCCGCAAGCTTGGTATTTCCGGCGATCCCGTCGTAACTCTGCTAGCTACCCAGCCCATTGAATGGGGGCGGGCCGAGGAGATCGTCCGGCTCACGCTCGCCGGGGCGCCTCTTGGTTCCCTTACCGTCATCAAGCCACACCCTGCCGAAACACCGGAGCGCGTCGAGGCATATGTTGCAGCGGCCAATGGGTCAGGCAGGTGGAAGCATGTCCATGTTGAGCGTGAACAATCCGCATACGCGTTGTTGCCGATAGCAGACGTTGTCGCGACCTATTTCAGTACGCTTGCGCTTGAGGGCTTCGCTGTTCGACGTGAGGTGGCAGTCATCGATCCGTTCTCCAGCCCGCCTACGCTTGATTTTGCGGCCATGGGGGTGGGCTCGAGAGTGCGGAAGCCGCGCGATCTGACCGCTATAATAAAGCGAGCGAAGAACCGCGATGTGGCCTTGAGTGTCGATCCCATGTTGGCCGCGCTGCAAGATGGCCGCTCAGCGGAGCGCATCGATGACATTATCGACGAATTGTCTCGAGGTCGTGTACCGGGCTTCGCCCAGTGATGGCCGCGTAGCTGAAGAGGCTGGAGCCCGCGTCCAGTTGTTGTGGCGGGCATCCCGGCGTCGCCGTCGGCGTAGCTGCTGATCGTCACGCCTGGGCCTCGCAGGCCGCAGGGCTGACATCTGAGGGACGGCCGCAGGTCCTTTATCGGCGTGCGCCGGGCCTGCTTCGGCCACAGAGCCCACGCGGGGTCGACCTTGTGTCCGCAGGCGCACGTCAGTTCCATCTGGTCGCAAGGCGCGATGTCATCCATCGCGACCGTGTCGTCGTAATCGCGATGCATGCCTTAGTGCGCCGTCACGCCGCTTGCAGCGCACGCCGTGCGCAGACGCGCCAATGTTCCCGGCGCCTTCGTCTCGATCTCACGAAGGATTGCGCCCGCCCCGGTCCGGCCGTCTGCGCTGTGTAGGTCCAGGCCGGCCAGGCGTAGCATCAAGGCGGCCAGTTCCTTGTCCGCTGGGGCGCTCATCGAGGCGGCCGCCCGACATGGGTCATGCCGGCGATCAGCCCCGCAATCAGCGCGCGATCGCGCGGCGGCGGAGTGATCCGCTCCTCCATCAGGGCTGCCAGCTCTTCCAGCTCGGCCTTGAACCGCTCTTCGGGCGGCGAACCGGGTTCGTCTCGCTTCATCGTCTCCTCCATCCATTCCGCCTCTCGTCCGGGGCGGGATCGGCGCGCCCCAACGCGTCGACCTGCGGGAGGGGGGGCTCCTAACCGTGCAGGGGACCTGCCCGCAAATGAATTGCTCTCGTAATGTTCTCTATGTCGGCCAACGCCCCGTCGCGGCCGCCGAGCCGCCCGCAGCGTGGCTGGGCGGCAAGCGCTACCTAGCCAAGCCCATCTGTCATATTCTGGCTGCGACCGATCATGACGCCTATGTCGAACCCTTCATCGGCATGGGGGGGGGCGTCTTCCTGCGCCGGCGGGTTCGGCCGTCGGTCGAGGTCATCAACGACATCTCCGGCGATATCGTCACCCTGTTCCGGGTGCAGCAGCGTTTTCTCGATGCCCTGCTGCGGGAGTTGCGGTGGCGACCGGCGACGCGAAGCGAGTTCGCCAGGCTGAACGAAACGCAGTATTGTGACCTGTTCGCCTGGGCCGACATCGAGGCCGTGCAGACGACCTACACCATCGCCGGCGGAGACAAGGCGTCGACGGCGGCTGAACTGTTGATCGGGAAGGGGGTGAAGCTGGCGCCGGCGGCGGCTCAGGCGAGCCTATTCTAGGCTAGATGGCCAGTTTCACGATCCGTTCCAATGTGGGTGTGCGTTGGTAGCCGCCTCCAACCACCACGGATTTTCTCTAGTGAATGGCTTAGTGCGAGAGCTCTTCTGCCTGCTGAGGAGCCGCCGCTGCGGACCTGTCCTTGTGTCAGCCGCCAATAAGGCCGACTCGCGCGGCAAAGCTGGCGCCGCCGTAGGCTGCATAGATCAGAAGCATGGCGCCTAGGGACAATGTGAACAGACGAGGCCCGCGAGCCAGGGCGGCTATGAGCAGAAGACCGAAGTAGCCTCCCTGCGATATGGCGAGCTCCAAGGCAGTCGGCCGCTCGATAGAGAACACAAATACCCCGGTCATCGTGATGGCGCTGGCGGTAAAGACTAGAAGAAGGACGCGGTGTTTGTTTCGCCAGAACCACTCATCCAGGTCCGGCCAAGCCTCCATGTCGCTGGGGAAAACCATCGACGCAGCGAAATAGTAGAGCGCCGCCACAAACAAACTGGTCAAGACGGTGTCGTAACCGACTGTTAGTCGCTCGCGCATTTCCCAGATGTTGGTCCAGTAACTGGCGACGTCCACCATGACGAATACGGCGAGCACAATGCTAAGCCAGCCCAGGCGCACGGTTTGTCCATGATATCGGTGGTGCGTCTGGCGCGCCTTCAGCGCCCTCGGAGAATTTCGATCAGCACAAACCCCAATAAGAGCCCGATGAGAGAGAAAAGAAAGTCGAAACCGTTCATGGGGGCCCCTTGCAATTCAACGCTTCCACGGAACATTGAAATCTACAAGGCGGGGCTCGTGTTGGGGGAGTCTCAGCTACATCGGCCTACCATGAAGTCTGCCCCGTAGCGCCTCATCCTTGAGGAATGCGCGAGGCGCCGCCGGTGATCTTGCAGACGTAGTCGGTCTGCGGGCGGCCGGTCTGGCGGCCGGTAGGCGAAATGATGCCGCCGCGGTCGCGGCATTCGGCGTCCAGCTTGTCCATCTCCTGCTGATAGGTCGGCAAGGGGCGGCCCGAGGCGCAGGCGGCGAGCGCCAGCGGGGCGACGAGGACGGCGGCGAGGAACAGGGGGGCGCGCATGGCGGTCTCCTTCAGCCGGTGAAACGAGCGGCGAGACGGAATGATCCTCCTGAATCTGTCTCGGAGCAAGGCTAGGCTTCAGGCGCCCGCCTCAGCTCGCCAGAACGCCCAGATGCTCCAGCAGGATCTTCAGGCCTAGCGCGATCAGGGCGACGCCGCCGATCAGTTCGACGATCTTGCCCAGGCGCGTGCCCGCCGCCTTGCCGACCAGCAGGCCCAAGGTCGCCAAAGCGAAGGTGGTGAAGCCGATGCAGGCGGCGATCAGCCAGATGTTGGCGTCCAGCAGCGCCAGGCCGACCCCCACCGCGCCCGCGTCGATCGAGGTGCCGACGGCGGTGGCGACCAGAGCCAGCAGGCCGCGCGACGCGGCCTTGCCGCCGGGGTCAGCCGCCTCGACTTCGTCTTCACGCTTCAGCGCCTCCCAGATCATCTTGGCCCCGACCGCGCCCAGCAGGCCGAACGCGATCCAGTGGTCGATGGCGGCGACGAAGCCGGCGGCCGCCACGCCCAGGGCGAAGCCGATCAGGGGGGTGATCGCCTCGATCACGCCGAACACTAGGCCCGAGCGCAGGGCCTGGGGCACCGTCGGCCGGTGCTGGGCGCCGCGCCCGATGGCGGCGGCGAAGGCGTCGGCGGACATGCTGACGGACAGGACGGCGATGGCGACGGGGGACATCATGGGAAAACACACTCGGCCGGACGCATGACAGCACGCTCCACGCGCGGGCCGGCCCCGCAGGTGCAGCATGCTGGTCTCGCTAGGCGGAGGTGATCCGCTGATCGCGCCATGCCCCTGAAGACAGGAAGCAAGTGTGTTGACGCGACCCCGGCTGGGATATGCCGGAAGCTACTCCCCAACGGCCGCCCCTCTAGCGCCTCGTTCCGAGTCTATCAACCCGCAGATGGCCAAAGGCGACAAGACGTCCCATCTGTGCTAGACGCCGCCGCTTCACCCTTCGCCGCAGGACATCCGCCCTTGAGCATTTCGCTCGATCTCACGCGCGCCAGCGCCCCGGTAAAGACGCCCGTCAACCTCAGCGGTCTGACGCGCGACGAGCTGCGCCAGGCCCTGATCGACGCTGAAATCTGCCCGCCCGAAAAGGCCAAGATGCGCGCCTCGCAGGCGTGGCGCTGGATCCACCACTACGGCGTGACCGACTTCGATCTGATGAGCGACGTGGGCAAGGACACGCGCGCCAAGCTGGCCGAGGCCTTCACCCTGGCCCGCCCCGAGATCGTCGAGCGCCAGGTGTCGAAGGACGGCACGCGCAAATGGTTGATCCGTACGGCGCCGGGCATCGAGATCGAGACCGTCTACATTCCCGACGTGGGCCGGGCGGGCGCCCTGTGCGTCTCGTCCCAGGTCGGCTGCACCCTGAACTGCACCTTCTGCCACACCGGCACGCAGAAGCTGGTCCGCAACCTGACCACGGCTGAGATCGTGGCCCAAGTCCAGGTGGCCCGTGACGATCTGGACGAGTGGCCCTCGCCCAAGGAAGATCGTCGCCTGTCGAACATCGTCTTCATGGGCATGGGCGAGCCGCTCTACAATCTGGACCACGTCGCCAACGCCATCGACATCATCTCCGACAATGAGGGCATCGCCCTGTCGCGGCGTCGGATCACGGTGTCGACCTCGGGCGTCGTGCCGCAGCTGAACGCCCTGGGCGAGCGCACGGCGGCCATGCTGGCCATCAGCCTGCACGCCACCAACGATCCCCTTCGCGATCAACTGGTGCCGCTGAACAAGAAGTATCCGCTGGACCAGCTGATGGCCGCCATCCGCGCCTATCCCGGCCTGTCCAACGCGCGCCGGGTGACGTTCGAATACGTCATGCTGAAGGGCGTCAACGACAGCCCGGCCGAGGCGCGCGCCTTGATCAAGCTGATCGAGGGCATTCCGTCCAAGGTGAACCTGATCCCGTTCAACCCCTGGCCCGGCACCGACTATCAGTGCTCGGACTGGAAGACGATCGAGACCTTCGCCGCCATCCTGAACAAGGCGGGCTACGCCAGCCCCATCCGCACCCCGCGCGGCCGCGACATCCTGGCCGCCTGCGGCCAGCTCAAGTCCGAAAGCGAGAAGCTGAGGGCCAGCGCGCGGATCAAGGCCGAGCGCGAAGAGGCCGACGCGGCCTGAGAGGGCCGCCGCCCGCCCGGTCGGACGCTTTGTCCGCCGACTGTGGCGCGGGCGCCCTAGCGGAACGGTCAGGCTTTCGGGCAAGGGTGTTTTGGTTTCGTTCCCCTTTAGGCTGGGAGGCTAGGGTTCGTCGTCATGGAGACCTCGTCGTTGCCGGGCGTTCTGTCGACTCCTGAACTCCAGGCGTTCGCGACGGGCTTTCCGATCCTGATGCTGCACCTGGCGGTGACGTTCGGCCTGCTGGCGGCGGGGGCGGCGGTCTATGCCCTGCTGACGCCGTGGCGCGAGATCGCCCTGATCCGGCAAGGCAATCCGGCCGCCGCCGTGGCCTTTTCCGGGGTGCTGGTCGGTCTGGCCATCCCGCTGGCGGTGTCCCTGTCGGTGTCGACCTCGATCCGTGACATCGCCATCTGGGGCGTGGCGACGGTGGTGCTGCAACTGCTGGCCTTCCGCGTCGTCGACTTCCTGCTGCACGGCCTGCCGCAACGGATAGAGAAGGGCGAAACCTCCGCCGCCGTGGTCTTGGCCGGGGCCAAGCTGTCGACCGCCTTGATCCTGGCGGCGGCCCTGACGGGTTGAGGCGGCGGCCTTGCGCTTTCCCCATCTTCCCGACTGGACCATCTACGCCGCCGTCATCGGCGTGATCCTGATTGCGTCCCTGAACCGGGGCGAGCGCGCCGACGCGCCGCATGATTTCCATTACGATGAGGCGACGGGGCCTCTGCTGGGGCCGATCACCCCCTTTGATCCGTCCGTCACCGTCGACACCTCGGACGAGCATGAGCCGGTGTCGGGCACGGCCTTCTCCATCGCCGGAGACGGCCGCTGGATCACCGCCCGCCACGTGGTCGAAGGGTGCCGCAAACCCGCGCTGGTGATCGACAAGACCCGCGCCCTGGCCGCCGACGTGCGCCTGGCCGCGCGGGCGGACGTGGCCGTGCTGCTGACGGACGGGGGACCGCCCGCCTTGCCGATCGCGCCCCAGGCGCCGCTCTACAAGGGCCAGCGGGCCTTCCACCCCGGCTTCCCTCAAGGGCGGCCGGGCGAGGTGGCCTCGCGCCTGATCGGCCGTGAGACGCTGAAGATCCGCGGCCACCGCTCCTATGACGAGCCGGTGCTGGCCTGGGCCGAGGCCGGCCGCACGCGGGGGCTGAAGGGCACGCTGTCGGGCCTGTCGGGCGCGCCGGTGCTGGACCGTCGCGGACGGGTGCTGGGCGTGACCATCGCCGAGTCGCCCCGGCGCGGCCGCATCTACACGACGGCCCCTGACACCTTCGTGCCCACGGTCGGCGCCCAGCAACGCGCCGATGAAGCCGCCCTGGGCCAGGCCGTGACGACCCAGAACTACGGCGCCGTCTCCGACCGGCTGCGTCAGGATCTGCGTGTCGCCCAGGTGGTGTGTCTGACGACCTGATCCTGGCGACCTGAACGAAAAACGCCTCCCCATGAGGGGAGGCGTTCTTGGCCTTACTTCAGCGAGGCGCTGTCCAGGTTCAGATCGGTCAGCGGAATGACCTCGACGTTCGGATACTTGGCCCGCAGGGCGTCGATGAACTTGGAGGCGTCGCCGACCACGACCATGCTGGCCCGGTCGGTCGGCAGGTGTTCGGCGAAGGCCGCCTCGACCTGCTGCGGCGTGACCGCGCGGACGCGTCCGGCGTAGTCGGCCAGATCGCTCATCGGCAGGTCGTAGAGGGCCAGGTTGGCGACCAGGCCGCCCAGGCCGTCGACCGTCTCCAGCGAGCGGCCGAAGGCGCCGATCAGGGTGGCGCGGCGCGGGGCCAGTTCGGCCTCGGTCGCCGGGGCGTCGCCCAGCTTGCCGATCTCGGCCAGCATCAGATCGACCACCTCGGCCGCCGACTCGTTCTTGGTCTGGGTCGAGGCGGTGAAGACGCCCGCGTCCGCCCGCGCGCCCAGCGACGATCCGGCGCCGTAGGACAGGCCCTTCTCGATGCGGATCTTCTGGTTCAGCCGCGAGGAGTAGCCGCCGCCCAGCAGGGTGTTGCCGACCGTCAGCGGGAAGAAGTCCGCGTCGGTGCGGCTGACGCCGCGGATGGCGGCGACGACCGCCGCCTGACCGGCGCCCGGCTGGTCGATGACGACGACGCGCGGAGCCAAAGCCTGGCCCGCCTTGTCGATGGCGGCCGGTGCGGGACCGGCGTCGCGCCAGTCGCCGAAGGCCTCGTCCGCCAGGGCGCGGGCTTCGGCCGGGGTCACGTCGCCCGAGAAGACGAGGGTCGCCTGCGACGGACGGAAGCGATCGGAGTGGAACGCCGCCACGTCGTCGCGCGTCAGGGCGGGGATGCTGTTCACTGTGCCAGAACCCGGCGCGCCATAGGGGGCGGCGCCGTAGATCACGCGGCCGACCGCCTGCCCGGCGATGGAGCCGGGCTGGCTCAGCGCCACGCGCAGGCCATCCAGGGTCTGGGACTGCTGACGCTCCAGCTCTTCTGCGGCGAAGGTCGGGTTGCGCACCAGATCGGCCATCAGAGTCAGGGTCCGGCCGAACACGTCCTTGGGCGCATTGGCGTAGACATTGGTGAAGTCGGCGCCCGCGCCCGCGCCGATGCTGGCGCCTAGTTGCTCGATGGCGGTGGCGATTTCCGGCGCGTCCTTGGTCGTCGTGCCTTGAGTCAGCAGGGCGGCGGTCATGGAGGCGACGCCCGGCTTGCCCGCCGGATCATGGGCCGAGCCGGCGTTGAAGTTCAACCGCGCCGAGACCAGCGGCAGACCTGTCGTGGGCGCGACCAGAACGCGCAGGCCGTTGTCCAGGCGGAAGTCGGCGATGGCCGGGGTGGCGGGCGACACTTCAGGCCCCGGCTGGGGCAGGCGGGCGCGCTCGGCTTCCGGCAGCAGGACGGCGACCGGACCGGCCGGGGCCAGGGCGGCGACCGTGACGGGGGCGTCGACGTTCTTCTTCTGCTCGCTGGGCGCATTGGCGTCGTCGGCGGGCAGGTAGTTGATGGTGATCTGGCGCTGCGGCGTCAGATAGCGGCGGGCCACGCGCTGCACGTCGGCGGCGGTGACGGCCTGGATTTCGGCGATCTCGCGGTCGGCGGCCGTCGCGTCGCCGGTCATGATCAGCGCCATGCCCAGGGTCGTGGCGCGGTCGTCGATGCTTTCACGGCCGCGCAGGGCGTCGGCGACCAGTTCGTTCTTGGCCTCGGCCAGTTCGGCGGCGGTGACGGGTTCGTCGCGCAGGCGCGCGATCTCGGCCTCCAGCGCGGCCTTGCCGGTCTCGACCGTCTCGCCGCCCGCCATGATGGCGTAGGCGGCCAGATTGCCCGCCTGTTGGGCGAAGTCGGGGTTGGAGCCGGCCGAGGCGGCGATCTGCTTGTCATAGACCAGCGAGCGGTACAGGCGGCTGCTTTCGCCGGTCGACAGGATGCCGTCCAGCACCGTCAGGGCCGCGCGATCGGCGTCCTTATAGGCCACGGTGTTCCAGGCCAGGGCCACGGCGGGCAGGGGCACGTTCGGCGCGTAATAGGTGGCGGTGCGCGGGCCGGTCGGCTCGGGCTCTTTCACATCATTGGCGGGCATGGGCGTCGACGGACGCTTCAGCGGGGCGAAGTACTCGTCGACCCAGCCGTCCAGCTGCGCCTGGTCGAAATTGCCCGCCACGATCAGCATGGCGTTGTCCGGCCGGTAGTAGGTGGCGTGGAAACGCAGCACGTCGTCCAGGGTCGCGGCGTCCAGCTCTTCGATCGAGCCGATGCCCGGACGGCGATAGGGGTGGTCCTGATAGATGGTCTCGGGCGTGAACAGGCCGAACAGACGGCCATAGGGGCTGGCCAGAATCCGCTGGCGGTATTCCTCCTTCACCACGTCGCGCTCGGAGGCGAAGTTCGCCTCATCGACGACCAGCGAGCCCATGCGATCGGCTTCGGCGAACAGGATGCGCTGCAGGTGGTTGGCCGGGACCACTTCATAATAGGCGGTCACGTCGTCGGCGGTGAAGGCGTTGTTGAAGCCGCCGACGTCCTCGGTCAGGCGATCGAACGTCTCGGACGGCATGTTCTTGGTCGCCTTGAACAGCAGGTGTTCGAACAGGTGAGCGAAGCCCGAACGGCCCGCCGGATCGTCCTTCGACCCCACGCGATACCAGACCTGGACCGTGACGTTCGAGGTCGAGGCGTCGCGCGCCGTATAGACCTCCATGCCGTTGGCCAGCACCCGCTTGGCGAAGCCCAGCGGCGGCACCTCGACCCCGCCCTGGGCGGTTGTCGCGGCGGCGGGCGGCGCCTTGGCCCAGGCGGGGGCCGCGGCGGGCAGGCCAAGCAGCAGCGCCGAGGCGCAGGCGGTCAGGATCAGACGATTCTTCATGAGGGGCGGCTTTCCAACGCCCGCAGTCGAAGAAACGGGCGCCGAAAGCCTAGCAGGGCGAAGAGCCGCCGCGCACCTTACGGAGCTGTAATGAAACGGAGCGTCATTTCCGCCGCTCATCCCCGCGGAGGCGGGGACCCAATGCTTTGGCCTCAAGCGCGGCGGCGTCGATTCTGGCGCTCGATCCGCGCTCCGCCTCCGCGGGGATGAGCGGAATTAGAATGTCACCGCCCGAACACTTCGACGCCGACGCTGCCGTCGGTCGCCAGCCAGGCGCGTTTCATGCCCTGGCTGTTATAGGGCTGGGCGATATTGCCGTGACGGTCCAGAGCGATCAGGCCGCCGTCCCCGCCCAGGGCGCCGATGCGGTCAATGACGGCTTGCGACGCCTCGACCAGAGACTGGCCGGCGGCGACGCCGATGGCGGTGCGCGCGGCGGCGGCGACGCGGATGAAATACTCGCCCTGGCCAGTGCAGGAGACGGCGGCGTGCTCGTCGGCCCAGGTTCCGGCAGCGGGGATGGGAGTGTCGCCTACGCGACCCGGCATCTTGCCGAACACGCCCGCCGTCGAGGTGGCGGCCGCCAGTCGGCCTTGGTTGTCCAGCACGCAGCAGCCGACGGTGCCGTGGCTGAGACCGCTGGGCGGATGGTTGTCCTCGCCCTGACCGGCGCGAGTGTACCAGGCTTCGGGGTCTTCGATGCGCGCCAGGCTCTGTTCGGCGGCGAAGCGGGCGGCGCCGTTTCCGGCCAGCATGACGTGGGGGGTGCGGTCCATCACCGCGCGGGCGGCGACGACCGGATTGCGGAAGCCCTGCAGGGCGGCGACGGCCCCGGCCTTGCCGGTGACGCTGTCCATGAGGCTGGCGTCCAGCTCATAGTCGCCCGCCAGGTTGGGCGAGGCGCCGCGCCCGGCGACATAGAGGCCGGAGTCTTCGAGCATGACGACCGCTTCGACGGCCACGTCCAGGGCCGAGGCCCCGGCGTCCAGCCGCGCCTTCATGGCCTCCACCACCTCGCGCATGTGCACGACTTCGGCGTCGTAGTTGCGCTCGCGCCGGGCGCCGGCGCCGCCGTGAAGGATGAGGGCGGGTTTCGCCATGATCGTCTCCTCAGAACCCATTCGGCCTCTTTGCATCAGGCCGCAGGCTGATTAGCGTCGCCGGCGTGTCGGCGCCATGGCCGATAGGGGATAGCTGAAAAGAGTTCCTATGCGTGCAGTCCTGTCCAAGGCCCCCGGCGGCCCGGAAACGCTTGTCGTCGAGGAGATCATGGACCCCACGCCCGGTCCGGGCGAGGTGGTGATCGAGGTCAAGGCCGTGGGCGTCAACTATCCCGACGCCCTGATCATCGCCGACAAATACCAGTTCAAGCCTGAGCGCCCCTTCGCGCCGGGGGCCGAGGTCGCGGGCGTCGTCGATGCGGTCGGCGAAGGCGTTAAGGGCGTGTTCCGGGGCGATCGGGTTGTCGCCGTGCCCGGCTGGGGCGGCATGGTCGAGCGGCTGAAGGTCAAGGCCGAGACCCTGATCCCCATCCCCGACGGTATGGACTATGAGACCGCCGCGGCCTTCATCATGACCTATGGCACCAGCTACTACGCCCTGAAGGACCGGGCGCAGTTACAGCCGGGCGAGACGCTGCTGGTGCTGGGCGCAGCGGGCGGCGTCGGCGCCGCCGCCGTCGAACTGGGCAAGGCGATGGGCGCGCGCGTGGTCGCCGCCGCCTCGACCAATGACAAGGTGGAGTTCGCGCTGGAGCTGGGCGCCGACAACGGCCTGATCTACCCCTCCGGCCCGATGGACAAGGCGGCCCAGAAGGAGCTGTCGGGCGAGTTCAAGCTGTCGACCGGCCGCGACGGCGCCGATGTGGTGTTCGACGGCGTCGGCGGCGACTACGCCGAGCCGGCGCTTCGCGCCATGGACTGGAACGGCCGCTATCTGGTGGTGGGCTTCCCGGCGGGGATTCCGTCCCTGCCGCTGAACCTGACGCTGCTGAAGTCGGTGTCGGTGGTCGGCGTCTTCTGGGGCGCCGCCGTCGCCCGCGATCCCAAGGGCCACGCCGCCAACATGGCCGAGCTGATGCAGCTCTACAGCGAAGGCAAGATCAAGCCGCGCGTCAGCCGCACCTTCCCGCTGGAACGCGCCCATGAGGCCATCCAGGCCCTCAGCGACCGCGCGGCCATCGGCAAGATCGTGGTGAAGGTGGAGGACTAGGTCTAGCCCTCGTCCTCCCGCAGCCGCTTCAACGCCTGCGCCGCCTGATCGTGGTGGCGGGGCTTGAGGTGGGCGCCCAGGGTCGCCAGCACCGCTGCGATCACCGCCGCGTCGTCGGTGAAGCCGATGCCGGCGAAGATGTCGGGAATGGCGTCCACCGGCATGACGAAATAGGCCAGGGCGCCCAGGATGATCCCCTTGGCCGCCAGCGGGGTCTTGGGGTCCTGGGTCGCGTACCACGCAGCCAGGGCCTGTCCAGCGAAGGGGATGCGGGCGGCGGTGCGTCGCATCTTGGGCCAGAAGCCCTGACGCACGCGCATCTCGTTCACCTTCTGCACGGCGGGAGCCAGGGCCTTTTCAGGATTGATGGCGTCATCGGACGACACCCCGTTGGTCTTTGCGGTCATGGCCGCTAAATCCTCGCACGAGCACTCGGTTCAATCGAATATAGGACGACTTTCATGAAACTCGACGCTTCGATCGCAGCAGTGGTGACGGGCGGGGCTTCGGGCCTCGGCGAAGGCACGGCGCGCGCTTTGGCCGCCAAGGGCGTCAAGGTCGCCCTGTTCGACCTGAACGAAGAGCGCGGCGAGGTCATCGCCCAGGAGATCGGCGGCGTCTTCTGCAAGGTGGACGTGACTTCGGACGACAGCGTCGCCGCCGGCTTCGCCAAGGCCCGCGCCGCCCACGGCCAGGAGCGCCTGACCGTCAACTGCGCCGGGATCGCCACCGGCCAGAAGACCGTCAGCCGCAAACGTGAAACCGGCGAGATCCGCGCCCACGACATGGCCCAGTTCGAGCGCACCGTCTCCATCAACCTGTTCGGCACCTTCCGCGTCCTGTCGCAGTCGGCGGCGGGCATGGTGACGCTGGAGCCGATGGACGACGGCGAGCGCGGCCTGATCGTCAACACCGCCTCGGTGGCGGCCCAGGACGGCCAGATCGGCCAGGCGGCCTATTCGGCGTCCAAGGGCGGCGTTTACGCCATGACCCTGCCGGTCGCGCGCGACCTGATGAACGAGGGCGTGCGGGTCAACACCATCCTGCCGGGCATCATGTGGACGCCGATGATGGCGGGCATGGACCAGAAGGTGCAGGACGCCCTGGCCGCCATGATCCCCTTCCCCAAGCGCCTGGGCACGCCGGCCGACTACGCCGCCCTGGCCCTGCACCTGGCCGAGAACACCTACATCAACGGCGAGTGCATCCGTCTGGACGGGGCTATTCGTCTGGCGCCTCGCTGATACGAGGCGCGGCAGGGCCGCTAACGCTCGCCGCGCGGCGGCTCGCTACTTGAGCGGGCTTGGCGCGTAGCGGCAGGCGACGGCGCTTTGAAGCGGCCTTCGGGGCGTCCCTTGCGGGCGTTTCGGGGGCCGTTTTCGTGTGAAGTTTCAGGGCTATTCGAAAAAAATCGGCGGATTGGACGAAAATCGAAAAAGGGGCTTGCGCGATCCGAAGTCGGTCCGCTATACGCCCCTTCCTCGACGGGGAGCAGCACATCGCTCCCAACGGAGTGCGGGCGTAGCTCAGGGGTAGAGCATCACCTTGCCAAGGTGAGGGTCGGGCGTTCGAATCGCCTCGCCCGCTCCAGTCGAAAGGGAAAACGGGGTCCGGCCGCAAGGTCGGGCCCCGTTTCCTTTTGGGTCCTGCACATCGCCGCACATGAAAAAGGCCCGACGCGATCGCCGGGCCTTTTCGCGTTCTGCAACGGCGGCCCTACAGCCCCAGCGCCGCGCGGATGTCGCGCCAGTCGACGTATTTGAAGTTCTGGGTTCCGGTGTCGTTGACGTCATCCTGGATCACCACCAACCCCTCAAGGAAGGGGCCGACCGGACCGCCCAGGGCGGCCAGGCCGTCGGTGCCCGTCACCCCGTCGACCGTCCCGTCCACGACCACGAAGCGGCCCTTGTACTGCGGCTCGGCGCCGTCGATGCGCCAGACGGGGAAGGTCGAGTCGCCCTGGCTGGAGGCGATCAGATAACGCGCATCGCCGTCGGTCAGCGTGGTCAGCCCCTCGGCGTCGGCGACCAGCACCCCCGGCGCGACTGGCTGGACCAGGGCGCGCGTCCCGCCCGAGGCCGGATCGAGGCCATAGCGCCACAGGCCGACGTTCTCCTCGGCGATATAGAGGGCGTCCGTCGCCGGATCGGCGGCGCAGCCCTCGGAGATGGAGCCGATCTCGGCGCGGCGAACCAGTTGCGCGGCTGGGCGGCCGTCGGGTCTGGCGGCGACGACGAACTGGCGTAGTTCGCCCTCATGGCCGACCAGGACGGCGTGAACCTCTTCGCCGCGCCGGGCGAAGCAGAAGCCGTAGGGCTCGATGACGTCGGTGGCGATGGAGCCCCAGTAGCGCACCTTGTTGTCGCCGGTCCCGGCCGGGTCGAACAGATAGAGGGCGACGCCGGTGCGGCCCGGCGTGCGATCGCTGGCCCCGATCAGCAGTTGCGGACGGCCGTTGAGGTTCAGGCCTTCGACCACGTCGACGTTGTTCAGCAGCCCCTCTGGCATGAACTGCAGGATCGCCCCGTCGAAGCCGTAGACGTAGAGGCCCGCCTTCTTGTCGGTGCCGACGATGAAGCCGGGGGTCTGAACGCCGCCGATGGTCACGGGCGTCGCCGAGGCCCGGACGGCGGGGTCATCGGCCGCGTCGTCGCCGACCGTGCCGACCGAGGGCGTCTCCAGCATGGCGCGCACGGGGGCGCCTTGGCCGACGAAACCGCCGCCCTCGCCCTGATAGTCCACCTCATGCCCCGCGCAGGCGGCCAGCAGCAGGGCGGGGGCCGCAAGACCGGCGAGCGAGCGCAAGGGCAGGGAGGCGAACATGAGCAGGGCTTTCCGTCTGAATAAGGAATGTCCGCCCGAAACACGCGCGCGACAGGGCGGTCAACGGCGCTGCGACGACGGTTCGGCGATGGTTCGAAGACGGATAATCCGGGTCGGGACGAACTGTCGTCGTCTCGTGTTCCGCTCGCAGATTCCTTTTCGTGAAACCGTCGCGGCCGCGTCGTCGCGGCGCATTAGCCATCCCGCCAGAACCGGGCCGCCAGATGCGGCGCCGGGCCTCGGGGATATGGATCATGAAGCTCGGACTTCTTCTCAGCGCGGCGACCTTGCCGCTGGCTTTCGCTGTCGCCGCCCAGGCTGCTGATGTCAGGGCCGCCGATGTCGCGGCGCCCGCCGCTCCGGCCGTCGCGGCCGCCCCTGCGGGCGACGGCCTGATCGGCCGCGTCGTCAACGCCGACGGCTCGCCTCTGCCCGGCGCCGAGATCATCGACCGCGTCAGCGGCCGCCGCGCCGTCAGCAACAGCCAGGGCGAGTTCAACCTGGGCGGCGTCTCGGGCCAGGTGACGCTGGAGGCCCGCTACATCGGCCTGCCGACCGCGACCCAGACGGTCGCCGCCGCGCCGGGCCGCCTGACCTCGGTCACGGTCATGATGGGCTCGGGCGATGCGGTCGCCGTGGCCGACGTCATCGTCAACGGCGTCATCACCGAGGGCGTGGCCCGCTCGCTGAACCAGCAGAAGAACGCCGACGGCACCATCAACGTCCTGTCGGCCGACGCCATCGGCCGCTACCCCGACCCGAACGTGGCGGAATCGTTGCAGCGCGTGCCGGGCATCGCCATCCAGCGCGACCAGGGCGAGGGTCGTTACATCAACATCCGCGGCGCGCCGTCGGCCTTCACCGCCGTTTCGGTGGACGGCGTGACCGTCCCGGCCGTCGATCCGGGCACGCGCGCGGTCGATCTGGACACCCTGCCCAGCGACATCGTCTCCAACATCGAGGTCTCCAAGACCCTGCTGCCGAGCCAGGACGCCGACTCCATCGCCGGCGCCGTCAACATCAAGACCCGCTCGCCCTTCGACCAGCGCCGTCTGGCCGTCAGCGGCTATGCCGGCGGCAGCTACAACGACTACGGCGGCGAGGACATCCGCGCGGGCGCCACGGCGTCGAACGTCTTCGGCGCGGACCAGACCTTCGGCGGCCTGCTGTCCTACTCCTACTCCAAGACCAACCGCCGCCCCGACAACGTCGAGTCCGGCTGGACCAAGATGGAGACCCCCGAAGGCGGCGAGGTGTTCGCCCTCGAGGAAAGCCTGTTCAAGGACTACGACACCGAGCGCACGCGCCAGTCGATCAACGGCTCGCTGGAGTTCCGCCCGTCGGACGCCTATCGCGCCTGGGTTCGCGGCTCGTTCGCCCAGTTCGAGGACGACGAGTACCGCAACCAGCTGCTGCTGACCTATGACGAGGACAACCTTCAGGCCGGCGCGACCGACCGCAAGGCGACCTTCGACGAGGTGACGGTCGAGCGTCAGCTGCGTCACCGCACCCAGAAGAATGAGATCCTGACCCTGACGACCGGGGCCGAGCGCATCTTCGGCAACGGCGCCGTGTGGGACGCCAACATCTCCTGGGCCAGCAGCGAGCAGACCTATCCGAACCGCAACGAGCTGCTGTTCGAGCTGAACAGCAGCCCGACCGTCAGCTACGACTTCACGGGCAGCCATTACGAGCCGACCTATTCGATCTTCGCCGACGGCGATCACCTGGCTCAGTCGGACTATAAGTACGCTCAGACGGACTTCCGCTCCTCCACCACGACCCAGGAGGAATACGCCTTCCAGACCAATTTCGAGCTGCCCTCGATCATCGGCGGCCGCGAGGTGACGTGGAAGTTCGGCGGCAAGTTCCGTTCGCGCGACGTCTCGGCCGACGAAGAGCGCAGCCGCATCAAGCAGGCGCCGACCCAAACCTACGCCGACCTGATGACGGGGTCGGAGTCGCGCAACTACGGCTATCTGCTGGGCCACAAGTTCAACAACGGCCTGGTCGATGGCTACTTCGGCCAGGTGCGGCCGCTGGCGACGCGGCGCGATGAAGACTCCATCGCTGCCGATTACACGGCTCAGGAAGACATCCTGTCGGCCTACGCCCAGGGCCGTCTGGACATCGGCGCGACCAACATCATCTTCGGCCTGCGCGTCGAGAACACCAAGTTCGAGGGCGAGGCCGCCAGCTTGTTCACCAAGGATGGTGTCGAGTCTCAAGAGGTGGCGCGGGTCGATCGCGACGACACCGAGTTCTTCCCCAACCTGACGATCCGTCACAGCTTCTCGGACAATCTGATCGGCCGCTTCGCCTTGACGCGCTCGATCTCGCGTCCCGAGTTCAACCAGATCGTCCCGCGCCGTATCGAGCAGACCGAAAGCTCCAAGAAGACGGCTTCGTATGAGATCGGCAATCCGGACCTGCAGCCGACGCTGTCGAACAACATCGACTTCGGGCTGGAATACTACTTCGCTTCGCTGGGCGTGGTGTCGGCCAACGCCTTCTACAAGGACCTGACCGACTATCGCTACATCCTCAAATACGAGGACAAGGTGACGGTCGACGGGATCGAGTTCGACGCAGAGTTCGAGACCCCGATCAACGCCCCCAACGGCCATCTGATGGGGCTGGAGCTGAACTGGCAGCAGAAGTTCAGCTTCCTGCCGGGCTGGGCCTCGGGCTTCGGCGTCTTCGCCAACTACACCTGGACCGACGCCGAGATCGAAACGGCCCAGGCCTATAGCGGCCGCAACAAGTTCGCCCTGCCGGGTCAGTCGGAGAATAACTACAACCTGGCCCTCTTCTACGAGATGGCCGGCTTCAGCGCCCGCCTCAGCTACACCAAGCGCAGCGACTATTTGGAAGAGATCAACGCCGACGATCCCGACTTCGACCTGTTCGTCGAGGGCCGTGAGCAAC
The DNA here is from genome assembly GCF_057838275.1 of Brevundimonas sp. KH_060. Lineage (NCBI taxonomy): Bacteria > Pseudomonadati > Pseudomonadota > Alphaproteobacteria > Caulobacterales > Caulobacteraceae > Brevundimonas > Brevundimonas sp. KH_060. The sequence continues at coordinate 139,544 of NZ_CM174463.1, forward strand.
TGGACTTCACCGCCTCCTACGACTTCGGCAACGGGGTCGAGGTGTTCGGCGAGGCGAAGAACCTGACCGACTCGGCGGGCGTCCGCTACTACGGCTCGCGCGAGCGGACCTATGAGTACGAGAAGTTCGGCTACAACGTCTTCATGGGCGTGCGCTTCAAATACTGATCAGCCCTGCGTGGCGGAAACGGAGGGCCGGGCGGCGACGCCCGGCCCTTTTGCATTGCGGCTTTGGGCCGCTTTGCCTTTGGTCGGCATGGCCCCCGGCGCAATCCGGGCCTATATGGAGCCTGGCGGTTGACCCCGCCGGGGTCGGCGCTAGTGTCCGCGCCGTTTCCCGAACCCTGCGCCAGACCGATTAGAGGACTTCCATGGCCGACGCTTCCCAGACCTACGACGTGGTGATCATCGGGGGCGGGCCGGGCGGCTACAACGCCGCCATTCGCGCCGGCCAACTGGGCCTCAAGGTCGCCTGCGTCGAGATGCGCTCGACCCTGGGCGGCACCTGCCTGAACGTCGGCTGCATGCCCTCCAAGGCCCTGCTGCACGCTTCGGAATTGTATGAGGCCGCGGGCAAGGACTTCGCCGGGATCGGCATCGAGGTGAAGCCCAAGCTCAACCTCCCCCAGATGCACAAGGCCAAGGACGACAGCGTCGAGGCCCTGACCAAGGGCATCGAATTCCTGTTCAAGAAGAACAAGGTCGACTGGCTGAAGGGCCGCGGCCGCATTGCTGGTCAGGGTAAGGTCGAGGTCGAGGTCGCCGACGGCTCGAAGACCACCTATGACGCCAAGAACATCATCATCGCCACCGGCTCCGAGCCGACCCCGCTGCCGGGCGTCGCCTTCGAAGAGGGCAAGGTCATCGACTCGACCGGCGCCCTGTTCCTGCCCAAGGTGCCCAAGCACATGATCGTCATCGGTGCGGGCGTGATCGGCCTGGAGCTGGGCTCGGTCTGGCGCCGTCTGGGCGCCGAAGTCACCGTCGTCGAATACCTGGACAAGGTCGGCGCCGGCATGGACGCCGAGGTCGCCACCGCCTTCCAGCGCGGCCTGGCCAAGCAGGGCATGACTTTCCGTATGGGGACCAAGGTCACGGGCGCCAAGTCGGTCAAGGACGGCGTCGAGCTGACGGTCGAACCCGCCGCTGGCGGCGCCGCTGAAACGATCAAGGGCGACGTCGTCCTGGTCGCCATCGGCCGTCGTCCCTACACCGAGGGCCTGGGCCTGGAGACGGTCGGCGTCACGCCGGACCAGCGCGGCTTCGTCGGCCACGACCACTTCAAGACCTCGGCGCCGGGCGTCTGGGTCATCGGCGACGTGACCCATGGCCCGATGCTGGCCCACAAGGCCGAGGAAGACGCCGTCGCCGCCGTAGAACTGATCGCTGGCAAGCCGGGCCACGTCGACTACGACCTGGTCCCGTCGGTCATTTACACCACGCCGGAAGTGGCCTGGGTCGGCAAGACCGAGGAGCAGCTGAAGGCTGCGGGCGTCAACTACAAGAAGGGCAAGTTCCCCTTCGCCGCCAACAGCCGCGCCAAGATCAACCACGAGACCGACGGCTTCGTGAAGGTGCTGGCCGACGCGACGACCGACAAGCTGCTGGGCGTCCACATCTATGGCCCGCAGGCTGGCGAACTGATCAGCGAAGCGACCATGACCATGGCCTTCGGCGGCTCGTCCGAAGACATCGCCCGCACCTGCCACCCACACCCGACCCGCGCCGAAGCCGTCCGTCAGGCGGCCATGGGCGTCGAGGGCTGGACCATGCAGGCCTAAGCCTCACCGTCTTTCAGACCGCGATCTGAACGGCGCGCTCCGCACGGGGCGCGCCGTTTTCGTTGGGGCTGTCGCTGTTCAGAATAGCCAGCGCAATCGAGGCGCATAATGAGTCGATTGAGGGGAAACGGACACGTCCGTATAGCTTAGGGACACGCCTGCTCCCGGCCCGCCGGCGCCCGTTGAATAGGCTTCGATTGCTGACTGAGACACCACCTGATCGTCGCGGCAGAAGGGTTCGATCATGGTCGGATCACAGCGCACAAAAACCAATGGACCCCGTCCATCGGCGCCTTGGGCGTCGGTCCCTCGGAAGACCACTCCCGTCCCATCGACCGGGTCGTAGTGGAGCCAGCGGCCATCAAACCTGACCCATGTCAGTCGAGGCGTGGACCCAGACAGATCCACCAGGCCGAGCCGTCCTGTCTCTCCATCGATCAACGCCAGTCGATAGTCGGCATGGCGAGACGGAATGGTCAGATGCTCTTTCGACTGATGGATGAGGATGGGCCTGGCATCGGCTGTGTGAAGCTCCAGGGAGTATATGGCGCCGCCCGCAACAGGCTGAATCCGCGTCAAAAGCACGATGGGTTGTCCGCCCGGACCTATCAGGCACCGCGAGAAGCCAAATATGAGGTGGCCGATGCTGCTGGCTTCATTCCCTGTGACATCGATTGCAAGGTCTGGGGTGCGATTGATCGCATCGCCAACACGTCGCGCTCTCAGATCATGGGCGGTGATCATGTAGTCGCTATGGCGCTTTCGATCTGAGCGCGCCGCCAGCAGGCAGTCGCCGGTGGAGTTGATCTCGATGGCATCGACATCCTGCGCACCGTCGATATCCTCGACGGACAGCTTGTTCGCAAGAAGGTCGATCGACATCAAGGAGGCGGGAAGGCCGTCCGGCCCGGCGGGACGGAATCCGTGCACGCTGAGACCGCGCTCGGTGTCCTCTATCGCGGCGGCGTTCAATATGAAGACGTCCGAGACCAGGCGGTCGGGTGAGTTGAAGCGCGAGATCAGCAGACGTCCGTCGTCGCAGCCAAATGCGATCAGGCCATGGTGTCTTGAGTAGGCAAGGGGAACTGGACACTCGGTTTTCACGTCGCCGAGCGGTGTCTGAACGCGGGTCTCGTAGGCCGGCTCGCTCTTGGCGCAGCCTGACAGACCAAGCGCGATGCCGAAGGTTGCGATGGCTAGGGGCGAAGGCGTCCGCATAAAGCCAAGCTATCAGCTTCTCGTGTCCATCTGTAGCTGATCTTGCCTGGAGGCTTCAGACCCATGCGTCGCCGGAAGCAGAAAATGACCCTTGGGCGAGGCGAAGTGATCGGAAACCCTCGCAATCGCGTCTGGCCGCAACCATGTCTCTTGCCGAATTTCTCTTTCAGGACCGGATCGCCCCATGGATCTTCAACTCACCGGCAAGCGCGCCCTGATCTGCGGCGGTTCCAGCGGCCTGGGACGGGCGGTGGCGACGGCGCTTGTGGCCGAGGGCGCGCATGTGGCCCTGCTGTCGCGCGATGCGGCCAAGCTGCAGGCCGTGGCCGACGAACTGAACGCCATGGGGCCGGGCAAGGCGGTCATCGCCCCGGCCGATCTGGCCGACCACGACGCCTTGCTGAAGGCGGTCGACGTCGCCGAGACGGAGCTGGGCGGGCCGATCCAGATCCTGCTGAACAACACCGGCGGACCGGCGCCGTCGGGCGTGGCGGGTCTCGATCCGACGGTCTGGCGTGAGCAGTTCGAGGCCATGGTGCTGTCAGTCTTCCGCCTGACCGACCGGGTCATGCCGGGGATGCGGGCCATGGGCTGGGGCCGTGTCCTGAACGTCGCCTCGACCAGCGTGATCGAGCCGATCGGGACGTTGGGCGTGTCTAACACCCTGCGCGCCTCGGTGGCGGCCTGGGCCAAGACCCTGGCGGGCGAGGTCGCGGCCAATGGGGTGACGGTCAACACCCTGCTGCCGGGCCGGATCGATACGCCGCGCATCGAGCGTCTGGACGCCGCCCGCGCCGCCGCCACGGGCGCGACGCCGCAGGACGCGCGCGCCGAGTCCGTCAAGTCCATCCCCGCCGGACGCATCGGCGCGACCGAGGAGTTCGGCGCGGTCGCCGCCTTCCTGGCCAGCCCGCTGGCGGGCTATGTCACCGGCTCCCTGATCCGCATCGACGGCGGAGCGGTCAAGGCGATCTGACGGCCTAGGGGCGAGGCGCGGCCTGCGGCGGCGGGCGGCGGACCAGGCCGCCGAGAGCGATGCGGCCGCGGCCATAGTCCAGCGTCACCTGGCTGAACCGGGTCAGAACGTCCGCGCCCAGCAAGAGGGCGGGACGGTCGATCAGGTTCAGAATGCGAAAGGCGTGCAGGTCGCCGAACAGCAGGGGGGTCGCTCCCAGATCGCGCCGCGCCAGCCGCAGATTGGTCACGGCGCCGGAGCGCACCAGCAAGGACTGGCCGATCACGCCGTAAACGCGCAGCAAGGGGCGCTCGACCCGGCCCAGCCGCGAATCCAGCGCCCGCATCAGGGCGCGATTGCCGATGGAGTATTGGGCGCCGCTGTCGATGAAGGCGGCGGCCGGGATGTCGTCGGCGGTCACCTGGGTCAGGATCAGCTGGCTGAAGCGCCCGGAGCGGACATCGGTGATGTCCAGGCCCACGCGGCTGGCGCGTCCGCCGAAGGACAGGCCGCGCCGCACGACGTCCGCGCCGGAGGCGGCCATCATGACCCGGCGTCGTCGCAGGTCCAGGGTCAGCCGGAAGCGCGACAGCACGTCCAGCCCTAGCAGGCCGTCGGCGCCCAGCAGCCCATAGGGAAAGACCGGCAGCACCAGGTCGGCGAACCGTCGCTCGGAAAAGGCGAGATGCGGCAGGCGCACGGTCGGCGTCATCTGGGCGGTGGTGATGCCATGCACCAGGACGGGCGGGCCGGGAGGAAGGTCCAGCGCCTGCGCCAGTCGGTCGGAGACGGCGCTACGCTCAGCGCCCGTGTCGATGACGAACAACGCCTTGTGTCCGTCCAGGTCGACCTCGACCCCTATGCGGGTCAGCAGGTTCGCAAGCAGGCGCGCCTCGGCGTCCGGGGCAACGGAAGGCGTCTGGCCCGCCGCCTCCTGCGACCAGGCCGGCGCGGTCAGCAGAAGCCCTGTCTGGGCCAGCAGGGCCAGAGCCATGCGACGGCTGGGGATGAGGCGATCAGTCCTGGGGGCGAGAATCGGCCTGCGCATGCGCGTGAACTCCCGTTCCGCGATCCCCAGGCTGGAATGCTGGCGCCTTTTTGATCCGCTGAAAAGTCCGCTTGCTGAGGGTCAGCCGCGCGGGTGGGCCTGGGCGTAGGCGGCCAGCAGGCGGGCGGCGTCGACCTGGGTGTATTTCTGCGTCGTCGACAGGCTGGCGTGGCCTAGAAGCTCCTGGATCGAGCGCAGGTCGGCGCCGGCGCCCAGCAGGTGGGTGGCGAAGCTGTGGCGAAGGGCGTGGGGCGTGGCCGAGGCCGGCAGGCCGAGGCGCCCGCGCAGCCGCTGCACCGTCGCCTGCACATGGCGCGGGCTGAGCGGCCCGCCGCGCCGCGCGCGGAACAGGGCCTGATTGGCGTCGATGACGAAGGGCTGGAGCGAGAGGTAGGCGTCCGTCGCCTCGCGCACCTGGGGCAGGATGGGGACCATCCGCGTCTTGTCGCCCTTGCCGGTGATGCGCAAGGATTCGGGCAGGGGGGCGTCGGACCGCTTCAGCGACAGGGCCTCGGAAATCCGCAGGCCGCAGCCGTAGAGCAGGGTCAGGACGGCGCGGTCGCGGGCGGCCTCCCACGGCTCCATGTCGGGATCGGCCTCGGGTTCGTGCAGCAGCCCCTTCGCCTGATCCTCGCTGACCGGCCGGGGCAGGGAGGCCTTGACCTTGGGCCCGCGCACCAGGGCCAGCTGCGGCGTCGCCACGCCCAGGCGCCGGTCGAGAAAGGCGTGAAGGCCTCGGATGGCGGCCAGGGTCTGGCTGAGCGAGCGGGCGTTCAGCGGGCGATCGCCGCTGCGGCGTTCGGCCAGATGGGCGCGCGCCTCGGCCGCCGTGACGGACCCCAGGTCGGCCGCGCTCTGCGGTCCGCCGCGATGGCGCTCCAGAAAGGCCAGATACAGCCGTCCGATGTGGCCATAGGCCTCCAGCGTGCGCGGCGACAGGCGGCGCTCATGGGCCAGATGCTCCAGCCAGGCGGCCAGAGCGTCCTGTGAGGTCAGGCTTCCAGCGGCCATCGCTCGGCCATGCGTTCGACCACGCGGGCGACGAAGGCCACCAGTTCGCAGCCCATGGCGGGGGTGAAGCCGTCGTCCTCGCCCGAACCGAAGGCGCACAGGGCGGCGCGGGGCGAGGCGGCGCCCGGCAGGCGCAGCGTCATCCGCACCAGGGCGACCGAGGCGACGTCGCCCTCGGAAGGGCCAAACAGGCTGAGGCCGGTGAAGTTGGGGCCGAGCCAGTGCAGGCCGTCCTCGCCCAGCAGGGCGTCGACACGGCCCGGCTCCAGCGCCTTCCAGCCGAAAGGCGCGGCGCCGGGTTTCTCGATGGCGACGGCGGCGCCGGCCAGGCCGAAGCGGGCCTGGGCGACGGCGTCCAACTGGCGCGACAGCTCGGCGTGGGTCTGGGCCTCCATCAGGTCCAGGGCGGCGACGTGGGTCTGGGTCTGGGCGGCGAAGTTGGCGCGGGCGATCTCTTCGATCAGCTTGCGTGCTCCGGCCTCGCGCTGGGCGACGGCCTCCAGCCGCGCCAGGGCGGCGCGGCCGAAGTCGACGACGTTGCGGCCGGTGGCGGTCAGGCCCAGCTCTTCCAGCAGGGCGCGGTCGTCCAGCAGATGTTCGGCGTGATCGCCCAGCCAGGCGCGCACCTCAGGCCAATGCAGGCCTGACGCCGCCGTCGAGTCGGTGGAGAGGTCCAGGGAAGTGCTCAAGCGGGACCTCTCATCGGGTCAGAAACTACAGAATGGACTGACCGGTCTTGCCCCAGTCCGCCAGGAACGCATCCAAACCCTTGTCGGTTAACGGGTGCTTGACCAAGGCCTTGAAAACGTCGGCAGGAATGGTCGAGGCGTCGGCGCCGGCCAGCGCAGCGGCGGTCACATGGTCCGGGTTGCGCACCGAGGCGGCCAGGATTTCCGTGCTGAAGTCGTGGATGTCGTACAGGGTGCGGATGTCTTCCAGCAGGCCCACGCCATCGGCGCCGACGTCGTCCAGACGACCGACGAAGGGCGAGATGAAGGTCGCGCCCGCCTTGGCCGCCAGCATGGCCTGGGCCGCCGAGAAGCACAGGGTGACGTTGGTCTTGACGCCCTTGTCGGCGAAGGCGCGGGTGGCGCGCAGGCCGTCCCAGGTCAGCGGCAGTTTGACCACGACGTTGGGGGCGATGGAGGCCAGCTTGTCGCCTTCCTTGACCATGGTCTCGAAATCGGTCGCCACGGCCTCAGCCGAGATCGGCCCCTCGACCAGGGCGCAGATTTCGGCGATGACCTCGGCGATGTTGCGACCCGACTTGGCGATCAGGCTAGGATTGGTGGTGACGCCGTCCACCATCCCGGTGGGCAGCAGGTCTTTGATGACGGCGACGTCGGCGGTGTCGAGAAAGAGTTTCATGAGACCAGTTTTAGCGCCGAGTTGTGACGGAAGCGACCGTCTTTCGCGGCCAGGGAAGTTTCAGACTCCGTGATCGAAAAAACAGAGTCCAATTCGTCTGAATCGTCTGAAATCGCTTCGCCGGGCGTGGCGGAAGGCGGCGATCATGGCAGGGCGCGACGTCGGTATCGGACGTCGGCGTTGCGGGCGTGCGAGGGCGCGCGGTGAAGGTCGCCTCCGTCCTCATCCCCCTGCCGGTGCCTGAGGCGTTCGACTATGCGGTTCCCGAGGAACTGACGGTCGCGCGCGGCGATCAGGTCGCCGTGCCGCTGGGTCCGCGCCTGATCCGGGGCGTGGTGGCCGAGGTGTTCGAGACGACCGGCTCCAATCGCAAGCTGAAGGCGGTCGAGCAGGTGCTGACCGATCCGCGCCTGCCGGAGCGCACGCTGGACTTCGTCGAATGGGCGGCGCGCTGGACACTGAGCCCGCCGGGCGAGATGGCGGCGACGGCGTTGAAGGGGCTGCGCGCGCCTCGGCCACGGCCCGAGCGGCGGGTGCGGCGCATCGAGGGGCGCAGTCCCGCCCGCCCGACGACGGCGCGCACGGCGGTGCTGGAGGCCCTGGGCCAGCGATCCATGCCCGGCCCCGATCTGGCGCGTGCGGCGGGCGTCTCGTCCGGCGTGGTCAAGGGGCTGGTCGACGAAGGGGTTCTGGAGGGGTTCGAGGTCGAGGCCGTCGCCGCCTTCGATGCGCCGGATCCTGACCATGCGCCTGCGACCCTGAACCCGGATCAGGCGGCGTCTGCGGCCGCCATCGCCGAGGCTGTGACGGCGGGCGGCTTCGCGCCCTTCCTGCTGGACGGGGTGACGGGCTCGGGCAAGACGGAGGCCTATCTGGAGGCGGCGGCGCGGACGTTGCGGGCCGATCCGACGGCGCAGGTGCTGATCCTGTTGCCCGAGATCGCCCTGACCCAGGCGGTGATCGAGCGCATCACCGCCCGCTTCGGCGTCGCCCCGGCCGAATGGCACTCCGGCGTCGCCCCGCCGCGCCGCCGACAGGCGTGGGAGGCGGTGGTCGCGGGGCGCTGCAACATCGTCGTCGGCGCGCGCTCGGCCCTGTTCCTGCCTTACGCCAACCTGCGCCTGATCGTGGTGGACGAGGAGCACGACGGCTCGTTCAAGCAGGAAGAGGGGCTGGTTTATCACGGCCGCGACCTGGCCGTGGCGCGAGCGCGGATCGAGGGAGCGACGGTGGTGCTGGCTTCGGCCACCCCGTCGCTGGAGACGCTGTGGAACGCCCATCAAGGCCGCTATCGCTGGCTGAAGCTGGCGGCGCGGCACGGGGCGGCGGTCCTGCCCGAGATCGGCCTGATCGATCTGCGCGAATGCCCGCCCGATCCGCAGACCTGGCTGTCCCAACCGTTGCGCGAAGCCATCGGCGAGACCTTGGCGCGGGGCGAGCAGAGCCTGCTGTTCCTCAACCGGCGCGGCTATGCGCCGGTGGTGCTGTGCCGGTCGTGCGGGCATCGGCTGACGGCGCCGGACACGGATTCCTGGCTGGTCGAGCATCGCTACACCGGGCGGCTGGTCTGCCATCTGACCGGCTTCTCCATGCCCAAGCCCAAGGCCTGTCCGTCGTGTGGGGCCGAGGATTCCCTGGTGCCGGTCGGGCCGGGCGTCGAGCGGGTCGAGGAGGAGGTGCGCCAACTTTTCCCTCAGGCGCGCACGGCCGTCTTCAGTTCGGACACCGTGCCGGACGGCAAGTCGGCCCGCGCCCTGATTCAATCCATGGCCGACGGCGAGATCGACATTCTGGTCGCGACCCAGGCTGCGGCGAAAGGCCACAACTTCCCGCGCCTGACCCTGGTCGGAGTGGTGGACGCGGACCTGGGGCTTCGCGGCGGCGACTTGCGCGCGGCGGAGCGGACTTATCAGCTGCTGGCTCAGGCCACGGGCCGGGCGGGGCGGGCGGATCGGCCGGGCCGCGCCCTGCTGCAGACCTGGACGCCCGAGCATCCGGTGTTGCAGGCGCTGGCGGCGGGCGACCGCGACGCCTTCGTCGAGGCCGAGATGGCTGAGCGTGAGGCGGCCTCCCTGCCGCCGCACGGGCGTCTGGCGGCGCTGATCCTGTCCAGCGAGAACGCCATGGCGGTCGAGAAGGTCGCTCGCGAACTGGCCGAAGCCATCCCCAACGCCGAACGGCTGGAGGTCTACGGCCCGGCGGACGCGCCGCTGGCGCTGGTGCGAGGGCGGCGGCGCAAGCGGCTGCTGGTGCGGGCCGATCGAGATGTGAACCTGCAGGCCTTCCTGCGCGCCTGGCTGGCGCGGGTGAAGGTTCCGGCCTCGGTGCGGCTGACGATCGACGTGGATCCGTACAGCTTCTTGTAGGGCGCTTTTTAAGAGGCGCTATCGCTCGCCGCGCGGCGGCTCGCTGCTTGAGCGCAGGCCCAGGCCTTGCCCCGCCGTCATCGTCTCTCTCGTGCCGTCATCCTCGGGTCAAGCCCGAGGATGACGGTGGAAGGGGGGGGGCTGCGGGGGAGGAGGGCGTCCGTCCTACCGCGGCCCGGTCAGCTTGATCTCGAACAGGCTGGGCCAGTTCTTGCCGGTGACGAACAGGCGGCGGTTCTGCGCGTCCCAGGCGATGCCGTTCAGCACGTCGTCGACCGGGTCCTTCACCTGATCCTTCGGCAGCAGACCGCTGAGGTCGATGACGCCGACCACGCGGCCGGACTCCGGCTCGATGCGGAGGATGTAGTCGGTCTGCCAGACGTTGGCCCAGACCTCGCCGTCGATCCATTCCAGCTCGTTCAACTGACGCACCGGGCGGCCGTTCAGGGTGACGGAGACGCGGCCGGTCTCGACCTGGGTGTCGGGGTCGAAGAAGCGCAGGGCCGCTGATCCATCCGACAGGATCAGGCGTGTCCCGTCATGCGTCAGCCCCCAGCCTTCGCCCGCATAGGCGAAGCGGGAGACGGGGCGGAGGTCGTCCGCGCTCCAGATGAAGCCGACGCCGTTGATCCAGGACAGGGAGAAGACGCGGCCGTCCTTCTCGGTCAGGCCCTCGCCGAAATATTCAGGGTCGAGATCGCGCTTCTGCAGCACGACGCCGTCCTCCAACCGCACCCGGCGCACGCTGGAGGGGTTGCGGCCGGTGCTCTCGATCAGCACGCCGTCGCGAATGACCAGCCCCTGGGTGAAGGCGGTCGGATCGTGGGGGAAGGTTCGCACCGCCTCATAGCCGTAGACCGGAACACGGGCGGGCGCGGGCGGAGCGGAGGGGGAAGAGGCGGCCGGCCCCGGCGCTTGCGCCGCCGCCGACGCGGGAAGCGCCAGCAGAAGCATCGCCAGGACCGGCCAGATACGCACGTTTAGACGCCTGGCTCGGCGGTTTCGGCCTTGTTGAGGGCGGCCTTGGCGGCGTCCTCGGCCTGGTTCTTTCTGATCTGGGCGTTACGCGACCACATGTTCAGGCCCTCGACCAGGGCCGAGAAGGCCATGGCGGCGTAGATGTAGCCCTTGGGCACGTGGACGCCGAAGCCGTCGGCGATCAGCACGGCGCCGATCATCAGCAGGAAGCCCAGGGCCAGCATGACCACGGTCGGGTTCTTGTCGATGAAGTCGGCCAGCGGATCGGCGGCCAGCAGCATGACGGTCACGGCGATGATCACGGCCACCATCATGATGGGGATGTGATCGGTCATGCCCACGGCGGTCAGGATGGAGTCGATCGAGAACACCAGGTCCAGCAGGATGATCTGGAAGATGGCCGAACCGACGTTGTTGATGACGACGTCCTTCTTGTCCTTCTCCAGCATGTCGTTCGACGGGGTGACGTCGACGGCGTGGTGGATCTCCTTGGTGGCCTTCCAGACCAGGAAGAGGCCGCCGGCGATCAGGATCAGATCGCGCCAGGAGAAGGCGGTGTCGAAGGTCTCGCCGTGGAAGCCCAGGTCGAAGACGGGCTGGGTCAGGCCGACGATCCAGCCGATGGTGGCCAGAAGGCCCAGACGCATGATCAGCGCCAGGGCGATGCCGATGCGGCGCGTGCGCTGGCGGTGCTCGGGGGGGAGCTTGTTCGAGAGGATCGAGATGAAGATCAGGTTGTCGATCCCCAGTACCACCTCCATGACCACGAGGGTCACAAGGGCCGCCCAGGCGGCGGGATCGGTCAACAGCGGGGTTATGCTTTCGAGCATCGGGGTTCCTGATGGGTGTTGGAAGGTTTTCGGTAACGGGAGCGTGAGCGCGCATCAAGCGTCTGATGGCGTCGTCGTCGTCGCAGGCCCTCCTGTCGGACCCAGCTTGGCCGGTCCTATTCGACCAAAGAGAGCGCGGGTGCGGCGTTATCGTTCCGCGCCCGTCGGTTGCGAGGCGAGGCCTTGCATGGTATCAGCCGCGCGGCTTTAGCGAAGGGCGTATCGAAAGATGCGTCCCCAGCGTGCTTTCAATAAGCATTTCAGGCCCTTGGCTGGCGCAGGCGACTGCGGCCGGTCTTGCGACAATCGCTTCAGACGCGGACCAATATAAGTGGCGGACGATTTCAGGACGACGGAAGTCGGCGGACGGTATGCACAAGCGCTGTTCGACCTCGCGGACGAGACGGGGGCGCTCGACGCCGTGCGCGCCGATCTGGCTGCGCTAAAGGCGGCTTGGCTGGACAGCGCGGACCTGCGCCGTCTCGCCACCTCGCCTGTCGTGGCGTCGGTTGATCAGGCCAAGGGCCTGGCCGCTATCGCCGACAAGGCCAAGTTCAATGCGACGACGCGCAACTTCCTGGGCCTGCTGGGCCAGAACGGGCGTGCGTCGGACCTGCCGGGCGTGATCGCCGGCTTCGAGGCGCTCTACGCCAAGAAGACGGGCGTCGTGGCCGCCGAGGTGGTCTCGGCCGTGGCGCTGAGCGCCGCCCAGACCAAGAAGATCCAGGCCGAGCTGCGCGCGGCCCTGGGTCGCGACCCCGAACTGACCGCCCGCGTCGATCCGACGATCCTGGGCGGGCTGAAGGTCAAGGTGGGCTCGAAACTGTTCGACGCCTCGCTGAAGACCAAGCTCGACCAGATGACCTTTGCGCTGAAGCGCGCCTAAGCCCCGAATTTCAGATCAAGCCGGGCCAGCGGGCCCGCACCGAAGACGAAAGCCAGAGAGCCAATCATGGATATCCGCGCCGCCGAAATCTCGGCCATCCTCAAGTCGCAGATCGCCAACTTCGGCGTGGAAGCCGATGTCTCGGACGTCGGCCAAGTGCTGTCGGTCGGCGACGGCATTGCGCGCATTCACGGTCTGGACAACGTCCAGGCCGGTGAAATGGTCGAGTTCACCAAGGCCGGTGTGAAGGGCATGGCCCTGAACCTGGAGCGCGACAACGTCGGCGCCGTGATCTTCGGCGCGGACGCCGCCATCGCCGAAGGCGACGACGTGCGCCGCCTGGGCGAAATCGTGGACGTGCCGGTCGGCAAGGGCCTGCTGGGCCGCGTCGTGAACCCGCTGGGCGAGCCGATCGACGGCAAGGGCCCGATCCAGTTCACCGAGCGTCGTCGCGTCGACGTGAAGGCCCCCGGCATCATCCCGCGCAAGTCGGTTCACGAGCCGATGCAGACGGGCATGAAGGCGATCGACACCCTGATCCCGGTCGGCCGCGGCCAGCGCGAGCTGATCATTGGCGACCGTCAGGTCGGCAAGACCGCCGTCGCCATCGACACCATTCTGAACCAGAAGGCCGTCAACAAGTCGGACGACGAGTCGGCCAAGCTGTACTGCATCTACGTCGCCATCGGCCAAAAGCGTTCGACCGTGGCCCAGATCGTCAAGACCCTCGAAGAGTCGGGCGCGCTGGAATACACCATCGTCGTGGCCGCCACGGCGTCGGAACCTGCCCCGCTGCAGTTCCTGGCTCCGTTCGCCGGCACCGCCATGGGCGAGTACTTCCGCGACAACGGCATGCACGGCCTGATCATCTATGACGATCTGTCCAAGCAGGCCGTGGCCTACCGCCAGATGTCGCTGCTGCTGCGCCGTCCGCCGGGCCGTGAAGCCTATCCGGGCGACGTCTTCTACCTGCACAGCCGCCTGCTGGAGCGTTCGGCCAAGCTGAACGAGGACTACGGTTCGGGCTCGCTGACCGCCCTGCCGATCATCGAAACCCAGGCCAACGACGTGTCGGCCTACATCCCGACCAACGTGATCTCGATCACCGACGGCCAGATCTTCCTGGAATCGGACCTCTTCTACCAGGGCATCCGTCCGGCCGTGAACGTCGGCATCTCGGTGTCGCGCGTGGGCTCCTCGGCCCAGATCAAGGCCATGAAGCAGGTCGCCGGTTCGATTAAGGGCGAACTGGCCCAGTATCGTGAAATGGCCGCCTTCGCGAAGTTCGGCTCGGACCTGGACATCTCGACCCAGAAGCTGCTGGCGCGCGGCGCCCGCCTGACCGAGCTGCTGAAGCAGCCGCAGTACTCGCCGCTGGCCGTCGAAGAGCAGGTCGTCTCGATCTACGCCGGCACCCGCGGCTATCTGGACGGCATCGCCGTTTCGGACGTCGGCCGCTTCGAGAGCGAACTTCTGGCCCGCGTTCACGCCAACCACGCTTCGCTGCTGGACGGCATCCGCACCAAGAAGGCCCTGACGCCCGAGCTGGAAGCCGAGCTGAAGGATATCCTGGCGGCCTTCGCCAAGACCTTCGCCTAACCGTTCGGCCCTGTAGTCAAAGGAAGAGCAGAGCCGGATGGCTAGCCTCAAGGAAATGCGCGATCGGATCGGAAGCGTCAAAGCGACGCAGAAGATCACGAAAGCCATGCAGATGGTCGCGGCGGCCAAGCTGAAGCGCGCCCAGGAGCAGGCGGAGAACGCCCGCCCCTATGCGTCGCGGATGGCCTCTGTCATCGCCAATCTGGCCGCCGGCGTCGGCGACGACGGCCCGCGTCTGATGACCGGAACCGGCGCCGACCAGAAATATCTGGTCGTCGTCGCCACGGCCGATAAGGGTCTGGCGGGCGGTTTCTCGACCAACGTCATCCGCGCCGCGCGGGACCACATCAACAGCCTGATCGCCAACGGCAAGACGGTCGAGATCGTGGCTGTCGGCCGCAAGTCGCGCGACCAGCTGACCCGCCTGTTCGGCGACAAGGTCATCAAGACCTTCGAACTGAGCGAGCACAAGACGGTGGGCATGCATTCGGCTCAGCCGATCGCCGAACTGCTGGCCGAAAAGTTCGAGGCGGGCGAGGCCGACAAGGTCACCCTCTTCTACAGCCAGTTCAAGTCGGTGATCTCTCAGGTCCCGTCGCTGCGTCAGCTGGCTCCGGCCGAAGTCGACGCGGACGCCTCGGCCGAGGCCGGCGCGCTCTATGAATATGAGCCGTCGGAAGAGGACATCCTCGAGACCCTGCTGCCGCGCAACCTGACGACGCAGATTCTGGCCGCCCTGTTGGAAAACCAGGCTGGCTTCTTCGGCGCCCAGATGGCTGCGATGGATAACGCCACGCGTAACGCTGGCGACCTCATCAGCGCCCTGACGCTGCAGTACAACCGTTCCCGCCAGGCTCAGATCACCACCGAGCTGATCGAGATCATCGCCGGCGCTGAAGCGCTCTGATCCCGACACAGCTGACATTCGACACGGACAAGCACCGATGACCGACACCACCGCCCCGAAGAAACCCGCCGCCAAGAAGCCGGCCGCTCCCAAGAAGGCCGCCGCTCCGAAGGCCGCCGCCGCCGTCACGGGCCAGGGCAAGATCGCCCAGGTCATCGGCGCCGTCGTCGACGTTGAGTTCGACGGCCACCTGCCGGGCATCCTGAACGCTCTGGAAACCCAGAACGTCGACCAGAAGACGGGCGAGCCCTTCACCCTGGTCCTGGAAGTCGCCCAGCACCTGGGTGAGAACATGGTCCGCACCATCGCCATGGACACGACCGAAGGTCTGACGCGCGGCCAGGCCGTCGTCGACACCGGCAAGTCGATCATGGCTCCGGTCGGTCCGGGCACGCTGGGCCGCATCATGAACGTCGTCGGCCAGCCGATCGACGAAGCCGGTCCGATCAAGACCACCGAGTTCCGCCCGATCCACCGCGAGGCGCCTTCGTTCGAAGAGCAGTCGACCTCGTCGGAAATCCTGGTCACGGGCATCAAGGTCATCGACCTGATCTGCCCCTACACCAAGGGCGGCAAGACCGGCCTGTTCGGCGGCGCCGGCGTCGGCAAGACCGTCACCATGCAGGAACTGATCAACAACATCGCCAAGGCTTACGGCGGTTATTCGGTTCTGGCCGGCGTGGGCGAACGCACCCGCGAAGGCAACGACCTGTATCACGAGATGATCGAGTCGAACGTGAACGTCGCCGGCGGCGGCGAAGGCTCCAAGTGCGCCCTGGTTTACGGCCAGATGAACGAACCCCCCGGCGCCCGCGCCCGCGTCGCCCTGACCGGCCTGGCCCAGGCCGAATACTTCCGCGATGAAGAGGGCAAGGACGTCCTGCTGTTCATCGACAACATCTTCCGCTTCACGCAAGCCGGCTCGGAAATGTCGGCTCTGCTGGGCCGTATCCCGTCGGCCGTGGGCTATCAGCCGACGCTGGCCACCGAGATGGGCAACCTGCAGGAGCGCATCACCTCGACGCAGAAGGGCTCGATCACCTCGATCCAGGCCATCTACGTTCCCGCGGACGACCTGACCGACCCGGCGCCCGCCGCCTCGTTCGCCCACTTGGACGCGACCACGGTTCTGAACCGCGACATCGCCGCCCAGGCCATCTTCCCGGCCGTGGACCCGCTGGACTCCACCTCGCGGATCATGGACCCGCTGGTCATTGGCGAAGAGCATTACCGCGTCGCCCGCCGCGTGCAGGAAACCCTGCAGCAGTACAAGGCGCTGAAGGACATCATCGCCATCCTGGGCATGGACGAGCTGTCGGAAGACGACAAGCTGATCGTGTCGCGCGCCCGCAAGATCCAGCGCTTCCTGTCGCAGCCCTTCTTCGTGGCTGAGCAGTTCACCGGTTCGCCGGGCAAGTTCGTCGAACTGGCCGACACCATCCGCTCGTTCAAGGCGATCTGCGACGGCGAATACGACCACCTGCCGGAAGCCGCCTTCTACATGGTCGGCGCCATCGAAGAGGCTGTCGAGAAGGCCGCCAAGATGGCCGCGGAAGCCTAAGTCATGGCCGGTAAGCTGAACTTCTCCCTCGTCGCCCCGGAACGCGAAGTCTTCGCCGGTTCGGTCGATCAGGTCGATGCGCCGGGCGTCGAGGGCGACTTCGGCGTCCTGCCCGGTCACGCGCCCTTCATGACCACCCTGCGCGAAGGCGTTGTGACGGTCTATGACGGCGCCCAGCGCCGCCGTTTCGAGGTCAAGGGCGGCTTCGCCGACGTCAACGGCGAAGGCCTGACCATCCTGGCCGAAGAGGCTTCGGAGCTGACCGCGAACTGAGGTTCGCACGGCTGAAATGATCAAAGGCCCCTCGCTCCGGCGGGGGGCCTTTTTCGTGCGCGATGTCCGACGCCAACTCCGCCGTCGTCACTCCTCGCGCCGTCATCCATTATCTCTGCCGTCATCCTCGGGCTTGACCCGAGGATCCAGTGCGGGACGCGCTCCACCTAGTCAAGGTTCAGCATGCGGACGGCTGGATCCTCGGGTCAAGCCCGAGGATGACGGCGTGGAATTAGGGGCGGGAGAAGAGAGGCGCGGGGCCTCAAACCGCCCATTCTCCAAACACCCGCACCACCTGCTCATAGACCGGCCGTTTGAAGGGCACGATCAGGCCGGGGGCTTCTTCCAGCCGCCCCCAGCGCCAGGCGTCGAATTCGGGTTCGCCGTGGGCGTTCAGGTCGATCTCGTCTTCGGCGCCGGTCAGGCGGAAGGCGAACCACTGCTGGCGCTGGCCCTTCAGCCCCTTCCAGCTCTTCGGGCTCGGCAGGCCTTCGGGGAAGTCATAGGGAATCCATTCCGTCGTGCGGCCCAGAAGAGCGATGGAGCGCACGCCCGTCTCCTCATGCAGTTCGCGACGGGCGGCGGCCTCCAGGTCCTCGCCGTCGTCGACGCCGCCCTGTGGGAACTGCCAGTTCCACGGCTCGGGCGTGTCGGCGCGGCGGCCGAACCAGACCTGGCCGGCCGGGTTGAACAGGACGACCCCGACGTTGGGGCGATAGAGGGACAGATCGACAGCGTTCATGCCTTCTCGCATACGCCGCCGCCCCGCCGGGGGCTAGGCGTCAACGTCCGGGAAAGGGAGCGCGTCTAGGGTGGCGTCATGGACAGACGTCATCTGATCGGCCTCGCTCTGAGCGGCCTCGCGCTGGCGGGCGCGGCGCACGCTTCGCCCGAGAAGAGCGGGGGCGGCAAGGGCGGCTATCTGTCCCTGCCGACCGCCACGGCCACGGTGCTGCGGCGCGACGGACGGCGCGGGGTGATGACGGTCGAGACGGGCCTTGATGTCGCCGACGCCGCCCTGATGGAACGGGCGCAACTGTCCCTGCCGCGCCTCAGCGCCGCCTATAATGAAGTGGTCAGCATCGCGGCCGAACGGTTGCTGCCGGACGCGCCGCCCAATGTCGAATGGCTGATCATCGCCCTGCAGCACGCCACGGACGCCATCTTGGGCAAACCGGGGGCCAAGCTGCTGCTGGGCACGGTGATGGTGGTTTGAGGCGAGGCGTCATTCACGCTCATAGCTGCCGTCATCCTCGGGCTTGACCCGAGGATCCAGTTGTCCGCCCACACGACGTAAGCCAGGTTGAGCGCGCACTGCGCTGGATCCTCGGGTCAAGCCCGAGGATGACGGCGTGGAAGAGGGAGAGGCGAAGAGGGAAGAGGGCGGGACGAGGCCCGCGTCCTCAATCCTGCGTTGGATCGGGGCGGCTGGTATCGCCGTAGGTCATGGCCAGGAAGACGTCTTCCAGGTCTGGGTCCTCGGTGGCGATATCCTTGATGGTCACGCCCGCGGCGCGCACGGCGGCCAGCACCTGCTCGACGCTGGATTCGCCCGTCCGATAGGTGACGACGAAGGCGCCATTGGCGCGCGGGGCGACGGTGAAGCCGTTCAGGGCGGGCAGGGTTTCAGGCGTCGTCTCGGGCGTCACCACGACGTTGCGGGTGTCCAGCCGTTTCAGAAGCTGTTCGGTCGGCTCGCAGGCCACGACCTCGCCGCGGTTGATGATGGCGATGGTGTCGCACAGCTCCTGCGCCTCTTCGAGGTAGTGGGTGGTCAGGATCACCGTCACCCCCTCCTCGTTGATCTTGCGGACGTACTCCCAAAGTTGGCGGCGCAGCTCGACGTCCACGCCCGCCGTCGGCTCGTCCAGGATCAGCACGGGCGGATTGTGCACCAGGGCCTTGGCCACCATCAGGCGCCGCTTCATGCCGCCGGACAGGGCGCGGACATAGGCGTTGGCCTTGTCCGACAGGCCGAGCGCGGCCAGCAGCTCGTCCGAGCGGCGCTCGTTGGCGGGCACGCCGTAGAATCCCGCCTGGACCTCCAGCGCCTCGCGCGGGGTGAAGAAGACGTCGGCGACGATTTCCTGCGGCACCACGCCGAGCGCCGAGCGGGCGTCGCGCGCCTCATGGTCGATGTCGCGATCCCAGATGCGGACCGTGCCCTCGGACTTGTTCACCACCCCGGCGATGATGTTGATCAGGGTCGACTTGCCCGCGCCGTTCGGGCCCAGCAGGCCGAACATCGAGCCGCGCGGCACCGTCAGGTCGACCCCGCGCAGGGCCGTCTTCGGCGGCGACTTGCGCGAGCCCTTGTAGGTCTTCTTCAGCCCCCTGACCTCGATGGCGTTGACGGGCAGGGCGGGGGCTTGGGTCATGGTGCGGACTTCAACTCGGGCAGGGTGTTCGGACGGCATAGGTAGGGCGCGCGGGACCGTTCGCCAAGCGGCTGACGCGCGAGGCGAGACAAGGTTGCGAGACGATATGTAAATGGTGCTTGACGCAGTTGATTGTCATGTCTAGCTTCCTTGTCAGAAAGACAACTTCACTTGGATGAGGACACGCCATGACCACCGCCGTCGCTACCCGCAAGCCTCTGACCCGCACCCGCATCATCGGCTTCGCCGCCATGGGCGTCTGCGCCATCGGCTACACCGCCTTCGCCCTGGCCCTGGGGGCCGGAAAGCTGGACTATCTGCCCATGACCCAGGCGGCGATCATCGCTGCGGTCGCCGCCGTGATCGGCGAGATCGGCCTGTGGGTCGGCGCGGGCTGCCTGGGTCTGACCCTGTTCAAGAAGCGCAAGGCCCTGTTCGACAAGGTGATGGGCCGCAAGGCCGCTCCCTCCGACGTTTGACCTGACGGTCCGGTCCGCCTAGGAACGGCGCAAAGCCTTTCCAGACCGGACCGGATCATGCCTCCCCGCCATCTCGACGCCGTCATTCCTCCGCCCGAAGAGATCGTGGTCTCGACCAAGCGCGTCGCCTGCGACGGCGGCGGCGGGGCCCTGGGCCACCCGCTGGTCTATATGGACATGGGCGAGGACGACTTCATCGAGTGCAGCTACTGCGACCGCCGCTTCGTGCTGTCGGATCATCCGCGTCCCGAAAGCGAATACCTGGACCCGGCGGCGCGCCCGCCCGAGGCGCACTGAGCCTGGCCATGCGTTATCTGCACGCCATGGTCCGGGTGAAGGATCTGGACGCTTCGATGCGCTTCTACCGCGACCTGCTGGGTCTGGAGGAGACGCGCCGCGCCGACTATGAGGCCGGGCGCTTCACCCTGGTCTATCTGGCCGCGCCCGCCGACAAGGCCCGCGCCGAAGCCGAGAAGTCGCCCGAGGTCGAGCTGACCTACAACTGGGACGATCAGGACTACGACGGCGGCCGCAACTTCGGCCACTTGGCGTTTCAGGTCGACGACATCTACGCCGCCTGCCAGCGATTGATGGACGGCGGCGTCGTCATCAACCGTCCGCCGCGCGACGGCCACATGGCCTTCGTCCGTTCGCCGGACGGCGTCTCCATCGAGCTGCTGCAGGCGGGCGAGCGTCTGGCCCCGGCCGAGCCCTGGGCCTCCATGCCGAACGTGGGCGCCTGGTGATCGTCGCCCGGCGTCTTATCCTGTGTCTGGCGGTCCTGAGCTTAGGCGCTTGCGCCTCGGTGACGGAGACCAATCCGGCGCGGACGGCCACCGACATGCTGCTGGTCAACCGCGCCGCCGACCGCGCGGTCGAGGGGCTGACCTTGCCGATCCCGCAGGGCGCGCGCGTCTTCGTCGACGAGACCTATTTCCAGGCCGAAAACGCCCGCTATGCGCTGAGCGCCATCCGCGCCGCCTTGTCGGAAGCCGGTTACGCCATCGTGCGCGAGCGGGGTGAGGCCGACGCCATCTTCGAGGTGCGCGCCGGGGCGTTGTCGCTGGACCAGCTGCGCCGGGTGGTGGGCATTCCCGACATGCGGGTGCCGATCAATGAGAGTCTGAACGTCGTCTCCCTGCCGGAGCTGTCGCTCTATTCCAACCGCGACCGCATGGGCGTGGCCGAGTTCTCGGGCTTCCTCTACGACGCGCGCACGGGGATGCCGCTGGGCGCCGTCACGCCGATGATCGGCCAGTACAAGATCCGCAGCCACAAGGCCTTCATGATGATCACCTGGGGCCAGCAACTGGCCCAGCCGGGCGAGCGTGATCCGGGCTCGAGCTGGAAGGAATTCTAGCGTGAAGGCTCGCTCCGTTCGCGGAGCGAGACAGCCGCTTCGGACCGTGTTAGGGCGCAGGTGAGCATAAGGCGTTGGCCGCGCTCATCTGTTCGCCGCCGCCGCAAGAGACGCCCTTGTCCTTCTTTCACGCCGGTCCCGCGCCGAAAGGCTCCGGTCTTCGCCGAGGCGCCCTGCGCGACGGGCTGGATTTGGCGCCGGGGATGAAGGTCGGCCTGTTCGGCGGCTCGTTCAATCCGGCCCACGACGGCCACGCCCATGTGGCGGCCACGGCCCTGCAGCGGCTGGACCTGGACCGGGTGGTCTGGCTGGTGTCGCCGCAGAATCCGTTGAAATCCAACCACGAGACCGCGCCTCTGTCGGACCGCATGACCTCGGCGCGCGCCGTGGCGGCTACGGTCGGCCCGGCCATGATCGTCTCGGACTTCGAGACGCGGGCGGGCACGGGCTGGACCGTCGACACCCTGCGCGCCATCGTCGCGCGCCATCCGGGCGTGCACTTCGTCTGGCTGATGGGGTCGGACAATCTGGCGGGCTTCCACCGCTGGCGGGGCTGGACCGACATCATGCGGTTGATGCCGGTGGCGGTGATCGCCCGGCCGGGAAGTCTGCTGGACAGCCGCACGGCGCCGGCGGCGGCGCGGTTCGCCCGATATCGCATTCCCGCCGCCCAGGCCGGACTGCTGCCCAATCTGGAGGCGCCGGCCTGGACCTATCTGACGGCGCCGCTGAATCACCGCTCCTCCACCGCCATCCGGGCGACGCGCGCGGCGGAGTGAAGGCGCGGGTCTGATCCGTCAGTGCGCGGCGCGGGGCGCGCGCGAGGACGAGTGGTAGCTGACGATGCGCCATTCGCCGTTGCGTCGCTCCAGCATGCTGGTGGCCACGCCCTGCCGTTCGACCGGCGCGCGGGCGGCGTCCTTGAAGGCTATGCGGAAGCGATAGGTCTCGGTCGCATAGGCGGTGTCGCCTGCGACGACGATGCGCACGCTTGGATCGATTATCTCGAAAGCCGAGAAGACCAGCAACTCAGGCCCCAGGTGACGCTCCAGATAGCGGGCGAAGTCGCCCTCGACCCCGCCCTGTTCGAACACCTGGGAGTCCGGCCAGAAGAACCGGGCGGCGGCGGGAGCGTCCAGAGCGCCCAGGCTGGCGCGATAGCCTTGCAGCACGGCCAAGACGTCCGCCTCCGCGGTCGGGCGGGCGGCGGGGGCGCTCGAGGCGGGATCATGCGCTGCGGCGGCAGGGGCCTGGGCGGCCATGAAGAACGCCAGGACGGCGGCGGACGTGAAGAGGCGGTTCATCCGGTTTCTCCTTGGGTGAGCGGCGCGCCGACGCGCGCGCCGGGACGGTTGAGCCAGCGTCGCAGGAGCCTGCGGCCGGGCTGTTCGACGGCGACGTGGATCACGGCGGCGGCGGCGAGGGTGAGGGCCAGCAACGCGGCCAGTTCGAGAGGGGCCATGCGGTAGTCGCCGTCGAGGCCCAGCAGCGCCTGCATCGCATTGCGCCAGACCATCACCAGCGGAATGTGGACCAGATAGAGGGCGTAGGAGGCCTCGCCCGCGAACAGCCAGACGGGGTTCGACAGGAAGGTGCGGGCCCCGGGCTTGGCCAGCAGGGCCAGGCTGAGGATCAACGGACCGGCCAGGGCCACGATCAGCCGGTCGTCCAGGGAGGCCTGCATGGCGGCCAGCATGGCCAGACTGGCGACGACCACGGCGCCGATTGCGGCCCTGGGGCTGAGGCGCAGGCGCTGGCCCAGGAAGTAGAGGCCGATGCCGAACAGGAATTCAGGCAGGATTCTCAGAACGCCCAGATTGTCTTCGGCGCGCGGCAGGATGACGCCGAAGGCCATGCGGTAGCCGGCGTCCAGCACCGCGAACAGCGTGATCGCCAGGGCGATCAGGACGACAGGCCGATCCCTCAGCCGCAAGGCGATCCAAGCGTAGACGGGGAAGATCAGATAGGCGAACCACTCGGCGGACAAGGACCAGGCGGGGCCGTTCCACAGCGCCATGGTGGAGCGCGGGAACCAGGCCTGGGTCAGCAGCATGGACTGGATGAAGTCGGGCGCGTTGAAGCGGCCGGGCTCCAGGCCGACGCCGACCAGGCTCGCGCCCAGCACCATGACCAGCATCCCCAGCATGATGACGGCGTGGGCCGGATAGATGCGGGCGAAGCGCGCGACGATGAAGCGTCGATAGTCGGGCGGCCCTTCACCCTGCAGATAGACGTGGGCGAGGATGAAACCCGACAGGATGAAGAAGATATCGACTCCCAGGCGCGCCCGGTTCAACAGGCCGGCGGCCTCGGGCGGCAGGGTCCACATCAGTTGATAGTGGAAAAGCACCACCCCCAGCGCCAGCAGGAAGCGGACGCTGGTCAGCGGCTCCATCACCGGCGGGAAGGGGTGGGGCGGCGCACGGCCTGACGCACCGGCCGCCTCGCTTTCGCGCGCAGGCGCAGTCCTGGCGACGGCTTCATTCCTGGTCACGGCAGCGCCCCTCCACGAGCCTGGCTCATGATCCGTCTACGCAGTTTTACGGCGTACCCCTCGCCCGGGGCGGCCGAGAGAAGGCGCAGAGGCTCTTGTCCCTGGCGTGGGTGACGTTTTGCACGAGGCGTGCTATCATCGGCTTTTAGTAATCGCCTCGGAGCCCTCCGCTGACCCCCTCGACCGCGCATGATGCGCAAGACGCTGTTTCGAACGCGGCGCACGAAATGGACCTGATGGATTCCGTCCATTCCGAAGACGGTCAGGCCGAGGACGGCCCCAGTAGCGACGAGCGCCAGCCTCTGCCGGTCGGCGCGACCGAGCTGGAGCAGGCCATCCTCGCCAAACTCGACGACGACAAGGCGCAGGACATCGTCCTGATCGACCTGCGCGGCAAGAGCCCGATGACCGACGCCATGATCGTGGCTTCGGGCCGCTCACACCGCCACGTCGGCGCCATCGCCGACCACCTGCTGCGCCTGTTCAAGGAGCAGGGGCTGGGCAAGGTGAAGGTCGAGGGTCTGCCGCATTGCGACTGGGTGCTGCTGGATGCAGGCGACGTCATCGTCCACCTGTTCCGCCCGGAAGTGCGCACCTTCTACAACATCGAAAAGATCTGGGCGGTAGACAGCGCCCACCGCGGCGGCCCCGCTAGGGACTGACTGCATGAAACTGGCGATCGCGGCCATCGGCAAGCCGGGCCGCGGTCCCGAGGCTGTCCTGGCCGACGACTACGCCCGGCGGGCCACCCTTTCGGGGCGGCCCCTGGGCCTGGGTCCCCTCGAACTCATCGATCTTGAGCCGAAGAAGCCCGGCAAGGCGCCGGAGGCCGAGCTGCTGCTCGCCGCCGCCGAAGGCGCGCATCTGATCGCCTGCGACGAACGGGGCAAGACCTATGCTTCGCGGGCCTTCGCCGACCATCTGGCGACCCTGCGCGACCAGGGCGAGCGACGGGTGGTTTTCGTCATCGGCGGCGCCGACGGCCTGGACGAGAGCGTGCGCCGCGCCGCGCGTTCGACCCTGGCCTTCGGGCCTCAGACCTGGCCCCATGCCCTGGCCCGCGCCATGCTGGCCGAGCAGTTGTATCGGGCCGTGACCATTCTGGCCGGTTCGCCCTATCATCGCGACTGATGCGACGCGGGCCCTTTTTTCTTCTGACCTCCTCCAGCCTGCTGCTGGCCCTGGCCGGGCCGGCGGCCAGCCAGCGCGCGGCCCAGCCGAACGCCGAACTGACCCGGCTTCAGGCCGAGTATCGCGACGAGACCGCCCGCGCCCGCCGCCTGAGGGCCGAAGCCGCCGCCGCCGCCGAGGAGATCGTCGACCTGGACCGCCAGTTACGCGATCTGCGCCGCGCCGAGGCCGAAGACGACGTGCAGCTGGAAGCCCAGCGCGCCCGCCTGAAGGAGCTGGGCGATCGTGAAGCGGCCTTGCTGGCCGCCCTGTCGCGCGAGCGCGCGGCGCAGGGCCGACTGCTGTCCGCTCTGCAGATGATGAGCCGCGAGCCGCCGCCGCCCCTGCTGATCCCGGCCGATCAGGCGGTGGACACGGTGCGCGCCTCCATCCTGATCCGCGCCATCACGCCCGAGCTTCAGAACCGGGCCGAAACCCTGGTCGAGCGCCAGGCCGAGGTCGGTCGCATCCGCCGTCTGGCCGCCCTGTCCAGCGAGCGGCTGTTCACCGTCGAGAGCGCCCAGAACGACCGCCGCGCCGAGATCGAGGGGCTGACCGCACGCAAGACCGCCCTGCGCTCCGTCCTGCGGGCCGAGGCGGCGCGGGCGGAGCGCGCCACCAAGGCGCTGGAGGCGCGCATTCGCGAATTGGGCGGTCAGGCGCCTCGGATCGCCGAGGCGCCGGAAGAAGCTCCGGCCGCTCGCCTGCCTGCGGGCCGCAGCCGCCTGACGCCGCCCATCGCGGGCGCGCCGTCCCAGCGTTTCGGCGGTCGCTCGGCCGGGTGGAGCTGGCGCTCCAGCCATGAGGCCGTGGGCGCGCCGGCTGCCGGCCGCGTCGCCTACGCCGGGCCGCTGAAGGAATGGGGCGAGGTGGTGATCCTGGACCTCGGTCCCGGCTGGCGCGCCGTGATCGCGGGTCTGGACCGGCTGGAGGTCGAGACCGGCCAGCGCGTCGGGGACGGCCAGACCCTGGGCCGCACCGGCGAGGACGGCGAAGCCTATTTCGAACTGCGTCGTCAGGAGCGGCCCATCGATCCCGCGCCCTGGCTGCAGTAGGGCGTCGTCCGAGAGGCAACCGCGCGAAATTCCTTTCAAATCGGCGCAGACGCTGTTTGTATCGGGCCAACTGTCGTGCGCGCCTTTTTCAGGCGCCCGCGCCGCCCTGGACGACCGGAGCCGAAAGCGGATCCGATGGAAAGAGACCGAATGCGTAAACTGCTTCTCGTGGGCGCCGCCGCCCTGGCGTTGGGCGGATCGGCGGCGGCCGTGGCCAGCCAGACCCCGCGCAACGAGACCTTCCGCATGCTCGAGATGTTCGGCGACGTGCTGGGCATCGTCGAACAGGCCTATGTCGTTCCGGTCGACAACAAGAAGCTGATTGAGGCCGCCCTTCAGGGCATGATGACGGCGCTCGACCCGCACTCCAACTACCTGCCGGCCAAGGCTTTCGGCGACCTGCGCGAACGGACGACGGGCGAATATTCCGGCGTCGGCCTGACCATCACCTCCGAGGGCGGGCTGGTGAAGGTTATCTCGCCGATGGACGACAGCCCGGCGGGCCGCGCGGGCGTCCAGGCGGGTGACGTCATCAGCGCCGTCAACGGCCAGAACGCGGCGGGTCTGACGGTGTCCGAGGTCTCGGACAAGCTGCGCGGCGCCACGGGCACCAGCGTCACCGTCACCTTCCTGCGCGACGGCGAGGAGCCGCGCGAGGTCGTGCTGACGCGCGAGGTCATCAAGGTCGAATCCGTCACCGGCCGTCTGGAAGGCGACTTCGGCTATTTGCGCATCTCGACCTTCAACGAGAACACCGGCCGCGAGCTGACCGAGACCATCGAGCGGCTGAAGCGCGAGAAGCCGGGCCTCAAGGGCTATGTGCTGGACCTGCGCAACAACGGCGGCGGCCTGCTGACGGCGGCCATCGACGTGTCGGACGCCTTCCTGGAGCGCGGCGAGATCGTCAGCCAGCGCGGCCGCAAGCCCGAGGATATCGAACGCTACGCCGCCAAGCCGGGCGACCTGACTGGCGGCCTGCCGGTCGTGGTGCTGATCAACTACGGCTCGGCCTCGGCGTCCGAGATCGTGGCGGGCGCCCTGAAGGATCAGGAGCGGGCGACGGTCGTCGGCCTGACCAGCTTCGGCAAGGGGTCGGTGCAGACGGTGATCCCGCTGCGCGGCGGCCAGGACGGCGCCCTGTCGATCACCACGGCGCGCTACTACACGCCGTCGGGGCGTTCGATCCAGAAGATCGGCATCGAGCCGGACCTGGAGGTCGCGCGCTCCGAGGCTGAGGCCCGCATCGTTTCGCGCTCCAGCTTCATCTATTCCGAGGCGGCCTATTCGACGGCGCTGGACTCCTCCATCGGGGCCGAGCGCAAGGGGCCGCACACCCCGCGCGAGGCGCCGGGCGCCGACTACGCCAAGGACAAGGACTATCAGCTGCAGCGGGCGCTGGACGTGCTGCGCGCCGGCGGCGACCTGACCAAGCTGGCCGCCGCGCCCGAGGGGATCGTCATCACCGAACCCGGCGAAGACAAGGTCGAGACGGCCGAGGCGAAGACCGACACGCCCGAAACGCCGTCCGTCACGATCAAGCCGGACGAACCGAAGCCGGACTGATCGTCGCATCCGGCGCGTCCTGCGAACGTGGTGAACGCGCCGTTAGGCTTTCTTAACCGACGCAGGGCTTAACTGAGGCTGAGGGGCGCCGCGTCTGTGCGGCGCCTGCAAGCCCGAGCCGCCGCCCTGACCATGTTCGCCAAGCGCCAGTCCGCCCTCGCCGCCGCCGCAGGCGCGCCGCCGGAGCCCCGGTCGCGCGTCGCCATGGAGCCGGTCCTGAACGCCCTGAAGAAGCCGCCCGTCGCGGCGGGCGCGGCCGGGGTCTTCGTCATCGGCGCCGCCGCCCTGTTCGTCGCCGTGCTGGGCGACCCGCGCGCAGGCGCGCCGACGGCTAGCGCCGTGCTGGAGCGGCCCGTCGCCGCCGATACGGCTCCGACCGGCGCAGAAGCCTTCGGTTTCAGCGGTCTGGACATCTATCAGGACCTCGGCCCCATCGATCCGGCCCTGATGGGCGAGAGCGGCGCCGGGATGGCGGGCGAAGCCCTCATCACCCTGCCTGACGGCGCCAGCGTGGCCTCGGGCCAGGGTTTCAGCGCCCCGGTGCGCGCGCCCTCCAACCCCCTGGCCAAGGCGCCGATCGCGGGCCTGTTCCAGCCCGGCCCGAACGGCCCCCTGCCGCGCATCGCCGCCGACGGCCGCGTCCCGGCCCAGGCCTACGCCCGGCCTTTCCGCTCGAACGGCAAGCCGATGGTGGCTCTGGTGGTCGGCGGTCTGGGTCTGAACAGCGCCACCACCCGCGCGGCGATCGAGCGCCTGCCGGCCGAGGTGACGCTGTCCTTCGTGCCCTACGCGGAGGGGCTTCAGACCTGGATCGACATGGCCCGCGCCCACGGCCATGAGGTGATGATCGAACTGCCGATGGAGCCGACCGGCTATCCCGACAACGATCCCGGCCCCTACACTCTGCTGTCGAGCGGCGGCGCCGACGATGTGGCGGTCAAGCTGGACTGGCTGCTGGCGCGCGCCACCGGCTATTTCGGCGTGACCAACTATCTGGGCGACCGCTTTGCGACCTCGGACGAGGGCGTGACGGCCCTGATGACCAACCTGCGCCAGCGCGGCCTGGCCTTTCTCGACGACGGCTCCATGCGCCGTCGCCCCGGCGCCTTCGCCCGCGCCAGCGCCGACCGCGTGGTGGACGAGGAACAGACCCCCGCCGCCATCCTGCGCCAGTTCAACGCGCTGGAGGCCGCCGCCAAGACCAACGGCGCGGCTCTGGGGACCGGTTTCTCCTACCCCGTCACCGTCGAGGCCGCCGCCCGCTGGACGGCGGGCCTGGAAGCCCGCGGCCTGCAACTGGCCCCCGCCTCGGCGATGACCCGACGGCCGGGGCGGTAGGGTCAGGTCCGCCGCGCGCACGCCGCCGCGTCATATTTTCGCCGTTACAAGCTCCGCCATATGATCGACGTCCGCTCTTGAGGGGGCCGCGGACGATTGTCATCGGAAGGGGGAGACATGCCGCTATATCCCGTTTGCAGACGGCTCGGCCTGGGCGCGGTTCTGCTTCTTTTTTCGGTGGGAGGCGCAGCCGCGCAATCGCGATTGGACGCCGCATCGGCGACGGCCGCCTTCGATCAGGCGCAGGCTTTATGCGAGGCTGACGACAACGGCTTGTGGGGCGTCAGCTTGTGCGGGCCGATGATGCTCGCCGATCCTGCTACGCGCGAATTTATCGCCAATACAGACGGCGCCGACACGCCGTTGGAACGAAACGGCGAAGTCTTTCAGGGGCGTCTTCCAGACGCCGTGCCGATCGCCAACACGGCCGTGCGCTGGAATGGCCGCGTCTGGACCATGTTGATCGCGCCGCTGACCGGGGACGAGCCCGCGCGGTCGATCCTGCTGATGCACGAATCCTGGCACCGCATTCAGGATGAGATCGGCCTCAAGGCCGTCAACGCCGATCAGCCGCATCTGGCGACCGAGGCGGGGCGGGTGTCGTTGCGGCTCGAGTTGAGGGCGTTGTCGGCGGCGCTTGTCGCGAACGACCCGGCTGAGCGCCGTCGCGCGGCTGAGGACGCGCTGAGCTTCCGCGCTTGGCGATATGCTCGCTTCCCCGAGGCTGAGGTGGCCGAGGACGCCATGGAACGGCACGAAGGGGTCGCCGAATACACCGGACGCCGCCTCTCGCGCGACGATGCGATGGTCCGCCATCTGGCCGAACACCTGGAAAAGGGCGACCGGGTGCGGGAATACGCCCGATCCTTCGCCTACTATACGGGACCGGCCTATGGCGTGCTGTTGGACACGGCGGCGCCTCAGTGGCGGACGAATTGGGATCGGCGCGAGGGTCTGGCCCAGATGCTGTCGCAGGCGTTGGGTCTGTCGCCTGCTGCGGATGACGAATCCTTCGCCCTTCGCGGCGCGCGCTACGACGTAGGGGCGCTTCAGGTCGAGGAGGCCGAGCGGGCGCGGGTGCAGGCGGTCCGCATCGCGCATCTCAGGGCCCGTCTGGTGGACGGCCCCTTGCTGGTCGCGCCGGTGACCGGAGCCAACTTCAACTTCGATCCCAACCGTGTGACGCCCTTGCCGCCCCAAGGGACGGTTTACGGCGTCATTCGGGTCGCGGCGGACTGGGGTATTCTGGAGGTCGAGCGGGACGGTCTGTTATCGACGGACTGGTCGCGTCTCACGGTGGCTCATGACGGCGTCCTGTCGACCGACGACGGCCTGAAGGGAGAGGGCTGGACGCTGACGCTCAAGCCGGGTTGGGAAACGGCGCCGGGGCCGCGCGGGGGTGACTGGACGATTCGACGCCGCCCCTGACTTCTCCTGATCGGCGCCGCCGCGATGGACAGGGGGCGAGGCGGATGTGCTACATCGTGAGCATGAGCACCGAAGACGATCACGCCCCCGCCGCCGAACCCGCGGACGCCGTTCCGGGCGAAACGCCCGTGCAGCGGGCGCTGCGGCTCAAGAAGGCGGCGATCGACGCTCGGCCCAAGCCGCCGCGCGGCGGGCGTTTCCAGCGCGAACAGGCGGCCCGCATCAAGAGCGGGGCCTCGCGTCCCTGGATGAGCAAGTAGTTCAACTGGGCCTTTGGCTTGATCGTCTCGGGTAGGCGTGATCGTCTGTCGATATGACGATGTTCGCTCTAGTTTTGGCTTTGGCTTTTGTGGTCGTGCTGGCGGCCATGTCCTGGCGCTTTGCGAGAGGTCTGCCGCGCGAGATGCGGCTGCCGATGCAGTGGGGATTTGACGTTCGGCCCACATGGCGCGCGCCGCGTGATGTCGCCTTGAGCTTCACGCCTGTCCTCGCGGCCTTGACCCTGCTCGCCACGGCGTTGGCGAGCCTCTTGGGGTCTCTGGAGGGCGCGGACGCGCGGCGGTACTTCGGCGTTCTGATCGTCATGGGTCTGGCGTGGATCGGCGCTCACGCTCTGCACCTCAGGTTGGTGCGAGGCTGGCTCGCCCGGCAGGGTTAAAGCGTCAGCCGCATGGCGACGCGGTCGGTCAGGCCGTGGGCGGCTTCTGCGGCCAGGATCTCGCGCAGATAGGCGGGCGTCGTCGCGGCAGTGAGCGCCGCATAGCCCAGGCGCGCGTAGAAGGGGGCGCTCCACGGAACGGCGAGGAAGGTGGTCAGCGTCAGCGCTCGTTTGGTGCGGACCTCGGCTTCCTGTCGCGCGGCCGCCATCAGCGCCCGTCCGGCGCCGCGCCCCTGATGTTCAACCGCGACGGACAGCTCAAGGATGTGCAGGTCCATGTCCGTTTCGGCGGCGATCAGGAAGCCGATCGGCTGGTCCGTCGCATCGACCGCGACCCAGGACAGGCCCTGTTCAACAGCCGTGCGGTGAACGTCCGGTCCCGCGACATGATCGTCGGCGATCCAGGCCAGGTCGGGCAGGGCGCGGAACAACGTCGCCGCTGACCGCTCCACCGCTTCCAGACGGTCGATGTCCGTTCCGCGCGTCGGGCGGACGTGGATCAATGGGCGTCGCAACCCTTGGCGGGCATGGGCTTCAGGTCCAGCAGGGCGAACAGCTTGGCGTCGTCGTCCTCTTCCGGGTTCGGCGTGGTCAGCAGCTTGCCGCCGACGAAGATGGAGTTGGCGCCGGCCAGGAAGCACAGGGCCTGCATCTCCGGCGTCATGCCCTCGCGCCCGGCCGACAGGCGGACCATCGACTTGGGGCAGACCAGGCGGGCGACGGCGACGGTGCGGACGAACTCGATCGGGTCGATCTCGCCTTCCTTCAGCACCCGCTCGCCCAGCGGCGTGCCGCCGACGGGGACCAGGGCGTTGACCGGCAGGCTGTCGGGGTGGACGGGCAAGGTGGCCAGGGCGTGCAGCAGGCCCGCGCGGTCGCGGCGCTTCTCGCCCATGCCGACGATGCCGCCGCAGCAGGTGTTCATGCCCGCGTCGCGAACGTGCTGCAGCGTCTCCAGCCGGTCCTGATAGGAGCGGGTCGTCACCACCTCGGCGTAGTACTCAGGCCCGGTGTCGAGGTTGTGGTTGTAGTAGTCGAGGCCCGCGTCCTTCAGCTGTTTCGCCTGGTCGGCGTTCAGCATGCCGAGCGTGGCGCAGGTCTCCAGACCGAGCGCCTTCACGCCCGAGATCATGGCCGCCAGCTTGGGCGTGTCGCGGTCCTTCAGCTCGCGCCAGGCGGCGCCCATGCAGAAGCGGCTGGCCCCGCCCGCCTTGGCCGCCATGGCCTCGGCGATGACGGCGGTCGGCTCCATCAGCTTCTCGGCCTTGAGGCCGGTCTTGAAGCTGGCCGACTGCGAGCAGTAGCCGCAGTTCTCGGCGCAGCCGCCGGTCTTGATCGACAGCAGCTGCGACTTCTGCACCTCGTTCGGGTCGAAGGTGCGCCGGTGCACCGTCGCGGCCTCGAACACCAGCTCCATGAAGGGGCGGGCGAACAGGGCCTCGACCTCCTCCACAGTCCAGTCGTGGCGAGGGATCGAATAATCGCGGGCGGGTCGGATCGATGCGTCGTCAGCCATGGGACGACGGCTTAGCCGCGCACGCGGGCGCGGCCAAGCCGGAACTGACGCGTCGCCGTTCTTTGGCTCAGTGTTCGTCCTTGTAGACGCGGCCGTCGCGCATGACGAAGGCCACGGTCTTCAGCGTCGTCACGTCGGTCAGCGGATCGCCCGCCACGGCGATGACGTCGGCGCGCTTGCCCGGCTCCAGCGTGCCGATCTCGGCCGAGACGCCCAGCAGGTCGGCGGCGTTGACGGTGGCCGCCTCGATGGCGGCGGCCGGCGTCATGCCGTTTTTGACCATCAGCTCGAACTCATCGGCGTTGCGGCCGTGCTTGGACACGCCCGCGTCGGTGCCGAAGGCGATGCGGACGCCCGCCGGGACCGCGCGTTGCAGCGACTGGCCGGTGATCTCGATGCGCCAGCGGATCTTGGCCAGGACTTCCGGCGGATAGGCTTCCGGATCGGCGGCCAGCCGCTCGGTATAGCCGTTCACCACCGACAGGGTCGGGACGTAATAGGCGCGGGTGCGGCGCAGCAGTTGCAGCGTCTCGTCGTCGAAGATGGTGCCGTGCTCGACCGAATCGACGCCCATCCGCAGGGCCAGGTTGATGCCGTCGGCGCCGTGGGCGTGGACCGCGACCTTCTTGCCGTACAGGTGCGCCGTGTCGATCAGGGCCTTGGCCTCGTCATCGAACATCTGGGCGCCCAGTCCGGCGCCGATGCGGCTGTTGACCCCGCCGGTGGTGGCGATCTTGATGACGTCGACGCCGCGCCCGACCTGCAGGCGGACCGCCTCGCGGCAGCTCTCGGCGCCGTTGCAGACGTTGTCGTGGGCGATGTGTTCGCGGAAGTCGTCGTTGAAGCCCAGCCGTCCGTCCATGTGGCCCGAGGTGGTCGAGATGCTGTTCCCGGCGTCGATGATGCGCGGGCCGGCCAGGCGGTGGGCCGCCGTCTCCTCGCGCAGGGCCAGGGTGACGCCGCCGCTGTCGCCCAGGTTCCGCACGGTGGTGAAGCCCGCCATCAGCGTCTTGCGGGCGTTCATGGCGGCGCTGTAGGCGCGCGACGGCAGATTGTCGGTAATCTCCGCCAGGAAGCCGGCCTGACCCGCCACGTCGGACACCAGGTGGACGTGGCTGTCGATCAGGCCGGGCAGGACGAAGCGGTCGCGCTGGTCCACCACCACGGCGCCGGGGAAGGCGGCGGCGTCGACGAAGCCGTCGCGCACCTCGACCACCTTGCCGTCGCGCACCACCAGGGTGGACGGCCCGCGCGGCGCCTGGCCCGGCCGGTCCAGCAGGCGGCCCGCCTGGATCAGGGTCACGGCGCCGGGTGCGGGCGCAGCGCCCGTCGGCGCGACGGGCGTGGCGGTCTGGGCGGCTGCAGGCGCGCCGACGGCCGCCAGGGCCAGGGCGCAGGCGGCCGTCGTCAACAAGGTCTTCATCATGGATACTCCCCCTTGGAACTCGGGGAGTCTGTTAGCCCGCGTCTGTCGCCTTGCGCCAGTTGGATTTGCGCGTCGGGTCAGGCGACCAGACGCGGTCCCGTCGCGACGACGCCAGCGGCGACAGAGCGATCCAGACGGAAGCGGGCGACCTGCTGGTTCAGGCTGACGGCTTCATTGGCCAACTGGCGGGCGGCGGCGGTGGCCTCTTCGGTCATGGCGGCGTTCTGCTGGGTGATGTCGTCCATCTCGCCCATGGCGCGGCGGACGCGGGCCAGGCCGTCGGACTGTTCCTGGGCCGAGCCGGCGATGCCGCCCGCCAGACCGTCGACGGCCGAGACCTTGGCGCCGATACGCTCCAGCGCCGCGCCGGTGCGCTCGACCAGATCGACGCCGCGCGCCACCTGGGCCGAGGAGGTGGAGATCAGGGTGCGGATCTCGCCCGAGGCCTCGGACGAGCGTTGGGCCAGGGCGCGCACTTCCTGAGCCACCACGGCGAAGCCGCGGCCGGCGTCGCCCGCGCGGGCGGCCTCGACCCCGGCGTTCAGGGCCAGCAGATTGGTCTGGAAGGCGATTTCGTCGATCAGGCTGGTGAAGCGGCCGATCTCGGTCGAGGATTCGGCGATGGCGTGGATGGCGGAAACGGCGTCGCCGACCACCCGGGTCGTGTGTTCGACATCGGCGCGGGCGGCGGCCAGGGCCTCGGCGGTCTGACGCGCGCCGTCGGCGGTCGATGCGACCTGGCGGGCGATGGCGTCGGCCTCGTTGACGGTGCGCTCCAGGTTGGCGGCCTGGCGCTCGGTGCGGCTGGCCAGGTCTTCGGAGGCGACGGCCAGTTGGCTGGAGCCGGCGCTCAGGCTCTCGACGCTGTCGGCCACGGCGCGCACGGCGGTGCGCAGGGCGCGGGTCGCGGCGTGGAAGTCGTTCTGCAGCGAGCGGTATTCCTCGGGGAAGACGTCGGGGATGGTCACGGACAGGTCGTTGTCGGCCAGGCTGTGCAGGGCGGCGCCCAGGGCGCGCACGACCTCGGCCTGACGGGCCTCGGCGGCGGCGTGCTCGGCCTGCACGCGGTCGCGCTCTTCCTGCAGGGCGTCGAGGTAGATGGAGATGGCCAGGTCCATGTCCAGCATGACCCGCTGGTTCAGTTCGGCCACGGCCTCGGCGGTGATGCGGTCGTGTTCACGGCGATTGGCGAACAACTTCCTGGGCCGCTCGATGATGGCGCGGGTCAGATGGGCCAGGATGACGCTGTAGCCGCCGATGTACCAGCGCGGCTCCAGGCCGATGCGGGCGTGAACGCGGCCGATGGTGCGCACCGAGGCGGCGTAGTCCTCGTCGGCGCGACCGTCGATGATCGCGTCCCAGTGGCGCTGCTGGGCGTTGCTGGCGGCGGTGATATGGCCTTCGTCACGGAAGAAGCGGCGGGTTTCGGGCTCGGCGCGCACCTTGTCGTAGAAGGCGGCCAGGGCCAGGGGCGCGTTCCGGCGCAGGAGGGCGGAGATGGCGCTGTAACCGGCGGACGGCCGACCCAGCCCCATGAAATTCATGCGGCGGTCGATCTCGTGGGAAGCCATGACGCAAACTCGTTTCAACGGCAGGGCGGGGGAGAGCCCTTAATACCCCTTGTCATCAAGAGGGTATTGGCCGGGTTAAGCCCGGATTGCGTAGATTCCCTTAACTGGTCGGGACGCCTGCGATTCAGGCGGGCAACCGTTCATATAAAGACATCCTTATGTCTTGATTGCTCCGACCGTCTCGCCGCGCTATAGCGACGGCGACCTCCGACAGTGGCCGAAAGATATTTCTGCATGACCGACTATATCGTCCGCGACATCTCCCTGGCCGACTTCGGCAACAAGGAAATCGCCATCGCCGAAACCGAGATGCCGGGCCTGATGGCGCTGCGTGCGGAATACGGCGCGTCCCAGCCGCTGAAGGGCGCCCGCATCGCCGGCTCCCTGCACATGACCATCCAGACGGCTGTGCTGATCCAGACGCTGGAAGCCCTGGGCGCCGAAGTGCGCTGGGCCTCGTGCAACATCTTCTCGACCCAGGACCACGCCGCCGCCGCTATCGCCGCGTCGGGCACGCCGGTCTTCGCCTTCAAGGGCGAGAATCTGGTCGAATATTGGGACTACGCCCACAAGATTTTCGAATGGGCTGACGGCGGCTATCCGAACCTGATCCTGGACGACGGCGGCGACGCCACCCTGCTGTGCGTGCTGGGTCCGAAGGCCGAGAAGGACGCCAGCGTTCTGGACAACCCGCAGAACGAGGAAGAGGAAGCCCTCTTCTCGGTCATGAAGCGCTATCTGAAGGAAAAGCCGGGCTTCTACTCGGCCATCCGCGACGCCATCGGCGGCGTGTCCGAAGAGACGACCACGGGCGTTCACCGCCTGTATCAGATGGCCGAGCGCGGCGAACTGCCGTTCCCCGCCATCAACGTCAACGACAGCGTCACCAAGTCGAAGTTCGACAACCTGTACGGCTGCCGTGAATCGCTGGTCGACGCCATCCGTCGCGGCACCGACGTCATGCTGTCGGGCAAGGTCGCCGTGGTCTGCGGCTACGGCGACGTGGGCAAGGGCTCGGCCGCTTCGCTGCGTAACGGCGGCGCGCGCGTGATCGTCACCGAGATCGACCCGATCTGCGCCCTGCAGGCGGCGATGGAAGGCTATGAGGTCCAGACCCTGGAAGACGTCGCCGACAAGGCCGACATCTTCGTCACGACGACGGGCAACAAGGACGTCATCCGCGTCGAGCACATGCGCGCCATGCGCAACAACGCCATCGTCTGCAACATCGGCCACTTCGACTCGGAGATTCAGGTCGCGGGCCTGAAGAACTTCAAGTGGGACAAGATCAAGGATCAGGTCCACCACGTCGAGTTCCCGGACGGCAAGAAGATCATCCTGCTGTCGGAAGGCCGCCTGGTGAACCTGGGCAACGCCACGGGCCACCCGTCCTTCGTGATGTCGGCGTCCTTCACCAACCAGACGCTGGCCCAGATCGAGCTGTGGACCAACGCCAAGGCCTATGAGAACCAGGTCTACACCCTGCCCAAGCACCTAGACGAGAAGGTCGCCTTCCTGCACCTGGCCAAGCTGGGCGCCAAGCTGACGACGCTCAGTAAGGAGCAGGCCGACTACATCTCTGTGCCGGTCGAAGGCCCGTTCAAGCCGGAACACTATCGCTACTAGGACCTGTCTCGGGTCTGAAAGACAGAACCCCGCGCCGGCGACGGCGCGGGGTTTTTCTTTTTGCGCCTACGCTGCGATGTCGCGTGGATCGAACTCGTCGGACCCACGCCCCATCAGGCCGGTTTCGAAGTCCATGAAGATGTCGATCAGCTCCTCCACGCCGACCGGCGGCGCCTTGGGGCTGAAGCGGAAGCGCCAGAAGCTGACGATGTGCTGCACCGCCCCCAGCTGGTCGCCCAGGCGGGTGAACAGGGCCGGCGCCTCCAGCAGGAAGTCGCGGAAGGCCACGGGATTGCCCTCGCGCGTCAGCCCCGCATAGGCGTCGTCGTAATAGCGCAGGGTGCGGCTGACCTCTTCGCAGGTCTTCATGATGCGCCCGCGCAGCACGGCCCGGCCGCGGGTGATGTAGTCCTTGGCGGCCTGGTCGCTGGGGCCGACGGGCTGGACCGTTCCCACTTCGTCGGCGACGTGCACAATGTCCGCCATCAGGCTGGTCAGCGCCCATTTGTAGTAGAGGAAGCCCTTCCAGCAGAAGACGCCTTCCTGATACTGTTCCGGCTCCAGCTTCAGCGTCAGCCGCAGGGCGTCCAGCCGGTCGCCGGGAGCGTTGGACAGGATTTTCGACGCCATGCGAGCGGTCGATCCGGCGGCGACCACGCCGTCGCCGATGCTGAGCGTGACCAGCGGCTCGATCTCCTTCTGGACGAACTCCTGCATCCGCTCCAGGTCGGCTTCGCTGAGGGCGAAGTAGCAGGGAGCCGCGTCCACGCCGCCGCGCCGCAGTTGCTCGCGCAGCAGGAAGGGGTCCAGCGACGGCAGCTGATCCATCAGCCGTAGGGTCTTCAGGTCCAGGTGGTCGGGATCGACGCCGAAGGCCTCGTGCATGGCGCGCTCGAAACCGATCTGATTGACGAAGATGAAGCGGCCGCCGGTCTTCAGATCGGTGCTGTCGATCGGCACCACGATCTTGGTCGCGACTTGGCGACGGCCCGGAAAGGCGTCGGTCTCATTGCGCCGCAGCCGGTGCTTGATGATCAGGGCGCGGTTCAGGGCCGGGCTGCGGAACATGGGGTGTTCGGCCCAGTCCTCGCTGTCGCCGTGCTCGTCATAGACCTTGAGCAGGTTCAGCACGCGCGCCGTCGAGGCGGTGCGACGCAGGTGTTCAAGATTGCGGATGGCGCGATCGGTCATGGCGGCCACCCTGCCAGCCAAAAGTGACCAACGGCTTAGTTTGGCGCAGGTCAAAAAAACGGGCCGCATCCCAAGGGAGGCGGCCCGGTCAGTCGGGGAGGAAACTGGAAAGAGATCAGAAGTCGATATTGACCGACAACCACAGGCGCCGGGGCTCCTGATTGTTAGCGTAGAGGTTGGTATAGCTGATCGCGCCCGTACGGGTGTTGCTGACGTAGGGGCGGTAGGACACGAAGTCCTTGTCGAACAGATTGTAGATGGTGGCGTTGAAGGCCACCCGTTCGGTGGCGCGATACGAGCCGCCCAGGTGGAAGACGGAATAGCTGCGATAGTCGCCCCAGGTCGCCTTGGCGGTGCTGGTCGCCGTGTCCGGGTCGCGATAGCGATCGCTGCGGTATTCGCCGCGCGCCCACAGGCTCAGGCGGTCGGTGACGTGCCAGCGCAGCACGCCGTTCACCATGTGCTCGGGCGTGTTGTAGAGCGGCTGTCCGGCCTCGGGGCCGCTCTTCTGCTCGCTGTCGGTGTAGGTGTAGTTGCCGTTGAGCGACCAGGCGTCGTTGATCGACCAGTGGAAGGCGGCTTCCAGGCCCTGGGTGACGGCTTCATCAACATTGATGGCCTGGCCGAACAGGTCGAGGTCGGGCCAGTAACCGTAGTCGACGCAGCCGGGGCGGTTGGTCTGGGTCTCGTCGCGCACGACCGGCGGGCCGTTGTCGATGATCGGGGCGAAGGTGCAGTTCAGCAGGCCGGGGCCGCTGGTGATCTTGTCCGAGAACTCATTGCGGAACATCACGGCGTTGGCGCGGAAGTTGTCGCGGTTGTCGTAGAAGATGGCGAACTCGGTTGAGGTCGAGGTCTCCGGCTTCAGCGTCGGAGTGCCGATGGTCGGACGGGTGCCCTGGGCCGTGAAGCCGGTGATGCCGGGGGCGATCTGATCTAGGCGCGGGGTTTTGAAGCCCTGGCTGACGCCGCCCTTCAGGGTCCAGTTCTCGGTCGCGTTCCACACCAGATAGGCGCGCGGGCTGATATGGTCGCCGAAGACGTTGTGGTCGTCGTAACGGACCCCGAGGGTCAGGGCCAGGGCGTCGGTGAAGCGCCACTCATCCTCGGCGAACAGCGCCCACTGTTGGTGGGTGTAAGGCGCGGGGGCCACGCCGTCGACCATCTCTGCGTCCCAGTATTGGCCGCCGATAGTGAAGGTGTGGTTGCGCCACTGCGAGAACAGCTTGGTGTCGAAGATGGTGTTGGTCGCCTCCAGGGTGCGGGCCTGGCCGGCCTTGCGGTCGGTGCCGGGCACGTCGTCGGGCAGGATGCGGCCCAAGGTCTCGCGCGTGGAGTGCGACAAGGTGGACTGCAGCTCGCCGAAGGGCAGGCGCCAGTTGTGCGCCAGGACGTATTCGTCCTGGTTGAACTCCTGATCGGGGCCGTAGCCGCGCACGCCCAGGGTGCCCAGCTGGGCGGTCGAGTTGTCGTACCACTGACGCTGCAGATCGACGTCGAAGTAGAAGTCGTGGTCGGCGTGGGGTGTGAAGTTCAGGCGGCCGCCGACGGACCAGAGCTCGTTTTCAACCGGGCTGGGACCGCGCTGGCTGATGATGACCGCGCCGCCGTCGTCCTTCTCATAGGTCAGGCTGGAGGCTTCGCGCTGCGAATAGCGGCCGCGCAGGGCCAGGCCCAGAAGATCCTTCACCAGCGGACCTTGAGCATAGGCGTTGGCGCCGTAGATGTTTCCGAACTGATTGTCGCTCTGGAAGGTGCCGTCGGCGCTGAACGAGCCGCTCCATTCGGTCCCGACCTTGCGGGTGATGATGTTGACGACGCCGCCCATCGCGTCCGAGCCGTAGAGGGTCGAGACGGGGCCGCGCACCACTTCGATCCGGTCGATCGCCGACATCGGCGGGATGAAGCTGGTCGAGGT
Source organism: Brevundimonas sp. KH_060 (assembly GCF_057838275.1). Lineage (NCBI taxonomy): Bacteria > Pseudomonadati > Pseudomonadota > Alphaproteobacteria > Caulobacterales > Caulobacteraceae > Brevundimonas > Brevundimonas sp. KH_060. The sequence goes on from NZ_CM174463.1 coordinate 179,495, forward strand.
TTCGCCGAAGCCGTTGGGCGTGATGTTGCCTGCGGGGTTCTGGCGGCGGCCGTCCACCAGAACCAGGGTGTAGTCGCTGGGCATCCCACGAATAGAAATGTTCAGGCCGCCGGTCTTGCCCGCCGCAGCGCCGACGTCGACGCCTTCGACCGTGGCCAGAACTTCCGCCAAGCTCTGATACCGGGTTTCCCTCAACTCCTCTCGCGATAGCACGCTGATGGAGGCCGGCGCCTGCTCGATCTTCTGCTCGAAGCCCGAGGCGGTGACGACCACGTCGGCGACCTTGTGCGTCTGCTCCGTCGTCGCTGCGGCCTCGTCGGCCAAGGCGGGAGCGCCGGCGCCGATGGTCATCAGAGCGGTGGCGGCCAGCAGGGACGAGCGGCGGGACGAGCGGAAGCAGGACATTCGGGGAGGGAGCCTTTAAAAATGAGAACGCCTCTCAACAGCGTTCGCATTCTCAGTGCAATGGGGGTGTGCGAATAGGTCGCAATTGCGCCCCGGTTTCGACACGTCTGGCGCGGGAATGCGGTCGGGCCTAAGAAGCGGTCATGGACCTCATCGACATTCTGATCCTGATCGCCGTGGCCGGCGTCGTCGTCACCCTCGGCTTCGGCCTCTACAACCTGAACAAGGGCGGCGAGGGGGCGAGCGTCCGCTCGAACAAGCTGATGCGCCTGCGCATCATCCTTCAGGCGGTGGCGGTGCTGCTGCTGATGATCGGCATGTGGCTGAAGCGCACCCACGCGGGCTGACGCGCGGCCGACAAGACCGCCAAGAGATAGGGGAGGGCGCGCCATGGTGACGCTAAACAAGATCTACACCCGCACCGGCGACGCCGGGCAGACCCGCCTGGCTTCCGGCGCTCCCGTGTCCAAGACCGATGCGCGGGTCGAGGCCTATGGCGCGGTGGACGAACTGAACGCCGTCATCGGCGTGGCCCGTCTGAACAGCGGCCAGAACGACCGCATCGACGCCATGCTGGGCCGCATCCAGAACGAGCTGTTCGATCTCGGCGCCGATCTGGCCACGCCGATGGAGCCGGCGCCCAAGTGGGAGGCCCTGCGCATCATCGCCTCCCAGGTCGAGCGGCTGGAATCCGAGATCGACTGGATGAACGAGAGCCTCAAGCCGCTGGACAGCTTTATCCTGTCGGGCGGTTCGCCGTTGTCGGCGCATCTGCACCTGGCGCGCACCGTGTGCCGCCGGGCCGAGCGCGAGGCCGTGCGCCTGGTCGAATCGGGCGAAGTCGTGAACCCGGAGGTGGTGCGTTACCTCAACCGCCTGTCGGACCTGCTGTTCGTCGCCGCCCGCCGCGCCAACGCCAACGGCGCGGGCGATGTCCTGTGGCGGCCGGGCGCGACGCGCTGAAGCGCAGCGCCTACTGCGATCGCAGGGCGTTCACCCGCTCGCGCTCGGCCTTGGTGGCGGCGACGCGGGCGCGTTTCTCGGCGTTGACCTGATCTTCCAGGCTCAGCAGTTCCTGATTGGCCTTGTTCGACGCCTCGGCCCGCGTCGTCCCGGCCGGGCGGCCGGTGATGTCGGGGATGTAGAGGGGCTGCGCACAGATGCGCGTCTCCATGTCGTACCAATAGCCCTTGGCCGTGCAGCGATCGCCCGGATCGACCCAGAAACGCTGCAGGATGAACACCCCGGCCAGCGTCACCGCGAACAGGCTGAAGAAAATGAAGCTGAGGCGCCGGATCGTCAGGAAGCGTTTCATGCCAGTCTCAATAGATCAAAAATGCGTCCGCGACACGACCGCAGTTCACGTAGCGTTACGTTGACAGGCTCGTTTCGTCGGTCCAATCCCTCGACCGACATTTCGATGACCAAGTGGATAGGCTCATGAAGGTACTCGTCCCGGTGAAACGGGTGATCGACAGCAACGTCAAGGCCCGCGTGAAGGCGGACCAGACCGGCGTCGACCTAGCCAACGTCAAGATGAGCATGAACCCCTTCGACGAAATCGCCGTCGAAGAGGCCGTGCGTCTGAAGGAAGGCAAGGAACACCACGCCGCAGGCACGGCGACGGAAATCGTCGTCGTCTCCATCGGCGTGACCCAGGCGCAGGAAACCATCCGCACGGCCCTGGCCATGGGCGCCGATCGCGGCGTCCTGGTGCAGTCGGACACGGACCTGGAGCCGCTGGCCGTCGCCAAGGTGCTGAAGGCCGTGGTGGACGAAGAGAAGCCGGACCTGGTGCTGCTGGGCAAGCAGTCGATCGACGGCGACAACAACGCCGTGGGCCAGATGCTGGCCGCCCTGCTGGACTGGCCGCAGGCCACCTTCGCCGGCAAGCTGGCGATCGACGGCGGCAAGGCTGTCGTCACCCGTGAAGTCGACGGCGGCCTGCAGACGGTCTCGGCTGAACTGCCGGCCGTGGTGTCGGTCGACCTGCGCCTGAACACGCCGCGCTACGCCTCGCTGCCGAACATCATGAAGGCCAAGAAGAAGGAGATCGCCGTGAAGGCGGTCGCCGACTACGGCGTCGACACGGCTGATCGCCTCAAGGTGCTGAAGGTGACGGAGCCGCCGAAGCGTTCGGCGGGCGTCAAGGTCGCCGATGCGGCCGAACTGGTTTCCAAGCTCAAAGACGCAGGGGTTCTGTAATGGCCGTTCTCGTCATCGCCGACCACGACGGTTCGGTTGTTCGCGACACCACCAACAAGACCGTGACGGCCGCCCTGGCGCTGTCGTCGGACGTGGATGTTCTGGTGCTGGGCAAGGGCGCGCAAGGCGTGGCTGACGCTGCGGCCAAGATCGCGGGCGTGCGCAAGGTCCTGCTGGCCGAGGGCGACGCCGTCGCCCATGGCCTGGCCGAGGCCGTCGAAGCCACCGTCCTGCCGCTGGCCGGGAACTACGACGCCATCCTGACCCCGGCCAACACCGACGGTAAGAACTTCGCCCCGCGTATCGCCGCCAAGCTGGACACGGCGCCGATCTCGGACATCGTCGAAGTCGTCTCGGCCGACACCTTCGTACGCCCGATCTATGCGGGCAACGCGCTGGAGACGGTCCAGTCGGCCGACGCCAAGAAGGTGATCACCGTGCGCCCGACGGCCTTCGCCGCCGCCGCTGAAGGCGGTTCGGCTTCGGTCGAGAGCGTCGCCGCCGGCGAAGCGCCCAAGACCGCCTTCGTCTCCGAGGAAATGGTCAAGTCGGACCGCCCCGAACTGGGCGCCGCCAAGATCGTCGTTTCGGGCGGCCGCGCCCTGGGCTCGGCCGAAGAGTTCCACGCCGTCATGGACCCCCTGGCCGACAAGCTGGGCGCCGCCGTCGGCGCCTCGCGCGCGGCGGTCGACGCGGGCTACGCCCCCAACGACTACCAGGTCGGCCAGACCGGCAAGGTCGTGGCCCCGGCCCTCTACATCGCCATCGGCATCTCGGGCGCCATCCAGCACCTGGCCGGGATGAAGGATTCCAAGGTGATCGTCGCGATCAACAAGGACCCCGACGCCCCGATCTTCCAGGTCGCCGATTATGGCCTGGTCGCGGACTACAAGACCGCCGTGCCGGAGCTGATGGCCGCCCTGGGCTAAGGGCGCCGCAGGCTGAGTTGAAGCGCGCCGGGCGAGAGATCGTCCGGCGCGTTTCTTTTTGGCGCGCCTTACCTTTCGTCATCCTCCGGCGAGCGGAGCGAGACCGGGGGACCCAGCAGCGCCAAAGGCGATCTTTACTGCAGGCGTGGCGCGTGAAGTTTCGCCCTCCGGGCGCCGCTGGGTTCCCCGGTCTGCGCCGCTGTGCGGCTTGCCGGAGAATGACGAAAATTTGGACCTTTCCTCTCCTTGGGCCAAACACGCCGCCATGACCGCCCGCCTCGCCATCAAGCTGACCCCGCGCGCCTCCGCCGACCGCATCGACGGCTGGGACGTCGACCCGGACGGCCGCCCGGTGCTCAAGGTCCGCGTCCGCGCCCAGCCGGTGGAGGGCGAGGCCAACGCCGCCCTGACCGCTTTCCTCGCCAAGGCTCTGGGCGTGCCCAAGCGCGACGTGACCCTGGCGCGCGGCGGACAGTCGCGGCTGAAGATGATCGAGGTCGAGGGGTTGGACGACGCCGAAGTCCGCGCGCGTCTGGCAGACGCCTGAGCCTGCGTCTGACTTTGCCGCGAGCGGCGGCTTTTAGAGCTTTACCCTGACGGAAACTGGCGATTGTATACGCGCCATTGTCTGCCCGCAGTTCGCGGGCGCGAGGGGGCTCGCCCATGTTGTTCAGTCGCCTGCGGGGTCCAAGCCTCGCCGTTCTCACCTGCGCGCTCGGCGCGCTCAGCCTGTCGGCCTGCGCCACGACCGGCGACGCCGCGCCCAAGACCGAGACGGCCTCCGCCGCGTCGTCCTCCAAGGACCGCACGATGGCGCCGGGGCTGGACGGCTGGGCCAACACTGACCCCTATCCCTCGACCTATCGCGGCCTGCCGCGCCAGAACATGGCCATCGTCGGCGCGACGGTGCTGACCGGCGCGGGGCAGAAGATCGAGGGCGGCGTCGTCGTCGTCACCGACGGCCGCATCGCCGCCGTCGGCGGAGCGGACACCCCGGTTCCGGCGGGCCATCAGGTAGTGGATGCGCGCGGCCGCTTCGTCACGCCGGGCATCATCGACATTCACAGCCACCTGGGCGTCTATCCCTCGCCCGGCGTCATGGGCATGAGCGACGGCAACGAAGCCACCAACCCGAACACCGCCCAGGTCTGGTCCGAGCACTCGATCTGGCCGCAGGATCCCGGCTTCAACACCGCCCGCGCGGGCGGGGTGACGACGGTGCAGATCCTGCCCGGCTCGGCCAATCTGTTCGGCGGTCGCGGCGTGACCCTGCGCAACGTCCCCTCCGTGACGATGCAGGGGATGAAGTTCCCCAACGCCCCCTACGGCCTGAAGATGGCCTGCGGCGAGAACCCGTCGCGCGTTTACGGCTCGCGCAACACCTCGCCGGCCACCGGCATGGGCAATGTCGCGGGCTATCGCGCCGGCTTCATCGCCGCGCGCGACTACAAGGCCAAATGGGACAAGTGGCGCGAGGACGGCCAGGGGACGCCCCCGACCCGCAACCTGCAGCTTGAGACCCTGGCGGGTGTTCTGGACGGCTCGATCCTGATCCAGAACCACTGCTACCGCGCCGATGAAATGGCGGTGATGCTCGATGTGGCCAAGGAGTTCGGCTACAAGATCACCACCTTCCACCACGCGGTCGAGGCCTACAAGATCGCGCCGCTGCTGGCCCGTGAAGGCGTCTGCGCCGCCATGTGGACCGGCTGGTGGGGCTTCAAGATGGAGGCCCTGGACGGCATCGAGGAGAACGCCGCCCTGACCGACGCGCCCGAAGGCTCGTGCGCCGTCATCCACTCGGACGACGCCGAACTGATCCAGCGCCTGAACCAGGAAGCCGCCGCCGCCCTGTCGGCCGGTCGCCGCGCGGGGATGAACATCGCCGAAGAGCACGCCATCAGCTGGATCACGCTGAACGCCGCCAAGTCCATGGGCATCGACAAGGAAACCGGCTCGCTGGAGAACGGCAAGCGCGCCGACGTGGTGATCTGGAGCGCCGATCCCTTCTCGATCTACGCCCGCGCCGATCAGGTCTTCATCGACGGCGGCCTGGCCTTCGATCGTCAGAATCCCGCCTTCCAGCCCGTGTCCGATTTCGAACTGGGCCAGCCCGGCTTCGGTCAGGCCGCCGCCGGCGTCGCCCAGGGAGCTCGCTGAACCATGCGTATCAAAACTCTGCTTGCGGGCGCTGTCGCGGCCTTCGCCCTGACCGGCCCCGCCCTGGCCCAGGACGTCGCCATCACCGGCGGCCAGGTGCTGACCGGAACCTCGGTGATCGAGAACGGCACGGTGGTCATCCGTAACGGCACGGTTGTTTCGGTCGGAACCGGCGCGGCGCCGGCCGGGCTGCGGGTCATCGACGCGCGCGGCAAAATCGTCACCCCCGGCTTCGTCGCGGTTGATTCCGGGCTCGGCGGTTCGGAAGTCGGCTCTGTGCGCGGCTCCAATGATCTGTCGAACAACGCCAACACCCTGACGGCCGCCTTCGACCTGTCCTACGGTCTGGACCCGTGGTCCTTCACCCTGCCGACGGCCCGTCTGGGCGGCGTCACCCGCGCGGTGGTCACGCCTCAGCACGCGGGCTCGGGCGGCGGTCACAGTCATGACGATTCCGACTTCGCTGGGGCCGGTCACGGCGGCTTCCAGTCGCCGGGCCTGTTCGCCGGTCAGGCGGCGGTCATCAAGCTGGGCGGCGCCGACATCCTGGTGAAGCCGCGCGTGGCCATGGTCGCCCCGTTCGGCGAAGCCGGGAAGGGCGTGGCGGGCGGCGCGCGCGGCGCCGAGTTCGTCCTATTCAAGGAGACCATGGCCGAGACGCGCCTCTATGCGCGCAACAAGGCCGCCTATGACCGGGCGGCGCTGCGCGACCTGTCCCTGTCGCGCGCCGACCTGGAGGCCTTGATCCCGGTGGCCAATGGTTCGATGCCGCTGATCGTCACGGTCAACCGCGCCTCGGACATCCAGCAGGTGCTGCGTCTGGCGCGCGAAGAAGGGGTGAAGGTCATCCTGGACGGCGCCGCCGAAGGCTGGCTGGTGGCCAATGAGATCGCGGCGGCGAACGTGCCTGTGCTGCTGCATCCCCTGACCAACCTGCCGGGCAATTTCGAAAGCCGGGCGGCGCGGATGCAGAATGCGGCGGCGCTGAACGCGGCCGGGGTGGTCATCGCCATCAAGGGCAATGAAGGCTCGACCCACCGCGCCCGCGATATCCGCTACAACGCGGGCAACGCGGTCTCGCACGGCCTGCCGTTCGCGGCGGCCATTCAGGCGATCACGGTCAACCCGGCCCGCATTTTCGGCTTCGACGGCCAGTTCGGCGAGCTGAAGGCCGGGGCTGCGGGCGACGTCGTGGTCTGGTCCGGCGATCCGCTGGAGCCGCTGAGCCAGCCCTCGGCCGTGTTGATCGACGGGGTGGAGCAGCCGCTGCAGGCGCGCAACCTGCTGCTGCGCGACCGCTATCGCACCGGCGGTGAAGGGGCCATGCCGCCTGCTTACGGCAACTGAGGCTTCAAGCCTGAAGACGGAAGGGCGCTGCGGGAGACCGCGGCGCCCTTTTTCGTGTTCCTGATCTCCGCAGGCTAACCACCGCTGGCTGGCCTACTGCGCCGTCAGTCCGCCGTCGATCTTGAACTCGGCGCCGGTCACGAACTTGGACTCGTCCGAGGCCAGATACAGCACGCACCAGGCCACGTCGTCCGGCTCGCCGATGCGCTTCAGCGGAATGCCGCGCGCCAGCTTTTCGTGGGCGTTCGCCTCGTCACCGCCCGCCATGGCGATGAAGGGATCAAGGATCGGCGTCTTGATGAAGACCGGGTGCACCGAGTTGGCGCGCACGTTCCAGCCCGCCTTGGCGCACTCCAGCGCGACCGTCTTGGTGTAGAGCCAGACCGCCGCCTTGGTGGCGTTATAGACGCCCATGCCCGGCGCGGCCGCCAGTCCGGCGATGGAGGAGATGTTGATGATCGACCCCGCGCCCGAGGCCCGCAGCGGCGCCATGGCGTGCTTGCAGCCCAGCATGACGGATTCCAGATTGACCGCTTGAACCTTGCGCCAGTTCTCCAGGGTGTCCTGCTCGGCCCACAGCAGACTGCCGCCGATTCCGGCGTTGTTCACCAGGATGCTGAGCCCGCCCATGTCCTGAACCGCCGCGCCGACGACGCGGACCCAGTCGTCTTCGCGCGTGACGTCATGCTCATAGGCGAAGGCCATGCCGGGATGCTCGGCGTTGATCGTCTCGGCCAGCGCCCGCGCGCCGTTCAGGTCCAGGTCGCTGAGCGCCACCTTGGCGCCTTCGCGAACCAGCATCCGCGCCATCGCCTGACCCAGGCCCCCGGCGGCGCCGGTGATCAGGGCCGCCTTGCCCGCGACGCGGCCCATTACTCGACCAGCCCCTTGACCGCCTCGTCGATGAAGCGGGCCATCGCCACGTCGCGTTCCGTCACGCCGTCGGCGTCGTGAGTGGTGAGCAGCACCTCGACGCGGTTGTAGACGTTGGACCACTCAGGATGGTGGTCGACCTTGTCCGCCAGCAGGGCGACGCGGGTCATGAAGCCGAAGGCGGCGTTGAAATCGGCGAAGCGCAGGGTCCGCGTGATGGCCGGGCGCGAATCGTCGGCGCGGCGCCAGTCGGGCAGGCCCGCCAGAACTTCGGTCACGTCGAGGGCGGCGGTCATGGGCGTCTCCTTGGATTTTGTTCAGGCGTATCGCGCGCTCTGTGACGGGACAAGCCGCAAGCCTGCGTCAGATGCGACGCTTCCCCGGATGACGGCGGCGACGGGAGGCGTTACACCCCATCCATGACCCAGGCCGATCCCTCCTCCAACGCTTCCGGCAAGACATCCTCCTTCGGCTTCCGCGATGTGGACGCCAAGGAAAAGGTGCAGATGGTGCGCGGCGTGTTCGATTCCGTCGCGTCCAACTACGACCTGATGAACGACCTGATGAGCGCGGGCGTGCACCGCATCTGGAAGGACGCGACGGCGGCCAAGCTGAACGTCCGTCCGGGCGAGGTGGTGCTGGACATGGCCGGGGGCACCGGCGACATGGCTCGCCGCTATTCCAAGATGGCCCGCGCGGCCCAGGAACGGCGCGGCGGCGAGGACGCCACCGTCATCGTCATGGACTACAACGCCGAGATGATCCTGAACGGCGTGGCCAAGGGCGGCGAGCCGGAGATGGCCTGGGGCGTCGGCGACGCCATGAACCTGCCGTTCCCCGACGCCTGCCTGGACGCCTATTCGATCAGCTTCGGCATCCGCAACGTGTCGGACGTCGCGGGCGCCCTGCGTGAGGCGCGCCGCGCGCTGAAGCCGGGCGGCCGCTTCATCTGCCTGGAGTTCTCGCGCCCGACGACCGGCGCCCTGCGCAAGGCCTATGACGCTTGGTCCTTCCACGCCATTCCGCGCATCGGCCAACTGGTCGCCAAGGACCGCGATTCCTACCAGTATCTGGTCGAGAGCATCCGACGCTTCCCTGATCAGCAGACCTTCAAGCGGATGATCGAGGAGGCGGGCTTCAGCCGCGTCACCGTCACCAATCTGTCGGGCGGGATCGCCGCCATCCACCATGGGTGGGCGATCTGAGCCGGCTGACCTTCAACGCCCCGCCGCCGACGCCGCAGGCCCAGCCGGTGCGCCATCCGGTCGGCGCGGCCCTGCGCATGGTGCGCTGGGGCTGGGTTCTGGCGCGCCACGACGCCCTGATCCCGCGTGAGGCCAATCCCCTGCTGCCCGCCTGGGGTCGCCCGTTCGCACGCCTGATCCAGCTGTTCGCCAGCCGCAAGCACCGCGCCGGACGACCCGGCCAGCGTGTCGGTCAGGCGTTCGAGCATCTGGGGCCGGTCGCCATCAAGCTGGGCCAGGTGCTGGCCACCCGCGCCGACATCTTCGGCCTGCAGTTCGCCCAGGATCTGGGGCGTCTGAAGGACAAGCTGCCGCCTTTCCCGCTGGAAGAGGCCAAGCGCGAGATCGAACGGTCGCTGGGCCGTCCGGCCGAGAGCCTGTTCATCGACCTGGTGGAGCCCATGGGCGCCGCTTCGCTCGCGCAGGCGCATCCCGCCTGGCTGGCCGACGGGCGCAAGGTGGCGGTCAAGGTGCTGCGCCCCGGCGTCGAGCGCCGCGTGGCCCAGGGGCTGGACGCCATGCGTCTGGGGGCCAAGCTGGTCGACCGCTTCGTCGAACCCGCCCGTCGGCTGGAGCCGCGCGCCTTCGTCGAGATCATCGCCCAGTCGCTGCAGCTTGAGCTGGATATGCGGCTTGAGGCGGCGGCCGCGTCCGAACTGGCCGAGGTCATGGCCAAGGACGGCTATATGTCGGCCCCCGCCGTGGTCTGGGACGGAGTGGGCAAGCGGGTGCTGACGCTGGAATGGGCGCCCGGACTGCCGATGACGGACCCGGCCCTGGTCGAACTGCCGGGCCTCGACAAGGACGCCCTGGCCGACAAGGTGGTGCGCGCCTTCCTGGTCCAGGCGCTGGACCACGGCGTCTTCCACGCCGACCTGCACGAAGGCAATCTGTTCGCCGACGCGCCCGCCCAACTGACGGCCATCGACTTCGGCATTGTCGGCCGGCTGGGCCCGGCCGAGCGGCGCTACCTGGCCGAGATCCTGTGGGGCTTCATCAGCCGCGACTACGACCGCATCAGCCGCGTCCATTTCGAGGCGGGTTATGTGCCGCCGCATCACTCGGTGGACACCTTCGCCCAGGCCCTGCGCGCGGTTGGCGAGCCGGTGATCGGCCGCCAGGCCAGCCAGGTGTCGATGGGCCGTCTGCTGGGCCAGTTGTTCGAGATCACCGCCCTGTTCGACATGCACATGCGGCCTGAACTGGTGCTGCTGCAGAAGACCATGGTCTCGGTCGAGGGGGTGGCGCGCCGCCTGAACCCCGATCACGATCTGTGGGAGGCCGCCAAGCCGGTGGTCGAGCGCTGGATCAAGCGCGAGCTGGGACCGCAGGCCCAGATCAAGGAAACCGTCGAGGAGGCGATGGCCGCCCTCAAGGCCCTGTCGCGCCTGGTGCAGAACCCGCCGCAATCTCAGACGTTGGTGATCGAGAAGGCCGGAACGCGGCCCTGGGTGGTCGCCGCCGTCACCGTCGCAGTCTGCGCGTCGACGGCCGCCTTGGTGCTGACGCTTTGGCCGATGATCGTCGCCTGACGTTTCTTCGGAGCCTGAGTTTCATGAAGACCTCTTCCTTCGCCGTCGTCCTGTCGGGCGCTCTCCTGCTGGCCGTCCCGGCGCTGGCCCAGACCACCGCTCCGAGCCGGGCGCCGACCCAGGGCGCGGCTGCGGCGACGCTGCCCGACGCCTTCGAGGGGGATGCGCCCGCCGCTTCGGCGCCGCCCGCCTCGCCGTCGATCGCCGGCCCCGCCGCCCAGGCGCCCGACATCGCCCGCTCTGAAGAGGCCCTGCGCCGGGTCATCGCCGCCTTCCAGACCAATCAGATCGACTATGCGGTGTTCAGCACCGATATGGCCGAGCAGATCCGCGCCCAATCCGGCGCTGTGGCGCCCCTGATCCAGCAGTTTGGTCCGTTGAAGACGATCGAACATCGCGGCCAGCAGAGCGGCGCCGACATGTTCCGCGTGGTGTTCGAGAAGCAGGCCACTGACTGGGTCATCGCCTTCGACGACCAGGACCAGATCGCGGCCCTGCTGTTCCGTCCGGCGCAGGACTGATCAGTCCAGCGACGGCTTTCCACGCCCGCTCTTGATCGAAGATCGGCTGGACTTGGCCTGCAGCCGCCGTTCCTTCGATGCGCGCGTCGGCCGAGTCGGCACGCGATAGACCGGCTTGATCGAGGCCTCGGCGACCATGGTCTCCAGCCGTTCGATGGCGTCGGCCCGGTTGCGCTCCTGCGTGCGGAAGCGCACGGCGCTGATGACGATCACCCCGTCCAGCGTCAGGCGGCTGCCCGCCAGCTTCATCAGCCGCGCCTTCACCGGCTCGGTCAGGCTGGGCGAGTTCCTGACGTCGAACCGCATCTGCACGGCGGTCGAGACCTTGTTGACGTTCTGGCCGCCGGGGCCGCCGGCGCGGAAGAAGCGGAACTCCAGCTCGTCCTCGGGGATGCGGCTCATGACGCCTCCCGGCGCGCCCGCACGACGGCGGCGTCCAGCGCCTGCAGGAAGCAAGAGCGGTCGGCGGCCGAGAATGGCGGCGGCCCGCTGGTCGGCACGCCCATGGAGCGCAGGTGCTCGCCGATCATCCGCCCGGCCAGGGCCGACCCGATGGAGTCCGTCGTGAAAGGCTGGCCGTTCGACTTCAGCGCCTGGGCGCCCGATTTCAGACAGCGATCGGCCAGCGGAATGTCGGCGGTTATGACGATGTCGCCGCGCTGGGCGCGCTCGGCGATCCAGTCGTCGGCCACGTCCGGCCCAGCGTCGACGACGACCTGTTCGATCAGCGGCTCGCGCGGCGTGTTGATCCAGGCGTTGGACACCACGAAGACCTTCAGGCTGCAGCGGCGCGCCACGCGATAGACCTCCTCCTTCACGGGGCAGGCGTCGGCGTCGATGTAGAGGGTTGTGGCCATGACAGGCTTATGGCGCCTTTTCCTCCCCATTTCATGGGGAGGGGGACCACGAAGTGGTGGAGGGGCCAGCACGACCGGCAGCCCCTCCGACACGTCGCCTTGCGGCGCCGCGCCACCTCCCCACAAAGTGGGGAGGAGAAGCGCGTTCCGTCTTACGCCACGCCGTCGCGGATGCGCTTCAGATCCGGCGCCAGGGCTTCGTCCGTCAGCATGGCGATGGCTTCCTCGACCGTGACGATGGTCTGGGCCTGAGAGCCGAAGCGGCGGATGGCGACCTTGCCTTCCTCGGCCTCCTTGCGGCCGACCACGGCGATGGCGGGCACCTTGGCGACCGAGTGTTCGCGGATCTTGTAGTTGATCTTCTCGTTGCGCAGGTCGATCTCGGTCCGCAGGCCCGCCGCCCGGAACTTGGCCAGAACCTCTTCGGCGTAACCGTCGGCGTCCGAGGTGATGGTCGCCACCACGGCCTGCGTCGGCGCCAGCCACAGCGGGAAGGCCCCGGCGTAGTTCTCGATCATGATGCCGATGAAGCGCTCGAACGAGCCCAGGATCGCGCGGTGCAGCATGACCGGGCGGTGCTTCTGGCCGTCCTCGGCGATGTAGGTCGCATCCAGACGTTCGGGCAGCACATAGTCCAGCTGGATCGTGCCGCAGGTCCATTCGCGGCCGATGGCGTCCTTGACGATGAAGTCCAGCTTGGGCGCGTAGAAGGCGCCGTCGCCCTCGGTGACGACCGGCTCGGTTCCGGCGGCGCGGGCGGCCTCCAGCATCTGGGCCTCGGCCTTGTCCCAGAATTCCTCGGTGCCGGCGCGCAGCTCGGGGCGGGTGCCCAGGCTGATGTATTTGGTCTCCATGCCCAGGTCGGCGTGGACCGAATAGGCCAGCTTGATGAACTCGGCCGTCTCCTCGACGATCTGGTCCTCGCGGCAGAAGATGTGGGCGTCGTCCTGGGTGAAGCCGCGCACCCGCATCAGGCCGTGCAGCGAGCCCGACGGCTCATAGCGGTGACAGGCGCCGAACTCGGCCATGCGCAGCGGCAGTTCGCGATAGGACCGCTGGCCCTGATCGAAGATCTGGACGTGGCCGGGGCAGTTCATCGGCTTGAGGCTGAGCGTCTCGCCCTCGACCGTTTCGCAGACGAACATATTGGGGCGATACTTGTCCCAGTGGCCGCTCTGTTCCCAGAATTTGCGGTCCAGCACCTGGGGCGTCTTGACCTCGACATAGCCGGCGGCGTCCAGACGGCGGCGCATATAGGCCTCCAGCACGCGCCACAGCACCCAGCCCTTGGGGTGCCAGAAGACCATGCCCCGGCCCTCTTCCTGCATGTGGAAGAGCTCCATGGCGCGGCCCAGCTTGCGGTGGTCGCGCTTTTCGGCCTCCTCGATGCGCAGCAGATAGGCGTCCAGGTCTTCCTTGCTCGCCCAGGCGGTGCCGTAGATGCGCTGAAGCTGGGCGCGGTTGGAATCGCCGCGCCAATAGGCGCCCGCCAGCTTGGTCAGCTTGAAGGCCTTGCCCACGAATTTGGTCGTCGGGAAGTGCGGCCCCCGGCACAGGTCGGCCCATTCGCCCTGCTTGTAGACGGTGATCGTCTCGCTCTCGGGCAGGTCGCGGATCAGTTCGGCCTTATAGTCCTCGCCGATCTTTTCGAAGTGGGCGATGGCCTCGTCGCGGTTCCAGACCTGACGCTCCAGCGGGGCGCCCCGGTCGATGATCTCGGCCATCTTCTTCTCGATCTTCGGGAAGTCGTCGGTAGAGAAGGGCTCGTCGCGGGCGAAGTCGTAATAGAAGCCGTCCTCGATGGCCGGGCCGATCGTGACCTGGGTGCCGGGGAACAGTTCCTGCACCGCCTGGGCCAGCACGTGGGCGGCGTCGTGACGGATGGTCTCCAGCGCCTCGGGATCGTCGCGCATCAGCAGGCGGAAGTCGCCGTTCCCGTCGATGACGCGGTCCAGGTCGCGCTGCTCGCCGTTCCAGACGACCAGGGCCGCCTTCTTGGCCAGCGAGGGCGAGATGGCGGCGGCCACGTCGCGGCCCGTCGAGCCGGCCGGATACTGACGCACGGCGCCGTCGGGAAATTTCAGTTCGATCATGACGGTCGTTCTTTTTCAGACTTGGCGGGCGGAACGGGATCATAACCCGAACCGCCGAAGGGATGGCATTTACAGAGGCGCCGCACGGTGAGCCATCCCCCCCGTACCGGACCGTGCCGGATCAGGGCGTCGCGCCCGTAATCCGAACAGGTCGGCATGAACCGGCACTGCTGGCCGATCAGGGGAGACAGCGTCAGCTTATAGCCCCGATGGGCCGCGCGGACGCTGCGTTCGTAGAGAGACATCTGTCCCTTCGCCGGGGGCTCTGTTTCGGGTTCGTCGCGCTTATCCCTCTTCACAGCAGGGGGATCAACCGACGCGCCGTTCAGGCCGCGCCGGCGAGGCGAGTTCGCGTATCGCTGTGGTGTTTCGCCAACGCCTGCTGCACGGCGTCCAGCGTCGCCTCCAGCGCCACCATGGTCGAGGCGTGGCGGGCGGGATAGTCGGCGACCTGCTTCAGCACCCGCAGGCCTTCGAAGCGGCCCTGGGGGCCGTCGCCGCCGGATTTCAGCATGGCCGACATGGCGTCGCGCGCGGCCTCGATCTCCTGCACCGAGGCGCCGAGAATGGCCTCGCCGACCACGCCCGCCGCCGCCTGGCCCAGGGCGCAGGCCTTGACCGTCTGGGCGAAGCCGCTGACGCGGCCGTCGGCGTCTAGCGTCACGTCGACGATGGCCTTCGACCCGCACAGCTTGGCGACCCGCTCGGCCGAGCCTTCGGGCGCAGGCAGGCGCCCGCTGTGCGGCAGGTTGGCCGCCAGCGACAGGATGCGCGCGCTGTAGAGGTCGTCGATCACGGGATGAAGATAGGCCTTCGGGTGCGGAAGGTGAAGAGAGGCGGTGAGATAGCGCGACGCTTCTCCCTCCCCGTCCCGGGGAGGGTGGCTGAGCCTGAAAGGCGAAGCCGGGTGGGGGCGGCAGGGCTATTCAGACGCCGAGGCCGGGATCGCGTCGAGTTCCGTATCACCAGGCCCTCCCCACCCGGTCTCCGCTTCGCTCCGACCACCCACCCCGGGACGGGGAGGGAGAGGCGTTGCGCTTTACCCGCCCTGCAGCAACGACGACCACGTTCGCGCCGTCGGCGACGTCTCGGCGACGGCGGGCATGGGGCTCTGCCCCGGCTGCATCCGCGCGGCCAGCCAGCGCAGGTTCTGGTCCGCCGCCTCGGGCGGCAGGTCGCGGCGCAGGATGGCTTCGGCCTCGGCGGTCTTGCCCTGCAGGCCCAGCGCCAGGGCCAGGTTCTGGCGCACCTGCAACCCGGCGCCCGGCTGGGCGGCGGCGCGGCGCAGCAGGATCTCGGCCGAGGGCGCGTCGCCCTCGCCGATGCGGGCGATGGCGGCGTTGGTCAGGACGTCCGCGTTGTCAGGCGACAGGCGCAGGGCCTCGTTCCAGGCCGCCTTGGCGTCGTCGGGACGGCGCACCTGCTGATAGGCCACGCCCAGCAGCGACAGCGGGCGCCAGTCGCGCGGCGCCGCCGCCTTCGCCTGTTCCAGCGCGGCGATGCCGTAGAAGGCCTGGCCGCGCGCGATGTGGGCGCGCCCGACCTCCAGCATGGCCTCGACATTGGCGGGCTGGACGACCAGCACGCCTTGGGCTGTCTCGGCCGCCTGGTCATACTGTCCCAGTTCGCGCAGGGCCTGGGACAGCTTCACCCCGGCGAGCGGGTCCATCGGATTGAGCTGCTGCTCTTGGGTCCAGAAGACCGAGCGGCTGAGGGCGTCGGCCCGGTCATAGCCCGCGCGCGTCGCGGCGTCGGCGGGGACGCGCGGCGCGGGCGCGGTCTGGCTGAGAGCCGGGGCGGCGAGGGCCATAAGCGTCAGGCTGACGGTTGCGGCGAGGGCGACGTTGCGCGACATGGAAGGGGTCCGTGGCGGTTCAGCCCCTAGGGTCGCGCCGACGGGTCAAGGTTTGGTTAATCGGCGTTAAGCGTCGGAAAGGTCGCCCCATGTCCCATCAGTCCGATCTGCTGATCCCCGCTTCAGCGGCCGCGCGCCCGGTCCGCATCGCCAAGGCGGGCGCGACGTTGGACGGACGCATCGCCGCCTGGGCTGAGGCCAACGGCTTTACCGGCAAGACGGGCCAACTGCTGGTCGTCCCCGGCGCCGACGGCGCGCCGGAGCTGGCCCTGTTCGGCGCGGGCGAGGCCTTCGACCCCATGACCGCGCGCGGACTGCCGACGCGCCTGCCTGCGGGCGACTGGCGACTGGAGGGCGTCGAGGGCGAGGCGGCGCATTCGGCGGCGCTGGCCTTCGCGCTGGGGGGCTATCTGTTTGACCGCTACAAGGCCCGGCCTGAGCGCGGCCGCGCCCGTCTGGCGGCGCCGGAGGGGCTTGATCTGACGGCGACGCTGAACATCGCCGCCGCCTGCGCCCTGACCCGCGAGATGGTCGACACCCCTGCCGCCGACATGGGGCCGCTGCAACTCGAAACCATCGCGCGTGAGATCGCCGAGGGCGCGGGCGCAAGCCTGACCGTCACGACCGGCGACGCCCTGCTGGAGGAGAACTACCCCGCTGTCCACGCCGTCGGCCGCGCGGCCGCCCCGCACCGCGCGCCGCGCGTGCTGGAGATCGGCTGGAATCTGGACAAGGCGGACCTGCCGCTGGTGGCCTTGGTCGGCAAGGGGGTGGTGTTCGACACCGGCGGTCTGGACCTCAAGCCCGCCGCCGGGATGCGCAACATGAAGAAGGACATGGGCGGCGCCGCCCACGCCCTGGCGCTGGGCCGCCTGATCATGCAGGCCGGTCTGCCGGTGCGGCTGGTGGTGCTGGTCGCGGCGGTCGAGAACGCTGTGTCGGCCGACGCCTTCCGGCCGGGCGACATCCTCAACAGCCGCAAGGGCCTGACCATCGAGATCGGCAACACCGACGCCGAAGGCCGCCTGATCCTGGCCGACATCCTGACGCGGGCGGGCGAGCATGAGCCGGACCTGACGCTGGACTTCGCCACCCTGACCGGCGCGGCGCGCATCGCCCTGGGGCCGGAGCTTCCGCCGCTCTACACCGACGACGACGCCCTGGCCGAGGGCGTGCTGAACGCCGGTCGCGCCGTGGGCGACCCTCTGTGGCGGATGCCTCTGTGGGCGGGCTATCGCGCCTCTCTGGACAGCGAGATCGCCGACGTGCGCAACGATTCCGCCGCCTGGGCTCAGGCCGGGTCGGTGACGGCGGCCCTTTTCCTGCAGAAGTTCGCCCCGACGACGGGCAGTTGGGCGCACATGGACGTCTTCGCCTGGAATCCGCGCGCCCGTCCCGGTTGGCCTGAGGGCGGAGAAGCCCAGGCCATCCGCGCCTGCTTCCGCTACCTCAGCGACAAATTCGTCAAATAGCCAAGGCTGTTAACGCCCCCTTCGGGATCGGCGCCTAGGGTGGGCGGCTCGAATTGTCCGAGCTGTCTAGAGACCGCCGCTTGACCGATACCCTGGCCCTGCTGCCGCCTGGCGCGCCCCTGATCCTGCGGGACGGGGATCGCGTGGTGCTGGCCGAGCAGGCGCTGGAAGGTTTGATGCGAGCCGAGGCCTATCGCCGGACCGAGCCCTCTCATTGCCGTCTGCCGGTCGCCGATATCGTTGCGGAAGACGGCGGACGCATCGACCAGCTGCTGTTCGGCGAGGCCTTCGATGTTCTGGAGCGCCGTCAGGATCGCGCCTGGGGCCGCGCCCGACGCGACGGCGTGGTCGGCTGGGTTTCGCTGGAGGCCCTGGCGCCGGGCGCGCCACTGGCGACGCGCCGCGTGGCTTCCGTTTCCGCCGCCCTGCCGCTGAACGCCCTGGTCGGCGACGATGCTCCCGGCCTAGCTGAGTCTGATCTTCAGTCCGTCGGCGCGTTCGAGCGTGATCTGGTCGCCGTGGCCGAGCGCCTGCTGGGCCGTCCGCACGCCCTGGGCGCCCGCTCTTCGCTGGAGACCGACTGTTCGGGTCTGGTGCAGCAGGCTTTGCTGGCCTGCGGCCTGCCCGGTCCGCGCCGTGCGGATGAGCAGGCCCGCCTGGGCCTGGCCGTGACGCGCGCGGACGCCCAGCGCGGCGATCTCGTCGTCTGGCTGTCGCAGGCCGAGGGCGACTGGACCGGCCATTCGGCCCTGATGGTCGACGCCGAAAGCGTCATCCATTCGACCGGCGCGCGCGGCGGCGTGGTGGTCGAGACCCTGGCCGAGGTCGAGGCCCGCCTGACCGCCGACGGCTTCGCCTCTGCGGTTTTCCGCCGTCTCTGAGGCCTGTTTCGCGGCGTTGACGCGGGATCGCTCGTCCGCTCATAACTGAGCGAATGAAGCCAGAGGCGCCTGCCGTAGAGATCATCACCGAATGGCGCGGGGCGTTCGATAACGCTGAGCTCAACGTGCTTCACGCCGAATGCTTCGAGCACCGGCTGTTCGCAGACGACTGGTGGGCGCAGGTCAATCGATACAGCCTGGGCTGGGTCTGTCTGCGACGGGGGGAGCGGTTGATCGGTTTTGTGAACGTCGCCTGGGACGGAGGCGTTCATGCCTTCGTTCTGGACACTATGGTGACGCCGGACCACCAGCGGCAGGGCCTCGCGCGGACCTTGATCGAAGAAGCGGTCGCCCGTTCGCGGGCCACGGGCTGCGAATGGCTGCACGTCGATTTCGACCCGCACCTTCGGCCTTTCTATTTCGATGCCTGCGGGTTCACGCCGACCGACGCCGGATTGATCGTTCTGAAATAGGCCAGAACGAAGAAAGGCGACCCGAAGGCCGCCTTTCCGTCGTCTGTCGTGTCCGTTCGCCCTTAGGTTTGCGGCGCGGGGGCTGCTGCGGCCTCGGCGGCAGGCGCCTCGGCCGGAGCGGCGCCGGCTTCCGGCGCAGCGGCGCCTTCAGCGGCCGGCGCTTCGCCTTCGGCGGCGGCCGGGGCGGCGGCGCCCGGCTGACGGGCGGGGTCCGGCGCCGGGATGGCGAAACCGGCCGAGCCTTGCGAGCGCAGCCAGGCGATCAGGTTGATGCGGGTCTTCTCGTCGCGGATGCCGGCGAAGGACATCTTGGTGCCCGGCACATAGCGGCCCGGCGCGTTGATGAAGTGATCCAGCTCGTCATAGTTCCAGGTCGGAGCCTCGGCCTTGTGCTTGGCCATGGCGTCCGAATAGGCGAAGCCCGCGCGGTGCATGGCGGGGCCGCCGACTACGGCGAACAGGTTCGGGCCGATGCCGTCGGCGCCGCCCGAGTTGACGGTGTGGCAGGCCTGGCAGCGCGCGAAGGCGGCCTCACCGGCGGCCAGGTCGGCGGTTGGCAGGACCGTGCCCCAGTCGATCGGCAGGGCGGCTTCGGCTGCGCCCGCGGCCGCTTCATCCGGCGCGTCGACGAAGTAGCCCATCTTTTCGGGCTGCTTGGTGTGGTAGACCATGCCCGAAACCTGCTGGACCACCAGGATCGCAAAGGCGGTGCCCAGGCACGCGCCCATAATCTTGTTCCACTTCAGATCGCCGCTCATTCCGCGTCGTCGCATCCCGTCTCTAGGTGAGCCCCCCAACCGCGAAGCGGCGTTCAGGCGTATTCTTGCGTGGGCGTCTCTTACACGCTAGCGCGACCTTCGCAACCGGCCCGGACGTTTCCGGGCGCTTCAAGATGCTTGGCGATCATGAATCCGCTGATAATGATACCCGCTCGCATGGCGGCCACCCGTTTGCCCGGCAAACCCCTGGCCGACATCGGCGGCAAGCCGATGATCGTACGCGCCTGGGAACAGGCCATGGCCTCGGGCTTCCGCGTCGCCGTGGCGGCGGGCGATCCGGAGATCGTCGCGGCGGTGCAGGCGGCGGGCGGCGAGGCGGTGCTGACCGATCCCGACCTGCCCAGCGGCTCGGACCGCATCCTGGCGGCGGCCCAGGCGGTTGATCCCGAGGGGGCGCATGAGGTGGTCATCAACATCCAGGGCGACATGCCCTTCGCCTCGCCGAATCTTGCGAAAGCCTGCGCCGAACTGCTGGCGCGCGAATCAGCCTGCGACATCGCCACCCTGGTCGCGGCCGAGGCGGACGTCTCGGATCGGACCAATCCCGATGTCGTCAAGGCGGTGCTGGCCCTGCCGGAGGGCGGGACGAGCGGTCGCGCCCTCTATTTCACGCGCTCGACCCTTTACGGCGACGCTCCCGTGTGGCGTCACGTCGGCATCTACGGCTATCGCCGTGAAGCCCTGGCTCGCTTCTGCGCCGCCCCGCCGTCGCCGCTGGAGAAGCGCGAAAAGCTGGAGCAGTTGCGCGCCCTGGAAATGGGCCTGCAGATCTGGGCCTCGGTGATCGATGAAGCGCCGCTGTCGGTGGACAATCCGGCGGACCTGGAGGCCGCGCGGGCGCTGGCCTGATCAGTCGTCCTCGCCCGGTTCGCCGTCGTCGGGGATGGCGGGCATCTCCACGGCCGGGGCCAGGGTGACGATCTCCTTGATCTCGGCGCCGGGGAAGGCCTGCATGATGGAGACGATGAAGGGGTCGGCCTCGACCGCCGCACGGCGGGCGATGCGGGCCTTCTTCTCGACCTCGATCAGGGTCTCGCCGCCGCCCTGACCGTTGGCGGCGATCAGCCAGGTGCGGCCGGTCCATTCCTTCAGCCGCCCGGCCAGACGCCGCGCCAGATCGTGCGGCGAGCCCTCGGCCGGTTCATAGGTGATGGCGCCGGGACGGAAGCTGACCACCCGGACGTAGCGCTCTACGTCCATCTGCAGGGTGATCTCGCGCTTCTCGCCGATCAGGGCGACCACGGCCTCGAAGCTCTGTGGGTCGGGCAGGGCGGGCGTCGGCATCGGGCGCGCCGCCAGCATGGCCGAGGCGCCGCCGCCTCCACCGCCGCCAGAGCCGCCGCGAGGGCCGGCCCCGCCGCCTGGGACGCCGCCCGACTGGATCGCCTTCAGCGCCTCTTCCGGGCCGGGCAGGTCGGCGGCGTAGGCCAGACGCACGATGGCCATCTCCACCGCATCGGCCGGGTTGGGCGCGCGCCGCACTTCGTCCAGCGCCTTCAGCAGCATCTGCCAGGTGCGCGACAGGGTTCCGGCCGAGATCGCCGCGCCCAGCGCCGCCAGCTTCTGCGCCTGATCGCCGGGCAGGCGGGTCGCGTTCGGTCCCAGCATCTTGGCGACCGAGGCCGCGTGGCAATGCTCCAGAAGGTCGTTGGCCACCTGCACCGGATCGGCGCCGTAGCCGTACAGGGTGCGGAATGTCGTCAGGGCCTCGGCCGTCTTGCCCGCCATCGTCTGTTCGAACAGGGCGATGGTCTGGGTGCGGTCGGCCAGACCCAGCATGTCGCGCACCGTGGCCGTCTCGACCACCGCGCCGCGTTCGGCCTGAACCAGCGCCTGATCCAGCAGGCTGAGGCCGTCGCGCACCGACCCTTCAGCCGCGCGCGAGATCAGGGCCAGGGCCTCCTGCTCGATCTTCATGCCTTCGCGATCGGCGACGCGGCCCAGATGGCCGACCAGAACCTCCGGCTCGACCCGGCGCAGGTCGAAACGCTGGCAGCGGCTCAGGATCGTCACCGGCACCTTGCGGATCTCGGTGGTGGCGAAGATGAATTTGGCGTGGGGCGGCGGTTCTTCCAGCGTCTTCAGCAGGGCGTTGAACGCCTGCGTCGACAGCATGTGGACCTCGTCCAGCACATAGACCTTGTAGCGGGCCTCGACCGGCGCGTAGCGGACGCTTTCCAGGATGTCGCGGATGTCGTTGACGCCGGTGTGCGAGGCGGCGTCCATCTCCATCACGTCCATGTGCTGGCCCGCCATGATGGCGGCGTCGTGCCGCCCCGTGGGTGTCAGCGCCAGGGACGGCTTGTCGATGGTCTCGGTTTCATTATTCAGCGCGCGGGCCAGCAGGCGCGCAGTCGTCGTCTTGCCGACGCCCCGCACCCCGGTCAGCATGAAGGCGTGGGCGATGCGGCCGGTGGCGAAGGCGTTGGTCAGGGTGCGGACCATCGCTTCCTGACCGATCAGGTCTTCGAAGGCGCGCGGCCGGTATTTGCGGGCCAGGACGGTGTAGGCCTCGCCCTCGGCGGGCGGCGCTTCGAAAGCCTTGGGAGCGGGGACGGGCGCGGGCTCCGCCTTCGGTTCAGGCGCGGGTTCGGCCGCAGCGACGGGCGGCGGGGCGCCGAACATGTCGTCGGTGTTGGGGTCGCGCACCTCGACTTCGGGCGCGTCTTCCTCCCACGGAGGACCATCGAGACTGTGATCGGCGTCGCTCATGGCCCACTCTTAGCGCGAAGGAGCGCGCTCGCGCACCCCCTCGCGCCGCTGAGAGGCTCAGAGATCGGTGGGCAGTTGGCCGCCGTTGTCGCGGATCTTCTGGATCACCTGCTTGTGCAGCCAGATGTTCATGCTGGCGCTGTCCGACTTGTCGCCGGTGTAGCCCAGTTCGTCGGCCAGCTCCTTGCGCTCGGCCAGCGAGGATTCCAGGCCGATCAGCTTCATCAGGTCGACGATGGAGGTGCGCCAGTTCAGCTTCTGCGCGCGCTGCTCGTTCATGAAGTCGAGGATGCCGGCGACGTCGACCTCGGCCGCGGGCTGAGGCGCCACGGCGGCGGCCGTGGGCGCGGGGGCCGGGGTCGGGGTCGGGGCCGCCGCTTCGGGCGCGGCGGCGGCGGGGGTCGCCGCCGGGGCTTCCTTCTTCCTGAAGACGCCGCCAAGAATCTTGCCGAGTATGCTCATTCGCCTGCTCCTGATCGTGGGGATCGAAGTCCTTTCAGCGAATGAGGCGCGCCCCGGTTCCGTGAAGCTTGCACGACGGGCTTTCCGCGTCGTCGTTCGCTCCCTTCCTCGCCGTCATCCTCGGGCTTGACCCGAGGATCCAGAACCGCGTCTGCCGGACGCCGTAGCGCACGCCGCTTTATTCAGCCGCCGTCGGCGCGGCTGGATCCTCGGGTCAAGCCCGAGGATGACGGCGCATAGACGTGAGCCGGGCGCGCACAAACGCGTTCAAGCAGTCGATCAACGCGTGATCGACGATAGCGCACTAAAATATCAGGAAAGTAGAGACCGCGACCCGAAGGTGAATTCGTTGTGGCTGCTGCCTTCCGGCCCTGACCAGGTTGGCGAAGCCTTCGCCCGCGATCTCCGAGAGGGGATATGAAGGCGGACGGCGCGGGAATCAAGCCCTCCCCTGCACGCGCCGTCGGGGCTATGTAGCGTCATGCCCTATCGCAACGCCTTTTCAGGCAATCCGCTCGACCGCTCCGGCGACCTTCGCAACGACGCCGCATGGCTGGCCGAGCAGGAGGCCAACCCCGAAGCCCTGGCCATGATCCTGTGGGAGGGTCGCCCGCTGATCGAAACCCATGAGGGGGCCGAGCGGCTGGTCTGGCTGTCGCTGGGTCATGCGCGCGATCTGGCGCGCGACCGCGACATCTTCCTGGGGCTGTGGAAGGGCGCGCCGGTCTTCGCCGCCGAGTTCGAAGGCTCCATCGACCCGACCAGCGGACCCGCCGGGGGCCTGGGCCGCTTCGTCGAGATGCGCGAGGCGGCCGTCGTCCTGCCCGAGGCCGACGCCGGCATCGCCGCCACGGCCAAGAGCCTGTTCGACTGGCGCCGCCGCCACGGCTTCTGCGCCGCCTGCGGCAAGGCCACGGATCAGGCGTCCGGCGGCTGGAAGCGCGTCTGCCCGGCCTGCGGGACCGAGCATTTCCCGCGCGTTGATCCGGTCGTCATCATGCTGCCGGTCTATAAGGGCGGGGCCGAACCGGTCTGCCTGCTGGGCCGTCAGGCCGCCTGGCCCGAGGGCCGGATGTCGGCCCTGGCCGGTTTCATGGAGCCGGGCGAAGCGATCGAGGAGGCCTGCGCTCGCGAGGTGATGGAGGAGGCGGGGCTGACGGTGTCGGACGTGCGCTACCACTCCAGCCAGCCCTGGCCCTTCCCGGCCCAGTTGATGATCGGCCTGATCGCCGAGGTCACGACTGACGAGGCCGCCCCCGATCAGACCGAGCTGGAAGCCGTCGCCTGGCTGACGCGCAGCGAAGCGCGCGCCGTGCTGGACGAGACGCACCCGACCATCCATGCCCCGCCGCCCTACGCCATCGCGCGACGGCTGCTGGAAAGCTGGGCGCACGGCGAGGACTAAGCCCTCGGGACAAGGCCCGAGGGCTGACCGGCTTACAGGATCTGGGCGGCTTCCTCGAAGTCGAGGCGAGGCGAGCGCGGGAACAGGTTCTCGTCCGTGCCGTAGCCCAGGTTCATGATGAAGTTCGGCTCGACGTTGCTGTCGGGGAAGAACTCAGCCTTCACGCCTGCGGCGTCAAAGCCCGACATCGGACCGACATCCAGACCCAGGGCGCGTGCGGCGATGGTCAGATAGCCCCCTTGCAGCGAGGCGTTGCGGAAGGCGGCTTCACGACGGCCGGCTTCTTCCGGGAACCAGTCGCGAGCGCCCGGCGCGTGCGGGAACAGCTTGGGCAGGGTCTTATGGAAGTCGACGTCCTGGGCGATGATCAGATTGACCGGCGCGGCCAGGGTCTTGGCGCGGTTGCCCTCGGCCATGTGGGTCGACAGCCGGGCCTTGGCCTCGGGCGAGGTGACGAAGACGAAGCGGGCCGGGGTCATGTTGACCGCCGTCGGGCCGAACTTGGTCAGGTCGTAGAGCTTGCGGATCAGGGCTTCGGGCACGGGGCGGTCGCTCCAGCCGTTGCGGGTGCGCGCCTCGGTGAACAACTGGGCCAGAACCGGATCGGAGACCGGCGTGTCGCGGGTCGGAAGGGCGTCAAAGGCCATCAGGGCTTCTCCAGAAACTGATTGGTAACTTCAAGTGTGGCTAATTAGGTTTGTGCTGCGACATCGTCAAGGGGATCGGCTACATTTGTTGTGACGAATGCTGAAACGACAGGTCGGGCAGGGCTTTCTTCGCCGGGGTCTGGAGCCGCGCGGCGCTTCGCCTTATCTAGAGGCCATGAAAGACCTCAACGCCCTGATGCAACAGGCCCAGGCGATGCAGCAGAAGCTGCAGGACGCCCAGGCGAAAATGGCCGAATCCACCGCCGAGGGCACCTCGGGCGGCGGCCTTGTCTCCATCGCTCTGAAAGGCCCCGGCGAGATCACTTCGGTGAAGATCGACGACAGCCTGATGACCCCCGGCGAGGGCGAGATCCTGGCCGATCTGATCGTCGCCGCCCACGCCGACGCCAAGCGCAAGCTGGACGAGATCAACAACGCCCTGATGCGCGACGCCGCCGGGCCGATGGCCGGGATGAACATCCCGGGAATGCCGAAACTCTTCTGATGGCCGCTTCCGCCGGGCCGGAAATCGAACGGCTCATCAGCCTGCTTGCCAAGCTGCCGGGCATGGGGCCGCGCTCGGCCCGGCGCGCGGCCCTGGCCCTGCTGAAGCGGCGCGAGCAGTTGTTGGTCCCGCTGGCGGCGTCCTTGGCCGAGACGGCGGACAAGGTCGTCAACTGTTCGGTCTGCGGTTCGCCCGATACGCGCGATCCCTGCTCGGTCTGCGCCGATCAGAGCCGCGACAACGCCCTGATCTGCGTGGTCGAGGAGGCCGGCGCCCTGTGGGCGATGGAGCGCTCGGGCGCCTTTCGCGGCAAGTATCACGTCCTGGGCGGCCTCTTGTCCGCCCTGGACGGCGTCGGCCCCGAACAGCTCCGCATCGCCGAACTGATCGGCCGGGTCAAAGGCGGCGAGATGGGCGGCGGGGAGGCGAGGGAAGTCGTCCTCGCCCTGCCCGCCACCGTCGACGGCCAGACCACGGCCCACTACCTGGCCGAGCGCCTGTCGGCGGCGGGGGTGCAGGTCACGTCGCTGGCGCGCGGCGTGCCCGTCGGCGGCGAGCTGGACTGGCTGGACGACGGCACCATCATCCAGGCCTTGCGGGCGCGACGACCCGCTTAGGGCCTTCGCCTGATCCGCCGCCGCATCACGCGGTCGCCCAGCGCCTCGGCGTATTTCAGGGTGAAGGCCAGGGCGGCGGGATTGCCGCGTCGGGGACCGACCGAATCAGCCATCACCGCTCCGCGCTCGCCGAGCGGCAGGGGCGCGCCCGTGGTGGTGTCGAGCGCTGTCTGGTGCTCGATCTCGGCGTTCAGCCGGGCGCCCATCAGGATCACCTGCACCGAGAACCAGGTCCACAGCAGGAAGCCCATGGCCGCCGCCAGCGGGCCGTAGGAATCGGTGCGGACGAAGGTGGTCAGAAACCAGCTGAACAGGAAGGACACCAGCAGGCTCAGGCCGGCCGCGAACAGCGCGCCCGGCGTCAGCCAGCGCCAGCGCGCCCGCGCTCGGCTCGGCCCCAGCCGGTAGATCAGGGCCAACGCCCCGACATAGCCGAAGAACAAGAGCGGCCAGCGCAGGGGCGCCAGATAGGCCCACTCGTCCTCCAGGCCGAACACGGCCAGCACCACGGGCACGCCGACCACCAGGGCCGAACTCAGCATAACCGCCGCCATGGCCGAGACGGTGAAGCCCATGCACACCAGATTGTAGATCACGATATTGCGCCGTTCGACCTCGTGATAGGCGAGGTTCAGGCCATAGAAGAGGGTCTTGATCCCCCCATTGGCCGCCCACAGCGTCAGCAGCAGGGTCCAGATCAGGGTGAAGGTCAGCTGGCCGGTGGAATTGCCCGCCAGCCGCGTCATCTCCGTTCCCAGGAACTGGGCCACGTTCGCCGGCAGCACCTCATAGAGGAAGCTGAGTTGGCCCCAGGCGTCGGCCGGATCGGCGAACAGGCCGTAGATGGTGACGAAGGCGCCCAGCGTCGGGAACAGGGCCAGCAGCAGGAAGAAGGTCACGCCCCCGGCGACGAAACCGACACGGTCGCCGAAATAGCCCATGACCGTCCGCCACAGGATGTCGACCCAGCCTTTGTGCGGGATCTGCAGCGGCCGCTGGGCCAGGCGGCCGCGACCGGGCTCTTCGGCGTCATAGTCCTCGGGCGTGGGATCGCGCGGGGGCAGGGGCTCGGGCCGCGGGGGCCGTAGCTCCAGGCCGAAGCGATGGCCTTGAGTATAGAGCAGGTGCGCCGCCGTGGCGCCGGTCGCCAGTCCGCCCGCCGCCGCGGCCAGATACCGCAGCAGCCCGCCCGCCGCCCGGTGTGCGCCACCCGCCGCACGGCGCTTCCGGGCGCTCGACGCGCGATGATTCGACCGTGGTTTCATCCCCATTCGCCCTTCAACGGCCACGCTGCGCGGCCGTTCCGTCTTGAAATCATCTCTTGCAGACCCCAATCACCGGGAATGTCCGATCTGAACACCCCACCGACCCTGCTGACCGCCTGGAAAGGCGCCCAGGCGCGCCTGAAGGCCGCCGGCATCGACAGCCCCTCCATCGACGCGCGCCTTATGCTTGAGGCGGCGACGGGCGCGGGCCGTGTCGATATCCTGAACGACCCCTATCGCGCGCTCAGTCCTGAGCAAACCCTGGCGCTGGACGCCATGGTGGATCGCCGCCTGCGCCGCGAGCCGGTGTCGCGCATCCTGGGCCGCAAGGGCTTCTGGAAGATCATGCTGAACGTCACCCCCGACGTGCTCAGCCCGCGTCCCGACACCGAGACGGTGGTGGACGTCATCGTCCGCGCCTTCCCGCCCAACAGCGCCTTCGACATGGCCGACCTGGGCACGGGTTCGGGCGCCATCCTGCTGGCCGCCCTGGCCGAGCGGCGCGGCGCGCGCGGCGTCGGCACCGACATCTCGACCGAGGCCATCGCTGTGGCGCGCGAGAACGCGGCCAATCTGGATCTGAACCACCGCTGCACCTTCATGCGGACCGACTGGGCGGCGGGCTTCGCCGACGACAGTTTCGACCTGGTGGTGTCCAACCCGCCCTACATCCCCAGCGGCGACATCGCCGGTCTGGATCCCGAGGTGCGCGAGCACGACCCGCATCTGGCGCTGGACGGCGGTCCGGACGGTTTGCAGCCCTATCGCGACCTGGCGCCCGAAATCGCCCGCATCCTGCGCCCCGAAGGCGTCTTCGCCGTCGAGATCGGCTGGGACCAGGGCGATGCGGTCAAGGCCCTGTTCGAGGCGGCGGGCTTCACCGACGTCAAGGTTGTGAAGGACCTGTCGGATCGCGACCGCGTCGTCACCAACGGTCCGGACCCGCGCGTGGGCCCGATCCCCGAGGCTGAAGCGCCGCTGCAATAAAAACCCTTGGAAAGCGTCTCTCTGCGCGCTAAGTCCGTGTTGTTCCCCATTCAAACGCATCCTTTTCGGGCAGGTTCGCTCGTTTAAGCGCGTCTGGGTTCAGTGATGGCCACGCCCCTAAGACGGACGCGGCGGACCACGGGGGACACACGGTTTTCCGAACAGCTCGCACCGGGGATTGGCCCCGAACGAACGGAACGACGAACAGGGTCCCGACCGTCCTTTATGACGGCGGCCCGCACCAGCACGGTAAGCTCCGATGAGAGATTTCAAGGGCATGAAGCGTCAACGCGGACGCAACCGTAAGCCCGGCGGCGGTAATAACGCCAACGCGACCAATCCGAACCGGTCGTGGGATTCGCAAGGTCCCGAGAACATCAAGGTCCGGGGCAACGCCCAGACCGTCTATGAACGCTATATGCAGCTGGCGCGCGACGCCGCGGCCGCCGGCGACCGCGTTCTGGCCGAAAACTACACCCAGCACGCCGAGCACTATTTCCGCGTGTTGCGCGCGCTTCAGCCGCAGCGCTCGGTCAGCGAAATCGCCCAGCGCGAACAGGCGGGCCAGGGCTTCGACATCGACTTCGAAGATGAATCCGGCGCTCAGGCGGCGGCCATCATCGCAGCGGCGCAGGCCGAGCAGCAGAAGGCCGAGGACGAGGCACGCCGCCAGGCTGAACGCGCTGAGCGCGAGGCCAACCGCGATCGCGAACCGCGTGAGCCCCGCGAACCCCGTGAACCGCGCGAGCCTCGTGAGAACGGCGACGTCGACAACCGCGAAGGCGGTCGCCGTGAAACCCGCCGCGAGCGCTGGGAGCGCCGCCGTGAGGAGCGCAACCGTCGTTTCGAGAACGGCGAATCCGACAATGGGGCTGATGACGACGCCGGCCAGGACGACGGCCAGCCTTTCGAAGCCGCTTCGGAGGTTTCGGCCGACGAGCGTGCGCATGAGACGCCGCCCGTCGAGGCCGGAGCAGAGTCCGACGCTCCGGTCGCCAAGGCGCCCCGCGCCCCGCGTCGTCCTCGCGCGACCGCGGCCAAGGATGAAGCGGCCAGCGACGACGCGGCGGCCCTGCCGGGTTTCCTGACTCGTCCGACGGCGATCGAGGAAACGGCGTCGGATGACGAGACGCCCGCCCCGCGCACCCGCCGCCCCCGCCGCAAGGCTGAGACGGCCGCCGACGACGAATAAGGCGGCGACACAACCCAAGCGGGTGTGTTCATTTTAATGCAACCAATTACGCGTCACTCTCGATCTATCGGGAGGACGTGTGATGCAATTCGTTCTACTGGCGATCGCCCTCGGACTGGCGACAGGCGTCGCGGGCGTCCGGTTGTCGCTCGGCGCCCATGGGCGCATACGCGCGGTGCAGCGGCTGCATGACGGTCAGGTCGCCGCCGCCCAGCGGCGTATCGCCGACCTCGAAGGCGCCGCTTGCGACGTCGAGGCGCGCCTGCTGCGCGCCCAGGCGGTCGAGGCCGCCGGGCGCCGGACCCATACGGCCCTGCTCACCGCTTTCAGCCGTGAGATGCGCGGGCCGCTCGACGCCATACTGGGCTTTGCCGATCTGCTGCGCATCAATGCGGTCAATGAACCGCTCAGCCGACGCCAGAGCCAGGCCGTCGATCAGATTCACGATGGCGCGGCGCGCCTGAAGACTCTGGTCGAGGGGCTGACCGCCTTTGCGGACGCCTCGGGCGTCGGGGCTGCGCGTGAGCGCCTGGACCCTCTGCTGATCGCCCGGCGCATCTGCCAGTCTCTGGCTGGCCCGGCCGAGACGGCGGGGGTCGATCTGCGTCCGCCTCCGTTTCAGGCGGGGCTGACCGTCCAGTCCGAGGCCCGCGCCCTGGATCAGGTGCTGACCAGCCTGATCCGCAACGCCGTGCAGCACAATCGGCCGGGCGGAACGGTCGTGATTGAAGGACGCCGCGTCGCCCAGGAGGTCTGGATCACCGTGCGCGACACCGGGCCGGGCTTGTCTCCTCGCCGGATCGAGACCTTGTTCGAGCCTTTCGCCCGACGCGGCCGGGCCGCCTCGCCGGTCGATGGCGCGGGCGTCGGCCTGGCCGCGGCGCGCCGTCTGGCGGTCGCCATGGACGGCGACTTGACGGTCGAGAGCCAGGAAGGCGAGGGCGCGGCCTTCATCCTGCGTCTGCCCGCTTCACCCCAGGCCCAGGCCGAATCTCGGGCCGAGCTTCAGGCTGCCTTGCCGCTATCGCGCCTGCCGGACGCGGTCCTGCTCTATATCGCCGAGGATGCGGCTGCGGTCGCCTTCATGCGTCATCTGTTGCACGGATTGGGTCCGGTCCAGCTCCACGTCGCGGCGACTGCGCAGGAGGGAGCGGACCTGGCGCGCGACCTTCAGCCCGACGCCGTCATCCTCGATCTGGACCTGCACGGCGGGCAAGGCCTCGCGGTCAAGGCCGCCCTGGCGCAGGAGCCTCTGACCCGCGACCTGCCCGTCATGGCCCTGTCGGCGGCGGTTGAACCGGACGAGGTGCGACGCGCGCAGGCGGCGGGCTTCGCCGAATACCTGATCAAGCCGATCGGGCTTGCCGATCTGGCGGCGGGTTTGTCGCGTCTTCTCGCACCCTCCGGCGTCTCTTCGCAGACCGTGCCGAAGACCGCACGCGCCTGACGACTTCACGCGGTCGCGACGACGGGCGGGGTTGACGCCGCGCCTCATGGCGGCTTCCTAAAGAGAAACGGGGCTTTCGATCCTCGTTGCTTGAGAAGACCGATATGCCGCGTACGCCGAACCGACCTTTCCGGCTCGCTTTCCAGCCCCTGTTCAAGACCATGGTCGGCCCGGCTCTGGCCTCGGCGGCCTTGGCCGCCTGCGCCACGACGCCGCCCCCCCCGCCGCCTCCGCCGCCCCCATCGGTTCCAGCCGCGCCCGAGGCGCCGATCGGGGCCGTTCTGGACGACTGGCGGGGCGTCATCACCCCGGCGGACCGCGACCGCTATCAGCGCCGCGCCGCCGCCTGGAGCCTGGCGCTGGAGCAGGCCCGGCGCCAACCCGGCTCGGGCGATCTGTCGGCTCTGGGCGAGCTGATCGACCCTGACGCCGCCCGTTCCAACGTCGCCCCGCCGCCCGGCGCCTATCGCTGCCGCACCGTCAAACTGGGCTCCCAGGGCGATGAAGGCGGGCTCGGCTATGTGGTTTACGGCTGGTTCGCCTGCCGCATCGAGCAGACGCCCGGCGGGCTGAAGCTGGTCAAGCGCACCGGCTCTCAGCGTCCGGCGGGCCTGCTCTTCCCCGAGAGTGACCGCGAGATGGTCTTCCTCGGCTCTATGGCCCTGGCGTCCGAGCCGACGGCCCGCAGCTACGGCCAACGCGCTGAACGCGATCTGGTCGGCGTGCTGGAGCGGATCGGCGAGCGGCGCTGGCGCCTGGTCACGCCCTGGCCGGCAGCGGAATCCAACCTCGATCTGCTGGAGTTGGTCCCGGCGCCGCCGTCGCGCTGAACCGTCGCCGTTCCTGTCCGTTAGGGCTGGATGATTGTGGAGACCCCCATGCGCCTCGGATTCGCCTGCGCCGCTGTTCTCATGAGCGCCGCCCTGGCCGGCTGCGACCGCGCCGCCGCGCCGGATCAACCGCCCGCCTCCTCGCCTGCCGCGCCCGATGAAGCGACGCCCGAGGTCGTTTCGCCCGCGCCTGAGGCTGTCGCGCCGTCCCCCGGCGAGCAGGGCGGAGGCGACGACTGGCGTGCGGTCGCCGCGCCCGCCGACGCCAGCCTGCTGGGCCGCCTCGACCAGGCCTGGAGCCTGGCCCGCGCCGAAGCCGAGGCGCGGGGCTTCGCCGACGAAGTCGAATCCCTCGGCGTCCTGGTCGATCCCAACGCCGGACAGGCGGGCCGTCTTCAACCGCCGCCGGGCGACTACCGCTGCCGCACCGTCAAGCTGGGCGCGCGCCAGGCGCAGGGCCTGGCCTATGTCGCCTATCCGGCCTTCCGTTGCCGCGTCGAACTGACGCCTGGCGGCGACCTGATCCTCGAGAAGACGACCGGCAGCCAGCGCACCCGCGGCCTGCTCTACCCCGACACCGATCGGCGCCTGGTCTATGTCGGCGCCCAGGCCTGGGGCGACGAGACCGGCTTTCCCGCCTATGGCGCCAAGGCCGAGCGCGACCAGTTGGGGGTGTTCGAACGCATCGGGCCGCAACGCTGGCGCCTGGTCATTCCCTTCCCCAAGCAAGAGTCCAAGCTCGACATTCTGGAGCTGACGCGCTGATCGCAGCTTGACCGGGCGGGGCCGCGCCCGCCACCCTGAACGCCTTATCGCTTTCAACCTTGGAGCACCCGCATGCGCGGCGTCGGCCTCACGCTCGGATCCATCATCGCCATCGCCGTTGTGCTGGCGGTCGTCCTGATCGGCTTCCCCACCTACAACGTCTATTCCAAGCAGATGGCGGGCAAGGCCGCCTATGAAGAGGCGGTGCAGAACCGCCGCATCCGCGTGCTGGAAGCTCAGGCCGCCCTGGACTCGGCCAAGCTGACCGCCGCCGCCGAGATCGAGCGCGCCAAGGGCGCCAATGAGGCCAACCGCATCATGGCCGAGGCGCTAGGCGGCCCCGAGGCCTATCTGCGCTGGTCCTACATCAACATGCTGCAGGAAACGGCCGGCAAGGAAGGCCGCCAGACCATCTACATCCCCACCGAAGCGGGGATGCCGATCCTGGAGGCCGGCCAGCGTCCGGCGACCCGTTAGGTCGAAGGCTACGGAACCCGGGGCGCCGCTCAGGCCTTCTGTCGATCACGAACGGTTGAAGGAAGGGATGTTTCATGAAGTTGCGGCTGTCAGTACGGGGCTTGCCCGTTCTCATCGGATTCATGATGCCGGCTCTGGCGGCGTGTGGTCAGGGTCAGGCGGAAAAGGCTGAGAACGCGGCGCCGCCGCCCGCAGTCGCCGCGCCTGAAACGGCGCCGTCCCCGACGGTCGCAGCGTCTCCAGCTCCTCCTCCGGCGGCGGCGGCGCTCCGCTCTTCGCCAGGCCCTCGAGGGTCAGACCGTGGACCTGACGCGGGTCCAGGTCACAGGCTCCATCCTGACGGTGGAGCTACGCTACACGCCGCCGCCTGGCGAAACGGTCTCCCAGTGGTTCTTCAACCTCAGTGACGTCAGCGTCATCGACGACGCCACCTCGCAGCGCTACGGCGTGTTGCAGGATGAGGAGAAGAAGTGGATGGCGGCGCCGCTTTCAGGCGGGCGGATCGGCGTCAGCACAGGGCGGGACAAGCCGGCGATCATCTGGTTCAAATTCCCTGCGCCGCCCGCCGAAAGCGGCACCATCTCCTTGAACATGCCCGATGTCAGTCCGTTTGACGGCGTGCCGGTGCAGCGGTGAGTCGAGTGCGCATCGGGGCTTGCGTCGCCCTGGCGACAGGGCTGGTCGTGGCTCTGGCCGCCTGTTCCGGCGAGCGGTCCGATGAGTCTGGCCCGTCGCCCACCGCTGCGCCGACGGCTTCGTCGCAGGTGGAGGCGAACCCTGTCACGCCGTCGACGGCGGGGGCTGGCGCCCAGAACGCCGGTTTGGGCGGCGGCGCTCGCCTGACCGGTCAGGTCAGCGGCCTCACCGGCCGGATCAGCGGCTTCGCCATGCGCCAGACCGAGGCGCAGACCATTGTCGAACTGGCGTCCGACGTGCTGTTCGCCTTCGATTCCGCCCGGCTGACGGCAGAGGCGGAGGCGGCGCTGCGTCGCACGGCCGAACTGGCTGCGCAGGCGGGATCGGGCCGCATCACCGTGGTCGGCCATACCGATTCGGTCGGCGAGGACGCCTATAACCTCGCGCTGTCCAAGCAACGGGCCGAAGCGGTGGCGCAGTGGCTCGCGGCGTCGGGCGGCGTCCCGGCTGATCGCCTGCACGCCGAGGGGCGCGGCGAAGCCGAGCCCGCAGCGCCCAATGCGACGACCGACGGCCAGGACGACCCCGAGGGCCGCGCCAGGAACCGCCGCGTCGTGGTCGCTATTCCGCGCGCCTGAGTCGCCGCCTCAGACCCGCGTCAGCCGCAGATCCTGATAGTCGTAGCTGAAGTCGATGTCGGGTGAGACGCCCTTGACCGTCGCCGTGGCGGGCTTGGCCGTGGCGATGCTGAAGGTGATGAAGGCGTCTTCCTCGCGCTTGTCGGGGAAGCGGGTGCGGAAGGTCTCGCCGTCATAGGGCTCCAGCCAGCCTTGCAGCGCCGGGGTGTGGGTGAAGCGCAGCCACAGGCCGGACTTGCGGTTGCGACCGCGCCCTTCCGTCTTCGGCTCGATGACGATGTCGCCGTACCAGGGATCGCGCCAGGTTCCGGCATAGGCCTCCAGCGGCATGGACGGCGCCGCGCCCGCCGCCTGTTTGGCGTCGATCTCGACGGCGGCCTTCAACGACTTCTCGGTCCCCTCGGCCTCGATCCGTTTGGAATCGGCGATCCAGTCGACGTCGACCTTGTTCATGGCGATGTCCGACAGGCCCGAGCGCAGGGCGCGTAAGAGGAAGCTCTCTTCGGCGTTGGTGAAGACCGAGAAGCCGATCTTACGGCCGGGGATCAGCACCGTGGCCGAGATGCCGCCGGGCGAACCGCCGCCGTGGGTCGCCAGCCGCTCGCCGCGATAGTCCTGCACCTGCAAGCCCATGGCGTAGGTCGAGGCCACGGCCCGGTTCGGCAGGGCCGCCGTCGGTCCGTTGGACGATGAGACCACGATGTTCGGCTTGTACATCTCGCGCGCGGCGGCTTCGGAGAACAGGCGCGAGCCGTCGGCCAGTTTGCCGTCGTTCAGGCGCACGGCGATCCACTTGGCCCAGTCGTGGGCGCTGGCGCAGATGCCGCCTGCCGCCGCCGCCGAATCCCAGTTCCAGACCTCGACGATCGACTCGGCGATCTGGGTCATCGGCCCCTGATAGCGCAGGGGCGGCCCGACGCGGCCGTGCGGCAGGGCGGATTTCGTCGGATCGGCCAGACGGGCCAGCGGCGCGCTCTCGCTCATGCCCACGCGGTCGAAGATGCGGGTCTGGACGAAGGCCTCCCACGACAGGCCAGACACCTTCTCGATCACCGCGCCCGCGACCACGAACATCAGATTGCAGTAGTGGTAGTCCTCGCGGAAGCCGTCCTCGATCGGCACGAAGGCGGCCTGGGCCAGAACCTCGGCGCGCGTCCGGTCGCTGTTGGGCCAGAACAGCAGGTCGCCCGCGCCCAGGCCGAAACCGGCGCGGTGGCTGAGGGTGTCGCGCACGGTGATGCGCTCGCCCACCATCGGGTCCGACAGGGTGAAGTCGGGCAGATAGGTGCGGATCGGCTCGTCCCATTTCACCTTGCCCTCGTCGACCAGCATGGCGAGGCAGGCGGCGGTGACGTTCTTGGAGTTCGACGCGATGGCGAACAGGGTGTGTTCGTCGGCCGGTTCGGCCTTGCCCTGACGGCGCACGCCATAGCCCTTGGCCAGCACCGTCTTGCCGTCGCGCACCAGGGCCAGCGACACGGCGGGCTGCTCCGGCCAGGCGGCCATGCAGCGCTGAACCCAGGCGTCGGCGGCGGCGGCGATCTCCTCGTCCGAGCGCGTGTCGGCGCTGGTCTGCGCCCAGCCGGTCGCGGGCAGGGCCGCCCCCGTGGCGGCGACGGCGGAAGAGATCAGCGCCGCGCGGCGCGACAGGCGGATGGACATAGGCGAAGCTCCCGACATGAACGGCGACGCTAACGCCGCCGCTTCGCCGGGCCAAGGGGCGACGTCCTTCGATCCGCTCATCCCGGCGTCCGCCGGGGTGAGCGGAGATTTCACAGACTCTAGGCCGCCAGTCGCCACCGTTGCAGATGCTCCAGCACGTCCGCCACGATCTGGGCGCGGGTGAAGCCGGTCACGTCGCGCGGGCGCATGCCGTCGCCGGTCACGGCGCTCAGCCGCCATTCCAGCGCGCGGCGGCTTTCAGGGGCCTCCAGCGCGGTCAGGGCAGGCAGGGGCCGCGAGCGCGCGCCCAGCCGATAGAGGAAGTCCCGCCCGTTGGCGTGCTCGACCCGCAGCCAGACGCCGTTGTCGTCGCTCTGGACCTCGCTGTTCTCCAGCCCCTCGGCGGCGACGGCGGCGCGCACTTCTTCCAGCGCCGGGGCGCCGTGACGGGCGATCTGACGGTCGATGTCGCGGCGGCTGGCGGGCGCCAGGATGCGCTTGAGCTGTTCGCGCAGCGGCGGCGCCTCGGTCTCGACGGCCTCGCCCCTCAGGTCGGCGTTCATCTGCCGCGCCAGGCCGAAGCAGGCCAGGATCATGATGACGGCGAAGGGCAGGGCTGCCACCAGGGTCGCCGCCTGCAAGGCGCCGAGGCCCCCGGCCAGCAGCAGCAGGGCCGCCGCCAGCCCCTCCATCGCGCACCAGTAGACCCGCTGCCAACGCGGCGTGTCTTCCGCCCCGCCCGAGGCCAGGGTGTCGATCACCAGCGAGCCGGAATCCGCCGAGGTGACGAAGAAGACCGCCACCAGGGCGATGGCCAGGACCGAGGTGATCGCCGTCCCCGGCAGATATTCCAGGAAGCGGAACAGGGCCGTCGACAGGTCCGCCTGCACAGCCTCGGAAATGGCCCCGGCCGCCACGCCCAGGTCCAGGCTCATGGCCGAATTGCCGAAGACCGTCATCCACAGGAAGGTGAAGCCCGTCGGCACCAGCAGCACGCCGATCAGGAACTCGCGCACCGTGCGTCCGCGCGAGATGCGGGCGATGAACATGCCGACGAACGGCGACCAGGCGATCCACCAGGCCCAGTAGAACAGGGTCCAGTCCGCCATCCAGGCGCGCGGCTCATAGGCGTAGAGGGTGAAGGTGCGGACGAAGAAATGGTCCAGATAGAGGCCGAAATTCTGCACATAGGCCCGCAGCAGGAACAGCGTCGGCCCCGCGATCAGCACGAACAGCATCAGGCAGACGGCGATGACCAGGTTCAGCTCGGACAGGCGCCGCACCCCCTTGTCCACGCCCGTCAGGACCGAGATCGTCGCCGCCCCCATGACCACGGCGATCAGCCCGACCTGCATCATCACATTGCTGGGCACGCCGAAGACGTAGTTCAGTCCCGAGTTCATCTGCGCCACGCCCAGCCCCAGCGAGGTGGCGATGCCGAACAGGGTGCCGCAAATGGCGAAGATGTCGACCGCGTCGCCCAGCCAGCCGTTCACCCGCTTGCCCAGCAGGGGATAGAGGCTGGACCGCATGGTCAGGGGCAAGCCCTTGCGGTGCGCGAAATAGGCCAGGCTCAGCCCCACCACGGCGTAGATGGCCCAGGCGTGCACGCCCCAGTGGGTATAGGTGATGACCATGGCCTCGCGCGAGGCCGTCAGGGTGCCGGGCTGGGCCTCGGGCGGGGCGATGTAGTGCTGCACCGGCTCGGCGACGGCGAAATACATCAGGCCGATGCCCATACCCGCCGCGAACAGCATCGCCAGCCACGAGACATAGGGGAAGTCCGGTTCGGCGTCGTCCGGCCCCAACTTCAACCGTCCGGTCGGCCCGACGGCCAGAACGGCCACGAACAGCAGGAAGCCCGCCACGGAGGCCACGTAGAACCAGCCGAAGGTGTCGATCACCCAGGCCTGGGCGCGCCCGAAAAGCAGGCCGGACGTGGCGGGCGCCGTCAGGGCGAGCAGCAGCAGCCCGCCCGCGATGGCGCTGGCCCCCCAGAAGACACGGGGGTTCATCTTAGTCGTCAGCATGGGCTCCTAATCGCACAGCGACGCTTGAGGTTCCAATTGAGGTCCAATCTGCAACCGGCGGAAGGACTGGCGTTGCGGCGAAGCTTGCTGACTTTATGACCGTAGGATGCTGGATATGGGGCTGGACATGCGCCGTCTCGCCATCACTCGGGACGGCTTTACGCGACGCTGAAGCAACACCCCCTTGCGTGTCCTCTCGGCCACACCCACCTCCTTTGCGACAGCTCAAGGCGTCGCTTCGTGAAAGGGCGCATTGAGTCGAAATCCGCCTCCTGAGGGGAAACCGAACGACATGAATCTCGACCTCTATTCCGACCGCGCCAAACAGGCCGTCCAGTCCGCCCAGTCGCTGGCGCTCGCGCGCCGTCACCAGCAGTTCGCGCCCGAGCACCTGTTGAAGGTGCTGCTTGAGGAACGCGACGGCCTGGCTCGCAAACTCATCGATCAGGCGGGCGGCGATCCGTCCGCCGTCGAACTCGTTACGGAGGGCCTGCTGAAGAAGCGGCCCCAGGTCGAGGGCGGCTCCGGCCAGCTCTATCTGGACGGCGACACCGCCCGTGTGTTCAGCGCCGCCGAGGGCGCCGCGAAAAAGGCGGGCGACGCCTTCGTCACCACCGAACGCCTGCTGGCCGCCATCGCCAAGGAGGGCGGCGCCGCCGCCGAGGCGCTGAAGTCCGCCGGAGTTACGGCCAAGAAGCTGGATGACGCCGTCGCCGAGATCCGCAAGGGCAAGATCGCCGACAGCGCGGGCGCAGAGGACAGCTTCGACGCCCTGAAACGCTACGCCCGCGACCTGACCGAGGCCGCGCGCGACGGCAAGGTCGACCCCGTCATCGGCCGCGACGAAGAGATCCGCCGCACCATTCAGGTGCTGGCTCGCCGCACCAAGAACAATCCCGTCCTGATCGGCGAACCCGGCGTCGGCAAGACCGCCATCGTCGAGGGGCTGGCCCTGCGCATCGTCAACGGCGACGTGCCCGAAAGCCTGAAGGACAAGAAGGTTCTGTCGCTCGACATGGGCGCGCTCATTGCGGGCGCCAAATATCGCGGCGAGTTCGAGGAGCGGCTGAAAGCCGTGCTGAACGAAGTCGCCGCCGCCGAGGGCCAGATCGTCCTCTTCATCGACGAGATGCATACCCTGGTCGGCGCGGGTAAGGGCGACGGGGCGATGGACGCCTCCAACCTGCTCAAGCCTGCACTGGCGCGTGGCGAACTGCACTGCGTCGGCGCCACCACGCTGGACGAGTACCGCAAGCACGTCGAGAAGGACGCGGCCCTGGCCCGTCGTTTCCAGCCGGTCTTCGTCTCCGAGCCCACCGTCGAGGACACGGTGTCGATCCTGCGCGGCCTGAAAGAGAAGTACGAGGTCCACCACGGGGTGCGGATCAGCGACAGCGCTATCGTCGCCGCCGCCACCTTGTCGAACCGCTACATCACGGACCGCTTCCTGCCCGACAAGGCCATCG
Source organism: Brevundimonas sp. KH_060 (assembly GCF_057838275.1). Classification (NCBI taxonomy): domain Bacteria; kingdom Pseudomonadati; phylum Pseudomonadota; class Alphaproteobacteria; order Caulobacterales; family Caulobacteraceae; genus Brevundimonas; species Brevundimonas sp. KH_060. Next base: position 218,864 of record NZ_CM174463.1, read on the forward strand.
ATCTGATCGACGAGGCCGCATCGCGCGTCCGCATGGCTGTCGATTCAAAGCCCGAGGCGCTCGACGAAATCGACCGTCGTCTGGTCCAGCTGAAAATCGAGCGCGAGGCCCTGAAGAAGGAAAGCGACAGCGCCTCGCAGCAGCGTCTGGAGAAGCTGGAGGACGAGATCGCCGATCTGGAGGGCCAGTCGGACGACATGACCGCCCGCTGGAAATCCGAGAAGGACAAGGTGGGGCAGGGCGCCCAACTGCGCGAAACGCTTGACCGCCTGCGCGCCGAACTGGCCGCCGCCCAGCGCGCGGGCGACCTCGGCCGCGCGTCAGAGATCGCCTACGGCCAGATCCCGCAACTGGAACGCCAGCTGGCCGAGGCCGAAGCCGCCGAGAAACCGGCGGAAGGTCCGCTCACCCCCGAGGTCGTCGACGCCGAACAGATCGCCGCCGTGGTCAGCCGCTGGACCGGCGTGCCCGTCGACAAGATGCTGGAAGGCGAGCGCGAGAAGCTGCTCAAGATGGAGGATGAACTGGGCCGCCGCGTCGTCGGTCAGGACGAGGCCCTGGCCGCCGTCTCCGACGCCGTGCGCCGCGCCCGCGCCGGTTTGAACGACCCCAACAAGCCGCTGGGCAGCTTCCTCTTCCTCGGCCCGACGGGCGTGGGCAAGACCGAGCTGACCAAGGCGCTCGCGGGCTATCTGTTCGACGACGACAACGCCATCACCCGCATCGACATGTCCGAGTACATGGAGAAACACAGCGTCAGCCGTCTGATCGGCGCCCCTCCGGGCTACGTCGGCTATGACGAGGGCGGCGCCCTGACCGAGGCCGTGCGCCGTCGCCCCTATCAGGTCATCCTGTTCGACGAGGTCGAAAAGGCCCACCCCGACGTCTTCAATGTGCTGCTTCAAGTGCTGGACGACGGCCGCCTGACCGACGGTCAGGGCCGCACCATCGACTTCAAGAACACCCTGATCATCATGACTTCCAACCTGGGCAGCCAGTATCTGGCCGACCAGCCCGAGGGCGAGGACGTCGAGGCCGTGCGTCCCCTGGTCATGGAACAGGTCCGCGCCCACTTCCGGCCCGAGTTCCTCAACCGCATCGACGAGATCATCCTGTTCCACCGCCTCGGCCGCGAACAGATGGGCGGCATCGTCCGCATCCAGCTGGCGCGTCTGGAGAAGCTGATGGCCGACCGTCGCCTGACGCTGGCTCTGGACGACAGCGCCCTGACTTGGCTCGCCGACAAGGGCTACGACCCAGTGTATGGCGCACGGCCGCTGAAGCGCGTTATCCAGAAGGAACTGGTCGACCCCATGGCCAAGAAACTGCTGGCCGGCGAGATCGAGGACGGCTCGGTGGTCGCCGTGTCAGCGGGCGCGGACGGGCTGGAGATCGGCAAGGCGCGGGTGCACTAGCTCAAGCCCTAGCTGCCATGATCTGAGAAAGGGGCCGCGGAAACGGCCCCTTTCTTTTTTGTCTCTTTCCCTTCCGTTCTCCTCCGGCAAGCCGCGTCAGTGGCTCCGGCCGGAGAATCTGGCGGCGCACAGGAGCGCGAAAGACCCACGCCCAGCGGCTAACTGCAAAGATCGCTTTCGGCGTAGCCGGGTTCTCCGGTCTCTACTTCGCTTCGCTGGAGGATGGCGAAAGAGGTCGTCGGACGCCGATTGAGCCTCACCCCAGCACCGGCATCACCTCCCCCCCGTCGCAGACGAAGATGCTCATGTGGGGGTGGTTCTCGAACAGGCGGACCGCCGCCTCGTGGCTGTCGGCGCGCACGACCATGAAGACGGTCAGCAGGTTGACCACGTCCGCCACTTCGCCGTCGTCGCCGATGCGTTTGGTCGGGCCCAGCGGGCCGCCCTGAAAGACGATGGAGTCGCGGTGCGCCTCTTCCCATTCGGCGACGGCGGCCACGCCGATGCGGGCCGTCTCGGCTTGCTGGGCCTCGCTCATGGCGCGCCAGGCCCGCCACTTGGGGCCGGTCTTGTCGCTGGTGAAGACGGCCAGGTAATGGGTCTCGGCGCTCATCAAAGCCTCCCGTTTGCGGAAGCCTCGTCCCTTTGCGCGTGCTGGGCAAGCGGCGCCGAGCAGGGTGTTCGACGCGGCCTGCTCGACTGCGCTCAAGCAGCGAGCGACCGCGTCGCGAGCGTTAGCGCCCTTAGATGTGGATCGCGTGGCCCAGCGCCCGCAGGGACGCCTCGTGGAAGGCTTCGCCCAGCGTCGGGTGGACGTGGATGGTGCCGGCCACGTCTTCCAGGACCGCGCCCATCTCCAGCATCTGGGCGAAGCTGTTGGACAGTTCCGAGACGTGCTGGCCGACGGCCTGAATCCCTAGCAGACGGTGGTCCGTCTTGGAGGCGATGACGCGGACGAAGCCGCCGTCCTCGCCCGCCTCGATGGCCAGGGCGCGGCCGATGGCGGCGAAGGGGAAGACGGCCTGGATCACGTCGTCGCGGCCCTTCACGTCATCGAGGCCGAGGCCCGCCGAGACGATTTCCGGCTCGGTGAAGCAGACGGCGGCGATGGTGGTCGGATCGAACACGCGGTCGTGCCCGGCGATGATCTCGGCGACCACTTCGCCCTGGGCCGAGCCTTTGTGCGCCAGCATGGGTTCGCCGGTCAGGTCGCCGATGGCCCAGACGTTCTTCATGCTGGTGGCGCAGCGATCATCGATCTTCACGAACGGGCCGTTCATGGCCACGCCCATGTTCTCCAGGCCCCAGCCCTGGGTGCGGGCGCGGCGGCCGACGGTGACCAGCACTTTGTCGGCGTCCAACTGCATCGGGTTTCCGTCCTTGTCGGTGACGTTCAGCTTGCCGTCTCCGAACCCGCCCGCGCGGGCGCCCAGCAGCAGCTGCACGCCATGCTTTTCCAGCCATTTGGCGACGGGGTCGGTCAGGGCTTTGTCGTAGAGCGGTAGGATGCGCTCGGCCATCTCGACGATGGCGACTTCGGCGCCCAGCTTGCGGAAGGCGATGCCCAACTCCAGGCCGATATAGCCGCCGCCGACGACGACCAGCTTCTTCGGCACTTCCGGCAGGCTCAGGGCCTCGGTGGACGAGATCACATCTCCGCCGAAGGGCAGGAAGGGCAGTTCGACCGGCTCCGACCCCGTAGCCAGGATGACGTGTTCGGCGGTGATGCGGATGTCGCCGTCGTCGGTCTTCACGGTGCAGGTCTTGGCGTCGGTGAACTCGGCCCAGCCCTTGATGACCTTGACCTTGGCCTTCTTCAGCAGGGCGGCGACGCCAGCGTTCAGCTTCTTGACCACACCGTCCTTCCACTCGACCGTCTTGGACAGGTCGATGGCCGGGGTCGAGGCGGTGATGCCCAGCGTGCCCGCGTCAGACGCGGCCTTGGCCACCGTCTCAAACTTGCCCGCCGCGTGGATGATGGCCTTGGACGGGATGCAGCCGACGTTCAGGCAGGTGCCGCCGAGACCGGGCGACGCATCCACCAGCACGGTCTCCAGCCCCAGCTGGCCGCAACGGATGCCCGCCACATAGCCGCCGGTTCCGGCGCCGATGATCAGGACTTTGGTCTTGAGGGTCTGCATCAAACTCTCCGCTCATCCCCGCGGAGGCGGGGACCCAGGTTTCGGCTACGCGCTCAACGTCTCGGTCAGATCGCGCCAGCCGGGGTTCATGTCTTCAATCAGCCGCAGCTTCCACTGGCGGTTCCACTTCTTGATCTGCCGCTCCCGCTGAAACGCCGCCTCGCGGGTTTCGTGGGCCTCGAACCAGACCAGTCTTTCGACCTCATAGCGGGCGGTGAACTTGGAGCCCGCCCCTTCCTTGTGCTGCCAGGCTCGCAGACCGATGTCGTCCGTCGAGCCTGTGTAGAGCGTCCCATTCCGTCGGCTGGCCATGATGTAGGTGAAGAAGGCCAAGGGCGGGGTCCGAAGCTAAAGCCTGGGTCCCCGCCTCCGCGGGGATGAGCGGAAGGAAGAGGCTGGGTTCTTAGCTCATCCAGAGCGTGGCCGGGTTCTCCAGCAGGTTCTTGATCTTCTGCACGAAGACCGCCGCGTCATGGCCGTCGACGATGCGGTGATCGAAGCTGGAGGACAGGTTCATCATCTTGCGCACGACCATCTGGCCGTTGCGCACCACGACACGCTCCTCGATCTTGTTCGGACCGACGATGGCGACTTCGGGGTGGTTGATGATGGGCGTGTGCACCACGCCGCCGAGCGTGCCCAGCGAGGTGATGGTGATGGTCGAGCCGGACAACTCCTCGCGCTTGGCGCTGCCGTCCTTGGCGGCGCCCGAGACGCGGGCGATCTCCTCGGCCGTGTCATAGGCGTCGCGCGCCTCGGCATGGCGGACGACCGGGACCATCAGGCCGTTCGGCGTCTGGGCGGCGATGCCCAGGTGGACGGCGTTGTGCTGGGTCAGCACGCCCGCCTCGTCGTCATAGGTGGCGTTGATGTTCGGCTGGTCCTTCAGGGCCACGACGATGGCGCGGGCGATGAAGGGCAGGACGTTCAGCTTAGCCTTCCCCGTGCCCTTGTTCTGGGCGTTCAGGTGGGCGCGCAGCTCTTCCACCGCCGTCATGTCGATGTCCTCGACATAGGTGATGTGCGGGATGCGACGGACGCTCTCGGCCATCTTCTCCGCGATCTTGCGGCGCAGGCCGATGATACGGACTTCGTTGGCGCCCTCGGCCTTGGCGTAGAGCGAGCCGCCCGAGGCCGTAGCCGGGGCGATGGTGCCGCCGCGCGCGACGAAGGCGTCCAGATCGGCGTGCTCGATGCGGCCTGCGGGGCCGCTGCCCGGCACGAAGACAAGGTCGATGCCCAGATCACGCGCGCGGTTGCGCACGGCGGGCGAGGCCAGCGGGCGCTCGCCCGGCTGGCGGCCGGTCAGGGCCGGAACGGGCTTGGCGTCGGCCTTGGGCGCAGCAGCAGGCTTGGCGGCTGGTGCGGCGACAGGAGCCGGTGCGGCCTTCTCAGCCCTGGCGACAGGCGCCGGGGCAGCGGAGGGGGCCTCGGCGACATTGCCCTTGCCCTCGACCTTGAAGCTGACCAGCGGGCCGCCGACGGCGATCTGTTGACCGGCTTCGCCGTGCAGGGCGACGACGACGCCGGAGACCGGACTGGTCAGTTCGACCGTGGCCTTGTCGGTCATGACCTCGGCCAGGATCTGGTCTTCCTGAACCGCGTCGCCGACCTTGACGTGCCAGCCGACCAACTCGGCCTCGGCCGTGCCTTCGCCGACGTCGGGCAGTTTGAAGACGTGGTTGGCGCCGGCGGCGGCGGCCGGGGCCGGGGCGGCCTCGACCTTCGGCGCGTCGACCGGAGCAGCAGCAGGTTCCGGCGCGGCGGCGACGGGCGCGGGGGCCGGTTCATCGGCGGCGGCGTTGCCTTCGCCCTCGATCTCGAACTCGGCCAGCGGGCCGCGCACGGCCATCATCTGACCGGGCTCGCCGTGCAGGGCGGTGACGACGCCCGCGACCGGGCTGGTCAGTTCGACCGTGGCCTTGTCGGTCATGACGTCGGCGACGATCTGATCCTCGGCGACCGTGTCGCCGACCTTGACGTGCCAGCCGACGAGCTCGGCTTCGGCGGTGCCTTCGCCCACGTCGGGCAGCTTGAAGACGAAACGACCCATCTTAACGGCCTCCCGACATGACGGCTTTCAGCGCGTCGGCGACCCGCTGCGGTCCGGGGAAATATTCCCATTCAAAGGCGTGCGGATAGGGCGTGTCCCAACCGGTCACGCGCGCCACCGGCGCCTCAAGGTGATAGAAGCAGCGCTCCTGCACCAGCGCGCTCAGTTCGCCGCCGAAGCCCGAGGTTTTCGGCGCCTCGTGCACGATGACGCAGCGGCCGGTTTTCTTGACCGAGGCCTCGATGGCTTCGATGTCCAGCGGAACCAGGGTGCGAAGGTCGATGACCTCGGCGTCCACGCCCGCATGTTCGGCGCCCGCCAGCGCGACCCAGACCATGGTGCCATAGGCCAGGATGGTGACGTCGGAGCCTTCCTTCATCACGCGGGCCTTGCCGATCGGCTCGACGTATTTGCCGGTCGGGACCTGGGCCAGTTCCTGGGCCTTCCAGGGGCTGACCGGCTTTTCGTGCCAGCCGTCGAAGGGGCCGTTGTAGAGGCGCTTGGGCTCGAAGAAGATGACCGGATCGTCGTCCTCGATCGCTGCGGTCAGCAGACCCTTGGCGTCATAGGGGTTGGACGGGATCACCACCTTCAGACCGGCGATGTGGGTGAACAGGCTTTCCGGCGACTGGCTGTGCGTCTGGCCGCCGAAAATGCCGCCGCCGTAGGGGCTGCGCACCACCATCGGCGTGGTGAACTGGCCGCCCGAGCGATAGCGCATCTTGGCCGCTTCGGAGACGATCTGGTCGTAGGCCGGATAGATGTAGTCGGCGAACTGGATCTCGACGACCGGGCGCAGGCCATAGGCGGCCATGCCGATGGCGGCGCCGACGATGCCGGTTTCCGAGATGGGGGCGTCGAAGCTGCGGTTCATGCCGTGCTTCTTCTGCAGATGGTCGGTGACGCGGAAGACGCCGCCGAAATAGCCCGCGTCCTCGCCGTAGGAGACGACGGTCGGGTCTTCGGCCATCTTGACGTCCAGGGCCGAGTTCAGGGCCTGGATCATGTTCATCGAGGCGACGGCGGGGGCGGCTGCAGAGGCTTCTGGGGCGACCGACGCCGGGGCGTTCTTCTGGTCGACCATGTCGGCTTCAATCTTGTCGTTGATCTCGGCCATCACTCAGACTCCTACTTCGCGGCGCTGTTCGACCAGACGCCAGTCCTCGGTCGCATAGACCTCCTCGAACATGGTCTTCACGCTGGGGCGCGATTGGCCAAGCGTGCCGATGGCCTCGGATTCCTTGGCGGCGGCGCGGACCTTTTCGACCGCTTCCTTCTCGGCTTCTTCCTGCTGTTCGTCGGACCATTCGCCCAGACCGATCAGGTGCTGCTTCAGGCGAGCGATCGGGTCGCCCAGCGGCCACTTTTCATGCTCGTCGCCGGGGCGGTAGCGGCTGGGGTCGTCCGAGGTCGAGTGCGGGGCGCCGCGATAGGTGAACAGCTCGATGATCGTCGCGCCCTGGTTGGTGCGGGCGCGCTCCTCGGCCCACTGGGTCGCGGCCCAGACGGCCAGGAAGTCGTTGCCGTCGACGCGCAGGGCGGGCAGGCCATAGCCGATGCCCTTGGACGCGAAGGTGGTCTCAAGTCCGCCGGCGATGCCCTGGAAGGACGAGATGGCCCACTGGTTGTTGACGATGTTCAGGATGACCGGCGCGCGATAGACGGCGGCGAAGGTCAGGGCCGAGTGGAAGTCGCTCTCGGCCGTCGAGCCGTCGCCGATCCAGGTGATGGCGATCTTGTCGTCGCCGCGGATGGCCGAGGCCATGCCCCAGCCCACGGCCTGGATATATTGCGTGCCCAGATTGCCCGAGATGGTGAAGAAGCCGTAGTCCTTGGCCGAGTACATGATCGGCAGCTGGCGGCCCTTGATGGGGTCTTCGGCGTTCGAATAGATCTGGTTCATCATGGTCGCGAGCGGATAGTCGCGCGCGATCAGAAGGCCCTGCTGGCGATAGGTGGGGAAGCCCATGTCCTCGCGGCTCAGGATCATGCCCTGGGCGACCGCGATGGCCTCTTCGCCCGTGCACTTCATATAGAAGCTGGTCTTGCCCTGACGGTGGGCGCGGTGCATCCGGTCGTCGAAGGCGCGCGTCAGGATCATGGCCTTCAGGCCGCGACGCATCGTCTCAGGGTCCAGCTTGGGGTCCCACGGCCCGACGGCCTGGCCTTCATCGTCCAGCACGCGGATCAGGCGGAAGGCGTGATCGCGCATTTCGGCAGGCGCCGTGCTGACGTCCGGGCGGTCGACGGCGCCGGGCGCGTCGAGCTTCAGGTGGCTGAAATCAGGCGTGTCGCCCGGCCGGCCCGAAGGCTCCGGCACGCGCAGCGACAGCGTCGGGGTGTTCTTCATCAATGCCTCCCGTCCGGTTGAACCGGCCGCGTTTCCTTATGGATGAGGGCATAGCATGGCGTATGATTGTTGGCTCTCCTAAAAACACCCTTGCCAAATGGCGATTTGGGGTATTTTATTGCGCAGAAAGCTAATTCGGAGAAAGCCTTTGGCCGACGACCTCGACCCTATCGACGCACGCATCCTCGACATCCTTCAGCAGGACGCAGGCCTGTCTGTCGCCGAGGTCGCCGATCGCGTCGGCCTGTCGGCCTCGCCGTGCTGGCGCCGGATCAAGAGACTGGAGGACTCTGGCCTGATACGCAAGCGTGTCACGCTATTGGACGCCGGTCTTCTGGGCCTGGACTTCGAAGTCTACGCCATCGTCAAGCTGAGCCTGCCGACCCGCGACAACCTGCAGATCTTCGAACAGGCCGTCGAAAGCTGGCCCGAAGTGGTGCAGTGCGCCACCATCACGGGGCGCGAGGATTACGTCCTGCGCATCATCACCACCGACATGCACGCCTTCGATCAGTTCCTGCGCGACAAGCTGCTGACGCTCGGCATCGTCTCCAACTGCGAGAGCCACATCGTCACGCGCGGGGTGAAGAACGTCACCACCCTGCCGCTGGGCATCATCACGCCGCACGTCGGCTGAGGCTGAGCGCGCCGTCGCCTTTCGTCAGCTCAGGCGGTCGAAGGCGACGGCGTGGACCTTGTCCCGCCCCAGCAGGGCGGCCAGCGGCGGGACGGGAAACAGGCCCATGATCGCCTGGTCGCGCACGTCCAGCCCGCCGGTGAAGGCGCCGAAGGCGGGCAGGATCAGCCGCCGCCCGTCGGTGACGAAGCAGGGGCGCCGCACGCCTCGGCCATAGGCGGCGACGCGCGCGGCGGGATGCAGATGGCCCGCGACCTCGCCCGGTGCGGGTTCAGCCTGCGGCTCGTGGATCAGGAACAGGCCGCCCAGCGACAGGGTTTCAACCACCCGTCCGGGCAGGCGCTTGTAGGGATTGGCCAGCGCGCCGGCCAGGGCGTCCAAATCATGATTGCCCTCCAACCAAATCCAGTCGCGCCCGGCGGCCAGGCTTTCCAGCCGCGCCAGTTGATCGCCGCCCATGCGCGACACCGCCTTTGAATCGTGGAAGCTGTCGCCCAACAGGACGACCGCGCGCGGGTCCAGCGCCTCGATCTCGGCCTCCAGTCGGGCCAGGGTGGCGGGGCTGTCATAGGGCGGCAGCATCTGCCCGCGCGCCGCGAAGGCCGAGCCCTTCTCCAGATGCAGGTCCGAGGCGATCAGGGTCTGACGCTTCGGCAGCCACAACGCGCCTGAACAGCGCAGCACGCAGGCTTCGCCATTGACCGTGAGCTTCAGCCCGCCGCAGGGATGGCGATGGGGCGACAGGATTTCGCGCAAGGCCGCGTTCATCGCCCTTCTCCCCTCGGGGGAGAAGGTGGGCGGCGGAGCCGCTCGGATGAGGGGGCTGTATCCGCAGGCAAGCCGTCAGACCGGGAGCGCGCGGCGGGCGTCCCCCTCATCCGTCTTGCTCCGCAAGCCACCTTCTCCCTCGCGGGGAGAAGGATGCACGATATCGTCACGCCGCCCCTTTCAGCGCCTGTGGCGCGTCTTCCATGACTTCGGCGATCAGGGCCTCGGCGGATTCATCCAGGATCATTTCGGCGGCGTCGCCGCCGACGCGCTCGCGCCCGATCTGCACCAGCACCGGCACGCTGAAGGGCGAGGGTCGGTCCAGCCGCCTATGCACGATCCGGCCGTGGATGCGGCTCAGAAGTTGGCCCAGCCGCGCCACGTCCAGCAGGCCCGTCGCCGCATCCGCCCGCGCCGTCCTCAGCAGCAGATGGTCCGGCTGATGCCGTCGCAGCACGTCGTAGATCAGGTCGGTCGAAAACGTCACCTGCCGCCCGGTCTTCTCCGCCCCCGGCTGGCGCTGCTCGATCAGGCCGGAGATCAGGGCGCAGTTGCGGAAGGAGCGCTTCATCATGAAGCTCTCCTCCAGCCAGGCTTCCAGATCGTCGCCCAGCATGTCCGGCTCGAACAGGGCGTCCAGGTCGAGGCCGTCCATCGGCCGGATCGACCAGATGGCCAGCGAATAGTCCGTCACCACAAAGCCCAGCGGCCCGACGCCCATCCGGTCCAGCCGCCGCGTCAGCAGCATGGCCAGGGTCGTGTGCGCCAGCCGCCCCTCGAACGGATAGGCGACCATGAAATGCCGCGTCCCGCGCGGAAAGGTTTCGATCAGCAGGGTCTGCGCTTCCGGGATGGCGCTGCGCACGGCCTGCAACTCCAGCCATTCCTGCACGTCGGGCGGCAGGACGCGCCAGTGATCGCGGTCCTGCACCATGCGCCGTACCCGCTCGGCCAATGATGTGCCCAGCGGAAATTTCGAGCCGCCGTAGGAGGGGATCTTCGGGTCTTTATCGACAGCGGGCGAGACGAGGGCGTCTGTCTTCACGATGCCCTGAAAGGCCCAGACCTGACCGGCGAAGACGAAGGTGTCGCCCGGCGTCATCTGTTCGAAATACCACTCCTCGGCCTCGCCGATCTTGCGGCCTGCGACCAGGTGCTTGCCGCCCGCACGCCGCCCGGCGACGCGCACATTCAGGTTGGCGGCCGAGACGATGGCCCCGACGTTCATCCGGTGGCGCTGGGCCATCTGGGCGTTGCGGACCGTCCACTTGCCGTCGCGGGTGCGCACGATGCGGGCGAAGCGGTCATAGGTCCGCAGCGCATAACCGCCGACCGCGACCAGATCGACCACCTCCTCGAACGCCTCATAGGTCAGGCCGCGATAGGGGCCCGCCGTCGCCACCTCGGTGAACAGTTCACTCAGGTCGAACGGTTCCGAACAGGCGCATCCCATGACGTGCTGGGCCAGCGTGTCCAGCGTGCCGGTATGCTCCGGCTCCCAGTCGAAGGCGTTCTCGGCCACGGCCTCACGCGCCGCCTGACACTCCAGCATCTCGAAACGGCTGGCGGGGACCATCAGGGCGCGCGAGGGCTCGTCCAGTCGGTGGTTGGCCCGGCCGATGCGCTGGACCAGACGGCTGGCCCCCTTGGGCGCGGCCAACTGGATCACCAGATCGACGTCGCCCCAGTCGATGCCCAGATCCAGCGTCGAGGTGCAGACCACGGCCTTCAGATCGCCGCGCGCCATCGCCGCCTCGACCTTGCGCCTCTGCTCGGCGGCCAGCGAGCCGTGGTGCAGGGCGATCGGCAGATCGTCCTCATTGATCGCCCACAGCGACTGGAACACGAACTCGGCCTGCCAGCGAGTGTTGACGAAGATCAGGCTGAGGCCTGCCTGTTTGATGGCGTCATAGACCTCGGGGATGGCGTGGACGCCGGTGTGGCCCGCCCAGGGCACGCGGCCTTCGCTGACCAGCACATCCACCACCGGCGGCGCGCCGGGGTCGCCGAGGACGATCCGAATCCCTTCTCCCCTCGGGGGAGAAGGTGGCTCGCGGAGCGAGACGGATGAGGGGGCGGGCGGATCTATACTGGCGGCGTCGGGCTTGTTCCTGGCGTCCCCCTCATCCGAGCGGCTCCGCCGCCCACCTTCTCCCCCGAGGGGAGAAGGGGAGAGCCAGTCTGCGATCCTGCCCGGATCATCCACAGTCGCCGACAGCGCCACCCGCCGCATCTCAGGCGCGAACTGTTGCAACCGCGCCAGCCCCAGCGCGAGCAGGTCGCCGCGCTTGCCGCTCCAGATGGCGTGGACCTCGTCCAACACGACGCATTTCAGATCGGCGAAATAGTCCCTCGCCCCTTCCCAGGCGCAGAACAGGGCCAACTGTTCCGGCGTGGTCAAAAGGATGTCGGGCGGGAAGTCGCGCTGGCGCTGCTTCTTGGACTGTTTGGTGTCGCCGGTGCGGCTCTCGACGTGGATGTTCAGCCCGATCTCGCGGATGGGCGTCATCAGGTTGCGCTCGACGTCGGTGGTCAACGCCTTCAGCGGCGACAGATAGAGGGTGTGAACGCCCGAACCCGGCCCTGCCTCGGGTCTCGGCCCCCGCTCGGCCAGATCGATCAGGCTGGGCAGGAAGCCCGCCAGCGTCTTGCCCCCGCCCGTCGGCGCCACCAGCAGGGCGTGCTGCCCGGCCTTCGCCGCCGCGACCATGTCCAGCTGATGTCGGCGCGGCGACCAGCCCCGACCGGCGAACCAGTCGGCGAACAGAGGCGGAAGCGTTGCAGTGATCGGCGTCGTCACGCCAAGCCTATAACATGTTCCCGTTCCGTTTCGTCACCTTCGACGCTATCTAGCGAGGGTGACTGTCGAATCCGCCGAGATCAGCACCGCGTCGTCCCTGACGTTCGACCTGCCGCCCGCGCTGGCCACGCCGCCGGGGGCCGGAGCCGTGTGCGACGATCAGGGCGCGAGGAAGATCGGACGCGGCGCCGCCGAGGGCCTGTTCACCGGCGGCGACGTCATCGTCGCCCACGCCGGGCTGACCGCGCGGCGGCTGGGTCTGGCGCCGCCGCCGCGCTCGACAGAGATGCTGGACGCGCTGGAGCTGTTCGCCTTCGTGCGCCCCGCCCGGTTCTGCGCCCCGTCGCCGACCGGACTGGCCCTGGCCCTGGGCGGTCAGGAGCCGAGGGGCGCCGAGGCGCAGGCCGCCGCCCTGCGCGCCGCCGCCGCCGACCTGTTGGCCGAGCTGGCCGCGCCCGCCTATCCGGGGCGTGAGGAGGCCTACACGCTGGCCCTGACGCTGGAGCGGGCGGGCTGGGGCTGGGCGCCGCGCGTGCTTCAGGCCTTGCGCGCCGGGCCGTTGCGAGATCGGCAACAGCGCGGCTCGGGCCTCGACGTCTGGGCGCGGCTTCAGGAGTGGGAGGACGAGGCGCCGCGCGGCGAGGCCGGGTCTGCCCCGGTCGATTCCGAAAGCGCCCGCATCCGTCTGGACAAGCTGCTTCAAGCCTCGGGTCTGGACGAGACGCGGCCTGCTCAGTCCGACTATGCGGCCGAAGCTGCCTACGCCTTCTCGCCGCGCAATGAAGAAGGCCGCCCGCGCGTCCTGCTGGCCGAGGCGGGTACCGGCACGGGCAAGACCCTGGGCTATCTGGCGCCCGCCAGCCTGTGGGCCGAACGCAACGCGGGGGCGGCGTGGATATCCACCTACACCCGCGCCCTGCAACGCCAGATCGATCGCGAGAGCCGCGCCCTGTGGCCTGACGAGGCCGAGCGTCGCCGCAAGACGGTGGTGCGCAAGGGGCGCGAGAACTACCTCTGCCTGCTGAACCTTCAGGACATGGTGCAGGCGGCGCAACTGGGGAACGGCGACCTGATCGGCATGGCCCTGGCCGCGCGCTGGGCCGCCCATACCCGCGACGGCGACATGACCGGGGGCGACTATCCCGGCTGGCTGCCCGGCCTCTATGCGACGGCGCCCATGCATCAGGCGGGACCGGCCAATCTGGTCGATCGGCGCGGCGAATGCGTCCACGCCGCCTGCCCCCACTATCGCCTGTGCTTCGTTGAAAAGACCATCCGCGCCAGCCGCCGGGCCGATCTGGTGGTGGCCAATCATGCGCTGGTGATGACGCAGGCGGCCTTTGACGGCGCCCGCACGGCGCGCGGCCTGAAGCAGGACGGCGAGACGGCGGCGCTGAAACGCATCGTCTTCGACGAGGGCCACCATCTGTTCGACGCCGCCGACAGCGCCTTCTCCGCCTGCCTGTCGGGGCAGGAGGCGGCCGAACTGCGCCGCTGGATCAGGGGGCCGGAGGGGCGCGGCCGTCGCGGACGCGGGCTGGAACAGCGTCTGGGCGACCTGACCGCCGACAACGAAGCCGCCGCCAAGGCCCTGAAGGACGCGCTTCAGGCCGCCGCCCAACTGCCGGGCGAGGGGGTGTCGGGCCGCATCGCCCCGGCGTCTGGCGAAGTGAACCCCATCGGGCCGATCGAGCGGTTTCTGGTCGCGGCGCTGGAGCAGCTGCGCGCCCGCGCGGCCGAGAACGGCGGCGCCGAGTTCGGGCTGGAATGCGCCCTGCGGCCCGTCACCGAGCCGGTGCTGGAGGCCGCGCGCGAAGCCGCCCGCGCCATCGCCGCCGTCGAGGCGCCCCTGCTGGCCCTGTCGCGCCATCTCGAAGACATTCTGGACGAGGAGGCGGCCGAGCTGGACGGCGCCGCCCGCGCCCGCATCGAGGGCTCCCTTCGCGGGCTGGACCGGCGCGGCCGCATGACCCTGCCCGGCTGGCGCTCTATGCTGGCGGCGTTGGAGGAAGGCGGGGACGAACCCGATCCTGATTACGTCGACTGGTTGAGCGCCGAGGCCGCCTTCGGCCGCATCCACGACGTGGCCCTGCGCCGTCACTGGATCGACCCGACCGTGCCGCTGGAAGCGGCGGTGGTCATGCCGTCGCACGGGGTGCTGGTGACATCCGCAACCCTGTCCGATCCGGCGGCGGAAGACCCCTTCGATCTGGCCCGCCTGCGCACCGGCGCCGCGCGCCTGATCGAACCGGCGCGGACGCTGAAGGTCGACAGCCCCTTCGACTATGCGACCAACAGCCGGGTTATCGTCATCAATGATCTGGTCAAGGACGACCCGCGCCAGATCGCGGCGGCCATGCGCGAACTGTTTCTGGCGGCGGGCGGCGGAGGGCTGGGCCTGTTCACCGCCATCCGGCGGCTGAAGGCGGTCTATGAGCGGCTGGGGCCGGAGCTGGCGCGGGCGGGTCTGCCGCTCTACGCCCAGCACGTCGATCCGCTGGAGGTCGGGGCGCTGGTCGATGTCTTCAGGGCCGAGCGTGACAGCTGCCTGCTGGGCACCGATGCGGTCAGGGATGGCGTGGACGTGCCGGGACGGTCCTTGCGCGTTCTGGCCTTCGACCGCGTGCCCTGGCCGCGCCCGGACCTGCTGCACAAGGCGCGGCGCGAACGGTTCGGCACGGGCTCGGGCGGGCGTTCCTACGACGACGCCCTGGCGCGCGGTCGCATCGCTCAGGCGTTTGGCCGCCTGATCCGTCGGGCCGATGATCGGGGCGTCTTCGTCATGCTGGACGCCGCCTGCCCGACGCGCCTGTTCGCCGCCCTGCCGCCGGGAACAGAGGTGCTGCGTCTGGGCCTGGCCGAGACGGTGGAGTTGACCAAGAGCTTCCTGGCGGAGCAGACCGGCTGACCATGTCACGCACCACCCCCGCCACCGTCGCCCTGACCAAGGCCGGCGTCGCTTTTGAACTGCGTCCCTATGACTATGATCCCGACGCGGCGCGCGTGGGGTTGCAGGCGGCCGAGGCGCTGGGCGTCGCGCCGGAGCAGGTGTTCAAGACGCTGATGACGCTGGTGGACGCCAAGCCTGTCTGCGTCATCCTGCCGTCCGACTGCGAGGTCAGCATGAAGAAGCTGGCCGCCGCCGCGGGGGGCAAGTCGGCCCAGATGATGAAGCCCGCCGACGCCGAGCGCTTGACCGGTTTCAAGGTCGGCGGCGTCAGCCCTTTCGGCCAACGGAAAGCCGTCCCGACCTTCATCGACGAGACGGCGATCCTGTTCGACCGGGTGCTGATCAACGGCGGCCAGCGCGGCCTGCTGCTCGAACTGGCGCCTGATGAAGCGGCGCGCGCCTGCGCCGCGGCGTGGGCGGATCTGACGGCCTGATCGGCCTAGCCCTCGAACGTCACGACCACGCTTTCGGCGGAACGCTCGGCTTCGCCGTGAAACACCGCTTCGATGTTGTTGCCGTCCGGGTCCAGCAGGAAGGCGGCGTAGTAGCCGGGGTGATAGGGCCGCTCGCCCGGCGCGCCGTTGTCGGTTCCGCCCGCCGCCAGACCCGCCTTGTGGAAGGCCTCGACCATGGCATGATCCTTGGCCTGAAACGCCAGGTGGCAGCGGCCCGTCGGCCGGCCCGCCGCCGCGATGCTGTCCACCGCCGAGACGAACAGTTCGTCGGCCCAGAAGAAGCGTTCGGCTTCGCCGGCGATCGGCACGCCCAGGGCCTCGAGCACGGCGCCGTAGAAACGGCGGCTGGCCTCAAGATCGGGCGTCACCAGTTGCAGATGGTCGATCAGCCGACCGCGATGAAGCTGCTGCGTCTCCATGGTCCTCGTCTCCTGTCAGATTGCGATTCGAACGGGCGGCAGCCTGGCCTGTTCCTGCTGACAGGGCGTGTCAGCAGCCTCGCGTCCTGCTAAAGCGCGCTCATGACCGACACGACCGCCGCCGCTCCGCACCACAGCCGCAAGGGACTGATCATCCCCTTCGTCATCGTCGCCGTGGGCCTGGTCCTGTGGACCGGCTGGTGGTTTTTCCTGACCCAGCAGATCGAGCGCCGGATGGAGGCGAAGATCGCCGGGCTGCAAGAGAGCGGCTGGACCATCAAGCACGCGGGAATCTCCACGACCGGCTGGCCCATGCACGCGCGGGTGACGATCAAGCATCTGGATGTCATCGCTCCGTCCGGCCACGCCGTTGAGGCGCCCGCGATGATCGCCCAGGCCAACGCCTATAATCCCACGCGCTGGGTGCTGGCGGCGCCGGACGGCCTGACCGTCACGCGCGGCGAGAAGGGCAAGACGGCCATCCGCGCCGAGGGCATCCGCATGAGCCTGCACGGCCTGACGCAGCGCTGGCCCAATGTGGCGCTGGAGCTGGAGAAGCCGGTCTTCACCGCCCTGCCGGACGCCGAGCCCTTCCCGCTGAAACAGGCGGGGCTGGTGCAGTTCTACATGCGGCCGCACATGGTGGGCTCCGACATCCCGACCGATGACGTGGACGTGTTGTTCCGCCTGGTCGACGGCGAGGGCCGTCCGAACGGTCCGGTCGAAGGCTTTACCCAGTCGGGGATGCTGAACGCTCAGGTCGAGGCGGTGATCGAAAAGGCTTCGGCCCTGCGCAAGGGGGCGGACGCCAAGGGGCTGCTGACCGCCTGGACGGCGGCGGGCGGCCGCTTCATCGACGTGAAGGGCCAGCTTCAGGCGGGCGAGAGCAAGGCCTTCGTCTCCAGCGACGCCCTGTCGGCGGACGCCAAGGGGCAACTGGAAGGCGAGGTCTTCGTGCGCGCCGAGAAGCCCCTGGCGGCCATCGTCGGCCTGGCGGGCGCCCAGCAGGGCGGGGCGCTGGACCGCGCCGCCGCCGCCAGGGCCGCCGCCGCCACGCCGCAGGGCGGAACCGGCGATGCAGGCCAGGGCGTGGAGCTGGCCATCCTGTTCCGCGGCGGCCGCACCTATCTGGGGCCGTTCGCCCTGGCGCCCGCGCCGCAGCTGTTCTGATGCTGCCCTTGTCATGCTGATCGAGCCGCCCGCCGACGAAGCGCGTCTGTCGCTGGAGCGGGCCGTGGCCGAGGCCGTGCGCGCGCGGCTGGCGGCGGGGGCGCGCGGCTCGGTCGACGGCGACGCCATCGCCCTGCGCGCCGTCCTGTCAGGAATGAGCCTGTCGGAAAAGGCGGCGGTGCGCGCCGTACTGGGGCGGTTGGAGGCGGCGGACGGGCGGCCCTTGATCGCCTGCGGAGCGCTGTCGTCGGTGCTGGCGGCCGATCGCTGGGGTCTGGCGGCGCGGCCCATGGCGGAAGCGGATCAGGCCCTGATCGCCGTGCGCGATGGCGCAGCGCAGAAGACCCGCGCCCTGATCGACCTGTCAGCGCGGCCGTGGTGGGGGCGGCTGCTGGCCCTGCCCATGCTGAAGGTGATCGCCGCCCTGCCGGATGACGCCGCCGGAGCGCCGCGCGCCCTGCTGGTCGGGACCGAGGCGCCGGGGCCGACGGGCGACGACCGCACCTTCTGGGTGACGGACAGCGCCTGGCCCGACGCCCGCATCGTGGAGGCCCTGGGCCAGGCGGGGCTAGCGGCCGAATTTCTGTCGGGCGGAGGCGGGTTGAAGCTGTTCGTCCTGACGGGCTATGTGCAGGCGGAAGACATCAGGCTGGACGGCGCGCCCGGCGGCCTGACCGGCGTCATCGGCGCCGCTCCCGTCTTCTGAACACGGCGGCCGACAGGATGACCCGCGCATGACCGAAGCGAACGTCCCCGAGGGATCGCCTCAACCCAAGAGCGGCGTCCTGGACATCGCCCCCTATGTCGGCGGCAAGAGCGCTATCGCCGGGGTGGCCAAGCCGATCAAGCTGTCCTCCAACGAGAACGCGCTCGGCGCGGGCGAAAAGGCGCGCGAGGCTTACGCCGCCGCCGTCGTCTCGATCCACCTCTATCCCGACGGCCGGGCCGATCGGCTGCGCGCCGCCGTGGCCGAAACGCATGGTCTGGAGCCGGAACGGCTGATCTTCGGCAATGGGTCGGACGAGGTCTTCGCCCTGCTGAACCAGACCTATCTGGAGGCCGGGGACAATATCGTCACCAGCCAGTACGCCTTCGTCGCCTATCAGATTTCCGCTCGCGCCTGTCAGGCTGAGGTCCGGCTGGCGGCAGAGCCGGACTACCGCGCCGACGTCGACGCCATGCTGGCCCTGGTCGATGAGCGGACCAAGCTGGTCTATCTGTCGAACCCGGCCAATCCGACCGGCAGCTTCGCCACGGGCGAGGAGATCCGCCGCCTGCACGCGGGCCTGCCCGCCCACGTCATCCTGGTGATCGACGAAGCCTACGCCGAGTTCGTGACCGAGCCGGACTGGGAGAGCGCCTTCGATCTGGCGCGCACGGCGTCCAACATCGTCGTCACCCGCACCTTCTCCAAGCTGCACGGCCTGGGCGGCCTGCGGGTCGGCTTCGGCTATGCGCCGCTGTCGGTGGAGCAGGCCATCGACCGCATCCGCCTGCCGTTCAACGTCTCTGTGCCGGGGATCGATGCGGCCATCGCGGCCCTGGGCGACGAGGCGCACCAGAAGGCCTCGCGCGATCTGGTGGCCGAGTGGCGGCCGCGCCTGATCCAGGCCGTGCGCGGCTTCGGGTTCGAGGTGCTGCCCGCCTCGGGCAACTTCATCCTGATCCGCTTCCCGGACGCGAAACGTCCGGCTTCGGCGGCGCAGGACTATCTGCAGTCCCAGGGGATCATCGTGCGCGGCGTGGCGAGCTACGGCCTGCCGGACTGCCTGCGGGTGACGGTCGGAACGGCGGACCAGAACCGCGCCGTCATCGACGCCCTCAGCGAGTTCGCAGCGCGCTGAGGCGGCAGGTCAATGGCCTAGTCGCCGCTGTTGAAGCGCACTACGCCGATCACTCCGGCGCGCCAGATGTAGTCGTCCTCGATCAGGGGGCTGTCCTTGATGTCGCCCAGGCGCTGTTCGTAGTTGACGAAGGCGCCCATGCCGTAGCGATCGCCGATCGGAATGGCCAACAGGGCCGCCGCTCCCGCCGCCGACAAACCGCCCGAAGGCTCGAAGGCGGTGAAGCCGCTGCTCGCGGCCTCGGCGGCGCTGACGCCGTAGTAGCGCTGGACCCGTTCGTCGTCGGCGGCGCGCATATAGGCCATGGTCTGCAACAGGCCGATGGGGGTCACGCGCTGATGGCTGACGGTGCCGTAGTATTCCATCCCGGCGTCGTCGCCGGTGGCGTCATGCTGGATACGGCCGCCTACGACGATATTCCCCGGCAGACGCTTGTAGGCGTAGAGCGCTGCATCCGCGCCCAACTCCGGTCGGTCCATGCCGTCGATGTCGCCGGCCGCGAAACGGGGGCGCAACTGCACGCCGGCGTGGAAGCCGTCGCGCTTGATCGCATTCCAGCCGAGACCATCAAGGCCGTTGGCGTAGACGATGTCGCGATAGGAGGCCGAACCCCAGGCGGTGAAGCTGGCCTCGTCGCTGTTGTTGCCGGTGGCGCTGAAGCCGCGCACCACGCCGCCGCCGATATCGACCTTCCACGTCTGCGGGGCCTCGACCGGCTGGAACGGCTGCGCCTGCGCCAGGGCGGCGGCGGGCAGGCCCGCGAGGGCGGCGGTCAGCAGCGCGAGGCGGAGGGTGGTGCGTGAAGTCATGAACGGGTCCCAGGTCAACAACTGATGATATAGGGGCCCGCTCTCCAAAGCCTAGGTTTTGGGCGGCAACAAGGCGGTCGAGGCTCCTTCGATCCGGCTTTCCAGTTCAGCCATGAAGGCGGCGCGTTTCAGACCGGCCGGGATCGGCGGCAGGAACTCGAAAACAACCGTGCCCGGATAGCGTTTGAAGCCGTGGGCGGGCCAGTGGACGCCCGAGTTGGTGGCGATGGGCCAGCAGGGCGCCTCGACGTCGCGATAGATGGCGGCGACGCCGGGCTTGTAGTCGGCCGGCTCGCCCGGCGTCGTGCGGGTGCCTTCGGGGAAGATCAGGATCTGACGGCCCTCGGCCAGACGGGCGCGGGTCTGGCGCACCATGTCCTTCAGCGCCTTGGCGTGGGCGGCGCGGTCGACGGCGATCATCTTCGTCTTCCAGGCGAACCAGCCGAAGAACGGCAGGGGCATCAGCTCCTTCTTCATCACGAAACAGGCGTCGTCCAGGAAGGCGAAGGGGGCGATGACGTCCAGCATCCCCTGGTGCTTGGCGGCGATCAAGGCGGGGCCGGTCGGGCGATGCTCCAGCCCGCGCACCTCGACCTTGATCCCGGCGATCCAGCGCAGGCCGAACAGGACGAAACGCGCCCATAGCTTGATCACCCCCATGGCGACCCCGTGCGGCATCAGCAGCGCCGGGGACAGGCCGACGGCGAACAGCGGCATCGACAGATAGAGCCACAGGGTGAAGATCAGGGATCGGACGGTCGTCATGCGGCGGCCTTGCTCGGTTCGGAGGCGTCGGCCTCAGCGGTCGGGCCGGGGCGTTCGGGGTGGCGGCCGGTCAGGCGGTGCATCCCCTCGCGACCCAGAACGGCCAGGTATTTCATGTATTCCAGCGTCATGCGCCGGGCGGTCTCGGTCGCGCGCCACCATCCGGCGTTGTCCAGCGACGGGGTGGAGACGGCGTAGGGCGTCAGCCGCACGCCCGGCGCAGCGCCGCGAATCTCCAGCAGGCTGCGGGGCATATGATAGTCGGAGGTGACGACGATCAGGTCGTCATAACCCTTGGACCGCGCCCAGGCGGCGATCTCCTGGGCGTTGCCGACGGTGTTCTCAGCCTCGAAGCCCAGGTCGACGCAGCAGTTGAACAGCTTGCTGGAGCCCGGCGTCAGGGCGCGCAGCTCCTGGCGACGAACCTCGCGGTTGACGCCCGAGATCAGCAGTCGGTCGCCCTTGTCCTGCTCCAGCAGGCGGATGGCGGCGTTGACGCGCTCGGCCGACGGCCCGGTCAGGGAGACGATGGCGTCGGCCCGCGCCGGTTCAGGCGCGGGCGTGAAGCCGCGCACCCGCTCGGCGAAGACGAACAGGCCCGTCAGCCACATCAGCGCCACCACGGCGATCAGCGTCAGGAACTTCATAGGAGTCTAACTAGCTACGCTGGCCGAGCTTCGCCAGCGCCGTGAGGCGGGCGGCCAGGACGGCGACGGCGCCCGCCAGCAAGGGACAGGCGATCAGCACTGACAGATCAACCCAGGCCAGCGGCAGGGCCGGGGTCAGCCCGCCTGCGCCGCCGATCAGGCGCAGGACGGCCAGCATCAGCGCCGCCAGGCCCGCCCCCGCCGCGCCCGCCGTCGCCGCCAACAGGCCGAAGCGTTTCTGGAACAGGGTGGCGATGGCGCCGTCCGATGCGCCATTCAGGCTCAGCGTCTCGATCACCGCCGCCTGGGCCGCCATGCCCGCGCGGGTGGCGTAGGCGATGGCCGCCGCCGTCGCCGCCGCGATCAGCAGGAAGGCCGCCCCGGCCAGGGCCGTGATCAGGCCCGCAGACCGCTCGACCTCGCCGCGCCACAGACTGTGGTCATCGACGGTGGCGTCCAGCCCGGCCTCGGCCAGGGCGCGGCTCAGGCTGGGGGCGCTGGCGGGCGCTATCGGGTCCAGATGGACGATGACCAGATAGGGCAGGGGCAGGTCGGGCAGGGCCGCCTCGCCCACCCACGGACGCAGCAGGGCCTCGGCGGCCTTGCGGTCCATCGCCTGGGCCTCGGCCACGCCGTTGACCCCGGCCAGGGTCTCGGCGGCGCGGGCGGCGGCGGCCGGGCCGGTCTCGTCCACGCGCGGTCGCACCTGCACGGTCGCTTCGGCCCGCAACTGCCGCGCCCAGCCGTGCGCGGCCCGATCAGCGGCTAGGGCGCCGACGGCGGCGATCGAGGCCAGGAAACACAGCACGGCGATGACGACGACCAGCCAGCGCTCGCCGCCCGCCTCGCGCGGCAGCAGTTCGGGTTGGGCGCTGCGGAAGCGGCCGATCATGCGAGGCCCTCCGGCTCGGCGGGCGCCGGGCTGGGCGCGATCTGCTCCAACCGGCCGCCTTCCAGCCGCAGCGCGGCCGCGCCGCTGCGCTCGGCCAGGGCCTCGTCGTGGCTGGCGATCAGCACGGTGGCGCCCAGTTTGTTCAGTGACTGGAACAGACGCATCAGCTTCTCGCCCATCGGCCGATCGACGCTGCCGGTCGGTTCGTCAGCCAGAATCAGGCGCGGGCGTGCGACCACGGCGCGGGCGATGGCCAGCCGCTGTTTCTCGCCGCCCGACAGGGTGGGCGGCAGGGCGTCCAGCCGCGCGCCCAGACCGACCCAGCGCAGCATTTCCTGAACGTCGGCGGCGTAATCGCCGGGACGCTCGCCCGCCAGACGCAGCGGCAGGGCCGCGTTGTCGAAGGCCGACAGATGGTCCAGCAGGCGGAAATCCTGGAAGATGACGCCCATGCGGCGGCGAAGCGCCGGAACCTCGCGCCGGGGCAGATGGGTCACATCCTGGCCGAACAGACTGATTCGCCCCGCCTGCGGCCGCGCCGCCAGCGTCAGCAGCCGCAGCAGCGAGGACTTGCCCGCTCCGGATGGTCCGGTAAGGAAGTGGAAAGAGCCGTTTGGCAGTGTAAGGTTAACGTCCCGCAGCACGGCGGGCCTGCCCGCATAACCGAAGCCCACGCCCCTGAGGCGGACGGCGTCAGGCGCGGAGTCTGGGTCGGCGGCGCGGCGGATCGGATCGGGCATCGAGTTTCGTATTGGACCGGGGCGTTACGCCGCGACAGGAGGGGGCGATAAGCCTCGCAGTCAGCTGACATGATACTGACCTGCCCCGCCTGCGCCACTAGCTATTTCGTTTCCGACGAGGCGATCGGCCCGAACGGCCGTCGCGTGCGCTGCAAGGCGTGCGGCCACGACTGGCGCGCGACCCTGGAAGACGCCCCTCTGGAACTGGAGCCGCAAGCCGCTCCGGTCGCTGAGGCCGAGGCCGCGCCGCACTACGATACCTTCGCCGAGACCCCTGCGCCGGAACTGCCCCGCGCCTTCCGCGCCAAGGCCGAACGCAAGCGCCGCGTGCGTCAGGCGGCGGCGGCCGGGGCGGCCTGGGCGGCGGCGGCCGCCGTGGTGCTGGGCCTGCTGACGGGCGGCGTCCTGTTCCGCGAGGAGATCGCCCGCGCCTTCCCGCCGGCGGCGGGAGTCTACAAGTGGCTGGGGCTGGAGGTGAACACGGTCGGCCTGGAGGTCGAGGCGCTGCGAGGCCGCACCACGCCGCACGATCCCGGCCGCACCCTGGTTTCGGGCGCGCTGCGCAATATTCGCGACATCGAAGTCGTCCCGCCCCCGCTGGTCGTGGTCCTCAAGGACGCCAAGGGCGCGACGGTGATCCGGCGCATCGTGCGTCTGGACGGGCCGCCCATTCTGCCGGGGCAGGTTCAGGGCTTTGCCGTCGTGATTCCTGATCCGCAGGGCCGCGTGGCCGGGCTGGACGTCGACTATCTGCTCGAGGACGCGCCCAGGCCTGCCGCTCAGGCGCGCTCCAAGGCCGGTTCAGCGACGCCGCGCGCTGAGGACAGCGCCGTGCGCGAGGACGGCGGCCTGCGCCGCTGAGCGTGTTCGCCTCTCGACTCCGCCCCCGTCCAGGCGGTATCGCCGGGGCATGGCTGACACCCAAGCAACCCCCGCCCCCACGGTTCTTCTGTCCCAGGCCGAGATCGAGGCCGTCGTGACCGATCTGGCGCGTCGCATCGCCCCCCATGTCGATGATGAGACGGTGGCCGCTGTCCTGCTGACCGGCGGGCTGTGGTTCGCCGCCGATCTGACCCGCGCCCTGGCGCGCGAGGGGCGCAACGTCCGCTTCGACGCCCTGTGGCTGGCCTCCTACGGCGATGAGCAGACCAGCCGGGGCCGGATCGAGGTCCGCGCCCCCTATCAGCGCTCGCTCGACGGGCGGAAGGTGCTGATCCTGGACGACGTGTTCGACACCGGCCTGTCGCTGGCCGAGGCGGTGCGGATCACCAAGGAGGCGGGCGCCGCCGAGGTGCTGACCTGCGTCTTCGCCCGCAAGCCCTGGCCCAAGCCTCGCGCGCCGGAACCCGACTTCGTCGGCTGGGAGGCGCCGAACCGCTTCCTGGTCGGCTACGGCCTGGACCACGCGGGCGGCATGCGCGGTCTGCCCGACATCTGCGCGCTGGACTGAGGCTTAGAGCCAGTCCGCCATCGGTTCGCGGGCGAACATCTCGTCATAGGTCGGGCGCGGGCGGATGACGGCGTATCGATCACCGTCGACTAGCACCTCGGCGGCCAGGGGGCGGGTGTTGTATTCGCCGCTCATGACCGCGCCATAGGCTCCGGCGCTCATGAAGACGACCAGGTCGTCCGCCTTCAGCGGCGGCAGGTCGCGGTCGCGGGCGAAGGTGTCGCCGGTCTCGCAGACGGGGCCGACGACGTCGTGCGGCAGCACCTCTCCCGCTACAGGCCGCACCGGCTTCAGGTCGTGGAAGGCGTCGTAGAGGGCTGGGCGCATCAGATCGTTCATCGCCGCGTCCAGCACCAGGAAGCGGCGCCCATCCGTCCGCTCATTGACCTGGATGACGCGGCTGAGCAGCACGCCCGCATTGGCGGCCATCAGGCGGCCGGGCTCGAAGGCGGCCTCGACGTTCAGCCCGTCCAGCACGCGGGCGGCCATGGCCACATAGTCGGCCGGGGAGGGCGTCGCCGCATCGCCGTAATAGGGCACGCCCAGGCCGCCGCCGAGGTCGAGCCGGGTGACGCTGTGTCCGTCGGCGCGCAGGCTTTCCGTCATCTGGCGCAGTACGCGGAAGGCGGCTTCCAGCGGGGCCAGGTCGGTGATCTGGCTGCCGATGTGGCAGGCCAGGCCGACGGGCGTGACGTGGGGCGAACGTGATGCGCGGGCGTAGAGAGCCATCGCTTCCTCGACCGGCACGCCGAACTTGTCGCCTGCGCCGCCGGTGGTGATCTTGGCGTGGCCGCCCGCGCCGATCTTGGGGTTCACGCGGATGGCGATGGCTGGAGCGGCGTTCTTGGTCGAAGCGACAGCGATCAGCCGGTCCAGTTCGGCCGAGGATTCCACGTTGATCTGGCGCACGCCGACGTCGATGGCGAAGGCCAGTTCGGCGTCGGTCTTGCCCACGCCCGAGAAGATGATGCGTTCGGCGGGAACGCCGGCCGCCAAGGCGCGACGGATCTCGCCCTCGGACACGGTGTCTGCGCCGCAGCCCAACTGCGCCAGGGTCGCCAGCACCGACAGGTTGGAGTTGGCCTTGACCGCGAAGGCGATCAGGGCGTCGCCGCCATCTCCGCCTAGCGCGCCTTTATGCGCGTCGCACGCCTCGCGCAGCAGGCCGTAGTGACGGCGCAACGTGGCCGAGGAGTAGACGTAGGTCGGCGTGCCGACCGCCTCCGCCAGCGCCTCCAGCGAGACGCCCTCGGCGTGCAGGACGCCGTCCTTGAGATCGAAATGGTGCACCGGCGGGGAGTCCAGTCAGAGGGGCGGAGCGAAGGCTCAGTTCATCGGCGGCGGCTTGCCGAACGGGTCGGACGTGCCGTTGTCGATAGGCATCTGGCGCGGCGGCAGGTTCTGCATGGCCGGTTCGGGCAGGTGGTCGGCCGACTTGTCGCGGATGGCGCGCTCGGTCTGCTTCTTCGGCGTTGCGCCCTGCGGCGGCTCCAGATCGGCCATGCGGCCGCAAGCGGACAACAGCAGGGCGGCGGCGCCCGCCAGGATCAGGGTCTTCTTCACAGACGTCTTCGTCACAGGCGGCTTCTCCAGTCGGCGATGCGCGCGCGGACCTGTTCCGGCGCCGTGCCGCCGAAGCTCTGGCGGCTGGCGCAGGAGGCTTCGGGCGTCAGCACTTCATACACGCCTTCGGTGATCCGGCCATCCAGAGCCTGCAATTCCGTCAGCGGCAGTTCGCCCAGGCCCAGACCCAACGCCTCGGCGCGCTTCACGGCGGCGCCGGTGACGTGGTGCGCCTGGCGGAAGGGCAGGTTCAGTTCGCGCACCAGCCAGTCGGCCAGATCGGTGGCGGTCGAGAAGCCCGCGCCCGCGGCGGCGGCCATCTTCTCGGTGTTGGGGCGGATCACGGCGACCATGGCGGTCATGGCGGTCAGCGCCAGATCCAGCGCGTCGAAGGCCTCGAACACCGGCGGCTTGTCCTCCTGCATGTCCTTGGAATAGGCCAGCGGCAGGCCCTTCATGACGGTGGTCAGGGCGATCAGGGCGCCGTTGATGCGGCCCGTCTTGGCCCGCACCAGTTCAGCCGCGTCGGGGTTGCGCTTCTGCGGCATGATGGACGAGCCGGTGGTCAGGTCGTCGGGCAGGGTGGCGAAGCCGAACATCGGCGTCATCCACACCACGATTTCTTCGGCCAGACGCGACAGGTGGCCCGCCGCGATCGAGGCGGCGGCCAGGCTTTCCAGCGCGAAGTCGCGATCCGACACGGCGTCCAGCGAGTTGGCCATCGGGCGGTCGAAGCCCAGCGCCTGCGCCGTCATGTGGCGGTCGATGGGGAAGGGCGACCCGGCCAGCGCCGCTGCGCCCAGCGGGTTCTCGTTCATGCGGGCGCGCGCGTCGGCGAAGCGACCGGCGTCGCGGCCGAACATCTCGACATAGGCCATCAGATGGTGGCCGAACGTCACCGGCTGGGCCGTCTGCAGGTGAGTGAAACCGGGCATCAGGTCGCCCGCGTGCTGTTCCGCCCGGTCCAGCAGGGCCGCCTGCAGATCCTTCAGTTGCGCCACGGTGCGGTCGCAGGCGTCGCGCACCCACAGGCGGAAGTCTGTCGCCACCTGATCGTTGCGGCTGCGCGCCGTATGCAGACGTCCCGACGGCTCGCCGATCAGCTCCGACAGGCGGGCTTCGACGTTCATGTGGATGTCTTCATAGGCGTCGCGGAAGGGGAAGGTCCCGTCCCGGATCTCGCCCTCGATGACGTCCAGCCCGCCCAGGATGGCCTCGGCGTCGGTCGGCGCGATAATGCCCTGCTGGGCCAGCATGCGACAATGGGCCCGCGAACCGGCCAGATCCTGCGCCCACAGGCGTTTATCGACGCCGATCGAGACGTTGATGGCCTGCATGATGTCGGCGGGCTTGGCGCTGAAGCGTCCACCCCATAGAGACTGCCCCTCAGATCCTCCCTGCGGAGGAACGTCAGATTTTGGTTTGGAAGGCGTATCGGACATGAGCGGCTCTGGGCGGACTTGGGCGGGCGTGGCGACGTTCGCCCTTGTTGGCGTAATCGGCGTGGGCGCGGCGCTGCTATACGTCAATCAGAAGGGCGGAGGCAAAGAGTCCGCGTCTGTGGCCGCCGAGGCCCTTGATCCGCAACTGGCGGTCTTCGCCAAGGGATCGCTGACCGCGCTTCAGACGCCTGTGTCGCAAGACGCGTTTCAGGCCGTGTCCGGCTATGTGTTCAAGAACGCCGAGGGCGGCGACGTCCGCCTGGCCGATTTCGCGGGCAAGGTGACGGTAGTGAATCTGTGGGCCACCTGGTGCGCGCCCTGCAAGATTGAGATGCCGACCCTGGCGGCCCTGGCCGACCATTATAAGACGCGCGAGGACTTCGTCGTCGTCACCGTAAGCATGGATGTCGAGAAGACGGCGGGCGAGGCGCGGGCCTTCATCGCCGAGAACGCGCCGCTGGAATTCTACATCGACCCGAAATTCCAGCTGGCCTTCGAGTTTCCGGGCAAGGGCGCCATGCCCCAGACCATTCTGCTGGATCGCCAGGGCCGGGTGCGCGCTGTCCTGACCGGCGAGGCCGATTGGGCCAGCGCCGAGGCCAAGGCCCTGGTCGATCACCTGCTGGCGGAGGCGTAAGCCGACGAAGGCCCTCCCTCCTGCAGGAGAAGGGAGGGCGTCAGGTTGATCTCTTAGTTCTTCGCGGGAACCCGCGTGTCCGTGGCCGGGTCGACGGCGCCGGGGCGGCCTTCAGCGGCGGCCTGCGCCTGTTTGTCTTCCAGCTTGTCGGCGACCTTGCCCGCGCCTTCCTCGACTGCCTGAGCGGCCTTCATGGCGCCCGATTCGACGACCTCGCCCGTCTGGGCGGCGACGTCTGCGGCCTTGTCGCCGGCGGCTTCGGCGTTGGCTTCGGCCTTCTGCTGTTCAGCCTGGGTGCAGGCGGCGGCGCCGAGCGCCAGGACCGAGGCGGCGGCGATGGTCAGGATACGAATACGCATGGGTGAAAGCCCCTCTGAGATTTGAACCTTGGCGTTAACGCTGCTGGCCCGCTGTGGGTTGCGCGCCGCCTCAGTCGAGGTCGATCGGAAGGGTCTGGCTGGCCAGCAGCTGTTCCGTCGTCTTCCAGTGGTTAGGCCCCTGTCGCTCGACCCAGGCCTGCACCATGTCGCGGCCCAGGCCGTAGTTGATGACGTAGGAGCGATAGGTCTCGATGAAGCTCAGTCGCTGCGCCGCCCGGTCACGCGCGACGAGGTTGTACTTCTGCAACTGGTCCAGCGCCGTCTCGCGGTCGATGCGCCCGACCAGATAGTCGTCGGCCACCGTATATTCCGCCCGCGCCAGTTCGCGCGTCAGGGCCAGAAGCTGCGTTTGCGCCTCGGCCGTCGCCGGGTCCAGCCCCGCCAGCGGATAGAGGACGCGCGCCTCGAACTCGGTGCGCTCATGGCCGGGGAAGGCCAGGTCGATGCCGTAGTTGGCGCTGCCCTCGGCGATGAAGGACATGGGGCTGAATAAGGGATAGACGCTCATCTCGACCCAGCTCTTGTCCTTGACGAAGGTCTGCTCCAGCAGCGTGTTGTAGACGTGGTGGCCGGGGTAGCCTTCGTGACAGCCCAGATCGACGGCCCGGTCGATGTAGATGGGCAGGTCGGTGTTGACCTGGATCAGGCTGAAGGCGCCGCCCTTGAACCAGTTATAGCCGGACCACGGCTTGTCGTTGACGAACTCCAGCGTGAAGGTTTCGCCGGCGGGCAGAGTGATGTGTTGCTGGGTGCGCGTCTTGCACTCGGCGATGGCGGCGCGCATCACCGTATCCAGCCGGTCCTTGGGGATGACGTAGCGGGCGCGGAACGCGGCCACCCGCTCGGCCAGCGGCCCTTCGCCGGGGACCAGGGCGTCGATGCGCGCCAGCACAGGGTCATAGGACGACAGCGGCCGCAACTCCGGCCGCACCCCGAACAGGGCCTCGGCCTCGTCGGCGAAGCCCAGCTTCTCGCCCTGCAGCATCCGCAGCCGCGCCGAGGCCGCCGAGACATGAGCCAGCAGATAGGCGCGGCGCTGGCGACTCTGGGCGTCCAGACGCCGCTCCGGCAGAGCCTCCAGGCGCCGGCTCAGAGCCGCCGCGCCTTCGGTCAGTTGGGGCAGGGCGCGCGGATTGGCCTTGGCTGCCTCAGCCCATTCGGCAGGGCCGTAATAGGCGTCGACATAGCCCGGCTCACGCTCGCCGATCTCCAGCGTCAGGGCGACATAGTCGCGCGCCACCGCGTCCAGGCTATCGCCGCCCGACTTTGATGACGCCGCGCAGGCGGCCAGCAGGACGGCGGCGCCCGCCAGGGCGGCGATGGTGGTGACGCGCATGGATGCTCCCTCTCTCCAACCGACACGCTAGGCCGTCGCGCGCCATGCGCCAAGAAGGGACGTCGTGCCGAGATTCAGGGATTGAGGCGATCCAGCCCATGCTGTAAGCACCGCCGTCCGGCCTTGGCGCCGCGCACGCACCCGTAGCTCAGCTGGATAGAGTGCTGCCCTCCGAAGGCAGAGGTCACAGGTTCGAATCCTGTCGGGTGCGCCACTTTTCCCTATGATTGTCGAATTTCATGAAATTCGACTCCTGTTTCGCCCAACTGACTCGGGTCGCGCTTCTGCCTATTCGATTACCGGCATGCCCTTGAAGATCGCCGGCGATGGCGGCGGGCCGTCGGTCCAGTGCCAGGTCTGGCCGGTGCGCATCAGCTCCTGCGTGACTTGGGCGGGGACAGCCGGGATGTCGATCGGCGTCGGGGCATAGGTGCCTGACGGCGCTAGGTTCAATCGGAACCGGTGCGGGAAGCCCCCGAAGCGCACCTCTATGACCATGTCACGCACCGTGCCGTCGGGGATGACGATCTGCTCCGCGAGGATGGCGCCGCCGTGGGCCGTGCCGGGGTCGATGGTCGTCGTCTCCAGCATGGTGCGTCCCAGGGTGGAGATAGTCTGGCGCAGGCGTCGCTGAATGTGGTCGTGTGACGCCTGAAGTTGCCCCGAAGCGCTGCGGTAGGCGATGTCGTGGCGGCGCGGGTGGTCTTCCATCTCCTGGAGGGTGAGGAAGTACTCCACCGCCGCGTCGGCCCAGGCCAGGTTCATCTCGCGCTGGGCGGTCGTGCGCGCGGTGTGGCGCAGGTAGTCGAAGTCCTGGACGCTGTAGGGCTGCCCATCCAGATAGAGGCGCACGTCCTCCGAGCCGATGTTGATCGGATAGCCGGAGGTGTTGAAGGCGGCGATCGAGAAGTAGAACTTCTGGGTGTCGTTGTAGCGGACCGGCAGCAGCATGATCGCGCCGGACGGCCCGTTCGACACCATCAGGGCGTTGCCGCGCGAGAAGCGCACGCCCACGCCGTGGTCGGCGGTGGGGATCATCCGTACCTCCGGCGGCGGCGGGGTGGCGCAACCGGCCAGTGCAGCCATGGTAGCGACGACCGTAGCCTTAGAAAACATCGACTTCATTCCCACGACCGTCCCCCTCCGTCAGAACTGAACCGGCGTGCCGGCGATGCGGCCGCAGAACTGGTTCCAGGCGCCTTCGAAGTAGGCGGAGTTCAGTTCCTCGCCGCCGTCGATCATGGCTGTGGCGTTCCCTGTCGTCCCAACGCCGGCCTCGAACCGCTGAAAGCCCGACATGCCGCCATAGGCGTTCCGTCCGTTCACTTCGCCGCAGAACATGGTCGAGCCGTTGGAGTGCTCGATGCGGCGCACATTTCGGAATTGGGCTGACGACGGATCACGGAGTTTGTCCGTGACCGCCTGACGCGCGGCGGCGCGAATACGCGTCGGCGTCCAGTTCACGGGCGGCGTACGGGCGCGCTGGGCTTCGACGCAGGCCGCATAGGCGCCGCTGGCGATGTTCCGCATCCGCGCCATCACCGCATTGGGGCTGCCGGGCGGGTAGCCGCCATTCGTCGAGCAGGCGTCGGATTGTGCAGATGCGGCGCCTCCGAACGCAACGACCGCAGTCAGAACCGAAATGGCGAAGACGATCTTCCTCATCAGAACCCTCCAGATTTAATCTGTAGGATATATCCCGTGGTTTAACGAGCGGTGAAGCTGTCGCCTGCCGCCATGAACGGACGGGCGCTGGTGGCGTGGAATCTCAAGAAGCTGCGAACCGAGCGCGGCATCTCACAGGAGCGATTGGCCGCTGACGCGGGCATTGATCGTGCCTATCTGAGCGAGATCGAGCGCCAGTTGGGCAATGCGTCGGTCGATCTGCTGGATCGACTCGCGGGCGTACTGGGGGTGTCCGTTTCGGCGTTTTTCGTTCTGCCTGAGCAGGGGGAGGCTGAGCCGCGATCTCTACCGAGTGGCCGCCACCCTAAATCCTAAGGACTGCTCCTGACTCCAAGCTGACCGTCGGAAGGTCCGCTCAAAGGGCTCGTCGGCGGCTTAAGTAGGGGTACGATTAGGCCCCGGAGGTGGTTGGCTGGCATTCGCTCAAGGCGGGCTTCTAAGGGGGCCTGTCTAGAAACCTGATCACCGATTTCTGGCCGTGGCGCGGCTTGTAAGCTAGAGTATTGGCTCCATGTCCAAGCTCGGCCGAAATCAAAAATGCCATTGTGGTAGCGGGCGTAAGTTCAAGCACTGCTGCCTTGGCTTTGAGATGGAGCGGACAGCCCCGCCAGAAATGCAGCGCGCCTACGAGGCTCATTTGGCTGACGAGGCGATCCGCCGGCGACAGCAGGGCTTTGGGAAGCCCATCATCGCGGTTCAGCACGGCGATCATCAAATCGTCGCCGTCAACAACCGGATCATGTGGAGCAAGAAATGGCGGACGTTCCCTGATTTCCTGCTCGACTACATCAAGGACAAGCTGACGCTTGAATGGGGTGCGCGGGAGAACGAGAAGGCTCTCGCAGACCGCCATCCCATCATGCAGTGGCATGCCGCGTTCATCGAGTATCAAAAGCGGTTCAAGGCCGAGGCTGGGCAGATCAACAGCGCCCCGGTCACTGGCGTCGTCGTCTGCTATCTGGGCTTGGCCTACAGCCTCTACCTCATGGATCACAATTCGGACCTGCAAGCCAAGATGCTCGCGCGGCTACGGGATCCTGCTCAGTTTCAGGGGGCTTTCTTTGAAATGATGATAGCCAGTGCGCTCATCCGTGCTGGCTATGAACTGTTGTTGGAAGACGAGGATAGCCGCAGGCAGCGGCACTGCGAGTTCGCCGCCGTAAAAACCGGCTCAGGCAAGCGTTACACGGTCGAAGCCAAGAGCCGGGCGGTGTCTGGCCTGCTTGGTCGAACAGACAATGACGGCGGCAGGGACAACCGACCGTTGAGCAAGCTGAAGACCCATCTGCACGACGCATTGGACAAGCCCAGCGACCACGAACGACTGGTGTTTATCGACATCAACGCCCCTCTGGGACCTGAGGGGGATTTGCCCAACGGCGCCCTGGTGCTCCGAGCGGTTCAAATACTTGAGCAGTATGAGGGGCATCCGGACGCCCCAAAGGAGAGCGCCTATGTCTTCGTCGTCAACATGGCCTTCCACCGCGCCTTAGAGGCCGACGCCGTTCTGGCGTTGGCACCCCTCGGCTTCCGCATCGATGATTTCATCAAGACGGGCGAAATCACCGTCATTGAGCAGTATCGGCGCAATCTCAAACACAGTGACGCGCTTGAGGTCGCCCGCAGTCTAGCCAGCCTTCACGAGTTTCCGATCACCTTCGACGGCTCTCTCCCCAGCGAAACGCTGCTTGGTGGAAAACCGCGGATCAAGATCGGCCAAGCCTACGATTTTGGCGGGCCCGATGAGCCGTTTGTGGGCATCGTGAGAAGCGCCACAGTCCTTGAGAACACCCGTGAGTGCTACATCGTGGCCGAAACTGCGAAGGGCAATCATATCCTTAGCGAGAAGATGGACGACGCATCTTTCGAGGATTGGCAGGCCAACAAGGCCGCCTATTTCGGTGAGATTCAGGACGTGCCCGCAAATGCCCAAACGCCTTACGAAATGTATGAGCGGTTCATGGACATGTTTGCGGATTTCGACCGGAAGGGTCTCGCAACGCAGATTGGCAAAGCGCTCGACGACCCGTCTCTAGCGCATCTGGATGACAACGAGTTGCGCGAGTACATAAGCGATGGCTTTCTACGCACGTTGCTCGCGAGAAGACCCGCTGAGACGGTAGTGCCATGACCGATCCCTACCGCGAGAAATACGTCGCATTCGTTGACATGCTTGGCTTCAGCGCCCTCGTGCAGTCGACAGCCGATGATCCGAAAAAACGCGCGAAAATCGTTGCTGCCATGGATCGACTGAGTGTGAGTACCTGCGAAAACCCCGCGCTAGGTATGAATATAACTTACTTCTCAGACTGCATCGTCATCTCGACAGATCGGACTGAGGCTGGGCTGTACGAGATTCTCGAAAGCCTTACGACGATCGCTGAAAATCTCTTGCAGATCGACATTTTGGTTCGAGGTGGTTTGACCCTCGGAAACATACACCACGACGGTCAATTCATGTTCGGCCCGGCTATGCTGAAAGCCTACGGGATGGAGTGTAGGGAGACCATTTTCCCTACGATTCTGGTGAGTGAGAGCGTCAAGGCGGATTGTGACAGGTACTCGTGGGGGGGCGTTTTCCTCGTCCATGACAGCGAACAACCGGAACGCCAGTTCGTTCACTATCTGCGCCGCTTTGACGACTACGACCCGACGCCGGTTGCTGGAAAGGTCCTGCTCGACAAGCCTGCGAAGCTCATCCGTCATTACATCGCGAAGAGACTGGCGGGGCCGCCGGGCGCGGTGAGAGATAAGGCTGTGTGGCTGAAAACCTACTGGGACGACACCGCCGGCAAAAGCCCAGTCCTAGGGAAGGTCAATCCGGTAGCTGACCTTGCGGAGCAGACCTACGAGGCGTCGGGTTACCGGATCGTGCGACGAATTCTGGGCCCAATCAGTCGCCTTGAAGGCGACTGATTGGGCCGCGGCTGTTGTCTGAAGCTCGACCTTCCGGAGCGTCGCTCGGCAGAGATGTAGGCTCGGAAGATTTGCGCCATCGCGTTCTGCTGACGAATGTCGCCTTCTCGGACTAGCGACAATGACCGCTCCTGGCGCGGAACGGCTATCAAGAAACTTAATTGAATCCATACAGTGGGGCGACCTCAATGGAGGTTGCCCGACCATGCCACATGGGGCTTAGCGATAGTCCGCTGGGTTGATGTCGAGACGCTTGAACTTGCCGTAAAGCGTCTTCCTAGGCGTCGCCAGGCGGGCGATGACTTCGGAGACGTTGCCCCTGGCAGCCTGCAAGGCTTCGCGGATCAGAGCCGCCTCGAAGGCATCCACCCGATCTGTGAGGCTTTGAGGCGATGGCGTCGCGGCAGGTTCGACATCCGGGGCGTTGACCAGGGTGCTGAGGGCGAAATTGCGCAACTCCCGCACATTGCCGGGCCAGCTATGCTCCAGAAGGTGGCGGCGAATGGGGTCGGATACTGCGTAGGCGTCCATCTCCGGCGCCTGTCTTCGGTCCGCCAGGAAATGCGCGAACAGCGGGAGGATATCCTCTCGTCTTTCGCGCAGCGGGGGCATCCGCAAACGCACGACGTTCAGGCGATAGAACAGGTCGGATCGGAACGCGCCCTCTCGAGCCGCGCCTTCCAGATCGCGTTTAGAAGCGGCGATGACCCGGATATCGACAGGATAGGGCTCGCCGCCAGGCGTCAGGGTGCGTTCCTCGAGGACGCGCAACAGCTTGACCTGGACGCCGGGGCTCATGCTGTCGATCTCGTCAAGGAACAGCGTGCCCTTGTCGGCCGCCTCGATCCGACCGACCTGGGCGGTGCGACGATAGCCGGAGCCGTCCAGCGTCTGGCCGAACAGCTCGACCTCGGCGAAGTGATCGGGGATGGCGCCGCAGTTAACCGGTATGAAGCTCTTGCCGCGTCGCTTGCTGAGGCGGTGCAGGGTTAGGGCTGCCAGCTCCTTGCCGGTGCCGGTTTCCCCTTCGACCAGGACGTCCAGATCCGATGCGGCGATGCGGGCGATGGCCTCGCGCAGGGTGACCATGGCGGCGCTTTCGCCGATCAGTAGGGCGTTGGCATGGGCCGCGGCTTCCGTCGCGGCGCGCAGCGCGCGATGGGCCAGGGTGCGGGCCCGATAGTCCTGCGCCTGATGTACGGCGTTGATCAGCCGGTCCATGGCGAAGGGTTTGGTCAGGAAATCGAAGGCGCCGTCCTGCAGCGCTTGAACCGCCATCGGAACATCGGCGTGCCCGCTGATCAGAATGACGGGAATCTGCGAATCCAGTTCGCGAATGCGTGAGAACAGCTCCAGTCCGTCCATGCCAGGCATGCGGATGTCGGACACCACCACGCCGCGGAACTGAGGCGTCAGGGCGGCCAGGGCCTGGGCGGCGTCAGGCAGGGCCTGAACGGCGATGGATTCAAGATCCAGCGCGTCGACGATCGCGCGCCGCAACTCGGCGTCATCCTCGATGAACAGAACCGAGGGGGGAGTTTCCGGAGTCGTCATGCGCGTATCAATCGAACACGAAACGCAGCGCCGCCCAAGGGCGAAGCCGCCAGGGAAAGGGAGCCGCCGAACTCACGGGCGATGTCTCGGGCGATGCCGAGGCCGAGGCCCAATCCAGTCGGCTTGCTGGTGACGAAAGGCGTGAAGAGGGACCCCGCCAGCTCGGGAGAGACGCCTGGACCGTTGTCGGCGATGACAATCGAAACATCCTCTTCGCCGATCTCCATGACGACGGCGATGGTCGGGTCGGGCCGACCCTGCAAGGCGTCGGTCGCATTCTGGATCAGGTTGATGAAGATCTGCTCCAGCCGCATCTTGTCGGCGCAGACGCGCAGAGTCTCCACAGGCGGGGTCCAGTCCAAGCGAACGCCGGCCGTGCGTAAACGGTCGCCGATCAGCAGCAAGGCGCCGTCCAGCGCCTCGTTCAGGCTGACTTCGTCCACCAGCGGGGTCCGCTTGCGTGAAAAGGAGCGCAACTCCGTCGTGATCCGCGCGACGCGGTCGGTCAGGTCGACAATGGACGCCAGATCGTCCTGAACCTTGGCGATGCTGCCGCGCTGCAGATAGCGCGCGCCGTTTTCGGCGAAGGCGCGGATCGCGGCGATCGGCTGGTTGATCTCGTGGGCGACGCCGGCCGTGACCTGGCCGATCAGGCCGAGGCGGTTGGCCTGGGCCAGTTCTTCGCTGGCGGCGCGCCACCGACGGTCGGCCGCCAGGCGCCCTTGTGATTCCTCGCGCAGACGGCGATTGGCGTCGCGCAATTCGCTGGTGCGCGCATCGACTTCTTCCTCCAGGGCCTGACGGGCGCGAACCTGGGCCAAGCGGCCCATGTGGATGCGCCAATAGGCGGCGAAGGCCATGACGGCGGCGGCCAGGACGGCGAAGACGACTAGGCGGGCCTGGGTGTTGGCGCCCCTGTAGGCCGGCTCCAGCGAAGCCACGTGCAGCAGGGATGCGCCTTCGATGGCGGCAGCCGTTCTCGACGAACGAAAGCGGCCTTCCGCATCGGCCATGCTGAGATCCCCACCTCTATTCTGCATGAGCCGGAGTGGCGACAGCGGCAGGGAGGCGAACTGAAGGGCGCTGCGGATGCCTTGATGATCTTCAGGCGTCAGCGGGCGTGTGGCGCGAAATCGCCAGGGGTCGTGGTCGGTGATGATGACGACGCCGCGAGGATCGACGACCAGGGTGTGCTCGGCCGTTCCGCTCCATTGCGCTTCCAGGTCGGCGAAATCGATTTTGACGACGATGACGCCCAGGGTTCGAGCGCCGTCGTCGATCCTGCGGGCGATGAAGAAGCCTGGACGCCCGGTGACTGAGCCGACTGCAAACAGCTCGGCCTCCCCATTGGTCATGGCGTTGAGGAAGTAGGGACGATAGCTGAAATTCTGTCCAACGAAGCTGCCGGGCTCGTTCCAGTTGTTCGCCGCCAGCGTCAGGCCGTTCGGCGCGATGACATAGATGGCGGCCGCGTCGGTCCGCTCCGCCAGCAGCTCCAGCTTGCCGTTCAGGCGCGCCACGGAATCGGGACGGGCGTCGCTGAGCACGGCGTGGACGTCGGGGTATTCGCTCAGCACCAGGGGAAGAAGGCGGAACTTCTGGAGGGCGCCGGCCAGTTGACGCGCGCGCTTGTCCGCCTGCTCCGCGGCGGCGGCGTCCGTCGCCAGCCGGGCCTGGCGCGCAGCCCAGTAGGCGCCGCTCCAGATCGCCAGTCCGCAGCCCAGGATGAGGCTGATCGCCACCAGCATCAGCATGCGGTGTCGCGGCTGCAGGGCGTTTCGCACGGAACTGTGTGGTTTGCGGGACAAAAGGCGGTCTCACATGGGCGGTTTTCGGCACGCCGGCGCGGCGCGGGATCGTAACGAGGCAGGCGTTAAAGTGAAGAAAAACATCGTGTTGTAAAGTTTTCGCGCGACTGCGTTGCCGCTCCGATCATCCCCATGACTATCATTCTTCATCGAGCCGTCGCAGAGCGGTTTAAGGGATTGGGGCGCGAGTATGTCAGATTTGATGGGCCGGGATCACTTCGATTGCAAGAATAGATTCTTCCGGAGTCGGTGATATGTCTTCAATGACTAACGCGCGCCGCCTCAAGAACATCATAGGTGGATCAACGGGCAATCTAGTCGAGTGGTTTGACTGGTATGCCTATGCTGCGTTCGCACTTTATTTTGCGCCGATCTTTTTCCCGAGTGATGATGGAACGGCCCAACTTCTGGGCGCCGCGGCCGTTTTTGCGGTCGGTTTCCTGATGCGGCCCATCGGCGCCTGGATCATGGGCGTCTACGCCGACAGACGAGGCCGCAAGGCCGGCCTGACCTTGTCGGTCACCCTGATGTGCGCCGGCTCCCTGCTGATCGGCTGCACGCCGGGGTACGCCCAGATCGGCATCGCCGCGCCGGCCCTGCTGCTGGTCGCCCGACTGTTGCAGGGCATCAGCGTCGGCGGAGAATACGGTTCTTCGGCC
Source organism: Brevundimonas sp. KH_060 (assembly GCF_057838275.1). Taxonomy (NCBI): domain Bacteria; kingdom Pseudomonadati; phylum Pseudomonadota; class Alphaproteobacteria; order Caulobacterales; family Caulobacteraceae; genus Brevundimonas; species Brevundimonas sp. KH_060. The sequence goes on from NZ_CM174463.1 coordinate 257,150, forward strand.
ACCTACCTGTCCGAGATGGCGTCGGCCAAGAACCGCGGCTTCTGGTCCAGTTTCCAGTATGTGACCCTGATCTCGGGCCAGCTTCTGGCTCTGCTGTTGCTCATCGTCCTGCAGGCGGTGATGACGGATGAGGCGCTGAGCGCCTGGGGCTGGCGCATTCCCTTTTTCGTCGGGGCAGGCCTGGCCGTGGTGGTGTTCTGGCTGCGCCGGGGTCTGGATGAGACCAACGCCTTCAAGGCGGAAGACACCCGCGCCGCGCCGAAATCCAGCGCCATGCTGCTGATCCTCAAGCATCCGAAGGAAGCGCTTCTGGTGATGGGGCTGACGGCCGGCGGCACGCTCGCCTTCTATACCTACACCACCTATCTGCAGAAATTCCTGGTCAACACGTCGGGCTTTTCCAAGGACGCGGCGACCCAGATCAGTGCTGCGGCCCTCCTGGTCTTCATGCTGCTGCAGCCCGTGGTTGGAGCCCTGTCGGACCGGATCGGGCGGCGGCCGGTGATGATCACCTTCGGCGTGCTGGGCGTGCTCTTCACCGTGCCGATCATGTCGACCCTGGCCGCGGTGAACAGCGCACCGGCGGCCTTCGCCCTGGCTCTTGCGGCCCTCGTGATCGTGTCCGGTTACACCGCCATCAACGCCGTGGTGAAGGCCGAACTGTTCCCGGCGCATGTGCGGGCCCTGGGCGTGGCCCTGCCTTACGCCATCGCCAACGCCCTGTTCGGAGGCACGGCCGAGTATGCCGCTCTGTGGTTCAAGTCACAGAATAACGAGAGCGCCTACTTTTGGTACGTGACGGTCATGATCGGCATATCGCTCATCGTTTTTGTTTTCATGAGAGATACTAAACATAAGAGCATGATTACTCACGATTGAAATCAGTATTAGCGAGCGTAATCACAAAAACCCGGCTGCGCAGCGAGGGGCTGTAACGCAAGTCTGGAGTGGGAGGGACTGAGCGATGATTAGGGATTTCAGTGAAGTTGGCTTGAAAGCGGCGAGCCTGGCGTCAGCCAGTCTGCTCAGCCTGACGGCGGGGACGGCGTTCGCTCAGGAACGAGCGCAGCCTGAAACCGCCGAGGCCGCGCGGGTGGACGACATCATCGTCACCGGCGTGCGCGGAGCGCCGCGCACGGCGATCGAGAGCCCGACGCCCATCGACGTGTTCAACGCCGAACAGTTGCAGCAGGGGGCTCAGACCGGCGTGTTCGAGTCGGTGCGTTATCTGGTGCCGTCCTTCAACCTGCCGGCGCGATCAGGCGGCGGCAGCTCCACCGTCATCGCCACCGGGGCACTGCGAGGCCTGAACCCGGACCAGACGCTGGTGCTGGTCAATGGGAAGCGTCGTCACCGGACGGCGCTGATCAACTCGGTTTCGACGCTCTACAACGGCTCGGTCGGGGTCGACCTGAACATGATCCCGTCCAGCGCCATCGCCCGGGTCGAGGTGCTCCGCGACGGGGCGGCCGCCCAGTACGGCTCGGACGCCGTGGCGGGCGTCATCAACGTGATGCTGAACTCCAGCGCCCAGGGCGGCAGCGTCTCGGTCGCCCATGGTCGAAACTTCGACCGCAATGACGGCCGCTATGTGAACCTGGACGCCAACCTCGGTCTGGCGCTGGGCGAGGACGGCTTCCTGAACCTGTCGTACAGCTTCATGGATCGCGGCGCGTCGAACCGGGCGGAGCGCATCGCCGATTCCGTGCGCCTGTATCCGCTGTTGCCCGACGGTTCGCTCGACCCGCGCGAAGCGATCATCGACCGGATGGTGACGACCAACTACGGCACCATGCCTCAGGTCTCCAACGTCTTCGGGGCGAACGCGGCCTATACGGTCAGCAACGATCTCGAACTCTACGCCTTCGGCACCTACGGTCAGCGCAAGTCCGACCTGAGCTGGACGTGGCGGCCGCCCACCAATATCACCGTCCTGCCCGAGATCGCGCCGGACGGCCTGCGCACCCTGACCGTCATCAAGGACAAGGACTATGAGGCGGTCGTCGGCGCCCGTGGGGCTCTGGCCGGCTGGGATTGGGACCTGTCGACGGGCTACGGCTCGAACGTTTCGGACTGGGAGAACTACAGCCTGAACGCCAGCCTCGGGCCGAGCAGTCCGCGTCATTTCTACATCGGACAATTGGCGTCGGCCGAGTGGGTCAATGCGCTGGATGTGACGCGCGGCTTCACGCTCGAGAACGCCGGCGAGTTGCAGGCGTCCTTCGGCCTGCAACACCGCTGGGAGAACTACACGATCGAGCAGGGGGACGAAGCGAGCTGGATTCAGGGCGATTACGTCCGTCCGCCGGGCCAGCCGTTCGCGGGCCAGCCCCTGCCTCCCGGCACGCAGTCCACACCGGGCTTCCGGCCTGAAGACGAGGCCGACGTCAGCCGCAACAACTACAGCGTCTACGGCGAACTGGGCTGGAATCCGACCGAGCGGTTCTATCTCGGCGGGGCCGTGCGCTACGAGAATTTCGACGACTCCGCCGGCGACACCACCATCTACAAGATCAGCAGCCGGTATGAGTTGAACGACTGGGCCGCTCTGCGGGCTTCGTTCAACACGGGCTTCCGCGCTCCCAGCCTGGCGCAGCAGGCCTATTCCGCCACCACCAGCCAGTTGCGCGACATCCGGGGCACCGGGGTGGCCGAGTCCCTGCGGTTGAAGAACTTCCAGGTCAATTCGCCGGAGGCGATCGCCCTGGGCGCGAAGCCGCTGACGCCGGAAATGTCGGAGAACCTGAGCGTGGGCTTCACCCTGACGCCCTTCTCGAACTTCGTCCTGACGTTTGACGCCTATCAGATCGACGTCGCCGATCGCATCGCCGTCACCACGACCTTCTCGCCGATCGATACGCGTCTGTCGGCGGACGGGGTGACAACCATCGGCGAACAGCTTCAGGCCATCATGGTGGCCAACGGCCTGTCGCCGGATGTCAGCGGTCAGTACTACACCAACGCCATCGACACGCGGACGCGCGGCTTCGACGTCGTCGCGACCTACAAGTACGGCACGGTCGGTTTCGGCGATTTCGATTTCAGCTTCGGCTACAATCAGAACGAAACCGAGATCACCGGCATCATCGACAATCCGCCGGAGCTGGCGGCGCTGGGCGATATCGTCATCTTCGACCGCAGCAAGCAGGCGGCGCTGACGGAATCCTTGCCGAAATCCAAGATCTCGCTCAACGGCGGCTGGACGCTGGATCGGCTCAGCGCCAACCTGCGTTTGACGCGGTTCGGCGAATACACCACGCGACACTCGTCCAATCCGGCATTGGACCGCGAGATCGAAGCCGCCTGGATCACCGATCTTCAGGTCAACTACGACGTGACGGACGCCGTTCGCCTGACGCTGGGCGCCAACAACATCTTCAACGTCTACCCGACCAAGATTCAGGAGCCTTCGGCCGACCTGGGCAATGGGATGTACAGCGGGCTTGCGCCGTTCGGCTTCACCGGCGGATCCTGGTTCGTACGCGCCGCCTACAAGTGGTGATCTAGGAGAACGTTCCGGGGGCGTCGCTGCAACGGCGTCTCCGGATCTGGGTGAGAGGGGAAATCCATGCTGAGAGTTCTGCACCGGGCGGCGTCCGCTCTGGTTATGGCGACTGTGATCGGCCTTGCGCCCGGCGTCGCCTTTGCGCTGGCCGAGCCGACCTCGACGCCGCAGGCGCCGATTGCGGCCTATAAACCGAGAAGCAATGAGATCCTGTGGGACGGCTACGGCGTCCCGCACATCTACGGCGTCGACGCGCCCTCAGCCTTCTACGGCTACGGCTGGGCCCAGGCGCGCAGCCACGGCGACAACATCCTGCGCCTGTATGGAGAAGCGCGGGGCAAAGGGGCCGAATACTGGGGCCCGGATTACGAACAGACGACCGTCTGGCTGCTGACCAACGGCGTGCCGGAGCGCGCCCAGCAGTGGTATGCGCAGCAGTCGCCTGATTTCCGCGCCAACCTCGACGCCTTCGCCGCGGGCATCAACGCCTATGCGCAGCAGAACCCCGACGATATCTCGCCTGAGGTGCGGCAGGTGCTGCCGGTCTCCGGCGCCGACGTGGTGGCTCACGCCCATCGCCTGATGAACTTCCTCTATGTCGCGTCGCCCGGCCGCACCCTGGGCGAGGGCGACCCGCCGGACCTGGCCGATCAGGGATCCAACTCCTGGGCTGTGGCGCCGGGCAAGACGGCGAACGGGAACGCCCTGCTGTTGCAGAACCCGCACCTGTCCTGGACGACGGACTACTTCACCTACTACGAGGCGCATCTCGTCACGCCGGACTTCGAAATCTATGGCGCGACCCAGATCGGCCTGCCGGTCATCCGCTTCGCCTTCAATCAGCGGATGGGCATCACCAATACCGTCAACGGCATGGTGGGGGCCACCAACTATCGGCTGACGCTTCAGGACGGCGGCTATCTGTATGACGGTCAGGTGCGGCCGTTCGAGCGGCGTCAGGCCTCGTATCGCCTGCGTCAGGCGGACGGGTCGACGGTCGACAAGCCGTTGGAGATTCGCTCCAGCGTCCATGGCCCGGTCTTCGAGCGCGCGGACGGCACGGCCGTCGCCGTTCGGGTCGCCGGTCTGGATCGGCCGGGCATGCTCGAGCAGTATTTCGACATGATCACGGCGGACAGCTTCGACGACTACGAAGCCGCCATGGCGCGGATGCAGGTGCCGACCTTCAACATCGTCTACGCCGACCGCGAAGGGACCATCAACTACAGCTTCAACGGAGTGGCGCCCAAACGGGCCGAGGGCGACATCGCCTTCTGGCAGGGGCTCGTGCCGGGCGATTCCTCGCGTTACCTGTGGACCGAGACCCACCCGCTGGACGATCTGCCGCGCGTCACCAATCCGCCGGGCGGCTTCGTGCAGAACTCCAATGATCCGCCGTGGACGCCGACCTGGCCCGTCACCTACACGCCCAGGGACTTCCCCTCCTATCTGGCGCCCCAGACGCCGCACTCCCTGCGCGCACAACAAAGCGTGCGTCTGATGTCCGAGAACGACGACCTGACGCTGGAGCGCTTCATGGCGCTACAGTTTAGCCATCGCGCCGTCATGGCCGACCGCACCTTGCCGGATCTGATCCCAGCGGCCCTGATAGACCCCGATCCCGAGGTCCAGGCGGCGGCGCGCCTGCTGGCGGCGTGGGATCGCGAGTTCACCAGCGACAGCCGCGCCGCCCTGCTGTTCGAGGAATGGGCGCGTCTGTTCGCTGGCCAGAATTTCGCCGGCCAGGCCGGCTTCGCCACGCCCTGGTCGCTGGATAAGCCGGTCAGCACCCCCTACGGCGTCCGCGACCCCAAGGCCGCCGTCGATCAACTGCGGACCGCTATCGCCAACACCAAGCGCAAATACGGCGCGATCGACCGGCCGTTCGGCGACGCCTCGCGCATGATCCTGAACGACGTGAATGTTCCGGGCGCCGCCGGCTACGGCAACCTGGGTTCCTTCCGGGTCTTCACCTGGTCCGATCCTGACGAAAACGGGATTCGCACGCCCGTCCACGGCGAGACGTGGGTGGCGATGATCGAGTTCTCCACGCCGGTGCGGGCCTATGGCCTGATGAGCTACGGCAACTCTCGCCAGCCGGGCACGACGCACTACAGCGATCAGATCGAACGCGTGTCGCGCGCCGACTTCCGCGAGCTGTTGCTGCGGCGAGAGCAGGTCGAGGCCGCCGTCCAGGAACGCACGCCCTTCAACTTCAAGCCATGAAAGGCCTGACCATGACACGACGGATCAGATATTCGGCGGGCGCAGCGTCGCTGGCGCTGATGGTCGCCGCCTCTGGAGCGGCGGCGGGCGAGCCGGCCTTCACTTCGGTTCAGGTCGAGGGCTTTTCGGTACCGGGCGCTCTGTCGAACGCCTGGGCCGACTTCGACAACGACGGCGACCTGGACCTGGCCGTTTCCTGGAAGAGCGGCGAAGTTCGCCTCTATCGCAACGACGGCGGCGCTTTCGTCAACATCGGTCCGGAGATGGGCCTGCCGACCTCGGGCATCGAGATTCGGGGGGTGAGCTGGGGCGACTTCGACGGTGACGGGTTCGTCGACTTGATGGGCGGATCGAATGTCATGGGCGATCGCGCGGCCAATCGCTCCTTCGTCTGGCGCAACGAAGGCAGTCTGCGTTTTGTGGAGCAGGCCGAGACGTTGGGCCTTCTCGTGCCGGGGCGGATGAGCCGCCAGGCCAACTGGATCGACTACGACAACGACGGCGCGCTGGACTTCTATGCGGCGGACCGCGCCGGGCCAAACCAGCTCTTTCGCAATCAGGACGGCCGTTTCATTCCGGTGATGGGGGAGGGCGGCGTCAACGACGTTCGCGCTACCGTCGGGGCCTGTTGGCTGGACTATGACCGCGACGGCGACCTGGACCTGTTCCTGGCCAACCAGTCCGGCTCCACTGACGCCTTGTGGCGCAATGACGGGGGCAGCTTCGTCGACGTGGCTCCGGCCCTGGGCATGGATCAAGCCAGGCGGGATCGCAGCACGGGCGGCGTCGGTTGCGCGGTCGGCGACTATGACAACGACGGGAACCTCGACCTCTTCGTCGCCGTCTATGGCGCGGACCTGCTGTACCGCAATAACGGCGACGGGACGTTTTCCGAAGTCGCGGCCCAGGCCGGGCTGGATCACGGCGGCCACGCCGTGGCGGCGGCCTGGGGCGACTACGACAATGACGGCTGGCTGGACCTCTTCGTCACCCATTATGAAGGCGAGCCGGGCAAGCAGATTCCCGTCAATCTGCTCTACCGCAATCTCGGCGACGGCCGGTTTGAACAGGTTCTGACCCGCGAGAGCCTGTTGAACGCCGGCGATCACGGCGTCGAATGGATCGACTACGACAACGACGGCGCGTTGGACCTGTCGCTGACTGACGGATACGGCGACGAGGGCGGCCACTTCCTATTCCATAACGATCTGGCTGAGCCGGCGCGCTCACGCAGCCTCAGCGTTCTGGTCTTGGACGAGGGCGGAAAGCGTATTCCGCCAGGCGCGGAAGTGCGGCTGTTTGACCGGGAGGGCCAAATTCTGGGAACCCGGCAGGTCTCGACGGGGGGCGGCTATAACGCCCAAAGCGCCGGTCCCGTGCATTTCGGCCTGGCCAGGATGCAGCCGGTTCGGGTTGAGGTCAGCTATATGGGCGGCAAGCGGGTCGTCATTGAAGATGTTGATCCTCAAGCTTTCACCGGCCGGCGATTGGCCGTGACGCCGGCTGGACCTCTGGGGCAACGGTAGGGGGAAACGTTCTCTGGCGTGTAGGTCGACACCAGGCTCTCCGGTCCAGCAAGGTTCTGGAGTTTAGATGCCGCAGCTGGTGATGGTGCGTTGCAGTGCATGCTGCCGGCTCTTCTCGCGACGGCAGTCCTCTCACGCGCGACCGACGGGTGAGGGAACGGCAACAGCAACGAGCTGTGTGGATGGTATCTAGACGCTGCGGTCGAACGATAAGCTGTATCGTTTCTGAACTTTAATGAGTCCGCTTCCTGACCGGCCCCTACAGACAGCCCCTGCGCCTGCCTGAGACACCTGCAGCTTCGCTAACCCCATCAGAATCTGGCCACGGCACTCTGCGGACAGCTCCAGTCAAGCGACTTCCAACGGTATCGGTCGCAAGCTGACCTTCAGCGGAGCGCCCTCTGAAGGTCTGGTTCCCGCGCCGGCGCCAGTGTCCGCTTCTGGCGCTAAGCTGACCTAATCGCGATAGCAGACAGGTCATTGGCCGCATTGATCGGTACGCCTGAGGCCTTCCGCTCGGAATAGCGGTCCACTAACTGACCGGCATGGGCGCGGGTCAGGATGGTGAAGCGCACCAGTTCCTCCATCACGTCGACGATGCGGTCGTAGTAGCTGGACGGCTTCATGCGGCCGTTGTCGTCGAACTCCATGAAGGCCTTGGCGACGCTGGACTGGTTGGGGATGGTGATCATCCGCATCCAACGACCCAGCAGGCGCAGGGTGTTGACTGCATTGAAACTCTGCGAGCCGCCTGAGACCTGCATGACGGCCAGGGTACGGCCCTGGGTCGGGCGCATGCCGCCCATACTGAGCGGCAAGTGGTCGATCTGGAGCTTCATGATCCCGGAAATCTGGCCGTGGCGCTCGGGACTGCTCCAGACCATGCCCTCCGACCACAGGGCGTGTTCGCGCAGTTCGTGGACGGCGGGATGATCGTCGTAGTCGACCTGATCGGTCAACGGCAGGTCGGATGGATCGAAGATGCGCGTCTCGCAGCCCATGAAGCGCAGAAGGCGCGCGGCCTCTTCGACGCACAGGCGGGAAAAGGACCGATCCCGCAGCGAACCGTAGAGCAGCAGGATGCGCGGCGGATGATCGTTCGGGCCGAGGCCCAGCGCGGGCTGGCTGGACAGGTAAGCCGGGTCGAGCGCGGGCAGGTGGTCGGGATCGGGCAGGACGCGAAGACGGGTCATTGGGTACGCAACTCCTTGAACATGAAAGCCGCCGAGGCCGGGCACAGAGCGCTGAACTGCCTGGAGGCGGCGACGGCGGGCGGCGCAGCGGAACGCGGCAGAGCGACGTAACCGTGCCCCTGGAAGAAGGCCGTCGCCGAAGTCGTGAGCAGGTAGAGGCTGGACACCCGTTGTTCGGCTGCCCTGGCTTCCAGCGACGAGAGGATCGCGGCGCCCAGACCGGCGCCACGACGCTCATCGACGACGACCATGGAGCGGATCAGGGCGTCGGAACCGATCTGCTCCAGCCCGCCGTAGCCGATCAGGCCGGCGTCGTCCTCGAAGCGGTAGAAGCGCCGACCGGGCTCATGGAGATCATCCGTCGGCAGGCCGGCGGCCTCCAGCGCGGCGATGAGGTCGGGAGTGGGCTCGGGCAACTCCACGACGTTGAAGGCCATCAGCAAGCGTCCTTCTTCGGGGCGGTCGCGGGGAAATAGCGGCGGCCCAGCCACAGGGCCACTGAGACCAGCAAGATCAGCACCGGCACCTCGACCAGCGGGCCGATGACGGCGGCGAAGGCGACCGGCGAGGCCAGCCCGAAGGCTGCGATGGCGACGGCAATCGCCAATTCAAAGTTGTTGGAGGCGGCGGTGAAAGCCAGGGCCGTGGTGCGCGGATAGTCCGCCTCGATCAGCCGTCCCATCAGGAAGCTGACCACGAACATGACGAAGAAGTAGATCGTCAACGGAATGGCGATGCGCAGGGCGTCCAGCGGCAGGGCGACCACCTCGCCGCCTTTGAGGCTGAACATGGCGACGATGGTGAACAGCAGGGCGATCAGGGTGATCGGCGCGATGCGCGGCAGGAAACGCGTCTCGTACCAGTCGTTCCCCTTCCTCTCGACCAGCGCGCGCCGGGTCAGGAATCCGCCCAGGAAGGGTAGGCCCAGATAGACCAGGACGGCGCCGGCGATGGTCCAGACGCTCACTTCGACCACGCTGCTCTCCAGCCCGAACAGGGGCGGCAGCACGGTCAGGAACAGCCAGGCGTAGAGGCTGAAGAAGGCGATCTGGAAGATCGAGTTGAAGGCGACCAGACCCGCCACATACTGGTTGTCGCCACGCGCCAACTGGTTCCAGACCAGCACCATGGCGATGCAGCGGGCCAGGCCGATCAGGATGACGCCGGTCATGTATTCCGGCTGGTCGCGCAGGAAGATGACCGCCAGGGCGAACATCAACACCGGCCCCAGCACCCAGTTCTGGAACAGGGACAGCAGCAGCACGCGCCTGTCGGCGAAGACGCGCGGCAGTTCCTCGTATTTCACCCGCGCTAGCGGCGGATACATCATCAGGATCAGGCCGATGGCGATCGGTACGTTGGTCGTCCCGACCGACAGGCGGTCGATCCATACGGGCAGCCCCGGCACGACCGTGCCCAACAGCACACCCAGCGCCATGGCGGCGAAAATCCACAGCGTCAGCCAGCGATCCAGGAAGGAGAGGCGGCGCTTCGGCTGCTCAGTGATCACGGCGTCGACCATCAGCGGACCCTCCGGCCCTCGGCGTCGATGACGACCTCGCCGTCCTCCTTGGTGAAGGGTTTCAGGCCTTCGGATGGCAGGAGGTCCAGAACCGCCTCAGACGGCCGACACAGCTTCACGCCCAGCGGCGACACGACGATGGGGCGATTCAGCAGGATTGGGTGCGCCTCGATGGCGTCCAGCAGTTGATCGTCGGACAGGGCGGGATCGCCGAGGCCCAGTTCGGCGAAGGGCGTGCCCTTCTCGCGCAGCAGGCTGTGCAGCGGCGCGCCCATGCGTTCGGCCAGACCCAGGGTCATGGCGCGGCTGGGCGGCGTCTTCAGATATTCGATGACGTGGGGCTCGATGCCGACGTGGCGGATCAGGGCCAGGGTGTTGCGCGACGTCCCGCAGGCGGGGTTATGATAGATGACGACGTCCATGGGAGCCTCAGGTGCGGCAGGAGTTGAGTTCAGCCAGCAGCGGCTCGCACAACTCGGCGCGGCCCTGGCAGCAGTCCTTGAGCAGAAACAGGACCAAGGCCTGAAGGCGATCCAGATCGGCGCGGTAGATGATCGACCGGCTGCGCCGCTCCGAACTGATCAGACCGGCGCGGGACAGAACCCCGAGGTGCGCCGACATGGTGTTGGCCGGCACGGCGAGGGCGTCCGCGATCTCGCCGGCGGGCAGGCCCTCGGGCTCATGCCGGACCAGCAGGCGGAACGTTTCAAGCCGCGTGGGTTGCGCCAGGGCGGCTAGGGCGAGGATGGTGGCTTCTGATTCCATAATTCCAAGATAATGGAATTATTGGGTAAGTCAAAAGGGGCTCCTGCCAATGACGCTGGGTGGGCGGTGGCTACGAGGCGGTTCGGTTGTGGTGGGACTTCGCTCGCCAAGAGTGATGTAATTAAGCAACAATAGCTTCAGATAGAAAACTATACGCGGCATGTTAAGTGTCAGCATTTTTGACACTCAGTAAAATCTTCAATAATTTCAATATTAAAATCTATAGTCACGAAATATAGAATAGCGTGACTACGCCTAGCAAGTGAAAAAGTTGTTTCGCTCAAAAAATTCCTGTGTCTATTCGATAGTCCTTCGAAACAGAAGGGCGAAATGCATGGACATGTTTGTTGCTTCCAGTGTTCACGGACTTCCAGAAGGAGAATTTGCATACTTCTCGGAAAAAGAAGGAGGGTTGCCTGTCCGCGCGATTGTGACAGGGCGACGTAATCGCCGGACCGGCGCCTACTTCAGTGTGAAATGCGGCTATGCCGTTCCATGGGAGTCGGGAAATGAATTGCGCGCTATCTACGATGCAGAAGTGCGTACGGACGTGGTGCGCTATCGCGCTCAACCTCACACCCTTCATCTTGGAAACGGCAAGGGCGTGCGTCAATACACGCCTGATCTCGAACTCCAGCTGACCGACGGAACGATCGAGATCATTGAGGTCAAAGGACGCTTCATTGAAGAGGCGGACCCGCAGTACTCTGAAAAACTGAATGCTGCCCGGAAGGTCTATGCGATCACCGGCTACAAGTTCCGCGTGACCGAATACGACCAGTGTCGAGACGCGCAATCCAAGGCCGTCGATGAGGTGCAGGCCTACCGCCGCGTTGTCATCACGCCGGGGGACACGATCGCGATCGCTGAACTTTTCCGTACCGAGGATCAGTTGCCGTTGGGCTGCATTTCTCTTGGCTCTGGTAATGGGATCGTCGATCGCGCCAAGCTGTGCGCGATGATGGTGCGTCGGATCGTCGATATCGATCTGAGCAAGGGTCTCAGGGCTGACAGCATGGTTCGCCTGATCCGCTCGAAGGAGCCGATCAATGTCTAGGCGGATGGCTATCGCGCATGGGCAGAAAATCCGGTTGCAGGGCCGAGACTATGAATTCCTGAACGCGGTTCCGGCTCAGGATGAAAACGCTGACGCTCATGACCTGCAGTTCCGTGACGTTCACGACCATAGGGTCCGCGCAATCAGCCAGGTCGAGTTTGACGACCTCTATGTTGCTGGAGAGGTCCGTTGGTGGAATGCCTTTGAACGGCCCTATGACGATGGCCCCACCGATCCGTGCCAGAATGGCGACACCTGTCTGGGCTGCAATAACTGTAGTGAATTGGCGCGCCGCCGTTCGATGCAGGGGTTGTTGAAGGCGTTTGACGATGATCCGGTATCGAAGACGGATGTGGCCCTTCAGCAGTTCCTGGATCAGCGCGAACAGGATTGGCCGGCTATTGCAGGGCGCTATCCTCGCGCGGCGGTGTTCCGTCGGATGCTGAGGGAATGGGGAGAGCCGGGGGATCGCCGCCTGAGCTACATTGGCCGCTCTCGTGCGCCTTCAGGTCACAGGAAGTCGCGTCTTCACCCAGCGGCTGAAAGCATGCTGTGGGAAAAGGCAGACGCCTATTTTTCGGATCGTCGGGTCAGCTCTGATGACGTCCATGCGGCGTTGGATGTGGCGCTTCGAGCCAAGAACCAGGAAAGAGCGACAAGCGGCTTGGCGCCGATCAGCATTCCCAGTCGCGTCACTGTCTGGCGGCGTCTGACCGAGCATATGGACTACGATAAAACTCGCGCCCGCCATGGTGCGCGGGTGGCCCAGCGGACCTTTGTGCCGTTGAAGCGCCATGTGACTGCGCAGCGGATTCTTGATGTTGCCGTCATGGACCACACCGTGATCGACTGTTTCGTGGTGGATGACGAGCATCACATTCCGGTGGGGCGCCCATACCTCACCGTCGCGATTGATGTGCGGTCACGCTATCCGCTCGGCTATCATGTCGGCTTCACGCCCCCGAGCATTGAGTCCGCGATGGCGTGTCTTCGTCAGGTCGTGCGCCCGAAGGCCGACCTGAACAATCGCCATCCCGATGTTCGACCTTGGCAGGTCTTCGGCGTGCCGCGCACCCTTCTTGTCGACAACGGATGGGAGTTCATCGGGCGGTCGTTCAAGGACGCTTGTGAGGACGCTGGCATTTCGGTGGAATGGGTGCCCGTGAAGACGCCCGAATACAAGGGCATTGTCGAGCGGTTCTTTGGTACGCTGAATAAGCAGCTGTTCCACAAGATGCGCGGGGGCGTGCCTTTTAAGCCCCAGCTTTTGGCGGAATATGGCATCGATCCTACTGCCGACGCTGTCCTGCTCCTGTCTGAACTAGATGAGCTCATCCATCAGTTCGTGGTGGAGGTGTACGGACGAAATTATCATTCCGGCCTGAAAGCCATTCCCGAGCAAGTCTGGAAGGAGCGTGAGTCGATTGACGGTATCGAATATGCCAAGAACTTGCGTGGTCTCGATCATGCCCTCTCTCGAGTCGCCGAGAGGACGCTGAACCGGAAGGGGATAGAGTTCAAACGCCTGACCTATAATTCGGACGCTGTGTTCGATCTGCTGAACACCATGCTTCCGAAGGCGGCTCGCCGAGGACGTGCTGCGCACTCACTGAAGGTGAAAATTAAATACTGGCCTGACGACCTGTCACAAGTCGCCGTGTGGAACATCGTCACGAATGAATATGTTTCCCTGCCTTGCGTCGACCAGGAGTATGCGTCGGGTCTTAGCGAACATCATCATGAAGTCCTGATGCGCTACGCCGAGGAAAAAGGGCTGGCGTTTAGCTCTAATGCCGAACGGGCGGCCGCTCGGGCCGCCTTGCAGGAAAAGGCGAAGACGTTCGTCCAGGACCGACGCCTGCTGGGACGAAAGAGGGGGCAGCGCTTGGCGCAGGCCCCTGAACGACGCGATCTCTCCGACGACCTCCAATTGGTCAGTGGTCTGGAAATCGGGACGCTTGTTAATCGGAAACGCGGTGACGAGATTCAGAAGGGACCGCACCGGCGAAAGAACGCGCGTAAGTCGGCAGCCCGCAAAACTGCCGATGTTCCCGCACCTTCCATCACGGTCCGGTCGTCGCAGGGGAAATCTGGTCAGGTGGTCGATCCGTTTGCAGGCACGGATCGTCAGGCGCTCTTGGCCCGCTTTCGTCAAGGAGAGCGAGGATGAGCGATCACGACTTGCGACGCCTCGCAGCGAACCGCCGCGCGCGGATGGACGCCATCTTCATCGCTTCGCCCCGCACCCGCGAAGCGCATGATCAGTTCCATTTTCTGATGGCGCATGCGGCGGAGACGTCCACCAGCAAGCTGTGCGTTCTGCTTGTCGCGCCTTCTCAGTCAGGAAAGACGCGATTGATCCAGACATTCGCGGAGGAGATGAATGCCCCGGATATCTTGGCGAAGCGCCAGATTCCGGTGCTGCATGTGGAACTGCAGGCGGAAGTCACGCGCAAGGGATTGGCTCAGAACATCCTCCTGGCCTTGCAGGATGAGATGCATCGGCACGGTGGTCCTGAACTTCAGACCGGCGCGCTCAAAGGGAATGAGACGGAACTCTGGCAGCGCGTCTATCGCTATTTGGAAGCTGGGGCGGTGAAGCTGCTTGTCTTGGATGAGATTCACCACGTCAAATCGTCCTCGCCCGAAATGGCGCGGTCGGTCGGGGAGTGCATCAAGCACGCGCTTCTGAAAGGCCCCTGTCCGATCGTGCTGGCGGGTATCTATTCGGCCGAGCTGCCGTTTAAAGCCAACGAACAACTGCAACTAAGGGCGATCCCTTCCATCGACCTGCGGAGATTTTCGCCCTTCAATCAGGCTGATCTGCGCCTCTTCATCGAATTCCTCGCCGCGTACGTCGTTCGCCTCGAGGACGAAGGTATCGTTTCGAATGCCAGCCTGCTGCTGGAAGGGCAAAACCCCGCCTGCATTCTGGAGGTTTCTCGGGGTGTTCTCGGCGTCGCGTGCCGCCTGCTTAAAGAAGCGGTCGTGTTGATGACCATGCAAGGGAGAGATCGTCTTACCCTGGATGATCTGATCGAAGCGACGGATTCCGCGTTCGTGCGCTCCGGGGTGCACCATCGGAACCCCTTTGTTTCCGGTCTCGAAGCTATGCGGGAATACGCCGATGTCTAGCAGCGGCTCTGTCCTGTTGCCGCTGTTCATTCCGGCGGATGTGAGGCCTGGCGAGGGCCTGCTGTCCATGTTGGTTCGGACAGCTGAAAAGAACGTGCTTGGTCGCCTGCATCGCATGGCGCACTTTGCTAAATTGGAAGATAGCCGCGTCGACAGTATCCCGTTCACCAGGGGCGAGGACGCAACTGCACTTGCGTCTGTTTTGTCGGTATGCGCCGATGATGTTCGGAGGCGGATGCATCCAACGGTGCATCACTCAAGTGCTGACGAATACGTGGATTGGTACGGAACGCCACTGCATCGACGATATATTGAGACGCGCCAGAGGCGGTTTTCTCCCGCGTCCCTGAATGCGCTGGGCCATGACTTGGCAATCTGGTCTTTGAAACCGCTCTCGTTCTGTCCCGATAGCCTGGAAGTGCTGGTTGATCGCTGCGGCGAGTGTGACCGCGCGATCAGTTGGGCGACGATGTCATCGTTGTCGTTCTGTGATGGCTGTAAACGGTCGATGGCGTCCGATCTGGGCGAGATGGTCCCTGTCGAGTTGGGAGTGGATGCACGACTCGCCGCGCGCATGGTTGATCCTGACCCGGCAGTACGGCGCGGTGCACTCGAAGAATTGCCTCTTCCTTTCCGGTCATGGGAAGCCGGGGATGTGTTTCAGGCGGTTGTGGAATTGGGACTGGTCGCGCGTAGCCCTATCGCGCCTGACGGTTGCAAGCGATGGAAGTCGATGAACAGGGGCAACTTCGACGCCTACTCAACCGAAGACCTGGTTGCAGGTATCCGTTTTGTTCGCCACTGGCCCGATAGCTTGAAGGATCACCTGAAAGAAATCACTGAGAAGCGATCTGGTCCGATCAGGATTCTCATGGGGCGATTAGGGAAGTATTTCGACAAGGCCTGCTCGCAGACGCCGATTCAGCGTTTGGTGCAGCAGACCGTCCCTGACGTCATGCGCCAACTGCCGATCCCTCTTCGATCCAATCAGTTCCAGACGGAGAATGTTCAACGATCTGCAGATCAGGTCACAGCGACTGAAGCCGCAGCGCATGTGCTCTCTGATAAGAAGATGGTCGCCAGATTGGCCGGATCATCTCGGTGCTGCATAGCGAAGAAGGCGGGCGCGAGCCTCTATAAACGATCTGCGGTGGAGCAGGCTTTTCAGGCTTGGCGCGCTTCGATTGCCTTCAGGCAGGTTGCTGCCGTTCTGGGTTTGCAAACCTACTGCGTGCAGTCCCTGCTGGATGCCGGTTTGATCGAGGCGCCGGCCAATGTCGATGCCGCCCTCCTTGCGCAGGAGGCTTTGATCACAAAGGAATCTGCAGACCGCTTTATGCTCCGCTTCGCGCATGTGCCCCTGAGTGACGGGGGATCGCAGATCGTTTCCTTTCGCGAAGCTATGCGAGACGTTCTCGCTCCCGATCTGTGGGTGCAGGGCTTTGAAGGCCTTTTGTCTGGCGCGCTGAGATTGGCGAAATATGCTGAAACGGATGCCTGCCTGGCTGATCGCCTATACGTCTACGACGACGATTTCGAACATCTGCGCATTGGTGATGATCGACGT
Source organism: Brevundimonas sp. KH_060 (assembly GCF_057838275.1). NCBI lineage: Bacteria > Pseudomonadati > Pseudomonadota > Alphaproteobacteria > Caulobacterales > Caulobacteraceae > Brevundimonas > Brevundimonas sp. KH_060. The sequence continues at coordinate 273,646 of NZ_CM174463.1, forward strand.
GATCCGCCTGACCTGAGTGTTTCGGCGTCTGAGGCGGCCGAACTGCTCAATGTAAGCAACACCCTGGTCAGCGGCGCGGTCAAGATCGGATTGATCCAGGGGACGCCCACTAAGACCAGCGTGCAGGTGCCGCTTTCAGAAGTGCGTCGATATCGTCGGGACTTCATCGGCGCTCAGGAGGTTAAGAGGAGGGCTGGCCTTTCTGCCCAGCGCTTTTCAGCGTTGATGAAAGCGCGGGGCTTCAAGCCGGCGGGCGATGTCTACAACACGCTGTTCTGGCGCAGGGCCGAGGCTGAACTCGCTCTGTCGAGTCAGTGTTCCTGAAACAGCCGCCCCTTTGAGTCAGCGATAGTGGAATTGGAGTCGTAAGGGCGTTCCCGCGACCCTTTGTAGCGCTATGTAATTAATGAGTTTTCTGAAGCGGCGAGAGTCGATCTCGGTGAAATTCGACAATGATCTCCAATTTCCCAGACTCGTTCGGATCGTTGCGGGTGAGCGGACGGGTTCGCCTGTTCCATCGGTTCGACCTCGGCGGCAAAAGTGCGCGACGGGTATGCTGGCTTGTGTCGTCCAGGACGGCGAGCGACACTTCATCGTCGAACGAACGTCGCAGGTGGAAGGCGTGACTGAATTCGTAGCGTTGCTGACCGAGCGAGAGCGCCAGTGCCTCCGGCTTGTCCATGCACACTTCAATTCGAAGCAGATCGCGCGGGAGCTGGGCATCCGCCCGGGCACGGTGGATCGACACTGCGAGAACGCGACCAGGAAGCTGCAGGTCGAGAACCGCATCGCGGCCGCGCTTGCGCTCGCGGCCCGCGAAGGGGTTGGGGGCGGCTCCCAATCGGGCTCATTCCCAATACTCGCCGAGGGGCTGATCGCATCGATTGGGGGCGCCGAAAGGACGCCCTATGTTTTCGAGCAACGATCCTATCCCCACCCTGCGTTGGGGCGAAGCCGAAGCCCTCTTCATGAAGATGGCGACGAGCGCCGCCAAACGCCGGATGCTCCCTCATCTCATGGAGGGCGCGCGCAAGCAGGCGCCGTTCCTGACGCCGACCGGCGTGATGAAGGAGCTGGCCTATATCGCAGCGGCCATGTTGGACGCGAACTTCGCGCCAACCCAGTCAGACTCGGGCGTCTGGGAAGCATCCTCGTCGTCTTCGGCGTCGCCGCCGCAGCCGCGTGGATCCTGACAGCCGCAGCCGGCGCCGAACAGTTCGCCTTCGTGCTGCAGAAGCTGCGGTACGGCTCCTGAAGGTTCGCCGGCTACAACACCGGAAGACACTGAACTGATGAAGAGAACCGAGCAGGCGATTCTGATCGCCTCGCGCATACAACGCGCGCTCAAAAGGGCCGAAGACGGTCAGGATCAATCGATCGAACGTCTTGGCGGTCTCGCCCAGGCTCTGACCCGGGGTCGAAAAGACGCGGGCCTGTCCGCCACCGTCGGCCAGCCGGCCTTTGACGCCCTGGCCAGGGCGATGGCGGCCCAGGTCGCCGCGCAGGCCGCGATGGTCGAACTGCATGAGGCCTTGGCCGATGTGAAGGAGACGACGCGTTTCCGCGGCGTGCAACTGGTCGGCCTGGACAAGCAGGACCAGCCGGTTCCCCGCAACGTTCGCCTCTCGCTTATTGAACGGGTGGGCTGAATCGCTCGAGGGTGGCATGGTTCGTCATGTCACCCATCTTTCTGTTCACCCTGATACTGCTGGCCGTGGCGACGGGACTCGCGATTGTTCGCGGCGGGTCTTGGGAGCGCGCAGTGGCGTTCGCCATCATCGTCGGGGGCGTGATCTCCGCCGTCGCCCCGTTTGACCATCGGTCGCCGCCCTGGTTTGCGATCGGCGCGGACGCAGGCGTGTTCCTGCTTCTTTTGTACGGCGTCGTCAGAAGCGGCCGTCGCTGGTTGATCGCGGCGGCAGGTTTCCAATTCCTGGTGCTGGCCACCCATTACGCCTTCGTCTCCAATCTGCGTTTGGAGCAGTGGGCCTATATCTCGGCCTATTACGTCTGGAGCATCGGTGTGATCGGGTCTCTCATCATAGGCAGCCTTGCAAGAAGGCGAAGCCGTCCGCCTCTCCAATCCGAGGCGCGCCCGGACGCGGGCTGAGCGTCTTTGGGCGTCGCGCCCGTTCATCACGCGCCTACATTCTCCTTTAAGTTGTATGTATGACGATCATCGCGTCATGAGGTGCGATGATGCGAAGCAATGCGCGTATCGAGGGCGGAAGGCGCGAGGGCGCCGCGGCGGTGGAGTTCGCCATTGTCGGGCCGGTGTTCATCCTGCTGCTGGTCGGGATGATCGTCTACGGCGCCTGGTTCTGGATGGCCCATTCCGTCCAGTCGGCCGTATCCGAGGGCGCGCGGGCGGCGATCGCGGGACTGGATGCAGCCGAGCGCGGACACCTGGCGCGCGAGGTGGTCGAGGCGCAGCTGAAAGATCTGGGCCTTGAGGCCGGCGACGCCGTTGTGGATGTGCGCGCCGAGCCGGGGCGGTTCCGGGTGGAGGTGGCCTATAACGCGGGCGGCCATCCGCTGATGGCCCTGTCGCCCCTGACCGTGCCGCCGCCTCGCATTATTCGTCGCTCCGCCGTCATCCGCATCGAGGAGAGCTGAGATGCGCTGGTCCCGACGTCTGGGCGATGACCGGGGCGGCGTGGCCGTCATGGCCGCTGTGTTCGGTGCCCTGATCTGCGTTTCAGCGGCGCTCGCCGTCGATGTCGGCTCCATGATGCTGAAGGGGCGTGAGGTGCAGGGCGCGGCGGACCTGTCGGCCCTGGCCGCCGCCCAGACCCTGTCGCAGCCCCTGGTGCGGAGCGAGGCCGCCGCCGCCGACACCGCTCACGCCAACCTGACGGATCTGACGGAGGTGCAGGTTCAGGTGGGCGGCTATGCCCCGGATCGTCGCTTGAAACCGGCCGAACGCTTCACACCCGGCGGCGCCCAGCCGAACGCCGCCCGTGTGGTCCTGAGCGCGCCGGCGCCGCTCTATTTCGGCCGTTGGATCATGGGGCGAGACAGCGTGACGGTGTCCAAGTCGGCGACGGCGGCCCTGCCGGGCGGGCCGCCTAGCGCCATGTTCTCCATCGGCTCTCGACTGGCCGGGCTGGACGGTGGGCTGGCCAACGCCCTGTTGTCCAGCCTGTTGGGAAGCCAAGTGTCGCTGACGGTCATGGACTATCGCGCCCTGGCCGACGCGCGGGTCAATCTGCTGCAATTCTCGGACGCCCTGGCGGCGGAGCTGGGCGTCACGGCAGGCGACTATGACGCCCTTCTGGCGCACGAGGCCCAGACCGGCCAGGTGCTGAAGGCGTTGGAGGCCGTGGCCGGGTCCGATACGCAGAGCGTGCTGGGCAAGCTGAGCCGCCTGCCGACGAGCGCCACGGTGAAGCTGAATGAGCTGATCGGCGTCGAGGCGGATGCGCGCGAGGGCTTGCGGCGTGGGCTGGACGCGGAGGTCTCGGCGATGGACCTGCTGATGGCGACGCTGCAGACCGCCAATCAGGAGCGCCAGCTGGCTCTAGATGTGGGCGCCCGCACGGGGCTGGCGGATCTCGATGTCATGCTGGCCATCGGCGAGCGGCCCAACCGCGCGCCCTGGCTGACGGTGACCAGCACCGGCGAGCCGATCATCCGCACGGTGCAGACGCGCCTCTATCTGAAGGCGACGGCGTTGGACAAGCTGCCTCTGGTCGGCCTGTTGGCGCAGGTCAAAATTCCCATCCTGATCGAGGCGGCCAGCGCCGAGGCGCGTCTGAAGGCGGTGCAGTGCGAGGGGGCGCCGCGCGTGTTGATCGAAGCGCGACCGGGCGTGGCGCGGGTGCGCCTGGGAGAGATCGACGAGAAGCGCCTGCGCGACTTCAAGTCCGAACTCAGGGTCAGTCCGGCCAAGCTGGTGTCGCTTCTGCTCATCACCATCGAGGGCAGCGCCGACATCCAGATCGCGGATCTGGAGTGGAGCGAGCTGAGCTTCACCGGCTCGGAGATCGGTTCGAGCGCGCCCAAGAGCGTCAAGGCCAAGGGGTTTGTGAACGGCCTGCTGACGACTCTGCTGAGGGACACCAAGCTGACGGCCCTGGGTATACCGCTGCACCTCATCACCCAGCTGCTGGCGGCGATCCTGACGCCGCTGGGGCCGGTGCTGGACGGCGTGGTGCAGCCCCTGCTGGAGTTGCTTGGCGTCCGGCTAGGCGAGGCCGACGTCTGGGTGCATGGCGTGCGCTGTCCGAACCAGGGCGGGATTCCGCAACTGGTCGGCTGAGATCAGCGCTCGGGAGAGGCGTTCAGCTCTCGGCCGGACGCAGGCCCGTCGACGCTTGCTGGACGGCGGCCGGACGGCGCTGGCCGCCGGCGGCGATGACGCGGTCGATGCGGGCTTTTTCGGCGCGGAAGGCGGCCAGATCGGCGCCCGCCAGGACGGTGCCTTCCTGGGTCTTGATGCCGGCCGGATTGATCCGCTGGCCGTTGCGCCAGATTTCATAGTGCAGGTGCGGGCCGGTCGAGGCGCCGGTCGAACCGACGTAGGCCACGACCTGGCCCTGGGTCACGCGTTGGCCGGCGCGCATGCCCGAGGCGAAGCGCGACAGGTGGCCGTAGCCGCTTTCCAGGCCGTTCGAGTGGCGGATGCGCAGCCAGTTGCCGTAACCGCCCCAGCGACGGGCCTCGACCACCACGCCGTCGGCGGGGGCCACGACCGGCGTGCCGGTGGAGGCGGCGAAGTCCATCCCCTGGTGCATCTTGCGATAGCCCGAGATGGGGTGGGTGCGGACGCCGAAGTTGGAGCTGACGCGGCGGAAGTTCTGCAGCGGGGTGCGCATCATGGCGGTGCGCGTGTTCTTGCCCGTGGCGTCGAAATATTGAGCCGTCTTCGAGCCGGCGGGCTGGAAGCGGTAGAAGGCGTGGCCCTTCAGTTCGGCGTAGAGCAGTTCGCCGGTTTCCACCGTGCGGCCCGATTCCGTGACCATGCGGTCGAAGACCAGGGTGAACTCGTCCGAGGCGCGCACGTCGCGCTGCATGTCGAACTTGTGGGCGAACAACTGGCTGGCGCGGCGCACCACGGCCGAGGTGGCGCCCAGTTCGCGGGCGCTGGCTGACAGAGAGCGCTGCACCTTGTCGTTGGCGACGACGGTTTCTTCGGTGACCTTCTCGTCCAGCGAGCGCAGGCGCAGGGCGCCGTCGAAGCTGCGCGACACGGTCAGCTGGCTGGCCGGGCCGGTGCGCATGGTCAGGCCGATCAGGCGGGCGTCGCCCAGGCCGCCGCGCGGCTTGGATACGGCGGTCTCGAAGCGCAGGCCCGCGCGCATGTCGTTCAGGTCAAAGGCGCTGGCGACGGTGGCGGCCACGGCCTTGGCCTCGTCGGCGCCGATGCCGGTGCGACGCACGGCCTGTTCGAAGGTCTCGCCGCGGCGAATCTGGACGGGAATGGCTTCCGGGGCGGTCATGCCGGCCGGGGCGGCGGCGGCGGCGTAGGCCTGAGCTTCCAGCGATTCGATCTGCGCCGCAGTCAGGGCCGGAACTTCCTCGGCCTTCACCTGTTCATATCCACGACCGGCCAGCAGGGCGATGCCCACGGCGGCGCAAGTCGTCAGCAGGTGCGGCGCGAGCCGGACGGGCTGGCGGCGAGGATCGAACTGAGCCATGGGTCCCCGGCAAGTCGGCGACGCGTTCCGCGCCAAAACAGTCGAATCTCGACGCGTCTGCCGGTCGCCCAGCGAACGCGAAGCGAGCCGTATAGCCCGCACGTCCCATCTTGGGAAGATGGAATGTTACGATTGGTTAACGTGGCGGCGATGAGGTGCAGTAATTTAGCGTTCTGCGTGAGTCTCGCGCCAAACTTCGCCTTCTTGTAGTCGAGGTCGACTGGTAGTGGCTGGGGGGTCACGCCGCAGTGCTCATTCTGCAACGACTGTTGTCGTAACGCATTCTGTGGCGTTGTTCCCTTTCCTGTTAAGTTGAACACCCAACGCCCTTGACCGACGACATCGCCTCCTCAGGGTCCGACGCCGGATCCGCTCATTCCTCTGGCGCGCCGTCCGGAAAGGGCAGGCCGCGTCCGCGGCTGCGATTGGCGGTCCGGACGCTGCTGATCCTGCTGGCGCTTCTGCTGGTGCTGGCGGCGACGCTGTATCTGAACCGGCGCGCGGCGGCGCGGGAGCTGCTGGTCGGCTGGCTGGACCGCAAGGGCATAGACGCCGACGTCGAGGTCGAACGGTTGGAGCTGAACGGCTTCGTCGGCAAGGTCTCCATCGGCGATCCCAAGAACCCCGACTTCAAGGTCGAGCGGGTCGAGGTCGATTACGCCGTGGGCCTGCCGTGGTCGAAGGCCGGCCTGGGCGTGACGCCCAGCCGCGTCCGTCTGGTCCGTCCGATCGTGCGCGCGGCGTGGAAGGACGGCAAGCTGTCGCTGGGCAGCCTCGATCCCCTGGTCGAGGAATTCACCGGCAAGCCGCCCAAGCCGGATTCGCGCGCGCCCCTGGTCATCGTCGAAGGCGGCCAGGCGCGGCTCGACACCGAATACGGCCCGCTGCGCCTGCTGGCGGACGCGCGGCTCGACGACGGCAAGCTGATGCGGCTGTCGGGACGGATGCCTGCCGCCTCGCTCAAGAGCGGCGAGACCGAGGCGCGAGGCCTGGCCGGCGTCATCGAGGTGACGACCGTGGGCGACCGCATGGCGGTGAAGCTGGACGCTCAGGTCGAGCGCTTCGCTGCGGCGGGCGTCGGCGGTCAGGACGCGGCCTTGAGTCTCAGCGGCGACCTGCCCTACCCGGACATGAAGACCCGGCGCGGCGACGGCCGGGTGGGTCTGACCGCGCGGCTGACGGCGGACGAACTGGCGGGCGCCGGGACGGCGGCGCGTCAGGCAGTCGCGACGATGGCATTCGCCGGGGCGGTCGAAGGCTGGCTCAACGCCTATAGCCTCAAGGGCGAGGCGAAGGCGGCGGCCTCGGCCGACCGGCTCCAGGGCGAAGGGGTGGATGTCCGCCAGGCGACGCTGGACCTCAATCGCCTGACCCTGTCGACGTCGGGCGGGACCGAGGGGCAGGAGATGAAGTGGCGCGCGGCCTCGCCCCTGCGGTTGACGGCGACGTCGGGCCGGTTCGGCGAGGCCCGCCTGACCCAGGCGGTCGTCGCCTCGACCGCGATCGAGGCGGGCGGCAAGGGCGGCGCCTTCGAGGTGCAGGGGCCGGCGACCCTGACCGCGAGACGGCTGGCGACCGGCGACGTGACCCTGGACGGCGCGCGCGGTCGTCTGGACTTCGATCTGGTGCGGGACTCCATCACGCGGATCAGCGCGACCGGCGCATTGGGGGCGGATCGGGTTTCGGCGCCGGTGCTGGGCGCGCCGCTGGTCGACGATCTTCCGGAACTGGCCGAGTTGAAGCGGGCGCTGGGGGCCTTCGCCCTGGACGCGCCCCAGGTGCGGCTGGTCAGCGACAACGCTGGGGTTGAATTGGCCCTGCTGCGGCCGATCACCGCCCGCCCGGCTAACGGCGGCGAACTGAGGCTGTCGGCGGCGACGGGACCTGTTCTGTCCCTGACGGCGGACGGAGCGACGCGCGGGGCCTTCAGCGTGGCGTCGATGCGCGGCGGCGGCCTGCCCGAGGCGCGCTTCGACGACGTGCAATGGCGTCTGACGCCGGGCGGATTCGCGGCGAGGCTGAAGGGGCAGGCGGCGCTGGACTTCGGTCCGGCGCGCGGCGTCGCCTTCAGCACTCAGGGCGACCTGGCCTCGGCGGGCGGACGTCTGTCCTATACGGCGAGCGACTGCATCCCGGTGACGATGAACAAGCTCGACCTGGGCGAGAACTCGGTCGAGGCCGTGTCCGGCCGCGTGTGCCCGACGTCGGCGCCCTTGTTCGTTGTTCAGAACGGCGCCTGGCGCGCACAGGCGCGGCTGGTCGATGTGGCGGCGACGGCGCCCGTCTTCGAGGTCGGTTTCACGGGCGCCGAGGGCGATCTGGTCATCGACGGCGCGGCAAAGGGGCTGTCGATGCGGGTGGGCGTCAGTCAGGCCCAGGTCGCGGACACGGCCGATCCGGTCCGCTTCCTGCCGCTTCAGGCCAAGGGCGCGGCGCGGCTGGCGGCCGACGTCTGGACGGCCGGCTTCGATCTCAGCCGACTGGATCACGCCGTCGGCCGCGTCGAGGTGCGCCATGACGTTCAGGCCGAAGCGGGCGGGGCGGTGATCTCGGCGCCCAGCCTGGCCTTCACCGAGCATGGGCTTCAGCCAGACGACCTCAGCCCGCTCGTCGCCGACTATGTGAAGTCGCCGGTCGAAGGTTCGGCCGGGTTCGAGGGGCGTTTCGATTGGGCGGCCGAGGGCGCGACCAGTTCGGGCGTCCTGACTGTGCCGGAGCTGGACTTCACCAGCCCGGCGGGCAAGGTCCAGGGGCTGAAGGGGCGGGTGGAGTTCACCAGCCTGACGCCGCTGATCACCGCCCCGAACCAGACGCTGACCGCCGATCGGGTGCAGACGGTGACGCCGCTGACCGATCTTCAGCTGTCCTTTGGTCTGGACGAAAAGGCCCTGACCATCGGCGGCGGCCAGATCCAGGCGGCGGGCGGGCGCATCAGCGTCGAGCCTCTGTCCCTGCCGCTGACGCCGGGCGAGGGCTGGGGCGGGGTGGTCGTGGTCGAAGGCGTGCAGCTGAACGAACTGCTGAAGAGCGCCAATCTTCAGGACAAGGCCGAGTTCGACGCCGTGGTGTCGGGGCGGCTGCCCTTCACCTATGATCCCAAGGACGGCTGGCGCATCGTCGGCGGCGTGCTGAACGGGGTGCGGCCCGGTCGTCTGTCGATCCAGCCTCAGGTGTTCGACGACCTAGCCGCCGGCGGCGGGGGCGAGGCGGGCGTTCCGCCCAACACCATGCAGGATCTGGCCTATCAGGCCATGCAGGATCTGGCGATCAGCGATCTGACCGCCGAGGTCAACAGCCTGGATCAGGGCCGCCTGGGCGTCCGGTTCCGCATCAACGGCCGCCACGATCCGCCCGAGCGCGAGCAGCTTCGCCTGACCTTCATGGAGCTGATCCGCCGTGACTTCCTGAACAAGAAGCTGAATCTGCCGTCGGATACGCCGATCGACCTGACGCTGGACACGACCTGGAACGCCAACCAGATCATCTCGGATCTGCTGGAATATGCGCGTCGTGGCGAGACGCCTGTGCTGACGACGGATGAAACGCCTTGAGTCACGGTCGCGCTTTGTTCAGAACCCATTCACACGCCGCAGCGTTTAATGGCGGTGACTTCCAACGCCGCCTTCGGAGATCGGCCTCATGATCAGCAAGCGTCAGATCGTCGCCATGCTCGGCCTCGGCGCCGTCAGCCTGGCCGCATGCGCGCCTACGGTGAACATCAAGTTCAGCGAGCCGCTGCAGATCTATGCCAAGCTCGACGCCGACATCCGCATCAAGCTGGACCAGGAACTGCAGAACCTGCTCCGCGAAAACCCCAACCTGTTCTGAATGTGAAAGGGGGCTTTGACATGACTTACCGCAAACTCTTCGTGGCTGTGGCCGCTGTCGCTGCTCTGGGCGTCGCCGCCGGCGCCGCCGTGGCTCAGACCGCCTCGCAGAAGGCCCTGGTCGATCAGGCCAAGGCCGCCGGCACGGCGGGCGAGCAGGCTGACGGCTACGTCGGCGTGCGCACCTCGGTGAACGCCGACACCCAGGCCGCCATCAGCGCGACCAACGCCGGTCGCCGTCAGGCCTACGCCCGCAGCGCCGCCGACGCCGGCACCTCCGCCGAAGTGGCGGGCGCTCGGATGTTCGAGACCCAGCTGCTGCCGCGCATCAGCTCGGGCCAGTGGTACAAGAACGCCCAGGGCCAGTGGGTCCAGCGCTGAGCTGAGCCATGACATCGACCTTCAGAGGCGGCCGACTGGTCCGGCTTCTGAGGTCGTTGATCCTCGCCGTCGCCATATCGGCGGTCAGCACGCTTGGGCTGGCGGCCTATTGGCGTCTGATCGGCGGCGGCGAGATGAGCCTGCATGGCTGGATCGCCATGGGGCTGGGCGTGCTGGGCACGGTCGGCCTGGCCTGGGGCCTGATGGCTCTGGCTTTCCGATCTGATCGCGACGGCTGGGATGATCGGGTCGATAATCACCTGGATCCCGGCATCGAGGGCGCCGAGGATCGCAAGGACGACGACCTCTACTATTGAGGCTTCAGGCGGCGACGTCCGCCTGGCCGGAGAGGGCGGGCAGGAACAGGCCGCGCGCCAGGGCGTCCACCACCGGCACCGCCACGGCGTCGCCCATCAGCTTCAGCGACGCGCTTTCGCTGGCGGGCAGGCGATAGGCGTCGGCGACCCCCATCAGCCGCGCAGCTTCGCGGCCGGTCAGGCGGCGCATGGCGACGCGGTCCCCCTCGACGATCACCACATACTGGCGCGATGAGCCGCCCGACGGCGTGCGCAGGCACCCGGCCAGGCCGTCGAAGCGCATCTCCAGTCGTTGCAGCTTTTCGCCGTTCTTGACCCGCACCCGGCGGAAGGCCGCGCCGACGCGCCGCTCGCCCGAGGCCTTGAGCGTCTCCAGCCGCGCGCGGTGTAGCGGCGACAGCATGGCCAGCAGGGTTTGGGTCTCCGCCTCGTCGAAGCAGGGGGCGTCGGTCTCCAGCACGGTCGCCAGGTCGTGGTTGCGACGCGGCGGAGCGGCCAGACGCCACCAGGCCCAGGCCGTCTTCACCGGCTCGGGCAGCCGCTCCCAGGCGGCGATCAGGCGCGAGGAATGGAAGGGCTGGGCGGGGGCGGACAGGCGCGGTCCCTCGACGCCGCGCATGGCGATGATGAACAGGCGCGGGCGCGACTGCGGCAGCCACAGACCGGCGTCGATCTCCAGGGCGCCGACCGTATAGCCCGCCTCGGCCATGGCCCCGCAGACGGCGGCGAAGTCCTGGCCCTCGCCCGAGGTCAGCAGGCCGACGACGTTCTCCAGCACGATGATCGGCGGCGCGCGGCCCTCGGCGTCCAGTCCCTGCATCAGCTTCCAGAAGCCCCAGAAGGCGCCTGAGCGCTGGGCCTTCAGCCCGCCGCGCGCGCCCGCCAGGCTGACGTCCTGACACGGCGACGACGCCCAGCACAGGTCGGGCGCGCCCGGAACCTGATCCGGCGTCACCGTCCAGACATCGGCGTGGACCAGCGGCGTTTCGGGGTGGTTGGCGCGAAAGGCGCGGGCCTTGGCCGCGTCGATGTCGTTGGCCAGGACGGTGCGGAAGCCTGCCAGCCCTGATCCCGCCAGCCCGCCGCCCGCGAAGAACTCGCAGGCCGTGAAGGCGACGCCTGCGTTTGCGGCTGGGACGGGGCGAATCGACATGAGGGCACATTAACTCAGGCGAGCCGCTTTGGCGCCTGCCTTGACGGGGCGAAGGCAAACCGGGACTCTGGCCGCGAACGTTTCAGAAAGGACCGCCATGCGCGTCGCCCTCCTCTCCGCCGCCGCCGCCCTGTCTTTGGTCGCCTGTTCCCAGCCTGCTGAAAAGGCGCCGGACGCCGCCAAGGCCGAGCCGCGCGCTCTCGCGGGCGTCGATCTGGACCAGCCGGTGCGGGTGCTGGGGACCGAGCCGTTCTGGGCGGTGGAGATCAAGCCAGACGGCCTGACCTATTCCGGCGTCGACCGGGCCGAGCAGAAGGCCGCAAACCCCGGTCCGACCCTGCAGGGCACGCTGGCCAGCTGGGCGACTAAGACCGAGGCCGGGACGGATCTGACTGTCACCTTGACGGCGACGGACTGCTCGGACGGCATGAGCGACCGCACCTATCCCCTGACCGCCAAGGTCGAGATCGGCGACGAGACCCTGACCGGCTGCGCCGCCGCAACGGCCGCCATCGAGAGGGCCGGGGAGAGCGGCCGCGTAGAGTAAGGCGAAGCTGGCGCCCGGCTTGCATTGAGCGCTGTTACGCGGCCGGGCTGTCTCCGGTCGGTTCACCGGCCAGGATGGTCCCATGACGCCCGTAGCGACGCCGATCGACATCCGTCCCCTGACCTCGCTCAGGTTCCTCGCGGCCCTGTGGGTCGTGGTCTATCTGATGTGGCCCAATCTGGCGGTCGGCGGCATGCCTGCGCTGGCGGCCAAGGGCTATCTGGGCGTCGAGCTCTTCTTCGTCCTGTCGGGCTTCATCCTCAGCCACGTCTATCTCCAGGCGTTCGGCGAGAAGCGGTTCGGCTACAAGAGCTTCCTGTGGGCGCGCATCGCGCGGGTCTATCCGCTGCACCTGTTCACCCTGTTGGGCGTCATGGCCCTGGGGCTGGCGGCGACGGCGGCGGGCATGGCGATCGACGCCAGCATCCTCAGCTGGAAGACGCTGCTCCCCAACCTGCTGATGGTCCACGCCTGGGGCTTTGCGGGCGAGGCGGGCTGGAACCACCCGTCCTGGTCGATCTCGGCCGAGTGGTTCGCCTATCTGACCTTCCCCGTCTTCGCCGCCGCAGCGTGGAAGCTGCGGAACCGGCCGTGGCTGGCGACGGGGGCGTCGGCCTTGTTTTTGGTCGCCCTCTATGTCGGGTTCGAGCGCGTCGCCGGCTATCGTCTGACCGAGGCGACGTTCAAATGGGGCGCGCTGCGGATCGTGCCGTGCTTCGCCTACGGCTGCGCCCTCTACCTGGTCTATCGCCGGGCGCCCTTGCCGCACGCGGGCCTGCTGGCTTTGGCGGCGGCGGTCGTGACGGCGCTCAGCGCCTCGTTGATGAGCTGGGACGGGATCACCGTCCTGTCCGGCGGCCTGCTGATCCTGGCTCTGGCCAGCATTCCTGCGAGCAAGGCGGGCGTCCTGGGAGCGGCGCCCGCAGTCTATCTCGGCGAGATCAGCTATGCGGTCTATATGCTGTGCGCCCCGTGGCAGATCCTGGCGGTCAATGTCGCGGCGCGCCTGACCGGGGCGGAAGACAAGCAGCTTCCCCTCGTGTTGTGGCTGGCGATCATCGCGGGCTTGATTGTCGCGGCTGCGATTGTTCATCAACTGATCGAGCGCCCGGCCCGCCGTTTCCTGCGCGGATGGGCGCAGAAGCGTCGATCATCTGTGGATCAACAGGGGAAACAGTCGGAAACAGTTCTTCAACCTTCTGATCCTATCGTCTAAGGCTTGTCCGCGTTCAGTCGGGAGCACGCCAGATGATGAAACGGCTCACAGCCGCCGCCCTTGCGGCAAGCCTAGGCTTTTTCGCCTTCACCACGACCCCGGCCCAGGCCGGTGATCCCTACTGGCAGTGCGTGACCTTCGCGCGCATGTTCTCGGGCATTCAGATCTTCGGCGACGCCTGGACCTGGTGGCGTCAGGCCGTCAGCAAGTTCCGCACGGGCGACGCGCCTGAGACCGGCTCGGTGCTGGTGTTCCAGCCCCACGGCCGCATGAGCGCCGGTCACGTCGCCGTCGTCTCCGACGTCCTGACCGACCGCGTGATCCGCGTCACCCACGCCAACTGGGGCGGCAGCCGCGGCAAGGTCGAGGAAAACGTCACCGTCGTGGACGTCTCGTCCTCGGGCGACTGGAGCCGGGTGAAAGTCTGGTACAACCCGATCAACGATCTGGGCACCACTGTCTATCCGACCTATGGCTTCATCTATAACGGCGCCCGCGACGCCTTCGCCAACGGCCGCCAGATGGCCGCCAACGCCGTCGCTGACGGTCGCGCCGCCAACTAGTTTTTCGAGTGAAAAAGGGTCTGGCCCCGCCCGGCTGATCGGGCGATAGCTGGCGTATGACCGAAGCAAACGACATCCGCGGACACGCTATCGAGACGGCCAAGCATGAGCCGCAGGGCGTGACCTACGCCGGCTATCTGGCCCTCGACGACATCCTGTCCGCCCAGAAGCCGCGCTCCGACCAGCATGACGAGATGCTGTTCGTCATCATCCACCAGACCAAGGAACTGTGGCTCAAGCAGATCCTGCACGAGGTGGCCCTGGCGCAGACGCTGGTGCGCGCGGGCGATCTGGTGCCCGCCTACAAGAGCCTGGCCCGCGTCAGCCGCATCCAGTCGGTGATGACCCAGAGCTGGGACATCCTGGCCACCATGACGCCCGCCGACTACCTGAAGTTCCGCGGCGACCTGGGCGCCAGCTCGGGCTTCCAGAGCGACCAATTCCGTCGCCTGGAGACCATGCTGGGCCTGAAAGACCCGCGCTTCCTGCGTTTCCACGCCGAACGCCCGGACGCCCATGCGGCGTTGCAGGCCGCGCTGGAATCGCCCAGCCTCTACGACGACGCCCTGCGCCAACTGGCCAAGGCGGGTCTGCCGGTGCCGGAGGCCGTGCTCAACCGCGACGTCAGCCAGTCCTATGAAGCGAACGGGGGCGTCGAGGCGGCCTGGCTGGAGGTCTATCGCGACACCGAACGCTGGTGGCCCCTGTATCAACTGGCCGAGAAGCTGGTCGATCTGGACGACGCCCTGCTGACGTGGCGGCATAAGCACGTGGTGACGGTCGAACGCATCATCGGCCGTCGTCAGGGGACGGGCGGCACCGACGGCGTCGGCTATCTGGTCGAGACGCTGAAGCGCCGCTGCTTCCCTGAACTGTGGTCGCTGCGCACCAAGCTGTGACGCTGGAAACCTTCGCCGCTGGCAGGGGTTTCCCTATGGACAGCAACGGAGGTTTCCGATGAGCGGCAACAGCCACGACATCAAGGTCCTCAACGGTTTGGTCGAGGGGCTGGTCGACAGCGCCGACGGCTACCATCAAGCCGCCGTGGAGACGGCGGATGGACCCTATCGCACATGGTTCGAGGCGCGGGCGGCCGAGCGGCGTCGTCTGGCTGAAACGTTCAAGGCGGCGGTGCGCGATCGCGGCGGCTCGCCCGAGGAGGACGCCTCTATCCTGGCCAAGGCCCAGCGCGCCTTCATGGACGTGAAGCACGCCCTGCTACGCAACGACGCCTCGGTGCTGGGGACGGTGGAGACCGGCGAGGAACAGTTGACCGCGCGCTTCGGGCGGGCGTTGGCTGACGAAGGGCTGTCCGCCACGACCAAGGAGACCATCCGCCGCGCCTATGCCGAGGTGCAGCAGGGGCGCGAGCAGCTCAGCGTTCTGAAGGGCGGACTAGCGGGCTAGAGACGCAACGCCTCTCCCTCCCCTTCATGGGGAGGGTGGCTGAGACGAAGTCGAGGCCGGGTGGGGGCGACTTCGCTATTCAAGCGTCGTCTTCTATGTCGCCAGGCCCTCCCGACCCGGTCGCTGCGCGACCACCCTCCCCATGAAGGGGAGGGAGAGAAGCGCGCTCAAGCAGCGAGCCGCCGCGCGGCGAGCGTTAGCGCACTAAAAAAGCCCCGGCGTTTCCGCCGGGGCTTTTGATCTTCAGCGCGAAGCCGAAGCCTGAAATCAGGCCTCGTCGCCGGCCTTCTCGGTCGTGCCGGTGGCCGGGACGGCGACCTTGCGGGCCGTCTGGCGCTCGGCGATACGGGCCGACTTACCGCGACGGTCGCGCAGGTAGTACAGCTTGGCGCGACGGACGACGCCGCGACGCTTCACTTCGATGGAGTCGACGTTCGGCGACAGGATCGGGAAGCGACGCTCCACGCCTTCACCGAACGAAATCTTGCGGACCGTGAAGGTCTCGTTGATGCCGCCGCCGTCACGGGCGATGCAGACGCCTTCGAACGCCTGGATGCGTTCGCGCTCGCCTTCCTTGATGCGCACGTTGACGCGCAGGGTGTCGCCTGGCTGGAATTCGGGGATGCTCTTGCCTTCGAGCAGGCGGGCTTTTTCTTCGGCAGCGAGTTGCTGGACGATGTTCATAGTGTCTCTCCGGAGCTTATTTGCTCTTTAGCTGTAAGTTGGCGAGATGCCGCTCCCAGAGATCCGGGCGCCGCTCCCGCGTGGTCGTTTCCCTTTGTTCCTGACGCCATTTGGCGATCTTCTTGTGATCGCCTGACAGCAGGATCTCCGGGATGTCGTGGCCCTCGAACGTCCGCGGTCGCGTGTACTGCGGATGCTCAAGCAGGTCGTCCTCGAAGCTCTCGGTGGACAGGCTTTCCGCCGCACCCAGAACCCCCGGAACCAACCGGACGCACGCCTCGATCGCCACCATGGCCGCCGCCTCGCCGCCGGCGAGCACCGCGTCCCCGACGGAGACCTCCTCGAACCCCCGGGCGTCGAGCACCCGCTGGTCCACCCCCTCGAAACGGCCGCACAGGACGACGATGCCGTCGGCCTTGGCCCATTCCGTCACTCGCGCCTGCGTCAGGGGTCGACCGCGTGCGCTCATGTACAAAAGCGGCCTAGGCGGGCCTTCCAGGCTGTCGAGAGCCCTGGCCACCACGTCCGCTTTAAGCACCTGACCGGGACCGCCACCCGCAGGGGTGTCGTCCAGGAAGCCGCGCTTATCTTCGGAAAACGCGCGAATGTCCAGCGTCTGCAGGTCCCATAGCCCCTTCTCGCGCCAGGCGGTGCCGATCAGCGACACCCCCAGCGGTCCGGGAAAGGCCTCGGGAAACATGGTCAGGACGGTGGCGGTAAAGGGCATGGCGGCCCTTTACCGCTCTACTGCTCTAAACGCGAGCCTCAGGCGGCGGGGGCGCCGCCGCCCTTGGCGATCCAGGCGTCGACCAGGTCGCCCAGAACGTCCAGCGGCACGGCGCCCGAGCCCAGGACCACGGTGTGGAAGTCCTTGATGTCGAAGCGGTTACCCAGCGCCGCTTCGGCCTTGGCGCGCAGTTCCTCGATCTTCAGCTCGCCGATCTTGTAGCTGGTCGCCTGGCCGGGGTTGGTGATGTAGCGCTCGACCTCCTTCTGGATGTCGCGCTCGGACAGCAGGGAGTTGTGGCGGAAGTAATCCATCGCCTGTTCACGGCTCCAGCGCTTGGCGTGCAGGCCGGTGTCGGTCACCAGACGCACCGCGCGCCACAGCTCGGTCGAGAGACGGCCGAAGTCGGAATAGGGATCCTGATAGAAGCCCATCTCCTTGCCCAGGCGTTCGGAATACAGGCCCCAGCCTTCGGAATAGGCGCCGTAGCCGCCGAAGCGGCGGAAGCTGGGCAGGTGTTCCATCTCTTGCGCATAGGCGATCTGGAAATGGTGGCCCGGCGCGCCCTCATGATAGCTGATGCCCTCGATCTGCGGCTTCAGCACCTGGGTCATGTCCGACAGGTTGACGTAGTAGATGCCGGGGCGCGAGCCGTCCGGCGCAGGCGAGTTGTAGAAGGCGATGGAGGCCGTCGCTTCACGGAACGGCTCGACCGCGCGGACCTCCAGCGGGGCCTTGGGCAGGTTGGAGAACCACTGCGGCGCCACGGTCATGACCTGGGCCACGAAGGCGCGGGCGTCGGTCAGATAGGCTTCCTTGCCCTCGGGCGTGTTCGGATACTGGAACTGCGGGTCGGTCTTCAGGAAGGCGAAGAAGTCCTGCAGCGTGCCGGTGAAGCCGACCTGGGTCTTGATCGTCTCCATGTCGCGCTGAATGCGGGCGACCTCGTCCAGGCCGATCTGGTGGATCTGATCGGCGGTCAGGTCGGTGGTGGTCGAGAGCTGCAGGCGGGCGTTGTAATAGGCCTCGCCCTGCGGCATGCGCCAGACGCCCGCGTCGCTGTCGGCCTGGGTTTGCACCTGGCCGAGCGCCGCCAGAACCGTGTCGAAGCCGCGCTTGTAGGGGCCGGTCAGGGCCGTGCGGGCCGAGGCCAGCAGGCGGTCCTTGGTCGCCTGATCGGCGTCCAGGGCGGCGATCTTCTTCTGGAAGTCGGCCCAGACCGGGTTGTCGGCGCCGGTGTCGAACGGGGCGCCGGCGATCACCGCGCGGGTGTTGTCGATCGAGGGCTCGAAGACGAAGCGCGGCGAGACCACGCCCTTGCCGGCGCGCGCCGTCAGGGTGTCGGCGACCTGATCCATGTAGCGCTCGGCGGCGTTCAGGCGGGCGACATAGGCCTCGGCGTCCGAGACGCTGCCGATGCGGTGGTTGTTGATCAGGAAGACCGGCAAGCTGGTCGTCGGGTTGCCGTTGGCGGCGAACTGGAAGCCCCAGTCGCGCCACTGGTTCGACAGGCGCGCCTGCTGCACGCCGTGTTCGAACAGGCGCCAGGACAGGCGGCTCTGCTCGCTCAGCTTGGTCGGGTCGAACTGGGCCTTCATCTGGGCCAGTTGGGCTTCCTGCAGGGCCAGCGAGCGTTCGGCGGCGGCGTCGGAGACGTCGTCCAGCTTGTCATAATCCGTCTTGCGGCCCAGCGAGGTCATGCGCTGGGGGCTCAGCGCCACGCGCGCTTCGAAGGCCTGTTCGAAGAAGGCGTTGAGTCGGGCGTCCTCGCTCTGGACCTGAACAGCGGCAGTGGCCGGCGCGGCCCCCTCGGCCATGGCGGCGGGCGCGGCGGCGCAGAGCGCCAGGACGGCGGCGGATGAAATCAGAAGACGACGCATGAGAAAGACCCCCCTCGGTACAATAAGGGCGGCACTGTTCCCCGAAGCGCCGCCGCAGGCAAGCTGCGGCGGCTAAGGTTCTGCGTCAGGCGCCGCGCAGGTCGGTGATCGTGCGGCCCGGCGCGATCTGTTCGGCGTCGGTGATCAGGTGAACTAGGGCGGGGCGGCCGCTCGCCGCCGCCTCGCGCGCCGCCGTCAGGGCCGCCGGGAAGTCGTCGGTCGTCTCGCAGCGCACGGCGAAGGCGCCGAAGGCCTCGGCGAACTTCACGAAGTCGGGGTTCTTCAGCTCGGTGGCGATGACGCGGGTCGGGTATTCCCGCTCCTGGTGCATGCGGATGGTGCCGAAGGTTCCGTTGTCCACGACGACGACGACGACGCCGAGGCCGTATTGGGCGGCGGTCGCCATCTCATTGGCGCTCATCATGAAGTCGCCGTCGCCGGCGATGCAGACCACTTCGCGCGACGGATGGACCGCCTTGGCCCCCAGCGCCGCCGGATAGCCGTAGCCCATGGCGCCCGAGGTCGGGGCCAACTGGGTGCGGCGCGCCTGATGGCGATGGAAACGGTGTAGCCAGGCGGCGAAATTGCCCGCGCCGTTGGTCAGGATGGCGTCTTCTGGCAGCGCTTGGGCCAGATGGGCGATGACTTCGCTCATGTTGACTGCGCTCTTGACCTCGATGGGGGAGGAGAAGGCGAGGAAGTCGGCATGGGCCGTCGCACCCTGTTCGGTCCAGACGCGGCCCGGCTCGATGGCCGACAGGGCCAGCGCCGCCAGCGAATTATCCGCCGCCGCCGACAAGGCGGGCGCCCAGACGCGGCCCAGCTCTTCCGGCCCCGGATGGATGTGGACCAGGGTCTGCGCCGTCTTGGTGCGGTCCAGCAGGGTGTAGCCCTGGGTCGGATTCTCGCCCATGCGCGCGCCGATCACCAGCAGCAGATCGGCGCCCTTGACCCGCGCCACCAGCTTGGGGTTGGGGCCCAGGCCGAGGTCGCCCGCATAGCCGGGGTGGTCGTTGCGGATCAGATCCTTGCGGCGGAAGGACAGGGCGACCGGCAGGCCCAGACGCTCGGCCCAGCCGGAAATCGCGTCGGTCGCTTCGTCGCTCCAGCCGGAGCCGCCCAGGATCAGCATGGGGCGTTCGGCGCGCGACAGGCGCTCGCGCACCTGTTCGACGAAGGCCGGGTCCAGGGCGGCCTTGGCGGGCGTCACGGGACGGATCGGCGAGGGGCCGCCGTCCTCGTGCAGGATGTTCTCGGGCAGGGCGACGACGACCGGACCCATGCGACCCTGCTGGGCGGCGGCGAAGGCGCGCTCGACCACTTCCACCGTGCGTTCGGGGCTCTCGATCTCGGTCGCCCACTTGGCCAGGCCGCCGAACACTTCGCGGTAGTCGACTTCCTGGAAGGCGCCGCGGCCGCGGTCGGTCAGGGCGATCTGGCCGACGAACAGGATCATCGGCGTGGAATCCTGGTGCGCCGTGTGCACGCCGATCGAGGCGTGGGTCGCGCCGGGCCCGCGCGTGACCATGCAGACGCCTGGCTTGCCGGTCAGCTTGCCGTAGGCCTCGGCCATGTTGGCGGCGCCCGCCTCGTGGCGACAGACGATGACCTCGATCTTGTCCTGGACGTCAGCCAGGGCGTCGAGCACGGCGAGATAACTCTCGCCGGGCACGCAGAAGACCTTGTCGACCCCGTTCATCACCAGGGTTTCGACCAAACGGCGGGCGGCGGTTCCGGAAGCTTGCGTCATGCTTTCGCCGTTAGCAGATTGAAGGATGAATTGGCCATGCAACCTTATGGTCAAGCTTCACGTTGAAGCGTCAAATCGATCCACGGGGATTCCATCATGCGCAAGCTCATCGTTCTCGGCGTCATCGCCGCCGCCCTGACCACCGCCGCCTGCAACACCGTCGCTGGCGTGGGCCGCGACGTCTCGGCGGTCGGCCAGGCTGTCACCTCGGGCTCGGAACGCGCCAAGAGCTGAAACTGACGGCGACGCGGCGGCGTTGCCTTGTTTTGCGTTTTCGCCACAAATCCGCAGACGAAGTCCGTCATTCTGACGGCGCAATCGGAGGAATGAGATGGGACTTCTGGACAATATCCTGGGCGGCCTCGGCGACGACGCCGCCGGCGGCCTGGCCGACCTGCTGAAGGGTCAGGGCGGCGTGGCGGGCTTGGCCGAAAAGTTCGGTCAGAACGGTCTGGGCGACGTGGCGGCCTCGTGGATCGGCAAGGGCGGCAACGCCGCGATCTCGCCGGAGCAGATCGCCGCCGTCATCGGCTCGGGTCCGATCGCCGACTTCGCCCAGAAGCTGGGCATCTCGCCGGAACAGGCCAGCGAAACTCTGGCGGGCCTGCTGCCGGAAGCGGTCGACCGTCTGACGCCGGGCGGCAATGCCGACGGCGCCGACGACATGCTGGGCGGTTTGCTGGACAATCTGCCGGGCGGCCTCGGCGGCGCGCTGGGCGGTCTGTTCAAGCGCTAAGGCCTGGCGCTAGGCTTCGGCCTCATAGGTGACGCCGGTCAGATAAAGCCCGTCTGACGGCGCCACCGGGCCGCATCGCGCGCGGTCCCTGGCTTCGAGCGCATCGGCCAGGTCGGCGGGGCTCCAGCGGCCCAGGCCGACCTCGGCAATGCTGCCGGTCATCGAACGCACCTGGCGATGCAGGAAGCTGCGCGCCTCGAACACCAGATGCACCTCTTCCCCGACACGAGCGACGCGGGCCACGTCCAGCGTCCTCATCGGGCTGGCCGCCTGACAGGCGGCGTCGCGGAAGGTGGTGAAGTCGTGCAGGCCGATCAGGGCTTGCGCCGCCGCGTGCATGGCCTCGGCGTCCAGCGGCTTCTTGACGTGCCAGACCCGGCCCCGGTCGAGCGCGGGACGGCCGGGCCGGTTCAGGATCCGATACAGGTATTTGCGCCCATTGGCGGTGAAGCGAGCGTGCCAGTCGTCGCTGACCGGCGTGCAGTCCAGCACCGCCACCGCCTCCTTCATCAGATGGGCGTTCAGCGCGTTCATCACCGTGCGCGCGGGCCAGTCGCGCTCCAGATCGACATGGCAGGTCTGGCCCGTGGCGTGGACGCCCGTGTCGGTGCGCCCGGCGGCGGCGATGCGCACGCTCTGGCCGCTGAAGGCTGTGATCGCCGTCTCGATGGCGCCCTGCACGGTCGGCTGGCCGAGCTGGGCCTGAAAGCCGTTATAGGCCGAGCCGTCGTATTCGACCGTGAAACGATAGCGGGGCATCAGCCCAGAACCACCCCGGCGGCGATGGGAAAGCCTCTCAGCATCTCGTCGGCTGGCTGCGCCGCCTTGCCGGGACGCTGCACGCGGGTCAGGCGCACGGCGCCGGTTCCGCAGGCGACCGTCAAGGCGTCGTCCAGCACCTGACCGGCCGGACCTTCGCCTTCGGCCCGAACCGACATTAGGGCCTTGATGCGCACCGGCTCGCCGTCGGCCTCGACCTCGAACCAGGCGCCGGGGAAGGGCGACAGGCCGCGGATGTGGGCGTCTACGTCGGCGGCGGGGCGGGTCCAGTCGATGCGGGCTTCGGCCGGGGTGATCTTCTTGGCGTAGGTCGACTCGCCGACCTGTTCTGTCTCGGTGAAGGCGCCGCGCTCGATGGCGGCCAGGGCGCGGGGCCACAGGGCGGCGCCGACGTGGGCCATGCGGTCGCCCAGCGAGGCGGCCGTGTCGTCGGGGTGGATGTCCATCAGCTCGGACAGGATGATGGCGCCTTCGTCCAGCCCCTCGCTCATCCGCATGATCTGGGCGCCGGTCTGGCGGTCCCCGGCCATGATGGCGCGTTGGATCGGGGCGGCCCCCCGCCAGCGCGGCAGCAGCGACCCATGCAGGTTGAAGCAGCCCAGGCGCGGCGCCGCCAACACTTCAGGCTTCAGGATCTGGCCGTAGGCGACGACGCAGGCGGCGTCGAGATCAAGGCTCTGGAAGACGTCGACGGCCTCGGCCGCCTTCATGCTCTCGGGCGTGAAGACCGGCAGGCCCATGGCCTCGGCGAAGGCGTGAACCGGCGACGGCGTCAGCTTCTGGCCCCGGCCCTTGGGGCGCGGCGGTTGCGAATAGACGGCGACGATCTCGTGCCCCGAGGCGATCAGCTCGGCCAGCGACGGCACGGCGAAGTCGGGGGTTCCCATGAAGGCTAGGCGCATGGGCACGCCTTTAGACCGTGAGGCCGATTACATCCAGCGCGTATAGACGCCGCCGCCTTCGTCCCACTCGCCGCCCGCATCCAGCGCGTCGTCGAAATCGAGCAGGCGGTCGATGACCAGACCGGCCACCACGCCGACGGCGGCGACGGCCAGCAGGGTCGCGACGCTGGCGACGCCGACCTTTTCATTGCGGGTCAGGCGGCGGCGGCCGCGCTGGTCGATGATGCGGGTCTTGCGAGCCATCAGGCGGCCATCCTCGCTTGTTTCTTGACCTTGGCGACCGCGCGGTCGCGGCGCAGGCGCGACAGGTGGTCGATGAACAGGACGCCGTTCAGATGGTCCAACTCGTGCTGGAAGCAGACGGCGTAGAGGCCCTCGATCTCTTCTTCGATCGTCTCGCCTTGATAGTTCATGTAGCGGACGCGCACGCGGGCCGGACGCTCGACGGCGTCGTAATAGGTCGGCACCGACAGGCAGCCCTCCTCGTAGGAGAACATCTCCTCCGACGACCACAGGATCTCGGGGTTGACGAAGAAGCGCGGGTTGCGGCGCTCCAGCGCCTCTTCCTCGGTCTGCGGTTCGTCAGACGCGCCCTCGACCGGCTTGTCGCCCAGGTCCATGACGACCACGCGGGTCAGCTCGCCGATCTGCGGCGCGGCCAGGCCGATGCCCGGCGCGTCGTACATCGTCTCCAGCATGTCATCCATGAGGGCACGCACGGCGTCGGTGACGCCGCCCTCGACGGGCGCGGCGACGGTCTTCAGGATCGCCAGGTCGGCGGCGTTATCGATAGTCAGGATACGACGAATGGCCATGCGGGGGAGGTAGGGCGGCCGCCCCCGAACGTCAAGAATTACCGACTGCAGCGCTCGGACTTCTCAAACCGCCCTTCAGGCCGGCGGCACTTCGCGCGGCTTGCGCTCCTGGTCGATGGCCACATAGGTGAAGACGCCCTCGGTCACGCGGACCGACAGGGCCTCGGCCTGGCCCCGCGCGCGTTTCCACGCTTCGACGTGGACGCGGATCGAGGTGCGGCCGACGCGGATGATCTTGGCGTAGGTGGATACTTCGTCGCCGACCGAGACCGGTTGGTGGAAGACCATGCCGTCCAGGGCCACGGTGGCGCAGCGGCCGCCTGCGCGCTCGAACGCCGGGGTCGCCCCGGCCAGGTCCATCTGCGCCAGCAGCCAGCCGCCGAAGATGTCGCCCTCGGGATTGGTGTCGGCGGGCATGGCGATGACGCGGCCGACGGGCTGGCCCTCGGGCAGGGTGGCGGCGGTTTTGTCGACGTCAGACACAATGACCTCTCGAGCGGCTTTATCGGGGGCGGTTCATGCGCTTGTGCGCGATCGGGTGCAAGTCGTTCTCGTTTTCGTCGAAGTCGCTCCGGAGCATCGTCGACGCCAGTTCGTTTCAGACGTAGCACCGGATAGCCGCAGGACGTCAGCGGGGTTGCGCCGCTTTCAGCCTCGTCACGGCGCGGGCCAATTCGGTCTCGTCCAGGCTGGCGAAACCGATGCGGAAGGCGTTGGCGTGGTGGCCGGGCTGGAGTTGAAGCTGGCCGCCGTGCGTCAGGATCAGGCCTGACCGCTCGGCCTCGGCGGCCCAGGCGGCGGCGTCGATGTCCGGGTTCACGCGCAGCCAAAGGGCCAGCCCGCCTGCCGGTTTGTCGAAGGCGACGGCGTCGCCCAGCCGGGCGGCGATTTCGGCGCATAGCAGGTCGCGGCGTTGCTCATAGATCTTGCGCGCCTTGCGGGCGTGGCGGCCCAGGTCGCCGTCATCGATCAGCCGGGCCAGCGCCCGTTCCAGCGGCAAGTCGCCCTGGCGGTCGATGGCCTCGCGCCGCGCGGTCATGGCCTGGATCAGGTCCGGCGCGCCCGTCGCATAGCCGATGCGGACTACGGGCGACAGCAGCTTGGACACCGAGCCGATATGGATGATGCGATCCTGATCGCGCCCCTGGCTCAGGGCGCGGGCGGCCAGCGGCAGGACCGGGCGGCCCTCGAAACGGTATTCATGGTCATAGTCGTCCTCGATCAGGATCAGGCCATGGCGACGCGCCAGCTCCAGCAGGCGTAGACGCCGCCCGGCGCCCAGCGTCACCGTGGTCGGGAACTGATGGTGGGGCGTGACATAGACGGCGCGGATCGTCGGGTCGCGCGCCAGCAGGGCCTCCAGCTGTTCTACGTCCAGCCCCTGCGCATCGACCGGGGCGCCGACCACTCGGGCGCCCGCCGCGCGAAACGCCTTCCACGCCAGCGGATAGCCGGGGTCCTCGACCGCGATGGCGTCGCCGGGGTTCAGGACGGCGGCGGCCAGAAACAGGGCCATCTGGCTGCCGCGCGTGACCAGGATGTCGTCGGCGCCGATCGTCAGGCCGCGCTCGGTCGACAGATAGCGGGCCAGCGCCGTCCGCAGCGACGGCGCGCCGCGCGGATCGCCGTATCCGGGCAGGGACTTCAGCTCGGCGGCGGTCATCGATCGCCGGAAGGCCCTGGCCAACTCCAGCCCCGGCATCAGGCGCGCATCGGGCGCCCCGTCCGAAAACTGCATCGGCGCCGGCGCGGGCCGGGTCTGCGGCAGGGGTGAGGCGAGGCGCGTGGCGGCGGGACGCACGCCCCAGTTCTGCGTGCCCAGATCGGGCAGATCGCGGGCGACGAAGGTGCCGCGCGACGCCTCGGCCGTCAGCCAGCCTTGCAGCACCAGTTCTTGATAGGCGGCGTCCACGGTGTTGCGATGGATGCCCAGGGCGCCGGCAAGGGCGCGGGTGCCGGGCAGGCGGTCGCCGGGCTTCAGCCGCCCGCGCTCGATCTCGCGGATGACCGACCCCGCCAGATTGATGAACAGGGGCCGGGCGGGGTCTTCGATCAGTTCAATGACGACGGCGCTGCGCCCCATGATCCGGCCTATCAAGTTTCAGGAAAGCGGCTCTTCTGACGGTGCCGATAGGCCGGGTATCCCACGCGCACTCCCAGGCAGCAACACCGCTGCGGGATCAGAAACAAGGGATAGGGTCATGGCCGAGAAAGCCGTTTTCTATCACGCAGGCTGCACGGTCTGCGTCGACGCCGAGCAGCGCTTCGTCGGCGCGCTGAACCCGGCGGCCTATGACGTCGAGGTGGTTCACCTGGGCGAGACGCCGCAGCGCCTGGCCGAAGCCGAGGCCGCCGGCGTGCAGTCGGTTCCGGCCATCGTCATGGGCGGCGCCGTCTATCACATCAATCACGGCGCGGACCTTTCGGCCCTGCGTTGACGCTCTTCGGCCTGGCTTCAGTCCCCCGAAGCCAGCCGCTCGGCGGGTCGGCGACCCTCCTCCTCACCGGCCGACCCGCCGTCTTTCACTGGAATGACGGAGACGACATGGTTTTCGATCTGGCGACACGGGCTCTGGACCCGGAACTGGCTCATGCTCTGGCTCTGGAGCAGAAACGTCAGCAGGACAGTATTGAGCTGATCGCCTCCGAGAACATCGTCAGCGCCGCCGTGCGCCAGGCGCAGGGCTCCGTCCTGACCAATAAATACGCCGAGGGCTATCCGGGCCGCCGCTATTACGGCGGGTGCGAGGCGGTCGACATCGCCGAGAAGCTGGCCATCGAGCGCGCCTGCACCCTGTTCGACACGGCCTACGCCAACGTCCAGCCGCACTCGGGCGTCAACGCCAACCTGGCCGTGCTGTTCGCCCTCATCAAGCCCGGCGACCGCATCATGGGGCTGGACCTGGCCTGCGGCGGCCACCTGACGCATGGCTCGCCCGTCAGCCTGTCGGGCCAGTGGTTCGAGGTTAGCGCCTATCGGGTGCGCGAGGACGACGACCTGATCGACTATGACAACATGGAGCAGCGCGTCCTGCAGGACCGGCCGCGTCTGATCTATGCGGGCGGTTCGGCCTATCCGCGCCGCATCGACTTCGCCCGGATGCGACAGATCGCGGACAAGGTCGGCGCCTATCTGGTGGCCGACGTGGCCCACTACGCCGGGCTGATCGCGGCGGGCCTCTATCCCAATCCGACGCCGCACGCCCATGTCACCACCTCGACCACGCACAAGACCCTGCGCGGTCCGCGCGGCGGCCTGATCCTGTGCAATGATCCGGAGCTGGCGCGGCGCATCGACAAGGCGGTCTTCCCCGGCACCCAGGGCGGGCCGCTGATGCACGTCATCGCCGGCAAGGCGGCGGCCTTCCACGAGGCGCTGCAACCGGACTTCGTCGAATACTCCAAGGCGGTGATCGAGAACGCCCGCGCGCTGGGCCAGACGCTGGCGGACGGAGGCTTGCGCCTCGTGTCGGGCGGGACGGACTGCCATCTGGTGCTGGTCGATCTGCGCCCCTTCGGCCTGACCGGCAAGGCGGCGGTCGAGGCGCTGGAGGATCACGGCCTGATCGCCAACAAGAACTCGGTCCCCTATGACACGGCCTCGCCCATGGTGACGTCGGGGCTGCGGCTGGGCTCGCCGTCCTCGACCTCGCGCGGGTTCGACGCCGAGGCGTTCCGTACGGTCGGCGGCATGATCCTGACCATCCTCAAGGGCCTGCGCGACGGCGACCTCGACAGCGCGGCGGTGAAGGCGCAGGGAAGAGAACTGACGCGGGCCTGGCCGATCGCCGGACCGGCGCTGACGCCCGCTTAAGGAGGTTCCGAACGCGCGTGCGGGTCATCTCGATACAAAGTCAGGTCGTCTACGGCCACGTCGGCAACAGCGCGGCGGTCCAGCCGATGCAGGCCATGGGGCTGGAGGTGGCGGCGGTGCCGACCACCCTTTTGTCCAATCACCCGCACTATCCCACCATGCGCGGCCGGATTCTGGAGACGGAACTGGTCGCCGACCTGCTGCTGGGGGTCGAGGAGCGCGACCTGCCCATGACATCCGGAGCGGTGGTGACGGGCTATATGGGCTCGGCCGCCAATGCGGCGGCGACGGCGGTTTTTTTGCGTCGCTGGAAGGCGAAGAACCCCGCCCTGCTGCACATCTGCGACCCGGTGATCGGCGATGATGATCTGGGCGTCTTCGTCGCCGAGGGCCTGATCGAACAGTTTCGCGATGAGCTGACGCCGATGGCCGACATCATCACCCCCAACCAGTTCGAGCTGGGCCGACTGGTCGGCGAACGGCCTGATACCGTCGAGGGCGTGATCGAGGCGGCGCGCATCCTGAACGCGCGCGGCACGGGGCGGACGGTGGTCACGGGCTGCGTCCTGACCGACACTGCGCCGGGCGAAGTCGAGACGGTGGCTGTCGAGGGCGACGTCGCCCATCGCACCTCCATCCCCCGCATCCCGATCCGCCCCAGCGGCACCGGCGACCTGTTCACCGCATACCTGACCGGCTGGCTGATGCGCGGCGAAAGCCTGCCGCAGGCGGCCGCGCGCGCCACCGCCGGGGTCCAGACCGTTCTGCTGCGGACCCAGGCGGCGGGCGCCTTCGAAATGCGCCTGACTGAGAGTTGAGCTTCAGCCGAAGCCGGCGACGGCGGCGATCACCCGGTCCTGCACGGCCTCGTCCAGATAGGCGCTCATCGGCAGACTGATGACGCGCTCGGCCTTGGCCTCGGTCACGGTCAGGCCGCCGGGGCCGACCGGGTGCTGGCGATAGGCGGGCTGGCGGTGCAGCGGGATCGGATAATAGACGGCGGTCGGTACGCCCTGCGTCTTCAGATGGGCGGCCAGGGCGTCGCGGTCGTCATGCTCGACGGTGAATTGCGCCCAGACCGAGCGGCCGCCGGGAATGACCACCGGCGTCGCCGCCACATGACCGGCCAGCCCCTGCACATAGCGTTCGGCGATGCGGTTGCGGCGCTCGATCTCGTCCGGGAAGATCTTCAGCTTCTCCAGCAGGACGGCGGCCTGCAGGGTGTCCAGCCGCCCGTTCATGCCCAGACGCGGGTTCAGGTATTTGGGGTCGTGGGTGAAGCCCTGCGCCGCCGCATCCGCCGCCGTCGCCTGTCCGTGGACACGCAGGGAAATGAGGTGATCCATCAACGCCTCGTCCTTCACCAGTACCGCCCCGCCGTCGCCATAGGCGCCCAGCGGCTTGGCCGGGAAGAAGCTCAGCGTCGTCACGTCGGCCCAGTGGATCGGGTGCTGTCCGTCCAGGGTACAGCCGAAGCCCTGCGCCGAATCCGCGATCAGCTTCAGCCCGTGTTTTTGTGCGATCTGCGACAGGGCGGGATAGTCGGCGGGCTGGCCGAACAGGTCCACGGCGATGACGGCGCGGGGCTTCAGCACGCCCTCGCGCTCGACTGCTTCGACGGCGGCGCGCAGGTGGTCGGGGTCCATCGTCCAAGTGTCGGGGCGGATGTCGATGAAGACAGGCGTGGCGCCCGCCAGCGCCACCACCTCGGCCGTGGCGGCGAAGGTGAAGGCGGGGCAGAAGACAGCGTCGCCCGGCCCCACGCCCCAAGCCATCATCAGCAGCACCAGCGCATCCGTCCCGTTGGAGCAGGACAGGGCGTGGGGCGCCTGGCCGAAGTCGCACAGGGCCTGTTCAAAGGCGCCGACCGCCGGGCCCATGATGTACTGGCCGCTGGACGCGACCTCCATCAGGGCGGCGTCGATGGTCGCGCCGATGCGGCGGCGCTGGCTGAGAAGATCGATGAAGGGAATGGTCACGCGTCGTTTACTCCGGGGAGGGGGAGGAAATTCAGGCCGGTGAGATCACGCCAGACCGGGCCAGTAGTGGGCGTTCGGCGTCGGGCGCGGGCCGAAGATGGCCTGTCCGACGCGCACCACGGTCGCGCCTTCGTGCACGGCCAGTTCGTAGTCGCCGGTCATGCCCATCGACAGGCCGGTGATGCGCGCATCGATGCGCTCGGCCTTGTCACGCAGGGACCGCAGCAGGGTGAAGCAGGGCCGCACACGATCCGCGTCGTCGCTGAATATGGCCAGCGTCATCAGCCCCTGCGGCTTCAGCCGGGGAAAGGCTTCCAGCCGCTCGATGAAGTCCAGCGCGTCGTCGGGATGCAGGCCGAACTTGCTCTCCTCGCCCGAGGTGTTGACCTGGACATAGACGTTCATGTCGCGCCCGTCGGTCTCCAGCCGCTTGTCCAGCACCTCGGCCAGCTTGAGGCTGTCCAGCGCATGAAACTCGTCCGCCAGACGGGTCAGGTATTTGACCTTGTTCGATTGCAGGTGGCCGACGACGTGCCAGCGCATCGACAGGTCGGCCATGGCCTCGGCCTTGTCGCGGGCCTCCTGCAGCTTGTTCTCGCCGAAGTCGGTGACGCCCGCCGCCCAGGCCAGACGCAGGATCTCGGCCGGAACCGTCTTGGTGATCGGCAACAGGCGCACGCTGTCGATAGGCCGCCCGACCTGCTCGCAGGCGGCGGCGATGCGACGATGGACCAGCGCCAGATTGGCGGCGAACCGCTCGCGCGGATCAGGACCGAAACGTTCGAGGTTTTCAGGCGAAAGGGTCACGAAACATACTCCCGACACAGGCGGCGGCCCAGCCGCGCGATGACTTCATAGTCGATGGTGGCGCCGTCCAGCGCCAGTTGTTCCGGCGTGCGGTTTGGCCCCAGCAACTCCACCTGATCGCCCGCCTTCAGCGCGTCGGGCGGCAGGGCGCTGATGTCCACGACCAGACTGTCCATCGAGATGCGCCCAACGAAGGGCAGCAACCGGCCCTCGAATGCAGCGGCGCCGCTCGCCGACAACTGGCGCGGCCAGCCGTCGGCATAGCCCACGCCGATGGTCGCCAGCCGCATTCCCTTCGCCGCCGTGACCGCCCAGCCGTAGCCGACGCCCGCGCCCGCAGGCACGGTGCGGGTCTGGATGACGCGGCCCGTCACCTCGACCACTGGCTGCATGGGCCGCGCCGAGGGCGAGGCGTCCAGACCGAACAGGGCGGCCCCGACCCGGCACAGGTCATAGTGATAGTCCGGCCCCAGCCAGCACCCGGCCGAGTTGGCCAGCGAACGGGGGGCGCCCTGCGGTGCGTGGGCCAGAATGCGCTCGAAGGCCTGACGCTGGCGCGCATTGCCCGCGTGGCCGGGCGTATCGGCGACGGCCAGATGGCTAAGGATCAGGCGCGGTTCGATCCAGCGGATCGGACCGTCCGTGTCAAAGGCCCATGCGGCGTCTTCCGGCGGCAGGCCCAGCCGCGACATACCAGTGTCGAACTGGATCGCCGCCGCCAGCGGCCGCCCGACGGCCCGGCCCAGACGCGCCCAGCCCTCCATCTGTTCGCGGCTGTTCAGCACCGGGATCGCCCCGGCGGCGAGGGCGGCGTATTCGGCGCCTGGCGCCAGACCGTTCAGCACGAACAGTTCGGCGTCGGCGGGCAGGACGCGGCGCAGATCCACCGCCTCGAACAGATGGGCGACGAAGAAGGCGCGGCATCCGGCGTCATAGAGGGCGGGCGCGATGCGGGCCGCGCCCAGACCATAGGCGTCGGCCTTGACCACGGCGGCGCAGGCGGCGGGCGCGACCTGATCGCACATGGCGCGGTAGTTGGCGGCGACGGCGCTCAGGGAGACGCGAATCCGGCCGCCGCCGTGGTCGGATCGGCGGCCCGGCTGGTCGGTCGGAAACAGGGCGAGGGCAGGCAAGGGACGGTAGCTTTCACGGCGTCGGCTGACTGCCGACCTCCGCACCCTAGACGGAGCCGTCCCGGCCATTCCCCGCCACGTCGGCGCAGATCGTCAGACCGCTTTGTAAGCGTCGATCACGCGGGGAAGATTTTCGCCAGCCGATCGACGGCGGCGTCGATCTCGTCCGGGGTCGAGGCGGCGAAGCCCATCAGCCAGCCGGGGCGGCCCGCGCCCGCGTCGTGCAGGGGCGTCAGGCCGGTCAGGTGAACGCCGACGCGCCGGGCCGCGCGCACCGTCTCGGCCTCGTCGAAGCCGTCCTTCAGGAAGCAGGGCATCTGCAACCCTCCGGCGGGGCGGTCGGGCGTGACGACATGGGACAGGCGCGCCTTCACCGCCGCCTCCAGCGCGTCCAGCCGTTCCGCATAGACGCCGCGCATGGTGCGGACATAGGCGCCGAACCGGCCGTCCTCGATGAAGCGGGCCAGCGTCAGTTGCGCCACCGAGGCGGTGAAGCCGTCCATCAGGCTGCGCGCCGCGACCATCGGCTCGACCAGCGGGCGAGGCAGGATCAGATAGGCCAGTCTCAGCCCCGGAAACAGCGACTTGGTGAAGGTGCCCAGATACAGGGTCCGGTCGTGCGGATCCAAACCCTGAACGCAGGCGGTGGGCCGTCCGGCGTAGTGGAACTCGCTGTCGTAGTCGTCTTCCAGAATCCAGGCGTCATGCTCGGCCGCCCACTGGATCAGAGCCAGCCGACGGTCCAGCGACAGGGTGCGTCCGGTCGGAAACTGGTGCGAGGGGGTGATGAAGACCGCTCGTCCGTCCTCGCGTCGCGCCAGCAGGTCGTCGGTGCGCAGCCCCTGCGCGTCGACCGCCACGGGCAACCGCTTCAGACCCGCCGCGTCCAGCGCCTTGGCGGCGCCCTGATAGGCGGGGTCTTCGATGAAGACGCCGTCGCCGGGATCGGCCAGCACCCGCGCGCATAGCGACAGGGCCTGCTGCGAACTGGTCAGGATCAGGATCTGGTCGGGATCGGCCCGCGCCCCGCGTTCCAGGTTCACATAGCCGGCGATGGCGCGGCGCAGGCGCGGATGGCCCTGCGGGTCGCCGTGGTGCAGGGCCGCCGCGCCTTCCTCGCGCAAGGTTAGGCGGTGCAGTCGGTCCCACTGGGCGAAGGGAAACAGCCGCGTCTCCGGCACGCCGGGCGAGAAGGCCAGCGGGGCGTAAGGGTCGCGCAGACCTCCGCTGTCGGCCATCGCCTGCCCGCGCTTGCTGAGCGTCGGCGCCGTCGCCGGTTGTAGGACCGGGCGGCGGCCCGCCGGGCGCAGCACCCCGCGCTTCAGGCCCAGTTCGGTCAGTTCGCAGACGAAGCTGCCGCTGCCGACGCGCCGCTCGATGAAGCCCTCGGCATGAAGCTGGGCATAGGCCGTCTCG
Organism: Brevundimonas sp. KH_060; assembly: GCF_057838275.1. Taxonomy (NCBI): domain Bacteria; kingdom Pseudomonadati; phylum Pseudomonadota; class Alphaproteobacteria; order Caulobacterales; family Caulobacteraceae; genus Brevundimonas; species Brevundimonas sp. KH_060. The sequence goes on from NZ_CM174463.1 coordinate 306,119, forward strand.
ACCGTATCGCGCGAAACGCCCAGCGACCGGGCCAGCGTCCGCGACGAGGGCAGGGGCCGCCCCGCCGTCAGCGACCGCTCGACGATCAACTGGCGCACGGCGCGCTGGATGCGGGCGTGCAGGGGCAGGCCGGACTGGGCCGGGTGGTCCATGAAGGCCTGAACGGATTCCAGCTGGGCGCGCTTCAGCAATGGTCTGCAGTTTCTTTCCAAAGTGGCCGGAATGATCCGGCCAATGCAGCGTTAGGTGTCACGCCCCCGGCGGGATGGCAATGTCGCTGCCCGTCCTGTGATGGGATGTGATGTCATGGGCGCTTTCGATTTCGCCGACTTCTTCAGTCGCGATCTGGACGATCTGAAGCAGGAAGGCCGCTATCGCGTCTTCGCCGATCTGGAGCGGCTGGCCCCCGACACCCCCTATGCCCGCGATCACCGACGCGGGCGGACCATCACCATCTGGTGCTCGAACGACTATCTGTCGATGGGCGTCCACCCCGAGGTGGTCGAGGCGGCGCAAAGCGCGATCCGCACCTATGGCGCGGGCGCGGGCGGCACCCGCAACATCTCGGGCACCAGCCACGAACATGTCTTGCTGGAGCGCGATCTGGCCGATCTGCACGGCAAGGAGGCGGCGCTGCTGTTCACCTCGGGCTATGCGGCCAATGACGCGGCGCTGTCGACGCTGGCCTCGCGCCTGCCGGGGGCGGTGATCTTTTCCGACGCCCTGAACCACGCCTCCATGATCGAGGGAATGCGCCGCTCGGGCGTGGAGAAGCACATCTTCGCCCACAACGACTGGCGAGATCTGGACCGGCTGATGAGCGGGGTCTGTCGCTATCGGCCCAAGCTGGTCTGTTTCGAGAGCTGCTATTCGATGGACGGCGACTTCGCCCCCATCGCCGCGATCTGCGACGTGGCCGAAAATCACGGCGCCTTCACCTATCTGGACGAGGTGCACGCCGTGGGCCTGTACGGCGCGCGCGGCGCGGGCGTGGCCGAGCGCGACGGCCAGTCGCACCGCATCAGCATGTTCCAGGGCACCCTCAGCAAGGGGTTCGGCGCCATGGGCGGCTATGTGGCGGGTGATGCGGCGGCGGTGGACTTTGTGCGCAGCCACGCGCCGGGTTTCATCTTCAGCACCGCCCTGCCGCCCTCGGTGGTGGCAGGGGTGCGGGCGGCCCTGCGCCATCTGAAGGCCGACGGCGCGCCGCGTCGGGCGCTGGCCGCGCGCGCCGCCTCGATCAAGGCGGGGATGCAGCGACTGGGCCTGCCGGTCCTGCCCAGCCCCAGCCACATCCTGCCGGTGATGATCGGCGATGCGGCCACGGCGCGGGCGGTGACGGACGCCCTGATGGATGAGCACGGCGTCTATATCCAGCCGGTCAACTTCCCCACCGTGCCGCGCGGGACCGAGCGGCTGCGCGTCACGCCGACGCCGCTGCACAACGACGATGACGAGGATCATCTGCTGGAAGCTCTGGCCGCCGTCTGGGCCGACAACGCCGACTGGCGCCGGTTCTCGGCTGAGGCCTTGCGGACGCTGGAACCGGCCTGAGCCTCAGTCGGCGGTCGCGGCCGCCTTCCACCGCTCCAGATACTCCAGCCGCCTCAGCACCTTTGAGCCGGGGTCCAGCAGGATGTGCGCGCCCGGCGGCGCCTCGAATGTCGCGCGCCCGTCGGTCATGGGCAGGGTGTGCAGGACGCCGTCCACCTCGATCTCGACCGGCAGGGGGAAGGGGCGGCCGTTTCCGGTCTTCCACTCCAGCGTCACCCGCTCGCCCTGCCGCGTCATGACCAGATCGGGCAGGGCGGCCTGATAGAGGTAGGCGTCGAAGAACCAGCCCATGTCGCGCCCCGTCACCTCATTGACGATGGCCACATAGTCCGGCGTCGTGGCGTAGCGCGGCCGGAAGTTCCCCGGCTGCGGATCGGGACGGCCATAGACCAGACGGCGCAGGCTCTCATAGAAGGCGTCGTCGCCGATGTGCAGGCGCAGGGTATGGGCGATCAGCGCGCCCTTGTAATAGAGATCCAGCGCCGGGCCGGTCTTGTCGTCATAGACGGTCCCCGCGTCCTGCGGCTTGCCCGACACGACCGGAAAGCGATTGGCCAGCGTCAGCCGCATGGTCTGAAGCTCGGCCTGCATGGCCCGCTCGCCGTTCAGCCAGCGGGCGTAGAGGGGCTGCATGTATGTGCCGAAACCCTCGTGCAGCCACATGTCGTCCCAGTCGGCGTTGGTCAGTTGGTTGCCGAACCATTCGTGCGCCAGTTCGTGCTGCAGCAGCCAGTCGTAGCCCTTGCCGTCCAGCTTGTAGCCGTTGCCGTAGGCGTTGATGGTCTGGTGCTCCATGCCCAGGTGCGGGGTCTCGACCACGCCCATCTTCTCGTCGCCGAAGGGGAAGGGGCCGATGCTTGCCTCATAGAAGTCGAGCATCTGCGGGAACTCGTCGAACAGCGCCTGCGCCTTGGCCGGATCGGCCGAGGCCAGACGCCAGAAACGCAAGGGGATCTCATTGCCGAACCGGCTGCGATAGTCGGCGGCCATCTCCACATAGGGGCCGACGTTCAAGCTGATGGCGTAGGTGTCGGGCTGGCGCGCGGTCCAGTTCCAGGTGGTCGTGCCGTCGCCGTTGTCGCTCTTGCCGAGGAAGCGGCCGTTGGCGGGGGCGCTGAGGCTTGAGGGGACGGTGATGTGCAGATCCACCCGCTCCGGCTCGCCCTGCGGATGGTCGATGCAGGGCCAGAACAGGTCGCAGCCCTCGCCCTGAACCGCACTGGCGATCCATGGCTGGCCGTCGGGCGTTGTGGTCCAGACGAAGCCGCCGTCCCACGGCGCGCGCTTGGCCTGATGCGGGCGGCCCGAGTAGGCGATGCGGACGGAGGCGCTTTCACCCGCCGACAGCGGGCGGGGCAGGGGGATGGTCAGCCGCCCCTCGGGATTGGACCAGTCGGCGACCGCCAGACCATCGACCGTGATGGACGCGATGGCGAAGACCGCATCCAGTTCGACCACCACGGCCGCCGTCGGCGCTGTGGCGGTGAAGTCGAGGACGGCGACGCCCTCGATCGACTGGGTGTCTGGCAGAAGTCTGAAGGACAGGTCCGCCTTGTCGAAGCGCAGGGCCAGCTGCTCCATCGTGCGCGGCGTGCCGCTGGACAGGGTGAAGGCGGAGGTTTCCCGCGCGGTCTCCTGCGCCAGAGCCCTTGATGTCAGGGCGGGCGACGTCAGCAGGGCTGTGGTCAGGCAGAGGACGGCGAGAGGGCGCAAGGCGATGGCTCCGGCTGGGCAAGCCGCGAGGGTAACGGGTCGGCGCGCAAAAGAAAAAGGCCGGTGTCTCCACCGGCCTCTTCAAAATCCGTCAGTCGTCGCCGATCAGGCGGCGGCTTGCTCGGCCAGCTTGGCGCGGACCTGACGCTTGATGCGCAGGGCGGCGATCGACAGCTGCTCGTCGCGAGCCTTGACGATGAAGGCGTCCAGGCCGCCCTTGAAGTCCAGGGTGCGCAGGGCGGCGTTCGAGATACGCAGCGAGAAGGTCTGGCCCAGAGCTTCCGACTGAACCTTGACCGTCTTCAGCGACGGCAGGAAACGGCGCTTGGTCTTGATGTTGGAGTGGCTCACGTGATGGCCGACCATGGGGCCGATTCCGGTGAGTTCGCAGCGACGCGACATCTGAAGATCCTCAAGGTCACATCCGCGATACCGGTGCGGACGCATGAAACAGGGACGCGGCGAGCAAGGAGGCCCGCGCGAGAGGGGGCCGTATAGAGGAAGGACTCGCCGGGCGTCAAGGCTGGAGTCGTCGTCCGGCGCGACAGAGACATTCTGAAGGCGAGGGATCGCCTTCGTTCAGCAGTCGTTCAAGGCGTGACTATATAGAGCAGACCCATGATGAGTCCCATGAACGGCAAATCCATGAAGACCTTGATCCCCTTCGCCCGGCTGATGGCCGTGGCCGCCCCCGTGGTCGCCGGCGCCGTGATGCTGGCCGCGCCCGCGTCCGCGCCCCAGGCGCAGTCGGCGGCGCAGACCGAAGTCCTGCCTGGATACTGGGAATACACAACCAGCGTCATGGGCGCGCGCGACACTGAACAGAAGTGCGTGCGGCCCAGCGAGATCAACCGATTCTTCGGCGGCCTGTCGACGCGCAAATGGCGGTGCACCTATCCGACCCGCCAGGTCGGCGACGGCCGCGCGCGCTTTGAAGGCAGCTGTCAGGACCGCAAGGGCCGCCGCATCAACGTGCGCCTGAACGGCACCTATGAAGAGCAGGCTTTCCGTTTCAACGGCGGCGCCCAGCTGGCGCGCGGCACGCCCTATATTCCGGCCAGCATCACCGCGCGCCGCCTGGCCGCCCAGTGCCCGGCCGGGGCGGAATATTTCTAAAGGCGCGGCAACGCCTGGCGCTGTCGAGGCGATGGCCTCAGCATCGCATCCCTTGTCGTCCGCAGGTTAAAACGCACGCTGAGATCGAGCTGTCTCATGTTCTGTGCGTGAAACAGTGGTAGAACGCCGTCATGTTCGGGGAGTGACATGGTGCGACTGTTCTTGCGGGCTCTGGCGACGTCATCGGCGCTGGCGATGGCGGGGTGTGGCGGAGGAGCTGCGTTGACGCCTTTCGAGGCGGCGGTGGCGGGTGATCCGCTGATGCGGGCCTTTTCCACGCGCATGGATGACCTGGAGCGCCAGGCGTCCAGCGGGGACGCCGGCGCCCAGGCTGCGTTGTCGGTCGTCAAGGCAGAGGGGTTGCGCGGCGTTGCTGTTGACCTCGCTGAAGCCGAAACCCTGAAGAAGCAGGCGCTGTCGCGTACGGCGTCGACCACGATCACTCAATATATCCCCGGCGTTAACGGCGCGCCCGGCCGGACTGCCCTGATCCACGTTCCCGGCGACGCTTCCCTGCAAGGCGCCATACGCCGGGCCGATGAATGCGTCAGTGTGCTGAAACGCGAGCAGGATCGGGGGGTGGAGACGTTTCTGGCTGTCCTCTATGACGAGGATGGGAACCTCGAGGCTTATGAGCAGGCGCATCGAGAGGCTGAGGCGACCTGCGGCGGCGAAGAGCGATACGCCATTCTCCGCGAAATGTGGGACGAGGCGCGGCCTTGGGGAACGCGTCCCCTGCCGGATTGCGACGAGGATGCGCGCTGCCAGGTTCTGGCCCAGAAGATCGCGCGGCTGAACGGCCGTGATCCTGCGCGAGAGGCGAAAGAGGCTGCGGCGAGGAGTGATTTCCGCCTGGGCGGTTTCAACCATATCGGCCCCATGCCGAGAGGGTGGAGCCTGCCGGGCGTGTCCTGCACGCTTTGGTCACGCGACATGATCGGCAAATGGCACGTCAACCAGGACGTGATCATGCCCGGCGATGGCCAGCACACCAGCGCGGCCGTCGGCTTCATCGCCGCCTATAATCGCGCCATGGTGACGGATCCGGCTTTTGCGTACGCCGATGTCTGTGCTGAAACCATGGTCAGTCCGGCGGACCGTTACGAGGGCGACGTGACGACCTGGGCCCAGGCGGCGCGCAGCGGCGATCCGGCGCGCCTGTCCGAGGTTCCGACCGGTCAGGACGTGAATGCGCCGGATGCACTGGGCGCCACAGCGCTGGGCTGGGCGATGCGCCGTAGGGATGAGCCCATGGCCATGGCGCTGCTGGCTGCGGGGGCGGACCCGCGCCCCGGTCCTTCCGCCGGCCGTGATGAAGCGCCGCCGTTGGCTCAGGCGCTGAAGCAGAAGCGTTTCGAACTGGCGCATCGCCTTATCGCGGCGGGCGCTGCGATGGACGGTTCGACAGGTGCGTGCCGTATCGGGTTTTATGAGCCGCCGCCCGAGCCCTTCACCAATTCGGGCTGCTCTTGGGCCGGGCTGCTGATCAAGGCGGGGGCCTTTGATCTTCTGGACCAGCAGGCGGCTGAGGGAAGGCTTGCCGCGATCGACGGCACGGGCGACCTGGCGGGCGCCTTCCTGACGGCGGCTGCGGCGCGGGATGATGCTGTTGTCGGGCGGCTGTTGCCTCATGTCGGCTATGAGGGCGCCGGGGGCGGCAGCGAGGTGCTGAAGCGACTGCTAACCCTGAGGCCTGATCTGGTTTTGCCTTATGTGCTGCATCACGGCGCAGAGGCGGCGCGATCCGAGGCCGAAGCAGGCGTCTGGCGAGCGGCGGCCGAGGGCGGCCAGATGGAGGCTGTGACCTTCCTCTGGGATTATGGGGCAGACCTCAATCTGCTGCCTGTCGATACGCTGGCAGGCTGCGCCGACAGGGCGCGAGTCGGCGATATCGAGGCTCTGCTGGGGTGCGTCGAAGAGGCGGGACGCAGACGGCAGGCGCTTCACGCCGCGATACGCGGTGGAGACGAGCCTGAGTTTGAACGCCTGGTTGCCGAAGCGGCGGATATGCGTGAGCGCGGCAAGGGCAGCCAACTGGCCGTGGCCGTCGACGCCGGAAGCCTGGAGATGGTGCAGGCCCTGCTGAAGCGCGGGGCGAACCTGACGCCGACCTATGCGCCGGAGCGCGAGCGCACAGCCTATGGGGGCGGCCTGAAGGCGAGGGCCGAAGCCGTTGCGGCGGCCAGCGGCTATGCGCAGTCGCTGCGGCATGATCAGCCGTCGCTGCAGCGCGCAGCCGAACGCGGCGACGTCGCCATGATGCGCGCCCTGTCGAACGCCGGCGCGCGCGGCGCGGCCAATCTGGCGAAATGGGCGGGAAATCTAGGCAATCCGCCTGCGGGTCTGAATAGTGTCTTTCAGGCGCGGGAAAGCTCAGCGGATCATGAAGATTTGCCGAACCGCGCCGTGGATCGGAACTTTGATGTCTATCGCCTGCTGATCACCGAGGCGGCGCGCGTGGAGGGGCCCCAAAGCCTGGAAGACGCCTTCTCGAGCGGCGTTTACAGCGGCTACAACGACGCCCTGCAGGTGATGCTGGACAACGGTCTGGACCTGTCGAAGGTCAAGGCGCCGGAGCGCATATGGAGCAGTCTGACGGTGCTGGGCACGCCCTGCAAGCCGTCTACCGCGCGGTTGCTGGTCGCCAACCGGCTAACGCAGACCTATGCGCCCAATGACTATACGCACTGGTCGCCGGTTCAGAGTTTCGCCGCCGGCTGCGCGGATGCGCGCGTCGCTGACGTCCTGGTCCGTGAAGGCGGGATGGACGTCAATGAGGTTGGGATCGACGGCAACGCCGCGCTGGATGTGGCGATGGCCTACAATCGCCAGGCCAACGTTGATGCCCTCAAGCGCCTGGGCGGTTTGACCGCCGCCGTTATGGCGCCGGACGCGGATCGGGCGCGAAAGGCCGAACGGCGCGCGCAGGATGATCTCGACTTGGAGCAGAGCGAAGACTTCTAAGTGCGCATATGAAAAGGCCCGGCGTCGCCGCCGGGCCTTTCGCGTCGTTTGCGGATCGCCTGAGGTCAGGCGGCCTCGGCTTCAGCCTCGGCGGCCGGAGCGACCGGCTTCTTGGCGCTGAGCGACTTGCCCAGCAGGGCCATGGCCGCGTCCTTGTCGATCTTGTTGGCGGCGGCGACTTCGCGGGCCATGCGGTCCAGGGCCGATTCATAGAGCTGGCGCTCGGAATAGGACTGTTCCGGCTGGGTCTCGGCGCGGTGCAGGTCGCGGACCACTTCGGCGATGGAGATCAGGTCGCCCGAGTTGATCTTGGCTTCATACTCCTGGGCGCGGCGCGACCACATGGTGCGCTTGACGCGGGCGCGGCCCTTCAGCGTCGTCAGGGCCTTGGAGACGGTGTCGTCGGCGGCCAGGGTGCGCAGACCGGCGGTCTTGGCCTTCTTGGTCGGGACGCGCAGGGTCATCTTCTCGTGTTCGAAGGTCACGACATAGACTTCCAGCGCCATGCCGGCGACTTCCTGAGTCTCGATCGCGGCGACCTTGCCGACGCCGTGTGCGGGATAGACCACCGCATCGCCAACCTTGAATTCCAGACCGGTCTTGCTCGTCATGTCATTCCTTTCCCGAACCGTAGGGATGAGAGCGTCGCCGCGCAGATAGTGAAAAACCGCCCCTCCGCCGAGCGCTGGGCCCGGCGGTTGAGGCGGAGGATCGCACTGTCAGACGCGAAAACGGATCACCAAACCCCTGGCCGACCTCGTCTCTAGCGGCGAGGTTCTGTCGTAAATGCGGGCGGCGCGCAGAGTTGCGGAACCGCCCGTTTCGAATAGGGAGGAACCTATCATAAAATTAGGAAATCTCAAAACATCCACAGGGCGAGCGGCGAAGACCGGCGCATTGTGACTGCATTGTGGCGAATTCTTAGGAGCCCTTGCCCGGCTTGGGGCTGAAGTACTTCTCGAACTTGCCGGTTTCGCGCTCATACTGTTCGCGATCCGCCGGGGGCACGCCCTTGACCGTGATGTTGGGCCAGACCTTGGCGTATTCGGCGTTGACCTGCAGCCACTTGCCGTCGGGCTCGTCCTCGGTGTCGGGGACGATGGCGTCGACGGGGCATTCCGGCTCGCACACGCCGCAGTCGATGCATTCGTCCGGTGCGATGACCAGGAAGTTCTCGCCCTCATAGAAGCAGTCCACTGGACACACCTCGACGCAGTCCATGAACTTACACTTCACGCAGGCGTCGGTGACGATGTAGGTCATGGCGTTCGGGCGGGCCTGTGGCAGCGAGGGATGTCGAGGGCGGGCACATGGCCCCGACGGAACCAACTGTCAACCGAGGGCGCTGTTGCAAAGCTGTTCAGGCCCGATGTCGTCGGGTCCTGCTCTACATTCATGACGCCCGATCATCGTCCAGCAGGAGGCCCCGCCATGCGTTTCATCCCCCGTTCCATCGCTCATTCCGCCATCGGCCGCATCGGCGCCGCGAGCCTGGCGCTCAGCCTGCTGGCCGGCGGCGCGGTCGTCGCCCAATCCGCCCTGACCAAGGTTCCGTCCGAGGTCCAGTCCGGCGACTACAAACTGGACCCGGCGCACGGCAAGATCACCTGGTCGGTCGATCACCTGGGCTTCTCGACCTATGTCGGCCAGTTCGTGAACGTTCAGGCCGAGCTGAAGCTGGACCCGGCTGATCCGTCCGCCAGCACCCTGACCGCGACCATTCCCCTGACGGATGTGGCGTCGAACTCCGACGGGCTGAACCGCCATCTGCAGACGCCGGACTTCTTCGACACCGCCAACCATCCGGTCGCGACTTTCCGCTCGACCCGGATCGTGATCGACGCCGATGATCGCGACGAGGCGACGGTCCACGGCGAGCTGACCCTGCGCGGCGTGACCCGTCCGGTGGTCATGGAGGTCGAGTTCAATCAAGCCGGCCCGACGCGCGGCGGCTACAAGGCCGGCTTCGACGGCGAGGCGACCATCAAGCGGTCCGACTTCGGCATCAACTTCGGCCTGCCCGCACTGGGCGATGAGGTGAAGCTGCACATCGAAGGCGAGTTCGTGAAGGCGGCGGGCTAGATCGGGCCGTCCAGCACGTCATAAAGGGCGCGGGCCTCCTCGGGCGGGCCGCGCCTTTCGCCTATCTGCACCACGCGCACGGCGATCAGCCGGCCGCCTTGGGCGAACAGAACCTCGTCGCCGGGGTGGACGCTGCGGCTGGGCTTGTCGAGCCGGGTCTGGGCGCCGTGGTGCGTCAGGCGGATCGCGCCCTGTTCGACCATGGCGGCGGCCAGGCTGCGGGTCTTGGCGAAGCGCGCGCGCCACAGCCAGACATCGATGCGGCAGCTCTCGGCGCTCATTCGGTCGGTTGGGCGGCCGTTTGGGCGCCGGGCCGCCGAGGCCGACGGCGAGGCCGGCGAACGGCCTTCGGCTTGGCCGGCGCCGCGGGTCGCGGCGGCTGCGTCAACTGGGCCAGAGCGGCGAAAGGCGAATCCTTGGGCGGCGGCGCGGGCTTGCCGGAGCGCGGCGCCTGTTCGGCGCGCGGCGTGCGCAGGGCGGCCTGGATCGCCTTCGCCTGATCCGCCGTCCAGCCCAGAGCGTTCAGCGCCTCATCCGACAGCGGCGCCTTGCCTGCCGCCCGCTGGGCCTCGGCGAAGGCTTCCAGCGCCTCGACCGGCGCGGTCCATCGCCCGATCGCGCGCCGCCCGAAGGCCGACAGTGCGCGCGCCGGCGGCGGCGGTTCAGACAGGGCCAGCAGGCCGTCGCCCGACAGCCCCTTCGTCGCCTCGCGCGGCAGGAAGGCCTGGGCCAGGGCCGCGCCGCGCGGCTTCATCACGCCGGGCAGCCACACCGAATGGGCGCCGACCCGGATGGCGAAGGTTTTCAGCGTGCGCCGCTCATGCTGACTCAGGGCCGCCAGATCGCGCTCGACCTCGCGCCGGGGGATCAGGCCCCCCGCCTCGATCAACCGGAACGCCAGCCCGCGCGGCAGGCCGGTCAGGGCGCCGCTCTCGATGGCGTGGCGCAGGCGTTTCAGCGGCTTCAGCGCCCGCCCGGCCTCGCCCGCCAGCCAGGCCTCCATGCGCCGCTCGGCCCGCTCGCGCGCCGGGACCGGCCCCAGTTCGCCCAGCAGCCGCACGCGCGGCGAGAAGGGATCTTCATTGACGATGCGCCCGGTCAGCGCGCCGTTCCACAGCACCCCGCCGTCGGGCATGACGGAAAAGGCCGCGTCTTCGTCCGCCGCCAGCCGCCCCAGACGCCGCGCCACCTCCGGCCCTACGGCGCGCGTCGCCGCCTGCCGCAGCGCCCGGTCGGCCAGCGCCGATCCGCCCGCGTCGACGGTGAAGCAGACGCCGTCCAGATGGCCGACCACCTCGCCCTCGACCGTGACCTCGCCGTCGTCCGCCACGCCCGCCAGCACGTCCGACCGCACGTTCAGCGCCCGCATCAGGGCCGCCGTGCGCCGGTCGACAAACCGCGCCGTCAGCCGCTCGTGCAGCACGTCGCTGAGCCGTTCCTCCAGCGCCTTGGTCCGATCGCGCCACTCCTGCGCCCCCGCCATCCAGTCGGGCCGGTTGGCGATGTAGCTCAGCGTTCGCACCCCAGACAGCCGCGCCGAAAGCTGGTCGATCTGGCCGTCGTCGCGATCCAGATCATTGAAGCGCGGCGCCACCCAGTCCTCGGTCAACCGCCCGCGACGGCTGGTCAGGGCGGTGAAGATTTCCTTCGACAGGCGGGCGTGTTCGTCCAGCGTCGTCTTCTGGAAATCCGGCAGCTGGCAGGCCTCCCACAGACGCATCAGGGCGCCGCGCGAGCGGGCGATCTTCTTGACGTCTTCATCGGCCGCAAAGCGCCGCAGCAGGGTCTCGTCCAGCGCCTGTGCGGTCAGCCGCAGCCCATGGCGATCCGGCGTCACCGTCAGCGATCGCAACAGGTCGGGCAGCGTATCGAAGTCCAGCCGCCCGCTGCGCCACTCGGCCGCCTCCACCGGATCGAAGCGATGCTCGACCACCTGTTCGACCAGATCCTCGTCCAGCTCTTCCGCCTCACCAGTGACGCCGAAGGTGCCGTCGCGCAGGTGCCGTCCCGCGCGCCCGGCGATCTGGCCGATCTCGGCGGCGTGCAGCCAGCGCGTGCGCCGTCCGTCGAACTTCCTCAAACCGGCGAAGGCCACATGGTCCACGTCCATGTTCAGCCCCATGCCGATGGCGTCGGTGGCGACCAGGAAATCCACCTCGCCCGACTGGAACAGCTCGACCTGGGCGTTGCGGGTGCGCGGGCTGAGCGAGCCCATGACCACGGCCGCCCCGCCTCTCTGACGGCGCAGAAGTTCGGCGATAGCGTAGACCTGCTCGGTCGAAAAGGCGACCACGGCGCTGCGCCGAGGCAGGCGGGTCAGCTTCTTCGATCCGGCGTAGCTCAGCGTCGACAGCCGGTCGCGCGTCACGATCTCCGCATCCGGAACCAGCGACCGCATCAGCGGCGCCATCGTCCCTGCGCCCAGGAACATGGTCTCGAACCGTCCACGCGCGTGCAGCAGCCTCTGCGTGAAGACGTGGCCGCGCTCCGGATCGGCGACCAGCTGGATCTCGTCCACCGCCAGGAAGTCGACCGACCGCTCCAGCGGCATGGCCTCGACCGTGCAGACGAAATAGGCGGGGCGCGGCGGGACGATCTTCTCCTCGCCGGTGATCAGGGCGACCGAGGCCGCTCCGCGCCGCTTGACGATCCGCTCATAGATCTCGCGCGCCAGCAGACGCAGCGGCAGGCCGATCATGCCGGACGCGTGGCCCAGCATGCGCTCGACCGCCAGATGGGTCTTGCCGGTGTTGGTGGGGCCCAGGATCGCCGTGACGCGCGATGGAGCCATGCCTGCGGAACGGTCGCTCATGACCGGCCCAAGGTGGCGAACCCCGCCGACTTTCACAAGCGGCGCGGCGGTTTGGATGCGGGCGAAGAAGGAATGGTAAGCGGAACCTTACCGGCCTCTGGAACACGGGCGAAACGAATCATGACCGAATCGGCGACGTCTGCCGATTCAGGCTTTGTTCCATACTAGGGATTGTAGCTTAACGGCTCTTAACCACAAGGCGGGACCGCCGCGCGCGGCTGGTGACGCGAAGGGAAACCGCAGGGGCTTCCCTGACGCCGCAACCTCCTTTAGGCAGTGACGCCGTGGCCCCGTAGCTCAGCTGCATAGAGCAAGGCTTTCCTAAAGCCGAGGTCGGAGGTTGGAGTCCTCCCGGGGTCGCCATCACCTCAATCCGAACAGTCGGCCGGGTCATTGCGCCGCCGCACGTTTCAGCTCTTCGGGTCGATGCAGGCGGCCGTTCTCCACCACGGCCGCGACGCGCGCCAGAGCACGGATGTCGAGCGACGGATCGGCCTCCAGGAACAGGATGTCGGCTTCCATGCCGACGGCGATGCGTCCTGTGCGATCGTCCATCTTCAGCGAGCGCGCCGCGTTGCTGGTCGCTATCGCCAGGACGTCCCAGGCCGGAATGCCGGCTTCAACGTGCAGCTCCGCCTCGCGAGCGAGACTGACGCCTGGCGCTACGAAGGGGTTGTTCATGTCGGTGCCGAGGGTCAGAGGCACGCCCGCTTCGTGCAACATGCGAACGAAGCGCTGCACCTTGGGCCAGATCGCTTTCGCGCGGGCGTAGTCTTCCGGCTCCCAACCCAGATCGAAGCGGAAGGCCGTGCGCCAGTTCTCCGCCATGCTGGGGTGGGCCCAATCCACGTCCTTCTCGCGATAGGCGAAGTCATCACCATTGAAGGCGAGGCTGAAGGCGATCAACGTTGCATCTACTGAAACGCCCTGGTCCGCCAGCGCGCGGATCAGGGCCTGGATTTCGGGACTGTCGAGATCGGCCTGTTCATACCATTCGAAGAAGGCAAAGGCGCCGGGCCGCCGCTCGGCCAGATAGTCGGCGCGCCTGTCCGGCGGCAGCAGGTCCGGTGAAATCGGCATGGCGTGGACCAGGGAATTCACCCCTAGCCGCACGGCTTCGGTCCAGCTCACATCGCCCAGGTGGGCGATGACCGGCACGTCGGCGGCGCGCGCGGCGGCGATCCCCGCCGCCAGGTCCTCAGGAGTCAGGGCTTCGTACAGTTTGACGTAGTCCACGCCGGCTGCGGCCTGCGCCTTCACCCGTTCGGCCACGCCGTGCGTCTCGTCGACACGATCGACCAGGCCGACCACCGGGAAGGCGGAGCGGTCGATCACCGCACCTGCAATCTGTGCTTCGGGGCCCGTCAGTCGTTCCTCGGCGACGGCTTGGCGATAGGCGATCATGCGCGCCGTATCCCCGCCCGTATCCCGGATCGTCGTCACCCCGGCCGCCAGCAGCATCAGGGCGTCATGACGGGTGATGGCGTCGTTCCCGGCCACCACCAGACTGACTTCGCCCTCCGCATCGACCTGTGGCGCCACCGGACCCAAGGTGATGTGAGCGTGGGTGTCGAAAAGGCCCGGCATGGCGAAACGACCGCTCATGTCCGTGTGAGCAACCTTGGCGTAGCGCTCGGGCGCGCGACCTTCGCCCATCGCTTCGATGCGTTCGCCGCGCACGACGAGGTAATGACCCGGCAGGCGACGCTGCGTCAGAGGGTCAAGGATGGTGACGCCGGTATAGACGGTCGTGTCGTCGGCAAGGGCGGACGACGCCGCGCCGAACATCAGGGCGGCGAGAAGCAGAGACTTTGTGCGCAAGGGTCAGGCCTTCTGTGAGGGCGCGTTCCGTCGCTCAACGGCGTCGCGCAGGAATGTCAGGGCGTCTTTCAGGGCCGGATCGGCCATCATGCGAGCGGCGACACGGCGAAGGGCGTCAGCCTGGTCAGTATTTGCGGCAGGCAGGTCGAGCGCCTCGGCCAGGCCGAGCCAACGTTCGGCCAGCGCCTGGGCTCGACGAGATCCCGGCTCGCCTTCCGCTGCGGCGATGACCGCTTCCGCCAGAAGGTCGCGGATGCTTGCCTCAGTGGCAGGGTCGGCCCCGCGTCCATCGATGACGGCATCGACCGCAGCCTGCTCGCTCCCGTCCAGCGTCGCCGTCTGGATGGCGGCCCGCACGTCAGCCAATTCCAGGGCCGGCGCGGGCGCTAGGTCGCGCGCCAACTCCAGCAACAGAGCATCCGACACCTGCCCCTCGCTCGCCAGTTGGTCCCGCGCCCGCTGAACCCGTTTCAGCCGATCCCGTGCGGCGCGTATGGTCGTCGCCAGATGCTGGGCCTGAAGCTCCATGATCCGGCCGATCGCCATGTCGTCCTGATCAAGCGCGTCTTTGATCTGTTTGAGCGACAGGCCCAGCGCCTTGAGCGCCAAGACCTGATGCAGGCGCGCGACGTGCTGGGGCCCATACAGACGCCACCCGCCTTCGCGCCGGTCAGGCGTCAGCAGGCCCGCCTTCTCATAGACCCGCAACGCCTTGATCGACGTGTTGACCTGGCGCGCCAGCTCGCCTGGCCCCAGCCAGCGCGGCCTCGTCGGAGATGAAATGCTGTTCGACATGAGGCGATCTTGGGACCGGACCCTGGGGTCGGTGCAAGGTCCAATCAGCGTCTTTGTCGAGACGGATGCGCCCTGTGACGTTGCGCCTCAGAGCTGTGCGTGCGGCGGCCTCAAGGGGCTGAGTCTTCTCTCAGGAAGGCCGGGGTGCCGACGTAGAGCAGCAGGACTTCTTCGTCGGAATCATTGCGGACGAAATGGATGACGCGTCCGTCGAAATGCATCCCGTCGCCAGGACCGAGCCGCGCTTCAACGTCGCCGGCGACTGCGGTCAGGGTTCCCTTGATGACGTATCGGAAAATCTCGCCGTTGTGGGAGTCCGGCGGAAAGGCGAACCCCGGCGGAATGCGAACGAGAACCGCATCCATCTTGCGGTCCGGCAGTTCGGACGAAAGGTCGACGTATCCCACGACGGAATCGATATCGACGGTCTTGGGCGCCGAGGCGCGGAACACGATCTGGTTGGTCTGGGGCCATTCCATGAAGTGGGACACCTCCACCTCCAGTCCCTTGGCCAGACTCATCAGGGACCAGACCGACGGCGTGGTGAGGTTGCGTTCGGCCTGTGAAATGAACGGAGCGGACAGGCCGCTGCGGGTCGCCAACTCCTGAAGCGTCAACCCCAGAGCCTTGCGACGCGCCTTGATGCGATCCCCGATCGGCAGCTTCCGTGTCTGGGATCGCGTCTCGAACTTCAGAAACGCGCTGCTCTTGTCGCGATGAGTCGTCATTCTTTATTCTGCAACGCCCGTTCGTGGTCACATGGTCGAAGCGCTTTCTCGCCAGATACGGCGGCGAGTCAGCCCTTGCGCCGAATGCAGCGGTCGCCGCCTTCGTTCCGTGCGCCTGAGCACAGTGACAGCGGGCCAGGGTCGCCGCAATCCAAACAAACCTTCGACACGATGATGATCGCGCGTTCCGAAGAATTTCATGAAAAGCGCGTGCATATCAAAATTTTTGAAGCTCCAAATTTATTGCGGCCTTTAAGGATGTGAGGCAAGAATGTGATGCTTTTGTGAGGGGTGGGCGCCAATGAAATTCGCATCAAAACTATATGTCGGCGCTGCAGCGGCGGCGCTTGGCATGGCGGCCTTCCCGGCGTCGGCTCAGATTGAGGCCCCGCAGGACGACAATGCGGCGACGGCTGTTGAAGAGATCGTCGTCACCGGCAGCCGCATTCGACGCAGCGGCGTCCAGACGCCGACCCCGACCACCATCATCAACGCCGAAACGATCCGCCGGTCGGGCGTTAGCGAAATCGCCGACCTCGTGAACGAGATTCCGAGCCTGTTCGTCTCGCAGAACAACCAGACCTCGAACCAGCAGGGCAACGCGGGCCTGAACGCGCTGGATCTGCGCGGCCTCGGCACCGAGCGTACGCTGGTTCTGGTCAACGGCCGTCGTCGCGTGCCCGCCATGCCGGGCTCCTCGGCCGTCGATATCAGCGCCATTCCTTCGGCCCTGGTCGAGCGGGTCGACGTGATCACTGGCGGCGCCTCGGCGCTGTACGGCGCGGACGCCGTGGCCGGCGTGGCCAACTTCATCCTGAAGCAGGACTATGAAGGGCTGGAGTTCACCGGCACCTATTCCGGTTCGACGCGCGGCGACCTGCAGGGCTACGACGCCAGCGTTCTGGTGGGTCGGAATTTCCACGACAACCGGGGCAACGTCACCCTGTTCGGCAGCTACAACCAGCACAACGACGCTGTCTTCGGCCAGGACCGGCCTTGGACCGCGGGCGGCGCGCCTTTCTATATTCGAGGCGAAGACGGCAAGTACACGCTGACCGACGGCAACCGCCAAGTGTACGATCTCGACAGCGCCGTCGTTCAGCTGGGCGGGCCGGGCAACCTCTATACGTTCAACCCGGACGGCAGCCTGCGTCGTCCCGTGTATGGCCCCAGCGGCCTGCTGGGCGCCACCACGGGCAATCCTTCTCTGATCAGCTTCCGCACCGATGGGGGCGAGTTCGGCGGACGCTATGACGATTGGGCGCTGGCGGTGCCGAGCGAGCGATATTCGGTCGCCGTTTCGAGCAACTATCAGATCACCGAGAACATCAAGCTGTTCGGCGACCTGACCTACGCCCAGACCGACTCCAAGGGCCTTTATCGCGCCTATTCGGCCTATGGCACGGACGTTCTCTCGGCCAGCAATCCGTTCATCACGTCGGAAATGATCGCGGCCAATGGCGGCGTGGCGACGGGCATCGGCTTCGCGCGGCGCTTCTCGGAACTGGGCCGCCAGGAAACCGAATACGACCGCAACATGTACCAGCTGACCGTCGGCGCCGAGGGCAGGTTCAACCTGCTGGGCCGCAACGACTGGGAATGGGTCGCGCACTATTCGAACGGCCGCACGCGCCAGGAAGTGCGCACCCGGAACGCCACCGCCAACGGCCGTTATACCCAGGCGCTGAATGCGGTCGCCGGCCCCAACGGCTCGGTTGTCTGCGCCGATCCGTCCAACGGCTGCGTGCCGCTGAACCCGTTCAAGCCGCTGACGCAGGACGTCATCGACTTCATCCAGTACGACACCAGCCCCTCGGTTCAGACCCTGAAGCAGGAAGTCGTGTCGGCTTATGTGACCGGGTCCGCCTTCGACCTGCCGG
This sequence comes from Brevundimonas sp. KH_060, assembly GCF_057838275.1. Classification (NCBI taxonomy): domain Bacteria; kingdom Pseudomonadati; phylum Pseudomonadota; class Alphaproteobacteria; order Caulobacterales; family Caulobacteraceae; genus Brevundimonas; species Brevundimonas sp. KH_060. Next base: position 323,584 of record NZ_CM174463.1, read on the forward strand.
CCGGTCCGGTTCAGGTGGTGTTCGGGGCCGAGTATCGCACCGAAAGCAACGACATCGGCGCGACCCCGGAATACGACCCGCTGAACCCGAAATTCGATGAGAGCATCGGCACGACCGCCACGTCTCTGGTGGGCGACTATGACGTCGCCGAAGTGTTCGCCGAAGTGCGCGTGCCCCTGATCAGCAACGTCACCGGCATCGAGGATCTGTCGTTCGAAGGCGCCGTGCGTCAGTCGGACTACAGCACCGCCGGTGAAACCACGGCCTACAAGGCCTCGCTGAACTGGACCCCGGTCAGCGACATCCGTTTCCGCGGCACCTATGGTCAATCGGTGCGCGCGCCCAACATCAGCGAGCTGTTCACGGCCGGACAGGTGGGCGGCGCATGGCTGGCCGACCCCTGCAACTACCATGATGTCGTCAACCGCGTGGACCGGACCGATTTCACGGCCGCCAACTGCGCGGCGATCAAGCCGCAGAATGTGAACACCTACTGGCAGTGGCTGGATGTGATTCAGTCGGGCAATGAAGGCCTGGGCGTCGAAACGGCCCAGACCTATACCGCCGGGGTCGTGATCCAGCCGCGCTGGATTTCGAACTTCTCGCTGACGGTCGACTATTTCGACATTGAACTGGAAGACGCCATCGGTTCGTTCGGCGCGCAGGCCATTCTGAACAAATGCGTGGACCTGCAGTCCATGAACAACATGTTCTGCGGCCTGGTCGAGCGCGGTCCGACGACCAACAATCTGGTCGCCGTGAACGTGCAGGAGCTGAACATGTCGATGTTCAAGACTCGCGGCATCGATTTCGAGGCCAACTACCGCTTCGATCTGAGCTCGGTCGGCATGGGCGAGGAAGCCGGTTCGATTTCGATCAACGCCGTCTACACCAAGCTGCTGGAACGCAGCTTCATTCTGGACGCCAGCGACGCCTCGACCATCGACGAGACGGTGGGCCTGTTCGGTGCGCCTGAATGGAAGGGCGCCATCCGCACCACCTGGAACGCCGGACCGTGGACGGCCAACTGGACCCTGCGCCACTTCAGCCCGATGCGACCCGGCAGCCATGTCACGCCCGACCTGTACGACGTGACGGAAACCGACCACGTCTTCTACAGCGACCTGTCGGCCTCTTATGAGGTGAACGAGCGCGTCTCGCTTTATGGCGGTCTGCGCAACGCCTTCGATGAGGCCCCGCCGCGTATTCCGGGCGCGGAGGCTGGCGGCGCCAACTTCGAGTACGGCTATCAGGCCGGCACCTATGACGTGATCGGGCGCACCTTCTATATCGGCGTGACCCTGCGTCGATAGGCCGAACTCAAACTATGAAGGGCGCTGATCGGCCTCTTCGACTGCTCTTCAATCAGGCGGCGTCGGCTTAACCGGAGCCGCCTGATGTCTTTCAGGGAAAGCACAGGGACCCCGCCATGAGAACTTTGCTCCTGACGGCGTGCGCCGTCTCGTCCATCCTGGTCGGCGCCGCCCCGGCCCTTGCAGCCGACGTTTCGCCGCCTGCGGCCCGGATGCAGGAGGCGGGGACGCGCCTGAAGGCTCTTTATGAGGCGGAAACCGACGCCGGCATGGCCCGCTACGGCATCGTCAAGCGGGCGGACGGCGAGTACAGCCCGGCTGTTCGCCATGAGAACGTCGATCCCGCTTCGCAACAGGAGCGCCTGACCTATGTTTGGGGGCTGCTGCGCCAGCTGGACGCCATTCCGCTGGACGATTTGTCGGCCGAGGATCGCATCAACGCCGCCGTCTTCCGCACCAATCTGGAGCACGCCCTGATCGACGGCCAGTTCCGTCAATGGGAGATGCCGTTCAACAGCGACAGCTCCTTCTGGACCTATCTGGACCAGCCCGGCGCTCTGCGCACGGCCGAGGAGTATCGCGCCTATATCTCGCGGATGCGCGACACGCCGCGCTACTTCGACCAGCACCTGTCCAACATGCGCGACGGTCTGGCGCGCGGGTTCAGCGTGCCGCGCGTGACGCTGGAGGGGCGCGAAGCCTCGATCACCAACTTCATCACCGACACGGCTGAAGCCAACGCCTTCTATGCGGCCTTCCGCCAGATGCCGGCGACCATTCCGGCTGAAGAGCAGACCCGCCTGCGCGCCGAGGCGGCGGCGGCCGTCAATGAGGCGGTGATCCCGGCCTATAAGGCCCTGCTGGCCTTCTATCTGGATGAGTATCAGCCCCGCGCCCGCACCGGACTGGCGGCCCGCGACATGCCCGACGGCGCCGCCTACTACGAAGCCCAGGTGCGCAAATACACGACGCTGGAGTTGAGCGGCGAAGAGATCCATCAGATCGGTCTGTCCGAGGTCGCCCGCATCCAGGCCGAGATGCGCCAGACGATGGCGGACGCAGGCTTCCAGGGGTCGTTCGACGAATTCCTGCACTTCCTGCGCACAGACCCGCAATTCTACGCCAAGACGCCGGACGAATTGATGATGGTTTCGGCCTGGGTGGCCAAGCGCGCCGACGGCCAGATCGGCAAGCTGATCGGCGCCTTGCCGCGCCGCCGCTTCACCATCATTCCGGTGCCCGATGCGTTGGCGCCCTTCTACACGGCGGGGCGCGGCGGGCTGGAATCCTGCCAGATGAACACCTACGACCTGCCCAGCCGGCCGCTGTACAATATCCCGGCCCTGACCCTGCACGAGTGCGCGCCGGGCCACAGCTTCCAGATGGCCCTGGCTGAGGAGCAGGCCGATGGGCCCGCCTTCCGTCGCCACACCTATTTCTCGGGCTATGGCGAGGGCTGGGGACTCTACACCGAATGGCTGGGCGTCGAGATGGGCATTTATCGCACGCCCTATGAGAACTTCGGCCGCCTCAGCTATGAGATGTGGCGCGCCGCGCGTCTGGTGATCGACACGGGGGTTCATCTCAAGGGTTGGTCGCGCGAACAGGCCATTGACTATCTGGCGGGTCATACGGCCCTGTCGCGCCACGAGGTCGAGACCGAGGTCGATCGCTACATCAGCTGGCCGGGCCAGGCCCTGTCCTACAAGCTGGGCGAACTGACCATCCGCCGCCTGCGCACCGAAGCCGAAGCCGCTCTGGGCGAGAACTTCGACCCTCGCCCCTTCCACGATGAAATCCTGGCTCTGGGATCCGTGCCCCTGACCACGCTGGAAGAGCATATGCGGGCCTATATCGCTCGTGGCGGCAAGCCTACTGAAGCGGCGCAAGGCGTCGTCGCTCCGCCCCAGTCCTAGAAGCGGAAAGCTCATGTCGGACATCAGCATGCTCAACCGGCGCCGCGCCTTGTTTCTGGGCGTCGCGACGGGGGCGGGCCTGCTTTGTCCGGCCGTTGCGGCGGCCCGGCCGGAGCCGGCGTGGGGCCTCTATCCGCCGACGCCCATGGAGCCCGTGATCGACCTCTATGGCGAGGTCGCGGTCGAGGACCCCTATCGCTGGCTGGAAGCGGACATCCGCACGTCCGAGCGGGTGCAGGCCTGGACCGCGGCGCAGAACGCCGTCTCCGACGCCTATCTGGAGGGCCTGGACGGGCGCGAGCAAATCCGCGCCCGCCTGGACGCCCTGTTCGACATTGAAACCATCGGCCCGATCGTTACGGCCGGAGAGGCTCAGTTCTTCACGCGCCGCGCCAGAGGCGAGGAACAATCCTCTCTATGGGTGCGCCAGGGCGAGACGGGCGAGGCGCGCAGGTTGCTGGACCCCGCGCAATGGTCCGCCGCCGGTACGGCGGCGCTGGCGGGCTATGCGGTGTCGCCTGACGGCCGCTATGTCGCCTATGCCCGGCAGGACGCCGGTTCCGACTGGCGCGTCTGGCGCGTGCTGGATCGCAACAGCGGTCAGACTCTGGCTGACGCCATTCACTGGAACAAATACTCCAACGCCTTTTGGGCCGCAGACGGTTCGGGCTTCTACTACGCGCGCTTCCCCCAGCCTGATGCGATGTTCCTGTCGGGCAACAGCGGGCAGCAGCTCTATTTCCACCGGCTCGGCGAGCCTCAGGACGCTGACGTCCTGATCTACGAGGACAAGGCCAACCCGGACTATATGTTCATCGGCCAACTGTCCGCCGATGGCCGCTACCTGCTCATCAACACCGGCTATGCAGGCGGCGGGCTCACCCTTCTTTACAAGGATTTGAGCCAGGCCGGTTCGGACTTCATGCCGATCGACCTCGGCCCCGCCGAGCCGCTCGCGGGCAACTATTTCATCGGCTCGCGAGGCGCGACGCTTTATGTGCTGACCAGCGTGGGCGCCGCCAATTGGCGCCTGGTTTCCGTGGACGCCGAGCATCCTGGAGAAAACAAGGAGGTCGTGCCCGAGCGGGGGTTTCCGCTGCGAGGCGCGCTGTTGGCCGGCGACGCCCTCATTCTGAAGTATCTGACGGACGGCAGCGACACCCTCGTCAGTCGTTCGTTGCGCAATGGTCGTGAGCGCGCCATCTCGCTGCCGGGCTTCGGCGTGGTCCAGGGGCTGTCGCGCGCGGCGCAGCCTGGCCAGATCTATTATCAGTATTCCGGCTTCGCTCAGCCGCTGACCACCTATCGGTACGATGTCGCGCGCCGACGCTCCGTGGTCGTCGACAAGCCGCAAGGCCCGATCGATCCCTCCGCCTATCAGGTTGAACGCGTGGTCGTGACGGCGCGCGACGGCAACCGCGTTCCCCTGTTCATCGCGTCCCGCAAGGGCCTGGCGCGACGCGGCGACGCCCCGACCATCCTGTACGGTTACGGCGGTTTCGGCGCCTCCTATCCGCCTGACTTCAGGCCGGAGCAGGTGACGTGGATGGATATGGGCGGGGTGTTCGCCATCGCCGCCCTTCCTGGCGACGGCGTCTATGGCGAGGTCTCTCACAGGGCCGGGATGCTGGCGAACAAGCCGGCGGTGTTCGACGCCTTCAACGACTGCGCGGTTCACCTGATCGCGTCCGGCCATACGCGGCCCGAACGGCTTGCGGCCTTCGGCTACAGCAACGGCGGTCTGCTGGTCGGGGGCGCCGTCGCCCGTCGTCCGGAGCTCTATGCGGCGGCCATGCCGACCGTGGGCGTTCTGGACATGCTGCGCTTCACCCAGTTCACGAACGGCCGGTTGTGGATTCGCGAATACGGCGATCCTCAGGACGCCGCCCTGTTCCCCATCCTGCACGGTTACTCGCCCTACCATGCCGCCGTGCGGGGGCGACGTTATCCAGCCTTGCTGATCGGCACGGGAGACACGGATGACCGCGTCGCGCCGATGCACAGCTTCAAATACGCCGCCCGCCTGCAGGCGCTGGCCGATCCTTCACGACCGGTTCTATTGACGGTCGACAAGGATTCCGGCCACGGCGCAGGCAACAGTCGATTCAAGACCGCCAAGAGCGCCGTCGACCGTCTGGTCTTCGCGGCGCGTCACTTGGGGCTGACGTTCGTCGCCCGTGAGTGACGACTAAGCGAGCACAAGAACGTCTGCGCACTGCCGTCGCCGACAGGCTTTCAATGAGTCCTTCCCCCGTCTTCAGAAGTTATTGCGAGGATTGCTGGGGGGGGGGCTAAGCAGCGGGGAAAGCCCTAACTGCTTGAAAAGAATGGTGGACGCGACAGGGATTGAACCTGTGACCCCTACGATGTCAACGTAGTGCTCTCCCGCTGAGCTACGCGTCCGCCTGTTCTGCGGCCCGTCCGACTGATGTGTCGGTGGGCGGGAAGGCGGCGTCTATAACCCGCAGTTTGCGGGGGCTGCAAGGGGCTTTGACGCCTTTCTTCGACTTTTCTTTTGGTTAGGCCGCGATCATGCGTTCGACCTCGTTCACCAGGTCGCGCAGGTGGACGGGTTTGGACAGAACCTTGGCCTGGGGCGAGGCCTGGGCGGCGCTGAGGGCCACGGCGGCGAAGCCGGTGATGAACATGATGCGCAGGCCCGGCTGGCGGGCGGCGGCGACGCGGGCGACCTCGATGCCGTCGGCGCCCGGCATGACGATGTCGGTCAGCAGCAGGTCGTAGGGCCCTTGGTCCAGGGCGTCGATGGCGTCGTCGCCGTTTTCGCAGGCCACGACCTCATGCTCGGCCCGTTCCAGGGCGCGGGTCAGGAAGCCGCGAAGAGAGTTGTCGTCTTCGGCCAGAAGAATGCGCGCCATGATCGTATCGAAACCGTTGGGGAATTGGCGGCCAGCCTAGGCCCTGCGGAGTAAACCGGCGATGAAGACGAACGGGGGCGCGGCGGCATCGGGGCGCGCCTTCCACTGCGAAGCAGGTTATGGCGAAGGCATGGATGCGCCTCAGCCGCCCTTCTGGATCGTTCCGGCGGACGCCGGGCGGGCGACGCCTCTGGTGTTCGCCTCGCCGCACTCGGGCGATCTCTACCCTGAGGACATGGGGACGACGGCCTCGACGCGCGCGGTCCGCAGCGCCGAAGACGCGGCGGTGGATCAGTTGATCGACTGCGGGCCCGGGGAGGGGGCGAGCCTGATCGCGGCGCGCGTTGGCCGGGCCTATGTCGATCTGAACCGGGCGCCGGACGAGTGGGATCCGGCCCTGATCGTCGATGCGGTCGCGCCGCGCGCCAGTGCCAGCGCCAAGGCTCAGGCCGGCTATGGCGTGGTGGCGCGGCTGGCGGGGGATGGGACGCCGCTTTATGGGCGTCGGCTGACGCGGGCCGAGGCGGAGGCGCGGGTGGCGCGGGTGCACGCCCCCTATCACGCGGCGCTGGCGGAGATGATGCAAGCGACGCGGACGCGGTTCGGGCGGGCGGTGCTGATTGACTGGCACTCCATGCCTGCGCGGGCGACGAACGGGGTCGTGGACGTGGTGCTGGGGGACCGGCACGGGACGAGTTGCGAGGCCTTGCTGACGCGACGGCTGCGGCGGCTGTTCGAGGCGCAGGGGCTGACGGTCGGGCTGAACCGGCCTTATGCGGGCGGTTATGCGACCCAGACCTGGGGGCGGCCGGATGAGGGCTTTCAGGCGGTTCAGGTGGAGCTGAGCCGCGGATTGTACTGGGATGAGGCGGCCTGGGCGCCGTCGCCGGGCTGGAAGCGCTGCCGCTCGGCCCTGCGTCGGGTGATCGCCGAGCTTTGCGCCGACCAGCGCGCTTGAGGGCGGCGATCGAGGCAAAAAAAGAGCCGCGCCAAACGGCGCGGCTTTGGAAAGTCTATAGGGAGGAAACGCCCAGGAAGGGCAAGACGCTCGAAAGCGTCGAAAACCAAGCTAGTTTGCAGCGCACAAAAACACAAGCCTGGATTCAATCTTATACAATCACGGGATGTTACGGAGTTTGGCGCTCAATCCCATGATCCTGAAACGTGGGCGGGTTTGGCCGATTTCGCAGATGCGAGATGATCAGCCCCGTTCCAGCAGGCGGCGGGCCTGCCGGATCGCGCTGGCGGCGGGCGAGGCCAGCTGGCGCCAGGCCAGAAGGGCGAACACCGACACCGCTCCGAGCATCAGCCACAGCGGCCCGAACAGCCAGGCGGCGGCCGCCAGGGCGAAATAATAACCGCGAACGCCCTGGTTGAAGCTGGTCAGGGCGGGGTTCAGCACGCGGGCCACGGCGCGGCCATAGGCGACGCGGTCGGCCTCTTCATGGATTTCCGGCGCGGCGCCGATCAGGGCGACGGTGTAGTTCAACTGACGCAGCGCCCAGATGAAGTCGAGGAAGCCGCGCGCCAGACATAGCAGCACCACGGCCAGCTTGGCCTCCATCAGGCGCGGGGCGACGGGCTCGGCGCCGACGGAGGCGAAGCCGCGCATGGCCGCCTCGCCTCCGAACAGCACGCCCGCCACGGCGGCGATCAGCAGCAGGTTGGTCGAGGCGAAGAAGGAGGCGGAGTTGATCGAATGGCCCATCAGCTGGCTGTCGATCAGTCGCATCTCGCGATGGGTCATGGCGCGCATCCAGGCGTCGCGCACCGACAGCATGTCCATGTTGAGGGAGCCGCTGCGTCGCGCCACAAGGCGGATCAGCGGGCCGTAGCCCAGCCAGGCGACGACAAAGACGAACAGGGCGATCCAATCGAACAGACTCATGCCTGATTGACGCCACGTCGGACCGCGCAAGGCAAGCTTGATCGCCGCGACGCTTGCCGTAAAGGCGCGCAAAGCTTATCACGCGCGTCAAATCTCCCCGTTCGCACCTGCAACAAGAGCGCATCATGAACATCGACGCCATCCCGGTCGGCCCCAACGCGCCGTGGGACATCAACGTCATCATCGAGATCCCGCAAGGCGGCCTGCCGGTGAAGTATGAGATGGACAAGGAATCCGGCGCCCTGTTCGTCGACCGCTTCCTGCACACCGCCATGTACTATCCGGGCAACTACGGCTTCGTGCCGCACACTTTGTCGGACGACGGCGACCCCTGCGACGTCATCGTGCTGAACCCGACGCCGGTGGTGCCGGGCTGCGTCATCCGCTCGCGCCCGATCGGCGTGCTGAAGATGGTCGACGAGGCCGGCGGCGACGAGAAGATCCTGGCCGTGCCGGTCGACAAGCTGAACCCTTACTACACCGAGGTCTCCAGCTACCGTCAGCTGCCCGCCATCCTGATCGAGCAGATCGAGCACTTCTTCACCCGCTACAAGGATCTGGAGAAGGGCAAGTCGGTCACGGTCAACGGTTGGGGCGACGCTGGCGAAGCCGCTGAACTGATCGCCGCCGGCATGGCCGCCCACCAGGCCAAGCTGGCCGCCAAGGGCGATGTCGCCGCCTGATCGGCGCTTGCGTCTGAATCAATAGAGGCCCCGCTGGAAACGGCGGGGCCTTTTTCTTGGGCGCCATCGCTCGCCGTGTGAGTGCGGCTTTCTCCTCCCCATTTCATGGGGAGGGTGGCGCGGCGCAGATATGCGCCGTGACGGAGGAGCTGCTTGGTTCCGTCGTCGCAAGCCCCTCCACCGCTACGCGGTCCCCCTCCCCACAAAGTGGGGAGGAAAGAGGGTCAGCCTTTGTTGCGGAACGCCGCGATCGTCTCGACTGTCTGGCGCACCTTGGTCTCGATCCCGGCCCAGTCCTGCGCCTGGATCGCCGCGTCGGTGATCAGCTTGGAGCCCATGCCCGCCGCCACGATGCCCGAGCCGAACCATTTGGCGATGGAGGCTTCGTCCGGGTCGACGCCGCCGGTCGGCATGATCTTGGTCCAGGGCATCGGCCCCAGCACGGCCTTGACGAAGTCCGGCCCGCCCACCGAGGCGCCGGGGAACAGTTTGACGATCTCGCAGCCCAGCTCCTGCGCCTCGGAGATGTCGCGAACCGAGCCGCAGCCGGGCGAATAGGCTGTCTGGCGACGGTTGCAAACCTTGGCGACTTCGGGAACCAGACAGGGGCTGATGACGAAACGCGCGCCCGACGCCAGGTAGAGGGCCGCCGTCGGCGCATCCAGGATCGAGCCCACGCCCATGATGATGTCGGGGTCGGTCCGCGCGAATTCCTTCGACAGGGCGGTGAATGTCTCCCAGGCGAAATCGCCGCGATTGGTGAACTCGATCGCTTTGGCGCCGCCGCGCGCGCAGGCCCGGATCACCTCGGCGCAGACCTCGACGTCGGGGTGATAGAAGACCGGCACCACGCCCTGGGTTTCAAGGGCGGTGAGCACGCTGAGGCGGTCGTGGCGCATGGGGTCTCCTTCTCAAGCCTGACGCCCGCAGATCGACGGTCGCCGCCCTTGGCGTCAAGGGCGGCCGGGATCAATCCTGGTAAGCGTCGCTATTCGGCGGTCGCCAGCTCCACCAGTCGCTTCACCATGGCGCTGTCGGGATCGGCCAACGGGTCCAGTATGGTGAAGTGGTCGGCGCCCTCTACGATCTCGACATGGGTGTCGGCGCCCTTGCCGCCCCAGGCGGCGGCCATCTCGCGGCTCTGGCGGACGAACTCATTGCTTTCGTTTCCGCCCACCCAGCAGTCCAGGGCGGTGCCGCCGGGCGTCGCCCCGTTCGGCGCGGGCCAGTGGATCGGCGACAGGGCGCGCGCGACCGGCGCATCCAGGCCCAGAGCCTCGTTCAGCGAGGTGTGGATCAGCGGCTCCAGATCGAACACGCCCGAGATCGCCAGCGCCGCCCGCGCCCGACCTTCGGACAGCATCCCCGCGGCCATATGCCCCCCGACCGAATGGCCGAACACCAGTGGGCGCTTGCCGGTGCGGGCGCGCACGGCCTCGGTCGCCTGGCGCATCTGGCCGATGATCTTGCCGACCGCGACGCCGGGGGCGAGGTCATAGCCCGGCACGACGACGCTGATCCCATGCTCCAGCAGGGCGGGCGCCACCCAGGCGAACCAGCCCCGGTCCAGCGCCTGCCAATAGCCGCCGTGCATGAAGACGGCGACCGGCGCGCCGGGGCCGGCGTCGAACCATTCCATCTTCTGCCGTTCGGACGGGCCGTATTCGATCGTCTCGGGACGGCGGGCGTCGATCACCCGCAGCGATTCCTTGCGCCAGCGATCCAGAATGGCGGGGTGGCCCGGCACGCGGGCGCGGTTGTTATAGGCCGCCTCATAGGCCGCGGCCCGTTCCATCTGCGTCGCCTCGGGCGACAAAGCCTTACCCATGTCGTCTCCATCCGCTAGAGACCTCCGCTTGAACGGGAGGCTTGAAGGCCATGATGACCGCCATTTTCGTCTTCATCAAATGCGAGTTGGGCTACGCTAACGATGTTGCGGCCGATCTGGTCGACAATGTCGAGAATGTGAGCGAGGTCTATTCGACTTCGGGCCAGCACGACCTGCTGGCCAAGTTCCAACTGCCCAAGGACGCCGACATCGGGACCTTCGTGACGAAGCAGGTGCAGACGCGTCCGCACATCCGCGACACCTTCACCGTCATCACCTTCTCGCCCTTCCTGCCCTCGAAGAAGTAGGTTCCGTTTTTAAAAAGGACCGGCTAGCGTCTCTCCCAAGCAAGAACGCGAGGGAGGGCGGCCATGGCCGATCTGGAGACGTTCCGCGCTGAGACGCGCGACTGGCTGGAGGCGAACTGCCCACCCGAATGCCGCGGCGCCGGGGCGGGCGAGGCCGACATGGTCTGGGGCGGGCGCAACGCCGTCTTCCCCACCCCTGCGCACAAGGTCTGGCTGGACCGCATGGCCGCGCGCGGCTGGACCGCGCCGGAATGGCCGTGCGAATACGGCGGCGGCGGGCTGAACCGCGAAGAGGCGAAGGTGCTGGCCGCCGAAATACGCCGTATCAAGGCGCGGCCGCCCCTGTTCAGCTTCGGCGTCTGGATGCTGGGCCCGGCCCTGCTGGCCTTCGGGACCGAGGAACAGAAGCAGCGCTTTCTGCCGCCCATCGTGCGCGGCGAGATCCGCTGGTGTCAGGGCTATTCCGAGCCGGGCGCCGGGTCCGACCTCGCCTCGGTCCAGACCCGCGCCGTGGATCAGGGCGACCACTGGATCGTCAACGGCCAGAAGATCTGGACCTCCTACGCCGACAAGGCCGACTGGATCTTCTGCCTGGTCCGCACCGACCCGGAGGCGCCCAAGCATCTGGGCATCAGCTTCGTCCTGTTCGACATGGCGACGCCGGGCGTGACGACGCGGCCCATCACCCTAATCAGCGGCAAGTCGCCCTTCTGCGAGACCTTCTTCGACGACGTGCGGGTCGAGAAGGAGAACCTGATCGGAATGCTGAACCGCGGCTGGGACGTGGCCAAGGCCCTGCTGGCGCATGAGCGGACCATGATCGGCGCCATGGGCGACACCGGCGTCGGCCGTCCTCTGGGGCAGGTCGCGGCCGACAACCTCGGGCTGGACGAGGCCGGGCGGCTAGATGAGCCGCTATTGCGCGCCCGCATTGCCGACTACGACATCGACGCCGCCGCCTTCCGTCTGGCGATGGAGCGGGCGGGCGATCAGATGAAGGCGAAACAGGCCCATCCGGCCATCGCCTCCATGCTGAAGTACTACGGCTCGGAACTGAACAAGCGCCGCCACGAACTGGCCATGGCCGCGGGCGGGTCGGACGCCCTGGAATGGGAGGGCGAACGCTCGAAAGACGGTCAGGCCGCCCGCGACTGGCTGCGCACCAAGGCCAACTCCATCGAAGGCGGCACCAGCGAAGTCCAGCTGAACATCATCGCCAAACACCTGCTGCAACTGCCGGGGGCGTGATGGTTAGCCATGTGGTGCCACGCCCGAAGCTGCTGGCTATGGCTGTGATCGGGATTGTACTGAGCGGCTTGCTCAGTTTCGTCATGCTGACGCCTGCGGGATGGGGAATGTCCAGGCAGGACATAGCGCCGAGTTGGGGAGCGAAAGCGTTCTTCTTTGCGCCGCTCATCGCTCTGATCGCTGCGGGGATGCTGAAGTTCTCGCAACGACCGTCTCCCCTTCAGGAAATCGTCCTGCTGGCGGCGCCGTTCTATCAGACGATCTTTTTCGCCTTCTCCTATTTCACCGTGAAGCCGGGAGCCTGAGTCCATGCCCCTGATCCTGACCGAAGAGCAGATCATGCTTCAGGACGCCGCCGACGGCTTCCTGAACGAAAACGCGCCCATCGCCCATCTGCGCCAACTGCGCGACAGCCGTGACCCGGATGGCGTCTCACGCGACCTGTGGCGGGCGTTCGGCGAGATGGGCTTTTCCGGCGTTGTCATCCCCGAGGAAGACGGCGGCTCGGGCCTCGGCGCCGTCGAGGCGGGCGTCATCGCCGAGAGTCTGGGCCGCACCCTGACGCCGTCGCCCTTCATGGGCTCGTCCGTGCTGGCGGCGACGGTGTTGAAGGCAGCGGGATCAGAGGCGCAGAAACAATGGTTGGGCCGGATCGCGGCGGGCGAGGCCATCCTCAGCCTCGCCGTCGACGAAGGGCCCAAACACGCGCCGGCGAAGATCGCTGCGCGCGCCGAACGCTCCGGCAATGGCTTCAAGCTGAACGGCGCCAAGGGCTTCGTGCTGGACGGCCACATCGCCGACGCCCTGATCGTCGCGGCGCAGAGTGATGACGGCCTGACCCTGTTTCTGATCGATCCGGCGACGTCGGGCGTATCGGTTGAGCGCACCGTTATGGTCGACGCCCACAACGCCGCCCGTGTGACCCTGAGCGCGGTTCAGGTCGACGCCGACGCCGTCATCGGCCCGGTGGGCGAGGGGCAGGGACCGCTGGACGCCGCCCTGACGCTGGGCCGAGCCTGCGCTGCTTCGTCGCTGGTCGGGGCGGGGGATCAGGCGTTCAGGGTGACGCTGGATTACCTGAAAACCCGCAAGCAGTTCGGCAAGCTGATCGGCGAGTTTCAGGCCCTGCAGCACCGCGCCGCCCACCTGTTCACCGAGTTGGAGCTGGCCAAGGCGGCGACGCTGGCTGCGCTTCAGGCCATCGACGCGGGCCGCCCCGACGCCGAACAGGCCGCCGGGATCGCCAAGGCCAAGGCCGGCCGCGTCGCCGAACTGGCGGTGCAGGAGGCGGTCCAGATGCACGGCGGCGTCGGCATGACGGACGAGTTCGACGTCGGCCTGTTCATGAAGCGCGTCCGCGTCCTGAACGAGTTGCTCGGCGACGCCCATTTCCACGCCGAACGTCTGGCCCGCGCCCAGGGCTTTTAACCCCTTCTCCCCTTGAGGGAGAAGGTGGCCTGCGGAGCAGGTCGGATGAGGGGTGTCAGCGCGTCCTGATCTGGTTAAGCTTTGCGCTATGGAGAAGTCCTCCGACAGAAGCCGCACATTCGCTCGCCGGTCGCGCAGCGCGCCGACTGACGCCGAAACCGCGCTCTGGCTGCTCCTGAAAGATCGGCGGCTGCATGGATTCAAATTCCGCAGGCAGGTTCCAATCGGTTCCTATGTCGCAGACTTCGCCTGCCATGCCCTCAAGCTGGTCATTGAGGCTGACGGCGGGATCCATCGCCTGACCGAAGCGCGCGACGCCGACCGGGACGCCTGGCTGGCTGAGGCTGGCTATACGGTACTGCGCTTCAACAACTCCGCGATACTGCACAACCCGAACTTGGTGTTCGACGCAGAGCGCCGACACGTTGAAGGGCGGCGCTAACACCCCTCATCCGTCTTGCTCCGCAAGCCACCTTCTCCCTCAAGGGGAGAAGGATGATGCGTTTGATCCAGGGCAAAGCTGGACCGTGCCGGGGTGACGCATCGGTCTCGCCCGGCTAAACCTCCCGGTAAGGGAGAAACGACATGACGCGATCCAACGCGCCCGCCTATCAGACAGGCTTCGCCAACCACTTCGCCACCGAGGCGGTGGACGGCGCCCTGCCGGTCGGCCGCAACTCGCCGCAGCGCCCGGCGCTGGGCCTCTATGCCGAACAGCTGTCGGGCGCGGCCTTCACCGCCCCGCGCGACCACAACCTGCGCAGCTGGCTGTATCGCCTGCGGCCCTCGGCCCAGCACGGGCCGTATCAGCCGTTCGCGCAGGGCCGCGTGCGCTCCGGCCCCTTCACCGAGACGCCGCCCAATCCCAACCGGATGCGCTGGGATCCGCTGACCATGCCGGACCAGCCGACCGACTGGGTCGAGGGGCTGACCACCTATGGCGGCAACGGCGACGCTGATTCCGGGACGGGCGTGGGCGTCCACCTCTATGTCGCCAACCGTTCGATGATCGACCGCGTCTTCTATTCGGCCGACGGCGAACTGCTGATCGTGCCGCAACAGGGGGCGTTGCGCTTCGTCACCGAGATGGGCGTGATCGAGGCTGCGCCGGGCCATATCGTCGTCATCCCGCGCGGCGTCCGCTTCCGCGTCGAGCTGGATGGCGAAGTTCGCGGCTATGTCTGCGAGAACTACGGCGCGCCCTTCCGCCTGCCGGATCTCGGCCCCATCGGCTCCAACGGCCTGGCCAATCCGCGCGATTTCGAGACGCCGGTCGCCGCCTTTGAGGACGTGGACCGCCCGACGCAGTGCGTTCAGAAATACGGCGGCAAGCTGTGGGCCACGACCTTCGATCACAGCCCGCTGGACGTGGCGGCGTGGCATGGCAACTACGCCCCCTATCGCTATGACACGGCGCGGTTCAACACTATCGGCACGGTCAGCTTCGACCACCCGGACCCGTCGATCTTCACCGTCCTGACCTCGCCCAGCGACACGCCCGGCACGGCCAATTGCGACTTCGTCATCTTCCCGCCGCGCTGGATGGTGGCCGAGGACACCTTCCGCCCGCCGTGGTTCCACCGCAACGTCATGAGCGAGTTCATGGGGCTGATCTTCGGCGAATACGACGCCAAGGCGGGCGGCTTCGCTCCGGGCGGCGCCTCGCTGCACAACCGCATGAGCGGCCATGGCCCGGACCAGGCCAGCTGGGACGGCGCGACGAAGGCGGATCTCAAGCCGCACAAGATCGAGAACACCCTGGCCTTCATGTTCGAGACGCGGATGCCGATCCGCACCACGGCCTGGGCCGAACAGACGCCGTTGATGCAGCTCGACTACGACGACTGCTGGACCGGCTTTGAAAAGGGCAAGGTCTGAAGCCTTTCCCTGATCCGATATGAAAAGGGCCCCGCCGCGATCGCGACGGGGCCCTTCTTCTGTGTGAGGTCCGCTTAGGACTTCGGCGGCGTGTTCGAGGTGGTCATGCCGCCGTCGACGTTGCCGGCCTCGGCCTTGATGGCGTCGGCCTTCTCATCGGCCTTTTTCTCCACGGCGTCTGCCTGGGCGTTCAGGGCGTCGGCCTGGGCTGCGGTCGGGGCGGCGTCGGCCTGGTTCTCAAGCTGGGTCGCCGTCACATCGGCCTGAGCCTCGACGGCGTCGGCGCGGGCGTCCGCTTCCTTTTCGGCCGGGTTCTGGCAGGCGGCCAGGCCGGTCAGGGCGGCGATGGAGACGGCGGCGAGAACAAGTTTGCGCATGGTGATGCTCCAGATGGTTGAACCTTGGAAACTCGCTGGATCACATTCGGTTCACGCGCCCGTGATCACATTTTCAGCCCGCCTCGGCGAAGGCCACGCGCGCGGCGCCCAGAAGGGCGGCGTGTTTATGCAGGATCACCTTGGTCGGTATGGCGGCCATATAGTCCTGGAACCGACCCTTGCGCTCGAACCGTCGACGGAAGGGGCTGGCCTGGATGAAGGGCAGGATGCGCGGCACGATCCCGCCGGCGATATAGACCCCGCCGCGCGCCCCGGTGGTCAGGGCGATGTCCCCAGCCGCCGCGCCCAGCATGGCGCAGAAACGGGCCAGGGTGGCGCCGCAGGGGCTGTTCGGATCGTCCAGCGCCTGGGCCGTGATCTGGGCGGGGGCGTCGATATGGGTCTCGCGGCCGTCGATTTCGGCCAGTGCGCGGTGCAGGTTCAGCAGGCCCGGCCCGCAGATCAGCCGTTCGATCGAGACGCGGTCATACCGGCGGCGCAGGATGCGCAGCACTTCGTCCTCGACAGGATCGCCGGGCGCGAAACAGGCGTGGCCGCCCTCGCTGGGCAGGGCCATCTCGCGGCCGTGAGCATCACGCGCTAGGGCGGAGACGCCGAAGCCCGTTCCCGGTCCGACCAGGGCGATGGCGGCGTGCGGGTCGCCCTGGGCCGGGCCGCCCAGGGACGCCAGTTCGTCTTCGGGCACGACCGGCGCGCCCCAGGCCAGGGCCTCGAAGTCGTTGATCAGCCGGATCGGGTTCAGCCCCAGCGTCTGAAGCTCGCCCTCCGATACGCGCCAAGGCGAGTTGGTCAAGTCGATGGCGCCGCCCGTGACCGGCCCCGCCACGGCGATGACGCCGCCCGTCGGCTTGACGGGGCAGCCGTCGAGATAGGCCTTCACTCCCTCCAGAAAGGTCGGGTGGGTCTCGGCGGGAAAGCTCTCGAAATGCTCCAGTCGAGGGCGACCGTCGACCATGCGGGCCAGGGCGAAGCGGGCGTTGGTGCCGCCGACGTCGCCGACCAGAAGCAGGGGATCGGTCATGCGGCTCTCCTTCAGGCGTCGACCGTCCGGTCGACGAGATTGGGGTCGGGCGGGCCGTCGTCATGGCCATCGGCGCCGATGGTGGAGGCGAAGCAGACGCTGGCCCCTGCTTCCGCCGCCGACACCGCCTGGCGGAAGGCGCCGAACAGCTCGCGGCCATAGCCCCAGGACGAGCCCTCGGCATGGGCGCGCGAGCGTGTCGCCGCCGGACGGGCGGACAGGTCGCCGACGCCGACGGTGGTCAGCACCCCGGCCTCGGGGTCCAGACGAATGACGTCGCCGTCGCGGACATGGGCCAGCGGCCCGCCCGCCAGCGCCTCGGGGCTGACGTGGATGGCGGCGGGCGTCTTGCCGCTGGCGCCCGACATCCGGCCATCGGTGACGAAGGCGACCTTGAAGCCCTTGTCCTGCAGCACGCCCAGCGCGGGCGACAGGCTGTGCAGTTCCGGCATTCCATTGGCGCGCGGTCCCTGAAAGCGCAGCACCACCACCACGTCGCGATTCAGCTTGCCGTCCTTGAAGGCCTGAAGCGCGTCTTCCTGCATCTCGAACACGGCGGCGGGAGCTTCGACGATGCGGTTCTCAGGCTTCACTGCCGAGATCTTGATGACCGCCCGCCCCAGATCGCCCTGCACCAGCCGCAGGCCGCCCTCGCGGTCGAACGGATCGGAGGCGGGGCGCAGGATGGACAGGTCCAGACTCTGCTTCACCGTGTCGCGCCAGACCAGTTCGCCGTCCTCCAGCCGCGGCTCCTTGAAATAAGCCTCCAGTCCTCGGCCCATGATGGTCGTCACATCGGGGTGCAGGTTGCCCGCCTCGATCAGTTCTCGGGTGACGAAGGCGACCCCGCCCGCCGCCTGGAAGGCGTTCACATCGGCTGAACCGTTCGGATAGACCCGCGCCAGCAGCGGCGTGACCGAGGACAGCTGGTCCATGTCGGTCCAGTCGATCAGCACCCCAGCCGCCCGCGCCATGGCGACCAGATGGATGGCGTGGTTGGTCGAGCCGCCCGTGGCCAGCAGGGCGACGATCATGTTGACGATGGTCTTTTCCGACACGACGTCGGCCATGCGACCTTTGCCTTCGCGCGCCAGTTCGATCGCGCGCTTGGCCGCCGCCGCCGTCAGGGCGTCGCGCAGCCCTGTATCTGGGTGAACGAAAGCGGTCGAGGGCATATGCAGCCCGGCGATCTCCATCATCATCTGGTTGGAGTTGGCCGTGCCGTAGAAGGTGCAGGTGCCGGGCGAATGATAGGAGGCGATTTCGCTTTTCAGCAGTTCGGCGCGGCCGATCAGACCTTGGGCGTATTCGGCGCGGACGCGGGCCTTCTCGGCGTTGGGAAGGCCGCTGGACATGGGGCCGGCTGGGGCGAAGACGACGGGCAGATGGCCGAACGCCAGCGCCCCCATGAACAGGCCCGGCACGATCTTGTCGCACACCCCCAGCATCAGGGCGGCGTCGAAGGCGTCGTGGGTCAGGGCCACTCCCGTCGACATGGCGATGACGTCGCGGCTGAACAGGCTCAGCTCCATGCCGGGGCGCCCTTGGGTGACGCCGTCGCACATGGCCGGGGTTCCGCCCGCCACCTGCGCCGTGGCGTCGACCTCGCGTGCGGCGTGTCTGATGATATCGGGAAAGCGCTCGAACGGCTGATGCGCCGATAGCATGTCGTTATAGGCGGTGACGACGCCGAGATTGGGCTGGGCGCCGGTCATGGCCGTCAGCTTGTCGGCCACGGTTTGACCGGCGAAGGCGTGGGCCCAGTTGGCGCAGGACAGTTTGGCCCGCCCGGACCCCGACCCCGTCGCCGCGTCCATGCGGCGCAGATAGTCGGCGCGGGTCTTGCGGCTGCGTTCGACGATGCGGGCGGTGACTTCCGCCACCACAGGATTGAGCGCCATCATCCGGCCTCCGTCCACAACACTTCAAGGGGGGCTTTCGCCGCGATCAGGGCGGCGACAGGGCTGACGGCGGGATCGCCCGCCGTCTCGCGCTCGAACACGGCGCGCTTCTTCGCCCCGGTCAGGGCCAGCACCACACATCGAGCCCCAGCCAGCCACGGCAGGTTGAGCGACAGCCGCTCCTGCGGCGGCGCCGCGCCGTCGCGCCCGGCGGGCACGCCATAGACGGCGGGCTTCAGGCTCGGCGTCAGCAGGGTGGTCAGTGTCGGACTGCTGGGGAACATCGAACAGATATGCCCATCCTCGCCCATGCCCAGCAGGACGGCGTCCAGACGACTGTTTTCCAGTTCAATATTCAGGTCGTGGGTCGCGAGTGCGGCAGCGCGATCCACCGTCACGGCAGGGTGGTACAACGGCAGGAACTCCGCGCCCTTGGCCTGTTTTTTCAGCAGGGAGCGCTTGAGTAGCGCGGCGTTCGAGTCCGGAGAGGTTTCCGGCACGAAGCGCTCGTCCACCAGGGTGATGAAGGTGTGTTGCCAGGCGGGATAGGAGCGCAGGTTGGACAGGCGCTGATAGATCGGCTCCGGTGTAGAGCCTCCGGCGCCGGCGAATACCGCCCAGCCGTTTTGCGCCGGGTCGCGCAAGCCTTCTTCAAGCGCTGCCGCTAGTCGGTGCGCGGCGGCATCGGCCCATACGTCGAGGGTGTGAAAGCTCTGGATCATACTGCCACCTTCCTTCTCCCCTCGGGGGAGAAGGTGGGCCGCAGCGCGGCTCGGATGAGGGGGCGGCCGGATATGGACGCGACGTCAAAGGGCGAGCGGGCGGACACAGCCCCCTCATCCGTCCTGCTCCGCAGGCCACCTTCTCCCTCGAGGGGAGAAGGAAAGAAGTTGAGCTTTTTCATCTCACGTTCCACTTCCGCCCCGTGCGCGACAGCAGCACGTCGGCCGCCTCGGGCCCCCAACTGCCCGCCGCATAGTCCAGCGGCCGACACTCGCGGCAAGCCCATGCGTCCGCCACCTCATCGACCCATTTCCACGCCTGCTCCGCCTCATCGCGGCGCACGAACAGGGTGGAGTCGCCGTGCAGGGCGTCCAGCAGCAGCCGTTCATAGGCCACGCGGCGACGCGGCGGCGCGCCATCCTTGCCGTCCTGCCCCCACGACAGGCTCATCCGGATCGGCTGAAGCTGCATCCGCTGCTCCAGCCCCGGCTTCTTGGTCATCACCGACAGGGCGATATCCTCGTCCGGCTGCAGCTCGATCACCAGCCGGTTGTCATAGATGTCTCCGCGCTCTCCGTGGCCGAAGATGGAGTGGGGCACCGGCTTGAACTGGATGACGATCTCGGTGCGCTTTTCGGCCAGCCGCTTGCCGGTCCGCATGAAGAAGGGCACCCCCGCCCAGCGCCAGTTGTCGATATCGGCGCGGATGGCCACGAAGGTTTCGGTGTCCGACGGTTGGCCGCGCTCGGTCCGGTAGCTCTCGACCGGGCGCCCTTCGACCATTCCCGCCGTATACTGGCCGCGCACGGTGACGCGTTCGGCGTCCTCGGCCATGACGGGGCGAAGCGAGCGCAGCACCTTCACCTTTTCATTGCGCACTGAGTCCGGGTCCAGATCGCTGGGCGGTTCCATCGCCACCAGGCACAGCAGCTGCAGCATATGGTTCTGCACCATGTCCCGCAGGGCGCCGTATTCGTCGTAATAGGGCCAGCGATCGCCGACGCCGACCGTCTCTCCGATCGTGATCTGCACATGGTCGACGGTCAGATTGTTCCACAACGGTTCGAAGATGGCGTTGCCGAAGCGCAGGGCGATCAGGTTCTGCACCGTCTCCTTGCCGAGGTAGTGGTCGATGCGGAACACCTGCCGCTCGTCAAAGGCGTCGGCCACGGCGTCGTCGATTTGGCGGAAGCTCTCCAGGTCGCGGCCCACCGGCTTCTCCAGCACGATGCGGTCGTTTTTCTCGGCCAGGCCGGCCGCCTTCATGGCCGTGACGATACGGCCGTAGAGTGAAGGCGACACCGCCAGGAAGGAGGTCGTCTCCCCCTCGCCAGACCGCGCTTTCAACGCGCGCAGGCTCTCGGCGTCGGTGGCGTCCACCGCCAGATAGTCGAGCCGGGAGGCCAGGCGCGCCCAACTGGACTCGTCCCAGGCGCCGTCGGCCTCGGCGCGGGGCTGCACCGCCTGACGCACCTTGGCGATGTACTCTTCGGCCGTTTCTTGCGACCGGGCGGCGCCGATGATCTTCAGCTCCGACGGCAGGAGCCCATCGTGATCCAGAAAGTAGAGCGACGGCAACAGCATCCGCATGGCCAGGTCGCCGCCGCCGCCGAACAGGATCAAAGCCGCCATTTAGGGCCTCCCTCGCAGAAGATCGGCCCGACAAGCGAGACCGTAGTCAGCCAGAGTGATTGGCCGGTTCCGCCCGCTGGGCCAAGACGTCCAGCACGTCCTGAAACACCATGTGACGCGCGTGCAGGAGCACCAGCAGGTGATAGATCAAATCCGCCGCCTCGCTGGCGAGTTCCGCATTATCTCCCGCCGCCCCGGCCAGAGCCGTCTCGACGCCCTCTTCGCCCACCTTTTGCGCAGCGCGTTTCGGCCCCTCGGCGATCAGGCGCGCGGTCCAGCTGTCGTCGGGATCGGCCTGGGCCCGGACATGGATGGTGCGCTCCAGCCGCCCGATGCGGCCCAGCCCCGGCGCGTCCTCGTCGCCGAAGCAACTGATGCGGTTCAGATGGCAGGCGTTGCCGACCGGGCGCACCTTCACCACCACGGCGTCGCCGTCGCAATCGGGCGTCACCGAGACGACGTTGAGGAAATCGCCCGACGTCTCGCCCTTGCGCCACCGTCCCCCGCGCGAGCGTGAGAAGAAGGTCGCCTGTCCGCTGTCCAGCGTTTCGCGCAGCGCCGCCTCGTCCATATAGGCCAGCGTCAGCACTTGAAGGGTGTCGGCGTCCTGAACCACGGCGGGGATCAGGCCGTTCCCTTTGGCGAAGTCGATGGAGGAAATGTCGAATGTCATCTTCCTTCTCCCCTCGTGGGAGAAGGTGGCTCGCGGAGCGAGACGGATGAGGGGGCTGCCTGCCTCATCTCCCGCCGTCGCGCGTGCTGACACAACCCCCTCATCCGAGCGCCTCCGGCGCCCACCTTCTCCCACGAGAGGAGAAGGGAACCAATGGCCGTCATATCCTTACCTCCACGCCCTGCTGATCCAGATATCGCTTCAAGTCAGGCACGGAGATCGCGCCCGAGTGGAACACGCTGGCCGCCAGCGCGCCCGATACGTCGGCCCCGCCTTGCTCCAGAGAGCCGAAAACATCGCGGAAATGCTCGACCGCTCCCGCCCCGCCGGACGCCACCAGCGGAATGGTCAGCCGCCGCCGCGCCTCGGCCAACTGAGCCACGTCATAGCCGCGCCGCACCCCGTCCTGCTCGATGCAGTTCAGCACGATCTCGCCCGCGCCCAGCCTCTGCGCCTCGACGATCCAGTCCATCGTCAGCCGTCCGGCGCCGCGCCGCGCGTTCGGATCGCCGGTGTATTGATGCACCCGCCATTCGCCGTCCTGAAAGGCGCTGTCGACGCCGACGACGACGCACTGACGCCCCAGCCGCGCGGCCATCTCGCCGATCAGTTCGGGCCGCTCCAGCGCGGGCGAGTTGATCGACACCTTGTCCGCCCCGTGGTCGAGACAGCGCGCCGCCTGCTCCACCGTGCGGACGCCGCCCGCCACGCAGAAGGGGATGTCCAGCAGCCGGGCGATATCCTGCACCCAGCCATAGTCCAGCGTTCGCCCTTCCGGGCTGGCGGTGATGTCGTAGAAGACCAGTTCGTCGGCGCCCTGATCGCGATAGCGCGCGGCCAGTTCGGCTGCGTCGCCCATGTCGACGTGCCCCTCGAACCGCACGCCCTTGACCACGCGGCCGTCCTTCACGTCGAGGCAGGGGATGATGCGCCTAGCGGTCATTGGCCGAAACCGGGACCCTGTTCACGGCCTTGATGGCCTCGGCCACGGTAAAGCGGCCGGCATAGAGGGCGCGGCCGATAATGGCTCCGGCGCAGCCGATCGCCTTGGCTGCGATCAGGTCGTCGAGGTCGGCTGCCCCGCCTGAAGCTTGAATCTCCAGCTCAGGCCGACGGTTGATAGCCTCGGAAAGCAGTCCTTGATTCAGGCCGGTCATGGCGCCGTCACGACCGACGTCCGTGATCAGGATATGGCGCAGCATTCCGACTGGGTAGCGATCCAACACGCTCCACAGATCCACACCCGATGACTGGGTCCAGCCCTTCAGGGCGGGCACGGGCTGACCGTCCTCATACTTGACGTCGAGGGCCAGGGTGATGGCCTCGGGGCCGAACTGTTCCAGCCATTTCAGCACCTGATCCGTATCGGTGACGGCCAGAGATCCGATGACGACACGGCTGATGCCGGCGCCCAACAGGTGCTCGATATCCTTTGCCGAGCGGACGCCGCCGCCGGATTGGACCTTGATGTGCACGGCCCGGGCCATGTCGCCGATCAGTTCATACTGACGCGCCTCGCCCGCTTTGGCGCCGTCCAGGTCGATGACGTGGATCCACTCGGCGCCCTCGGCGGCAAAGGCCGCCAGCCGGTTGGCGGGATGGGCGTCATAACGGGTCACGTGACTGAAATCGCCGTGCAGAAGGCGAACCGCATGGCCGTCGATCAGGTCAATGGCGGGATAGATGATCACGCGGGCAACTCCAGAAAATTCTTCAAGATACGCGCGCCGGCGGCGGCGGACCGTTCCGGGTGAAACTGGCAGCCCCAGCGGTTGCCGATGTTGACCACGGCGGGGACAGCGATGCCGTAGTTGGCGGCGGCGAGGGTCGCCGGGCCGTCGGGGCAGACGAAGCCATGGACGAAGTAGGCCCAGTCGCCGTCTTTCACACTGTCCAACAGCGGGTCGTCGCGACAGATCGTCAGGCGACTCCACCCCATGTGCGGCGAAGGGCGCGACGGCGCGGGAAGGATGGCCTCGACCCGGCCGGGGATCAGACCCAGCAGGTCGGCGCCCCCATTTTCGGCATCCTCGTCCTCTGCGCTGGCGTCGAACAGCAACTGCTGGCCCAGGCAGACGCCCAGCAAGGGACGCGGGAAGCGCCGCAGCGGCTCGATCAGGCCCAGCGTTTTCAGCCGCTGCATGGCGTAGCCAGCCGCACCGACGCCGGGCAGGATGATCCGCTCGGCCTCTGCCACATCGGCAGGGTCGTCGGTGATCCGCACCCGCGCGCCCAGCCGCTCCAGCGCGAACCGCACCGAAGCCACATTGCCCGAGCCGTAACCGATCAGGGTGATCTCGCTCATCCTTCTCCCCTCGGGGGAGAAGGTGGGCGCCGAAGGCGCTCGGATGAGGGGGCTGTGTCCGCAGGCAGGATGGCTGACGTTGAGGATGAGGCGGGCAGCCCCCTCATCCGACCTGCTCCGCAGGCCACCTTCTCCCCCGAGGGGAGAAGGAAGGCGGACGCGGCCATCACAGCAGGCCCTTGGTGCTTGGGACCACATCGCCCTCGACCCGGATCGCCTGACGCAGGGCGCGGCCCAGCGCCTTGAACACGGCCTCGGTCTTGTGGTGGTCGTCGTCGCCGGTGACGCGGACGTGGATCGCCGCGCCCAGATTCTCAGCCAGCGATCGCACGACGTGCGCCGTCAGATCTGTGCGGTAATCGCCCAGCATCGGCGTGGCGAACGTCCCCTCGAACACCGGATAGGGTCGCCCCGACAGGTCGATGGAGACGCTGGCCTCAGCCTCGTCCATCGGTAGGACGAAGCCGTAGCGGCCGATGCCGCGCCGCTCGCCTAGCGCCTGTTTCAGCGCCTGCCCCAGGGCGATGGCGCAGTCCTCGATCGTGTGGTGCGGGTCGATGTGCAGGTCGCCCTCGCACGACAGGCGGATGGAGAATCCCCCGTGCGCCGCCACCTGTTCGAGCATGTGATCGAAGAAGCCGACGCCGGTTTCGATTTTCACCGGCCCGGCGCTGTCCAGATCCACGGCGCAGACGATGCGCGTCTCCTTAGTGTCGCGAATGGCTTGACCCGTGCGGTTGCGCCGCGCGGCCGGGCTGGCGGCGCCCAGCGCGGCCAGCAGCCGGTCGTTGACCTCGGGCTTCAGCGAGACAGGCAGGCGCACGCGTTCGCCCGCCAGATCGGCGACCAGACCATAGCGGCGCAGGGCTTCGACCACGCCCGCCGGATCGGAGGGTTTGGCGATGATCACCGGCCCGACCCCGGCCTCCAGCGCCATGATGCGCGACAGGGCCTCGGCGACACGGACGCGTTCGCGGCGCACGGCGTCGATGCGCGACGCCGTTTCGATCATCCGCGACGGGTCCAGCGCCTGCATGGCCAGCCGCACCGAGACCTCGGGCAGGGCGTAGGGCTCCAGCACATCCGCCAGCCGCGCCAGCGTCTGCGCCTGCGCGACCGCGGCCCCGACCCGCGCTCCGGCCAGCCCATAGGCCAGCGACAGGCTGCGCAGGACGATCAGATTGGCGTGGTCCTTCACCACGGCGGCGGCGGACGGCGCCTCGGCGAACTCGACCAGTCCTTCGTCCACGACCAGCAGGGCGGGAGCGACGCGCTCGGCCATCTCGGCCACGGCCACGGGCGAGCCGAGGGCGCGGATGACCACGGCTGCGGTGTCGGCTGCGGCGGGCGGGCGGGCGTAAAGGGCGGCCAGCCCCTGATAAGGCTCGGCGTCCGGCGCCTGCACTTTCAGCCCGTCGCGTGCGGCCATGCGCCAGACCAGCTCCAGCCCGTGCGTCAGCCCGCGCGTCGGCAGCACCTGATCGGCGCCGACGCCGTAAAGGGCGGCCATGCGGGCCGCCAGCGCGGCAGGCTCGACCGGATAGCGATCCAGCCCGTCGCCGCCGGAGACGAGCGGCGGATAGGGCGTGGGCAGCGTCATGACCCTTCTCCCCTCGGGGGAGAAGGTGGCTCGCGCAGCGAGACGGATGAGGGGGCAGTGTCCACACACGCGACGGAGGAGGGCGAAGCCAGCACACCCCTCATCCGAGCGCCTCTGGCGCCCACCTTCTCCCTCAAGGGGAGAAGGAAGCGATCGTTCATCATCCCGCGGTCCTCAGGTCGGCGGCTCTGGCGTGGGCCTCCAGCCCCTCCAACCGGGCCAGGGCGGCGGCGACGGGGGCCAGGGCGGCGGCGCCCTGTTCGCTGACGGTCTGGACCGACATGGTGGTCATGAAGCTGGCGGTGGTCACGCCGCCCAGCGTCCGCGCCGCGCCGTCGGTGGGCAGGACGTGGCTCGGCCCGGCGGCGTAGTCGCCCAGCGTTTCGGCCGCCCAGCGCCCGACGAAGACCGCGCCCGCCGCGCTGATCCGCTCGACCAGTTTCTCGGCTTCTTCCGTCTGGATCGACAGGTGTTCGGGGCCATAGAGGTTGGCGACCTCGCACGCCTCGGTCATGTCGCGCACGCGGATGGCGCGGGCCTCGGTCAGCGACGCGCGGGCGATGGCGGCGCGCGGCAGGCGCTCCACCTGACGCTCGACCTCGGCGATGATCTCGCTCAGGGCCGTGCCGCTGTCGGAGACAAGGATGACCTGCGCGTCCGCGTCATGCTCGGCCTGGCTCAACAGGTCGGCTGCGACGATCTCGAAATCGGCGTCGCGGTCGGCGATGACCAGCAGCTCCGACGGACCCGCAGGCAGGTCGCAGGCCGGGCCGCCGGGCAAGGAGGAGGCGTATCGCTTGGCCTCGGCCACATAGGCGTTGCCGGGGCCGAACAGCTTGTCGACGGGCGCGATGACGCCGTCTTCTAGCTTCGCGCCGAAGGTCAGGGCGGCGACGGCCTGCGCCCCGCCCAGCAGCCACAGCTCGTCCAGCCTCGCCTCGGCGGCGGCGGCGATCATGGCCGGGTGGACCGAGCCGTCCTTCGACGGCGGCGTCACGGCGACGCGCCGCCCCACCCCGGCCACGCTCGCCGGTATGGCCAGCATCAGCAGCGACGAGAACAAGGGCGCCGTCCCGCCTGGAACATAGAGCCCGGCCGAGCGGATCGGCCGCCAGACCAGTTTGGACTTCACGCCCGGCGTGGTCTCGATGAAGGCGGTGTCCTCGGGCCTCGTGGCCTGATGGAAGACGCGCACATTGTCGGCGGCGACGCGCAGGGCGCGTGCGGCGGCGGGCGGCAGGTCGCGGCGGGCCTTGGTCGCGGCGGCCTCGGTGATGGCGATGCGGCGCGGCGGGGCGCCGTCCAGCCGGGTCGCCCAGTCGGTTACGGCCTCGCCGCCGCGCGCCCGTACGTCGTCGAAGATCTCGCGCACTACGCTGGAGACGAAGCCTTCGGTGCGGCGTTGCGGGCGGGCCAGGGCGGCTTTGCGGCCCTCGGCGTCCAGTTGGTTCCAGTCGATACGCTTCATCACATCATCTTCTCGATGGGCAGGACCAGTATGGCCGACGCCCCTTCAGCCTTGAGTTTCTCCAGCGTCTCCCAGAAGACCGCCTCCTGGCAGACGGCGTGGACGGCCACGGCGTCGTCACGGCCCGACAGGGGCATGACGGTCGGCGATCCGGCGCCGGGCAGCAGGGCGGTGATCCGGTCCAGCGCCGTGCGGGGCGCGTTCAGCATCACGTATTTGGCCCCTTGCGAGGACACCACGCCCGCCATCCGCTCGACGATGGAGTCCAGCAGGTGCTGAAGCCCGGCCTCGGGCGGGGTCGGCGACTTGATCAGCACGGCCTGGCTGTCCAGCACGGTGTCGCGCGCGCTCAGACCGTTGGCTTCCAGCGTCGCGCCCGTAGAGACCAGATCGCAGATGGCGGTGGCCAGCTTCAGCCGAGGGGCCACTTCGACCGCGCCGCGCATGGTGACGATGTCCGCATCCACGCCCGCCTCATCCAGAAAGCGGCGCAGAACCTTGGGATAGGAAGTGGCGATCCGCAGGCCCTGCAACGACGAAGGCCCGGCGTAGTCCAGCGCCGGCGGCGTCGCGATCTTCAGCGTGCAGCGACCGAAGCCCAGCGGCATGACCACCTCGGCGTTCGGCCCGCCGTTCTTCACTTCCTCCAGCACATTCTCGCCGACGATGCCCAGATCGCAGACCCCGTCCGCCACGAAGGTCGGAATGTCGTCGTCGCGCACCCGCAGCAGGTCGATCGGATAGTTCTCGATCCGATACAGCAGGTCGTTGTTTCCCTTGACCACGCGCAGGCCCGCATCGCGGACCAGATCGAGGCTGCGTTCGGCCAGGCGGCCGGATTTCTGGACGGCGATACGCAGCCGCCCCTGAACCGTACTCATGATGTCAACTCAGGCTTTCAGTCTGTCCAGCACCAGTCGATAGCCCTGGTGCGGCATGTCCTTCAGGGAGCGCGCGACGCGCACCACGGTGGTCGGGCTGGCCGGGGCCTCGGCGGCGATCTCGCGATAGGTCTTGTCCCCGGCATCCAGCATCCGCGCGACCTGCCACCGCTCGGCCATGGCGCGCAGCTCGGCCGGGGTGCATAGGTCGGCCAGAAAGGCGTCCGCCTCCTCCCGCGTTTTCAGCGAGAGCAGGGCGTCCAGCAGGGCGATCTTGGCGGCGTCGGTGCTCATGGCGCGTTCCATTATGCTGTAACAATGGAACGGTCAAGAGGTGAGTTGACGTCACCTCTTTTTCCTCCCCACGTGTGGGGAGGGGGACCACGTAGTGGTGGAGGGGCTATGCCGCCGACCGTCGAAATCTATCGTCGCGCGTCCAAGATGCGTCGCGCCCTGACGCCGCCCGAGGCGCGGCTATGGACTCAGATCAAAGGCGGCGGCCTCGAAGGACTGAAATTCCGCCGCTAGCATTCGGTCGGCCCCTACATCCTCGACTTCTACTGCCCTGCCGCGCGCCTCGCTGTGGAGGTCGACGGCGCAACGCACGACGACCGGGACCAAATCGCTCACGACTCGCGACGAACCGCATGGTTGAAAACGCAGGGGATTGAGGTTCTGCGCATCCGGGCCACGGATGTTCGGGATCATCTCGACGGAGTTCTGGCCGTGATCCTGCTTCACGCGACGGGGCGGTAAAGAGCCCCTCCACCACTTCGTGGTCCCCCTCCCCATTGGCATGGGGAGGAAAATGCTGACGGCCACTCGCTAGTCGCGCTTGGCCACTCTATCTGTCCGCCATGAGCAAGGTAGTGATCATCGGCGCGGGACACGCGGGGGGCTCGGCGGCGGCGCTGCTGAGGCAGTATGGGTTCGAGGGCGAGATCGTCCTGGCGGGGCAGGAGAGCACGCCGCCCTATCAGCGGCCGCCGCTGTCGAAAGCCTGGCTGAAGGGGGAGGCGGGCTTGGAAGACCTGCTGCTGCGCCCCGAAAGCTTCTACGCCGAGCAGAATATCGCGCTGCGCACCGGCGTCACGGCGACCGCCATCGACGCGGGTGCGAAAACCGTCACCTTCGCCGACGGCACGGTCGAGGCTTACGATGTGCTGATCCTGGCCACCGGCTCGACGGCACGCAAACTGGCCATCCCCGGTGCGGATCGGCCTGACCTGCTGGAGCTGCGCACCCTCGATGACGCCGAACGGCTGAAGGCGGTTCTGGCGCCGGGCAAGCGGCTGGCGGTGGTCGGCGGCGGCTATGTCGGGCTGGAGGCGGCGGCCTCGGCCCGCGCCCTGGGCGCCGAGGCGGTGGTGATCGAGCGCATGGACCGGGTGCTGGCCCGCGTGGCCTCTCTGCCCCTGTCGGCCTTCTTCACCGACCTGCATCAGAAACACGGCGTCGAGATCCTGACCGGCGTCGAGGTCGCGGGGTTCGAGGACGCGGGCGTGCGTCTGGCGGACGGCGAATTGATCGCGGCGGATGCGGTGCTGGTCGGCGTCGGCGCCTTCGCCTGCGAGGCTCTGGCGCGCACGGCCGGACTGGCTTGTGAAAACGGCGTGGTGGTCGATGAGGCGGCCCGCACCAGCGACCCCAGCATCTACGCCATCGGCGATGTGACGCGGCGGCCCATTCCGGTGCACGGCGGCGTCATGCACCGGCTGGAGAGCGTGCCCAACGCGCTGGAGCAGGCCAAGCAGGCGGCCTCGGCCATCGTCGGCCGCGCGGCTCCGGCGCCGGAGGTGCCGTGGTTCTGGTCCGACCAGTATGACGTCAAGCTGCAGATCGCGGGCGTGCCCTTCGACGCCGACCGCCAACTGGTGCGCGGCGATCCGGCCAGCGGCGCCTTCTCGGTCTTCCACCTCAGCGGCGAGCAGATCGTATCGGTCGAGGCGGTCAACGCCCCGGCCGACTTCATGGGCGGGCGGATGCTGATCGGCAAGGAGACGCCGGTGGACGACGCCCTGCTGGCCGACCCGACGGTGTCGATCAAGGCGGTCGCCAAGCCCCAGGTGTGACCTGCGTGTGACACCTGATCCGCAAGTGCGATTTAGTCGCAGGAGTCAGATTGTCGCACCCTGAAATGGTGCTAATGCGAGCCGGTCTCATTCATTGACCGGTTCCTCCCCCCATGTCCGACGCCCGCTCCGACACTCGCTCCGCCGCCCTCAAGGCGCTCCTGTTCGCGTCCAGCGCGGCCGGGATGCTGTGCGCTGCACCCGCGATGGCTGCGCCGGTTGGGACTGCCGACGAGGCTGCGCCCGCGGACGGCGTGATCAGCCAGGACGCCACCAATCTGGGCACGGTCGATGTGAACGGCCATCGCGTGAAGCGCGAACCGAAGGATCCGCAGTTCGTCACGCCTCTGGTCGATACGCCGCGCACCGTGACGGTGATCCCGCAGCAGATCATCGAACAGACCGCCGCCACCTCGCTGCAGGACATTCTACGCACCTCGCCGGGCATCACCTTCGGCGCGGGCGAAGGCGGCCAGCCCCTGGCCGACCGCCCCTTCATCCGGGGCCAGGCTTCGGGCAACAACATCTTCGTGGACGGCATCCGCGACACCGGCGGCCAGCAGCGCGAGGTCTTCAACCTGGAGCAGGTCGAAGTCATCAAGGGCGCCGATTCCGTCTATTCGGGTCGCGGCTCGGGCGGCGGCAGCATCAACCTGGGCTCCAAGTCGCCGCGTCTGACCAACTTCGTCCATGGCTCGGCCGGCGTCGGCACGGACGACTATCTGCGCGGCACGGTGGACGCCAACTGGCAGGTCGGTCCGACGGCCGCCATGCGCCTGAACGTCATGGCTTCGCAGGGCGACGTGCCGGGTCGCAACGGCGTCGACTTCGACAAGTGGGGCGTCGGGGCTGCGGTCGCCGTGGGCCTGGGCACGCCGACGATGCTGACGGCCAGCTACTACCACCTCGACAGCAACCAGATGCCTGACTACGGCATCCCGCTCTACACCAAGCCGGGCGGGGCGAACGCACCGCGCCCGGACGCTTCGGGCATTCTGGACGTGCCCTATGACAGCTTCTACGGCCTGAAGGCGCGCGACTATCTGAACAATACGGTCGACAGCCTGACGCTGGAGGTCGAGCACCGCTTCAGCGACAACCTGGCCCTGCGCAACGTCACCCGCTACTCGCAGACGCTGAACGACTATGTCGTCACCAACCCCGGCGACGGCGGCGCGGCGCAGCAGATCAATGGCGTCTGGTGGATGAAGCGGGGCCTGAAGTCGCGCTGGAATCCGGCCGAGACCCTGGCCAACGTCACCGATCTGCACGGCTCCTTCCTGACCGGCTCGATCAAGCATGACTTCGACGTCGGCCTGGAGCTGTCGCGCGAGAAGAACCGCAACGCCTCCTATACGGTCACGACCCTGACCGGCACGGCCTGCCCAGCGCCGCTGACGGGCCTGGATTGCACCCAGGTCTATGCGCCCAACCCGAACGACCCGTGGACGGGCACGATCACGCGCGGTCTGGTCAGCACGACGGACACGGATTCCTTGGGGGTCTACGCCTTCGACGCCATTCACCTGAGCGACAAGCTGATCGTGAACCTGAGCCTGCGCTGGGACGATTACTCGGTCGATGCGGTCAACGCATCGGGCACGGTGGCGGCTCCGGTCTACAAGCCGGTCAGCAGCGGCTGGGACTTCGTCAACTACCAGGTCGGCCTAGTCTACAAGCCGACGGCGAACAGCAGCATCTACGCCTCCTATTCCACGGCCTCGACGCCGCCGACCATTTCGGCCGGCGACCAGAACGGCGGCACGGGGACGGGACCGGGCGATCTGGGCAGTGTCGTGCTGGACCCGGAAGAGACCGAAAACTTCGAGATCGGCGCCAAGGCCAATCTGTTTGGCGATCGTTTGGCGCTCAGCGGCGCCCTGTTCCACCTGACGCGCAAGAACGCGGCCATCCTGATCTCCGGCTCCGACTATGAGCAGGTCGGCGAAGCCAAGGTCCAGGGTCTGGAGCTGGGCGTGTCGGGCAACGTCACCGACAAGTGGCAGGTCTTCGGCGGCTACACCTGGATGGATTCCGAACTGGTCAACGGCGCGGTCAACAAGGGCGCGCAACTGGCCAATACGCCGGAGCACAGCGCCAGCCTGTTCACCACCTACCGTCTCATGCCCAAGCTCAGCCTGGGCGGCGGCGTCTACTACGTCTCCAAGTCTTGGGGCGGGAACCAGGGCGGGGCCGGCGGCGGCGCAAACCGCGTCTATGCGCCGGAATACACCCGCGTCGACCTGTTCGCCTCCTACGACATCAGCGACCGCGCCTCGCTGCAGCTGAACGTCCAGAACGCCGGGGATGAGGAATACATCATCCGCACCAACGGCGTGCACCACGCCGATGTCGCCCCGGCGCGCCAGGCCATCCTGACGCTGAACGTCCGCTACTAAGAGGCCGCGTTTCGCGTCATCATGTCGGCCCCGTCGTTCGCTGGAGCGGCGGGGCCGATGCGTTTCCAGACGGTGAGAAAGCCATGCTGTTGCACATCCCCGAAGTCTTCACCAAGGCCGAGGTGAAGGCCCTGCGCCAGACCTTGGACGCCGGGCCCTGGGCCGACGGAAACATGACCTCGGGCCATCAGTCGGCGACGGCCAAGCGCAATCAGCAACTGCCCGAGGACAGCGCCCAGGCGCGCGAGGTGTCGGCCCTGGTGGTCCAGGCGCTGAACGCCAATCCGATGTTCGTCTCGGCGGCCTTGCCGCACACGATCTTCCCGCCCCTGTTCAACCGCTATGAGGGCGGCGGCGAGTTCGGGACCCACGTCGACAACGCCATCCGCCAGCGGGACGGGCATCGCATCCGCAGCGACCTGTCGGCCACCCTCTTCCTGTCCGAGCCTGAGGACTATGACGGCGGCGAACTGGTCATCGAGGAGATGTACGGCGCCCAGTCGGTCAAGCTGCCGGCGGGCGATCTGGTCCTCTATCCGTCCAAGAGCCTGCACCGGGTGACGCCGGTCACGCGCGGCGCGCGCGTCTCCAGCTTCATGTGGCTGCAGAGCCTGATCCGGGACGACGCCGACCGTGAGACCCTGTTCCGCCTCGACGTGGCGATTCAGCGCGTCAACCTGGACAAGGGGCCTAAGGACGCGGCGGTGATCGAACTGACCGGCGTCTATCACAACCTGCTGCGGCGCTGGTCCGAGGTCTGACGCTCTCTCAGCCGTCGTCCAGCATGGCGGCGAAGGCGGGGGTCATGCGTTCGGTCAGGCCGTCGGACGTGCGTGCCGTGAAATGGGCGGCCAGGCCCAGGGCCTCGGCCAGTTCAGGCCCCTCGATCGGCCCCAGCACGGTCAGCGCCGTGGCCAGGGCGTCGGCGCGCATGGCCGAGGCGTCGAAGACCGTGACCTGGGCCAGGCCGTTGTCGACCGGCCGCCCCGTCGCACCGTCCAGGGTGTGCGAATAGAGCCGCCCTTCATGGGTGAAGGCGCGCCGCCCGTCGCCCGAGGTCGCCATGGCCAGGTCGAACAGGGCGGCCACCGTGCGCGGGGCGGGCGAGCCGGGGACCGCCTCGATCTCGACCCACCAGGGCTGGGCGTCGGGCTTGACGCCGCGCCCTTTCAGTTCGCCGCCGATCTCGACCAGGTGCGAGGTCGCGCCCAGGGCGCTCAGCCGGTCCGAGACGCGGTCGACCGCATGACCCTTGGCGATGCCCGAGAAGTCCAGCTTCATGCCTCCGTTTGGGCCCCCGATCTGGATCGCCGCCTTAGCCTCGCGGTGCAATCGCAGCTTCTGCCAGCCCGAGACCGCTCGCGCCGCCTCGACCTCTTCGTCGGACGGCAGGGGCAGCAGGACCGAGCGCGGCCCCGGCGGGCCGAAGCCCCACAGGTCGACCAGGGCGCCCAGGCTCGGATCGACCGCGCCGTTGACGTCGTCGGCCAGGTCCAGCACTTGGGTCAGCAGGGTCCAGAAGTCGTCCGACAGGGCCCAGGTTCCGGCCGGAGCGGCGTTAAAGCGGCTGATCTCGCTGTCGATCTCCCACGGGCTGAAGACGGCGACGACGCGGGCCAGTTCTTCCTCGATCGCCGTCGCGAAGTCGCCCTGGGCGGCGCCCGGCGGCGGGACCAGCCGCACCGACCAGGTCGTGCCCATGGTCTCGCCCGACAGCGACCAGATCAGATCGCTGGGCGGTCGTTCGGGCGCGCCGGTCATCGGCGGAATCAGGACGCGGTCGTCGCGTCGGCTGTCGTCCGCACTTCCGATGAGGATCGGCGACGGGGTGGAGGCGGAACGTTTCATGGGACGCACAACGGTCTGGCTGAGAGGACGAAGCCCCCCTTATGACCGGGATCGTTCAGCGGGTCACGGCGACACGCACTGCGCGTAGTTCGGACGACCCCGTCCCGGCGGCCGTATTGGCCGCGCCCCAGTGGAAGGGCACGCGCACGGACTCGCGCCCGCCCATCTCGCGCGCGGCCTCGACGACCAGCGTGTACTGCCCGGCGGGCAGGTTCCGCAGACGCGCGCCAGGCACGGTGAAGGCATGACGGCCGGGGGCCTTGGTCGGGCCGGAGATTCCGTCGGCGGGCATGGCCATCGCCCGGCCGCCCTTGCGCCACCAGGCGCGCAGATCCCGCAGCCAGTCGGTGCCGTCGCCCTGACTGTTGCGGCTGCCGGGGTGATACCAGACGGCCAGGGTCTGGACGGCGCTCTGGTCCGGCTTCTCAATCCAGACGGCGACATAGGGGCGATGATAGGCGGCGCTGTTGATGCGCGGCAGTTCGATCGACACCGACAGATCGGCGGCCAGGGCAGGCGCGGCCGCCGCCGTCAGGCTCGCCGTTGTCAGAATGAGGGGAAGCGGACGCATGAAGCGGCTCCTCAATGGATGAAGAACAGGGCGAGCACGGCGGGAATCAGCAGCCCCAGCCCGACCAGCGGCCAGGTCGAGGGCCGCCGCCAGGCGTGCAGCCACAACAGGCCCAGCCCCGTCAGGGTGAAGACGACGCAGGCGACGGCGAAGACGTCGATGAACCAGAACCAGGCCCGGCCGGTGTTGCGGCCCTTGTGCAGGTCGTTGAGCCAGGCGATCCAGCCGCGCGTGGTCTTTTCATGCAGCGCCTCGCCCGTCGCCCGGTCGATGGTCAGCCAGCCGTCCCCGCCGGGCATGGGCAGGGCGACATAGATTTCCTCGGCCGTCGTCTCGGTCGGCTTTCCAGCGATACGGACGTCGAAGGCCGCGTCGGCCCAACGCGCCACGGCGTCGGGCGCGGGATCGGTCGTCTCCTGCGGAAAGTCGTTCAGCCGCGCCAGCAGGGGGGCGGGCAGGACGGCGGTCTGTTCGCGCACGACCGGCTCGGCGGGAATCTGGGCCGCGTGGTTCAGGGTGATCCCGGTCACGGCGAACAGCAGCAGGCCGATCATGCTGACCGCCGCCGAAATCCAGTGCCAGCTTTGCAGTTGCTTCAACCAGAAGGCGCGCGCGGGCGACCGTGCGGCCTTGGCCTTCGGACGGGCGGGGGGCTTTGCAGAAGAGGCTGCGGCGTCGGTCACGCCGACGGCCTTGCCATGAAATGCAAATGACTTGCAACCGCGACTGTCGGCGCCGGACCCGATCAGGCGGCTTGAGCGGCCTGTTCGCGCGACAGGACCAGGCGGATGGCGTTCAGCAGGGCTTCGGGCTGGATCGGCTTTTGCGCCACCCCGTCCATGCCCGCCGCCAGATAATCGGCCTCGTCGCGCGGGTCGGCGTTGGCGGTCAGGGCCAGGATCGGCAGGGCGGCGGCGGGGCCGGGCAGGGCGCGGATGGCGCGGGTGGCGGCGACCCCGTCCATCACCGGCATCTTCACATCCATCAGGATCAGGTCGAAGCGGCCCGCCATTGCGTGCTCCACCGCCTGCCGGCCGTTTTCGGCCGTTTCATGGGTGCAGCCGAATAGCTCCAGCACCTTGCCCGCCACGAAGCGGTTGGCGGCGTTGTCGTCCACCACCAGCACATGCAGGGTCGCATGGGCGGTCGGGTCGGCCATGGCGCCGTCATCGCGGCGTCCGTCCGCTTCGGCCAGGGGCAGGCGCAGATCGAAGCGGAAGCGCGCTCCGCCTTGCGGCGAGCGCTCGACGCTCAGGCGGCCGTCCATGCGGTCGATGATCTGGCGGCAGATGGCCAGGCCCAGCCCCGCGCCCGCGCCCTGACGGCCCGCCTCGCCGGTGTTGAACGGCTCGAAGATGGCGCGTGCGGCTTCGTCGCTGACGCCGGGGCCGCTGTCGTCGACCGTGGCCGACAGGCGCACCTGTCCGTCCTCCAAGGCCGTATCCAGGCGAACCTCGACGGCGCCTCCTTCCGTGAACTTCAGGGCGTTGCCGATCAGATTGTTCAGCAACTGCTTCAACCGCATCTCGTCGCCGACGATCCAGCGCGCGGCGCGCAGATCGCCGTGGACGCGCAGGTCCAGCGCCTTCTCCTCGGCGCGGGGGCTCCACAGGGCCGACAGGTCCGTCGTCACCACCTGAAGGTCCAGCGGGGCGGGCTCCAGCGTCAGCATCCCCGCCTCGGCCCGCGACATGTCCAGCGCATCGGTCAGCAGGCGCAGCAGGCTGTTTCCGGAGTCCAGAATGGTGCGGACGTGGGGGCGCAGGTCTTCCTGCGTCAGCTGGCGTTCCATCAGGGCGGCCACCCCCAGCACGCCGTTCAGGGGCGTGCGGATCTCATGACTCATCACGGCCAGGAATTCGGACTTGGCCCGGCTGGAAGCGCGGGCCTCGGCCTCGGCGCGGACCAGGTTCTGGGCTAGCTCGGCCATGGCCTCGGCGCGACGCTTGTGGATCGCCACCCCGGCCTGAAGGACATGCAGCCCGGCGCCGACCCCGACATAGCGGCCGCGCGAGACGACGATGAACCCCTTCAGCAGGGCGCCCAGACCCGCCGTGTCCATTGAGGCGAACAGCACGTCGGCCGAGGCGTCGGCCTCGACCACCATGGGGTCGGGGTCCATCAGGGCCGAGACCGGGCGTCGGGCGTAAAGGGCGCGACCGAACTCGGCCGCCAGCTTCAGGGTGAAGGCGTTGCGCTCGATCAGGCCGACGGGCCGCCCGTCGGCGTCGGCTACGGCGATGACCAAGGTCTCGGGCTCGGCCTCGAAACGGGCCAGGGCGTCGGCCCCCGGCGCGTCCGGCGCTATGGGCGCCGAGGCGTCCACAAAGTCTCCGATCCTGGCCATTCCAGCCGTCCCCTGCGTTTTGCGCGAGCAGGGTTAGGCCAGGGCGCTTAACAGGCGATTTGCCGGAAGTGAATGTTTTGCAAGGCTAATCTGACATATGATCCGGAAGCGGATTATCAGAGGCGCGCCAGCAGCTCGGCCGCGAAGGTCGACAGGCTGTCGTCGCGTGCGCCCATGACCACGACTCGGTCGCCGGGGTGGGCGATCTCGACGATGCGGTCGCCGCAGTCGGCGCGCGTCTCCAGCGCCTGCGCCTGACGCCCCGCCGCGCGCACGCCCGCTGCGATGTCCTCCGAGCCGACGCTGCGGTCGGTGGTGCCGCCGTAATAGACCGGCTCGGGCATCAGCAACACGTCGTTCGGCCGCATCAGCCCGGCGAATCCTTCGATGAACTCGTGCTTCATCAGCTTCAGCGGGCCGAAGCCGTGCGGCTGGAACAGGATCAGAAGCCGCCCGTCAAAGGCGTGCAGGGTCTTCAGGGTGGCGGCGATCTTGTCCGGGTTGTGGGCGAAGTCGTCGATGACGGTGACCCCGCCCTGTGTCCCGACCACCTCCAGCCGTCGCCGGATGCCGCTGAACGTCTCCAGCGCCGCGACGGCCTGCTCCATGCCGACGCCCAGCGCCCTGACCGCCCCCAGCGCCGCCAGCGCATTGGCGACGTTGTGCGCGCCCGGCACGTTCAGCCTCGCCGCCCGCGCCGCCTCGCCGCGCACGCGCAGTTCAAACGTCATGCCGGTCGGCAGCGGTTGCAGGTCGTGCGCCGACAGGTCGGCCTCTTCCTCGCCCAGCGCGAAGGTGATCGCCTTGCCGGGCGCCAGGGTCTGAGCCAGCGCCGCCGTCTCGGGATTGTCGAGGTTCAGCACCGCCGTCGTCGCCCGGCCGACGAAGCCGCCGAACAGGTCGCGCAACTCCTCCATCGACTTGTGGTCCAGCGAGATGTTGGAGACCACGGCCACCGTCGGGTCATAGCGGGCGATGGAGCCGTCCGACTCGTCCACCTCGGCGACGAACAGGTCCGGTCCGCCGACCAGGGCGCTGGCGAAGGGGTGGTCGGCGTCGGCGAAGTTCTTCATCACGGCGCCGTTGACCACGGTCGGCTCACGCCCGGCCTGATCCAGAAGCCAGGCGATCATGCCGGTGATGGTGGACTTGCCGCTGGTGCCCGCCACGCCGATCGAGGTCGGAGCCGCGTTGAACAGTTCGCTCAGCAACTGAGGCCGGGTCTTGATGAGGGCGCCGACGCGCTTGGCCGCGCCGATGTCGGGCACGGTGTCTTCGACCGCGCCGGTGGCGACGACCACCTGATCCTTGCTGACCACGCCCGAACCGTCCTGCGGGTGCAGGGTCACGCCGTGCGCGCGCAGCCAGTCGAACTTCTCGGGCGTGCGGCCCTGATCCAGGGCGCGGTCGGAGCCGGCGATGCGGTGGCCTTGCGCCTGAACGATCATCGCCAGGGGCAGCATGCCGGAGCCGCCGACGCCGCAGAAGAAATAGTCTTTGTTCATCGGCTTGATTTCAGGGCTCGAAACCGGGGAATGTCCGGCGGCCTGACTAGCACGCAAGACGCCCGAGGCCACCCTGTCCATGCAGACCAGACCGTTCCGAATCGGCGTCGTCAACGCCAGCTCCCGCCTGGACCCCGCGCGGGGCGAGGCGATCCGGGCCTGGGCGGCGAGGGCCTGGCCGGACGGCGAGGTCGAAATAGTGCTGCATCCGGCCCTGTTCGACACTCACGGCCATTTCGGCGGCGATGACGCCACCCGCGCCCGCGCCTTCGTCGAGACCGCCAACGATCCCGGCATCGACGCCGTCTGGTTCGCGCGGGGCGGCTACGGCGCCTGCCGCATCGCCGAGGCGGTGATCCCCGAACTGAACGCCCACGCCTACGCCAAGCGCTATCTCGGCTACTCCGACGCGGGCAGCCTGCTGGCGGCGCTCTATCGCGCGGGCTTCCCCCACGTCGCGCACGGGCCGATGGCCTCGGACGGATCGCGTCATGACGCCACGGGCCTTCGGGCGGTGAACTGGCTGCGAAGCGGCGATGCGGCCTCGCTGGAGCCCTCCCTGCTGACCGACGCTCGACCCGCCGTCGGCTTCAACCTGACCATCCTCAACGAACTGGTCGGCACGGCGATCGAGCCGGACCTGACCGGCCACGTCCTGATGCTGGAAGAGGTGTCCGAGGCCCTCTATCGCGTCGATCGGATGATGTTCCACCTGACCGGCCAGGCCTCGATCCGCCGCGTTGCGGGCATCCGTCTGGGCCGGGTGTCGGACGTCACCGTCAATGATCCCGATTTCGGCCAGACGGCGGAGGAGATCGTGCGGTACTGGTGCGTGCGGTCGGGGATACCCTATCTGGGCGGCGCCGATATCGGCCATGACCGGGACAATAAGGTGGTGCCCTTCGGCCGGCGCGGCTGAGACGCGCTCAGCCCCTGAGGATCAGGCCGTCGGGCCGCGCCTCGAAGGCCGAGAGTCGGCCCAGGAAGCTCATGCCCAGCAGGGCCGCGGGCATGTCGCGATCGACCACCAGGGCCTCGACCGAGGTCATCTCCACCCCCGCCACCGACAGGGAGGTCAGCAGCACCCGCGCAGCGGGCACCTGGCCCGAGGCGGTGTTCAGCGTCTGGTTGAAGTCATGCGGTTTCAGCCGCACGCCCAGCCGTTCGGCGTCGGCGCGGCTCAGCGTCACCACGCTGGCGCCGGTGTCGACCAGCATCCGCATGGGCCGCCCCTCGACCGTCGCTTCGGCCCAATAGTGGCCGTCGGCTGCACGCGTCACCGACGGCGCTTCCTTCAGGGCGACGGCGGCGTAGGCCTGGGCCGGGCCTTCCCACCACATCAGGGCGCCGATGCACGCTGACGCCGACGCCAGGGCGGCGGCGAAAACAACAGCGGAGCGCGGGTCAAAGCGGATCATGAGACGGACTATGCCGCCTTGGTCTTCCCATGCGGTGAAGCGACGTGGCGAACGAAAGGTTGACGAAGCCCGCCCTTCGCAAGACGGCCTTCATTCGCCCAGCAGGCGGGGATCGATCCGCCCCTTGCGGCCCGGCAGGTCGATCATGACAGCGGCGCGGGCCTCGTCCGTCATCCGGCTCCAGGTCGCGATTTCCTGAAGCGTGCGGAAACAGCCCAGGCACAGACCCGACGCGCCGTCGACGGTGCAGACCATGACGCACGGACTGGCGACGGGTCGGGGCGGGCGAGGGGCGGAGGCTTCGGGCATGATTCGTGACGCTATCGCTACATTGCGTCCGAGAACGGACTATAATTCTTGACTTTTTCCACAGCTTCGCTATCTTCATCGTCGACGCGAAACGACTGACAGGGTGAGAGTCCCAATAAGCACGACGTGTCTTCTTTCATCGTTCAGCGAAAGGAGACGCCAAAAATGAACGAAAACAAAGAGCGCAATCTCCAGCACGCCATGCTGTCCTTCGCCCTATTCGGCGGGATGCTGGTGAACACGAAGCAGATGAACGGCGCAGGCGACCGCGTGGTCAGCCATCCGTCCAACTTCGTGCCCATAACGATCAAACGGCCGCGCGCGTAGTCGCGAGACTGGATGATCCAACCAGAAGCCCCGGTCAGAACGACCGGGGTTTTTCAATTCCGCCCTTGCCATCGCGCCGCCCGGTGGCCGACACCCGAGGCTTCATTGGTGAAGAGGAAGCGCGGCATGGGTCTGATCGTCGAAGAGCGCAAAGGCGCGGTCATGGTCTGGACCCTGGATCGGCCCGACCGTCTGAACGCCCTGCCGGACCTGGAGGACGGCGAGGCTTTCGCCGCCGCCTGCGACGCCGTCAACGCCGACCCGTCGATCCGCTGCGTAGTGATGACGGGGGCCGGGCGCGCCTTTTCGGCGGGCGGCGACCTGAAGGCGATGAAGGACCGACGCGACCTGTTCGAAGGCTCCGGCGCCGCCATCCGCGAACGCTATCGTCGTGTCGTCCACCGCATCGTGCGCGCCCTCTACGGGCTGGAGGTTCCGCTGGTCAGCGCCATCAACGGCCCGGCCATGGGGCTGGGCTGCGACATCGCTGGGTTGGGCGACATCCGCATCGCCTCGGATCGCGCCAGCTTCGGCGTGCCCTTCATGAAGCTGGGCATCATTCCCGGCGACGGGGGTTCGTGGCTGTTGCCGCGCAACATCGGTTACAACCGCGCCGCTGAACTGCTGTTCACCGCCCGCTCCATCGACGCCGAGACAGCTGAGAAATGGGGGCTGGTCAACCGCGTCGTCCCGCATGAGACGCTGATGGACGAGGCGATGGAGACAGCCGGCCAGATCGCGGCCCAACCGCCCCAGGCCCTGCGCATGGCGAAAAGCCTGCTGCGCCAGGGCCGCGACATGAATTTCGATCAGATGCTGGAACTGTCCGCCGCCATGCAGGCCCTGGCCCACCTGACCGACGACCACATCGAGGGCGTGACGGCGGTGCTGGAGAAGCGGCCAGGGGCGTTCACGGGGAACTGACCCTTTCGGTCCTGAGAAACCCGCCAATAAAAAGGGGGCGCCTCGCGGCGCCCCTTTCCATTTGCGATGGCGTTTCCAGCTTAGCGGCGAGCCGGGGTCTGCATCGAGCGGGTGGCGGGCACGCCGGCGACGTTGGTGTCGCGCTTGGCGCCGGCCGTCTCGCCCGGCTTCATGAACTTGACCAGAACGCGCTGGCCGATCAGCAGCGGCGCGTCGTTGACGGCGACCACCACCTCGACCACGCGCTCGTCGGTGCGCTGCGAGGGGTCGTCCGAGGCCAGCTTGCGGGCGCCGAAGACGGCGGCGCGGCGCAGCACCTTGCCGACATACACCTTCGACGGATCGCCTTCCGGGGTGATCTCGACGGCCTGATCGGGCGTGATGTTCGGAATGTCGGCCTCGACGATCTCGGCGCGGGCGATGCGCGGGGCGTCGGGCTCCAGGTCAAACATGTTCGACACGTTCAGGGTCGAGGCGCCGGCGCCGGGGTTGGCGTAGCGGCGCACGATGCGGCCGTCCGAAGGTGCGCGGATGACGGTCATCTCGACATTATAGGCGGCCTCGTCGCGGCGGGCGCGAGCGGTCTGAACGGCCGACTGCTGCGAGCCGAGGCGGGCCTGAGCCTGCGCAATGGCGTCGCGGGCCTGATCCAGGCGCTGGGCGGCGACGAAGTTGGTCGAGACCAGCTTCTGCAGGCGATCGTATTCGCGCTGGGCCGTGGCGATATCGACGTTGATCAAACGCAGCTGGCTTTCGGCTTCCGACAGGTTGGCGGCGGCGGTTTGCAACGCCAGGCGCGGCTCGTCGTCCTCCTGGCGCGCCAGGATCTGGCCGGAGGTGACGCGGTCGCCTTCCTGCACCAGGACTTCGCGCACCACGCCGCCGCGACGGGCTGCGATCTGGATGATGCCGCCCTCGATATCGACCTTGCCGTTGGCGATGGCGGAGTAGGGGCTTTCGACCTTCTTCTCGGCGGCTTGGGCCAGTTCGGCCTTCTTCGCGGCTCCGGCTTGCTGGAACATGCTGAAGGCGATGATCAGAACGACCAGCAGCGCCAGGCCGATCCAGAGCCATTTGTTTTTCAGAAATGCGGGCATGTGAGTCCTCAAAGGATCGGTGTCAGTGCGAGGCCAGGACGGCGTCGGGATTGGGGATGCGGCGCTGATCGTCGATGATCACGCCATCTTCGATGTGGATGACGCGGTCAGCCCAGGCTTCCAGGCGCGGGTCGTGCGTCACACAGATGACGGCGGCGCCGTGTTCGGTGGCGGCGCGTCGCAGCAGGCGAATGACCACCTGGCCGTTTTCGCCGTCCAGCGCCGAGGTCGGCTCGTCGGCGAACAGGATCTGCGGATCCTTGGCAAGGGCGCGGGCGATGGCGACGCGCTGCTTCTCACCGCCGGACAGAGCCGCCGGGCGTTGATGCAGACGATGGCCGAGGCCGACTTCCTCCAGCGCGAGGGTGGCGCGTTTCTTCGCCTGATCGGGCGTCAGTCCCTGGAACTTCAGAACCGTCGTCACCTGCTGCAGGGCGCTGAGCGCCGGGAACAGGTTGAAGCCCTGGAAGATGAAGCCGCAGTGATCCAGGCGGAACTTGTCGATCCGGCCTGACGACAGCTTCCACATGTCGTCTACGTCCAAGGCGTCGACGCGG
This sequence comes from Brevundimonas sp. KH_060, assembly GCF_057838275.1. Taxonomy (NCBI): domain Bacteria; kingdom Pseudomonadati; phylum Pseudomonadota; class Alphaproteobacteria; order Caulobacterales; family Caulobacteraceae; genus Brevundimonas; species Brevundimonas sp. KH_060. Next base: position 366,926 of record NZ_CM174463.1, read on the forward strand.
CCTTCCTCGGGACGCAGCAGCCCGGATAGCGCCGCGATCAGCGTCGATTTGCCCGAGCCCGACGGCCCCATGACCATGGTCAGGTCGCCGTGCCGGGCGTCGAAGTTCACGCCCTTCAGAACCTCGACGTAGTTCTTGCCGGACTTGAACCGCTTGACCAGTCCCTTGGCCTCTATGGCGAATTCGCCATGCTTGCCGTGCACTTTCGTGTGCCCAAAAGCCATAGTGTTCATCGCAGCAGATCCGCAGGTTGGCTCTTCTTCAGGATGCCCATCGACAGCAGGCCGGACACCATGGCGATGGCGATCAGTCCGCCGCCCACCACGATCAGCAGCGGCAGGGGCAGGGCGATGATGACCGCCTTGGACATGGCGAACAGGGACAGCAGCCAGGTCAGGCCGATGGCGGCGGCCACGCCGACCACGCCGACCCAGAAGCTCAGCTCCATGACGATGCGGCGCAGGGATCCCATGCCGACGCCCAGGGCGCGCAGGGAGGCGAACTCCTTGATGTTGGCCATGATGGCGCCGCGCAGGGTCTGCCAGGTGATGGCCACGCCGATGATGATCCCCAGCACCACGCAACCGCCGATGATGATGACCAGGATGCCTTCCTCGAACATGGCGCCGGCGTTGGCGTCGGCCAGGTCCTGACGGGTCCAGGCCTTCCACTGGCCGTTGCCCATGGCGTTCAGCTGGGCGACCACGATAGGGGCGCGGGCCGGATCCTTGATCTTGATCATCAGAGGGCCGACGCGCGGGCCGGTGTCGGCCTGACCCAGCATGCGCAGGGTGTCGCGCGACATGACCACGCCGGGCTGCATCATATTGGGATAGCCGCGGGTGACGCCGACGACCGTGACGGTCTGACCATTGTACAGGGCCTTGTCGCCCAGCTTGACGCCCAGCGGCGTCAAGGCCGTTTCATCGACTGCGACGGTAAAGGGCTGGCGCAGGGCGTCGACCAGTTCCTGCGAATAGTCGGTCGGAATGGTGACAGAGCCGGGCGTGGTGTCGATGATGCTGGACTGGACGAATTTCAGGCGCGGAGCGCCTTGTTTGGCGTTGTCGGCCTGGCTGCGGGTCGGGTCGACCTCCTTGACCGACTGGAAGGTGCCGCCGGCGCCGTCCAGAGGCTGCACCTCGATCACTTCGGGATGATTATAGGCCAGGGGGATGAAGCGGCGCGGCACGCCGGACGGTCCATTGATCAAGCTCTTGGCGCCCGGCTGAAGGATCATGATATCGGCGCTCGAGCGTTCGATCTGGGCGGTGAAGCCCTTGCCGATGCCGATGAAAACCCCGGTCATGGCCAGCACGAGCAGACCCGAAAGGGCCAGCGCCATGACGGCGGCCATATAGCGGCGCCACTCAAAGAGCAGCGTGGACAGCGCGAGCGACATGACGCGTATCTATTCCCCTGACTTGCGCTGTTATCTGACCGCGCCCCGGCCTGGGGCCAAGTTAAATCGGGGTAAGGCTGGCGCAGCCGGATTTGTTACGGGGGTTGAGGAAGCGGCCCCGGCAAGGCTAGTGACGCGCAACAGCAAGGCGTGGCGTGGTGTCCCGCCTATTCGGAGACGCCCATGTCGCTTCGTCGCACTCTTTCGTTCACGGCTTCCCTGGCCGCCCTCGGCATGGCCGCAGTGGTGATCAACGCCCCCGCTTCGGCCGCGCGCGCCGACGAGGGCATGTGGACCTTCGACAACTTCCCGATCCAGACGGTGAACGACACGTACGGCACCCGCATCGACCAGTCGTGGCTGGATCGCGTGCGCAACGCCGCCGTGCGTCTGCAGGGCTGCTCGGCGTCATTCGTGTCGGGCGAAGGCCTGATCCTGACCAACCACCACTGCGTCATCTCCTGCGTGCAGGACCTGTCCACGGCCCAGAACGACTACGTCAAGAACGGCTGGATGCCCGCCACGCGTGAGGAAGAGAAGACCTGCCCCGGCCAGACGGCCGAAGTCCTGACCGACATCACCGACGTGACCGAGCGCGTCTTGGGCGCCGGTTCGGGCCTGGAAGGCGCGGCCTTCGTCGCCGCCCGCTCGGCCGAGATCGATGCGATCCAGAAGGAAGCCTGCGGCGACGACCGCAAGCTGACCTGCCAGGTCATCAGCTTCTATCGCGGCGGCAAATACGCCCTCTATCAGTTCCGCAAGTACGAAGACGTGCGTCTGGCCTTCGCGCCGGAGTTCCAGGCGGCCTTCTTCGGCGGCGACCCGGACAACTTCAACTTCCCGCGCTACGCCCTCGATGCCGCCTTCCTGCGCGCCTATGAGGACGGCAAGCCGGTCTCCAGCCCGAACCACCTGAAGTGGAACCCCAACGCCCCGGTCGACGGCGAAGTCACCTTCGTGGCGGGCAACCCCGGTTCGACCTCGCGCCTGCTGACGATCAGCCAATTGGAGCGTCTGCGCGACCAGCAGATCCCGATCACCCTGATCCAGAGCGCCGAACTGCGCGGCCGTCTGGTCGAATATTCGACGACCGGCGAGGAAGAGAAGCGCGTCGCCCTGGACCCGATCTTCGGCCTGGAGAACAGCTTCAAGGTCTATTACGGCCAGCAGGGCGCCCTGACGGACCCGACCTTCATGGGCAAGAAGCGTCAGGAAGAGGCTGAACTGCGTCAACGCGTCGCCGCCGACCCGGCCGTGGCTGAGCGCATCGGCGACCCGTGGGGCGATCTGGAGAAGGTGCAGGTCACGGCCCGCGATCTCTATCTGCCCTACCGCCAGCTTGAGGCGAACGCGGGCGGCGGCTCGACCCTCTACTCCTATGCCCGGTCGATCGTCCGCGCGTCGAAGGAGCGCGCCAAGCCGGCGGCTGAACGCCGCGCCGGCTACGCCGACAGCGACATCGCCGCCCTGGGCCGTCGCCTGGCCTCGGAAGCGCCGATCCCGGTCGGCGTCGAAGAGATCCAGCTGTCGCACTGGATGCTGAAGACCCGCGAATATCTGACGGTCGACAGCGCTGACGTGAAGACCATGCTGGGCGCCGAAAGCCCGGAAGTCATCGCCGCTCGCCTGGTGCAGAGCCGCCTCATCGACCCGGCCTTCCGCGCCGAGGCCCTGGCCATGACGCCGGAGCAGCTGGCCGCCTCGGGCGACCCGATGATCGCCTTCGTCCTGGCCAACGACAATGCGGCGCAAGCGATCCGCACCCAGTGGGACGCCGGGGTCAACGCCCCGACCGCCCGCGCCGCCGAAAAGGTCGCCCAGGCCCGCTTCGCCGTCTATGGCGACAACCTCTACCCCGACGCGACCTTCTCCTTGCGCCTGTCCTACGGTCAGGTGAAGGGCTGGACCTATCGCGGCGTCACCGTGCCGTCCTTCACCCACATGGGCGGCCTGTATGAGCGCGCCACCGGCGCCGAGCCGTTCAACGCCTCAGAGCGTTTCGTGGCGGCGCAGGACCGGATCAACAAGGACGTCGTCTACGACTTCGTCTCGACCAACGACATCATCGGCGGCAACTCCGGCTCGCCGGTGATCAACGCCAAGGGTGAAGTGATCGGCGCCGCCTTTGACGGCAACATCCACTCGCTGGGCGGCTCGTTCGGCTACGACGGCGAGCTGAACCGCACGGTGTCGGTCTCGACCGCCGCCGTCACCGAGGCCCTGCGCACCGTCTACAACCAGCCGCGCCTGCTGCGCGAACTGGGCGTGCGTCGCTAAGCCTGTCGGATTTAGGTCCGGGATTGGGGGGCGCCGTCGGGCGTCCCCTTTTTCTTTGTCCGCTCAGAGTTACTGCGGCTTGCCCCGGCTCTTCTCGACGAGCACCGCCTGCTGCCAGCGACTGGGCGTCTTGTCTGTGCGGTGGATGCAGCCGGCCCAGCAGCAGGGCCGTCGCTTGCCCTCGCGCAGTTCCTCGACCGCGCGCTCGATCCGTTTCTCGCGGGTGGCGGCCTGTTTGGCGTCTTCGACCCAACAGATGAATTCATTGCGGCCCAGCGGCGTCAGCCCTCGCCACAGGGCCAGGATCTCGGCGTCGGAGGACAGCCGCGCCTGCATGTCTTTTCCGGCGACGTGCACTACGCCCTGGGGGAAGTCGTCAGACATGGCGTCAATCCCGTCCCGTTTCGTCATTCGCCGAATCTAGACCCGCGAACGCGCGCTGTGAATGCGCCCGCCAGGGGTTGCGGTTTCCGTCCAGGTTCTGTTCAGACTGACCGCAAGACGGCCTCGGTTTCCAGGGGGCTGAAACAGGGCCTCGGCGACAGTCGAGCCGCGACGTCGAGGATGTCTCATGCGCACCACCTACACCCCGATACTCTTCGCCTCGGCCGCCGTCCTGGCCTTCGCCGCCGCTTCTTCGGCCAAGGCGGAGGAGGGGATGTGGACCTACGACAACTTCCCCATCGCCCGCGCCAATCAGACCCTGGGCACGAGCATTGACCAGGCCTGGTTGGATCGCGTCCGCCAGTCCTCGGTGAAGTTCGGCGGCTGCTCGGCGGGCGTCATCTCGGCCGAGGGGCTGGTGATGACCAACAACCACTGCGTCGCCACCTGCGTCGCCAACCTGTCCACGCCCCAGCTGCAATACGCCGAGACCGGCTTCACGCCGAAGAGCCGTGAGGAAGAGCTGAAATGCCCCGGCGGTTCGGCCGAAATCCTGACCGACATCTCCGACGTCACCGAGCGCGTGCAGAAGGCGGGCGAGGGTCTGGACGGTCAGGCCTACACCCAGGCGCGCGAGGCCGAGGCCGGTCGCATCGAGACCGAAAACTGCGGCGATGACCCCAAGATCCGCTGCCAGGTCGTCAGCCTGTATCGCGGCGGCCAGTTCAAGCTCTACAAGTTCCGCAAATACTCCGACGTGCGCCTGGCCTGGGCGCCGGAAGACCGCGCCGCGACCTTCGGCGGCGACCTGGACAACTTCTCCTTCCCGCGCTTCGCCATCGATGCGGCTTTCATCCGTCTGTATGAGGACGGCAAGCCCGCCGCGACGCCGACCCACTTCACCTGGAACCCGGACAGGCCGACTGAGCACGAACCCGTCTTCGTCACCGGCAACCCCGGCTCGACCCAGCGCCTGCTGACCCAGGCTCAGCTGATGACCATTCGCGACGTGGTCCTGCCGCTGGATCAGCTGATCGCCTCGGAGCTGCGCGGTCGTCTGATCCGCTATGCCGAGGAAGGCGAGGAGCAGGCCTTCATCGCCATGGACCCCATCGTCGGCGTCGAAAACACCTACAAGCGCGGGCGGGGCCGCATGGCGGCCCTGATCGACCCGGCCTTCATGGATCAGTTGGCCGGTCAGGAAACGGTCTTCCGGCGCCGCGTCGCCGAGAGCGAGGCCCTGTCGGCCCAGGTCGGCGATCCCTGGGCCGCCCTCGCTGAAGTTCAGCCGATTGCTCGCGAACTCTATGCCCCGATGGCTCTGCTGGAAGGCGGCACGGGCATGGGCACGACCTCGGTCGCGGGCGGTTCGCCGTTGTTCAGCTGGGCGCGGGCCATCGTGCGCGGGGCGCAGGAGCGCGCCAAGCCGTCCGATCAGCGCCTGCCCGAGTTCGCCGACAGCCGCCTGCCGGGCGTACAGTCCGGCCTGTTCGCCGAGCGCCCGACCTATTCCGAACTGGAGCAGATCCGTCTGGAGTGGTGGCTGTCCAAGACCCGTGAATGGCTGACCGTCGACAGCCCCTACGCCCGCACCCTGCTGGGCAAGGACAGCCCCGAGGCCCTGTCGGCGCGCCTGATCGAAGGCACGACGCTGGCCGATCCCGCCGTGCGCCGCGCCCTGTGGGAAGGCGGATTGCCCGCCGTGCAGGCCTCGACCGATCCGCTGATCCAGTATGTCCTGGCTATCGACGCCGACGCCCGCGCTGTTCGCACCGAGTGGGACAACAAGGTCAAGGCCCCGACCGACCGCGCGTCCGAGCAACTGGCCGCCGCCCGCTTCGCCGTCTTCGGCGATGCGGTCTATCCGGACGCCACCGGCACCCTGCGCCTGACCTATGGCCGGGTCGAAGGCACCGACGTTCCGGGCCAGCGCATCGGCGCCTTCACCACCTTCGCCGGCCTGTGGGACCGTGCGACGGGCGCTGAACCATTCAACGTTGCGCCCAAGCTGCTGGCCGCCAAGGACCGCATCGACCCGAACGCGGTGATGAACATGGCGGTGTCGTCCGACACCATCGGCGGCTCGTCGGGCTCGCCCGCCGTCAACGCCAAGGGCGAGATCATCGGCGCCAACTTCGACTCCACTGTCCTGACCCAGCGCAACGCCTATGGCTATGATCGCAACGTCAACCGCAGTGTCATCGTCACCACCCAGGCCGTGACCACGGCCCTGCGCGACGTCTACGGCATGGATCACCTGATCCGGGAGCTGGGCGTCCAGTGAGCGAAGCGAGCTTCCGTCCCGCCGCGCCGGACGATGTTCCGGCGCTGCACCGCCTGATTGAGAGCGCCTATCGCGGCGATAGCGCCAAGGCCGGCTGGACCCATGAAGCCGATCTTCTGGGCGGCCAGCGCACGGATGAAGCGGAACTGCGCGATATCCTGACCGATGCGTCGCGGGTCATCCTGCTGGCTGAGGTCGAGGGCGTCCTGACCGGCTGCGTCCAGGTGGCGGATCAGGGCGAGGGCCTGGCCTATCTCGGCCTGCTGACGGTCGATCCGGCGCGCCAGGCTGGCGGTCTGGGCCGCTTGCTGATCGACGCCGCCGAGGCCGAAGCCGCCGCCCGTTTCGGCGCGACGCGCATGGAGATGACCGTCATCCGTCAGCGCGCCGAGCTGATCGCCTGGTACGAGCGGCGCGGCTATCGCCTGACCGGCGAGACGCGGCCCTTCCCGATGGATGACGAACGTTTCGGCCTGCCGCGCACACGCGAGCTGGAGTTCGTGGTGCTCGAAAAGACGCTCTGACGTCCTTCTCCCCTTGTGGGAGAAGGTGGTCCGTCAGGACCGGATGAGGGGTGTGAGCGCGACGGCATGAAAAAGGGGCGCAGGCTGCGGAGGCTGAATTTCAACCCGCGCCGCCGACACCCCTCATCCGTCAGGCTCCGCCTGCCACCTTCTCCCTCAAGGGAGAAGGGCTTACAGATCCCGCATCTGCTTCTGGGCGGCGCTGAAATACTGCCAGCCGGTCCACAGGGTGACGAGGGCGGCCAGCCAGATCAGGGCGTCGGAGAACAGCTGGAAGGCGGGCAGATAGTCGAACGGCAGACCCCAGCCGTCCCAGTTGCGGGCGAACAGCTGGCAACCCAGGGCGACCATCTGCAGGGTCGTCTTCCACTTGGCGGCCAGGGTGACGGGCAGGTTGATGCGCCCGGCCATGGTCTCGCGCAGGGCCGAGACCGCGAACTCGCGGAACAGGATCAGGCCGCAGGGAATGATGATCTGCTGCACCGAACCGCTTGTCAGAACGCCCAGCACGGCGCCGGTCACCAGGATCTTGTCGGCGATCGGGTCCAAGATGGCGCCCCAGCGGGTCTCCGCCTTCCAGCGACGGGCCAGATAGCCGTCGATCCAGTCCGTCGAGGCGGCGATGACGAAGATCCAGAACCCCGTGCGGTACATGGCGAACTGATCGTCAGGGCTTAGCCAGGCCGAAACGAAGGGGAAGCCGCTGGTCGCGCCCGCCAGCAGCAGGAACATGACGATCCCCGCCGCCAGGCGCAGGCTGGTCAGGATGTTGGGGATGGCTTTGTAGGCAGGGGCCATGACGTCTTCCGTTGCAACGCGCCGGGTGTGCCACGGTTCGTGGCCAGTGGCGAGGCCAGAGGCGTGAGCCGCGGCGTGGGCGCCGCTTAGTCCAGCCGCTCGAACCGTCCCGGTCCCGTCAGCTTGGACAGGATGCCCAGGGCGATGCCGAAGTGCAGGCCGCTGAGCTTGAGCTCGCCCGCCGCCTCCTTCTCCGCGATCCAGGGGAAGGTGCGCAGGTTGTCCAGCGACAGGCGCACGACGGCCTCCTCGGCGGCGCACTCGACCTGTTCGGCGGGCAGGGCCTCGACCGCGCGGCGCACGCTCGGGGCGGCTTGTTCGACCCAGGGGGCGACGAAGTCCTGACAGTTGGCGGGCGCGCCGTTCAGCATGGCATTCACCCCGCCGCATGAGGCGTGGCCCATGACGACGACGTGTTTGACCTTCAGCACATTGACGCCGAACTCCAGCGCCGCCGAGACGCCGTGCAGCTTGCCGTCGGGCTGATAGGGGGGGACCAGATTGGCGACGTTGCGCACGACGAACAGCTCGCCCGGCGCGGTGTCGAAGATCAGGGCCGGATCGGCGCGGCTGTCGGAGCAGGCCACGACCAAAGTGTGCGGCTTTTGACCGTTGGCGGCCAGGGCTTCGTATTCGGCGCGTTCGGATGGCCACCGATTCTGGCGGAAGCGGTGATAGCCCTTGGTCAATTCGTTGGTCATGAAGCGTTTCCTAGACCCGCGACGGTTGGTCGCTCAACCCGAAATCTTCGTCTGTCAGGACTTGTGAAAGAAGCCGTGGATGCGTTCAGCCAGCGACTGATTGACGCCGGTGACCTTGATCAGGTCGGCGACCGAGGCGCGGCTGACGCCCTTGGCGGAGCCGAAGGCGTGCAGCAGGGCCTTCTTGCGTCCCGGCCCGACGCCCTCGATCTCGTCCAGCGGGTTCTTCTTGATGTCCATGGATCGACGCTTGGCGTGGGCGCCGTTGGCGAAGCGGTGCGCCTCGTCCCGCAGCCGTTGCAGGTAATAGAGGGCGGGGCTTTTCAGCGGCAGCATGAAAGGCGCCTTGCCGGGCATGAAGAACTTCTCCAGCCCCGCGTCGCGATCCGGTCCCTTGGCCACGCCGACCACGGCGATGTCGTCGACGCCCAGATCGGCCATAACGGCCAGCACTTCGGCCAGCTGGCCCGCCCCGCCGTCGATCAGCAGCAGATCGGGGCGCTCGACCGCCTCGCCGGCCTCCTCGTCCTTGACCAGCTTGCCGAAGCGGCGGCGCATGACCTCGCGCATCATGCCGTAGTCGTCGCCGGGGGCCAGGTCTTCGCCCTTGATGTTGAACTTGCGGTACTGGTTCTTGCGGAAGCCCTCCGGCCCTGCGACGATCATGCCGCCGACGGCGTTCGTCCCCTGAATGTGGGCGTTGTCATAGACCTCGATCCGCTCGGGCCGGGCGTCCAGACCGAAAGCCTCGCACACCTCGTCCAGAATCTTGGACTGCGCCGAGTTCTCGGCCAGCTTGCGGCCCAGCGCCTCGCGGGCGTTGGTCAGGGCGTGGTCGACCAGACTGGCCTTGCCGCCGCGCTGGGGGCGGGCGATCTCGACGCGGTGTTCGGCCTTCATGCTGAAGGCTTCCTCCAGCAGCTCCAGTTCATGCGGGCGGACGTTGGACAGGATCAGGCGCGGAACCGGCTTGTCTTCATAGAACTGGCCCAGGAAGGCGGCGAGGATTTCCGGGTCGCTGTCGCTCTTGTCCACGCGCGGGAAATAGGCCCGTCCGCCCCAGTTCTGGCCCGCGCGATAGAAGAAGACCTGGACGCAGGCCTGACCGCCCTCGGCGTGCAGGGCGAAGACGTCGGCCTCGGCCACGCCCTCGGCGTTGACGCTGTTCTCCATGGCGATGGCCGACAGGGCGCGGATGCGGTCGCGCACGCGGGCGGCGGTCTCGAAGTCGAGGTCGTCGGAGGCGGCCTGCATCTCCTGCGACAGGCGGCCGATGACGGCGCGCGACTTGCCGCGCAGGAACTGCTCCGCCTCCGTGACCAGATCGCCGTAGTCCTCAAGCGAGATCAGGCCGGTGCAGGGCGCCGAACAGCGCTTGATCTGGTGCAGCATGCAGGGCCGGGTGCGCGTCTCATAGACGCTGTCCGAACAGGACCGCAGCAGGAAGGCCTTCTGCAGCGTGTTCAGCGTGTGGTTGACCGCCCAGGTCGAGGCGAAGGGGCCGAAATAGTCGCCGGGAATGGTGTGGGCGCCGCGATGCTTGCGGACCTGAGGCGCGCGGTGGTCGCGACGGATCATCAGTTCAGCGAAGGACTTGTCGTCGCGCAGCAGGACGTTGAAGCGCGGCTTCAGCTTCTTGATGAAGTTGGATTCGAGCAGCAGGGCCTCGGTCTCGGACGCGGTGACCACCAGCTCCATCGAGCGGGTCAGCGACACCATCAGGCCGATGCGCTGGGTGTGGAAGCGGCCTTGCGCATATTGCACCACCCGCTTCTTCAACGACTTGGCCTTGCCGACATAGAGGCAGGCGCCGTCCTCGCCGTACATGCGATAGACGCCGGGCTTGTCGGGCGCGCGCCGGGCCTCGTCCGCGATCAGTTCGGCGGCCTGAAGCGGAAGGGCGTTCGCCTGCGAGTCGGGCGTCTCCGGAATGTCGGGCGTCGGGTCGGTCATCAGGCGGGATATAGGCTCAGCCGCGCCGGACCAGAAGCACCCCGCCGATCACCAGCAGCACTCCGGCGATGCGGGTCAGGCTGATCGGCTGCTGCGGCACGCCCATGACGCCGAAATGGTCGAGGATCAGGCTCAACGCCAGCTGGCCCGCCACCATCAGAGTGATGGTCAGCGCCACGCCGATCTTGGGCACGCCCCAGGCGGCGGCCACCACGAAGACGCAGCCGTAGAGTCCGCCCAGCCACGCCCAGGCGGGCAGGGCCTTCATCGCCTGCACGTCCGGCCGCGCCTGCAAAGTCATCGCCAGCACGCCCAGCGCCACCGTCCCGACGAAGAAGGAGATGAAGGCCGCATTGACCGGCGACCCGACCGCGCTGGCCAGCCGCGCATTGGTCGGTCCCTGCAGGGCGGTGGCGGCGCCGCCCAGGATCATGGCCAGCAGGGCGAGGACGGGAAGCTGCATCGGCGGTCTCACCAGTTCGGATCGGGCGCGGCGCCGCCGAAGATCTCGGCCAGGCGGTCGCGGGTGGCGCGGGTCGTGTCCTCGGGCAGGGCGTCCGGATGAAACCAGCCGATCTCGGCGATTTCGCCATGGCTGGTCCGCTCGGTCATGTCGAAGACGTCGATGCGGTAGACCAGGACGTGATCGCCCGGAAAGAAGCGTTCGTTGGAATGGACCGACAGCAGGCGCGGCTCGCCCCTGACGATCAACCCGGCCTCTTCGCGCAGTTCGCGGATGACGGCGTCTTGCGTCGTCTCGCCCTTGTCCACTCCGCCGCCGGGCAGCCACCAGCCCTCCAGATAGGTGTGCTTGACCAGCAGCACCCGGCCCTCGCCGTCGACCGCTGCGCCGCGCACGCCCAGCGTCATGCCCCGGCTCATCCGCGACCAGATGAAGAACAGCGGCCGGGTAAAGGGTTCGATGCGGGTGCGCCAGTTTGCCATGCCGGAACGATAGGCTGTTGCCGGGCGGCTTGAACAGGGGCGCTCTTGCCCCTATTCGGGGGCGGAACAGGAGACCCATCATGCTGGCCATCGCCACCATCTTCGCCTTCATCGCCGTCGTCGCCGCCTTCAACTACTTCGAGTTCGGCCGGGTTGACTGACTCCAGGTCGGCTGACGCCCCTTCGAGGGGCGTGGCGCTGGTCACGGCCGCCTCGCGCCGGATCGGGGCGGTGCTGGCGAAGGCGGCGGCCCAGGCGGGCTATGACGTCGTCGTCCACTACCGTTCGGACGCACAGGGGGCCGAGGCCGTGGTCCGGGCCATCGAGGGTCTGGGGCGTCGCGCCGTCGCCGTTCAGGCCGAGCTGACGGACGCCGGGGCGCGCGCCGCCCTGATGGATCAGGCCGCCGCCTTCGGGCCGTTGCGGGTGCTGATCAACAACGCCTCCCTGTTTGTTTATGACCAACTGGAGACCTTCCAGGAGGCGGACCTGCGCCTTCATCACGAGGTCAATGTCCTGGCGCCCCTGGCCCTGATCCGCGACTTCGCCGCGCGCCTGCCTGACGGGGACGAGGGCGTGGTGGTCAATATGCTGGACTATAAGGTCACGGCGCCGAACCCCGACTTCTTCTCCTATACCGTCAGCCGTGTGGGCATCGCCCATATGACCGGAGCCCTGGCTCTGGCCTTGGCGCCGCGCATCCGGGTCTGCGGCATCGCGCCGGGCCTGACCCTGCCCTCGGCCGGCTGGCCCGAGGCCGATTATCTGGCCGGGGCCGAGGCCACGCCGCTGAAGCGGCCGGTGGCGGTCGAGGATTTGGCGGCGGCCCTGACCTTCATCCTCACGGCGCGCAGCCTGACCGGCCAGAATCTGGTGGTGGACGCCGGGGCCGGCCTGACCCGCCGCGACCGCGATCTGGAGTTCGCCTGAGGGCGTTCGCCGCCACATGACCTTTATTTGCCGATAGGTTGGTGCTTTAGCTGCCGCCGTTCATCCTGAGACCTTCATGCCCGCTGTCCGTTTCACTCGCCGCTTCTCGATGGCGCACCGGCTGATCGCCGATGCGGGGTCGAAATGCGCCGTGCCGCATGGGCACAATGAGTTCGTGACGGTGACGTTGGAGCCGATGGCCGAGATCGCCTTCGGCGCCGCCAACCATGCGGCTTCGTTCGAGCGGCTGAAGGCGCGCTGGCACGGTTTCGTCGATCGCAGCCTGGATCATGCCTTCCAGCTGAACCGCGCCGACCCCCTGCTGGCCTGGTTCCAGCAGCACGAACCGCATCGCCTGAACCAGGTGCTGACCGTGGACGGCGACCCGACGACCGAGGCCCTGGTCATTGCCCTGTGGCGCAAGCTGGAGGCCATCCTGTCGGCCGAGAGCCTGCCCTTCCGCCTGGCCGAACTGGCCATCGAGGAGACGCCGACCAATACCGTTCTGACGCGCGATCTGACTGAGGCGGAGCGGGCCTGGGAGCTGGGCGCCTGGTGCGACCGGGCCGATTTCAGCATCAATGATCTTCTGCCGCCGGAGACCTGGTCTTGAGCGCCGTCGTCACCCCCCTGCCGTCCGTCGAGCCGCGCCGCCTGGGCCTGAAGGTCATGGTCCGCGCCCTGAAGGTCGAGGCCTCGATCGGCTTCTACGACCATGAGCATGGGCGGTTGCAGCCGCTGGTGGTGGATGTCGAGCTGGACCTGGGCGCCGCTCCGGTCGAGCGGCTGGCCGATACGCTGGATTACGACGGCGTGGCCCGCATCGTGCGCGAGCTGGCGGCGGGGCCGCACATCGCCCTGATCGAGACCTTCGCCGAGCGCACCGCCGTCGCCTGCCTGGCCGATCCGCGCGTGCTGAGCGTCGTCGTGCGTGTCGAGAAGCCGGGCGCCATTCCCGATGCGGCGGCCGCCGCCTGCGAAGTCGCCTATTCGCGCTGAGGCCGGTTGCGCGGGGCCGTCCGTCCCGCCATCATCCCGGCCTGACAAGAGGTTCCGATGGTCCAGTCCGGCGATTACAGCAGCAGCACGAACGCCGAAGCGGCGCCCGCCGATCTGGCGGGGCTTTACGCCGGTTATGCGCTGATCCTGTTGGCGGCGCCGACCTTCGGCGTGGCGGCGGCGATCGGCCTGTTGCGCGTGTGGCGTCGGCCTGCGCCGGTCGATCCGGTGTTGCGCAGCCATTTCGTCTTCCAGCAGCGGACCTTGCTGGCGGCGGTGGTCGCCATCATCGCCGGGGCGGTGTTGATCCTGGTCAACGTCGGGGTCTTCGTCCTGTTCGTCATGGCGGTGTGGACCATCGTGCGCGGCGCCCTGGGACTGAAGGACTTGCTGACGGGCCAGGCCATCGCCGAGCCGCGTCGTCTCTTCTACTGAAAGGCCCGCCGTCATGAGCGATCAGAATCCCGCCGCGCCGGTCGCGGGCCGAGACGGCGCCGTGGTGGCGTGGATTCTGTACATTCTGTCGATCCCCAGCGCGAACCTGCTGGTGCTGGTCGGCCTGGTGCTGGCCTATATGAACCGGGGCTCGGCGACCGGGCTGGCGGCCCAGCACGTCGAGGCGCAGATCAGGCTGTTCTGGTCGGTGTTTTGGATCAGCGCCGTCCTGTGGGTGTTGTTCATCATCGGCATCGTCACATCGCCTTTCTTGATCGGCCTCCCGGTTCTCCTGGTCTCCGGACTTCTTTTGTTGCTGGTGTCGATCTGGTTCACGGTGAAAAGCGTTCTGGGTCTGATGGCCCTGCTGAACGATCGGCCGGCCTGATCTAACCGCACTCGGGAGGAGCCGCCGTGCCCGCCTTCAAAGACCACGCCGCCGACCGCCGTTTCCAGCAGTTGTTCGCCGACGCAGATGGAACCGAGCATCCCGTCTGGGCCGAGTATGCGGTGCGCGGCCACGCCCGCGTCATCCTGCACGTCGAGGCGCACCCGGCCCTGCGCGGCACGGGCGCGGCGGGCCGCTTCATGCAGGCTCTGGCCGAGCACGCCCGCGCCGAGAAGCTGACCCTGATCCCGCACTGCAGCTACGCTGTGGCCTGGCTGAAGCGCCATCCCGAGTACGAGGATGTGGTGGGGGCCTAGCGGCGCGCTTGCTGGATCCTCGGGTCAAGCCCGAGGATGACGGCGTTGAAGGTAGGCGCGGCGCGAAGCGCCCCAGGCCGCGTCGGGTCGAGAAGGCGGAGCCTTCTGACCGCGGCCGACTAGGGATGACTCTTGGCGACGATGGCCTTCATGGTCTCTGCCTTGGCGGGCAGATCCTGGACCAGCCGCGCGGCCAGTTCGCGGGCGCCGACGGGATAGGCGTCGCCGCCGTCGGCGATCTCCTTGGCCATGTCGGCGGCCTTACACAGGGCGACCTCGAGGGCCTCGACCTGTTCGAGCGCCAGGGCGCGGGCTTCAGCCTGCAGGCGCTTGACCCGTTCGGCGGTGGTTTCGGGCGCGCGCATCAGGTCATAGACCTCGGCTTCCGGCGAGGAGACCACGCGCAGGGCGGCGCGGGCGTCGGATTCATTGCTGGACTTGGTCATCGGCGTCTCTCCTGAACGCACCATGCCGCATTTTCGCCGCAAGGTCGCATCCGATTTTGCGGCCAAGCTCGAAGCCGCGCGGCCATGTTGCTCGTAAGCCTCATGAACCGGGCCTCATGAATCGGGGATGAAGGCGGTCTCAAGCGCGAGCTGCTACCGCCCTTTCCTGAACGCCTCCGCCTTCTCAGCCGCGGCCTCTTTCCGCCAACGCTTCGGGGCAGACTTGTCCACGTCCTCGCCCGCGCCCGTTAGCGCTTCGTTGGCGAATTCGAGATCGAGGAGCTTCATCTTCTTGATCTCGTCGCGCAGGCGGGCGGCTTCCTCGAACTCGAGGTTGGCGGCGGCGTCGCGCATCTTGCCTTCCAGATCCTTGAGCGCGGCCTGGAAGTTGGAGCCGATGAAGGGCTTGGCCTCCTCGGCGACGCCGGGGCGGGTCAGGCGGTCCAGGTCGCGGGACTCATAGGGGCTGTCGAGGATCTCCTTGATGTCGCGCTTGACCGTCGCGGGCGTGATGCCGTGTTCGAGGTTGTAGGCCTGCTGCTTCTCGCGGCGGCGGTCGGTCTCGGCGATGGCGCGCTCCATCGAGCCGGTCATGCGGTCGGCGTAGAGGATGACGCGGCCGTCGACGTTACGCGCCGCGCGCCCGATGGTCTGGATCAGGGAGGTCTCCGAGCGCAGGAAGCCCTCCTTGTCCGCGTCGAGGATGGCGACAAGGCCGCACTCGGGGATGTCGAGGCCCTCGCGCAGCAGGTTGATGCCGATCAGCACGTCGAACGAACCGAGGCGCAGGTCGCGCAGGATCTCGATGCGTTCCAGCGTGTCGACGTCGGAGTGCATGTAGCGGACGCGCACCCCTTGCTCGTGCATGTATTCGGTAAGATCTTCGGCCATCTTCTTGGTCAGGGTGGTGACCAGGGAGCGGTAGCCGGCGCGGCTGGTCGCCTTCACCTCGTCGATGACGTCGTCGACCTGGTTGCGGGTGGCGCCGGAGACGGGGCGGATCTCGACCGGGGGGTCGATCAGGCCGGTGGGGCGGATGACCTGTTCGGTGAAGACGCCGCCGGTCTTGTCCAGCTCCCAGGCGCCGGGGGTGGCCGAGACGAAGACGGTCTGGGGCCGCATGGCGTCCCATTCCTCGAACTTCAGCGGGCGGTTGTCGATGGCGGAGGGGAGGCGGAAGCCGTATTCGGCCAGGGTCGATTTGCGGCGGTAGTCGCCGCGGAACATGGCGCCGATCTGACCCACGGTGACGTGGCTCTCGTCCACGAACAGCAGGGCGTTGTCGGGGATGTATTCGAAGAAGGTCGGCGGCGGTTCGCCCGGCGCGCGGCCGGTCAGCCAGCGGCTGTAGTTCTCGATGCCGGCGCAGGAGCCGGTGGCCTCCATCATCTCCAAATCGAAGCGGACGCGCTGTTCCAGGCGCTGGGCCTCCAGCAGCTTGCCGTTCTCGACCATCCAGTCGAGCGTCTCCTTCAGCTCGGCCTTGATGCCGGTGATGGCCTGGTTCAGCGACGGGCGCGGGGTGACGTAGTGGCTGGCGGCGTAGACGGTGACCTCCTCCAGCTCGGCGGTCTTCTTGCCGGTCAGGGGGTCGAACTCCTGGATGGATTCCAGCTCGTCGCCGAACAACTGGATGCGCCAGGCGCGGTCTTCCATGTGGACGGGGAAGATCTCCAGCACGTCGCCGCGCTTGCGGAACATGCCGCGCTCGAAATTCAGGTCGTTGCGCTTGTACTGCAGGGCGATGAGGTCGGCGCGCAGCTTGGCCTCATCGATGGTGTCGCCGACCTTTAGCGAGAAGGTCATGGCGGTGTAGGTCTCGACCGAGCCGATGCCGTAGATGCAACTGACCGAGGCGACCACGATGACGTCGTCGCGCTCCAGAATCGCGCGGGTGGCCGAGTGGCGCATCCGGTCGATCTGCTCGTTAATCGACGAGTCCTTCTCGATGTAGGTGTCGGTGCGCGGGACGTAGGCTTCGGGCTGGTAGTAGTCGTAGTAACTGACGAAATACTCGACCGCATTGTCGGGGAAGAAGGCCTTGAACTCGGAATAGAGCTGGGCCGCCAGCGTCTTGTTGTGGGCCAGGATCAGGGCCGGGCGCTGGGTCTGTTCGATCACCTTGGCCATGGTGAAGGTCTTGCCCGAGCCGGTGACGCCCAGCAGCACCTGTTCGCGGTCGCCTTCGGCCGCCTGGGCGACCAGTTCGGTGATAGCGGCGGGCTGGTCCCCAGCGGGCTGGTAGCGGGTCTCCAACCGGAAGGGGACGCGCTTCTTGTTGGTCGGCCGGTCAGGGCGGTGGGGAACCCAGTCGGCGGGGGCGGCGGGCGCCTCCTCCGGCGTCAGGCGCGGGCCGCTCACAGGCGCGAACATCGGCGCGCGGCCGTGGTCGAAGGCGACGGGCGCTTCACTCAGGCCCGGATTGGGCGTGTGGACGGGTTTGCTCTGTTTCGCGGGAGAACGGGCCATGAACATTAAGGTAATGTGCGCGCGCGCAAGGCGCTAGGGCGTGGTGAGGCGGGGAGGGCGCCTAAATCCGTCTTCTTGCCACCACAGGTTGATCTTCACTCCGCCATGCTTTGGCTCGAGCTTCGCCTTAAGTGAGGCAAATTCGGCTTATTTGAAACATAATTGGGCAAAATGTGGTAAAAAGGGACGGAATAACGGTCCGAACTCGGCGTTTGCGCGTCAAAAATGCCTCATAATTTGCCCTAACAATGATTTTTTGAAAGAAATAGGTTGATGCTGTGACGAGCCAGCCATAGCCATTGAACCAGCCAAGAAGCGTAATGACGAACATTGGTTTTCAGCGTCGTTCATAGAACGACGTGATGTTCAGTAACAATTAACAGGTACACAGAGGCTTATGCGCACTCGTAAAGACTACCTGCTGGGCACGACGATGGCGGCTGGCGCTGCTGCACTGTCGATGGCCATGCTTATTCCGGGGACGGCGCTCGCTCAAAGCGCTTCGAATACTGACCAGGAAGCGACCCAAGTCGACGAAATCGTCGTCGTCGGCTCGCGCATCCGTCGCGACAACTATAACGCGCCTTCGCCCACTCAGGTCGTGACGCGCGAAGAAGCGACGCTGCAAGGCTTCGCTTCGACCACGGAGGCGCTGCAGAGCACGGCCGTCACGGGCGGCACCTCGCAGATCAACAGCTCTTACGGCGGCTACGTCACCAACGGCGGTCCCGGCGCCAACACCATCGGCCTGCGCGGCATGGGCCCGAGCCGCACCCTGGTGCTGCTGAACGGCCGTCGCGTCTCGCCCGCCGGTTCGCGCGGCTCGGTCGGCTCGGCCGACCTGAACGTGCTGCCGACCGCCATGATCGACCGCGTCGAAGTCCTGCGCGACGGCGCCTCGTCGGTGTACGGCTCGGACGCCGTGGCCGGCGTGGTCAACATCCAGACCCGCAAGAATTTCGAAGGCCTGATCTTCGAAGCCCAGCGCAACGAGCCGCTGGAAGCCAACGGCAACGGCGGTTCGACCCGTTTGTCGCTGACGGCCGGCGCCCGTGGCGACCGCTGGCGCGCCGCCGGCTCGATCGAACGCTATGAGCGCGACGAGCTGACCCTGCGCGACCGCGAGTTCACGCGCTGCCAGACCGACGGCTTCCGCTTCGGCAATGATTTCATCGATCCGCTGACCGGCAAGTCGAAGTGCTACCCGATCACCACGACGGGTTCGAACGGCTCGGCTATCAATTCGATCGGCACCGGCACAATGGCCGGCGTCGGCGCCGCGGGCGTGCCGGACATCGCTCTGGCTAACGGCGTCACCTACAACCGTTGGCGTCCGAACGCGGGCGTGACCAGCGGGCTGGTCGGTTTTGAAGGTGTGGGTGGTTCCTATCAGAACCCGTTTTTCCTGATGATCCGAGCAAGCGCGTGGCTCTGGACAGCAACATCCGCGACACTTTCGACGATCGGATGCTGAACGAGTCGCTGATTTCGCCGGTCGAGATCACGACCATCTATGGTGAAGGCGGTTATCAGCTTAATGCCCTCGGCAACGCCGAGGTTTACGGCGAATTCCTTTACAATAAGCGGGAGTCTTCGCAGACGGGCTACCGCCAACTGGCGCTGGATTACGCCAAGGGATCGCCGCTGATTCCGTCGAGCCTCGCCTGGAGCACGGCTTTCGCTGATCAGGGCCTGAGCAAGGATAAGGACGTGGGTGTCCGCGCCTTCATCGGTTTCGGCAATGACCGCTCCCATCAGGAACAGTCCTTCAACCGCTACGTGGGCGGCATCAAGGGTGACTTCTTCATCTCGGAATGGCGCTATGACCTGTCGGCCAGCTATTCCAAGTCGCGTTCGGAATACACCAGCCAGCAATTCCTGACGGACCGTCTGTCGGAGAGCCTGGACGTTGTCAGCAATGGCGCCGGTGGCTTCCAATGCCGTGAACTGGCATCGAACCCGGGCTGTGTCGCGGCTCCGGCTCTGAGCACTCAAACCATCGGCGGCGTCCTGCCGAAGGACTGGGTCGACTATGTGTTCCGTCCGGTGACGGGTGTGACCGAGTACGAAGAGAAGATTGTCAGCCTGGGCATCGATGGTCCTCTGTTCAGCCTGCCGGCTGGTCAGGTTATGGCTTTCTTCGGCGCGGAATGGCGCGAGTCGGAAATTGACGACACCCCCGCTCTCGATTCGCAGATCGGCAACACCTATAACTACTCGACCTCCGCCATCACGCGCGGCAGCGACTCGGTTTGGGAAGTCTTTGGTGAAGTCGAAGTCCCGCTGCTGCGTGATCAGCCCTTCGCCAAGGAACTGACGCTGAACGGATCGTTCCGTTATACGGACTACGATTCCTATGGCGATGACACGACCTATAAGGTCGGCCTGGTTTACCAACCTGTTGACGGAGTGACCTTCCGCGGTTCCTACGGCACCTCCTACCGCGCTCCTGCGCTGTTCGAGCAGTTCGTCGGCGCTACGACCGGCTATCAGTCGAACACGCTCGACCGCTGCAACAACTACGGTTCCCAGGATGAGGCTTCGAACCGCTACCTGAACTGCGTGGCTGAGGGCTTGCCGACCACCTGGCAGTCGACCACCAGCGTTGAAGTCATTACTGCCGGCGGAGCCGAAGCTGGCCTAGCGGCGGAAACTTCGACGAACATGACGGTCGGCGTCGTTCTCCAGCCGCGTCTACCTGAGGCTTGGGGCGATCTGGCTTTCGCCGTCGACTACTATGAGATCGAAGTGAAGAACGGTGTCTCCCGTACGGGCACCACCCAGATTCTGACGCGCTGCTACGACTCGCGCCCGGAAGACTTCAAAAACGATGTCGGTTTCTGCCGTCTGGTCGAGCGTGACGCCGCCAATGGCCAGCTGACGGTCCATGACAGCTACGTCAACCTGGCGACGGACACGGTGAAGGGCCTAGATTACACCCTGCGTTACCGCAAGGATGTCGGTCCCGGCACGGCGCTGTTCAACCTGGGCGTCACCCAGTACACGGAAATCTCGAACAAGCTGTTCGAGGATGACCCGCTGGAAGACTACCTCGGCATGATCGACAATCCGGAGTTCACCGGCACGGCTGATCTGTCCTATGCGTGGGACAAGTGGCGCGTGCGCTACGGCGTCGAGTGGGTCAAGGGCATGGAATCCTACACCTACTACGAGGAAGATCCGGCCACGAGCATCTACGACCTGGAAGTCGGCGACTACTGGCAGCACAACGCTTCAGTTCAGTACACGGCTGACGGCTGGACCGTCACGGCCGGCGTCCGCAACCTGCTGAACGAAGATCCGCCCACGATCTCGGCCGGCGTGAACAACCGGGTCGGCAACGCCCCGCTGTACTCGGGCTACGACTACCTGGGCCGGACGGCCTTCGTGAACCTCACGAAGTCCTTCTAAGCCTGACCTGATTTCAGGTTGAGGAGAGGGCGGCGGGCTTCGGTCCGCCGCCCTTTCTGCTTTTGAAACGGCAGTTTCTGGGTTGTGCGAAGCGGGGCGGGTCGCCAAGCTCCGCGCCATGAGTGAGCTTCGCGACGTCTTCATCACCGGGACCGGCGCTATCCTGCCCGGCGAACGGATCGGCAACGATCGGATGGAGGACTTCATCGGCCGCATCGGCGGGCGGCCGTCCGCCGTCGGGCGACGCGCCCTGCGCTGGAACGGGATCGAGGGGCGGCATTACGCCCTGAACGCCGACGGCGCTCCGCTGCACTCCAACGCCTCCATGTGCGCCGAGGCGGTGCGGACGGCGCTGGATGAGGCGGGGCTGAGCCTCGGCGATCTGCAGCATCTGGGCGCGGCGGCCACGCAGGGCGACTATCTGGTGCCCGGCCACGCCAGCGCGGTTCAGGCCGAACTGGGCGCGGGGCCGCTGGAGGCGTTCAGCTACCAGTCCGTCTGCGCCAGCGCCCTGATGGCGGCCAAGGGGGCGTGGTTGAGCGTGCGCGCGGGCGAGGCGGATGTGGCCGCCGCCTGTGCAGGCGAGTTTTCCTCACGCTGGTTCCGGCCCCACTTCTATGAGGGCACGGCGCTGGTGGATGAGAAGGGGCGGGCGCGGATCGAGGCGGACTTCCTGCGCTTCACCCTGTCGGACGGGGCGGGCGCCGTGGTGATGGAGCCGAGGCCGAAGCCCGACGGTCTGAGCCTGAAGGTCGAGTGGATCGACATGACCTCGCTGGCCGGGCGTTTCGATCCCTGCATGTGGGCCGGATCGACGCCCGAAGCGCGCGCCGACATGACCAGCGCCTGGAGCCACGCCGGACCGGCGGCGGCCCACGCGGCGGGGGCGGTGGCCTTGTTGCAGGACTTCGAACTGCTGAAGATCGTCATTCGCGCCTGGATCGGCGTCTGGCTGGAGAAGGTGGACGCCGGGCGGATCGTCCCGGATGAGGTCGACCATCTGCTGTGCCACTACTCCGCGCGGTCGCTGCGTCAGGAGATCGTCGGCCTGCTGGAAAGCACGGCGGCCATGATCCCGGAGGAGAAGTGGTTCACGACCTTGCCCGACAGCGGCAATGTCGGCTCGGCCTCGATCTGGGTCATGCTGGACGCCTTCCTGAAGTCGGGACGCGGAAAGCGTGGAGACAAGGTGCTGTGCATCGTGCCCGAGAGCGGGCGGGCGATGATCGGCTTCATGATGCTGGAGATTGTGTGATGGCGGAACAATTGGCCGAGGCGGCGGTGGCCGATACCCTACGGAAGCTGGCGGTGGTCTTCGCCGATTTCGAGCAGCGGCTGGAAGCGACGCCGCTGATCCGCAAGCTGACGCGCGGACGGTTCGAGGTCGCCGACTACCACGCCTTCCTGATCAACCTGCGCCAGCAGGTGAAGGACGGGGCGCTGTGGATGAGCCGGGCGGCGTCGAACATCGGCGAGGATCATCTGGAACTGCGCTCGACCCTGATGCGCCATGCGGTGACGGAGCATCGCGACTTCCGCCTGCTGGAGGCCGACTTCGTGGCGGCGGGCGGGGCGCTGGAGGACATTCAGTCGGCGCCGAAGAACGTCGGGTCCGAGGCCCTGTCGGCCTGGATGTTCCATGAGGCGTCAAAGCCCGATCCCTTCGGCCTGCTGGGCGCCATGTTCGTCATTGAGGGGCTGGGCTCGATCAAGGCCAAGCCGTGGGGCCTGAAGGTGCAGGAGCGGCTGGAGCTGCCCGACGTGGCGGTGCGCTTCCTGCTGTATCACGGCGACAACGACGCCGAGCACATGAAGGAGTTCGAGGAGATGTTGGGCATGGTCCTGCCCGATCCCTTCATCGCCGAACGCATCGTCACCACGGCCAAGGTGACGGCCCGCCTCTACGCCCTGCAGATCGAGGAGATCGCGGCGTGAGATACTACAAGCCGCACGAGGATCCATTCGACCCCGCGCGGTTCGACCCCAAGGATCCCGATCCGTGGATGGCGCTGTATCTGGATCACAGCCTGCCGATCGACGACGCGGCCAAGCGCGACCTGTTGCTGGATGCGCGGTCGCGCTCGCGGCGCTGGCTGTTCCCGGTGGCGCGGCCGTTGGTGTTTCTGTTCTTCTGTCTGGTGAAGGTGCTGCGGGTTATTTCGCCCAAATATCCAAACCTGAACGGCCTGCTGCACAAGACCATCCACTGGGGGCTGCGGACCTTTGTGACGCCCGAGGGCAATCGGGTGATCCTGCGCCACTTTCATGTCGGGTCTGAGCTGACGGCCTTCGTGCGCGAGAACGCGGGCGTGGGCGACAAGGTGACCAAGTGGCCGCTGACGCCGACGCGGTTGAAGGACATCGAGCCGGACCTGTTCCTTCAGCACGACCTGAACATCTTCAACTTCGTCATCGAGATGAACGCCGTGCTGCGCGCCGAGGGGCGCGAGTTGACGCCCCCCGAGCGCATCGACTTCTCCATGATCTCTGACGAATTCCCGCCGTTCGAGGAGTTTCCGCGCAAATGGCACAACTTCGTCGACGTGCAGACGGCGGTGGAGTTCTACACGCCGATCTACGCCCTGATGCTGCCGCGCGACGACTTCGTGCGGGCGTCCAGTTCGCTGCAGCTGGATGAGGTGATGGCCATCTACATCGCCCGCATTCTGGGCACGAGCTACCACATGGCCTTCGTCAAGAACGGCCATCCGCTGGTGGCGCTGTCGACGCTGCAGGCGGGTTATCGGCTGATGATGCACGGGCTGGATTCAGAGGCCATGCACGGCTGGCTGCGGGTGATGAAGGCGCGCCAGGCGGCGGGCCTGCCGCTGGACCCGGCCAACTCGGGCGCGCCGAAGTAGGGCGTGAGGCGTGCGCTGATTTCCGCTGGCGCGCGGCGCGGCGGCTGCTAGCGTGGCCAATATGAAATCGGCGCGTTCTCTTCTGACCTCTCTCAGCACCTTGGTGCTGCTGTCGCTTGTGCTGGGCCTGCTGGCCGGGGCGGCGGCGCAGAAGTGGGGCCTGCCGGGCGGCCATGTCACGGCGGATTTCATCCAGGCGCTGGGCCAGCTGTGGCTGAATGCGCTGCGGATGACGATCATCCCGCTGGTGTTCAGCCTGCTGGTGACGGGCATCGCCTCCATCGCCGATGCGGCGCGGACAGGGCGGCTGGCGCTGAAGGCGGTGTCGTGGTTCGGGGGGCTGATCGTCTTCGCAACGATTTACGCCGTGGCGGCGGCCTATGGCCTGCACGCCCTTTGGCCGATCGAGCCGGAAGGCGCGCGCCTGCTGCTGGCGATCAAGCCCGAAGGCGCCGAAGGATTGGGCGCGGGCGCGCCGTTCAGCGAGTTCCTGAAGACCATCGCCCCCGCCAACCCGATCCGGGCGGCGGCCGAGGACGCCATCCTGGGCATGGTGGTGTTCGCGGTCTTCTTCGGCTTTGCGGCCTCGGGGCTGCCGGATCGCCTGCGGGTTCCGCTGATCACCTTCTTCGAGGCGGTCGGCGAGACGATGATCGTCATCGTCCGCTGGGTGCTGAAGGCGGCGCCGCTGGGCGTCTTCGCCCTGTCGATTGGCGTGGGGCTGACGGCGGGGGCCAGCGCGGCGGGCGTGCTGCTGCACTATGTGGCGCTGATCTCCATCGCCTGCATCGGCATCGGCCTGATCTTCTATCCGCTGGCGGTGATCTTCGGCCGGGTGAGCCTGGGTCGGTTCGCGCGGGCGGCGGCCCCGGCGCAGGTGGTGGCCTTCTCCACCCAGTCGTCGCTGGCCAGCCTGCCGGTCATGGTCGAGCGGGCGGTCGATGAACTGGGCGTCAAGCGGTCGACGGCGGGGCTGGTTCTGCCGCTGGCGGTGGCGGTGTTCCGCATCACCAGCCCGGTCGCCAATCTGGGCGTCGCCATCTATTGCGCCCATCTGTTCGGGCTGGAGCCTTCGGCGGGGCAGCTGCTGGCCGCCATGCTGACGGCGGTGCTGATCTCGATCGGTACGGTGGGCCTGCCCGGTCAGGCCAGCTTCTTCGCCTCCATCGCCCCGATCTGCATCGCCATGGGCGTGCCGCTGGAGCTGCTGCCCTTGTTGCTGGCGGTCGAGGTCGTGCCCGACATCTTCCGCACCCTGGGCAACGTCACCGCCGACCTGGCCGTGGTCCGCATCGTTCAGGGCGGAGACGTCCAGCGTGAAGACGTCTAGGAGACGGAGGTAGGGGCGGTGGCAGGAGCGAAGCTGTAGCGCGCGGAGCGCCGCTGGACGGACGGCCAGGGCAGCAGGCCGTAATGGCGACGCTCCGTACGCACCTCGACCAGCAGATTGCCGTCCGGAGCGAGCGACGGGACGCCCAGAGCGCGGGTTTGGGTCATGCTTTCATACTGAGTACGGGCGCTGCTGAGACCGATCCACAGGCGCCCGTCCGCACATCCGGCGATGCGTGAGCCGTGCGCCGACCAGTTGCGATCCAGCAACGACGGCCGCCCGTCGATCGCGAGCCGGGCTTCGCCATGAAGATCCCACACCCGCCAGTCGTCGCCCTCGCGTGAAAAGGCCGTGGTCGTGTCCAGCGAGCCGTCTCTGGGCAAGAGTTCCGTCAGGCCCAGGTCATGTCCGAGAACATGCTGAAGGATCGCCGGGCCCGCCGCGGCCGTCAGTTCATGTCCATCCGACCAATATGCGCCTTCGAGCGAAGGGCAGGGCCCAGCGGAGGCCGTGACGACAGGCGGTCCGCTGCCCTGCCATTGCGCAGGAAGACCTCCGATGCTGGAGGCGCAGGCGCCGAGCAAAAGAAGGGGCGCGGCAAGCAGGGATGAGCGGCGAATGGGTTTACTCCTCCATCGCTTCGAACATGGCTTCGGCCTCGTCGAAGGTGTCGTAGTCGAGACGTTCGGGCGGGCGCAGGATGACGAAGCGGCTGGTGACGGGCGCGCTTGGCTCGCGGCGGCGATCCCACTGCCAGAAGCTGCGGTCGATCCGGCTTTGCAGCAGGGTCCAATCGCCGTCATCGGCAGGCGGTCGCGGCGTCTGGATGGGCATGCGTGGTCGGCTCCCTGCTGGTGGAGGCAGCAAAGCCTGTGCGGGCGCGGGTGTCAAAGCCCCTTGAGGCTTTCGGCGACGGCGGGCGGCCTATGAAAAAGAGCTGCGAGACCTGGCGTCCCGCAGCCCTTATCTGTTCGGCTTCTCTTTAAAGGGAGGCGCTAGGTCAGTTCCCCTTCGTCCCTGACGTATGCGCCGGCCCGCGGAAGACGGCGTTCAGGAACAGCGGCTTCAGCCCTTCCAGGAAGGCGCGCATCGTCACGTCCTGGGTGAAGGCGACGACCTGGCCGCGACCGACTTCAGAGGCCATGGCGACGGGCTTGTAGGCCAGCTGACGACGGTTCTCGGCCCAAAGCTGGCCGGACGCGAGCACCTGATCCGGCCCGGCCAGGCGCACGACGTTGGTCCCCTGGTCGCGGGCCAGCGGGGTGTAGATGTCCGAGCCGCGCACCATGACGCTGAGCGTCGGGGCGACGCCCGCGCCCAGCCAGTGCTCGTTGTCGACCACGGCGCTGGCCAGGACGCCGGCGACCGGATCGGGGGCGCCGCCGTGGTGGCCGGTCAGGGCCAGGTATTCGGCGTCGGTGGAGATTTCGCTGCCGCCATCCTTCTCATCCTTGTCGCCGTCGCCGGAGGCGGCGCTCTCGCGGCGGCTTTCCAGCAGCTTGGAGTCGGGGTCGGTCAGCAGGCGGCTGGCCGAGCCGACGCCGATCAGGACGCCCCCCGCCTGGACCCAGGCGCGCAGGTTGGCGACGCCGCTCTCGCCCAGGATTTGCTCATAGTTTCCGCCCGACGGCAGGATCAGCACCTGGTAGCGGGACAGGTCGGCGTTCGCCAGGCGACGGGTGCGGACGGCCGTGACCGGCCAGCCGTATTCGCGCTCCAGCACATGGCGGATGGAGCCGGCCGATTCCGGCTCGGTCGGGTCGTCCCAGGCCATGGCGACGCGCGGGGCGGCGATGACGGTGGCCTTGTCCGAGCCGACGCTGGGGCCGCTGGAGACCCACGAGGTGGCCAGCGGCGTCACCTGGGCGCCGCTGCCGGCGGCCAGACGACGGACGCGCTCGTCCAGATCGGCGGGCGACCCGGCGCGCGGCACGATGAAGGTCCCGCCGGGATAGGCGCGGCCGTCCAGGGTGAAGGGCTCCTCGACCGAGCGGACCGGTAGCTTGTCGGTCAGGGCGGCGGTCAGGAAACGCATCCCCGCCGTGCCCGGATGGATGGCGTAGCCATAGGCCGCGTCGCCCGAGGCCACGGCGGCGGGGCGGATCAGTTCGGGGCCGACGGCGGCCGTCTGGACCGACGGAGCGCCGGTGCAGCGCTGGCTCGGCACATTGAACAGAAGCGGCAGGGACCAGCCGGTCAGATCGTAGATCTCATCGCCCAGACCACGCGCGCGGCGAGCTTCCTGTTCGGCGAGGAATTTGGGGTCCAGCGGCACGTCCTTGGCCAGCAGGGTCTCGGCCATGCGGCGCTGGGGCTGGGCCAGGTTCACCACGTAGTCACCCGCCTGATAGCTCTGGCCGCAGGCGGAGAAGGATGCGGTCGCGCGCCCGACCTCCAGCCCCGAACGGACCAGCAGGCCCGCCAGCTTGTCGGCGGCGGCCGGGTCGGCGGCGGCGGAGCGCGACAGGACATAGGCGCCGCGCCCGCCCGCAATGCCGTCGCGGTGGAAGGCGTAGAAGTCGCTGAGCAGCTTTTCGCGGTCGCGGGCGGCGGTCTCGATGGTCGACAGGGTGGCGGTCAGGTGGCCTTGAACCGTGTCGGCGTAGGTCAGCATCTCGCCCGATGAGCGACGCGCCAGAAGGCCGCGCGACGAGCCCTGCTCATAGGTCATGGAGACGGCGCCGAAATAGGCGGGCCAGCCGTCGCCGTAGCCGGGATAGAAGGCGTCGAACGTCTCGCGCGTGAAATAGTCCAGCCCGGCCTGGTCGAAGCGCTCGGCGGTGTTGCGGCCGAACCGTTCGCGCGCGTCCAGGATCGGCGGATAGATCCACGGGTTCAGCGGCTGGGCTTCGGGCGGGAAGAAGAAGCTGGAGTCGGTGCCCATCTCGTGGGAATCGACCACCACTTGCGGGCGCCATTCGCGGATCAGGGCTGAGTGGCCTTGCGTCTCCGGCTGGGACTGGATGAACCAGTCGCGGTTCAGGTCGAACAGATTGTGGTTGAAGCGGCCGGACGGCCACGGCTCGGCCCGCTCGGCCGATAGGGGATCGCCGTTGGGCTGGGCGCCCAGACCGGCTTCGAAGCTGTTGATGAAGCGTTCGCGTCCGTCGGGGTTCTGGGTCGGGACGAAGACGACCACGACGTTCTCCAGCCAGCCCTGCGCCTCGGCGTCGAGGCCGTCGGTCAGGCGGCGCGCGGCGATCAGGGCGGCGTCGGCGGGGCTGATCTCATTGCCGTGGACGGAATAGGCCATCCAGACGACGGCGGGGGTGTCGTTGATCAGGGCGCGGGCCTGTTCGGGCGAGGTCTTGCGCGGGTCGGCCAGGGCGTTGGTCGCGGCCTTGACGGCGTCCAGCCGGGCGATGTTGCGCGGCGATCCGACGGCGGCCCAGAACAGGGGGCGGCCTTCCCACGACTGGGCGTAGTCGCCCATGACCATGCGGTCGGGATTGGCGGTCCGTAGCGCCTCGAAATAGCGGCGCACGTCGGCCGAGCGGGTGATGCGCTCGCCGCTGTCGTGGCCGACGACGGCCAGAAGTTCGGGCGGATTCTGTTGCGCCAGCGCGGGCGCGGCGCCCAGGGCCAGGCTGAGCGCCAGCAGAGAACAGGCGGCGCGGCGACGATACGGCATGAGAATACTCCCCCTACGGAGCGCCGACCTTAACCGTGGAGCCGAGGCGAAGGGAAGCGGCGTCGCGCCGTCATTTCTTTGGGTTTTGCGCCGGAACGCGACGGAGATCAGGTTGGGGGCTTGGGTCAGCAAGGGCTGGATGGAAAACGCACGCGCGGCGCAATCGCCGCGAGGCCCTTTCACCGGCGATAGCGGGTGCGGCCTTATGGCGAACGGGTCGATGTCTTGCGGAGATCACCAGGCGTCGGGTTCGCGAACCATGTGAACGATGTTTGCGGGGTTCATGATCCAGCCGCCGCGAAACGCCTCGCCCAGCGGCTCGATCGGGTCACAGCGGACGGCGCCGCCGTCCTCTAGCCGCCGCAGGGCGGCGCTGTGGTCCGGGCTGAACAGTTCGAGCCAGACCTCGGCCTGGGTCAGGGTCTCCGACGCGTCGATCCAGAGCTGGTTCGGGCCGAGCTTGAAGCCGACCGCCGGCGCCTTTTCGGGGATGCTCTCAAGCCCGACGACGTCGCGATAGAAGGCGACGACGGCCTGATGCTGGTGGCTCGGCACCTTCATGGCGATGTTGACTCCGCCTTCAATCTTGATGGTCATGGGGAGCCTCACTTCCGGTTGTCGCTGGTGGGAAGGGCGCCGCGCATCTCGGAGGGATAGAAGCCCTCGCGCAGGTTGATCCCATATTCGAGCCAGGCCTTCATCGCCGACAGCATGGCCGCCCAGCCCTCGCAGTTGGCGAATGAGGCCTTCTTCCCGGCGGCGTCGTCGGCCCAGCCTGACTCGGCGATCGTGACGAAGGTGGAGCCGTCGTCCAGCGGCTCGAAATCCATGACGATGCGGGTCTTGAAGGCGGGGTGTCCGTCAGCCGTTTCCGCATCCCAGCGCAGCACGATGCGCTGATCGGGCGTGACCTCATCGACTTCCACGGGGACAGAACCCCACCAGGTGACGACGGCGCCGGGCGTCAGCGGCGCGCTGGCGCCGCCCAAGATGGTGAAATAGCGGCTCAGCTTGGTCGGATTGACGACGGCGTCGAAGACCTCGGGAGGCGGCTTGGCGATGCGTCCTGAAACGGTGAAACCCAAGGACATGTCCGACCCCTTCGTGCTTGCGGGAGCCTATTTTATGTTATAAAAAAATAACATGTCAAACGAGACCGAAGACGACCGTGTTTTCAAGGCATTGGCCCATGCTCGCCGTCGGCAGATGCTGGACTGCCTGAAGGAAGGTCCAGTCACCACCGGCGGGCTGTGCGAGCGTTTCGACGACATGGACCGCTGCACCGTGATGCAGCATCTGAAGGTGCTGGAAGGCGCAGGTCTGGTGGTGGCGCGAAGGGAAGGGCGCGAGCGGTGGAACCACCTCGACGCCCTGCCGATCAAGCGCATCCATGACCGCTGGATCAGCGAATACGCCGGTCACGCCCTGTCCTTGATCGACCGACTGAAGCACGACCTGGAAAGCTAGGGCCTGAGACGATCTGCCTTAACCGGCGACCTGCGCCCGCGCTGCGCCCAGCGCCGCCGCCCACCAGGCGAGCGAAGATCGTTGACAGTGTCGTACAGTATGTCGCATATACTGTGTACCATACACTATGTGGCGACGAGTGAGGCGGCGACGTGGACCGGGAACTGTTCGAGACGATGCGGCTGGAGCTGCGGCGCGGGACGCTGGTCCTGGCGGTGCTCGCCTGTCTGCGGACCGAACGCTACGGCTACACCCTGCGGCAGGCGCTGGCGGCGGACGGGCTGGAGATGGAGGAATCCACCCTTTACCCCCTGCTGCGGCGGCTGGAGGGGCAGGGGCTGCTGACCAGCGAATGGCGCGAGGAGGAGAAGCGCAAGAAGCGTTTCTATGTCCTGTCGCCGGGGGGCGAGGCCATGCTGGCCGCCCTGACCGAGGAATGGCGCGGCATCAACGCCTCGCTGGAACGACTGCTTTGAAGGGACGGGAGAGGGCGCGATGGACATCATCGAACGCTATCTGGAGGCCGTGGCGGCGCAACTGCCGACCGAGGACCGCGAGGACATCGTCGCCGAACTGCGCGACCTGATCCTGAGCCGGGTCGAGGCGCGCGAGGAGGAGCTGGGCCGGGCGCTGACGGACGAGGAGAAGGAGGCGATCCTGCACGAGATCGGCCATCCCCTGATCGTCGCCGCCCGCTATCGCAAGGGGCCGGACAGCCTGATCGGGCCGGAGCTGTTTCCCTATTGGCTGTTCGGGGCCAAGGCGGGGCTGATCGTTATTGCGGCGGTGCAGGTGCTGGGGCTGCTGATCAGCGTGCTGGGCGCTCCGGCCGATTTCGGGCGGGCGATCAGTCAGGCCTTCCACGGCTTCTTCTCCGGGTCTCTGACCTTGCTGGGGGCGCTGACCCTGGCCGGGGCGATCATGGAGCATTACGACATCAAGCCGACCTGGCTGACGACGTGGCGGGTGCGCGACCTGTCGGCCTTTGGCCTAGCCGACCCGGCCAAGTGGGGCGCGTCGATGGCCGGAACCGACAAGGCCAAGGCCGAATGGCTGCCGAAAGGCGCGCGCGTCTGGGGCGTGACAGTCAACGACAAGCCGGGACTGGAGGCGCTGGCCTCGCTGATCGTCGGCGGCGTTTTCGTGATGTGGTGGATCGGGGTGATCCGCTTTCCAGGCCTGGGCGAGTTCTCCTTGAGGAGCGGCGCGGTGGGGATCGAGGCGGCGCCGGTGTGGGCGGCTCTCTACGGCCCCATCCTGGCCCTGGCCGTCGGCGGCATGGCGGTGGATGCGGTCAGCCTGATCCGAGGACGCGAGGGGCGGCTGACCTGGCTGCTGAAGATCCCGTTGGCGGGGGCGGCGCTGTGGGTGCTGTGGCGGCTGTTCGATGCGGGCTGGTGGTTCACCCTGACCCAGGGCGCGGCGAGCGCCCGCGTCGAGGGCGGGGCGACGAACATCAATCTGGACGCCCTGCGCGCGGTGAATGAGGCGAGCCGCGACCTGGACGGCACGGCCCTGACTCTGGGTACGGTGCTGACCTGGGTGTTCGCGGTGATGGCGATCAGCTTCGTCGTCAATATCGCGACCTATGTCTGGCGGATCGCGACGACGCGCGAGGGGTGATCTGCCGGGCTGCGGCGCCGTCATGTCCGAAAACCGCGAGACAGGGCGGCGCGGCGGGCGCATGTTGCGGGCATGGAAAACGCCCGCGACATGCTGGATCAGGAGGCCTGCTACCGGGCCGTCCTGACGCGCGACCCGCGCTTCGACGGGCGCTTCTTCACCTGTGTGAAGTCCACCGGAATCTATTGCCGCCCGGTCTGTCCGGCGCGGACGCCCAAGCGTGAGAACATGCGCTTCGTCGCCAGCGCGGCGGCGGCTGAGGAGGGCGGCTTCCGCGCCTGCCTGCGCTGTCGGCCGGAAACAGCGCCCGACATGGGGGCGTGGCGCGGCACCTCCAACACCGTCAGCCGGGCGCTGAACCTGATCGAGGCGGGGGCGCTGGATGAGGGCGACGTCGACGCCCTGGCCGCGCGGCTGGGGGTGGGCGAGCGGCATCTGCGCCGCCTGTTCCGCCAGCATCTGGGCGCCGCCCCGGTCAGCGTGGCCCAGACGCGCCGCGTCCTGCTGGCCAAGGCCCTGATCCACCAGACCGATCTACCGATGGCCGAGGTCGCCATGGCGTCCGGCTTCGGCAGCGTACGCCGCTTCAACGAGACGTTTCAGGCGCTATACGGGCGACCGCCGTCGGCGCTGAGGGCGCGGGCGGAGCGGCCGTGGGACGGCGGGGTGCGGCTGAGTCTGCCCTATCGTCCGCCCTATGAGGCCGAGGCCATGCTGGCCGCCTTGAAGGCGAACGGCGAGGCGGTCGAGGGCGGGGTTTGGCGTCGTGTTTTGATCCCCGCGACGGACGGGGCGACGGGCGAGGTCTCGGCCCGGTTCGAGGCGGGAGGTCGGCTGGCGGTCACGGCGGCGCTGGATGATCTGAAGGCCCTGCCGGGGGTGCTGGCGCGGGTGCGGCGACTGTTCGACCTGTCGGCCGACCCTGAGGCGATCCGGCGTGATCTGTCCGCAGACCCCATGCTGGCGCCGCTGGTGAAGGCGCGGCCAGGTCTGCGTCTGCCGGGCGTCTGGACGGATGAGGCGGCCGACATGGCCAGCGACCGGCTTGAGGACGAACGGCTGGCGGGGCGGGCCGAACGATGGAGGCCCTGGCGGGCCTATGGCGTGCTGCACCTGCGCGAGGCGGGGATCGACAGCGCGCAAATCATGGAGAACGACGATGAAAAAGACGCAGCCAAAAACGCAGCCTGAGGCCTTCACCCTGGACCGTATCGCCACGCCGGTGGGCGAGGTGCTGCTGGTCGTGGACGCGGCCGGCGCCGTGCGCGCCTTCGACTTCACCGACTATGAGGCGCGGATGATGAAGCTGCTGGCCCGCCACTATGGAGAGGTTCGGCTGACGCTGGGACGCGCGCCGGAGGTCGTGCGGAACGCCATCGCCGCCTATTTCGACGGCGACCTGGCGGCGCTGGACGGCATTCCGGTGAAGACCGGCGGCACGGACTTCCAGCGCGCCGTCTGGGCGGCGCTGCGGACCATTCCGGCGGGCCGGACGTGGAGCTATGGCCAACTGGCCCACGCCATCGGCAAGCCCGCTGCCGTGCGCGCCGTGGGTTTGGCCAATGGGGCCAATCCGATCGGCGTCATCGTGCCCTGTCACCGCGTCGTCGGCGCCAATGGAACCCTGACCGGCTATGCGGGCGGGCTGGAGCGCAAACGGTGGCTGCTGGCGCACGAAGCGTCGCAGGAGGGAACGGTGCAAGGGGCGTTTGCGCTAGACTGACAGCGCCCTCCCTTTCGGCGCTCATTTCTGGAGTCTGATGATGAACCTGCCCAACGGGGCCCTGGTCGCCGTCGCCGACGGCGAGAAGCTGAGCCTGTTCCGCAACACCGGCCACAACCTCGACATCCAGCTCAAGCCGATGGCGACGCCCGAGATCCCCGAACGCCTGTCCGGCGCGCCGGGCCGCCGATCCAGCGACGCCAACCCCGACAACGACACCCAGGCCGAGGACGGCTTCGCCATGGGGGTGGCCGAGGCGCTGAACCACATGGCCCTGACCAACAAGATCGAGGCCCTGGCCGTGGTCGCCGCGCCCAAGACCCTGGGCCAGTTGCGCAAGCATTGGCACAAGGCGTTGGAGGAACGTCTGGTCGGCGAGATTCCCAAGGATCTGACGGCGCGTTCGGTCGAAGAGATCGCCGAAGCGATCAGCCGGGCGTAAAGCCCGCGCGGCGGCGTTGACATTGGCCAACGGGGCTTCTCTGGTTCCGGCCATGACGACGCTGCGGCGCAAGGCCCTGATCGATTCCCTCTGGTATGTGGTCCCGCTGGCGATCGGCGTCCTGCTGAACGGCGTGGTGCGGCCGATCATGGCGGAGCGCCTCGGCGGCGAGATGATCCGGCGGGGCGCCAGCGTTCGAGGATCGGACACCTGGTGGACGTTCGACGCCGCCACACGCGCCCAGCATCCATGGCAGACCGGCTTTCTGGAGATGTCGCACGGGGCGGTGGCCCTCGTGACGCTGGCGGTGATCGCCGTCGTGTTCGTCTGGCGCTGTTTCGCCCGGCGGCGAGGCTAGGTCGATCCGTCCAGGAACAGGCGGCAAGCCGGGTTGTCGGTCTCGTCGACGTAGGGGTAGCCCAGTTCGTCCAGCGCTGAGGCCAAAGCCGCCTGCTGATGCGGCGGGACGCTGACGCCCGCCAGCACCCGGCCCGCATCGTCGCCGTGGTTGCGGTAATGGAACAGCGTCAGCGCCCAGGCGGGCTGAAGGCTGTTGAGGAAGCGCAGGAAGGCGCCGGGCCGCTCAGGGAACTCAAAGCGCAGCAGCCGCTCGTGCGGCAGGCCGATGGTGCGCCCGCCGACCATGTGGCGGACGTGCAGCTTGGCCGTTTCATTGTCGCTCATGTCCACGACGGAATAGCCGTCGGCGGTCAGGCGGCTGATGAGATTTTCGCGCTCGGCGGCGCCGTCGCGCAGGGCCACGCCGACGAAGATCTGTGCCGTGCCGTCGCCGGACCAGCGGTAGTTGAATTCCGTGATCGAGCGGCCGTCCAGGCTGCGCAGGAAGCGGTGATAGTCGTCGCGCCGGTCGGGCATGGAGACGGCGAACAGGGCCTCGGCGCCCTCGCCGATCTCGGCCCGTTCGGCGACGTGGCGCAGGCGATCGAAATTGACGTTGGCGCCCGAGTTGATCGCGACCAGCGCCCCCGATCCCGGATTGCGCGCGGCCCAGGCTTTCAGCCCGGCCAGGGCGACGGCGCCTGACGGTTCGGCCACGGCGCGCACGTCGTCGAAGATGTCCTTCACCGCGGCGCAGATGGCGTCGGCGTCGACCAGCACGATCTCGTTCAGCAGGTCGCGGCACAGGCGGAAGGTCTCGTCGCCCGCGCGACGCACGGCCACACCGTCGGCGAACAGGCCGACCTGATCCAGGTCGACCACGCGCCCGGCGTCGATGGCGCTCTTCATCGTCGGGGCCTCGGCGGGCTCGACGCCGATCAGGCGCGTCTCGGGCCGCAGGAAGCGGATGATGGCCGCTACGCCCGCCGCCAACCCGCCGCCGCCGATGGGGATGAAGATGGCGTCGATCGGATCGGGGTGCTGGCGCAGGATCTCCAGCCCGACCGTGCCTTGCCCGGCGATGACGTCGGGGTCGTCGAACGGATGGACGAAGGCGGCGCCGGTTTCCTTCTCCAGCGCGCGGGCGTGGGCGTAGGCGTCGTCGAAGCTCTCGCCGTGCAGCACGACCTGACCGCCCAGCCCCCGAACCGCCGCCACCTTGATGCCCGGCGTGGTGGTCGGCATGACGATGGTCGCCGCCGCCCCGCGCTTGGCCGCCGCCAGCGCCACCCCCTGCGCGTGATTGCCCGCCGAGGCGCAGATGACGCCGCGCGCCAGCTCGGCCTGGCTGAGGGCCGCGATCTTGTTGTAGGCGCCGCGGATCTTGAACGAGAAGACCGGCTGCAGATCCTCGCGCTTCAGCAGGGCGGGCCGCCCGATCCGCGCCGACAGCCGTTGCAGCGGGTCGAGCGGGGTCTCCTCGGCCACGTCATAGACGCGCGCGGTCAGGATGCGGCGGACGGTGTCTTGCACGATTATATCTCTGGTCGACCTATAGCCGGGATCGAATGACCTATCGTCTAGGTCGGATTGCGCATGAAGAGCAACAGATTGCCTGTTGCGGTGCAGCGGCGTGCGTCGCGTGTTGTTTATTTACCCGGATAAAATAATAGCCTATATCATCCGGGTAAATATGGAGTCCTCTCATGCATCTGACCGAACGAAAGGCGCTGGTCGCCGCCTATAAGGAGCGCCCCGTCATCGCCGGGGTGTTTGCCGTCATCTGTTCCGCTACGGGCCGCACCTGGGTGGGGCAGAGCCGCCATATCGACACCCAGCAGAACGGCATGTGGTTCTCGCTGAAGACCGGCGGCAGCCCGTTCGCCTCGCTGCAGGCGGAATGGAAGGCGCACGGCTCCGACTGCTTCCGCTTCGAGCAACTGGACCGCCTGTCGCCCGATCTGTCGGACATGGCCCGCAAGGACGAGCTGAAGAAACGCGCGGCGCTGTGGACGGCGCGGCTAGGGGCTGAGGCGCTGTAGATCGCGCTTGCGATGTAACCCGTAGGTGATATGTAACCTGTAGGTATCACGGGAGACTCCGATGGACGACGATCTGCAGCGGGCGAAGGCGAACGAGCGGCGGCGGGTAAGCCGGTTGCAGATGGTTGCGGCGCTGGGCGGACTGGGTGTGACCGCGGGCGTGCTGGGCGTTGGCATTGCGAAGAACAGCGAAGGCTGGATGGCGGTCGTCGGAGTTGTGCTGGCCTTTGTGGGCCTGGGCGTCGTCATGCCTCCTTTCCTCTGGCGGGTCGTTTTTTGCCCGACGGCGACACCATCCGTGTCGAGAACGCCAGAGGCGGATACCGCGATAGCGTTCAAAAGAAGCGGGCTGTGACGATGGCGATTATGCCGCTCACGTCGCTCTATCTTGTCCTTCAGGGCACGATCTCGGCGTGGGCGATTGCTGGAGGTCAGGTGAACACACAGCACTGGGTTATGGTAGGGCTGTCGCCGATGGTTTCAGCGGTGCTGCTGATGATGGTCGCCGGTCTGGACAATCCCGGCGACAAGAAGATGAAGCGGTTGCTGGAGGACGAACTGACGCTGTCGTTCCGGCGTAGCGCTCTGAACGCAGCCCTCGGCATCGCCATGATTGGCCTTTTGCTCGTCTTCGCCCTCGGCCTGTGGAAGCCGCAGGCGGCGGTGGCGGCCATGCCGGGGCTGATGTTCGTCACCGCCTCGGCGGCGGGGCTGCGTTACTGGCAACTGGATCGGCGGGCCTCCGGTGGCTGATCCGCGTCTGGTCGTGAAGCTGAAGGCCGTGCGCACGGCGGCGGTCCTGACGCAGCAGGAACTGGCCGACCGGGCCGGGCTGTCGCGCAAGACGGTGAACACGGTGGAGAACGAGGTCTTCACCCCGTCCGTCCTTGTGGCCCTGATGCTGGCGCAGGCGCTGGGCGTGCCGCTGGACGCCCTGTTCACCCTCGAGGACTGAGGCGATTTCCCTTGCGCCGTGTGCGGAACGGCCTACATTGCGCCTGCTTATGCTAAGTTTGAGCATAAGTCGGGGCCGCGCAGACGGTCGTTGAGGGAGTAGGGACGATGGCGGACGGCGCTTTCGGTCTGTCGAAGGAACTGGCGGAGGAAACCGCCCCGGTGTGGGACAAGGTCAAGGACCACGTCACGCCGCTGGAATGGCCCGAACAGGCGCGGCTGATCAGCGAGATCAACCGGCTGAAGCGCGAGCGCGACGCGGTCATCCTGGCCCACAACTATATGACGCCCGAGATCTTTCACGGCGTGGGCGACTATGTCGGCGACAGCCTGGGGCTGGCCAAGGAGGCCGCGCGGTCCAGCGCCAAGGTGATCGTCCAGGCGGGCGTTCACTTCATGGCCGAGACGTCCAAGATCCTGTCGCCGGACAAGACGGTGCTGATCCCCGACCTGCGCGCGGGCTGTTCGCTGGCGTCCTCGATCACCGGGGCGGACGTGCGGCTGATCAAGGAGCGGCATCCGGGCCTGCCGGTCGTCACCTATGTGAACACCACGGCCGATGTGAAGGCCGAGACCGACATCTGCTGCACCAGCGCCAACGCCGTTCAGGTCGTCGAATGGGCGGCGAAGGAGTGGGGCGTCGACAAGGTCATCCTGATCCCCGACGAATATCTGGCGCGCAACGTGGCGGCCCAGACGACGGTGGGCATCATCGCCTGGGCGGGCCACTGCGAGGTGCACAAGCGCTTCACCACGCAGGACATCGCCGATATGCGCGACGCCTGGCCGGACGCCGAGGTTCTGGCCCACCCCGAATGCCCTGAAGAGATCTTGCGCGCCGCCGACTTCGCCGGTTCGACCGCCGCCATGACCGAATATGTCGAACAGCGCCGGCCCAAGCGGGTGGTGCTGATTACCGAATGCTCGATGGCCTCGAACATCAAGGGCGACGTGCCCGAGGTGGAGTTCGTCGGCCCGTGCAACCTGTGCCCGCACATGAAGCGCATCACGCTGGAGAACATCCGCGACTGCCTGCTGCACATGCAGTTCGAGGTGACGGTCCCCGAAGACATGCTGGAGAAGGCGCGCCTGGCGGTGCAGCGGATGATCGACCTGCCGCCGCCGTCGAAGCCGGCGCGTTATGACCTGGTCAAGGCGCGGCATCATGTCGATGTGGAGCTGATCTGATGGCCCTGTCCGCAATCCTTCTCCCCTTGGGGGAGAAGGTGGGGCGTGCAGCGCCTCGGATGAGGGGGCTGTCGGATACGGGCGAGACGGCGAGGGTGTGGCTGGCGTCCCCCTCATCCGTCCGGCTCCGCCGTCCACCTTCTCCCCCGAGGGGAGAAGGATGAGCGTCGAGGGGCCTTGG
Organism: Brevundimonas sp. KH_060; assembly: GCF_057838275.1. Lineage (NCBI taxonomy): Bacteria > Pseudomonadati > Pseudomonadota > Alphaproteobacteria > Caulobacterales > Caulobacteraceae > Brevundimonas > Brevundimonas sp. KH_060. The sequence goes on from NZ_CM174463.1 coordinate 405,370, forward strand.
GGGTCTCGCGACGGCTCGGCGCCTGCGCCTGAGCGTGAGGCGCCCCGCTACAGCGCGCGCCATGAAGCGCTGCAGGAGGACAAGGGGCAGCACCCGGTCTGGGCGGTGGTCTCGACCCTGCTGATGGCGGGGTTCCTGTGGTTCCTGACCGGCAGTTGGGTTGTGGCGGGGGCGGTGCTGTTCGGCCTGTTCGTGCATGAGTACGGCCATGTGCTGGCGATGAACCGTGTCGGCATGGGCCCGGCGCGCATCTACATCATCCCCTTCCTGGGCGGGCTGGCGAAGGGCCAGCGCGAACCGAAGAGCGAATGGCACGGGGTGCTGGTGTCGCTGGCGGGGCCCGCGTTCGGGCTTCTGGCCATGATCCCCTTCGTGGGGGTCGGACTGGCGATGCAGTCGCAGGAATGGCTGATGGGCGCTTTCTTCATCGCCATGATCAATCTGCTGAACCTGCTGCCTGCGCCGCCGCTGGACGGGTCCAAGGCGCTGGGGCCGGTGCTGACGCGGGTGCATCCGCGGCTGGAGCAGGTCGTGCTGCTGCTCATCGGCGGTCTGGCCGTGTGGTGGGGCGTGTCGACGGGGCGGTTCATCCTCGCGGTCTTCCTGGGGCTGGCGGTGTTCGGTCATCTGAAGCGGGGCGTCTGGCGCGCGGCGTGGGGACAGTTGAGCTGGCCCGAGGCGGGACGCAGCCTGGCCCTGTATCTGCTGACGGCGGTGGTCTGCGCGGCGGCGGCGATCGGCGCCCTGCTGCCGCTGACGGGCGGGGCGGTCGAGCCGGCGCTGGAGATGGGTCTGCGCTTCTTCGGCGTGGGAGGCCGTTAGGCGAATGGCGCGCATCTGGCATGACGGGCCTCTGATCATCGGCGGCGGGCTGGCGGGCCTGTCGGCGGCGCTGGAGGCGGCCGGGGCGCTCGGCGCGGAGGGCAGGGTGCTGGTGGTGACGCCTGAGCCGCTGTTGAGCGCCTGTTCCTCGGCGTGGGCGCAGGGCGGCATGGCGGCGGCCCTGTCGCCGCAGGACAGCGCGGCCCTGCACGCGAAGGACACCGAAGGCGCGGGCACGGGTCTGGTCGAGGCTGAGGCGGCGCGCGCGCTGACTGAGCGGGGGCGCGAGACGGTCGAGTGGCTGGCGGCGCTGGGCGCGCCCTTCGACCGCGACGACGACGGCGGCTTCTCCGTCAGTCTGGAGGCGGCGCACAGCCTGCCGCGCGTGGCGCGGGTGGGCGGCGACGGCGCGGGCCGGGCCATCCTGTCGGCCGTGGTCGCCGCCGCGCGGGCGACGAAGGCCATTGAGATCTGGGAAGACGGGCGGCTGCGCGGCCTGATCCGCGACGTCGACGGCCGGGTGCGCGGCGCGGTGATCGAGCGGCGCGGCGGTCGTCTGGACGAGGTGTTCGCGCCCGCCGTGGTGCTGGCGACCGGGGGGATCGGCGGCCTGTTTGAGGCGACGACCAATCCGTCGGCTCTGCGCGGCGAGGGGCTGGCGCTGGCGTATCAGGCCGGGGCTGAGATTCTGGACCCCGAGTTCGTGCAATTTCACCCGACAGCCATCGACGTGGGGCTGGACCCGGCGCCGCTGGCGACCGAGGCCCTGCGCGGCGAGGGGGCGCGGCTGGTCGATGGAAACGGCGCCTTCCTGCTGGGCGACCATCCTGACGCCGATCTGGCGCCGCGGGACATCGTGGCGCGGGCGGTGCACGCGGCGCGTATCGAGGGGCGCGGGGCCTTCCTCGATGCGACCAAGGCGGTGGGCGAGGCCTTTCCGCATGAGTTTCCGGCCGTCTTCGCCGCCTGCATGAGGGCGGGTCTGGACCCGCGCGTGAGCCCGATTCCGGTAGCGGCGGCGGCCCACTATCACATGGGCGGGATCGTTGCGGACGATGAGGGGCGCACGACCGTCCCCGGCCTGTTCGCCATCGGCGAATGCGCGGCGACGGGGGTGCATGGGGCCAACCGGCTGGCGTCCAACTCCCTGTTGGAAGCGGGCGCCTTCGGGCGGCGCGCGGGGCGGGCGGCGGCGGCCGAGGTCCAGCCCGAGCGGCGGCCGCTGGCGGCGGTGCAGGCGATGACGGATTTGCCGCCCGAGGCGCTGGCCGCCTTGCGCGCCGCCATGACGCGCCATGCGGGCGTGGTGCGGGACGAGGCGGGGCTGACGGCGCTGCTGGCCCTGATCGACGATCTGGCGAAGGCGCATCCAGCGGCAGCGTGCCTGACGGCGGCGAGGCTGGTCGCCGAGGGGGCGCTGAACCGACGCGAGAGCCGGGGCGGCCACTATCGCCGCGACTTCCCCGACAGCCTGCACAAGGCGGAGCACACGCGGATGCGCCGGACGGTTGAACCTGCACGCGACGAAGAGGCCGAGGCGGCGACGCTCGCCGCCCTGGCGGCCGTGATCTGAATGACGAAGGACGTATCCGTGACCCGAACCCTGCCGGACCTGCTGATCGAGCCCGTGGTGCGCATGGCGCTGGCCGAGGATCTGGGGCGCACGGGCGATGTGACGGCGCAGGCCTGCATTCCTGAGGACGCCCGCTTCAGCGCCGTCTTCTCGGCGCGTCAGGCCGGGGTGATGGCGGGCGGGGCGGTGGTGCGGATCGCCGTCCATGCGCTTGACCCTCAGGCGAGGGTGACGATCCAAGTCGCCGACGGCGAGGCGTTCGAGGCTGAAACCGTGCTGGTGGCGGTCGAGGCGAACGCCCGCGCCCTGCTGGCGGCGGAACGGACGGCGTTGAACCTTTTGGGCCGGATGTGCGGGATCGCGACCCTGACGCGGACCTATGTGCAGGCGGTCGAGGGGACGAAGGCGCGCATCGCCGACACCCGCAAGACCACGCCGGGGCTACGGGCGCTGGAGAAGCACGCAGTCGCCTGCGGCGGCGGGCTGAACCATCGCTTCGGTCTGGATGACGCCATCCTGATCAAGGACAACCACGTCGCCGTCTGCGGCGGCGCGGGCGAGGCGGTGCGCCGCGCCAAGGCCTTCGCCCCGCATCTGATGAAGGTCGAGGTCGAGGTCGACGGGCTGGATCAGCTGGACGAGGTTCTGCCCGAGCGGCCGGACGTCATCATGCTGGACAACTTCAGCCTGGACGACATGGCCGAGGCGGTGCGGCGCGTGCGCAACAGCACCTTCGGGCCGGTGGTGCTGGAGGCGTCGGGCGGTGTGAACCTGAGCACGCTTGCCGGCATCGCCGCGACCGGCGTCGACGTGATCTCCGTGGGCGCCCTGACCCATTCGGTCGCCCAGCTGGACATCGGACTGGACGCGCGCTGAGCCTGACGCCGACCGCCGCCGTCCTTGGGCTGGTCCCGAGCGTGACGGTCTGTCGGACGATCAGGCTTCGGCGTTGACCGTGGCGGTCGCGGCGGCAGGCTTGGCCGAAGCCGGCGTTGCGGCGACCGCTGCGGGCGTCGTCGCGGCGCGGGGCGCGGCCGGGCGCTCCTCCGTCTTGCCGCCGGACGTCAGGGCCTCGCGCGCCAGGACGGCGGTGTAGGCCACGGCGCCCGAGGCGCTGCGGGCGGTCTCGACCGGATCGAGGCTGGCCTGGATCAGGCGCGGGGCCTGCTCGGCCGGACCCGACGGGCGCGGGTTGTAGGCGAAGGCCTGGTTGGCGCCCGAACGGCCGCCGAAGCGGTAGAACAGGTGGTCGCCGACCTGGTTCACACGCACCAGGCTGTTGCGCCATGACGGCGAGACGGCGGTGGTGTGGAAGTGGGTGGCGTTGCCGACGGCGGCGAACACCTGGCCCGACAGGGCCTTGGTCGCCACTTCGCGGGCGCGGTTCCAGGCGCTGCGATTGACGGCGCCGCGCATGGCGCCGTTGCAGGTGAAGCTGAACTGGCAGCCCGTGCTGCGGTTGGCGCCCTGATAGACGACGCTGCAGACGGTGTTGGGGAAGGCGGGGTGGCGGGCGCGGTTCAGCACCACCTGGGCCACGGCCTTCATGCCGTCGCGGCCTTCGCCGCGCGCTTCATAATAGACGGCCTGCGTCAGGCAATCGAGGTCGCGCGACTGATCCAGAGCGCCGTCGAGGCGGAAAGGACGGGCGGCGGAGACCTTGGTCGCGCCGTTCCCCTGCAGGCTGGCGCGACGCAGGCCGTCCTGACCCTGAAGCTGCTCCAGGCGGGCGGTCAACAGTTCGGACTGGCGATCGCGCTGGGCCGATCCGGCGACGGAATAGGGGTCGTGGCGGTGGGCGATGGTCAGGGCGCTGGCGTCCAGGCCGCCGGCCGCTTCGGCCAGGGCTTCCTGGGTATAGCCGCCGGCGCCGGCGCCTTGCAGGCGTTCCGCCTGGGCGCGCACGGTCGAGGCCTGGGCGGCCAGGCCGCCCAGATAGGCCCCTCCGACTGCGAGGCCGACGACGCCGCCGAACGCCGCCGCTGCCGTCGTGGGGCGCAGGCGGAATGAGCGGGCGGCGTGCATCAGCGCACGCGTCTGCGAGGAGAGAAACAAAGGCGTAGTCCTGTACAACAGGGCGAGGATGCCGCCCCCGTAGATCCCGAACCCCGGCGACAAGGACGCGTCGCGCTTAAGCGGGTCGGGCGAACGCCGACTGAACGCCGGCCCTCGAAGGCGGGCCTTTATCCACCCGATCATGGCCTCAATGTGACTGATTCGCTAGAATTGTAATTTTCGCAGCATAGATGAAATGACTTTCAGTCGTTGTTTCTCGTGTTTTTAATCGTGACGAAATTGCGCCTTAGAGTTTCTTGCGAAGACTGTATTTGTATGTTGTGCGAAGATTGAGAGTGGAGCGGAGTGTGGGTGAATAAGCTATTGAGTGGGGTGCGACATCTTGGATGTCAGAGTCGCGCCATAGATGGGAACCTGCTTGCGACTCTCGCGTTGCAAGCTGTGCTATTTCAAGGAGTTGACCCCATGACCCGCATCGCTTCCCGCCTGGCCGTCCTGGCGCTGGCCGGCGCCGGAGCCCTGGCCCTGTCGGCCTGCGGCCACAGCATTGAACAGAAGGCGGCCACCGGCGCGGTCGCCGGGGCCGTGGTGGCCGGTCCGGTCGGCGCGGCGGTCGGCGGCGCCGCCGGTGCGGCGGTCGGCCACGCCCAGAAGCCGCACTGATCCATCGGCATGGATGCGGCCGCGTCGAGCGGCCGCATTCTGCGTCCTGGCGGCCCCATTGCCGCTAAATCCCATGAAAACGGGCCGTAGAGCTTGATTTCGGCGCGAAATTCGGCTTTGGCCTCGCGCCGGGTCGAGTGCGCCGAGATGCGCCTTCCGACCTGATCTGCGGCCGTCGCTTCGGCGATCGGTCTTTTTCGCCGTCTCCATTCCCTATCAAGGACACCCGCCTCTCAGCATGCGCGACCTCAAGAACACCGGCTTCAACGACCGCCTGTCCGCCCAGAAAGACGCCAAACAAGCCCTGCTGGCCCGGTTCAAGCCGAAGCCGACGGTTCAGGATCCCGAGTTCGAGAAACTGGCCGAAAAGCGCGCCGCCGAGAAGGAGGCGATCCGCCAGCAGCACGAACTGGCCAAGGCCGAGGTGCGCCGCGAGAAGGCCGAGCAGGACGCGATCCGTCTGGCCGCCGAAATGGCCGCTCAGGACGAAGTCGACGCCGCCAAGCGCGCCGCCCGCAAGGAGCGCAAGCAGCTGACCAAGGAAGAGCAGAAGGCGGCCCGCGACGCGCGTTACGCCGCCCGCAAGGCGCGCCAGCGCTAAGCAGGCGTCATGCGCCCCTTCCCGGTCGGGGAGGGGCAACGCTCATGCGGCTGTAGCGTTACAGGGACGAAGATTCCTGCAGCGGCTCGCCGCCCGCCCCTTGGATCGCGGGCGCGACGACCTAACTGCAAGGCTGATCTTCACTCAGCACTGCCAATGGGAGCCGTCATGAACGCCATCGACACCGGTCTTAAGCCCAAGGAACGCGCCGACGTCGCGCGCGAACTGTCCAAGGCTCTGGCCGACAGCTACGCCCTCTATCTGAAGACGCACGGCTATCACTGGAACGTGCGCGGGCCGGAGTTCTTCAGCCTGCACAACCTGCTGGAAGAGCAGTACCGCGAAATCTGGGCCGCGCTGGACGATATCGCAGAGCGTATCCGCGCCCTGGGCGAACTGGCCCCGCAGAGCGGCTCGGCCTTCGCCAACCTGACCTCGATCAAGGACGGCGATCCCGAGAAGGATTCGTCGGAGATGCTCAAGGAGCTGATCAAGGACCACGGCGTGGTCATCGCCACCGCCCGCGCCGCCCTGGACGCCGCCGACGAGGTCGGGGACGAAGCCTCGGTCGACCTGATGACGCAACGCCTGGCCGCCCACGAAAAGGCCGCCTGGATGCTGCGCTCCAGCCTGGGCGACCGTTAAGGCGAAGGGAATGGCCGTTCCTGCCTCACGGAACGGTAATCTTCGCGTCTGAAAAGCGCCGGATTGGGCGGTCATGCAGATCGCTGATTTCCGGCGCCGTCAGACGCCGCTATACGGACATCGCATGAACCTCGGCCGCCTCACGCCGCTGAAGACGACCGGACGCCGGGCCATGGCTGCGGCGCCCGCCGCCATGGCTGTCACCGTGGCGGTCATGGGCGTGGCCATGTCGGCCAGTTCGACCCCCCGGCCCGACATCGACCGCACCGCCGAGGCGGTGGCGCGCGCCACTGGCGGGGACCTGGGCCCGGATGGTCTGGCGGCGGTGACGGCGCGAATGGATGCGGGACAGCTGGCGATCGCCCGGCGGCACGATCCGGTGCTGGGCCTGCCTGAGCTTTACGGCCTGACCCCCGGATGGGAGAGCCTGACCCTGGGCGGCAAGCCCAGCCTGGATCAGGGCGCGGTCGGCGTCGCCGCCCAGCAATTGAACGCCGCCATGCCCAACGCCTTGGGCGCGCTTCAGCCCGCGCGGCCCTTCGTCTTCCGTCCGGCGGACGAGGCGTCGCGCAAGCGCGCCCTGCGCTGCCTGACCCAGGCGGTCTATTACGAGGCGGCGCTGGAGCCGACCGAGGGCCAGGAGGGCGTAGCTCAGGTCGTGCTGAACCGGGTGCGCGATCCCAACTATCCCGCCAGCGTCTGCGGCGTCGTCTATCAGGGCGCTGAGCGGACCACGGGCTGTCAGTTCAGCTTCACCTGCGACGGCTCGCTGGCGCGCGGGTCGGTGCGCTGGGCCTGGGACCGGGCCGAACGGGTCGCGGCGCGCGCCCTGAACGGCTATGTGTCCGAGCGCGTCGGCACGGCCACCCACTACCACGCCGACTACGTCCATCCATGGTGGTCGCCCAGCCTGGCCAAGATCACCCAGGTCGGGGCGCACATCTTCTATCGCTGGAAGGGCGCGGCCGGAGAGACGGCCGCCTTCGTCACCGCCTATTCCGGCCGCGAGCCGTCGATCGACGAGGCCCGCTTCGCCCAGTCGCGCGTCTTGCTGGCCACGGCCGCTGACAGCGTGGAAGCGGCCCTGGACGGCGCCAAATCGGGCGAACTGCGCACGGTCGAGATCGACGGCCAGACCCGTGTCGTCGGCATCGCCAGCCTGGGCGGCCGTCGTCAGGCCGGCAAGGACGAGATCGCCGCCATCAACGAACGGTTGAAGGCTTTCGAGACCGGCGCAGTCCCCAGCGTGACCGTGACCGCGCCGCCGCCTGCGGGCGTTACGCCGATGGCCGTCGAAGAGGTCGGCAAGCCGCAGGGGTGAAGGGCGGGCGATCAGCCCGTGCCGGTCTTGCGAACCGCGTCGTCGTCCGTTTCTGAGGCGTCGGGCGCGTATTCCAGAATGTCGGCCGGGCTGCAGTCCAGATAGCGGCAGATGGCGTCCAGGGTGGCGAAGCGCAGGCCGCGCACCTTGCCCGACTTCAACAGCGACAGGTTGGTCTCGGAAATGCCGATGGCGCGCGCCAGCACGTTCGAGCGCACCTTGCGCCGCGCCATCATCACGTCCAGCCGCACGATGATGGGCATCAGACGAACCGCGAGGCGTCGTCGTGCACCTCGGCGCCCCAGGCCATGACCCGCGCCACCACGAACAGGATCAGTCCCAGCGCCAGGGCCTTGGCGCTATCGATCCTCAGCCAGCCCTCGTCGTCGAAACCCGCCAGCGTCACCAGGACATGGCCGAGCGTCGGAGCCACGGCGTAGGCCATCAGCCACAGGGCGATGCCGCCCATGCAGCGGGCGTTCTCCTGGGTCAGGACGACGCCTGAGCCATAGAGGCGGAATAGTCGTCGCAACCCCCACAGCACCGCCAGGGCGGGGACCATCATCACGCTGGCCGACAGAGCCAGGGCGATCTTCTGAACCCAGGGCAGGGCGCCGACGGTGGTCCAGCCGGGCGGCACGGGCGGGACCGTCGCCTCGATATAGATCTGCATCCCGCCGGGGCGGACCTGAAGCCGGGTTCCGACATAGGTCAGCACGGCCACGACGGCGATCGCCAAGAGGGCGGCGCCCAGCGCGAACAGCACCGTGAACAGCCACTCCAGCGGGCGGCTGAGCCGCCGGATGCGGACGAAGGCGTCAGGCTCCAGCGGAACCGGCGGGGGCAGGGCGACGACGACCGCCATGGGATAACGCTGTTCCAATTCGATTGACGGCTATATTTTTATGTATTTCGATATGAACAACAACTCAACCAAGGATACGACATGTCGCATCAAGGCCAAGGGCGCGGGGCGCCCGTGATCGCGAGTCTGGCTCTGGCGGCCCTGCTGGCCGGTTGCGCCACCCCGGCCAGCCGTCACCCGTTGACGGCCTCCGATCTGGGCGCGGCGTCGCGTGCTTCGGCGCTGGAGGCGAGCCTGGCGCGGCCCGGCGTCGTGACCTTCGAGCGCGTTCGTTTCGCCCAGTGGACGGCGGGACGAGGGGTCTTCATCGACCGCAAGGATCCACGTACGGCGGCCGTTCCCAAGGGCGATGAGGAGGCGACGATCTACGCCTATGTCGTCGATCATCCCCGTTTCGGCCGGGTGATGATCGACAGCGGGGTGTCGGCTGAACTGGGGGATCGACTGAACGGCCTGATGCGCCGGGCGGTGTCCGACCTTGATGTCCGCATCGCGCGCACCACGGCCCAGTGGCTGGACGGCCAGACGCCGCCGCGCGCCGTCTTCCTGACCCATCTGCATTTCGACCATGTGGGCGGGCTGGTCGACCTGCCGGTCACGACGCCGGTCTATGTGGGCGCAGGCGAGGCTCAGGAACGCAGTCGCGTGAACCTGGTGCTGGGCCGCCCGGCGGACGCCGCCCTGCGCGGCTACGGCCCTCTGCGCGAGTGGCGATTCCAGCCGGACCCCGACGGCCGGTTCGCTGGGGTGCTGGACGTTTTCGGCGACGGTTCGATCTGGGCCATCAGCACGCCGGGGCATTCGGCGGGATCGACCGCCTATCTGGTCAATGCAGTGGACGGGCCGAAGCTGGTGGTCGGCGATGCGGTCAGCACCCGCCTGGGTTGGGAGCAGCAGATGCCGCAGCCGGTCGCAGCCGCCGCCCGCGCCGACGCTGAAGCGTCCGCCGAGCGGTTACGCAGCTTCGCGGCCGCGCATCCGACCGTGACGGTCTTCCTGGGCCACCAGTCCCGAACAGGGCAGGCGGAGGCGCGCTGAAGACGGCTAGCGTGCTGGGGGGAAGTAGGCGCCGAACTCGGCGGGCAGATCGATTTGCCCGATGCGGACGTCGCCGTTCGCCTCAACGCCTTCGATCAGAACCCTTACGCCGCCTTGATCAAGTAGGGCCGGACCCGCCGGAATTTCAGGACGGACTGGTGCGAACGCGCCAGGCAGGAGGTTCTTGCGTCGTCCTGCGCCTGTTTCCAGCATGACTTCATACACGCCGGCGCGTCGGTTCCAGATCACGCGAGCCTGTCCTGACATGGCGCGAGGGTCGCGCAAGGCTGAGGGGGCAGGCGTCGAATAGGCGACAGGTTCGCCGGCAATAGGGGCGCGCCCCTGGTAGGCGAGTGGGGTGGGTTCGCGACAGGCGGCCTCGCGCAAAAGGGTGCACCCGCCGCGCAGGGCGAACCACATCTGCTCGAACCGCCCGTCGTCGTCCGCATCACGAAGGCAGCGGATGAAGTGGTTCTGGTCGGTGCAGAAAACGACCTTGCCCGTGCCGGTCAAAGCGGCGAGCCAGAGCGGCTGGTCAGGGGTGATTGTTGTCTCGCCTGGACCAGTCGAAGGGATATCGCGCGCGACGGTTCGTGCTGCGACCCTGGACAGGGTGAAGTCGAACAGATGCCCGGGCTGGTCCGCACCGGACGCGCGGATGGGATGTATGGCGACCGGGAAGATCAGGACGCCCGACCAGCGGGACGGTTCTGCTTCCGGGTTTTGCGCGGTCGCAGGCGACGACAGCGCCAGAAAAAGAGCGATGATCCAAGCTGTTCCCCCTCGCATGCTCGCTCTCTTTCTTGCGCGTTTTCCCTCACCAGGCGCCGATCTTCTCGGCTTCCTTGTGGCTGATGGGGTTCTGGGCGGTCTTGTGGTCTTCTTCGGCGAGGAAGCGGGCGGCTTCCAGCGCGGCCATGCAGCCCATGCCCGCCGCCGTGACAGCCTGGCGGTAGACGTCGTCGGTGACGTCGCCGGCGGCCCAGACGCCCTCGATGGCGGTCGCGGCCGTGCCCGGCTTGACCCGCAGGTAGCCGCCGGAGTTGGTCTCCAACTGGCCCTTGAACAGCTCGGACGAGGGTGCGTGGCCGATGGCGATGAAGACGCCGTCGGCGGGGATTTCGCGGATCTCGCCGGTCTTGACGTTCTTCAGGCGCACGCCGGTGACGTTGCGGGCCACGCCGTCGACGACGCCGACGACTTCCTCGACGGCCACGTCCCAGACGACCTTGATCTTGGGATGGGCGAACAGGCGGTCCTGCAGGATCTTCTCGGCGCGGAACTCGTCGCGGCGGTGAACCACGGTGACGGTCTCGGCGAAGTTGGTCAGGAACAGGGCTTCCTCGACGGCGGTGTTGCCGCCGCCGACCACCACGACCTGCTTGCCGCGATAGAAGAAGCCGTCGCAGGTGGCGCAAGCCGAGACGCCGAAGCCTTGATACTCAGCCTCTGAGTCCAGGCCCAGCCACTTGGCCTGGGCGCCGGTGGAGATGATGACGGTCTCGGCCAGGATTTCAGCGCCCGAGTCCAGCGTCAGGCGGAAGGGGCGTTGGGACAGGTCGGCCTGGGTGACGATGTCGTGGATGACCTCTGTGCCGACGTGCTCGGCCTGGGCCTGCATCTGCTGCATCAGCCAGGGGCCCTGGATGGTCTCGGCGAAGCCGGGATAGTTCTCGACGTCCGTGGTGATGGTCAGCTGGCCGCCGGGCTGCAGGCCGGCGATGATCACGGGGTTCAGCGAGGCGCGGGCGGCGTAGATGGCGGCGGTCCAGCCGGCGGGGCCGGAACCGATGATGGCGACACGGACAGTACGGGCTGGGACTTTGGCTTGGGTCATGGCTCCTATTTAGGCGCTGATTCCCGATTTCGCGACGCCTGTCGTTCCGTCACGTTTCATGGAGCGATATGAAACGGGGATGACCGCCGAAACGCCTGCCGCCGCCCAGACCCGAAACCTGCTGCGCCGCCTGCTGGTCAGCGCTCGACGTGGCGTGGATCACGCCGAGGCCGCACAGGCCGTCTATGAGAACGGCGGGCTCAGCGGCCGCTATCTGATGATGACGGTGATCTCGGCGGCCATCGCGGCCCTGGGCCTGATGCTGTCGTCGCCGGCGGTGGTGATCGGGGCCATGCTGGTGTCGCCGATGATGGGGCCGATCGTGGCCCTGGGCTTCTCCCTGGCCCTGCTGGACTGGAACGAGCTGAAGCAGTCGCTGACGGCGCTGGGCGTCGGGGTGGGGCTGGCCTTGTTCGTGGCGATCCTGCTGACTCTGCTGTCGCCGCTGAAGGAGCCGACGGCCGAGATCCTGGCCCGCACCCGGCCCAACTTCTTCGACCTGCTGATCGCGGTTTTTTCCGGCGTCGCGGGCGCCTATGCGGTGATCCGGCAGCGCGGCGAGACCATCATCGGCGTGGCCATCGCCACCGCCCTGATGCCGCCGGTCGCGACGGTGGGCTTCGGCCTGGGGACCGGCGACCTGAGTATCGCGGGGGGCGCCTTCTTCCTGTTCATGACCAACCTGGTGGCGATCGCCCTGGCGGCGACGGTGACGGCGGGCTTCTACGGCTTCCGGCCGCGCCTGCTGGAGCGGCCCAAGCCGTGGCGCGGGGTGGCGGTCATGGTGGTCTTTGTCCTGCTGGCCGTGCCGCTGGCCCTGTCGCTGCGCAGCATCGCGCTGGAGAGCCGGGCCACGGCCGAGACCCGTGTTGCGGTCGAGGACATCTTCGCCGGCGCCGAGTCGCGCATCACCCTGCTGGACGCCCGCAGCGAGGGGCGCGGCGTGACCGTCTCGACCCTGGTCAGCACGCGCAAGCTGGTGGCCGACGCCCAGGCGCGCCTGCAGGAGCGGCTGACGGCGGCGCTGCATGTGCCGGTATCGGCGACGCTGGACCAGATCGTCGTGGCCGATCCTCAGGCGGCGGCCCGCGCCGTCCAGACCAGCCAGACGGCGGCTCCCGATCCGGCGGCGGCCCTGCGCAACCGCCTGGCCGAGGCCGTGCCCTTCGCCACCGACGCGGTGATGACGGACGCCGAGGGGCGGCGCGCCATCGTCCTGTTGCGGCCCGACGCCGGGCTGGACCTGGACAGCGCCTATGCTCTGGAAGCCGCCCTGCGGGCGCGGTTCGACGGGGTGGACGTGTGGGTGACGCCGCCGGTGCAGGAGCCGAAGGCAGTCGATCTGGGCGACGCCGAGGCGCGCGTCCGCATGGTCTGGGCGCTGGCGCGCTGGCGGGCCGCGCCGGCGGTGAGCCTGTGCCGACCTGCGCCGGGCGTCCCGGCGGCCGAGGGGCGCGAGGCCCAGCCGGACGCCGGACAGGTCTTCTTGTCTGAACTGGCGGCGGCGGGGGTGTCGATCCGCGCCGAGAACGGGCCGGCTTGTCAGCGCGGCGATCAGAATCTGGCCCGGCTGTCACTGGGTTAGGTCGGGATTTCAATGAGGGGAGACGAGATGAAACAGGTGAACAATGCGGTCTGGATGCCGGTCGGCATCGGCGCGGGCATCGCGATCGGCGCCGGGATCGGTGCGGCGACCGACAATCTGGCGATGTGGCTGGCGCTGGGCGTGGCCATCGGTTCGGGTCTGGGCGTGGCCCTGATGGGGCTGAGCGGCGTCAAGCGAGCGGACAAGAAGACTGAAGAGGCTGCGCCGCTGACGGACAGCGTTCCCTGCGTGAACAGCCACCACAGCGACGCGTCTGACGGCGGCGGCGACTAGGCTCGACGCATCGCGGCCAGCACGGCGCGGGCGGCGCGTTCGGTCTCGTTCAGCGGCTCATAGGTCCAGGGCGCCAGCGTCCCGTCGAAGGGGCGGGCGGCGCCGCGGGCCTGAAGGTCGGCGTGCAGGCGCGCGAACTTGCCCGGCGCCTTCTTCGCCACCATCGGCAGGATGTGGACGGGCGTACCGGTCGAGGCGGCTTCGGCGGCCATGTTGGCGCTGTCCTCGGTGACGAGGATGTGGTCGGCGCCGTCCAGCATGGCGAACAGGGGGTTGTCGCCCTCGCCGTCCCAGATCCAGCCGGGCAGGGCCGACAGGCGCTCGGTCATCGCCGCCTTGGCCGCCTCGGGCGTGCGGCGCGAATAGGTCAGCAGCAGGGAGCCGTCCGCAGCCGATACGGCCTCGGCGATCCGCTGGGCCAGGTCGGCGGCGTGGGCGGGCGGCAGGTCGAAGGCGGCGGACGCGCCGCCGACCATCACCGCCACGCGCGGATGGGGCAGGGGGGCGATGCGCGCGGCGAAGGCGGGCGCGGCCGCGGCCAGTTTTTCACGGGTGATGCGGTGCGGGCTGCCGGTGATCGACAGGACGTTGGGGCCGCGGAGGCCGTCATGGGCGGGGGCGACGATCAGGTCGTAACGGTCGTTGCGCCAGCGCGGGTCCTGGGTCTGGACCACGAAGGTCTTGCCGCAGCTCCAGTCGCGCACGCGCGCCGACAACGGCAGGCTGGCGCGGCCGGTGGCGACCCACAGGTCGGGCCATTCGGCGATGCTGCGCGGATCGAACGACCCCGGCGCCAGCATGGCGGGGGTCTTCAGCGCCGACGGCCAGCGGTCGAAGGCGGGGCGCCAGCGGACCGTCTTTACGGCGATCTCGGCCGGCGTCAGGCGGGCGACGGCCTCGGCCAGGCCCAGGGCCTGGTTCTGGATGCCGGTGCGGCCGTCGGACACGACCCAGATGGAAAGAGGGCGCGCGGTTGTGCCGCGCGCCCTGCCTTCAGCCTCGATGTCGGCGGAGCTTACTTCCACTCGACCTTGAGGATCTCATAGGCCTTCACGCCGCCGGGCGTGTTGACCTCGACCACGTCGCCGACCTCTTTCGAGATCAGGGCGCGGGCGATCGGCGAGGCGATGGAGATCTTGCCCAGCTTCACGTCGGCTTCGTGTTCGCCGACGATCTGATAGACGCCCTCTTCCTCGGTGTCCTCGTCTACGAAGGTGACGGTGGCGCCGAACTTGACCTGGTTGCCCGACAGCTTGGACACGTCGATCACCTGGGCGCGCGACAGCTTGTCCTCGATCTCGGCGATCGAGCCTTCGATCCAGCCCTGGCGTTCCTTGGCTGCGTGGTATTCGGCGTTTTCAGACAGATCGCCATGTTCGCGGGCTTCCGCGATGGCGGCGATCACGCTGGGTCGTTCCACCGATTTCAATTGCTTGAGTTGATCGTCGAGGGAGCGATATCCCTCGGCCGTCATCGGCACTTTTTCCATTGTGTCGTGAGTTTCTTGCTACGCCCGAAGACAGGTGAGAGACGTTCCGGTACCGCTGCGGCCACGGGGGCGTTGCGTGACCGGCCAAGGAAGGTAGGGCGCCCGACGCCCAAACTCAAGATGGCGAAACGGCGCCATCTCGCGCGACGCAAGCGCGCAGCCGTGTTTCAGCGCTTTCTTACGGCCCGGAGGGCGGCGCGGGCGGGGACGACGGCCCGCGATCCTTGCTGAATGCACGCCGCAGGGCGGTCCAGGCGATGAAGCCCAGGGCGGCGACGGCCAGAAGCATGAAGACGCCCGATACCACCGCGACGCCCGCGGCGATGAAGGCGATGACGAGACAGACGGCCGCGAACAGGGCGGCGATGACCTGAAGAACGGACAGACGCATGAAGGTGTTAACGCCGACGGCCGGTCGGGGTTTCGTCGTCCGGATACAGTGCGGTCAGCGGCGCCGTCCGCTCCAGCGCTGACGGCGGTGCGGCGCGGCTGAAGCCGTCCGGGCGCGCTGTGCGCCCTGGATCGGCGCGCGGCGGCTCTTCCACAACCGCCAGGCCAGGGTCGCCAGGGCGATCTTGCCTGCATGGCGGGCGGCCAGGCTGCGTCCTCGGCGCGACAGCAGCAGGCCGCCCAGCAAGGTGGAAAGGCGAGACAGGGGCATGGACGGCGTCTCCTCTGGAAGCGGAACCTGCCTGAGGAACGGTCGGGACGCCGCCGGGTTCAGCGCCCCTTGCCTAGCGTTTGGGCATCAGGGCCTCGGCGGCCAGGACCGAGCCTTCGACGCCCAGGGTGACGGCGGGTTCGGGCGTGATGCGGAACAGGGGCGAATGGTGGCCGGCGGCGTCGTCCACCTGTGCGGGAGGGGTGCCGCCGACGCTGAAATAGACGCCCTTCACGCCACTCTCGGGGGTGACGAAATAGGCGAAGTCCTCGGCGCCCATGCCGCCGCGCGGCTTGTCGATCAGGATGTCGTCGCCCAGGCCCGCCGTCAGGGCGGCGCGCACGCGGGCGGCGGTCTCGGCGTCGTTGATGGTCGGCGGGGTGTTTTCCAGCTTGGAGCGCACCACGGTCGGCAGCTTGTCGTCCGGCACGCCCAGGGCCAGGGCCGTGTTCCGGGCGATGCGGTCGATGCCGTCCAGCAGCTGGGCGCGCACCTCGGGGCTGTCGGCGCGGACGGTCAGCTGCAGGTCCACGCGGTCGGAGATGATGTTGTGCTTGATGCCGCCGCGAATGGCGCCGACCGTGACCACGGCGCCGTCCAGCGGATTGGTCTCGCGACTGCGCAGGGACTGCAGCGCCACCACGATGTGCGAGGCGACCAGGATGGGATCGACCCCCAGGTGCGGCGAGGCGCCGTGCGTGCCGACGCCATGGACGGCGATGTCCACGCTGTCCGAGCTGGAAGAGGTGATGCCCAGCGGCGCCTCGATCCTGCCGGTCGGGGTGTCGGCCGAGACATGGAAGGCCAGGGCGTAGTCAGGTTTCGGGAAGCGGGAATAGAGGCCGTCCTCGACCATGGCGCGGGCGCCGAAGATGCGCTCCTCGGCCGGTTGGGCGATCAGGACGAGCGTGCCGGACCAGTTGGCCTTGCGCGCCTGCATCTGGCGCGCCGTGCCGACCAGGGCGGTGATATGCACATCGTGGCCGCAGGCGTGCATGACGGGCTTCTCCACCCCGTCGCTGTCGACCTGACGGGCGGTGGAGGCGTTGGCGAGGCCCGACTTCTCCTCGACCGGCAAGCCGTCCATGTCGGCGCGGATCATGACCGTGGGGCCGGGGCCGTTGCGCAGGACGGCGACCACGCCCGTGCCGCCGACGCCGGTGGTCACGTCATAGCCGAGCGTGCGCAGTTCCTGCGCCATGCGGGCGGCGGTCTGGACCTCGAGGCCGGACAGCTCCGGGTTGCGGTGGAAGTGGTCGAACAGGGCGACGAGGTTGGCGTCGTAGTCCGCCTTGACCGCCGCCTTGAGCGCGGCGGCGTCGCCTGCGGTTTGGGCGATGGCGGGCGCGGAACCGGCCGCCAGCACGGCGGCCAGGATAGCGGTGAGCGTGGTCTTCTTCATGATGGCGTCCCCTCCAATGTCACGCACGACCTTAGCCGCTGGAGGGAAGGGGGCAACCGGGGAAGGCGAGCCTCTTCTTGCCGTCATCTTCGGGTCAAGCCCGAGGATGACGGCGACTATAGGGTGATGGCGCCAATAGGCCGGCCCACGAAAAAGCCCCCGACGATCGCTCGGCGGGGGCTTTCCTTCAGGTCGGGGCCTGATCTCAGTTGTAGCTCTGGATCGGGCGGACATCCATTTCGCCGTGGCGGACGGCGGCGATGGCCTGGGCGGCGGCCAGGGAGCCGGACGCCGTGGTGTAGTAGGGGATCTTCATCATCAGCGCCGTGCGGCGGATGGAGAAGCTGTCGGCCAGGGCCTGCTTGCCGTCCGTGGTGTTGAAGACCAGCTGGACCTCGCCGTTCTTCATGGCGTCGACGATGTTCGGACGGCCTTCCAGCACCTTCTTGACCAGGCCGACGTCCAGGCCCTGTTCGGTCAGATAGGCATGGGTGCCGCCGGTGGCGATGACGGCGAAGCCCTGCGCCAGCAGGGTCTTCACCGCCTCGACGATGAAGGGCTTGTCGGCGTCGCGCACCGAGACGAAGGCCGTGCCCTCGGTCGGCAGGATGGTGCCGCCGCCGGTCTGGGACTTGGCGAAGGCGCGGGCGAAGGCGGGGGCCAGGTCGGCCTCGCCCTCACGCTTCCAGTCCAGGCCCATGACCTCGCCGGTCGAACGCATTTCCGGGCCCAGGATGGTGTCGACCCCGGCGAAGCGGGCGAAGGGGAAGACCGCTTCCTTGACCGCGATGTGGTCCAGGTCGCGATCGACCAGACCGAAGGAGGCCAGCGGAACCCCGGCCATGACCTTGGCGGCGATGGCGGCGACCGGCTGGCCGATGGTCTTGGCGACGAAGGGCGCCGTGCGGCTGGCGCGCGGGTTCACTTCCAGCACGAAGATGCGCGGGTTGTCGCTGTGCGGCTCTTCGATGGCGAACTGCACGTTCATCAGGCCGCGCACCTTCAGGGCCTTGGCCATGGCGGTGGTCTGGCGCTTCAGCTCGGCCACGGTTTCGGGGCGCAGGGAGAAGGGCGGCATGGAGCAGGCGCTGTCGCCCGAGTGGACGCCGGCTTCCTCGATGTGCTCCAGCACGCCGGCGACGAAGACGGTCTCGTCGTCGCACAGGGCGTCGACGTCCACTTCGGTGGCGCGGTTCAGATAGTGGTCGATCAGGACGGGATCGTCGCCCGAGACGCGCATGGCTTCATGGACGTAGCGGTCCAGCTGCTCGCGGTCGTGGACGATCATCATGCCGCGGCCGCCCAGGACGTAGGAGGGGCGCAGAACGACCGGATAGCCGACTTCCTCGGCCTTCTGGGCGGCTTCCTCGGCCGAGCGGGCCAGGCCGTTCGGCGGCTGGATCAGGCCGATCTCGTTCAGCATCTGCTGGAAGCGCTCGCGGTCCTCGGCCAGGTCGATGCTGTCGACGCTGGTGCCCAGGATCGGCACGCCGTCTTCCTGAAGCGCATGGGCCAGCTTCAGCGGGGTCTGGCCGCCGAACTGGACGACCACGCCGATCAGTTCGCCCTTGGAGCGTTCGACGTCGATCAGCTCCAGCACGTCTTCGGCCGTCAGCGGCTCGAAATAGAGGCGGTCGGAGGTGTCGTAGTCGGTCGAGACCGTCTCGGGGTTGCAGTTGACCATGATGCTCTCGACGCCGATGTCGTCGAAGGCGAAGGCCGCGTGGCAGCAGCAGTAGTCGAACTCGATGCCCTGGCCGATGCGGTTCGGACCGCCGCCCAGGATGACGGCCTTCTTCTTGTCCGACGGCGCGGCCTCGCAGGCCGGGACCTGGCCCAGGGCGCCGGTCTCATAGGTCGAATACATATAGGCGGTGGCCGAGGCGAACTCGGCGGCGCAGGTGTCGATGCGCTTGAACACCGGGCGCACGTCCAGCGCGCGGCGGGCCTTGCGGACCTCGCCCTCGGTCTTGCCGGTCAGGGCGCCCAGGCGGGCGTCGGAGAAGCCCTTGGCCTTCAGCTTGCGGAAGTCGGTCGCGTCGGTGGGCAGGCCCTGAACGCGGACGTGGCCTTCGGTGCGGATCAGGTCGGCGATCTGGCGCAGGAACCACGGCTCATACGAACAGGCGGCCTGCACTTCCTCGACCGTCAGGCCGTGACGGAAGGCCTGGGCGATGACGCGGATACGGTCGGGCGTCGGCAGGCCCAGGGCGCGGATGACGGCGGCCTTGATCGCAGCGTCGTCCTCGGCGCCGGTCACGCCGTCGATCTCGATGTCGTCGAAGCCGTTCAGGCCCGTTTCCAGACCGCGCAGGGCCTTCTGCATGGATTCCTGGAAGGTGCGGCCGATGGCCATGACCTCGCCGACCGACTTCATCGCCGTGGTCAGCGACGGCTCGGAGCCCGGATATTTCTCGAAGGCGAAGCGCGGGATCTTGGTGACCACGTAATCAATGGCCGGCTCGAAGCTGGCCGGGGTCACCATGGTGATGTCGTTCTTCAGCTCGTCCAGCGTGTAGCCGACGGCCAGCTTGGCGGCGATCTTGGCGATCGGGAAGCCGGTGGCCTTGGACGCCAGCGCCGAGGAGCGCGACACGCGCGGGTTCATCTCGATGACGACCAGACGGCCGTCCTTGGGGTTGACCGCGAACTGGACGTTCGAGCCGCCCGTCTCGACCCCGATCTCGCGCAGCACGGCGATCGAGGCCGCGCGCATCATCTGGTATTCCTTGTCCGTCAGGGTCATGGCCGGGGCGACGGTGATGCTGTCGCCGGTGTGGACGCCCATCGGATCGATGTTCTCGATCGAGCAGATGATGATGCAGTTGTCCGCATGATCGCGGACGACCTCCATCTCATATTCCTTCCAGCCCAGAACCGACTCTTCGATCAGCACTTCGGTGGTCGGCGACAGGTCGAGGCCGCGCTCCACGATCTCGTGGAATTCCTCGACGTTGTAGGCGATGCCGCCGCCGGTGCCCGCGAGCGTGAACGACGGACGGATGATGGCGGGCAGGCCCACGAAGGCCAGGGCCTCGTCGGCTTCTTCAATATGGTGGATGGCGCGCGAGCGGGGCGATTCCAGACCCAGCTTGTCCATCGCGTCGCGGAACTTCTGACGGTCCTCGGCCTTGTCGATGACCTCGGCCTTGGCGCCGATCATCTCGACGCCGTGACGGGCCAGGGCGCCCGAGGCGTTCAAGGCCAGGGCCGTGTTCAGCGCTGTCTGGCCGCCCATGGTGGGCAGCAGGGCGTCCGGCTTTTCCTTGGCGATGATCTTCTCGACCATCTCGGGCGTGATCGGCTCGATATAGGTGGCGTCGGCCACCTCCGGGTCGGTCATGATGGTTGCGGGGTTCGAGTTGACCAGGATGACCCGGTAACCCTCGGCCTTCAGCGCCTTGCAGGCCTGAACGCCGGAATAGTCGAACTCACACGCCTGGCCGATGACGATCGGGCCGGCGCCGATGATCAGGATGGACTGGATGTCTGTGCGCTTGGGCATCGGCGTTCGTCTCAGTTCGTCACGACCGCGCACTCCCAGCCGTCGTAGTCGAGCTGGAAGGCCGCGGCCCAGGTTTGCATCATGGCCGACACAGGCGCAAACGACGCCTCGTCGACCGGCATGGTGGTCTCCAGGACGGTCATGTCGCCCTGGCCCCGCGTCAGGAAGCCCGCACGGCGGGCCACCTCGCACAGGTCGCCGTGCGCCTCTTCCTCGCCGTAGAAGTAGAACAGCGTATGGCGCGGAGTGATCCCGCTGTCGCCCTGCTCTGCGAGCGCGGCGCGCACCATGGCGTCCTTTTCTTCGTGGCTGGTCAGGGCGGCGGTCTCCACGCGCGCAGACGGACGGGCGCGAGCGTTGTCGCGGCCGATCCGTTCAGGTTGTCGGTTAAGCGGCCCGTTTAGAGAGGGAGGGGCCGGGGGGCAAGGGCCAGAATGGGGCGGGCGCGATTTCTTGGGGAGCCCGCCCCGCCGGCTCCTATTTATCGTCGATCGCGGCGATCCAGTCGGGCAGTTCGCCGATGCGGCTGAGGCTGACGTAGCGGGCGTTGCCCTCCGGCGCGTCGGCCAGTTCGTGGGCCCAGGTGATGTGGTAGGGGATATGCGCCGCCCAGGCCCCGGCCTCGATGGCGGGCAGGACGTCGGACTTCATGGAATTGCCGGCCATCACCGCCTCGGCCGCGCCCGAACCGTGGCGGGCGAAGACGCGGTCATAGGTCGAGCGGTCCTTCTCGGAGACGATCTCGACGGCAGCGAACAGCTCGCCCAGGCCCGAGGCCGCCAGCTTTCGCTCCTGGTCCATCAGGTCGCCCTTGGTCACCAGAACCAGACGGTAGTTTTCGGCCAGTTCAGCCAGGGTTTCGTCGACGCCGGGCAGGGTCTCGACGGGGTGAACCAGCATCTCGCGCCCCGCGGCCAGGATCTCGCGCACGATGTGGGGCGGGGCAGAGCCGTCGCACAGCTCCATCGCCGTCTCCAGCATCGACAGGGTGAAGCCCTTCACCCCATAGCCATAGAGCCGCAGGTTGCGTCGCTCGACCGCGGCCAGGCGGTCCATCATCACCGGTTCTTCGGCATGGTCGGCCAGTAGTTCGGCGAACCGCTTCTGGCTCAGGCGGAAGATGGTCTCATTGTGCCAGAGGGTGTCGTCGGCATCGAGGCCGACCGTGGTGACGGGCATGGGCGAACTCCAGAACTTCGGCGGGGCTTTAGCACGCTTCCCTGTCCCGCTCATCCCGGCGGACGCCGGGATCCAGTCCTTTGGCTTCAAACGCTCCCTCGGATCGCCGCCCGGTTTCTGTGTGCAGCCGTCGCGGGCGAGGCTCTCACTGGATCCCGGCGTCCGCCGGGATGAGCGGGGGGAGTGGGCGGTGTAGGAAGAATCTTGAGGGCGACGGCTGCGACATTTCGGTCTATGCGGCGGGCATGAGCCAAGTCGACATCCTGCCTGAACCCTCGCACCGCATCGGCTGGGGCCTGGCCGCCCTGGTGGTGGCGGGCAATATGATCGGATCGGGCGTCTATCTGTTGCCGGCGACGCTGGCGCCGACGGGCAGTTCCAGCATCATCGGCTGGCTGGTCTGCGGGATCGGGGCGGTGACCCTGGCGCTGGTGTTCGGCGGTCTGGGGCGGATGCAGCCGGAGGCGGACGGCCTGTCAGACTTCGCCCGGCGTGGTCTGGGGCGGTTCCTGGGCTATCAGACGGGGCTGGCCTATTGGGCCGCCTGCCTGACCGGCAACGTCGCCGTGGCGGTGGCCGGGACCGGCTATCTGGCCTTCTTCTTCCCGGCGCTGAAGGAGCCGATGTGGGGCGCGCTCAGCAATCTGGCGCTGATCTGGCTGACCACGGCGGCCTATGCGGCCGGGTCGAAGACAGCGGCGCGGTTCGGGGCGATCACCCTGGTGCTGGGACTGATCCCGATCGGCCTGGCCATCATCGCCGGGGTCATCGCCTTCAGCGGCGACACCTTCGCCGCCTCGTGGAGCCCGGCGGGCGAGCCGCTGATGAAGACGGTTCCGGCCTCGCTGGCCGTCATCTTCTGGGCCTTCCTGGGCGTCGAGAGCGCGGCGGCCCTGTCCAGCCAGGTCAAGAACCCGGTGACCGACGTGGGCCGCGCCTCGCTCGGCGGGGTGTTGCTGGCCTTCGTCGTCTATGTGGCGGCCAGCGTGGCGGTGTTCGGCGTCATCCCGGCCGACGTCCTGGCCCACTCCACCAGCCCCTATGCCGATCTGGTGGCGCGGGTGATGGGGGCCTCGGTGGCCGGTCTGGTGGCGGCCTGCGCCGTCATCAAGGCGACCGGCACCATCGCGGGCTGGACCATGATGGGCGGCGAGACGGCCCGCGCCTCGGCCGAGGCGGGTTGGCTGCCGCGCTGGTTCGGCGGGGCGCAGAAGGGCAAGACGCCCCTGTCCAACCCGCTGATCAACGGCGTCATCATGAGCGCCATGGTGATCGCCAGCGCCCAGCCGACCCTGGGCCAGCAGTTCGGCGTGCTGATCGGCGTGACGTCGGTGCTGACGTTGTGCCTGTACGCCCTGTGCTCGGTGACGCTGTGGAAGCTGACGACCAAGCCGGGCTGGCGCTTGTTGGCCGTGGGCGGGGCGGTGTTCTCGGCCTTCGCCGTGGCGGCGGCGGCGGGCGGCTACATCTGGCCCAGCGTTGGATTCTTCGCCGTGACCAGCCTGGCCTGGCTGTGGGTTCGCAAGCGACAGGGACGCTTCCAGGCGGCATAATCAGAGGCCGTGTTGACACGGCCCCTTCATCTCTTTAGCGACCCCGCCGTTTGTCCGCCCGTATTCACTGCTAGGAGCCCTGCGCCATGACGACTCAAATCCTGTCCGGCGCCACTGGCGTCCTCGTGCTCGCAGATGGAACGGTCCTGTCGGGGATCGGCGTCGGCGCGACCGGCTCGGCCATCGGCGAGGTGGTCTTCAACACCTCGATGACGGGCTATCAGGAGATCCTGACCGACCCGTCGTACATGAGCCAGATCCTGGCCTTCACCTTCCCGCACATCGGCAACGTCGGCGTGAACCTGGAAGACGTGGAGCAGATCGGCGAGGCGCCCGAGCGCGCGGCGCGCGGCGTCATCCTGCGCGACGTGCCGACCGATCCGGCCAACTGGCGCGCCACGGGCGGGCTGGACGCCTGGATGAAGTCGCGCGGCGTCATCGGCCTGGCCGGCGTGGACACCCGCGCCCTGACCCAGCTGATCCGCGAGAAGGGCGCCCCGCACGCCGTCATCGCCCATGATCCTGAAGG
This sequence comes from Brevundimonas sp. KH_060, assembly GCF_057838275.1. Lineage (NCBI taxonomy): Bacteria > Pseudomonadati > Pseudomonadota > Alphaproteobacteria > Caulobacterales > Caulobacteraceae > Brevundimonas > Brevundimonas sp. KH_060. The sequence goes on from NZ_CM174463.1 coordinate 428,948, forward strand.
CAAGTTCGACCTGGAGGCCCTGACGGCCCTGGCGCGCGACTGGAAGGGCCTGGTCGGCCTGGACCTGGCCAAGGACGCCTCGACCACCCAGGCCTTCGAATGGACCGAGGGCGCCTGGGAATGGCCGATCGGCTACGCCAAGCCCGAGGCTGGCGACCAGTCGGTGGTGGTCATCGATTATGGCGTGAAGCGCAACATCCTGCGCGCCCTGGCCTCGACCGGCGTGAAGATCACCGTGGTCCCCGCCTCGACCACGGCCGAGGATATCCTGGCCCGCAATCCCGACGGCGTGGTCCTGTCGAACGGTCCGGGGGATCCGGCGGCGACGGGAGAATACGCCGTGCCCGAGATCAGGAAGCTGTTGGACAGCGGCAAGCCCCTGATGGGCATCTGCCTGGGCCACCAGATGCTGGCCATCGCGCTCGGCGCCAAGACGCTGAAGATGGAGCAGGGCCACCACGGCGCCAACCACCCGGTCAAGGACCTGACCACGGGCAAGGTCGAGATCGTGTCGATGAACCACGAGTTCTCGGTCGACCGCGACAGCCTGCCCGAGGCTGTGGTTGAAACCCACGTGTCGCTTTTCGACGGCACCAACTGCGGGATTGCGCTGAAGGATAAACCCGTGTTCAGCGTGCAGCATCACCCGGAGGCCTCGTCGGGTCCGACCGACAGCCTCTATCTGTTCAAGCGTTTCGTGGATTCCATGAGGGCGTAAATGGGGGCTCCCGCAGCGAGGTCCGCTTATCTCGGCTGGGTTTCTGCTGCGATCGCAGGGGAGAGGGGGGCCTCTCCGGCTATTGCGGCGGCCGAGCATGATCTGATCCTGGGCTACGCTACAGGATATGAGGCCGCTGACGTGGCGGTCTTCGTGCGCTCGTTGCGCGCGGTCTATGCCGGTCCCGTGGTGCTGGTGACGGATCAGGAACCTGCGCTCCTGGCCTTCCTGGCCGAACACGACGTGGAGTCCGTGCCGCCCGCGTGCCTGTGCAACGGCGCCTGGCGGCCGCATGCGGTGATGCAGCGCTTCGCCGCCTTCGACATTCTGATGAGCGAGCGGCCCTGGGCGCGCAGCGTCCTGCTGACGGATGTGCGCGACGTGGTCTTCCAGGCGCCGCCGTTCGACCCGCCGCCCGCCAAGCCCGAGTTCTACGTCGAGTATGACGGCGGGCTGAAGGGCCACGCCTTCAACATGAAATACCTGCGCGGCGTCGGCGGCGAGGACGTGGCGCGCGCCCTGGCGGACAAGCCGTGCGTCTGCGTCGGCACCGTCATGGGGCCGCGCGAGAGCATGATCCGCTTCTGCCGCACCCTGCTGATGCTGGCGGCCATTCCCCGTTCCGAGATCGGCGGCGCCTTCGGAGCGGATCAGGCGGCCTGCAACATCGCCCTGCATCTGGGGCTGGTCGAGGGCGAGGCGGCGGCCAACTATGGTCGCATCGCCACCGTCGGCCTGACGCCGAGCGAGGGCCTGTCCCTGGCGGACGGTCGGATCGTGAACCCGGATGGCGGGACCAGCGCGATCGTGCACCAGTATGACCGCCATCCGACCCTGATGGCCGCCATGCACGAACGCTGGGGCCAGGGCTTCGAGGTGCGCGAACGGCGCCGGGGCAAGAGCCTGTCCGAGCGCGGCCGCAAGCTGAAGGACTCGCTGGCGCGGCGTCTGCCCGAACTGCGCTGAGCCTGCTCAGGGCAGGGGTGCGGCCTCGGCGCGGCGCAAGGCGGCCGCCTTGCCGATGGCGATGACGGCGGCGTGCAGCCAGTAGTCGGCGTCCTCGCTGCGCTTCTCCTGCCGACGCAGCCAGCCGCGTTGGCGCCGCAGGGCGGCGTTGGCCAGCAGGCGGGCGTGCAGGGCGCGGGGCTTGAGCAAGGGAACAGCGGGAGAGCCGGGGACGGCGACGGCGTCGGGGCCTTGGGGCTCCACCGCCGGACGGGCGATGGCGATGAACATGGGACGAGGACCGTTGAACTACGGCGCCGGACGCGGTCCGCGGCGGCGGCGTCATGGCGGTCCCTGCTTCTCAGGGGCCGATCGAAGAATCCACAGGTCTGTGGATAGTTCCGGCGTTATCTGAGAAAATATTGTTCATATTCAGATGCTTATCGCCGCATTGCGGCCCATATGGTTAATCAACCCTTAAGGTGACGAAACGGCGCGCGGCGGCTGCGGCGCGGCGGGGTCGACGCGCGTGTCAAAGGCGCGGCCGGACAGGGCCTGAGCTTCGCCGGCCTGGAACAGGCTGGTCATGTGGGCCTGGGTGAAGTCCAGGGTGTTGGCCTCGACCTCATCGGGAATGGCGGCGACCGACAGGGTCATGTTGTGACGGTGCGCGAACTGGGTGACGGCCGTCAGGTCCGAACGCTGTAACGCCTTCATCATGGTGTCGAAGCTGCGCGCGGCGATGCTGACCGCCGAGATGCGCGCCACCTCGAAGCGCGGGTCCCACTGGCCGTTGACGACGATCCAGACGCGGGCGTTGCTGAGGGGGCGGTTTGACGGGGTGTCGAGCAGCAGCGCCTGCGGCACGACCAGGAAGCTGGACACCGTGCCGCCGTCGACGTGCAGCTCCTGAATGCGGCGGCCCTGATGCTCGACGTCCAGCAGGACGGGCGGGAAGGCGCCGGGGATGCTGGCCGAGGCGATCAGCACATTGACGAACAGCAGGCGCGAGGCCGGATCGTCCTGCTGGGCGATGGCGCCCATGTCCCAGACGACCTGGGTCTGGGTGTCCAGGCTGGTGGTCGAGACATAGAGGCGACGGCCCTTGCGGTGCTCTTCGGCGATGGCCGCCAGCAGCTCGGGCGAGATGTTGTTCAGCACCAGATTGGTCAGGGGCTCGGGCTTGAACACGCCGGGCAGCATCAGGGCGTAGAGACCACGCGATTTCAGCAGCTGGTCGGTCTGGCCGCTGGTGTAGGCGTGCTCCAGCGCCGGGTCGAACCGCTGGCCCGCAAAGACGAAGGGCGCGATCAGGGCGCCGGTCGAGACGCCGGTGACCACCTCGAACTGGGGCCGGTTTCCGGCCTGACTCCAGCCGACCATGACGCCAGCGCCATAGGCGCCGTTGGCCCCGCCGCCTGACAGGGCCAGGATGTCGAAAGTCCCGTCCCTGGCGGCGTTCTGCGTATTGATCGTCTCGTGCACGAAGCGGGCGCGCTCTTCCTCCGTCTGGAAGTCGTAGCGCCAGGGCGGGCTGGCGGCGGCCAGGTCGGCGGCGTCGAAGGCCGGGCGCGGAATCGTCTGGCAGGCGCCCAGCGCCAGGAAGGCGGCGGGCAGCAGCATCAGAACGAGCAGACGAAGTTGGCGCATGGTCGCAAAGGCTCCGGCAAGGCTGGGATGACTTAAAGCCCAGTCGTGCGACAGAAGGAAGTCAGGCGGTTGTCCCCGGACTTATCCCCAGGCGGCGTTTTGGCCGGGGGCCGTCGCGGCGGCGCGCGGGCGAGGGCTGGCCTTTGCGGCCCAACGGACGGCATAGGTCAGGCGTGCGATTTGACGAACGGTTCATCGAGGAGCTGAAGGCCCGCCTTCGGCCGTCCGACATCATCGGGCGGACGGTGAAGCTCAAGCGTCAGGGACGCGAGTTCGTCGGCCTCAGCCCCTTCTCGAAGGAGAAGTCGCCCAGCTTCTTCGTCAATGACGACAAGGGCTTCTTCCACGACTTCAGCTCGGGCAAGCACGGCGACGTCATCAGCTTCCTGCAGGAGACGGAGCGTCTCAGCTTCGTCGAGGCGGTTAGCCGACTGGCGGGCGAGGCCGGGATGCAGCTGCCCGCCGAAGACCCCCAGGCCGCTGAGCGCGAGCAGAAGCGTCAGGGTCTGGCCGACTGGATGGACCTGTCCCAGAAATGGTTCGCGGCCAATCTGCGCCGCAGCGTCGGCAAGGCGGCGCGTGAATATCTGGAAAAGCGCGGCCTGCCCGAGGATCAGTGGGAGCGCTTCGGCCTGGGCTATGCGCCCAATGACCGCGAGGGGCTGAAGCAGGCGCTGGTCCAGCGCGGGGCGCGGCCGGGCGATCTGGTCGAGGCGGGGATGCTGATCGCGCCGGAAGGCGGGGGGCAACCCTATGACCGCTTCCGCGACCGGCTGATGTTCCCGATCCTGGATGCGCGCGGGCGTATCGTCAGCTTCGGCGGCCGGGCGATGAACCCGGACGACCGGGCCAAATATCTGAACGGGCCGGAGACCTCGCTGTTTCACAAGGGGGCGACCCTTTACGGCCTGCCGGAAGCGCGGCGGATCATGGGCGCCGAGAGCCGGGGCGAGCAGGGCATCATCGTCGTCGAAGGCTATATGGACGTGATCGCCTGCCATCGGGCGGGCCTGCCTGCGGTCGCGCCGATGGGCACGGCCCTGACCGAAGAGCAAATGGAGCGGCTGTGGCGGGTCTCGTCCGAGCCGGTGCTGAGCTTCGACGGCGACGCGGCGGGCCTGCGCGCCGCCTATCGCTCGATCGAGCGGGCGCTGCCGCTGCTGAAGCCGGGCAAGTCCTTCCGCTTCGCCCTGCTGGAAGGCGGGCAGGACCCGGACGACATCCTGCGTGATCGCGGGGCGCCGGCCCTGCGTCAGGCCATGGCTGATACGCGGCCCTTCGCCGAGGTGCTGTTCCGCCGCGAGGTCGAGGCCGAGCCGCTGGACACGCCCGAGCGCAAGGCGGGGCTGAAGGGGCGGCTGCGTCAGGCGGCCAACGCCGTGCAGGACAAGGATCTGGCCGAACAGTACCGGCGCGACCTGTTCGACCGCTTCGACGCCCTGTTCCCGCGCCAGCAACAGCAGCGGCCGCCGCAACAGGGCGGACGGCCGGGGCCGGGCGGGCGCTGGCGTGGTCCGCCGCCCTTGCAGGGGCAGACGGCCGAGGGCGCCCAGGCCATGCAGGCGCTGTTCCGCTCGGTCGAGCCGATCGCCGCCGCCCTGGCCCACGGCGCCATCGACGACCCGGAGCGGCTGGACGATCATATGGAGGCGGTGGCGCGCTACGGTTTCGGCGATCCGGCCCTGGACGGACTGGCCCAGGAACTGGTTCGACTGCGTTTCTCGGGCCGGACCCTTGACTCTGCCGCCCTGCGCCGCCATCTGGCCCAATCGGGTCATGATGCCTTGATGCACGAGGTCGAGAAGGCGGCGGCGAAGTCCGGCGCGCCATTCCTGGCTGCAGACAAGCCCCTCGGCGAGGCGAGGACCCGGTGGTCGCAAGCGTTCGACGCTCTGACCCGCGCAGCGGCGTTGGACGAGGCGCTGGCTTCAGCAAAGTCGGAGGCTCATCGGGCCTTCGATAACTCGGCTTTCGCTTTGGTGAAGGCCGAGCGCGATGCCCTGCGGCGAGCCATCAAGACCGGAACGATTTGGGAAGACTCGGCTTCTTCGTAACCAACGAAGTCGTCGGGCGTTGTATTTTCGCCGCAGGGGACTGATCACCCCCCGCCGGCCGTGGAGACAGACTGAATGAGCGCGCAGACCGAGACGCAGGACGCCGAAACCAACGCCGACGGGCCCCTGCTCGATCTCACCGACGCCGGGGTGAAGAAATTCATCCGTCAGGCGAAGACGCGCGGCTATGTGACGATGGAGGAGCTGAACAAGGTCCTGCCGTCCGAAGAAGTCACGCCGGACCAGATCGAAGACATCCTGGCCATGCTGTCGGAGATGGGCGTCAACGTCGTCGAAGCCGAAGAGGACGCCGCCGAGGCGACCGGCACCGACGTGGCCGCCGCCGCCGAGACCTCGGTCGCCGAAGCCCCGGCCAAGGCCGCCTATGACCGCACCGATGACCCCGTGCGGATGTATCTGCGCGAAATGGGTACGGTCGAGCTGCTGAGCCGCGAGGGCGAAATCGCCATCGCCAAGCGCATCGAGGCCGGCCGCGACGCCATGATCTCAGGGCTCTGCGAAAGCGCCCTGACCTTTGAGGCCATCATGGTCTGGCGCGAGGAGCTGGCCAACAACCGCATCCTGCTGCGCGAAGTGATCGACCTGGACGCCACCTACGGCATCCTGAACCCCTCGTCCCTGCCGCATAACCAGCCGGCCCCGGCCCAGCCGACCGGCGAGCCGGACGGCGACGGCGAAGAAGATGACGAGGACGATTTCGACGACGGCGGCGCCATGTCGATCTCGGCCCTGGAGGCCGAGCTGCGCGACGGCGTCATGGAGGTGCTGGACGCCATCGCCGTCGACTTCAGCGAGTTCCGCAAGCTGCAGGACAAGCTGGTCGAGGCGCGCCTGAAGGGCGACGTCCTGACGGCCAAGGATCAGAAGACCTATGAATCCCTGACGGCGTCCATCTCGGACCGCCTGAAGACGATGAAGCTGAACAACGCCCGCATCGAGGCGCTGGTCGAGCAGTTGTACGCCATCAACAAGCGCCTGATCGGCCAGGAAGGCCGACTGCTGCGTCTGGCCGACGGCTACGGCATTTCGCGTCCCGAGTTCCTCAAGGCCTACTTCGGCTCGGAAATGGACCCGAACTGGGCTGAGCGCATCAAGGAGATGGGCGTCCGCTGGACCAAGTTCAGCGAGAACGAATCCGTCCAGATCGACGCGATCCGCACCCATATCGCCGCCGTCGCCACCGAGGCGGGCGTGCCGATCGACGACTATCGCCGCATCGTCCAGATGGTGCAGAAGGGCGAGCGCGAGGCCCGTCAGGCGAAGAAGGAGATGGTCGAGGCCAACCTGCGCCTGGTGATCTCCATCGCCAAGAAATACACCAACCGCGGCCTGCAGTTCCTGGACCTGATCCAGGAGGGCAACATCGGCCTGATGAAGGCGGTCGACAAGTTCGAGTATCGCCGCGGCTACAAGTTCTCGACCTACGCCACCTGGTGGATTCGTCAGGCGATCACCCGCTCGATCGCCGACCAGGCCCGCACCATCCGCATCCCGGTGCACATGATCGAGACGATCAACAAGATCGTCCGCACCCAGCGCCAGATGCTGCACGAGATCGGCCGCGAGGCGACCCCGGAAGAGCTGGCCGAACGTCTGGCCATGCCGCTGGAGAAGGTCCGCAAGGTCCTGAAGATCGCCAAGGAGCCGATCTCGCTGGAAACGCCCATCGGCGACGAGGAAGACAGCCACCTGGGCGACTTCATCGAGGACAAGAATGCGATCCTGCCGATCGACGCCGCCATCCAGTCGAACCTGCGCGAAACCACGACCCGCGTGCTGGCCTCGCTGACCCCGCGTGAGGAGCGCGTCCTGCGGATGCGCTTCGGCATCGGCATGAACACCGACCACACCCTGGAAGAGGTCGGCCAGCAGTTCTCGGTCACGCGCGAACGCATCCGTCAGATCGAGGCCAAGGCCCTGCGCAAGCTGAAGCACCCCTCGCGGTCGCGGAAGCTGCGGAGCTTCCTGGACAGCTGATCCGGCGACGATGATTGAAAAAGGGCGGCTCCGACGGGGCCGCCCTTTTTTGTTTCTCCTCCCCATGAAATGGGGAGGTGGATCGGCGGCGTAGCCGTCGAGACGGAGGGGCCGCTGGCTTCCGCTGTCGCAAAGCCCCTCCACCACTTCGTGGTCCCCCTCCCCACGATGTGGGGAGGAGAGCCTCGCTTACTGCGTCTCGTTGAAGACGGTTTCGAAGCCGCCCCACATCATGCGCTTGCCGTCGAAGGGCATGTCCATGTTCGCCATGGCGGGGTCGTCCTGCATCTTGGCCCAGGCGTCGTCTGCGGTCTTCTTGTCGGGCCAGATCAGCCAGGAAAAGACGACGGCCTCGCCGTCCTCCAGCTTCACCGCCATGGGGAAGCTGGTGACCTTGCCGTCGGGCACGTCCACGCCCCAGTTCTCGATCTGGGCGGTGGCGCCGTAGCCCTTGAACAGGGGCCAGGATTGGCGCGCGGACTCGATGTAGCGCTCCTTGTTCTCGTTTTTCACGGGGGTCAGGAAGCCGGTGATGTAGGCCATTTTCGTTTCTCCTCGGGGTTTGGCCCCTATCGCTCGCCGCGCGGCGGCTCGCTGGGGCGGGGGGGTGGATGGTCGGGGCAGGCTTGGTCGGCGTCTTGGTCGAAAGCGACAGGTGAGACGGCTTAGCTTTTAGGCCTGCCCGATCCTGTCAGCAGCGGCCTCGATGGCGGCGATGTCGATCTTGTGCATCGTCATCATCGCCTCGAAGGCGGCCTTGGCGCGGGCCGGGTTGGGGTCGTCGTAGAAGGCCATCAGGCGGCGCGGCGTGATCTGCCAGTTCACGCCCCAGCGGTCCTTGCACCAGCCGCAGGCGCTCTCGGCCCCGCCGTTTCCGACGATGGCGTCCCACAGACGGTCGGTCTCGGCCTGGTCGTCGGTCATGATCATGAAGGACACGGCTTCGGTCTGGGGGAAGTTCGGACCGCCGTTCAGGCCGACGTAGCGCCGCCCGGCCAGGGTGAACTCGACCACCAGTTCGGACCCGGCCGGGCTGGACGGATTGTCGGCGGGGCTGGCGACGACGCGGTCGATGCGGCTGTCGGGAAGGCCCAGGGAGACGTAGAACTCGGCCGCCTTCTTCGCCTGGCCGAGATCGTACCAGATACAGGGAATGATCTTGTCGCTCATGACGCGCTCTCCTGCGGGGTGAGGTTTTCGGCGACCTGGGCCAGCTGGTCGGCGGCGGCGCCCCAGCCCGGCTCGAAGCCCATGTCGCGGTGGGCCTGCATGGCCTTTTCGTCCCAGTGGCGGGCGCGGGCGGTGTAGCGCGTGCCGTCGCCCTCCGACTCGAAGGTGTCGATGCGGACGAAGTTCATCTCGCCCGGCTGCGGGATCCAGCCTTCGGTGAAGGCGCCGGTCGTCACCAGGCGGCGGCCGGGCTCCACCTCCAGCACCACGCCGCGATACTCATGCCGCTCGCCTTCGGGCGACTGCATGACGACATCGGCGCGCCCGCCGGGGCGCAGGTCGTGGTCGACCGACACCGTGCTCCACGGGCGCGGGGTGAACCACTCGGTCGCGTGCCGGGTCCAGGCCCGCCACACCGTCTCGGGCGAGGCCTTGATGAAGCGGCTGACGCTGAGTTCGTACAGCGCGCTCATGGCTCAGCCTCCGCCGACCTGTGAGGCGAAGCCTTCCGGCCCCTGGGCGGCGGCTTCCGGGTCCATCCACATGACCTCCCAGATGTGACCGTCGGGATCGGCGTAGCTGCGGCCGTACATGAAGCCGTAGTCCTGCTTGACGTTGGGATCGGCCTGGCCGCCGGCGGCGGCGGCGCGATCGACCACGGCGTCGACGCCCTCGCGGCTGTCCTCCGACACGCAGATCAGCACCTGGGCCGTCTTCTTGGCGTCGGGGATGGCGCGGTCGGTGAAGCTGGAGAACTTCTCATGCGTCAGCAGCATGGCGTGGATGGTGTCGGAAAAGACCATGCAGGCCGCCGTCTCGTCCGAGAACATCGGGTTCATGCTCGCCCCGATCGCCTCATAGAAGGCCACGGAGCGCGGCAGGTCGGCGACCGGCAGGTTGATGAAGATCAGCTTGGGCATCGGCGGTGGTCCTCCCTTGCGCGGCCCTCCCTCCCCGGACGGCCTGCCCTATGATGTTGGTCGTTCTGCGCCTTGATGTTATGTTAGTCAACTATGAAGTTAGAAAAAGTAACTAAGAAGTCCGAATCCCGATCCCGGCGTTATCACGACGCCTGCGGGGCGGCGCACGGGCTGGACCTGGTGGGCGAGCGGTGGGCCTTGCTGGTCATCAGAGAACTCATGATGGGGCCGCGGCGTTTCAGCGACCTGCGAAAAGACCTGTGCGGCCTGTCGGCCAATGTGCTGACGCAGCGGCTGGAGGGGCTGGAGGCCTCGGGCGTCGTCCAGCGTCGCAAGCTGCCGCCGCCCGCCTCGGTCCAGGTCTATGAGCTGACCGACTGGGGCTATGAGATCGAGCCGGTCTTCATGGTGCTGGGCCGCTGGGCCGCGCGCTCGCCGCAGCACGACCCGACGCTGCCGATCAGCGCCGTCTCCATCATGCAGTCGTTCAAGACCATGTTCGACGCAGGCCGCGCGCAGGGCGCGACGATGCGGCTGGGCTTTGCATTGGATGAGGACCGGATGGTCGTAAGCGTGAGGGGCGGCGTCATCGACGCCCTGCGCGGCGAGGTCGAGGGCTGTGATGTCGTGGTGCGCGCTGCGGCCCAGGTCGTGGCCGCCGCCGTCTACGGCAAGGTTCCGCTGGAGGCGCTGGAAGGCGAGGGGGGGATGGTCATCGAGGGCGACCGGGCGACGTTCGAGCGGTTCGTCGACTTCTTCCACCTGCCGGAGAAGGCGGGGTAGGGCCTAGACCAGAATATCCAGCAGGGTTCCCGTCATCTGATCCGCCGTACGAGCCACGGCGGCGTTGGCCGAGAAGTCGCTCTTGGCGCGGATCTGCTCGACCGCCTCGACGGCGTAGTCGTCCATCCGGCCCGAGGCGACGCGGCGGGCGCTGTCTTCCAGCCGGGCCGAGGCGGCCTGCATCCCGGCGGCGGCGGTGCTGAGCGGCGAGATCATGGATGATCCTTCGGCGGACGGGGGTCTGAACCCGGCCAGCATCGCCTCTGCGTGGTCAACGCCCGATCAACGGACGTGGTGAACGGCGGTCGATTCTTCTAGATGGCGCTGAAAGCCGAGGCGTCCACTGTGACTTCCTCGACCATACGGACAGAGACGCCAAGGCTGCGCTCCTTCAGCAAGTCGCAAAGCGTGTCGCCGTCTACCAAATCGATTGCGGGAGCGCCGTCTCGGGTGGCCTCTCTTCGAGCTTCGCTTGTGAATGTGCCTGTCGTGATGATCAGGCCCTTGTCTGCGCGCCCGACCATGGCGCCTCTGAAGTCGCGGACCGTCGATGCGCCGACGGATCCCTGCCAGCGTTTGCACTGAAAGATCACCTGAAACGACAGCAGGTTCATGCGCAGGACGCCGGTCCCGTCTATGCCGCCGTCGCCGGTTTTGCCGGTCACCTCGACACGGGTGAAGCCGGATTCACGCAAAAGGCGTTGGCAAAGCCGTTCGAACGCGGAGGGGTCAAGCTGGAGCAAAACGGAAAGAAGCTGGTCCTTCCAGTCTTCCTGCGCGGCTTCCTGCAGAACCTGTGGCGGGTCGAGCTTTTCCGTGACAGCGTTGGCGCGTTGCGCGGCGTAGGCTTTCTGCACCTGTTTGGGGATGGCTGCGATTTCGGACGCCGTCATGGCGGCCCCTGCTGGCGTAAGGCTCCAGACGCCTCTTTGGCTATTGGTTACAGCCCCGCCAAGCTTAAGCCAGCTTCGTGCGAAACCAAGGCGTTGGTCGACGACCAACTGGTTCCATTTGCCGTGCCGAAGATTTAGAATTTCGTCGGAAAGGCCCATGTGCTCGGAAATGTCTTCAAGCATTTCGGCATTGGTCAGCGAACGCCCATGGGCCTTCAGCCGTTCAATAATCGGCTGCATGAAGGCTTCAAAAGGAGGCGCATCCGAAAGCGACGGCGTCATCTTCAAGTATTTGGCGATTGTTGATTTTTGAAACGCCTAGATCGATTCGGCCCCACCCCGGCCCTTATTCGTGTATAGGGAGCGCCTTCCCCGACGCCCGGCAGGCTGCGACGCCTCGCCGGGCGCGGCCGTTTGACGGTCGCCTCGCATTTGAACTCCAGGCCTTTCATGCCCTTTCCCGCGATCCATCCCGCGCTTGACCGCGCCCTGCTGAACAAGGGCTACCTTGAACCCACCCCGGTTCAGGCCGCAGTCCTGGAAGGCCATGGCGAGGCGGACCTGCTGGTTTCGGCCCAGACCGGCTCGGGCAAGACGGTGGCGTTCGGTCTGGCGGCGGCGCCGACCCTGCTGGGCGAGGACGAGCGGTTCGGCCAGGCGGATACGCCGCTGATGCTGGCCATCGCCCCGACGCGCGAACTGGCGCTGCAGGTCGCGGCAGAGCTGGAATGGCTCTACGCCGAAGCGGGCGCCAAGATCGTCACCTGCGTCGGCGGCATGGACGCCCGCAAGGAAGCCCGCGCCCTGAACCACGGCACCCACGTCGTGGTCGGCACGCCGGGCCGTCTGAAGGACCACATCGATCGCGGGGCGCTGGACCTGTCGGCCGCCCGCGTCGTCGTGCTGGATGAAGCCGACGAGATGCTGGACATGGGCTTCCGCGAGGACCTGGAATACATTCTGGACCAGGCGCCGGAAGAGCGCCGCACCCTGCTGTTCTCGGCCACGATCGCCCGCGACATCGCGATCATGGCCAAGCGCTATCAGAAGGACGCGGTGCGTATCGACACCGTCGACCGCAGCCAGCCGCACAACGACATCGAATACCGCGCCATGCGCATCGCGCCGAACGAGATCGAGCGCGCCGTGGTCAACGTCCTGCGCTACTTCGAGGCGCCGGGCGTGCTGGTCTTCTGCTCGACGCGGGATTCCGTGCGTCACCTGCAGGCCTCGCTGGTCGAGCGCGGCTTCGCCTCGGTGTCGCTGTCGGGCGAGATGGGCCAGCGCGAGCGTAATGAGGCGCTGCAGGCGCTGCGTGATCGCCGCGCCCGCGTCTGCGTCGCCACCGACGTGGCCGCGCGCGGTCTGGACCTGCCCGATCTGGGTCTGGTGATCCACGCCGAACTGCCGATCAACAAGGCGACCATGCTGCACCGTTCGGGCCGCACCGGCCGCGCGGGCAAGAAGGGCGTCTCGGTCCTGCTGGTCCCGCACAGCCGCCGCCGCAAGGCCGAGATGCTGCTGGGCTCGGCCGGGGTCGAGGCCGTCTGGTCCGGCGCCCCGACCGCCGATGAAATCCGCGCCCAGGACGAACAGCGCCTGCTGGCCGCGCCGGTCTTCGCCGAAGAAGGCGCTGACGAGGATGCGGGTCTGGTCGAGAAGCTGGTCAAGGAGCGCACGCCGGATGATCTGGCCCGCGCCCTGCTGGTGCTGCTGCGCAAGAACCTGCCCGCGCCGGAAGACCTGAGCGATCCGGGCGAAGGCCCGCAGCGCAAGCCGCGCCGCGAACGCGATGCGGCGGGCGGCGACGACTACGCTCCCGCACCGTGGCCGGGCGACCGCCTGCAGCCGGACGAAGTCACTTGGTTCCGTCTGGACATCGGCCGCAACCGCAACGCCGACCCCAAATGGCTGATCCCGCTGATCTGCCGCATCGGCGGCGTGACCAAGCAGCAGATCGGCTCGATCCGCACCTTCCCCGAAGAGACGCGCTTCGAGATCGCTCTGAGCCACGCTGACGCCTTCCGCGCCGCCGCCGCCCAGAGCAAGGAAGAGGCCCGCATCACCCCGTCCGAAGCGCCGACGCCCGGCTCGATGAAGGGTGCGCGCAACCGTAACTTCGAGCGCGACGGCGAGGCCCGCCCCTTCGCCAAGAAGCCCTTCCGCCGCGATGAGGACGGTCAGAGCCGCCCGCCGTTCAAGAAGAAGCCGTGGAGCCCCGAGGGCGATGCGAGCCGCAGCGCCGATGGCGAGCGTCCCTTCAAGAAGAAGCCCTATGCGCCCCGTGCTGACGCGGCGCCGGCTGAAGGCGGCTTCAACAAGAAGCCGGGCTTCAAGGACAAAGGCGACAAGAAGCCCTTCACGCCCAAGGCCGGCTTCAAGGGCAAGCCCGACTTCAAGGCGGGGGCCAAGCCTTTCGCCAAGGGGCCGAAGGGCAAGCGGGCTTAAACACCCGCTCATCCCTGCGGAGGCGGGGACCCAGTAAGGGCTTCACGCTCATGATCCTCATGTGTCCGCGCGCTTCCGGCCAAAGCACTGGGTCCCCGCCTCCGCGGGGATGAGCGGTGTGGTCGGGGCGAGCGACTTGCCCCCGGTGCGATCCGGGGGCAGGCTGGGGCCATGAGCATCGAGCAACCCCAAGGGCGGTATGCCTCGTTCGAGGCCTTCTACCCCTATTACATCCATGAGCACTCCAACCGGACGTGCCGCCGCATTCATGTGGTCGGGACGGGGCTGGTGATCGCGGCCTTTCTGGCCTTCTGCTTCACCTTGAACGCCTGGTGGCTGCTGGCCATGCCGCTGGTCGGCTACGGCTTCGCCTGGGTGGGGCATTTCTTCTTCGAGAAGAACCGGCCCGCGACGTTCAAATATCCGCTGTGGAGCCTGATGGGCGACTTCCGCCTGTTCTTCGAGACGGTCCGCGGCAAGCGGAAGTTCTGACACTGTTTCCCTCCCCATGAAATGGGGAGGGGGACCGCGACCCGAAGGGCGGCGCGGAGCAGCCAAGCGGTGGAGGGGCGGCGGTTAGGCTTTAGGGCGCGGAACCAAGCAGCCCCTCCGTCTCGGCGGCTTCGCCGCCGATCCACCTCCCCACTACGTAGGGAGGAGAACGAAAAAGGGCGGCCGGTTCGATCCGGCCGCCCTTTTTGTCGTCAGGCTGAAAAGCCTTAGTTCGAGGCCGTTTCCCACGCCGGGGGGCAGCCGTCGAAATCGCCCGCGTCGGCGATGGTCAGGGTCTTCATGTTCAGGCTCATGGCCGGGCGCATCGAGGCGCGGCCGTGGCCGGTGTACAGGTCGATCTTGGCGCCCTTGATCGCGCCGCCGGTGTCGGAGGCGTACCAGTAGCCGTCGTGCACCGTGCCGTCGGCCATCTGCAGGCCGACCGTCTCGCGGATGAACAGCTTGGTGCGACGCGGGATGACGCGCGGGTCGACCGCGACCGTGCGCATCGGAATCGGGCGGCAACCCAGGGAATCGTTGCCGGTCGCTCCGCCGCCGCCTGCGTGATAGAGGCGGGCCGAGGCGCGCCAGTCGGGATCGCCGGCCATCAGCTCAAGCTGTTCGGCCGACAGGTCCGCCGTTTCGGCGGAATCGATGGAACCGGGGGCCGGCGCGGCGGTTTCTACGATGGCGGCGTCGCGGGCGACGGCCGTTTCGTAAGGGACAGGCTCTCCGGACCCGGAGAAGGCCATGGTCCACAACATGGCAAGCGCGGCGGCCGTGCTCAACATCGATCAAACTTCATGCAGCACCGGTCCCGACACGCTCCGGCAGGGCGGTTTCTGACGGTGAATTGCGGCACAATTGCGGCGGATAAGATCAGTCGCTGTATCGGTAGTGGATAAGGCGCAAATGGGGCCAGTCTATCGACCGTCGCAACTAGAATATTGTGACTATAGAATATCAGTATTGAGTGATTTTAAGTTCTATACTGTCGCGACTGTCTCCATCGTTAACGACTTGATCGTGCGCGCTAACACTTTATTGGCAAGAAAAGCTGGCGATGGCGCAAAGATAACGGCGGCGTGATCGCCGTTATGGCTGACGTGATCGTCGGGTAGAGGCGGGCGCAGGAATGGGATAAGCCGTCGTTTCCCCTTCTGAAATTTCCAACGGCGCCGTTCCATGAACCGACAAGTCAAACGCCTGATGATTTCCGCCGCCGCCCTGATGCTGGTCGCGGCGCCCGCCGTTCAGGTCGAGGCCTGGGGCAGTTCGGGCCACCGGGTGATCGGCGTGGCGGCCATGCGGGCTCTGCCGGGCGACCTGCCCGCCTTCCTGCGTACGGCCGGCGCCGCCGCCGATGTCGGCGAATATTCGCGCGAGCCTGATCGCTGGAAGGGCGCGGGCCAGCCGCACGACCGTGAGCGCGACACCGCCCACTTTGTCGATATGGACGATCAGGGTCGGGTGATGGACGCGCGCGGCATGACGATGGCCGATCTGCCGCGCCTGAAATCGGAATACGACGCCGCCCTGATCCGCGCGGGTCTGGACGTAGATAAGGCGGGCTATCTGCCCTACGCCATCATGGACGCCTGGCAGAATCTGGAACGCGACTTCGCCTTTTGGCGCGTGCTGACCGCCGCCGAGGCGCGCGAGCCGGACCTGGCCAAACAGGCCTGGTACCGCGCCGACCGCGAACGCCGCGAACAGCTGATCCTGCGCGACATCGGGGTGCTGAGCCACTTCGTCGGCGATGCGTCCCAGCCGCACCACACGACCATCCATTTCAACGGCTGGGCGGGCGAGACGAACCCCGAAGGCTTCACCAAGTCGCGCCGCACCCACGGCGATTTCGAGGGCGCCTTCACCAGCCGGACCCTGCGTCTGGAAGCGGTTGAGGCGACGATGGCCCCGCCGAACGTCGAGGGCTTCGACGTGCGCGCCCGCACGGCCTCGCACCTGAATGCGACGCTGGCGACGGTCATTCCTTTCTATCGGATGGAGAAGGCGGGCGCGTTCAAGGATACGGACTCGCGCGGCGCCGTCTTCGTCAATGAGCGGCTGGCGGCCGGGGCGTCGGAACTGCGCGACTTCGTGTCGGCGGCCTGGCGCGTGTCGGCGAACAGCAGCATCGGCTGGCCTGCCGTCAAGGTCGCCGAGGTCGAGGCGGGCCGTGTCGATCCGTGGACCTCGATGGTCGGCGACGACTGACGTCTTTCGCTGGGCGGCGCGCGGGGGTAGGGGAGGCGGATGACTGAAATCACCCCTCCCGTCGTCGTCCTCGACAAGTCCCAGATGGCCGACAACATCGGCGCGGTCGCCCGCGTCATGGCCAATTTCGGCCTGTCCGAACTGCGGCTGGTCAGCCCGCGCGACGGCTGGCCGCAGGAGCGCGCCTGGGCCACGGCGTCTGGCGCCGACTGGGTGTTGGACGGGGTGAAGGTGTTCGACAGCGTGGCCGAGGCCGTCGCCGACCTGAACACCGTCTTCGCCACCACCGCTCGCCCGCGCGAGACGCGCCAGCCGGTCCGCACCCCGCGTGAGAGCGCCCGCATCCTGTATGACGACACAGCCTCGGGCCTGAAGACGGGCCTGCTGTTCGGCGGCGAACGGGCGGGGCTGGAGACCGGAGACATCGCCCTGTGCGCCGGGATCACCACCATCCCGATCGACCCCAAGCACCACTCGCTGAACCTGGCGCAGGCGGTGGCGATCAACGCCTATGAGTGGCGCACCCTGATCCTGGACGCCCCGCCGCCGCGCTTCCGCGAGGGCGAGCCGCCCGCGTCGAACGACCTGCTGCTGGGCATGTACGAGCATCTGGAGGCGGAACTGGACAACGGCGGCTTCTTCTATCCGCCCGAGAAGAAGCGCTCGATGAGCCAGAACCTGCGCGTCATGCTGGGCCGCGCCGCCTTCACCGAGAAGGAGGTCGCCACCATGCGCGGCGCCATCCACGCCCTGGCCAAGGGGCGGGGACGCGTGCTGGCCAAGCTGGCCGCCGAGCGGGCTGAGGCGGCGAAGAAGGGGGAGTGAAACTCGCCCTCGTCTATCCCCTGGCCGCCCTCGCCGAGATCGGCGGCTGTTTCGCCTTCTGGGCCTGGCTGAAGCTGGATCGCTCGCCGTGGTGGCTGGCGCCGGGCGTGCTCAGTCTGATCGCCTTCGCGTGGCTGTTGACGCTGGTTCCGGCCGAGACGGCAGGGCGGGCGTTCGCGGCCTATGGCGGGGTCTATATCGTGGCGTCGCTGGCGTGGATGGCGCTGGTCGAGAAGACGTCGCCGGACCGCTGGGACGTCATCGGCGGGGCGGTCTGTTTGATCGGCGCGGCGATCATCCTGTTCGGGCCGAGGGGTTAGAGCGCGCCGAAGAAGGCGGGCACGGCCTCGGTGGCGGGGCCGTAGACGCCTTCGTCGAACAGGCCTGCGCCCTGCGTCGGCTCCAGGTTGATCTCCACCGTCCGCGCCCCGGCCATGCGCGCCAACTGCACGAAGCCCGCCGCCGGATAGACTGCGCCCGAGGTGCCGATGGAGACGAACAGGTCGCATCGCGCCAACGCCGCCTCGATCCGCTCCATCTCCAGCGGGATTTCGCCGAACCAGACGATGTGCGGCCGCAGGGTTCCATGCGGATGATGGGGCGAGGCGTGGGCGGGTTCCAGGTCGCCGTCCCAGTCGCAGACGACGCCCGAGGCGGTGCAGCGCGCCTTCTTCAGCTCGCCGTGCATGTGGATCAGCTCGAAGCCCGGCGCGGGCGGCGTGTCCACGTGCGCCCTGTCGTGCAGGTCGTCGACGTTCTGCGTCACCAGCAGGAAGTCGCCCGTCCACCGCGCCGCCAGATCGGCCAGCGCCCGGTGCGCGGCGTTGGGGTGGACGGTGGCCAGTTGGCGGCGGCGCTGGTTGTAGAAGTCCTGCACAAGGGCGGGGTCAGCGGCGAAGCCCTCGGGCGTGGCGACGGCCTCGACGCGATGCCCTTCCCACAGGCCGTCGGAGGCACGGAACGTCGGCACGCCGCTCTCGGCCGAGACGCCGGCGCCGGTCAGGATGACGAGGTTCATGCAGGGCTCCTTGGTGCGGACAGGCGGCCGTGCAGCCAGTCGATCATGGCGCGGACCTTGGGCGGGACGTGGCGGGGATGGGGGTGGACGGCCCAGACGCCTTCGTCGGGCGGGCGGGCCTCGTCCAGCAGGGAGACGAGCGCGCCCGAGGTCAGGGCTTCGGCGACGTAGAAGTCGGGCAGCTGGCACAGGCCGAGGCCTTGCAGCGCAGCGTCCAGCACCGCCGCGCCGGAGTTGCAGCGCCAGCGGCCGGTGGGGCGAAGGCTGACCTCGCGGCCCGCCTCGGTGAAGCGCCAGTGCTCGGCCGAGCCGATCAGGCCGTCGTGGCTGGCGATCTCGGACAGGTCGCGCGGGGCGCCGCGACGGGCCAGATAGTCGGGGCTGGCGCACAGGATCAGCCGCCGCGACGCCAGACGGCGCGCCATCAGCCGGGAGTCGGTCAGGTGGCCGAACCGCACCGCCAGATCATAGCCGTCGCCGACCAGATCGCGCAGGCGGTTGTCGAGGTCGAGTTCGATCCGCAGCTCGGGGTTCTGGCGCGCGAAGGCGTTGACGGCGGGGGCGATGAACCGCTCGCCATAGGAGACCGAGCAGGTCATCCGCAGCAGGCCGCGCGGGGCCTGATCGTCCGGCTGGACGGCGGCCAGGGCCTCGTCGCGTTCGTCGATCAGGCGGCGGCAGCGGGACAGGAAGTCGCGGCCTGCGTCGGTCAGCTCGACCCGGCGGGTGGTGCGGTGGAGCAGGCGCGTTTGAAGGCGATCCTCCAGCCGGGCGATCTCGCGGCTGACGGCAGAGGTCGACAGGCCCAGGCGCCGGGCGGCGGCCGAGAAGCTGGCCTGTTCGGCGACAGCGGTGAATTCGTCGATCCCGTCCCAGCGGCTCATGGGGACGTTGGATCAGGATTATTGCTGTACAGCAATAATGTTTTGCGGTTGTCGCCGTTTCGACCCAGCCGCATCGGGCGTAGTAAGGTCGCCAAATCACCCGCCCACCTCATGTCCCCGAAGCAGCGAGCGACCGCGTCGCGAGCGATAGGGACGTCCGAAGGACCTGCATCATGAAGACCCGCGCCGCCGTCGCGTTCGAAGCCAAACGCCCGCTAGAGATCGTCGAGGTCGATCTGGATGGTCCGCGCTTTGGCGAGGTGCTGATCGAGATCAAGGCGACCGGCGTGTGCCACACCGACGCCTATACGCTGGACGGGTTGGACTCTGAGGGCATCTTCCCCTCGATCCTGGGCCACGAAGGCGCAGGCGTGGTGGTTGAGGTGGGGCCGGGCGTGACCTCGTTGGCCGTCGGCGATCACGTCATCCCGCTGTACACGCCGGAATGCCGCCAGTGTAAGTCGTGCCTGAGCCGCAAGACCAACCTGTGCACCTCGATCCGAGGCACGCAGGGCAAGGGCCTGATGCCCGACGGCACCAGCCGCTTTTCCTACAAGGGGCAGGCGATCGCCCACTACATGGGCTGCTCGACCTTCTCGAACTACACGGTCCTGCCCGAGATCGCGGTGGCGAAAATCCGCAAGGACGCCCCCTTCGACAAGGCCTGCTACGTCGGCTGCGGCGTGACGACCGGCGTGGGCGCGGTGGTCAACACGGCCAAGGTCGAGCCGGGCGCCAACGCCGTGGTCTTCGGTCTGGGCGGCATCGGCCTGAACGTCATTCAGGGGCTGAAGATGGTCGGGGCCGACATGATCATCGGCGTCGACATCAACAGCGACAAGGAGGAGTGGGGCCGTCGCTTCGGCATGACCCACTTCGTCAACCCGAAGGACGTGTCGGACGTGGTGGCCCATCTGGTCGAGATGACCGGCGGCGGCGCCGACTACACCTTCGACTGCACCGGCAACACCGTGGTCATGCGGCAGGCGCTGGAAGCCTGCCATCGCGGCTGGGGCGAGAGCGTCGTCATCGGCGTGGCCGAGGCCGGCAAGGAGATCTCGACCCGTCCGTTCCAACTGGTCACCGGCCGCGTCTGGAAGGGCTCGGCCTTCGGCGGCGCGCGCGGCCGCACCGACACGCCGAAGATCGTCGACTGGTACATGGACGGCAAGATCGAGATCGACCCGATGATCACCCATACCCTGCCGCTGGAACGCATCAACGAGGCCTTCGATCTGATGCATGAAGGCAAGAGCATCCGTTCGGTCATCGTCTTCTAAGAGAGGGGTTCAGCCATGGGCGACTGGAAACTGCCGTGGACGGGGGGCTGCCTCTGCGGGCAGGTGAGAGTTCGTGTCGCCCAGGCTCCGGTCTTCGCTGCGGCCTGCCATTGCCGCGCCTGTCAGAAGCTGACGGGCGGCGCCTATTCGCTGAGTCTGATGCTGCCCAGCGAGGGGCTGACGGTCGAGGGCGAGACGGAGATCGGCGGCCTGCACAACCCCGTGCCGGAGCATCACTTCTGTCCGTCGTGCAAGACCTGGCTGTTCACGCGCGGCATCGCCGGGGGGCAGTTCGTCAATCTGAGGCCCAGCCTGCTGGACGATGGGGCGTGGGTCGTTCCCTATGCCGACACCTGGACGACGCAACGCCTGCCGGGCGTGCAGTCGGGGGCCAGGGTCGGCTATCCCGAGTTCCCGCCGCCTGAGGACTATGGCGTTCTGATAGGCGCCTACGCTCGTGAAGGCGCGCGTCCCGATTGAGGTCGCACTGAGCAGGTGCAGCAAAGTTCGTTGCCAAAGGAAACCTTGCCGGCTTAGCTTGCCGCGCCCGGCGAACCGTCCGGGCGGATCTGGGAGGATCAACATGTTCACTCACGTCACGCTTGGAGCCAACGACGTCGAGGCGTCGCGCAAATTCTATGACGCGGTTCTGGGGGCCTTGGGCCACCAACCGGGCACGTTGAGCGACGTACCCATGCCGGGCGTCTGGTATATGACGCCGCGCGGGATGCTGGGCGTGGTCAAGCCGCGCGACGGTCAGGCCGCCTGTCACGCCAACGGCGGCACCATCGGCTTTTTCGCCAGTACCCCTGAGGCGGTCATCGCCTTCGCCGAGGCCGGGGTTGCGGCGGGCGGCGTGGCGATCGAAGATCCGGCCGGGCCGCGTAATTCGCCCTTTGGCCCCATGCACCTGGCCTATCTGCGCGATCCGTCTGGCAACAAGATCTGCGCCGTTCACCGGCCGGGCTGAGGATTGAGATGATGAAGGCGAAGGCGGCGATTGCGTCGATCCTGGCCGTTCTGGCCATCGGGGCGCTCGCCGCCTGCAGTCCGGGCGGGAGCGACGCGCCCGCCGAGGCGTCGGCGCAGGCCTGGGTCCGCAAGAAGGTGGTGCTGTATCTGCCGGACCGGGTGATGAAGGAGCGGGTGGAGATCGCCGATCTGTCGCCCTATCTGGCGGCTGTGGATGAGGCGGTCGCCGCCGCCGCCAAGGCCCAGCCGACGCAAGATGGCGCGTCCGGCATGATGCTGCTGATGGTCAAGCCGGGCGAGCGGTCCAGGGCCTGGATCGTCACGGGCGAGCCGGCGATGAAGCCGGATGTCATCGAGGCGCTGACCGCCGCCGCCGGAGCGGTTCCGGCGCCGTCGGTGCGGCAGGCGCCGATCCTGGTCGGCCTGCAGTTCGAGGCCTGGGGCGGCGGCGCCCAGCCCGAAGGCGCGGTCGCCCCGATCCCGCGCGACTGGTACGCGCATTTCTCTGAAGACGGCGGCGTTCTTGATGACGCCCTGATGGCCAGGGTCTGGCCGGACTGATCTGGAGTTTGAGTCCTATGGAAACGGTCAAGAGCCACGTCGTTCACGGCGGGACGCTGCGCTATCTGAAGCACGACAGCGCGACGACGGGCACGCCCATGACGCTGTCGGTCTTTGTTCCGGCGGGGGAAGGGCCGTTTCCGGTCCTGATCTGGCTGTCGGGCCTGACCTGCACCGAGGACAACTTCACCACCAAGGCCGGAGCCTATAAGGCCGCCGCCGCGCACGGCGTCATCATCGTCGCGCCCGACACCAGTCCGCGCGGGGAAGGGGTGGCTGACGACGCCGCTTATGATCTGGGGCAGGGCGCGGGCTTCTATGTCGATGCGACCGAGGCGCCGTGGGCGCCGCATTTCCGCATGGAGAGCTATGTCACCGGCGAGCTGATCGATCTGATCGACAGCGAATTCCCGACGACGAAGACGCGCTCGATCTTCGGTCATTCGATGGGCGGGCATGGGGCGCTGACGCTGGCGCTGCGTCATCCCGAACTGTTCCGGTCGGTGTCGGCCTTTGCGCCGATTGCGTCGCCGACGCGCTGTCCCTGGGGCGAAAAGGCCTTCACCGCCTATCTGGGCGAGGACCGGGCGGAATGGGCCAAGCATGACGCGGCCCTGCTGATCGAGGGCGGAGCGGCGAAAGGCGTCTTCGACGACATTCTGGTGGATCAGGGCGACGCCGATTCCTTCCTGACTGATCAGTTGAAGCCGGAACTGCTGAAGGCGGCGGCGGAAAAGGCCGGACAGGGGCTGACCCTGAGGATGCAGCCGGGCTATGACCACT
Source organism: Brevundimonas sp. KH_060 (assembly GCF_057838275.1). Classification (NCBI taxonomy): domain Bacteria; kingdom Pseudomonadati; phylum Pseudomonadota; class Alphaproteobacteria; order Caulobacterales; family Caulobacteraceae; genus Brevundimonas; species Brevundimonas sp. KH_060. The sequence goes on from NZ_CM174463.1 coordinate 451,559, forward strand.
CCTACTTCTTCATGGCCAGCTTTGTGGACGACCATGTGGCCTTCCACGCCAAGCGGCTGAAAGCCTGAGTGTGATGACCGACGCCGCCCCCGATTTCGATTCCATGTTCGCGGACCTGTGCAACCAGGTCGGCTTCTGCCTGCATGAAAAGGGGCAGAAGAAGGTGATCGCCGCCCTGCCCAAGGGGTTGGACGCCGCCATGCGCGCCGTCTTCGCCGCCGAGGGCGTGGACGAGCCGAACGCGCCGGGCGATCTGAAACGCGCCGTGCGCGACTGCATCAAGGCCCATGTGAAGCGCTGAGAACGCGCTGGACGACGAATGACGCAGACTTAATCCGCAAGGCGACGATGAAGCCTTGCGGGCGGCCATCGCTTCGCTAGCATCCCGGCCCATCGCTTTTGGGAGGAAAGCTCATGATGGATCGCCGCCGCCTGCTGATGTCGGTCGCCGCCGGGGGGGCGCTGGCCGCCGTCGGCCCGGTTCGCGCCTTGGCCTCAACAGTTTTGACGCAAGCCGCCCCGAACGCCGCAACGACGGCGTTCCATGCCCTGCTGGACCGCATCGCTGATGAGATGCTGCTGTCGGACCCGGAACTGCTGACCATGCTGGGCATGGACCGGGGACCGAAGGCCGACGCCCGATTCAAGCTGAGCGATCGTTCCCAGGCCAAGATCGACGCGGACAAGGCCAAGTTCACCGACGGCATGAAGGCGGTGAAGGCCATCGATCGGGGGCAACTGAACGCCGCGGATCAGATCTATTACGACACGCTGGAATTCTTCGGCGACACGGTGATGACGGGCTACGGCTTCCCTTACGGCGGCGGCTTCTCGCCATCGCCCTACACCGTCAGCCAGCTGGGCGGGGCCTATCAGCAGATCCCGGACTTCCTGGACAGCCAGCACCGGATCGAGACGGCCGACGACGCCGAGGCCTATCTGTCGCGCCTGTCCGAGTTCGCCAAGGGCATGGACGCCGAGCGGGCGCGGATGCAGGCGGACTTCGCCGCCGGGGCCGTGCCGCCGGACTTTGTCATCGACCGCACCCTGACCCAGATGGGCGCCATCACCGGCACGACCGTGGCCGAGTCGGTCATGAGCCAGTCGATCGCCCGCCGCACGGCCGAGAAGGACATTTCCGGCGACTGGGCCGCGCGGGCCCAGGCCATCCTGACCAATGAGGTCTATCCGGCCATCCAGCGCCAGGCCGATGCCTTCAAGGCCGTGCGTTCCGGCGCGACCCATGACGGCGGCGTGTGGCGCCTGCCGCAGGGCGAGGACTACTATCGCTTCGGGCTGCAGTACTACACCACCTCCTCGATGACCCCGGACGAGGTGCATCAGATGGGGCTGGAGCAGGTGGCGGAGATTTCCGCGCGCGCGGACGCCCTGCTGAAGGCGCAGGGGCTGACGCAGGGCTCGGTCGGCGAGCGGATCGCGGCGCTGGGCAAGGATCCCCGCTTTGTCTATCCGAACACGGACGAGGCCAAGGACGAGCTGATCAAGGAGCTGAACGTCCAGATGGTCGCCATGCAGGCGCGCATGCCGGAGTATTTCGGCCGCCTGCCCAAGTCGCCGTGCGACATCAAGCGCGTGCCGGCCGCCATCGAGGCCGGTGCGCCCGGCGGCTACTATCAGTCGCCGGCCCTGGATGGGTCGCGACCGGGCGCCTATTACATCAATCTGCGCGACACGGCGGAATGGCCCAAGTGGACCCTGCCGACCCTGACCTATCACGAGGCGGTGCCGGGCCATCACTTCCAGATCGCCCTGCAGCAGGAGAAGCCGGACACCCCGCTGCTGATGAAGGTCATGGGCTTCTCGGCCTATTCCGAGGGCTGGGGCCTGTATTCGGAGCAGCTGGCGGACGAGATCGGCGCCTATGAGAACGACCCCTTCGGTCAGATCGGCTATCTGCAGTCGCTGATGTTCCGCGCGGCGCGCCTGGTCGTGGACTCTGGTCTGCACCACAAGCGCTGGAGCCGCGAACAGGGCATCCGCTACATGGTCGACACCCTGGGCGATCAGGAATCCAGCATCGCCACCGAGGTCGAACGCTACTGCGTCTGGCCGGGCCAGGCGTCCAGCTACAAGGTCGGCCACACCACCTGGGTCAAGCTGCGTGAAGACGCCAAGCGCCGTCTGGGATCGCGCTTCGACATCAAGGGCTTCCATGACACGGGCCTGAACCTGGGCGGGGTGCCGCTGACGGTTCTGGAGCGGACCATGAACGCCTGGACCCCGGCCTGACGGGCTTGATCTCATACGGACGCGCCGGTCCGTCATTTCAGTATGCTTTGGGAGCAGCGTCCGGCGCGGCGCGGCTCCGTTGGGGGAATATCCGAATGATCGACCGCCGCCGCCTTCTTCTGACCGCCGCCGCGACCGCCATGGCCGCGCCTTCGCTGGCGCAAGCCGCCGCCGCTGTCACCGATGCCGATACGCGCCTGAACGCCTTGCTGGACGGCTGGTTCGAGGCCGACATCGACGAGTCGCCCGAGCGCGCCACCAACCTGGGCCTGGACAAGGGCGCCCGCGCGGGCCTGTCGTCCAAGCTGAGCGAAGCCGGGCCGGACGCCATCCGCAAGGATCGCGACAAGGCGGTCAGCCGCTGGGCCGAACTGCGCGCCTTCGACCAGACCGGCCTGTCCGAGGCCGGGGCGCTGAACTACGCCATCGCCTCTTTCGGGCGTCAGACCTCAGCCGAGACCGCGCGCTTCGCCTACGGCGCCGGGCCGGGCCGCCCGTCCCCCTATGTCGTGACCCAGCTGTCGGGCGGCTATTTCTCGACGCCCGACTTCATGGATAACCAGCACCGCATCGAGGATGCGGCGGGCGCCGACGCCTTCCTGTCGCGTCTGGACGCCTTCGCCGGCGTGCTGGACGGCGAGACGGCCAAGATCCGCGAGGACGCCGGTCAGGGCGTTATTCCGCCTGACTTCATCATCGACCGCATGCTGCCGCAGATCCGCACCCTGCGCGATACGTCGGCCGCCGACATGTCCATGATCAAGTCCCTGGCCCGCAAGGCCGGGGCGTTGAACCTGTCGGGTTATGACGCGCGCGCCGTCGCCCTGGTCGATCAGAAGATCAAGCCTGCCCTGGCCCGCCAGATCGAGGCGCTGGAGGCGATCCGCCCCGACGCCGTGCACGATGCGGGCGTGTGGCGCCTGCCGGACGGCGAGGCCTTCTACGCCGCCGGGCTGAAGTCGAACACGACGACTACGCTCTCGGCCAAGGAAATCCACGCCATGGGCCGCGAGCAGGTGGCCGAGATCACCGCCGAGATCGACGGCATCCTGAAGTCGCAGGGCTATACTCAGGGTACGGTGGGCGAACGCGTTCAGGCCCTGAACAAGGACCCCGCCCAGTTGTTCCCCAACACGGACGCGGGCAAGGCAGAGCTGCTGGCCTGGCTGAACGAACAGGTCGCCGCGCTGGAACCGAAGCTGCCCGCCGTCTTCGGCCGCCTGCCCAAGACCCATGTCGAGGTTCGCCGCGTGCCGGTGTCGATCCAGTCGGGCGCGCCGGGCGGCTATTATCAAGGACCGCCGCTGGATGGCTCGCGTCCGGGCGCCTACTACATCAACCTGCGCGACAGCGGGAACTGGCCGAAGTTCGCCCTGCCGACCCTGACCTATCACGAGGCCTCGCCGGGCCACCACCTGCAGGTGGCGCTGCAGCGCGAGTCGGGCGACCTGCCGCAGTGGCGCCGTGCGGGCGGCTTCTCGGCCTACAACGAAGGCTGGGCGCTGTACGCCGAGGCGGTCGCGGCGGACGATCTGGACGCCTACGCCACCGATCCGCTGGGCCGGGTGGGCTTCCTGATGTCCTATCTGTTCCGCGCAGTGCGTCTGGTGGTCGACACCGGCATCCACTCCGAACGCTGGAGCCGCGAACAGGCGGTCGACTACATGGCGGCCTCGGGCGCCAAGCCGCTGGACGCCTCCAACAGCGAGATCAACCGCTACTCGGTCTGGCCGGGCCAGGCCTGCTCCTACAAGGTCGGCCACACGGTCATCGCCCGTCTGCGCAAGGAAGCCGAAGCCAAGCCGGGCTTCGACCTGCGCGCCTTCCACGACAAAGTGCTGGGCAGCGGCTCCCTGCCGCTGGCGGTGCTGGAAGGGCGTATGCGCGCCTGACGCGCCTCTGAGCCTGGAACGAATGACGGCCCGGACGTTCGCGCGTCCGGGCCGTTTTCATGTCCGACGGCGCGAGGCGGTCAGGTCGTCGCGCGCCAGGTGGTCGGCCACAGATCCTGCGGCACGGCGGTGCAGCTGGGCATTTCCTTCTCGTCCAGCAGGGCGAAGCGTTCGCCGGTCCAGGCCCAGGTCCCCATGCGGCCGCAGTCGCCGATCCCGCGTCCACGGCCGAAGGCGAACAGGGTGCGGGTCTTGGGGTCATAGCGGCTGTTGACCAGTTCGTCGTGGCTGCCCGTGGCCGTGGGGAAGACGACCGGCTGGGGCGCGGTCCTGTCCGCCGTGGTGATGAAATAGACCTGGGTGAAGTTATAGGCGCCCTCGCCGCACGGCACGCTCCACAGCAGCTTGTCGGAGGCCAGGCGGGCGACCTCGACGTCAGGCTCGAAGCGTTCGCCCTTGCGGGTTTCGGCCAGGCATTCCTTCACCTTGGGGTGGGCCAGCAGCGCCGGCGACAGGTCGTCGTGCACCAGGCCGTTCTGCGGCGCGGCGGCGGCGATCGTCACGCGCGGCGCGGCGGGGGCGGCGGGCACGCTGGAGGCCGGACGATCGCCTCGGCGGATCAGGGCGGTGGTCGTGCCCAGACGCCCCTGACGCTCGTCGATCCACAGGAAGGCGGCGGCGGCCCCGCCCAGGCTGACCTTCATCTGCTTGTCGCCGCGCCTCAGCGCCATGAAGGAGCCGTTGCCCAGGCCCTGCATCAACTGGGCCGAGGGCGTCCTGAAGGCGATGACGTCGCCTTCCTCGTCCATCTTGGTGTTCTGGCCCGCGTGGCGGCGGCCGTCGATCTCGGCGTAGACGTCGCCCTCGCCGTCCTCCAGGCCCCAGCCGCCCATGTGGACGACGGGCCGCGCCTCCGGGCCGGGCGCGAGCGAGACGAGGACGAAGCCCATCCGGTTCTCGCCCGATCCGAAGGCGACGCAGTGGTTGGTGTTATCGCAGGTGGCGGTCCAGTCGCGGAACTCGCGCGTCACGCTGGGCGGATTGGCGGCGGCGGCGGTCTGGACGGCGGGTGCGGCGGCGGCTTCAGTAGGGGCAGGCGCGGCTGGCGCTTCGGGCGTGGCGGCGGCCTCACGGCCCTTGCAGGCGGCCAGCGTCAGGGGGAGGAGGGCGACGGAGGCGGCGAACCGCAGGCGGCGAAGCGTCATCAGGCGTTCCATGCGTTTTTGATCGACCGGCGGCCTCAAGCGTAGCCGTGAAAAAGCCTAGCGGCCGAGCCGCTGTTTCGTTCCGGCCTGACGTTCGGGCCTTGCGGCTTTCGTCCCCTTTGCGCCCGCGCGCCGGGGTCGCTATATCCCCTGCACCGAATTCCTTCCCTGATTGAGAGACAGAGGCGTAAGCATGGCCAAGATCAAGGTCGCCAATCCCATCGTGGACATCGACGGCGACGAAATGACCCGGATCATCTGGCAGATGATCAAGGACAAGCTGGTCTTCCCGTACCTAGACCTCGAACTCGACTATTATGACCTCGGCATGGAAAGCCGTGACGCCACCGACGATCAGATCACGATCGACGCGGCCCACGCCATCCAGAAGCACGGCGTCGGCGTGAAGTGCGCCACCATCACCCCGGACGAGGCGCGCGTCGCCGAATTCGGCCTGAAGAAGATGTGGAAGTCGCCGAACGGCACCATCCGCAACATCCTGGGCGGCGTGGTCTTCCGCGAGCCGATCATCTGCAAGAACGTCCCGCGTCTGGTGCCGGGCTGGACCCAGCCGATCGTCGTCGGCCGTCACGCCTTCGGCGACCAGTACAAGGCGACCGACTTCCTGATGCCGGGACCGGGCGTGCTGACCATCAAGTTCGTCGGCGACGATGGCGAGGTTATCGAGCACGAGGTCTACAAGTCGCCGGGCGCCGGCGTCGCCATGGGCATGTACAACCTGGACGCCTCGATCCGCGAGTTCGCCCACGCCTCGTTCGGCTATGGCCTGAACCGCAACTACCCGGTCTATCTGTCGACCAAGAACACCATCCTGAAAGCCTACGACGGCCGCTTCAAGGACATCTTCCAGGAAGTCTTCGACGCCGACTACGCCGAGGAATTCAAGAAGCGCGGCCTGACCTATGAGCACCGTCTGATCGACGACATGGTCGCGGCCGCGATCAAGTGGTCGGGCGGTTTCGTCTGGGCGTGCAAGAACTACGACGGCGACGTGCAGTCGGACATCGTGGCGCAGGGCTTCGGTTCGCTGGGCCTGATGACCTCGGTGCTGATGACGCCGGACGGCAAGGTCATGGAAACCGAGGCCGCCCACGGCACCGTGACCCGCCACTACCGCCAGCATCAGAAGGGCGAGGCCACCTCGACCAACTCGATCGCCTCGATCTTCGCCTGGACCCGCGGCTTCAAGCACCGCGCCAAGCTGGACGGCAACACCGAGCTGGCCGAGTTCGCCAACACCCTGGAGCGCGTGGTCGTCGAGACCGTCGAGTCGGGCTTCATGACCAAGGATCTGGCCCTGCTGGTCGGCGATCAGCAGTCCTGGCTGACGACTGAAGGTTTCCTGGACAAGGTGTCCGAGAACCTGAAGAAGGCCCTGCCGGGCATCGGCTGAGTTTAGCTCAGCATGGCATCAAGGCCCGCCGGAGCGATCCGGCGGGCTTTTTTGTTGGGCGCTTATTGCGTCGGCGTGGGGACAGGGGGACGGAGCCGCGTGAAAACACGCATTGAACCCGCCCACGAACCATGTCCCTAATACTCTTGGGGATTTTGACGCTGTTTCGTCGTCGTCTCGTCGCGTTCGTAAGGCAGGGGAGGGCCGATGAACCGCAAACTGATCATTCGTCTTGGATTGGCGTCCGCCGCTGTCTTTGTGGTCGCCTACGCCGCATCGCCGCTGCTGGCGGCGCGATCGTTGGTGCAGGCGGCGAAGGTTGGGGATGAAAAGGGGCTGGAGCGTCAGGTAGACTTTCCCGCCTTCCGCGCCAGCCTGAAGGACGAGTTGAACGCCCGCATGATGGCCGAGATGCGCAACGATCCGCGCATGGCCGACAGCGGTCTGTCGGGCTTGGGGATGCTGCTGGCGCCCGCCATCGTCGGCGGGGCGGTGGACGCTTTCGTGACCCCTCAGGCCATTTCGATGATGGTGCAGGAGGGCCGCTCGCCCAAGCCCGCCCTCTCTGTCGAAACCGAGCAGGAGGCGAAGCCTGACAATGACCGGGTGCGCCAGTCGTGGGGCTATCGCGACCTGGACACCTTCGCCGTCACCCTGACGCGCGACGACCAGCCGAACGAAGCGGTGTCCCTGCTGATGAAGCGTCGCAACCTGTTCGGCTGGAAGCTGGCGGCGATCGATCTGGGGACGCCGGAGTGAAATAGTCCCTCTCCCGGCGGGAGAGGGCTTGAGCCGCACGGCGGCGCAGCCGTCGTTCTGGCGCGAAAGGGTGAGGGGCTTGTCTTGTCAGTCGGCGTCAGCCGTCGCGCGACGCCCTTCGGCCGACTTTGCCGTTGAACCCTCACCCTTTCGCCTTCGCCAATCGCTTCGCTCTTGGAGGCTCAAGCCCTCTCCCATTGGGAGAGGGTAGAGGCAGGATCAGCCCTTCAGCGCGGTGCGGATGGCGTTCAGGCCGTCCTCGGCCTTGGAGCCGTCCGGGGCGCCGCCCTGGGCGAAGTCGGGCTTGCCGCCTGCGCCCTTGCCTCCCATGGCGATGACGGCGTCGCGGGCCAGGTCGGCGGCGTTGACCTTACCCGCCATGTCCGGGGTGACGGCGACGGTGATGGCCGCCTTGCCGTCGGTGACCCCGACCAGGGCGACGACGCCCGAGCCGATCTGCTTCTTGAAGTCCTCGGCCACGCCGCGCAGGCCCTTGCCGTCGACGCCGTCCAGAACGCGGGCGATCAGCTTGATCCCGCCGATCTCTTCGGGCGCGGCATTGGCGCCCGCGCCGCCGCCCAGGGCCAGCTGCTTCTTCAGATCGGCGACCTGCTTCTCCAGCGTCTTGACCGAGGCCTGCAGGCCCTCGACGCGGGCCGGAACCTCGGCGGGTTGGATCTTGAAGCCCTGGGCCAGATGGCGGGCGACGTTGGCCTGATCCAGCAGGAAGCGGCGGGCGGCCTCGCCCGTCAGGGCCTCGACGCGGCGCACGCCGGCGGCCACGCCGCCTTCCGAGACGATCTTGAACAGGGCGATGTCGCCGGTGCGGAAGACGTGAGTGCCGCCGCACAGTTCGACCGAATAGGCGCCCGGACCAGACAGGGCGCGACCGATGGTCAGGACGCGGACTTCATCGCCGTACTTTTCGCCGAACAGGGCCACGGCGCCCGCCGCGATGGCGGCGTCGGGCGTCATCAGTTCGGTGGTGACTGTGACGTTCTGGCGGATGACGGCGTTCACCTCGTCCTCGACGCGGGCGATCTCCTCGTCCGTCATCGGGGCGTTGTGGCTGAAGTCGAAGCGCATGCGCTCGGCGTCGACCATCTGGCCCTTCTGGGCGACGTGGGCGCCCAGCACGTTCTTGACGGCGGCGTGGAACAGGTGGGCGGCGGAGTGGTTGGCGCGGGTGGTCGGGCGTGAGCCTTCCGCGACCGTGGCGGTCACGACTGCGCCGGTCGCCAGCGAGCCCTTGGTCACTTCCAGCGTGTGAACGTGCAGGTCGCCGCCGTGCTTCTTGGTGTCGAGAACGCGGCCTTCGCCGCCGCTCCAGACGAAGGCGCCCTTGTCGCCCGCCTGACCGCCGCCTTCGCCGTAGAAGGGGGTCTTGTCCAGCAGGACCTCGACCGTTTCGCCGGTCGCGGCGGACGGGCTTTCCGCGCCGTCCCTGACGATGGCCAGAACCTTGCCTTCGCCGGTCTCGGACTCATAGCCGGTGAACGCGGTGCCGCCGTGCTGGTCGCGCAGGGCCAGCCAGGCGCCGGCCGAGGCCGTCTGGCCCGAGCCCTTCCAGTGCTCGCGCGAGCGGTCGCGTTGCTCGGCCATGGCGGATTCGAAGCCGTCGACGTTGACGCTGAAGCCGCGACGGCGGGCCTCGTCCTGCGTCAGGTCCAGCGGGAAGCCGTAGGTGTCGTACAGGGTGAAGGCCGTCTGGCCGTCCAGCATGTCGCCGGCCTTGAAGTCGCTGGTCGCCTGATCGAACAGGTTCATGCCGCGACCCAGGGTGGTGCGGAAGCGGATCTCTTCCTGCTTCAGCGTGTCCTCGATGAAGGCCTGGGCGCGGCCCAGTTCCGGATAGGCCTCGCCCATTTCCTGAACCAGCGTCGGCACCAGACGGTGCATCAGCGGGTCCGACGCGCCCAGCAGGTGGGCGTGACGCATGGCGCGGCGCATGATGCGGCGCAGGACATAGCCCCGGCCCTCGTTCGAGGGCGTCACGCCGTCGGCGATCAGGAAGGCGGTCGAGCGCAGGTGGTCGGCGATGACGCGGTGCGACGGGGCGCGCTCGCCCTCGGCCTTGGTCGAGGTCAGCTCTTCCGAGGCGTGGATCAGGCTCTTGAACAGATCGACGTCATAGTTGGAGTGGACGCCCTGCAGCACGGCGGCGATGCGCTCCAGACCCATGCCGGTGTCGACCGACTTCTTGGGCAGTTCGCGAACGATCTCGTCGTTCTCCTTCTCGAACTGCATGAAGACGTTGTTCCAGATCTCGACGAAGCGGTCGCCGTCCTCGTCCGGCGAACCGGGAGGGCCGCCGAAGATGTGGTCGCCGTGGTCGTAGAAGATCTCGGTGCAGGGGCCGCTGGGGCCGCTGTCGCCCATGGCCCAGAAGTTGTCGGCCGTCGGGATGCGGATGATCTTGTCGTCCGAGAAGCCGGTGATCTTCTTCCAGATGTCGAAGGCTTCGTCGTCGGTGTGATAGACGGTGACCAGCAGGCGCTTGGGATCGAGGCCGAACTCCTTGGTCAGCAGGGTCCAGGCGCGCTCGATGGCGTGGTCCTTGAAGTAGTCGCCGAACGAGAAATTGCCCAGCATTTCAAAGAAGGTGTGGTGACGCGCGGTGTAGCCGACATTGTCCAGGTCGTTGTGCTTGCCGCCGGCGCGCACGCATTTCTGCGAGCTGGTGGCGCGCTTGTAGGGCGGGGTGGCGGCGCCGGTGAAGTAGTCCTTGAACGGCACCATGCCCGCGTTGACGAACAGCAGCGTCGGGTCGTTCTGCGGCACGAGCGGAGCCGACTGCACCTTCTCGTGGCCGTCGGCGGCGAAGTAGTCGAGGAAGGTGGAACGGATCTGCTTCAGGCTGGTCATGGGCGTATCGCTCTGGAACTCGGGCGCGCGGGAGGAAGTATCGGAACCGGCGTCATATAGGGATTTTGCGCCGAACGCATCACTGGCGCGTGATCATGCGGTCGGGGCTGCGTTTTTACGGTCGATAGCGCTCTAATCGTGCAGGCGGCGCGACGAGACGATCAGGCCGTCCTCGTCGGCGTAGAGCCAGTCGCCGGGCGTGAAGATGACGCCGCCGAAAGCGGTAGGGATGTCGATCTCGCCGATGGCGTCGCGGTCGGCGCGCAAGGGAATGGTCCCGACGGCTTTGACGCCGATGTCCATGGTGTTGATGACGGCGGTGTCGCGCACGGCCCCGTGGACGACGATCCCGGCCCAGCCGTTGTCGATGGCCAGCTTCGCCAGATTGTCGCCGACCAGAGCGCGCTTCAGCGAGCCGCCCCCGTTGACCACCAGAACCGCGCCCTGACCGGATCGCTCCAGCGTCTGACGGACCAGGGCGTTGTCGTCCAGCACGCTGAGGGTGCGGATCGGGCCGTGGAAGGTCGTGACCTGGCCAAAGCTGCGGAAGGGAGTCTGGCAGACCTTCACCGCGTCAGGATGGGCGTCGCAGAGGTCGGCGGTGGCGATGACGGTCATGGGGAGGCTCCGTGGGTTCGGGGGGACTCTGCCCGTAGGCGCCGAGGGGGAACAAGGCCGTTGGGCCGAGAAACGCGTTTGACGGGCGTCTCTCAATCTCCGCTCATCCCGGCGGGCGCCGGGATGAGCGGGAGAGGACGGGGCGCAAAAAAAAGAGGCCCGCCCGAAGCAGGTCGGGCGGGCCGGTCTCAGTCCGACCGGCCGCGCGGGGTCGGTAGGCGGGTCGCGCGGCGGCGAACGGAGAAGCTTTGGCCGATCAGGGCGCTGATCTGCCCGCCGTTAAGGCAGAGGGCGGCGCCCGCTGGATCCTCGGGTCAAGCCCGAGGATGACGGCGTTTAGGTGTGACGGGACGGATCAGCCCTCCAGATCTTGGCCCTCGTCAGGCTCGGGGGCGCCCAGCATGTCGTCGGCGATCTTGGCCGTGGACTGACGGACGGCCTTCTCGATGGCGAGGGCCATGTCGGGGTTGTTCTTCAGGAACTCCTTCGCGTTCTCGCGGCCCTGACCGATGCGGGTGGAGTCGTAGGAGAACCAGGAGCCCGACTTCTCGATGATGTTGGCCTTGACCCCCAGGTCGATGATCTCGCCGATCTTGGAGATGCCTTCGCCGTACATGATGTCAAAGATGACCTCGCGGAACGGCGGGGCGACCTTGTTCTTGACCACCTTGACGCGGGTGGTGTTGCCGACGACCTCGTCGCGGTTCTTGATCGCGCCGGTGCGGCGGATGTCGAGGCGTACCGAGGCGTAGAACTTCAGCGCATTGCCGCCCGTCGTCGTTTCCGGCGAGCCGTACATGACGCCGATCTTGTGACGGATCTGGTTGATGAACAGGACGATGCACTTCGACTTGGAGATCGAGGCCGTCAGCTTGCGCAGGGCCTGCGACATCAGGCGGGCCTGAAGGCCGGGCAGGCTGTCGCCCATCTCGCCCTCGATTTCAGCGCGCGGCGTCAGCGCAGCGACCGAGTCGACCACCACGATATCCACGGCGCCCGAGCGCACCAGGGTGTCGACGATCTCCAGCGCCTGTTCGCCCGTGTCGGGCTGCGACACCAGCAGATCGTCCAGGTTGACGCCCAGCTTCTGGGCGTAGACCGGGTCCAGCGCGTGTTCGGCGTCGACGAAGGCGGCCACGCCGCCCTTCTTCTGGACTTCGGCCACGGTGTGCAGGGCCAGGGTCGTCTTGCCCGAGGATTCGGGACCGAACACTTCAATGACCCGACCGACTGGCAGGCCGCCGATGCCCAGCGCCATGTCGAGGCCCAGCGAGCCGGTCGAGACGCTGTCGATCTCGGCCACTACGCCGGCCTTGCCCAATTTCATGACCGAGCCCTTGCCGAAGGCGCGATCGATCTGCGCGATCGCCGCCTCTAGAGCGCGTTGTTTTTCGCCGTCTTCTTTACCCACGAGCTTCAGTGCCGCCTGTGACATTGGTTTTCTCTCCCTTGCCATGATTCCCATCTGACTTCGGGAGAGACCCGCCACGGACCCGCTCCCTCGTTGAGACGGACTATGGACATGGTTTGTTCTTGTTCGCAAGATGTTCTCGTGAACTGAACGAGAACATTTATCGCGATGCGACCGATTTTGTCGTGACTTATCAGCCGCGCCAGAAGGGCCGGGCGCGGGCCAGGCGAGCGAAGGCGCGGTCTGAAGCGGCGTGCAGAATGACGGCGTTCTGTTCGCGGCGGCCGATCAGCCGCCCGGCGGCGAAGGCGATCTCGGGCGAGGTCAGCCGGGCTTCGGCGGGGATGCGGTCGCGCGCCACAGCCAGGTCGTTGAGGGCGCCGAAGGCGTCCTGGACCTGCTCCAGACCTGCGCGGAAACGTCGCTCGCGGCCGGGGCGCTCGAACAGGCCGGCGAAGAACTCGGCCGCATAGCGCAGACGCTTCACCCGGATGCGCAGACGGTGCCGACCTGCGGCGTCCAGTTGGTCGAGGCGGCGGCCGCCGCGCCGTATGCGTCGGTTCAACTGTTGCAAGGCCTCGGCGGCGAATTCGGCGACGGGCCGTTGTCGACGCCAGGCGCGCACCGGGTCGGGATCGGTTCGCCAGGCGCCGATCTCGATCCAGGTCAGGGTCTCGAGCATCAGGGCGGCGTAGCGCGGCGAATCGATCGCCGCCATGGCCCGGCGGTAGGCGCCGCTGCGCGCCGCCAGCAGGCGCAGACCCAAGGGGGCGAGGTCGGGGTCGGGCGTCTCGAGCGCGGCGGGATGGAAGACGTCGCGGATGAAGACGTCCAGGTCGCGGGCGGCGTCGGTCTCATGCGCCAACCATTTCAGCTCGGCGACGACGGGGGCGACGTCTTCGCCCAGCAGGGGAGCGAACACCGACAGGGCGGCGCGCAGGCGGCGTAGACCCACCCGCAGCTGATGCAGGGCTTCGGGCCGCCGAACGCGGCGCAGCAGTTCGGCGTTGGCCGAGACCTGGCCCAGGGCGGCCAGGGCTGTGCGGCGCAAGGCGGCCTCGGCCGACATGGCGCGAGGCAGGGGATCGGCGCGGGCGAAACGGGGCGCGCGCTCCAACCCCTCGGCCAGGCGCCAGCCGCGCTCGGCCTTGCTTTCGAACAGGGGGACCAGGGCGATGTCGGCCGACAGGCGTCGGGCCAGGGCGAACAGGGCCTGGGGCGGGCTGTCCTTCAGCTCCAGCTCCAGCTCGCGCAGGGGCTCGACGCGGTCGCCCGCCGACAGTTCTCCCTCGTCATAGGCGGCCTCGATCACGGCGCCGTCGAAGGCGACCAGCCGGGTGCGGCGGCGCACCGTGCTGGCGAAGCGGGGCGACAGGGCGCGGCGGCGGCCCTTCAGCAGGGCGGCGGCGGGCGTCGTTTTCAGCGTCTTCCAGTCCAGGGCCTCGCTGGGAACCGGCGTCTCCCATTCGGTGCGGTTGAGGATGTCGCCGCCGGTCTGGCCTTTCAGCGTCTGGACGAAGCCACGCCTCGTGGCGCGCACGCGCAGGCCCCAGCCCGCGCGGCGCAGCGCCTGATCCGGCGTGTCGAAATAGACGGAGCGCAGGGTCTGAACGCTGTCCTCGCCCGCCAGGGCCGGATGGGCGGCCAGGCGCGCGGCGGCGCCGGGACCGAGCCGGAACTTGAGTTCGATTTCCTGCGCCATTTCCTGGGCCATGCCGGACATGACGCCATTGTGCGCCTATCCCCGCGCGGGTCCAAGGCGATGAAAATGATCCAACAGCCAAGCTCGCGCGTTAGGGGGACATGACTGATCTTCAGACCGCCCAAATCGTCCAACCCGCCGAGCCGGCCAAGCCCGCCGTCCTGACCATTCGCAACGCCCGCCTGGGCGACGTCGCCGGGATCAACGCCCTGGTGGCGCGGGTCTACAAAGACATGCCGCCCTATACGCCGGGGATGCTGCGCGGCCAGATCGCCACCTATCCCGACGGCCAGTTCGTGGTCGAGTTCGAGGGCGAGATCGTCGGCTACGCCGCCAGCTTCCGCATTGACGAGGCCTCGGCCATGGGACCGCACACCTGGGACCAGATCACCGGCGGCGGCTATGGCGCGCGGCATGATCCGGCGGGCGAGTGGCTGTACGGGATGGAGGTCTGCGTCGATCCGGCGCGGCGGCGCCTGCGCATCGGCCAGCGCCTGTATGATGCGCGCCGTGACCTGTGCGAGGCGCAGAACCTGAAGGGCATCGTCTTCGGCGGACGGATGCCGGGCCTGGCGCGTCGCCGCGCCGCCTATCCCGACCCGAACGCCTATGTGGAGGCGGTGCGCGACCGCAAGGTGAAGGACCCGATCATGGCCTTTCACCAGCGTTCAGGGTTCGAGCCGGCGGGGGTGCTGCTGAACTATCTGCCGTCGGACAAGGCGTCGCTGGGCCATGCGGCGCGCTGGGTCTGGCGCAACCCCTACTATGTCGAGGCGACGGGCAAGGGGGCGGCCTTTGCGGTCAAGGAGACGGTGCGCGTGGCCACCGTCCAACTGCAGATGCGCAAGGTCGAGAGCTTCCAGGAGTTCATGGACAACGTCGAATACTTCGTCGATGTGGGGTCCGACTATCGCGCCGACTTCGTGGTCTTCCCCGAGCTGTTCACGCTGCAGCTTCTGTCGCTGGAGACGAAGAAGCTGACGCCGGCGGAATCGATCGAGGCCCTGACCCGCTACACGCCCCGCTTCGTCGAGGCGATGCGCGAGCTGGCGGTCGGCTACAATGTCAACATCATCGGCGGCTCGCACCCGACGCGGACCGAGGACGGCGAGATCCAGAATGTCGCCTATGTCTTCCTGCGCGACGGCTCGGTGCATGAGCAGGAGAAGATTCACCCGACGCCGAACGAACGCCACTGGTGGAACATCAAGGGCGGCGATCGCGTCCACGCCATCCCGACCGACTGCGGGCCGATCGGGGTGATGATCTGCTACGATTCCGAGTTCCCCGAACTGGCGCGGCGTCTGGCGGACGAGGGGGCGCGCATCCTGTTCACGCCCTTCTGCACCGACAACCGGCAGGGGTATCTGCGGGTGCGCTACTGCTCGCAGGCGCGGGCGATCGAGAACCAGTGCTACGTCGTGCTGTCGGGCAATGTCGGCAACCTGCCGAACGTCGAGAACATGGACATTCAGTGTGCGCAGTCTTGCATCCTGACGCCGTGCGACTTCCCCTTCGCGCGCGACGGGGTGGCGGCTGAGGCCAGCGAGAACGTCGAGACGGTCACGGTGGCGGATCTGGACCTGTCCGACCTGGCCTGGGCCAAGGCGCAGGGAACGGTGCGGAACCTGCGCGACCGCCGGTTCGATCTGTACAAGACGGTGTGGGCGGACGGGGGGTGACCTTACCCCCGCTCATTCCGGCGGGGTGTTTGGCCTGCGTCCCTTAATCTTCCTCGTCATTCTCGGGCTTGTCCCGAGAATCCATAAACGCAGGGCTTGGGCGCGAAGGCGTGGCGTTTCGCCTTCATACGTGCGCGGTTCTGGATCCCCGGCACAAGACCGGGGATGACGGGATGGGGGTAGGGGCAGGCCTATTCACGCTGCGTTTGAGGCCAAAGCACTGGGCCCCGGCGTCCGCCGGGGTGAGCGGATTTTGTAGGGCGCCTATTCCGGCCGCCGCGCCGGGCTGTCCCGGAACCTCGGCGCGGGCGCGGGCTGCACCAGGCCCTGCGCCGTGACGAAGGCCTCGCGCGCTTGGTTGTGCGGATGGTCGGGCGCCTCGGTCATGGATAGGACGGGGGCGACGCAGGCGGCCTGGGCGTCGGGGTCGCTGCACCAGTCGTCGCGGGTGCGGGTGCGGAAGACTGCGGCCAGCTTGTCCTTCAGCCTCGGCCATTGGACCGGATCGAACGGCATGGCGAAGTCGGGATCGCCGGCCAGCCCCGTCAGCCGCATCAAGGCGATGTAAAAGGCCGGTTCGATGGCGCCCACGGCGACGTATTTGCCGTCCTGCGTCTCATAGACCTCGTAAAACGGCGCGCCGGTGTCGAGCAGGTTGACGCCCCGCTCGTCGCGCCAGGCCAGGCTCGGCGGCAGGGGCGCGGGCATATTCTGGCGGAAGCCCCAGATCATGCTCATCAACAGCGAAGAGCCGTCGGTCATGGCGCAGTCGATGACGTCGCCGCGCCCTGTGCGCTGGGCCTTCAGCAGACCCGCGACCATGCCGAAGGCCAGCAGCATGCCGCCGCCGCCGAAGTCGCCGACCATGTTGATCGGCGGGGTTGGCTTCTCGCCCGCCCGGCCGAAGGCGTGCAGGGCGCCCGATACGGCGATGTAGTCGATGTCGTGACCCGGCGCCGGGGCCAGCGGCCCATCCTGGCCCCAGCCGGTCATGCGGCCGTAGACGAGGCGCGGATTGTCGGCCAGCAGCGCGTCAGGGCCGAGGCCGAGACGCTCCATCACGCCGGGGCGGAAGCCCTCGATCAGGCCGTCGGCGGTGCGCGCCAGATCGCGGATCAGGGCGGTGCCCTCGGGCGTCTTCAGGTCAGCCTCGACCAGTCGGGCGCGGCTGCGGTTCAGGGGATCGCGCGGATCAGGCGCGGCGCCGGGACGGTGGACCAGCACCACCTCGGCCCCATGATCGGCCAGCATCATGCCGCAGAAGGGGGCGGGGCCGATGCCGCCGATTTCGATGATGGTCAGGCCGTCGAGGGTTCCGCTCATGCCGGCCACTGAAGCCGAGGCGGGCGGCCCCGTCCAGCTTGCGCTGTCCGAGGCCGCCTCTTCGGGGGGAGCTGAATGATGTACCCGCTCACCCCGGCGGACGCCGGGATGAGCGGGTATAGAAGTTATGCCGCCCGGTTCTTCACCAGATCATCGACCACCGATGGATCGGCCAGCGTCGAGGTGTCGCCCAGCGCGCCCAGTTCGTTCTCGGCGATCTTGCGCAGGATGCGCCGCATGATCTTGCCGGAACGCGTCTTGGGCAGGCCCGGCGCCCACTGGATGACGTCGGGGGCGGCGATAGGGCCGATCTCCTCGCGAACCTGGGCGACCAGGGCCTTGCGCAGGTCTTCGGTGGCCTCGACCCCTTTGTTCAGGGTGACATAGGCGTAGATGCCCTGGCCCTTGATGTCGTGGGGGAAGCCGACGACGGCGGCCTCGGCCACGTCGTCGTGCAGGACAAGCGCGCTCTCGACCTCGGCGGTGCCCATGCGGTGGCCCGAGACGTTGATGACGTCATCGACCCGGCCGGTGATCCAGTAATAGCCGTCCGCGTCGCGGCGGCAGCCGTCGCCGGTGAAATACCGGCCCGGATAGGTCGAGAAATAGGTCTCGAAGAAGCGTTGGTCGTCGCCATAGACCGTCCGCATCTGGCCCGGCCAGCTGTCGGTGATGCACAGATTGCCCTCGGTCGCGCCGTCCAGCACTGCGCCCTCGGCGTCGACGATTTCAAGCTCGACGCCGGGCAGGGGCTTCGTCGCCGAGCCGGGCTTAAGGTCGGTCGCGCCGGGCAGGGGCGAGATCAGGGCGCCGCCCGTCTCGGTCTGCCACCAGGTGTCGACGATGGGCAGGCGGCCTTCGCCGACGACCTCATGATACCAGCGCCAGGCCTCGGGGTTGATCGGCTCGCCGACCGTGCCCAGCAGGCGCAGGGACTTGCGGCTGGACGTTTTCACCGGGGCGTCGCCGTCTCGCATCAGGGCGCGCAGGGCCGTGGGGGCGGTGTAGAAGATGTTGACCTGATGCTTGTCCACCACCTCCCAGAAGCGGCTGACGGTGGGATAGTTGGGCACGCCCTCGAACATCAGGGTCGTCGCCGCATTGGCCAGGGCGCCATAGACGACATAGGTGTGGCCCGTGACCCAGCCCACGTCGGCGGTGCACCAGAAGACCTCGCCGGGACGGTAGTCGAACACCAGCTCATGCGTATAGCTGGCCCAGAACAGATAGCCGCCGGTGGTGTGCAGCACGCCCTTGGGCTTTCCGGTCGAGCCGGAGGTGTAGAGGATGAACAGCGGGTCTTCGGCCTTCATCGGCTCGGGCGCGCAGTCGGGCGAGGCCTTGTCCGTCTCGACGCCCCAGTCCAGATCGCGGCCCTCGACGAACGGCACGTCCGCGCCGGTGTGGCGCAGGACGACGACGGTCTTCACGCCTGAGACCTTTTCCAGCGCCTTGTCGACATTGGCCTTCAGCGGCACGCGCTTGCCGGCGCGGCAGCCTTCGTCGGCGGTGATGACGAAGGTCGATTCACAGTCCTCGATCCGTCCGGCGATGCTGTCGGGCGAGAAGCCGCCGAAGATGACCGAATGCACCGCGCCGATGCGGGCGCAGGCCAGCATGGCGTAGGCCGCCTCGGGGATCATCGGCAGATAGATGGTGACGCGGTCGCCCTTCTTGACGCCGTTGGCCTTCAACACATTGGCCAGACGGCAGACGCGGTCGTGAAGCTGGCCGAAGGTGACGGCTTCGCTGTCAGTCGGTTCGTCGCCTTCCCACAGGATGGCGATCTCGTCCTTGCGGGCGGGCAGGTGGCGGTCGATGCAGTTGACCGAGGCGTTCAACACCCCGTCCTCGAACCAGCGGATGCGGAAGTCTTCCTTCTTGAAGGACACGTCCTTGATCTTGGTCGGGAAGGTCATCCAGTCGAGACGTTCGGCCTGTTCGGCCCAGAAGGCCTCGGGGGTCTCGCGCGCCTGCATCCGGGCCGCTTCATAGCCGGCGCGGTCCATGTGGGCGCGGGCGGCCAGTTCGGCGGGGACGGGATAGATTTCCGGATCAGACACGCGATTTTCCTCCAGGGTCTTTTTCTTTTTCGGCCTTAGAAGCCGTATTTGGCGAACAGGATCAGACGGGTCATGTCGCCGTCCAGTCCTGACTCGAGTTTGCGGTCAGCGAACATCACCTCGGCGCCCACATCAAACGCCGCAACCGGCGACCAGATCAGATTGGCGTGAAGGCTCTGGGCCGAACGGTTGGCGCCGGTTCCGGTCAGGGCTGTGTCGTTGTCGACCTTCTGCGTCGACCAGATCAGGCTGGAGCGCCAGCCCGGCGCCCAGACGTGGCGATAGGCGGCGAAGCCCGCGATCACGCCGATGGCCTCCAGATCGCCCGAGGCGTCCAACACGGCGTCGTTGGAGAAGTTCAGCCCGACATAACGGTCGATGCCTTCGCCGCCCGTCAGCATCAGGCGGATGTCGTCCTGCGCCCCGACCTTGAACTTGGCCGAGGCCGACAGGCCCCAGCCCGTGGCGGTGGAATCGATGTTCGTCGCCGGGTTCTGGTACTTCAGCTGGCGCACCAGGCCAGACAGCTGCACGTCGCCCCACGGACGGCTCAGGCCATAGCGGGCGGTCAGGTCGGGCAGGCTGTTGTCGTCGGCGATGATCCGCGCGCCGCCGCCGAAGGGGGTGACGGTGGTCTCGGGGTTCTCCAGCGCGATGGAGAAGGGGCCGCGCGTATAGCGGACCTGGGCCTGACGGGCGAAGACCGTGCCTTCGGCCGCGCCGACGAAGTCCGCCGATTCCGGCAGGACGGCGGTGTTCTGGAAGTTGGTCCACTCTTGACCGATCAACCAGTTGTCGATGGTGACGAAGGCGCGGCGCAGGGCGGGGTTCGAGCCGCTGGTCGTGCGCTGGTCGCCCGAGCCGGGTAGGGTCTGGAAGTCCATCTCCAGACGGGTGCCGATCTTGTGGCCGCCGACCATGCCGTCGGTGGTCAGCCAGAAACGGGTCTGGCGGGCGTTGAAGTCGGTCGCCACGTCCTCGCTGTCGCCGCCGACGGGGATGGCGCCGGGCAGGTGATAGTCGCGCAGAGGGTCGCCGTTGGCCGGGTCGCCGCCGGAATATTTCGACGCCGTGAAGTCGGTCTTGATGAAGCCGCCGAACTTCACCGTGTGGTCGCCGATGCGGAAGCCTTCCTCGCGCGGGGCGGCGGAGACGGGCGTCGGCGCGGGCGCCGAGGCTGGGCGCGTCTCCAGGCGGATGATGTCCTGGGCCTGCGACGCCTGTTGCGTTCGCGCGGCGACGACTTCGGATTTCAGACTGTTCAGCTCGGCTTCGAGCTGGGCGATGCGGGCTTCCAGAGCGGCGCTGGCGTCCTGAGCCAGTGCTGCGCCGGGCGCGAGCAGCAGCGCGGCCGCAGCCACGCCGCCGAACAAACGGCAGCTTCCCATGCGTGGTCCTCCCAGACCGTTGTTCCGGACCCGTCTGTCGCAGGCCTCAGAACGGCAGCATTCCGCGCGCTCCGGGTTTGCGGCCATTAGCCATTCGTCTAGTTTCGACCAAAGTCGAGGCGCGGCATGGTGTCGTCGCGACGCGGCCGACGAAACAAGAACCGCGCGTGGGAAGGACACTCATGGATCGCATCGTCGTCGCCGACGACCACCCCTTGTTTCGGGCGGCCCTGAAGTCGGCTGTCGAAAAGGCGTCCGAAGGCGCCCAGATCGTCGAATGCGCCAGCTTGGCCGAGGCTCAGGCCGCTCTGGGCGCGGGGCCGGTGGACCTGCTGCTGCTGGACCTGAAGCTGTCGGATGTGGACGGCATGACGGGCCTGACCCTGATCCGCGCCGATCATCCGGCCGTCCCGGTCGCCGTCGTTTCGGCCAGCGAGGAGGCGCCGACCATCCGCCGCGCCCTGGCGCTGGGGGCGGCGGGCTTCATCCCCAAATCGGCGGCGTTGCCCGAAATGGTCGAGGCCATCCAGGCCATTCTCGAAGGCGAGACCTGGGCGCCTGAGGTCGAGGCGGCGAGCGAGGACGAGGTCGATCTGCAGGCGCGCATCGCCAGCCTGACGCCGTCGCAGCTGCGCATTCTGGAAGGGTTGAAGATCGGGCGGCTGAACAAGCAGATCGCCTTCGACCTTGGCGTCACTGAGGCCACCATCAAGGCGCATCTGACCAGCGTCTTCCGCAAGCTGGGCGTCCAGAACCGGACCCAGGCGGTGATCCTGGCGCAGTCGCTGGAGCTCTGACGCTCTTTATTCGATAGGAAGCGGGCGGCCATTATTCGACCAAGGTCGCTCTGCGCAAACCACCGTTCCTGCTGTCACTCTCCCTTCCGACGCTCGGCGCAAAGCACGTCGGGCGCGAGGGAAACGCGCCGCACATCGCGGCCGCACAGGAAGGGACTGCCCATGACCGACCGCACCATGGGTGCGGCGGACGGCGGCGAGCACACGGTCGACAAGAACGACCGGCTGGTGATTCTCGCCTCCTCCGTCGGCACCGTCATCGAATGGTACGACTTCTATCTTTACGGCTCGCTGGCCGCGATCATCTCCGCCCAGTTCTTCTCGGGCGTGAACGAGACCACCGGCTTCATCTTCGCCCTGATGGCCTTCGCCGCCGGTTTCGCCGTGCGTCCGTTCGGGGCCATCGTCTTCGGACGCATGGGCGACCTGTGGGGGCGCAAGAACACCTTCCTGGTGACCATGCTGCTAATGGGCATTTCGACCTTCGTCGTCGGCCTGCTGCCGCCCTATGCCGCCATCGGCATCGCCGCCCCGATCATCCTTGTGCTGATGCGCCTGATCCAGGGCCTGGCGCTGGGCGGGGAATACGGCGGCGCCGCCACCTACGTCGCCGAGCACGCCCCGCACGGCAAGCGCGGCTTCTACACCTCCTTCATCCAGATCACCGCCACTGTGGGCCTGTTGCTCAGCCTGATGGTGATCCTGGGCGTGCGCTTCGCCGTGGGCGAGGAAGCCTTCGTCGAGTGGGGCTGGCGCATTCCCTTCCTGGTGTCGATCCTGCTGCTGGGCGTGTCCCTGTGGATCCGTCTGAAGCTGTCGGAGAGCCCGGCGTTCAAGCGCATGAAGGCTGAAGGCAAGGGCTCGACCACGCCTCTGAAGGACAGCTTCCTGAAGTGGCCGAACCTGAAGCTGGTGCTGATCGCCCTGTTCGGCCTGGCGGCCGGTCAGGCCGTAGTCTGGTACACGGGTCAGTTCTACGCCCTGTTCTTCCTCGAGAAGACGCTGAAGGTCGATCCGGCTCTGGCTAACATCCTGATCGCCGCCGCCCTGGCGCTGGCGACGCCCTTCTTCGTCTTCTTCGGCTGGCTGTCGGACAAGATCGGGCGCAAGCCGATCATCCTGGTCGGCTGCCTGCTGGCGGCCCTGACCTACTTCCCGCTGTTCAACGCCCTGACCGGCGCCGCCAACCCGCGCCTGGCCGCCGCCGTGGCGGAGTCGCCGGTGACCGTCTACGCCGATCCGGCCGACTGCCACTTCCAGTTCGACCCCGTGGGCAAGACCGTCTTCAACAGCTCGTGCGATCTCGCCAAGACCCATCTGGCCAAGGCGGGCGTCACCTACATCAACGAAGCCGCCCCGGCCGGAACCGTGGCCCAGGTGCGCATCGGCGATCAGGTGGTCGACAGCTTCAACGGCAAGACCATGCCCAAGGCCGACTTCGACGCCCAGAAGAAGACCTGGGACGCCGGCCTGACCGCCGCCCTGACCGAGGCCGGATACCCGGCCAAGGCCGACAGCGCCCTGGTCAACAAGCCCATGGTGATCGGCATCCTGTTCCTGCTGGTGCTGTATGTGACCATGGTCTACGGCCCGATCGCCGCCGCCCTGGTCGAAATGTTCCCGACCAAGGTGCGCTACACCTCCATGTCGCTGCCCTATCACATCGGCAACGGCTGGTTCGGCGGCTTCCTGCCGACCACGGCCTTCGCCATGGTCGCCGCCACGGGCAACATCTACTACGGCCTCTGGTACCCCATCGCCATCGCCGTCCTGACCCTGATCGTCGGCGTCCTCTTCGTGAAGGAAGGCAAGGACGTGGATATCCACGACTGATCGGGCGGCCTCGTAACAACTGACTTTCGCCAACCTGCGGGCGGTCCGGCTTCGGCCAGGCCGCCCTCTTTTTCACTTGCCCGCGTGATCGCGCCCGGCCCAGATGACGCCCATGTTCAGCCTCGCCACCCTGGCCCTGACGGCCTTCTACATGGCCGCCCTGTTCGGCATCGCCTGGTGGTACGAGCGGCCGCAGATCAAGGCGCGGCGCGGGATGCTGGGGCCGTCGCTGTACGCCCTGTCGCTGGCCATCTACTGCACCTCCTGGACCTATTACGGGGCGGTGGGCACCGCCGCGCGCGACGGATGGGAGTATCTGCCCATCTATGGCGGTCCGATCCTGGGGCTGACCCTGCTGCTGCCGCTGTGGCGGCGCATCGCCTCGGCCGCCCGGCGCGAGAACGTCGGCTCGATGGCCGACTTCATCTCGTCGCGCTACGGCAAGAGCCCGGCGCTGGGCGCGGCGGTGGCGGGCGTCGCCATCCTGGGCTCGGTCCCCTACATCGCGCTTCAGCTCAAGTCGCTGTCGATGGCGGGCGAGATGATCACGGCGGGCACCCCGGTCGCCGGGTCCGAGAGCCTGACCGTCCTGGTCATGGCGGCGGTTCTGGCGGGGTTCGCCATCCTGTTCGGCGCGCGAAGGCCCGACCTGACCGAGCACAACCGCGGTCTGATCCAGGCCATCGGCATTGAGTCCATCGTCAAGCTGGCCGCCCTGCTGGCTGTCGCCGTCTTCGCCGTCGTTCTGCTGGCCGCCTCGCCGTCGCGTCAGGCCGTGACCGACAGCCTGGGCCAGTTGGGCGGCTGGCCGCATATCGACGCCCGCTTCATGGCCATCACCCTGGTGGCGACCCTGGCCATCTTCTGCCTGCCGCGCCAGTTCCACGTCGCCTTCGTCGAGGGCGGCGATCCGGCCCAGGTGCGCCGCGCACGTTGGATATTCCCGCTGTATCTGATCCTGACCACGCTGGCGGTCCTGCCGCTGGTGGCGGCGGGCGGGCTGTTCCGGCCCGAGACCAACCCCGACCTGCTGGTGCTGGCCCTGCCGTTCGGCGCCGGGCAGAGCCTGCTGACCGCCGTGGTCTTCGTCGGCGGCTTCTCGGCCGCCACCGCCATGGTCATCGTCGAGGCCGTGGCCCTGTCGGCCATGGTGTCCAACAACCTGGTCCTGCCGTTGATGGGGGCGGGGCGGCGGCGCGGCGCGGTCCAGCCGGACATGGCGCGGACCCTGCTGAACATCCGCCGTCTGGCCATCGTCGGCTTGCTGCTGCTGGCCTGGCTCTATTATCTGGCGATGGACCGTTCCAGCGGACTAGCGGCCATCGGCCTGGTGTCCTTCGCCGCCCTGGCCCAGTTGGCGCCGTCGCTGTTCGGGGCGGTGCTGTGGCGCGGCGGACGGGCCAGCGGGGCGCTGGCGGGACTGGCGGCGGGGATGGCGGTCTGGGCGGTCATGCTGGCCGCGCCGCAATTGGCGCCCGGCTTCGGCCTGAACGTTCCCGCCATGCTTGGGCTGGAAGACCCGTTCGCGGCGGGGGTCTTCCTCAGCCTGTCGCTGAACCTCGGCGTCTTCATCCTGGTGTCGCGGGCGCGGCCGCCGCGCCTGATCGACCGGGTGCAGGCCCGCGCCTTCGTCGACCGGCTCGGCCCCGACTGGATGGAGGGGCGCGGCGGCTCGGCCGGGGCCTCGGTCGGCGACCTGCGCGCCCTGGTCGCCCGCTTCATCGGCGACGAGCGGGCCGAGCGGGCCTTCGCCGCCTGGGCGCGCGAAACCGATGTCAGACTGAAGGACGCCGACCCGGCCGACGCGACCCTGGCCCGCGCGGCCGAGCGGATGCTGGCGGGGGCCGTCGGCGCCGCCGCCGCCCGCCGCGTTCTGGCCGCCGCGCTGGCCGCCGGAGGCCGCGCGCCCGAGGACGTGGTGCGGATGCTCGACGAGGCGTCGCAGGCCGTCCAGTTCAACCGCGACCTGTTGCAGACCACGCTGGACAACATCGATCAGGGCGTCAGCGTCGTCGACGAAGACCTGCGCCTGACCGCCTGGAATCGCCGCTATGTCGAGATGTTCGGCCTGCCCGCCGGCTTCGTCCACGTCGGCCTGCCCATCGCCGCCGTCTATCGCCTGAACGCCGAGCGCGGCGAGGCGGGCGTGCCGGATCACGAGATCGACGGCTGGGTCGAACGGCGGCTGGAGGCTCTGGCCCGCCGCATCCCCCACGACCACGAGCGCGAACAGCCCGACGGCCGCATCCTGCGCTCGTCCGGCGCGCCCATCCCCGGCGGCGGCTACGCCACCAGCTACACCGACATCACCGCCCTGCGCCGCGCCGCGCGCGAGCTGGAAGAGGCCAACGAACGGCTGGAGGCCCGCGTCGCCGACCGCACCGAACGGCTGGAGGAGGCCCGCCGCACGGCCGAGGACGCCACCGCCTCCAAGACCCGCTTCCTGGCCGCCGCCAGCCATGACCTGCTGCAACCGCTGCACGCCGCGCGCCTGTTCATCGCCGCCTTGCGGGAAGACGCCGATCTGGCCGGATCGCCCGCGCGCGGCCTGGCGACCAACGCCGACCGCGCCATCGACAGCGCCCACCGCCTGCTGACCGCCCTTCTGAACCTGTCCAAGCTGGAGGCGGGCGGCGTCCAGCCCGCCGTGGCGCCGCTGGCGCTCGGCGGCCTGTTCGACGAACTGGCGCGAGAGTTCGCCCCGGTCGCCCGCGCCAAGGGGCTGACCTTGAAGGTGGCGTCATCGAGTCTGTGGATCGCATCGGACCGCGACCTGCTGCGCTCCATGCTGCAAAATCTGGTCGGCAACGCCATCCGCTACACCGACCGGGGCCGAGTGCTGATCGGCGCCCGGCGTGACGGCGAGCGGGTGCAGATTCTGGTCAGCGACACCGGACGCGGCATCGCCGAGGCTGACCGCCAGGCCGTGTTCGGCGAGTTCGTGCGCCTGCCCGGCGCCCCGGTGGACGAACCAGGCGCCGGCCTAGGCCTGGCCATCGTGCAGAAGCTGTCGGACCTGCTGGGCCATCCCTTATCCCTGGCCTCGCGCGTCGGACGCGGCACGACCTTCCGCGTGGCTGTCCCCCGCGCCGCCGCCCGGCCCGAGCCGGAGGTCGCGACCGACGACCGCCGCTTGCCGCTGGCGGGCCTGCGGGTGCTGTGCGTGGACAATGAGCCCGCTATCCTGGACGCCCTGACGGCCCTGCTGGATCGCTGGGGCGCGCAGGCTGTGACGGCGCGCTCGGTGGCGGCCGCGCGGGCGGCCGCGGGGCCGTTCGACGCGGCCCTGGTCGATCTGCATCTGGGCGATGACGAGCCGGACGGCCTCGCCGCCGTGGATTTCCTGCGCGCCCGAGGGGTTCGGCGCATCGCCCTGGTCACCGCCGACACCCGCGACGGACTGAAGGAGCAAGCGGCGGCTGCGGGCGCCATCCTGCTGCCCAAGCCGGTCAAGCCGGCGGCGTTGAAGGCGTTCCTGAGAAGCTGAGGCTTACAGGCCCATGCAGAGGTATTTGATCTCCAGATAGTCCTCGATGCCGTGGCTGGAGCCTTCGCGGCCGAGGCCGGATTGCTTGATGCCGCCGAAGGGGGCGACCTCGGTGGAGATCAGGCCGGTGTTGATGCCGATCATCCCCGTCTCCATCGCCTCGGCCACGCGCCAGACGCGGCTCAGGTCGCGAGCGTAGAAATAGCCCGCCAGACCGAAGATGGTGTCGTTGGCCAGCGCAATGCCTTCCTCTTCGGTCTCGAAGCGGACGACGCCGGAGACGGGGCCGAAGGTCTCTTCGCGGCACATCTTCATGTCCTGGGTCACGCCCGACAGGACGGTCGGCTGGAAGAAGGTCATGCCCAGCTCATGGCGGGCGCCGCCGGTCAGCAGGGTCGCCCCCTTGGACAGGGCGTCGGCGACGTGTTCCTCGACCTTCTTCACCGCCTTCTCGTCGATCAGGGGGCCGATCTGGACGCCGTCGTCCAGGCCGTTTCCGACCTTCAGCGCCTCGCTCGCCTTGGTCAGCTTGGCGACGAACTCGTCGTGGACGGCGGCCTGGACATAGAAGCGGTTGGTGCAGACGCAGGTCTGGCCCGCGTTACGGTATTTCGAGGCCACCGCCCCCGCCACGGCGGCGTCCACGTCGGCGTCGTCGAAGACCAGGAAGGGGGCGTTTCCGCCTAGCTCCAGGCTCATCTTCTTGATGGTGTCCGACGACTGCTTCATCAGCAGGCGGCCGATTTCGGTCGAGCCGGTGAAGCTGATCTTGCGCACCGCTTCATTGGACGTCAGCTCGCCGCCGATGGCCGAGGCCGAGCCGGTGACGACGTTGAACAGACCGGGCGGCAGGCCCGCTTCTTCCGCCAGAACGGCCAGCGCCAGCGCCGTCAACGGCGTCTGGCTGGCCGGTTTCAGCACCACGGCGCAGCCGGCGGCCAGGGCCGGGCCGACCTTGCGGGTGATCATGGCGGCGGGGAAGTTCCACGGCGTGATGGCCCCCACCACCCCGACCGGCTGGCGCAGGGTTACGAGGCGTTTGGCGGCGTCGTAGGTCGGAATGACCTCGCCATAGGTGCGTTTGCCCTCTTCGGCGAACCACTCGATGAAGCTGGCGGCGTAGGCGATCTCGCCCTTGGCCTCGGTCAGGCTCTTGCCCTGCTCGCGGGTCAGCAGGCGGCCCAGCGCCTCCTGCTCGCTCATCATCAGGTCGAACCAGCGGCGCAGGGTGCGGGCCCGCTCACCCGCCGTCTTCGCGGCCCAGCGCTTCATCGCGGCCCCGGCGGCGGCGACGGCGCGGCGGGTCTCAAGGGCGCCCATGTCGGGAACCGTCGCCAGCACCTCGCCGGTCGCGGGGTTGGTCACGTCGATCGTCCCGCCGCCGTCGGCGTCGATCCAGCGGCCGTCGACATAGGCCTGATGGCGCAGCAGGCGGGCGGGGTCGGGCATGGGGCGGCTCCTTGGCGCGGTCGGGGGACCGACATAACGCGCCGCAAGGGCGGCGGCTGCAAGGAAGTGAACGTCTAGCTGAGCATCAGCCCCATGCGGACCAGGGCCGGCAGGCTGTCGGCCTCCATCTTGGTCATGACCTTGGCGCGGAAGACCTCGACCGTGCGCGGGCTGATCTTCAGGTCCAGAGCCATCTCCTTGTTGGAGGCGCCGGCGACCAGGGCGTCGAAGACCTGGCGCTCGCGCGGGGTCAGGCGTCCCAGGCGCAGGCGGGCCTGCTGGCGCGCTTGCTGGCGGGCGTCCAGATCGCCGAGCTGGGCTAGGCAGCCCTTCACCACCTCGACCAGGCGGGCGGGGTCGAAGGGCTTTTCGATGAAGTCGACGATGCCGGTCTTCATCATCTGCACCGCCATGGAGACGTCGGCGTGGCCGGTGATGACGATGACGGGCCAGGTCTCGCCGCGCAGCTCGGCTAGGCGGCGCACGATCTCGGCCCCGTCCATGCCAGGCATCCGCACATCGGTGATGACGCAGGCCGAGGCGTCTTCCGGCAGACTGGCGAAGAATTCGGTTCCGCTGGCGAAGCCGCGCGCGCGCACGCCGCGTCCGCGCAGCACCCGAAGGAGGGCGTCGCGCACGGCCGGATCGTCGTCGATGACGAAGACGGAATGATCGCTCACGCGGTCGTGGCCTCCTGGTCCAAGGGCAGGGTGAAGAAGAAGGCGGCGCCGCCCAGGGCCTGGCTGCGACCCACGTTCAGGACGCCGCCGTGCCGCTCGACGATGGTGCGGGTGACGGACAGGCCCAGGCCCATGCCGCCGGGCTTGGTGCTGGTCATGGGCTGGAACAGGCGGTCGCGCTGATCGTCGGCGACGCCGGGGCCGTTGTCCTCGATGCTGATGCGGTAGCCGTCGGCCGCGGTGCGGCCCAGGATGCGCACCTGGGCGTCGTGGCGCCCCGCCGCGGCTTCGACGCCGTTGCGGACCAGATTGACCACGGCCTGCTGGAACTGGATGCGGTCAGCTCGCACCCGGTCGAAATCCGCGGCCATGTCGATGCGCAGGGCGACCTTCTGGGCCTGACCGACACGCGTCAGGATCTGTTTCATGTTCTCGATCATGTCCGAGGCGCTTTCGCCGCCCAGGACGCCGGCTTCCTGTGTCAGGAAGGCGCGGATGCGGCGGATGATTTCTCCGGCGCGAAGAAGCTGGCCTTGAGCCAGGTCCAGGGTGCGGCAGGCGCTGTCGCCCAGGGAGCCGGCCTTCTCCATGTCGGCCCGGCTCGCGTGCATATAGCCGCTGGCCGCGCTCAGGGGCTGGTTCAGCTCATGGGCCAGGGTGGCGGCCATCTCGCCGAGGGAGTTCAACCGCCAGACGGTGTTCAGCTGGGCGTGCAGTTCGCGGGCCTGCGCCTCGGCGGCGTAGCGGAGCGTCAGGTCGGCCAGGCCGAGGGCTACATGGTCCTTGTCCGATCCGCCGGGCGTCATGCCGAACTGAATGCCGACTGGAAAGGTCGATCCGTCAGGGCGTTGCCCGATCCAGTAGCCGGAATCGGCCTCCAGCAAGCCGGACTGCATCCCGGTGGCGGCGAGGGCGGCGATGTCGAAGCCGGGAACAATCTCGGCGAATGGCCGTCCCAGCGCCTCAGCCTCTGTGATCTTCAGCATGGCGAGAGCCGTGCCGTTGAGCCGTGAGATTGCGCCTTCACGCGTCAGCATCAGGGTCGGCGTCGACAAGAAGGCGACGTTCAGCATGGCGTCGCGCGCCGCCAGGGCGCCTGTAAGTCTGGAGGCCTGCCGCCAGGCGAGGACCAGAGCCGCTGAAGCCGTCAGGGTCAGTATCAAGGCGATCAGAGCCAGGCTGCGCGAGAATGACGGCGCCGCGAGCGCCAGCATCAAGGCCGCAATGGCGAACAGGGCGCACGCCAAGGCGATAGCCGCCGCCCAAGGGCGGGGGGACGGCGTGACGTCAGGGGAGCGGCGGTCCAATACTGAGTAAATCGAACTTGTCCTCACTTCCCGTTAGATCAGGAGGCGAGCCCTTCCGTGTCGTCGTCGTCATGGGGGCAGGTAAGGGGGGCTTATTAGATAGGTCTCGCCTAACATGCAATTATCGCTTGTAGTTCTTTGTAAGCTGAAAAAACTGACATTTCTGTCATAACGTTGATATGCATGATCTTCGGCGTCATGGTTACTGTCGCATTAATAATTATGACGACGTTCCGCCAGAAGAAACCTGTGCGATGAGTGTGGGCGTCGTGAATTGCGGATTTCTACGTACGGACGAATTTACGATTGCCTACCGTTGTTCCACGCAGAAGGGGATCAGTCTCAAAGAGGTCTGAATGTCCTTCCAAGTTATCGCTCGACGCCAGAAGGGCGTTCGTGCGCTCCGTAACCCGCTCACGGGCGGCTTGATTATTGTTCTGTCAGCGGCGCTTGCGGCGCCTGCGGCGGCCCAGTCCATCGGCGGTCAGTTGGGCGTCGCCAGCGAATACGTCGGCAAGGGCCTGGGCAAGAGCACCGGCGATCCCAGCCTGAACGCCAGCCTGGAAGCGTCGTACGGCGACTTTTACGGCAGCGTCTTCGCCTCGACAGCCAAGCTGTCACAGGGTTCCGACGCCGAGATCGTGACGGCCTTGGGCTGGCGGCCCAAGGCTGCAGGCGTCGCCTTTGATCTGTCGCTGGTGAACCGCGACCTGCCCGGCACGCGGTCGGGCGTCGACGCCAACTATTGGGAATATCAGGCCGACGCCGCCCGAAAGTTCGGGCGCGTCTCCGCGCGATTGCGGGTCAACTACACGCCGGACGGCTTCGCCGCGACCAAGGAGGCCTGGTGGATCGAGGCGCAGGCGTCGACGGCCCTGGGGCCGCGCACCAAGGCGTCGGCGGCCTTCGGCGTGCGCTCGGCGGACGGCGGGGCCGACTACAACGCCTGGAATCTGGGCGTGAAGCACAACCTGAACGAGCGATGGGCCGTCGACGCGCGCTGGTACGACACCGACAGCCACGCGCTTGGCGACAACTACGACGGGCGCCTGGTGGGGGCGCTGAGCTTCAACTTCTGATCGAAAGCCGGTTCGGCTCTCAAGAGAATCTTCACGGGGGGTGAGTTAGATGGACGCCATGCTGAGCGACCTTAAGATCGAAAAGAAACTGATGGCGGCCTTTGCGGTCGTCATCCTGGCCATCGTCGCCATGGGGCTGACGGTGTTTTTGCAGATCAACGCCCTGGATGCGGCGCGGGCGGATCGATCGCGCGCGGGCGTCGTCCAGCGCGAGGCCGAGGCGGCGCAGTTCTATCTGGCGCGGCAGGAGGCCAGCTATCGCGGCTTCCTGGTGTCGCGCGACCCCTACTATCTGACGCGGCTGGAAGAGCACCGCCAGAGCTTCAACAAGAGCCTGGACCGCGTGACGCAACTGGACCGCGCCAGCGCTGCGCAGGTGCGCGCGGCTCGAACCGCTGCGGATGAGTGGAACAAGCAGGTGGTCCAGCGCGGCCAGGCCCTGGTCGTGGATCAGGCCGGCTGGATGCAGGCCATCGCCATGGTCGGCCGCAACGGCGAGGCCGACAAATTCATCGACCCGGCCGAAAGCGCCCTGAACGGCCTGATCGAGAAGAAGGTCCAGGAAAGCCGTATCTATGGCGAGACCCAGGTGTCGGTCGCCAGGACGGCCCGCCTGGTGCTGATCGGCGGCCTGGTGCTGGCGCTGGCGCTGGCGGGCGGCATGGCCGTGATGCTGACCAATATCCTGGCCAAGCCGCTGACGGCGATGACGGCGGCCATGCGTCGTCTGGCGTCGGGCGACACCTCGGTGGCCGTGCCGGCCGCCGGCCGCAAGGACGAGGTCGGCCAGATGGCCGCCGCCGTCCAGACCTTCAAGGACGCGGCCATCGCCAAGGGCCGTCTGGAGGCCGAAGCCGTCGCCCAGCGTCAGGCGGTCGAG
The DNA here is from genome assembly GCF_057838275.1 of Brevundimonas sp. KH_060. Lineage (NCBI taxonomy): Bacteria > Pseudomonadati > Pseudomonadota > Alphaproteobacteria > Caulobacterales > Caulobacteraceae > Brevundimonas > Brevundimonas sp. KH_060. The sequence continues at coordinate 483,643 of NZ_CM174463.1, forward strand.
GACGAGCGCGCCCGCGTCGAGGCGGAGAAGGCCCGCGAGGCTGAAGATGACAAGGTGGCCATCACCGCCCTGGCTCAGGGTCTGGAGGCCATGGCCAACGGCGACCTGACCCATCGCATCGATGTCGCCTTCGCACCCAAGGCGGCGCAGCTGAAGACCGACTTCAACGCCGCCATCGCCCAGCTGGAGAAGGCCATCGCCGCCGTGACGGCCAATGTCGCGGCCATCCGCTCCGGCTCGGGCGAGATCAGCCAGGCCTCCGACGACCTGTCGCGCCGCACCGAACAGCAGGCCGCCAGCCTGGAAGAGACCGCCGCCGCCCTGGACCAGATCACGGCCACGGTGAACCGCACCGCCGACGGCGCCCGCCAGGCCGCCGGCGTGGTGCAGCAGGCGCGCGGCGAGGCGGAAGCCTCGGGCGCAGTGGTCAGCGACGCCGTCGCCGCCATGACCGCCATCGAGCAGTCGTCCGACCAGATCGGCGCCATCATCGGCGTGATCGACGAGATCGCCTTCCAGACCAACCTGCTGGCGCTGAACGCGGGCGTCGAGGCGGCGCGCGCGGGCGACGCCGGCCGCGGTTTCGCCGTGGTGGCTTCGGAAGTGCGGGCCCTGGCCCAGCGCTCGGCCGGCGCGGCCAAGGAGATCAAGGCTCTGATCACGGCGTCCGGCCGTCAGGTGGAGCAGGGCGTGGCCCTGGTCGGCCAGACCGGCGAGGCGCTGGGCCGCATCGTCGCCGGGGTGGCCGAGATCGATGGTCTGATGTCGGAAATCTCGGCCTCGGCCCAGGAGCAGGCGACCGGTCTGCAACAGGTCAATGCGGCCGTGAACCAGATGGATCAGGTCACGCAACAGAATGCTGCGATGGTCGAGGAATCGACCGCCGCCAGCCACTCCCTGACCCAGGAAGCCGACGTGCTGGCCGCCTCGGTGGCGCACTTCAAGGTGATCCAGGCGGCGCCGTCGCGTCCGGTCGCTGCGCCCCGTCCGGTTGAGCCTCGTCGGGTTGAGCCCAGGTCCGCGTCGGCCGCCGCCGAAGCTGCGCCGGTTCGCACGCCTCAGCCGGTGTCCGAAACGGTCGCCGCCCTGAAGACCATGGGACGCGGCGGCGCCGCCCTGAAGCCTGAAGCCATCGAAGACGGCTGGGAGGAGTTCTGATGACGGCCACGGTCGTTCTGGCCCCGGTTCTGGACCTGCGTGCGGCCGAGCCGCTGAAGGGCGAACTGCTGGCGGCGCGCGGTCAGGCCCTGACGCTGGACGGTTCGGCCGTCGAGCGGCTGGGCGGGCTGTGCCTTCAGTTGCTGTTGTCGGCGATCCGCACCTGGCGCGCCGACGGCCAGGCTTTGACCTTCGTCAATGCGTCCGAGGCGCTGACGACCCAATGGAGCGCCTTCGGCGCTTCGCCCTCCGAGCTTTCCGCACAGGACGCCCTGCAATGACCAAGACCGTTCTGACCGTCGATGACTCGCGCACCATGCGCGACATGCTGATGCTGGCGCTCAAGGACGCGGGCTATCGCGTGGTCCAGGCCGAGGACGGCGTCCACGGGCTGGAGGTGCTTCAGGCCGAAAACCCGGACATCGTCATCACCGACATCAACATGCCGCGCATGGACGGTTTCGGCTTCATCGAGGGGATGCGGGCGGACCCGGCGTTCAGCGCCGTGCCCGTTCTGGTCCTGACGACCGAGAGCGACGCCGCCAAGAAGCAGCGCGCCCGCGAGGCCGGAGCCACCGGCTGGATCGTCAAGCCGTTCGACCCCGTGCGTCTGGTCGACGCCGTGCGCCGCGTGGCGGCCTGAGGATCTGAGACGATGAGCGACGATCCGTTCGAGGCGATCAAGGCGACCTTCTTCCAGGAATGCGAGGAGCTGCTCGCCGATCTGGAAGGCAATCTTCTGACGCTGGAGTCCGGGTCGACGGATATCGAGGTCATCAACGCCGTGTTCCGCGCCGTCCACTCGGTGAAGGGCGGGGCGGGGGCCTTCGGGCTGGAAGACCTTGTGCGGTTCGCCCACGTCTTCGAGACGCTGATGGACGAGCTGCGCTCGGGCCGCAAGCCGTGTGATGAGCCGACCGTGAAGACCCTGCTGCGCGCTGCGGACGTGCTGGCCGATCACGTCGCCGCCGCGCGCGGCGCGGGCGCGCCGGTCGATCCCGTGCGCTCGGCGGGCCTGGTCGCTGAACTGGAAGCCCTGACCTATGGCGGCGCCGCGCCGGTCGCGGCGGCAGAGCCGGAAGAGGACGACTTCGGCTTCACGCCCGTCGCCATGGATATGGGCGCGTTCGACGCTCCGGCGGGCTTGCCGGATCTGGCCGACCTGCCGCCTCTGCCCGATCTGCCCGATCTGCCCGATCTGGCCGCCCTGGCGCCGCTGGCTGAGTTGGCGCCGCTGCCCGATTTGGCAGTCCCGCCAGCTTCGAGCGGCTGGAAGGTCGTCTTCCGTCCGCATCCACGCCTCTACGCCAGCGCCAATGAGACGGGCCTGCTGCTGCGCGAGCTGGGCCGCCTGGGCCCGACGCGCGTTCAGATGGACGACAGCGGCCTGCCGCTGCTGGACGCGTTGGAGCCGACCGACAGCCACCTGATCTGGACCATCGAACTGGACGCCGACGTCAGCGAGGCCGAAGTGCGCGAGGTCTTCGACTTCGTGGAGATGGATTGCGACCTGAGCGTCACGCCATTGGGCGATGCGGCCTCGGTCGAGGCCGCGCCCGCCGTCATGGCCGACGAGGATGACAGCGACGCTTCGGCCCTGGCCCGCGCCGCGTCGTCGGAACTGGACATCGCCGCCCTGCTGGCCTCGGTCGGCGCCGCGCCGACGGAAGCGCTTGCGCCTGTCGCTGTCGGGCCTGTCGCCGCCGCGCCTGTGATCGCTCCGACGGTTGCACCCGTCGCGCCGTCGCCGGTCGCGGCCAAGCCTGCGTCGGCCGCTCCGGCTCCTGCGCAGGCGGCGGCCCCGGCTGCTGCGGCGCCCGTGACCATCCGCGTCGATCTGGAGCGGGTGGACCGCCTGATCAATGCGGTCGGCGAACTGGTCATCCAGCAGGCCATGCTGGCCCAGCGCGTGACCGAAAGCGGCCTGGCCCGTTCGTCCGACATCGGCCTGGGTCTGGAAGACCTCGAACTGCTGACGCGCGAGATTCAGGACAGCGTCATGGCCATCCGCGCCCAGCCGGTGAAGTCGGTGTTCCAGCGGATGCCGCGCCTGGTGCGCGAGGCGGCCGAAGCCACCGGCAAGAAGGTGAAGCTGGTCACGTCCGGCGAGGACACCGAGGTCGACAAGACCGTGGTCGAACGTCTGGCCGAGCCGATCACCCACATGCTGCGCAACGCCATCGACCACGGGCTGGAAAGCCCCGAGGAGCGTCTGGCGGCGGGCAAGCCGGCCGAAGGCGCGGTGCGTCTGGCGGCCCTGCACCGCTCGGGTCGGATCGTCATCGAGATCTCCGACGACGGCAAGGGCATCAACCGTCCGCGCGTGAAGGGCATCGCCGTCGAGCGCGGCCTGATCGCTGAGGATGCGGTGCTGTCGGACGACGAGATCGACAACCTGATCTTCCTGCCGGGCTTCTCGACCGCGACCGAGGTGTCGGACCTGTCGGGCCGTGGCGTCGGCATGGACGTGGTGCGCCGCTCGATCCAGTCGCTGGGCGGGCGCATCTCCATCAGCTCGATTCCGGGCAAGGGCTCGACCTTCACCCTCAGCCTGCCCCTGACGCTGGCGGTGCTGGACGGCATGGTGGTCGGCGCCGCCGAACAGACCCTGGTCGCGCCGCTCGCCGCCATCGTCGAGAGCCTGACCCCGAACGAAGCTGACATCCACTATGTCGGCGGCGTTGATCCCGTGCTGCGTTTCCGCGAGGCCTTCGTGCCCTTGGTGGATGTCGGTCTGGTGATGGGCTTCCGCGACGCTCCGACCGAGCTGAAGGGCGGGGTGGTGATGATCGTCGAGACTGAGAGCCGCCAGCGCGCGGCCCTGCTGGTCGACGCCATCCATGGCCAACGCCAGGTCGTCATCAAGAGCCTGGAAACCCACTACCGCCACGTCGAGGGCGTGGCCGCCGCCACCATTCTGGGCGACGGCCGCGTGGCCCTGATCCTCGACATCGACGCCCTTGTGACCGCCAAGCGTTCCCGAACCCCGTCGCGTTCCGACCTGCAAATGGCGAGCTGAGACCATGACCCCGATTGAACAGACCCTGACCCCGAACGTAGCCGGGACCGACCGCGAGTTGATCGCCTTCCGCATCGGCGAGCAGGAATTCTGCGTCGACATCATGAGCGTGCGCGAGATCCGCGGCTGGACGCCGGCCACGCCTCTGCCGCGCTCGCCCGCCTATATGAAGGGCGTCATCAACCTGCGCGGCGTGGTGCTGCCGATCATCGATCTGGGCGCGCGTTTCGGCCTGGTCACGAACGAGCCGACCGAGCGGCATGTCATCATGGTGGCCCATGTCGGTTCGCGCCTAGTCGGCCTGCTGGTCGATGCCGTGTCGGACATCGTGCAACTGTCGGACGCGGCCATCCAGCCGACGCCGGACGTGGCCAGCGACCAGGTGAAGTCCTTCGTGAAGGGTATCTTCGCCGTCGAGGGCGGCCGCATGATCAGCCTGATCGACCTGGACCACGTCCTGCCGGAAAGCGAGGCTGCAGCGGCATGACGACCGTCGCCGGGCGGGAGGCTCTGGTCGAAGGCGAGTTCGTCTTCACGGCCGAGGATTTCCGCCACATCGCCCAGACCCTGCACGCCCATGCAGGCATCGCCCTCAGCGAAGGCAAGGCGGCGCTGGTCTATTCGCGCTTGGCCAAGCGGCTGCGCGTGCTGGGACTGCGCAGCTTCCGCGACTACTGCGCCCTGATCGACGGGGTGGAAGGCGTGGACGAGCGCCAGGCGATGATGGCGGCCCTGACCACCAACGTCACCCGCTTCTACCGCGAGCCGCACCACTTCGATCACCTGCGCGACAAGGTGATGCCGGAGCTGGCGGCCAAGGCGCGGGCGGGCGGGCGCGTGCGCCTGTGGTCCGCCGCCTGCTCGAACGGGCAGGAGCCGTATTCCATGGCGATGACGGTGCTGGACGTCCTGCCGGAAGCGGCGGAACTGGACGTGCGCATCCTGGCCACCGACATCGACCCCAACATGGTCGCCGAGGGCGCGGCGGGCGTCTATTCCGACGATCTGCTGGCCCCGGTCCCGGCCGCGTCGCGCAAGCATTTCGCGCCGGTCGCGGGCGCGCCCGGCCGGTTCAGCGCCGATGCGACGCTGCGGCGTCTGGTGACGTTCAAGGAGCTGAACCTGATCGGCGACTGGCCGATGCGCGGCCGCTTCGACGTCATCTTCTGCCGCAACGTGGTCATCTATTTCGACGACGCGACCCAGGAGCGGGTTTGGGGCCGGTTCACGCCGATCCTGAACCCCGGCGGCGTCCTCTATATCGGCCATTCTGAGCGGGTGACGGGCCCGGCGGCCCACCTGCTGCAGCCCGCGGGCCTGACCACCTACGTCAAGGGGGCGGGGGTATGAGCGCGGTCTCGGTCCTGGTGGTGGACGACAGCGCCACCATGCGCAGCCTGATCAGCGCCGTCCTGCGCCGCGATCCCGAGATCAATGTGGTCGGCACGGCCGCCGATCCGCTGGAGGCGCGCACGAAGATCAAGGAGCTGAACCCCGACGTCATCACCCTGGACGTCGAGATGCCCAATATGAACGGGCTGGAGTTCCTGGAGAAGATCATGCGGTTGCGGCCCATGCCGGTGGTCATGGTCTCGACCCTGACCCAGGCGGGGACTGACGTGACCCTGGCGGCGCTGGAGGTCGGGGCGGTCGACGCCGTGGCCAAGCCCGCGCCGGGCGTTCCGGCCCAGGAAGCCTTCGGCGACTTGGCCGAGAAGGTGAAGATCGCCGCGCGGTCTCGCGTTCGTCCGCTGGAGGATCGCGCCGTCCGGGGGCACGAGGGCGCCTATCACGCCGACCCCAACCATGTGCTGGCGATCGGCTCGTCCACCGGCGGGGTCGAGGCCTTGCTGACCATACTGTCGGCCTTCCCGGCGGACTGTCCGGCGACGCTGGTCACCCAGCACATGCCCGCCAGCTTCACCAAGAGCTTCGCCGCCCGCCTGAACAAGGTCTCGGCCGCCACGGTCAGCGAGGCCGAGGACGGCGCGCCGTTGAAGCCGGGCCATGTCTATATCGCCCCTGGCGGCGAGGCCCACCTGGTCGCCTCGGGCGGGCGCTGCCGCCTGGTCGCCGCCGATCCGGTCAACGGTCACCGCCCCTCGGTCGACGTGTTGTTCGGCTCGGTCGCTCAACTGGGCCGCCCGATGACGGGCGTCATCCTGACCGGCATGGGCAAGGACGGGGCCAAGGGCCTGCTGACCATGCGCCAGGCCGGCGCCCGCACCCTGGGCCAGGACGAGGCGTCCTGCGTCGTCTACGGCATGCCGCGCGCCGCCTTCGAGCTGGGCGCTGTCGAGCGTCAGCTGCCCCTGTCCCGCATGGCCCCGGCCATTCTCGAATCCTGCGCCGCCCGAACGGCCGCGCCTCAGTCTGTCGCGTAAGGACGTTCATGCCCGCCGCTTCCGCCATTCGCACTCTTGTCGTTGATGATCAGCTGACGATGCGCTCGCTTGTTCGCGCCAGTCTGCAGCAGATCGGGGTGCGCGACATCGAGGAGGCCCCCGACGGCGAGGCGGCCCTGCGCTCCCTGCTGGTGCAGCCGGTTCACCTGGTGATCTCGGACTTCAACATGCCGAACCTGGACGGCCTCAGCCTGCTGAGGGCCATCCGGGCGCACCCGCCGATCTCCAAGACGGCCTTCATCATGCTGACCGGCCGGGCCGACCGCGAGCTGGTCCAGCGCGCCGTGCAGTTCGGCGTGAACAACTACCTGGTCAAACCCTTCACTACCGCCCAGCTGAAAGAAAAGCTGGAAGCGGTCTTCGGCACGCTGACGTGATCGGCGCGGCCGCTCAGCAGCCGGTCGAGCGGCGCGTGCACGTGGGGCAGGGCGATCATCATGTGTCGTCCGATCCCGACGTCGTGCTGACGACGGTTCTGGGCAGCTGCGTGGCCCTGTGCCTGCGCGATCCGGCGGCCGGGGTGGGCGGCATGAACCACTTCCTGCTGCCCGAGGGTTCGGGTTCGGGAACGGACGCCAGCCGCCGCTACGGCGCCTATGCGATGGAAGTCCTCATCAACGACGTGCTGAAGGCGGGCGGTCGGCGTGAGCGGCTGGAGGCCAAGCTGTTCGGCGGCGGCCGCATGTTCGACAGTCTCAGCGACGTGGGCGCCGCCAACGCCGATTTCGCCGAAAAATTCCTGGCCGACGAAGGGATTCCCGTCGTCAGCCGTAGTCTAAGAGGCGCGGGCGGGCGCCGTATTCACTATTGGCCGGTCAGCGGTCGGGCGCGTCAGCGCGTGGTGACGGACGGCGCGACCCTGCCGCCCGCGACGCCGCCGCCGCCGTCCGTCGCGACCGGCGATCTGGAGCTCTTCTGACATGGGCGAGAACGACAACCGCGACCTGTTGGCCGCCATGGCGGCGGAACTGGCGGACATCCGCGCCGAGATCGAGGCGGCGGGCGGCCTGGTGTCGGAGGTACTGCGCCAACTGCCGGCCGAGGCGCGGCTAGGCTATCTGACGCGCAGCCAGAGCTTCGACGTCCTGTCGCAGCGCATCGAGGCCCTGTCAGGCCTGGCCCAGGCCGTGGCCGACGATCAGCCGATGGACACCGCCCTGGCGGCTCTGCCCCTGGCTGAGATGGCGGAGCGGATGCAGGAGACGGCCCACCGCGCCCGGCCTGGCGCGACGCACGCCGCCGACGCGGACGACACCGAGCCCGCCGCGGCGGCGGGCGTGCTGCATCTATTCTGAACCATGGCCGACGACCGCATCAACCTGGAGCAATCGACGGTCCTGCTGGTGGATGATGCGCCGCAGGCGCTCGACATGCTGGGCTCGATCTTCCAGGGCTTCGGCGTCAAGGAGCAGATCAAATGCCCCTCGGCCGTCGAGGCGGTGAAGATCCTGCAGCAGCGCCCGGTCGATCTGATCGTCATCGACTGCGGCGATCCGGAGATGGACGGCTACGCCTTCACCCGCTGGCTGCGGCGCGAGACGCCCGCGCCCATGCGCTACACCCCCGTCATCCTGGTGACCGGCCACGCCTCACAGGCCAAGGTGCAGGAGGGGCGCGACTGCGGCGTCAGCTTCGTGGTCGCCAAGCCCCTGACGCCTGCCGTGCTGCTGAAACGCATCCTGTGGCTGGCGGGCGACGAGCGCGAGTTCGTCGAGTGCGAGACCTACGTCGGCCCCGATCGGCGCGTGCGCAACTTCGGTCCGCCGGTCGGCATGACCGGACGCCGCAAGGGCGATCTGTCGGCCCATGTCGGTCACGCGGTTGAGGAAAACATGGATCAGGCCGACATCGACATGCTGTTGAAACCGCAGAGGGTGTCGCTGTGAGCGAGGTCCGGACGCAGAAGATCAAGACGTCTCTGGCGCAGCAGATGGCTCAGCCGGGCGGGCGGACGCTGGCGGATGTCGAACGCCGCGCCAATGAGCGCCTGGGCCGCCACAAGGCCGAGGTCATGGCTGAGATCGAAGCCGCCGTCGCGGGGCTGGAAGGGCTGTGCGCCGCGCAGCCGGTGGCGTCGGCCGCCGAGGTCTATCGGCTGGCGTCGCGCATTCTGGACCTGGCGGGTTTCTTCGACACCGGACCGCTGTTTGACGCAGCCTACAGCCTCGCCGACGTGTCGGACCGCATGGCGGCGGCCGACGCCTGGGACTGGCCGCCGGTTCAGGTGCACGTTCAGGCCTTGCGGCTGATCCTCAAGGCCGGCTGCGAACGCAACGCGGCCACGGACCATCTGCTGGCCGGGCTGAAAGCCGTCGCGGCGAAGACGCGCGCCTAGCGCCCTTCTCCCTAGGGGAGAAGGAAGCCGTCAGCCGTAGCGGGCGATGCCCAGGTCGGCGGTTTCGATGTCGGGGGTCTGGCCGCTGATCAGGTCGGCGATGACGCGGGCCGAGCCGCAGGCCATGGTCCAGCCCAGCGTCCCGTGGCCGGTGTTCAGGAACAGGTTGTCCAGCTTGGTCTTGCCGATGACCGGGGTGCCGTCCGGCGTCATCGGGCGCAGGCCGGACCAGTAGCTGGCCGCCTTCAGATCGCCCGCGCCGGGGAACAGCGAGCCGACCGAATGCTCCAGCGTGTTGCGGCGCTGTTCCGGCAGGACGTTGTTGTAGCCCGAGATTTCCGCCATGCCGCCGACGCGGATGCGGTCGCCCAGGCGGGTGATCGCGACCTTGTAGCTCTCGTCCATGATGGTCGAGACGGGGGCGGCGGGCTCGTCGATGATCGGGGCGGTGATCGAATAGCCCTTCACCGGATAGACCGGCAGGGTCATGCCCAGCGGCTTGACCATCTGCGGCGAGTACGAACCCAGCGCCAGCACATAGGCATCGGCCGTGACCACGCCCTTGTCGGTCTTCACGCCGGTGATGCGGCCGCCTTCGGCGATCAGGCCCTGAATGGTCGTGCCGTACTGGAAGGTCACGCCCTGCATCGTCGCATGATCGGCCAGGGCGTTGGTGAATTTGAAGCAATCGCCGGTCTCGTCGCGCGGCAGGCGCAGGCCGCCGACGAACAGGTCGCGGGTGGCCTTCAGGCCCGGCTCGGCGCGGATGCAGCCGTCCTGGTCCAGCACCTCGAACGGGACGCCGCCTTCGCGCAGGACTTCGGTGTCCTTGTAGATGCCGTCCAACTGCTTTTGCGTGCGGAACAGTTGCAGCGTGCCCTGGGTGCGGTGGTCGTACTCAAGGCCCAGTTCTTGGTTCAGCTCGGTCTGCACCACCTGGCTGTAGTCCGCCAGGCGCACCATGCGCGCCTTGTTCAGCGCATAGCGGCTCGACGTGCAGTTCCGCAGCAGGGCCAGCAGCCAGCGCACGGTCGGGGCGTTGATCTGGGGGTGCAGGATCAGCGGGGCGTGGCGCATGAACAGCCACTTCACCGCCTTGGCCGGAATGCCGGGCGCGGCCCAGGGCGAGGAATACCCGGGCGAGATCTCGCCGGCGTTGGCGAAGCTGGTCTCCAGCGCCGGGCCGCTCTGGCGGTCGATGACGGTCACCTCATGACCCTGGCGGGCCAGGTAGTGGGCGGTGGTCACGCCGATGACGCCGGCGCCGAGGATTGCGATCTTCATGGGTCTTGACCTTACGCGAACCAGACGCGTGGCTCCCTAGACCAGATTTTGCGCCCGTCGCGCAAGTCGCAGTTTGTGTGCGCCGCAATATCGACAGGGTTGATAAGGACTGCCTGTGTTCGGCCGATCACGGTTGATTATTTGCTCGCTATATCAGGCATGCGCGACAAGCTTGCTCTACGACGACCGGGTCGGGTCGGTCAGCGGCTCGCCGTAGTGGCGATCGCCGTGCAGATTGGCGGCCAGAGGCGCGGTGGTGCGCTCGATCATGCGGTGGACGACCGGCTTGTCCGGCCCTTGGTGCAGGGCGCGGATGCCTTCGTTGATCGAGGCGTCGGCGTGGGTGATCCGCTGGTTGTGGCGGATGTAGTCCAGCCAGGTCGGCGTCTGGTATTTCTCGACCCAGACCTGGGGCTCGGCCAGGTCGCGCATCAGGTGCCACTGGCGCGCGCCGTCGCGGCGGCGGATGCGGCGCCGCTCGTCCATCAGGGCCAGGAAGGCGTCGATGTCCTCCTCGCGGATGCGATAGGCGATGGTGACGACCACGGGGCCGCTGCGCGGCTCGATGGCCAGGGCGGTCTGCGGCTCGGTCCAGCGACGCAGCAGGTCCATGTTCAGATTGGCGGTCGAGGGCAGGGGCACTTTTAGGCCGATCAGCACGCACAGCACCAGCACGCCCGCCGAGATCCCCAGGGCGACGTCGACGCCATAGGTCTGGGCCAGGCTGCCCCACAGCCAGCTGCCGCCCGCCATGCCGCCAAAGGCCGCCATCTGATACAGCGCCAGCGCCCGCGCCACGACCCAGCGGGGCACCGACATCTGCACGGTGACGTTGAAGCTGGACAGCACCAGCACCCAGCCCGCGCCCGCCAGCATCAGCGCCGGCAGGGTGACGGCCAGCCAGGGGATGTAGGCCAGGCCCAGGGCGGCCGCGGCAAAGACCAAGGCGGCGACGCGGACGATGGTCTCGGTCTCGTATCTGGCGCGCAGCCGCCCGACGAACAGGGCGCCGCCGACCGCCCCGACCCCGAAGGCGCCGAGCAGCAGGCCGAAGATCAGCGGGCCGCCGCCGCCCTCGCGCGCGACGACGGGCATCAGGGCCTGGACCGCGCTGGCGCCGATGCCGAACACCAGGGCGCGCAGCAGCACCGCCGTCACGCGCGGCGACAGGAAGGCGTAGCGCACCCCGCCCGCCATGGCCGCCAGCAGGCCTTCGCGGGGTAGGGTCTGCTTGGGCCGCTCGGGCTTCCAGCGGAACAGCACGACCAGCAGGCCGACGTAGCTGAAGGCGTTGACGGCGAAGGCCGCCGCCGCGCCCGCCGCCGCCACGATCAGGCCGCCGATGGCCGGGCCGACGCTGCGGGCCATGTTGAAGCCCATGGAGTTCAGGGTCACGGCCCCGGCCAGATCCTCGCGCGGAACCATGTCGCCGACCGACGCCTGCCACGCCGGGCCGTTGAAGGCCGTGCCGCAGCCGATCAGGAAGGTGAAGGTCAGCAGCACCCACGGCGTGATCCACCCCATCCAGGTCATGGCCGCCAGACCGGCCGAAACCAGCAGCATGAAGGTCTGGGCCGCCAGCATGATCTTGCGCCGGTCCACCGTGTCGGCCAGCGCCCCGGCCGCCAGCGACAGCAGCATGATCGGCAGGGTGACGGAGGCTTGCACCAGGGCGACCATCTGCGCCGAGGCGATGGAGGTCATCATCCACGCGGCGCCGACCGACTGGATCAGGCCGCCGAAGTTGGTGACCAGGCTGGTGATCCACACCGCCCGGAAGATCGGGTGCCGCAGCGGCGCCAGAGCCGAGGGGCGCTCCGGCGGGACGGACGGCGGATTGGAAGGAGAGGCGTCGGCGGTCGAACTCATGCGGGGCGGCGCCTCGCATGGACGATACGGAGCAAGCGGGAACCGACGACGACCATGCGGGCAGTCCACACGGCTTCGGCGGGGGAAGCAAGACGCGAAGCGGTCACTCTGAGTTCCGGATTATTGGCGTCGCGGGGGCGGCGTCGGGACGCTATAGGAAGGCCGTGACCGTCCCAGCCGTTCCCCCGATGTCGCCCTTGGCCCCCTTCACCGTCGCCGCCCTGTATCGTTTCGCGCCTGTGGCTGATCCGGCGGCGCTGCGCCTGCATCTGCTGGATCTGTGCGGGACTGAGGTGCGCGGCACGCTTCTGGTGGCGTATGAGGGGATCAACGGCACCATCGCCGGGCCTGAAGGCGCAGTCGCCCGCGTGATCGACGGCGTGCGCGCCCTGCCGGGCTTCGAACGGCTGGAGCTGAAGTATTCGACGGCGCAGGCCATGCCCTTCCACCGCATGAAGGTGCGGGTGAAGGCCGAGATCGTCACCATGGGCCAGCCCGATATCGACCCGGTGGAGGGTGTGGGAACCTATGTCTCGGCTCAGGACTGGAATACCCTGATCGCCGACCCGGACACCGTCGTCATCGACACCCGCAACGACTATGAGGGCGAGATCGGTGCGTTTGCGGGCGCGGTCCAGCCCAACACCCGTACCTTCCGCGAGTTCGCCGACTGGTTCAGGACCGAGGGCCGCGCCCTGCTGGACCGTCCGACGCCGCCCAAGGTCGCCATGTACTGCACCGGCGGCATCCGCTGCGAAAAGGCCACCGCCTTCCTGAAGGCCGAGGGGGTGCGCGACGTGCATCACCTTGAGGGCGGCATTCTGAAATATCTGGAGACGGTGCCGGAGCCGGAAAGCCTGTGGCGCGGCGAATGCTTCGTCTTCGACGAGCGGGTGGCCGTGGGGCACGGCCTGGTCGAGGGCGACCATAGCCTGTGCCGGGCCTGCCGCATGCCGGTCAGCCCCGAGGGGCGTCGCTCGCCCCGCTATGTCGAGGGCGTGTCCTGCGACCGCTGCCACGACAGCCGCGATGAGGCCCAGCGCGAGGGTTACGCTGAGCGGCAGAAGCAGATGGAGATCGCCTGCGCCCGAGGCGTGACGCATGTGGGGGCGGCGCAGAAGGGGTGAGCGCCGTGCTCACCCCTTCTGCGTCATCCTCGGGTCAAGCCCGAGGATGACGGCATGGTTGGCGGCGTGGCGGGGCGTATGTGGTGGCGGACCTGTCGGAGAGGGTCGCGGGCGGCGCCCGCCCATGCCATCCTCCTCGCCTAGTCAGGAGGCTCGCCCATGTCCGCCTTTCGTCCCGTCGAGCGTCTCGACACCCATGAGGTGGTCAATCAGGTTCCGCCGCTGGAGGACGTCGACCTGTTCGCCGGCGACAAGGCCCTGCATGACGCCGTGCGCCATTGGGGCGGGGCGGGGCATGTCGAGCGGCTGACCGATCTGGGCCGTCGCTGCGGCTCGGCCGCGGTGATCGATTGGGGCGTTCAGGCCAATCGGGTGACGCCGGTGCTGGACACCCACGACCGCTATGGCCGCCGTATCGACGAGGTGACGTTTCATCCCGCCTATCATCAACTGATGGACCTGGGGCTGGGCGCAGGCATCGCCGCCGGCGCCTGGGATGGGACGTCGAACGGACACCTGCTTCATGCTGCGATCCTGTTTCTGACGGGACAGGCGGACTCGGGGACCAGTTGCCCCATGACCATGACCTACGCCTCGGTCGCGGCGCTTCAGGCCGATCCGGCGGCGGGCGAGCCGTGGATCAGGGGCGTGTTGTCCGGCCGCTACGACCAGGCCGTGCGCCCGGCGGGGGACAAGGCGGGCGTGACGCTGGGCATGGCCATGACCGAGAAGCAGGGCGGCTCGGACGTGCGCGCCAACACCACTCGCGCCGAGCCGGTCGGCGAGGACGGCTGGTATAGTCTGACCGGGCACAAGTGGTTCTGTTCGGCGCCGATGTGCGACGCCTTCCTGACGCTGGCCTATGCGCCGGGCGGGCTGACCTGCTTCATCCTGCCGCGCTGGCTGCCGGACGGGACGCGCAATGCGGGCTTCCGCGTCATGCGGCTGAAGGACAAGATGGGCGACCGTTCCAACGCCTCGTCCGAGGTCGAGTATCACGGCGCTCTGGCTCAGAGGCTGGGCGAAGAGGGACGGGGCGTCGCGACCATCATCCGCATGGTCCAGCACACGCGGCTGGACTGCGTGGTCGGCTCGGCGCTGCAGATGCGCGGGGCGCTGGCGCAGGCGGTGTGGCACGCCGCCCACCGCACCGTCTTCCAGAAGCGGCTGATAGATCAACCGATGATGGCCGCCGTCCTGGCCGATCTAGCGGTCGAGAGCGAGGCGGCGACGGCGCTGTCGATGCGGCTGGCGGCGACCTTCGACGCCGACGACGCCGTGGGCCGCCTGCTGACGCCGGTGGCCAAATACTGGGTCTGCAAGCGCGCGCCGGGCATGGTCTATGAGGCGATGGAGGCGCTGGGCGGCGCCGGATATGTCGAGACTGGGCCGATGCCGCGCCTGTTCCGCCAGTCGCCGCTGAACGCCATCTGGGAAGGCTCGGGCAATGTCATCGCGCTGGACGTGCTGCGCGCGGCGGGACGCGAGCCGGATGCGGTCGAGGCCCTGCGCGACTGGCTGGCGTCGCAGGCCGGGAAGTCCGCCGACTACGACCGCTTCATCGCCGGGCTGGACGTGGCGACGAACGAGGCGGGGGCGCGGCTGGCGGTCGAACGTCTGGCGCTGGCGGCCCAGGCGGCGGCCTTGCTGGAGATGGACAGCCCCTCGGCCGAGGCCTTCATCGCGCTTCGTCTGCACCCGCGCGGCATGGCCTACGGGGCCTATGAGGCGCAGGTGGATCAACGGGCGGTGCTGGAACGGGCGATGCCTGCCTGAGCGTCGAGAAAAAAGAGCGCCGGATAGGACGAAGGCCTCGCGGGGGCTCCGCGAGGCCTTCGATGGTGGAGCTTAGCGGAGTCGAACCGCTGACCTCTTGCATGCCATGTCGACTTTTGGGTGTTTCAGCCGGTTTCAATCTGTTCCAAGTTATTGATAACTTGATATATTCCTATTTTCAGGGACAATAGAAACCGGGGTAACACGAGGGGAATTCTGACCTCTTGTTACCCCTGTGTTACCCCGAAAAAGGGCATCCCATGCCGCGTCTCACACGGAAACTGATTGAAACCCTGGAGCCCCGCGACGGGGATTACAGCGTGCGCGACACCGAGGTTATCGGCTTGGGCGTGCGCGTGCGGCCGTCCGGCGTGAAGAGTTACATTCTCACCTATCGGCGTGGGGGACAGCTACGCAAACTGACCCTTGGGCGTGCTGACGAGGGCTATTCGATTGAGGACGCGCGAGATCACGCACGCGCGGCTCTGCGCGATCTGCGCGAGGGGGTGGATCCTCAAGCCATCAAGATTGCGGATCGGCATGCGCTGACGGTCAACGCCATGATCGACCACTATATGGCGGACGGTCCGGCCATGAAGCCGAACAAGAAGCCATCCAGCTGGGACACCAACAGGACCTTGTTTGATTGCCACATCCGGCCGCTCCTGGGGCGCCGCCTGGCGCAGGACCTGACGCGGTTGGATATCGCAAAGTTCCAACTTGAAGTTTCGCAGGGAAAGACGGCGCGCAACATCAAGACGGGCTATCGCAAGCGCTCGCGCGTGACCGGCGGGAAGAGGGTCGCCGCACTTGCGGTCGTCACGCTCGGCGCGGCCTATGAGTTTGCGATCCTGACCGATCTGCTGAAGGTCAATCCCACCAAGGGCGTCGAACGGTTCCAGACGATCCGGAGAGAACGCTACCTGTCGGACCGTGAAATCGCGGCGATCAGCGAGGCCTTGGCGCAGTTTGAACGGGAAGATCCCCGGCATGCCGTCATGGCCGACACCGTGCGTCTGCTGATCCTCACCGGGTGTCGAAAGTCCGAGATCCTATCGTTGCGCTGGGACTATGTGGACTGGGACGTGGGATGCCTCCGCCTTCCGGAATCCAAGACCGGTGCGAAGACGGTTCCCTTGGCCGACGCCGCCATCGACCTCCTGCGCCGGCGCTGGGATGAAGGGCGGTCGCCGGAGGCTTCCCGGGGACACAACTCGGGCGACACCTCGTCAGAGGTCGACCGTTCGCCGTACGTGCTTCCCGCCCTGAAAGGCCAAGGGCATTTTGTCGGCCTGCCTCACCTCTGGACGAAGGTGAAGGCCAAGGCTGACGAGATTCTTCGTCAGAAGGCGACCGAGGCCGGCAAGGATCCGCGCGACGTTAGAAGCCTGTTGAACGTAAGGCTGCACGACCTGCGCCACAGCTTCGCAAGTTTCGCAATCGCCGGGGGCGCTTCCCTGTTCATGGTCGGCAAGGTGCTGGGCCACAAGCAGGCGCGGACCACGGAGATTTATGCCCATCTCAGTGATGATCCGCTCAAGCAACTCGCGAACCGGACTGCAGCGCGGCTGTCGGAAGTGATGAGGTTTTGAGGTCGTTGTACGACTCGACCGAAACGTTGGGGATGTCCACTTTCCGCTTATGGGCCACTAGGCCAATCTGGCGGCTATCGTGCCGCACTCGAAGATAGCCGTCAATTAGTCACCCGTCCGGGCTCGGACACCCTCCGCGTCATTGCCGCTCGCCTTGATCCGGCCCCGCGGCAGCATGAACGCGGTCAGCGCTGCCATGGCTATGACTGCCCCGGCGAGCGCCCTCATGCCAAATCGTCCGTAGGCCAGAGCCCCTGTCACGGCGCCTGCAACCAGACCCAGCCACAGCATCAGGAGCGGCGCCCAGCCCATTCGGTCCCCCCCCAAAAAGAGCTGACGTCAGTCGCTTACCAGCTTGACGAGCGTGCCGGTCATTGAGGTCAGTCCGACCTGACCTCACCGTCTTCCGGAAAGACGGTGTTCTCCGCCCCCATCGCAAGGACCATCGGTACGGCCGTCAGGCGCCCGGCGCCCAGACGATCCAGCACAGGCGCTGCAGCGAGGTGGACAATTCTACGGGCGCCGGAAGTCGCGGGCGTTCACCGTGCCCTGTTGCAGTCGGCTTCTGAGGCGCCCCCACGGCATTGTGAGATAGGACGCGGCGGCGAGCCTTTAGGCTTGGGTCGGCGCCGGTGACTCGCGATGATCGGCGCACTTCACCACCAATCCCGGCCTGGTCGGTCAGATGAAGGGCTTTCTATGCAAAGACGCTTTGCAGGCGTGCGGCTGACGAGCCTTGCCGCCGTCGCCGCCATTTCGCTTCTGGTGACGCCCTCGGGCGCGCCCCGGGCGCAGGCCGGGGCAGAGGCTCGCTACGCCGCCATTTTGGTCAACGCGGAGACCGGCGAGGTGCTGTTCTCGCACGATGCCGACAAGGCGCGGTATCCGGCCTCGCTGACCAAGGTGATGACGCTGTACATGATGTTCGAGGCCTTGGCCGAGGGGCGGGTCCAGCCGGAGGATCGAATCCGGATCTCGGCGCGCGCCGCGGCGCAGCCCCCGTCCAAGCTCGGACTGGTCCCGGGCCAGACGCTCAGCGTCGACGAAGCCATCCGGGCCATGGCGGTCCGGTCCTGCAACGATATCGCCGTCGCCGTGGCCGAACATCTCGCCGGCTCGGTCGAAGCCTTCGCGGATCAGTCGACGGCGAAAGCTATGACGCTCGGTCTCACCGAAACCCGGTTCGTCAATCCGCATGGCTTGTCGGACCCGGGTCACGTCTCGTCAGCGAGGGACATGCTACGCCTCGCCCAGGCCGTGATGCGGGACTTTCCACAATACTATGCCTATTTCGGACAACGGGAGTGGGAGCGCGAGGGCCGCGTTCTGCGAAACACCAACGGATTGCTGCACGCCTATCCCGCCTACGACGGTCTCAAGACGGGCTTCACGCGGGCGTCCGGGTTCAATCTCGCGGCGTCTGCGACCCGTGGCGACCACCGGCTTATCGCCATCGTTCTGGGCGGCACAACGACTCAGGCCCGCAACGCCCATGTCGCCGATCTGATGGAGACGGGTTTCGAACTCGAGCGGATGCGGGCCGAAGGACGGCTGGCTGAATCTCCCCAGACCCTGTTCGAGCGGCGCGGCTTCGGGCGCGACCGCACGGCGAGCGACGGCCCTGTGCCCTATGTCCTTGCCCGCTAAATCCGTCAGATCAGCTTGGTGATTCTCAGGGTGGCCGGACCGAAGCCCGCCGCAGCCCTGCATTCTCTTCAGGATGGCCGGGGGAGTCCCGTTCGCCTCGGCTCGGCGTGCGGCGGAGTGGAGCAGCCGGGTGTGCGACTGGCGAGACACCAGGGGAGACCGGGACCGCCGTGAGTTTCCTTTCGCTCCTGCGTAGGGACCGCGACGTCCTCGCCTTTGGCTTCGCCTTCACCTTCGCCTCCAGCCTCGGCCAGACCTTCTTCATCGCGCTGTTCGTGCCCAGCCTGTCCGAAGCCCTGGCCGTTAGCGCTCCGCTGATGGCCGTCCTGTACGGCGGCGCCACGATCGCGAGCGCCCTGTGCCTGCCCGCGCTCGGGCGGCGGCTGGACGACACCGATCTGCTACGCTTCTCCCTTTGGGTCCTGTTCGGGCTGGCCCTCGGCGGCCTGCTGATGGCGACCGCGACCCATGTGGCGATGCTGGCTGCCGGCCTCTTCCTGCTGCGGCTGTGCGGACAGGGGTTGATGTCCCATGTCGCTCTGACCGGCGCAGCGCGCTACTTCGAAGAGCACCGCGGCAAAGCCCTGTCCGTGACCGGTCTGGGTCACGCCGCAGGCGAGGGGATTCTGCCGCTCACCGTGGTGATGCTGATCGCCTGGCTGGATTGGCGCTGGACGCTGGCATTGTGCTGTCTCGCCCTGGCCGGGCTCATCGCCCCGGCGGCCATGGTGCTGGTGCGGCGAAACGCGAAGTTTCGGGAGCCTCTGGCTCTAGTCGCCGGAACGATGCCCGGGGAACGGCCCCGCAGCGGTCTGCTGTCCGATCCGGAGTTCTGGCGCCTGTTGCCTCTGCTCGTTGCCAGCCCTTTTACCATCACCGCGCTGATCTTTCATCAGGGATGGCTGGCTCAGTCTTTCGGACTGCCGCTGGCGGTATTCGCTGCCGCCTTCATCGGCTTCGCCCTGATCCAGGCGCCGACCGGGTTCCTGTCTGGCGCGGTGGTCGACCGCATCGGGTCGCGGCGGGTCCTCCAGCTCCACATCGTCCCCTTTGTGATCGGCGTCCTGATGCTCGCCGCCTTCGGGAGCGGCTGGGCCGTATGGGCCTTTCTCGGGCTCGCGGGCGCGACCAACGCCGCCGGAGCCCTGTTGAGAACCTCGATGGTGGCCGAACTTGTACCGCCCGAGCGGCTCGGCGCGGCGCGCAGCCTGGTGAGCGCCTGTATGGTGGTCTCTACCGCGGCGGGGCCTGCAGTCTACGGGCTGCTGATCGGCGCGGGGCTCACCCCTTCGGAGGTGCTGGCGGCGGCGGCTCTGAGTCTTTTGGTTTGTATCCTGCCCACTCTCAGATGGCGGAGAACAGCGCGGGCCAGACCGCCTTCTGTCTTGCCGCGGGCTCGGTAGATGGCGCCGCGCGAGCACTCGCCGACCAGCGGATCGGGGAGTTCGAGCAGGACGCGTCGCCCTGCTCGAACACCGCGGCGAGCCGGGCCTTGAAGCCCGGATCGGGGCAATCGTCGTACCAGAGAACGAAGACCCCTTCACGCTCAAGCACGTGGCGCAGCCGCTGCAGGCCGGCGCGAGCTCTACCCCGGGGGAGCGCTGACCCTATCGATCGCAGGCCCGCCGCGCCTGCTCGGCCAGGAACAGCGTCTGGCCCCGCGGCGTCAGCAGGCCCTGGCCGTTCGACCAGCCGGCTCGACGCGCGCGCGCGGCGAGCGGGCGCTCAGGACTGGGTAGAAGCCGACTTCTCCCGCCGCCAGCGCGGCGAGAGTCCGAAAGCCGTGATCATCCATTCTGTCTTCCAAATTCAATTTCCCGGTCTCCATGGTTCAGAGCGCGAACACGGCCATTTGAGTCGGCGCGCCCCAGGTCGGGTGCTCCCAGCCGATCCCCTCGAATTCGACCCGGTAGCCCGAGCGCGCCGCCACGCCCGCGGCCCAGCGCTGGAACCGCTCGCGGCCCCACTCGAAGCGATGATCCCAGTGCCGTCGCCGCCCGGGGGGCACCCCCAGATAGTCGTTGGCGTCGGCGTTGGGGGTGGTGATCAGCACCTGGGACGGTCGCCAGGACCCAAAGACGGCGACCTCAAGCTTCGACAGTTCCTCCGGCGGAATGTGTTCGATCACCTCGAGCAGGACGGCCCCGTCCAAGGACCCAAGTTGAAGCCGGCCGTCCAGCAGGGAGCCCCGGACGGTCTCGACCGTGATCCGGTCGTCTGTCTCGAAGCGCGTCCGGATCGCGTCCAGCGGCGCCGTCTCCAGGTCGACCGCCACCGCCTCCCTGACCGCAGTACGGCCGGGCAGGCGGTCGAGCAGGGCGCCGCGGCCGCAGCCGAGATCGGCGATGCGGTGCGCGGAGCTGCGCGCCAGGCGCTCGATCACCGTTTCGAGCCGCGCCTGATGAAGCGAGGTGGGCGCCGCCGGCGACTGGGCCGGCGGGGATCGGGCAGGGCGGTTTGTCGTCATGTCGGTCTCCGACACGGCGGACGCGGACCCGCTCGGAGCGGGCGCCGCCTGCGGCGACGCATCACGACCGTTGACGGTCTTCACGCCGCGCGAGCCTGGCTCACGTCCGACGCGGTGATGGGAAAGTCGCCCCGATCTTTTGGGGAAGACGACGCAGGGTCGTCGCCGAACATATAGGCGTCCTTCCTTCCGACACCAAGCCGCCTAGCTAACCGCGGACGGAGCGGTCCGGCCGGTGAAGCGGGGCAGGTCGATCAGGCGCACGGCCGTGGCCGCCAGCGAGGCGAGGACCTCCGCCGACCCGGCGTCTAGATCGCCCCCGGGCGGCTCGAACCGCTCAATATAGACACGCAGGGCCGCCCCCGAGGAGCCGGTGCCGGACAGACGGTAGGTGATGCGGGCGTCCGGCCGCAGCGAGACGCGCAGCCCGGCGTCCGCCAGTCGGTCGCCGGAGACCGGATCCTCATAGTTGAGCGTCTCGAAGGCGGTGACCCCAGGATCCGTGGCCTGAAGCGCCTCCGCGTCGCGGGCGGCGAGGGCGGCCATCATCTGGTCCGCCGCCACCGAATCCAGCCCGTCGAAGTCGAGGCGTTGGAAATAGTCTCGGCCGTAGGTCGCCCAATGGTCGCGCAGGAGATCGTCAGCCGAGCCGCCGCGCGCCGCCAGGATATTGAGCCAGCAAAGCACCGCCCACAGGCCGTCCTTCTCGCGCACGTGGTCGGAGCCGGTTCCGAAGCTCTCCTCGCCACACAGCTGGATGCGCCCCGCCTCCAGCAGGGTGGAGAACCATTTCCAGCCGGTCGGGGTCTCGTAGAGCGGCGAGCCCTGCGCCTGCGCGACCCGGTCGAGCGCCCGGCTGGTCGGCATCGACCGCGCCGCTCCGATCGGGGTTCGTCCGGCGAAGGCCGGCAGCCTGGATGCGTTGGCGGCGATCACGGCGAGACTGTCGCCCGGGGAGACCACCCCGCCGGGGCTGAGGATGAGATTGCGGTCGCCGTCACCGTCCGAGGCGGCGGCGAGGTCGATTGGCTCGGCCCCGCCCATGCGCGCGACCAGTTCGCCCAGGTGGCTAAGGTGGGGGTCCGGCGGCTCGCCGCCGAAGTCGGGCAGCGGCCGGGACCGCAGCACCGAGCCAGCGGGCGCGCCGAGGCGACGCTCGAACAGCTCGACCGCATACGGGCCGGTCACGGCATTCATGGCGTCGAAGGCGAAGCGGAAGCCGCCGTCGAACAGCCGGCGGATGGCGGCGAAATCGAACTGCGTCTCCAGCAGGTCGAGGTAGGGGCCGACCGGATCGACGATGTCGACCACACCTGCGCCCAACGGCTGCTCGCCGGGTTGGGAGAGGTCGAGGGGCGGGCCTTCGATCAGCCGGTATTCACGCAGCTCGCGCGCGATGGCGTGGATGCGATCGCCCATGGCCTGGGGCGCGGGGCCGCCGGTGCGAGTATTGTATTTGACGCCGAAGTCGCCGTCTGGCCCGCCGGCGTTGTGGCTGGCCGAGAGGATGACGCCGCCCCAAGCCCCGAGACGGCGAATGGCGGCGGACACCGCCGGGGTGGAGAAGAGCGCGTCCTGACCGATCACCACCCGGCCGTAGCCGCCGGCCAGGGCGATGCGGGCGGTGATTTCGGTCGCCTCCGCGCTGAAGAATCGGCCGTCCCCGCCGACCACGAGGGTCGCGCCCGGCGGCGGCGGGTCGGCGAGGAAGATCGCCTGCAGGAAGCTCTCCAGATAGTTTGGCGCGCGGAACACCGCGGTGGGTTTGCGCAGGCCCGATGTGCCGGGGTTCTGGTCGTCGAAGGGCGGAAAGCTTCGGGTGGTGGGCGACATCGCCGGTCCTTTCATCGCGGCACGGACACGTCGGGCGGACCCGACGAGGTCGGTGCAGTACAGTCACTGGTCGATGCGCGATCCCTATCACAGGTCCTGCAACCCTGTGGGCTGGGCTCCTGGGCCAGCCGCTTCTACCCCAGGACGGCGTCCGGACGCCTCAGGCTCGCCAGGCTCGCCAGGCTCGATGGGGGCGCCGGCGGCCTCTGAAACACTGAACCTGACCCTACGCGCTTTCAAAGGCCGTGACGCCGGGCAAATCCGGCAGAAGCGTCCAGCCAATCGACCATTTGAGGAAGTCGCGCGACACGCGTCCGATGTGGTCCCGATAGCGCGCGTCGTGAAAAGGTTGAGCGCTGGCGACGAGCCATCGCTCCTTGCCATGGCGATCATAGAACTCGCTGACATACAGGCCTGACTGACGCAGACCCTGTTCTGCGCGGTCGGCCCCCCCGCCGAACTCCGGCCCCCTACGATCGTCCTTTCGGCGCCTTGGCGTGGCCCGGAACCATGGTCTGAGCCAGAGCGGGGCGCTCTTGCGTCGATGCAGAAGGATCGCCCCACCCGGGGCCAGGCGGGTCTTCAAGATCTTGAAATCGATGTCGCCGCACCCCGGCTCCAGGGTGCGGTCGACGACCAGCAGATGGAATTCCGACGACGCCGACTCATCGAGGGTCCCGGAAGGTCCGACTTCACGCAGCCCGAAGCCTTGGCGGGGGTGCAGCAACCCCACACGCCACAGAGCGCCTGTGTTCGCCGGCCTTATCGTCTGGACCCCGCGGCTCAGGCGATTGAGGCGCGCGACTGATTTGGCGCTGAGCACTGGGGTGGCATATCGATCTGGGGCCATGGGCGTTCGATCTTAGAGACTACAGCCTAAGGATTTATTCGCGCGCCTGGGCGGAGGCCCGTTCCCAACACGCCTTTGCATCGCAAGCCTTGCGAAGCCTGATCGGTGCAGAGGTCAGGTTGCCAGGCGGGGATCGAGCTGCCGGGCTTGCTCAAGGGGATATGCAAGCTGAACGGCTATGGTCCCCGTAACTGGATGCCGGCTCAGGTAGACGACCCAAGGTTCACCGGCCTGAGGCATCGGCTGGCCAGCGTCGCACGCTGCACTGTCGCGAGGCCATCGGATCGCATACCGATCTCCTTCGATCCTGCCTTGGACCACCTCGGTAATCCGGACAGTCGCTCGCCAGCCTTGTCGCTTGTTTCGATCCTTGAGGTCGGGCGTCGGCTGCTGGATGACCCCTATCGCAACGGCGTCGAAGCTCGCCCGCATCCGCTGTTCCGGTGGTGCATAGGTTGGGCATGCCAAGGCGGAAACCGGGCCGCCCAGCCCGAGCAAGACGACGACAAGCGCAAGGCTCGATCTCTTGAGACGGCCGGGTTGCTCCAGGGATGGTCCCGGTCGACCTGAACTGTTTATTTCAGGTAGTGCGGGAGCACCTTTGCCCCCAAGCTCGAGCCTTGTGCGATCGAACAGGGCACCTCGGGCAGACCCTCGGCATCGGATATCGTGGGCAAGCGCGATAGGCATGTGATGACCCTCGTTCATTGCTGCTGTCCAGCGCGAGTGTAGGTCCGGAACGTCGCTCGCGACATGGCTTCCAGTGAGAAGCGGCGGCGTGCACGTCGGCGGGCGGTGTGCCCGAGGTCTTCCAGTCGGTCAGTTGACCAATGCGAACACTCGACGAGACGCCTTGCCCAGGCGTCCACGTCATCGGGCTTCACCAGGAATCCTGTTCGACCGCAGGAGACGGTCTCACGCGCTGCGCCGTGATCGGCGGCTAGGACCGGGCGGCCCATCAACTGGGCTTCGACGGCCGTGCGGCCGAAACTCTCGGGTCGGATCGACGGCGTGACCACCAGGTCGGCGGCCAGATAGGCGGCGGGCATGTCGTCGACCTCGCCGACCAGGCGCACCTGATCCTCAAGTCCCCGCCCCACGATCGCCGCTTCGATCTCAGCGCGATAGCCGGCCCGGTCCTGATGGTCGCCTGCCAGGACCAGGACCAGACCGTCCGGCCGGGCCTGGGCGAAGGCGTCGATCATCATCAACTGACCCTTCCAGCGGGTCAGTCGCGCGGGCAGCAGGACCAGGCGGCGGTTGTCGCCGCGCAGGCCCCATTGCGATCGAAGCCGATGGATCCGCGCCGGAGAGACGGCTCCCCGGTCGAACCGCGAGATGTCGATCCCTTCGGGAACAAGGCGCAGCCGCTCCGGCGGCACGCCGTGCTGCTCGCGGACGTGGCGGCGGGTAAAGCGGCTATTCGCCATGACCAGATCAGCCCGGGTCATCAGGGCGTTGTAGGCCCGCTTCAGCCGCGAGCGGGCGCTGTAGATGCCGTGATAGGTCGAGACCACCGGCACGCCGGCCTGCCGAGCTGCCCACACCGCAGACCAGGCCGGCGCCCGCGAGCGCACATGCACAAGGTCGATCCCGAACGTCTGGATAAGTCCTTTCAGACGACGGCCATTGGCCCAGATGGTCATCGGGTTCTTGGAGGCGACCGGTAACAGAAGGGCCTGTCCGCCGTGCGCTTCAAGGTCGCTTTCGAGGCGACCCCCCTCGGTGGCGACATAGGAGACGCCGCCGGCGGCAACGATCGCAGCGCTGATGTCCAGCGTGGTGCGCTCTACGCCGCCGCCTTCTAGGCGGGGCGTGACCTGGAGCACGCGAAAGCCAGGCGGCAGTGCGTCGGGCGCCATGGGCATCGCATGTGACGCTGGATGTCTGACACTCACGGTCGGCGGCCCGCGACGTAAATCGTGCACCGCGATGATTGGCCCGTCAGAGGGTTGTCGAACTCCACGACGCGCGCTTCCGGGACATCGAATACGGACTGGAGCCTGGCCAGGAACGTCGGGTCCGGCGCGTCGTCGGACCACAGGGCGAATACGCCGCCAGGGCTCAGCGCCGCATGGACCCGGCGCAGGCCGTCGGTCCGATAGAAGCGCGCGTGGGCGGGATTGAGCAGGCGATCCGGCGAGTGATCGATGTCCAGCAGGATGACATCCCACGATGGCGTGTCCGGACCGGCGCTCGCGTCGAACATCGCAAAGAAGTCGCCGTGGACGAGGTCGCATCGGGGATCATCACCCAGCGATCGACCGATTGGCACCAGGCCTTCCCGGTGCCAGTCGATCACCGCATCCAGAGCGTCGACGACGACGACGGACCCGACCTTTGGCGATTCCAGCGCAGCGCGGGCGGTGTAGCCCAGGCCCAGGCCGCCCACGAGCACGCGGAGCGCCTCGCCCCGGGACCGTGCCAGCCCCAGGGTCGCGAGCGCGATCTCACCCTCGGTGAACAGGCTCGACATGAGGTGTTCGTCGCCGAGGATCACCTCGACGACGTCGCGATCGATCGCGGAGACCCAGCGCCGACGGAGCTGGATCGGCCCCATCGCCGTGGGTCGATAGTCGAGTTCTTCAACGAGGCGCGACATGCTCAGGGCTTTCGGGATATGGGGCTGGTCTGCGGGGGCAGCCCTGTCTGTGTTCAGGTCGGCCGGGACGGCCGTGCGAAAGGCGGCAATCCGGATCAGCCCGCCGGCAGGGGACAATACAACCCGGTGCAGCACAGGGTGGCGGCTGTCGTAGGCGGCGCGAGCTTCCGACGTCTTCCGGTCCTCGGTGAACGGGGGCTTGCGGTCCATGTTGCTCATCCGGATGCGCACTCGATGCACATCGCCAGCGTTGGATCGAGCTGAAGGCGGCGGAGGGCGATGGGCTCGCCACAGGCGCCGCAATAGCCGTAGTCGCCGGAGGCCATACGGCTTAACGCCTGGCTGATCCGGCGGGCGTCCTGCTGACGTCGCCCCTGCGCGGCGAAGGCCATCGCCTGTTGCTGGATCGCGTCCATGCGCGACAGGCGACCGATGCTGTTCTGATCCAGCTCAACGGGGCGACGGCTGTCCTCCGACAGCGCGTCGATCTGCTGAAGTTCCACGAGGCGCTCCAGCAGGACCTGCTTCAAGGCGGCCTGGTCGTCTGGCGACAGGGCCTCGGTCATCGTCGGCCGCCCCGGCGGCGAGCTCACGACACCGCCTCCACGATCTCGGCGCGCAGCCGGATCGCCAACTGCTCCGAGCCTTCGATCGGCGACACCGTCGCAAAAGAATCGACGACGTAGCGCTGGCCCGCCCTGGGCTTGCGCAGGCGGCTGAAGCGGAGATGGGCGTGCAGCTTGCGGCCCAGACGCCCGTATTGCTTCCAGACCTCGGCGGGATCGAGCCCGACCACCCGCCCGAGATCGTTCACGGTCGCAAGGGCGTCCGGTCGATGGCTGTGCGCGCGGAGCAAACGCACCATCAGCGCCGACTGTTCGTCGGGGATGGCGCGAATAGCCTCGCGATACTCTTCGGGGCTAGGCCAGCCCTCCGGGTCTCTCGCAGCTTCGAGCCGTGCGGTCCGTTGATCCAGTCTCACCCTGAGGGCCGCGACCGCCTCGTCGACGGTCTTTTCCGCCGCCTCATCGATCTTGAGGGTTCCGGCATAGGCGACCGCCTGGCCGACCGAGCCCTGGCTCGCGGCGACGATCCGGTAGTAGCCGTGCGACAGGTCGGCCGTCCTTGCGGCGGGCTTGGGGCGCTGTCGGACGGCGGTCATGACCGTGGCCTCTGCTGGATCCGACGACCCTGGTCATCGAGGCCGAGCCGCCGCCGGGTCTGCGCCATGCGTTCTGACAGGTCGGTGACGGGCAGATCGGCCAGCATCGGCGCGATGCGGCAGGCGTCCTCCACGCTTGCGGTCGGCCGGACACGCAGGACGTTCTCGATCAGCAGACTGGCCGAAGGCGGGCGCAGATCGCGGTCACGCGAGCCCATTATCGGCTCCTTCCAGCAAGGCCTTCAAGTCCCGCGTGTCGAGCACCTCGGCCAGGGTGGCGTCATCCATGGCGCGGACCGGGTTCTGCAACTCGGCCCGGACCTGATCGACCCGCCACAGCAGGTCTCTCAGCTTCAGAGCCAACTGGGTCGCCTCGGACAGAGGTCGGGCGGGCCTGGGTTCCGGGGTCTGGGGTTGGGTCGTCAGACTCATCGCCTCTCCTCGCATTGCGACGAACGCCGCAGATTGCGCGAGCGGGATCGACAGCGCCGAGGCGCCATTCGAACGGGAGGTTCTGATCCACTGGAAGAAGACGCACCCAGAGGCGTGCTCGGCACGCCGATCAAGACCTCACCGCTCGATCCGGTCAGAACCGGGTCGAGCGTGATCGCTCGCAGGGTTGTCATTCCGTGTTCAGGCCTCCCGGGATGCGGGGGGTCTCTCTGGTCCGACTGTGTCGGTCCAGGGCCTGGTGAACCTAGGCCTTGCGGCCGTTGATGCCAAGGGGCCGGCCCGCCCATCAGGTTCGCCACCGCAGCACCGAAGGCTGCACGGGATTGACGAAGGTGTCCCTGGATCCAATGGCCCGGGCGAGGGCTATCTTGCACTGGAAATACCAGGCGGAGGGCTGGTCGGGCTCTCCGACGAACAGCAGGGGTTGATGCGTGCTGGCCCGAGTGTCGAGCCGGCGAAGGATACGGGCGTCCTGTTCCAGGAAGGCCCGGCCCAGCGCGGAAAGGGCGGGATACAGCCACCGCAACGGTCGCACCGAACTGTAGATCATGTTGCGCAGAACCACGCGCCCCGGCGCGGTCGGGGTGACGGTGGTGATGTTGAGAATGCGAAGTCGCTTGCCCCGGACCCGCTCGATGCGCGTCGACGGCAGCCGGAACTCGATGGTGACCTTGCGGTCCAAACCGACCAGCTCATAGGCCGGCGCCGAGGTGAAGCTGTCCGCCGCCGTCGCCGTGAAGCCAAAGGGCGACGGCGAATACTGTTTGGTCTTTACCCGACGGCGATCCGAAGACCGCCACCACCAGGCGGTATGGACCATGGGCACGTGGGCGGGGTCGACAAGCCCCAAGACGGTCTGATCGTAGTCCGCTTCGATCTCAATCTCGGAGCAGGCGATCATCGGGAAGGCCGCCGTCCCGGCCTCGTCCTCAATCAGCGGCGGCACAGCTGTGTCGGGCTCGCCGAGGCGCCGGACCCACACCATGCCCAACCGGGTCTGGACGGTCCAGCCCGGAGCCCCGTGCAGGCTGACGGCCCCCGAGGGACCTCGAACGAGGGTCAGTTTCTGCCCGAACAGCGGAACGGTCGCTCTTCCTCTCAGAGCTTTCTCCCGAGCGACGGGATACCAGGCCCCCGACGGCGGTCCGAACCTGGACGCCTTGGCCGGCGACGGAGCAGAGCCCTGCGCCTTGTCGCGCTCCTGCGTCTGAAATCCGTCGGGCACCTCCGCTCTCCTCAGCGGAACAGGAGGACAGGCAGGAGTGCGATACGGACCATGGCCGTCGTGGTGCTGCCCACGAAGAAGCGCCGGATGGGGGAGTGGCCATAGGCTCCCATGACCAGAAGATCGATCTTCTCCTCGCGCACATAGTCGGTGATGACCGCCTCCGGCTCGCCGTCGCGCTGCATCACCCGATGTGTTCCACCCGCGCCGGCCAGGCGTTCGTTGGCCCAGGCCAGGTGGGCTGCATCTTCCCCCTTGGGATGACCCGCCATCACGACGTGGCATTCGAAGCGCGAGAAGGCAGGGTCGGAAACCAGGAAGTCGACGGCCTTGCGCGAACTGGCGCCGCCATCGAAGGCGATAAGCAGGCGCTGGATCGGTTTGAACTCGCGCGATGCGATCAGGACCGGCAGCTTGGTCGCGCGGACCACCTGTTCGATACTGCCGCCGAGATGCGCCTTGGCGTAGTCCGACCGCTCGCCGCGCTTGCCGAGGACCACGAGCCGGACGTCGTCTTCGAGTTCATGGACGTTGTCGACCAGACCTCCATGGCGCAGCCGGGTCGTAACCGTGCCGATGCCGGCCGTTTCGACCCGCGCCTTGGCCGCCTCCAGGATGGCGCGACCCCGCTCCATCCGCAGCTTGCCGCGATGCTCGTCGAGCTTCGTGAGATCCTCCAGAAGATGCTCCGAGGTCCCAAGGCCGATGCTGCCGGACAAGTCTCGCGGCACCGCGTCCGGGGCGCGGTCGAGGACGTGGAGAAGTTCGACGTCGCAGTTCAGGTTCTGCGCGGCCCAGGCCGCATGGTCGCAGACGCTGGCGCCGTAGGTGGAGGCGTCGATGCAGGCGAGGACTTTGGTCATGAAGCGATCCTGGAAACGGAAGGGGAGCGGCGCGCGGCCGAGGTCTGATGCGGCGCCACGTCAGTGGGCCGTCAGGCTGTCGAGGGCGCCGGGCTTGTCGTGGATGGCGAACTTGTCGACCATCGTCAGGCTGGCCTCGTTCAGGCCGTCGACCTGAACCTCCGTGCCTTCGCGGCGGAACTTGAGGATGACCTTGTCCAGGGCCGCGATGGCCGACACGTCCCAGAAGTGGGCGTGGGACAGGTCGATCCGGACGTGGTCGATCGCTTCCTTGAAGTCGAAAGCGGCGACGAAGCTGTCGGCCGAGGCGAAGAAGATCTGGCCCCGGATTTCATAGTCCCGCGACCGGCCATCCTCCGACGTTTTCGAGCTGAAGGCGACGATCCGCGCGACCTTCTGGGCGAAGAAGATTCCGGACAGAAGCACGCCCGTGAACACGCCCTTGGCCAGGTCGTGTGTCGCCACGGTCACCACCACGGTCGCCAGCATGACAAAGCTGGAACTCTTGGGGTGCTCGACCAGGTTTTTGATCGAGCCCCAGTTGAACGTGCCGATCGCGACCATGAACATGACCGCCACCAGGGCGGCCATGGGAATCTGCGAAACCCACGGCCCCAGCACCAGGATCATGAACAGCAGGAAGACGCCGGCCAAAAGGGTCGAAAGCCGACCGCGTCCGCCGGATTTGATGTTAATCACCGACTGACCGATCATGGCGCAGCCCGCCATGCCGCCGAAGAAGCCGGCCGCGATGTTGGCGACGCCCTGGCCCTTGCACTCGCGGTTCTTGTCGGACGGCGTGTCCGTCAGTTCATCGACGATGGTCGCCGTCATCAGCGACTCGAGCAGTCCCACCAGCATCAGCGTCACCGAATAGGGGAAGATGATCGCCAGGGTTTCGAAGTTCAGGGGGATGTCGGGGATCAGGAACATCGGCAAGGTCGCCGGCAACTGACCCATGTCGCCGACCGTGCGCACGTCGAGACCGATCGCAATGGACAGGGCCGTCAGCACGACAATGGCCACCAGGGGGGACGGAATGGCCTTGGTCAGGCGCGGCAGCAGGTAGATGATCGCCAGGCCTCCAGCGACCATGGCATAGGTCTGCCAGCCGACGTTGGTGACCTCTGGTATCTGGGCCAGGAAGATCAGGATAGCCAGGGCGTTGACGAAGCCGGTCACCACCGATTTGGACACGAACCGCATCAGCGCGCCCAGCCGGATATAGCCGGCGATGATCTGAAGGATGCCGGTCAGGACCGTGGCCGCCAGCAGGTATTGAAGACCGTGCTCGCGCACGAGGGTGATCATCAGCAACGCCATCGCGCCGGTCGCAGCCGAGATCATGCCGGGGCGTCCGCCTGCAAAGGCGATGACCACGCAGATCACGAACGACGCATACAGGCCCACCGCCGGATCGACGCCGGCGATGATTGAAAAGGCAATGGCCTCGGGGATCAGAGCAAGGGCCACGACGAGGCCGGCCAGCACATCGCCTCTGATGTTGCCCAACCAGGTCTCCCTGATCATTCCGAAGTCCAGTTTCGCTGTAGGTAGGTTCATTCAGTTTCTTTCGCGCACTCTTTAATGCAATCGCGGCGATGCGATTCGACATATTTATGTTACTGGTCGCAGATACACTGTAAAATGCGCCCTATTTTCTTTTTGTTCTGAATCAATTACAAAGCTCACATGGCGAATATTACATTCGGTGGCGGCGGTCGCGCGGGCGCTGCAGCATGAGAGCCCCAATCAGCCAGTCTCCTGGCAGTGGGTCGGAAGGCCCGGTCACAGGCACGATCAAGTTCGTGGACCCTGAGGGCCGGTTCGCGATGATCTCGCGGGACGACAGGCTGCCCAAGGTGTTCATCCACCTCAGCGCTGTTCAGGAGGCTGGCCTGGAAGGTTTGGTCAAAGGGCAGCGCCTTTCGTTTCGGCTCCGACAACAACCGGACGGCAGAATGCAAGCGAGCGACGTCTCGCCGATATGACCCTTCATATGCCGGCGGACGTTTGAGACGAGCCTCGCGCGAGTCGATCGCGCGCGGCTCCGGGTCACGGACGGACCCCAAGCGGGAAGTGGACATGGGAGATAAGCCGGAGGGCGACGACTAGGTGTGCGGTTCGTCAACGCACCTGTGCTCTAGCCGCTCAGCTATCGCTTCATGTTTCCTGGGGGATAGGCGCCCAGGGTAGCCACCCGTATGAACGGGTCCGACGAACAAGGCTCTCTTGGCTCATATCGCTGCGGCGCACAAGGTCCGAACGGTCATTCGTGACCGAACATTCGGCGGCCCCGTCTCCTGCCGGACGGAAGGACCGTGACCAGTACCGACTGCACTGAGACGTCTTGTCGCGCCCTTCTCCAGGCGCGGACGGCGACCAGCAGGGTGGCGCCATAGGCCAGGAGTTCGAGCATCTCCTCAACCAGAAGCAGCCCCCACAGCTGGCTCTCGGTCAAGGTTACGGTACCGCCCCACTCTTCGATCGCCACGGCGAGCCAGACCAGGCCTATCCCCAGCACGAAGATCGGAACCATCATAGCGACCGATCGAGCATGGGCCCAGGCGCCCCAAGCCCGGTCGCGCACGGCCACGAAGATCACTGGAACCATCAGGACCGCCACCAGGTGCCAGCGCGCCGCATGGCTCGCCAGATAGGACTGCCAGGCGCTGTCCGTATCCGCGCCGTATTCCCGCAAAGCCGCGACACCCAAGACGAGGCTGAATAGGGCGAAGGCCGGAGCCCCCGGTCGACGCGTCTTCAACGCCGCGAGCAGGAAGGCGCCCGACGCGACGGCCAGCACGGCGATCTGCAGCATTTCCAGCGGACCGGACTCACTCAGATCCATCATCGGCTGACCCCAGTGCAGAACGGGCAATCAGCAGCGTCGACACTCGGGCACGCGAGGCGCGCGGCGGAGCATGGCCTTGGGGCCATCTCGGTCATCATCATTATGGGGGCAGTGCAATCCTAACCCCTCCTGCGATCCGTCATCGCTACCGGCCTGGCCGGCTGGGGTCGTGTCGTCCCCGGGGGTTAGGCGCCCGGTATAGCCACCCGGTTACCCGGGTCCGACGGAGCGTCACTAATAAGATGGAAGCGGACGATTTGGCAATCACATGGAACTCCATCGCGCCGGAGCACCACTGTGCCGAAGCGCTGACCGGACTTTGCGCTGAGCTGGCGATCGCCCTCCATCACCATGCTCCCGAGCCGACAGGCAGGCTCGATTTGCAACTCCGGCCGGGCTCCGTCGAGCCACCCTCCCTGCTGCCGTCAGGTGGGTCGGCGTTGGCTCACTATCAACTCGACTTTTTTCAAGGCGACCAGCAATCGATTGGTCTGCATGGCAGGCCAGAGAGCGAGTTTTATCATCAGGGACATGATGAGCAAAACGGCCGAAGGGAACCCCCAGTGCAGGGCGGTAAGCGCGTCTTGGGCCTGAAAGAACTGCCATCCAGTCCAGAGCCCGGCGATGAACATCGCTGCCTGAACCACGAGGAGAACTCCGCTTACCCACCCGGACCGCCCGCCAAATAACGACAACGTCTGCTGAATGTGACCGGGGTCCTCGCCAATGCGACGAAGCAGGTCACGCTCCTCCGCTGCGAGCGCCTGATCGATCAGCTGATCGGGATTAGCCATTTTCTTCTCCTTCCAGCACAGCGCGAAGACGGCGGCGTGCATGCATGAGGCGGGTCTTGATCGTGCCCGCCGGGACATCGAGGGCCACCGCAATCTCGGCGATGCTTAGGTCCTCGAAATGGTACAGAGCCACCGCCGCGCGCTGCGGCGGCGGCAAGAGGCGGATTGCGGCGTGAAGGCGTTGAACTTCATCCCGCCTTTCCAGGTCTGGCTGGACCGCGTGGCCCTCCGGCTCGGACGAAACGGCGCGGTCAAGCTCGCGTCGACCTCGCGCGCTCGCGATATGCCGGGCGCAGCGGCGGGAGATGATCCGGTAAGCCCAGGCAGGGAATGCTCGCTCGTCCTGGAGGCGGCTCAATCCTCTCGCAATCTCCAGCCAGCCTGCCTGAACGACATCGCTGGCGGCCTCATTATCTCCTGTGAGCCGCCACGCGTGGGCGATCAGTCGCCGCTGCCAACGGCGCACGAGATCGGCAAACGCTCGCTGGTCGCCGGCCCGCGCGGCCAGCACGAGATATTCGTCCAGCAACCGGCGTGTCGACTTATCAAGCGGGGTGGTGGGGCACGTCATCGATCATAGGTGCCGACCGAAGGGCGGACGGTTCAATCCTCGGTGCAGATTGCCATTGTTCAGAACGAACGCCGGCAACGGCGCGCCCCTCATGGTCGAGGAAGTACAGTGGTCGGTACGCTGTCTATGTCCGAAGGCAGCACATAGCCATCGACGAGCATTCGGAACAGGTCGGCGGTCTCGCTGACATAGGCTGTGGTGAAGACGGTGAGTCTGTCGTTGGCCTTGTCGCGGCCGTTGCGGTCGACGCAGTCATGCCGGTGCTGGATCGCGGTGAAGGAGCTTTCGCGCTGGTCCTGATCATTGAGAACCTCGATTTCCAAGGCGGAGCGGTAAAGCACATCGACCTTGGCGAGGTTGTGATACCGGACGTCCGCCAGATAGGCGCTGACGCGATCGCGGATGAGTTTGGGGGCTGGCCTCGATCTCCGCCAGGGTGAACTTCTCCTCGGTCAACTCCTTGTCGCCGGCGAGCAGTCGGCCCAGCGGTTTCGGATCGGCGAGAACCGCCTTGAGCAGGGTGTCGCCGAGAAAGGCTTCAAGCGCGGCCACATGCTGTGAGAAGACCATGCGGTTCAGCAGGGCGCCGCCATCGTCCAAACCGTGGGCCTCCAGATAGGCCTGCGCCTGTTCGAACGACTCCTTCCAGATCGAGAACGGATCATCAGGAAGGACAAAGTCTGTCCAGTCGTCTTCCTCGGGCGAGTAGAAGGCGGTGTCCGCCGAGACGTGGGTCTCCGGGTGCTCCTTGAGGGTGACGTCGCAATCGCCCGCGCTGTTGATCACATAGGCCTCGAAGAGCGAGGCGCAGACCGGGCACTGCACCTCCGTCTCGCCCTCGGAGTTCAGGTTCAACATGCGGTCCGCCTCACCCCAGTCCGGTTCGGGAACATCGACGGCCGTGGACGCATGGGCCTCGTAGCGCGGACAGATGAACTGGACGTGGGCCTCGAAGCGCTGGCTCACGGGTCTGTCCTCCGGCACTGCCGCACCTTCGGGGGGCGGGCCGGTCCCAACTAGCCCGGCGGAACGCAAACCTCGAGCCGCAGGCCGTGTGCATCGCGTGGAGGACGCCGAAGCAGCATCGCGTGCGCTCCCCATGCTGAAGCGTCAGTCCCAGCCGGAAGGGCGCACAGTAGTCTTGAAGATGAAAAAGACGCCGAAGCGCCTTGTTTACAGACAGAAACCCGCAACAATCTTGCGGGATGACCGCAACCTTATCGCGTGCAGAATATAACCTTGCATTGTGCGAAAAATATTTGCAGTATTCTGAGCAATCGGACCGGCTCCCCCCGTTTCCCGGTCCGCCCAAGACAGTGTTGAGGGCGTCATGCAGGCTTTCGAACCCCGCGATCCCTATGGGGCCGCTCTGGGTGCTGTACAGCGATTTGCGGCCGCAGGACGGTTCCTGCCGGGCGAGCCGATCGTGGTGACGGACCTGGCGGCCGAGGTCGGGCTCAGCGCCACGCCTGTGCGGGAAGCCCTGGCATGCCTGGCCGGCCAGGGTCTGATCGAGCGCCGTCGGGGTCGCGGCTATTTCTATCCCGCGCTCGGCGCCCCCGAGATCATCGATCTGTTCGAGCTCCAGCTTGCCTACCTCAACGCCGCCCTGACCCTCTACCCCCGCGGGCTGACACCGCTGCGCAAGGCTGTCGTCGCGGTCGATCCCCTCGCCGGCGTCCAGGCGCTCTTCGACGCCGTCATCGCACAGTCTTCGAACGCCGCCTTGATCCTCGCGCACCAACGCGTCGTCGATCGGTTGAAGGCGGTGCTCACGGCGGAACGCGGCCATGACGACAGCGACGGGGCGATGGTCCGGACGATGGTTTCGATGATCGTCGAGGGTCGCATTCCAGACCTGCTGGGTCAGCTTGACGCCTATCATGAGCGGCGATGCGCGCGTGTCCCGGCGCTCATGTCCGAGGCCCGCTGATCTCCCCGCGCGTCGTCCGCGTCCGCTGCAGCCCGCCCGGTCTGATCACCACTGAGCACCAGAGCAGCGAGGGCGCCGGCCGCGCCAATCCGACGGTCATGGTAGCGGTCCAGGGCGATGCCAAATCCGGGCGCGGCGTCGTCGGCATAGGCCGCATAGAGGGCTGTCGCCTCAGCGCCGAGGTCGTCGAACAAGACCGCCTCAAGCCGTCGCACCAGATCCAGTTGCCCGTTGACCTTCCTGTACGCCTCCCAGAGGACCTGGTTGCCTGCACTGCAGACGATGGCGGCGAACAGCCGATCCACGGCCGCAAGGGGGATGTCCGCCGCGAACGGCGGGGCGGGCGGCCGCAGCGATCCGAGGGCCCGGACATTGGCCTCGACGGCGATACGCACGTAGTGGGCCTGCATGGCGTAGCGGTCGCGGGCTGCGGCGGCGTCGAGCCGCAGGGTGACGTATCCGCCCGAGGCGGCGCGCTCGACGAGACCCTCTCCGCTGAGACGCGCCAGGGCCTCACGGACAGGCGTGGTGGACAGGCGCAGCCGTGCGGCCTCGTCCTGAACGATGACCGGCGCGCCGCCGGCCAGAACACCCGAATGAATCCGTTCCCGCAGGGATGTGAGCGCCTGTGTGAACGGGTCGCGGTTACGCGCCATGACCAGATCCCGATCTTCCCGGCGCCCCGGCCGGCTCCTGATCGTCCGTCGCTCTATCGTCCCCCAAAGGGGCGAAACCGTCTGCGAAAATCTTCGTCGGGACCGCCGCCATACGGTTGTATCGCGCCCGCCGTTTTTTTGCGGGTCGGCCCCCTGATTCCGCAATCATCGAAAAAAGTCGCACACGCCAGCATTGATCGGACTCGCCGAACACAGCACCTTTGGAGGAGAAAGGTCGAACGCCGATGCCGCCCGATCCACCGGAAAAGTTGAGTGATGCACGGCTGATCGGCCTGGCGGCGCGGACGGTGCGCCGCGCCCGCAACATGACCGCCCAGCAGGTGGCGACGGCGATGAACCTGCCGCTGCGGACCTACGAATATTTCGAGGCGGGATCCGGCCGGGTGAACCTCGACTATGTCCACCGCTTCGCCTTGGCGACCAACTGCGATCCCTGGTCCTTGCTGCTGGGACCTTCGCTGGGCTCGGTGGAGTTCGCGCGCCAGACGGCCGACAGCAAGCTGATGCTCATCTTCCTCATCGCCTTGGGCGAGTTTGTCGGGGCAATGGGCGATCGCCTGCTGACCCTGGATCCGCGCGCGCTGATCGAGGCCTTCACCGAGACCTTCCGCCGGCTCGAGGAAGAAAACCGGATGAAGAGCGAGGAGACCGAGGCATGGCTGGACGCGGGCCGCGACCGTCTGGCGGGCAAGCCGCCCGAAGACGAGGGTTGACCCCGTCAGGCGCAAATACACAACAGATATAGATTGCCGCCCTGCCCAAGCCGGGCGCTCCATGACCTGCCGCATTCCGCGGCGACAAGCGAATGGAGGCTACCATGACCAGCACCGTTCAGATTCGACTGATCGGCTTCGGACCCGTCACCGCCCTTACCCGGGGCGCGATCGTCGGGCCGCCCCTGGAGATCGAAGAGACGCCGTTCGACGGCGTGGCCTGACGGCAGGGACGAGCGTCGCTCGCGGCGCTCGTCTTCCGTCCACATCCGCCACCCACACGGCTCCGCCCGCCCGACGTCCGTCGCGGCGGCTTTCGTACGATTGACGCTCTGAACCGAAGCCCGAGCCGCAACCCCAAATACACGACAGATATAGATTGCAGCCCGAGGCCCGCGAGCGGCTCCATGAACAGCCGCGATCCTGCGGCGTCACAAACCAGGAGGCTCTCATGACTGGCATCACCCCCATCCGACTGATCGACCTCGGTCCCGTCAGCGTTCTCACGAGAGGCGCGCTCATCGGCCCGCCGCTGGAGACCGAGGAAATGCCGTACGACGGCGGGGCCTGATGGCCCGGGGACGAACGCCGTCCGGCGCTCGTCCCTCGCCGCCGCGCGTGTGCACCATGCAGAACCAAATCTCCGATCCCATGCCCTCAACCGAGCCGGAGGGCGTTGTCGCCTACCTCTCGCAACATCTGCATTTCGCAGTCGTCGACGAGGACGTCATTGTTCTGGACGAGCGGACAGACGCCTACAGCTGCCTGCCCGGGGCCGGCGCAGTGATACAGGTCCATGGCGAACGGATCGTCGGTCCCGGGTCGGTCATCGCCCAGCTTCGTGAGGGCGGCTTTCTCGGCGATCCAGGTCCAGCCCGAGTGAGGGTGCCGCCCGCGCCCACACGAGCGCTTCCCCTTGCAATGTCATCTGAGCCGAACCTGATCGCAGCAACGCGGTTCTGGTGGTCCTGGTGGCGTGAGGGACGGCGGTTTGAGTGCAGATCTCTCGCAGACCTTCTCGCCACCCATCGCCGACGCTCCCGATCTCCCGATCTTCCGGACGTCGAGCTCGCGAGATTGACGTCGACCTTCGTCCGGCTTCTTCCCTGGGCTCCGGGACAGGGCGCCTGCCTGTATCGAGCCCATCTTCTGCGGACCCTTATCCGGGACGCGGGCGGGGACGCGCAATGGGTGTTCGGCGTTCGCACCTGGCCCTTCGCCGCCCATTGCTGGCTACAGATCGGGGACGCGGTCCTAGACGACGAACCGGATCGTGTCGGCGTCTACACGCCAATCATGGTGATCTGACGTGGGGCATTTTCTGCATGTCGCCTGGTCGGACACCAGCCGTATTGATCTGGCCAAGGCCCTCGTCGCCAAGGCTCAGGTGGAGGGCTTCACCCCGATCCAAATCATGGACCAGGCCTGGCTTGGAGTCCGCGGGCCCAGACCACCGAGGCTTCATCACCCCGGAGGCGACGATCTTATCGTGCTCGGCGATCTGTTCGATGCTCTCGACAACGATCAATGCGCGATCCCTAGGCGCGGTGAGGACGCGAATCGCGCCCGCGCTCTGATCCGTCGACACTGGGGGCGCTATATCGGGCTATTCAGGACCCCCCGTGGTCAAGTCCGGCAGATCGTCCGGGATCCGTCGGGCGCCCATGAATGCGCGGCGTGGCGACGCGAGGGCGTCCAGGTCGTCACCTCCGAGCTTTCCGACTGGCTGATGGCTCTGGCGACGCCCCCGGTGCAGATCGACTGGGATCGGATTGGCGGCATCCTGCGTGATCCGATCAATGCGACCGCCGCCAGTCCTCTCATTGGCATCCGGATCGCCGAAGCCGGCGATCTGACCGATCTCAATGCTGAGCGAGTCACTCCGCTCTGGCGCCCGGTCGAGTTTACCGACGCCGTTACGACGGATCCGAAGGAGGGGGCCGCGAGGCTTAGGGACCGAATTGATGGCTGCCTCGCGGCCTTCGCCAGCGTCATTGATCGGCCGGGCGTAGAGGTGTCCGGCGGACTCGATTCGGCGATCGTCGCAGGGTCCTTCAGGGCGGCGGGCGCTTCTCCAAGGCTCTGGTTCAACATGTTCGGCCCGTTTGCCGAAGGCGACGAGCGCCGGTTCGTTCGCGCCCTGGGGAATCGCCTCGGATTCGAACCGCACTGCGTCCAAAGGGCGGTCAAGGCGATGACGATGGAGGGGTTCGACATCACCGCCAAAGGACCGACACCTGGCGTGAATGGTCGGGATTATACCTTCGACGCCGCCGTCGCCTCAGCCTGTCGGGATCACGGGGTCGACGGGCTACTGACGGGCAAGGGCGGCGACGGCGTCTTTTTCCAGATGGGCGTCCCGGAGATCTTCGTCGATGTGCTCCGAGAGCGCGGGATCAGAGCGGTGTTCAGCCCTGCTCTGCCAAGACTGGCGAGGTGGACGCGGCGCTCGACCTGGTCACTCCT
Organism: Brevundimonas sp. KH_060; assembly: GCF_057838275.1. Lineage (NCBI taxonomy): Bacteria > Pseudomonadati > Pseudomonadota > Alphaproteobacteria > Caulobacterales > Caulobacteraceae > Brevundimonas > Brevundimonas sp. KH_060. The sequence continues at coordinate 523,318 of NZ_CM174463.1, forward strand.
GAAGACCGCCATGACGACGCCCCGGCGATTTCCGCTCGATCGGTCGGCCAGGGCTTTGTCGATCTTCAATCCCGACAGCGTGTCACCTCCAGGGGACCAGGCATTGCACCCATGGCTAAAGGGTCTGGAAGCCGTCCCGCCGGCCAAACGCCTTCAGGTGGAGTCCGTGGCGGCCGGCCTCTCCTACCAGAGCCAATGCCGCCGGACGGAGGCCGCTGATCTGATCCATCCGCTGCTTTCTCAACCGGTCGTCGAGCTGGCCTTGGGGCTGTCCGTGCCCCTCCTGACGGATGACGGTCAGGCCGACCGGAGACTGGCGCGAGCCGCCTTCGCCGATCGCCTGCCGCCGGAGATCCTCCACCGTCGGTCCAAGGGCGAGATGACCGCCTATTTCGGACGCCAGGCCGCCGCCAGCCTTCCCTTCCTGCGAGAGTATCTGCTCGAGGGTCGGCTCGCGTCGCGCGGGATCATCGACCGGGCCAGGACCGAGGCTTTGCTCGACGTCGATCGTCTGCTCTGGAAGGGCAGCGTGCCGGATTTCACGATGGCGGCGGTGACGGAGAGCTGGATTCGACGCTGGGAGGCGATCGGGGCTGCGGCGTGACGGTTGGGTCCCGCGCACCCTCGCCGAGCGTGCGGTCGAGGAAGATCACGATCTGGGCGTAGAGATCGCGGATGTTGTCCGGGCTCCAGAGGTGATGGCCTTCGCCCCAGTAGGTGAGGAGCCGCGCATCCTTGTTTTGACGCCAGAGCGCCGAGAACATGATTTCCGACTGGGTGCTCGGCAGAAGGTCACGGTCTCCATGAACGAGGAGCACGGGCGCGGTGATCCGGTCCGCAGCAAACAGGGGGCTGTTACGCACATAGCGGTCGGGTGCGGCCCAGGGCGGGGCGCGCATGCGCCCCTGGCTCTCTTCGGCCCAGCCCATGCGTTGGCGGAGCGACAGGCCAAACTCGGGGTTGTCGCGATTGGACGGCGAGAACTCGCCCCAAGCTGTTGCGAGATCCGAAAGGCCGGCCACCGCGATGATGGCCTTGAACCGATTTGTCTGGGTGGCGGCGACCAACCCCACATAGCCTCCGTAGCTATGTCCCCAGTGGGCGATCCGGCTGGAATCCAGATCCGGGTATTGGGCCAGTGCGGCGTCCACGACCGCCAGGACGTCCTTCGCGTAGTCCTCAGCCGGCTCCTTGTCCCGGTCGAGGGCGAGGACCGGGATGAGCACGGCGTATCCGCCTCCGACCACAAGGTGGGGATTGGCCCAGGCGTTGAGCGCTGCAGGTTCCGCCGGCGGGGCGGCGGGGCCCCCCGGATAGGACAGGACGACGAGAGGCGTCTTCTCGCCCTGCCAGCTGCGGGGGCGGTAGAGCCAGCTCGTGCGCTCGCGGCCGTCCGGGCCGAGGTGACGCACCGGCTCGGGCGGCGGGAAATCGACCTCGGCCAGGTAATGGTTGATCGTTGCGAGGGTCCTTGGAAGACGGCCTAGCTGCTCCAGTCGCAAGCGCTGCACGCCGTTGTCGACCGAGCGTGTGATGACGCCCAAGGCTCCCGCGTACACTCCGAACCGCGCGTCTTCTTCGACGACCTCAACCGCGGGATCGAGTCCGGGCCGCAGGACGGCGCCGGCCGGCGTTCGAACCGCGAACCAGGACCGGCGGGGCGGCGAGTTGCGTTGATGGCGCTGCGAGTCCAGGTGGCCCGCCCCGTCAAAGCCGCTCAAAGTTCCTGCGGCCGCCGCCAATGGGTCCGCTTCGCTCGCAGCGGTCACTGCCCAGGGCCGGCCGCCCGCGAGGAGTAGAAGGCGCTCACCGTCGATTGCGCCGATCTTGGAAGAGGTCGGGGCCAGAGCCGCCGTCAGATTGACCGGCCCGCCAGCGCCGAGCCGGTGCCAGTCGTCGCGCACCGCCGACGGCGATCGTCCAAAGAGGATCGGACGATCCCCGAGCCAGTCCGCATAGACGGTATTGAAGGCGGCGACTCCCCCGCCTGTGTAGGGCTTGAGGTCGCCCAGCGCATATCGCTCCACCGCGCCGGTCGCTGCGTCGACGGCGACGAGATCGCCTGCCGCCCAGCCGGCCGAACCCCGCGTCCAGACCAGCAATCGGTTTGAGAGGGGGGACCAGCTGAGGAGGCTGGGTGCGACGTCCGCCTCGCCCAGGGGCGAGGACAGGTCGCCGGTTCTCAGGTCGACGAGGCGGAGACGCCGCTCGCGGTCGATCGCCTGGGGCTCAAAGGCCCCGGCGGGATCAAAGGGGGCTGCGGCAGCCGTCTCGACCAGCGCCAGGTGGTCGCCGTCCGGGGCGAGTTCCAGATCGTAGAACCGACCGGCCGCGATCGTCGTGAACCGGCCCGTCGCCACATCCAGGCGAACCGCCTGGTTTTCGGGCATCTCGGGCATGTCCGCAGCGAAGGCGCCGCTGCCGAGCGTGGTCCGTTGCGCCGGCCCGCCGGCCTCCGTCGCGCGCCAGCGGGCGGCGAGGGCCCTTACGCCACGTCCGCCGCTGTCGAGCCATTGGGGGAGGGACCCATCAGGTCTGACCAGCAGGACAAGCTCGTCGTCCGAGCGCCACTGCGCCGCCTGGCCGAAGGTCGACAACTCCGGAGACGCGGCGAACCATCGGACGGTCCGCGCCAGCATCTCGACGACCCCGGCCTGCCAGCGGCGGTCGCGCAGCCGGAAGACCAGAAGTCTGCGCCCGGAGGGCGACCAAGGGCCGAGCACATGGCCGTCGCCCTCGCTTTCCGCCAGGAGCCGGCCGGCCGGCCGATTCCCGGCGAGATCGACCACCTCGAGACGGCTGACGGTCCAGGGATTGCGCAGACCGAACGCGAACGCGGTCGCGGACTCATAGGCTGGACGGTGCTCGAAGATGGCCCATCGCCCTGTGGGATCGACGGTCGCATTGCCGAACGACTCGGCGGCGAGCATGTCATCCACCCGATACGGTCGGCGTGGGCTCCGCGCCGCCGGCGGCGAGACGGCATCAGCGGCGACCGTCACGCCGTCCTGCACCATCGATCGCGCCGATGTCGGGATGGTGAGGCCTGCCGCCAGGGCGGCGGCGAGCGAAACCGCGAGAATGCTACGGACAGGCGCGCGCCGTCTGGCGGACGCCGTCGGGCGTCCGCTCACAGTCCAGTTTGACATGGTCACCTACCAGCGCTTGATCAGCTGGAGGGCGGCCACGCGGCCCAGCGGCCCGGCCTGACCCGGATCGAAACCGAAGCCCTGAGGCGAATCGTAGAAGGGCGGATCCGCGTCGAACAGGTTTTGGACCGTCAGGGCGACCTCGATCCCTTCGGCCAGGCCGCGCCCGACGCCCGCCCAGCGAACCTGCAGGTCCGCCGTGGTGAAGGCGTCGATCGTCCGTCCAGCGACATCGCGATAGTCGGAAGCGTGGTTGACGCCGATCCGCGTCGACCAGTCACCGCGAGTCCAGGTCGCGGCGGCCTGGGTGCGCAGATCGACAGGGAAGCCAACCAGACCCAGGACATCCTCGCGGGTGGCGACGGGCGTCACACGCCGGCTGTAGTCCAGCAGATACGAGGCCGAAACCGAGAGACCGAAGGCGTTGTCCCCCAGGGCGAAGTCGAAGTTGGCCCCGAGGTCGAAGCCCTCGACGGAGAGCTCGCCCGTGTTGGCCCATCGGCCGTCGAGGATCACCGAATAGGCCGACGCCGGATAGAGGCTCGGCGACGTGAAGCGAGGGTCCGCCAGGAAGGCCTGGACGCGCGCCAGATCGGCGGCGTTGCCGGGTGTCAGACGGGTGACAAACGGCGCGAGGCTGGGGTCCACGAGGATGCTCGTGATGTTCTCAATCGCCGGTCGGCCGATCTTGTTCTCGAACCGGATATCGAAATAGCCCGCACTGAAGCGCAGCCCGGGACGCGGCGCCCACTCCATGCCGAGCGTCAGACTCTCGGCGGTCTCAGGCTCCAGATCCGTATTGCCGCCGGACTGCAGGATGGCCACGCGGCTGACGCCCGAGTCGGCGACCGTCAGAGGACCGAGCTGCACACGATCGAACACCTCGGTGAGCGCGGGCGCCCGAAACGAAGTGCCCCAACTCGCACGAACCGTGACCGGCTCGGACGGCTGCCAGATCAGGCCGATCTTGGGGTTAGTGGTCGAGCCGACGTCGTCATAGTGCTCGGCGCGGCCGGCGAGGGTGAGCTCGAGACGCTCGATCCCCGGCAGGGCGTTTGCGGGGCCGACCAGGGGAATTCGCGCCTCGGCGAAGACCGCGCCGATGTCACGCACCTGGGGATCGCCGATGGTGACGACCGGCGCGAGGCCCGAGGCGAAGTTGCGACTGCGGCGGTTGAACTCTTCGCGCCGGAACGCCGCCCCCACCGCAATCCGCAGATCCCCGCCGGGCAGGGTCAGGGGCGAAACGTCCAGCATCAGGTTGGCCGAGCTGATCCGGCTACGATAGCGGGACCAGGTGTAGCCCTGAGAGATGAAGTCGAGAACCGCCTCGCCGTTCGCGTCGCCTGATCCGAAAGGATTGAAGTAGCCGTCCCGCAGCGCGCTGTAGGGGGTGGCGAGATTGTCGGCGGTGTTTCCGAGCGCCTCGGACAGGAAGGTGCTGTTCAGCTGATTGTCCGTGCCGCCCTCGCTCAGCTCCTCGGCGAACGCGCCGTAGGCTTCCAGCGTCCAGTCTCGAGGCAGTGCGATCTCGATCCCGGCGGTGCCGCCCAGGCTTCGCGAGACGCCATAGCTTTCCGTCGGGCCGAGGTCGCCGATGAAGTTGTAGGCGATCAGGTGAGAGGCGGCGCCCGTCGGCGAGACGAAGAAGGGGTTGGCGCGGCCGACGGTGAGGATGCTGACAGGGGCCAGGTTCGCGTACTCATAGGCCCGCCGACTGAAGCGCGCATCGGCCGAGACCTCCACATGCGAGCCGAGGGTCTGTCTTACGCTGGCGTAGGCGCTATGACGCTCCTGGAGCGGGAGGATGTCGACGCCTGCCCGACGGTTGCCGAGATTGGCGCCGCCGGTCTCGAAGTCGGCCGGGGTTCGCGCCGTTCCGTCCGGCCCGGGCCGGATCGCATAGGTGCTGCGATAGGCGCCGCGCGCGGCGTCGAAGACCACGATACTGCCGGGCGGTCCATAGAAGCTGCGCCGGTCCGTCCCGCCCCAGGGCGTGAGATCGCCTGTCGCCGTGTAGTTCCGGTCGGCTGAGTTCAGGGGAGACTGATGCTGGTACTCATAGGACAGGAGCGCCGACCCGCCCTGCCATCGCGTCCCGACGAGATGAGACGCCAGCAGGTCTTCGCCTCCGCCTCGGGCCGCTGAGGCGCGCAGTCGCGTCTCCTGCCCCTCGTAGGTCCGCCGAAGGATGACGTTGACCACGCCGGCGACGGCGTCGGATCCATAGAGGGCCGAGGCTCCGTCGAGCAGGACGTCGACACGCTCGACCGCACCGCCGGGGAGCGCAGAGACGTCGGCGAACTCACCCTTCATTCCTGTGCCGGCGAGACGTCGTCCGTTGACCAGCACCAGCGTGGCGTCGGCTCCCAGTCCCCTCAGATTGACGCCCGTCGCCGTCGCCGTGTTGCTGCCGAGGGAGTCGGCGCCGAGCAACAGGCTGTTGGGCGTGGCGTTGCCGGAATAGGACTGCGGCAATCGGACCAGCGCATCGGCGACCGTGGCGTCGCCGCGTCGGTCGAGCTCCCCGCGAGAGATGACCGTGACCGGAGACGGGGACCTGCCTGGCCCCCGCAGCAGCGTGCCGGTCACGATCACCTCGTCGATCTCGGTCGCCTCTCCTGGGTCCGCCTGGGCGTTCATAGATCGGCGCAGTACGATCACGCCGGGACGACTGCGCGACCAGCGGATGCCGGTGCCTGCCAGCAGCCGCTGGAGTGCGGCCTCGGGCGGGTGACGCCCCGCGACGCCCTGTGTGCGCAGCCCGGCGACGAGATCGGCCGTATAGAGCAGTTGCACATTGGCCTGTCGGGCGTAGGCTACGAGGGCGGCGTCCAGCGCCCCTCCGGCGATATCAAAGTCGCGGGCTGCTCCGGCCGGACCGGCCTGGGTCTGGGATCGCGGGGGCTGAGCCGTCTGAGCGCGCGCGTCCGGCGCCAACGCTGCGGCGACGATGGGCAGGAGCGCGACGCCGGCAAGCAGGGTGCGGGTGCGAATGGTCATGAGCAAGGTCCCCTCCGACGCAAGGGCGCGTCGAACAGGAGACGAAAGGACGCCGGCTCATCTGAGTGGAGAGCCGAAATTATTATCCGCCGACGGAGCGCGCCGTCAGTCTGACGCGGCCGTCGGCCTCCGCTTGGGCCGTCAGGTCGAACAGGTCCGCCACGGCGGCCACGAAGGCCTCGCGATCGCCGGTGGCGAACACGCCGTTGACCGGGACCGCGGAGATGCGGCGGTCCGCCAGCACGATCTTGTCCGGGAGATAGCGATTGACCTCGGCGATCGCCTCGCCGAGCGGCGTGTCCCGGAAGACCAGACGGCCCTCGGACCAGCTGGTCTCGACGGCCGGATCCACCATGACGGGGGTTGCGTCGGGACGGACCGTCCGCACCTGCTGACCGGGAGCCAGACGCCACTGGCCCGCTGCGGTCCGTGCGTCCGTAACCGCGACGGCGCCCTGGACCAGGGTGACCTGGGCTCCGACGGCCTCGCGCCGCACGTCGAACACCGTCCCCAGGGCGGTTACCTCCGTGCCTCCCGCCTCGACCCGGAAGGGCCGCGCGGCGTCGTGGGCGACGGTGAACAGGGCCTGGCCCTGCTCCAGCACGATACGGCGTTCGCCGGAGGCGAACCGCACTCGCAGGCGCGTGTCGGTGTCCAACTGTACGCGGGTGCCGTCGTCGAGGGCGACGGTCCGCCGGCCCCCGACCTCGGTCTCGTAGACGTCCCGGTTCGGCAGCCAGAAAAGAAGGGCGACGGCGATCGCCACCACGGGGACGAGCGCCAGCGCGGCAGGGATGAGGCGTTGGGAGCCCGCGCGGCGCGTCCGGGGCTTTGAGGCCCGGAGCGTGGTCTGGGTCAGGGCCTGGATGTCGGGGTCCGACGACAAAGATCCGGTGGTTCGCCACAGCGCCTCGACCTTGCGATAGGCCTCGGCGTTGCCCGCCGTTTCGCGCCAGGTCTTGAACGCATGGAGCGTATCGGCCGACACGGGGCGTTCCCCGAGGCGAACGTGCCATTCGGCGGCTTCACGGTCCGCAGCGCCGACCGCGCTTTTCGGGTCGCTCATGGCGTTCCCCATCGGCTACAGCCGCAACTGGGCTGCGCAGTGTTCGAGGGCCTTACGCATCCGCCACTGAACGGTGGTGACGGGGAGGTTCAGACGCTCGCCTATCTCCTGATACTCCAGATGGGCGAAACGGCTCAAGACAAAGACCTCCTGCAGATTGGGCGGCATCGACAGAACGATCTGCTTGAGGAGGACGGCATCGATCTGGGCCGCCGGATCCGCCCCCGGATCCGCGCCGACCCTGTCGCTCGACGCCAGGGGACGCGGCCCTCGGCGGCGGGCCCGGTCGATGATGAGATTGTCGACGATCCTGAGCAGCAGCGCCTTGGGGTGTTCGATCCGCCCGTCGCGGCTGTAGGGCGCTGCGCGCAGCCAGGCTTCCTGTGCGAGATCCTCGGTCTCGTCTCCGAAGCGCTTGCGCAGACGTCCCCTCAGCCAGCCGGAATAGGCGCGATAGAGGTCGTGGAGGCCGGCGTCGGCCGCCTTGTCTCCCACACCTCCAGTTCGATCCGACACGGGCTCGCCTCCAGATGACGAGACGAGCCCGGCCGAAGCACCGGGTGTTGAGACCATGCTTGAGGCATGCGCCGACGCCTTTAGCCTCCAGGGGCTTGTCCCGGAGGCCTGGACATACGCGCCGGCCACGCCGCTGCCGCGGAGCGAAGATATCGAATGATCGTCTCAAGCGAGGTTCTCACGCCTCGACGCCACCCGAGGGCGACGCACCCAAAGCTTGAATCAAGGGCGCGGTGTTTGCAAGCGGGGCGTCGCGCAGGGCGTCAGGGCAGGAACAGTGCGGCGGTGAGGGCGAGCCCGAAGCCATAGGTGCCCAGGGCGCCGGCGGCCTTTGGCAGGCTGATGTGTTCAAGCGTGGAGGCTGTCAGGAAGCCGATGACGACCAAAATCCGGCTGGCCGTGGCTCCGATCATCGCCGCCTCGGCCCAGGCCGGCGCGCCCAGGGCGGCGAGGGCGAGGAAGAGGACGGCCAGCATGGGGCCGAACTCGGCGGTGTTGCCGTGCGCGCGGGAGAGCTTGGTGGTGAAGGCGGCCGGGCGGTCCGCCCCGACGTAATAGGCCTTGGTCATGAACCGGTAGATGGAGATGGCCAGGCCCAAGCCGAAGATAAGAACGCCGAGGACGGCGGTGCAGACGAGAGCGATGACCATGGAGCCTTCCGGGCGTGAGTAGACGACCCGCCTTCGTAGGTCGGCTGCACTGGTGGGGATTGTCCGATCTGATCCTCTGATCCGTGAGCATAAGCGGCGCCTGGCCCGCGCTTTGTAGTGTGGGGGCGTCTACGCTTCGGGGAGGATCGGCTCCTCGCCGAACGGCCGATTGAGAATCGACAAGGCTTCGGGGGCTGCAAAGACCCGGTTGCGGGTGTAGCCGGTGCGCTCCACCAGCGCTTTGATTTCCTCCAGTTGCGCGACCGCTGTCGCTGCCGCCGGATAGGTGACCTTCAGAAGGGTCGCCAGGCGGGAGATGGTGATCACCGGATACTGGGGCAGGATCTCCAAAGCCCGGAGAGACGATGAGCCCCGCCGAAAGGCGCGTCGCGCCTTCCAGCGGGTCGACAAGATCTCCAGGGCTTCTCGTGTCGTGAACAGTTCGTTCGCCGATCCCACGACCGCGTCGGACACGAAGCCGACCATCGACGGCCAGTCGAGACGCTGCTGTGCGGCCTTCAGCGCCTCGACATAGGCAGGTTTGTTCGCCTCGATGTAGGGGGCGAGATACAGCGGCGTACGGCCATCGGCGGCCATCATGATCGGCAGCAGCATCCGGCCGACCCGGCCGTTTCCGTCCCGGAACGGGTGCACGGCTTCGAAATGGGCATGGGCGAGCGCCATGCGCGTGATGATGCTCTGCTGGATCGCGTGCATGCCCTCGGCGCGCATGTAGCGCACCGTCTCCTCAAGGCAGGCCGGGACTTCGGACGCCGGCGGCGGGTTGAAGATCGAATAGGCCATGTCCCGCCCGCCGATCCAGACGGAGACTTCGCGCAGATCGCCGGGCGGGTCGCGGTAGTCCGGGTCGTCCTCCATGATCCGCTTATGAAGACGACGGACCAGGTTCGCGCTGAAGACCTCGTTTCCCTGCCGATGAGCCTGTTTGATGAAACGGGTGACGGTGGTCGCGTATTTGCGCACCTGCCGGACTTCCGCGCGCGCCTCCTCGTCCTGGGTCTCCTCTCCGGCGAGGACTTCGTCGAGGGTGCTGTGCGTCCCTTCTATGGCCGAACTGCTGACAGCTTCCTGGCGGGAGAGGATACGGCTGACGACGAAGGGATCATGGAGACCGCGGGCGTAGGCGTCGACCTTTGCGAGCGCCTCCTCCGCCGCGCGATGGCGGGCTGCGACTGCGGCGAAGCTCAGGCCGCTTTCGGGCGGTGCGACAGGCACGACCCCGTAATGGCTGTCGTGCGGGGGCGGCAGCCGCACGAGGGTCCTTTGAACCTCTGCGCTAAGATCGGCTCTCTTCATAAGCTTCTATTCGGATAACGTTATCCCTAGCCATACAAAAGGTTCGTGCAAGAAGCTATAATAAGATTTCCCGTTTGGTAGGCTTATGAAGGGTTTTCTGCAGATGCATCCGTTCTAGCGAGGACGGGGACGAGGCTTGCCGATGAAACACGTCGGGTCGCGTCGCAGTGCCGATCAAAGTCCCAAGATGCTTCCTAGCGCATCGTCGCTGCCCGGGGGGTGAACGAAGGCGAGACCATCGCCTCAGGTCATAACATGGCTGCCTTCTCGCATGGAAAGGCCGGGTTCAGCGGTTACCTCCCAGATGGCGGTTGTCTTCCGGAGACTTCCAAAAGCGTCTCGATACGTAATCACCGCCTCAAACCAGATCGCGGTGTCATCGTTCGCGATCCGCACCTTGTCGTCCTGCGAGATGTAGACTCCTACGCGGTAGGTGAAGTCGTCGCCCCGCGATATGCCGCCGATCGGCTGAGGGGGCTTCCGGTCGTCGATGACCTGGACGTCAGCCGCCCACGCGCGCTCCGACCGCGCGTCGATCGTCACGCCGAACGCCGGGGTCTCGCCAAAATTCCTGACGCGGAAGCGTGCCTCCCACCAATTGCTGGCATCGCCGTCCTCCCCCATGCTCGTCAACGTGATGTCGTCGAAATCGAGATAGGCGCGGAGCTGACGCCGACTGGTCCGCCGAGTGTCCCAGAAGGTGGCGGCGAGAAACAGCGTGCCCAGAAGCGAGAGGCCCGCCGCGACCCAGGCGGCGGTAATCTGGCCCTCGGCCGCCTCGGCCGCGCGAAGCTGGGCCTTGAGGTCCGCCTCGGATAGGAACCGGGACGCCCGTTCACTGTCGCGCGCGTTGGCGGCATCGTCAGGCGAGCGCACAATCACGACGCGGACAGGTGCGCTCGGCGGCGAAGGCGGCGCCGGTGCGGCTAATGCTTGCGGTGGGCCGGGTTCCTCTCTGCTCTGGGCCACGACCGCGCCGCTGCAGACTAGAAGCCAGACGAACCCCGCGCAGGTGGCGATCCGGAGAGCGCGTCTCATTCGGCGTGACTGATAAAGGTGATGCCGCTCATTCCGCGGTCGAAGGTGTCGAAGATCTCAATCTTGCCGGCCTCGAGGAAGGTTCGCCACAGCGCCTCCACATCCTCGTAGGCGATGGCGAAGAACTCTGGCGTAGTGAGCGCGTCGAACTCCGTCTGATAGGCGCGCAGCAGGGCCTGAAGTTCGCCGTCCGTGCCTTGGGCGATCCATTGCTGTTTGACTTTGACCGGCTTGCCGTGAGCCATCATGTCCCGCGCCTCGAACAGCTTCAGGATCGTGGAGGCCGGACGTTGCTCGGGGTTCCAAGTCAGACCGAGCATCCGCCAAACAGCCTCTCGCTTGGCCCTTCCGCCAGCGCGTTCATTCCAGCCCTCGACCCGCAGGTCTCCGACGAAATTGAGATAGGCCTCGAAGGTGAAGGCCAGCATGGTGACGGCCGCCATGATGTCCAGGCCGACGCCCTCACGATCGCCGCCCGGCGCGAGAGCCTTGTCGATCCGCGCCTTCAGGTGAAAGGCGGCTGAAGACAGATCATTATGGATGAGGTCGATCCGTTCGACCTCGAGACTGGCATTGATGCGCTGATCGCTCATGGCTCACCGATTTCGGCGCTGGACATCAGGTCCCGGCGTCGTCCTTCAGTTTCGCCAGCCGCTCTTCGCAGGCTTTAGCGACCAAATCACGTAGTCGGCGAGCGCAGGTCGCCAAGACGTTCAGGTCTTCCACGCTGACATCGTACTGGTCCGAGTAGCGGGCTTCGACATAAGCCCGTTTCAGGGTCTCGAAGCGGCGGCGGTCCTGGCGCTGCTCACGTGGCCAAGCCTCCACCAGTCGCTTGTCGATGTCTTCCGCAAGGGAGCGGAGGAATTTGATGTTGTGAGAGCGGGGGAAATAGAAGGTGTGGACCAGCAGGAAGCAGGCGTAGGCGCGCTCCGCGGCTTGGTGCAAAGTGAAGGCGCGATCTCGGCGCCAAGCTACATCCATCGCATCTTCTCCCGCCTGAAAATCTGCGGTGCGTAGTGCGCTATCGATCGTAGGAAGTGAGCGGCTTAAGTAACGCTGCGCCATTCCAACAGCGTCCTTCGGGGTCATCGGTTTGGGCACGGCCAGCGGGTGCCCGGGTAACTCGTAGAGCATGACGCCGTCGCGGACGATGTCAGTCCAGAAATACTCGCCCCGCCCGATTGCCTGGTTCACCTCAGCCAGATCGTGGACGATGATGTTGACGATGCGGCCGACCGACGGATCGCGCATGATCCGGTTCTCGGCCTCCCACCAATAGTCGGCGATATCGGTCAGCTTCGGATGGCTGACGATGATGAGCAGATCGAAGTCGGACAGATAGCCGTTGTCGGGCTCGTCGACCCAGTCGTTGCGGGCGTAGCTGCCGAACAGGATGATCTTCAGGACTTTGCCGCCCTTCCGCCAATCCGAGGTGCCGCCGGCGCCCTTGCGCAACGCGCCCTCGAACTCGTTCAGCAGGGTCGTGCGGACATGCGCGAGCTCCTGCTGCTGGCGATCCGGAAGATGGTCGAGGGTGGTCTTCATCGCGTCGAGTCTAACCGGTTCTACGCCTTGATGAGAAGATAATCAGACGCGTTTACTGAACTGCGACGAACCCGCCTGTGCAGAACCAGTCGGACCCCGTCAGCGCCTCATACATGGCCGTCTGCCAACTGTTGCGTTGGGCTGCGAGACTGCTCTCGTATCGAAGCCGCAACTCGGACCGAACCTCTTCGGCGGTTCCGCGCTCGGCGATCTTCTGCAAGGCGTAGCGCATGTTGTTGAGCTCGACCGCGCTATGCGATCCATACAGGGCGCCTAAGCCGAATTTCCGGAAATGGTGGGCTGTCCGCTGCTGCATGACCTGCGGCCAGTAAGCCGGGGGTGCCGCCCGAAACCGAAGGGCCGCTGGGGCGGTCTGAAGGACGTCGGCCACCAGCCAACGCTCCTGATCGATGTTGTCGAAATACGGATGAAGGGTCTGGTGCTCGGGAATGACGGCGTGAGCGTCGAGCTTGGCCTTATTGCAATCCCCGCAGGACGGCAGGAGGTTGCACGGGACGACGACCAGCGCTGCGAACTCAGACTGCGACAGATAATGATCCAGGGTGCCGACGGTTCGCTGCCCGCAGATCGGGCAAATGTCATTGGGGGGCAGTTTCTTGATCTGATCGTAGATGACCCGCGTGCCGGCGCTCTTGGCGAAAGTGTCTTTGTAGACGCGCTTCATCTCCTGCCCGGTGACCTGTCCAAACTGCGCCGACTTGGGCAGGGCCCACAGTCCGCCCTGCTGACCGCGCATGAGATAGTCCGCCTCCGCGGCGTCGGCGCCGGCGAGCGCCGTCGTGAGACGACCCGACAAGTCTGCGTCGCGGATGCTGAACGCGCAGAGTTCAAGCACTGCTCGTGCGCTGATCTGGGGGCGAGGCAGTGGTCTCACAGGACCCCCGGCAGGGTGTCGCGCTCTGCGACGAGCGCGCGGACGATCGCGCGGGCCTCGGCGCCGAGTTGCCCGCCGAACCGTTCGATGACGGCGTCGTAGCTCAGCCTGTCCCGGTTTACGGCCTCATCGAGCACGCGGTGAAAGCCCGATTTGGTGACCTCGAATCCGAACACCTCGCGGGTGAGGACGCTGACGTTCTCCCCGAAAGTCTCGACGGTCGGCCGTTCGACCACCGATACGAGACCCGAACGCCGGATCTTCCAAGCGCAGGACTGTGGCACCTCCTGCAGGACGACAGGCGAATGGGTAGCGACGATGGCCACCCCGTTTCGTTTGATAAGCAGATCGGAGAGCGCGCGGATGAATGCCGACAGTAGGGGCGGGTGAAGGTGGCCCTCGGGCTCATCCAAAAGTACGAGCGTGCGTTCGTCGACCACCTCGACCAGTCGCGTGATGGTCAGGAGTACGATGGCGTGCCCCGAACTGAGGCGCTTGAAGAGCCGGATCGCCTGCTCGCGCCAGACATCGTCGGCGAGCCCCAGCAGTTCTAGCACGCCAGCCGCTTCAAAAAGGTCGTCGCCGCCGAGGGTCTCGACCGCCGCGCGCCAGCGCTCGGCTCGGAGGCCTGAGCGACACAGGGCGAAGCTTTCGGCGAAATCCTCCGCAAGGTCGGCGGGCGTCTTCATTCGCACGTACTCCGTGCGGTCTTCTTCGACGTACTCCCATTGCAGAAGTCCGACCTGCTTGGATCGGATCTTGTCCTGCGGGCGGTGGCGAAGATCGAAGTCGTCGAAGGCGCTGAAGGAGATCATGGCGAGACCCGAGAAGCTCCAGTCAGCGCCAGGCCGAAGCCAGATCTGGCCGGTAGTTTCGCCATCGCGTCCCAGAAGCGCTTCGGCGATCCCCCTCATGCAGCGGGTCTTTCCAACCCCATTCCGTCCGATCAGAACATGGACGTTCGTCGGCGGCTCCGAGTTCGGCGCGACCACGAACTCCAGCAGGGGCGCGTCTGCCTCAGGATCGGGTGCGCGCATCTTGTAGGCGAACTGGTACTCCGTGAGCGTGGCGTCGCCATGGGCGAGACGGTTCAGGCGACCGCGAACATTCACTTCGGGAACGCTGCGCAGGAGCGACCGCCGCATCACGTCTTCATTGCGAAACAGGTCGAAAATCGCCAGGTCACGGGCGCAGTCCCTGAGCCCGTTCAGGATCCGCTCGCGCGGCTCTTCGGGCAGTCCGTTCAGCGTCTCGTAGTAGTTCTCGTCTTGGCCGAGCGAGAAAAAGCGGTGATCGAGCGCGTTAAAGGCTCGTGGAACCTCGGGCGTCCGAGCGCCGGGGACCGCGTCCACGCCGCGAGCAGGCCGCAGCCCTTGCTGTCCGATCTTCACCCATCCGAGATGGATTCGCTCTCCGGCTTGGTCGAAGTACGAAAGCGAATACTGGGTCTGGTAGCTGAACCAGTCATCCCAGTTATCGGAAACAAGGAAGGCTGCGTTCCGCACCCCAGCAGGCACCTGCAGCCAGTTCTGAAGTACCGTGAAGAACATATCCGACCACTCCTCAGGGTGTCAGCCCCGCCTCATCGCTCTCCACCCACCCCGGACGGTCAGGATCACAAAGTGCCGGGCGTTGAGAACATGGTTGAGATCAACATGCGCCGACGCCTTTAGCCTTTCGACCTGGACATTCGCGCCGGCCGCCCGGACGCTCCTGTCATACGAACATTTCCTCTTAAGGCCCAGCTAGACGTGTCGCAGTCCATTGGCGGTGGTGGACCGCGCTAAACGAAAGACTGCGCAAGACGGCGGACGATATCGGCGATTCGGTCGCGAAGGCCGTCCGCGCCGGTGGCGATCCGATCCGGCACGGGCAGGAACAGTAAACTGAGACAATAGCGAACACCCAGACACCGAAACTAACTGGCTGTCGCAGCGGTCCTAGAAGTCGAAGCCGAGCTGACCCGCGGCGACGGTCGATCGCGGCCGCCGCGCGGGTCGGCTTTGGATGTGGGCCGGCGGCGGCGCCGCCACGGAGGTCGCCGGTTGAGCGGGAGCCGCGTTGATGACGCGGCCTTCCGAGGGGCGCGGCTTGGCTGCCGACGGCCGGTTTACGATCGGGGCGCCCCGGCTTTCGTTCCAGGCGGCGATGTCGCGTTCTCGCCAAGCCACCCGGCCGGGTGAAATCGGCACCGGGTCGGGGAAATCCCCGGCCTGACGCATGCGCCAGGCCGTCGTGCGGCCGAGCCCGGTCAGGTCGCGCACCTGACGCCAGCCGAGAAACCGGTCCAGCCCTCGCTCATGGGCCATGACGCTGCTCCAGGAGCGAGACCGCGCGATCGCCCATGACCGTAGCGAGGGCCGCCGCGTCGTTCGCCGCATCGAGCGGGTCGCGGCTCCACCAGACCAGCAGGACGGCCTTGAGCGGGTAACTGACCGAGGGGTCGTTCAGCAGGGTCTCCAGGCTGGGGCGTTCGGAGGTCATGATGCGCCCTCGCGGCGGCGGGCCTCGCGCCGCAGGCGCTGGCGCTCGCTGGAAGAGGCGACCGGCGTGGTGATCTGGGACTGAGCCCAGAGATCGAGCAGGTCGAGCGGGTAGAAAGGCTTGTTCCGGATGTGCCGGCAAGGCGGCCCGCCCGAGCCGGTGGAATAGGCCCGGGCCAAGGTCGTGGGCTTCATACGGATGCCCTTGCCCTCGAGAAACGCCGATGCCTCCGCTCGGGTCAGCAGGGTCTCTGCTGTCGCGGGCGCTTGATCGTCGCCGTGGCGGGGTTCTGTCACGAGTGTCATAGCGCGGCCTCCGCCGGCGAGCATTCCCGCGACGACCGGACGCCGCGACCGGCCGTCAGCGCCAGGTAGCAATTAATGACGCTCACGACGTAGTTCTGGGTCTCGGAGATGTTCGGGACCCGGCCCAGCCGGGCGACCCGATCGGGACCGGAATTATAGGCCGCGAGGGCCAGGCGCAGATCGCCGAAGCGGAGGATCTGGCGGGCCAGGTAATCGGCACCGCCGCGCAGGTTTTCAGTGGCGTCGAACCGGTCCCTCACGCCGAGATCGGCGGCGGTGCCCGGCATCAGCTGTGTCAGGCCGCAGGCGCCCGCGTGGGAGCAGGCCCGGGGGCGATAGGCGCTTTCCACCACGACCAGGGCGTGGAGCAGCTTGCGGTCCAGGCCATGTCGGTCGGCCGCTTCAGCGATGGCCTCGGCGAAGGGTTGGTCCAGATCCGCGAGACGGACGGCTTCCACACCAGCGACGTCGGACGTCGTGGTGTCCACGGCGGCGCCGACGAACAGGTCCCCGCCGGCGGGGCGCCAGTCGATGCGTGTCTGGGCGGCGGCCGGCGACGTCGCCGCGAGGACGACGAGGGCGGCGATGGGAAGGCTGTGTCTCACCATGTCAGTGTCTCCCGGTAGACGCCGTCAATCTGGGCGGTCGTGACCGGCCCGAAGTACCGGCTGTCCAGGCTGGACGGCGTGTCGCCGAGCAGCAGTCGTTCGTCGGCGGCGAGCCTGCGGCAGCCCCGCCAGGCCGGGAGAGGCGCGCCGTTGCGGTCCCTGTCGTGGATCCGGACGGTGCGCATTGGGGCGATCATCCGGCGGCCGTCCGAGCAGATGACATCGCCCCCCGTCGCCGCCACACGTTTGATCAGGCGCACCTCGGGCGGCATGCCCTGACGCGCCAGATAGGGACGCACGACGGCGGGCTGGCGAATGGCGACGACCGCGCCCCGCGAGATTTCGGCGGCCGCCGTGCGGACATAGACGCCCTTGGGCAGGCTCGGGCTTTCATTGATGAGCGCAAGGGCGGGCCGTTGTCCCGCGATCGCGCCGAACGCCAGGAGGCCGACGGCGGGCGCCACGGCCGCCGTGAGAAGACGACGGAAACGGGTCATCGGCGATAGGGCTCCAGAATGAGATCACGGGTGATCATCACCCGGACCGGTGCGCCTGCCCGGACGCTGATGGACGGTTGGACAGTGAGCTCGCGGTCGATGAGCCGTCCCCCGACCTGGGAGGCCTCAATGGACGCAGCGCTCCCCGCACTGGCGGCTAACGACCGATCGTCTGATCCGCCCCGCGCCAGCTCGCCGAGGGTGGTGATGGCGCCGGCGAAGAGCGTCGCGACGCCGAGCGGCCAGAGACGCCGGTCGACCTCGCCGCGGACCCCGACGGCCCCTTGCGCATCAACGCCGGGCTCTTCCGAGAGGATCAGGCTCTTGCCGTTGGGAAGGATCAGCCGGTCCCAGACCAGGAAGGCCCGGCGATCGCCATGGGCGCTCTCGCCTTCGTGGCGTCCGATCAGCCGCGTCCCCTGCGGGACGACGAGATGACGTCCCGTGATGGAATCGAACACATTCTGGCTGACCGTGGCCACGACGGGACCGGGACGAGACGTGTCGACTGCCGTCAGCAGGACGCCCGGGATGACGGCTCCGGCCTTCAGCTCATAGGGGGACACGGGCGCCAGCAGGCCGTGCGGACTGTAGATCGCCCCATAGTCCCGCATCGCGGGCGAGGGACTCGAGTCTGATCGGCCCGCGGTCTGGACGGTTCCGCTTCGCGGCGCGCCCTCGAAGAAAAGCCCCGAGGCGGCGGCCTGGTCCGCCGGTCGCGGCGCGCGGGGCGCCGCGCTGTAGGGGGGCGCAGGTACGCGCGCGGGCTGTGGGGGTGCGACGGTCTCTCTCGCCTCGGGCGTCGCGCCCCGACGCTCCGGCAGGGTGTCAGCCTGGACGAGGCGATCATAGCTGGCCGGCTGGTCGGTCACGCGATCCGAAGGTCGGACGCTGCCTCGCGCCTCGCCTGCGCCGTCGGCGTCCGCGGCGTCGCGAGCCTGGCGCGTCATCTGCGGCTGGACCACGAAGGCCCAGGCCAGAGATCCGGACACGAGCAGGGCCGCAACCAACACCGCCCCCTGGACGACAGGCTTGCGGATGCGAACGGCCCCGGGACGCGGCGCCCGTCCCATCAAGGGCGGCGGCGGGGCCTTGGGAGCCGTGACGGGCGGCGGGGTCGCCGGTGTGTGCGTGTCGTGTTGAGTTCCGACGGTTTCAGCGCTGTGAGGATCGGTCATCGAGCGGCTCCCGGTAGGCGGCGGATATGGACGATCTGCGGTCGACGATCGCCGAGCCGGAGCTCCGCTTCCTCGAAGATCCGATCGACGATCAGGACGCCGTCGGCCTGCCGATAGTTGACCAGCTGGAGATCTCCGTCGGCCTTGATGAAGAGGGCCGGCGCCTCGTCGATGTCGGCGTCCGGCGACAGGGTGATGAAGGTCCGTGTGCCGTCATTGAACACGGCGGTCGGTGCCCAGCGCGGCGCGCGCCCGCGCGAGTCGATCCGGTAGCGGGCGTCGAGCGGTCCCTGGGGTGTCGCTGCGGCGACGTCGACCGGCGGCAGGTCGGACTGCTCCTCGGCAGCGTCCGGGCCATGCGACGCAAACCCGTAGTCCCAGGCGATGGCGGCGTTGAAGGCATCGGCCGACCCGCTGCGCAGGGTCAGGAGATAGACCCTCTGGCTCGTCGTCAGGACCAGATTGGTCTCAAGCCCGGCCTGCAGCGGTTTGATCAGGACATGAGTTCGCGCCGAAACGCCCGCGCCGGACTGGCTCTCGCCGATCTGCCAGCGGACCGTGTCCCCGGCCGCCTTCGCCGACACCGTTTCTCCCGGGGCAAGGGTCAGGGTGGTGACCCGCAAGGGTGCGGTCCAGACCTCATAGACCCGCCCGTCGGACCAGGCGAACACCTGAACTCCGCCGACAAAGGCGTCCGCGCTGGAGGCGGCGCGCGCAGCCCGGTTGGCAGCTGCGATCGCCGCGCGTCCGGAAGGCAGGCTCTCGGCCTGAGCGGGCTCGTTCCGACGTCGATGCGGCGGCTCGGATGCCGCGACCGCCTCGAGATAGGGCCGTGCCGTCGAGCCGAGATCATCGGCCGCCGGGACCGGATCAGGGGCGAGCTCCATGACCGGTGCGCGACGTGCGACCGCCGGCGCCTCCGCGAGACCGATCTGCGTGGAGAGCGTGGTCGGTTCCACGCCGCCGTCGGCCCCACGAAATATCGCGCAGCCGGAAAGCGCAAAGGCGAATGTGACCGTGACAACGGTCCCGCTCAGGAAGCGTCGGGGGTCCATGAGACATCCTCGATCTTGAGGCCAAGGGGATTGCGCATCAGTTCCGCCTCGTTGCGGGGCGGCTGATGGGCGACGGTGATGAGGGCGCGCCAGCGCTCGGCGCCGGCTTGCTGACCGTTGACGAAGCGGGTCTCGCGCCACTGCAGATCGAAGGTTCGCTCGCTGCGGCGGACCACATTGAGCACTTCGACATTGACCGCTTCCCGGCCGGCGTCAGCGAACGGATCGTTGGCCTGGGCCCAGTCGTTCAGGAAGGCGGAGGCCTTGGGGGTCAGAAGGTCGTAGGCCCGCAGCCAGTTCTGACGGATCACGATCGGATCGATCGACTTGGACCGCACGTCCCGGATCCACTGAGCGAGCGCATAGCCGGTCTGGGCCTCGGTCGGCTCATAGCGGCCGTCCAGGGCGGTGATCTTCTGGGTCTGTCCCCAGTCGGACACCTCGACGACGAACGGGCGCACCACGGCGCGATCGGCCTGGGCCCACCAGCCCGCGCCGAGAAAGGCCGCCAGGGCGAGATTGGCCAGGGCGATGCGGCGCCAGTTGCGCGCGTGGGCGATGGAAAGACCCATCCGGTCGTCCCAGACCTGACCGGCCCGCTGGTAGGGCGTGGCCTCGGGGGACGCGGTCAGGGCGCGTTTGGGCTTGAAGAAGGGATGCATGCTCAATCCTCGGGTCTGACGGTGGGCTTGAGGGCGCCGCTGTTCTCTCCGGCCGGCATCAGGGCGCGGGCTGAGTTGGCGATGAAGAAGGCCTGGAGAGCAGCGGATCGGCCGGCGGCGCGACCGCTGCCTGCACCCTGCGTTCTCTCCTCCGACAGGGAAGGCCTGGCGCGGCTCTCGGCGTCAGGCGCCGACCTGCCGGGGGACGGCGCCGCGGCCGACCGACCGGGCGGCTCATCAGCGGACGACGTTGACGTTGACGGTGATGGCCCCGACCCTGCGGGCGAAGAGCCGAACGCGGGGGAGAGCGGTGGAGTCGCCGCACCACCGCTGGAGCCCGGCGCGGGGCCTGGCGAAGGTCGCGGTCCGCCGCCCGGCGGAAGGTTTCCGGACGAAGGTCCGCTTCCTGATGAGCGCGCTGCGGAGGCCGCGCCTGCGGCGGCTCTGGACGACCCGCTGACGGCGGCAGCTCGCCCGGCCATGGCTCCGGCCCCCGCCACGCCGCCCGCCACGAGGGCGCCGGCGCCGGCGACAGCCAATCCGCTCGTCAGGGCTGCGCCCGCTCCCAGGGCCGGCCCGCCGGTCACAAGGGCCGAGGCGAGGTTCGGGATGAAGATGGCCAGCATGGCCAGCAGCAGGGCGGCGACCAGAATGGTCAGGGCCTCGTAGATGTCTGGATTGGCGGAGGGCTGGAGCTGGTCGAAGATCGTCCGTGCGCCCGAGACGACGATGGCCAGCGCCAACACCTTGAGCCCGGAGGAGACGACGTATCCGAGCGGCCTCTCGGCCAGAAAGGCGGTCTTGTTCCAGATGCCGAACGGCAGGAGCACGAAGCCGCCCAGGGTGACGATCTTGAACTCCAGCAGGGAGACGATGATCTGCAGGGCGAGTATGGCGAAGGCCAGCATGATGCCGATCATCGCCAGGCCGAGGATGAGGGCGTCGGCCATATTCCCCATGACGTCGAGCGGGTTCTCGACCGGCGCGGGCGTCTCTCCAAGCGCCTTCACGATCTCCCAGCCCTGCTGGAGGATGGCCCCGGGGTTAAGGAATTCGGCGCGGGACAGGGAGCCGCCGCCCGCGGTCAGGCCGAGCTCGAGGAAGCCGGCGTAGATCGTCTCCGACAGGGCCTGCCAGTCATTGATGAGCCAGGCGAAGGCGCCGATCAGCAGCACCTTGCCGAAGCTGGCGGCGAGGATTTCCCGGTTGGGCGAGAGCGCCCACTGGATGCCCGTCAGCGCCACCACGAGCGCGATCAGCAGTCCGAAGACGCCGTTGACCGAGCTGGACAGGGCGTCGAAGCCGGCGGTGACGGTGTTGGAAAACACCACCATCAGCTCGTTCGGGGTCTCCATTCCGGGGCCGGCCATCATCGCTCTCCTCAGTCCCGAGCGTGGGGCAAGGGGTTGAAGGACGGGGCGGCCGGGGTGGAGGATCCGCGCTCCCAGAAGCGGCGACGGGCCTCTATCGCGGCGTCCCGGTCGGCCGCTTGGCGCGCCGCGCCCTCGGCCATAAGCCGGGACTGGGCCAGAAGCAGGGTCCGCATGCTGGCCAAATCCTCTGCGAGGACGGACAACATCTGGGTCGAGGACTGGATCGCGGCCGTCTCGCCCTCAGCCGCCTCGCTGGCGGCCATAGCGCCCCGGACACGCCCGTCCCGGCTCCGGGCCAGCCGCTCCAGTTCGGCCGCCGTTCGCGCCAGATCCTCGGCGGTCCGTCGGGCGGTCGTAGACCGGTCGGCGCCGAGCGCCGTGAGATCCGAGAGAGACAGGTCGTCAGGGTACAGATCGGCGAACTGCCGCTGCACCCCGTCGAGGGTCGATGCCGTGCCCCTGACGGTCCGCGCCAGCTCGCCGATGTCGCGCAGGGTGTCCGATGACTCGGCGAGATGGCTGTAGGGCGAGGCGGCGAGACTGCGCGCCTGATTGGCCAGCGCCCGCGCGTCATTGGCCAGGCTTTCCAACTGCCGAGCCGCCTGGAGGCTGGTCTGCACATGGGCGCGGGGATCGTAGACGATCTGCTGGGCGGCGGCGGCCTGGGCGAAGCCGGCGACTGCGGCGAGCACGAGGCCGGTCGCCGCCAGGACCGAGGACCTACTCCGCCGCGTACCGGACGGGGTTCGGGACGGGCGGATCGAAGCTGTCGAAGACATTCTCGACATGTTGGACTCCTTTGGCTTTGAGGAATTCGCGGGCGAAGCGGTCCGGCCGCAGGTCGGCCGGGTCGAGAGCCGCGAGCACGCTCTCGATAAGCGCCTGGTCATCGGGAGAGGACGCGCCGCAGAGGGCCAGGCCGGCTCCGGTCAGCTTCAGATCGAACAGCCGTCGCCCGTCGGGCTGTCGCCAATAGTAGGTGCGCTTGGGGGTCGCCCAAGCGATCAGCTCGAGCTGACGACGGTTCAGGCCGAACATCCGGTAAAGGTCCGCCGAGGCCGGCTCGAGCGCGCGCGGGTTGGGCAGGAAGATCTGGGTCGGGCAGCTCTCGATCAGGGCCGACGCAATGGACGAGCGCACGACGTCATCGAGCGACTGGGTGGCGAAGACGACCGCCACGCCCTTCTTGCGCAGTGTCTTGAGCCATTCGCGGATGCGGGCCGCGAATGCCGTCTCACCAAGGAATAGCCAGGCCTCGTCCAGGATCAGGAGGGTCGGCCGCCCGTCGAAGCCGCGCTCGATCTCATGAAACAGGGCGGCGAGCACGGGGGCGACCGCCGATGGCGTCGCCATAAGGCTCTCGAGCTCAAAGCACTCGAAGTCGGCGAGCGCTCCGTCCTGCGGGGCGACGCCGTCGATCAGGGCGCCGTGAGGCCCCTTGAGCGTCAGAGGCTCCAGGGCCGCCGCCACCGCCTTGTCCTGCACCAGGGCCGTGAACACGGTCAGCGTGCGCTGTGCGACGGGCGCCTGGGCCAGGGCGCCGAGCGCGGCCCAGATCTCTTCGCGGATCCGCGGCGTGGGCGCGAGACCTGCGAGACGGACGGCATCAGCGAGCCACTCTGAGACCCAGGCGCGTTCGGCGTCGTCCTCGATCCGGGCGAGCGGCTGAAGGGTGAAGTCGCCGCCCGGCTGCAGGGGGTGCCAGCGCCCACCGGCGGCCAGGGTCGCGGCGCGCGCGCTACGGCCCTTGTCGAAGACTACGACCCGGGCCTGCGGATAGCGGAACCACTGGAGACCCAGAAAGGCCAGCAGGGCGCTCTTTCCTGAGCCGGTCGGCCCCACGACCATGGCGTGGCCAACGTCGCCGACATGCAGGGAGAGCCGGAAAGGCGTGGACCCGCTAGTCCGAGCGACCGCCAAAGGCGGCCCTTGCAGGCGGGGTTCTGCGGTCGGCCCGGCCCAGACGGCGGAGACCGGAAGAAGGTCGGCGAGGTTCAAGGTGGAGACCAGCGGCCGGCGGACGTCCGCATAGGGCTCGCCCGGCAGGGAGCCGAGCCAGGCCTCGACCGCATTCAGGTCTTCGGTACGGGCGACGAAGCCCTGGGCGTTCAGGGTCGCCTCGATCGCTCGCGCCTGCTCCGCCGCCCGGTCGGGATCGCGCGCCGTCACCGTGATCGTCGTGGTCAGATAGCCGTAGGCGCAGGCATCCGAGCCGAGCGCCTCCAGGGCGCCGTCGCACTCGTCGGTCTTGGCGGCCGCGTCCGTATCGAGGAGCGGCACTTCCTCCTTGGTGATCGCCTCGCGCAGCAGGACGCCGACGCCCTTGCGCTTGGCGAACCACCTCTTGCGCAGCTTGACCAGTTCGACCTCGGCGTCCGCCTTGTCGAGGCCGATCCAGCGGGCGCTCCAGCGATAGGCGAAGGGCAGAGCGCCGAGGGCGTCGAGCAGCCCCGGCCGCGTGCTCGCCGGGAGACCGCGCACCGAGACCACCTTCAGTGTCCGGCCGTCGAGCGTGGGCGCCACACCGCCCAGAAGCGGTGCATCGGCCAGCCAGGCGTCGAGGAACATCGGCGTCGCGGGCAGTTCGAGGCGGACGGTTCGGGGCGAGACGCAGTCATGGAGCCAAGTCAGGATCTCCGCATCGTCCAGCATGGCGACTTCCGGAAGGGCGTCGGCCAGAAGATCGACGATCTGTGCGGTCTCGCGCGTGAAGGCGTCCAGCGCGTTGCGCCAGTCGCGGCTCGCCGGGTCAGCTCCGTCGAACAGGACCCGCTCTATGCGGCGGGTCTGATCCGCTGGCGGCAGCCAGGTCAGTGCGGCCCGGTAATCGGTCTCGTAAGCCGGCTCGCTGGTCTCGAAGAGGGCGCGGCGCTCTGCGTCGATCAGCCAGGCGGCGGCGATCTCGAACTCGCTCTTCGGATAGGCCTGGGCGGGACGACGACGCGCCTCCACATGCAGACACCACCCGCTGCCAAGACGTTTCAGCGCGTTGTTCAGCCGCGCCCGGACCGACATCAGCTCCAGGTCCGAGGCCGACTCGAGATCGGGCCCCCTGAAACGCAGACCGCAGGTGAAGGAGCCGTCCTTGTTCAGCACCACGCCGGGGGCGACCATGGCCGCCCAGGGCAGATGATCGGCCAGAAGCGCCGGTCGTCTACGATGTTCATCCAGAAAACGCATGATCTCTCTCACGCATCGAGGTGGCCGGGCAGGGCCAGATGGCGGCGAAGCACGTCGAAAAACCGCTTGTCCGCCCGCGCGGCGTACAGGCCGATCGCGTGGGCGACCGCCCACCACAGAAGACCGAGCCACCAGATCCGCAGGGCCAATCCCAGCACCACGGCGACGGTGCCCATCAGGATGGCGTAGTCCCGCGGCATGCCGGCCAGGGTCACCGGTTCGGTGAGCGCGGCGGCGACCGGCAGTTGCCAGCCTGGCGGACGGTGATCAGACGATGTCTCGGACATCAGGCGATCTCCGCCCCGCCGGCGAAGCCGAAGAACTGCAGGAAGAAGGTTGAGGCGGCGAAGGCGATTGACAGGCCGAACAGGATGCCGAGCCCGCGCCGCATGGAGGAGCCGTTCTCGCTCATCGCCACGCCGGCGCCGAAGAGCACTACCGCCACCACGGCGGCGGCCTGAACGACGGGCCCTGTGATCGACTCCACGATCTGCTGGAGCGGTCCTTCCCAGGGCATCCCAGACCCGCCTGCCAAGGCCTGGCCAGCGAAGAGAAGGCCGCAAGTCACCGTCGCGGCCGACAGGCCGCGTTGAAGTAAACGCGTCATGGTAGGATTCCTGAGGACTTTGGCGTAGAAGACGCCGACCCGTCATAGTCATCAAAAACATCCACAGGCTGTCAACGAGTGCTGTGAATATATTTTGAGAGGGGTAGGAGTGTACGGCTGGCGGGCGTGATCAGCTTGGCATCGATGTCCTAGCGGCGTGTCCGACAAGTCGACAAAGACTTGTCGCGAGATCGGGAAATCGCGGCTGCGGCGAGAGATAGGCGATACGGGCTGCAAAACCGTCCCAGTCTGAGCAGGAGGCGTCCCGCCCTGCGCGGGCCAGGCCGCACACCGCGCCACGGGTGTCCGGCAGTCTCGAATATTCACGCCGATCGGTGGATGCGACGCAGACAGGCTTCACCTGACCCCCGCTCAGGCAAGCCGAGCCGTGGTCGCGACCGGCCAAATTTCGCTTCGCGCCGCCGGACTTGTGGATCGGTAGACGACATCGACTCGCGTTAAGGTCGAAAGGCCTACGCTTCACGCGATAAACTTGACAAACTGACACAACAATATCATTGTGTGCGCATGATCCCGGACTTTATTGATTTGGGCGGCTCTGCGCCTTGGCCGGTTCTGCCGCCAGGCGTCCATGACGCCACCCTCGCCGAAGTTTCGGCGCGGTTTGCGACCACGCCGCACCGGGTCTGGCTTTTCGGAGGTTTCGTCAGGATGACCGAGGCGCTCCGGCGAGCGGGCTGCGCTTCCATTTTTCTGGACGGCAGTTTCATCACGGCCAAACCCCATCCCGGCGATTTCGACGGCTGCTGGGACGTCGCTGGCGTCGATCCTCAAAAGCTCGACCCGGTTCTCCTGGACGTCGCGAACAAGCGCGCCGCTCAGAAGGTGAAATACTTCGGAGAGATGTTCGCCATCCAGTTGCCCCTGAACCCCGGCCTCCTTGGCTTTTTCCAGACCGAGAAATTCACCGACCAGCCCAAGGGCATCATTCGTATCGCACCAGACGCGCAGAAAGGAGCGACCCCATGATCACGAACGACAAACAATATCGGTCTGCCCGCGCGGCCGTCGTCCGGCTCCAGGCCGATCTTGCGCGCTTCGCCTCGACTTCGACCGATATCCACCCCCTTCTCCTCAAGGTGCAATCGGACGGCCTAGAGAGCCAGATTTCTGAGCTTGAGGCCGAGATCGAAGAGTATGACTCCCTCCAGTCCGGGGCGGTCACGCGCTTCGAGGCCGAGGGTCTTCATGACCTGCCCGATATTCTCATCCGGGCGCGGATCGCCCGCAATATGAGCCAGAGGGATCTTGGCACCTTCTTGGGGATCGCAGAGCAGCAAATCCAACGCTACGAGGCGGAACGCTACCGGTCCGCCAGTCTGGAGCGGCTGTCCGAGGTGGCGGCGGCACTCGATATCGCGGTGCGCGAGAGCGCTCAGCTCCGCACTGCGCCGCCGGAGGATTCGGCGGCCGTATCGATCTCCACCTATCCCGTGTCAGAGATGTTCAAACGAGGCTATTTCGACGACTTCGCCGGGACGGCAGCGCAGGCGCGCAAGGCCGCCAACGATCTCGTTCCAGGATTTTTCCGGCAAGCGGCCTATGCTTGGACGCCCATGGCCCTGCATCGCCGCTCCATCCGCAGTGGCTCCAACCCGCATTTCGCGGCACTCGCGGCGTGGGAAGCTCGGGTCAGCATCCTCGCGGAGAAGCGCAGGCCGTCATCGGCTTTCGATCCGGCATCCCTGACCCCGGCCTGGCTCGACGGCCTGGTTCGCCTTAGCCCCCACGAAGATGGCGTCGTGCGCGCGGGTCGTTACCTTCAGGATGCGGGGATCGCCTTGGTGTTCGAGCCGCATCTGCCCGGAACGCTGCTCGATGGTGCGGCCCTGCGCAGTCCATCCGGCATTCCCGTCGCCGCCCTGACGCTCCGCTACGACCGGCTGGACAATTTCTGGTTCACCCTGCTGCACGAAGTCGGGCACCTCGCGCTCCATATCCGCGAGGGCGGCTATCAGGCCATCTTCGACGACACCGATGCACCCGACCTGTCTCCCGTGGAGGCGGAGGCGGACCGATTCGCCCAGGAGGCCCTGCTTCCTGAGGATCAATGGCGACTGTGCGTCTCGCGCTTCACGCGAACCGAGAAGGCCGTGGCGACTGACGCGGCGCGACTGGGCCTGCACCCGGCGATCATCGCGGGCCGGATCCGGCGCGAAGCCAAGGACTACACCCTGTTTCGCAGTCTCGTCGGGGCAGGAGAGGTTCGCCGACAGGCGGCGCGGGAGGATCTGTCATGGAATTGACCGCGAAGACCTATGTTCCGGTCCTGAAATGGAGGCAGGGCGAATATCAGGCCCTGCTGCGACTGCATGCCGCCGCGAAGGACCGGGTGGTCCCGCTAATCGAGGTTACGCCGCCCGAATGGGACTTCGAACATAACCGGTTCAAGAAGACGATCGACGGCCAGCTGACGCCCTTCGCGTCACGGCTGGAGAAAAAATGGGGCGCTCGCCCGGCCTTCCTGGACACCAACCTGCTGAAACCGACCGAGCGGATGATCGGAGGCGTGCATCCGCTCACCTACCTGCTCGACGCGGTTCGTGCGCGCGGCGGCGTCCTCACGCCCGTGACGGGGCTGGCGCGCGATCTGGCGCATTACAACGCCCTCGCCGCCGGCATGGCGCTGGACGGCCGGGGCGTCGCGGTCCGCGTCAGCCTCGACGAGATCGCCGATCCCGTCTTTCCAGTGACCCTGATCGGTCTTGTCGCGTCGCTCGGTGTCGGCCTTTCCGAAACCGATCTGATTGTCGATTTGGCGGCGAAGAATTTCGAACCTTTGGCGGACCTCATCGCGCTCGTCGCGGCGCTCCTTCAATCGCATGCGGTCTATGGCGACGTCAGGAGTCTCGTCCTGATGGGCACCTCCTTTCCGGTCTCGATGGGTGAGGTCAAGCTGGCGACCCAGATTCTGCCCCGCCTGGAATGGAAGCTCTACAAGGGGGTGGTCGGCAGCCTGGCTTGCGGATTTAGGCCCCTGGCGTTCGGCGACTACGCCATCGCCTCCGCCGATATACCGGGGGGAGATATGCGGCTTCTGAAGCCGTCCGCCACCATTCGCTTCACCGTCGCCGACGGGTGGTTCATCACCAAGGGCAACAATGTGAGGGACAACGGCTATGGCCAGTACCGGGGCCAGTGCGGCACGGTCATCACGTCCGGCCACATCGCGGCTTCGGGTTATTCGGCGGGCAGCGACTACATCCGCGGCTGCGACGCCAAGACCGAGAAGACCGGCAACCTGACGACCTGGCGGTGGGTCGGCACCAACCATCACATCACGCGGGTCGTGGACGATCTCGCCAGTTTCCACGGTCCTTGAGGGCGGCGCGCACCAGACCGGCCAGCTTCGTCTTCGGATAGCGGGACACCAGTTCCGCATAGAGGACGGCGCGCGGCGCGCGCAGGAGGCGGGCGTCACAGCCTTGGGCTTCGAGGATGGCCCGGACCTCTTCGCGCCAGAGCAAACGGGCCACGGTCATCGGATCGGTCGCCCGGTTGGTCCGCTCCGCGCGTAGCCGGCGGAAGACAACGGCGCCATTGGCCGCTCGACGGGCGGAGATGACCCCCCACCAGTCCGGAAGCAGCGACAGGGCGGCAGGCAGATGACGCTCGTCCGCGATCAGGGTCGCCCGGTCGACCACCCGGCCATAGGCCTCGACCTGTCGAGGCAGCCGCTCAAGACTGTCCGCCTCCGCCTTGATCTCAACGCCCCGGATATGGCCGTTGATGACCGCAATATCGACACGTGAGGCGCCGTGGGCGAGGCCGAGTTCGTTGACGACCAGCGTGTCCGGTGCGCTCGCGGCATGGGCCAGCAGGCGCCCCAGGGCCGCCGTGCGCAAATCTGCGTCCTTCAGACGAGGTCTCATGCCGATCTCTTGCCGGAGTGCGGACTCCCGCGCAATCGTCATCCGACCGAGGGCTGCGGCGTGACCAGACCTTCCTCCAGGCGTAACCGTCCGCTGTCGGGCCGTGCGTCGTTCGGTCCCGGCTCGAAAATAGACGAGACAGACGCTACGCGCAGCCAAGGATAACGCGCTGGAGGGCGCCGGCCCGGCCCACTGTATCTCTCCCTCCCGGATTTACGGTTGCACTCAGACCGGAGATCACGCGACGCTAATGGGTCCAGGGCCTGTGGATTCCCATGAACGACCTCGCCGACATCATCATTCCGGAGGTGGAACGGCAGCGCCAAGCCGTGGCCTCGATCCGCGGCTATGTCTACCAGATCGTCGCCTCGGCCTTGGCCTGGGCCGCGTTGGCCGAGGACGAGGTGCTCCTGCTTGAAGTCGCGGACGACTTCTCAATCGCAACGTCGGAGGCCTTGACCCTCACCCAGGTCAAGGATGTGGCCACCGGGCCCGCCACGACGCTGCGCACGACTGGGGTTGTAGACACGATCAACGGCTTCTGGCGGCTCCGGAACTCCAATCGCGCCCGCCGGGTCCGTGCCGTCTATATGACCACCGCGACTTTCGGCCGGGAACGCGGCGGGCCTCTCCCCGCGCCGACCAAGGGATTGGACGAATGGCGGCTCGCCGCCCTTGAGGGGCGGGATTTGACCGGCCTCAAGGCGCTGCTGCTGTCCCTGCCCCTCGACACAGATCTGCGGTCCTGGCTCGAACAGGAGCCGGATGCAGTTATTCGCGAGGAGCTCCTGCGCCGGATGCGATGGGAAGGCGGCCAACCCGATCTGGTGCAGCTCGACGAACTCCTCGCAGACCGCCTGGCGCTGACGGCGGACCGACTGGGGCTGATGCCCAGTGATGGACGCAGAGCGCGCGACGCAATCCTGTATGCCGTGATGCGACGAATCGTCGATCCCGACACCCGACAGCTTACCCGCGCCCAGTTCCTGGAGACGTTCGAGGCCGCCACCTCCGTCAGCATGCCGATGTCCGCCGTCCGGCGGGGACCGGGCCCTGGCGAGAGCGCGTCGGCCACCAGTCGGCTGGGCGAGATCCTCATCGACGCGCGCGTCATTCCGGCGTCTCCGCTGCACATCGAACGGACCGCGATCACCCAGGCGGCCTCGAGCGGCCTGAGTGGCGGTGCGATCGTGTGGCTGCACGCATCCAGCGGCGGTGGAAAGACCACGGCCGCTCTGGATGTCGTCCGGATGTCGAACCGGGGCTGGTATATCATTGAACTGCGCGACCTGAAGCCCGAAGCGGTCGCCGAGCGACTGCGGCTCGCACGCCAGGCGACGCAGTATCGGGATTTCGGGGGTCTCATCCTTGACGATGTTCCCGCCGCCGGCCTGCCCCGCCTCGCCCTGCAGTTCGCTCTGTTGTCAGAGGCCGTTCGTCAGGTCGATGGCGGGCTGGTGGTGACCGCCTATCGACCGCCGCCGCCCTCCCTCTCCAACGGGGTCGTGCCCTTCGGCCTTCCGCCGCTCGAGGAGACCGAGGTCGGTCAAATCGTGGCGCGCGCCGGCGGCGACGCAGCGCGATGGATGCGATCGGTCTGGCTGTCGAGCGGCGGGCACCCCCAACTCGTGGCCGCTCGGATTACCGGCCTGAAGGCGCGAGGCTGGCCGACCGGAGAGGATCTGCAGGGTATTCTTCCCGGCGATCGGGCGCTGGATCTCGACCTGGAACGCGATGCGGTGCGTGAGCGGCTCATCGAGGATCTTCCCGATCGACCGCGGTCCCTGCTGTACCGCCTCTCGCTTCTGATCGGGGGGTTCGACCGGGGCCTCGCGGTCGCCGCCGGCGCCGCGACGCCCGCGCTCGGCCAGCCGGGCGACGCCCTGGACTTCCTCGTCGGTCCCTGGATCGAGACCGCTCGCGCCGGACGCTTCCGGGGCTCGCCTCTGGTCGCGGACGCCGGCTCCCGAACCCTGTCGGCGCCCGAACAGACAGCGGTCCATGCCGCGATCTGCGACGACCTCCTCGCACGTCGCCCCATTCCAGGCGAACACGTCGCCCAGTTGCTCCTGTCCGGCCTCGTGGCGGATCATGTCGAGGCCCTGAAGGCGATCGGGGTGTTCGTCATGACGGTGAAGGATGAGAACCGCGACATTCTGTTCGAACATCTCGAGCCCCTGACCTTCTTCTCCACCGAGACGCCCCTGGTGAAACAGGACCCCGAAGCGGCCTGCCTGGCGCGACTGGCGCAGTTGAAGGTCGCGGTCGCCCGCTCTCCCGCCAAGACGATACGGCGGATTCTGGGCCGACTGCGCACAGAGCTTTCAGGATCAAAGCGCCCTGGTGACATTCTCCAGGCGGCGCTGTTCACCGTCCTGAGCGGTCCCACCGCTTCGCTGCCGCCCGCCGATTGGTTCGGCCTGGTGCGTGAGATGGAGGGGCTCGACCTGCGCCTCCCTGTCGAGACCCGCGACACACTGCGGGCGCGGACGACCTACGCCGGCAGCGAACAGCCCGCCGACTTTATGTTCACCTGGCGGACGGCGCACCTCCAGTCCATCGACGAGCTCGAAGGTCTGTTCACCGCTCTGGACGACATCGACCCGGCTGTGCGGGACCGCTACCTCGCCACTCTGAACGATACGGCCGCGACCGTGAGAAGCGCGATCCAGTCACCCTGGGTGCGAGACGCCGATGCGGACGGCTTCGATGCCGTGGCCGCGGCGGCGCGGTACATCGTTCTCCAGGCCATCGCTGAACGCTGGGCGCGGCCGGAGATCACGGTGCAGTGCATTGCCGCCCGGACGACCCTTCTGTCCGAATACGCCGACCGACACGACGACGCCCTGGCCGTTCTGGAGACCGCGGAACTGTCCTGGCCCGGGAACCCGCTACTGCAGCGGGAGCGGATCAAGATATTCTTCCGGCTGGGCCGGCACGAGGCCGTAGTGGAACAAACGCGACGCTTCCTCGGACAGGAGGCTGGAGACGCAATCGACCGAGCCCACATGCTTCGCGAACTGGCGGTGAGCACTCACAGGCTGGGCGACCCGGCAGAGGCCGCTCGTCTGTTTGGCGAGGCCGCGGCGGAAGCGGCGCTGATCCCGACGATGACGGACATGCAGGCGGGATTGCTGGGTGATCAGGCCCAGGTCGAGTTCGAGACGGGACGACGCGAGGCGGCCCTGCGCACCTTGATCGCGGCCGCACGCGTGGCGGACGGGCTCGACCGCGAGGCTCGTCGGGGCGGGTTCGTGACCCGGATGCTGGCGGGGCTGGCGGCCTGGATGGTCAATCGCCTGGCCGGCGGCGACGACGACGCAGTGGCTGTGAAACTCGGCGGTTGCAGCGGGGCGGCCATCGACGCCGATTGGCCGCAGCCCGTGCCGCAGAAGGAGGCGCTCTGGTACCAGGCGGCCGCCGTCGAGCGTCAGCTCGGCCTGGACATCGGCGTCAGGGCTGAGGTCCAGGCGCGTGTGCGCGACCGTCGCATCGCCGCCTTCGAGGTCGCCTTCGGCTTCAGCCGTCTAGAGGACGCGGCGCTCGGCTCCTCTATCGACCACCTCGTCGACGCCCTGCGCAATGCGGCTCGCATTGTCGCCCACATCGACCGGGGCGGTTTGGACGATGTCGGGGCGGCCATCCATCAGGTGTGCGACGTCATGCCTTGGGAGGCTCTGCCGGTGGACCTCGCCGAGCCTCGGATCAGGGCCCCGATTGACGATGCGGTCGCGGTGTTCGTCGTCGGCAATGTGCTCCGCGATCCCGTCTTCAACGTCACCGCCGTGGCGGAACGGCTTGAAGCCGCGCCCGACACAGCTCTCCTCGGCCCGACGGTGAGGCGCTGGGACGGATTGCTCACGCCGGACCTCGACGCCCTGCCCGCGAGCCTGGCGGCGGCGGCCTTGATCGTCCGGCCGCCCACGGCCGACGCCTCGCTGCTGATGTTGGCGAGCTTCCGGATCTGGGAGTGGCTGGAGCGGTCCACTACGGCGCGCCGACTGGAAGCGACGCTCGCCGGACGGGTTTCGGCGCATTGGTCGCATCTTGCCGACAGGGCGCAGTTCGCCTTGCGTACGCCGATCCTGACGGCGCCGGTTATCCGCCAGGCCGCCCGCGACATGGTAGACCGCCGGTCCCTGGGGCGGCTCATGCTCGCCGCCAATGAGGCCGTGCGGCCGAACCTCGGAGCTGATGTCCTCACCGCAATCCGGGCGACGCTGGCCTGACAGCCGGCCTCGAGGTTTACAAACAGGCCGATAGAGACACTTGGCTGACCGACCTGGCAGACCTGCCTCTAGATGCCGTCACCTGGGCTGGTCAGGCCATAGGCGCCGGTCAAGTCCTGAGACAGGGAGAGTATGTCTTCGACCCGCCGCCCTTGGGGCGTCCGGGTGATATGGACCAGCACGTCGATCGCCTGCGTGATCGCTCGACGGGGAGCCGAGGGGCCGACCTCGGCCATGAGATCCTCAAGCCGGTAGAGCGCCTCACGGGCGGAATTGGCGTGGATGGTCGAGAGGCCTCCAGGATGACCGGTGTTCCAGGCCTTGAGGGTCTCCAGCGCGGCGGAACCTTCACGCATTTCGCCGACGACAATCCGATCGGGCCGCATGCGCAGGGCGTCGCGCACCAGATCGACGACGCCGATGGAGACAGGGTAGCGGCGAGTGAGCGTGGCGACGAGATCCCAAGCCGAGCACTGAAGTTCCGGCGTGTCTTCGATCAGGAAAACACGATCATTAGCAAACGCCGGCTCCGCCAAAAGGGCGTTGGCGAGGGTCGTCTTGCCCGACCCTGTGCCGCCAGAAATAAGCAGATTTCTGCGCGCCCCAACAGCGACCCGCAGGACTGCAGCCTGGGCTTCCGTCATCACGCCGTCGCGGACATAATCCTCCAGCCTTAAGATGACGGCGGGGCGTTTGCGGATCGAGAAGGCTGGCGCGGCGGTGACCGGCGGGAGAAATCCCTGGAAGCGCTCCCCGGTCGCCGGCAGGACGCCGGACAGACGGGGCATCTCGCGGGTGACCGGGTCCCCGACATAATCCGCGATCAGCCGTATGACGCGCTCTCGGGCCTCGGGCTCCAACCTGCGCCCGGTGTCAGTCCGTCCGGAACCGACATGATCCAGCACTAGTCGTCCGTCGGGATTGGCGAGGATTTCCACCACCGAAGGATCGATCAGAGCCGCCAGGACGTCGGGCCCGAGCGCGTGGCGGAGCGCCTCGAGTTTCCGCTCGGCGACGATCGGGTGAACGCTCATTTCGCGGATCCGGCGGATGCAGAGGGGGCGTCGTCGCGCGGCGGTCTGGTTCCGGAGATCAGCCGGGCGGCCGTGTCATCCAGCAACTGCTCGATCCGACGGTCGACCGACGCTCGGGCGACGGGATCCTGATCGGTGACGGCGTCTGGCAGGCGCATGAAGAAGGCGCGCGCGACCTCGATGACCAGTTCCTGGATGATCTGCACGTCTCGTGCCGTGGATCGCATGTGATCCCTCAGCGCGCGGTCAAGCTGAAGGAGCCGATCGTCCGGGTCCGCCGGAAGACTTCTGGCAAGGCCCTTGGCGAGCGAACGGCCGGCCGCCTGACTGATGGGAATGTTGGCCGACCGCGCTTCGCGTTTCAGGGCCGCGACGATACGGGGATCGGTGACATAAACCTGGATGCGCGTCGCCGCCGACTCACGACCGGGCATCGGCGCCGCCTTGAAGTCCATCGAGCACCGCCTGCTCGGCGGCGAAGGCGGTGGAGATCCGCTCGTAGGTCTCGGCCGCCTTCGCGGCGACCCGTCGATCATGGATCGCCGCCTCCACCTCCTTGAACAGCGGCAAGGCGGCTTCCGGATCTTCACCTAGGCCCCGACGCCCGGCCCAGGGATGAAGCGGCGCGCCAGGGGTATCGATGGAGGTCGCCTGATCGGGTGGCGGGCGATCCGCCCGATCCCGAAAGGGCCTTTCCCGATCGTAGCGCACCTTCTGCGTCCGGAGGGGGCGGTGGCCGGCGGCGAATGTCAGCTGCACGTCCTCGGGGAGAGCGCGGATCTCGCCGGGCTCCAGCAAAGGCCGTTCGACCTCCGATCGCGACACGGAGCTGCGCCCCGCGCCCAGACCGGCCGGCCCGCTTCGGCTGATCTTTCTCTCGAGCACCGTGCCGGTGAGTTTGGAGACCTTGTCCTGCGTCAGTGGATCAAGCGCGCTGAAAGCCGTGTAGACATGACAGTTGTCGAGGATGGTGTTGTTGGCCCCGTAGGTCTCGACGATGTCGTTGAGCGATTGGGCGACGAACAGGGTCTTGATCCCATAGCCGCTCATCAGGCGGAGAGATTTCTCGAAGAAGGCGAGGCGGCCGAGCAGCGGGAATTCGTCCATCACCATCAGCAGATGGCGGCGTTTCTCGCGCCCCGCGTTATCGGATCTCTCGTCTGCGGTCAGGGCCTGAGCGGCAGCGTAGAAGAGAATGCGTATAACCGGCCGCAGCGCGACGGCGTCCGCCGGCGCGACCTGGACATAGAGGGAGACGGGCGCTTCGGCGCACATCAGGTCTCCGAGTGCGAAATCCGACGCCGACAGCGCGTGGACCAGATCATCGCCGGCCAGCCATTTGAGATAGCTGCGCGCTGTGCCCTGCACCGAGGTCCGGAAGCGGTCGTGCATCGCAGCGTAGCCCTTCACCGCCGTGGCGATGAAAGGGTGAACCTCGGGCGCGCCATCCGGTCCGAGGCGATGAAGCGTCCGGACCATGACCTCGGCGCCGGCGTCCAGATCGGCCAACATCGTCCGGACGGTCAGCAGCGTCTTCTCGGCGTCCGGCGCGGTGTAGAGAACATGGAGGATGACGGCTTCGAGGATTTCCGAGGCGGCCTTGTCCCAGATGGCTTCGTCATCCCGGGCGCCGCCGGGATCGCTGAGGATGGCGACAAGCCGCTGGACCTGGGCCAGCTCCTGCGGTCCGGGCCGGATCTCGGCCAGCGGATTGAAGCGAGTAGAGGCAGGATCGCGCGGATTGAAGTAAAGGGCGTGGCTGTGTTCGGCGCGCCAGCCCGCCGTCACTCGCCAGAGTTCGCGCTTGGGATCGTGCACGAGAACGCTGTCGGTCCAGCTCAACAGGGTCGGCACGACATGTCCTCGCCCCTTACCGGATCGCGTCCCGCCCGTAACCAGGGTCGGACGCAGGTCCGTTGTCGCCAGAAGCCGGCCTTTGAGACGACCCAGGACGCAGCCGGCGTTGTGCCTGAGCCCTGCGTGATCGGCTTGAGCGAGCCCGCCCCAGCCTCGCGTCCGTTTCACGGAGCCGCCGTCGAACAGAAGCGTGGCGCCCATCGCGGAGGCCATCACCACCGTGAAGACCGAGAGCGGCAGGGCGAAGGCGTCGGCGTCGGCCTCACCGAACCGCTGGCGCCAGACAAGGATCATCCAGGGCCAGTAGACCCCCGTTTCGTCCATCCGGAGGGCGGACCCGAGGGCCGGGTGATAGCGGTAAAGCCAGGCGAACGTCTGGGTGGCGGCTTGGAGCGCGACCAGAACGGCGGCGGCGAGACTGGCGAGGCGAGCCTGAGGCATGGCGATCAACCCTTCGGAGATCATCGATCCTTCAAGGGAAGAGCGGTTTGGGGCGACTTTCGGGCAAGTCCTGCCGCATCCTGGCGTCCCAGCGCTGGGTATAGTCGGGACTTCAGTCGGTACGGGACGGACCGCCATCTGGCTTTTGAAACTATATTCTCTCAGGGTCGGGCCCCGTGGCTTGAAGAGGCGGCCCGGACGGCACACCGTCACGCTCACCGGACGGCGAGAGGCGGGAGCGTGCGGACGTAGCCGACCTAAGCCGCCGGGAACTAAGCGGCAAAGGCGGATCAGGAACGTGATGGACCGGAGCGACGGCCGAGATGACGTCGAGGGTGAGGTTGGCGCCGAGCCCTGCGCCTTCCTGTTCGACAACAGCGTGGAAGGCGTGCCCGAACCTCAACTGGCATGGTTCACCGGGCAGGTTCTGGACGCCTTGAGCGAGGCCGATCCCGAGGGACGTACCTGCTGCCAGGTCAGGGTGGGTCTTCCGATGCTGCCCGCAGCGGCCGAACGCACCACCGCCGTACGCGCCTATCGGCGAGGCGGCGGGCGCACCCTGTCCCATGATGTCGACACCTATAAGTATCTCGTCTGGGACTGGATCGACTCGCTTGCAGCGGGGTGGAGCACGCTCGATCCTGATCGGGGGAGCGAGATCTTCCGGCGGCATACCGGAGAATGCGTCACCCTCTCGGGTCTGATCCCGGCGGTTCGTCAGAGTATCGATGATCGTCTCAAGTCCACGCCAGGCTACGTCGGGGCTTTCGAGATCGACCGAGGCAATCCGGTGCATCGAGGGGCCTTCATGAAGGGGCTGATCCATGGCGCATCCGTGATGGATGGCGCGATCGTTCAGGATCTCAGCGTCGAGGGCGATCCGGATTGGGCGCTCGAAGGGGCGGACCGGTTTGAACCTCATGGATTGATCTGGAAACCGTTCGGATGGCTTGCCGAGCAGGGGCCCGGCCTGCCGGCAACGACGGTGTCGGAGCGCGGCGGCCTCGCCGGTGAGCGCCTGGCCCGCAAGCACGCCGGCCGCGTGGAACACCGCCTGCTCGACGCCATCTCCCGGCTGCCGGAGCTTGGTAGCGGTGACCATGAGTTCGCGTTCGACATCGTCGGCGCCCCCGGCGACATCCTCGAGGGCCTGATGCCCGAGGGGAAGTTCACCGGCTATCTTTTCAATCCGGACTCCGTGAAAGGCGCGCCGAAGGGGGCCTTCCTCGTCAAGGAGATCGGACTGGACCCGGACGACTGGCGTTTCCTGGCGGCCCAGCTGTACGAGGGCTTGCTGACCGTATCGCCCGAAGATCTGGAGTATCAGACATGGGAGGGAGGCTACGGAATCCGGTTCAACCTCCATCTTGTTGTTCGGGGGCGGACAGGCCGGTCCGTCTCCGTGCGGTCGGGGTGGATGCTGCGGCCGGGCGCCCTGCCGTCGCTCAGCACGGTGTTCCCGGCGAAGAAGGGCGGCGATCATCCCTTGATGAATTCGCCCCCGATTCTCCCGCCGGGACCTCGCACGGCCCTGGACTGGTCTCAGCTGTATGCGTGGGCGAATGAGGCGGGACAACGCGCCGCCGCGAGCGCCGTGCCGACACCGATGTTCATCCAGGGCGGCGAGATCGTCCATGAGGGCGCGTTCGGATCGGCGAGCGTGCGCGTGCCCGACGCCCGGCGCGGCTTTGCCCGGTGGCTGGTCCAAACCGGGCTTGGAGATCGTCACTACCGAAGCGGGGGAATGGTCTTCAATCCCGACCGCCAGGCCTCGCTGGATCGCAATCAGGCCTGGGCGACGGCGTTCGCGCGCGTGCTGACGATGAACGGACTGCCGGCGACTGTGGAGGTGTTCTGGTCCTGAGCCAGACTCGCCTAGTTTCCGCCTTCGCGCACGCCCGCGGCACGCATGAGGTCGCCGACGCGGCGGCCATTCGACCAGCAGGTGGCGATCACTCGGTCATGGACGATCACCCGACCGCTGCGGCCGCGTGTCGCCACACAGTCCACTCGCCGCCCCAGGACCAGCCGGCGCAGCTGATCTCGCGCCGCCCGGCCGCCTGAGGCGTTGAGCTCGGGCGCATCGAAGTCGGCCAGTCGGACCTCCACCCAAGTCGCCGGGTCCGCCCTGTCGCCGACGCAGAGCCCATCACCGTCGCCGATGTAACGGACCTGCCCTGCAAACGACTGCCCCGCCCGATCGGGCAGCCGACCTTCGCACGGATCGGCGTGGGCGATCGCAGGCGGGGCGAGGACGGGAAGGATCAGCCACCATTTCATCGGGGCAGTCTGAGCCGATCCGGTCGGGTCAGGAAGCGCGCCTAGGAAGAAAGGAAGGGTGGTCGTGAGGGCTCCGATTGGGAGCCCAGCTGGATACCGTCATGCGTCCGCTTCCTGACCTCGAACCCGCGATCCATGTGGCCGGGCTTGCCGCCAACACGGGATCGCTCCCAAGTCTCGACGATCGGGCCTTGCTGGCGCTCCTGCTGGGGCGGCACCAGAGCCAGGCGTCTGGTCCTGCTGTCGAGGCCCTTTTCGATCGCTTTGGCGACTTGGCCGCCATCGCCTCGGCCGACGTGCCGGAGCTTGCGCGCGTCAGCGGGCTGGGCGCGATGGCCCTGACCGACCTTAAGCTGTTGCGCATTCTGAGCGAACGTCTGGTCCGGGCCGAAGCCTCCAGACGACCGGTGATCACAAGCTGGTCGGCGCTCCTTGCCTATGTTCGCGTCGCCCTAGCCGAGGAGCCCCGTGAACAGTTCCGCACCCTGTTCCTCGATAAACGCAACAGGCTCCTTCGCGACGAACTTGTGGCCCATGGCACGATCGACCACGCGCCCGTCTACCCGCGCGAGGTTGTTCGCCGGGCTCTGGAGGTTTCGGCCGCAGCCATCATCCTCGTCCACAATCACCCGTCTGGGGATCCAGAGCCGTCGCGCGCCGACATCGAGATGACGCGCAAGATTGTGGAGGCCGCGAAGCTCTTCGAGATTCAGGTTCACGATCATCTTGTCATCGGACGAGACGGTACGGCCAGCTTGCGCGCGCTCGGACATTTTCGATGAGCCTCCGCGGGATTGTCGCGGCCCTCGGAGGAGAGCTTTACCAGAACGGCCTTCGCGCCAATGTGCCGGCGCCTGGGCACGGGAAGGCCGACCGGTCGGTCTCCCTGCTCCTGAGCGCCGGCCGCGTCGTCATCCACACCTTCGGCGCGGCGGAATGGCGGGAGGTGCGGGACGATCTCCGGCGCCGGGGCCTGATCGACCGCGACGGCCGCCTCCAGGGCGTTGTCCTGACGCCGGTCGAGACGGTGATCGATCATCCCCGGCGACGGGCCGTCGCGTATTCACTCTGGCAGGACGGAAACCGGCCGGTCGAAACCGGCCTGGTCGGGCGTCACCTTACGGGACGCGGCGTGATCTGGCGGGCTGGCGTCGATGACCTCCTCGAACATCCGTGCGCGCCGTTCTCCGTTTATCGGCCAGGCCGCCGAACCGGGCGCGCGATGATGGCGGGGATCCGTGCGCCCTCGGGCGAACTTACCGCCGTCGAACTGACTTACCTCTCCCCCAACGGCCAAGTCGCGGCGGGGCTCAGAGTGCCCCGCAAGACCGTGGGCCAGGTTCCGCCTGGGTCGGCCGTCCGCCTGCGCGCACCTGCGGCACGGATGCTGGTGGGGGAGGGTGTCGTCACCACCCTCTCAGCCATGATCCGCTTCGACCTGCCGGGCTGGGCGCTTCTGTCGGCCGGAAACCTCTCGCGGTGGCGGGCTCCAGACAACGTCGCTGCAGTCGTGATCGCAGGG
Organism: Brevundimonas sp. KH_060; assembly: GCF_057838275.1. NCBI lineage: Bacteria > Pseudomonadati > Pseudomonadota > Alphaproteobacteria > Caulobacterales > Caulobacteraceae > Brevundimonas > Brevundimonas sp. KH_060. Next base: position 563,705 of record NZ_CM174463.1, read on the forward strand.
GATCGCGGCGCAGCCGGCGAGACGGCGGCGATGCGATTGGCGAAGCGACTGGAGGCTGATGGCGTCGAGGCGATGCTCGCCTTCCCACCAGCCCCGTGGAGCGACTGGAACGAGGCGCTTCAGGGCGATCAGGCGGAGAGAAAGGAAGGGGATGGCCGGGCGCCGGAAAGGCGGGGATGGGCCCCGTCGTCGGCAGGAGACATCTTATGAGCCGTTCCACCGCCGTAGCCGTCGTCGCGACCCCCTTCCAGGTCGCGTCGACGCGCAACCGCCCGCTGGTCCCACTGCGTGACCTCGATATCGCCCCGGAGAACCTTCGCTACGGCGAGCCTCCCGACGATGAGATTTCGCTGCTCGCTGAGACCCTGTTCGCCGCCGGTCAGCTGCAGCCTCTGACCGTGCGACCCGGTCGGAAGAAGGAGGCGCCCCACATGGCGCTCGACGGGCGTCGGCGCCTGATGGCGCTTCGTCTGCTGGTCGAACAGGGCCGTATCGATGACGGCTTCCTCGTCGACGTCTTCGTCGAAACCGATCCGGCTCGCCAGGCCGCCGCTGTCCTGCTGACCAACACGGCTGTGCCGATCCATGTCGCCGACATCATCGCGGCGATCGGCCGGATGCTGAAGGGCAAGCTCGGCGTGCCCGCCATCGCCAGGGCGCTCGGCTATGCGGAGATCGACGTCAAACGTCTGGCGGCGCTTTCGGCCCTGCCGGATGTCGCGCTTCAGGCGCTGCGGCTCGGGCGGCTGAACCTGCGGCAGGCGCGTTTGCTCGCGCGGCTTTCTGATTCGGATGAACAGGCGGAGCTCGCCAGGATGACCCTTGAGGGCCACGGCTTCCAGGACTGGCGCGTAACCGAAAAACTCGACGAAGGACGTGTCACCGCGCGCGACGCCCGCTGCGCGCTCATTGGTCCGGAGCGCTACGCCCTGGCCGGCGGGCGCACCGAAAACGACCTCTTTGGGGAACTGCCACCGGTGCTGCTGGACCCGGCCATTCTCACCGAAGCCTGGACCAGACGCGTTCGCGAGATTGCTCTCGTCTACGAGGCCGAAGGCCTGGCGGTCCACGTCACCGCGGGTCCCGAACCGGACCTGCCGGACGATCTTGAAGCCGCCGGCTATGTCTATGGCGGCATGCTGCCGGCCGCGGAGATGGCGGACTATCGCGACAAGCGCGACGCCTTCAACGCCGCCGTCGAAACCGTCGAGGAGGTTCTCACCCAAACGACCGACGCCGAGGCCGTAGATGCAGCGCTCGACGTCATGATCCGTGCCCGCCTGGCCATGGATCAGGCTGGGTGGAACGGCCGTGTGGCGACGACCTTGGTCCTGCGTCCTGTGGTGCGCACCGGCATCGAAGTCCGATGCTTCACCCCCGTTGAGCCGGACATCGAGGGCGAGGCGGACGATCAAGCTGCCGTCTCTCCATCAAGCACCGCCGCAGCTCAGACCCACCGTCCGCCCGAGGTCGATACGCCCGAGGTCGAGACTGAAGGCGTGAACCATGCGCTTCATGCGGTGCGCACGGACGTGGCGACCCGCGGCCTGATTCGCGCCCTGGCCGACGACCCCGGCGTCGCCTTTACGGCGCTGATCGCCCGCCTGTTCAGCCAGCTCGTCGTCAGGACCCTAGGACAGCGGTCGGAGTCCGCGCTCGCCCTGACCGCATCGGCCTTCAAGCCGGCGGGCGGTCGCGTCATCGAGGCGCTGGACGGCGACGTCCGTCAGAGGCTCGACGACCGGCGTGCCGCCTGGGAGGCGTCGGGTCAGACCGTAATCGGCTGGGTGCATGGCCTCGCCCATGGCGACAAGATGGGCCTTCTCGCCGAGCTCACCGCCCTGACGCTCGACATCCGGGAGGAGCGGACGACCCTGATCCGCAAGTCGGCCCGGGCCGAAGCCGCCGAAATCGCCGCGCTTTGCGGCGCGGACATCACCCTCCACTGGACCCCTGACGTCGAGTTCCTGAAGCCGCATTCCAAGACTCTCCTCCTGAAGATGTTGGAAGAGATGGACCGTCCCGACGTCAGAGCGGCGCTCCTGAAGAAGGCCGACCTGATTCCTTGGGTCGAGGAGAACGCCGCCGAAAAGGGATGGGCACCGGCGAGCCTGTCCTGGACCACGCCGCCAGAGGTCAACGCGATTGCGGCGTCGGAGGTCGACCACGCGGATGGTGACGCGACCGGGGACAACGGAAGTGAGCCTTACGACGGCGTCGGCGCCTTTGAGGTGACACCCGAAGGCGAGGCGGCGCTCGACACGGCCGCCTGATCCGGCTCGGAGCGGGAGAGGCCCGTCGCGACATCGTCGTGGCGGGCCTTCGTCATGGGAGCTGGAGGAAGGGTGGCCGGGGCGAGCCTGGAGGACTGGAGGGATGAGCCCGCCGCTCCGGGCGACCGGAGCCCATCCCATGACCGCCGTCCAGACGCTCCATCGGGCCGCCAGCTTCTCACTGTTCGCCGCGCCGCGCGCTTGCGACCGAGGCGCCAACCTTCTGGCCGCCGCCCGGGCGCTTGCGGCCAACCTGGCCCGCTCCCGCCCGCTGGATCGCAAACTGGTCTCCAGCGTCATGACCACAGCCTTCGGCGGGTCGGACGCCGAGGGACTGTGGAGCTGGCGGGACGCCTATGAGGCCATCGAGGCGGCGACTGTGCTGCAGATCCGGCGGCTGGCCCCCCAGGTCGCGCGGCTCGAGGACGCGCCGGCAGGCATCACCGCCCTCCTGGCGACGGTCGGGGGCCTGGGTCTGACTCATAGCCGACGGAGCGAGGATCAGGTCGCACTGGACCAATTCTCCACGCCGCCGGAACTCGCGGCGCTCGTCGTGCTGGCCGCCCAGGTCCGACCCGGCGACAGGGTGCTGGAACCCTCGGCGGGCACGGGCCTGATCGCCGTCGTGGCCGAGGCCTGCGGCGGCGTTCTGACGCTGAACGAGCTGGCCGATGGCCGCGCCGAGCTGCTCGATGGTCTGTTCGGCTCGGCTGCGCGGTCTCGCGTGGACGGGCGCCACGTCCAGGATCTGTTGCCGGGCGCCGGGGGGTTCGACGTCGCGGTCTGTAACCCGCCCTTCACCGACCTCGAGGCGCATCTGACTGCGGCCTTTACGGGCTTGGCCGATGGCGGACGCCTGGCCGCCGTCGTTCCTATGACCGCCCTGGCCGACTAGGGTCTGATGCGGCGGATGAGCGAAAGGGCGCGCGTCGTCGCCCGTATCGGCTTCCCGCCCCGCGCCTTCGCCAGACACGGCACCAGTGTGGAGACGGGGCTGCTGGTCGTTGACCGGCGGGAGGGCGGCGCAGAAATCACGGCGCTCGCGAACGGCGAGGACCTCGCCGCCTGCGCCACCCTGGCCGCCGCCGTGCCGGAGCGTGCGACCGCCAAGCCTCGGGTTCGGCTCGAGCTCGCGGCCCAGACACTGCTGGCGCCGCGCGACCGGTCGCTGGCCCTGCCGTCTGGACGTCTCGGCTTCCTCGCGGGCGCTTCACCGATCGACTACGAGACCCTGCCCTGGAGCGGCGAGGGTCGCGACGTCGGCCTCTATCAGGCGCACCGGCTTGCCCGGATCACCCTTGCCGAGGTGAAGCCGCATCCGTCGCCCCTGGTCGAGTCCGGTCCTATGGCCTCGGTCGCCCCGCCCGCGCCGTCCTACCGACCGGTCCTGCCGCCCGCAGTGCGCGACGAGGGCCGGATCTCCGACGCCCAGCTGGAGACCGTCATCTACGCGGGCGAGGCCCACGCCGGACTCCTGCCGGCCTGGTGGACGCCGGGAGACGCGGCTCACCGGCTGTGCCTGTCGCGGGAAGAGGCCGAGGGCGCGGTCCAGCTGCGGCGGGGCTTCTTCCTCGGCGATGGCACCGGCTGCGGCAAGGGCCGGGAGATCGCGGCCGTCATCGCCGACAACATGGCCCAGGGCCGCACCAAGGCGCTGTGGCTGTCAAAGAACGACGCCCTGCTGGATGACGCGCGACGGGACTGGAGCGCGATCGGCGGCGGCGCACACGATCTCGTGCCGCTGAACAGCTGGAAGCTGGGTGAAGGCGTCCGGCTCGACCGGGGAATCGTCTTCACCACCTACGCGACCCTGCGCCAGCCGGCGCGGGGCCAGAAGGCGTCACGGCTCGATCAGATCGTCACCTGGCTGGGCGAGGACTTCGACGGGATCATCGCCTTCGACGAGGCGCACGCCATGGCCAACGCCGCAGGCGGCGGAAAGGGCGCGCGGGGGACGAAGAAGGCGTCGCTCCAGGGGATGGCGGGGCTCGCGCTTCAGAATCGGCTGCCAAACGCCCGTGTCCTCTATGTCTCGGCGACCGGGGCCACGACGGCCGAGAACCTGGCCTATGCCTCACGTCTGGGCCTGTGGGGAGGGCCGGAGGCACCCTTCGTCACTCGTGACGACTTCCTCGACGCCATGGACAAGGGCGGGGTGGCGGCCATGGAGCTTGTGGCGCGCGAGCTCAAGGCGCTCGGCCTCTATGTGGCGCGATCGCTCTCATTCGAGGGCGTCGAATACGAACCGCTGTTCCATGCTCTCACGGCAGACGACATCGGCATCTGGGACGCTTGGGCCGACGCCTTCCAGCTGATCCACGCCAACCTGGCCGAGGCGTTAAAGGCCACAGGCTTCAACGATCAGGAAGGCAAGGCGAAGAGCGGCCTGGCCGCCTCGGCCGTCCATTCCGCCTTCGAGGGCGCCAAGCTGCGCTTCTTCGGTCACCTTCTCGCGGGACTGAAGGCGCCGACCGTGGCGGCCGCGATCCGCGCCGATCTGGCCGAAGGGCGTTCCGCCGTGGTCCAGATCGTTTCCACGAACGAAGCGGTGATGGAGCGCCGGCTGGCCTCCATCCCGCCGGAGGAGTGGAACAACCTCTCCATCGACCTGACCCCGCGCGAGTATGTGCTCGACTATCTACGCGAGGCCTTCCCGGTGAACTTGATGGAAGCGATCGAGAGCGAGGATGGCGCCGTCACACTGGTTCCGGTCATGGTGGACGGGCGGCCGGCCGTCAGCCAGGACGCCCTGCGGCGTCGCGAGGATCTGATCGAGCGGATGGCCTTGCTGCCGGCCGTCCCCGGTGTGCTGGACGCCCTGCTGGAGACCTTCGGCACGGACGCCGTCGCCGAGATCACCGGACGGGCGCGGCGGGTTGTGGCGCGCGACGGTCGCCGGCTGGTCGAGCGGCGCGGCGCCTCGGCCGCGCGCTCGGAGACCGACGCCTTCATGTCCGGTCGCAAACGCATCCTGGTCTTCTCCGACGCCGGGGGAACGGGCCGCAGCTATCATGCCGACCTGTCGGCCCAGAACCAGCAACGTCGTGCCCACTATCTGGTTGAACCCGGCTGGCGGGCCGACACCGCCATCCAGGGGCTTGGCCGCAGCCACAGGACCCATCAGGCCTGCCCGCCCCTGTTCCGGCCGGTGACGACCGATATCCATGGAGAGAAGCGCTTCACCTCCACCATCGCCCGTCGGCTGGACTCCCTGGGCGCCCTGACGCGCGGCGAACGTCGTACGGCCGGGGCCGGCCTCTTCCGCGCCGAGGACAATCTCGAGAGCCCCTGGGCTCGCCGGGCCTTGCTGGTCTTCTACGGCGCCCTCGGCTTCGGCGAGCTGTCGTCCATGACCCTGGAGGATTTCGAGACGAAGACCGGCCTGAGACTGCGCGACGCCGACGGAGCGCTGAAGCCGTCGGACGATCTGCCGCCGATCCACACCTTCCTGAATCGTCTGCTCGCCCTGCGCATCGCCGACCAGAATGCTTTGTTCGCCGAGTTCGACGCCATCCTGTCGGGCATCCTCGAACGCGCCGCCGCCTCGGGCGATCTGGATCGCGGGCTGGAGGATATCGAAGCTGAGGAGCTGGCCGTCGTGGCGGAGGAGGTGATCCGAACGGATGTGTCCACCGGAGCCGAAACGGCGCTGGTCACCTTCGAGCTGAAGGTCAAGCGCGAGATCGTCAGCTCGCACGCGGCGCTGAACGGCGCCGAGGGCTCAGCCTTCCGCCTCGTGGTCAACGCGCGTTCGGGGCGCGCCGCCCTGGCCGAACTCGGCCTGACCACCACGACCGATGACGACCGGCTGGTGCCCGCTGTCCGCTTGTTGCGGCCCGACCAGCATCAGGTGACGCCGGAAAAGGTCTTTGCGGAATCGGCCTGGGCCGAGACCGACGAGGCCGCATGGCGCGCCGTCTGGGACGCCGAGGTCGCCGCAACCGATCCGTGGCGGACGCGGCACCTGACCTTGGCGACCGGCCTGCTGCTGCCGATCTGGGGAAAGCTGCCGTCCAAGGGATGTTCAGTGCGCCGGGTGCGGGCGCCCGACGGTCGGCGTTGGCTGGGGCGCGTGTTGGACGAGGTTCAGGCCGCCAGCCTGAAGTCGGCGCTTGGCTTGACGGCGGTCGGTGACGTCTGGGCCGACGGCGGTCGCACGGCGGCGGCTGTGCTGGACCGCAACGTGCAGCTCGCCCTCTCGGACGGACTGTGGCTGAAGCGGTCGCGTGTCATGGACCGCTGGCGGCTGGAGGTAGTCGGCGGCCGCACGGACCGTGACGCCCTGCTCGCTGTCGGCTGCTTCGTCGAGATCATCGCCTACGCGCCGCGGGTCTTTGTCCCAGTGGATCGACCCGATGTCGTGGAGGCGGTGCTTCGCCGCCATCCCGTACAGTCCACGTTGGAGGGCGCGGCAGCCTGAGATCCCGGGCGGCGACGTCAGATCAGCCAGTGAAACGCGATCTCCGTTTCTCCGGTGACGGCGCCGGCAGCATCGAATCGTCGCTCCCAGACACGCCCACGCCCGACCCGATCCACGGCGACGACCGTGCTGCACGGCGTCCCGTAAAGATCATTGAGGAGGAAGATCGGCCGGTCCGCCTCGGCCGGTCGCCCCTGCTTGCGATCGTCGAGGGTCGAGAGAAGCCCTTCTGGCCGCGCAGGCGCACCCGCGAGCCAGGCCTGCGCAGCTGCAGTCAGCCGCTCCTTTTGATCCCAGGGCGCATCCAGGAGGCCGTTCGAAAGCGCGTGCCAACCGGGCGGCAATGCCCGGGTCAACGGCTCAGGACGGTTCGTGCGCTCCATGGCCGCGTCTTCGGCGACGACGATCAGGTTGAACGGGTTGAAGCGGCTGGGCTCAGGGGACGCAAACGGCACCCGTCCGACGAGGGCGTCGTGCACCAGCCCGCCTCGGCTTAGCCGGTCAGGGTCGGGTGGGCCCCGGGCCGGTGACATTGGTGACGACGGCGAACCGTGCGTGGGTTTCCGAGACGCCGAGCCACATGCCGCCGGACCGAAGATCCCGCCCCCCGATGACGCCCGATCCGTCGTTCCAGCGCGCCAGCGGCGCGGACGGACGGTCGTGGGCCTCGTCGCGGTTCCCGGCCGCAATCAACAGCCAGTCCTGATGGACATCCCAGGCGAGGGTGAGAACGCACATCCGTCACCATCGCGCGAAAACGGATGGATGGCGACAGTCCCGGCCTTCACGCCCGGGCGAAAGCGCCCGGGCGGGCGGGCGGGGGAGGAAGGGAGGTCTCGGGTGAAGCGGGATTGGGGAGATCGGCTCCCCGGCGGCTTCGGATCAACAGGAGACTGACATGCAGACCATGGTGTTCACGGGCCGCCTCGCGGCCGACCCCCAGATCAGTGACGACTTCTGCAAGGCGGTCTTCCGCCTGCTCGAGCAGCGCGGGACCGACAATGCCGGCAAGCCCCGGCTGGTTGGCGTCAACTGCGTCAGCTGGTCGAAGGGCCTCAACGAGAAGGTCATCGCCCGTGGGCTGGCCCAGGGATGCGAGGCCGTCGTCATCGGCGCCTTCATCGACACCGCCTACACGGCACGGGACGGGTCGGAACGGACGGCCAAGGAGCTGGTGATCAACCGGCTCACCGTCCTCGACTGGGCCGAGGACCGCCAGTCCGAAGCGGCGGACGACCGGGTCGCCGCCTGACCCTCCCTTCCACTCATCATCAAGGAGACTGATCATGCAAACCCTCACCCTCGAAGGCTATCTGGCCGCCGATCCCTCGATCCTGGCGGCGCAGGGCTCAGGCAAGAAGCGCGCAAGCTTCCGCGTCCTGGAAACCACTCGCTTCCGGCGCGCCAATGGCGAGCCCGGCGAGCGCACCACCGGCTTCAACTGCATCTGCTTCAACGAGGCAACGGCTGAGAACTACATCCAGCCCTATGCCCGCAAGGGCAGTCGCGTTGTCATCCAGGGCCATGTCGAGAACGACACCTGGACGGGCAAGGACGGGGTCGAACATTACGACCTGCGCCTCGTCGTCAGCGACATTCGGTTGAAGAACCGGCGTGCCGCCAGCGAACCGGCCGCGAGCGGCTCAGGCGTCGCCGACCGCGGCGTGGAGGCGGGTGGCGGCTACGACCTGAACGACGACATTCCGTTCTGATCGGAGCGAGGACTGGAGGGCCCGGAGCGCGTCGTGCCCCGGGCCCTCTTCATGTTGGCGGCGGAGACGGGAGGAAGGGCGCGGCCGGGCGAGCCATCGGGGCTCGATGAAGGAGACCGCCATGTCCGCCTGGACCGACGTCCGTATCGATCAGCTGAGCCGCCTCTGGGGTCAGGGGCTGAGCGCCACCGCCATAGCCCGCGCCCTGGGCGGCGGCATCACCCGCGACTCTGTCCTGAGCAAGGTGACGCGCCTGGGTCTGTCGCGAGGCCGGCCTGCCAGACACGCCTCACAGCCGTATCCCGGCCAGCCAGGTCCGGAGGTTCCTTCAGACGGCACCGCCACCATCCTGTCTATCAGGCGCGACGCCTGCCGCTGGCCCTATGGCGATCCGGCCGAGACGGACTTCAGCCTGTGCGGTCGCCCTGCGGAACGCGGGGCCTTCTGCGCGGCCCATGCGACCTTGGCCTATCGCCCCAAACCCCCTTCCGCCGAGGACCTGATGCATCTGGCGGGACTGGCGTGAGCCGCATGGCGGCCCGCGCTGAAAAGGACTTTCCCATTCCCGATTTTTGGATCAATCTGAGCCTCGGCTCTCGACAGGAGCCGGCCGCCCGTCAGTAGCGAAGCTGTCCGCAGCGCTGTCCAAGAACGCTGAACCCGATGTTGTCAAACTCGGGCCCGCGGTGAGGTGGTTGACGGGCGACGCTTCGAGACGTGGGCCAGGAGATTTGGCATGTCGAAGCCCTTTAAACCTGTCGCTACCGTCGCCAGCCTCAAGCGGATGGCGCATCACATCAAAGTCGAAGAAGACGTGACCCAGTCGGTCGCGCTCGACCGGGCCGCCCAGCGGTCCGGCTATGAGAACTACGCTCACGCGCGCCGCATGATCTCGGCTCGGCTGGGGGACGCCGCCGGGGGTGTCCCGCCCCAGCGCCCGCCGGCGCGAAGGGTGACCGCGTTTCAGAGCGAGGCGCGGGGCAAATGGGAGCGTGCGGTCGTCGATCCGCTTTTGGGACCGCTTTCGCCGACACGAACGTGGGACGATGTCGACGCCATCGTTCGGGTGCTGAACCGGGTGCTCGGCGCAACCGACAACCACGCCCTTTTGCCGACAGGCGGCGGGATGGACCTGAAGGGCGCCGCTCGCTCGCAAGAGCATGGATGCCTCGAGCTCAGGATCAGGGATCGCCACGTCTATGTGGTGAAGCCCCGTCGCCTCGTGCTTGAAAGCTTCCCCGACGCCTTGGCGGAGTCCTTCTTCATCCTCGAAGCCGACCCGATCGACCTGGTCCCGCTCGAGGACGAGCGGTTCGATGACGATTACGACCGTGACATCGTTCTCGCCCGTCGCCGGGAGGGGGGGCGACAGGAGGTACTCGAACTCGAACCGGGCGTCTATCAGTCCCGAGCGGCATGGGATGAAGGCATTCTCGGGCACGACGGCGACGGCGAGGAAATCCCGCTGCCGTCGAGCGCCCGCCTGATGGTCCGGTGGTTGAGGGGACGGTTCATGATCCTGTCGACTGGCAGCCTGTGGAACGGCGTGCCCGCCACCTATGACGGCGGCCATGACCGGATGACTGACAAGACGATCCGAGACGCCATCCAGTATGCGCTCGACGAACTGGGCGAGGCCGCCTGACCGATCCGCAGGGCGGTCCCGTCGGGGCCGCCCAGACGGTCAGTACCGCTCGGGGCTGGCCGTGGGGAACGACGGCGGTTTGCCGCCGTCGCCTCGAGCGGTCGTGCGCCTTCTTCGTCCGTATCGGCGCAAGCGATGCGCCGAGCTGTGTCGTCGTCGCGAAGGGCGACGACGACTTGCCCCCACACAACGCCCTCCGATCTTGTCACAGCACCCCGGAAGTCAACGGCTTCGCCGTTCCCCTCCACGGAGGGCAAGCAGCCCTCCGCTCCGGTGACTGCCGGGGACCCCGCTGTGGCCAAGACCGGGGTCGTTGCGCATGGGGCGCACGGCATTCTCAAGGAATGTTCCAATGACCCGCTTCAATACCGCCTTCTTCGCTTCCTCGAAAACCGACTCCGCCTTCGACGACCTGACCGCGTCCTTGGGGGACGGGCGTCCGCACCCGACCGAAGACGCCCTGATCCAACTCGGGCGCGCGCTCATGACCGAACTCGTGGACGTGATCTCCGACACCGCGCTTGAGGACTACCAGACCATCATCGGGGAGGCCCTGATCGGCGCCTTCCACTCGGCGGCCGGACGGATCGAGAGAGACGCGGACCGGGCGCGCGACACGATGCGATCGCTCGACCGCGACTTCGACGGATCGGAGGCAGCGGACGTCGAACTCCAGGAAGCGACGGCGAAGGCTCGAGTAGGCGATGCGGCGACGCAGGCCTGCGAGCTGATCCGTGACGCGGCCTCCGAGGCCTGGACGATCGCGACCGGCGAGGTCTGGACCGCCTGGCGGGGATCGCGGCGCGGCACCCACCTGACGGCGGCGCAGCTCGAAGCCAAACAGGCGATCCGGGCGATCCGTAACCGGAAGTCAGGCGAGGCGGATCCGAGCGGCCCGGTGGTCGCCTTCCGGGGCGCGCCGACGGCCGACAGCGCGGAGGACGCGGGGCGGATCTTCGACGCCCTGAACTGGGCGAAGCAGGAATGGCCGGACATGGCTCTGGCGACGACGGGGGCGAAGGGCTCGGAGAAGCTCGCGATCAGATGGGCCCAGCAGAAGGGGGTGAAGCTGATCCTCGCCCGCGCGGATTTCGACACGCACGGCAAGGCGGCTCCCTTCCGGGCGAACGACGACCTGATCGCGCTCGAGCCGGAGGTCTGCCTCACCCTGGTGCATTCGGTGGACCGGACGCGGGAGGACCGGCGGCCTTTCGGACCAGCGCTCAACCTCGGACAGAAGGCGATGGAGAACGGACTGCGGCACCTGCCCATCAAGGCGCGAGCCGCCTGAACCACAGCGCCTCTATCAGCGACCCGCTCGGCTTCGGCCGGGCGGGTTTTTCTTTGTCATCCGGAGCTACGGTAGTCTGACCTGCGGACGGCGTCAGCCCGGCCAACGTATGATCGGTTATGATCACTGTTGGCGACAGTAGGCGGGAATCGTCAGATTGGGAACTTAGGGCAAGATAAAAGAGGGGTTTCGCCCTTCTGCTTTCTTCAGTCCTGACAGACACTTGCTTCGGTTGCGGACAGGACCCTCGACTTGCAATGAGTTGGCGGTTCGGAACCGCGTTGCAATCGCTGGAGCACCCGCCATGCAGGTCCGAACCGCCATCGAGGTGCGGCTCACCGCCGCGTCCAGGGACGACGTCTCGACCCTGCGTGTCCGCCTTCCGCAGCGCCTGAAATCGGACAAGACCAGTGTGCGTGTGGCGATGTTCCAGCGCCTCGCCGCGTCGCGTCTGTTCGCTTACGGGGATCGGGCGGGATGTCTGCGCGCCGCCCAGAATCGGTCTGGCCGACCCTTTCGCCTCGATGTCCGTCAGCGGGTGACGGTGAAGGCCCTCGTATCCAGACACATGGGCAAAGGGTTCGCGCGCGGTGCGGCCCTGGCCGCGCATATCAGCTACCTCGGCCGGATGGGCGCAGGCGAGGACGGCGAACACGCCGCCTTCTTTGGACCGGTCCATGACGGCGTAGACGCCGGTGCGGCGACGGACGGTTGGGCCAAGGACCGGCATCACTTCCGCTTCATTATCTCGCCTGAACACGGCGATCGGATCGCAGACCTCAGGGGCTACACGAGAGAGGTTCTGTCGCGGGTCTCCGATGACCTCGGAGAGCCGGCTCTGAACTGGATCGCCGTCTGCCATTTCGACACCGACCAGCCACACGCCCATGTCCTCGTGCGGGGTCGGCGAAGCGACGGGAGGGACCTCGTCATTCCGCGCGACTACATCGCCTTCGGCTTTCGCGCCCGGGCCCAGGAAGTCGCCCAGGAACGGCTTGGGGACCTCAGCCGCCAGGACGCGGAGCGGCGGGTTTGGCGCGAAACCGAGGCCGATCGCTTCACCGCCTTCGACAGGCGATTGGTGGCCGCGGCCGACGCCGATGGGCGGGTCGAGGACGGGGTCGGCGGCACGGACGCCTGGACTGCGCTTACACGGGGCCGCTTGCGTCACCTTGAAAGGCTTGGACTGGCGGAGCGAGCCGGAAAACGATTCCGGCTCTCGCCCGATCTGGAGGCGAAGCTGCGTCGGCTGCAACTGTCGAAGGATGTGATCCGGACGCTCAATCAGAGACGGCTTGAAGGAGCGCGTTCGGTTGAGCAGCTCGGGAAGGAGCCGGTCCGCGGTCGGGTGGTGAAAACGGGGCTCCACGACGAACTGGGCGGCTCCGCCTATGTGGTGGTGCGCGCGGCCGACGGCTCGGAACACTATGGGCGACTGGGAGTCGGCAGGACGCCGCCCGGTCTCGGCAAGACGGTGACCCTGTCGCTCGACGCTCGTGGCTTCGCGCAGATCTTGACGGGCAGGCAGGCGGGCCAGGATCTCGGGCGATGATCGGCCGAATGCTAGCGGGCCTCCCGAACCGTGCTGGCGCAGGTGAAGACGGCCAAGGCGTCTCGAACAGCCGCAACGTCCGTTCGGTCATGGACCGTGACATCCAGCACCAGCTGACCGGCCTCCGCTTCCCGACCTTCGACCTGAACGTCCGCGCCCGGTAGGTGTGCGTCCAGTCTGGACCGGGCCGCGATCGCCATGGCGTCCAGGCGAAGGCGCGGCAGATAGACCTTGCCGACTGGACCTACGCTTCCGGAGCGATGGTCTCCGCCGTCAGCTGCGCGATGAGGTCGCTTAGCAGCATCACGCGGACCAGCACACTCAGCTGTTGACCGACAAAGGTGTCGTAGCCTCTCAGGGTCGCATTCATCTCGGCGGCGAAGTTGAACTCGCCGCTGTCGATTCCCTGGATGAAGGCGGCCAAGGATTTGGTGAATTCGCCCGCTTCTGCGGCGGCCGACGCCATCACCGTCGCCTCGACATTAGCCCGGTCCGCCGTCGCCGCGTCGAGTGTGGTGCGCTCGAGTTCCGGCCGCCTTTCGCCGCCGAATTCCCAATTACGCATGCCGTCCTGGATGGCGAGGGCGTCCATCAGGGTCGAAAGACGTCGGGCGCGTTCGTCTTCAAGCACAACCGCTCCGCAGCTCGTCAGCCAGCCGTCCGCAGCATAGGGCGACGGAAAGCCGGTCTTGAGACCCTCGACCGTCAGGCGACTGATGGCCACCCCGGCGATGCGGGGAACCAGGAAGAGACGCCGTCCATCCCCGGCGGCGTCCAGAAAAGGCTCCCACGAGGCGACAAGCGCCTGCTCCCAGGCCTCGATATGATCCACATCGAGAATCACGAGGACGCTCGCGGGCGGCCATGTCAGCGTCGATTTGAATTCCCGCCTCACATGGACTTCGCCGTCACGCGACAGATCGGCCAAGCGCTGCTGGACGGCTGCGCGCAGGCGGAGGAGTTCGCGTTCTACGGCCTGGTCGGCAACCATGCTGATACGGTGAAGGGCATTAGGATAATGTTCCTATTTCATGCCTTTTCAGGCCATCTCATCCTGTTTCAACTTACGGAAAAGATTGTCGAAATCCTGTTTTCCGGTACGATATGCAAATCGCGGAAACAGGTAGCAAATCGGACTTTCTGCTACCCATGCGCTACCTTTTTTTGGGCGTTTCGATGCCGAAATTGACGAAGAAACTGATTGAAAACCTAGAACCCGCAGCCGCCGAGTTCTGCGTGTGGGACACCCAGGTCACGGGCTTTGGAGTCCGGGTCAGGCCCGGCGGCGGGCGCAGCTACGTCCTCTTCTATCGACTGGGAGGCCGGTTCCGGAAACTCACCTTGGGAAAGGCCGACGGCGGGTATGGTCTCGATGAGGCCCGGGACCGGGCCATCGAGAAACTTCAGGACGTGAGGGACGGGGTCGATCCCCAAGCCCAGAAGGTCGCCGACAGGAACGCGCTGACCGTGGAAGCGCTGACCGACCTTTATCTCGAGCAGGGACCCGCGCTGAAGCCGAACAAGAAGGACTCAAGCTGGGAGACGAACCGCATCATGTTCGACTGCCACATCAAGCCGCTGCTCGGACGGCATCTGGCTCGCGACGTCACCGCGATGGACGTGTCGCGGATGCAGCTCGACATCTCCCAGGGCAAGACGGCCAGAAACGTCATGCTTGGACACCGTCGCCGGTCAAAGGTGAGGGGCGGCAAGCGCGTGGCCGCGATGGCGGTGATCACGCTCGGGGCGGTCTACGAGTTCGCGATCAAGGCCGAGTACCTCCAGAAGAACCCGACCAAAGGCGTCGAAAGGTTCAAAACGATCCGCAAGGAGCGATACCTCTCCGAGCGGGAAATCGCGGCGCTCGCGGAGGCCCTGGCGGAGTTTGAGCGGGAGGACGAGCGCTACGCCGTCATGGCCGACTCGGTGCGCTTGCTGATGCTGACGGGTTGCCGCAAGTCGGAGATCCTGACCTTGCAGTGGGACTTCATCGACTGGTCGAAGGGGTGTCTGCGGCTTCCAGAATCCAAGACCGGAGCCAAAGTAGTGCCCTTGGCCGACGATGCGATCGCGGTGCTCCGTCGTCGTTGGGACGAGACCCGCGCGCCTGAGGCGTCGAGGGGCCACAACTCGGGGGACACGACGCCGGCGATTGGCACCGGATCGCCCTGGGTGCTGCCCGCCCTTAAGGGAGACGGCCACTTCGTCGGCCTCCCGAACCTGTGGACCAAGGTTAAGGCGAGGGCGGATGCGATCCTGCATCGTCGGATCCAAGACCTGGGCGGCGACCTTCGTGAGGTTCGGTCGCTGACGACCGTCCGGCTCCACGACCTCAGGCATAGTTTCGCGAGTTTCGCCATTGCTGACGGCGCCTCGCTATTCCTGGTGGGGAAGGTGCTGGGTCACAAGCAGGCCCGGACGACAGAGATCTATGCCCATCTCAGCGACGATCCCTTGAAGCTGGTAGCGAACAAGACGGCGGCCCGACTCAGCCAGGCCATGAGGTTCTAGGATCCGCCCACGCGCAACGCGTACGAAGCGCTCACGGTTAAGGGTTCAGAACCTCGGACATTTAGGCCGCAAGATCCGAGGTTCTGTATCCAGGCTCAGTGCCGCTCACGGTGTCGAGCAGATCTATAGGCCGGAACTGATGCGAACCACCGTATCGGCTCGCGCGGCGCGACCTCGCTTTTTTCGATGACTTCACGCCAGCCTTGCCGAACTATCCCGTAGAAATCAATTCTGCGAACGGGGCGGACCAATGAGTGTGACCGGCTTCGATCTACCGCCTCCAAGCTCGTGGCAAGCGTTCGAAGCCCTATGCCATGATCTGTTTACGAGTGACTGGAACGCCAGCAACGCCAATCGGATTGGCCGGAATGGTCAGAAACAATTTGGGGTCGATATCGTCGCCCGGATTGGAGACGAATGGGCGGGGATTCAATGCAAGCTCTCGGGCCGAGGCTCTGAGCTCAAGCCTGCTGATCTCGCCGATATCGTCTCGGAGGCTTTGGAGTTCGAACCTCCTCTCGATCGGTTCGTGATCGCGACTACGACGCCGAACGACGAGCCCCTTCAGCGAGAAGCGCGTCGTCTAGACGAGGCGTATCGGAACCAAGGCGGATTCGGAGTGGAGATTGTTGGCTGGGGCGATATCCTGGCGATGCTCGACCGACACCCACCTGTGGTGAGGCGCCACTACGCCGCACTCGCCCGCCTCGGCGTGGAGAGCGGACCCGTAACTGATTTTCAGAACCGGATCGACCGCTTTGCTCGTCAGTATCTAGGGAGAGAGACGGCGCCTGCGCCCTTCGTCGGCAGGACAAAGGAACTTGCCGAACTGGATCAATGGCGCGAGGCGCCCGATAGCCCATACAAGCTCCTGCGCGCGGCTGCAGGTCGCGGAAAATCTGGCCTGATCGTCAATTGGATCGCCTCTCTCGAGAACGCCGCTGCAGTGGTGCATATGCCCATCAGCGCGCGATATCGGACCAATCTCGCCCAAGTCGTTCTTGTCTCCATCTTGAGCCGGCTTTCGGCGCTTCACGGCCGCCCTCTTCCAGAGTGGATCGATATCGACGTGGAGCAGGCCAAAGGCTTGATCGCCGATCTTCTGGCCAGACCGTTGCCCGGCGAGGTGCCCCTGCTCCTGATCATCGATGGCCTCGACGAAGCGGCGGATTTTGAGGTCACGGCAGATATCTTTCCGTCGGAGCCACCCCTCGGCCTCAAGGTGCTTCTCGCCGGCCGCCCGGTAGCGAGCGACGATCCACTCGCGCTACTCGGAGCGCCATCGAGCGACCTCGGTCTGTTGTCGAGAAGCGAAGTGTACGAGGGACTCCGCGCCTTTGGCGTTGACGCGACGCTCGCGGAACGGATCACGACCTTGGTCGACGGCGATCCAGTGGTCCTGCGTCTCTATTTGGACGGCGTGACCGAGGCATCCGTCAGCCTGGCCGCCTTGTCGGACGTCACGCCGGGCCTCGACGGCTTCATCAAGAGATGGTGGGCCGATCAGAAGGCCTTGTGGAGCGGTCTGGACGCCTCGACACTTAGTCTGGTCGAGTCGCTGACCTGCGTTCTGAGTTGCGCGCTGGGGCCTCTGTCGCGCAGCGACTTGGCAAATCCCAGGCTCAGTCCGAACGGGGTTAGTCTGCTGCAGCTAGATACTGCCTTGGCCTGTCTGTCTCGCCTGATCGTCGGGGAAGGCAAGGTAAACGATATCGCATTTGCGCATCCCCGGCTTGCCGACTTCTTCCGGGAAGAGTGGATGCCGCCAAGACGCCGGGCTGAGTTCGAAAGACGGTTCATCGATTGGGGTGAGGGTGAACTATCGTCGCTCGAAGCGGAGAACCAGAGGATTTCGCCTCATCTCGTGTCCCACCTCGGCGCCTATCTTGAGCGGGCGGCGGTGGGACACCTTCGTCTGAAGGCGTTGACCACGCGGGCATGGGCTGACCAATGCTATGCCCTGGATCCGAGCCTCTCCGGCTTTCTCACAGACGTCAGCAGGTGCCGAAAAGCCGCCTCGGCGGTGTTCCAGAGCACCGGCGAGGGAGGGGGGCTGGCCTCCTTGGCGCACTGCGCATTGACGACGGCGACCGTCCGAACAATCGCCAACGGCCTGGACCAGAACGTCCTCACCGCCGCTTTGAGACTGAGGATATGGTCTGCTGAAATTGTATTCAGCCAACTGGCGACCGTGCGCAATCTCAGGCTTGACCCGAAACTGCTGGCTGAAGTCGCGGCGGCATTGGGCGAGGAGCGAGCCAGCGAGGTGCTGTCGTTGGCGTTCGCCAGTGAGAAGCGGCAGGGACGTTTGGAAATCACCGGCGCATTACTGCCTGTGCTGCCGCCGAAGGAACGCGATGCCGCCGTTGAGGCCATGGTTGAAGGGGGCAAGGCGCAAGGCCGTTGGCTTCGTCTGCACGACACGCCGCTCGAGATAGGCCTCGAGATTGTCGCCCGCGCCACAGATCCCGTCGGCCGCGTCTATGGCCTTGCTACACTTCTGCCCGCCATGCCGCAGTCGATGCGGCCGGACGTGGAGGCTAAGATCGAAGTGACCTTCCTGGCGCACATCGACGAGTTTCGTGAGGACTTCAGCTACTCCGGCGCGTTTGAGAACCTGTCGCTTGATCGGCGTCTCCGACTTCTGCGCCGACTCTTTGAGGTTCGGGAAGAAGACACCTGGAAACTGGCGGCAATGCGCGAAATCGCATGGGCCGCCGACGAGGACCTTGCGGCGGAACTCCTTCTGGCGGCTCGCTCAATATCGGAAGGTCGTCGTGGTGAAGCCCTCGTGCTTCTGGCGCCCTCTATCCCCGCTTGTCTCATCGATGAATTTCTGGACGCTGTAGACGAGGTGGGCGGATGGGAAGTAGCGGCGAGCCTCGGAGCGTTGGCTCGCCGTCATTCCGGCCCGTGGATTCATCGGGCCCTGGACCTGTGTCGGCAGGGAGATATGCATCCGTCGATCAGGGCACCGATCCTTGTGGATCTCTGCCGTGAACTCGATGACGATGAACGTCTCGCCATCGAACCAATGCTGCTCGCGGATCTCAATGCTCCCGTGGATAGCCGCGCATGGGACGAACATGATCCCAACTGGCTGCTTGGGGATTTCGCGGAAACCTTCTTGCACAGCCGTCCAGTCGAGGCGCTCCGGTTACTCCGCGAAATCGATGACGACGATGTCGTGGCCGCCCTGGCCGCCAACTTCGCAGTGAGCGGGCCGGATGAGATCCGACAAGCAGCGATGTCTATCTTGGACGCGGTGGAAGACGGTTATGCGCTTGTTGAGGGCTATGCCGCCCTTATTTCTCAAAGCACCGGCACCGAACGTCAGAACAAACTTCGAGACCTTTGCCTTTTGGCTACCGAGCGAGGCTTCGACTCCATCCTCATTTCAGCCGCCGTCGTTCGGGGATGGGATTTGGATACCCAGGCGCTCCGGGCAATCGTCACCAACGCTCTCATCCCGCGCCGCGTGCAAGACTGGCATGAACTTGGCGACGCCGCTGCCGAACTGGGTCGCCAGGCGAGTTCTGGAGCTTCCGCAGACGCGATGAAACTGATGGGGCGGATCGGCTTCGAAATACCGCTCGCCCGCGTTGCGTCCGCGTTCGCCAACAAGTTCAACAGCGATCAGCAACAGCGAATCATCGACGCCCTGAAGAAGCATCCCGACGCCTTTTGGGCGGCCTCCTTGCTGGAAGAGGTCTGCCCCTATTTTTCAGATGCGATGAAGGCGGATGTCGGTGCCTGGGCAAATGCCTTGCCGGAAGAGGGCGATCTGCAGGTTGAGGCGAAGGCGCGTTTCATTGATGTATGTCTCAGTACGGAGGACGCCATCTTTTCCAATCTGGAGATGGAGTGGAAGCGTCTCTTTGAGTTGTTGCCCAAGACGGAACGCGGCGCCGCTCGCCGTTCCGTCCGGCGGTCGACGGTCGGGGCGCCGGCAGATACGTGGCGGAGAGCCGCAGTGGAGGAGGAGAAGGCGAAGGCCTGGGCGAGTTCCGACCTCGTCGAGAATCTTCTGAAAGAAGACCGTCATGACTTTTACGCTGAAGTCTGGCTCGAGCGTTTGATCGGACTCGGCCACCTGGAGAAGCGAGCCGTATTGATCGATGTCCTGAGTGATGCCGGTGCCAGGGAGCGAAAAGCGGCACTCACGATAATTGGTCGATTGGCGCCGGTTCTCAGAGATATCGGCGGCTTTCATGCCGTGGATGATGTTGTTTCGGACCTTCGTGGGAATGTCGAATCTTGGGGCTAGCGGTATGTTTCTGAACTCCGCTTAATGCCCGGAACTTCAGGGGGCATGACGCGATGAAGCGGTCATAGACAGGACCCGGCGGTGCGTCCCTGGATGTGAATCAAGCAATGGCGGCGGATGGAATGGTGAGCGTTCCGCTACGGAGTCCGACCCTTGATTCCCGAGGGCCGACTCCTTCTTGGAGATAAGCTGCAAGGTGACCGCGAAACTGGCCGGCAAGCCGTCCGGAGATATCCTACCAATTGTTCGGCTAGGCCCAACGTTCGGAGAACGCCGCTCTTCGCTCATACTGAGTCACCTTGAGACAGTGACCAACCGGTAGGAATCAGATCTCAGAACCCGCGAAACTTCCAACGCCAATCGACGTTACGAACCGCTGCTCTGCGCGAGGAAGAGACCTTGGCTGACTGGGAGGGAGACGGCGCTGCCGACTACCCGTGTCTTCTGATCACCAGGTTGCGGATTTCGCACATGTCTTCCATGGCAAACTTGACCCCTTCGCGGCCCAGCCCGGAATCCTTGACGCCGCCATAGGGCATGTTGTCCACGCGATAGCTGGGAACGTCGCCGATGAGCACGCCGCCGACCTCCAGGACCTCCCAGGCCCGCATAGCCTTATGGATGTCGCGAGTGAAGATCCCAGCCTGCAGGCCGAACCGGCTGTCGTTGACCTCTTTCAGGGCAACCTCGAAATCGGAGAAGCGGGACAGGATCGCGACTGGCCCGAACGCCTCCTCGTCGCGGATCTTCAGGCCCCGACCGACGCCCTCCAGCAGCGTCGCTTCCAGCATCGCGCCCTGGCGACGGCCGCCGCACAGCAGGGTAGCGCCTGCAGCGGTCGCCTCGGCGATCCAGCTCTCAAGCCGGCGCGCCTCCCCCTCGTCGATCATGGGACCGATGAAGACGTTCTCGTCCAGAGGATCGCCAGAGACAAGCGCACGGGCCTTGGTGACCAGCATGTCCCGCAAAGCCTCGTAAATGTCCTCGTGGATCAGGATGCGCTGGACGCCGATGCAGGACTGCCCCGACTGGTAAAAGGCCCCGAAGATGATCCGGTCCGTGGCGTCCTCCAGATCGGTATCGCGATCGACGATCACTGCGGCATTGCCGCCGAGCTCCAGCACCACCTTCTTCTTGCCGGACCTGGCCTTGAGGGCCCAGCCCACCTCTGGCGAGCCCGTGAACGAAAGCAGCTTCAATCTGTCGTCGGTGGTGAAGAGATCCGCGCCGTCGCGGGTCGCCGGCAGGATGGAGAAGGCGCCTTTGGGAAGGTCGGTCTCGGCCAGCACCTCGCCGATGATTAATGCGCCCAGCGGCGTCCTGGAGGCAGGCTTCATCACGAAGGGGCAGCCGACGGCCAGCGCCGGGGCGATCTTGTGCGCCGCGAGGTTCAGAGGGAAGTTGAACGGCGAGATGAAGGAGCAGGGGCCGATCGGAACCCGCTTCCACATGCCCTGGTAGCCTTTGGCGCGGGCGGAGATGTCCAGCGGCTGGACCTCGCCGGTCATGCGCACGGATTCCTCGGCCGCGATGCGGAAGGTGTCGATCAGCCGGCTGACCTCGCCACGCGAGTCCCGGATCGGCTTGCCGGCCTCGATGCACAGGGCATAGGCCAGTTCGTCCGCCCGCTCCTGGAACCGCGTCACGCAATGGGCGAGGACCGCCTGGCGTTCGTATGCCGCCATCTCGGCCATCGGACGCGTGGCCTGAACCGCCGCGCCAATGGCCCTGTCGATCGTCGCCGCGTCGGCCAGGGCGACCCGTGTCGCCACCTCGCCGGAGTATTTGTTGGTAACCGCGAGGTCCTGGTTCGGGCTCAGCGCCTCATTGGCCAGGTAGAGCGGATAGGACGTCTTCAGGGAGGGCAAAGGATTGCTCCGGCATGGGGCTGGCGGCTGACCTAGAGCGCGGCGCTCAGGTCACGAATGTCAGTGTTCAGGATACGGTCGTTGTCGGCGTAGTCGACCGGAACCTCCACCAGATGGACGCCCGGCGTATCGAGACAGGCCCGCAACAGGTCTGGCAGGCCTTCCGCGCTGGTCGCGCGGTGCCCGTGCGCTCCGTAGGACTCGGCGTATTTGACGAAGTCCGGATTGCCGTAGGTCAGACCCCAGTCGTCAAAACCCATATGCGCCTGTTTCCAGCGGATCATGCCGTAACTGTTGTCGTTGAGAACCAGAACGACCAGGTTGAGCCCCAGCCGGACGGCGGTTTCCATCTCCTGGCTGTTCATCATGAAGCCGCCGTCGCCGCAGACGGCCATGACCTTTCGCCCCGGGCAGATCATGGCCGACGCCATCGCCGAGGACAGGCCGGCGCCCATTGTGGCCAGCGCGTTGTCCACCAGCATGGTGTTGGGCATGTAGGCCGGGTAGTTCCGGGTAAACCAGATTTTGTAGACGCCGTTATCGAGGCAGACGATGCCGTCGTCCGGCATCACCTGCCGGATCTGGTCGACCAGGTATTGCGGATAGACCGGATAGCGCGTGTCGCCCACCGAGGCGGCAGAATGCGCGACCTCGGCGCGCCGGAACCGCTCCATATCCGCGAATGTCCACCGGGCCTGCGGCTCAAGGGCTTCCTTCAGCTGCCAGATGGCGTTGGCTATGTCGCCGACCACCTCGATCTGGGGGAAATAGACGGGATCCACCTCGGCGGTGCGGAAGCCGATGTGGATCACCTCGCTGCCCCCTGCGGTCATGAAGAAGGGCGGCTTCTCGATGACATCATGGCCGACATTGATGATGACGTCCGCCGCATCGACGATGCGATGGACGAAATCGCCCGACGAGAGGGCGGCGCAGCCCAGATATTTCGGATTGCGCTCGTCGATGACGCCTTTGCCCAGTTGGGTGGTGATGAAGGGGATGCCGGTCTTTTCGACAAACTCGGTAAGCATCCGGCTGGTCATCTTGCGGTTGGCGCCCGCCCCGACGATCAGAAGCGGGGATTTGGCCCGTGCAATTCGGTCGGCTGCAATCTGGATCGACTTGGGGTCGGGAATGGGACGGCGCACCTGGCTCGCGGGGATCGGGCCGTTGTCGGTCTGTTCGCGGGCGACGTCTTCGGGAAGCTCCAGATGCGTCGCGCCTGGCTTTTCCTCCTGGGCCAGGCGCACGGCCTCGCGCACCCGGGCGGGGATGTTGTCGGCCGAGGCCAGTTGGTGGGTGTATTTGGTGATCGGCCGCATCATGTCGACCACGTCCAGGATCTGGAATCTGCCCTGTTTGGAGGACTTGATCGGCTTCTGGCCGGTGATCATCATCATTGGCATGCCGCCCAGTTGCGCATAGGCGGCCGTGGTGACGAGATTGGTCGCGCCTGGACCCAGCGTCGCCAGGCAGACGCCGGCCTTGCCGGTGTGCCGGCCATAGGTGGCCGCCATGAACCCTGCGCCCTGTTCGTGGCGCGTGAGGATCAGCCGGATTTGCTTTGATCGGGACAGACTATCCAGAAGGTCGAGGTTCTCCTCGCCCGGCACGCCGAACACGTATTCGACACCCTCCTGTTCGAGGCAGGCGACGAACAGATCAGACGCCTTGGTCATGGAAACTCCGGGGTCAGGTGGCGATCGACTCCCGGATTGGGGGCCGGGCGTGGGCGGATCGACGATGGGGCGGTCAACCGACCCGCGATTGATCGTGTAGCTGGCGACCGGTGGAGCGGTCGCCCCTGAAGCTCGACCGTCTGCTGGCCGATCAGGTGATTATACCGTCTCGAAAGCGGCGAGATAGGCGCTGAAGTGTGGATCGGCGTAGAAAAGGGATTCACTAGCGGTGTGATCGGCGTCGAATAAGGACCCCTCATCCCTGAGGCCTAACGGTGGCGGCTTGGCGAATGTCGCGCGCCGTTTACTGAATGATCGGATCACGCTTCGCGGCCTGCTAGGCTCAGGACCCATTGATGTGAGGCGCGCGATCTGATTCAGGCTCCTGAGGAGTCTGGATATGAGTGACCTGTATTGGCTTACGGACGAGCAGATGGCTCGGCTTCAGCCCTATTTCCCCAAGAGCCATGGCAAGCCCCGCGTGGATGATCGGCGGGTTCTGAGCGGGATCGTCTTCGTCAACCGCAATGGTCTGCGCTGGCGAGATGCGCCGGCGGCCTATGGACCACACAAGACCCTCTACAATCGATGGAAGCGGTGGAGTGAGGCGGGCGTCTTCGTCCGGATCATGGAGGGCCTGTCTGGCGCCCAGGCCGAACGCCGCACGGTCATGATCGACGCGACCTATCTCAAAGCGCACCGCACGGCTTCGAGCCTGGGTGTAAAAAAGGGGGTCTCGGGCGACTGATCGGGCGCACCAAGGGCGGCATGAACACCAAGCTTCACGCCGTGACTGACGCGAAGGGGCGTCCGATCAGCCTGTTCATGACAGCGGGCCAGGTCAGCGACTACACCGGCGCCGCCGCTCTGCTGGACAGCCTGCCAAGAGCGCAGTGGCTGCTGGGCGACAGGGGCTACGACGCGGACTGGTTCAGGGACGCCTTGCAGGCCAAAGGCATCACGCCCTGCATCCCCGGGCGCAAATCCCGCAACGAGCCTATCCGCTACGACAAGCGTCGATACAAAAGCCGCAACCGCATAGAGATCATGTTCGGACGCCTGAAAGACTGGCGTCGCGTAGCCACCCGATACGACCGATGCCCCACCGTCTTCCTGTCCGCCATCGCCCTCGCCGCCACCGTGCTATTCTGGCTATGAGTCCTGAGCCTAAGTCGTCCATCCGGCGCGCTGGGGAAACGTTGGATGTGTCCTGTAGACTGGCCTTCTGCGACTCCTGTCCTCCCATGCGCTTTCCTCCACTGGACGCCGTCCTTCACGAGGGGCAGATCCAGGACGACGGCGAAGCCGCGAGGAACGACTGCCATGCGGATGATCGACACCCAGATCTTGATAAACATGCAGGCGGGACGCCGTCCGCCAGTAATGCTCGGTGCTGTCGCCTCGGTTTCGGCGTTTGAGTTCCTCAAGGCCTACAGCAAGGACCCGCAGCGCGCGCGCTACTACGTGCCCCTGCGCTTGGGCTTTCACGCACTGGTGGGCAGCCCCGAGCAGGCTCCCTCTCCCACGCATTCCAGCCGCCGGAACCGCACGGACCGGCTGCTGATTGACCTTGGAGGCGATCACAAACCCATTGTGGAGTACGGCAGCTTGGCGGTGACCCAAGCGATCAATTCTGGTCGGCCAGAGATCTTCAACGCGGCTGTAGAGGGTCTTGGCAAGGCCGACGAGCGGGAACTGAGGCAGCGCTTCCGCTTCTTGCTCGACCGAGGGTTCCGAGGGTTCGCGCTAGAGCCTGAAGCGGCGGGATTGGGGTTGGAGATTTTGGACGTCCTCCTGACGAGCCACGCGCCCAAGGCAAATTTCGTCAACACGGTCCGGGACTGCTTGATTTTGGGAGTTGCCGTGAAACACGGCGTCCCGTTGCAAACCGAGGACAAGCTCCTTGCGAGGCTGGCGGCTCAACATTTCGCGGCTTCCACTCACCTCGAAGGCGACGACCTGATCCTCGACTTCAGTGCCGGACCGACTGACCGAAAGCACCTGCGTGAAGAAAGCAAAGGCTACATCCATCGCGGCTGGCGTATCGCCGAAAATCGCATCCGAACACCATGATTGTTGACGCACAGCATAAGGCAGTTTCACGGGGCAAATGCTCGGATGCTTGGATATAGGCCGCCCATCCGACCTCCAGAGCTATGATTGATCAACAGGTACGGATCTGGGCGCTCGAAGACCGCATCGTTAGACGAACGAAAGATCGCCGCGATCAGGCCGCGCCGGTTGTCGGAGACGTCGGGACAGGCCTCGTCGAGCGACAGGGGTTCGATCAGGAGCGTGTAGTCAGCGAAGATCGCGTGGATCTGGAGCGACACGGCCTTGTGGACCTCGAACCTTGGCGGACGAGTATGGCACGCGGCTCCTCGGATCGAGCCGGACTACGGCGAGTTATCGGTCGTAGGAACAAGCATCTGCAGTAGGGCGACGAGAACCTCTCGCGAGGCGCCGCTACCCACTCCAGCGTCCCAATCGGTGAAGACGCCGGCAATACCGATCCTGTCCTGTGCAAGGGCGATCGCATCGAGGATGGGTCCGCCTGACAGGCCGCAGGGATTGGGGCGACCACCCGGGAGCTCGTGTATGTATCGAAGTTCTTCCGAGGAAATTTGAAACGCAGTCGCCCGTCAACGCAGTCTCGGGGTGCGTTCTGGTAGATGAAGGGTTTCGGCCGGAGCATCCCCTCCGTCCGGTCCCTCTTGAAATCCCTCGCGAGATAGCCGTGAACAGCGATGACAGGGGAATGCTCATGCGCGTGTGTCAGCGCGTCCCCCGGAAGGCCGCCGTCGAAGCCCCTGACCATGACGGCCGCGAGGTCATGGCGACGCTCCGAGACGAGTTCGGAGGTGGTGATATCCCCGAGCCGCTGGAGCCCCCCGACCCTGGAAGACCATCTTGTCGCCTGGGTTCTCCGGCCGGCCTTTCGACTGGCCGTACAGACAGTGGGCGGCAGTCACGAGGACATGCGCGCCGGCATGTTGGAGGATGAACGCAGTGCCGATCTGCTGCGGTTCGGCTTCCCCGCCCTCATCGCAATAGATGGCCGCCAAATTTGGAGCGACCAAGACCTCGCTGGACGCGGCCACGATCAACGACACGGTTTCGGATTTCGACACGGGGCTTCCACTTCTGGTTCGTCATGCCTCATAACCGGTTCGCCGCTGGGCCGCAGTCCCTTACATCCACTGGGCGGGCGATCCGGGCTGAACAAGGAATGCGATGAGCAAGAAACCTCGCGGCGGTGACCGAAAGCCCCGGTCGGAATCGATCTACGGGACGACGACGGGAGAGATCACGGAACTCAACCTCACGGTCGATGCCCGAACCGGTGCGATCAGTTTCGGTCAGGAGATGACGAACGTCTATTCGGAGCGGTCGTATGAGCGTGCGAAGGCGCCGAAGGTCCTGTCACGCATGCCTCAACCGCCTCACGCCGCGATGTTCGAGGACAGCGACGCGCTGGCAACCCATTTCGACCGGGTCTTCGCCGTCGACACCAATACCAAGGACATCGACGGCCGCCGCATGTCAGTGGTGGGCGTCGCAACGCTGAAGCGCGAGGTGGTCCTCGGTCCCGAGAAGGTCGAGAGCGGCTGGCGCTTCGACGCGCCCTTCGCCATCGAGTACGGAGACTTGGTCGCCAAGCCCGAGCCGTTCGGGTGGATGGGCGCGCTGGAAATCTTAAAGCAGCGAGGGTTCTATGCAGCAGGCCAAAGGATCGGATTGATCGTCGATTCAGAACTCGGCCAGTTGAAGGATTTCAATGCCCGCACGGTCCCGGTGGACAGCGGGGAGTTCCTGCCGCAGGGCGTTACTCTGATCTACGCCAGTTCGGACGCGGGCAAGGAAAGCGTGCTGAACAGCGCGCTGTCGATCGCCGATGCTGCCGCTTCCCAGATACTGACCGGGCTGCAGAACGGCACGATCCCCGCCAACACGACTCCTTCAGGGGTCGAGGCGTTCCAGTCCTTCCGCGTCATCGGCGTGAACGCCGTTGCAGGTCCCCCGAGCCTGCGTCCGAGACGCTAGGGCATCCGCTGGTCTGTCGCTCCAGTCGGGCGTCACCGGACGACTGGCAGCGGCGCCCGTCTGCGAAGCATCTTTAAAACTGCGGCCTCCACCTTCACCGTGAGGCGTGGGCCCCAAAAGACATCGAGCGAACCATGTCGAACACCCCCGTCAACACGGGCGCCATCGAGCGCGCCGTGGCCGTCCTGGCCAATACCATGCGGCTGTACGTCGAGGCTCACTTGCGGTTTCCAGGCATCTTCGACGTCGATCGGGAGGAAGCGGTCAACAACCTGGATCGCGCGTTCGAGGCGAAGCTCAACGCCTTCCATAGCCTATACGACGTCTCGAAGACGACTTTCCCCTATTCTGACTTCGGCGACACCGCCTTGCTCATCGCGGTGCGAAACGCGCTCCACCACCACGACCATCCCCTGTTCCACAGCTTTCTCTCACGGCTCTACCTCGAGGATGGGTTCGAGAAATGGAACGGAGCCGCGTTCCTGCTCGCGAAACACCCGACCCGGCACGGGGTCCCGGTCCTCATGACCCACTTTGTCCGGCTAGACGACATCGATGCGCGCCTGAATCCCGCGCGAGCCTCGCCTCTGCTCGACACGCGGACGAAGGGGACGAGGCTGATCAAGCGGTACGAGGTCATCGACCGCGGCCTAGGGCTCCCGCTGGTCCGCCAGCACGGCGTTCTCCAGCGCTACCCC
Source organism: Brevundimonas sp. KH_060 (assembly GCF_057838275.1). Lineage (NCBI taxonomy): Bacteria > Pseudomonadati > Pseudomonadota > Alphaproteobacteria > Caulobacterales > Caulobacteraceae > Brevundimonas > Brevundimonas sp. KH_060. The sequence goes on from NZ_CM174463.1 coordinate 591,665, forward strand.
GAGGACCAGATCTACCTGGACCTGATGCCGGTTTTCATATCCGCAATCTCTCGCGTCTTCACGGCGCTGCGAGCCGCTGGGGTAACGTTCAGGGGCTTCGACGCCCAAGCCTACCTCGCGCCTTTCACGACCGAAATCGACATCAATCTCGAGGCACCCGGATTCAGGTCAGTGAGGATCGGCCCAATGCCTTTCCAACCCTAGGATCAGTCGTGAGATTTCGCGGCTAGCGCCGTTGATAGGCCAGGCAGGACCTCTAGGTGAATGTGAGAGCCACCGCACTCGGTGGAAAGTAAGCCTCCTCTTCCATCTGTTCGGCGGAGCCGTCCTGCGCTTTTCGACGCTAGGCTCAGGACCCATTGATGTGAGGCGCGCGATCTGATTCAGGCTCCTGAGGAGTCTGGATATGAGTGACCTGTATTGGCTTACGGACGAGCAGATGGCTCGGCTTCAGCCCTATTTCCCCAAGAGCCATGGCAAGCCCCGCGTGGATGATCGGCGGGTTCTGAGCGGGATCGTCTTCGTCAACCGCAATGGTCTGCGCTGGCGAGATGCGCCGGCGGCCTATGGACCACACAAGACCCTCTACAATCGATGGAAGCGGTGGAGTGAGGCGGGCGTCTTCGTCCGGATCATGGAGGGCCTGTCTGGCGCCCAGGCCGAACGCCGCACGGTCATGATCGACGCGACCTATCTCAAAGCGCACCGCACGGCTTCGAGCCTGGGTGTAAAAAAGGGGGTCTCGGGCGACTGATCGGGCGCACCAAGGGCGGCATGAACACCAAGCTTCACGCCGTGACTGACGCGAAGGGGCGTCCGATCAGCCTGTTCATGACAGCGGGCCAGGTCAGCGACTACACCGGCGCCGCCGCTCTGCTGGACAGCCTGCCAAGAGCGCAGTGGCTGCTGGGCGACAGGGGCTACGACGCGGACTGGTTCAGGGACGCCTTGCAGGCCAAAGGCATCACGCCCTGCATCCCCGGGCGCAAATCCCGCAACGAGCCTATCCGCTACGACAAGCGTCGATACAAAAGCCGCAACCGCATAGAGATCATGTTCGGACGCCTGAAAGACTGGCGTCGCGTAGCCACCCGATACGACCGATGCCCCACCGTCTTCCTGTCCGCCATCGCCCTCGCCGCCACCGTGCTATTCTGGCTATGAGTCCTGAGCCTAGCGGGGCCACCGGGCAGGGCGTCTTCACAGGTCCCTATTACGCCGCCCAGCCGGCTGAGCCCGGAAATCTCGACACCCTGTGCGAGAGGACTTGGAACGAGCCTATGCTGCCGGGAACCGTCGCCCAATGACCCTAGTCAATCGGTGACGAGCGGAGACGGACGTCCTCGACCGCGCCGTGGCTGAATCCAGCGGTCGTCACGCGGCCTTGCGCTTGGGCGCGCTCGCGCGCCGCATGTCGGGAGGACAGGCCGGGCACGCGATCGCCTTGGTGGAGGCGCCGCGCCGCGGTGCGACGGCGATCTCTTGGGTTCCCGAGTGAAGGGCCGCGATCTGCGTCCCGAAACGCGAAGGCTCGACAGCGTACATGCCGCCCCGGGCCCCTTCGAAGCCGCAGTTCCAGGCGGCGAGCGTTTGACCGTAACGCAGGGCGGCGTCGAGACCCTTGGCGCCTCCGGCTCTAAGGCCGCTCAACCCTGTTTTGGCCGCTTTGGCGATGAGGCCCGCCGTACACCAATCTCCGGAACCGCAGGTGTCGGCCAAACGGGGCGCCGAGATCGCGTCGAGCGTCTTCCAACCCGAAACGCCGCGACCGAGACGATGGCGATAGCGGAGCCCAGATGCCCCGAGGGTCTGGATTTCGACCAGCGTCGCCGATCCGTCCCCCATCACCCCGCCCACCGCCGCCAGTCGCTGGTCGGCGTATTTGACGACATGCGCCAGGGCCAGAGCCTCGGCGAAGAGCTTCGGATCTGATTTGCCGGACGGCTCGAATATGACGACGGCGCCTTCGTCCGCCGCCTTTTCGGCAAGGGTCAGGGCGGCACGCGACAACCGATCCATGAAGAAGACCGCGGATCCGGCGAGACGGGGGGCCACGGCCTCGACCGCCTGGAGCGTGACGGCCTTGTAACTCGGCAACCACTGTCCGCAGTGGGGACAGGCCCACGAGAACCGATGGGTGGGCGTTCCATCGCGTTTGCGCCGGATTTCCTGGATGATGATAGGCGTGTGGCAGGTCGGGGCGCTGCTGGCGAAGTCGAGCCGGACGCCCCAGCGCTTCATGTCCGCTTTGACGCGCTGGGAAGCGGGATCCCCGTTCATCCGCCCGATCGGGTAGGCGTCCCATCCCAGATAGGCGAGGATGGACAGGACATTGCCGCACGTCCCGCCGGCCCAGGATCGTACAGGCGTTTCCGGATCGGCGCTCATCACGAGATCAAGCGCGATCAGTCCAGTGCCGAAAACCTGGGGACGAGAAGGCGACATCGTCATCGCACGGAGCCACTTTCACTGTGCAGCGCTGGTCGAGGCTGCGAATAGACATCTCCTTCCAGCCACACATGGACGAGATTGAACGTCTCGGTCACGGTGGGGACGGATTGGTCGAGATCGTACCCGATCGCCTCCATATAGGCGACCGGCAAATCGCGCTCCAGCGCCGCCATCATTGCGCCCAGGGCCATAACCTTGCTGCCGACGGGGGACAAGACGAGCATCGACCCGCCCACCTCTTCGAACACAGGGCGTCGCAAATCGTCTAGGCGCAGGATCGTCCGATACAGATCGAGAGGGTCGTCCTCGGCGGCGTAGACGATGTTTCGCGTGTCCACGGACCAGGCGCTCTCGAACTCCCTCAGAAAGGCTTCCGCCAGCTCGTCGCCCAAGCGAGGATTGGTCGCCGGGAACGGTAGAATTGGACAGGTGTCATGAGGCTCGACGAAGTCATGCAGCTTGGCGAGCGCGCTCTTCCGGCGCACCGCCAGTTGAGGCAGCCAAAGCTTGGCGGCCGACGCCGCGCCGTCGAGCGTGGACCGGCCACGGAACCCGTGGACATAGCCGGGCGCATCGCCGGCGATTGACTGGATTTCTGCATCAAGGTTGGGATCGTGGGCCACGAACACGTGCAGATTCACAGGGCCAGCGCCTGCTTCGATCCGCTCCACCAGATAGCGGATTATGGGGAAGCTCGTCCCCACGGAGAGGGCGCTGCTGTCGACCACGACGTCGGTGAGATCGTCGAAGTTTTGGCGCGCCATCACCGCGACGGCGTTGCGTCCGCCCACGACGGCACCGTCGGAGGCGAATATCTCAACCGGCTCTATGGTCGCGCCGGGCAAGATCTGCATGAGGTCTCGCGTGTTTTCAGTGGCGCGCGCGACGAGACCCTGTGGCGGCGTGGGCCGATTTTCTTGAAGAAGAAGCGCGCGCATGGCGGGTGCCGCAGCGGCGATCCGCGTCGCCACCGCCGTCGAGCGAGGATCAAAGCCTGCACCGCCGACGAACAGGATGCGTCGATCGTCGGCAGCAAAGTAATCCGTGATGAAACCGTCAACGGCTTCGGCGCGGTGCGAGACGCAGGGATCCCAACGACGTTGACGCGCCATGATCAGGCCTCGCCCAGCATGCGCACAAGGTCGGTGGTCCGACGTTCAAGAAATCCACCGCGTTTCAACGTCAGGCCGTGGTGGACGAGCATGACCCCTCCGAGCTCAATGAGGCACCAGACCTTCTTCTTCGTGCCGTGATGGGGCACGAGGGTGAAAGCGTTGTAGGCCACGCCGAACTGCAGAACGCGCGCAAGGTCTGGGTGTGTGTCTGGGATGGCTTCGAACTCCTCCTGAAGGATGCCGATGGCGTTCGCTCCGCCGCCCAAGGACGCGTTGGGTTCAAGACTCTTCTTCAGGCACTCGGCCGCCATGGCGCCCGCGAGGCGCTGGACGAGATGGTGCTGGGGGAAGTCCCACTCCCGCACGATATGACCCGCGCGTTCGCGCATCAGTTTGTGCTGCGCCCCGCTTTTCAGCGTCGGCGGCTTGGCTCGGATCAGCTGGGTCTCCGACTGTGAGACGAGGCGCGCCGCGAGTTGGAGAAACTGTTCCGCATTCTCCGAGCTGGCGTCGCAGAGAGGGTCGATGCCGAAGTAGAACGGGCGGTCCTGCCGATGCAGAAGATGGATCCGCGCACCTTCCGCCACGCCGGCGTCCGCCACGATCGGCTTGGCCGGCTCGGCTTCCAGAACGGTATCGTCAAAGAGATTCCGTTGTGGAATTCGCTTGGCGTAGCGCGACATGAGGATGCCGAGCATCGCCAGCCGCACGTCCTCGCCATCGCCGGGTGACGTCTCCAGATAGGCGACGACCTCAGCCTCAAGATCGCCGCGCCGCGATGCCGAAATCGCGTGCTTGCGTTGCAGCGCGTCGATCTGCTCCTTCAACTTCTCGAGTTTGCCCGGAGCGATCGTTTCAGCCTCCGTGGATAGGATGTCGCCGAGGCTATGAAGGCCCTTGCGGTTGAACACCTCCATCTGGCGCAGGTAGCGGGACGACATGTCCTTGGCCATCTTCCTGAATGACCGTCGTTGATGGGCGCGGTCCCCATGGGTCTGCAGCCAGATGTCTGTGACCTCCCTGGCACGCTTGATCCCGGGTTCGTCAGCTGCGGGATCAGCGTCGAGGTCGCCAAGCACATCCGCTGGCGTCAGGGCGTCGAGGCGCGTGAGAATCCATCGTCCGACCTTCAGTTCGCGACGGGCGAGCCATCTCTTGAGGGCCGCCAACTGTGTCGGATGCAGACTGTGGGCGTCATCGAAAATCACCAGGGGCCGCAGATCGAACGCCCCGTCCCCCTCGCGTATGCGAAACGCTTCGATGACATCCAACGGCCGGTAGGCAGCGGCGGCGTCGCTGTCGATGTCGGCGGGGTCGGGCGGCATGAGCGCCGCGGAGATCTTGTAGATCGCAAGCTCGACCTCCCGCGCCCGTGCGAGAAGGTCCGGCCCGTGAATCCCGCCGATCGCGGTCAAAGCCGCGTCCGCATCGGTCCTCGGAACGATCTGCACGTCTTCGAGGGAAACCCCGGCGGCCATGAGATTCCGAAGCCAGGCTAGCACCGCCCTGGCCTGAAGGAGGGCCACCATGAGGCTCACCCTCAGATCCTCGGGATACGGAAACTCCCAGAATTCACGGTATTCACCCTCGAGGGCCAGCCGTCCGCCCACGAGAGTGGGACGGTCGTCGGCGATCGCACCACAGGCCGTCAGCGTATCGATGAGCGGCTTGGCAGTCGAAAGGCCGCGATTTCGGAGCAGGGCGCGGAGGGTCGAGTACTGAAACAGTCTGGCGAGCGTGGTCTTTCCGCTTCCCGGGGTTCCGATGATCATCGTCAACCGGTCGTACAGGCGGCCCTCGACGGCCGGCTTCTGGAAAAACGTCGCGAGCGGCTCCGGGGTAACGACCGCAAGGAAGGCTTCATCGTCGCGGAGATACTCGGTCGCGCGCTTTTCGAAGGGGTTTGCCATCAGGTCTCTTTAAGCGTGACGTTGCCGGCGGCGGAAGAGCGGCCGCATCGCCGACGCCGAGCCGGGGGAGCCGTCGCCGCCGTCCGTCTCGGCCCAGAGGAGCGCGACGGCGTTGTTCGGCGTATTATGATCCAGCACGAGGGGTAGGGCGCAGCCGCCATAGCCGAGCCCCAGATGCTCGACCCCTCCGACGTCGGTGTGCGCCGTACGGATCGCGGGGTCGTAATAGGTCTGCGTCAGCGCGAGGAAAGGCGCATGACGACCCGCAACCGCGTCGATCGGTAGGTCTGGGGGCAGCACAGCTCCGTAGGAGAAATGGACGGGCTGGGTCCAGCCGTCTACAGCCAAGGCCGTTTGGGCCTGAGCCTGTCGCGTATCGAGCGCCTGGGCGGCAGCCGCGGTGCCGATGTAGTGATGGACGCACAGCTCCCAGTCGGGTGTGAACAGGCGGTCGCCGCCCAACGTTTCGTGGGCCGCATCGATAGCGGTTTTGAACTTGAGGAGCTTGCCCTTCCACTTCTGCTTCGCCTCGTCGAACCGGAGGAACGATGTCCCCGTTCCCACGAAATCGTCGATGAGATAGACGAGCCGGAAGCGCGCCTCCGGGTCGTTCAGCTCTTCGCGGAGCGAGCGGAGAAGGTCCTGCCATTTCTCCGCATCAACCTGGGTGGCGACGACGAGCTGTTCGTTGGTGAGCAGCCCCGCGTTCGCGTGCCGGACGATGTCGATACGGGCACCGTCGGAAAGACCCATGAAGAGCGTCTTCCTCCTGAGATCCTCCGCATCGGCGAGGGCGGCGGGGTCCGCCAGAACGCGGTAGGGCGGAATACCCCGCGCCGTAGCCGTCGTCCGGATGAGTCTGTCGCGAACAAACCGAGGATAGAATTGTTCGACGAGCCGCTGCATCTCGCCGGGGCCGACATAGACGAGATCCCTGCGGACAAAGGCGTAGGCGATCTCTCGCTCGGCCTTGTCGAACTGCTGCAGCCACGTCGCCAGGCTTTCGACGAAGCGCATGCCCGCCTGAAAGTCGCGGTAGCCGTCGTATTTGAGGCGGGCCATCAGCCGCAGCCAGTCAAATTCCTGCCGGGCGAGATTGTCGTCCCAGTCCATGATCTGCCCGAGGGTCTTGAGGGCCAGGTCCTGGTTCATCCCGCCTCCTTGAAGTCGAAACGAAGACCGGCTTCGGTGACTGTGAGGCGGCGCAGGTATTCGATCGTGGCGCTCGGTCCCCTCTGGCCAGGCTCCGCAAGGTTCCAGCACGTCGCCGGATCGAGACTCACCTCGTCGACGCTGAGGGCGAACGGTTCGCGCAACAGCTCGTAGTCGTTGCCGGGCCATCGCCCGCGATCGCCGATGCAGAGATAGGGCACCACTCCGGTCATGCTCGCCAGCTGATCCAGCACGCTGCGTTTCGAGACCCCGGGCGCCACGATATCCACCGAGTGGCTGGACCGGGTCACCCGTGCGCCTTGGGCGCCGGTGATCATGATGACCTGCTGGGCCAGGTCCCAGAGTCGGTTCTCCGGCAGTGGCCGCTTCGCCTCCAGGGTGATTTGTCGAAGTCGATCGGTCTGTTTGGCATAGGACGCCAGTTCCGATTGCTCTCGTAGCGCCGCCGCCAGGGGCGCGAGGGCTTCGCACACGTTCGCCGCGCCATCGGGCGCCGTATCGACGTCCAGCGCCGCGATCTCAGCCCCGTTGTAGTATCCGATCAGAATCTGCGACCATAGCCGTTCGGGGAGCACTGCCCGGAGGTCTTTACGAACCGATCCGCCGCGCCCAGTGGCGATGGCGATGCGCGCGCCGGAGTCCGCCAGCCGGATCAGCTCGGCCCCCATCTCGGGAGCCGGGGTGAAGAACCGCCTTCGCGCGTCGACGATCGTGCCGTCGTAGTCCAGGACGACGCCGGCCAACGGCGTCTTTCGCAATCGGGTTACAAATTTTCGGAGGGCCGCCTTCCAAACGTCGAGTTGGCCATCTGCGACCAGCGTGTCGATCGCCGCGCCGGATTTCCGGGTGATCGCAGCGGCGTCTTGGTCCGAGATCCTGACGGCTCTCGGGGCCTGGGACCGTCCGAGAGGCAGGTTGTAGAGCTTGCGCCCGAACATCGGGACCCCGGGCCGCCCAGGATCGATGCCGCGCGCGCGACCCGCCCAGCCCGTAATCCGCAACGCGGCGATCAGGCCGCCGATGGCCGCCGCCGAGGCCGGTCCCGGCAGGTCGATGCGGGCCAGAGGAATGTCGGCGGGGACCAGGGCGAGCGTTCTCTGGGCGAGGGTTCTCGTCTCATCGGTGATGAACGCCAGGATCGCGGTGTCCGGTCCGCGCTTGGCCAGCCAATGGTGCCTGCCATGAGCGAAGTTGCGGTAGTCGGCGATCTGAAGATTGCCTACCGCCGCTTCGGTGAACTTCGACTCCAGGTCCACCGCGCCAGCCCGACTGCTGGCGTCGTGCAGGACCAAGGTGGTCGGACGGGCCCACAATGGATCGGTGGCGTCCCGCCATAGCGCAACGGCCGAAGACTCCTCGGCGAGATAGGGGCGCACGCCATCGATCGTGAGCGGCCACGATCGCTCATCCTGACTGAACTCGGCGAGATATGCACGCGTCAGCAGGGTGTTGAACGCCACGAGGGAATTGGTGGCGAGAAAGCCGTCTTTACCGGCAGGCGGGTCGAAAAGCAGCAGGTCGACATAGTCGTGGGACGAGGCGAGCTCGGCGAGCGGGCTCCCGGGGCGGGCGCACATGACGCCGAGCTGGCGCGGCTCCTGCGTCACCAGACCCCGGAAAGCCTTGAGGATGTCGACGTTTCCACCTCCGGCGCTGAGCAGCCAGGTCGCCACGCCGGCTTCCAGCGGTTCGGACAGGGCATCAAGCGGCGTCGCTACTGAGGCGATCCTCCCTGTCCACCGCTGGTGAAGGCTCGCCAAGGCGTGAGCCGCGGTCAAAGAGCCCCCCGATCCAATCGCGCGAAGGGAAGAATAGGCTGCGGTGCGAATGGCCGCACGCAGCGGCGCGATGTCCACGCCCTCGGCCCAGGCGAAGGTTTCTCCGAGCTTCGCCATTTCCGAAGCGTAAGGCCGTGCCATCGCGAACCCGTTTCTATCCGATGATGCGAGTGTCGGCGCGATGTCCGAACGTAGCCGCAGAGTCTCTGCAGACTTTCAACTGCGCGCGCGAGTCGCGCAACCTTGTGGAGAAGCGTTGGCTTGGCGGCTCCTTGGAGGGCGGAGACTGTCGGGCCACGCCAACCCCGTTTTCGCAGTTTCGATCTCCGCGATGGTAATGAGCTGGTCGCCTCCGCAGGCGGAGATGGCACCGCCTGGAGCGAGCCCTCGAACACGCTTGAAACCCACCGCAGCCCACTGAAAACGACTAGGCGATGAAGTTTCTCGCGTAACGCGGTTTGCTACCCATGTGCTACCCGAAAAGCAAAAGGGGTTAGCAGTTTCCTGCTAACCCCTTGAAAAATTGGTGGAGCTTAGCGGATTCGAACCGCTGACCTCTTGCATGCCATGCAAGCGCTCTACCAACTGAGCTAAAGCCCCAGGCCGTATCGGCTTGGTCATGTCGTCGACCGGATCAGACTGAGGCGTCTGGAAAGGACGAAGGCCCCGCGGGCGTTCCGCGAGGCCTTCGATGGTGGAGCTTAGCGGAGTCGAACCGCTGACCTCTTGCATGCCATGCAAGCGCTCTACCAACTGAGCTAAAGCCCCGAACCTTTCGGTCGGTCCCGCCGGGGAGAGAATGTCGCCCCCCGGCGAGGCGCGGAAACTAGGTCAGGCCGTTTTGAAGATCAAGCGGGTCTGACACATTTTTTTCCGCTTATTTTTCCGAGCCTTGACCCTTAGTCGTCGTCACGCGACGGCTTGGCCAGCTCTTCGTCGAGGTCATCGTCGTCTTCGTCTTCGATGAAGGGCACGGAATCATCGTCGTCGTCGTCCAGGACGTCGTCATCGTCGTCGCCGTCCGACGAACCCATGCCGGCGTCGTCCGCACCCGGTTCGCCGTCGTCGTCGTCCGGCGTCAGGATCGGCTCGTGGCCTTCCTGATCGATTTCGGGGGTGGAGCCTTCGGCGTCCTCTTCGTCCTCGTCGGCGTCGGCGGACTTGTCGGCGACCTGATCTTCGGCCTCCTCGTCAGCGGCGTAGCCGGCGCCGCGACGCACGCGGCGGCTGCGGACGGCTTCTTCCATCGGATCGAACTCGGTGTCGCACTTGGGGCAATGAGCCGGGCGACGGTTCAGATCGTAGAATTTGGCCTGGCAGTTCGGGCAGACCTGCTTTTGGCCCAGTTCGGGATTGGCCACGTGATTAGACCTTCGGCGGGTTTAAGGGAAAATTGGAAATCGGGCGGCTCCCTTGCCACCGGCGGGGGCCGCTGTCAAAAGCCTTCTTTTCCGCGCCTGCGCGGCTTTCCTGACATTCGGAGCCTGCATCAGGGTGAGCACTCCCCAGACCTTCACCGCGTCCGGCGTTTTCGACCTCGACTCTGGCCTTCGGGGCGTGGTTCGCGCGCCCGGCGACAAGTCGATGTCGCACCGGGCTCTGATCTTCGGCGGCATGGCCGAGGGCGTCACGGAAATCGAAGGCCTTCTGGAAGGCGACGACATCCTGGCCACCGGCCGCGCCATGCAGGCGCTGGGCGCCTCGGTCGAGAGGATCGGCGAGGGGCGCTGGCGGGTCGAGGGGCGCGGGCCGTTGCGCTCGCCCGCGACCGTCATCGACTGCGGCAACGCCGGGACCGGCGTGCGCCTGCTGATGGGCGCGGTCGCCGGCTATGATCTGACGGCGACGTTCGACGGCGACGCCTCCCTGCGCAAACGGCCGATGAAGCGCGTCACCGGGCCGCTGGCCGACATGGGCGCGCGCTTTGACTGGAACGCGGCCGAGGACCGGGTGCCTCTGACCCTGCACGGCGGCGGGCTGAAGGGCGTGACCTTCGTCCAGAACGTGGCCTCGGCCCAGATCAAGTCGGCGATCCTGCTGGCCGGGCTGAACGCGGCGGGCGAGACCGTCGTGGTCGAGCCGGAAAAGAGCCGCGACCACACCGAACGGATGCTGCGCGCCTTCGGCATTGAGATTGAGGTGAGCGAGGAGGGCGCCGGATGGCGCATCCGTCTGCCGGGCGATCAGACGCTGAAGGGAACGCACGTCGCTGTGCCGGGTGATCCGTCCTCGGCGGCCTTCCCCCTGGCGGCGGCCCTGGTGGTTCCGGGCTCCGAGGTGACGGTCGAAGGGGTGATGCTCAATCCCCTGCGTACCGGCCTGTTCCAGACCTGGATCGACATGGGTGCGGACCTGACCATCGCCAACCGCCGCATGGCCGGCGGCGAGGAAGTCGGCGACATCACCGCCCGTCATTCGGCGCTGAAGGGCATCGTGGTCCCGGAAGATCGCGCCGCCTCCATGATCGACGAATACCCGATCCTGGCTGTGACCGCCGCCTTTGCTGAGGGCGAGACCGTCATGCGCGGCATCGGTGAGATGCGCGTCAAGGAAAGCGACCGCATCGCCCTGATGGCGGCGGGCCTGACGGCCTGCGGCGTCCAGGTCGAGGAGGAGCCGGAGGGCTTCATCGTCACTGGAGGGCGCGTGAAGGGCGGCGCGACCGTCGACACCGCCCACGATCACCGCATCGCCATGAGCCATCTGGTGCTGGGTCTGGCCGCCGAACAGCCTGTCTCGGTCCGCGACCCCGAGATGATCGCCACCAGCTTCCCCGGCTTCGTCGAACTGATGAACGGACTGGGGGCGGACATTCAGACGAACCGTGACTGAAATCGCCCGGAAGTCAGGCTTCTGGTCCGGCGTCCAGTTGACGCTCATCGCCGTCTTCGTCGGCTGGTGCAGCTATAAGGGCGGGTCGGAGATTTGGCGTGCGCTTGAGACGGGGCTGCTGCGCCACGGCAAGGGGCCGGACGTGGCGCTCAGCGACAGGCCGCTTGTCTTCTGGGCGTTGAACGGCTTCTACGGGCTCTCGGTTCTGGCGGGCGGCGGTTTCGCTGTCTTCTGCCTGGCGTTGGCCTTTCAGGAAATGCGGAAGCGGGGCGCGAGGCGATGACAGTGCGGCCTTCTCTCCCGCGGCATGTCGTGTTCAAGGCGTTCGGCGCCGGTCTGCTGGTTCTGGCCGCGAGCTTCCTGTTGTTCGCGCTCGGCTTTTTCGCCGAAGGCATGCTGGATCTCGCCGACGGCCGCATGGACGGTCACGCCGCCCTGAACCTGTCGGAGGCGGTTGCGACCCATCTGTTCTGGCGCCGTATAGGAATCATGCTGGCGTCGAGCGCGGTTCTGCTGGTTTTCGGGCTCGGATGCTTCTGGGTCGCTTGCGTCCTGAAGCCGAAGCCGTGAGAAGCACGGGGCGCGGCAGCGCTGTGAAGGAATCCTGATTTGAACAAGAACCTGGTCATCGCCGTCGACGGCCCCGCCGCGTCCGGCAAGGGCACCATCGCCGCGCGCCTGGCCGCTCACTACGGCCTGCCGTACCTGGACACCGGCCTGCTGTATCGCGCTGTGGGGCTGGCGGTGCTGGATGCGGGCGGCGACCTGGGCGACGCGGAAGCAGCGGCCGAGGCGGCGCGGGCGCTGGATCTGGCTGCTCTGAGCGATGACCCGCGCCTGACCGATCGCGGCGCGGGCGAGGCGGCCAGTCGCGTCGCCAGCCATCCGGGCGTGCGCGCGGCGCTGTTGAAGCTGCAGCAGGACTTCGCCGCCCAGGCGGGCGGGGCGGTGCTGGACGGACGCGACATCGGCACGGTGATCGCACCGGACGCCCCGGCCAAGCTCTATATCGCCGCCAGCCCCGAAGTGCGCGCCGAGCGCCGCTGGAAGCAGCTGACCGCGCGCGGCGAGGTCATCGCCTTCGAGGACATGCTGGAGGATATCCGTCGCCGCGACGCCCGCGACGCCGGCCGCGACGACGCCCCGATGGTGCAGGCGGACGACGCCGTCTTGCTGGATACGACTGATCTGGGTATAGAGGCCGCCTTCGATGCGGCCCGCCGTATCGTCGAGGCGGCGCGAGCCAGGGCCGGGATCTGATCCCGCCGGGCGAATCCAACGCTCCGATCTTCTCGACGGCCGCGGGCGTTCTGGCTTTTTCGTATGTGCGCTTTCCCGCGCGCCTGGCCTCGTCTCGTGACGACCTGACTTCCTCTTCTTCACCCCTTTCGCGCGCGTCCGCTCGGCCGTGCGCGTTCCCTTTTCATCAACCCCAAGAGTTTCCATGACTGAAACCCTCAACCCCACCCGCGACGATTTCGCCGCCCTGCTCGACGAACAGCTGCAAGGCCGCGACCTCGGCGAAGGCCAGGTCGTTCACGGCCGCGTCGTCGGCATTGAAAAAGACATCGTCATCATCGACGTCGGTCTGAAGACCGAAGGCCGCATCGCCATGCGCGAGTTCGGCCAGGGCGAAGGCGCTGTCCTGCCCAAGGTCGGCGACAACGTCGAAGTCTACCTGGAGCGCGTCGAGAACGCCCTGGGCGAAGCCGTCATCAGCCGCGACAAGGCTCGCCGCGAAGAAGCCTGGACCCGTCTGGAAGCCGTGTTCGCCGAAGGCCACCCGGTCAACGGCGCCATCGTCGGTCGCGTCAAGGGCGGCTTCACCGTCGACCTGGGCGGCGCCTCGGCCTTCCTGCCCGGCTCGCAAGTCGACATCCGCCCGGTGCGCGACGTCGGCCCGCTGATGGGCAAGGAACAACCCTTCGCCATCCTGAAGATGGACCGTCCGCGCGGCAACATCGTCGTCTCGCGTCGCGCCATCCTGGAAGAAGCCCGCGCCGAACAGCGCACGGAGCTGGTCGGCCAGCTGCAAGAGGGTGAAGTCCGCGAAGGCGTCGTTAAGAACATCACCGACTACGGCGCGTTCGTCGACCTGGGCGGCATCGATGGCCTGCTGCACGTCACGGACATGTCGTGGAAGCGCGTGTCGCATCCGTCGCAAGTCCTGGCCGTCGGCGACACCGTCAAGGTCCAGATCGTCAAGATCAACCCGGACACCCAGCGCATCAGCCTCGGCATGAAGCAGCTGCAGTCGGATCCGTGGGACGGCGTCGAAGCCAAGTACCCGGTCAACGCCAAGTACACCGGCCGCGTCACCAACATCACCGACTACGGTGCGTTTGTTGAGCTGGAAGCCGGCGTTGAAGGCCTGGTCCACGTGTCGGAAATGTCCTGGACCAAGAAGAACGTCCACCCGGGCAAGATCGTCTCCACCTCGCAGGAAGTGGACGTCATCGTCCTGGACGTCGACAGCGCCAAGCGTCGTATCTCGCTGGGCCTGAAGCAGGCTCAGAACAACCCGTGGGAGGCCTTCCTGGAGGCTCACCCGGTCGGTTCGACCGTCGAAGGCGAAGTCAAGAACGCCACCGAGTTCGGCCTGTTCGTCGGCCTGGACAACGACATCGACGGCATGGTCCACCTGTCGGACCTGGACTGGAACGTGTCGGGCGAAGAAGCCATCCAGCGTTACCGCAAGGGTGAGACGATCAAGGCCAAGGTCCTGGACGTCGACATCGAGAAGGAACGCGTCTCCCTGGGCGTCAAGCAGCTCGGCGGCGACCCGATGGAAGGCGACACCTACAAGCGTGGTCAACAGATCACCGTCACCGTTTCGTCGATCGAAACCGGCGGCATCGAGGTGAAGTTCGGTGAAGACGACGCGCCGGTCACGGCCTTCGTCCGCAAGTCGGACCTGTCGCGCGACCGCAACGAGCAGCGCACCGAGCGCTTCGCCGTGGGCGACCGCGTCGACGCCATGATCACGGCCGTCGACAAGGCCACGCGCCGCGTCTCGATCTCGATCAAGGCTCTCGAGATGAAGGACGAACAGGAAGCCATCGAACAGTTCGGGTCGTCTGACTCGGGCGCCTCGCTGGGCGACATCCTGGGCGCCGCGCTGAAGAACGCGTCGAAGGAATAGGTTTCTCCGTCTAACGGGAAACCAGGGGCGGCCGGAGCGATCCGGCCGCCCTTTTTCTTTGTGCGGCGCATCCGTGGGCGGCGCTCGGCCCGAGCCGTTCTGGGAATCGATCGCAGCGCAGGTCGGCTTTTTCTCTCACCGCGAGCCCCTTGCGCGGCGAAACCTGTCCGCGTCGAAAGCAAGAAACCTTCACGACGATACGTTTTGTCTCTTTCTTCCTGTGGCGACAGACGGTTAGGGTGTCGTCCCGGACGGTGAAGCCAAGGCGGGGGCCTGAATGATCAAGTCTGAACTGATCGAGAAACTGGCGGCTGAGAACCTGCATCTCACCCATGCTGAGGTGGAGCGGGTCGTGAACGTGATCCTGGGCTGTATGACAGAGACCCTGTCGGACGGCGGACGGGTCGAGCTTCGCGGTTTCGGCGCCTTCTCTGTACGTAGCCGCCCGGCGCGGACGGGGCGCAATCCCCGCACCGGCGAGACGGTTGAAGTCCCGGCCAAGGCCGTGCCCTTTTTCAAGAGCGGCAAGGAACTGCGCGAGCGTTTGAACGCTTCCGGCGACGCCTGACCTCTAATCGAAAGACTGAAGATCCCATGAGCCTGCTGACCGAGTTTCGGGAATTCGCCGCGCGCGGCAACGTCGTCGACCTGGCGGTCGGCGTCATCATCGGCGCTTCGTTCGGCAAGATCGTCACCAGCCTGGTGGATCAGGTAGTGATGCCGCCGATCGGCCTGCTGCTGGGCAAGGTCGATTTCTCCAAGCTGGAATGGGTCCTGGTGCCCGAAAATCCGGCGACCGAGGCGGTCGAGAAGGTGGCCATCCAGTACGGCGCCTTCATCAACACCCTGATCCAGTTCCTGATCGTGGCCTTCGTGGTCTTCCTGGCGGTCAAGGCGATCAACAAGATGCGCCGCGAGCAACCGGCCGAGCCGGAAGCCGCCGGCCCGACGCCGACCGAAGCCCTGCTGGCTGAAATCCGCGATGAACTGAAGGCGCGTCCCTAAGGGGACTTCGTTGCGAGGGCCGTGTCAGGCCCTCGCTTCCATCGCCTGACGGTGTGCGGGCGCCGGCGCCAGCCGCAGGGCGGCGCTGGCTCGCGCAGGCAGCGGCCGCAAACAGAACGAATAGTCGCCGTCATAGGGGGTGGGCCGCCAGCCCGCGTCCTGCATTCCTGCGTCGAAAGCGACATGGCAGTGGCCCCAGCCGCCTTCGCGCCGCGCGCGTTCTCCTAACCGGCCCAAGGCGCGCTGAAGCTCGGATGAGGCGACCTGCAATCGCATCTTGGCGGCGCCCAGGGCCGGCGCCAGGCGACGCAGGCTCTCGCACAGGGTCTGAATGGCCGTTCCGTCATTCTCCAGCGCAATCAGATCGATGATTTCGAGGATGGGCGGCTCCAGCGGAGTCTGTTTGTTCAGCATGGCGACGGCGAAGCCCGTGATGCGCCCGCCTTCCCTGTACGCCAGCGTCAGCGGCGGCACGGTCAGATCCGGATCCGACAGCCGCCATCGCATGACCGAGGGGCTGCGGTCGGCGGTCAGGCGTCCTTCGGCCAGCAGGGCCTGCCAGAAGCGCGCATAGTCTGATCGCTCGGACAGGTCGGGGTTCAGGCTCACCGTGGAAGGCAGGCGGCGTTCGGCCTGGCGCAGACCGCGCCCGCTGAGCAGGCGGGGCAGGGGCGACAGCTGCTCGCCCAGCAGCTGCGCCATCGCCGGGGCGTGCTCGACCACGCTGCGCAAGGCGCGCCCGCTGAGGCAGGCGGCCGGATCGATCATCCAGGACAGCTTCACCGCATGGGCGTCGGGAGGCCAGGGGATCATGCCGTGCCGCCTGTAGAGGGGGCTGGAGCGGGCGTTGGCGTTCAGCGTGTACCGGGCGAAGCAGGCGGGCTGGTCGAGGAAGGCGTCGATCAGGGCGCGACTGCGGCCCCGCTGCGCAGGAGGCACGACGATGGAATAGCCGGTGGCGCCGTGCAGGGCGCGGCCGTTCCGCCAGAATCGCTGGATAAAGTTGCCGATGACGGCTTCAGCGCCCGCGCCGTGGTCGATCACCCAGCCATGCGGGGCGTCGATCTCGGGCGCCGCCGGATTGGCCATCAGCCAGCGCCAACCCGCTATCGAGCGTTCCGGCCACCAGACGCTGCGGTGCAGCCGATTGACGGCTTCCAGATCGGACGCATTCAGCGGTCGCAGCGGCATGGAGCGGCTCCTTGTGCAGGCTCAAGGAGTATTCTCGCAAAAAGTGTATAATGATATAATTGCTCTCTGTGCGAGAAGTGTTTGGCCTTTATGCGACGACCTGACGGCCGGATTTCGCCGTTAACGCTTGTTTGCAATCCGTGACCGTGCTGTTTCTGCACGCTTCCGCGCCCGTCGGGGGCGCAAGAGATGGAGCTTGCCGTTGAGCACGACGGACGCAGGGGGCGCGCTCGAAGCGCCACGCAAGACCTTTTTGGGTCACCCGCGGGGGCTGGTGATCCTGTTCTTCACGGAGATGTGGGAACGCTTCTCCTATTATGGAATGCGGGCGCTGCTGGTCATGTACCTGACCCAGCACTTCCTGTTCGGACCGGCCGAGGCGCAGGGCATCTACGCCGCCTACGCCGCCCTGGTTTATCTGATGCCGGTGCTGGGCGGCATGATCGCCGACAAATACCTGGGCGCGCGCAAGGCCGTGGTCATCGGCGCCGTACTGCTGGTGGCCGGTCACTTCACCATGGCCTTCGAGGGCTCGGGCGGTAAGGAAAGCCTGACCATCGGCGAGCGCACCTATCAGATCGAGGTCGTCGGCCGCGATCAGAACCGCACCATGTTCGCCGTCAACGGCGACGAGCGGGTCCAGATCTCCATCACCCCGGAAGGCGTGTCCAAGGTCGGCGCCGAGCCGGCGGCGGCGCTGGCCGCCGACGCTGCGGCGGTCGCCGCGGCCGGCGAAGGCTTCCCCGCCTTCACCCCGACCAGCGGCTACAAGGTCGAGACCAAGCGCGACACCGCCTTCGGCGAGCCGGTCCTGTTCCTGGCCCTGTCGCTGATCATCATGGGCGTGGGCTTCCTGAAGGCCAACATCTCGACCGTGGTGGGGGCTCTGTATGAGCAGAACGACCCGCGTCGCGACGGCGGCTTCACCATCTTCTACGTCGGCATCAACCTGGGTTCGCTGCTGGCCACGGCCGCCTGTTCCTACCTGGGCTTCACCTACGGCTGGGCCTATGGCTTCGGTCTGGCGGGCTTCGGCATGCTGTTGGGGCTGCTGACCTTCCTGATCGGCGCGCCCTGGCTGGAAGGCCGCGGCGGACCGCCGGTTCCGCTCAAGGGCCGCGCCATCTTCGGCGTGCCGGTCGAGGCCTTCTTCTGGACAGCGGGCATCGTCGCCGTCTTCCCGATCTGGATGCTGATGCAGCGTCACGAGATCGTTCAGACCATCCTGATTCCGATCGCCCTGGTCACCTTCGTTTCGGTCGTCGGCTACACCGTCTTCCGTCTGAACGGCGCTGAGCGTTCGCGGATGCTGGTCGCCCAGGTGCTGATCTTCTTCTCGGTGCTGTTCTGGGCCCTGTTCGAGCAGGCGGGTTCGTCCCTGACCCTGTTCGCGGACCAGTCGACCCAGATGCCGAGCTGGTTCAACGCCGGCTACACCCAGATGTTCAACCCCGGCATCATCGTCATCGGCGGCCCGATCATGGCGGCCCTGTGGGTCTGGCTGGGCAAGCGCAACCGCGAGCCCTCGACCCCGGTCAAGTTCTCGGTCGCCCTGGTCCTGGTCGGCGCGGGCTTCCTGCTGCTGTCGTGGGCGGCGGCGAACAACTTCAACGAGTCGTTCCGCGTCCCGTTGATGATCCTGTTCCTGACCTACGCCTTCCACACCGTCGGCGAGCTGTGTCTGTCGCCGGTCGGCCTGTCGATGATCACCAAGCTGTCGGTGGCGCGCGTGGTCGGCCTGATGATGGGCGTGTGGTTCCTGTCGTCGTCGGTGGCCCACATCGTCGCCGGCTGGATCGCCGCCGCCACCGCCACGGACACCGTGGCCGGCGTCGTCACCAACCCGGAACTGGCGCTGCAGACCTATGGCTCGATCTTCGGGACCATCGGCTGGACCGGCGTCGGCGTCGGCGTGGTGCTGCTGGCCCTGTCGCCCATCCTCAAGAAGGGCATGGCGGGCATCCACTGATCGCCTGATCGGTTGCTGACACAAGGAAAGGGCGGCGTCTCGCAGGAGGCGCCGCCCTTTTCAGTTGGTCCGGGATCGCCCGCCTGGCGCCGCCTCGCGTTGGGGGGACGAGACGCCGACCGGAGGGTTCTCTTCTTGTGGCTCAGAAGGTCTTGCGCAGGCGGATCTGATAGAAGGTGCGCGGGTCGATGAAGCGGTTCTCGACGAAGGCGATCGGCCGGCTCTCACGGTCGCCGAAGATGGTGCGCTCGACGTTGAAGTCGTCCCAGAGGTTCACCTGCCCCCGGATCGCCAGGGTCGGCGTCGGCTTATATTCGGCCCACAGCTCGTAATAGTCGTGGCCGCGCCAGCCCGAGATCTGGTCCGGTTGATAGTCCTTCTGACCCAGAAGGGGGATCCAGGCGCCGCCCCACTGCAACTTCCAGCTGGTGATGTCCTGTTGGAAGGTGATGGTCGCCTGGCTGGCGCGGATGCCCGAGATGGGGCGGATCTCGCCGGTCGTGGGATCCGTGACCTCGGTGTGGTTCCAGGTGTTCTTGAAGCCGAACTTGCCGCCCGAGAGACCCAGCTTGTCGGTCGGGACGGTGACGTTCAGCACCAGCTGGTCCAGCGTGCCGTCGCCGATATTGCCCACGGCGGCCAGACCGCCGTCCAGCGGGATCAGGTCGATGGCGTCGGTGATCTCGTCGTGACGCAGGCCGACGCTGACGATGCCTTCGCCCCAGAAGCGTTTCTCGAAGGTCAGTTCGCCGACCCAGCGTTGCTCGGGCTGCAGATTGACGTTGCCGCCGAAGACGTTCTCATCCTCCAGCTCGGCCGAGGCGGCGAAGTCGCCGAAGTCCAGCTGGCCGACCGTCCGTTCGATGCGCAGGCGGACCTGGGTGTCGGCCGTCGGCGTCCACGTCGTCAGCAGGCGCGGCTTGGCGTAGAAGAAGCTCTTCTCCTGTTCGGCGTCGCCCGACTGGCTGATGGTCGAGGATTCCAGCCGCAGCCCCCCCTCGAGCGTCCACTTGGGGTTGATGCGCCAGGTGGCCTTGCCGAACAGCTCGCCGCGCGTTTCCTCGACCTTGACCGAGGCTGAGGGCAGGGGTTTGTTCACCCCGCCGATGGAGTAGGCCTGCTCGACCTCCAGCATGTTGTAGGCGATCTCGCCCCCGCCTTCGAACTCCAGGGCGGCGGACCGCTCGAAGCGCAGCAGGCCGCGCAGGATGGTCTCGGACGAATCGCCGGTCGCGGCGAAGCGCTGGATCGGCTCCTCGGTTCCACGTTCGCGCGTCAGGGAGGTGGCGACATTGTCGAACTCTTCGAACTCATGGATGAAGCGCGCCTCCAGCTTCAGCCGCTTGGACAAGGGGCGGGTGTAGACGACGCCGACTTCGCCGCTCGTGGTGTCCTCATCGGACAGGCTTTCGCGCAGCACGTCCGGCGCCGTCTGGCGGTTGATGTTGTGCCAGTCGTTGATGCCATAGCGCGCCGTCAGGTCGATCTTGCCGCCCATCAGCGGGCCGGCGTAGGTGCCCCGGATCGAGTTCCCGCCGCCGTAGCCGTCGTTGTAGTAATCCTCGGCGCGCAACAGCTCCCCATTCGGCCCGACGCGACGCAGGGGACCCGCGCCGTTGGAGTCGCTGTTGGAGATGCCGTCGCTCAGCGTCACGCCCCAGGTGCGGTCGCCCTTGCGCTCGGTGAACTGATAGGTGCCGCCGAAAAGGTCCTGGCCGCCTTCGAACAGGAAGGCGTTGCCGGTCAGGATGTGCTCGCGGCTGACGGTGTTCTTCAGGATGACGTTGGCGACGACCGAATAGCCCTGCATCTCGATGCCCGGCGCGCCGCCGCGGATCAGCTCGATACGCTCGACCTGGCTGGCGATGGTGCGGCCCAGGACGTTGGAGCCGGTGTCGTTCTTCGACGCCGGGCGCGAGCCGTTGATCAGGACGTTGCCGACCGCGCCTTCGAAGCCGCGCGCCCCGTCGCCGTCGTTGACCGAGAAGCCCGGCACCCGGTTGACCATGTCCAGCGCCGTGTTCGGACGGGCGTCGGCGAAGAAGTCGGGGGTGAAGACCAGCACGGCCTGATCGCCAGGAACAGCCGCCTGACGGGCGGGCGCGGCGGACGCATCGGCGGCGAGCGCCGCAGCCGGAGCGGCCGCGGTCAGCAGCAGGGCGGTGGTCGCCAGCAGGGCGCTCTTGGTGTTCATCTCGTCCTCTCCCTCGGTGTCGGCAGAGGTTTGGCGGCGTAGAGGCTTGATCTCCAGTTACAAGCCCGACAGGTGGATTAAATCGCTGACAGCATTACGGAATAGTCACGTGCGGCGGATTTCTCAGGCTTTAGGGTGAGGACATGAAAGCTCCTCTTCTGTCCGTGGCTCTGGCCGCTCTCCTGCTTGCTTCGGCGGTTCCCTCCTCGACCTTCGCCGCTCGGGGGCAGAGCGAGGCGGCGACCCGCGTGGACGAGGTGGTCGTCACGGCGCGGCGGGCGGGCGCGCCCATGTGGACGGTGCGGCGTGACGGCGAAGGGGTGATGATCCTGGTCGGCGCTATCGAGGAGGCGCCGCGCGATTTCGAATGGCGCGCCCAGGCGCTGGAAGACGCCGCCGCCCGCGCCGATCGCATCCTGTTTCCGCAGCGCGGCCGCGCCTCGCCCGCCGACGTCCTGCGCCTGATGTGGCGCATCCGCACCATCGGCTGGCTGCCCGAGGGCACGACGACCGCCGACTATCTCGCTCCCGAGGATCAGGCGCGGCTGGAGGCCGTGATGGCGGACGAAAAGACCGATCAGTGGCGGCGGTACAGTCTGTTGATGCTGGCCATCGACCTGTTCAAGGACAAGGCGGGCGAGAAGGACGCCCGGCCGGTCGGCGCCGACGAGGCCGTGCGCCGCGCCGCCCGCAAGGCGCGCGTGCCGATTCGCTCGATCGGCGTAGTGCGTGGCGCCGATCTGGTCGAGAGCCTGATCTCCGCTCCGCCCGAGACGCACCGGGAATGCCTGCGCGCGGCTCTGTCGGCGGCCGAACTGGGACCGGAGGCCGTGCGTCTGCGGGCCGAGGCCTGGCGCGGGCTGCGGGTGGCCGAGGTGCTGGCCTCGCCCGTCGATCAGGCGGCGGACCGCTGCTGGCCGTGGGGCGATCCGCAGATCGGGCCGCAACTGCGCACGGAATGGACCGACGCCATCGCCGAAGCCCTGACCCAGCCGGGCCTGACCATGGCCGTCGCGCCCTTGCGTCGTCTGGCCGAGCCGGGCGGCGTGCTCGATACGCTGGAGGCCCAGGGCTTCGAGGTGGACGGTCCGGAATGGCGCGCCGCATCCCCCGTCACGCACGAAGCCGGTTGACGCCTGGCCTGCGAAGGCCGACGCCGGGGTCATGAGCGACATCGAACCCAGACTCACTTCCTTGGCCCATGGCGGCGGCTGCGGCTGCAAGATCGCGCCTGACGTGCTGCAGTCCATCCTGGCCTCGACGCCGCGCACGGCGGCCTTCGCCGATCTGATGGTGGGGACCGAGACCTCGGACGACGCGGCGGTCTGGCGGCTGAATGACCAGCAGGCCCTGGTGGCGACGACCGACTTCTTCATGCCGATGGTGGACGATCCGTTCGACTTCGGCCGGATCGCGGCGGCCAACGCCCTGTCGGATGTCTACGCCATGGGGGCGACGCCGATCTTCGCCCTGGCCATCGTCGGCATGCCGGTCGGCAAGCTGTCGCCGCAGACCATCGGTCGGGTGCTGGAAGGCGGCGTGTCCGTCTGCGCCGAGGCGGGCGTGCCCGTGGCGGGCGGCCATTCGATCGACAGCCTGGAGCCGATCTACGGCCTGGTCGCCCTGGGTCTGACGCACCCGGACCGGGTGCTGACCAATCGCGGCGCGCGCGCGGGCGACGTGTTGATCCTGACCAAGGCGCTGGGCGTCGGCGTGCTGAGCGCGGCCTATAAGCAGGGGCGGTTGGAGGCGGGCGGCTATGAGGCGCTGATCGGCTCGACCACCAAGTTGAATACGCCGGGGCCGAAGCTGGCGGCTATGGAGGGCGTCCACGCCGTGACGGACGTGACCGGCTTCGGCTTGCTGGGCCACGCGCTGGAGATGGCGCGCGGCGCGGGTCTGGCGGTCGAGATCGACGCTGACGCGCCGGTGTTCCTGGACGGATCGCCCGCCCTGGCCCAGGCCGGGGTGCGGACCGGCGCCTCGGTGCGCAACTGGGCGGCCTATGGCGGGGCGGTGACGCTGGACGCCGAACTGCCGGAGTGGCGGCGCGACCTGCTGACCGATCCCCAGACCTCGGGCGGCCTGCTGATCGCTGTCGCGCCCGAGGCGGCGGATGGCGTGATGGCGCTGGTTCAGGACATGGGTTTCGCCTCGGCCCGCCGCGTCGGCCGGGTGCGCGAGGGCGAACCGTCGGTGATCGTGACGGCGGCTGGCTGATGGCGCGGCTGACGGCGGACGTCTCGCTGGCGGCGCTGGCGCGCTACGACGCCGTCATCGACGTGCGCAGTCCGGGCGAGTTCGCCGAGGATCATTTGCCCGGCGCGATCAACCTGCCGGTGCTGGACGACGCCCAGCGGGTGGAGGTGGGAACCCTCTACGTCCAGACTTCGAAATTCCTGGCCCGCCGCCTCGGCGCGGCGCTGGTGGCGCGCAACATCGCCGCGCATCTGGAAGGGGCGCTGGGCGACCGCGACGGAAGCTTCCAGCCGCTGGTCTATTGCTGGCGCGGCGGGCAGCGGTCGACGGCCATGACCACGGTGATGGAGCAGGTCGGCTGGCCCGTCACACGGCTGGAGGGCGGTTATCAGACCTGGCGCCGGACGGTGGCCGCCGCCCTGCATGATCTGGAGACGGCGCCGGCGCTGAAACTGATCCTGCTGGACGGCCTGACCGGCAGCGGCAAGACCGAGGTGCTGGCCCGCCTGGCTGATCACGGCGCCCAGAGCCTGAATCTGGAGGGGCTGGCGGCGCATCGCGGCTCCCTGTTCGGGCGCACCGAGGCGGAGCAGCCGTCGCAGAAGCTGTTCGAAAGCCGTCTCTACGCCGCCCTGTCCACCCTCGACCTGACCCGCCCCGTGGTGGTCGAGGCCGAGGCCAGCCGCATCGGCCGCCTGACCGTGCCGCCGGTGCTGTGGGCGGCGATGAAGGCGGCGCCCGCTTTGCGCCTGTCGGCCCCGTTCGAGGCGCGGGTCGAGCGGGTGCTGCGTGATTATCAAGCGGCGACTGATGACGCGGCCGTGCGCGATGCGCTTCTGGCGCGGATGCCCAGCCACCACAGCCGCGAGCAGGTTGCGCAATGGCGTGCGCTGTCGCAGGCGGGCGACCTGCGCGCTCTGGCGACGACCCTGATGCGCGACCACTACGATCCGGCCTATCGCCGGGCCTCGGCCGGATCGCGCGACCTGGGCGAAATCACGATGGATGTCGGGGCCGACGCCGATCTGGATCGCGCCGCTGAGGCTGTGGCGACGCGGGCGGCCGCGCTTTAAACCGCCGTGCCGCCCACCGTCAGGCCGCCGATCTTGAGGCTGGGCTGGCCGATGCCGACGGGGACGCCTTGCCCCGCCTTGCCGCAGGTGCCGACGCCGGGATCGAAGGCGAAGTCGTCGCCGATCATCTGGATCTGGGTCAGGGCCGTGGCCCCGTCGCCGATCAGGGTGGCGCCGCGCACGGGGGCGGTGATCTTGCCGTCCTCAATCAGATAGGCCTCGGTGCACTGGAAGACGAACTTGCCGTTGGTGATGTCCACCTGACCGCCGCCGAAATTGGCGGCGTAGAGGCCGCGCTTGGTCGAGGCGATCATGTCGGCTTGGCTGTCCTTGCCGCCTTCCATGAAGGTGTTGGTCATGCGCGGCATGGGCGTGTGGGCGAAGGACTGGCGGCGGCCGTTGCCGGTGGCCTTCGCGCCCAGTTGGCGCGCCGACAGCCGGTCGTGCATCAGGCCGACCATGATGCCGTCTTCGATCAGCACGGTGCGCGAGGTCGGAGTGCCCTCGTCGTCGAACGACAGGGAGCCGCGACGCCCGGCGATGGAGCCGTCGTCCACGACCGTCACGCCCGGCGCGGCCACCCGCATGCCCATCATGCCGGTGAAGACCGACGAGCCCTTGCGGTGAAAGTCGCCCTCGAAGCCGTGGCCGACGGCTTCGTGCAGCAGGACGCCAGGCCAGCCCGCGCCGAGCACCACATCCATCTCGCCCGCCGGGCAGTCGACGGCCTCCAGATTGACCAGGGCCTGACGCAGGGCCTCGTCCACCTGGGCCTGCCAGCGTTCGGGCGCGACCCATTCTTCAAAGCCCGCGCGGCCGCCCGCGCCGGACGAGGCGCTCTCGCGCTTGCCGTCCTTCTCGACGGTGACGGAGACGTTCAGCCGGACCAGGGGGCGCAGGTCGCTCAGCAGCCGCCCGTCGCCGCGCAGGATGTCGATGGCGCGCCGTTCGCCGACCAGAGAGGCCGAGACCTGCACCACGCGCGGATCGCGGGCGCGGGCCCAGGCGTCGATCTCGGCCAGCAGGGCGATCTTGTCCGAGAAGGCCGGGGCCAGCAGCGGATCGACCGGATCATAGAGGCGCTGGTTGGTGGCGCGCGGCGCCTCGGCGGCCGTTCCGTCATAGCCGCGCTTGGCGAGCGCAGCGCTGTCGGCGGCGCGGCGAATGGCGGCGGCGGAGATCTCATTGGCGTGGGCGTAGCCCGCGGTCTCGCCCGCCACCACGCGCAGGCCGAAGCCCTCCACCGCATCATAGGAGGCGCCCTTCAGCCGCCCGTCGTCGAAGACCAGGGATTCGCTCTCGGTCTTTTCGAGGAACAGCTCCCCGTCGTCGGCGCCCGCCAGGGCGGTCTGCAGGATCGACAGGGCCTCGTCGGGGGCTACGCCCGCGGCGTCGAGGATGGGGGAGGGGGAGGCGACAGTGCTCATGGACGCTAGATAGGGGCTGCGCGGCCCGGCGTCACGGTCTGCAAAAGCAATCGGCCCCTCCCGCGGTGCGAAAGGGGCCGATGTTGTTTGGCGCGTTCAGACGCGGCTCAGTCCTGCGATACCTCGCCGGAGCCGCTGACCGACTGGCGCAGTTCGGCGGGGCGGCGGGTCAGGCGGACGTCGCCGCTGCCCGAGACGTCGACCTCGGCCTTGCCGCTGGGGCCGACGCGGACCTCGCCCGAGCCGCTGACTCGGACCTTGGCGTCGTCGACGATCAGTTCGTCCATGCGGGCGTCGCCGGCGCCGGAGACGTCGACCGTCACGGTTTCGGCGCGACCCTGGACCCGCACGTCGGACGAGCCGGTCAGCGTCAGGTCTAGCGACGGCTGGTCATAGCCGCGGATCTTCAGCTCGGTCGGGCCCGACAGGTCGAAAGCCTTCACCGAGGGCGCCTTGATGATGATCTTCAGGGCGTCGGTCTCGCTCCAGCCGCGGATGCCGGTGCGGGTCCAGCGGACATAGCTGCGGTCGCCGCGCGGGGCCTCGTCTAGCGTCAGGCGGCCGTTGGAGAAGCGGACGCGCTCGACCACGCTCTGGGCGCCCGAGACGGTGATGCCCGGCGTATCGGCCTGCTGGTCGTAAACGACGTCAGCGGGGATGTTGATGGCCAGGCGGTCGGCGCCCGTCCATTCGATCGTGCGGGTCGTGTCGGGCGAGACCTGGCCGCGCTCGACGGTGAAGCCGCTGTCGCCAGCCTCGTCGTCGGTGATGACCCAGGTCCAGTCGTGGCGAGCCAGGTCGCGGCCCCCGACGGCGAAGGCGCCGCCGATGCCGACGATGGCCAGGACCAGGCCCGCGCCGGAGATGATGAGTAGATTGCGGATCATGACTGTGTTCTCCTCTCTCTGGCTTTAGGCCTGGGGTTCCAGGGCGGGTTTGACGACGCGGTAGTGCAGGCGGGCGTACCAGACGGTGGCGTCGATCAACCACTTGGTCAGCAGGGCCATGGTTCCGACCATGAAGATGCCCAGACCCATCAGGCCAACGCCCAACAGCGCGGCGGCCAGCGCCCCGCCCGGCAGGCCCATGAAGGCGCCCGCCACCATGACGAAGCCGCCGGCGATGAAGACGCCGACGCCACCCAGCAGCAGGGACAGCACCGTGCCGAAGACGGGCAGGGCGATGGGCAGCAGGATCAGGATGTCGATCGCGCCCAGGCCCAGGATGCCGAATACGGCCCCGGCGGCGGACGACGCCGACGGCTCCTGACGCCAGCGCTGGGCGCCGGCCTCGGCCTTCAGTTCGCGGGACAGGCGATCGGGGTCGCCCAGGGCCTCGGCCACCTCGGCCTCGCTGCGGCCGGCGGCGGCGCCGTCGGCGAAGTGGGCTTCATAGTCGGCCACGATCTCATTGGCGGTGGCGGCGGGCAGGCCCACCAGGCCGCGTCGCAGTCGCGCCAGGAATTCCGCGCGGTTCATTGCTTCTCTCCCCTGTCCTCAGCTTGGGCAGTCGATTCGGTTTGGGCGCTCTGATCGAGCAGGGCGGGCGTTTCGGCCGGGGCCTCGGCGACAATGACGCTGTCGTCGTCATCGCCCGCGATCAGGGCCTCGACGGCGCGGGCGAAGGCCCGCCACTCGCCGGTCTGGCCGTCCAGGGCGCGGCGGCCCGCGGCGGTCAGGCGATAGTATTTGCGCGACGGGCCGCTGGATGATTCGACCAGATAGGTCTCGACCAGGCCGTCGGTCTGCATCCGCCGCATCAGCGGATAGATGGTGCCTTCCCCCATGCCGATGGCGTCGGACAGGCGGCTGGCGATCTCATAGGCGTAGCTGTCGCGTCGGGCGAGCAGCGCCAGGACGCAGAGCCCCAGCACGCCTTTCTTCAGTTGGATGTCGATGGTGTCGGGCATTGCGTCCCTCTTGGGCGTCCCTCTCTAGGGTGCTTAAGGGGTATCGCAAGGTATCTTGCTGTGCAAGGTAGCTGTCCAAACATGACAGCGATTTAATCGACCGCATTTTGTCGAGAGGGCGCCATAGGTGCGCTTGATCGCTTGGCAAGGGCGGTTCGAGCCGATAAGGACCGGCCATGACACGCCGAGGTCCGTCTGGGCCCGGCGACGCTTGCGAATTGCTCGCAAACGTCTGCTGCAGAACGGTTTATGAGGACTTCTCGAATGGGGATGGGCATGCGAGCCATGGCGCGGTTGGGGGGCGGTATCGCCGCGACCGCCCTTGCCGCCATTTTCGCCGCGCCGGCTATGGCGCAGGATGTTTTGGGCCAGCCGAAGCCGGCGGGCATCGGTTTCCAGACGGCGGCCGCGCCGCTGGCGCACGAGGCTCACTTCTTCCACAACGTCGTGCTGATGCCGGTCATCACCGTGATCTGCGTGCTGGTGCTGGCGCTGCTGGTGTGGATCGCGATCCGCTACAACAAGCGCGCCAACCCGACCCCGGCCAAATGGAGCCACAACACGGTCATCGAGGTCATCTGGACCGTGGTGCCGGTGCTGATCCTGGTCGGCATCTCGCTGTTTTCGTTCCGCCTGCTGTTCGCCTATCACGACTATCCGGACTCGGACGTGACGGTGAAGATCACCGGCAACCAGTGGAACTGGGGCTATGAATATCCGGACCAGGGCGTGGCCGAGTACATCTCGAACATGCTGCCGGAAGACAAGGCGCCCAAGCATCTGTACCGCCTGGCCGCCGATGAGCCGATGGTGGTTCCGGTCGGTCAGAACGTCCGCCTGCTGATCACCGCCTCGGACGTGATCCACGCCGTCGCCGTGCCGGCCTTCGCCATCAAGGTGGACGCTGTTCCGGGCCGTATGAACGAGACCTGGTTCCGCGCCGAAAAGGAAGGCGACTACTACGGCCAGTGCTCCGAGCTGTGCGGCGTCGACCACGCCTTCATGCCGATCCACGTCAAGGTGGTGAGCCAGGAAGCCTTCGCCGCCTGGGTCGCCTCCAAGGGCGGCTCCATGACCAAGGCCGCCGATGACGCAGCGGCCGCCGCTGCCGCGGCTGCGCCCGCCGCCGCCGAAGCGCCTGTCGCTCCGGCTGCTGACGCCGCCGCCGCCCCGACCGACGCCGCGCCTGCGGCCCCCGCAACCGCCGCCGCGCCCGCCGCGCCGGCCGCTCAGTAAGAGAGACGCGAGAGCCCAGACCCATGGCCACCGCTGCTGTTCACGATTCACACGACCATAAGCCGGGCTTCTTCACCCGCTGGTTCCTGTCGACCAACCACAAGGACATCGGGATTCTGTACCTGGTGTTCGCCATCTTCACCGGCCTTGTCGGCGGCGCCCTGTCGGGCCTGATCCGCTGGGAACTGGCCGAGCCGGGCATCCAGCTGTTCAAGGAAGGCACGATCATCCAACAACTGGGGATCGTCGAGGCTTCCAAGCACGGCTACAACGTCACGGTCACGGCCCACGCCCTGATCATGGTGTTCTTCGTCGTCATGCCGGCGACGATGGGCGGTTTCGGCAACTACTTCATCCCGATCATGATCGGGGCGCCGGACATGGCCTTCCCGCGCCTGAACAACATCTCGTTCTGGCTGATCTTCTTCGCCTTCGTGCTGCTGGTGCTGTCGATGTTCGTCGACGGCGGGCCTGGCCGCGGCTTCGGCGGGGGGTGGACGTCCTATCCGCCGCTGTCGACCATGGGGCACACGGGGCCGTCGTTCGACCTGGCGATCTTCTCGCTGCACGTCGCGGGCGCTTCGTCGATCCTGGGCGCGATCAACTTCATCACCACCATCTTCAACATGCGCGCGCCGGGCATGACCCTGCACCGCATGCCGCTGTTCGCCTGGGGCGTTCTGATCACGGCCTTCCTGCTGCTGCTGTCGCTGCCGGTTCTGGCGGGCGCCATCACCATGCTGCTGACCGACCGTAACTTCGGCACGTCGTTCTTCGATCCGGCCGGCGGCGGCGACCCGGTGATGTACCAGCACCTGTTCTGGTTCTTCGGCCACCCCGAAGTGTACATCATGATCCTGCCGGGCTTCGGCATGATCTCGCACATCGTCTCGACCTTCTCGAAGAAGCCGATCTTCGGCTACCTCGCGATGGCCTACGCCATGGTCGCCATCGGCTTCATCGGCTTCATCGTGTGGGCGCACCACATGTACACGGTCGGTATGAGCGTGAACCTGCGCGCCTACTTCGTGGCCGCGACCATGATCATCGCCGTGCCCACGGGCGTGAAGATCTTCAGCTGGATCGCCACCATGTGGGGCGGCTCCATCACCTTCAAGGCGCCCATGCTGTGGGCGATGGGCTTCATCTTCCTGTTCACCGTCGGCGGCGTGACCGGCGTGGTCCTGTCGAACGCCGGCATCGACTACAGCCTGCACGACACCTACTACGTCGTGGCGCACTTCCACTACGTGCTGTCGCTGGGCGCCATCTTCTCGATCTTCGCGGCCTTCTACTACTGGTACGAGAAGATGTTCGGGGTGAAGTACAACGAGTTCCTGGCTCAGGCTCACTTCTGGATCATGTTCGTGGGCGTGAACCTGGTGTTCTTCCCGCAGCACTTCCTGGGCCTGCAGGGCATGCCGCGTCGCTACGTCGACTATCCGGAAGCCTTCACCTACTGGAACCACGTCTCGTCGGTGGGCTATCTGATCACCATCATCGGCGTGGGCGTGTTCCTAGTGCTGCTGCTGGAATCCGCCATCCGTCGCCGCAAGGCCGAGGCCAACCCGTGGGGCGAAGGCGCCACCACGCTGGAGTGGACCCTGTCCTCGCCGCCTCCCCACCACCAGTTCAACGAACTGCCGGTGGTCAAGGCGGACAACCACTGATCCGTATCGGATAGACCCGGAGAGGCCGCCCTTCCGTAACCGGAAGGGCGGCCTTAACGCTTTTTATGACCATGACCGAACGCCCAGCCCAAGAAACGCCCCTCGTCACCACGGCCCAGCCGGAAGACTTCTTCCAGCTGCTGAAGCCGCGCGTCATGTCGCTTGTGGTGTTCACGGCGGTGACGGGACTGGTCGTGGCGCCGGGCCAGCTGAGCTGGGTCAACGCGATCATCGCCATTCTGTGCATCGCCGTCGGCGCAGGGGCGGCGGGCGCGCTGAACATGGCGGTCGAGGGCGAGACCGACGCCTTGATGCGCCGCACGCGCGGCCGCCCTGTCGCGGCCGGACGCGTGCGAAAGAACGACGCCATCGCCTTCGGTATGGTGTTGTCGGTCTTCTCGGTCATGCTGCTGGGCATGACGACCAACTGGCTGGCGGGCGGCCTGCTGGCCCTGACCATCGTTTATTACGCCTGGCTCTACACCCTGGTGCTGAAGCGCCGGACGCCTCAGAACATCGTCATCGGCGGCGCCGCCGGCGCGCTGCCGCCCGTGATCGGCTGGGCGGCGGTCACGGGCGATGCGCCGTGGCAGGCCTGGCTGCTGTTCCTGATCATCTTCATGTGGACGCCGCCGCACACCTGGGCCCTGACCCTCTATTCGGCCGGCGACTACGCCAAGGCCGGCATTCCGATGATGCCGGTGGCGCGCGGGGCCAAGTCGACCCGCCTGCAGATCCTGCTCTACAGCCTGGCCTTCGTGCCGGTGGCGATCGCGCCGGCCTTCACCGGCCTGGGCGGCCCCATCTATCTGGTGGTGTCGGTCGCGGGCGGGCTGGGCTTCCTGGCCCTGGCCTTCCGCCTGTGGCGCTCGCGCGCGGGCGATCAGCCCGACAAGGCCGAGGCCGTGGGGCGAGAGGCCGCATTGTATGACGTCCGGGCTGAGGCCAAACCAGCCCGCAACCTGTTCGCCTTTTCGATCTTGTACCTGATGGCGTTGTTCTCGGCCCTGCTGGTCGAGCATCTGTCGGGCGTCGGAGTCTGAATCCCATGTCCAATCCCGAGTTCCTGAAGCTGAACGATGAACAGGTTCGTGCGCGCAAGCGTCGCAACGTGGCCATCGCCCTGGGACTGCTGGCCTTCATCGCCCTGGTCTACACCGTGACGGTGTCGCGCATGCACGCCAACAACAAGGCGCGACATGAAGCCGAGGCGGCGGCCCTGGCCACGCTGGAGAGGGCCGATCCGGCCCTGCCGGCGCCGGTCCAGCCGGACGCGCCCGTTCCCGCGCCCGCAACCCAGGAGCCTTGAGGGCTGTGAAGAACAAGAATTCGGTCGCGCTGCTGTGCGCGGCCCTGGTCATCCTGATGACGGGCGCGGCCTTCGCCGCCGTGCCGCTGTATCGGCTGTTCTGCCAGGTCACGGGCTTTGACGGCACGACCATGAAGGCCGAGGCGGCGCCGACCACGATCCTGGACCAGGAAGTCCTGATCCGCTTCGACACCAACGTCCGCGACCTGCCCATGACCTTCAAGGCCGAGCAGTTCAGCCAGAAGGTCCGCATCGGCGAGACGGGCATGGCCTATTTCGAGGTGACCAACACCTCGAACCAGACGATCCACGCGACGGCGGCCTACAACGTCGTGCCCGAACGGGCCGGACCGTACTTCCAGAAGCTGCAGTGCTTCTGCTTCGAGGGGCAGGAGATCGCGCCGGGCGCGACCGTGTCCTTCCCGATGCAGTATTTCGTCGCGCCCGAGATGGCGACCGACGCCGAGGTGAAGGGGGTGCGCGAAATCACCCTCAGCTACACCTTCTTTCCAACCAAAGGCTTTCAGCAGGCCGTTGCGAACGACTCTGCTGTTGGCAAAGCCGGAGAGCGGGGGCTATAGCCCTCTTCAAACGACTCTCGCCTTAATTCAGAGACCTTGGGAATGGCTGACGCTCACGCGAAACCGCAACACGACTACCATCTGGTCGATCCGAGCCCCTGGCCGCTGATCGCCTCCTTCTCCGCGTGCATCATGTTCGTCGGCGCGGTGATGTGGATGAAGGGCCTGTTCGGCATGCCCGAAGGCACCAAGTGGCTGTTCTTCGCCGGCCTCGCGGGCGTGCTGTTCACCATGTACGGCTGGTGGGCTGACGTCATCAAGGAATCCAAGAAGGGCGACCACACCCCGGTCGTCGGCATCGGCCTGCGCTACGGCATGGTGCTGTTCATCGCGTCGGAGGTGATGTTCTTCGTCTCCTTCTTCTGGATGTTCTTCGACATGGCGATCTTCAACGAGGCGCGCGCGATCATTCCGGAAGTCGGCAACTGGGCCGACACCGCCGCCGCCTGGCAGACCTGGCCGCCCAAGGGCGTCGAGCTGCTGGACCCGTGGAGCCTGCCGCTCATGAACACGGTCATCCTGCTGCTGTCGGGCACGACCCTGACCTGGGCGCACCACGCCCTGATCGGCGGCGACCGCAAGGGCGCCAAGCTGGGTCTGCTGATCACCGTCCTGCTGGGCGTGCTGTTCACCGGCGTTCAGGCCTATGAATATTACCACATCCTGCACGGCCACCTGTTCTTCAGCGAAGAAGCGGCCCAGTCGAAGCTGTACGGCTCCATCTTCTTCATGACGACGGGCTTCCACGGTTTCCACGTCCTGGTCGGCACCATCTTCCTGGCTGTCTGCCTGCTGCGCCTCTACGCCGGTCAGATGACCCCGCAGAAGCACTTCGGCCTCGAAGCCGCCGCCTGGTACTGGCACTTCGTCGACGTGGTGTGGCTGTTCCTCTTCGTCTTCATGTACGTCGTCTTCGGTTGATCGAACGCGACGGACAAGTTGAGCTTTCGTCGGCGCGGGGCCCCAAGCCCCGCGCCGATTTGCTTGTCTGGCCTGCCGTACGCGCGGGGCTCATGGGGCGCTGTCCGGCCTGCGGGCGCGGGGCGCTGTTCGAGGGCTTTCTGAAGCGTCGCACCGCTTGCGAAGCCTGCGGCTTCGACCTGGGCGCGGTCGAGACGGGCGACGGCGCGGCCACCTTCATCATGCAGATCGCAGGCTTCCTGGTCGGCTTCTCGGCCCTGGCCGTCGAGATCGCCTGGAGCCCGCCCATCTGGCTGCACCTGATCATCTGGCTACCGCTGGTCGCGGTTCTGGCCGTGGCCTTGATGCGGCCGGGAAAGGGGCTGATGACAGCCCTGCAGATGCTGCGCCAGAACAGCGCCGATTCACACCGAGAGACCCGATGACCGTCGCCGCCCGGCCTCGTTTTCCCATCATCCTGACGGCTGTCGCCGCCCTGCTGCTCGGCGCCCTGCTGACGCTGGGCGTGTGGCAGGTGCAGCGGCTGCAATGGAAGCTGGACCTGATCGACAGGTCCGAGGCCGCCGCGGCCCAGGCGCCGGTTCCCCTGGCCGAGGCTCTGGCGCTGGATGATCCCGAGTTCCGTCAGGTGGTCGTGACCTGCCGCGGCCTGAACGCGGCCCCCTTCGTCGAGCTTCAGACCATCGAGGACGGCGACGCCGGAGTGCGCCTGATCTCGGCCTGCCCGGTCGAGGGGCAGGGGACGGTGCTGGTCGATCGCGGCTTCCTGCCCGCCGAGACCGTTGAGCGCCCTGCCGTGCAGGCCGAGGCCGCCATGCCGGTCGTCGTCGCGGGCGTGGTGCGCCAGGCGCCCGGCCCCAACGCCATGACCCCGCCGCCCTCGGGCAAGCTCTTCTACGGCCGCGACCGGGCGGCGATGGCTCAGGCTCTGGGCGTGACGGGGGCGGTGTCGCCCTACACCGTCTATGCGACCACCTCGGCCAATCCCGAACTGACGGCTTTGCGGCCGGTGTCGCCGCCCGCCGCCTTCAGCAACAACCATCTGGGCTACGCCCTGACCTGGTTCGGCCTGGCGATCGCCCTGGTCGTCTTCTACGCGGCCCTGCTGCTGCGCCGCTATCGCTCCACGCCTGCCAAGGATCGCTGACCTGACTGCTCGTCTTCACACCCTGTCCAACGGCGTGCGCGTCGTGTGCGACACCATGCCCGGCCTACGCACCATCGCCGTGACCGTGGCCGTTAACGGCGGCGCCCGCATGGAGGACGAAGCGCGTTCCGGCTGGTCGCACCTGCTGGAGCATCTGGTCTTCAAGGGCGCGGGCGATATGGGCGCGCGCGAGATCGTCGAGCGTATCGAGGCCGAGGGCGGCTCGATCAACGCCGCCACCGGCTATGAGCGCACCAGCTTTGACGTGCGCGCGCTGAAGGGCAGCCTGCCGCTGGCCATGCAGGTGCTGTCCGACCTGGTGTTCCGCCCGACCCTGTCGCCCGAGGAGATCGAGCGCGAGAAGGACGTCGTGGCTCAGGAGATCGCCGAGGCCTTCGACACTCCCGACGACCATGTGTTCGAGATGGCCCAGACCCAGGCTTTCTCCGGCCAGGCCCTGGGGCGGCCGATCCTGGGTTCGATCGCCAGCCTGGCGCCTGCTGATCGGGGGGCCGTGGCCGACTGGCGCGCGCGCCTCTATTCGCCCGACCACATGGTGGTTTCGGTGTCTGGCGCGGTCGATGAGGCCGAACTGCTGACCTTGGCAGAGGCCTGGTTCGGCCAAGCGGTCGCCGCGCCCCATGAACCGACGGCGCCGGCCGTCTTCACGGGCGGCGAAGCGCGGCTGGCGCGCAAGATTGAACAGGCCAATCTGGTTTTCCAACTGCCCAGCCTGGGCGTGTGCGATCCGCGCCAGCCTGCCCTGCGCCTGTTCACCGAAATCCTGGGCGGAGGCATGGCCTCGCGCCTGTTCCAGAGCGCGCGTGAGGATCGCGGCCTGGCCTACGCCATCGACGCCTATCACGAGACCTATGACGATCTGGGCGTGCTGGGCGTCTACGCCGGAGCGGCGGCTGAGCGGTCGCTGGAGCTGGCCGAACTGTGCGCCGCCGAAATTCTCGACCTGGCCGACAAGGGGCCGACGGAAGCGGAGCTGGCGCGGGCCAAGGCCGTGCTGAACGCCAGCCTGTGGATGGCCGACGAAAGCCCGGCCAGCCGCTCGGGTCGCCTGGCGGGCCAGACCCTGGTGTTCGGGGCCCCCATTTCGTCCGAGGACAGCGCCGCCCGCATCGAGGCCCAGGCAGCGCAGGATCTGCGCGCGGTGGGCCAGGCCATGACGGCGCAGGGGCTGTCGGCGACGGCGGTGCTGGGGCCCAAGGCGGCGGGCGGGGCGGGGCGCGCCTTCCGTCAGCGGATGACGGCGGGCTGATCGCGGCCTGCTGACGCCGAGATCGCTTCGCGCTATCGTTTGATCCATGGCCCTGTTCGATTGGATGGCCGAGGCGACCGGACCGGTCCTGAACGGGCAGGGGGTCTTGCTGCGCCCGCCGCGCCCCGCCGACTATGTGGCGTGGGCCTCCCTGCGTGAGGAATCGCGCGACTATCTGCAACCGTGGGAACCGGCTTGGGCCGAGGACGACCTGACCCGCGCCGCCTACCGCCGCCGCCTGGGCGTCTATGCGCGGGAAATGGAGCAGGGCACGGCCTGGCCCCTGTTCGTGTTCGATCCGATCGATGAGGCGTTGCTGGGCGCCATCACCCTGTCCAACATCCGGCGCGGCGTGGCCGAGACCGGCACCCTGGGTTACTGGATCGGCCGTCCTTATGCGGGGCAGGGCGTCGGCACAGCGGCGGCGCGGGCCATGCTGGGCCATGCCTTCAGCGCCTTGGGGCTGCATCGGGTCGAGGCCGCCTGCGTGCCGACCAACCACGCCTCGCGGCGCGTGTTGGAAAAGGCTGGTTTTCGCCAGGAAGGCGTCGCCCGTGCTTATTTGAAAATTAACGGCCGGTGGGCAGACCATCTGTTGTTCGGCGTCCTCGATCAGGAGTTCGCCGCCAGCGTCGGCCATTCAGTCAGAGTATCGGACCCGTCTTGAGCACACGATCTAGAGCCTTGACGTGGGATCCGACCACGGCGATCGAAGCCCTCGCCGCGGCCGACGCCGCCCTATGGATCTGGACGCCCGCCGAAGATCAGATCCGCTTCACCGGCGCCACTCGGCCATTGGGCCTGGGGCCGTTGGCACCGCAGTGCTCGGGCGCCGCCTTCACCGCCCTGGCCATGCCGCAGGATCGCGCCCTGGCCGACCGCCTGTTGAAACCCCAGGCTGAAGGGACGGAGATCGCCGTGCGCCTGCGGATGCGCGGCTGCGAGACCTGCCTGTGGCGCGGCGTCTGGCTGGAGGACGGCCTGCGCGCGGCGGGCATCGTCGCGCTTGAAACCAAGTTCGCGGGCGCGGATCGCGATACGCTGACGGGCCTGCTGGACCGACGCACCTTCCTGGTCCGCGTGGCCGAGACGCTGGGGACGGCGGGCGATTACGAGATGGTGGTGGCCGATCTGGACCGTCTGCGCCGCCTGAACGAGGCCCTGGGCCACGAGCGCGCCGATCTGGTGTTGTCGGCCCTGGGCTCGCGCCTTTCGGCGGCTTTTTCCGAGGATTGCATTCCGGCCCGCATCGGCGAGGACGAGTTCGCCATCCTGGTGCGGCGCGGCGGCAGCGGCGCCAGCGGCAGCGAACGCCTGCGCGAGGCGCTGGAGCAGCCTCTGCGGCTGGCGGGCTTCGATATCTATCCGACCCTGTCCATCGGCGCCGTGACGGCCGAGGGCGGGCCGGACGCGCCGGACGCCGCCGAGCTGCTGCGGCGGGTCGAGCTGGCGGTGGAACAGGCCAAGCAGGCCGGGCGCGGCGGGGCGGCGGCCTATGGCCGGGCGCTGGAGACCGACAGCCTGTCGCGGCTGGCGCTGGAGGCGGACCTTCGCAACGCCTTCGTGCGCGGCGAGATCGAGCCCTTCTTCCAGCCGATCGTCAATCTGAACAGCGGCGCCGTGGCCGGCTTCGAGGCTCTGGCGCGTTGGCGCCACCCCCGGCGCGGCCTGGTGCCGCCGGACGAGTTCCTGACGCTGGCCGACGAAATGGGCTTGATGAACGAACTGGGCCTGCTGATGATGACCGAGGCCTCGCGTCAGCTGGCCGAGTGGCTGCATCGTCACCCCAGCGCCGGTCGGCTGTTCTGCAGCGTCAACCTGTCGGTGGGCGAGATCGAGCGCGCCCATCTGGTCGAGGACGTGGCCCGCATCATCAAGGAGGCGGGCCTGCCGCGCGGCGCTCTGAAGCTGGAAGTCACCGAGGGCGACATCATGCGCGACACTACGCGCGCGGCCGAGGTGCTGAAGGCCCTGCGCGAGGCGGGGGCCAGCCTGGCGCTGGACGACTTCGGCACGGGTTTCTCGTCCCTGTCCTATCTGGCCAAGCTGCCGTTCGATACGCTGAAGATCGACCGCTACTTCGTGCTGACGATGGACAAGGACGAAGGCTCGGCCAAGATCGTCAAATCCGTCGTCAACCTGGGCCGCGACCTGGCGCTGGAGGTGGTGGCAGAAGGGGTGGAGAACGCCTCACTGGCCCAACTGCTGCTGGACGACGGCTGCCACTATGGCCAGGGCTTCGGCTACGCGCCCGCCCTGCCGGCCCAGGAGGCCGAGGTCTATCTGAACGAATCCCTCGCCGACGGCGCGGCGCCGATCAAGGCGCGCTCAGTCTGACGCCCAACAACGCGCGGACGACAAGATGCGGGCGCGGCATGTCTCTTCGTATAAGATAGATTTGTTTTCGGGTGTAAAGACGACGGCTGGATAGTCTTTATCTAAGTTATTTGTAACTTGAACCCGTTGCTGTCGAATTGATTGATCGCCTCTTGTTTTTACATTCAGAGGCGCACGGTCGATGCGTTTACACGGTGAGGCTCAAACGAACGAGCGCCTCGATGCCAGCTTTGCAAAGCTGAAGGGCGCCTCGCAGGCGCCGCTCGCCGTCGGCGTGCAGGATGGGGCCAGGATCTGTTTCTCCGCTTTTCCTGACCATGAGATCGACCGACGTTTCGAGATCGGCTCCGTCACCAAGGTCTTCACCGGCTCCTTGCTGGGCGTCATGGTCGAAGCGGGCGACGTCGATCCCGAAGCGCCGGTGGATCATCTGTTCGGCAAGGCTCTGCCCTGGCCGGTCAGGCCGCCGACCCTGGTGGAACTGGCCAGCCATCGCAGCGGACTGCCGAACACGCCCAAGCCCCTGTTCTGGCGCGAAAGCCTGGCCGCCCTGTCCCTGTCGGTGAAGGATCCGTGGCGCGGCGTGGATGCGGTGAAGTATCGCGCCATGCTCATGGCGGCGGTGAAACAGGCTCGGGTCGGCGAAGCGCCCCGATATTCGAGCATGGGCGTCAGCCTGCTGGGCGACGCCCTGGCGCAAGCCGCCGGGATGGACTTCGCTGATCTGCTGGATCAACGCCTGCTCAGGCCGCTGGGGATCCGGCGCACGGATTTCCTGCGGTCGGAGGAGGAGCCTGATCTGGTGGCGGTCAGCGTCAATGACTGGGACCGACCTGTGCCCTATCTGCGCGATCAGATGGCGGCCGCGGGGATGCTGGCCTCGACGGTTGAGGATCAACTGCGCCTTCTGCGCACGGCGTGGGGCGAGGGGCCGGACGAGATCGTGAAGGGCGTCCTCCGGGCTCAGACGCCTGTGGCCCAGATGGGCGGCGTCGCCATCGGCTATTGCTGGCTCCTGGCCCCGCACAAGGACGGAGAGATCGCCTTCCACAACGGCGGGACATGGGGATCACAGGCTGAGGTCGCCGTGGTGAAGGACCGACGGATCGCCGTCGCCGCCCTGTCCGCCAAACGCCGCCATACCGATGAGTTCGTCAGCGAGATGCTCGGAACCTGAAGACGTTTCGGCCGCCTTCAGGCCCGGCCGCTCTGGCTGGACAGGCGGGCGGCGTCGACGCCGAGCGCGGCCAGGGCGCGGCTCCATTTGGTGTCGTAGTCGTTGTCGAAGATCAGGGCCGGATCGGCGTCCGTCGTCAGCCAGACGTTTTCGTTCAGCTCTTCCTCCAACTGCCCTTCGCCCCACCCGGCGTAGCCCAGCAGCAGGATGGCGCGGCTGGGGCCGTCCTCGGCGTCGGCCATGGCGGCCAGGGCGTCGCGGGTGCCGGTCAGGGCCAGTCCGTCGCCGAAGGTCAGGCTGGCGTCCTCGCTGGTCCAGTCGGCCGTGTGCAGGACGAAGCCGCGCTCACGCTCGACC
This sequence comes from Brevundimonas sp. KH_060, assembly GCF_057838275.1. NCBI lineage: Bacteria > Pseudomonadati > Pseudomonadota > Alphaproteobacteria > Caulobacterales > Caulobacteraceae > Brevundimonas > Brevundimonas sp. KH_060. Next base: position 631,038 of record NZ_CM174463.1, read on the forward strand.
GGGCCGCCGATCAGCACCGAACGGTCGCGCGCAGCGTCATCGGTGGGAGTGTCCAGCTTTTCGAGGACTTCGGCCAGGGAGACGCCCGGCGCGGGCTGGTCCAGGCGCAGGCCCAGAGCGTGTTCGTCGTCGTGGGCGCAGATCAGGATGACGGCGTGGCGGAAGCGATCGTCGTCGATACCCGGCATCGCCACCAGAAGACGCCCGGTCAGGGAGGAGAAGGCGGTCATGCCTCTATCATCGGGGCGGACGATGGCGGGCGCAAGCCATTCTCAGGTCCGGGCGCGCTTGGCGATCTCCTTGCGGGTCTCTATCTGACTCCCATCGTCCTGGATCGTCCGGGCCGAACTCCCGGAGACCCCGACATGACCATCCAGATCGGCGACCGCATTCCCGACGCCACCCTGACGACCATGACGCCCGACGGCCCCAAGCCGGTCACGACGGCCGAGCTGTTCGGCGGTAAGACGGTCGCCCTGTTCGCCGTGCCGGGCGCCTTCACCCCGACCTGCTCGGCGCGCCACCTGCCGGGCTATGTCGATCACCGCGCCGATCTGGCGGGCAAGGGCGTGGACACGGTCGCCTGCGTCTCGGTCAACGACGCCTTCGTCATGGGCGCCTGGGCCAAGGCCAATGATCTGAACGGCGCCGATGACGTGGTCATGCTGGCCGACGGCAACGGCGACTTCACCCGCGCGGTGGGCCTGGCGCTGGACGCCAAGGGCTTCGGCATGGGCGAGCGCTCGCAGCGCTATTCCATGCTGGTCAAAGACGGCGTGATCGACCAGCTCAACATCGAGCAGGGCGGCGAGTTCAAGGTCTCCTCGGCCGAGCACCTGCTGGCCCAGCTGTGACGACCGGCGTCGCCCAGACGGCGAGTTGAGCCATGGGCGACGTCTTCACCCCGCAGCAGCGCAGCGCCGTCATGCGGCGGGTGAAGGGGCGCGACACCGCGCCTGAGATGAAGGTCCGGCGTCTGCTGCGGGGCGCTGGGATCGGTTATCGGCTGGGCGGCTGCGGCCTGCCCGGTCGACCCGATGTGGTGATGAAGGGGCGGCGCACCGTCCTGTTCGTCCACGGCTGTTTCTGGCACGGCCATGACTGCCCGCGCGGGGCGCGCCAGCCCCGCTCCAACGCCGACTACTGGATCGCCAAGATCGACCGAAACCGGGCGCGCGACGGTCGCGTCGTCGCCGAGCTGGAGGCGGAGGGCTGGCGTGTGCTGACCCTGTGGGAGTGTGAACAGAAGGCGCCCGACTGGGGCGATCGTCTGCTGACCCTGGTTAAAGACGGGCGCTGAACCGGGTCAGGCGACGGCCTGGGCGTCGATTTCAACCTCGTCGGCTGCGTCCAGGACCTCGCTCAGGGCGGCCAACAGCACCGCCGGCGTCAGCGGCTTGGCGACGAAGTGGTTCATGCCTGCGTCCAGGCAGGCGGCGATATCCTCGGGCGCCGTATCGGCGGTTACGGCGATGACCGGCGCCGCGACGTTGGGTCCGTGGCCCGCGCGCAGGCGGCGGGTGGTTTCGCGGCCATCCAATTCGGGCATCCGCACATCCATGAAGATGACGTCGAAGACGCCGCCCTCGCAGGCTTTCAGCGCGGCCAGGCCGTCTTCAGCCATGGTCAGTTCGCAATCGAGAGCTTGCAGGATCACCTGGATCGCCCGGCGGTTGATGGCGTGATCGTCGACCACCAGCACCCGCAGGGGGCGTTCCGCTTCATCCTCTTCGGCGGCGGGGGAAGGCGGCGTCGGGGCCGGCGCCGCGTCGACTTCGGGGGGCAGTGCGGTTTCAGCCTTGACCGGCGTCGGCAGGGGCGCCCGTTCGGACAGGCTGCGGACAAGGGAGGCGGGGACCAGGGCGGAGGCCGGCGCCGCAGCCTCTTTCACGCCTTCGGGCAGGGTCAGGGCGACGGTGAAGGTCGAGCCTTGCCCTGCTTCGCTGCGGACCGTCAGGCGGCCGCCCATCAGTTCGACCAGATCGCGGCTGATCGCCAGGCCCAGACCCGAGCCGCCGTAGCGGGCGGCGACGCCGTCGGCGGTCTGATCGAACGGAGTGAAGAGGCGGTCCATCTGGCCCGCTGTCATGCCCGGCCCGGTGTCCGCGACGTCGATCAACAGGACGTGCAGCCCGGCCTCGTCGCGCCAGGAGCACAGTCGGATGGTGATGACGCCCGTGTCGGTGAATTTAACGGCGTTGGAGATCAGATTGTTCAACACCTGGCGCAGGCGCATGGCGTCGCCCTGAACCGTGCCCGGCATATAGCGCGAGCCGTCCAGACGCAGGCGCAGTCCCTTGGCCCGGACCGGCCCTTGCCATAGCCGGAAGGTGTGGTTGAGCAGGTCGCGCAGATCGAAATCGCGCGCCTCGACCTTGAGACGGCCGGCGTCGAGGCGGGCATGGTCCAGCAGGTCGTCCAGCAACTCCTTCATCATCAGCCCGGCGTCCTCGATCATGGCCGTCTGTTGACGGGCCGCGGACGAGGGGGCGGCGACGCGCGTCAGTTCATGGGCGCCGGTCAGTATGGCGCCGATCGGCGTGCGCAGATCGTGGGCGACGGCGGCCAGAAGGGCGCTGCGGCCCGCCATGACGCTCTCGGCCTGACGGCGCTTGCCATCGGCTTCCTTCAAGGCGCGAGCCTCAGCCACGCTGGAGGCGTGAAGGCGGCTGCGGGTGGTCAGGCAGAAGAAGATGAAGGCCAGGACGCCGATGGCGACCGGCAGGATGAAGCGGCCCTCGACCGCCCAGCGGGCCATGAAAAGCGGCGTCAACGCCAGCACCGCCAACTGAGGCGTGACCGTCCAGAGGAAGACTCGCATATTGCCGGCCGAAGCGATGACCGAATTGATCGCGCCCGCCGCCAGCAGGGTTGTGGCGACCACGCCGCCGGGCAGGCCGCCCATGATCCACAGCGGTACGGCGATGCTGGCGTAGACGCCGGCGTTGGCCATGAGCGCCAGATCGCCCAAGGCGCCGCGCCAGCCCTTGGGCGCGAAAACCTGACCGCGCGTCACGGGGGCGAAGGCGGCGGCCTCGGCCGCCTGCAGCAGCAGATAGACCGCCAGCCAGCCCAGGCAGATGGGCAGGCCCACGATAGGGCTGAACAACAGGGCGCAGGCCAAGCCTACGACAAGTCGTTGGGGCAGCATCTTGTGCCGCTGTCGGATGGCGTAAGCCCACCCGTTCTGGGATGCGTCGGTCTGCGTCATGCGGCGTTCCGAACGGGCGATGGCGCCCCTCGGTTGCATCATGGCTGCGGAGACCTAATGCTCCGTCAACGGCCGGAGACGGCGGCCTCGGCCACGCTGGCGAAGCCGTCGGCGCGCAGACGCGCCGCCAGATCGCGCTTGATCCGGCCGATCATGCCGGGGCCCTCATAGATCAGGGCCGAATAGATCTGGACCGCCGAGGCGCCCGCGCGAATGCGGGCATAGGCGTCCGCGCCGTCGGCGATTCCTCCGACCGCGATCAGCGGTAGGCGCCCGCCCGCCGCCTCGGCCGCCGCCTCCAGCGCCTTCTGGGCGAAGGGTTTCAGCGGAGCGCCCGACAGGCCCCCGGCCTCGCTCTTCCAGGCGGAGCGCAGCGAGGCGGGCCGCTCCAACGTGGTGTTGGACACGATCAGGGCGTCGATGCCGTGGGCGATGGAGGCCTCGACGATCATGCCGATCTCTTCGCCGATCAGGTCGGGCGCGATCTTCAGGAAGACCGGCGCGCCGTCGGCGGGGCGGGCCTCATGGATGCGGCCCAGCAGATCGTCCAGCGCCTCGCGTCCCTGCAGCGCGCGCAGGCCCGGCGTGTTGGGCGAGGAGATGTTGACGGTGAAATAGTCGGCCAGCCCCGCCAGCCGCTTCAGCCCCGCGACATAATCGGCGGCCTTGTCCTCGGTGTCCTTGTTGGCGCCCAGGTTGGCGCCGATGGCGGTGCGGGTCGGACGCCGGGCCAGACGGGCGGCGAAGGGCTCCAGCCCCTCATTGTTGAAGCCCATGCGGTTGATGACGGCCCGGTCTCCCGACAGACGGAACAGGCGCGGCTTGGGATTGCCGGGTTGAGCGCGCGGCGTGACCGAGCCGCACTCCACCGCACCGAAGCCCAGGCGCGACAGGCCCTCCAGCGCCTCGCCGTTCTTGTCGAGGCCGGCGGCCAGGCCGACGGGGTTGGACATCTCCAGCCCGGCGATCGTGGTCTTCAGGATCGGGTCGTCTGCGCCGGGGGCAGGCAGGGGCGCCATCTGCAGGGCGCGGATGGCCAGACGGTGCGCGGCTTCCGGGTCGAGTTGGCGCAGCAGGACGGCGCCGAGGTCGGTCAGGCTCATGCTCAGGCGGTCTCTTCGAGGATCATGCGGCCGTCGGCCGTCACCGACAGGCTGCGCGCTCCCTGCGTCGCCGCGACGGGCAGGGGGCCGTAGATGTGGGGGAACAGGGCGCCGCCGCGCGACGGCTCCCAGATCAGGGCGTCGCCCAAGGCCGCCAGGTCGACCTCGACCAGCATCAGGTCGTTCTGGCCCGCGTAATGCTTGGCGGCGGTCGCCTCCAACTGTTCGGCGGCGGACAGGTGGATGTAGCCGTCGGCCAGGTCCGCAGGCGAGCCGTCATAGCGGCCCTCGGCCACGGCGGCGCGCCAGTCGGCGCGGCTCAGGATCTTGAAGGCGACGTCGGGCAGGTCGGTCACGCCACGGTCTCCGGCGTCAGCCAGCCTTCATAGGACGGGCGACCGGCGACATCGACGGTGAAGATCGCCGCCGCCCCGGTGGGAAAACCGCCGCTCATCTTGTCCAGCACCGAGGGAGAGGCGGCGCTTTCGATCAGATACTCGACCGCCAGTTGATGCACGCCGGGGTTATGGGCGATCAGCAGCAGGCAGCCCGCCTGATCCTCGGCCGCCTCGACCGCGCGGCGCAGCACGTCGGCGGGGGCGTTGTAGAGGGCGTCGGAGATGTGCAGCTCGACGTCGCCGAAATGTTCGCTGACGCCATCCCAGGTGTCGCGCGTGCGCTGGGCGCCGGACACCAGCGCCATGTCCGGCTTCAGGCCCCGCGCCGCCAGGGCGCGGCCCATGGCGGCGGCGTCGCGGCGGCCGCGCTCGCTCAGGGCGCGGGCCACGTCGCCGCCCGGCGCCGAGGCTTCGGCCTTGGCGTGACGCATCAGGATCAGTCTCTGCATGGCGAGGGCTTTACGGCTGTTTGCGCGCGGCGCCCATAGGCGGCCGGTCGGAAAGGCGGTCGCGTGCGGCGGGCGAAGGGGTCAGGGCCGGACGCCCGGCCAGCACGGCCTGGGCCGCGCCGCCGGGCCGCACGCGGGCATAGGCGCGGCGCGAGGCCTCCAGCATGATCAGGCCTGCCGCGCCGGGAAACAGCTTCGGCCCGATCTGCTCCAGACCGTCGGCCAGCGGCAGCATCGGCCGCCACGGCGGGACGTAGAGAGCCTGGGACCAGGCGGCGGGCTCCAGCCCCACTTCGCGCACCAGCCGCTCCAGCTGGCCGCGCGTGAAGGGGCGGCCGTGCCCGAAAGGCGTGGTCTCGGCCCGCGCCCACATTCCGCCGCGCGCCGCCGCCGCCAGGATGATCCGCCCGGCCGGAGACAGGACGCGCACCGCCTCGGCCAGCAGGGCCTGCGGGTCGTCGGCCTCTTCCAGGGCATGGACCAGCAGGATGCGGTCGAACGTCCCGGCTGCGAAGGGCAGGCGCCGGTCGTCGACCAGGACGGTGCGGTTGCGTCCCGCCGCCGCCCACTGTTCGGCGCCCTGTCCGCCCGGCATGGCGGCGATCGTCCGGCGCGCGCCGATGAAGCCGTCCAGCCAGGGCGTCGCATAGCCCAGACCCAGCACGTCGTTGCCGTTGGCCGCGCCCCAGGCGTCTTCCAGCCGCCGGGCCAGCATGCGCCGCGCCAGCGCGCCGGTCGGCTCGCCGTAGAAGGTGCGGAGATCGTCGATGCTGCGGCGCATGGGGGCAGTATGACGGAAAGTCCGCGCGACTTCACCCGTTCTGGCCGGTGGAGGCTTCCTCTTCGCGCGGCATAGGATAGGGTTTCGATAGGAGACCTCCTCATGACCCTGACCGTTCGCCAGTTTCCCTGTCTGTCCGACAACTACGGCTTCCTGATCCGCGACGAGGCGACGGGGCTGGTCGCCGCTGTCGACACGCCGGACGCCGAGGCGATCCTGGCCGATCTAGAGGCGTCGAGCTGGGGGCGGCTGGACCTGATCCTGAACACCCACTGGCACCCGGATCACACCGGCGGCAATGAGCGGTTGCAGGCCGAGACGGGTTGCGAGATCGCCGGGCCGGAAGAGGTGCGCCGCGCGGCGCCGCTGGATCACGTCCTGGTGGACGGCGAGGCGGTGCGTCTGGGCGAGACGGCCTTCGATGTGGTGCTGTCGCCCGGCCATACCCTGGGCCATGTGGTCTATCATGCGGCGGACGACGGCCTGGCCTTCGTCGGCGACGTCATCTTCGCCCTGGGCTGCGGGCGGCTGTTCGAGGGGACGCCGCAGCAGATGTGGGACAGCCTGAACCGCATCGCCGCCTGGCCCGAGGCGACCACCCTCTATTGCGCCCATGAATACACGGCCTCGAACGCCCGCTTCGCCCTGTCGTTGCCGGACGCCGATGAGGCGTTGAAGGCGCACGCCGAGGCCATCTTCGCCGCTCGTGAGCGTGGGGAGGCGACCGTGCCGACCACGGTAGGGATCGAGCGCCGCTTCAACCCCTTCCTGCGCGCCCGCGACGCCGCCGACTTCGCCGCGCGCCGCGCCCTCAAGGACGGCTTCAAGGGCTAGGACGCCCGCCGGATTTCCAGTCACCCATCATCGGAGATGTTCATGCAGTTGAAGGATCGGGTCGCGATCGTGACCGGCGCGGGCGGGGGCCTGGGCCGCTGTCACGCCCTCTATCTGGCCGGCCAGGGCGCCAAGGTCGTGGTCAACGATCTGACCGAGGCGGCGGCGAAAGGCGTGGTGGACGAGATCGTCGCGGCGGGCGGCCAGGCGATGGCGGCGGCCGGCTCCGTCACCGACGTCGACGCGGTTCAGGCCATGGTCGAGGCGGCGATAAAGGCCTGGGGCCGCATCGACATCCTGATCAACAACGCCGGCATCCTGCGCGACAAGAGCTTCTCGAAGATGACGCTGGACGACTTCCGCCTGGTGGTGGACGTGCACCTGATGGGGGCGGCCATCTGCTCCAAGGCCGTGTGGGAGATCATGCGGACGCAGAACTACGGCCGCATCGTCATGACGACCTCGTCCTCGGGCCTCTACGGCAATTTCGGCCAGGCCAACTATGGCGCGGCCAAGCTGGCCCAGGTGGGGCTGATGCAGACCCTGGCCATCGAGGGCGCCAAGCATAACATCAAGGTCAACGCCCTGGCGCCGACCGCCGCCACCCAGATGACGGCGGGCATCCTGTCCGAGGAGGTGCTGAAGGCGCTGGACCCGGCCCTGGTCAGCCCCGGCCTGCTGGCGCTGGTGGGGGAGGAGGCGCCGACGCGGGCCATTCTGTGCGCGGGCGGCGGGCATTTCGCCACGGCCAACATCACCCTGACGCCGGGCGTTCGCATCGGCGGCGGCGCAGATGCGGGCGAACAACTGATCGCGCGCTGGGGCGAGGCCGCGAACCGCGAGGGCGAGATCGTGCCCGACTATGGTTTCCAGCAGGGTGCGCAGGAGATGATCTCGGCGGGGGTGTCGGCGCCGATGGGGGCGGGCTGAGCCTTCAGGCGCGGCGGCCTTCGTCGCCGCGCCACAGCCACAGGCCGCCGAAGACCGCGGCCAGGGCCGCCAAGGTCAGCGCCTGGGGCGCGACCTCGGCCAGGCTGGCCCCCATGGCGTTCATCCGCACGAAGGCCTGAACCGCTGCGGTCGAGGGCGACAGGTGCGCCAGCCAGACCAGAAGTTTGGGCATCATGAAGTGCGGCCAGGCCGCGCCCGCCAGGAAGAACAGCGGCGCTGACGTGCCGACCAGCACCTGCAACACGCGCTCGTGCCGGTCGAACAGCCCGCCCAGCAGCAGGCCCAGCGCCGATACCCCTGCGGCGAAGACGGGCGCCAGCAGGATCACGCCGGCCATGTCGCCCGCGCGCGGATAGTCCTGAAACCAGAAGACGAAGCCGAAATAGAACAGGCAGGACGCCGTGCCGATCGCCGTCAGCGCCAGCCACAGGCCCAGCCGGGCGCTGCGCCGCATGGGGGACGCGCCGGTCTCGCGACGCAGGGCAGCGATGACGCCGGCCCCCAGCAGCAGGGTCTGTTGCAGGATGATCAGGCTGACGGCGGGCACGGCGTAGTCGCCATAGCCCTCGGTCGGGTTGAACAGCGACTCCTGCTTCAGCGTGGGCGCCAGTCTGGCCGCGCGGGCGGCCTCGGGCAGGCCCTCCAGCCGCGTCTCGGCGACATGGGCGGCGGCCGCCGCGACCGCCTTGCCGACCGAGGTGACGCGGACCAGATAGCCGCCGTTCAGCCAGACGGCCACGCCGTCGGGCGCGCCGCGCGCCAGATCGGCCTCGAACCGTTCGGGCAGGATGACGACGCCGTCGACCATGCCGCGCCGCATCAGGTCGGACGCTTCGGCGGTCGAGGGGATGACGGCGGCGACCTCGACCGCGTGGGAGGCGTTCAGGTCTTCGACCAGGGCGCGGGTCAGGGCGCTCTGCGTCGGCGTCACCACGGCGACCGGCAGGCCCGTCGCCGCCTGCCCGGCGTAGGCGGCCGGATAGTAGAAGGCGTAGAGGACAACGGCCAGGATCAGCAGGCTGCTGACCGGCCGGGCGCGCGGCAGGTTGCGGAAGGCAGCGATGAAGGCGGCGCCCACGCCTTGTTCCGGCAGGGGAAAGGCCAGCGCCTCGGCCTTGGGCGCGCGGCGGGCGCGCAGGCGGATCAGCACGGCGGCCAGGATCAGGGCGATCAAGGTGACGACGCTCAGGATCATCAGGTCGCGCCAGGCCCCGCCGGACGCCGCGCCGGTCACCATCTGGCCGGTCTGAAGGCGCAGATAGTGGGTATAGGGCAGGATGTCGCTCCAGATCCGGGCGAAGCGCGGCCCGTGATCCAGCGGCAGGGTGCCGTTCGAGAAGGCGATGGCCGCGCCCGAATAGATGGCGGTGGCCGAGAAGGCCATGTCGACATCCCCCAGCAGGGCGACCAGCAGGGCCGACAGGGCGACGCTGACCGCCATCAGGGCGACCACGCCCAGCATCAGCAGGGGCAGCGACCCCGCCACGCCCCAGCCCCTGATCCCGCACAGCCAGCCGATCCACGCCAGCCCCCACAGGGTGAAGATGACGAAGTGCGGCGTCAGCCGTCCGATCAGGGCCGCCGTGGTCCGCCCGCCGGTCTGCGCCCTGAACGCCTGGAACGAGCCGCCCTGCATCAGCCGCCCGACCGCCAGCACCGCTGAACAGGCGGCCAGCAGGTGCAGCACGCCGGGCGCCAGCAGGCCGCCGAGGAACAGCTCGAAGCTCAGCTGCGGATTGCCGATGATCGACACCTGGACGGCGGGCGGCTCCAGCGCCGTGGCGGGCAGGCCCATCTGGCGGGCCCGCTCTTCCAGCCTTGGCGCGGCGGCCGAAGCGATGGCCGAGGACTGGCTCAGGGCCGACAGGGCGCCGACGGTCTGGAAGGCGCCGTTGAAGGAGACGGTCGCCTGTTCCGGGCGACGGAAGGCGCCCTCGGTGAAGCCCGAGGGGAAGTGGGCGATGCTGTAGATCTCGCCGCGTCGCATCAGGGCCACGGCCTCGTCCACCGTCGCCGGGGCGTGGGCTACGCGTATGCCGGGGCTGGCCTCCATGTTGCGGATCGCCGCCCGGCTGAAGGCTGAGTTGTCTTGATCCACCACGGCGACAGGCGCCTGGCGGATCACGCCGGGCGCCAGCATGGCCGCGATCACCGCCAGCAGGATCAGCGGCAGGCCGAAGGCGACGAAGGCGTCCCACGGGCGGGTCGCCAGCCGCCGCGTCTCGTCCTGAACGGCCGCGAGAAAGACGGCCGCGCCGCGCGTCATCGCGACGACCAGTCGAACAGGACGCTCATGCCCGGTCGCAGCCCTTCGATCGGTCGGGCGGGCTTGGCCTTCACCTGGAAGCTGCGGACGTCATAGCCGCTGGACTGGCGGGTCGAGCGCCAGGTGGCGAACTCGCCCTGGGGGCTGATGGCGGTGACGCGGAAGGCGGCGTTCTTCACGCCCAGCGCGGGCACGTCGCCGCGCACGGTCGCGCCGATCTTCAGGTCGCGGAACTGGTCCTCGCGCACGCTGAAGGCGACCCAGGGATCGGCCGTGTCGACGATTGTGAAGACCGGCACCCCCGTCAGCACCAGTTCGCCGACATTGGCGAAGCGTTCGGACACCTCGCCGCCGTGGGGGGCGGTCAGGCGGGTCTCGCCCTGCAGGCTTTCGACCTCGGCGACGGCGGCGCGGGCGCCGCTGACGTTGGCGTCGGCGACGGCCTTCTCCTGCGGTCGGGTTCCGGCCAGGGCCTTCACATACTGCTGGCGGGCGGCCTCGGTCTGGGAGGCGGTGGCGGCGCGGGCGGCGACGGCCTCGTCGCGGCGCTGGGCCGAGATGACGCCCTCGGCGAACAGGTTCTCCGCCCGGCGCGCGGTCTGGTCGGCCAGGCGGGCGGTGGCCTGGGACGCGCGCCAGATCGATTCGACCGACTGCACGTCCTCCGTGCGGGCGCCCTCGCGGCTCAGGGACTGGATGGCCTCGGTCGACTGCAGCAGGGCGCGGGCCTGGGCGTCCTTGGCCTCGACCTCGGGGCTGCTCATCAGGGCCAGTTCCTGCCCGGCCTTCACCTGATCGCCCTCTGCGGCCAGGAAGCGTGCGACGCGGCTGGGCACCTTGGTGGCGACGGTGAAGGTCTCGGCCTCGACCATGCCCTGCACCTGATCCTGCGCCGGGCGGGCGGCCAGGAACAGGCCCACGACGATGAAGGCGATCAGCAAGATCACGCCCGCCGCGACGATCAGGGGCAGCGGCGACCGGCGCGGTTTCGGCGGGGGCGCTTCGGCCGGCTGGGGCGGCGTATAGGCTGAGGAAGGCGTCTCGCTCATGGGGCGCTGATCCGGTCGTCGCGTTGCAGATAGTCGTTCAGGGTCTGGTCGCTTCCCGCCGCCGCCAGCAGGGCCGCCAGGCTGAGGTCGTACTCATAGGCCGCCGCCGCCCGTTGCAGCCGCGCCGTTCCCAGCAGGTTGCGGGCGTCGATGACCGAGGCGGCCGTCGCCTCGCCCTCGCGGAAGCCGACCTCCTGAACGCGCAGGTTCTCGCGCGCGGCCTCCAGGCTGCTGTCCATGGTCAGGAACTGCCGCCGCGCCAGCTCGACCTGATTATAGGCGCGCGTGACCAGCAGGCGGGCGTCGTCGCGGGCCTGGCGCTCGACCTCTCCGGCGGCCGAGGCCTGGGCGCGGGCGGCGCCGAGCATCCGACGCCGGTCCAGCGACGACATCAGAGTGTAGCGGGCGCCCAGCCCAAAGGCCCAGTCCGGCTCGGTCGGCAGGGAATCGTCCGGGTTCATATTGTAGGTGCCGAAGGCGTAGACCGACGGCTTCATCCGCGACGCCGCCAGGTCCGCCCCGGCCTCGGCCAGATCGCGTCCCGCCTGGGCCTGGATGAGGCGCGAATTCGACTGGCCCGCGCTGTCCAGAAAGACGGATGCGGGGCCGACCTGATCGCGATTGACGAACAGGGGCGTGGTCGGGGTCACGCCCGCCTCGACATCGGCGACGCGGGCCAGGGAGGCGACGGCGTTCTCATGCTCCAGTTCGGCGCGGTTGAGCTGGCGCTGGGCGGCGTCGCGGGCGACCTCGACCTGAAGCGTCTGGGCGCGGCTGAGCATCCCTTCTTCTTCCATGCGGCGGGCGTTCTTCAGGTGCAGATCGAAGCCGTCGCGGGTCTCCAGCGCGATCTTCAGCGCCTCGGCCGCCAGCACCTGGCCGAAATAGGCGCGGGCCAGGTTGACGCTCTCCAGGTTCAGGGCCTCCTGCCGCCGGGCCTCGGCCAGGTCGACATTGGCCGCCGCCGCCCGTCGCAGGGCGGGGATGGCCCCGCCGGTGTAGATCGGTTGCAGCGCCGTCACCGTCGGGCGGAAGGTCGTGTCGTCCACCTGCAGCCGGATGTCGTGGGGCAGGGCGGCGAAGATCTCCGGCAGGGCGGCCTGCAACCGCTGCCCCACCGCGTTCAGCACATCGCCCGGCACGCCCGGCAGGTCGGAGATCAGGCCGGGAAGGGCGGCGCCCAGGTCGGACTGGGCGCGGTCCAGCGTGTCCGACAGCGACAGGTCGAAGGTCTTGCGATAGCGGATCAGTTGGGCGTCCAGCGACACCGTGGGTCGGTTCAGTCCAGCGGCGACCTGGGCCTGGGCCTCGGCGGCTTCGACCCCGTAACCGGCGGCGCGCCCCAGGCTGGAGGTGGTGCGCAGCCGCGTCTCCGCCTCAGCGTAGGTCAGGGGCGTGCGCGGCGTCTCGGCGGCGGCTTGAGTCTGAGCTAGGGCGGGCGTCGCGCAGGCCGTCAGGGCGCCCGCAGCCAGGACGATACGCCATCCGTTCCAAGCCCTCGCCATCGCATCAACCCCGCAACCAGCTGTGAACAACGATCCTGAAGCGCGGCCGTTGCGTCAAGCAAGCGCGCCAATTGCAAAGGGCGCGCTCGCCGTGACGAACGCGCCCCTTGGCTGAAGATGAAGCCTGTCCGGTCTTACAGGCCCGGAAGCTTGAAGCGGCCGTCGCGGCGGGCGGCGATGGTGATGCCCTCGCGGCCGCCGGTCAGGGCGTCCAGACGCGCGCGCTCGCTGGCGGCGTCGATGGTCTTGCCGCCTTCCGACGACTGGCTGACGGTCGCGGCCTGGCTGGCCGGATCGTCCTTGCGCCAGAACATGATGCGGTTGGCCCAGCTTTCTTCCTTGTGCGCCAGGCTGCCGAATTCGTCGTCAACCACATAGCGGGCCAGCGGATCGGCGCGATCGGCGCCGGCTTCGGCGGCCAGAACCTGCTCGCCAGGGGTGCGGGTCACGGCCTGGCGCTGGCCCAGCAGAATCTGGCGGGCGGCGCTTTCGGGGGCCAGCTCTTGCGGGCGCGGGGCGCCGGGCGAAGGCGGGGTCAGGCCGTATTCCGGCGGCACGACCAGCGGGGCGCTGGCCACTGTGACGAATTCGTCCGGCACGACCTTGGACAGGCCGATGCTCTGCTTCATCGATCCGCAGGCGCTCAGGCTGAGGGCCGCGCCGGCGGCCAGGGTCACGATCAGGACGGGACGGTTACGCATGGGTCGTTCGGCTCCGGGAGGCGCGCCGCACGGGCGCTGGCTCGGGTCGATAAGTTAAGGGGGTGTGATTACGACTTTTCGTGGGCCGCGCCAACTGTCGAACGGCGCTCGGACAGGAAGCTGTCCAGGATCAGCAGGACGACGCCGACGGTGATGCCGCTGTCGGCGATGTTGAAGATCCAGGGGAACAGGCCCGTGCCGGAAAAGTCGAGGAAGTCGACCACGCCGCCGAAACGGATGCGGTCGATGACGTTGCCGATCGCGCCGCCCATGACCAGGCCGATGGCCGCGACCAGCAGGCGGCGGTCCGCCCGCGTCGCCCACCAGGCCAGCAGGCCCGCCACGACGACGGAGAAGACGCTCAGGATCCAGCGCCCGGCGCCGCCGCCGAACAGGCCGAAGCTGACCCCGGTGTTCAGCACATAGGTCAGATTAAACACCGGCGGCGCCACCTCGGCGATCCGCAGGCCGTCGGGAATGTGGGTGATGTGTTCTGCGCCGATGGCGCTCAACACCCAGGCCTTGGTCAGCTGATCCAGCACGATGACTGCGAGGGCGATCAGATAGGCCCCCAGGGCGAGACGAGAAATCTTCATGTCCTGCGGGTTAGCAGGAAGACGTTCGGCGGCGAAGAGGGAAAGCGAAGGGGCGCCGATCGTCCCTACGGCCTTTCCCCCCGGTTTTCCCCCGCTATAAGCGGGGCATGACCCTGCCTCATCCGCTGCCCCGCCTGTCCGCCGTCGCCGACGACTACGACATCCTGCTCTGCGACGTCTGGGGCGTGATCCACAACGGCCGCGAAAGCTGGCCTGCGGCCTGCGAGGCTCTGACGAAGTTCAATGAGAAGGGCGGCCATGTCGTCCTGATCTCCAACTCGCCGCGCCCTTCGCCGGACGTGGTGGCCCAGCTGGACGCCCTGGGCGTGCCCCGCAGCGCCTGGAAGGCCTTCGTCACCTCGGGCGACGCCACCCGCGCCGAACTGGCGCGCCGCGCGCCCGGCCCGGCCTGGATCATCGGGCCGGATCGGGACTTCGTTCTCTATGAAGGGCTGGAGCTGACCAGCGCCCATGACGCGAACGACGCCGCCTTCATTTCCGTCACCGGCCCCTATGACGACACGATCGAGACGCCTGAGGATTATCGCGAACGCCTGACGCCCGCCGTCGCGCGCGAGCTGGAGCTGATCTGCGCCAACCCCGACCGCGTGGTGCAGCGCGGCGATTCCATCATCTACTGCGGCGGCGCCATCGCCGACCTTTATGAGTCCATGGGCGGGCGCGTGGTCATGGCGGGCAAGCCGTTCGGTCCGATCTACGCCCTGGCGCTGCGGGAAGCGGAGGGCTTGATGGGGCGCCCCGTGAACCGTTCGCGCGTCCTGTGCATCGGCGACGGCGTGGTCACGGATGTTCTGGGCGCCGCCGAGCAGGCGCTGGACTGCCTGTTCATCGCCCAGGGCATTCACGGCGACGCCGCCAAGGGGGCGGACGGGACGCTCGATCCCGCCCGTGCAGCCGAACTGCTCCGTGCCGAGACGACCTTCGCCCGCTACGCCGCGCTGGAACTGGCGTGGTGAGTCTCGCCATTTCGTCGCACCTGCCTTAAAGGGCCGCTCATGGTTGATCTGGTCCAAGCGCACCCGTCGGGCGGTTACATCCTCGACGAACTCCACGTCGGCATGGCCGCCGAAAAGACGGTTCACGTCACCGAAGAGCGGATTCGTCTGTTCGCCGAGGCGTCCGACGACTTCAATCCGGTGCACCTGGATGAAGCCTTCGCGGCCAAGACGGCCTATCGCGGACGTATCGCTCACGGCCTGCTGTCGGCGGCTTTCGGCTCGGCGGTGGTCGGGACCATCCTGCCGGGCGCGGGCTCGATCTACATTTCCCAGACGCTGGCCTTCCACTTCCCGGTGCGGATCGGCGACATGGTGCGGATCGTCATCACCGTCATCGCCCTGGATCATGACAGCGCGCGGGGCGAACTGCGCTGCGAAGGCTTCGTCGAGGACAAGCTGATCATGGACGGCGTGGCCGTCGTGCGCGTGCCGCGCCGCCGCAAGCCTTCGGCCCGCTGAAGGCCGCCTGAAGTGGTCGAGGTCATTCGCGACTGGCGCGGCCTGACGGACGCGCAGAAGGGGGCGGCCGTCGCCGTCGGCGCCTTCGACGGCGTGCATCGCGGCCACCAGGCGGTCATCGCCTCGGCGCGCGAGACGGCGGATCGTCTGGGCGCGCCCCTGGCCGTGGTCAGCTTCGACCCCCATCCGCGCCGCCTGTTCCAGCCCGAGGCCGGGCCCTTCCGCCTGATGACGCCGGACCAGATGGCCCGCGCCCTGGCGCCGCTGGGCGTCGACCGCCTGTATCTGCTGCCGTTCGACCGCGAGATGGCCGGCATGACGGACGAGGAATTCGCCCGCCGTGTCCTGTCCGAAGGTCTGGGGATCAAGCATGCCGCCGTCGGCTTCGACTTCACCTTCGGTAAGGGCCGTTCCGGCTCGCCCGCCCTGCTGCAAGCCTATGGCGAGACGCTGGGCTTCAGCGTCTCTGTCACCGACCGCATCGACGACGCCTCGGGGCTGAAGCTGTCGTCCAGCGCCGTGCGCGAGGCGTTGAAGGCGGGCGACATGGACCGCGCCGCCGCCATCCTGGGCCGCCCCTTCGCCATTCAGGGCGAGGTGATCCACGGCGACAAGCGCGGCCGCACCATCGGCGTGCCCACCGCCAACATCGCCATGGGCGACTATATGCGCCCGGCCTATGGGGTCTATGCGACCCGCACCCGCCTTCCGGACGGGCGGGTGATCAAGGGCGTCGCCAACCTGGGCGTCCGCCCGATGTTCGAGGTCGAAGAGCCGCTGCTGGAAGTCTGGCTGCTGGACTTCGACGAAAGTCTCTACGGCCAGGTGCTGGAAACCGAACTGGTCGCCTTCCTGCGCGGCGAGCTGAAGTTCGACGGCCTGGACGCCCTCAAGGTCCAGATCGACGCCGACGCCGCCGCCGCCCGCGCGCTTCTGGACTGAGGCCTGTGCGCCCCTGCGGCGTGACGCATTTGTAAGTCGGAACGGCGTTCGATCTGAGTTACCCTCTGCGTTCAAAAGCGGAAGGGGCTCGCCATGGGGCAGGGGTTTTCGCGTGTGGTTCTGGCGGCCGTTCTGGCCGTCGCGGCCGGATCGGTTGCGGCCCAGGAGCCGAAGGTCGTCGCCTATAAGACGGCGGGCGATCAGGCCCTGACCGCCCATGTGTTCGCGCCGAGCGATGCGCCTGCGGGACCGCTCCCGGCGATCCTGATGTTCCACGGCGGCGGCTGGGTGGCGGGCGAACCGGCCTGGACCTATCCGGCCGCGCGGCGGATGCAGGCGCAGGGGCTGGTCGCCATCCCCATCCAGTATCGTCTGTCCGGCGAGGCGGCGACGCCGGCCGACGCCCTGTCGGACGCCTGCGACGCCTTCGCCTGGGTGCGCGCCCAGGCGGCGGATCTGGGCGTCGATCCTCAGCGGGTGGCCGGCTACGGCGTCAGCGCGGGCGGGCACCTGGTCGCGGCCGCTGGGCTGGGCGGCTGTGCTGAAGGGATCAAGGGGCCGGATCTGCTGCTGCTGTGGTCGCCGGCGCTGGATCTGGCGCGGGACGGCTGGGTGCGGCGGCTGCTGGACTGGGTCGACCTAGCGACGATCTCGCCGCTGACCCTGGCGGCGCGAGGCGGCCCGCCCGCCATCATCGTCCAGGGCGCGGCCGACACCCTGACCCCCGCGCGCGGCGCACAAGCCTTCTGCGACGTCCTGATTCAGGCGGGCGGCGCCTGCGCGTTGCACCTCTACCCTGGCCTGGGGCATCTGCTGACGCGCAATCTCGACAATCAGGAAAGCGACTTCGACCCTGACCCCGCCGCCCGCGCCGACGGCGAAGCCCGGCTGGACGCCTTCCTGGCTGCGCACGGGTATGGGCCTCGGCCTTAGCGGGCGGCTTGCGCCCCGCGCCCCGCGCCCCGCGCGCCCAGATGAAGAACGACGTTCATGGGAGGGGCGAGTGCAGAACGGTAATCCGACGGCCTGGCGGGCGATTGCGGGCGTTTGCGCCCTGTGGGCCGTGGCGGCGGCGTTCAGCGGGACAGGCGTATCGGCGCCGCTGCTGATCGGCGCCCTGGCCCTGATGTTCGGCGTCAACGGCGAGGCCCGGCGCTGGGTGGAGGGCAAGCTGTCGTGGGCTTTTTCCGGCTCGTCTCTACGGCTCGTGCTGGTGATGATCGGCGTGATGATGCTGTGGCAGACCGTCGGCCTGGAACTGGCTCTGTTCGCGGCCGGGGACGTGTTGGCTTACCTCGAAGTCCTGACAGCGGTCAGCCTGATGACCGCCCAGGCGCGGCTGGCGCCGGTCAAGGCGGCGATGGCGCGACGCACGACGGCGCTCCTTCAGCCCTTGCGACGGTTGAAACTCAGAAGTCGGGCGCGCCGTATCCGGCCGAAGACGCCGCCGCCTTCCAGCGACGCCGACGGACCGGCGGGCGTCTGGGCCTTCGCCTGAGAGGTTTTAGCTCTCCGCCTTCTCGGCGATGGCCATCAGGTCGTCATGCAGAGACCTGCCCTTGTCGTCGACGATGTCGGCGATGCGCCACATCGGGCCTTCCTTCATCAGCTTCAGCGTCTGGCGGCGCTCGCGGCCGTGGTTGGTGAAGACGACTTCGGCGGCGGCGGCCTGGGGGCCGTCGGGCGTCATCGTCACCGTCTTCAGGGCGAAGGCGTCGGCGTCCTGGCAGGCGCAGATGGGATCATAGTTCAGATAGGGGACTTCGTTCTTGGCGGCGGCCTCGCGCGCGTCGACGCCGATCAGGGCGTTCATGGTGCGCGAATAGAGCGGGTCGCGGCCGGGGGTGATGCTCGCCTCGGCTGGGTTGGGCGCATCACGGGCTTCCGTGGCGCGGGCGTAGAGGGCGCGCACGAAGGCCTCGGCGTCTTTTTCGCCCGCCGCATAGACGGCGGCGCGGCCGGTCAGGGCCGACGCGGCGGCCTCGGCCGGGGCTGAGGCTTCCTTTTCCGCCGAGCAGGCGGCCGCCGTCAGGGCCAGCATCGCCGCCGTCGCCAAGGCCTGAAGTCGCATCCGCTCCGTCTCCTGTCTGTTCGCCTGGACTATGGCGCAGGGGGCGTGCGGTCTGCTAGAGCTTTCCCATCATGACCGTTTGCGTGATCCGCCCGATTTCGATTAGCCGCCCGGCGTAGCGCTGCAGGGCTTGGCCCCGCGCACGTCGGGATTTCTCGAAACATTCCGCCGAGACGACGCCGCCTTGAGACATCGGGGCATGGGCCGTCCGGCGCCTTCACGCTAGAATGACGCCTGACGCCGCTTTCACAGCGGCCGCGCGCGCAAAGACGAAAAGACATTCCATGGCCGACGCCGACACCCAGACCCCTTCCGGCCGCGACTATCGCGACACCGTCTTCCTGCCCGAGACGCCGTTCCCGATGCGTGGCGGCCTGCCCAAGAAGGAGCCGGAAATCCTGGCGCAGTGGGGCGACCTGTATGGCCGCCTGCGCGCCATCCGTCAGGAGCAGAAGGCGCCGCTCTATGTGCTGCACGACGGCCCGCCCTACGCCAACGGCGACATCCATATCGGCCACGCCCTGAACAAGACGCTGAAGGACTTCGTGGTCCGCTCGCGCTTCCTGCTGGGCTATGACGTCGACTACGTGCCGGGCTGGGACTGTCACGGCCTGCCGATCGAGTGGAAGATCGAGGAGCAGTTCCGCGCCAAGGGCCGCCGCAAGGACGAGGTGTCGAAGGAAGAGTTCCGCACAGCCTGCCGCGAGTACGCCGGCAAATACATCGACCTGCAGCGCGACCAGTTCCTGCGCCTGGGCATCACCGGCGACTTCGCCAACCGCTACGCCACCATGGACTTCACGTCCGAGGCGGCCATCGTCGCCGAGTTCCACAAGTTCAAGAACTCGGGCCAACTGTATCGCGGCTCCAAGCCGGTCATGTGGTCGCCGGTCGAGCGCACGGCCCTAGCCGACGCCGAGGTCGAGTATCACGACCACGTTTCGCCTACGGTCTGGGTCAAGTTCCCGGTGGTCGGCGCGACCGACAGCCACCCGGACGACCTGTTGACCTTCCGCGCGGCGACGCCCTCGATCGTGATCTGGACGACCACGCCGTGGACCATCCCTGCCAACCGGGCGATCAGCTACGGCCCCGACATCAACTACGGCCTTTATGAGGTCACGGCCCTTGAGGAAGGGCTGGACTATGAGCCGTGGGCCAAGCCGGGCGACCGCTTCATTCTCGCCGACAAGCTGGCCGAGGATGTGTTCAAGGCCGCGAAGATCGCCGCCTGGACGCGCGTCTACGACATCGACCCGTCGGGTCTGGAATGCGCCCACCCGCTGGCCGCGCTGGACAGCGGCTATGGCTTCTCGGTGCCGCTGCTGGCGGGCGACCACGTCACCGACGACGCAGGGACCGGCTTCGTCCACACGGCGCCGGGCCACGGCGCGGACGACTTCGCCGTCTGGCTGGCCCATGGCCATCGCGAAGTGCCGGACACGGTCGATCCCGACGGCGCCTACTACGACCACGTCCCCCTTTTCGCGGGCCTCAAGGTGCTGGAGACCGAGGGCAAGAAGACCGGCAAGTTCGGCCCCGCCAACGGCGCGGTGATGGAGAAGCTGATCGAGGCGGGCAATCTGCTGGCGCGCGGCCGGATGGAGCACTCCTATCCGCACAGCTGGCGCTCGAAAGCCCCGATCATCTTCCGCAACACCCCGCAGTGGTTCATCCGCATGGATGAGGAGCTGGAAGACGGCGCGACCCTGCGCGACCGCGCCCTGAACGCCATCGACGCCACCGCCTTCCATCCGGCGGCGGGCAAGAACCGCATCCGTTCGATGGTCGAGGGCCGCCCCGACTGGCTGATCAGCCGTCAGCGCGCCTGGGGCACGCCGCTGGCCATGTTCGTGGACAAGCAGACCGGCCAGCCCCTGCACGACCCCGAGGTCGACGCCCGCATCGTCAAGGCCGTGGCCGAGGGCGGCGCCGACGTCTGGTTCTCGGCGCCCGACGCCGACTTCCTGGGCGCCCACGACCCGGAGCGGTTCGAGAAGGTCACCGACATCCTCGACGTCTGGTTCGACAGCGGCTCGACCCACGCCTTCACCCTGGACCCGCGCACGGCCGAGAGCGGCTATGCTGGCGACCGCCCGTCGCACTGGCCCGCCGACCTCTATCTGGAAGGCTCGGACCAGCATCGCGGCTGGTTCCAGTCGTCGCTGCTGGAAGGCTGCGGCACGCGCGGCCGGGCGCCGTTCAACGCCGTCCTGACCCACGGCTTCACCCTGGACGAGAACGGGGAGAAGATGTCGAAGTCGCGGGGCAACACCACCGATCCCCTGACCATCATCAAGGAGTCGGGCGCCGACATCCTGCGCCTGTGGGTGGCCCTGGTCGACTATTCGGACGACCAGCGCATCGGCAAGCAGATCCTGCAGACCACGGTCGACGCCTATCGCAAGCTGAGGAACACCGTCCGCTATCTGCTGGGCGCGCTGAACGGCTTCGACGAGGCCGAGCGCCTGACCGACTATGACCAGTTCCCGCCGCTGGAGAAGTTCATCCTGCACCGCCTATGGGAGCTGGATGGCCAGGTGCGTCAGGCCTATGCCGAATACCGCTTCCAGGACGTGGTGCGGCCGGTGCTGGAGTTCTGCTCGGGCGATCTGTCGGCGCTGTATTTCGACGTGCGCAAGGACAGCCTCTATTGCGACCGTCCCGACAGCACCAAGCGCCGCGCCGTCCGTACGGTGATGGACGAGGTCTTCAGCCGCCTGACCGCCTGGCTGGCCCCGCTGACGCCCTTCACCATGGACGAGGCCTGGACCACGCGCTTCCCTGAAGCTGGCACTAACTGCGCGCGGGTGATCCCCGACACCCCCGCCGAGTGGGAAAACGCGCCCGAGGCGGCGCGCTGGGCCAAGGTCGAGACGGTGCTGGAAGTCGTCAACGAGGCCCTGGAGGCTGCTCGCCGGGACAAGGTCATCGGCGGCGCTCTGGACGCCTGGCCGGTGGTGACGGCCCCGGCCGAACTGCTGGCGCCGTTCGAGGGGCTGGACGCCGCCGAGGTGTTCCGCACCTCGGGCGCCGAACTGGTCGCCGGCGGCGATGCCGTGACGGTCGAGGTGAAGACGGCGGACTATCCCAAGTGCGCTCGCTCCTGGCGCCGGGTGCCGGACGTCGGCTCCGACACCGACTATCCCGACCTGTCGGCCCGCGACGCTGACGCGGTGCGCTGGCTGGACGCGCGCAAGGCGTAAAAGAGAT
This sequence comes from Brevundimonas sp. KH_060, assembly GCF_057838275.1. Classification (NCBI taxonomy): domain Bacteria; kingdom Pseudomonadati; phylum Pseudomonadota; class Alphaproteobacteria; order Caulobacterales; family Caulobacteraceae; genus Brevundimonas; species Brevundimonas sp. KH_060. The sequence continues at coordinate 652,586 of NZ_CM174463.1, forward strand.
CAGGCCCCTCCGTTCGCCGGAGGGGCCTTTTTTAGAGCGCAACTTCCAACACCCGCTCATCCCCGCGGAGGCGGGGACCCAGTGCTTTGGCTGCAGACGCTGCGGTGGGATTGGGCGGGATTTCAATCGGATTCGCGTGCGGTTCTCACTGGGTCCCCGCCTCCGCGGGGATGAGCGGAATCCTATGACGCATCATGAAAGATCAGGCCCAACGTCATCCGCTTGCCTGCGTGCACCGCGCTGACGCCGTGGCGCATCTGGACGCGGTAGTCGCCGCGCGTTCCGGCGACGGGGCGTTCGCGCACGGCGAAGATGACCGCCTGTCCCTGTTTCAGCGGCGCGACATGGGCCTGTGACTGCGAGCGAGGCTTCTGCTCGACCAGAACGAACTCGCCGCCTTCGAACTCAGCTGGGTCGCTCAGCAGGATGGCCGCCTGCAGCGGGAAGACCTGATCGCCGTACAGATCCTGATGCAGCCGGTTGTAGTCGCCGGGGCCGTAGCGCAGCATCAGCGAGGTCGGCCGCGTCTGACCCGCCGCGCGGCAGCGGGCGGTTAGGTCTTCCAATCGCGCGGGAAAGCCGGGTCGTCCCATCCGTCTAGCCCAGTCATCCGCGATTGGCGCTAGGCCTTCGTAGAGATGCGCCCGCAGACGAGGCAGGGGATCGGGCAGGGGATCGGCGAAATACTGATACTCGCCCTGACCGAAGCCGTGGCGCTGCATGACGATGCGGCTGCGGAACCGCTCGGGCTGGTCATAGAGGGTCTGCAGGGCCCCGCAGGTCGCGGGCGTCAGCAGGGGGCCGGTCATGGCCCAGCCCTGGGCGTTCAGGTCGGCGGTGATGCGGGGCCAGTCGAGGGAGGCGTCGGTCATGCCGCCATCAGAGCGCGCGGCGGCCCGGCTGTCTGGCGGCTTTCGGCCGTGGGTTTAGAAGCGCACCCTCTGCTCGGCCGATTTCAGCGTCGAGCGGACGAAGTCGGCGGGCGGGTCGGTTTCGGCCAGGACAGCTTCCTTGATGGCGCGCGGCTCGCCGAACAGATGGCCCTGGCCCATGGCGATATCCAGTTCGAGGATGTCGACGACCTGTTTCTCGCTCTCGACCTTTTCGGCGATCAGTTCGAGGCCGTGGCGGCGGATCAGGGGGGCGAAGTCCCCGGCGCGGATGTCCGGCTGGCTCGGCAGGGGCGCGCCCCCGTCGAGATCCAGAAGCTGTTCGATCAGCAGGTCGGCCGCCACCTTGATGAAGCGCACGTCCGAGCGTTGCAGGTCGGCGAAGTCCAGGTCCAGCGTCTGCACCTTGTCGATGGAGAAGCGGAAGCCCAGGTCGGCCAGCTTGGCCATGTTGCGCGCCTCGATGGCGCCGCGCGCGTCGAACGTCGCCTGACCCAGTTCGAAGATCAGAGCGTCCTTCAGGTCGCGGTTCTGGCTGAGGAAATCGAGGAACTGGGGGAAGAAGGTCTCGTCGCCCAGCGACGCCAGGGAGATGTTGCAGAAGACCCCGACCTTGCGGTCCTGTCCGGCCAGACGGCGCACGATCTGGGCGCAGCGGAACAGCAGCAGATTGTCGATGGCGGGCAGCAGGCCCTCGCCCTCGGCCACCGACAGGTATTCGGCCGGCATCATCACCCGGTTCGACGGGTCGCGCAGGCGGGTGAAGCTCTCGTAGAAGACCGTCCGCCGCTGGGGCAGGGTCACGACCGGCTGCAGATACAGGTCGACGCGGTTCTCGCTGAGGGCGTCATGGACGGTCTTCAGCAGGGTGTTCGACTGGACCTGACGACGGCCCTCGAAGGTGTCGGCGGTCAAGGTGGAGGCGGCGAGTCGCTCCTCGATGGATTCGCTCATCTGCTGGACCAGACCTTCCAGCATCCGCACCTCGCCGGTCAGGGCGTCGGTGCGCGACAGGGCGCCGGTCTCGATGGCCTGGGCCAGTTCGGTCAGGGCGCCTTGCGTCGACTCCATCGCGTCGGCCAGCAGGCGGTGAGCCTCGCGCACCTTGGCGATTTCCAGACGAAGGGCGCGGCGGTCGGCCATGCCGGTAACGATGGCGTGGGCGCCGGCCATGATCCCCAGCGCGCCCAGCACGCCGGCTGCGCCTGCGCCGCCGCCCAGACCGGCGCGCCAGATCGTCGCCCCGATGGTCAGGGCGAGGAACAGGTAGCCGAAGAACAGGAAGCCGCCGGTGATCTTTCGCATGGGGCCGGTCAGAACCGCCTTTCCCTATAGAATCGATCAAGTATCACGTTAACGAAGGCTAACGGCTAGGGTCCGCACGGATAAACGGGCGGTAAAAGGAGGTTAACGCATGGAATTGTTCGATCTGAGCGGCAAGGTCGCCATCATCACCGGCTCTTCCAAGGGAATCGGCAAGGCTATCGCCGAGCGTCTGGCCGAACATGGCGCCCGCGTCGTCATTTCTTCGCGCAAGGCCGGGCCGTGCGAAGAGGTCGCCGTGGCTATCAATGAGAAGCACGGCGAGGGCCGCGCCATCGCCATTCCCGCCAACATCGCCTCCAAGGAAGACCTGCAGCGGCTGGTGGATGATACGCGCACGGCCTTCGGCCAGATCGACATCCTGGTGTGCAACGCTGCGAGCAACCCCTACGCCGGGCCGATGGCGGGCATCGCAGACGAGCAGTTCGAAAAGATCCTTCAGAACAACGTCATCTCCAACCACTGGTTGATCGGCATGGTCGCGCCGGAGATGCTGGAGCGGAAGGACGGGGCGATCCTGTTGATCTCCTCCATCGGCGGGCTTCGCGGGAACGCCCTGATCGGCGCCTACAACATCTCCAAGGCGGCGGACATGCAGCTGGCGCGCAATCTGGCGGTCGAATTCGGGCCGTCGAACGTGCGCGTGAACTGCATCGCGCCGGGCCTGGTCCAGACCGATTTCGCCAAATACCTGTGGGAGAACCCGGAGCTGCTGAAGACCGTCACCGAACCGGCGCCGCTGAAAAGGATCGGCCAACCGGATGAAATTGCGGGCACGGCGGTTTATCTGTGCAGCCCTGCGTCGGCCTATGTGACCGGCCAGACCCTCGTGGTGGACGGTGGACTGACGATTGCCTGGTGAGAACAACAAGACGCGCTCAAGCAGCCCGAAGGGCGATAGCGCCGCCAAAATAGGCCAGGATATCGTCTGGCGGCTGGAGGCGGCGGCGTTCCAGGGGCTGTTCGGCTTCCTGCGCCTGCTGGGCGTCGAGCGGGCCTCGGGCTTCGGCGGCAAGCTGCTGCGGACGCTGGGGCCGCTGACCGGCACGCATAGGACGGTAAGGCGCAATCTGCGCATCGCCTTCCCTGACATGGACGCCGCCGAACGCGACCGTCTGGCGGTGGAGCAGTGGGAGCAGACCGGCCGCACCTTCGCCGAACTGGCCGTCATGGACCGGCTGACGCCGGAAAGCGGGCGGATTGACATCGTCGGACTGGAACGGCTGCACGCCGTGCGTGACAGCGGAAAGCCGGTGGTGCTGATCTCGGGCCATCTGGCCAATTTCGAGGTCATGGCGGCGGTCATCATGGCGGCGGGCGTGCCGTGTCAGGTGACCTATCGCGCGGCCAACAACCCTTACGTCGACGCCCTGATCCGCCAGAGCCGCGAGCGTTACGGCATCAAGCTGTTCGCGCCCAAGGGCGACGGCACGCGCGAGCTGATGGCGGGGATGAAGCGCGGCGAGTCCATCGCCCTGTTGGTGGATCAGAAATACAGCCAGGGGCCGGAGGTTGAGTTCTTCGGCCAGCCGGTCAACGCTTCGCCCGGCGCGGCGCGCATGGCGTTGAAGTTCGGCACGGTGATGCAGCCCCTGTCGGTGGTGCGCCTGCCCGGCGTGCGCTTCCGCGTCACCGCGCACGAGCCGATCGCCGTGCCTGACACGGGCGACAAGGCCGCCGATGTGCTGACGGGCGTGCAAGCGGCCAACCGTTTCGTTGAGGACCGTGTGCGCGAGCATCCGGTCGACTGGTTCTGGGTCCACAAGCGTTGGCCGCCTCAGGTCTATGAGGCGCTGCGGGCGTCGGACGCCTAATCCAGCACGCCGTCGTCGGAGCGGCGGAAGGGACCGGCGTAGTCCTTTGTTCCTGTACGGCGGCGATCCGGCCCGAAATAGCCGGGCGAGCGCACGAAGGGGCGTGGGCGCAGGATCACCGCCTCGATCCGCGTCAGCAGGGTCTGGGCCTTCACCGGCTTGGCGACGAATTCGGTGACGCCGGCGTCGCGGGCCTCGGTCACGCGGCTCTTCTCGGAATGGCCCGTCATCATGATGACGGGCAGATAGGGGTTGGCGCTGCCGCTCTCGTTGCGGACCGCGCGGGTGAAGGCGGCGCCGTCCATCGGCTTCATGCGGAAGTCGACGATGGCGATGTCGATCGCCTCGCGGCGCAACAGCTCCAGCGCGACGACGCCGTCCTCGGCTTCACTCAGACGGCCGACGCCGACGGACTTCAGCATGGCGGCGACGATGGCGCGCATGTTGGGGTTGTCGTCGACCAGCAGGACGTGGATCGAACTCAGGGCTGACATCTCAGGGCACCGACGAACAGGGAAGCCGGATGCGATCCGGCGACAACATCAGAAAAGGGCTCAGCGCCCGGCGGCGGCCAGATACTCGTGCGGTCCGGCGTAGGCTTCCTGCTTCTCGACCGACCAATAGCGCAGGGCGGTCAGGGGAATGGTCGCGCCGCTGACGGCGCACCGCACATAGGCCCCGGCGGACAGGACGGCGAACTCGCCGTCGCCGTAGTGAAGGCAGGCCTCGCTGGAGGCGGAAGAGGGGGGCTGGGTGCTCATGCCGCCATCATAACGCGAAGCTTGTGCGGGACGAGAGGCGAATCGCCGTCATCTGACCGCTTGTCGTTCACAATCTCGGATGTTCCATGTCTCGATCGCCCGCTGACATCCTGGCTGCCGCCGTTTCCGCCGCTGTCCTGGTCGCCGCGCCGGGCGCGCTGGCGCAGGATGGTGCGGCAGCGCGCCCGACCATTCGCGAGTTGGGGCGAGCGCCGGGCATCCTGTCTCCGGGACCGCTGAACGCCATCACCGACGTGGCTGGGGTGAAGGTGGGGCAGGTGACGCTGCGCTCGGGCGTCAGCGTCCGCACCGGCGTCACCGCCGTCGTGCCGCACGGGGGCTCGCTGTTCCGCGACAAGGTTCCAGCCGGCCTGTCGGTCGCCAACGGTTTCGGCAAGCTGGCGGGCGCGACCCAGATCATGGAGCTGGGCGAGATCGAGACGCCCATCGTCCTGACCAACACCCTGTCTGTGGCGCGGGGGATCGACGGCGTTCTGGACTGGACGCTGAAACAGCCGGGGCATGAGGACGTCCGCTCGGTCAACGCCGTGGTGGGCGAGACGAACGACGGCGGGCTGAACGACATCCGCGCGCGCGTCGTCACCGCCGCCGACGTGGTGCAAGCCATCGAGACGGCGACGCCGGGGCCGGTCGAGCAAGGCGCGGTCGGCGCCGGGACGGGCACCATTGCTTTCGGGTTCAAGGGCGGGATCGGCAGCAGTTCGCGCAAGCTGCCCGACAGTCTGGGCGGCTTCACCGTGGGGGTGCTGGTGCAGTCGAACTATGGCGGCGTGTTGAGCATCGACGGGGCGCCGGTCGGGGTCCGGCTAGGCCGCTACTACCTGCGCGAAGAGGTGGAGAATGAGCGCGCCGACGGCTCCATCATGATCGTGGTGGCGACCGATGCGCCCCTGTCGGACCGAAATCTGGAGCGGCTGGCGAACCGCGCCTTCGCCGGTCTGGCGCGGACCGGGGCGGCGTTCTCGAACGGGTCGGGGGACTATGCGATCGCCTTTTCAACGGCGGAAGGCGTGCGGCGGACGCCTGAGCGCCGGGCGGGGCAGGCGAGCGTGGCGGACTGGCCGAACGACCGGATGTCGCCCCTGTTCGTCGCGGTCGCCGAGGCGACGGAGGAGGCCATCCTCAACTCCCTGCTGAAGGCGCAGACGACGACGTCGGTGATCGACGGCAAGTCGGTCACGATCGAAGCGCTGGACATCGAGGCGGTGAAGGCGGTGCTGGGCGAGATGGCCAGCCGTTAAAGCGCCGCCCCTCTAAACCCGCTCATCCCGGCGGAGGCCGGGACCCAGTAAGAGCGACGCGCTCGGTTCTCTGAAATTTGCCGCCAAGTGTTCAGGCGCTGAGGTTGAAGCCAAAGCACTGGGTCCCGGCCTCCGCCGGGATGAGCGGAATTTTCAGGGATCAGAACAGGTCGCCCTGGCTTGCGGGCGGCGCCTTCGGGCGCGGCGCGGGCTTGGGCGCCGGGGCAGCACGCGGCGTTGAACCTTCGCCGTCGATGGTCGCGCCCTTGGCGCCGTCGCCAAAGACGATCTGCACGGCCTGCCCCGGCGACAGGGCGGCGGCGGAGGCGATCATGGCGCCGTCGGCGTCCTCGATGCGGGCGAAGCCGGGCTTGGGCGTCTTGGGGTTCAGCGTCGTCAGGGCGCGGGACAGGGCGGCGAGGCGGTCCTCGGCGCGCTCCAGCCGACGCGGCATGACGCCGTCCAGACGCACGCTCAGCGCCTCCAGCCGCGCCTGCCGCTGGTCGAGGCGGCGATGCAAGGGCGCGGGGCTGAGGCGACCCGCCGTCTGCAACAGTCGGCGCTCGTTGCGGGCGACGCCGGCCTGAAGGGCGGAAGTCAGACGGTCGGCGGCGCCGCGCAGGCGGTCCTGACCGCGCTCGACGCGGGCGCGCAGCAGGCCGGGCGTCAGGCGACCGGCGGCGACCGCCAGCTGGCGCTCATGCACGGCGACATTGCGATGAAGGCCCGAGCCGAGGCGGCTGGCGGCGTGATCCAGCCGTTGCTGCGGCAGGGCCAGCAGGTCTTCGGGGCGGGCGGGCAGGCCGCGCGCGGCGGCGCGCAGACGGGTGCGGCGGTCCTCCAGCATCCGTGACCCGGCGCGCGACAGGCGGCCCTCCAGATCGCTGAGCGCCCAGCGCAGATCGGCCAGCACCGGCGTGGCGATCTCGGCCGCGCCAGTGGGCGTCGGCGCCCGGCGGTCGGACACGAAGTCGATCAGGGTGGTGTCCGTCTCGTGCCCCACGGCCGAGATGATGGGGATGCGGGCGGCCGCGACCGTGCGCGCCAGGGCTTCGTCGTTGAAGCACCACAGATCCTCGACCGAGCCGCCGCCGCGCGCGACGATCAGCAGGTCGGGGCGGGGGATCGGGCCGTCCGGCGTCATCTGGTCGAAGCCGCGGATGGCGTTGGCGACCTGACCGCTGGCGGCGTCGCCCTGAACCACCACCGGCCAGACGATGACGCGGCTGGGCCAGCGCTCGGCGATGCGGTGCAGGATGTCGCGGATCACCGCGCCGGTCGGACTGGTGATGACGCCGATGGTCGCGGGGAAGGTCGGCAGGGCCTTCTTTTTCGCCGGGTCGAACAGGCCCTCGTCGCGCAGTTTGACCTTCAGCCGCTCCAACTGGGCCAGCAGGGCGCCCGCGCCCGCCGCCTCCATGCTCTCGATCACGATCTGATAGGAGGAGCGCGCGGGGTAAGAGGTGATCTTGCCGGTGACGATGACCTCCAGTCCCGTCTCCGGCTGGACGCCCAGGCCGCGCACCACGCCCTTCCAGATCACGCCGTCGATGGCCGACTTGTCGTCCTTCAGCGTCAGATAGACGTGGCCCGAGGCGTGGCGGTTCACCTTGGAGATCTCGCCGCGCAGCCGCACATGGCCGAAGCGTTCCTCCAGGGTGCGTTTGAGCGCGAAGCTCAGCTCCGAGATCGACAGCGGCGGGTTGTTGTCGCGGGCGGGCAGCGGAGCCGCGCCCTCGAAGGCGTAGTCGTCGTCGGAGGTCATGACGGCACCCTAGCCGTCGCCGCCGCGCGCGCAAAGACATGGGCGGCAAGCGTGGCGGAACGGCCGCGTCCCCGCGCGCGTTCGCCGATCATGGTGCAGTCTCCAGACCCGTTTCCGGAAGAGCCGACGGCCGACGACCTGCCGCCTGACCAGGCGCGCGAGCGCGAACTGGCGCGCCGCAGCAACAATCCGACGCTCAGCCCGTGGCTGGTTCTGGGGCTGATTCTTCTGGCCGGCGCCGGCGTCTATGTGGTCTCGGCCCTGATCTAGAGACAGGAGGGTTTGATGATGAGGACCTTGTTCGCGGCCGCCTCGGCTGCGGCCCTGCTGGCGGCCTGTTCGCAGCCGCCGGCCAAGCCGGACAGAACGCCCGAGGCCTCGCCCGACGCCGCCTCGGCGCCGACCGTTCATGGCGAGCCCGCCGCCCCGGCGGGGGCCATGGCCCTGGGCTTGACCGTGACGCAACTGGAGGACGCCGACCTCATCACGCCTGCGGGCGTCGATCTGGGCGACGTTCAGCGGGTCGATATGGACGCCTCGGGCGCCATCACCGGCCTGATCATCGAGCCGGCAGGCGAGCGCGGCCCGCGCTGGGTCCGTATTTCGCTGGATGGCCTGACAACGCGGAAGGAGGGCGATGACTACGACCTGGTGTCGAACATGACGCTGGCGCAGTTGAAAGCCTTGCCCGCCTGGGTTCCCTGATTTCCGCCGTCGAGGGGCCGCTAACCCTTTCCGGCGCTTGACCGGGACGGCGCGTGCGGCCATTCCGCCCCCATGAACATTCTGCTCGTCGGATCGGGAGGGCGCGAACACGCCCTGGCCTGGAAGATCGCCCAGTCGCCGCTGGTGACGCGGCTCGTCGTCGCGCCCGGCAATCCGGGCATGGCCAAGCTGGGCGAGATGCGCCCCGACCTCAAGGCGACTGACGCCGAAGGCCTGGCGGCCCTGGCGCGCGAGATGAAGGCGGATCTGGTCGTGGTCGGCCCGGAATCAGCGCTGGCCGAGGGTCTGGCCGACCGGCTGAACGCGGCGGGCGTCCCCTGCTTCGGCCCGACGCAGGCGGCGGCGCAACTGGAGACCTCTAAGGCCTTCTCCAAGGCCTTCCTGCAGCGTCACGGCATCCCGACGGCGGGCTATGGCGTCTATGAGGACGTCGCCTCGGCCAAGGCGGCGCTGGATCGGTATTCGACCCCCTATGTCATCAAGGCCGACGGTCTGGCGGCGGGCAAGGGCGTGGCCATCAGTCCCGATCGCGCCGACGCGGAGGCCGAGATCGAGCGAATGCTGGGCGGGCGGTTCGGATCGGCCGGATCGCGCGTGGTGATCGAGGAATTCATGGACGGGGAGGAGGGCTCACTCTTCGCCCTGTCGGACGGAACGCGGGCCGTGCTGTTCGGCGGCGCCCAGGACCACAAGCGCGCCTTCGACGGCGATCTGGGGCCGAACACCGGCGGCATGGGCGCCTATTCGCCCGCGCCCGTCTTCACGGCGGCCTTCACCCAGGCGGCCAACGACCGCGTGGTCGTTCCGACCATTCAGAAGATGGCCGAGGAAGGCGCCCCCTATCGCGGCGTCCTCTACGTCGGACTGATGGCGACGGCCGAAGGCCCCAAGGTGGTCGAGTTCAACGCCCGCTTCGGCGATCCGGAGTGTCAGGTGCTGATGATGCGGCTGGACGGCGACGTCGTGCCGCTGCTGCTGGCCTGCGCGCGCGGCGACCTGACCCAGGCGCCGGCGCCGGCGTTCAAGCCGGGGGTGGTGATCTGCGTGGTGCTGGCGGCCAAGGGCTATCCCGACAGCCCGCTGGAAGGCTCGGTCATCCGCGGCGCAGATCAGGACTTCGGCCCGCACGTCCAAGTTTTCCATGCCGGGACCAAGCTGCGCGATGACGGCGTCCTGGCGGCGGCGGGCGGTCGTGTGCTGAACGTCTGCGCCTATGGCGACGACGTGGCCCAGGCGCGCGAGCGCGCCTATGAGGCCATCGCCAGGATCGACTGGCCGGGCGGTTTCCACCGCACCGACATCGGCTGGCGGGCGCTGGAGCCGCGCTGAGGCGGCTCCGCCGTGCTTTAGGTCATGGCGAACAGCAGCCGGCCTTCGCCCATGCGCTCGCGCAGGGGGACGAGGTCGGCGTGAGACACCGAGAAGCAGCCGTAGGACCGGCCCAGCTTGCCCTGGCGCGCCAGGAAGGCCGGGTCGGCGTAGTCGGCGCCGTGGATGATGATGGCCCGTTCGCGCGCCAGGTTGTTGGAATACTCCAACCCGTCCAGCAGGACGTTCGGCCCCTGCTGGCTGCCCCAGCTGGCGCCCGCCGTGGCGTAGGCGCCGATGGACGACATATGGCTGTCCGGGCGGTTCGAGAACTGCTGGGCGTAGCCTGAGTGCGCCGGGTCCGAGCCGCGTCCGTGGCTGGTGCGGTAGGCCGTGACCCAGCCGCCTTCCAGATCGACCTCGTAGAAGCGGTCCTCGCCCGAGAATTTCTGGAAATCGACCAGATACATGCGGTCGCGTCGGCTGATCTTGTGGCCGTGCACGTCCAGGGCGGCGCGGGCGCGTTCGAGCAGATCCTTGCGGACGACGCCGTGGGGATCGATCGCCGTCCCGGCCTGTGCGACCTGGACGTGAGCCGCCGCCGCCCGCTCAGGCAGGGTCGGAAGGTTTGGAGCGACGGCTCCGGCGAGCTGAAGGCTGGTGGTGGAAGCGGCGGAGGAACACCCCGCCAACAGGGCCGAACCGCCCAGGATCAAGCCACGTCTGGAAAGCCGCATGCGACGCCCCTCGCACGTTAAACAACTGTATCGGCTTGTTTCATGAACCGTCCGTGCAAGGCAACCTTGGCCTTGGCGCAAAGATTGGAACGGTTATGTTGCCCGCCTCAGTAACGGGAGGGATAAATGAAAAAGCTTGCCCTGATTGTGACCGCGGCCGTTCTGGCCGCGACCGGCGCCGAAGCGCGTCAAACCCCGGCGCCGGCGTCGGTTTCCGCTGAACAGCCGACGAAGTTCGTTCAAGTGGGGCGGCTTTTGGCCGATCCGGCCAGCGGCCGGGTGCTGCGTGATAAAACTCTCGTGATCAGAGGGAACCAGATCGTCGAGATCCGCGACGGCTTCGTCGGCGAGGGGAACGTCGTCGATCTGCGCTCGGCCTTCGTCCTGCCGGGGCTGATCGACAGCCACGTCCACCTGACCTTCGAATCGAACCCGAATTCGCGCCTCGACGGACTGACGCAGTCCAACGCGGCCCAGGCCATGGTCGGCGCGCGGTATGCGCGGCGCACGCTCAATGCGGGCTTCACTACGGTGGCCGACCTGGGGGCGACGAACGAATCCATCTTCGCCCTGCGCGACGCCATCCGCACGGGCGACGTGCCCGGACCGCGCATCATCGCCGCCGGTTCGGCCGTTTCGGTTCACGGGGGCCACGGCGACGTCAACGGCTATCGCGACGACATCCTGCATCTGATGTCGCCCGAGAGCATCTGCTCGGGTCCGGAAGACTGCCGTCGCGCGGTGCGGATGCAGGTGCGCGCGGGCGCCGACATCATCAAGATCACGGCCACGGGCGGCGTCCTGTCCAATACGGCCGCAGGCCTGGCGCAACAGTTCACCGAGGACGAACTGGCTTCCATCGTCGAGGTCGCCCATCGCATGGGCCGCCAGGTCACCGCCCACGCCCACGGCGGCGACGGCATCAACGCCTTCCTGAAGGCGGGCGGCGACTCCATCGAGCACGGCACCTATCTGGACGATGAATCCATGCGTCAGTTCAAGGCGAACGGCGCCTGGCTGGTGCCGACCCTGATGGCGGGCGACTTCGTGGCCCGCGTCGCCTCCAGCCCGGACAACTTCTTCACCCCGGCCCAGACGGCCAAGGCGCTGGAAGCCGGTCCAAAGATGCTGGACATGGCCGCGCGCGCCCATCGCGGCGGGGTCAAGATCGCCTTCGGCACCGACTCGGGCGTCTCGGCCCACGGCGACAACGCGCGGGAGTTCGCCCTGCTGGTCCGCGCCGGTCTGACGCCGCTTGAGGCGATCCAGTCGGCGACCGTCGGCGCCGCCGAGCACCTGCGCATCCAGAACGAAGCCGGTCGTCTGGCGCCGGGCATGCCCGCCGACCTGATCGCGGTCGGCGGCGATCCGCTGACGGACGTCACCGAACTGGAGCGCGTGCGCTTCGTGATGAAGGGCGGCCAGGTCTTCCGGGCCGACTGATCCAACCGCCTAAGAAGAGGCCGCCGCTCAGTCCTTATCGCGGGCGGCGGCCTTGGCGGCGCGCTCGGCCTGGCCGCGCCAGCCGTAGCCTTCGCCATGCTTGCCGACGCTGACGAAGGTGGCTTCTTCCGCCTTGTGGAAATACTGCTCGGCCACCATCCATCCCTTGAAAGGCCGCAGCACCCACAGGCACATGGCCGCCAGGATCGGGAAGGTCACGACGAAATGGACCCAGATCGGCGGGTGCACGGTGAACTCGAAGATCATGAAGGCGACCATGCCGACGACGCCGACTGCGCACATGACGAAGAAGGCCGGGCCGTCCGCCGGATCGGCGAAGCTGTAGTCCAGACCGCACTCCGGGCAGGACTCGCGCAGGGCGAGATAGCCCTTGAACACCGGGCCTTCGCCGCAGCGGGGGCAGCGGGCGCGTAGGCCGGTTTTGAGCGGGCTCAACGGGGGATAGGCAGGGTCGGACACGGGACTGTTCCTGAAAAGAACGATGGCTGATGGTTTCGGCCTTCGGGCGCCCGGACGCAAGCGGGTGTTTTGTCCTATCCATGTGGGAAGGTTGATGGGCAGGGCTTTGTTTTCCGCGATTTAAGCCCTGTTAACCGCGATTAAAGCCCTTCGCGCGAGCATGCGCGCAATATGTCCGGGGCCACCGCCAAGAAGCGCGTTCTGAAGACGACCGTGGCGGCCGCCGCGGCGGGCGTCGCCGTCTTCGCGCCCCTGGCTCCGGCGCCGTCGCTTGCCCAGGCGGGCGCGCCGGTCGAAATCCGCATCGGCGCCAACGCCGGTTTCACCAAGATCGAGTTCGCCGGGATCGTGGGATCGCGTGCGCGGGTGCGCCAGGACGGCCGCACCGTCGTGGTCCGCATCGGCACGACCGCCGCTCCGGACGTCAGCCGCCTGCGCGTCGATCCGCCCAAGGGGCTGGAGAAGATCGAGACCCGCGCCGCCCAGGGGGCGACCGAACTGGTCCTGACCCTGGCCGAGGGGGCGGGCGCGACCAGCGGGATCGCCGACGGCGCCGTCTGGCTGAACCTGTATGCGCCGGGCGCGCGCGCCGACGGTTCGCGCCCCTCGCCGGTGCCGATCGGCGGGGCGGTGCCGGTGGCGGCTGAGGTCAAGGGCCAGCAGACGGTGATGCGTTTCGCCTGGAACGGGCCGGTCGGCGCCGCCGTCTTCCGGCGCGGCGAGGCGGTCTGGGCCGTCTTCGACCACGCCGCCCGCATGGAGATGAAGGGCGAGGCGTTGAGCGGCGCCCGCTGGGCCGCCGGTCCCGATTTCACCGCCGTGCGCATTCCGGTCGAGCCGGGCCAGGCTGTGGCCGCCCGCGCCGAGGGATCGACCTGGGTCGTGACCATCGGCGGAACCGCGCCCTCGCCCAGCGGCGTGGACATCGAGCGCGACGATGCGGTCAAGGCGTCGCTGACCGCGCGCATGGCTGGGGCGACCCGCACCGTCTGGCTGACCGACCCGATGATCGGCGACCGCTTCGCCGCCGTCACCGCCCTGGCTCCCGGCAAGGGGCTGAAGACCGGTCGGCGCACGGTGGACGCGGGCTTCCTGCCCACCGCCCATGGCCTGGCGATCGAGACGCCGACCGATGACCTGAGCGTCACCGCCGACGGCGACCTGGTGACGGTGACGCGCCCGCGCGGTCTGACCCTGTCTTCACCTACAGCCGGATTGGAGACGGCGGTCGAGGGTGGGGACGCGCCGCGCGCCGCGTCGCGCCCGGCCCTGATCCTGGCCGACTGGTCCGCCGATGCGGACGAGGGCGGCTTCACCGCCCGCCACCGCGCCCTTCAGGACGCCGCCGAACGCGAGAGCGGCCGCGCGACTGAAGACCCGCGCGCCCCGATCGAGGCGCGGCTGGCCTACGCCCGCTTCCTGATCGGTCATGGTCTGGGGTTCGAGGCGGTCGGGGTGCTGAATGCCCTGATCAAGCAGACGCCCGCCATGCAGGGCGTGGCCGAGGTGCGTGGCCTGCGGGGCGCTGCCCGCGCCTCCATCGGCCGCTTCGCCGAGGCCGAGGCTGACTTCTCGTCCGGCGCCCTGGCGGGCGATCCCTCGACCAAGGTGTGGCAGGGATATATCGCGGCTCAGCAAGGCGACTGGGCCAACGCGCGGCGGTTGTTTGCAGCAGGCGCAGGCGTGGTCGACGGCTTCGCTCCCGAATGGCGCGCCCGCTTCGGCGCCGCCCACGCCATGGCGGCGGTCGAGACCGGCGACGCCGACGCCGCGCGCGAACTGCTGGCCTATGTCTTCAGCCAGCCGAACGTTTCGGCTCCCGATCAACTGACGGCCCGCCTGGTGCAGGCGCGGCTGTTCGAACTGGATCAGAACCCCGACCGCGCCCTGGCGATCTACAAGGCCGTGGCGCGCGCCCCGCTGGACGGCATCGCCACGCCTGCGCGCCTGGGCGTCATCAAGCTGGAGATGGCCAAGGGGACGCTGAAAGCCGACGCGGCCGCCGCCCAGCTGGAGGCGCTGAAATGGCGCTGGCGCGGGGATGCGACCGAGCTGGCGGTGATCCGCACTCTGGGCGAGCTTTATCTGTCGCAGGGCCGCTATCGCGAGGCCCTGACCACGCTGAAGACGGCCGGGTCGAAGATCGTCACCCTGCCGGGCGGCGACCGGCTTCAGGCTGATCTCGACAACGCCTTCCGCGCCCTGTTCCTGGAAGGCGCGGCCGACGGCCTGCAGCCGGTGCAGGCGCTGGCCCTGTTCTTCGACTTCCGCGAGTTGACGCCCGTCGGCGCCGACGGAGACGAGATGGTGCGGCGCCTGGCCCGGCGCCTGATCGATGTGGACCTGCTGGATCAGGCGGCGGAGCTGCTGAAATATCAGGCCGAGAACCGGCTGGACGGGGTGGCCAAGGCCCAGGTGTCGACCAATCTGGCCGCCGTCTATCTGATGAACCGCCAGCCGGAAGAGGCGCTGAAGGCCCTGTGGTCATCGCGCACGACCCTGCTGCCCACGGCCATGAATCAGGAGCGCCGCGCGCTGGAGGCTCGCGCCCTGATGGAGCTGGGCCGCTATGACCATGCGCTGGAGGTGCTGGGCAAGGACGCTTCGCCCGCCGCGCGCGACGTGCGCGCCGATATCCTGTGGAAGCAGCAGCAATGGGGGGCGGCCGCCGCCCTCTATGAACAGCGTCTGGGCGATCGCTGGAAGGAGACGGCCGTCCCGCTCAGCGAGGTCGAGGAAACGCGCCTGATTCGTGCGGGCGCCGGCTACTCCCTGGCGCGGGACGCAGGGGCGCTGAACCGCCTGTCTAAGAACTACGCCCGCTTCGCCGAAGGGGCGCGTTCGCCCGGCGCCATCCGGGTGGCGCTGGCGGGACTGGACGGGGCCGACGGCTCCGGCCGCCCGCAGGACTTCGCCGCCCTCAGCGCCGGGGCAGACGCCTATGCCGGCTGGATCACCCAGACCAAGGCCGAGTTCCGCGCGAAGAGCGGCGCGGGCCAATAAAAAAACCCCCCTCCCGGCGGGAGAGGGGTTTTTTGCGTCTATCCCCGCAAGGAGGATCGAACGCGCCTGTAAGGCTTAGCCGTTGACGGCGTCCTTCAGAGGCTTCGACACGCGGAAGCGCACGGCCTTCGAGGCCGGGATCTTGATCGTCGCGCCCGTGGCCGGGTTGCGGCCTTCGCGCTCGGCGCGCTCAGCCGTGTCGAACACGCCCAGGTTCGAGATGCGAACGTCGTCGCCGCTCTTCAGGGCCTTGTGGATGTTCTCGACAATGGCGGTCAGCACCTTGCCGGCGTCAGCTTGCGACACGCCCGCGTCTTTGGCGACGGCGGCGATCAGTTCAGCTTGAGTGGTCATGAGGGTATTTTCCCGATGGTGGTCGCCCGGAAAGAAGCGCCGGGCGAGGACCGGGGGATCAACGACGGTTTTGGGGAGCTTGGCAAGCCCGCATCAGCGCGCAGGCCTTGCAGGCTGGGGATTTATCCGGTTCCGGAGGCTCTCTGGAAGCTCTCGACCAGGCTGCCGGCGACCAGTCTCCACCCGTCCACCAGGACGAAGAAGATCAGCTTGAACGGCAGGCTGACCACCACCGGCGGCAGCATCATCATACCCATGGACATGAGCACGCTGGCGACCACCAGATCGATCACAAGGAACGGAACAAAAAGAAGAAATCCGATGGTGAAGGCGGTCTTCAACTCACTGATCATGAAGGCCGGCGTGACCACGCGCAGGGGCAGGTCCTGCATGTCCGCCGGGGCCTCCACACGCGACAGGCGAGTGAACAACGCCAGGTCGTCCGGCTTCACCTGGGCCAGCATGAAGGTTTTCACCGGTTCGGACGCCGCATCGAACGCCTGAGGCAGCTCCATCTGCTGATCCATCAGAGGGCGGACACCCGAATCATAGGCGTCCTGCCACGTCGGACCCATGACGATGGCGCTCAGGAACAGGGCCAGGGACACCAGGACGGCGTTCGGCGGGGACTGCTGCATCCCCAGCGCCGTCCGCAGCAGGGACAGCACCACGACGATTCGCACGAAGCTGGTGGTCATGATGACGATGGACGGCGCCAGCGACAGCACGGTCATCAGCCCGACCAGCTGCACGACGCGCTGCGTCAGGCCCGCGCCGCTGCCCAGGTCGATGTTGATGGCCGATCCGCTCTGCGCCGCCTCCTGCGCCAGGGCGCCCAGCGGCCAGACCAGACACAGGGCGGTGGTGATCAGCGACAGCAGGGCCGCGCGCTTCAACTCCGCGCGCGTGGGCATGCCGAACACGCTCTGCCTCTCCCTCCCCGTCCCGGGGAGGGTGGCTGAGCCCGCAGGGCGAGGCCGGGTGGGGGCGGCCGGGCGATCCTGAGCGCGGGCTTGGGTGAATTTCGATAGGGCGCGTCTGAATAGCCCTGCCGCCCCCACCCGGTCGCTGCGCGACCACCCTCCCCGGGACGGGGAGGGAGAGGCGCCGTGCTTGCGGCCCTTCACTTCACGCCTCCCGGCTGGCGCGGCTCGATCAGTTCGCGGCCTTCGCCCAGCAGGATCAGGCGTTCTTCGTCATCGACGCGGATCAGCACCAGGCGGCGCGAGGGGTCCAGCATCAGGGTCTCGATGACCTTCATCCGCCGCACCTGGCCCTGCTGTCCCTGGAAGCGAGCCAGGAATTCGGGCGCATAGCGGCGCGCCGCCCAGGCGGCCAGGCCGATAATGCCCAGGGTGATGGCCAGGCCGAAGATCGCCCGGAACAGATCGAGGAAGTTCATGCGGATGCAGCCCCAGACGCATACGGCGGCGGCGCGCGGACGCGGCGCTTCGAGGGCATGTTTCAACGGACGTGGTTAACGGCGCGTTTAGGGATACGAGATATTAACCATGCAGGCGGCAAATTCTGCCGATCCGTTCGTCCGAGGGATTCGCGTGTCCGTCACCGACCTGCCGCTGCTGAATCAGATCAAGGGCCGCCTGGGCTGGCTGGACGACCGTCAACGGGTGATCGCCCAGAACGTCGCCAACTCAGACACCCCCGGCTATGTCGCGCGCGACCTGAAGACGCCGACCGACTTCGCCGAGGCGATGCGGACGGGCGGCGGGCTGCGCATGATGGCCACTAACGCCCGCCACATCTCGCCGCCCGGCCAGGCCGCGCGGTTCGAGGCGACCAACGCCCCGGATTCCGAGACCACGCTGGACGGCAATTCGGTCGTGGTCGAGGAGCAGATGCTCAAGATGGCCGAGAGCCGCATGGCTTATGACGCCGCCATCGGCTTCTACCAGAAGTCGATGCAGATGATCCGCCTGGCGGCCAAGAAGCCCGGCGCCTGAGGGGGACTGAATCATGCCTGACCCGATCAACGGCCGTCCCGTCACCCCACGCAACACCGCCATGGCCGTCGCCTCGAGCGCGCTGAAGGCGCAGCAGTCGCGGATGCGCATCATCGCCGAGAACATCGCCAACGCGGAATCGACGGCCAACGTCGCGGGCGGTCAGCCTTATCGCCGCCAGACGCCGGTGTTCCAGGCCCGCAACGTCGACGGCGCGACCGGCGTGGTCTTGGCCGAGGTGCGGCCGGACCAGAGCAACTTCCGCATGGACTACGACCCCTCGCACCCGGCGGCCAACGCGGAAGGCTATGTCCAGCGGCCCAACGTCGACACCCTGGTCGAGGCGATGGACATGCGCGAGGCGCAGCGCGCCTATGAGGCCAATCTGAACGTCATCGAGACGGCGCGGAACATGGAGTCCCGCACCCTCGACATCATCAAGAAATAAGAGGGCTTAGGGCATGAACCCGATCATGGCCGCCCGCGCCTACGCCGCCGCACAGGGCGGGAGCGGCGTCAGCGTCACCACTTCGGCCAATGCGGCCGCCAGCACCGGCCCGAACGCGGCCGGAGGCTTCGCCGATTTGCTGCAGAACGTCATGACGCAGACGACGCAGCAGACCCGCGCGGCTGAAACCCAGATGGCCCAATCGGTCCAGGGGCAAGGCAATCTGATCGACGTCGTCACGGCCATCTCATCGGCCGAAGCCTCGCTGGAGACGGTCATGGCCGTCCGCGACCAGGTGATCTCGGCCTATCAGGAAATCATGCGGATGCCGATCTGACGGGGCCTTGATGCGCCGTCATCCTCACGTCCTCACACCCCACCGCCGTCATCCTCGGGCTTGACCCGAGGATCCAGCTCCGCAACGTCTGATCCGGCGTGACCTTTATGCGGCTGCCGTCGTGTGACTGGATCCTCGGGTCAAGCCCGAGGATGACGGCGCGCTTGGTGAGCCGAGCGACTTGTCCCGCCCTCAGAACCCCAGTTCCGCCCTCAGCGTTTCAGGCGTCAGGCCGCCCTCTCTCAGTTCAGCCAAGGTAACCGAGCGGTCGCGCTTGGCGTAGCGGCGGCCGTCAGGTCCGGCCAGCAGGCGGTGGTGGCGATAGACCGGCGCGGGCCAGTCCATCAGCGCCTGGATCAGCCGCTGGATATGCGTCGCCTCGAACAGGTCCTGCCCCCGAATGACGTGGCTGATCGCCTGCAGGGCGTCGTCGTGCGTCACCGCCAGGTGGTAGGCGGTCCCGGCGTCCTTGCGCGCCAGCACCACGTCGCCCGCCGTCTCGGGCCGCGCCTTGACCACGCCGGTCTCGCCCTCGGGGCCCGAGCCTTCCTCGACGAAACTCAGGGCGTCCCAGGCCGCGCCGCCCAGCGCCTCCTTCGCCCGATCCAGCGACAGCCGCCAGGCGAAGGGGCGCTCCTCGGCCAGCAGACGGGCCTCTTCCTCGGGGGGATGCGGACCGGGGCGCGCCGCTTCGGCGGGGCCGTGGGGGGCGTCGCCGATGGCGTCCAATATCTCCTTGCGGGTACGGAAGCAGCGATAGAGCAGGCCGCGCCGGTCCAGCGCTTCGACCACGGCGGCGTAGTCGGCCAGGTGATCGGACTGACGCCGCACGGGCGTCTCCCAATCCAGCCCCAGCCAGGCGAGGTCTTCGTAGATCGCCGCCTCGAACTCGGGCCTGCAGCGCGTCGGGTCGATGTCCTCGATCCGCAGCACGAAGCGCCCGCCCGCCGCCTTCGCCGCCCGATACGCGGTCATGGCCGAAAAGGCGTGCCCCTTGTGCAGGCGGCCGGTGGGCGAGGGGGCGAAGCGGGTGGCGAACATGGCGACAGACTAGCGGTTTCCGGCCGTGGTCAGAACCGGGCGGCGAACGGCTCTTTTCGAGGGATGGGGCGCAGGCTTAGCATGGCGTCATGGCCCTTGCTCCGTCACCCGCCTCCGTCGCTGCCGCTCGCGAGGCTCTGGCCGCCGCCGATCCGGCGCTGGCGCGCGCCCACGCCTCGACGCCCGTGTTCGAGTGGCGGCTGCGGCCCGGCGGCTATGAGGGCCTGTTCCGCATGATCGTCGAGCAGCAGGTGTCAGTGGCCGCCGCCGCCGCCATCTGGAAACGGGTGGTCGAGGGGCTGGACGGGCAGGTGACGCCCGACGCCGTGCTGGCGCGGGATGTCGAGACGCTGCGCACCTTCGGCCTGTCGGGTCAGAAGGCGAAATACGGTCATGAGATCGCCCGCGCCCATGCGGACGGCCACATCGACTTCGACCATCTGGAACGGCTGGACGACACTCAGGCCATCGCCGCCCTGGTCGCCATCAAGGGGGTGGGCAAGTGGACGGCCGAGACCTTCCTGATGTTCTGCGAAGGGCGGGCGGATGTCTTTCCCGGCGGCGACGTGGCTTTGCAGGAGGCCATGCGTTGGGCCGACCGCGCCGAGGACCGCCCGAACGAGAAACAGGCCTATGCCCGCGCCGAGATCTGGCGGCCGCATCGCGCGGTGGCGGCGCATTTGCTCTGGGGATGGTATGGTGGCGTTCGGCGCGGCGAGATCGCGCTGGACGAGGGCGTCTAGCCTTCGGCATTCATGAAGGCTGGGGGCGACCCCGAAGACGGCGCCGCGCGGCGCCTTGGGGATGATGACGATGTTGGAGCCGATCGCGGGCGCAGACCTGGTTCGTCCGGCTGCGGTGCTGCCGTTGCTGGATTTTGCGGGGGTGGCCGTCTTCGCCGCCACCGGCGCCCTGGCCGCCGCGCGCGAGAAGCATGACGTCCTGACCTTCGCCTTCTTCGCCGCCGTGACCGGCATGGGCGGCGGCACCCTGCGCGATCTGCTGATCGGGGCGCCCGTCTTCTGGGTGCAGGACTGGCGCTATGTCGCTGTCTGTATGGTGGCGGCGGTCGGCTTCTGGATGCTGGGTTCGCGGTCGTGGCGTTTCCGCGCCCTGCTGTGGCTCGATGCGGTGGGCCTGGCGGCCTATGGCGTCATGGGGGCGGCCAAGGCGGCCTCTTACGGCGTGACGCCGCTGATCTGCATTGTCATGGGCGTGCTGACGGCCTGCTTCGGCGGCATCGTGCGCGACGTGCTGGCGCACCAGCCCTCCATCCTGTTGCGGCGCGAACTGAACATCACCGCCGCCCTGGTGTCTGCGGCCCTGTTCGTCGGCCTGAAGGCGGTGAGCCTGCCCACATGGCCCGCCGTGGCGGTCGCCGTCGTGGCCGGGTTCGGCGTGCGCGCCGGCGCCCTGAAGTGGGGCTGGAGCCTGCCCGCCTTCCCGACCGCCGCTTCGCGTTATTAAGACCAGTTATTGAGGATGAAGATGAGCGACCTTCCCGCCGCCTATGCGGATGCGCCCCGTTGGCCCTTTGGCGACAGCCCCGAACTGGCTGATGAACTGCTGGCCCTGGTGCTGGCGGGCGGCAAGCGCGCGACCTGTTCGTCGCTGGCGTCATGCGAGGCTGACATCATGCCGACCGTGGGCGAGGTCAGCGTCATTCTGGACGGCGCTGGAGCCCCTCGCTGCGCGATCCGCACGACCGAGGTCGAGATCATGCCCTTCGAGCAGGTCAGCGAGGACTTCGCGCGCGCCGAGGGAGAGGGCGACTTGACCTATGAATGGTGGCGCGACGCCCATGAGGCCTACTACCGCCGCGAAGGAACCTGGGCGCCGGGCATGAAGGTGGTCTGCGAGCGCTTTGAACTGGTCGAGGTCTTCTAAGGGCGCGTCACGAAAACGCGCCGTATCTGTCATGGCGATGCGGGAGAATCAGGCGTAGGGTTTCGCCATCAGACCAAGGAAGGAGACGTGTCTTCAGTCCTGTCGCGTCGATAACCCCCCGTATGAGCGGGAGGGCCTGATGCAGGTCCTGTCCCGCCCGCCGTCCGGCTTTCCAGCCTTGGTGCTGAACGCCGATTTCAGGCCCTTGTCCTATTTTCCTCTGTCGCTGTGGCCGTGGGAAGAGGTGGTCAAGGCCGTGTGGCAGGACCGCGTCGACGTGGTCGCCACCTATGACAAGGTCGTCCGCAGCCCCTCGCTGGAGATGCAGCTGCCGAGCGTGGTCTGTCTGAAGTCCTATGTGGACCAAGACCGCAAGCCGGCCTTCACCCGGTTCAACGTCTTCCTGCGCGACGGTTTCGCCTGCCAGTATTGCGGCGCGCCGGGCACGGCCCAGGATCTGACCTTCGACCACGTGATCCCCCGCTCGCGCGGCGGGCGCACGACGTGGCAGAACATTGTCGCGGCTTGCGGTCCCTGCAACCTGCGCAAGGGCGGCCGCACGCCCGGCCAGGCCCACATGCCCCTGCGCCGCACCGCTCACCAGCCCAGCGCCTGGCAGCTTCAGCAGGCGGGACGGCGCTTCCCGCCCCACTTCCTGCACCAGAGCTGGCTGGACTATCTCTATTGGGACATCGAGCTGGAGCCGTAGCGCGCCGCCCGTCTCAACTGGCCGAGTAACTCGTCTTGGTCTGGGTGTAGAAATCGGCCGCCGCGAAGCCCTGCTCGCGCGGGCCGTAGCTGGACTTCTTCATGCCGCCGAAGGGGACGTGGTAGTCCACGCCCGCAGTGGCCAGGTTGACCATGGTCATGCCCGCCTTTGCGCGGCGCTGGAAGTCGCGCGCGTGCTTCAGCGACTGGGTGACGATACCCGCTGACAGGCCGAACTCGACGCCGTTGGCGACCGCCAGGGCCTCTTCATAGGAGGCGACGCGGATGGTCGAGGCGACGGGGCCGAACACTTCCTCGGTGTTGATGCGGGCGTCGGCTTGGGTGTCGACGATCAAGGTCGGCTGGACGTACCAGCCAGGCTTGTCGAGGCTGAGGCTCTCGCCGCCGGCGAGCACGCGGCCGCCGCCGTCGCGGGCGATGGCGATGTAGTCGTAGGAGACCTGACGTTGAGCTTCGGTCACGGCGGGGCCCATTTGGGTCGTCGGGTCGAGGGCGTCGCCGATGCGCAAAACCTTCACCTTCTCGGCCAGGGCGACGACGAAGCGGTCGTGGATTCCGTCCTGCACGATCAGGCGGCTGGAGGCCGTGCAACGCTGGCCCGTGGCGAAGAAGCTGCCGTCCAGCGCGATGGCCACGGCGTGCTCCAGATCGGCGTCGTCCATCACGATCAGCGGGTTCTTGCCGCCCATCTCCAGTTGCACGCGGGCCTGGCGTTTCATCGCCCCCTCGGCCACCCCGGCGCCGACCTTCTGCGAGCCGGTGAAGCTGATCCCGTCCACGTCCGGGTGGGCGACGATGGCGCGGCCGACGTCGCCGTCGCCGATGACCATGTTGACCACGCCGCCGGGCAGGCCCGCCTCATGCAGGACGGCGATTAGGGCCTCGGCCGTGGCCGGGGTCGGGCCGGCGGGCTTGATGACGACGGTGTTGCCGAAGGCGATGGCCGGGGCGATCTTCCAGGCCGGAATGGCGATGGGGAAGTTCCACGGCGTGATCAGGCCGAACACCCCGACCGGCTGACGATAGGTCTGGATTTCGACGCCGGGCCGGGTCGAGGCCAGGTTCTGGCCGTGCAGGCGCAGGGCCTCGCCGGCGAAGAACTTCAGGATGCGGGCGGCGCGGGCGGTCTCGCCGACGCCCTCGGCCAGGGTCTTGCCCTCTTCACGCGACAGCAGGCGGCCGACGGTTTCGCGTCGCTCCATCAGCAGCGTCCCGGCCCGGTCGAGGATGTCCGAGCGCACCTCCGGCGAGGCGTCGGCCCAGGGACCGAAGGCCGCGCGCGCCGCCTGGACCGCCTGGTCGACTTCGGCCGCCCCGCCCTGGGGCGTGCGGGCCACGACCTCGCGCGTGTCCGAGGGGTTCAGGCTCTCGCCCGTCCGCGCCCCGGCGATCTTCTCGCCGCCGATCCAGTGCGAAAGCTCGAGCGTGTCGGTCATGGGGATCATCCTCGGTTGCCAGGCTGGATTGCCCAACGGCGGCGGCGCGGACAAGGCGTCGGGCCGACGATTGACGAGGCTTTCCGCAGCGACACATTATCCGCCCCTTTCAATCGGGGGCGTTGTGCGTGAACCAGCAGCATCTTTCTTCGGAAGCCGACGATCTGGCGGTTGCGCGGACCTTTGTGGAGCATCGCCTTTCGGCGCGAGCCTTGCGCGACTATCCGGGGGCGACGCCCGAGACGCTGAGCCGTTCCTATGCGATCCAGGATCAGGCGATCGCCCTGTACCCCAACCAGGTCGTCGGCTGGAAGGTCGGCGGGGTGCCTCCGGCGCTGCAAGGCGTGCTGGGCGCGCATCGCGTGGCGGGACCCGTCTTCGCCGCCAATGTCTGGACTGCGGGACCGCAGGCGACGGCGCTTCCGGTGATCGAAGGCGGTTTCGCGGCGATCGAGGCCGAGTTCATCGCCCGCATCGGCGCGGATGTCGACCCGGTGCGCCTGGACTGGAGCCTTGAGGCCGCCGCCGATCAGATCGACGTCGTCTTCATCGGGGTGGAATTGGCGGGCAGCCCCCTGCCGACCATCAACGACCTGGGGCCGACGGTGGCGGCCTCAGACTTCGGCAACAACGGCGGTCTGTTGATCGGTCCCGAGCTGACGGACTGGCGCGCCCGGCTCGAAACGGTCGAGGTGGAGACCGTCATCAATGCAGAGCGTGTGGGGCAGGGCGGCTCGGCTTCCCTGGCCGGCGGCGCGCTGGAATCGGTGCGGTTCCTGCTGGAGCACGGTGCGCGACGCGGGCGGCCGCTGACGGCGGGCGCCCTGATCTCGACCGGCGCCGTTACGGGGGTTCATCGCGTGGGGGTCGGCGATGAAGCGGTCTGCCGTTTCGACGGCGTCGGCGAGATACGCTGCCGCACGGTGAAGGCGCAGCCTCGGCTCGACCTGAAGGAATGAGCGCCTCAGATCCGCTCTAGCGGCAGGCGCATCCCCGCGACGATCAGGCAGGCGGTATCGGCGACGGCGGCGATGCGCTGGTTCAGGCGGCCCGCTTCGTCGCGGAAGCGGCGGCCCAACGGATTGTCGGGCACCAGGGACCAGCCGACCTCATTGCTGACGACCCACAACGCGGCGGGGCAGGCGGCCAGGGCCTGTGCCAGGTCGTCGACGGCGGCGGCCAGGTCGCGTTCGGCCAGCATCTGATTGCTGAGCCACAGCGTCAGGCAGTCGACCACCGCCACGTCCTCGGCCGACAGGGCGCGCACGGCCTCGGCCAGGTCCAGCGGAGCCTCGACCCGGCGCCAGACATCGCCGCGCTCGGCCTGATGGCGGGCGATGCGGTCGCGCATTTCGTCGTCGAAGGCCTCGGCGGTGGCGATGAAGACGGGCGGGCGGCCCGCCGCCTCGGCGGCCTGTTCGGCCTGTCGCTGGGCGTAGCCGCTCTTGCCGGAACGGGCGCCGCCGAGAACCAGGGTGAGGGCCATGCGTGGTCTCTCCGGTTGACCTGAACCGCACGCGGTCCTACTGCCACGGTCGCGTCAGGTTCCCCGAAAGGGGATTGAAAGGGAACGGAGTGTGAAACTCCGGCTGTTCCCGCAACTGTAAGCGGCTAGCCCGCGCGTCATACGCCACTGGCGGTCCGGAAGGCCACGGCCTGAACGACTTCTGGGAAGGCGACGCGCACCGGCCTTGATCCGCGAGCCAGGAGACCTGCCTGTCGCCGTCGTTCTCCGTGCGGTCGGGATGTGCCGGGCGGTCGAGGCAACTCGTGTGACGACAGTCGTAAACCAGCCGCGTCAGCGGCCGCTTTCGCTCATCCGGGCGACGGGCGGTCCGGCGCGGCGTCGTCATATGGAGACCCGGAATGAACCGGACCGCATTCGCTACCCTGGCCGCCGCCAGCCTTCTGGCCGCCGCCCCCGCCTTCGCCGCTGAAGTCCTCGACCAGCAAGCCGCCGCTCCCGATGTGGCGGGCCGCGCCGGCGCCACCGCCGTCGAGGACGTGGTCGTCACCGCCAACCGTTCGGCCCAGCCGATCGAGCGCGTCGGCGCATCGGTCACCGTCCTGACCCAGGCCGCCATCGAGGCGCGCCAGACCCCGGCCGTGGTCGAACTTCTGGCCCAGACGCCGGGCGTCAGCTTTACCCGCAACGGCGGCGTCGGCACGTCCACGGGCGTCAACATCCGCGGCGCCGAGAGCCAGCACACCGTCGTCCTGATCGACGGGGTCAAGCTGAACGACCCGTCCTCGACGCAGGGCGGCTTCAACTTCGGCAATCTGCTGGTCGGCGACACGGCGCGCATCGAGGTGCTGCGCGGCGCCCAGTCGACCCTGTGGGGCAGCCAGGCCATCGGCGGCGTGGTCAACATCGTCACGGCCGAACCGACTGAAGCCCTGCAAGGCAGCCTCGACGCCGAGGCCGGCGCGCGCGGCACGACCTATTTCCGCGGCGGGATCGGCGGCGCCAATGAACGTCTGAGCTGGCGCCTGGCGGCCAGCCGCTATGACACCGACGGCTTCTCGGCCTTCGCCAAGGGAACCGAGGACGACGGCTATACCAACACCGGCCTGTCGGGCCGCCTGAACGTCAAGGTGACGGACGCGGTCTCCCTGGATCTGCGTTCGGTCTGGTCCAGCGGTCGCAACGATTTCGACGCCTTCAACGGCGACAGCCGCGAATACGGCAAGACCCAGGAGCTGGTCGCCTACGCCGGCCTGAACTTCGACCTGCTGGACGGCCGTTTCCGCAACCGCATCGGCTACGCCCACACCGACACGGATCGCCGCAACTTCAACCCGGACAACAAGGTCCAGACCCTGACCTTCGACGCCGAGGGCCAGAACCGTCGCTGGGAGTATCAGGGCGCCTTCGCCGTCACCGAGGCGCTGAACGCGACCTTCGGCCTGGAGCACGAGAAGTCGGAGATGAAGACCCGCTCGCCCGGCGACTGGAACCCGAACCCGACCTTCGGTCGCGGCGAGGCCGAGCTCAACAGCGCCTATGGCCAGGTTCAGTGGACGGTGCTGGACGGCCTGACCCTGACCGGCGGCCTGCGCTACGACGACCACGCCCAGTATGGCGACAACCTGCTGGGCCAGGTCGCGGCGGCCTGGGCCCTGAACGAGGGCGATACGGTGGTGCGCGCCAGCTGGGGCCAGGGCTTCCGCGCGCCGGGCCTGTATGAGCTGTACAGCGAGTACGGCAATCTGAACCTGCAGCCGGAAGAGTTCGACAGCTGGGAGATCGGCGTCGAGCAGCGCCTGTTCGACCGCGCTGTCGTCTCGGCGACCTACTTCAACCGCCAGGCGGACAATGAGATCCGCTACAACGGCTGCTCGACGCCCTCGACGGACCCGCTGTGCACCGTCAACGGCGTGGGCCGCTGGGGCTATTACCGCAACGTCCAGAAGACCGAGGCGCAAGGCGTCGAACTGGTCGGCCGCGTGGACGTGACGGAGCGCCTGAACGTCAGCGCCAACTACACCTGGACCGACGCCAAGAGCGCCTCGGGCGCCACGGACGGCAAGCGCCTGACGCGTCGTCCCGAGCACATGGCGAACTTCGCCGCCGACTACGCCTTCGCCTTCGGTCTGAAGACGGGCGTGGCGGTGCGTTACGTCGGCGAGACGTTCAACAACGACGCCAACACGGTGAAGGTCGATTCCTACACCCTGGTTGACCTGCGCGCCTCCTATCCGATCAACGACACCCTCGAAGTCTATGGTCGGATCGAGAACGCTTTCGACGAGGACTATCAGACGGTCCTGAACTACGGCGCGCCGGGCCGCGGCGTGTTCGGCGGCGTTCGCGTCCGGTTCTGATGTGATGAAGGACGCCGCGTTCCTGACGACGGCGACCCGGCACGGCGGCGGCCTGATGACGGCCGCCGCCGCCTATCCCGACGCGCCGCAGCCCTGGCTGGACCTGTCCACGGGGATCAATCCTGAACCGTGGCGGGGACCGCGCGCGTCGGAGGAGGCGCTGAACCGCCTGCCCGATCCAGCCGCCCTGGCGGCGCTGGAGGCCGTCTCTGCGGCCGCCTTCGGCGCTTCGCCCGAGCGGACGGCGGCGGTCGCGGGGGCCGAGGCGGCGATCCGTCTTCTGCCCCTGCTGCTGGGCGTGCGGGCGGTCGAAGTCGTCGGCCCGACCTACGGCGCCCACGCCGAGGCCTGGCGCGCGGCGGGCGTGGCGACGCGCCTGATCGCGCCCGATCAGGCGGCGGCTTCGCAGGCGGGCGTGCTGGTCATCGTCAATCCGAACAACCCCGACGGCCGCCTGACCCGGCGGGCCGATCTGATCGCCATGGCGCGGGCGCGCTCCAAGGCGGGGCGCTGGCTGGTGGCGGACGAGTCCTTCATCGAATGCGCGCCCGGCGACAGCGTGTCGGACCTGACCGAGCCGGGGCTGATCGTCCTGCGCTCCTTCGGCAAGTTCTATGGTCTGGCCGGGGTGCGGCTGGGCTTCATGCTGGCGGCACCCGAGCTGATCCGGCGTTTGCGCGCGTTTCAGGGCGACTGGCCGGTCGGCGCGGACGCCCTGGCGCTGGGGCGCGGCGCCTACGCCGACGAGGCCTGGCGGCGCCGGACCGAGGCGGCCCTGGCCGAGCGGGCTGACCGGCTGGACGACCTGCTGGCGCGGGCGGGGTTCCAGATCATCGGCGGGACCAGCCTGTTCCGCATGACGCGCACGCCCCACGCCGCGCGCTGGTTCCAGCACCTGTGCCGGGCGGGAATCCTGACCCGGCCGTTCGATCACACGCCCGACGCCCTGCGCTTCGGCGTCCCGGCCGAGCGCGATTTCCCTCGTCTTCAACGTGCGTTGGAGGCCTTCGCATGAGGGCGACCCGGCGACAGGCGTTGGCGGGCGCGGGGGCGATGCTGGTCGCCGCGCCGGCTGCGGCCGGCGCCGCCCCGCGTCGCGTGGTGTCGCTGAACGCCTGCCTCGACGCCATCCTGGTCCACGTCGCCGACCGGGGGCAGATCGCGGCCCTCAGCCACTATGCGCGCGAGCCGGTCGGCTCGACCATTTCCGAGGTGGCCAAGACCTTGCCCTTCACCTGGGAGACGGCGGAGGAGGTCATCGCCCTGCGCCCCGACCTGGTGCTGACCAGCCGCCATAGCGCCCTGGCCACCCGCAACGCCCTGGGCCGCATGAACATTCAGACAGAGCTGTTCTCTGTGCCCGACAGCGTGGCGACCAGTCTGGACCAGGTGCGCGAGGTCGCCCGCCTGGTCGGCCGCCCGGCGCGGGGCCAGGTCCTGATCGCGCGCATCGAGGCCGCCATCGCCGCCTCGGCCCCGTCGCCGGGGGCGCCGCCGCTGACGGCCCTGATCTATCAGCCCAACGGCTTTTCCGCCGGGCGCGGCACCCTGATGGACGAGATGATGACCCGCGCCGGGTTCGAGAACGTCGCCGGCCGCTACGGTCTGGGCAAATGGGGAAACGTGCCGGTCGAGCGCCTGCTGGCCGACCCGCCCCAAGTGCTGCTCAGCGGCGTTCCGGTGCGCGGCTCGCGGACCTGGGCCGACCGGGTGATGCGCCATCCGGCGCTGAAGTCCCTGTCCGGCCGGATGGTGCAGGCGCAACTGGAAGAGAAGCTGCTCTATTGCGGCGGGCCGGTGCTGATCCAGACCGCCGCCGCCCTGGCTCGCGCGCGCCGTACGGCGCTGGAGGCCCTGACATGACCCTGCCGCGTCCCCTGGTGATGATCGGGCTGCTGCTCCTGATCGCCGCCCTGTCCGTGGCCAGCATGAGCGCGGGCCGCGTCTGGATTCCGTGGAGCGACTGGGCGAGCCAGCGCGGCGATCCCGCCTGGGCCATCCTGTTCGAGCTGCGCCTGCCGCGCACGGTGCTGGCCCTGATGGTCGGGGCGGTGCTGGGCCTGACCGGGGCGGCGTTGCAGGGTTACACCCGCAATCCTCTGGCCGATCCGGCCATCCTGGGCGTCTCGACCATGGCGGCGCTGGGGGCGGTGCTGACCTTCTATCTGGGGGCGGCGGCCAGCGCGCCGTGGGTCTTGCCCGTCGCGGCCATGGTCGGGGCGGGGATCGGCGTCTTGCTGTTGCTGGCCCTGGCGGGCGCGACCAGCAGCGTCGTCACCTTCATCCTGGCCGGGGTGGTGATCCAGAGCATGGCGGGGGCGGGCGTCGCCCTGGCGCTGAACCTGGCACCCAACCCCTGGGCGGTGAACGAGATCGTCAACTGGCTGATGGGGTCACTGGCCGATCGCAGCGTGGTCGAGCTGAGGCTGGCGGCGCCGGGCATGATCTTGGGCTGCCTGCTGCTGTTGACCCAAGGAAGGACGCTGGACGCCCTGACGCTGGGCGAGGCGGGGGCGCGGTCGCTGGGCGTGCGGCTGGATGCCGGGCGCATGATGCTGGCGCTGGGGGCGGCCCTGGCGGTCGGCTCGGCGGTGGCGGTGACGGGCTCGATCGGCTTCGTCGGTCTGATCGTGCCGCATCTGCTGCGGCCCCTGATCGGCGCGCGGCCCAGCGGCCTGCTGCTGCCCTCGGCCCTGGGCGGCGCGGCCCTGACTCTGGCGGCGGACATTCTGGTGCGGCTGACGCCCGCCTCGACCGAGATCAAGCTGGGCGTGGCCATGGCGGCCCTGGGCGGCCCCTTCTTCCTGGCCCTGCTGATCAGCATGAGACGGAGGCTGACATGAGCATCCTGCGCGCGGAGACCCTGTCCGGCCGCCTGGGCGACAAGGCGGTGCTGAACGGCGTCGGCGCGGCCTTCGCGCCGGGGCTGGTGACGGCGATCGTCGGACCGAACGGGGCGGGCAAGTCGACGCTGCTGGACTGTCTGGCGGCGCTTCGTACGCCCGACGCGGGCCGAGTGACGCTGGACGGGCGGCCGCTGCACGACCTGGCGCCGCGCGCGCGGGCGCGTCGCATCGCCTACCTGCCCCAGAACGCCGAGATCGCCTGGGCGGTCGAGGGGCGCACCTTCGTCGGTCTGGGCCGCACGCCCTACGTCGGCGCCTGGGGTTTGAGGGCGGACGACCGCGCCGCCGTGGCCCGCGCCATGGCTGTGACGGGGGTGGAGGCGTTCGCCGACCGCGTCGTCTCGACCCTGTCGGGCGGCGAGCGGGCGCGTGTGCTGATCGCCCGCGCCCTGGCCGGAGAGCCGCAATGGCTTCTGGCGGACGAGCCGCTGGCGGGCCTCGACCCCGGCCATGTGCTGGACGCCTGCGACCTGTTTCGACGGTTGGCGGATGAAGAGGGGCGGGGCGTGGTCCTGACCCTGCACGACCTCGACGCCGCCCTGCGCGTGGCGGATCGGGTGATCGTGCTGGCCGAGGGGCGGGTGCTGGCCGACGCCGCCCCGGCCGAGGCCCTGTCGCCCGCGGTGCTGAAGGCGGCGTACGGCGTCGAGGCGCGCACCCTCGACGGCGTGCGCGGCCCGGTGCTGGAAATGGTCAGCCGTGCCCGTTAGCAGCCTGCCCACGCCCTGGATCGTCGCCGGCGCTTTGCTGATCGAAGGCGTCGTCGGCTGGCCCCGGCGCCTGTCGCATCCGGTGGCGTGGATCGGCGCCCTGATCGCGGTGCTGGAACGGCGCTGGAACAGGGCGGAGGGGCCGGAACGGGCGCGCCGCATCCTGGGCGTCGTCACGGTGCTGATCCTGATCGCCGTTGCGGGCGGCGCGGGCTGGGGCGTGCAGGCGCTGGCCGCCGTCTCGCCGTTGTGGCCGGGGGTGGCGCTTCTGCTGGTCTGCGGCGCGACGGGGCTGGCGGCGCGCAGCCTGTTCGATCACGTCCGCGCCGTGGCCCGGCCGCTGAAGGCGGGCGACCTGCCCGCCGCGCGTCTGGCGGTCGGCATGATCGTCGGCCGGGACGTCGAGGCGATGGACGAGGGCGAGGTCGCGACCGCCGCTTTGGAAAGCCTGGCCGAAAGCTTCTGCGACGGCGTGGTCGCACCGGTCTTCTGGTTCGTGATCGGCGGCCTGCCGGGGCTGTTCGTCTATAAGGCGATCAACACCGCTGACAGCATGATCGGCCATATGGAGCCGCGCTGGCGGGCTTTCGGCTGGGCGGCGGCGCGCACCGACGATGTGATGAACTGGATACCCGCGCGGATCGCGGGCGCCTTGATCGCCCTGGGCGGCGGGCAGGGCTGGCGCATCATGTGGCGCGACGCGGGCAAGCACGCCTCGCCCAACGCCGGATGGACCGAGGCGGCCATGGCGGGCGCCCTGCGGGTTCGACTGGGCGGGCTGGTCCGCTATGACGGCGCCGTGACTGATCGACCTGTCTTCGGCGACTGGGCGCCGCCGTCCGCCCACGACCTGAAACGAGGGCTGAAGGTTTACGGCGTCGCCTGCGCCCTGTTGCTGATGCTGTTGATCGCCGGGGGTTTCGCATGGCCGCGCTGATGATTCAGGGTTGCGGCTCGGACGTGGGCAAGTCGGTGCTGGTCGCCGGGTTGTGCCGCGTCTTCGCCAATCGCGGCCTGAGGGTGCGGCCGTTCAAGCCGCAGAACATGTCCAACAACGCCGCCGTCACCGCGCCTGACCAAGCAGGCCGCGCGGGCGAGATCGGCCGGGCGCAGGCGCTTCAGGCCCTGGCCTGCCGCACGCCGGCGACCGTCGACATGAACCCCGTCCTGCTCAAGCCGCAGAGCGACACCGGCGCCCAGCTGGTCGTGCGCGGTCAGGTCGAGGGCGTGTGGCAGGCGAAGGGCTATCAGGACCGCAAGGCCGCCCTGCTGGACGTGGTGCTGGACAGCTTCCGCCGTCTTCAGGCCGAGGCCGATCTGGTGATCGTCGAGGGCGCGGGCAGTCCGGCCGAGACGAATCTGCGCGCCGGGGATATCGCCAACATGGGCTTCGCCCGCGCGGCGGACGTGCCGGTGGTGCTGGTCGGCGACATCGACCGGGGCCATGTGATCGCCTCGCTGGTCGGCGCCCATGCGGTGCTGGACGACGAGGACCGGGCCATGATCCGGGGCTTCATCATCAACAAGTTTCGCGGCGATCCGGCCCTGTTCGATCAGGGCCGGGCCGAGATCACGCGGCGCACGGGCTGGGCGGATCTGGGCATGGCGCCGTGGCTGGCAGATGCGCGGGCGCTTCCGGCTGAGGACGCCGTGGTGCTGGAGCGGTCGGGCGGCGAGCGTGGCGGAAAGGTGCGGATCGCCGTGCCCATGCTGTCGCGCATCGCCAATTTCGACGACTTTGATCCGCTGAGGCATGAGCCGGGCGTGGATTTCGGCTTCGTGCCGCCGGGGCAGGCCCTGCCGGGCGATGCCGACCTGATCATCCTGCCGGGGACCAAGGCGACGCTGGCCGATCTGGCCCTCCTGCGGGCGCAGGGTTGGGATGTGGACATCGCCGCCCATGTGCGGCGCGGCGGACGGGTGCTGGGCGTGTGCGGCGGCTATCAGATGCTGGGCCGCACGATCAGCGATCCTGACGGTGTCGAGGGCGTGGCGGGATCGGCGCCGGGGCTGGGCCTGCTGGACGTCGAGACGGTGCTGGCGGGGGCTAAGACCCTGCGCTGGGTCGAGGGACGGCTGACGCCTTCGAGCGCGGCGGTCGCGGGCTATGAGATCCACATCGGCCGCACCGACGGCCCGGACACGGCCCGCCCGGTCGCCATCATCGACGGGGCGGCGCATGGCGCGCGCTCTGATGATGGGCGGATCGCGGGCCTCTATGTCCACGGCCTGTTCGATCGGTCCGAGGCGCGGGCGGCCCTGCTGGCGGAGGTCGGCGCCGCATCCGACGGTGTGGATCAGGGCGCGCGCGTGGATCAGGCGCTGGACCGCATCGCTGCCGTTCTGGAAACCCATTTCGACATTCCGGCGCTGGCCCGGATCGCAGGACTGACATGACCGAACTGACCGACCTTCTTTCCGTGCCGCTGCTGGATCAGGGGCTGCGCGCGCCGCTGCGTCAGGCGTTGGACGGCAAGGCCAAGCCGGTCGGCGCCCTGGGCCGGATCGAGGATCTGGCCCTGACGCTGGGTCTGATTCAGGGGGCGCTTCGCCCGGCCGTGAGCCAGCCGGTGCTGCTGGTCTTCGCCGGGGATCATGGCCTGACGCGCTCGGGCGTGGCGGCCTATCCGGCGGGCGTGACCGTGGCCATGGTCGACACCCTGCTGACGGGGCGGGCCAGCGCCAACGCCTTCGCCAAGGTCGTCGGCGCGCAGGTGCAGGTGATCGACGCGGGCGTCGCCGCTGATCTGTCGGACCGCGCGGGCCTGATCCACGCCAAGGTCGCGCCGGGCACGAAAGACGCCTCGGTCGAACCGGCCATGACGCCCGATCAGGCCGAGGCCGCCCTGCTGGAAGGCGCCGCCATGGCGCGGGCCGCCATCGACGACGGGGCCGATGTGATCGCGCTCGGCGAAATGGGCATCGGCAACAGCGCCTCGGCCGCCCTGCTGATGCATCGGCTGGCGCCCGCGCCTCTGCTCGACTGCGTGGGGCAGGGGGCGGGGCATTCGCCCGAGGGGCTGGCGCGCAAGCAGGTCGTGTTGGCCCAGGCCGCCGCCCGCTCGGACGCGACGGCGCCGCTGGAGGTGCTGATCCAGTTCGGAGGATTCGAGATCGCCATGATGGCCGGGGCGCTGCTGGGCGCGGCGAAAGCCGGTGCTCCGGTCATCGTCGACGGCTTCATCGGCTCGGCGGCGGCCTTGCTGGCGATCCGGCTGGCGCCGAACGCGCGCGACTACTGCATCTTCGCCCACGCCTCGGCCGAGGCGGGGCATCGCCGGATGCTGGAGGCGGTCGAGGCGCAATCGTTGCTGGGCCTCGACATGCGGCTGGGCGAGGGGACGGGGGCGCTGCTGGCCGTGCCTCTGTTGAAGGCGGCCTGCGCCCTGCTGTCCGACGTGGCCGAGCTGAAGGACATATTGGAGGCCGCGCGATGATCGGGCGCGAGGCGCGGCTGTTCGTCTGCGCCCTGCAGTTCCTGACGCGCCTGCCGACGCCGCCGCTGCGCGACTTCCAGCCCGAATGGATCCAGCAGAGCGCGCGCTGGTTCCCGCTGGTCGGGCAGGTGGTGGGCCTGATCGCTGCGGCGATCCTGTATGGCGCGGCCCAGGTCTGGAGCCCGTGGATCGCGGCCCTGCTGGCCGTGGCGGCGGGCGTGGCGATGACCGGCGGCTTCCACGAGGACGGGCTGGCCGACACCGCCGACGGTCTGGGCGGCGGCCAGACGCGGGCGCGGCGGCTGGAGATCATGAAGGACAGCCGCCTTGGCTCCTATGGCGCGCTGACGCTGGGGCTGACGCTGGCGTTGCGGGTGGCGGCGTTGGCGATGCTGGTCGGCCTATCGCCGTGGCTGGCGGCTATGGCGCTGGTCGCCTCGCATGGCCTGGGGCGGGCGGCGGCGGTCGGAGCGATGGCGCTGATGCCCTATGGCGGCGACCCCGGCATGGCCAAGGAGGGCAAGCCGGACCGCGCCTCGATGACGGGGCTGGCGGTCGCCGTTCTGGTCGCCCTGTGGCCGCTGGCTCTGCTGCCGGTCATGGCGGGCGCGGTCGGCGTGGCGGCGGGGCTGGTGGTCGGCGCGGTTCCGGCCTGGCAGGCGCAGCGGCTGATCGGCGGGCGCACCGGCGACGTGCTGGGCGCGGTCGAGCAGATGTTCGAGGTCGGCTTCCTGCTAGGCGTCGCGGCGTTGCTGGCGTCATGAGGTTGATCGTCTCGCCCCTGCCGCAGGTCGAGCGGCTGTTGGTCGAGCATCGACCGTCGCATCTGGTGACGCTGGCCTCGCCGGGGGCTGACGCGGCCTTTGAGGCCGAGCATCGGTTGGACCTGCGCTTCAACGACATCGCCGTCCCGCGCGCAGGGCTGGTCGCGCCGTCCTGCGAACACGTCGAGGCCCTGCTGACCTTTGCGGAAGACTGGACCGGGGCGAGGCCCCTGCTGATCCATTGCTGGGCGGGGGTCAGCCGCTCGACGGCGGCGGCCTATGTCATCGCCTGCGCCCACACCGCGCCGGGGCGCGAGGAGGCGTGGGCCGCGCGTCTGCGAGACGCCGCGCCGACCGCCACGCCCAACGCCCTGATTGTCGCCCACGCCGACCGCCTGCTGGACCGCGACGGCGCCATGATCCGCGCTGTCGAGGCCATCGGCCGGGGCGCCGAGACCGACTGGGGCGCCCCCTTTGAACTGGACCTGACCGCTGAAGGAGACGACCGCCGATGAGCGATCCGCACGACGCCGAACTGAACGCCCGCCACGCCGAGAAGATGAAGCGCGTCCAGGCCGCCCGCGCCCGGATGATGCAGTCCAAGACGGTCGAGCGCGGCCTGGTCATCGTCCACACCGGGACGGGCAAGGGCAAGTCGACGGCGGCCATGGGCATGGTCTGTCGCATGATCGGCCACGGCATGAAGACCTCCATCATCCAGTTCATCAAGGGGGCGATGGAGACGGGCGAACAGACCCTGTTCGACAGCTTTCCCGATCTGGTCGAGATGCGGCCGATGGGCGAGGGCTTCACCTGGGACACCCAGGACCGCGCCGCCGACATCGCCAACGTCCGCCGCGCGTGGGAGGCCGCAAAGGCCCGCATCATGGACCCGGAATGGAAGATGGTCGTTTGCGACGAACTGAACATCGCCCTGCGCTACGACTATCTGCCCGTCGAAGAGGTGCTGGAGGTTCTGGCCGCCCGCCCGGCTGACACCCACGTCGTCATCACCGGCCGCAACGCTCCGGACGCCCTGATCGAGGCGGCCGATCTCGTCACGGACATGCAGATGGTCAAACACCCGTTCCGCGGCGGGGTGAAGGCTCAGGCCGGGGTGGAGTTCTGATGAGCCGGCCTGCGGCGCGACTGGTGGTCTGCACCACCTGCCGCCTGTCGCCGGACGAGCCGGTCGATGCGGACGGCGTCTCCGGCGGGGTGCGGCTGCTTCAGGCCGTGGCGGCGGCGGCGGAACGCGCGCCCGAACTGCGGATCGAGGAGCAGGCCTGCCTGTGGGCCTGCCGCAGCCACTGCACCGTCTATCTGGCGCAGGGCGGAAAGCCCGGCTACCTGGCGGGAACCTTCACGCCGACCGCCGAGGCCGCCGAGGCCATCGTCGATTTCGCGCGCCGTTACGCCGCCAGTCCCGACGGCGCCGTGCCCTATCGCGACTGGCCCGAGGGGATGAAGGGGCATTTCATCGCGCGCCTACCCCAGGACGCCTGATTTAGCGCGCTTGACCTTCCCTTGATGGGAAGGTTTAGGGGTGTCGTCGTCAAAGGTTTACGAGGACGACGTCATGGCCGCCGAAGGCTTGAAAATACTGGATCTGCCCGTCCTGGGCATGACCTGCGCCAGCTGCGTGGGCCGGGTCGAAAAGGCCATCCGCGCCGTGCCGGGCGTGACCGAAGCGCAGGTCAATCTGGCCGCCGAGCGGGCGCAGGTGTCGCTGTCGCCTGACGGTTCCGCCGCCGCCGTCGCCGCCGCTATCAAGAGCGCGGGCTATGAACCGATGGAGGAGGAGGTCGTCTATCCCGTGCGGGAGATGACCTGCGCCTCCTGTGTCGGCCGGGTCGAAAAGGCGCTGGCCGCCGTGCCGGGCGTGCTGTCGGCCAGCGTCAATCTGGCGACCGAACGGGCGACGGTGCGCTTCCTGTCGGGGGCGACGACGTTCCAGGATCTGGCCGCCGCCGTCGAACAGGCCGGCTATGTGCTGGAGGCGCCCGAGGACGCCGGGCCAGACGCCAGCGACCGCGAACAGGCCGCCCGCGACGCCGAGATCAAGAAGCTGGCCCGCGCCGTGCTGATCGCGGGCGCGGCTACCCTGCCGCTGTTCGTGCTGGAGATGGGCTCGCACTTCGTGCCGGGGATGCACCACTGGGTCAATGAGACCATCGGCGCCTTCAACTGGAAGGTCATCAGTTTCGTGCTGGCGACCTTCGTCCTGTTCGTGCCGGGGATCATCTTCTACCGCAAGGGCGTGCCCGCCCTGCTGCGCTGGGCGCCGGACATGAACTCCCTCGTCGTGCTGGGCGCGACGGCGGCGTGGGCTTTCTCGACCGTGGCGACGTTTGCGCCGCAGTGGCTGCCTGCGGGCACGGCCAACATTTATTTCGAGGCGGCGGCGGTGATCGTCACCTTGATCCTGGTCGGGCGCTGGATCGAGGCGCGCGCCAAGGGGCGCACGGGGCAAGCGATCCGTCGCCTGATGTCGCTGCAGGCCAAGACCGCCCGCGTGGTGCGTGACGGCGTCGAGCAGGACGTGGCCGTCGACGCGGTCAAGGTCGGCGACGTGGTCGTGGTGCGCCCCGGCGAGCGGGTGCCGGTCGACGGCGTGGTCACCGACGGCGCCTCATTCGTCGATGAATCCATGCTGACGGGCGAGCCGATCCCGGTCGAGAAGACCGCCGGCGCTGAGGTCACGGGCGGCACGCTGAACACCACGGGCGCCTTCCGCTTCGAGGCGCGCCAGGTCGGCTCGCAGACCGTGCTGGCCCAGATCGTCAAGATGGTCGAGGCGGCGCAAGGGGCCAAGCTGCCGATCCAGGCGCTGGTGGACAAGGTGACGGGCTGGTTCGTGCCGGTGGTCATGGCCATCGCCGCCCTGACCTTCGCCGTGTGGTTCCTGTTCGGACCCGACCCGGCGCTGGGCA
This sequence comes from Brevundimonas sp. KH_060, assembly GCF_057838275.1. Taxonomy (NCBI): domain Bacteria; kingdom Pseudomonadati; phylum Pseudomonadota; class Alphaproteobacteria; order Caulobacterales; family Caulobacteraceae; genus Brevundimonas; species Brevundimonas sp. KH_060. The sequence goes on from NZ_CM174463.1 coordinate 690,866, forward strand.
TGGCCCTGGTCGCGACCGTGGCCGTGCTGATCATCGCCTGCCCGTGCGCCATGGGTCTGGCGACGCCGACCTCCATCATGGTGGGCGTGGGCCGGGCGGCGGAGCTGGGCGTTCTGTTCCGAAAGGGCGAGGCGCTTCAGGCCCTGCAGGGCGTCGAGGTCGTCGCCTTCGACAAGACCGGCACCCTGACCGAAGGCAAGCCGACGCTGACCGATCTGGTCACAGCCGAGGGCTTTGACGAGGCGACCGTGCTGGCCCAGGTGGCGGCGCTGGAGATACGCTCCGAGCATCCGGTGGCCCGCGCCCTGGTCGCGGCGGCCGAGGCGCGCGGCGTGACGGTGGTCGAGCCGCAGGACTTCGCCTCCATTCCGGGCAAGGGGGTGACGGGTCTGGTCGACGGGGCGCGCGTCGCCGTCGGCGCCGACCGCTACATGGCCGAGCTGGGCTGCGACGTGGCCGTGTTCGCCGAGGCGGCGGCCCGTCTGGGCGATGAGGGCAAGACGCCGCTCTACGCCGCCGTGGACGGTCGACTGGCCGCCATCATCGCCGTGGCCGATCCGGTCAAGGCGACGACGGCCGAGGCCATCGCCGCCCTGCACGACCTGGGGCTGAAGGTGGCGGTCATCAGCGGCGACAACCGTCGCACCGCAGCCGCCGTGGCGCGCCGTCTGGGCATCGATGAAGTCCACGCCGAGGTCATGCCGGACGGCAAGGTGGCCGTGATCGAAGAACTGAAAGCGGGCGGGCGCAAGGTCGCCTTCGTCGGCGACGGGGTGAACGACGCCCCGGCCCTGGCGGCGGCGGACGTGGGTCTGGCGGTCGGCGGCGGCTCGGACGTGGCGATCGAGAGCGCGGACGTGGTCCTGACGGGCGGCGACCTGCGCGGTGCGGTCAGCGCCATCGGTCTGTCGCGGGCGACGATGAACAATATCCGCCAGAACCTGGCTTGGGCGTTTGGTTACAACGTCCTGCTGATCCCGGTGGCGGCGGGGGTTCTCTATCCGGTCTTCGGCCTGATGCTGTCGCCCATGCTGGCGGCGGGGGCCATGGCCCTGTCCAGCGTCAGCGTGGTGCTGAACGCCCTGCGACTGCGCGCCTTCAAGCCCCATATCGGTTCGAACAGCGTGAAGGGAGCCGCGTGATGAACATCGGTAAGGCCGCCCAGGCGACCGGCGTCACGGCCAAGATGATCCGTTATTATGAGGCGCAGGGGTTGATCCGTCCGGCGGACCGGACGGACGGCAACTATCGCGACTTTTCCGAGCGCGATCTGAACGATCTGCGCTTCATCCGCCGGGCGCGGGGGCTGGGTTTTTCGATCGAGGAGATCAGCCGCCTGCTGTCCCTGTGGCGCGACAACGCCCGGCCCAGTCGCGAGGTCAAGGCCATGGCCGAGAAGCACCTGATCGACCTGGACGCGCGTATCCTCGAGATGCGCGAGATGGCGGACACCCTGCGCCATCTGGCCAGTTGCTGCGCCGGGGACGAGCGGCCGGACTGCCCGATCCTGTCCGACCTGGCGGGCGATCCGTCGCAGGATGCAGCCGGTGCGGCCGCTTGACCTTCCTATGATGGCAAGGGGTCCAATGAACTGTCGCGTACCAAGAAAAGGAGCATCGTCATGATCTCGCTCAACATCCCGAAGATCCGTTGCGGCGGCTGCGTCGCCTCGGTGGAAAAAGCCGTCCTGTCCGTCGATCCGGCGGCCAGGATCACGGCCGACGTCCCGGCGCGCCGGGTCGAGGTCGAGACGACGGCGACCGCGCAATCCCTGTCCGACGCCCTGGCGGCGGCCGGCTATCCCGTTCAGGAGAACTGAAGATGAAGATGCCTGTTAAGCTGGCGGCGATCGCGGTCGGGGCGTTGGCCGTCGGCGGCGGCGTGTTCCTGGCCGAGGGCTTCGCCCGGCCCGCCGAAGCGGCCGAGATGACCGTCTACAAGAGCGACTCCTGCGGCTGCTGCGGCGGCTGGGTCGATCATATCCGGCGCTCGGGCTTCGAGGTGAATGTGATCGCGACCGACGAACTGGTCCCGGTGAAGCAGCGCCTGAACGTGCCGCAGTCGCTGTGGAGCTGCCATACGGCGGTGATCGACGGCAAGGTCATCGAGGGCCACGTTCCGGCGGCGGGCGTGAAGGCCTTCCTGAAAAACCCCGGCCAAGCGCGCGGCATCGGCGTGGGCGGCATGCCGACCGGCTCGCCTGGCATGGAGGCGCCCGGATATGCGCCCGAACGCTATGAGGTCATGAGCTTCGGCGCGGGCGCGCCGGCGCGCTTCATGACCTTCGTCGGCGCCGATCCTGCCTGACGACGGTCTTGAACTGAAGACGACGACGGCGGCGCCCCTTGCGGGACGCCGCCGTTTCTCGTTCCGGCCGGGGCAGGAGGCCGGAGCGAAAGCCTTCAGCCGTTAGGCCAGAACCATGATGGCGACGCGGCGGTTCTGGGCGCGGCCTTCACGGGTGTTGTTCGGCGCGACCGGCTTGGCGGCGCCGTAGGAAATGGTCGCCATGCGGTTCAGCGCGATGCCCTGATCGCTCAGGAAACGACGCACCGCTTCGGCGCGCTCCTGGCCCAGACGCTCGTTGATCTGGTCGTTGCCGGTCGAGTCGGTGTGGCCCTGGATTTCCAGATAGACGTTGGCGTTCTCGGCGCGCAGGCGCTGAACCAGCTCGGCCAGACGCTGCTCGGCTTCCGGCGACAGTTCGGTGTGGTTGACCGGGAACTTCACCGAGTCGTCCGACAGCACGACCTCATACAGGAACTTGCCCTGGGCCAGTTTGTGCGCGGCGTTGGCGCGGGCCAGGGCTTCGCCCGCCGTGCCTTCCACCTGGGTGACGTGGGCGTCGACGCCGTCGACGCGCTCGTTCACGACCTGGACGTTGTCGCGGACGAACCGGTGGCTGGCGCAGCCGCTGACGGCGACGCCAAGAACGGCGACGGCGCCGATGACAGCGGTCCTAGATGCCAATTTGATCAAATTCAGTCTCCTTCATGCCCGGCCCAACCCCGGGGGATGTTTACGCGCCGCACCGGTGTCGGTTGCAAAACGGCGGAGCAAAGACGCTCGAAGAAGTGAAAAGGTTCAGCTTGACTGTAAAAAAATTTCAATAATCGACGTTCTTGCTGTTTTGAGCCGATTTATGGTCTGGCTTGTTGGCGCCATTTTCCTGACGTGCTGGGATGACCATTATCGAATATCAAAGGGTGAGGAGAATCTATTGAAAGCTTTGGTGTTTGGGGCCGTCAACAACTGCAAGGCCCATGACGGCAAGGCTTGGGGAGCCTTGGGGTGAAGGCGGGGCCTCGTCGCCATCGGGACAAGGCCGGCCCGATCGTCGCCAGCCTGATCGCGCACGGTTTGGTCCTGGCGCTGATTATTGCTGCGCCGGTTGAACGGCCGCCGGAGGCTCCGGTTCCGCCGGCAGTCGAGGTGATGCTGGTCGACCCGCCGGAGCCTCCGCCGCCGCCGCCGCCTTCAGAACCTGCGCCGGGCGACGCGCCTGCGGGCGGTTCGGAGGCTGCGCCTGCGCCGAAGCCGGAACCTGCGCCAGCCGCGCCCGCGCCGGTCCCCGCTCAGACGCCCGAAAAGGCGCGACGCACCGCGCCTACGCCGCCGACGCCGCGGCCCAGCCGCCCGACGCCGCGTCCGACGCCGGTCGAGCCTCTGCCCATCTCCGCGCCGGAGCCCAGCGTCTCCTTCGTCCTGCTAGGCGAGGGGGCTCTGAGCGGCGCCCTGACGGCCGGTCAAGGCGCGGGCGGCGGCGGGGGCGCAGGGGCGGGCGTCGGCGGCGGCAGCGGCGGCGGGTCCGGTTCGGGCGTGGGCGGCGGCTCGGGGCAGGGCTGCGACATGGTCAAGCGCATCCAGGACGCCCTGCGCAACGACGCGCGCATCAACGCCGCCATCGGCCAAGCCTATCGCACTTCCGGCGCCTCGGGCCGCGCCATCCTGATGTGGAACGGCGACTGGCTGCAAAGCCCCGGCGAAGAGGGCAAGGGGCTGGCCGGGGTGCGCCAGGCCATCGCCGTGACGGTCGGCTTCTCGTCGCGCGCCTGTAAGGCCGAGACGGTGAACGGCTATGTGCTGCTGACGCTCAGCGACCAGCCGGGCGCGCCGCGCGTGGCGCTGGGCGGCGGGCGCTGGCGCTGGTCGGACCTGCTGTCGCTCTAGGCGCCGAAGCCCAGCCCCAACGGACCATAGAGCCAGGTCAGCCAGGCCCCGATGGCCAGGAAGACGCCGAACGGCAGGCGGTCGGTGGCGGTCACGGGGCGACGCAGCACGAGCTTGGCCGCCACCAGGCTGAGGCCGGTCAGGGACGCCCACAGCAGCACGCTGGGCAGGCCCATCCATCCGACCCAGGCGCCGATCGCGCCCAGCAGGAAGGGGTCGCCCCCGCCCAGGCCGTCGCGTCCGCGCAGGCGCTTGTAGAGGAAGGCCAGCAGCCACAGCCCGCCGAAGCCCGCCGCCGCCCCGATCAGGGGCGTCTTCAGAGGCCCGATCAGCGACCACTTCAGCCCGCTCTGGACGTTCGCCGGGTCCAGGGCCACGGCGGCGAACAGGCCGCTGAGGAACAGGGGCAGGGTCAGGGCGTCGGGCAGCCAGAAATGCTCGGCGTCGATCACGGCGATCAACAGAAGCTGCCAGCCCAGCACGGCCCCGGCCAGCGCCCAGGCCGGATCGGGAAAGCACAAGGCCGCCCAGACGCCGACCGCGCCGGACGCCAGTTCGATCAAGGGATAGCGCAGGGGAATGACGGCGCCGCAGTCGCTGCACTTGCCGCGCGACAGCGCCCAACTGACTAGCGGGATCATCCGCCAGGGCTTGAGCGGCCGCCCGCAGCCGCCGCACTGCGACCGGCTGACCACGATGTCCTCCCCGCGCGGCAGGCGCAGGCTGACCAGGCCCAGGAAGCTGCCGACGATCAGCCCCAGCCCGCCCATCAGAAGCGCCAGCATCATCTATTCAGTCCCCCGGTCTCAAACGATCTCCCTATTGCGTCGTGAGCCTGGGCGGACGCAATCAAAATGCCGATCGCGCGTCAGTTGTGTCGTTTGGCTGCGACACTTGCGACGGATCGGCGCCGCCAAGGGCGGGAGGACTGGACGTCAGGCGGGTCCGGTAGATAGTCACCAATTGTGAACAGCCCTTCGCCCATCGACAGTCTGACGCCGCGCGAGCTTGAAATTCTGCGCTTCGCCGCCAGCCGTCTGGGCGACAAGGAGATCGCGCAGGAGCTGAATCTCTCGCCCCGTACGGTTCAGAACCATCTGCACCGAGCCTATGAAAAGCTGGGCGTATCCAACCGCATCCAGGCGGCGCGGCTCCTGAGTGATCATTACTCAGGGGAATCGATCGCAATGTCGCCGCCTCTTCCGATCAAGGCAGATAGGGGCGTCAGCGAGGCTCCTGTCGGACTTCTCGAGGACGGGAAGGCGCCGGGGGGCGCGCTCTATCGGCGCTACATTGCGCTGAACGAGTGGCGTCGCCCGCGTAAAATGGGCGGCTCCGTATTGTGGCTGATCCTGCTCTGGGCCTTGGCCTGGCTCATGATCGCCGTGGTTGGAGCCAGCCTGATCAATCCCGTTCTGGAGATGATTCACAGCCTGGCGTGACGTTATCGTCGCTGGAGCTGTGCATGATCCATCAAGCTTAGAATTTCGTCGTGTGAGTAGCGGGTCGAACGCTCTGCAGAGCGAACGGCTGGAGATCGTCTGATGCATCCTGTTCAGATCATACTGCTGACGGCCAACGCCATCGCCTTTCCGCTTCTGCTGTGGCGGGGGCGTGCGGCGGATCGGCTGGCGACATTGGCCATGATTGTGGCTCCGTTGTTGTCGCAGCTTGCTTTCGATCTGAACTGGAACGGCGTTTATGTGGGCATCTTCGTGGTGGATGTCCTCTTCTTCGTCAGCTTGTGGATGCTGGCTGAGCGCGCCGGGCGCTGGTGGATCGTGTCGGTCGCCAGCTTTCAGTTGATCGGGCTGCTGGGACATTTCGCGCCCTTCCTCGCGCATGAGCGCCTGGCCTGGGCTTACTTCACGCTGATGTGGGCGGTTTGGGCGCTCATCAGCCTGACGGCATTTTTTGGCGTCTGGGAGGTCGAGGCCGACCGGCGCTACGCCCTGGAGGGGCGTCATGGCTCAAAAATGGTCGATGGAGGCGGCGCAGGCGCTGCTGCGACAGTGGAATAACCGCGCGGTCGAGGCGTCCGTGCGCGCCGGCGGCCTGACGGCCGACCTGAATGCGGTCGAGGCCTGGCTGCTGGACCAGCGGCCCGACAGCTTGGCTGAAGCCGAGCGGCTGCTGGACCTTATCGTTTCGCACGAGGCGGGCGGCGGCCGGGGTCTGGAGCAGCTTTGCCGCGTCGGCGGCGCGGTTCGCAACGACGTGACGCCGCACCGCAGTCGAGTGGAGCACAGCTTCGCTCCGCGCGCCTCGGGACCGCTGGCCGGGCGGGCCTGAAAGTCATCGTTTGATGATCGTCGGTCGGGGTTCCGCCTCGCCGACGGGGCTGTTACATTCGCTGACAGTCCGCGACGAAGCCTTGCGCCGTCGCTCCGCCAAGCGGTTTTTCCTCCCATGATTTCTGCTGTTCGCGTCGCGTCTCTCGCGTCCGCCTCCTTGTCCGTGCTCGCTTTCGCCGCGCCTGTTTTGGCCGAGGCGCCCGTCGACGCCGGGCCGACCCAGGTGTCCGAGATCGTGGTGACGGCCGAGCGGCGCGAGGCGCCCCTGGCGGCGACGCCGCTGTCGCTGACGGTGGCGAGCCAGCCCCTGCTGGACGGCGTCGGCGTGCGCGACATCAAGGATCTGCAGATCCTGGCGCCGGGCTTGATCGTGGCCTCGACCTCGAACCAGACCTTCACCACCGCCCGCATCCGCGGCGTCGGCACGGTGGGCGACAATCCGGGTGTGGAAAGCTCGGTCGGCGTCATGATCGACGGCGTCTATCGTCCCCGCAACGGCGCCGCCCTGGGCGATCTGGGCGAGGTCGAGCGCATCGAGGTGCTGAAGGGGCCGCAGGCGACCCTGTTCGGCAAGAACACCTCCGCGGGCGTCATCAACGTCGTCACCGCCGCACCGTCGTTCGACGCGCGCATGGCGGGCGAGGCGACCTTCGGCGACTATGGAACGCATGGCGGTTCGGTGTCGCTGACCGGCCCGATCGTGGATGAGGTTCTGGCCGGGCGGCTGTATGTCGCCGCGCGCCGCCGCGACGGCTTCTATGACATCAAGACGGGAGACGGCCCGCGCACCTCGACCGATGATCAGACCGAAAACTATGACACCGTGCGCGGTCAGTTGCTGTGGCGCGCCACGCCGAACCTGACCGCCCGTTTGACCGCCGACTGGACCGAGCGGGACGAGCGTTGCTGCGTCGGCGTGCAACTGGTCACGGGCGCCACCGGGCCTCTGCTGGCGACCTTTGCGCCCGATGGCGGCGTGGCGACGACGCCGAAGCCGTGGGATCGCGTGGCCTACTCGAACCGCGACACCAACACCCGCATCCGCGACAAGGGCCTGGCCCTGCACCTGAGCGCCGACCTGGGCTGGGCAAGGCTGGACAGCACCTCGGCGGTGCGCGACTGGCGCGGCGTCATCAGTCAGGACTGGGACTTCACCTCGGCGGATCTGGCCTATCGTCCCGACGACGGCAGCTGGTCGAACCGCTTCCGCACCCTGACGCAGGAGTTCCGTCTGTCGGGCCAGCGCGGAAAGCTGGATTGGTCGGCCGGCGCCTTCTTCGCCGATGAGAAGCTGACTCGCCGCGACAGCCTGTTCTACGGCGCCGACTACGAAGGCTACGTTAGCCGCCTGCTGTCGCGCTCGGCGTCCAACCCGCTGGGTGATCCGACCTTCGTATCGGGACTGACCGGCCTGCCCGTCGGCGCGAGCTTCGTCGAGGGCGAGGGCCAGCTGGACCGCTATTGGCAGACGGCCCGCAGCGCCGCCCTGTTCGGCCAGCTCTCCTACGCCGTGACCGACCGCCTGACCCTAACCGGGGGCCTGCGCCGCACCCATGAGAAGAAGGAGATGACGGCCGCCTATCACAACACCGACGGCGGCCGCGCCTGCGCCGCCGCTCTGGCCAACGGCGTCCGCAACGCCATCCTGTGCCTGCCGTGGTCGAACCCGGCCTTCAACGGCCTGAGCCAGTCGGAGACGGTCAAGGACGAGGCGTGGACCGGCATGGCCCGCGCCGAGTTCAAGGGGGTCGAGGGCGTGCGCCTCTACGCCTCCTGGTCGCGGGGGCGCAAGAACGGCGGCTTCAACCTGGACCGGGGGCAGACCAATCTGGTCCCCGACGCCTCGCGCGCCTTCCCGGCGGAAAGCGCCGACGCCTTCGAGGCGGGGGTGAAGAGCGTGATGCTGGATCGGCGCCTGCTGGTCTCGGCCGCCGCCTTCCGCCAGACCTATGACGACTTCCAGCTGAACACCTTCCTGGGCACGACCTTCTTGGTCCGCTCCATCCCCGAGGTGCGGGCCAAGGGCGTCGAGGCGGACTTCATGTTCCTGCCGTTCGAGGGCCTGTCGCTGCAGGGCGGCCTGACCTACGCCCAGACGGAATACGGCCACGACGCCGTGCCGGGCCTGCCGTTGCTGGCGGGCAAGCGGATGAACTTCGCCCCCCTGTGGAGCGGATCCCTGGCCGGAACCTATGAGCGGCCGGTGGCGGCAGGGCTGACGGGCCGCGTCACCCTGGCGGCCAAATATTCGTCGGAATACAACACCGGCTCGGACCTGGACCCGGCCAAGAGCCAGCCGGGCTTCTGGCTGGTCGACGGCCGCGTCGCCCTGGCGCGGGACGACGCCTGGAGCGTCGAGCTGTGGGGCCGCAACCTGTTCGATCAGGACTATCGTCAGGTGGCCTTCGGCGCCCCGTTCCAGACGGGCACGCTGGGCGCCTTCCTGGGGGCGCCGCGCACGGTGGGCGTGACCCTGCGGGTCATGCGCTAAGGCCGGAAGGAATGGCTAGGGGAGCGGGCGAACCGTCGCCTGCTCCCGCCCACTGAGGCAATTTTGCTTCCACTTGACCGCATATTGCGCTTGCGAGAAAAGAAGGCGGGCGCAAGGCTTGACTTCAGCACCCCCTGTCCCAGATAGGCGGGCTCAGAGGACGACCTCTCCCATCATTGGGCATGACGCTGGGACGACCCGGCTTGCCATGCAAGGGAGCAAGTCATGGCCTGGATTTTCCTTCTTCTCGCCGGTCTGTTCGAGATCGTCTGGGCCTTCCTGATGAAGGCGTCCGATGGCTTCAGCAAACCCTGGCCGACCATCGGCACCATCGGCTTCATGATCATCAGTTTCGGCCTGCTGTCGATCTCGATGAAGACGTTGCCGCTGGGCACCGCCTATGTGATCTGGACCGGCATCGGCGCCGTCGGAGCCTTCCTGGTCGGCATCGCCGTGCTGGGCGAGCCGGTCACGCCGATGCGCGTGTTCGGCGCCGTGCTGATCGTCAGCGGCCTGGTTGTGCTGAAGCTCGCCTCCAGCCATTAATCGCGGCGACAGCCTCGGAGCTTCGCCATGGAATTGATCGTCGGACCGCGCCTCTTCTCCACCTGGTCCTTGCGGCCGTGGCTGGTGTTGAGGCGCGCAGGCGCCGTCTTCGAGACGCGCGAGGTCTGGTATCGCTCCGAGGCTGAAAAGGCTGAACTGCGCCGTCTGTCGCCCTCGGGCTTCGTGCCGCTGCTGAAGGTCGAGGGCGAAACGATCTGGGACACCCTGGCCATCAGCGAATGGGCGGCTGAACGCTATCCCGAGGCGAAGCTGTGGCCGGTCGATCCGACCGCGCGCGCCCTGGCGCGTTCGGCGACGGCGGAGATGCACTCCGGCTTCCACGCCCTGCGCGACCTGTGCGGCATGGGGCCGGATCATCCGATGGCCGGAGAGGCGCGAGCCGAGGCGCCGTCCGATCCGGGGCTGGACCGCGACCTGGCGCGTCTGGTCGTGCTGTGGACGCAGATGCGCGAACGCTTCGGCGCGGGCGGGCCGTGGCTGTTCGGCGACTGGTCGGTCGCCGACGCCTTCTTCACGCCCGTGGCGGCGCGGGTGCGCCATTTCCAGATCGACCTGTCGGCGCACGGCGACGACGGGACGGCCGCCGCCTATGTCGCCGCCCTGCTGGACCAGCCGCATTTCCGCGAGTGGGAGGCGGCGGCGCTGTCATCTAACGTTGATTAACCGATCCTGAGAACGCCGGTTTAAGAGTGCGTCCCTATAGTTCAGCTTGTTCTCGGAGGGGCGGAGCCATGCGTACGATCAGCAGGAACACCGACTGGGGCCGCACGGCCAGAGCCTACGCCCTGGCGGCGGTGGTCATGGCCCTGGTGTGGACGTCGCTTCTGACCCTGATGGTCTGAGGCGTCTTAATCGCGCCTCAGCGCGAGCCGCCGCCCAGCACGGCCTCGGCCACCTGCAAGGGCGCGGGGGGCGGCGCGACGTAATCCAGGCGGATCGGCACGGCGCGCGCGCCCGAGGCCACGGCGTCCAGCGTTTTCACCGGCCCGCCCATCATGCGCTGATAGATCCAGTAGGCCGCGACGACCTTCTCGACGTATTCGCGGGCCTGGGGCACGTCGATGGTCTCGATCAGCAGCAGCGGATCGGCGTCGGCGCCCAGCTTGCGGATCGCCGCCAGCATCGGCCCCGGCCCGGCGTTGTAGGAGGCCACAGCCTTGAGCAGGTCGCCCTGGAAGGACTCGATCTGGAACAGGCGGTTCACATAGTCCTGGCCCAGCTTCATGTTCACGGCCGGGTCCAGCAGGCGCTGGGGCGTGCGGACATAGCCCTGGTCGCCGGTCATGTGCGCGGCCGTGGTCGGCATCACCTGCATCAAGCCATAGGCGCCGGCGCCGGAACGGGCGTTGGCGTTGAAGTCCGTCTCCTTGCGCGCGATGGCGTAGACGAGCGCCCTCTCGATGGTGAAGCCGCCCATCGGCTGCAGGTCCGGCATCGGATAGCGGACGGCGTCGATGCGGCTGGCCTCGGACTGGGCCGCGCGGCCGGGCGCGACCAGGCGATACAGGCCGACCCACATCTGGCGCGCGGCGCTGTCGCCGCTGGCGGCGCGCAGGCCGTTGCGGGCCGCCTGTTCGGCGTCGTTGCGGCGGCCGACCTCGTACAGGGCCACGGTGCGGCGGGCGTCTTCGTCTGAGCGGATGAAGGCGTTGAGTTCGCGCGCATCGACGCCGATCGGCTCGGGCGTGAATGAGGCGCGTTGCAGCGTCGCCTCATAGGGGCGCGGCCCCTGGTTCTCGATCACCGGCTCCTCGCCCAGCTGACGCAGGGCGATCTGGCCGTAGAAGGTGGCCGGCCAGCGCGCGGCCTGGCGCAGATATTCGGCGGCGCGGTCCTGGCGGCCTGACTGGCCCGCGGCTCGCGCCGCCCAGAAGGCGCCGCCCGAGCGGACCCAGGGATCCTCGGTCGGGTCCTGGGCGACGTGCTCGAAGGCCTGGAAGGCGTCGGCGTGCTGCTCCATGCGCCAGGCGGCCAGGCCTGCGGTCCACCAGTCGCCGATCTGCTGGCCCGTGGCGTAGGCGCCGGCCAGGTCGTCGTTGTTCAGGGCCACGCGCGCGGCCTTGGCCGGGTCGTTGACGCCGCCGTCGCCGGGGCCGGTCAGGCTGGCCCAGGTGCGGGTCAGAAGACCGCCGGGGCGCTTGGGCTCGGGCGCGCCGTCGGGCAGGCGCCGCATCGCCAGGGTGTAGACCCGTTCGGCCATCGGCAGGTCGGAGTAGGTCTCGAGCCAGGCCGCCAGTTCGTCATAGCTGGCGACGTGGCTGGGGTGGAATAGGCGCTCGAACTCGACCTGACCCAGCAGGACGCGATCCTTGGCCTGGCGCGCCGAGGCGCGGGCCAGCTCCAGGTCGCCGCGCCGCAGGGCGTCGAAGGCCGTGGTGTAGCTGAGCCGGTCTTCGCTGCTCAGCGCCGTAGGCGAAGGCGAGGAGTCCGCGCCGGCGTCGGCATAGGGTCGGGAGGTGTCGACATCTTCAGCCTGGGCGAGGGGCGCAGCCATGGCGCAAAGCGCGAAGGCGAACAGGGACGCATGACGCGCCCGACGGATAGAATACATGACGCGGCGGCCCCCTTCGTCGGCGTCGGCCCCGTCTCGATTCGGGATTCTACGACGCTCTGCGGACTGGTCTCCAAGGGTTCAGGATGCCTGAATCAGGCGCCCGGCTCAACCACTTCGCCGCGCAGTCGAGCGGACAAATCTAGAATGTCCTTCCAAACCAAGCCCTTGGCCTGCGGCTGACGCAGCAGGAAGGCGGGGTGGAGGGTGGCCATGACGGGCGCGGCGATTCCGCCTTCGGACAATCGCCATTCGCGCCACTGGCCGCGCGTGCGCATGATGCCGTCGTCGGTCTTCAGCACGGCCTTGGCGGCGGCCGCGCCGACCAGCAGCACGGCCTTGGGCTTCAGCAGAGCCAGGGCGCGCTCGACGAAGGGGGCGCAGACCGCCTGTTCCTGCGGCGTCGGGGTGCGGTTGCCGGGCGTCTTCCAGAAGACGGTGTTGGTGATGAAGGCTTCGTCCAGCAGGTCCGCAGCCGTCAGGATGCGGTCCAGCAACTGCCCGGCCTGGCCGACGAAGGGCTGGCCGCGCACGTCCTCTTCGGCGCCGGGGCCTTCGCCGACGATCATCAGCGATCCTTGCGGATTGCCGCGCGCGAAGACGGACTGGCGGGCGCCCATGGCGCGCAGGGGGCAGCCTGCGAAGGCGGCGATGGCCTCGGCCAGTTCGTCCAGCGTGGTCGCCGCCGCCGCTAGGCGACGGGCCTCGGCCGCCGCTTCGCCGGGCGCGGGCGCGGCGCCGGGGGCGCGCAGGGGCGTGATCGTGGCCGGCCCCTTGGCCGCGACGGGGGCGACGAAGACGGTGCGGTCGACCGGCTCCGCCTCGAAACAGGCGTCCACGCCTGCGTCGCGCCAGAAGGTGAACAGGGCCTCTGCGGCAGCCATGTCGAGGGAAGGGGCGTTCATGAAGCTATAGGCAATAGGCCTTGACCGCCCCCGCGTCACCTCCCGATAAGGCGGATAACCACGACGACAACGAGGATTCAGGGGACATGGCCGAGGAAATGATCGAAGGCGGCGCCAAGAACGCATGGCAGGAAGCCGTCATCGACAACCTGCCGCCGCTGGAGGCCCTGTCGGGCGTCGAGCGTGAGGTCATGGAATATGACGTCGTCATCGTCGGCGGCGGCCCCGCCGGTCTGTCCGCCGCCATCCGCCTGAAACAGCGGGCCGAGAAGGACGGGAAAGAGATTTCCGTCGCCGTGCTGGAGAAGTCGGCCGAGATCGGTGGCCATGTCCTGTCGGGCGCCGTCATCGACCCCAAGGCGCTGAACGAGCTGTTCCCTGACTGGAAGGAACGCGGCGCCCCGCTGGAGACGCCGGTGACCAAGGACAAGTTCCTGGTCCTGGGCCCGCAGGGGCAGGCGTCCCTGCCGATGTTCGCCCTGCCGCCCTTCATGCACAACGACGGCTGCTACATCGCCTCGCTGGGCAATGTCGCGCGCTGGCTGGCTGAACAGGCCGAGGCGCTGGGCGTCGAAGTCTATCCCGGCATGGCCGCCAGCCATGTGGTCTGGGAGGAAGAGACGGGCCGGGTGAAGGGCGTCGTCGCGGGCGTCTTCGGCATCGACCGCGAGGGCAAGCCGACCGGCGAGTTCCAGCCGGGCCTCGAACTGCACGGCAAATACGTCTTCATCGCCGAGGGCGTGCGCGGCTCGCTGGCCAAGACCATCATGGCCCGCCACAACCTGTGCGACGCCGCCGATCCGCAGAAGTTCGGCATCGGCCTGAAGGAGCTGTGGCAGATCCCGGCCGAGAAGCACCAGTCCGGCCTGGTCCAGCACACGACCGGCTGGCCGCTGGACGACAAGACGGGCGGCGGCTCGTTCCTGTACCACTTCGGCGACCGCTATGTGTCCGTCGGCTTCGTCGTCCACCTGAACTACAAGAACCCCTTCCTGTCGCCGTTCGACGAGTTCCAGCAGTTCAAGCACCACCCGGCCATCGCCGAGCATCTGGAAGGCGGCACGCGCGTCTCCTACGGCGCCCGCGCCATCACCGAGGGCGGCTTCCAGTCGGTGCCGAAACTGGCCTTCCCCGGCGGCGCCCTGATCGGCTGTTCGGCGGGCTTCGTGAACGTGCCGCGTATCAAGGGCAGCCACAACGCCATGAAGACCGGCATGCTGGCCGCCGACGCCGCCTATGACGCCGTCATGGAAGGCCGCGAGGGCGACGTGCTGAGCGCCTATCAGGCGGCATACCTGCGCTCGTGGGTCTATAAGGAGCTGAAGGTCGTCCGCAACGCCAAGCCCCTGCTGTCCAAGCTGGGCACCATGATGGGCGGGGCGGTCGGCATGTTCGACCTGTGGGTCAACCACCTGACGGGCGGCTTCTCCTTCTTCGGCACCATGCGCCACGGCAAGACCGACGCGGCCTCGACCGAGCCCGCCTCGCAGCACAAGCCGATCGCCTATCCCAAGCCGGACGGGAAGCTGTCGTTCGACAAGCTGTCGAGCGTCTTCATCTCCAACACCAACCACGCCGAGGACCAGCCCGCGCACCTGAAGCTGCTGGACCCGTCCGTGCCGATCACCGTCAACCTGCCGAAGTACGGCGAGCCGGCGCGGCTGTACTGCCCGGCCGGCGTGTATGAAGTCGTCTATGCGGACGAGGCGAACCGCGCCGATCCGCGCTTCGTCATCAACGCCCAGAACTGCGTCCACTGCAAAACCTGCGACATCAAGGACCCGTCGCAGAACATCGTCTGGACCACGCCGGAAGGCGGCGGCGGTCCGAACTATCCGAACATGTAAGACACGCGCGCGGCTTCACCCTTCCCTTCATGGGGAGGGTGGCTGAGGCCGTCAGGCCGACCCGAAGGGCGGCGCGGAGCAGCCAAGCCGGGTGGGGGCGGCAAGGCAAATCAAGCGCGGCGCCCAGGATCACCTGGCCCTCCCCACCGCTCGTCGCTTCGCTCCGACCACCCTCCCCATGAAGGGGAGGGAGAAGCGTTGCGCTGCTTTTCCTCCACATGATCTTGCGGGCGAAAGGGAAAGCGTGAAGGGTCCGGCCATGCGTTTCGTCTCTTCTCGCCCTGTCCTGTTCCTGGCGGTTTCCGCCCTTGCGCTGTCGCTGGCCGCGCCGTCCCTGGCGCAGGAGGCTCCCGAGCCCGCCCCGGAAGCGCCGGCCGAAGCTCCGGCGGAGCAGGACGCCGAGCCGAACGGCGACCCCGTTCCGCACATCATCATCGCGGACGAGCCGGAAACGCCTGAAGAACCCAAGGTCGCGCCCATTCCCGCCGAATGGGCGCCGATCCCGCTCGACGCCCATAAGAACAGCGCCTTCGGCCTCTATCTGGCGGGCCGCAACGCCCTGACCAGCGGCGAGAGCGCGATCGGGGCCGACTATCTCAGCCGCGTCTACGCCCTGACGCCGGAACAGCCGCGCGTGCGCGAACAGGCCTTCACCGCCGCGCTTCTGGCCGGTGATCTGGATGAAGCGGGCCGCATCGCCCCGACCGATCCCGAGGTTTCGCCTGTCATCGTCCAGGCGGGACGCCTGGTGCAGGCGGTTCAGATCTACGTCGGCGGCGACGCCCGCCGCGCCGACGCCTTGCTGACCAACGCCCCGGTCGGCGAGCCGCATGACCGGGCGGGCTTTTACGTTCAGGGCTGGATCGCCGCCGCCGCCAAGGACTGGGACCGCGCCCTGGCCATGCCGCCCGCCGATTTTGATCCTGTCAGCGCCATGGTGGCGCGCGCCAATCGCGCCCGCCTGCTGGAACAGCGCCGTCGCTATGACGAGGCCGACGCCGAATGGCGCGACCTGACCAGCCACGCCATCGCCGGGGCCTTGTTCCGTCAACCGTATGGGGAGTTCCTGGAGCGACGCGGCCGCCGAGAGGACGCCCTGGTCCAGTATGACGCCGCCATCACCGCCGGAACGGCCGACCGGCGCGTGATCCAGGGGCGTGAGCGGGTGCTGGCCAAGGGACGTCCGCCCGCCTTGCCGAACTTCCGCGAGGGCGCCGCTCAGGCGCTGCGCACCGCCGCTGACCAGATGATCGCCCAGCGCGCCCATGAGTTCGGCGTCGTCTACCTGCGCCTGGCTCAGAATCTGTCGCCCAGCGACAACACCCAGCTTCTGGTCGGCCAGACCCTGATCCAGGGCGGAATCGAGCCGGCAGGCCGCGCCGCCCTGGCGGAGGTCAGCGAGGCTTCGCCCGCCCTTTACGCCGCCGCCCGCATCCAGACGGCCATCAGCCTGGGCAAGGCGGGGCGGGATGAAGAGGCCCTGGTCGAACTGCGCCGCGCCGCCGCCGTGCGTCCCGACGAGGCGGGCGTGGCCTATATGCTGGCCGGCCAGCTGATGCAGATGGAGCGGCACGAAGCTGCGCTGGAGCTGTTGAACGGGCCGCTGCTGAACACGGCGGATCAGGGCTTCGAGGTCCATTTCCTGCGCGGCGCCGCCTATGAATCCCTGGACCGGGACGCCGAGGCGGAGGCCGAGCTGTGGGCCGCCCTGCAGATGCAGCCCGACAATCCGACCCTGTTGAACTATCTCGGCTACCTGTGGGTCGACACCGGGACGCGGGTGCAGGAAGGCGCCGCCATGATCGCCCGCGCCCACGCCGCCGAGCCCAAGGACGGCAACATCCAGGACTCGCTCGGCTGGGCCCAGTTCCGTCAGGGGCAGTATGAGGCGGCGGTGGTCAATCTGGAGGGCGCCGTCGACAAGGAGCCCGCCAACGCCGAGATCAACGACCACCTGGGCGACGCCTATTGGGCCGTGGGCCGCCAGCGCGAGGCGGGCTTCCAGTGGAACCGCGTCCTGACGCTGGAGGTCGACGACAAGCGCCGCAGCGAGGTCGAGGGCAAGTTGCGCGATCGCCTGGGCCAGGATCCGACCGGGGACAAGGGACTGGGGTCTGCGGGCGGCGCGGCCGACTGACGCCGCCATGTCTGTTTCCGATGCTCTGAGCGGCCTGGCGCCGGCCAAGATCAACCTGCTGCTGCATGTCGAGCCGGTGCAGGTCGACGGCTATCACCCCTTGGTCAGCCTGGCCGCCTTCGCCGACGTCGGCGACCGGGTGACGGTGCGCTGCGCCGAGGCCCTGTCGCTGACAGTCGAGGGACCGTTCTCGGCCGGTCTGGACGGGGAGGGCGACAATCTGATCCTCAAGGCCCTGCGCGCCCTGGGCGGGGCGGCCGGGATCGGCGATCCGCCCGTGGCCGTGACCCTGGACAAGCGCCTGCCCATCGCCGCCGGTCTGGGCGGCGGTTCGGCGGATGCGGGGACGGCGCTGAGGCTGACGGCGCGTCTTCTCGGCCTTGATCTGACGGAGGGCGAGCTGGAGCGCCTGGCCCTGGCCGCGGGGGCGGACGGACCCATGTGCCTGCGCGCGCGCCCGGCCTGGGCGTCGGGCGTCGGCGAGGTGCTGGAGGACGAACCGCGCCTGCCTACGCTGCACGGCGTGCTGCTGAATCCCGGCCTGCCGTCGCCGACGGGGGCGGTCTATCGCGCCTATGACGCTGCGCCCGCCGGGGCTTCGGATCGGCCGTCGGGGCCAGCCGACTGGTCCGTCTCCTCCGTCATCGACTGGCTGTCGGCTCAACGGAACGACCTGGAGGCGCCCGCCCTGACCGTCACGCCGGGCATCGAAGAGGCGCTGGCCGCCATGCGCGCCGCGCCGGGCTGTCGGCTGACGCGGATGTCGGGATCGGGGGCGACGGTCTTCGGCCTGTTCGATGACCGGGCGGCGGCGATCGAGGGGGCCTTCGCCCTGGATCGGCCGGGCTGGTGGTCGCGGCCTGTGGTGCTGGGTGCGCCCGATATCGAACCGCGTGCGGTTATTTAACCGGATTTACAGCCCCTGCGGCCAAGCTGGCGGTCATGACCCAGCTCACGCCCGAACAGACCGCCGCCTTTGAACGCGCCCTGTCGCGTCTGTCGCCCGCCGACCGCGCCCGCGTGGACGAGCTCAAGGACGCCGCCGCCCGCGCCGCCGCCGAGGTCGCGCCCCACTGGGATTTCGAGCTGGCCGCCCGCACCGTGGACGGCTTGCTGGGCGCGGAGGCGAACGACGACCAGAGGCGCGGCCTGATCGCCGCCTGGGCGCTGGAGCTGCCCGGCCGTATCGCCGCCGAGCGCCTGCCGCAGGCCGTGCTGGCGGGCTATCCGACCTATATCGACCGGCTGGCCGTCTATCTGGATAGCGGGGCGGATCCCTATGACCCCGACTTCTGGGCCAAGGACGTGCGGGTGGCCCTGGCGCTCAGCGTGCCGGGCAGCAAGACGCAGATGCTGGACCTGTCCTCGCCCGTCGGGCCGGGCTTGGTCGTGCGGCACATGCTGGGCGGGCGCGGTCCCGGTCCGCTGATCGCCTGGGTTCAGGCGGGCGGCTGGCGACCCTGGCTGGAGACCCACACCGAGGCGCGCGATTTGTCGGACTTCAACGAGGCGGGTTGGGAACGCAACTGGGCCGCCGCGGCGGCCCTGCTGCAGACGCGGCCAGAGCTGGCGGGCGTCATCGGCTCCAGCTGGTTCTTCGATCCGCCGCTGGAGACCATCAGCCCGCGCCTGACCTATCTGCGGACCACGCCGACGAGCCACGGCGCCTTCATGATCCATCAGGGCGGCGGCGAGATCCACGATGAGCGCGCCTCCGCCTCCTCGCCCACGCGCCGCGCCATGATCGAGACGGGTGAATACAACGCCTGCTCCTGGCTGTTGTGCTGGCCTCGCAAGCCGTTGATTCGCTGGGCCCAGGCTCGAGGACTGCTTCAACCCTAAGGCGAGAACCGCGACAGAATGACGCGGCTATGGTTCAATTCGGGCGAAGAAAAGACTGATTGAGGCGGCGGTCGGGCCCTTGTGAGTCATGACGCGCGGGGGTTGGAGGGAAATTCCAATTTCGGGACACTCAAGCGTGACCGTTTTGGTCCAGGCGCGCGTGAGCGAATGATCTTCGTTCCATGATTGACAGTAGGCGGAGGTTTCCGTCTCAAATGCTTTAGAGAGGGGTGCGTGGAGCGGCGGTCATAGGGCTGCCGAGACGGAGGCGACCCCTCTTCGAATAGCTATGTCGCTTTTGTGGGGATCTATGATTAACGCGTTCAAGGCTGGCCTCTTGGTTGCAGCCGCTGGTTCCGCCCTGGTTTGGGCGAGTGATGTTTCCGCCCAGACGAGTGTCACGCCGCCGCCGGGCGGGTTCTACATGGCGGACGGGTCGCGCACTGCGGACTACGACGCGGCGCTGACGTCCTGGCGTGAAGACGCCCAGTTCACGGTGGACTATTCCAAGGCCCATCTGGGTCTGGAGCACGCCTACGCCCTGGGCCTGTCGGGCAAGGGCCTGACGGTCGGCGTCAATGACGCGGGCGTCTACATGGATCACCCGCTGTTCGGCGGGGAAGGCAAGATCAAGGGTCTGAACACGGTCGTCTCGGGCGACTACGGCAACGACGGCCGCATCAACCCGCGTCGCGGCTGGGAAGGCCACGGCACCCACGTCGCCGGCACCATCGGCGGCGCCCGCATCGAAGGCGAGGCCATGTTCGGCAACGCCTTCGGCGCCAACATCTATTCGGCCACGACCAACTTCGCCGCCGGCGACTTCCTGTGGTTCCGCGATATCTACATCAACGGCGACACCGTCAGCACGCCGTTGGAGAACATCATCGACCTAGCCAATACGGGCGAAGTCCGGATCATCAACAACAGCTGGGGTTCGGGGAACAATATTCCCTATGACGCGCCGGCTGACATCGTGAAGAACCTCCTCGGCGAGGATCTCGGCGACTTCTACAAGCCTGTTCTGGACAACGACGTCTTGGTCGTCTTCTCAGCGGGCAACGGCTACGGCGTCCACGCCAGCATTGATGCGCTCGCGCCCATGTCGGACCCGCGCCTGCGCTCCAACTGGCTGTCGGTCGCCAACTACACGGGGGATCTGACGCCCAGCGCTTCGACCAGCTTCTGCGGCCAGAGCGCCACCTGGTGCGTCGCCGGACCGGGGCACCAGATCGTTTCAGCCGTGCCGGGGTTCGAGTACGACTATGACGCTCTGGTGGCGGCCTATGCGCCGCAGGACTATCTGCCTCTGTATACCGCGACGACGGTCGGACAGCTGCAAAACGCGGCGATCTACGGCTTCCTGGATGTTCTTAACGGTTATCTGGGCGCCAAGGAAGCCGCTGAACTTGCCGGTCAGCCCTTCGACGAGGCGGCGGCTCGCCGCTACATCGCCGAACAAGCGGTGGCGTTTACGGTGATCTCAGGCGCGCTCTTTGGCGATCCTGACGGGTTCACTTCTGATCTGGCGGGTCTGTTGACCTCGGCCGGCAATATGGCGGTCCTGACGCCGGAGTTCTCGTCCGAAGTGTTGACCTTAGCCAACGGCATCTTGGCGGAGAAGCTGGAGACGATCCTCACCTTCACCGGACCGGATTACGCCGCTTACACGGGCACCTCGATGGCGGCGCCGAACATCTCGGGCTTCGCCGCCCTGCTGATGGAGCATTTCGCCGAGTACGACACGGCGCTGATCGGCGACATCCTGGTGTCCAGCTCGCTGGATCTGGACACGCCGGGCGTGGACCTGAAGTCCGGGTGGGGCGCGCCGCAGATGGAGGTTGCGCTGAAAGGCCCGACGGCCCTGCGTGACGTGCGCGACGTCAACGTTCGCGTCGGCACGGTCGACGTGTGGAGCAATGACATCGGCGATGCACGCGACCGCTACTCGGCCGAGGTTCTGGCCGAATACCCCGACGACATCGGCGGCATCGTCAAGAAGGGCGGCGGCGAGCTGATCCTGACCGGCGCCAACGACTACACCGGCGCGACCCGCGTCGAGGGCGGCCTGCTGACCGTCAACGGCAGCCTGATCAACTCGACCTCGACCGTGGCCGATCTGGGCATGTTGGGCGGCGTGGGCCGTCTGGCTGACGTGGTGGTCGACAAGGGCGGCGTCCTGTCGCCGGGCGACAAGGCCAACCCGTTCGGCACGCTGACCATCGCCGACAACCTGGTGTTCAAGGACGGCTCCTACCTGTGGATCCGCTCCAGCGTGAACGGCGCCCAGCACTCGCGCGTGGCTGTTGAAGGCGCGACGACGCTGGAGGGCGGCAAGGTCATCCTGAAAGCCGACCAGGGCGAGTGGAACCTGCGCACGCAGATGAATATCCTGCAGTCCGAGGGCGGCGTCACCGGCGTCTTCGCAGGCGCCGAAAGCGATCTGGCCTTCCTGAAGCCGATCCTGACTTACAGCGACAAGGCCGTACAGCTGACGCTGGCGCGCAATGACGTGACCATCGCCTCGGTCGGCGTCACGCCGAACCAGACGTCGGTCGGCGCGGCGCTGGATGTCATGACCGCTTCGGCCATGACCAACCCGCCGGCAAGCCGTAACACGGCTCTGGAAGACGCCATCCTGGACGGCAGCGTCGCTAACGTCCGTGGCGCTCTGAACAGCCTGACGGGCGAAGTTCACGCCACCCTGGCGGGCGTCGCTTCGGGCGACTCGCGCTTCATCCGTGACGCCATGCTGACGCGCGGTCGCAACGGCACGACCGAGGCGACCGACGGTCGTGGCGTCGCCGTCTGGGCCTCGGGCGTCTTCGGCAGCGGGCGTCAGGACAACGGCGAACTGGCCGGCTTCCGCAGCGAGGCCACCGGCTATCTGGCCGGCGTCGAGAAGACGCTCAACGGCCGCGCCCACATCGGCGTCGCCGTCGGTGAAAGCCAGTCGGAAATCCGCGCCAACCGTCTGCACTCGACGGGCGAGGTCAAGACCCAGCACATCGGCGTCTACGGCGCCGCGACGCTGGCCGGCTTCGACTTCCGTCTGGGCGGCGCCTGGATGGACTCGCGCACCCGCACGGACCGTTCGGCCTCGCTGAACCGCTTCAATGAGCAATTGACCGGCCGTTACGACGGCGAAGCCTGGCAGGCCTACGGCGAAGTGTCGTGGCGCAAGCCGGTGATGGGCTCGACCGTGCTGGAGCCATACCTGAACTACACCCGCGTCGAATATGATGCGGACGTGGTCGAGCGCGGCGGCGACGCGGCCCTGTCGGGCGACGTCTCCCAGACTTCGGACCTGCTGACGGCGGGTCTGCGTTCGGAGACGCATCTGGCGGGCGGGAACGGCCGCCCGGCGCTGTCGGCGATCGGCCACCTGGCCTGGACCGAAGACCTGAGCGGCGACGGCCCCGTGTTCAACGCGGCCTTCTCGGACGGTCCGGTGTTCCGCGTCGAAGGCGCCGACCTGAACTCGGGCGCGCTTCAGGCGGGCCTGGGCTTCAACATCGAAGCAAGCAAGTCGACCAACATCGAGGTCGGCTACTCGGGCGTCTTCAACGACGACTACAAGGACCACCGCCTGACCGGCCGCGTCAGCTTCCGGTTCTGATAAGGCGGGCGCCGGGGCTTCGGTCCCGGCGATCCTGACGGACAGACGCCGTCGCCCTCAGCGGGCGGCGGCGTTTTTGTTGATCCGAAAACCGCTCATCCTGGCCTTCGCGGGGATGAGTGGAATTTAGAGGTCGCCGCCCAACCGCTCCCATGCTTCGCCGACCGGCAGGATCTCCAGCCCTGCCGCCTTGGCCAGGCGGATCAGGCGGTCCAGGTCTTCGGGCGTGCAGCCGTAGGGGGTGGGGTCGCTCTCGACGTCGTGGCCATAGGCGATCAGCCAGCCGGGCGCCTCCGCCGCGCGGGCGACCAGCGCCTCCAGGTCGTAGTGGGGCAGGCGGCGGGACTCCAGGCCGATGGCCTGCAGATTGGCCCGGTCGGCGCGTCCGGCGTTGACCCCGTCGCGCACGCCGCGTCCCAGCAGGAACCGCTCGTCGATCACCGTCTTGGCGCCCAAAGCCACGTCGCCGAAAGGCCAGGCGAAGGTGGTCATGACGTGGCCGTCCAGCCGCTCGCCCACCCAAGCGGCGTTGCGCGCCAGTTGGTCCGTCAGCTCGGCGGGGCTCAGGCGCAGGGCGCTGACGTGGTCGAAGGTGTGGCAGCCGACTTCATGCCCGACCTCATGCGCGGACTGAAGATGCTCGACCTCGAACTGGGCCTTGCCGATGTTCTCGCCGCCGCACAGACCGCCCGCGACGTAATAGGTCGCCCTGATCCCATGCTCGGCCAGGATCGGCCCGGCCTCGGTCCAGGCGCTGGCCGGGAAGTCGTCGAAGCTGAGGCTGAGAATCCCGCGGGCGGGCGCGACCGTCACCGGCCGCACGCCCAGGTAGCGCGCCGCTCGGCGGCGCATTTGATCGATCCGTTGCTGCATCATGGCCGCCTTCTAGCGCATCTGCGCTTGCAGAAGGGTGAAGGTTTCGGCCGCCTCGCCTTGCTGGCGAAGCGTAGCGGCCCTATGGTCCGCGCCTCCCGAAATCGGACCGAAATGTCGACCGTGGCCGCTGCTGAACCTCTCTCGTTTCAGGACCTGATCCTGACCCTGCACCACTATTGGAGCGATCAGGGCTGCGCCATTTTGCAGCCGTATGACATCGAGGTCGGCGCCGGCACCTTGCACCCCGCGACCGTCTTGCGCGCCCTCGGTCCCAAGCCGTGGAAGGCCGCCTACGTCCAGCCCTCGCGCCGCCCCGGCGACGGTCGCTACGGCGAGAACCCCAACCGGTTGCAGCACTATTACCAGTATCAGGTCATCCTGAAGCCGAACCCCGACAACCTGCAGGAGCTGTATCTCGGCTCGCTGGCCGCCATCGGCATCGACCCCAGCCTGCACGACATCCGCTTCGTCGAGGACGACTGGGAGAACCCCACCGTCGGCGCCTGGGGTCTGGGCTGGGAAGTCTGGTGCGACGGCATGGAGGTGACGCAGTTCACCTATTTCCAGGGCGTCGGCGGCATCGAGGTCGACGTCGTCTCGGGCGAGCTAACCTACGGGCTGGAGCGTCTGGCCATGTATGTTCAGGGCGTCGACAACGTCTATGATCTGAAGTTCAACAAGGAGGGTCTCACCTACGGCGAGGTCTTCCTCGAGAACGAGCGCCAGCAGTCGGAAGCCAACTTCCACGGCTATGACGTCGCCGCGTTGAAGCGCCGCTTCGAGGACATGGAGCGCGAGGCCGCCCACTTCCTGACCATGAAGGGTCCGCAAGGCCAGCCGCTGGTCTTGCCTGCCTATGATCAGGTGCTGAAGGCCTCGCACCTGTTCAACCTGATGGACGCCCGCGGCGCCATCGCCGTCGCCGAACGCCAGAGCTACATCGGCCGCATCCGCGACCTGTGCAAAGCCTGCGCCGTCGCCCAGACAGAATGGGCTCAAGTCGAACACGAACGGGCGACCGCCTGATGTCCCAGCTTCTCCTCGAAATCTTCTCTGAAGAAATCCCCGCCCGTATGCAGCCCGGCGCCGCGCGCGATCTGGAGCGCATGGCGTCCGACCGCTTGAAGGCCGCAGGCCTGACCTGGGACGCGCTGACGACCTATGCCGGGCCGCGCCGCCTGACGCTGGTGATCGATGGCTTGCCCGCCGCTACGCCCGACCGCAATGAAGAGCTGAAGGGGCCGAAGACTTCGGCTCCGGCGCAGGCGCTGGAAGGCTTCCTGCGCAAGACCGGCCTGACGCAGGACCAACTGGTCGAGCGCGACGGCGTCTGGTTCGCCGAGATCAGCAGCAAGGGCCGCGCGACCACCGAGGTCGTGGCCGAGAGCGTCGACGACATCATCCGCCACTTCCCCTGGCCCAAGTCGATGCGCTGGGGCACGGGAACCCTGCGTTGGGTGCGACCGATCAAGCGCATCCTGGCCCTGTACGATGGGGCGGTGATCCCGTTTGAAGTCGACGGCATACCCTCGGGCGACGTGACCGAGGGCCACCGTTTCATGGGCGCGGGCCAGCCGTTCGCGGTCAAGGACTTCGCCCACTACCGCGCCAAGCTGGAGCGCAACTTCGTCTTGCTGGACGCCGCCGACCGCAAGCTGCGCATCCTCGAGGGCGCCAAGGCCGTGTGCGCGGCCAAGGGGCTGGCCCTGGTCGATGACGACGGCCTGCTGGACGAGGTGTCGGGTCTGGCCGAATGGCCGACGCCGATCCTGGGCGACATGGACCCGCAGTTCCTGGCCCTGCCGCCGGAAGTGGTCCAGCTGTCGATGAAGGTGCACCAGAAGTATTTCGCCGTGCGCGAGCCGGGCAAGGAAGGCTTGGCCCCCCACTTCGTCGTCGTCGCCAACGTCGAGGCGACCGACGGCGGCGCGGCCCTGGCCGCCGGCAACGCCAAGGTGCTGTCGGCCCGCCTGAGCGACGCGGAGTTCTTCTGGACCGAGGACCAGAAGGTCGGCTTCGACGCCTGGAACGCCAAGCTGAAGGACGTCACCTTCCACGCCAAGCTGGGCACGCTGTCCGAGCGGGTGGACCGCATCGCGGCGTTGGCGCGCGAGATCGCCCCGCTGGTCGGCGCCGATCCGGCTCAGGCCGAACAGGCCGCGCGCCTGTCCAAGGCCGACCTGGCCTCGGGCATGGTGGGCGAGTTCCCGGAACTGCAGGGGATCATGGGCGGTTACTACGCCCGTCTGGCCGGTCAGCCTGACGCCGTGGCCGACGCCATCCGCGACCACTACAAGCCGCAGGGACCGGGCGACACCGTCCCGACCGCCCCGGTCACGATCGCCGTCGCCATGGCCGAAAAGCTGGACACCCTGGTCGGCTTCTTCGCCATCGATGAGAAGCCCACGGGGTCGAAGGATCCCTATGCGCTTCGTCGTGCGGCGCTGGGCGTGATCCGGCTGGTGCTGGAGAACGGGGTACGGTTGAGCCTCCTACCCGATTTTCAGCACCACGCATTTTTTGTTCATTCGGAATCGTTGGAGCGTGCGGTAAATCGTGCTGCGCACCAGTTGGTTGATATTCGAGGGAACCTTGGACTTGCAGCAGTGCCGCTTGATGAAGTCGAACTACCGCTCGACCGAGCAGATTTGGTTTCTCAAGCAAAAGCTTGGGATGTTGCCGCTGAAATCAATGCCAGGGATCTTCTCGCCTTCTTCGCCGATCGCCTGACCGTCCTTCTGCGCGACAAGGGCCAGCGTCACGACCTTGTGGCCGCCGTCTTTGCGCTGGGCGACGACGATCTGGTGCGGATCGTGCGTCGGGTGGAGGCGCTGGCCGCCTTCCTGGCGACAGACGACGGGGCGAACCTGCTGGCGGGCTACAAGCGCGCCGCGCAACTGCTCAAGGCCGAGGAGAAGAAGGGGCCGCTGCCTGAGGGCGCCGTCGCCACCGGCCTGCCGAACCAGCCGGAGGAAGAGACTGCCCTGGCCTTCGCCGCCGCCGCCGCCGCCTCGGCCGTGGACGCCGCTCTGGAGGCCGAGGACTTCGCCGCCGCCATGACGGCCCTGGCCGCCCTGCGTGGCCCGGTGGACGCCTTCTTCACCGCCGTCATGGTCAACTCCGACGTGGCCGCAGAACGTGAAAACCGCCTGAAGCTGCTGGTTCAGGTGCGCGGCGTCATGAACCGCGTCGCCGACTTCGGCCAGATCGCGGGTTGATCCATCGTCCTTCTCCCCTTGTGGGAGAAGGTGGCAGGCGGAGCCTGACGGATGAGGGGTTGCGGGACATTCGCCTCGCAACCTCATTCACCGTCGCAAGACCCCTCATCCGGCCCTGACGGGCCACCTTCTCCCACAAGGGGAGAAGGGAGGATTACGCCGTGAACGGTCCCAGCATCTCGGCGGGAATACGAACGGGGCGCAGGGTCTGGGCGTCGACCAGGCACCATTCGGACAGGCCTTGCGCGCACAGGCGGCCTTCGGCGTCCTCGATGCGGACATAGCGGCTAAAGCGCGGCCCCTGCGGATCGCCGACCCATGTGCGGGCGACGACGCCGGTCGCGCCCGGCTCGATGGCGCGCAGGTAGTCGATCTCGTGTCTCAGGGCGATCCACGACCAGCGGGCGCGCGTCTCGTCGTCGAAGCGCGCGTTCCAGTGGACCGTGCCCACGTCCTGCAGCCAGCCGACGTAGACGACGTTGTTGACGTGGTTGTTCTCGTCGATGTGTTCCGGCCGCACGTCCAGCGGGACGACGAAGACCTCGCGGTCCTCACGCGGTTGCAGCTGCGGCCGGGCCATCGGGTTAGGCTTCGC
Organism: Brevundimonas sp. KH_060; assembly: GCF_057838275.1. Classification (NCBI taxonomy): domain Bacteria; kingdom Pseudomonadati; phylum Pseudomonadota; class Alphaproteobacteria; order Caulobacterales; family Caulobacteraceae; genus Brevundimonas; species Brevundimonas sp. KH_060. The sequence continues at coordinate 717,978 of NZ_CM174463.1, forward strand.
CCAAGGCTACGCCTTTTTCGGCCATCAGGGCGGCCAGTTCGCCCGACTGGAACATCTCGCGCACGATGTCCGAGCCGCCGACGAACTCGCCCTTCACATAGAGCTGGGGGATGGTCGGCCAGTCGGTGAAGGCCTTGATGCCTTCGCGCAGGGCTTCGTCCTGAAGCACGTCGACGCCGACAAAGGCCGCGCCCACGTGGTCGAGAATCTGAACCGTGACCGAGGAGAAGCCGCAGCGCGGCGAATCCGGCGTGCCCTTCATGAAGAGCACCACGTCATGCTCGGCCACCGTCTGGGCGATGAAGGCGTGGACGGGATCGGCGGCGGTTTGTTCGGTCACTGTGTCGGAACCCTTCTGCGAAGCCCGTGAGCTAGGCGCCCAATGGGGCCGGGTCAAGGCCGCGCGTGCGCTCGCCCCGGCGCGCTCAGACGGTTTGCGGGCGCGGCGTCAGGCGTTCGGCGCGTTCGGCCAGGCTGGAGGCGCCGTGCTCGCGCGCGGTCTGGGCCGCCTCGGCCAGCATCAGGCCGACGGCGCGGGGCGTTTCGCCGGTCCAGCGGGCGCGGGCCAGGGCGATGCGCGCCAGGCCGATCTGCTCGGCCGCCCAGTCCAGCGGCGTGGCCGAGACCGAAGGCCGCACCAGGCGCCGCCGCAGGGCGCCCTCGATCTCCAGCAGGGCCGTCAGATCGCCGACGGCGCCCGCGCGCGCGGCCTCCTGGGCCACCCGCTGTTCATGGGCCAGGGCGCCCAGGATCAGGCCCCCGCCCTCGGTCAGGGTCTCGGCCTGGACCAGCACCAGCGGCGGCAGGGTCTCGCGCTCGGCGCGCATCACCTGGATGGCGGCCCAGTCCAGCGGGCTGTGGTCGGGGGTGAAGAGTTGGGCGGCGGCGTCGAACAGGGCGTGGGCCTGATCGCGGGCGGCGGCGTCCTCGGCCACAGCGGCCAGGGCGGCCATGCCCGCGCCGCACAGGGCCAGGGCGCGGGCGCGGCTCAGCGGACGCTGTTCCGGCGAGGCGGCCTCGACCAGGGTGCGCAGGTCGCGGCCCGCCTGGTCCAGCAGGCGCGGGTCGCGGGCGATCAGCCCGGCCTCCAGCGTCACCACGGCGCGGTCCATGCGCAGTTCGTCCTCGGCCGCGCGCCCGGTTTTCAGTCGTGTCAGGGCGGCGTCGAGAAGGGCCGTGGCCTCGGTCAGTTCGGACAGGCGGCTGGACAGCAGGGCCTGGCGCGCGCGCAGGCGGGCGTGCAGGGCGGCCATGGCGGCGGCGGTGTCGGCGCGCCGCGCGGCGGGCAGGTCGGCCAGCAGGTCCAGCGCCGCCGCCAGTCGTTCGGGGCCGCCGCGCAGGTCGAACGCCAGCATCCCGGTTTGGGCCAGGTCCAGGGCGGCGCGCACGGCCTGGTCGTCATTGGCGGCGACCTTGGCGGCGTCGTGTCCGGCGGCTTCGGCGCGGTCGATGCTGGCGGCGGCGCCGCACCGACGGGCGTGCTCGCGCCACAGGGCGGCGGCGCGCAGGGCGGCGTCGAAGGGGCGGGCGCAGGAGACGCGGCCGGCGTCCGTGGCCTGCTGGCGGGCTTCGATCTCGACCAGACCTGCGCCGATCAGCTCCAGCCAGCCGAGATCGTCGCTATCGCGCGCCTTCTCGAACAGCCGTCTCAGATCTCTGCCGAATTCGAACATCGCGCTCCGCCGTCCCGCTTCGGGATCACGAAGGTGATCCGGGGGTCGTCCAAGCAAACGCAGCGCCGTTCGAAGGGTTCGGCTTAACCATATAATGAGAAAACGGCGGTTCGCTGTTTTTCGCCGCTAGCCCAGGCGGGGCGCGGCCTTGCGGCAGCGTTGCAGGGCGGTGCGCGACTCGGCGTCGCCGGCCGACAGACGACGCACGGACTGAAGCCGAGCGCGGGTCTGGTCGTTCTCGGCCGCCGTCGGATTGCGCCCGGCGGTCGTCGCCGCCTGCATGGCCGCCAGCGACCAATAGAGGGCGGCGTCGTAAAGCTCGCGGCCGTAACGGCTTTCGCCGCCTTCCAGTTCGGACGCGGCCTGGGTCAGACCGGCGCACCGCACCGCCTCGTCATAGGAGACGAGCCGAGGGGCCGGAGCAGGGGTTTGGGCTTGAGCCTGACCCTGAACCAGCGCCAGGACGGCGGTGAAGGCGACGAGCAGCATCTGAACTCCACAGGGGCCGCGAACTGCGGCGGCCCGGATCATGACGGCGCGGCGCGGCCGATTTGCGTCCTCTTAGAGAACCACGTCCACGCGATGGATGAAAGCCGTGTTCAGCTAAGCTTCAGGTTGAATCCGAGCGATCCGCGGAGGCGTCCGGCATGGCGCGTCCCTGATCGGTCAGCCAGCGCAGGAACAGGCGACGGTCTTGCGACATCTCGCCGGCGCCGGGGCAGGGCGCGGGCAACGGCCGGCTGGCCGTGGCTTCGGGCGTTCTGCCGTTGTATTTGTCCGCGCGCGCCCTAAAGCACGGCGCGGAGCAGCGGGTCGGGCGTCGGACGACGCGGCGCGTTGCGGTCCAGCCCGCCCCAGGCCGACGCTAGCCTGACCACCGCCAGGTCCAGCTCCGCCTCATCGCGGCTGAAGGGCAGGCGGATGAAGCGGTCGAAGGCGCCGTTGATCCCGAACCGCATGCCGGGTGCGATCCGCACACCCTGATCGGGCGCGGCGATCGCCAGGCGCACGCCGTCCGGCCGGGGCAGTTCGACCCACAAAGACAGGCCGCCGTCGGGCCGGCGCGTCCGCCATTCCGGCAGATGCTCGGCCAGCCGCATCCGCAGATGGGCTTCGCGGCGCGCCAGAAGCCGACGCCGCGCGTGCAGCGGCGCCGGGTCGCCGGTCAGCAGCATGGCGGCCGCCAGCTGCTCCATTATGGGCACGCCCAGATCCAGCGACGGCCTGTGACGCACCACCGCGTCGACGACCTCGACATGGGCGCGCAGCCAGCCGACGCGCAATCCGCCCCAATAGGGTTTGCTGGTCGAGCCCAGCCGCACGACATGGGGGCCGTGATCGACGGGCGCCGGCGCCGGGCGGTCGAACCACAGCTCGCGCAGGCTGTCGTCCAGCACCAGCATCGCTCCGACGCGGGCGGCGGCGGCGGCGACGGCCGCCTCGTCTTCGGCCGACAGGACATGGCCCGTCGGATTGTGGTGCGCGCCGATCAGATAGATCAGTCGCGGCCGTACGCGGGCGACGGCGGCCAGCATCCCGTCCATGTCCCAGCCCTGGGGCGTCATGGCGACGGGGCTGAGCGCCAGCCCGGCCTGGGTCAGGGCGTCCAGCGCGTGGGGATAGCCGGGGTGTTCGACCACTACCCTGTCGCCGGGCCGTGTCGCCGCCCGCAGCAGCAAGGCCAGCCCGCCCAGAGCGCCCGCCGTGACCACCACCTGCTGCGCCGTGGTCGCCATGCCCTCGGCGGCGTAGCGGTCGGCGACGACGCGGCGCAAGGCTTCGATCCCGACCGGCTCATAGCCCGGTCCCGGCAGATGGGCGGGCAGGGCCTCCAGCGCGCGGGCGTAGGCGGCGTGTACCTGTTCGTCGGCGGCCATGGCGGCCGAGGCCATGTCGATGACGCCGGGCGCATCGACCCTCTGCATCGGCCCGTCCAGATAGGTCACGGGCGGCGACGCCGGACTGGCGGGCAGGGCGGTGAAGCTGCCTGACCCGGTCCGGCTGACGATGAAGCCGTCGGCCCTCAGCCGGTCCAGCGCGGCGCTGACGGTGATGCGGCTGACGCCCAGGGTCTCGGCCAGCCGTCGCTCTCCGGGCAGGCGCGCGTTCAGAGACAGCCGCCCGTCCAGGATGATCAGCTTCAACGCCTCGGCCAGGCGGCGATAGGCGGGCTCGCCGTCCGGCCCGCGCCAGCCGTTCAACTGACGCGACAGGGAGGCGGCGTTGACCAGAGTGTCGCGCATAAGGCCACCGTTTCGAAATTGGCCCTATAAAGCAAGGCCGATTTGATGGCTTATGGCTCACATGTTCATGCGTCGTTTCATCCAGCTTCAACTGGGCCTGTGCCTGTATGGCGTGGCCGCCGCCCTGATGGTGCGCTCCAACCTCGGGCTGGACCCGTGGAACGTCTTTCACCAGGGCCTGTCTCTGAAGACGGGCATGAGCCTGGGGACCGCCTCCATCCTGATGGGCGTCCTGGTGATGCTGACCTGGATCCCGCTGCGTCAGAAGCCGGGGTTGGGCACGCTGTTCAACATCTTCGTCATCGGCTTGTCGATGGACGCGGCCCTGGCCGTTCTGCCCGAGATCACGGGCCTGCCCCTGCGGCTGGGCTTCATGACGATGGGCGTGCTGCTGACCGCCATGGGCGGGGCGGCCTATATCGGCGCGGGGATGGGCACGGGGCCGCGTGACGGCCTGATGATCGGCCTGAACCAGCGGCTGGGCTGGTCTATCCGCGTGTCGCGGATGCTGATCGAGGTCAGCGTCCTGGCCGGAGGCTGGTTGCTGGGCGGTTCGGTCGGCCTGGGCACGGTGGTCTTCGCCGTGGGCATTGGGCCGCTGATCCAGTTCTTCCTGCCGTGGTTCCAGGCGCTGGGGCGGGGCGAGCGGCGAGCGGTGCCCTCGACCTGAACGCGGGGTCCGAACCTCGCCAGACCACGCCATGAAGGCATGAAAGGAAGACAGCCTCTTTTACGCACGAGGTCGTCATGCCCGCACTGTCCGACAAGGTCGCCATCGTCACCGGAGCCAGCTCCGGCATCGGGGCCGCCGCCGCCCGCTTGTTCGCCCGCGAAGGCGCGGCGGTGGTCGTCACCGCCCGGCGCGAGGCCGAGCTTCTGGCCCTGGTCGCGGCGATCGAGGCCGAGGGCTGTCGCGCTGTCGCCGTGCCGGGCGACATCCGCGACGGGGCTCTGGCCGAGCGGCTGGTGAACACGGCGGTCGAGCGGTTCGGCGGATTGGACATCGCCCTGAACAATGCCGGGGCCATCGGCGCCAATGAGCCGACGCATCAGATCGCGCTGGATCGCTGGCGCGATACGCTAGACGTCAACCTTACGGCCGCGTTCCTGGGCGCCAAGCATCAGATTCCGGCCATGCTGGCGCGCGGCGGCGGCTCGCTGATCTTCACCTCGACCTTTGTCGGTCACGCCATCGGCATGCCGGGCATGGCGGCCTATGGCGCGGCCCAGGCGGGTCTGGTCGGCCTGTCGCGGGTCATCGCCGCCGAGTTCGGGGCGCAGGGGCTGCGAAGCAACTGCCTGCTGCCGGGAGGCACGGACACCGAGGCCGGGCGCGAGTTCGCCCACACGCCCGAAATCATCGCCTTCGTCGAGGGGATGCACGCCCTGAAGCGGATGGCGACGCCGGACGAGATCGCCCGCGCCGCCCTGTTCCTGGCGTCGGACGCGTCCAGCTTCATGACCGGCACGGCCATGCTGGTCGACGGCGGGGTGTCGATCAGCAAGACTTGAGGGTCAGCCCCGTTCTTTGGTCTTGGTGAAGGCGATCTTGGGGAAGCGTTCGGAGACATAGCCTGTCTCCCAGCTCGATTTGGCCAGGAAGACCGGGTTCTGGTCGATGTCGACCGCCATCTGGGGCCGGTACTTGCCGGCGAAGTCCTCCAGATCGGCCTTCTCGCCCGCGACCCAGCGCGCCTCGGCGTAGGGCGACGGCTCGAAGATCACGTCCAGGCCGTATTCCTCGCCCAGGCGGTCGGCCATGACCTCGAACTGCAACTGGCCGACGGCGCCGACGATGAAGTCCGCGCCCAGTTCGGGGCGGAACAGTTGGGTTACGCCTTCCTCGGCCAGACCTTCCAGCGCCTTCTTCAGGTGCTTGGCCTTCAGCGGGTCCTTGACGCGGACGCGCTGCAGGATTTCCGGGGCGAAGTTGGGCAGGCCGGCGAAACGCACCAGGCCGCTTTCCGACAGGCTGTCGCCGACGCGCAGGACGCCATGGTTCGGAATGCCGATGACGTCGCCGGCGAAGGCGTCCTCGGCCAGTTCGCGGTCCGAGGCGAAGAACATGATGGGAGCGTTCACCGACAACTGCTTGCCGGTGTTCTGCACCTTCAGCTTCATGCCGCGCTTGAAGCTGCCCGAGGCCATGCGGAACATGGCGATGCGGTCGCGGTGGTTGGGGTCCATATTTGCCTGGACCTTGAAGACGAAGCCGGTGACTTCGTCCTTGCTGGGCTCGACGGCGATGTCCTCGGGCGCCGGCGCGTTGCGCGTTTCGGGCGGGGCTTCCTTGCGGGCCTTCATGGTCTTGGGCGGCGGGGCCCATTCGCCGATGGCCTTCAACAGTTCTTCGATGCCGAAGTGGCGCAGGGCCGAGCCCCACAGCACGGGCGTCATATGGCCTTCCAGAAACGCCTGACGGTCGAACGGCTTGTAGCCCGCCTCGACCAACTCCAGCGCATCGACCATGTCGGCCTGCTCCGTGCCCTCGAAGAAGGACCCGGCGTCTTCCAGGGGCAGGGGGGCGGGGTGTTCGCCGTCGTTGTCTGAGGTCTTGCGGGTATAGGGCTGGAACCGGCCCTGGCCGCCGACCTCGGCCAGGCCGCGCAGGCGGTTGCCGCTCTCGGCCGGCCACCAGATGGGGGCGGGGTCCAGCTGCAGACGGGACGCGATCTCGTCCAGCAGGGCCATCGGATCCTGGGCTTCGCGGTCCAGCTTGTTGATGAAGGTGATGATCGGAATGTCGCGCAGGCGGCAGACCTCGAACAGCTTCAGCGTCTGCGGCTCGATGCCCTTGGCGGCGTCCAGCACCATGATGGCGCAGTCGGCGGCGGTCAGGGTGCGATAGGTGTCTTCCGAGAAGTCCTCGTGCCCCGGCGTGTCCAGCAGGTTGAACATCTTGCCGTCGTGCTCGAACGTCATGACCGAGGCGGTGACCGAGATGCCCCGCTCTTTTTCGATCTTCATCCAGTCCGAACGGGCGCGGCGGTTTTCCCCGCGCGCCTTGACCGCCCCGGCCGCGCGCACGGCACCGCCCGCCAGCAGGATATGCTCGGTCAGGGTCGTCTTACCGGCGTCCGGGTGGGCGATGATGGCGAAGGTCCGACGGCGGTCGGCCTCCTGAGCGAGGGTCAGTTTGGACATAGAGCTTCCTTTAGGACGCGCGACCTACCGCGCCGGGGCTCAATTGTCGACGTTCACGATGTCGTGAAAGACCCTTCGCGTATGATGGTTATTCGAGGCATGCTCGTTTTCGGGAGATGGTGGGCCATGAGTCCGCCGCACAAGGGAAGGGAAACGTCATGGCTCTGGTCCACTCAGGCAAGATCGCGCCCGCACAGGGCGAGCGCAAGATTCACCCGTTGGTCTGCTTTATGGCGGGGTTCGCCCTGATCGTCCTGGCGGCGATCGTGGTGCACACTCTGTTCGGGGTCCTGCTCTAAACGCGCCGAAGCCTTTTTAATCGTCGCCTGCGGGCTCCGACTGCGCCTGATCGCCATTGTCGATGAACGCTTCGTCGTCTTCGCCGTCTTCGGCGCGACCTTCGATCTGTCGTAGCAGGGCACGCGCTGACGCATTGGGGGCGTGGGGATTGTTCACCAGCGGTTGCAGCAAGGTCGCGGCCTCGGTCTTGCGGTCATGCTCCAGCAGAGCCTGAGCCAGATTGAAGCGAACTGTGCTCAACTGCGGCGCCAGGATAAAGGCTTGCTCCAGAACGGCCACGTCGTTGTCATTAGGGTAGCTGTGGGCATCGGCGCGGTTCTCGGCGATTAAGAGCAGACTGGCGAAGTTGGCGTCGTCCGCAGCGTAGGCGCGTGACAGATAGTCTTGCGCTTCGATTTTAAGCTTCAGGGCGGCTTCCAGGTCGTCTTCCTCGGCGGCGGCGTCCATTCGAGCCCGGGCGAGGTATTGTAGTCCTTCAACATGGTCCGGCTGGATCGTGAGCAGCCTTTGCAGCGGCGCTTCTGCGGCGGCGGCGTCGCCGAAATGCAACTCGGCGTGGCCCAGCGCCAGCAAGGCCAGCGGATCGTCCGGGTGACGGCCGGCGACGCGGCGCACGTCTTCGGCGGTGGCCGCGCGTTGGTCTTCCGGCACGCCGACCTTCAGTCTCTGGTTCAGCAGCAAGATGTCGTCGGCGGATTTGGGCATTGAGGTGACGGCGATCTCGACCTGATCGAAGGAGGTCTTCATCACCACATAGGTCATGCGATCACGCATGTAGCGGCGGAGGGTGCGTTGCAACTCCGTCGTCGTCATCCCCGTGGCGTCCTGCATGGCCTGAACCGGATCCGCGCCGTCGCCTACCGCCGCCAGATAGACCCCCAGGGTCTTGCGTCTTTCGGTGTCGCTCATGAACCAGTGGGTCAGTAGCCAGGCCAGCGGATAATAGGTCTCGCGATGGCGCAGCGAGGCGCCGGGCCGTTCGGCCAGAAGCTGCTCCATCGACACCCAAGTTCCGTTGATCAGCCAATAGGCCTGGTTCTGGTTGAAACGTCCGACGTGAATCTCGTCACGCTTGAAATCGGCCGTGGCGAAGTATTCAGCGAAGCCCTCGATGAACCACGATGGATAGGCATGGGAGAAATTCTGCATCATGAAGTGATGCGCGTATTCATGTTTGAGGGTGTGCATTTCCTCGTCGCGGCGAGCGACGCCGAAGATGTCTTCATCCGTCGCCATGTAGAAGCCCGCGAGTCCTTCGGGCGCGTCCGGTCTGATCCGCAGCATCGCCGATCGCGAACCCAACAGGTAGACGGGCAGTTTGCGATAGGTCGGCTGATCGAGATTGACGCCCAGGCGAATCCGCAACAGCCGGTCGAAAGACTCCAATTCCTGAGTGAAGCGCCGCAGCTGGTTTGCGTTTCCGTCGCTGTAGACGATGAAGCGTTCGCTTTCGGCCTTCAACCATCCGGCCTGGGCGGGGCTGGCGAGGACGACTAGGATGAGGCCGCTGAGGCCAAACAGGTGTTGACGCAGCCGCTCTCTGGATGTCTGGCGCATGGTTCGCTCTCCCCCTGCGGGATGAGATAGCGAACGTCGTTCGGTTCGGGAAGCCCCTAGGCCGCCAGACGGCCCCAGACCGCCTTGTCCGCCGTCGCTGCGTTCAGGGCGCCGCGACGCGCGCGCTGTTGCAGGTGGCGCAGGACGATCTCGGGCAAGGCGCAGAAGCGCGGTTCGACCACTTCGGGCGCGCAACCGGCTTCGGGCGCGGCGAACAGGGCGGCGTTGACGCCCTGCGCCTTGTGCGCGATCAGCCAGGCCAGACGGCGCGCGCGGGCCGGGTCGGTGCGATGCAGCAGCGGGTCTTCGGCGAACAACTCGCAACCCATCTCCAGCACATAGTCGCAAGACAGGGTCTCGAACCGGCGCACGTCATGGCTCGGGGCCGGGCAGGCCTCGTCCAGGTCGAAGACGACATCGTTCAAGAGAAACAGCATGGACCGTGTCCGCTCGCAGGACCCTTCTGGCCCCCATGCGACAGGTTGTAGGACGCCCGCGCTTGCGTTCCGGTTCACGAACGCGGTGAACAGGCCGGTTACTATTTTGAGGGCCCTACCAGCCTTCGGCCTGCTTTAGGGCGGTTTTGAGTGGCCCTGTCGGCCGGTGAACCCTTTCCCGGCGGGAGCGGGTCAGCCTTGCGTCTTCTCGGTCAGGAAATGGCGGCCCTGGCGGTCCTCGATCTCGACGATCCAGAGGTCGGGGTCATAGCGGCGCTGGCGGTCCAGATAGGCGTCCAGTTCGCTTTCGAATTCGCTGGCGACGGGCTGGATCCACAGGGGCTCGCCGTCCTGGCCGGTCGCCTCGGTCCACAGGCGGGCGGTGCGGGTGGCGGTGTCATAAGCCTTGACGATGACGGCCCCGGCGCGGGCGTCGCCCTTCTTCACCACTACGGCGTTGGCGCCCTCAAGCTCGGCGCGGCGGATCAGGGCGCCGACCCAGACGTCAGTGGAAAGAAGCAATTGGTTCACCCTGTTTGGACACGGACCCGGAACCGGCGGCGGCTAGGGTGGAGCCATGAGGATAGCGCCGCCTTCCCGTTTCGTCAGCAGAACGCTGGCCGCCATTATCGCCCTGACCTTCGCGGCCGGGACGGCGACGGCTGGCCAGAACCTTGGGGGCGATGTCTATTATGAGCGCGCCTTCGTGCGGGCGGCGCAGGACAAGTGCCGTCTGTTCGAGCCGCGCCTGACCCAGGCGCTGGAGGCGGCGACGTTGCAGGCGCGCGGAGCCGCCCTGCGCGCCGGGCGTCCGGCGACCGAACTGGCCGCCACGGCCGGGCGGGCCAGGGCGCGGGCCGAGGCCACCCCCTGCAACGACGTCGAACTGAACCAGGTCAAGACGCGGGTGCGCCACGCCTTCGCCGGCTGGTCGCGGGCGGCGCGGATCAACTTCCCCGGCGACAAGGCCGTCTGGAGCGCCGACCGTTTCGAGAGCGCCCGCGACGGCTGGCGCTTGTTCCAGGACGGGGCGACCGGCGCCTCGCCCGTGCGGTTCGGCCTGACCGGCAAGGCGCCGCAGGATGCGCGCCCGGCGGCGGTCGTCTCCTTCGTCGGCAAGCCTCGGCCCTATGCCGCGCGCATCGTCATGCGCGATGCGGCGCGCTCGCCCCGGCCGTGGTTGGCGGGGGATGGCCTGCCGCCCGAGGCTGCGCGCCGCGCCGTCTTCGCCGCCGGTTCTGATCTCGCGCCGCGCGACCTGCTGGCGTCCGGCGCGCGGGCGGGCGAGGTCTGGCGCTTTCCCGACAGCGCGGTTGAGGCGCTGGCGGCGCTGGACCCGCGCGAGCCCTTTCTGATCGAATTCCTGTTCCGCGACGACAGCGTGGCGACCGCTCGTTTCGAGGCGGGCGACTTCGCCGCCGCCCGCGCCTTTCTGGCCATGGGGCCGGTCTAGGGCTCCAGCCGACGCGGGGCGGCGGAGCCGTAATCCTCGTCGCCATAGATCATGACGGGGACGGGCGTCTGTCCGGCGCGCGGCCACAGGGCCTCGATCCAGTCGGCGGCCGTATCGACGATGGAGTCCTGAACGCTGAAGCCGGGATCGCGTCCGAACATGGGCAGGTCAGGCTCGAAGCCTTCCTCGCCGTGGACGACTTCGAACAGGGTGCGGTGCGGCTCGATCGCCTTGTTCAGGACGTAGAGGTCGGGACCGTCCAGACTGACGTGGACGCTGAAGGCGCCTTCGCCGTCCTGATCGGGAAAGACGACGACGTGGATTTCGCGCGCCGCCTCCGGCAGGGCGGCCAGCAGGGCGCGGATGCGCTCCAGCGCCGGGTGATCATGGGCGTCGAGCGTGGCGCGCAGGGCGGCGCGATAGGCGGTTTCGTCCATGGATCGCTCCTCGTAGGGCTGGATGGGTCTTTCCTAGGTCGGGCGCGGCGGCGCCGTCCAGTTCGACGGTTGCGGCGAGGCGGGGCGGCATGTTCCATTGCCCGTCATGTTCGATCCCGCCCTGTTCGCCGCCTTTCTGGTCGCCATCACCATCCTGACCATCACGCCGGGGGTGGATACGGCCATGGTGTTGCGCTCGGCGGCCGCCGAGGGCGGGCGTTCGGCCGTCTTCGCCGGGGCGGGCATCCTGCTGGGCTGTCTGGTCTGGGGCGCGGCGGTGTCGCTGGGGTTCGGGGCGCTGCTGCGGGTGTCGGAGCTGGCCTATACGGTGGTGAAGTGGGCGGGCGCGGCCTATCTGGTCTGGCTGGGCGCGCAGATGCTGTTCAAGCCGCGCAAGAGCCTGGGCGAGCCCGGCGCCGCATTACCCCCCAGTGGTCCGGTCGCCTTTCGGCGCGGTCTGCTGACCAATCTGCTGAACCCCAAGGTCGGCGTCTTCTACGTGACCTTCCTGCCCCAGTTCGTGCCGCAGGGAGCGAATGTGGCGGCCTTCACCTTCTTCCTGGTCGGGGTCCATGTGGCGCTGACCATCGTCTGGTTCGCCGGGCTGATTTTGGCGACGGCGCCGCTGGGCCGGTTCCTGCGCCGCCCGGCCGTGGTGCGGACGATGGACCGGGTGGTCGGCGTGGTCTTCATCGGCTTCGGGCTGAAGCTGGCCGCCTCGAAGGTCTGAGGCTCAGGCGTCGGGCGTCTCAAGCGGCAGGCGCACGGTCGCCGCCGTGCCGACGCCCAGCGCGCTGTCCAGCGTCAGCGCCCCGCCGTGCAGTCCGGCCAGGGCGCGGACCAGGGCCAGACCCAGCCCCGACCCTTGCGCCCGCTGTTCGGCGTCGCCCGCCTGTTCATACGGGCGGCCCAGACGCGCCAGATCTTCGGCCGAGATGCCGACGCCGGTGTCGGCCACGGTCACTTCCAGCGTGTCATCAGTCGCTTGCACCGAGACGGTGACGGTTCCGCCCGGCGGGGTGAACTTCACCGCATTGGCCAGCAGGTTCAGCGCCATCTGCTTCAGCGCGCGACGGTCGGCGCGGACGCTTAGCGCCGTGGGCGGCAGGACGGCGGCCAGTTCGACGCCCTTGTCGTCGGCCTGAATGCGGACCAGGGCCAGCGCCGCCAGCACCGGTTCGCGCGCGTCGAAGCGTTCCAGCGACAGCTCATAGCGGTCGGCCTCGATGCGGCTGACGTCCAGTACGTCGTTGATCAGGTCCAGCAGGTGGCCGCCCGCTTCATGGATCGAGCGGGCGTAGTCGGCGTAGCGCGGCGGGACGGGGCCGAACAGCTCCTGCCGCATGGCGTCGGAGAAGCCGATGACGGCGTTCAGCGGTGTGCGCAGCTCGTGGCTCATATGGGCCAGGAAGCGGGTCTTGCCGGCGTTCTGGGTCTCGGCCTCGGCGCGGGCGGCGTCCAGTTCGGCCTCGCGCGCGTGTTGCAAGGTGGCGTCCAGCGCCTGAACGATCAGGCGCGGGCCGTCGCCGAGCCGTCGGGCGACCAGCAGGATGCGCCGGTCCAGCGCCAGGCGCGGGGTGAAGCGGACCTGGGCCTCGGCGCCGTTCCGCGCGCGGGCCAGGGCGGTCAGGACGGCCGCGCGATCGGCCTCGTCCACGACGGCCAGCAGTCCATCCTCGAACAGTAGATCGACGGGCAGGGCGGCCGGCGCCGCGCCATAGGCGGCCAGGGCGCGGTAGCGACCGCCGGGGTCCAGCGTCAGGGTCAGACCCGGCTGGCCGGACAGAACGGCCTCGACGCGCGTCACGGCGTCTTCGGCGGCTGTCAGACGACGCGACTGGCGACGAAGCCCCAGGGCCAGTCCCATCAGGCCGCCGCCCGCCGTGATCAGGGCCGAGGCGCCGGCCAGGCCGCCGCCCGGCGTCGCCGGTCCGATGGCCGCGGTGGAGATCACGCCGACCAGGGCCGCGCCGACCGAGGCCAGGGCGCCGACGACCGCGCGGCGCCGTCCGCCCAGCGCCAGCCCCGCCGCCAGGGGGGCGAAGACGAAGCCCGCCAACGGCCCGGCCGCGCCGCCCGCCAGGGCCGCCGCCGTCAGGGCCGCCAGGGCCCACAGCGTCATCAACGCCGCTCTCAATCCCGCCGTGTCGCGCGCCAGCAGGGCGAGGCCCGCCACGCCCGGCGCGGCCATGACGGCCAGGGCCAGAGCCTCAGGCGCGGCCAAGGGGCGCCCCAGCCAGGCGGCGCCCAGCGCGGTCAGCCCGACGACCGCCGTCCAGCCCGCGTGCCAGGCGGCCACGGCGGCGCCGTCCCCGGCCTCGGCGGCTTCAGGGCGGCGGATGGGATCGAGAAGGGCGGTCCGAGACGTCACGGCCATCCGGGCGCAGGGGTTGAATCAGCCGTATAGCCTAGACTGCGCCTTGAGCGCCCCCTAGCGCGCTCGCCTGTCGGGGGAGCCCAGAAGCGTTGAGAGATGCGGTTGAGAGAGGGGCGGTTGTGGCGAGGGCGAGAGCGGCCTATGTCGCGCCCATGATGTCCGCCGCCGTCCCCGCCCGCTCCATCGACGAGACCCTGGCCGAACTGGTCGAGGAGTTCGACCTGCTGGGCGATTGGGAAGGGCGGATCGAGTACGTCATCGACCTGGGCAAGGACTTGCCGCCGCTGCCCGAAGAGGCGCGGATCGAGGCGAACAAGGTGCCGGGTTGCGCCGCCCAGGTCTGGCTGTCGATGCGGCCTGAAGGCGATCGCCTGTTCTTCGACGCCGACAGCGACAGCGCCCTGTCCAAGGGCAATATCGCCCTGCTGCTGCGGCTCTATTCGGGGCGGCTTCCGGCGGAGATTCTGGGCTTCGACGCCAGGGCGGCGCTGGACCGTCTGGGCCTGCCCTCGGCCCTGACGCGGCAACGCGCCAACGGTCTGAACAGCATGGTCGGCCGCATCCGCGAGGCGGCGCTGGCGGCGGGCTGAGGTCGTCTCGCTTCCGATCGGCCGCGATCAGGCGCATGATGAGGCGTCTTTTCCTGTGCGGAGCGGTCCGATGTCGGTCCTGACGAAACGCGCGCCTTCCTTCTTCAATCCGATCCGAACGGCCGGCTGGAGCGCGGTCGGGCTGATCCTGCTGACGCCGCTGGTGGCCATGCAGTTCACCTCCGAGGTCGCCTGGGACGGGCAGGACTTCCTGTTCGCCGCCGTCCTGCTGATCGGGGCGGGGCTGCTGCTGGAGCTGCTGTTGTGGAAGGCGCGGACGCCGCTGGTGCGGCTGGCGCTGGCTGGGACGGTGGTCCTGGCCGTGCTTGTGATCTGGGCCGAGGCGGCGGTCGGGATCTTCTGAACCCCGACCGCCTTGTCGCGGCCTACTGTTGCGGACCCAGGAAGGGGAAGGCCCGCGCATTGCTGAACTTGGCGGTGGCGTCGCCCGCGTGGGTGTTGATCTGGTTCTCGCCCAGCTCCAGCCGCTTGACCGGGGCGCGCGGCGAGAAGTCGATCTTCTTCAGGTCCACCCAGAAGGTGTTCGGCGTCAGGGCCGACTCGAAGAAGTAGAGCTGACGCTTATGATCCACGACCGTGCGCCAGCGGGTCGAGGAGATGTTCGGCTGGTCCGGGGTCGAGATGCCGAACGGCACTGAGACGTTGCGGATCACGCTGAACACGCTGGCCACGGCCATGTTCTGATCTTCGAACTTGGGAATGGCGTTGGTGTAGAAGGCGGCGCGGGCGAAGCGGTCGGCCGCCCGGTTGGCGCCCGGCAGCATGACTGTGCCGCCGATGCCCTGCCAATAGGTGTTCAGGGCCAACTGCTGATCGAACGTCGGGGAGTTGGTCATCACCTGATAGTCGCGGCTGTGGTGGATCACCAGCTTGCCGTCGATGTATTCGAAGATGGCGCTGTCGCCGCTGCTGTCCGACAGGGACAGGTGCAGGGTGGTCAGGCGGTCCTGACCCGGCACATTGTCGCTGACTAGGACGAAGGGTTCGTCGCGCAGGCCTTCGACCGCCTCGGCCACGGTGGCGTAGTTGTCGAGGGCGTATTGCGCCCAGGCGGCGATGCTCAGGGCGGGCTTGTTCGGGTCATAGGCCGGGTACTCCGACTCGACCAGCCACAGGACGTTGGCGACCAGACCCATCTCGTTCACGCCGTCGACGGTCGAGATGTCATAGCCGCTGGCGATGACGCTGCCGTATTTGGACGTCCAGGTCAGGGAGTTGGGACCGCCGGACCCGTCCCGCGCCATGCCGCGCGGGAAGATCCAGAGGTTGGTCATGATCTCGTCCTTCCAGTCCATCGACCGGGCCGTGATCACCGCGCCGTCGTGGCCATGATAGACAAGGCGCGTGCACGCCTCGGCCGCCGGAACGGCCAGCATGAAGGCGGCGGCCAGGGCGGCGACGCCCTTCTTCATTCCGTTACGCATGTCGTCTCCTTGGGGTGAGGGGGATCAGTAGGTCAGCGACAGGCCCAGCACCGGGCCGTGGCGCGTCACCTTCCAGTCGAAGCGCTGGCCGGTGAAATCGTCCTGCTCATAGTTCTGATGCAGCATCCGATAGCCGGCGTTGATCGAGACGGCGCCGCCCGCCAGCGGGGTGCGGTAGGAGGCCAGGGCCTGCCAGGCCAGGCTGTGACGATCGTCGTCGCCCAGGCCGCCGGCGTCGACCTGGGTCCGCAGGGTCCAGCGTTCGGACACGTCGCTCTCGACGCGCAGGCCCAGCAGCAGATCGGTCCATTCGGCGCCCTTCTGCGTGGCGCCCAGCGGGGTGTTCAGCTCGGCCCGCAGCTTGCTCCAGCGGGCGCCGATCAGCGGTTCGACGCGGAAGCTGCGTGCGTCGCCGAAGGCGGTGCGGCCGCCGACGGGATCGTCGATCAAGCGGAACAGCACGCCGCCCGAGACGGTGGTCGAACGGGTGCCCAGCTCAGCCGGAACGCCCATCAGGGACACGCCCTCATTGGTCTTGGCGTACTGATAGTCGACGAAGGCGCCCCAGCGGCCCTTGCGGACCTCGACGTCGCCCATGACCACGCTTTCCAACTGGTCGAAGGCGTCCGAGGCGGACACGTCCACCGGCGCCTTGTGCCCGGCCAGGGTGACCTTGCCGTCCAGCGAGGTGGCCCAGACATAGGGGCTGACGGTGACGCGCCATTGGTCGTCGGCGCGCGCTTGGGCGGCGGCGCCGCTGGCGAGGGCGACGCTCGCCAGACCGAGAAGAAGCGAGGCGGGGCGGAGGAACGTCATGGGGAGTCTACTCACTGCGACCGATGGGATCGCCTCTGGGTAGAATGGCCATGCTTAAGTAATCGTAGATCAGCAATCTTTGATTGCACGGCTTGCATTTCGTCGGTCGGTCGTCACCCGATGCCGTAATGCTCCGCCAGCGCCTGGAGCCCCTGTTTCAGCAGAGTCTTGCCCTGACGGCGGCGCAGGGACAGGGCCTGTTCCGCCAGTTGCAGCGACGTGCCGTGGATGCAGACCTGTTCGACCATGGCGCGCAGACGCGGGCCGCAGGCGACCAGCGCCGCCTGCACCCGCGTTGAGGCCGACAGGGCGCGGTCGCCCGGCTCGATCCGCGCGCGCCCGCCGCCCGAGCGCGAGGTCGGCAAGGCGTCCCAGCGCATGGTCAGGGACGGACCGGCCGCGGCGACCTCGGCCTCGGCGCGCAGGCGCTCGCCCGCCGCCACCTCGGCCGGGGTCAGCCACGGACGGCCCGACTGGTCCTTGCGCCGGGCCAGCCACAGGATCGGGCTCTCGCCCAGATTGGCGCGGCGCATCGTCAGGCGGCCGTCGCTCTCCATCACCGCGCGCTCGCCCTCGATGACGCCGGGGCGGCCGGGCGGAGGAGCGGCGGGAGCATGGTCGTTGGCCGCGCGAGGCAGCCAGCCGCCGCCTTCGCGCAACCGCAGGCCCGGCCGCTCGATCACGGCGCGGAAGACGGCCTCGTCCAGCGTCAGCACCACGCGGCTGCGCCGGTCGCCGCCGAGGCGCAAGGGATAGGCGCCGCCCGCCTGATCCAGCCAGGCGCCGGGGCGTTGCAGCAGGCTGCGGGCGCGCTCCAGTTGGCGGCTCATCGGCGGGCACCGATCTCGGGCGCCAGATCGACCAGCGGCAGCTCCATGACTGCCCGCAGCGCCCCCTCCAGACCGTCCATCAAGGCGTCGTAGTCGGGCCGGTCGCGCTCGTCCTCGGCCCAACGGCAGGCGGCGCCCGCCGTCGCCCGGTTCAGGCCGAAGGCGTGGGCCACCCGCTCCAGCGGCCAGCCGAACGAGACGTGCGCCAGATACATGGCCGACCAGCGCGCCCGGCAGGCCCGAGGCCGCACCCGTTCGCGCCGCGTCATCTCGGCGGTCGGCACGCCCAGGGCCAGGCCCGACAGCGACAGGGCCGCGTCCGCCCGGATGCGGTCGCCCTCCGTCACCGGCACGCGATAGGGTTCCATGATCTGCGCTTCCTCCCGCCATTCCTGTGGATGTCGCCATTATGAGTGTGTCTGGCGACTGAATTAGGAATATTGTCCTATGAAGCGTCAGAAGCGGTCGCTTCCCCAGGCAGGGCCCGGCATCGACGGGGGCGGTTGTGCACGCCCCCTGTGGAAGACGCGTCAGACGTCAACAGGGGAATGAGGGGGCGACGCCAAATAAATTAACGAATCCTTGACTCAGGACTCTGGACGGCGATTCGCAAATCACCTTAGGCGTTTCATATCGGGATGCGTTAACCCTTCTTAAGGTTTTGGCCCGTTAACGTTGGAACAAGGTTACCTGGCCGTCGCTCCCGCGCGGCTATCCCAAGCTTTGCCTGGAGGGGCAATAATGCGCGTCCTGCTGATCGAAGACGACCACGCGACAGCCCAAAGCATTGAGCTGATGCTGAAGTCGGAAGGCTTTAACGTCTATACGACCGACCTGGGTGAGGAAGGCATCGATCTGGGCAAGATCTATGACTACGACCTCATTCTGCTGGACCTGAACCTGCCGGACATGAGCGGGCTTGAGGTTCTGCGCCAGCTGCGCAACGGCAAGATCAATACGCCGGTGATGATCCTCTCGGGCAGCCATGAGATCGACACCAAGGTCAAGACGTTCGGCGGCGGCGCCGACGACTACCTGACCAAGCCCTTCCACAAGGACGAGCTGATCGCGCGCACCCACGCCGTGGTCCGCCGCTCCAAGGGCCACGCCCAGGCCATCATCCACACCGGCGAGATCGCGGTGAACCTGGACGCCAAGACCGTCGAGGTGAACGGCCACCGCGTGCATCTGACCGGCAAGGAATATCAGATGCTGGAGCTGCTCTCCCTGCGTAAGGGTACGACCCTGACCAAGGAGATGTTCCTGAACCACCTGTACGGCGGCATGGACGAGCCGGAGCTGAAGATCATCGACGTCTTCATCTGCAAGCTGCGCAAGAAGCTGGCGACCGCCGCCGGCGGCAAGCACTATATCGAAACCGTCTGGGGCCGCGGCTATGTCCTGCGCGACCCGGCCGAAGGCGCGATCACCGTCGCCGCCTGAACGGATCCGGCCTGAGCCTCCACTCGGGGCCGTGTGAACGCAAACGCCCGTCGGGAAACCGGCGGGCGTTTTCCTTTGGCCGGTCCATGGTTTGGGCTTGAAGACGATGACGAACGATACAACCCCTCACGGATTGTTACGCCTGCGGCCTCGCCTTCGCAGGTGCAGCGCGCTAGTGAAACCCCGCATAGGCGGGACTCAGTCTCGCATGACCACGGTTCAGGAACTACGAAATGACCAAGTGGGTGTATGGCTTCGGCGGCGGGTCCGCTGACGGCGACGCGTCGATGAAGAACCTTCTCGGCGGCAAGGGCGCGAACCTGGCCGAGATGTCGTCCCTCGGCCTGCCGGTGCCGCCCGGCTTCACCATCACCACCGAGGTCTGCACCTGGTATTACGCCAATGAGGAAACCTATCCGTCCGACCTGACCGATCAGGTCAAGGCCGCCCTGGCCCACGTCGAGGGCGTGGTGGGCAAGACCTTCGGCGACGCCGCCAACCCCCTGCTGGTGTCGGTGCGCTCGGGCGCCCGCGCCTCCATGCCGGGCATGATGGATACCGTCCTGAACCTGGGCCTGAACGACCAGACAGTCGAGGGGCTGGCCAAGCTGTCGGGCGACCGTCGCTTCGCCTTCGATTCCTACCGCCGCTTCATCACCATGTACTCCAACGTGGTGCTGGGTCTGGGCCACGACTATTTTGAAGAGGTGCTGGACGACCACAAGGATCGCCTGGGCGTTTCGGTCGACACCGAACTGACCGCCGAGAACTGGGAAAAGGTGGTCGCGGACTACAAGGCCCTGGTCGAGCGCGAACTGGGCCAGCCCTTCCCGCAGGATCCGCAGGCCCAGCTGTGGGGCGCCGTCGGCGCCGTGTTCGAAAGCTGGATGAACGACCGGGCGAAATTCTATCGCCGCATGCACGACATCCCCGAGAGCTGGGGCACGGCCGTCAACGTGCAGTCGATGGTGTTCGGCAACATGGGCGAGACCTCGGCCACCGGCGTCGCCTTCACCCGCAACCCCTCGACCGGCGAGAACAAGCTGTATGGCGAGTTCCTGATCAACGCCCAGGGCGAAGACGTGGTGGCGGGCATCCGCACGCCGCAGTCCCTGACCAAGGCGGGCCGCGAGGAGATGGGCGAGACGGCGCTGTCGATGGAAGAGGCCATGCCCGAGGTCTTCGGCCAGTTCGTCGACGTGGTGGGGCGGCTGGAAAGCCACTATCGCGACATGCAGGACATCGAGTTCACGGTCGAGCAGGGCCGTCTGTGGATGCTGCAGACCCGTAACGGCAAGCGCACGGCCAAGTCGGCGTTGAAGATCGCCGTCGATCTGGCTTCCGAAGGCGTCATCTCTCAGGACGAGGCTGTCAGCCGCGTCGAGCCCGGTGCGCTGGACCAGTTGCTGCACCCGACGCTGGACCCCAAGGCGGCGCGCACTGTGGTGGCGGCGGGTTTGCCGGCCTCGCCGGGCGCGGCGACCGGCAAGATCGTCTTCGACGCCGACGAAGCCGAGCGTCTGGGCCAGAACGGCGACGCCGTCATCCTGGTCCGCGACGAGACGTCGCCGGAAGACATTCACGGCATGCACGCGGCGCGCGGCATCGTCACGGCGCGCGGCGGCATGACCAGCCACGCGGCGGTCGTGGCGCGCGGGATGGGGCGCCCCTGCGTCTCGGGCGCCGGCGAGATCGCCATCAATGAGAAGGCCGGAACCTTCACCGCGCGCGGCCGCACCTTCAAGGCGGGCGAGGTCATCACCATCGACGGCGGCAAGGGCGAGGTGCTGGACGGCGCCGTGGCCATGATCGAGCCGGAGCTGACGGGCGACTTCCAGACCCTGATGGGCTGGGCTGACGGCATCCGTCGCCTGAAGGTCCGCGCCAACGCCGAGACCCCGCTGGACGCCAAGACCGCGCGCGGCTTCGGCGCCGAGGGCATCGGCCTGTCGCGCACCGAGCACATGTTCTTCGACGAGGCCCGCATCGCCGCCGTGCGCGAGATGATCCTGGCCGATGACGAGGCGGGCCGCCGCGTGGCCCTGGCCAAGATCGCCCCGTTCCAGAAGGCCGACTTCGTCGAGCTGTTCACCATCATGAGCGGCCTGCCGGTGACTGTGCGCCTGCTGGACCCGCCGCTGCACGAGTTCATCCCGCACACCGACGCCGACATCGACGCCCTGGCGGCGACGCAAGGTCTGGACGCCGCCAAGCTGAAGCGCCGCGCCCGCGAACTGCATGAGACCAACCCCATGCTGGGCCACCGCGGCTGCCGCCTGGGCGTGGCCTATCCGGAAATCTACGAGATGCAGGTCCGCGCCATCCTTGAGGCGGCGCTGCAGGTGAAGGCGTCGTCGGGCGTCGCCCCGATCCCGGAGATCATGCACCCGCTGGTCGCCCTGGGTCTGGAGATGAAGTATCTGCGCGAACTGACCGACCGCACGGCCAAGGCCGTGTTTGCGGACGCCGGCGACAGCGTCGAATACTTGGTCGGCACCATGGTCGAGCTGCCGCGTGCCGCCCTGCGCGCCGCCGATCTGGCTGAATACGCCGAATTCTTCAGCTTCGGCACCAACGACCTGACGCAGACGACCTTCGGCATCAGCCGCGACGATTCCGGACACTTCCTGCAGGCCTATCTGGACAAGGGCATCTTCGAGACCGACCCCTTCGTCCGTCTGGACCAGAGCGGCGTAGGCGACCTGATCCGTATCGCCGAGGAGCGCGGCCGCGCGGTCAAGCCGGGCATGAAGATGGGCATCTGCGGCGAACACGGCGGCGACCCTGCCTCCATCGCCTTCTGCGAGACGGTCGGCCTCGACTACGTCTCCTGCTCGCCCTACCGCGTGCCGATCGCCCGTCTGGCGGCGGCCCAGGCCGCCCTGAGCGCACGCTCGGGCGAGGAGCGTGAGAAGGACCGCTAAGGCCCTTTAATCGTCGACAAGAGAAGGGCGGCCCGAAAGGGTCGCCTTTTTCATGCCGTGAAATAGTCACCCTTGACGGAACGCGGTGTGTGCTTTGGTCCGCACAGTCATGGATTGCTTCATAAAGCACAGGGAACGACGCTGTGCGCTTGAGCTTTGTTTCTCCGCAAGGTGGTCAGGCCAAGCCTGTTCATCGCAATAAGGAGTGATTGAAGCTCATGCGTAACGTTATTCTCGCCGCCGCCGCCCTTTTTGTATTCGCCCTGCCGGCTGCGGCCCAGGTCGTGCAGCCTGGCGGCCCCACCTACTATGGCACGCTCGGCTATTCGCAGCTGGACCATTCAGATGGAAACCTGGGCGCTGTCACTGGCCGTCTGGGGGCCAAGTTCAACCCCTACTTCGGCGTTGAGGGCGAAGGCTCGATCGGGGTGAAGGACGACGACTTCACCATCGCCGGGGCCAAGGGCAAGATCGAGCACGACTATGATCTGGCCGCCTATGCGGTCGGCACCCTGCCGGTCACGCCCAACTTCGAACTGTTCGCACGCGGCGGCTACGGCACGACGCAGATGAAGGCCGAACTGGCCGGGGTCGAGCGCAAGGCTGACGGCGAAAGCTGGAACTACGGCGTCGGCGCCAACTACTACTTCGACGGCCAGAACGGCCTGCGCGGCGACTGGACCCGTCGCGACTTCACCGACGACGGCGGCGAAGTGGACGTCTATTCGGTCAACTACGTCCGTCGTTTCTGATCCGATTCCCGGCGGATCGGTTGGGCGCGCTCCCCGGCGGAGCGCGCCCTTTCTTTTGCGTTATTTGGGTAACGTTGTGTGTGTCTTTTGCGTAACTTACGCCATGCTTGGATGTTTGTCCTATGGAACGTAGGTGGCGGCGCAACCATTTAAGCTTCGTTGGATGGGGCATGTGATCACAGAAGTCACATCATCTAAGGAGTATGAAATAATGCGTAACGTTCTTCTCGCCGCCGCTGCTGTGTCTGTTCTCGCAGCTCCGGCGTTTGCTCAATCGAATCCTGAACCGCGCGGCTATGGTTCGCTGGGTTACACGCACATGGAAGGCGATGCGGCCCAGACCGGCGCCGTGTCCGGCCGCCTGGGCGTCAACCTGAACCGCTACCTGGCCGTGGAGACCGAGGTCGGCGTGGGGGTCAAGGACAAGGACATCAGCGTCGCCGGCGTCGACGGCCAGATCAAGCACGAGTGGGACGCCGCCGGATATGTCGTCGGCAAATATCCCGTCGGCGACAAGCTGGAGCTGTTCGCGCGCGGCGGTTACGGCCACACCGAGCTGAAGCAGGAACTGGCCGGCTCCGAGAGCAAGGTCGGCGGCGACAGCTGGAACTACGGCGCCGGCGCCAACTACTACCTGGACGGCGTCAACGGCGTCCGCGCCGACTGGACCCGCCGCGACTTCCGCGATGATCGCGGCGAGGCTGACGCCTATTCGGTCAGCTACATCCGCCGTTTCTAAGCGCGGATAGTCTGAAATGACGAAGGCCCGCTCCAATCGGAGCGGGCCTTTTTCGTTGTTCGATCTTTAAATGGTCAGGCGACGCCCGGCGCCAGGGCCCAGCGCATCGACCCTTCGCCGAAGGGGCGAATGAAGAAGTCGCGATAGCGTTCGAACACTTCGATGATCTTCATCTTGAGGTCTTGAGTCACCGACTCGCCGCGTTGGCGTTTCAACGCCGCGACGCAGTTGATCACCATGTCCTGATGGGCCGAACCGCCCATGCGTTGCAGCACCGTGGCCACGTCGTGCGCCAGCGGATCGCTGAGTTTTTCAGCCCAGGGCAAAGCTGTCTGAGTCATTCGGGCGCTGTCCCCCCTGCTTCTCGACGCGTTACGGTTTGCAAAAATTTCCGAACAGTGCAAGCGCCGCCGGAAATATTGATTCCTGTTCGGCGGGTTTATGGGCGCTTTTGCACAAAAACCGTGCCCGCCGAGTAGCCTGCGCCGAAGCTGCAGATCAGGCCCGTGTCACCCGGAGCGAAGCCGTCGTTCTTCAGGTGGAAGGCGATGATCGACCCGGCCGAGGAGGTGTTGGCGTAGTCGTCCAGGATGATGACGTTCTCTTCGGCCTCGGGTTCGCGGCCCAGCACCTTCTTGCCGATCAGGGTGTTCATGTTGATGTTGGCCTGGTGCAGCCACAGGCGCTTGAGGCCGTGCGGGTCCAGGTTCAGTTCGGCGGCGTGGTCCAGGATCATCTCCGAGACCATCGGCACCACCTCCTTGAAGACCTTGCGGCCCTGCTGGACGAACATCTTGTCGGTCAGGCCGTCGGACGAGACCGGCTCATGGGCGTCGGTCGGCAGGGCGGCGCGGTTCAGGAAGCCGAAATTGTTGCGGATATTGTTCGAGAAGCTGGTCTTCAGCTTCGTGCCGACGATGTTCCAGCCGCCCGGTCCGGCCTGATCCTCGGCCTCGATGATGACGGCGGTGGCGACGTCGCCGAAGATGAAGTGGCTGTCGCGATCCTTGAAGTTCAGGTGCGCCGAGCAGATTTCGGGGTTGACCATCAGCACGGCCTTGACCGACCCCGAGGCCACGAAATCCGCCGCCGTCTTGATGCCGAAGGTGGCGGAGGAACAGGCCACGTTCATGTCGAAGGCGAAGCCCTCGATCCCCAGCGCCTGCTGCACCTCGATGGCCATGGCGGGATAGGGGCGCTGCATGTTGGACGCGGCGCAGATCACGGCGCCGATCTCGCTGACCGGCTTGCCCCAGGCCTTGATGGCGTCCTGGGCGGCCTTCACGGCCATTTCGGCCAGGATCGACAGCTCGTCGTCGCCGCGCGCGGCCAGGTGCGGCAACATCCGCTCGGGGTCGATGATCCCCGACTTGTCCATGACGAAGCGCGCCTTGATGCCCGAGGCCTTCTCGATGAAGGCTTCGGACGAGGGCGTCTTGGCCTCCAGCTCTCCGGCGGCGATGGCCTCGGCGTTGGCCGCGTTCCAGCCTTCCGCCCAGACGTTGTAGGCGCCGACCAGTTCCTCATTCGAGATCGACTGTTCGGGCGTGAACAGGCCGGTGGCGGAGATGACGGCTTTTTGCACTGTGTAGTTCCCTGACGCTCGGCGCGCGGCGCCTCGCTGCATGAGGGAACATGGAGTCCCCGGCGCTCGACAAGCCTTATGTCGGCGCCACGCGGCGAAGTTCGGGCGCCTCGCGGGCCGGACTCAGTCCGTTGCGATGACGAACGTCCTCAATAGGCCGGGGGAAGGCTGCGGTCGAGACTGGCCTTGATCCCGCGCCACCAGCGATTGACGCGGCCGCGCGGCGGGGCGGGCAGGGGGTGGTCGCGCGCGGCGATCAGGGCCTCGACCAGATCTTCGGCTTCGCACGGCCAGCCGTCCGGCGTGACATAGACCGGATAGCCGATCAGGGCGGCGTGGATGACGCTTTGCAGACTGGCGTGGCGGGTGCGACGCTCGAACGTCAGGTGGTCGTCGGTCAGGCCCCATCCGGCATAGAAGGGGCGGCCATAGACGCTGACCGGCTTGCCCCGCATCAGGGCCTCGAACCCGGTCAGGGAGGTCAGGGTGGCCAGCCGGTCGCAGGCGTTCAGGCAGTCCACGATGTCCAGATCGTCGGCCGAGGCGTCGACCTCCTCCATCGCCGCATGGTCGAGCAGGCCGGGCCGGTTGCCCGCCGTCACGTCCGGGTGGTTGCGGTAGATCAGGAAGGCGTCGGGATGATCCGACCGCGCCGCCTTCACCAGACCCGAGTTGGTGCGCAGGTCCGGTCCGCAGCCCATCATGATCGAGCGGTCGTTCTCGACCTGACCCACGACCAGCAGGATGGGCTTGTCTTTCGGCCAGCTTGCCGGGACGCCCGCGCCCTTCAGATTGTATTTCGACAGACCGGCTTCGACCACGCGGGCGCGAAGGACCTCGGCGCGCACGACCTGATCCGGCGATGGTTCGCCCGCCTCGATCAGGCTTTCCAGGCGGCTGGGCCGGGTCGGGTCGTAGTAGACGCCCTGATCGTCCAGCGCGACCGACAGGGCGCCGAAGAAGTCGGACCCCAGGCCGCGCGAGCGGATGAAGCCGTCCTCCATCCGCACGACCGGCCCGTCGAAGGCGTCGGCGGCGGCGCGGATCTGCGGCGTCTCCTTGCCGGCCCACCAGATCAGCTTGCCGCCCGTCGCCCGCGCATGGACGACGGCGGCGGATGAGCGCCAGAAATAGCGGACGCGGCCCTTGGGCGAGTTCAGCAGACGGCGCACCGGCGGCCGCTTGGCCGGGGCGAAACCGACGGCGGCCCAGTCGCCCGCCAGCCGATCGGCCCGGTCGCGCAGGGCGATCAGCCGCTCCAGCGCCGCCTCGGCTTCGCAGCGTTGACCCGTCACCGGATCAACATAGCGGGTGTAGGCGATCAGCGCCGCCGCCGCGATCTGTTCCAGATCGCGCGGTACACCGCGCCGTTCGGTCTGCACCGCGTCCGTCGTCAGCCCCCACCCGGAATAGAAGGGCGCGCCGAAGCAGCGCACCGGCAGGCCGCGCAGCAGGGCCTCGAACCCCAGCGCCGAAGTCACGACATAGACCGCGTCCACCGCCGCCAGCAGGTCGGCGGGCTGCACGTCCGTATCGATCAGGGTGACGCCGTCCAGTTCGCTGGCCGGGATGCAGCCCTGCTTGCGCCCCGCCGCCACGGCCGGGTGGCGCTTGACGATCAGCTGGGCGTCCGGCTCGTCGCGCCGGGCGGTCGCCAGCATCTCGGAGAAGCTGGCCTCGGTCGCCAGTCCATAGCCGATGGAGGCGTCGCCGAAGGTCTGGTCCACGATCAGAACCCGGCGGCCGGGCTTCAGCAGGCTGAGGTCCAGCGGCCCGCCCATATTGGTCTTGGACACGCCAGAGGCGACGATGCGGTCGATCAGGCCGCGCGCGCGGGCCTTCATGGCGGCGTCGCACCAGTCTGGGGCTGTGTCGATCAGCTGTTCCAGCCGACTGGGCCGGGTCGCGTCGTAATAGACGCCCAGATCATCGACGATCAGGCTGAGGCTGGTCGCCCCGCTCTCGCCGATCCCGACCGAGCGCAGGAAGCCGTCCTCCAGCGCGACATACGGTTTGCCGTGTTTGGCCGCCCAGCGCCGGCCCGCCTCCGCCGTCGGCTTCATGCCCCAGCCGAGGACAGCCTCAATCGACGATCCGGGCAGGGCGGACAGGTCGTAATCAGGCAGGAAGGCGGACAGGAACGGCACCTTCAACACCCCCGGCGCACAGACCCAGGCGCGGGTTTTCGACAGGGACGGAAGCGGTGCGGTCATGAGGTTGTGTCTAAGGTCTGCCGGGGGAAGGCGCCACCCCGCTCTTCCTTCTCCCCTTGAGGGAGAAGGTGGGCGCCGGAGGCGCTCGGATGAGGGGTGTCGGCGCGGCGGTGGGCGGTTGGGGGCTTCGCGTAGAGCGTCTTTCGGATAGGGCGCGCTCACACCCCTCATCCGTCAGGCTCCGCCTGCCACCTTCTCCCTCAAGGGGAGAAGGAAATTAGAGGTCGGCTAGCAAATCCTGCGCCTGTTGCAGGTGCAGCCGCTCCACCATCTCGCCCTCGACGCGGATGACGCCCAGCCCGGCGGATTCGGGCGCGGCGAAGGCGGCGACGACCTTGCGGGCCCATTCGATCTCGTCAGGCGAAGGGCCGAACGCTGCGTTTGCTCCTTCGATCTGCGAAGGATGGATCAGGCTCTTGCCGTCAAAGCCATACAGCCGCCCCTGCGCGCACTCGGCGGCGAACCCGGCCTCGTCCTTGATGCGGTTGAACACGCCGTCGATGACGCTCAGGCCGTTGGCGCGGGCGTGGGCCACGACCGCCGCCAGCCAGGGCTTCAGCGGTTCGCGGTTGGGCGACGCGCCGGTCTTCAGATCCTTGGCCAGATCGTTGACGCCCAGCATCAGGCCGCTCAAGGCCCCGTCTGCCCTGGCGATCTCGCCGAGGTCCACCAGGGCGCGCGGCGTCTCGATCATGGCCCACAGATCGACGCCGGGGCGCAAGGCCGCCGACAGGGCGTGGATCATGGTCGCGCTCTCGACCTTGGGCGCGACGATCAACTCGACGGGGGCGCCCCGCAGCGCCTTCAGGTCGTCGGCGCCCCACGGCGTGTCCAGCCCGTTGATCCGCACGCCGAGGCGCGGGCCGAAGCCGCCTTCCTGCGCCGCCGCGACGGCCGCCGCGCGGGCATCAAGCTTTATTTCAGGCGCGACGGCGTCCTCAAGGTCCAGCACCGCCACGTCGCAGGGCAGGGTGCGGGCCTTCTCCACTGCTCGCGCATTCGAGGCGGGCAGGTAGAGGACGCTGCGCGCGCGCATCAGACCTTGCCCGTCACGGGGATCAGGGCGCCCGTCACCGCCCGCGCCTCGGGCGATGCCAGGAACAGGATGACGGCCGCCAGATCGGCGGGCGCGACCCACTTCTTCGGATCGGCGTCCGGCATGTCCGCCCGGTTGGCCGCCGTGTCGATGATGGAGGGCAGGACGGCGTTGACCGTCACCGAGGTAGACTTCAGCTCTTCGGCCAGGGCCTCGGTCAGGCGATGGACCCCGGCCTTGGAGGCGGCGTAGGCGCCCATGCCGTGTCCGGCCTTGATCGCGCCGTTGGCGCCGACGTTGACGATGCGGCCCTCAGACGAGGCCTTCAGATGGGGCAGGGCGGCGCGGCTGGCGTTCAGCGTCGTCTTGACGTTGAGGGCGTGCATCCGGTCGAACTCGTCGCCGTCGCCTTCGATCGGACTCCAGACGAAGCCGCCGGCGATGTTGAGCAGGGCGTCCAGACGGCCGAAGCGGGCGACCACGGCCTCGATCGCCGCCTTGGCCTGCGCCGCGTCGGTCAGGTCGACGCCGCCGATCTCCAGCACGCCTTCGGGGGCGGCGTGGCCGCCGGCGTGGTCGATGACGGCGACGGTCCAGCCCGCGGCCCGCGCGGCCTCGACCACGGCCCGGCCCAGGGCGCCGTGCCCGCCGGTGATTGCTGCAACCCGTTCGCCCATCGTCTTGCTCCTGAATGGTTCGGCGCGGACCATAGCGGGGCGCGCGGCCCAATCAATCAGGGATCAATCGCCCCAGAGCCGTGCGGCGCCGCGCACGCCCGAGGAATCGCCCCACTTCGCCGGAACGATCCGCCCGTCCCAATGGTCGGAGAAGACATGGCGCGCCACGATGTCAGGCAGGCGGTCGTAAAGCTCGGCCACGTTCGACATGCCGCCGCCCAGCACGAAGACCTCCGGATCGGCCAGATTGACCACCATGGCCAAAGCCCGCCCCAGTCGGTTGATGTAACGCTCGAGGGCGGCGGCGGCGCCCGCGTCGCCTGCGCGCGCAGCGTCCACGATGGCCTGCGCCGTCCATGCCCGGCCGGTTACGGCCCCGTGATCGCGCTGGAACCCGACGCCGGAAATCCAAGTCTCGAGACAGCCGTGCAGGCCGCACCAGCAGGCGGGGCCGGGCGCCTCGTCCGCCGAGGGCCAGGGCAGGGAGATGTGGCCGATCTCGGCCGCCACGGCGTGCGTCCCCTCGACCATCCGACCGTCGATGACCAGACCGCCGCCGCAGCCTGTGCCCAGGATGACGCCGAACAGGCTGGCCGCGCCCGCGCCCGCGCCGTCGGCGGCCTCGGACAGAGCCAGACAGTTGGCGTCGTTGGCCAGCCGCACCGGGCGGCCCAGCGTCGCCTCCAGGTCGTCGCCAAAGCGGCGGTCGTTCAGATAGGTGGAGTTGGCGTTGCGGATCAGGCCGGTGCGCGGCGAAGGCGATCCGGGAATGGCCAGACCGACCGACTGTGCGGGGCCGACCTCGGCCTCGACCCGCGCGATCAGTTCGGCGACGAGGCGAAGGGCGGCGTCATAGGTTCCGGGATTCGGTTCGCGGATGCGCGCGGCGAAGGCGCCCGCCTCATCCAGCGCCGCCGCCTCGATCTTGGTGCCGCCGAAGTCGATTCCGATCCGCATGAAGGGGGAGGTAGCACGGGCGGAGGCGGGCGTCGTGTGCGCAACCCTCTCCCGACCTTACTCGCCGTCATCCTCGGGCTTGACCCGAGGATCCAGTGCAGGCGAGCGGTCGGTTGACGATGATGCGCCGCCGTCCCGCCTCTTACAGGTGAGGTTCAGGGCGCGGATGGCTGGATCCTCGGGTCAAGCCCGAGGATGACGGCGGAGGGGCGGAGGGGCGGAGGGGCGGAGGGGCGGAGGGGCGGAGGGGCGGAGGGGCGGAGGCGGGAGGCGCGTCTCAACCCGCCCCGAACACTTTGGCCATCAGCCGTTCCAACGCCGCCGCATCCACGGCGTCGAAGGCGGCCGTCTCCGTCGCGTCCACGTCCAGAACGGCGATCAGATCGCCCGCCGCGTCCAGCACCGGGACCACGATCTCGCTGGCCGAGCGGCTGTCGCAGGCGATGTGGCCGGGGAAGGCGTGGACGTCCTCGACCACCTGGGTCTGGCGGGTCTTCGCCGCCGCGCCGCAGACGCCGCGCCCGAACGGAATCCGCAGGCAGCCCAGCGTGCCCTGATAGGGACCGACCACCAGTTCCTCGGCCTTGGCCGCGTCCACGACGTAGAAGCCGGTCCAGAAAAAGACGGGGAAGGCGTCGGCCAGCATCGA
Organism: Brevundimonas sp. KH_060; assembly: GCF_057838275.1. Classification (NCBI taxonomy): domain Bacteria; kingdom Pseudomonadati; phylum Pseudomonadota; class Alphaproteobacteria; order Caulobacterales; family Caulobacteraceae; genus Brevundimonas; species Brevundimonas sp. KH_060. The sequence goes on from NZ_CM174463.1 coordinate 748,255, forward strand.
CGTCACGGTGGCCATGCGCGCCGTCAGGTTCGGTTCGCCGTCCAGCACGGCCAGAATCTCGGCCTCGACCTCGGCGTAGCGTTTGGCCTTGTCGGCGGGGCGATCGTCACGGGCGACATAGGACATCAGGCGAGGCTCAACGCAATCTAGGGAACGGTATAGTCGCCGCACTCGGGCAGGGGCGCGTCGGGAACATAGGCGCTCAACGCCGGATCGAAAGTGAAGACGCGGCGCACCGTGCATTCGGCGTCGACGGCCTTGACCAGATCCTTGGGCATTAACGGCGGCTTGGCGAGGGAGTCCTCATTGCGCGACACCCGGCCGGGGAAGGTGGTGGCGGTGGAGGCGTAGGTCAGGCGCGGCGGGAAGGCGTCGCCCTCGGCCTTCAACTCGGCGGCGAATTCATATTCGTCATGACAGGCCCCGGCGCGCTGCTTGATGTCCTCTTCGCCGAAGCAGGCGCGGATCATCAGCGATCCCGACAGGGGGACCGTCAGAATCTCCTGCGGCGCTGCGCCCGGCGTGAACCGCACCAGCGTCCGATAGGACGACATGCCGCCGCCGCCCGAATACATGGCCTGCAGCCCCATGTCGGCGCCGAGGATGACGTCGTCGCTTCCAGCCCGGCGCAGGATGGCGCCCGCCGTCCAGAAACCTTCCGAGTTCTCGCTTTCGATGAGGTGGGAGGCGACGGGCGTCCGCTCACCGGGCAGGCCGTCATAGAGGCGCAGAACCTGACGCTCCTGGGTCTCGTCCGTCTCGATCAGGGCGCACCAGCGGCGGTCGACGGTGCAGGCAGGGATGGCCTCGCCCTGAGCGGCTGCCGGAATCGGCTCCAGGGCCTCGAAGGCGGGCTCCGGGGAAGCGGAGGCCAGTGCGACGCTGAGCAAGAGGATCATCAGGTTTTTCTGAGCATCAGGTTGAGGTGGGCGATCCTAGCGTAGTTCGCTTCGGGGCTTCAAACGGGGGTGGTGAGGCGATGTATTTCAAATACCGTTGTTGCGTGAATTGAATTTTAGATGTTCTCTCTTTGGGCGGAACAAACCGCTTGGAGGGAGTGAAATGAAATTTTCAAGAAGCAAAGTTATGTTGGCCGCATTGGGTGTTGTTGCGGTAGCGGCTGTCGCATCTTTTCAATCGCCGACACTCGCTGTTGCTCAACCATCTCTCAATCCGGAATACACCCAGTGCTATTTTGAGGGGTACGATCGCTGTCTGCCGCGCACTCCTGGGGGGATGGTCTATCTGCCCAATCCGGATAGTCCTGAAGGTATAGCTTTTGATATGTGCTTGGCTGATGTCGAACAGCGTTGCGCTGCGCTATACGGCGCCCCTTGAACCGGGCTCGGCGGCCCTATCGGGGCCGCCGTTTCCAACATTCTGTACGTGGTTTCACGGTTGGTAGGCCCGGAGGGACTCGAACCCCCAACCAGACCGTTATGAGCGGTCGGCTCTAACCATTGAGCTACGGGCCCCCGAAGCACAGCAAGCGGTGCCTAGCAGGCGAGGCGGCGGCTGCAAAGCCGCCTTGGACCTGTCACGCTTTTCACCCTGATGAACGGAACCTGCACAGGGGTCTTTTGCGTTCGTTCAGTTTGAAACGGCTAAGTTAGGCCGTGGCTGGCGAACACGCCTGCCCGTTCGATTTCGACGGAGACCTCGTAATGACCCGCACCGCACGCGCCCTGATGCTGGGCACGGCCCTGATGACCTTGGCGGCGCCGGCCGTCGCGTCTGCTCAATCCCAGCCCGGCGGCTCTTCCCCGATACAGGTGCACGCCATGGCTCAACAACCCGCCTTGAACCTGTCGGCCTACGGCGAGGTCAAGGTCGCGCCGGATCAGGCGACGATCAACTTCGGCGTGGTGACCGAGGCCCCGACGGCCCAGGAGGCCATGGCCCAGAACGCCCAGCAGATGACCCGCGTGGTCGCCGCCCTGCGTCGCGCCGGGATCGCCGAGCGCGACATCCAGACCTCGGGGCTGAACCTGTCGGCCCAATATGACTATCAGCAGAACGAACCGCCCAAGCTGCGCGGCTATCAGGCCTCGAACCGCGTCACGGTGACGATTCAGGATCTGACGAAGGTCGGCGCGACCGCCGACGCCGTGGTCGCGGCGGGCGTCAACCAGATCGACGGCATCGGCTTCGGTCTGAAAGACCCGAAGGCGGCCGAGGATCAGGCCCGCGTGCTGGCCGTGCGCGCCCTGCAGGACAAGGCGCGGCTGTACGCCCAGACCCTGGGCGTCGACCTGGGGCCGGTGCGCTCCCTGACCGAGGGCGGCGGCTATGCGCCCGAGGTGCGTCCGCAGGCCATGTACGCCCGCGTCGCCATGGACGCCGGCGGCGCCTCGACCCCGGTCTCCGCAGGCGAACTGACGGTCCGCATCGATATCAGCGGAACCTACGACATCGGGCGCTGATCGCGACCTTGCCGTGAAGGAGAAGGGCTCGCCGGCGACGGCGGGCCCTTTTTCATGGGTTTATTACCGTCCGTTCATTTGACGCGCCGGGCGCGGCCTCTATCCTCACGCTTGGCCGCCTCTGGCCGCGATCCTGGACGTCCGCCTTTCCATGAAGCAGTTCTTCCTCACCATGCTGGGCGTTTTCGCCGGGCTTGTGGCCTTCTTCGTCGTACTGCCGGTGGTGGCGCTGATCTTCTTCGCCATGGCGGCCGGGGCCTCCAAGCCGACGGCGCCCGCCCAGACGGTGCTGGAGCTGGATCTGCGCAGCGGCCTGACGGATCAGACGCCGGTCAATCCTTTCGCGGCCTTCAGCGGCCCCAGCCTGTCGGTGGTTCAGGTCGTGGACGTCCTGGCCCAGGCGGCGGCGGACGACAACGTCAAGGTTCTGCTGGTGCGCGCGCCGGAAGCCGGCATGACGCCCGCCTCGGCCGATGAAGTGCGCCAGGCGATCGCCCGCTTCCGCGCCTCGGGCAAGACGGTGATCGCGCACAGTCAGGGCTTCATGCCGGTGGGCGCGGTGATGTCCAGCTATATGGTCGCCTCCAGCGCTGATCAGCTGTGGCTGCAGAACACCGCCGGATTCCAGGCGGTGGGCCTGGCGGCAGACAGCGTGTTCCTGGGCCGCGCCTTCGAGAAGTACGGCGTCAAGGCCGACTTCGAGCAGCGCTACGAGTACAAGAACGCCGTCAACGAATATACGCAGAGCGACTTCACCGCTCCGCACCGCGAGGCCATGCTGGCCTGGATGGGCTCCATCTACGACAGCGCGGTCGCCAGTATCGCCCGCGACCGCAAGACTACGCCCGAGGCCCTGAAGGCCATTGTCGAGGCTGGTCCCTATACGGCCGATCAGGCCCTGTCGCTGAAGCTGGTCGACAAGATCGGCCAGGTCGAGGAAGCCGAGGCCGCCGCCAAGACCAAGGCCGGCAAGAACGCCAAGATCGTGAAATTCGGCGAATACGCCTCGCTGAAGGGCGCGCGTACGACCTCGGGTTCGGGCTCGGCCAAGTCTGCCATCGCCATCGTCGGCGGCGAGGGCGCGATCATGACCGGCCGCGGCGCCAACGACTCGCCCTTCGGCGGCGGGACCAGCATCCGCTCGGACGACACGGCCAAGGCCATCTATGAGGCCATCGAGGACAAGGACGTGAAGGCCATCGTCTTCCGCGTCTCTTCGCCGGGCGGTTCTCCGGAAGCGTCTGAACAGGTGCTGGCCGCCGTGCGTGCGGCCAAGGCGGCGGGCAAGCCGGTAGTGGTGTCCATGGGCGCCTATGCGGCGTCCGGCGGTTACTGGATCAGTTCGGAAGCCGACTGGATCGTGGCTCAGCCCTCGACCCTGACCGGCTCGATCGGCGTGTTCGGCGGCAAGTTCGTGCTGGCTGATGCGCTTGGACGTTTCGGCGTCGACATGCGCGGCCTGTCGGTCGGCGGCGACTACGCCGACGCCTTCTCGCCGACGCAGAGCTTCGACCAGGGCCAGCGCGCAGCCTTCGCCGCCTCGATGGACCGCATCTACGAAGAGTTCGTCGCCCGTGTGGCCAAGGGCCGCAAGCTGCCGGTCGAGCGCGTGCGCGAGATCGCCAAGGGGCGCGTCTGGACCGGCGCTCAGGCGCACGGCCTGGGTCTGGTCGATCAGCTGGGCGGTCTGGAAGAGGCCGTCGCCAAGGCGCGCCAGCTGGCCAAGATCCCGTCGTCCGAGACCGTCCGGTTCAAGCGCTTCCCGCAACCGCAGACCCCGTGGGAGGCGCTGGCGACGGCTTTCGGCGCCTCGGGCCAGGCCGCTGAAGCCATGGTCAAGGTCGGCCAGGTGATGGGCGATCCCGCCGCCCAGGCCATGCTGAACCGCGTCGAGACCGACCGGATGCGCAGCCGCGGCTCTGTGGTCCTGGCGGATCAGCCGGCCTTCTGAGGCTTCGCCGGGACAACAAATGTGACTGGTGCGTGATGTCGCAGTGCATTGACCGTTCAGGTCGATGGACCGACATTGCGCCTGAGGCGTTCATCAGGACGCTGAGAGAGGCTTTGAGTTCATGATCAACTCCGACCCGATGGGCCAGCTGGGTTTCAATGCGCGCCGTCGGCCCGGTTCCGGCCTGCTGGCGCCCTTCGTCTGGGTCGCGGGCCTGATCGCCACCGCCCTGGCCGTAACGGTCGGCGCCCTGCTGGCCATCTTCACCGCCGCCGCCGTGGCCATGATCGCCCTGGTGGCCGGGGTGCTGGTCTTCTTCGCCGGTTTCGCCCTGCGCGCCCGTCGCGCCATGACGGCGCGTCGTCGTCGCGACGACGGCGTCATTGACGCCAAGAAGGTGGGCGACACCTGGGTGACCTACGGCTGGGAAAAGGACGGGCGTTGATCGCCCGCCTCATGAACCTCTGGCCATGACCGTCTATCCGGACGCGCCCTCTCCGAACTTCGACGCCCGGCGCGGCCCGCCGGACATGCTGGTGCTGCACTACACCGGCATGGAGACGGCCGAGGCGGCGATCGCCCGCCTGCGCGACCCAGAGGCCAAGGTCTCGGCCCACTATGTCGTCGATGAGGACGGCTCCGTTCTACGGCTGGTGCCGGAAGAGCGCCGGGCCTGGCACGCCGGGCGCGGCGCCTGGCAGGGCGAGACCGACGTCAACGCCGCCTCCATCGGCATCGAGATCGTCAATCCGGGCCATGAGTTCGGCTATCGCCTCTTCACCGAGCCGCAGATCGAGGGGGTGATCGCCCTGATCAGCGACATCCGCACCCGCTGGTCCATTCCCGACGCCCGCATCATCGGCCACTCCGACATGGCGCCCGAGCGCAAGCAGGACCCCGGCGAGCTCTTCCCGTGGAAGCGTCTGGCCGAGGCCGGGCACGGCCTGTGGTTCGACCCGGCACCCGAGCGTATCGGCGCTCTGGGCGCGCCTCTGTCGCCGGGCGACGAGGGGCTGGGCGTCATCGTCCTGCGCTCGGGCCTGCACCGGCTGGGCTATGGGGTGCAGCCGGGCGGGGCCTATGACGACGAGACCCGCCTGACGGTCGAGGCCTTCCAGCGCCACTGGCGGCCCGATCGCGTCGACGGCGTCGCCGACGGCGAGACGCGCGCGCGACTGGTCGGCCTGCTGCAACTGGCCTCGGTCGAGAGCGTGACGGGCGTGCTGGATTAAGCCAAGCGCCACGCCTCACCCTCCCCGTGCCGGGGAGGGTGGTCGCGTAGCGACCGGGTGGGGAGGGCTCGGTGATGCAGGCGCTTTCTCGCCCCCTCCGTCACCCTTGGGCCTGACCCGATGATAACGGCGGATGAAGCGGCTTCGGTCGTGTCCGTATCGCCCTGCCGCCCCCGCCCGGTTTCGCCCTTCGGGCTCAACCACCCTCCCCATGAAGGGGAGGGAGAGTGTTGGCGTGCTTTGTCTCACATTGACCTTCCGCCCATTCGCGCGCATCTAGCGCTCGCCAGACGGCCGGGCGGTCGCGGCGGGGGCTTGCTCCCGTCGAGGAAAGTCCGGGCTCCACGGTGAAAAGGCGGCGGGTAACGCCCGCCCGGGGTGACCCGAGGGATAGCGCCACAGAAAGCAAACCGCCTGGGTTTCGGCTCAGGGAAGGGTGAAAGGGTGGGGTAAGAGCCCACCGCGTCGGCGGCAACGTCGACGGCATGGCAAGCCCCGCCTGGAGCAAGACCAAATAGGGACGTCGCGCGGGGCTCGCTCCGCAGGGCTCACCGCCCCAGGCGTCCGGGTAGGTCGCGAGAGCCGTCCAGCAATGGGCGGCCCAGAGGAATGATCGTCGCCGCTTTCGGGCGGAACAGAACCCGGCTTACAGGCCGTCTGGTGTTTATTTTTAGAGGCCCCAACGCGCTTCGTGCTGCTTGAGGGTTTTGAGGCGGGCCCTCTCCCATCGGGAGGGGGCACCCTCGTTAACCATTCCGTTGAAATCAAGGCGTTAGAACTCGTCCACAGGCTGTGAATACTCATTTTGTTCTGTGTATGTTCTGATTTTACAGTCCTTGAGGCGCTGATCGAACCGCAAATTAGGTTAAAGGGCGTCAACTAATCCCATTGAGGCCCATTCTGTCCCATGCTATCCCAGTGGCTCATGAGTAGGGGCTACGGCCCGACGCGTGGGTTTTTCACCGGATTTCAGGGGCGGGCCGCAGGGTTCGATAGGGCAGGGCGTGTTTCTCTCGACCTACGAGAAGCAGCTGGACGGCAAGCGCCGTCTCCTGATCCCCCAGGAATTCCGCACGGCTGAGAACGGCGCCGAGCACGGCGTCTTCTGCTTTCCCTCCATCGAAGCCGATTGCCTGGAAGCGGGCGGCGACAAGCTGTTCGCCGAATATCGCGCGGTGATCGAAAGCCTGCCGTTCGGCGATCCCTATCGCTCGGCGCTGGAAGCCTCGATCTTCGGCGAACAGAAGCCGCTGGCTTATGACTCGGGCGGGCGCATCACCCTGCCGGAGCATCTGTGCGCCGAGGTCGACCTGTCCGACACGGTCGTCATCTACGGTGTCGGCGAGCGCTTCCAGATCTGGAACAAGGACAAGTGGGCCGCGCACCGCGCCGAGCAGCGCCGCATGGCGCGCGAGGGCCTGAAACAGTTCGGCGAGATGCGTCGCCAGGCCGCTGCGGCGAAGACGGGAGGGGCGGCATGACCTCTCCGCACGCGCCCGTCCTGCTGGCCGAGGTGATCGAGGCGCTGGCGCCCAAGGCGGGCGACGTCGTCATCGATGCCACCTTCGGCGCGGGCGGCTATACGCGCGCCATTCTGGAGCACGGAGCCGAGGTTGTGGCGCTGGATCGCGACCCGACGGTGCAGCCGTTCGCAGAGGCCGTGGCGCGCGACTTCCCCGACCGCTTCCAACTGATCCGCACGCCTTTCTCGGGTCTGGCCGAGGCGTTCGAGGAGAGCGGCAAGGCGAAGCTGGACGGCGCCGTCTTCGACATCGGCGTCTCGTCCATGCAACTGGATCAGGCCGAGCGCGGCTTCTCCTTCATGCGCGACGGGCCGCTGGACATGCGGATGAGCGATGAGGGCGTCACCGCCGCCGACATCGTCAATACCTGGGATCACGGGCCGCTGGCCCATATCTTCAAGCTGTACGGCGACGAGCGTCAGTCGGGCCGGGTCGCCACCGCCATTCTGCGCCGCCGGGTCGAGCAGCCGTTCACCCGCACCCTCGATCTGGCCGAGGTGGTGGAGAAGGCTCTGGGCGGGCGTCGCGGCGCCGCCATCCATCCGGCCACCCGCGTGTTTCAGGCCCTGCGCATCGCCGTCAACGACGAGCTGGGCGAGCTGGAACGCGGGCTGGAGGCGGCTGAGGCGACGCTGGCGCCCGGCGGTCGGCTGGTCGTCGTCACCTTCCATTCGCTGGAAGACCGCATCGTCAAAGCCTTCATGACCGAGCGCACCGGCAATGCGCCGGGCGGTTCGCGCCATGCGCCGGTCGCGGTCGAGATGCGCAAGCCCAGCTTCGACCTGATGTTCAAGGGCGCGCGCGAGGCGGGCGAGGCCGAACTGGCCGCCAACCCCCGCGCCCGTTCGGCCAAGCTGCGCGCAGGGATTCGCACCAGCGCCCCGGCCTGGGGCGCGGTGAAGGGGAGGGGCGCATGATGACTGTGCCTGAGCCCATCAAGCGCCTGTTCGAGTGGAAGGTGCGCGGCGTGCGCTGCGTCGAGATCATCGGCGTGGCCTGCGTGCTGGCGCTGGTCTTCTCGGTCTATATCGCCAAGGCGGCCGCCGCTCGCGAAAGCGCCGAGATCAGCAGCCTGGAGCGCGACATCCGCGAGAACCGCGAGCGGGTCCGCCTGCTGCGCGCCGAGGTCACGCGGCTGGAGCAGCCCGCGCGGCTGGAGGCCCTGTCGCGCGAGATCGGCCTGGGTCCGGTCGATGTGAAGAAGCAGGCGGGCGCGGCGGCTTTGCCCGCGATCGCGCCGCCGCCGGTTGAAAAACCCGTCGCTGCCCCTGCTGCTCCCGCCGCGGAGGCCGTGCAATGAGCGTGCATGACCATCACGGCATGGGCTATCGCGGCCGCCCGCAGGCGACCTTCGGCGGCGCCGTTTCGGCCTGGGGGCGCTGGGTCGCCTCCCTGGTGTGGAACCTGGAGCATTCGTTCGAGCGCGCCCGCGCCGACGCCCGCCCGGAAGAGGACACCCGCGTCCGCATCTTCCTGATCATGGCGGCCTTCTGCGTCGTCTTCGCCTGCCTGGCCCTGGGCGCGGCGCACGCCGCCCTGCTGACGCCGCGCGGCGGAGCCGGGGCGGGCTTCCATCCCGGCGCCCTGACGCGCGCCGATCTGGTGGATCGCAACGGTCAGCTGCTGGCGACCAACATCACCCACTACGGCCTCTACATCGACCCGCGCGAGGTCTGGGACATTCCGGCCGCCAAGGCCCAGCTGCGCCGCGCCCTGCCGCGCATTTCCGCCGCGCGTCTGGATCGGGTGCTGAGCGGCGAGCGTCGTCTGATCGCCCTGAACGGCCTGACGCCGGCCGAGCGCCGGGCGGTCCACGCCCTGGCCCTGGGCGGGGTGACGTTCGAGCCGGAAGACCGCCGCGTCTATCCGCTGGGAAGCTCGGCCGTGCACCTGATCGGTCGTTCGGACACGGGCGGCGAGGGCGTGGCGGGCGCCGAGCTGGCCTTCGATCAGGAAATTCGCGCGGCGGGCGCCGCCAGCGAGGACTTCCCCCTGTCCATCGACCTGCGGGTCCAGGGCGTGGTCGAGAACGAACTGGCCATCGCCGCCGAGGAGCATAAGGCCAAGGGCGCCGTCGCCGTCGTCGCCGATGTGCAGACCGGCGAGATCCTGGCCATGGCCTCGTGGCCGACCTACGACGCCAACCGCCGCAACGCCGCGCCGGAAGAGGCCACGCTGAACCGCGTCGTCTCGGCCCACTATGAGATGGGCTCGGTGTTCAAGAGCTTCACCGTCGCCGCCGGGATCGACACCGGCCGGGCCGACATGAACACCCTGTTCGACGCCTCTCAGGCGCTGCAGATCGGCAAGCGCCGCATCACCGACTTCCACGCCACCAACAAGGTGCTGACGCTGGAGGAGGTTTATCTGCACTCGTCCAACATCGGCACCTCGCGCCTGGCGGTCGAGATGGGCGGCGATGTGATGCGCGACTATTTCCGCCGTTTGGGCCTGCTGGACGCCGCCCCGATCGAGCTGAAGGAATCGGCCGCCCCGCCCAAGGTGAGGAAGTGGGACGACAGCACCCTGGCCTCGCTGTCCTTCGGCTACGGCATCATGGTCACGCCGATCCAGTATGTGTCGGCCTATGGCGCGCTGGTGAACGGCGGGCGCTATGTGCCGCCGACGCTGCGCAAGGGCGGTCGTCCCAACGCCCAGACGCATCAGGTCATTTCGCCGGAAACCTCGGCCAACATGATCGATCTGATGCGCCGCAACGTCACGCGCGCTTCGGGCCGGTTCGCCGATGCGCCGGGCCTGCGGATGGGCGGCAAGACGGGCTCGGCCAACAAACTGGTCAACGGCCGCTATAATCCGGCGGTGGCCGTCGGCTCCTTCGCCGGGGTCTTCCCCGCTGACGGGCCGGTGGACGCCAAGCGCTACACCGTCTTTGTCCTGATGGACGAGCCGGGCGTCTATCCGCGCACCGGCGGCTATGTCGCCGCGCCCGCCGTGGGCCGCATCGCCGCCCGCATCGCCGGCTTCCTGGGCGTCGAGCGCAAGGCCGACCGCTGGTCCACCGCCCTGGGCGAAAAGATCCCGGAGTTCCAGGACGTGGAGGGCGACGGCCGATGAGCCAACTGCGCCTTTCCGAACTGCTGCGCCGCGACGTGGCCTCGGACCCCGAGATCACAGCCGTCACCGCCGACAGCCGCCAGGTCGTGCCCGGCGCCCTGTTCGTCGCCCTGCCGGGGACGCAGGCCGACGGCCGCGCCTTCATTCCGCAGGCCCTGGCCAAGGGCGCGGCGGCTGTGCTGGCGCCGTCGGACACGCCTGCGGGCGCGGCGCCGGTCCTGGTCGGATCGGGCGACGTGCACCGGGCCTACGCCATCGCCGCACGCGCTTTCTACGGCGCCCAGCCCCGCACCTGCGTCGCGGTGACCGGCACCAACGGCAAGACCTCGGTCGCCAACTTCTGCCGCCAGATCTGGGCAGGGCTCGGCCTGAAGTCGGCCAGCATGGGCACCCTGGGCGTGGTCGGCCAGAAGGGCGACAAGACCTACGCCCTGACCGGCCCCGGCCTGACCAGCCCCGACGCCGCCGAGGCCGCGCGCCTGCTGGCCGAACTGGCCCGCAAGGAAGTCACCCATCTGGCGCTGGAGGCCTCGTCCCACGGCATCGACCAGCGGCGTCTGGACGGGGTGGCGATCAAGGCGGCGGGCTTCACCAATCTGACGCAGGACCACCTCGATTATCACGGCACGATGGACGAATACCGCGCCGCCAAGATGCGCCTGTTCGAGGCCCTGCTGCCGCGCGGGCGCACGGCGGTTCTGAACGCGGATTCCGACGCCTATTCGGCCTTCGCCTCGGCCTCGATCATGGCCGGTCTGGGCGTGATGGGCGTGGGCGAGCGCGGGCGCGACCTGACCCTGTTGGCGCGCCGGGCGACGCCGGAAGGCCAGCGCCTGACCCTCGACGTGCGCGGCCGGGTGCACGATGTCCTGCTGCCGCTGGCGGGCGCGTTCCAGGCGTCCAACGCCCTGGTGGCGGCGGGTCTGTGCATCGCCGGCGGCGAAGACCCCGACCGGGTGATCCCGGCGCTGGAGTTGATCCAAGGCGCGCAAGGCCGCCTGCAACGCATCCCCGGCGGCGCGCGCGGCGGCGAGGTCTATGTCGATTACGCCCATACCCCCGACGGTCTGGAGACGGTGCTGAACGCGCTGCGTCCGCACGCGACCGGCCGTCTGATCGTCGTCTTCGGCGCGGGCGGCGACCGGGATCGGGCCAAGCGTCCGCTGATGGGCGAGATCGCGGGGCGTCTGGCCGATACAGCCATCGTCACCGACGACAATCCGCGTTCCGAAGACCCCGCCGTCATCCGCGCCCAGGTCCGCGCCGGCTGCCCCGACGCGCTGGAGATCGGCGACCGCCGCGAGGCCATCCGCCACGCCGTCTCCCTGATGCGCGAAGGAGATGTGGTCGTGATCGCCGGAAAAGGGCATGAACAGGGTCAGATCGTCGGCGGGGTCGTGCATCCCTTCGATGACGCCGCCGAAGCGACCGAAGCCCTGAAAGACCATGCCTGACGCTCACACGCCGCTCTGGACCGCCGAAGCCATCGCCTCGGCGACCGGAGGACGGCTTCATGGACCCGACGCTGAAGTCTCGGGCCTGACCTACAACAGCCGCGAGATCGCGCCGGGCGATCTGTTCCTGGCCCTGCACGGCGCGCGCGACGGGCATGAGTTCGCTGGCGCCGCCTTTGCCGCGGGCGCGACGGTGGCCCTGGTCGACCGGCCGGTCGAGGGCGGGCCTTATGTGCTGGTTCCTGACACGCTGAAGGGGCTGGAGGCGTTGGGCGTCGCCGCGCGCGATCGGGCCCGCCTGCGCGGCGCCGTCACCGGCAGCGTCGGCAAGACCAGCGTGACCCAGGCGATCAAGGCGGGCCTCGATCTGGCCGGTTCGGCGCACGCCTCGATCAAGAGCTACAACAACCACATCGGCGTGCCCCTGACGCTGGCGCGGATGCCGCAGGGCACCGACCGCGCGGTGTTCGAGATCGGCATGAACCATCCGGGCGAGATCGGGCCGCTGTCGCAGTTTGTTCAGCCTCATGCTGCCTGCGTCACCACGGTCGGGCCGGTCCACATCGAAGCCTTCGCCGACGGCGAGGCGGGCGTGGCGCGCGAGAAGGCCGCCATCTTTGAGGGGCTGGCGCTGGGCGGGATCGCCGTGGTCAACGCCGCCGACGCCTATGCTGACATCGTGCGTCAAGGCGCGGAAAAGGCCGGGGCCGTGGTGCGGACCTTCGGTCATGCGGTGGGCTGCGACGCGCGCCTGCTGAACTTCGTGGCCGACAGCGAGGGCGCGACCGTCACCGCTGAACTGGACGGACGGCGCATTGAATATCGCCTCGCGCAGTCGGGCGTGCACTGGGGGCTGAACAGCCTGTGCGTCATCCTGATGCTGCAGGCGCTGGACGTGTCGCTGGATACGGCGCTTCAGGCGCTGGCCGGGTTCCAGCCGCTGGCGGGGCGCGGGCAGGAGCGGACGGTGGCCGTCCCCGGCGGCGCCTTCACCCTGATCGACGAGAGCTACAACGCCAATCCGCTGTCGATGAAGGCCGGTTTCGTCAGCCTGGGCGCCAAGCCCGTGGGGCCGGGCGGGCGCCGCGTCGTGGTGCTGACCGACATGCTGGAGCTGGGCGAGCACAGCCGGGCTCTTCACGAAGGGCTGGCCCCCGCCATCGTCGCCGCCGGTCTGGATGTGGTGCATACGGCCGGGCCGCAGATGCGCCTGCTGCATGACGCCCTGCCGCCTGCGCTGCGCGGCGAGTGGCGCGAGACGGCCGCCGAACTGGCCGCCGAGGCTGCGACCCTGATCCAGCCGGGCGACGTGGTCATGGTCAAGGGCTCGAACGGCTCGAAGGCCTCGCTGGTCGCGGCCGCGCTTGCAAATCTCGGCGTGGCCGAACAAGAGGCGCGCGTCGCCGCCGAGGCCCAAGGGAAGTCCGCCTGATGTTCTATTTGCTCTATCTCTATTACGCGGACATCGCCCAGGAATATCCGCTGCTGCACCTGATCCAGTATCAGACGGTGCGTGTGGCCCTGGCCATGGCCACGGCCATGATCGTGGCGGTGGCCATGGGCAGCCGCTTCATCAACTGGATCCGCGCCAAGCAGGGCCGGGGCCAGCCGATCCGCGACGACGGTCCGGTCTCGCACCTGTCCAAGGTCGGCACCCCCACCATGGGCGGGTTGATGATCCTGGCGGGCATCGGCGTGGCCGTGCTGCTGTGGGGCGACCTGACCAACCCCTACATCTGGATCGTCTCGGGCGTGACGGCGGCCTTCGGCGTGCTGGGCTTCATCGACGACTACGCCAAGGTGACGAAGCAGACCTCGGCCGGGCTGACGTCCAAGCAGAAGCTGCTGGCCCAGACGATCGTGGCGGTGATCGCCGGCGTGCTGACCGTGCTGTGGATGACCCAGTCGCCGACCTCGCCCGGGCTTGAGACCTCGATCGCCTTCCCCTTCCTGAAGGCGGTGCTGCTGAACATCGGCTGGTTCTATGTGGCCTTTGCGGCCTTCACCATCATCGGCTTCTCGAACGCGGTGAACCTGACGGACGGGCTGGACGGCCTGGCCATCGTGCCGGTGATGATGGCGGCCGGCGCTTTCGGCATCATCAGCTACCTGGTCGGCAACTTCCTGTTCGCGGACTATCTGCAGGTCCACCACGTGCCGGGCGCGGGCGAGCTGGCCATCTTCTGCGCCGCCATCATCGGCGGGGGCATGGGCTTCCTCTGGTACAACGCCCCGCCGGCCAAGATCTTCATGGGCGACACCGGCTCGTTGGCCCTGGGCGGCGCCCTCGGCTCCATGGCCGTGGCGACCAAGCACGAGCTGGTGCTGGGCATCGTCGGCGGCCTGTTCGTGGTCGAGGCGGCCTCGGTCATGATCCAGGTCGGCTACTTCAAGCTGACCGGCAAGCGCATCTTCCTGATGGCGCCGATCCACCACCATTTCGAGAAGATGGGCTGGCCGGAATCCACCGTCGTCATCCGTTTCTGGATCGTCGCCGCCATGCTGGCGCTGCTCGGTCTGGCCACGCTGAAGCTGCGTTGATCCGATGATCCCCGTTCCCGGCTTCGAGGGGCGTCGTGTTGCGGTCTTCGGCCTGGGACGGTCGGGGATTACGGCGGCGCGCGCGCTTCAGGCCGGGGGCGCGATCCCCGTGCTGTGGGACGACGGCGTCTCGGGCCGGATGCAGGCCGAGGCCGAGGGCTTCGTGGTTGAGGATCTGACCCGCGCCGACTGGTCGGGGTTCGCCGCCCTGGTGCTGTCGCCCGGCGCGCCGCTGACCCATCCCAAGCCGCACTGGAGCGTGGAGCGCGCCCATGAGGCGGGCGTGCCGGTCATCGGCGATGTGGAGTTGTTCGCGCGGGCGCTGGCCGCCCTGCCGCAAGGGATGCGGCCGCGCGTGGTCGCCATCACCGGCACCAACGGCAAGTCGACGACCACGGCCCTGATCGGCTGGGTGCTGAAGCAGGCGGGCTTGAGCGTCCACATTGGCGGCAACATCGGCATCGGGGTGCTGGCCCTGCCCGAGCCGACGGCGGATGCGGTCTATGTGATCGAGGTGTCGTCCTATCAGCTGGACCTGACGACGGGCTTTGCGCCGGACGTGGCGATCCTGACCAATGTGTCGCCGGACCATCTGGACCGCCACGGCGGGATGGAAGGCTATGTCGCCGCCAAGCGCCGGATCTTCCAGGCGCAGGGGGCCGAGGCGCTGGCGCTGGTCGGCGTGGACGAGGAATGGGGGCGGACGGCTGCGGCGGATCTGTGGGCGCAGGGGCGGCGGGTCGAGACGGTTCTGAGTCTTCCTTCTCCCCTCGGGGGAGAAGGTGGCTCGCGTAGCGAGACGGATGAGGGGGGCGTGTCCCCTGTCGCGTCCCATGCCGAAGAGGCGCAGTCGTATCTGGCGTCCCCCTCATCCGAGCCGCTTCGCGGCCCACCTTCTCCCCCGAGGGGAGAAGGATATGCGGCGGCGGCTGGCGTGTTGATGGCGGGCGGCGAAGTGTTGGCCGATCTGACCGCCGCGCGGTCCTTGCCGGGCCGCCACAACGCCCAGAACGCGGCTTTCGCCTATGCCACGGCGCGGGCGCTGGGCGTGTCGCATGAGGCGGCGGTCGAGGGCCTGCAGACCTTCCCCGGCCTGTCGCACCGGATGGAGGCCGTCGGGCGGCTGGGCTCCGTGCGCTTCATCAACGACTCCAAGGCGACCAACGCCGACGCGGCGCGACAGGCGCTTGCCTCCTACTCCAGCGTCTTCTGGATCGCGGGCGGCAAGGCCAAGGACGGCGGGATCGACAGCTTGCGCGACCTCTTCGCGCGCGTGATCAAGGCCTATCTGATCGGGGAGGCGGCGGACGCCTTCTCCGTGACCCTGGCCGACACCCCGCATATCGTCGCCCATACGATGGAGCGGGCCGTCGAACTGGCCGCCGCCGACGCGGCCGCGGCCGGGGGCGAGCAGGTGGTCCTGCTGTCGCCCGCCTGCGCCAGTTTCGATCAGTTCCCCGATTTCGAGGTCCGGGGCGAGGCGTTTCGCGCCGCCGTCCTGAGCCTGGGCGCACGGCCGGAGCCCGCCGCATGACCCACAACAGCTACAGCCATCCCTTCTCGCGTAACGATCAGAGCCTGATCGCGCGCTGGTTCTGGACGGTGGATCGCGGCCTGCTGGGCGCGGCGCTGACGCTGGTGGCCCTGGGCGTGGCGCTGAGCTTCGCCTCCAGCCCGGCGGCGATCCTGGCTGATGAATCGATCAGCGATCCCTTCCACTATTCGTGGCGGATGATGGTCTTCTCGAGCATGGGGCTGATCGGGATGCTGAGCGCCTCGCTGCTGTCGCCGCGCGGAGTGCGGCGGATCGCGGTGCTGGCGTTGGTCTGCGCCATCGTGGTCATGGCGGCCCTGCCTTTCATCGGCGATACGGTGAAGGGGGCGGCGCGCTGGATCAATCTGGGGCCGTTCAGCCTGCAGCCGTCCGAGTTCGCCAAGCCGGGACTGATCGTCTTCGCCGCCTGGATGTTCGCCGAGGCCCAGAAGGGCGAGGGCGTGCCCGGCGTCAGCATCGCCTTCGGCCTGTGGGCGCTGACGGTCGGCCTGTTGCTGATCCAGCCGGACATCGGCCAGACCTTGCTGATCACCACCACCTTCATGGCCGTCTTCTTCATGGCCGGGGTGCCGCTGAAGTGGGTGGCGGCCCTGGCGGCGGTCGGCGCGGGCGGTGTGGTGTCGCTGTATTTCATGTTCAGCCACATGCGCGACCGCCTGAGCCGCTTCCTGTCGCCCGAGACGACCGACACTCACCAGATCGACCGTGCGTCCGAGGCGATCCGCGCCGGGGGCCTGGTCGGGCGCGGCATCGGCGAGGGGGTGATGAAGCGCCACGTCCCCGACTTGCACACCGACTTCATCTATTCCGTCGGGGCCGAGGAGTTCGGCCTGGTGTTGTCGCTGATCATGATCGGTCTTTACGCCTTCATCGTCATTCGCGGGATGCGCAAGGCGATGAAGCTGAACGACTCCTTCGAACAGACGGCGGCGGCGGGGCTGTTCATGCTGATCGGGCTGCAGGCCTGCATCAACATCGCGGTGAACCTGAATCTGATCCCGACCAAGGGGATGACCCTGCCTTTCATCAGCTATGGCGGGTCGTCCATGATGGCCATGGGGCTGACGATGGGCTTTGCTCTGGCCCTGACCCGGCGTCGTCCGGGCGCCTATGAACTGGGGTCGAACGTCAACCCGCGTCGCCGCCTGCTGCCGTAAGAGAGCACCATCCATGACCAAGGTCTGCGTCGTCGCCGCCGGGGGCACCGGCGGCCATATGTTCCCCGCCGAGGCGCTGGCGCGCGAGATGGCGGCGCGCGGCTGGCGCGTGGTGCTGGCCACCGATAAGCGTGGCGAGCAGTACGCCCACGCCTTTCCCGCCGAAGAGCGTCTGGCGCTGGACGCGGCGACGGGGCGCGGCCCCATCGGCCTGCTGAAGGCGGGACTGGCGATTATGAAGGGCGTCGGTCAGGCCAAGGCCGCGTTCCAGCGCACGGGCGCGGACGTGGTGGTGGGCTTCGGCGGCTATCCGTCGGCGCCGGCCTTGCTGGCGGCGGTGACGACGCGTCGTCCGACCGTGATCCATGAGCAGAACGCCGTACTGGGCCGCACCAACCGCTATCTGGCGACCAGCGTGGGCGTGATCGCAGCGGCGTTTCCGACGCTGGGCCGTGCGCCGGACAAGGTGAAGGGCCGCGTTCAACTGGTCGGCAATCCGGTGCGGCCGGATATCCGCGCCCTGTTCGATCGCACCTACGCCGCGCCGGTCGACGGCGGGCCGATCCATGTGTTGGTGACGGGCGGCAGCCAGGGCGCCCGCATCCTGTCCGAGACCACGCCGCGCGCGCTGGCGGCCCTGCCGGAAGCCATCCGCAACCGGCTGAAGGTGCAGCAGCAGTCGCGGCCCGAGACGCTGGAGAGCGCGCGCCAGATCTACCTCGACGCCGGGATAGAGGCCGAGGTCGCCCCCTTCTTCCGCGACATGGCCGACCGGCTGTCGAAGGCGCATCTGGTGCTCGGGCGGGCGGGGGCTTCGACCTGTTCGGAGCTGGCGGTGGCGGCCCTGCCGTCGGTGCTGATCCCGCTGAAGATCGCCACCGACGACCACCAGACCCTGAATGCGCGCGCCTTGTCCGACGCAGGGGCGGCGAAGGTGATCGCTGAGGACGATCTGACGGTCGAGAGCCTGACGGTGGCGCTGACCGCGATCCTGACCGATCCGGCGGGGCTGGCGGTCATGTCGGCGGGGGCGCGGTCCGTGGCGATCCCGGATGCGGCGCAAAGGCTGGCCGATCTGGTGGAGGCTGCGGCCAGATAAGACCCTTCTCCCCTTGGGGAAAAGGTGGGCGGCGAAGCCGCTCGGATGAGGGGGACGTGTCCTTCATTCGCACGGGCTGATGTGGGTGTGCGTTATTTGGCGTCCCCCTCATCCGTCTCGCTGCGCGAGCCACCTTCTCCCCCGGCGGGGAGAAGGGCTATGGTCAAGGCATGCCTCAGTTCGTCACCAATCTGACCAACACCATTTTTGCGCTCTGGCGTCAGTTCCACTGGCTGCCGGAATGGGCGGTGGTGTCGATCATCACCGTCGTTTTCGTCTTCATCGGCTGGGCGGCCAATCAGGTGGTGTTCGCCCTGCTGAAGCTGGCGGTGCGCAATCGCGACGACTTCTGGAAGGGGATGCTGAAGCGCGCCCGGCTGAAGGTGCGGATCGCGGTGATGATCATCGCCCTGGCCCTGGCCGTCACCGTGTCGCCGCTGGACCCGGAGCCGTCGCTGTTCATCCGGCGCAGCCTGCTGTTCGGCTTCATCCTGGTGTGCGGCTGGATGCTGGCGGGCGCGGTGGACATGGGCGCCATCGTCCACCTGAAGAAGTTCAACATGGAGGCGGAGGACAACCTCTACGCCCGCAAGCACGTCACCCAGACGCGCATCCTGCAACGGGTCGCCGCCATCCTGATCGCCCTGATCACTCTGGGGTTGGCGCTGCTGACCATTCCGGGCGTGCGCCAGTGGGGGCTGTCGCTGCTGGCCTCGGCGGGGGTGGTCGGCATCGTCGCCGGTCTGGCGCTGCAGCCCTTCCTGACCAATCTGATCGCGGGCATCCAGATCGCCACCGCCCAGCCGATCCGCCTGGACGACGCCGTCATCGTCGAGGGCGAGTGGGGCCGGGTCGAGGAGATCACCTCGACCTACGTGGTGGTCAAGCTGTGGGACTGGCGGCGCATGGTCCTGCCGCTGACCTACTTCATCCAGAAGCCGTTCCAGAACTGGACGCGCGAGGATTCGCGGCTGATCGGCGTGTCCTTCCTCTATGTCGACTATGAAGCGCCGATCGATCGGCTGAGGATCAAGCTGGAGCAGATCGCCCACGCCTCGCCGCACTGGGACGGCGACGTGGTGGCGCTGCAGGTCACGGATGTCACCGAGCGGACGGCCCAGGTGCGCTGCCTGACCAGCGCGCGCAACGCCTCGGTCGCCTTCGACCTGCGGGCCGAGGTGCGCGAGAAGATGCTGGCCTTCATGCGCGACGAATGCCCCGAGGCCCTGCCGCGCGACCGGATGGATTTCGACCGCGAGCGCCGTCGCCCGGCGCCGCGCCCGACCGGCTACGAAGAATAGGTCAGGCCGCCTGCATGGCCTTGCGCGCGCGCCAGAAGCGCAGGGTGCGCAGGGCCGCCTCGCGCGTCAGTTCGTTGTACATCCCGGCATAGGCGCGGGCCTTGCCCATGGCGTTGTCGTCGGTGTTCAGAAGCACCACGGCGTAGGTCAGGAACAGGGCGCGATCCAGGTCCGCCGCCTTGCAGATCACGGCCAGGGCGTCCAGCTCGCGCCGCTCGATGATCTGGCGGGCGGTGTGGAAGTCGACGTCGGCCAGTTGCGACAGGGCGATCAGGAAGGCCGTCTGGCCGCCCGAGCGCAGGAAGCGGGCCAGCACCTGGGGCGTCAGCTGATTGGCGGCGCGCAGTTCTTCGACATAGGCCAGGCTCTCGGCGTAGTCGGCCGGCAGGGCGCCGTCCTCGGCGGCGACGCGCGTGCGGCCGGCGGCCAGGGCGCTTTCCAGCAGGGCCGGGTCCATGCGGGCGTTCTGCTCCAGGATGCGCTGGCGCAGGCGAGCCTCGACCCTGAAATACATGTCGTTCAACAGGTCGGGCGGCAGGCTGGAGCGCTCGACCGTGACGGCGTGCAGGGCCGGGTTGGCGCGGGCGCGCTCGACGGCGGTCTCGGAGGCGGCGCGCGACAGGCTGGCGCCTTCGTTGCCGAGCAGCACGCCCAGGGTCTCGTCGTCGCCGCGCTCGACGATGGCGTCGGAGACGGCCTCGGACACGGCGGCGCGGCGGCTGACGGCGCGCAGGTGGCCCTGACCGCGCGAGCGCACGACGCCGATCAGATCGGCCTCGGTCAGCACCGGCGAGGCGGTGAGGACGGGGGCGGCGACGGTCTCGGCCTCATCATTGGCCAGGCGGCGGATCAGTTGGTGCGGGGCGTCGGGCGACTGGGCGAACCGTTCGGCCAGTTCGGCGCGCACGGCCGTCTCCATGGCGTCGGTCAGGTCGGACAGGACGGCGCCGTAGAGGGCGGTCTCGGCCTCGGTGCGCTCGACGGCGCCGAAGAAGCAGTCGGTCAGCTCACGCAGCAGGGCGCGGCGCCTGGGGCTGGACTCCTCCTGCGCCAGGGCGATCAGGTCGGGCAGGCGCGAGCCGGTCTCGGCCGGCGGAGCGACGGAGGGAGAGGAGGCGGCGCCGTCGCTCATGGCAGCATCGGGTCATCGGCCAGCGGGGCGGCGCGCAGACGGCCCTGGGCGTCGCGCATCACGGCGGGGGCTTCAGGGGGCTGGGCCAGATCATCCGAGGTGATGGGCTGATCCAGCTCGACCGGCATGGCGTCCAGATAGTTGGGCGCGGGCAGGGGCGTGGCGTCCGGCTGGCGCCCCGCCTGACGATGGACGGAATAGTAGCGGGCGCTGCCTTGCGGGGCCGGGGCGTCGTTCGACGCAGGCTGGGGCGCGGGCGTCGGGGCGGCGGGCGCGTGACCTTGAGCCGGAGCGGGGGCGGGCGTCGAGGCGGGCGGTTGGGGCGTGTTCCGCTGCAACTGGAAGATCGGCGCGTCGCGGCGAGGGGCCATGGGGTCGAAGGCCGGGTCAGTCGGAACCGGAGCTGGAGCTGGAGCTGGAGCCGGGGCGGGCGCAGGCGTCGGTTGCGGCGCAGGTTGGACGGGCGGCGGGGCCGAGGGCTGGACTGCGGGCGCTGGCGTGCGCTCAGGAATGCGCTCGGGAACAGGAGCCGGGGCCGGAGCCGGGACTGGAGCGGGCGGTCGGACCGGCTCAGGCGCCGGTTGGGGCGCGGGCGCGACGACGCGCGGGGCGGGCTGGACCGGCGCTGGCTGCCTCGGCGCGGGCTGTTGCGGCATCGGGCGCTGCGGCTCGGGCATCGGCATCGGCGCCGGCTCGGGCAGAGGCGTGCGCTGAACGGGCGGCGCGGGTTGAGGCTGCGGCTGCGCGCGCGTCCAGGGGACGTGGCCGGGCGCCGGAGCGCGCTCCATCGGCTGAGGTTGGCGCTCGGGAACGTAAGGCGCCGGGGCGTAGTCCGACGGCGGCGGCGCGACGGGTTGCGGCGGGGTCGAAAGAGGCTGACGCGTCCAGGGCGCGGGCTGATAGGTCGGCTGATACGGCGCCGGGGGCGTGTACGCGGGCGCGGGCTGCTCGGCCGGGGGCGAGACATAGGGGCCCCAGGTCGCGTCGGGGTGGCTGGTCACCGGACGGAAGTCGGGGGCGGGCGTCAGGGCGTTGGCCGAAGACGGCGGGGCCGGGATCGGCGACGGCGCGCCCCAGGCCTGGGCGGGCGTCAGCTGGCGGTTGTAGCCCGGCGCTCCGGCGCGCCAGGGATAGCCGCCGTGGGGAATGACGGCCGGTCGGGCGACGGTCTGAGCCGCGGGCGTCGCGAAATAGGCCGTGTCCTGCGGCGGGGCGAAGCCGTCGG
The DNA here is from genome assembly GCF_057838275.1 of Brevundimonas sp. KH_060. NCBI lineage: Bacteria > Pseudomonadati > Pseudomonadota > Alphaproteobacteria > Caulobacterales > Caulobacteraceae > Brevundimonas > Brevundimonas sp. KH_060. Next base: position 769,923 of record NZ_CM174463.1, read on the forward strand.
CGGGCGCGGCCGGATAGGCGGGAGCCGTCTGGCTGGACGGATGGACCTGGGCGCGGCCCGGCCAGGACAGCTGGCGATCATAGGCGGCGGGCGGATAGGGCGCCTGCGCCTGGGGCGGCGCCCACGGCGCGGCCTGCGCCAAGGCGGCCGTCGAGGCGCCGAGCGCGGGCAGAAGGACGGCTATGGTCAGGATGCGCGGCACCGGCGCCTCGTGCAAGGTGAAGACGTTCAGCCGGACACCCTAGGCGGCGCGGCTTAATCCTCGCCTAACGCCGGACAGGCTTAACCGCGCGAGGGCAGATACTGGCTGGTGAAGGCTTCGCGCCAGTCGGGAACGGCGGAATAGGCGTCCTGGGTCTGTTCGGCGAAGGCCTGCCAGCGTTCGGGCGTCATGGCTCCCAGGCCGTAGAGGGCCGCGTCGCCGCCGTCGACCATGGCCTGGGCGCGCAGCGAGGCGCGGGCGGCGTCCAGCACGCGCTGGGGCAGGTCGGGATGGGCGCGGCGGATCAGGGCGTCGCCCTTGGCCCCGTCGCCGTGGACATAGTCGCGCCAGCCCTCGACCGAGGCGGCGATGAAGTCGCGCAGGGCCTGAGCGTTGTCGCGGGCGAAGGCGTTGGGCGCCAGCACCAGGCCGGAATAGGAGGGATAGCCGTCCTCGGCCGGGGTCAGGACCAGGGGCTGGAAGCCGACCTCGCGCGCGATCAGGCCCGGCGCGCCGTCGGTCAGGCGGGCGATCAGCACGCTTTCGCGATCCTCGCGGAAGGCCTTCAGATTGTCCTCGGGGGCGCCCGGCTGGGCCTGATCGGGCGTCAGGTCGAAGCGGGCGCGCAGCCAGGTCCAGAAGCCGGCCTGGTCGCCCGGCTCCATCAGGATGCGACGGCCGCGCAGGACCGTCAGATCCTCCAGCTCCTGACCCGGATGAGCCAGCAGGACGACGGGATCCTTCTGCAGGAAGGCGGCCACGGCCTTGATCGGCGCGCGCTCGGCGATCAGCCGCAGGGGCAGGAAGCTGTCGCGGCCGACGGCCAGTTCGACCGCGCTGGCGGCCAGCAGGGCGGGGATGTCGGCGCCCGACGGTCCGGCCAGAATCTCAACGTTGAGGCCGCGCCGCTCATAGGCTCCGGTCGCGACGGCCTGGTAGAAGCCGCCGTGCAGGGCGCCCGTCGGTCCGCCCGCCGCCACCCGCAGGCGCACCCGGCCGGACTCGTCGGTCTGGACCGGGGTGCGGTCGCACGCGGACAGGGCGCCCAGGGCGGTCAGGCCGAGGGCGCCGGCCATCAGGCCGCGTCGGTGCAGGCGGGCGCGAGTCATCACGTTTAGGGTGTAGGGGGGCGGGCGGCGCTTGGAAAGGCGGCGAGGCGTCGCCGGGCGGGATTTCAGTCCGAAAACCATGCGCCGGAATTGAGCGAGGGGACGTAACCCTTTGAGCCAGACCGTCGCCGGTCGGATCGCGGATCGCGTCCCCTCGCCAAGTCCGGGTTGGACTTGGCCGCTATCGGGTCAGAAGTCGATCTCAGCGTCGGCGGGCGGACCCGGCGTCGTTCGACCTTCATTCCATCGGCCCCTGGTCTTCGGCGTTCCGCAAGGCGAACCTCGCGCCGTCCGTCGATCCCGGCCTGGTTCTCCGTGATCCCGGCGCCGAGGCGCTAAAGGATCGGGAGCCTGGGCCCTGCTTCGGTGTTTCCGCGTCCTCCGAGGAGGCTTGGAACCCTGGGTCAGAGAGCCGGACCGGTCCGCTTGATCTCCGGGTCTCCCCGGATTTCCGCGCCGCCGTGTCCCTTCGGCCTGTTGACGTTCCCGCGAAATCCGTTATTGGGCAAGTGCCCAAATCGGAGCGTCTGTGCGGAAAACTCCCGGACCCGGTGGGCAAGTCTGTGGATATTTGTGGGCGGACGAAATTCGCGAAGGCGGATCAGCGCCTTGTGTTGTCCACAGGAAAGCGACCGCCACCCGCTCGCAGGAGCGGATGGCGGCGGATCATCAGCGATTGCGGATGAAGGTGCGGATGTCGGTCGACAGCTTCTTCAGATCGTCGTCGCGGACGTACATCATGTGGCCCGAGTGGTAGTAGTGCCACTCGATGCGGCCGTCGGTCGGGAAGCCCGGACGGTTCAGCGAGTATTCGGCGCCGAAGAAGGGCGTGGCGAAGTCGTAGTAGCCCTGACCCACCCAGACGCGCAGGCCGCTGTTCTCACGCAGGGCGCGGCCGATGTAGGGGGCCACGTTCAGATACTCCGCCCCGCCGCGCCCGGCGGTCGGCAGGTTCCAGTCCCAGTTCCGGGTGCCGCCGATCGAGGAGTAGACCACGTCGGGCGAGTACTTCAGGCCTTCGCGCGCCCAGGCGTTCATGGCGGCGGTATAGGCGCCGTCGATGCCGTAGAAGCTGGGGTCGTTGTCCGGGCGGTCGCCGGCGTTGTCGTAGTCGACGCCGGTGTAGCGCGCGTCCAGACGGCCGATGGTCAGACCGCGATCACGCAGCAGCTCCTTGTAGAAGCGGCCGGGCGACAGGCGCAGGTTGGCGTTGCTCAGATAGGTCTGTGAAATGCCGGTATAGCGCGACAGCTGCTGCAGGATAGCCGCCCGCTCGTCGGCGGGCAGGGCGTTGCCCTTCAGCAGGGCCGAGGCGTAGGGGCCGATGGCCCAGGCGCGAGCCTCGGCGACGAACTCTTCGACGGTGGCGGGCTTGTTCGGCACCTTGTCGTGGTACCAGGCGGCGGCCGCCATCGAGGGCAGGGTGGTTACGAAGCCCAACTCATTGCCCTGGGCGTCGGCGGCCAGGCTGAAGTCCAGGATCGATGAGATCAGCAGGATGCCGTTGATCGATACGTCGGTGTAGCTGCCTTCCAGCTCGTTGATGACCGCCGCCGAACGGGTGGTGCCGTAGCTCTCGCCGCCGATGAATTTCGGGGCGTTCCAGCGGCCGTGCTCGTTCAGCCACAGACGGATGAACTCGGCGATCGACTTGGCGTCCTTGGTCACGCCCCAGTAGTCGGCCGGGTCGGTCTTGCCCAGGGCGCGGCTGAAGCCGGTGCCGATCGGGTCGATGAAGACGATGTCGGTGACGTCCAGCAGGGAGTCGACGTTGTCGATGATGGGGAAGGGCGCGGCGCCGTCGTCGCGGGCGTCCGACGGCACGACCACGCGCTTGGGCCCGAAGGCGCCCATGTGCAGCCACAGGGAGCCGGAGCCGGGGCCGCCGTTCCACAGGAAGGTCACGGGACGGTTCGGGTCCGTCGGACCTTCCTTGATGTAGCTGTAGGAGACCATGGCCGCGAGCGGCTTGCCTTCCTTGTCCTTCAGATAGGTCTCGCCGGCGATGGCGCGGTAGGCGATGCGCTGGCCGCCGAAGACGCCGGTGTGGCGCGTCTCGGACATGACGGGCGGCGGGATGACGGCTTCGGTGCGGTTCGCGGCGGCGACATCGACGCGCGGCGCGCCCTGAGGCCCGCTCTGGCCCCCGCTTTGCGCCATGGCCGGCCCGGCCAGGGCCAGCGCCGAAGCGGCGACGACAAGCAGTTTCTTCATGGATAAACCCCCAGTTTGTCTACGCGGCTCCCCCTCGAGAGCCGGGCGCGCGAACGACGCCGCCCAGCTTGGAATGAGGCGACAAGCAGGGGCGAATGTAAACCGTGGGTTCCGCCTTTATCGCGGAAGGGTTGGCTGGATACGGAGCGATTTGGCGAAGAATGTGCGGTGAGGCGCCGCGCGTTCGTCAGCCCGCCAGCGCGGCCTTCTTCTCTTCCAGCTCCAGCCAGTCCAGCTCGGCGGCCTCCAACTCGGCGCGAGCCTTTTCGGCGGCCTTCATGGCGTGGTCGAAGGCTGCCGGGTCGCGCGCATAGAGGTCGGGGTCGGCGAGGATGGCGTCCTGTCGGGCGATCTCGACCGGCAGGGTCTCCATCAGCTTTTCGACCTCCTCCAGACGACGGGCGTCCTTGTAGGAGAGCTTCACAGTCTTTTTGGGCGCGCGGTCGGAAGGCTCCGCCTTCTCGACCCGACGCGCCCCGGAGGGGGCGGCTTCGGCGTGGGTGGGGGGCGGGGCGAGGAAGGACGGGTTCTGGCGCAGGAAGTCCTGCCAGCCGCCGGGGGTCTCGACCACGTCGCCGCGACCGTTCAGGGCGATGGTGGAGGTCGCCAGGCGATCGACGAAATCGCGGTCGTGCGACACCAGGATCAGCGTGCCGTCATAGGATTCGAGCAGCTCTTCCAGCTTCTCCAGCGTGTCCATGTCGAGGTCGTTGGTCGGCTCGTCGAGGATCAGCAGATTGGCGGGCTGGGCCAGGGCGCGCGCCAGCAGCAGGCGGTTGCGCTCGCCGCCCGACAGGGTGGAGATGGGCTGTTTCAGCTGGGCTTCCTGGAACAGGAAGTCCTTGGCGTAGGCGGCGACGTGCATGGAGCGGCCGCGCACCAGGATGGAGTCGCCCCCGCCCGGCGTCAGGGCGTCCCATAGGGTCATGTCCGACTTCAGCCCCTCGCGCGACTGGTCGAGGTAGAGGGGTTCCAGGTTGGCGCCCATGCGGACGGTTCCCTCGTCCGGCGCCAGTTCGCCCAGCAGCACCTTGACCAGTGTGGTCTTGCCCGCGCCGTTGGGGCCGACGATGGCCAGACGATCGCCGCGGATGATGCGGGTGGTCAGGTTCTTGAAGATGGTGCGGTCGCCGAACGACTTGCTGACGCCCTTGATGTCGGCGACCAGCTTGCCCGAGACGGCGCCGGAATCGACGCCCAGGTTCAGCTCGCGCGGCAGATCCTTGACCCGCTCGGCCCGGTCCAGACGCATCTGCTGCAGGGCGCGGGCACGGCCCTCGTTGCGGGTGCGCTGGGCGGTGATGGAGCGGTAGAAGGTGTAGGTCTCGGCTTCGATGCGCTTGGTCAGGCGGCGCAGGGACTCGGCCTCTTCCTCCATGACCTTGGCGGCCCAGTCGTCGAACTCGATGAAGCCCTTGTTGAGGGTGCGGACCTTGCGGCCTTCCAGCCAGTGGACGGTGTCGGTGACGCGGTTCAGGAAGGCGCGGTCGTGGCTGACCACCAGCAGGGCGAAACGGGCCTGGATCAGCTCGTTTTCCAGCAGTTCGATGGCCAGGATGTCGAGGTGGTTGGTCGGCTCGTCCAGCAGCAGCAGGTCGGGCTCTTCGGCGAAGGCCTTGGCGAGGGCGGCGCGACGGATCTCGCCGCCAGACAGGCCTTGCGTCGACTTGGCGGGGTTGAGGCCGAAGGTCTCCAGCCAGCTTTCGGCGGTCCAGCGCTCGGCCTCGCCCGAGGCGGCGTAGTCGGCCAGGGTCTCGCCGGTGATGACGGGCTCTTGCGGCACATAGGCGAAACGGGTGCCGGCCTGGAACGAGCGGTCGCCCGAGTCCGGCTCGATCAGGCCCATGACCACCTTCATCAGGGTGGACTTGCCCGCCCCGTTGCGGCCGACCAGGGCTGCGCGGCTGCGCGGCTCCATCGCCATGTCGACACCGTCGAACAGCGGGCGTTGACCGTCCTGGAGACGGACATCTTTGAGAGCGACGAGGGGAGGTCTGGCAGCCATGGGGGCGCATATAGCGACTGACCGGCGCTTCGGCCATCGGCGTTGACGCTTCCTCATCGGCGGGCTGTAGTCGGGCGACGACGACGGAGGGATGGAATGGATCTGAGCGCTTCAGCCAGAGATGATCGCGCCGGGAAGAAGGGGCCAGGTCGGGGCTGGTACGCGGCGGCGGTGCTGCCCGTGATCTGCGGGTTCGCGGCCATGGGCGTGGTGCTGTTCACGCAACTGCCGAAGCTGGACGACGGGCTGGAGCAGATCGTCGTGCCGGGCGCGCGCGAACTGACGCTGGAGCCCGGCCGGCACACGGTCTTTCTGGAATACCGCAGCGTCGTCGACGGCCGGGTCTATGCGGTCGATCAGGTGGCGGGTCTGACCGTTCGTGTCGAAGCGGCGGACGGCGCGCCGGTGGCCGTAAGCGCGCCCATGGGAAGCTCGACCTATTCAATGGGCGGACGTCAGGGAGAGGCGATCAATGTGTTCAGCGTCGAGCGGGCCGGAACCTACAGAATCTCGGCCGACTATGACGGTCAGGAGGGGCCGCAGACGGTGATCGCCGTCGGACAGGGGTTCATGGGGCAGTTGTTCGCCACCGTCTTCATGGGGCTGGGCGCCGTCTTCCTGGGCATGGCCCTGACTGTGGCGGCGGTGATCGGCGTGTATCTGGCCCGGCGGCGGGCGCGTCGCGCTTGAGCGAGTCTTGACTTGACGCATACCGTCCGGTTGGTATGTAAAGCGTCATGGACACGCAGACCTTCCGCCGCACGCCTGAAGACACTCGCCGCCAGATCATAGAAATGGCCATCGAGATCGCCGCCGACCAGGGGGCGATGGCGGTGACGCTGGACGCTGTGGTGGGCCGCCTGCCGTTCAGCAAGGGCGCCTTGCTGCATCACTTCCCCAACAAGCAGGCCCTGCTGGAGGGCGTGATCGACCATCTGGCGTCCGAGATGATGGCGGCGGTGCTGGCCGAGGCGGCGCGCGACCCCAACCCCTATGGCCGCAACGCCAGGGCCTATCTGCGGGCGGTCGTCAACGAACCGGCGACCGAACGGGACGTCAGCATCGGCCGCGCGGCCTTGGCCGCCTGCGCCATCGAGCCGAACCTGATCCCGCGCTGGCGGGCGGCGATGCGGACCCTGGCCGCCGACGATCCCGAAGACCTGGCGGGCAAGGACGACGCCCTGATGTTGCGGCTGATCGCCGACGGCCTGTGGATGACGGATCTGTTCGGCACGCATGAGATGTCGCCGGAGCAGCGCAAGGCCCTGCTGTCGCTGCTGACGCCGGGCAGCTTGCTGACGGATGCGTATGGGGGAGCGGGCGCGTGAACCTGACCACCTGGCTGGCCCTGCTGGGCGCGATCGGCTTCGAGGTGATGGGGACGACCCTGTTGCAGCAGTCGCAGCAGTTCACCAAACCCTGGCCGACGGCGGGGCTGGCGGTGTGTTACGGGATCGCCTTCTACCTGCTGACCCTGGCGCTCAAGCAGATGCCAGTGGGGCTGGCCTATGCGATCTGGAGCGGGCTGGGGGTGGTGCTGATCTCGGTGATCGGCGTGTTCCTGTTCAAGCAGAAGCTGGACACGCCCGCGATCATCGGTCTGGCGCTGATCATCGGCGGGGTGGTGGTGATCAACGTCTTCTCCAAGAGCGTCAGTCACTGAAGCCGCGACAGACGGGGATTTGGGGCGTATAGGGCGCGCCCATGAATTCCACGTCGCCCAAGCCTTTCTGGGAAACCAAGACCCTGGCGGAGATGTCTCCGTCCGAGTGGGAGAGCCTGTGCGACGGCTGCGGCCTGTGCTGCGTCATCCGGTTCGAGGACGAGGACTCGGGCCAGATCATTCCGACACATGTCCATTGCAAGCTGTTCGACCCGGATCGCTGCACCTGCACCGACTACGCCCAGCGCCAGGCCGAGGTGCCGGACTGCGTGCAACTGACGCCCGACAACATCGAGCGGCTGAAGTGGATGCCGCTGTCGTGCGCCTATCGCCGGCTGCATGAGGGGCGGACGCTGGCCTGGTGGCACCCGTTGGTGTCCGGCGATCCGGAGACGGTGCACACGGCCGGCGTGTCGGTGCGGCGCCAGACGATTTCGGAACTGGCGTTGAAAGAGCCGGAGGATGCGCTGGACTTCGAAGCGCCGGAATGGATGGGCGAACGGGGCGTTGCTAACGAATAATTCGTTGGAAGCGGGCCAGGGTGGGGACCAAGATGGCTATTGTCGCAACACAATCGAAGTCGACGGCAGGCGGGCGTGACGCCTTTGATCGACTGACGACGATCGCCTGCGCGGCGTTCCGCGCGCCCCACGCCATGATCACCGTGCTGGACGAGGACCGCGCCGTCTTCCTGTCCGGCGTGGGCCTGGACGAGACCAGCATTCCGCGCATGAGCAGCGTCAGCCACGCCCTGGCGGGCATGGGCGTCGACGCCGTGGTGGTGGTCGAGGATGCGCTGGAGCATCCGGTCTATCGCGATCATCCCATGGTGGTCGGCGAGCCGCGCGTGCGCTTCTTCCTGGGGGCCACGGTGCGCGGGGTCGACGGCCGCGCGGCGGGCGCGATCGGGGTGATGGACGTCAAGCCGCGCCCGGCGCCGACAGAGACGGAGCTGCGGCTGATCCGCGAGCTGGCCGGGCTGGCGGGCGAGCTGATGGAGCATGCCGAGGCCATGCGCCAGGAAGCGGCGCGCCTTGAGACGCTGCGCCTGGCCGAGGACATGGTCGGGGTCGGGCGCTGGCGGTATGAGGTCATGACCGGGGCCGTGACCTGGTCGGACGAGATCTATCGCATCCATGCGATCGCGCCGGGCGCCTTCTCGCCTACGCTGGAGGATGTGTTCAGCCACTATCATCAGGACGACCGCGCGGAGATCCAGCACCTGGTCGAGCGGGCGCTGAAGACGGGCGAGGGCTACACCTTCAAGTTGAGGCTGGTCGGGACCGACGGAGTCGAGCGCGTCGTGGCGGCCGAGGGCGCGACGGAGAAGGACTCCACCGGCCGGGTGATCGCCATGTTCGGCGTCATGCAGGACGTGACCGAGCGTGAACGCCTGTTGCGGGCGGCCCAGACCAATGAGCGACGCTATCGCCTGCTGGCCGAGAATACCGGCGACGTCATCACGCGGGTCAAGATGGATGGGTCGAGCAAATACATCTCGCCGGCGATCCAGCAGCTTTTGGGCTGGACCTTTGAAGAGATGACGGGGCAGTCGACCGACTATGTTCACCCCGAGGACCGCCACCTGGTGCTGGGCGCCATCGGCAAGGCGGTCAAGAGCGGAGAGCCGACCCGCCTGGAGCATCGGGCGGTGCACAAGAACGGCGAGACCGTCTGGGTCGAATGCACCTTCAAGGCCCTGAGAGACGAACACGGCCATGTCGACGACGTGGTGGTGGTGATCCGCGACATGACCCAGCGCAAGGCGCTGGAGGCGGAGGTGCTGGAAGCCAAGGAGACCGCTGAAGCCGCGGTGCAGGCCAAGAGCGAATTCCTGGCCAACATGAGCCATGAACTGCGGACGCCGCTGACCAGCGTGATCGGCTTCTCCGGCCTGCTGCAGGGGTCGGAGCATCTGCCGCCGGAAGAGCGCATCTATGTCGAGCGCATCGCCACGGCATCGGAGGCCTTGCTGGGCGTCATCAACGACATCCTCGACTATTCCAAGCTGGAAGCCGACGCGATCGAGATGGACCCCGAGCCGTTCGACACGCGGGCCCTGGTGGACGGAGCCGCCGCCATCGTGGAGAGCCAGTGCTCGCTCAAGGGTCTGATCCTGCGCGTGGTGGTGGCCGCCGATACGCCCGCGCGCCTGACCGGCGACAAGGGGCGGCTGCGCCAGGTGATGCTGAACTTCCTGTCCAATGCGGTGAAGTTCACGGCGCGAGGCGAGGTGACGCTGACGCTGGACGGGCGGTTTGACGAGAAGGGTCTGTGGCGGATGCGCGCAGCGGTCAGCGACACCGGCATCGGCATTCCGGCCGAGAAGATCGACGAACTGTTCCACCGCTTCACCCAGGCCGACGCCTCGACGACGCGGGTCTATGGCGGGACGGGGCTGGGGCTGGCGATTTCACGCCGTCTGGTCGAGCTGATGGACGGACGGATCGGGGTGGACAGCACGCCGGGGCAGGGCTCGACCTTCTGGTTCGAGGCGCCGCTGGCCGTGGCCGAGGCCGAAGACGATGCGGTCGAGACACGTCAGGGGCAGACGGCGAACTCTGCGATTCGCGGCCGGGTGCTGATGGCCGACGACGCGGCCGCCAACCGCGAACTGGTCAGCGCCATCCTGCGGAATCTGGGGCTGGAGATCGACGCCGTGGCCGACGGCGCCGAGGCGGTCCACGCCGTGCATTCGGGCGCTTATGATCTGGTGCTGATGGACGTGCACATGCCGGTCATGGACGGGTTGAAGGCCACGCGCGAGATTCGCCGGATGCAGGCGGGGACCGGGCGGCGGACGCCGATCCTGGCCCTGACGGCCAACGTCCAGGCCGAGCAGGTGACGCGCTGCCTGGAGGCGGGGATGGACGGCCATCTGGCCAAGCCGATCCAGATCACGGAGCTGGCCGCCGCCCTGACGCGGTGGCTGTCCTGCGACGAACCGCCCGCGATGGCGGTCTAGGCGCCAGCCGTTCCGCTCCGGCTATCGCGGCCGAGGGCGTCGATCCCTGTAAATTCCCGGCTTTGGGGGGTTCTGGAGGCTGTTTGTCAGCCTGAGGACGCTGGTCCGCTATGGTTCGGTCATGGCGGGAAAAGGGGACGAGGCGGAGCGGGCGGCGGCGGTCGCGCAGTGGCTGGACGGGGCGCTGGGGCGGTTGATGCAACTGACCGATGAAGCGATCGCCGTGGTGGCCGCCGCGGAGCCTCCAGCCGACGTGGCCGAGGCTGAGAAGCGGGGGCGCGCCATCGGCGTGCTGGCCCGCACGGCCAGGTCGGTGGCGGCGCTGGCGACCGCGTCCCCTCGCAAACCACGCGCCCCTGAAGAGGACGGAATGAGCGAAGACGATCGTGACATCACCGACGACGAAGAACGGGCCGTGCGGGCAGAGCTGCAGTCTCGTCTCGATCATCTTCTCGGGGTCGCAGAGCGCAAGGGATTTGGCGCAGAAGCGACTGACGCAGGCGACACGCGAGGAGTTGTTGCGGCTGCTGAAGGCGACGCCGAGGCTGAACGACGACCAGGTCTGGCCGCCGCCTAATACGGATTGGCGCACCTGGGTGCTGCTGGGCGGGCGCGGGTCGGGCAAAACCTTCGCGGGCGGGTTCTGGATGAACGAACTGGCCAAGGCGGAGGATCGGACCTTCGCCCTGGTCGGGCCGGCGCTGCATGATGTGCGCGAGGTGATGGTCGAGGGGCCGTCGGGGCTGAAGGCGCAGGCGCCGGGCGACAACCGACCGCGCTGGGAGGCGGGGCGGCGCAGGCTGGTCTGGCCCTCGGGCGCGGCGGCCTATGCGTTTTCTGCCGAAGACCCGGACAGTCTGCGCGGGCCGCAGTTTCATGCGGCGTGGGCGGATGAATTCTGCGCCTGGAGGAACATTGAGGCGACGCTGTCGAACCTGAGGTTCGGGCTGCGGCTGGGGGCGGACCCGAAGCTGGCGATCACGACGACGCCGCGACCGATCCCGGCGTTGAGGTGGTTGCTGGCCGAGCCGGGGGTGGTGAAGGCGCGGCTGGCGACCAAGGACAATGCGGACAATCTGGCGCCGGGGTTTCTGGGGCATCTGCAGGCGCTCTACGCCGGAACGCGGCTGGAGGCGCAGGAGATGGAGGGGCTGGTGGTCGAGGCCGACGGCGCCCTGTTCCGGGCCGAGGATCTGGCGCGGGCGCGAGGCAGCCGGCCGGCGAAGTTCGAGCGGGTGGTGGTGGCGGTCGATCCGCCGGCCAGCGCCCACGGCGACGCCTGCGGGATCGTGGCGGCGGGGCGCAGGGACAGGACGGGCTATGTGCTGGCCGATCGTTCGGCGCGGGGGCTGTCGCCTGCCGGATGGGCGCGGCGCGCAGCCGAGACGGCGCGGGAGTTCGAGGCTGACCTGGTGTTGGCCGAGGCCAATCAGGGCGGGGAGATGGTGCGGACCCTGTTGGGGCAGGCGGACTGTCCGGCGCAGGTGAGGCTGGTGCACGCCAGTCGGTCGAAGAAGGCGCGGGCCGAGCCGGTGGCGGCGCTCTACGAGCAGGGGCGGGTGGTCCACTGCGGCGCGTTTCCGGCGCTGGAAGAAGAGATGATGGCGCTGGGGAGCGAGGCGCCGGGGACCAAGAGTCCCGACCGGGCGGATGCCCTGGTCTGGGCGCTGACGCATCTGCTGCTGGCCGGGAAGACGCAGCCGAGGTTGCGGGCGCTCTAGCGGGTTTCCTTCTCCCCTTGAGGGAGAAGGTGGATTGCGGAGTAAGACGGATGAGGGGTGCGGGGAAGCGGGTTGACGGCTTCCAGGCAGGCCTCGCGTCGACACCCCTCATCCGGCCCTGATGGGCCACCTTCTCCCTCAAGGGGAGAAGGAAGATGGACATGGAGAAACACATGGATTGGCGACGACCGTTCGGTCGGCGGCGGATCGCTGCGCCCGAAATCAAGGATAGCCGCACGGGGCCGCTGATCGCCCTGACCGGCGCGGGCCGGGCGCGGTGGACGCCGCGCGATTACGCGCACTTGGCCGATGAGGGGTTCGGCAGGAACGCCGTGGCCTATCGCTGCGTGCGGATGATCGCGGAGGCGGCGGCCTCGACGCCGCTGATGGTGATGGTCGCGGGCGTGCGGACGGCGGATCATCCGTTGGCGCGACTGATCGACAAGCCGAATCCCGAACAGTCGGGCGGGGAGTTGATGGAGGCGCTCTATGGCGCACTGCAGACGGCGGGCAACGCCTATGTCGAGGCGACCGGAGACGCCGACGGAGACGGGGCACCGGATGAGCTGTGGGCGCTGAGGCCTGACCGGGTGAAGGTGGTCCCCGGAAGGGCGGGATGGCCGGAAGCCTATGAGTATGCGGTCGGGGGGCGGTCGGTGCGGATCGCGCGACACGGCGACGGCTGGTCGCCGGTGATGCATCTGAAGCTGTTTCACCCGACGGACGATCATTACGGATTTTCACCGCTGGAGGCGGCGGCCTTCGCCATCGACGTGCACAACGCCTCGGGGGCCTGGAACAAGGCGCTGCTGGACAATGCGGCGCGGCCATCGGGGGCGCTGGTCTATGGCGCCAAGGACGGCGAGCGGCTGACGGGTGAGCAGTTCGAGGCGCTGAAGGCGGAGCTGGGCGAGGCCCATGCGGGGGCGCGGAACGCCGGGCGTCCGCTGCTGCTGGAAGGCGGGCTGGACTGGAAGCCGATGAGCCTTACGCCGCACGACATGGACTTCATCGCCGGCAAACACGCGGCGGCGCGCGAGATCGCCCTGGCCTTCGGCGTGCCGCCGCAGCTGTTGGGGATTCCGGGGGATGCGACCTACGCCAACTATCGCGAGGCGAATGCGGCCTTCTGGCGCGGGACGGTGATCCCGCTGGTGAGGAAGGCGGCCGGGGCGATGACGGGCTGGCTGGGGAGCCGCTTTGTCGACTGCCGGATCGAGCCGGATCTGGATGCGGTTCCGGCCTTGCAGGTCGAGCGGGATGCGCTGTGGGCGCGGCTGAATGCGGCGAGCTTCCTGACCGATGAGGAACGGCGCCGGATGGCGGGGGTGGAGACTTAGGCGTGACGCCTCTCCCTCCCCTTCATGGGGAGGGTGGTCGCGTTAGCGACCGGGTGGGGAGGGCGGGGTGATGCAGGCTCGGCGTTTGATTTGCCTTGCCGCCCCCACCCGACTTAGCCTGACGGCTCAGCCACCCTCCCCGGGACGGGGAGGGAGAAAGGTATGCGGATGACGGATTGGAAGAGGGCGCCGGTCGCCCTGATCGCGGCCTTGCTGGTGCAGACGGTCGGGGGGCTGGTCTGGGCTGGGGGCGCGGCGGCGCGGATCGCGACGCTGGAGCAGAGGGTGGATGAACAGAGGCTGGTCGCCGAGCGGCTGGCGCGGCTGGAGGCGCAGGGCGAGGCCGTGCGCGCAGCCGTCGAGCGGATCGAGCGACAGTTGGAGGGGAAGTGATGGAGCCACAGGCAGGCGTTTTTCCTCCCCGTCCCGGGGAGGGTGGTCGCGAAGCGACCGGGTGGGGAGGGCGTGGCGATGCAGGCTCAGCGTTTGAATAGCCTGGCCGTCCCCACCCGGCTTCGCCCTGCGGGCTCAGCCACCCTCCCCGGGACGGGGAGGGAGAAGGGCGCGCTGATGATCCACGGCTATGCCTCCCTGTGGGGCGTCGCGGACCTGAACGGGGATGTGACGGCGCGCGGGGTGTTTGCGGACAGTCTGGCGAAGACCGGCGCGGGCGGGGTGCGGATGCTGCACCAGCACGAGAGCCGCGCCGTGGTCGGCGTCTGGGACCGCATGATCGAGGACGAACGCGGTCTGTGGGTCGAGGGGCGGATCGAGGACTGGTCCGCCGAGGCCCGCTACGCCGCCGCCCTGACGCGGGCCGGGGCGCTGGACGGGTTGTCGATCGGGTTCCGGGCGCAGAAGGCGCGGCGCGACGGGCGGCTCAGGGTGCTGAGCGCGGTCGAGCTGTGGGAGGTGTCGCTGGTGACGTTTCCGATGCTGCCGGGGGCGCGGTTCAGCACACAGACACTAAGCGGCTGATCGCGCGTCAGTCGGGCGAGGCGAGCGGGCGGTCGTCGCGGCGGCCGTGCAGGCCGGGCGTTTCCTGGCGATAGCCGCGCATGGCGATGGCGCAGGTTTCAGGCGTCTGGCGCGAGGCGACGGCGGGGCTGCGGCCTCTGTCATAGGCCTCACGCAGGGCGCGGCGCTCGGCCTGATCGGCCGACGGAGCGTGGCGGCGGAGATGCTCCGCGAAAGCCTGATCGCCGCCGCTGTCGCGATTGAGATGCTCGCAGGCGCCCAGGGTTTCGAACATCCGCAGATTGATCGCGGTGTAGGCCGAAAGGCGGCCTGGCCCCGGCGACAGCCGTTGCGCCTCTGACGGCGAGGCGGTCGAGGGGCGCTGAGCCGAAGCGTCATGCGCCGTGCATGACATGAGCCCAACCGCAGACAGGGCGGCGACGGCGATCTTGAACATTGATCCATCCCTTGATCCGAGGACGGCGTAGCACGGTTCCCCGGATGCACGAAGGATCGCACGCGTTCCGGGCTTGGCCCGGTTGACTGCGCGCCGCAGGACGGTCGCGCATTTTTCTGGAGAGACCATGAAAGAGATCAAGACCGTCTCGGGCACGCCCGAGGCGCGCGCCGCCATGCATGAGATGATGGCCGCGTTCGAGGCGTTCAAAGGGGCCAATGACGCCCGTCTGGACGAGATCGAGAAGAAGGCTTCGGCTGATGCGCTGCTGGAGGAGAAGGTGGCGCGCATCGATCAGGCGGTGGCCCAGGCGCAGGCGCGTATGGACCGTGCGTTGAGCGAGAGCCGTCGTCCGATGTTGGGCGCGGAGCCGCCTGTCGTCGTGGCGCCGGAGGCGAAGGCGGCGTGGGACGGCTATATGAAGTCGGGTCAGGCGCATGGTCTGGAGCTGAAGGCGGGGCTGTCGTCAGCGTCGAACTCGGCGGGCTATGTCGTGCCGCCGGAGACGGAGCGGGCCATCGAGCGACGCCTGATGGCGGGCAGCCCGATGCGCGAGATCGCCACGGTGCGGACGGTCGGTTCGGGCGTGTTCAGGAAGCCGGTGTCGACGGCGGGCGTGACGGCGGGCTGGGTGGCCGAGACGGCTGCGCGTCCGGAGACGGACCCGGCGACCCTGGCGCTGTTGGAGTTCTCTTCAGCCGATCTTTACGCCTGTCCGGCGGCGACGCAGAGCCTGCTGGACGACGCCCTGATCGATCTGGACGAATGGCTGGCGGCCGAGGTCGAGGACGCCTTTGCGGCGCAGGAGACGGCGGCCTTCGTCAGCGGCGACGGGGTCAACAAGCCCAAGGGCTTTCTGGCCTATGACACGGCGACCGAGGGGACGCAGACCTGGGGCCAGATCGGCACGGTGGCGTCGGGCGCGGCGGGGGCCTTCGCCAGCGCCAGCCCGGTCGATAAGCTGATCGACCTGATCTATGCGCCCAAGGCCCAGTATCGGCCGAACGGGCGTTTCGTGATGAACCGCCGCACGGTCTCGGCGGTGCGCAAGTTCAAGGATGCGGACGGCAACTATGTCTGGTCGCCGGCCACGCGGCCGGGCGAGACGGCGAGCCTGCTGGGCTATCCGGTCACCGAGATCGAGACGATGCCGGATGTGGCGGCGAACAGTCTGTCGATCGCGTTCGGCGACTTTGCGCGCGGCTATCTGATCGTGGATCGCGCGGGGGTGCGGGTGTTGCGCGACCCCTATTCGGCCAAGCCCTATGTGCTGTTCTACACGACCAAGCGCGTCGGCGGCGGGGTGCAGAACTTCGACGCGATCAAGCTGATGAAGTTCGCGGCGTCGTAAGAGCTGGCGGCGGGTCTTCCTTCTCCCCTGCGGGGGAGAAGGTGGCTCGTGAAACGAGACGGATGAGGGGGGCGGGGGCGGCGCGCACCTGGTCAGCCGGTCGTCTGTTGAACCCTTCCCCTCATCCGAGCGCCTCTGGCGCCCACCTTCTCCCCCAAGGGGAGAAGGTAGAAAACATAGGAGATTCTAGCATGAGCGCACCCGTGAGCCTCGCGGAGGCGAAGCTGTTCCTGCGCGTCGAGCATGAGGCGGAGGATGGGCTGATCCAGACCCTGATCGACGCGGCCAGGGCGCGGGTGGAGGGGGAGGTCGGGTTGAACCTGACCTCGATCTCTGCGGCGCCGCTGAGGCTGGCGGTGATGATGCTGGTGATGCGCGCCTATGAGCGCGGCGACGGCGAGATGAGCGCGGCGTCGGTCGAGGGGTGGATCGCCCCCTATCGCGTGGTGCGGCTTTGACTGGACGCTATCGGCCTTCGGCCTACTTGAGCGCCGGCGGAATGAGAGTGGTCGTCAGCCTTGTGCGGCCGGTGGCGGCGCAGACGCCCTATGGCGGGCAGGTCGTCAGCTATGAGCCGGTCGGGTCGCTGTGGCTGGCGCTGGGGGCGCGACGGCGGCGCGAGCGGACGGAAGCGGGCGTGACGCGCGGCGTCGAGACGCTGAGCGCCATGGTGCGGGCCGATCCGAGGCTGGAGGAGGGGCTGGTGGTGCGCTTCGGCGGGGCGGACTGGGGCGTGGTCGGGATCGAGGCCGACCCCAAGGCGGCGGGGCGCGTGCGGCTGAACCTGGAGCGGGCGCGATGAAGGATCATGAAGGGGCGCTGGTGAAGGCGCTGATCGAACATCTACGCGGCGACGGGGCGCTCAAGGCGTTGTTGGGCGATCCGGTGCGCGTCTGGGATGAGGCGCCACAAGGGGCTGGGTTTCCGCATCTGGTGATCGGGCGGTGTGAGAGCCGACCGCTGAACGCGGACGGCGGCGGGGTGGAGCAGCGGCTGACCCTGACCTGCGCCAGTCGGTTCAGGGGGCTGGAGGAAGCGCGGGCCGTGGCGGCGGCGGTGCGGGCGCGGCTGGCCGATGCGCCGCTGGAAGCGGACGGGGTGAAGGCGGTCAGCGTGGGCGTGACGTTTACGGATCTGTTCCGCAGCTCGGATCTGAAACGGGCCTGGGCAGTGGTGCGGCTGAGAGCTGTGACGGAGGAGATCTGAGATGAGCGCACAACGGGGCAAGGACATCCTGCTGAAGATCGAGGGCGCGGGCGGCGCCTTCACGACGGTGGCGGGGCTGAGAGCGAGGACGATCTCGCTGAACGCCAAGACGGTGGACGCGACCGACAGCGACAGCGCCGGACGCTGGCGCGAACTGCTGGCCGGAGCGGGCGTGAAGTCGGCGGCGGTGTCGGGGCAGGGGATTTTCCGCGACGCGGCGTCGGACGCCCTGATCCGCGAGGCCTTCTTTGAGCAGGCGGCGAAGACGTGGCGGCTGATCGTGCCGGACTTCGGCGTGCTGGAGGGCGCGTTCCTGGTCGCGGCGCTGGAATATGCGGGCGAGCATGAGGGCGAGGCCAGCTTTGCGCTGAGCCTGGCCAGCGCGGGCGAGATCGGGTTCTCGGCGCTGTGATGGTGAACGGCGTGCGGGGTGAAGTGGTCGCGAGTTTGGCCGGGGCGGAGCGGAGGCTGTGCCTGACGCTGGGGGCTCTGGCTGAGATTGAGACGGGGCTGGGCGTCGCCGGGATGGCGGCGCTGGCGGAGCGGATGAAGGTTCTGTCGGCGCGCGATCTGATGGTGGTGCTGGCGGCGCTGCTGCGCGGCGGGGGGGAGACGGCGTTGGCGGATGGGCTAGCGAGCGCGTCGGTCGATCCGCGCGAGGCGGCGGAGGCGGTGGCGAAGGCCTTTGCGGCGGCCGCCTGATGACCCCTTGGGTGGACATGATGCAGGCGGCGGCGCGGATGGGCGTGGGGCCGGAAGGCTTCTGGCGGCTGTCGTTGAGGGAATGGCGAATGCTGACGGCGGGCCCGGTTCAGGCGGCGCCGCTGGGGCGCGGGGAACTGGAGCGAATGAGGGAGATGTGGCCGGATGACTGATGGTTTCAGGCCGGACGGGATCGACGCCGTGCCGGTGAGGGCGGCTGAGGCCGCGGCGGCGCTGGAGGCGCTGAAGGAGCCGGCGGAACGGGCGGCGGCCTCGATCGAGGATGCGTTTGGGCGCGCGGGGGCGAGCCTGACGCGGTCGCTGACGCGGGCGGCGGCGGACGGGGAGGTGACGCTGGCCGAGCTGGCCCGAGCGGTGCTGAACGCGGTCAATGCGGCGGCGGGTGCGCGCGGCGGCGGACTGTCGGGCGCCATAACGGCGGCGCTGGGGGGCTTTGGCGGGGCGCGGGCGGACGGCGGGCCGGTTCTGGGCGGCGGGGCCTATCTGGTCGGAGAGCGCGGGCCGGAGGTGTTCCGTCCGGCGGGCGCGGGGACGATCGAGCCGACGAACGGGCGCTTTGGTTCGGGGGGCGGGGTGACGGTTAACGTCACGGTGGACGGCGGGGCCGAAGGGCTGCTGCGTTCGGAGGCGCAGATCGCCCGGATGCTGGCGCGGGCGGCGGCCCTGGGCTTGCGCTGAAGCAGCGAGGCGCCGCGCGCCGAGTGGTAGCGCAGACAAGCTGCGCTGAAGCAGCGAGGCGCCGCGCGCCAAGCGATAGCGCAACAAAAAGGGCGCTCCGGAGAGCGCCCTTTAGAGCTTATTCGCCCTTGGGATTCGGGCCGTATTTGTTGTCGCCGGGCTGGCTGTCGATGATGCCGATCCAGAGCCAGAAGCCGACAGCCACCAGCCAGGTCAGGCTGAGGATGCCGAGGGCGGGGCCGAAGGTGCTGAGGATGACGGCGGGATCCTCGTTCTCCAGAGCCTGGGCGTTCATGAGGGCCGAAACGCCGATCGACATGAAGGCGAAGACCCAGCCGCTGATCATGACGACGTAGGGGATGGCGATGAGCCAACCCGCCTTGCCCATGTCGTGCAGGCGCTTCACGCCGATGGCGAGGTGCGGCCACAGCAGGACGAGGCCCAGAAGGTTCAGGAACGGGATGAAGTTGAGAACCAGGCCCACGCCGAACAGGATCAGCCAGCTGATCCAGAAATGCTGGCGGCGCAGGCGGCCGTTGAAGGAAAAGAGAGCCGTGGCGAAGTCATAGGCGCCGAGCGGGGCGCCGCCCGTCGATGAGGCGGCGGCCTGGCCGAAGGCGGCGGCGGGAGCGGTGGAGGCCAGGATCATGACCTGCGTGGCCTCCATGCCTTCCGGCACGAAGTCGACGCGGGCGCCGACGGCGACGGTTCCGCCAGCCTGGACGTCCGCGCGGGTGAAGCCGTAGCGGATGCTGTCGTCGCCGCTGATCAGGCCCGCGCCCGAGGTGTCGTCATAGCTGAGAATTTCGCCGCGCACGCGGATCTCCTGTCGTTGAACGGCTTCGCCGTGATGTGGCGAAAGCATGGCTGAGCCTGGCCGTTCGGACAACCCGAAGACTGCCGTCAGGTGAAGTTTTTCGCGAGACGTTCGCAACCTGTCCCGCGACGGGACGCAATCCAGGTACTTTGAGCGAGGACGCATGGCCTTTCATGAGGTGCGCCTGCCTGCGCGGCTGGCGTTCGGTTCGACCGGCGGGGTCGAGCGGAGGACGGAGATCACGACGCTGGCCTCGGGGTTCGAGCGGCGCTCGACGCCGTGGGCGGACGGGCGCAGGCGTTATCTGATCGGGGCGGGGTTGCGGTCGCTGGATGACATGGCGGCTCTGACGGCCTTTTTCGAGGCGCGGCGCGGGCGGCTGCATGGGTTCCGGTTTCGCGACTTCACGGATTTCAGGAGCGGGGCGCCGGGGGCGGGCGTGACGCCGCTGGATCAGGCGATCGGGACGGGGGACGGGCAGACGCGCGTGTTCCAACTGAGCAAGGCCTACGGGGATCATCGGCGGATCATCGCCAAGCCGGTCGAAGGGTCGGTGCGGGTGGCCGTGGCGGGCGTGGAGACGGCGACCTTCAATCTGGATGCGGCCACAGGGCGGGTGACGCTGGCGACGGCGCCGCCGCAGGGCGCGGCGGTGAGCGCGGGCTTCGCCTTTGACGTGCCGGTGCGGTTCGACGCGGACCGGATGGAGGTGACGCTGGAGAGCTTCGGCGCCGGGCGGATGGTCGCCATGCCTCTGATCGAAGTGCGGGTCTGAGCCATGCGGAATGTTCCGAGCGAACTGGCCGCCCGCATCGAAAGCGGGGCGGCGACGCTGTGCCATGTCTGGCTGCTGAGGCGGGCGGACGGGCGGGCGATGGGCTTCACCGACCATGACCGCGATCTGGAGGTCGAGGGCGTGGCGTGTCGGGCGGCCAGCGGCTGGACCGGCGGGGCGGGCGACGGCGAGGTCGGACTGGCGGCGGGGTCGCTGTCGGCGTCTGGCGGGCTGGATGACGCGGCGATCACCGAAGAGGACATCGCGGCGGGGCGGTATGACGCCGCCGAGGTCGAGCTGTGGCGCGTGGACTGGATGCGGCCGGACCTGAGGGTGCGGCTGTGGAAGGGGCGGCTGGCGCGGATCCGGAGGGAGAACGGGCGCTTCGTCGCCGATCTGGACGGGCCGATGGCGGCGCTGGAACGGGTGGTCGGGCGGACCTATGGCCGGGGCTGCGACGCGGTGCTGGGCGATGGGCGCTGCGGGCTGGATGCGGCGGCGGTCGCGGGGCGGGTTTGCGACAAGCGGTGGGCGACCTGCGTGGGGGTGTTCGGGAATGGGGCCAACTTTCAGGGCTTTCCGGACATTCCGGGCGAGGACTTCCTGACGGTTCGGCCTGTGGCGGGACGCAATGACGGCCGGAGCCGCAGGCGATGAGGGAGATCAGCGCCAACCTTTCCCTCCCCGTCCCGGGGAGGGTGGCTGAGGCGAAGCCGAAGCCGGGTGGGGGCGGCGAGGCTGATCAGACGCAGAGGTTGGATCGCCTGGCCCTCCCCACCCGGTCGCTGCGCGACCACCCTCCCCGGGACGGGGAGGGAGAGGCGTTGCGGTTGCGGGTTGTAGCCGCCGCACGCGGCTGGCTGGGGACGCCCTATCGGCATCAGGCCAGCGTGAAGGGCGAGGGGGCGGACTGTCTGGGCCTGGTGCGCGGGGTGTGGCGCGAGGTGGTCGGCGAGGAGCCGGAGGCGCCGCCGCCCTATCGCCCCGATTGGGCCGAGGTCGGGGGCGAGGAGACGCTGTGGGCGGCGGCGCGAAGACGGCTGGTGGAGATTGCGCCGGATCAGGCGGGGCTGGGCGATGTGCTGCTGTTCCGCATGGCGGCGGGGTGTCCGGCCAAGCACTGCGCGATCCTGAGCGCCGAGCTTTCCGAGAGCATGGGGGGGCCGGAGCGGCGGATGATCCACGCCTATTGGGGGCGGTCGGTGGTCGAGAGCTGGATGGGGGCGTGGTGGCGCAGGCGCTTGGTCGCGGCGTTTCGCTGGCCTGAAATTTTGGCCTGAAGTTTAAGAAGGAGCAGGCATGGCGCAGGTCGTTCTGGGCGGGATCGGGTCGGCGCTGGGCGGACCGATCGGGGGCTTCATCGGCGCAGCCCTGGGACGGGCGGCGGACAACCAGTTGATCGCCGGACTGGCGCCCGCGCGGCAGGTCGGGCCGAGGCTGGAGGGGCTGAAGCTGCAGTCCTCGGCCGAGGGGGCGCCGATGGCCTGCGTCTTCGGACGGGCGCGCATGGTCGGCCAGGTGATCTGGGCGGCGCGTTTTCTGGAGCGCAAGGAGAAGCGGTCGGGCGGCAAGGGCGGGCGGAAGACGGTCGACTACGCCTATTCGCTGAGCTTCGCCGTGGCCCTGTGCGAGGGGCCGATCGACGGGATCGGCCGGGTGTGGGCCGACGGCCAGCCGATGGACATGGCGGGCGTGACGATGCGGCTGCATCGCGGGACCGAGGATCAATTGCCCGATCCGCTGATCGAGGCGGTGGAGGGGCGGGCGCCCGCCTATCGCGGGACGGCCTATGTGGTGTTCGAGGATCTGCCGCTGGATGCTTATGGCGACCGGCCGCCGCAACTGGCGTTCGAGGTGTTCCGGCGGCCGCAGGGGGCTGAGCCGCAGCTGGAGGACCGACTGGAGGGGGTGTGCCTGATCCCCGGCGCGGGGGAGTTCTGCCTGGCGACGGAGCCGGTGATGCGGCGCGAGGGGCTGGCGCGATCCACGCCCGAGAACGTGCATCTGACGGCGGGGCGGACGGATCTGGAGGCCTCGCTGGATCAACTGACGGCCCAGGCGCCGAGGTTGAAGCGGGTCAGTCTGGTGGTCGGCTGGTTTGGCGACGACGTGCGGATGGGTCACTGCCGTATCCGGCCAGGGGTGGAGCGGCGCGACAAGCCGACCCGGCCGCTGGCCTGGAGCGTGGCGGGGGTGACGCGCGCGGATGGGCATCTGATCTCGCAGACGGATGGCGGCCCAGCCTATGGCGGGACTCCGTCGGACGACAGCGTGCGGCAGGCGATCCGGGCGCTGAAAGCGCGCGGGCTGGAGGTGACGCTGTATCCCTTCGTCTTCATGGACTGCCCCGGCTATCCGTGGCGGGGGCGGATCGCGGGGACGGATGGCGCGGGGGCGACGGCGGAGGTCGCGGCCCTGTTCGGGACGGCGGGCGGTTGGGGCTTGAGGCGGCTGGCGCTGCACTACGCCCGGATCGCCGCCGAAGAGGGGGCGGACGGCCTGCTGATCGGCTCGGAGATGCGGGGGCTGACGTGGACGCGCGATGCCGACGGGGGCTTTCCGGCGGTGGCGCAGTTCAGGGCGCTGGCGGCCGAGTGCCGGGCGGTGGTCGGGGCGGGGGTAAAGCTGAGTTACGCCGCCGACTGGTCGGAGTATTTCGGTTGGCAGAGGGGGGGAGAGGCAAGGTTTCACCTTGACCCGCTGTGGGCGGACCCGAACATCGATTACGTCGGCATCGACTGGTATCCGCCGATGGGCGACTGGCGCGGGGGCGCAGGCGGCCTGGATGGGCAAGCGTTCAAGGGGGCGTCGGACCCGGCCTATCTGGCGGCGCAGGTCGCGGGCGGCGAGGGGTATGACTGGTTCTACGCTGACGCGGCGGATCGGGCGGCGCAGCGGCGCACGGCGATCGAGGACGGCGGCCATGGCGAGGACTGGATATGGCGCTACAAGGATCTGAAGGGCTGGTGGTCGAATGCGCACCATGAGCGCGTAGGCGGAGTGCGGCAGGCGACGCCGACGGCCTGGGTTCCGGGGATGAAGCCGATCCGGCTGACCGAGTTCGGCTGTGCAGCGGTGGATCGCGGGGGCAATGCGCCGAACCTGTTCCAGGATCCGAAGAGCAGTGAGAACGCCCTGCCGCCGCACTCGACGGGCGCCCGCGATGACAGGATGCAGAGGCGGCTGATCGAGGCGGTGCTGGGGCACTATGCGCAGTTGGTGAACAATCCGATCTCGGGCGTCTATGGCGGGCGGATGCTGGAAGGGGCGGATGTCTGGTGCTGGGACGCGCGGCCCTATCCGGCGTTTCCGGCGCTGCATGAGGTGTGGGCGGATGCGGGCGCCTGGCGCACGGGGCACTGGCTGAACGGGCGGGTGGGCGGCGATGCGCGGGGGTTGATCGAGGCGATCCTGAAGCGGGGCGGCCTGAGCGAGACGGACTATGCGGTCGGGGCGGTGGACGGTGCGGTAACGGGCTATGTCATCGACCGGCCGATGGCGACGAAGGATGCGCTGTCGCCGTTGGTGCAAGCGCTGGGGGCGACGACGGCCGAGCGGGACGGTCGGGTGGCTGTGCTGGGTGAGACGGCGCGGGAGATGACGCTGCAGCAGGCGGCGCTGGCCCTGCCGGACAAGGGCGGGAGCGAGGCGGCGGATCGGCGGCTGACTCCTCGGCCCGGCGCGGCGCGGCTGCGCTTCATCGATGAGGCGGCGGACTATCAGCTGGGCGTGGCGACAGTGCGCAGCGAGGGCGAAGGCGGCGGCGTGGACGCGGCTCTGCCCGCCGTGGTCGGGGCCGGGCTGGCGATCGCGGCGGCGCAGCGGCTGTTGGCGGGCGAGGCGGCCGAGCGGCTGACGCTGAAGCTGGGGCCGCTGGAGGCTCTGAGACTGGAGCCGGGCGATGTGACGGCGGTGGAGGGGCGTGCGGGCGACTGGCGCATCGCCCGGCTGGACTGGGACGAGACGCCCAGCGCGGTGTTGGCGCCGGTGGTCGAGGTGGCGGTCGTGGATGCGCCGGAGGACTGGCGCGGCGACGGCGGCGGGGTTGCGACGCCGGGGGCGCCGTTCCTGATGCTGCTGGACCTGCCGCCCCTGCCGGGAGAGGAGGCGGACGGGCGGCCGGTGGTCGCGGCGGCGGCCGAGCCGTGGACGCCGATGGCGCTGCATGGCGGGGCCTCGGTCGACAGTCTGACGCAGAGGGCGGTGGTGGAGACGCCCGCGACGATGGGGACGCTGAAGGCGGCTTTGCGGCCCGGCGTGGTCGGGCGCTGGGACGAGACGGGCGTGCTGACCGTGCGGATCGAGGGGCAGGCGCCGCAGAACCGACCGGCCGAGGCGGTGCTGTCGGGCGCCAATCTGCTGGCGGTGCGGAGTGTCGACGGATGGGAGTTGGTGCAGTTCCGTCGGGCCGAACTGGTCGGCGGCGACGTGTGGCGGTTGGGCGGCCTGTTGCGCGGACAGCAGGGGACGGAGGAGGCGGCCGCGCGCGGGGCGGAAGCGGGGGCGCTGGTCGTTATGCTGGAGCGCGGCACGCCGCGCGCCGAGGTTGATGCGGTCGAGCGCGGATTGCCTAGAATCTGGCGGGCGGGGCCTGTGGGCGTGCCGCCGGGCGGGACGGGGACGACGGAGGTCGGCTTCGTATGGAGCAACCGGAACGCGGCGCCGTGGCGACCGGCGCACTTACGGGCGACGGCGCAGGGCGGCGGGTGGCGGTTGAACTGGCTGCCGCGCGTGCGTCTGGGCGGCGACGGCTGGGAGGGCGAGCCGGTCGAAGTTGATCCGAGGCGTTTTCGGGTGCGGGTGCTGGACGGCGCGGTCGTGCGCCGGATCTGGGAGGTCGAGGGATTGGAGGCCGTTTATGGGGCGGCTGAGGTCGCGGGGGACTTTCCGGGCGGCTTCGGGGCGGGCGTGCGGGTCGCCGTGACCCAGCGGGGCGACGGGTATGGCTGGGGGACGGAGGCGATAGTTCCGCTGAACCTGCCGATCTAAACCATGTCGGCCCCTTTCGGCGGGCGGGCGCATGGCTTAACTGACGCTCTGGTCCGTATTGATCCGAGTGGAGCGAAAATTGGCTGGCGATCCCTATCAGGAACTAGGCGTTTCCAAGGGCGCGAGCGCGGACGAGATCAAGAAGGCGTTCCGCAAGCTGGCCAAGGAACTGCACCCCGACAAGAACCCCGGCGACAAGCCGGCCGAAGAACGGTTCAAGCGCATCACCGCCGCCTTCGACCTGCTGGGCGACGCTGAGAAGCGCGCCAAATATGATCGCGGCGAGATCGACGCCGATGGACGCGAGCAGTTCCGCGGCTTCGGCGGCGGAGCGCAGGGCGGACGGCCCGGCGGCTTTGGCTTCGGCGGGCGCGGCGAAGGCGGCCCCGGCGGGCGCGCCGGTTTCGACGACATCGACCTGGAGGACATCTTCGGAGCCTTTGGCGGCGGACGGGGGGCCGGGCGCGGTTTCGGCGGCGGGCGCGGGCAGGATGTGCGCGCCACGCTGGACATCAGCCTGGAGGACGCCATCGCCGGGACGACGCGACGCATCCAGTTCTCGGATGGGCGGATGCTGGACGTGGCGATCCCCAAAGGCGCTGCCGAAGGCCAGGTGATCCGGCTTAAGGGCCAGGGCGCGCCGGGGCGCGGGGGGCAGGCGGGCGACGCCCTGATCGAGCTTCGCATCCAGCCGCATCCGGTGTTCAAGCGCGACGGGGCCGATCTGACGATGGATCTGGCGGTGTCGGTTCCCGACGCGGTTCTGGGCGGCAAGATCCAGGTGCCGACGCCCGAAGGGGCGGTGATGATGACCATCCCCAAGGGCTCGAACTCGGGCAAGGTGCTGCGGCTGAAGGCGCGCGGCGCCTATGCGAACGGCAAGCGCGGCGATCTGCTGGCCCGGCTGGTGGTGACGCTGCCGGAAACGCCGGACGACGAACTGGTCCGGTTTGCGACCGAATGGCGTGAGCGCCGGCCCTACAAGCCAGGCCGTTGATGGCCTAAGGGCTTCGCTTCCTTTCTTCTCCTCCCCGAGACTTCAGAGACCGTCATGACGCCCAAGCCCGCCGCCAAGCCCGCTCGCCCCTGGTTTTCGGCCGGGCCGACGGCCAAGCGTCCGGGCTGGTCGCTGGCGGGGCTGCCGACCAATCTGATGGGCCGGGGCATCCGCGCGCCGGAGGTGGTCGAGCGCTTCGCCCATGGGCTGAAGCTGACGCGCGAGGTGCTGAGCCCGCCGGACGACTATGTGCTGCTCTATACGCCGGGGTCGGACACGGGCGCGGTCGAGGCGGCGCTGTGGTGCATGCTGGGTGAGCGGCCGGTGCAGGTCGTCGCCTATGAGAATTTCGGCCAGGTCTGGGCGACCGATGTGCGCGACCATCTGAAGCTGGAGCCGGAAGTGCTGACGGCTCCCTGGGGCGAACTGCCGGACCTGTCCCAGGTCGATCCCAAGAAGGACGTGGTGTTTCCCTGGAACGGCACGACCTCGGGCGTGCGCGTGCCGAACGGCGACTGGATCGCTGATGATCGCGAGGGGCTGACCATCTGCGACGCGACCTCGGCGGCGTTCGCGATGGACCTGCCGTGGGACAAGCTGGACGTGACGACCTTCAGCTTCCAGAAGGCGCTGGGCGGCGAGGCGGGCATCGGTCTGATGGTGTTGTCGCCGCGCGCCGTGGCGCGGCTGGATGCGTATCGTCCGGACCGGGCGGTGCCCAAGGTGCTGCGGATCGTCGACAAGAAGGGCTTTGACCGGACCCTGGCGGACGGGGTGGTGATGAACACCTTTTCGGTCCTGACCATCGAGGACTGGATCGATGCGCTGGACTGGGCCAAGGCCGTGGGCGGATTGCCCGCACTGATCGCGCGTACCGACGCCAACTATGCGGCTCTGGCCGAGTGGGTGGAGCGGACCGATTGGATCGACTTCCTGCCGCAGCGCCCCGAAATCCGCTCGACCACTTCGGTCTGCCTGAAGTTCGTCGATCCGCGCATCGCGGCGATGGACGAGGCTGGACAGAAGGCCTTTGTGAAGCGGTTCAAGGCGCTGCTGGAGGACGAGGGGGCGGTCTATGACATGGAGCCCCATCGCTATGCTCCGCCGGGTTTGCGCCTGTGGTGCGGCTGCACGATAGAGACGGCGGACGTCGTGGCCGCGACGCCGTGGCTGGAATGGGCGTTCCAGACGGCGGTCGGTGAACGGGTCGGATAATTCTGCGGCCCATTCCGTGCCCTTTGGGGGGCGACTCCGGACGATTCAGGGGTTATAGGCTCCCACCGCATTCTGGATTGCGGAGAAACGATCTTGGCGAACGTCGCAGTAGTCGGCGCCCAATGGGGCGACGAGGGCAAAGGCAAGATTGTCGACTGGTTGTCGAACCGGGCCGACATGGTCGTGCGGTTCCAGGGCGGCCATAACGCCGGGCATACGCTGGTCGTCGACGGCAAGGTCTACAAACTCGCATTGCTGCCGTCGGGCGTGGTGCAGGGCAAGCCTTCGATCATCGGCAACGGCGTGGTCGTGGACCCCTGGCACCTGGTCGGCGAGATCGAGAAAATCCAGGCGCAGGGCGTGGCCATCACCCCCGACATCCTGACCATCGCCGACAACGCCTGCCTGATCCTGCCGATCCATCCGGCGCTGGACGTGGCGCGCGAGGCGGCCGCCAGCGCGCCGGGCGCCAAGATCGGCACGACCGGCCGCGGCATCGGCCCGGCCTATGAGGATAAGGTCGGCCGCCGCGCCATTCGCGTCTGCGACCTGGCCAATGAAGACGACCTGAAGATCAAGATCGACCGCCTGCGCTCGCACCATGATCCGCTGCGCGCGGGTCTGGGGCTGGAGCCGATCGATCCGGCGGCGCTGCTGGCGCAACTGCTGGAGATCGCGCCGAAGATCCTGCCTTACGTCAAACCGGCGTGGCGCGTGCTGGACGCCGCGCAGAAGGCGGGCAAGCGCGTGCTGTTCGAGGGGGCGCAGGGCGCCTTCCTGGACGTGGATCACGGCACCTATCCCTATGTGACCAGCTCCAACACCATCGCCGGACAGGCGGCGGCAGGGTCGGGCGTCGGCCCGCGCGGCGTTGGATACGTGCTGGGCATCGTGAAGGCCTATACGACCCGCGTGGGCGAAGGCCCCTTCGCCTGCGAGCTGAACGACGAGGTCGGCGAGCATCTGGCGGTCGTCGGCCGCGAGGTCGGGGTGAACACGGGCCGGGCGCGCCGCTGCGGCTGGTTCGACGCGGTGCTGGTGCGCCAGTCGGTGGCGATCAACGGCATCGACGGCATCGCCCTGACCAAGCTGGACGTGCTGGACGGTCTGAAGACGCTGAAGATCTGCGTCGGCTATCGCATCAATGGCGAGGTGCTGGATTATCTGCCATCGAGCCTGAAAGATCAGGCCTCGGCCGAGCCGGTGTTCGAAGAGCTGGAAGGCTGGACCGAAAGCACGGGCGGCGTCCGCAGCTTCAAGGATCTGAACGCCCATGCGCTGAAGTATGTGCGGCGGATCGAGGAGCTGATCGGCGCGCCGGTGGCCCTGCTGTCGACCAGCCCCGAACGGGACGACACCATCCTGATGCGCGATCCGTTCCAAGGGTAACCCTTGAAACGGAGGCCTGATGCGCGACTCGTTCCAAGGCTAGATTTACATTTTTGGTCGAGGCAACGACGCCTTAACCCGTGAGGCATAGGGTCGGGCTCTGAAATGGAGCTCGTCCCGTGTTCGCCCTAGACGCCAAAACGATACAGAGGATCGCGCCGGTGGTTCGGCGCGTGCTGATCGTTGACCCCAATCCCGCCGCCGCGCGCCTGCTGATGGACCTGTTGAAGGGGTTCGGATCGCGCGAGATCGTGGTCGAGGGCGACGAGGCGCGGGTGCTGGACCTGGCGCGCGAGATGGAGCCGGGCCTGATCTGCACCGAACGGGCGGGACCGAAGCTGGACGGCGAGGCCCTGGTGCGGCGTATCCGTCGCTCCAGCCTGTCGTGCCGACGCGCGCCGATCATCATGGTGACGGCCGAGGCGACCGCCAGCGCCATCAAGGGCGCGCGCGATTCCGGCGTACACGAGTTCTTGAGAAAGCCCTTCACCAGCGGCGACCTGCAACGGCGGATCGAGAACCTGGCGACTAAGCCGCGCGATTGGGTCGAGGCGGTGGGCTATGTCGGGCCGGATCGGCGACGCTTCAACTCGGACGATTACGCCGGGCCGCAGAAGCGCAAGGCGGACAAGCCGCGTTCCGGCGCGGAGGCCGCGGTGGCGGTCAAGGATCAGGCGATGCGGATCCTGTTCTCGGCCCTGACGCAGTTCGACAGCGATCCGATGCAGGCCGTGCGGGCCATCAAGCAGCAGGCGGAGACGCTGAAGGCCCTGGCCATCAAGACCGGTGATGCGCCGCTGGCGATCGCCGCGGCGGGGCTGGATACGGTGCTGGCCGCCGGCGCGCCGACCAAGGCCGCCCTGACGGCGCCGGTTCAGGCGGTGCTGAAGCTGGCGCCGCCCGAGACCCTGGCGCGGGCGGGGTAGGGAGGAGACGGGTCGACGTCAGGCGTCGACCAGGTTCCGTTCCTCAGCCGCCGCGCGCATGGCTTTCTGCAGCTTTTCGAAGGCGCGCACCTCGATCTGACGCACGCGCTCGCGGCTGACGCCGTACTGGCCGGCGAGTTCCTCCAGCGTGACCGGGTCGTCCTTGAGGCGGCGCTCGGTCAGGATGTGCTTCTCGCGGTCGGTCAGTTCCTCCATGGCCTCTTGCAGCAGGCTCATGCGGATCGACTTTTCCTCGTTTTCGGCTAGTTGAGTCTCCTGGCTGACGGCGTTGTCGTCGGCCAGCCAGTCCTGCCACTCGCTTTCGCCGTCCGCGCGCAGCGGGGCGTTCAGCGAGGCGTCGCCGCCGAGGCGGCGGTTCATGTTGGTGACTTCTTCTTCCGACACGCCCAGCTTGGTGGCGATGGCCGCCAGGTGTTCCGGGTGCAGGTCGCCTTCCTCGAAGGCCGAGATCTGGCTCTTGGCCTTGCGCAGGTTGAAGAACAGCTTCTTCTGCGCCGCCGTGGTGCCCATCTTCACGAGCGACCAGGAGCGCAGGATGTATTCCTGAATGG
Source organism: Brevundimonas sp. KH_060 (assembly GCF_057838275.1). NCBI lineage: Bacteria > Pseudomonadati > Pseudomonadota > Alphaproteobacteria > Caulobacterales > Caulobacteraceae > Brevundimonas > Brevundimonas sp. KH_060. Next base: position 800,194 of record NZ_CM174463.1, read on the forward strand.
ACGCGCGAATCCACCACATGGCGTAGGTCGCCAGGCGGAAGCCCTTGTCGGGATCGAATTTCTTGACGGCCTGCATCAGGCCGACGTTGCCCTCGGAGATCACCTCGCCGATCGGCAGGCCGTAGCCGCGATAACCCATGGCGATCTTGGCCACGAGGCGCAGGTGAGAGGTCACGAGACGGTGGGCGGCTTCAGGATCCTGGTGTTCGCTCCACCGCTTGGCGAGCATGAACTCCTCATCCTTGGTCAGCATGGGAAACTTACGGATTTCCGTAAGATAACGGGACAGTCCCTGTTCAGGCGACATTACCGTCAGCGTATTGTTGGCCATATGGTCCCTCCGGCTGCATGAGCTGGCGCTACGGTTCCGACCACATGACGTGCATCATCACCTCGCCCCTCAACTGACAAGATGGGAATCCGTTGCCCGAAGCGAAAGGGGCGGATTGTCCCAATTCGGCGGCGACCCCTGGTCGTTCACCGTGACGGATTATCTAGCACAGATATTGTTGCTAATAAAGCGGGCAGTTTGGCGCAGCCGCGACGCCGGGGCAGAGCGTCAGAGCTCGGCCAGCAGGGCTTCCAGCCGTTGCATATCCTCGGGCGGGGCGGTTTCGAAGCGCAGCGCCTGGCCGGTGACGGGATGGACGAAGCCGAGGACGGCGGCGTGCAGGGCCTGGCGTTTCAGGCCCGACTCCTCGACGGCGGCGCGGACAGGGGCGGCGGGACTGCCTGAGCCGTAGACGGGATCGCCGAGCAGGGGCGAGCCCTTGGACGCCATGTGGACGCGGATCTGGTGGGTGCGGCCGGTGTGCAGGGTGCAGGCGACGCGGGCCGCCAGGGGGGCGTTGGAGGCCTTGGCGGGGCGGCCGAATGTCTGCTGAACCACATAGTCGGTGATGGCCTCGCGTCCGCCGGAGCGTAGCACGGCCATCTTCTTGCGGTCGCCGCTGGAGCGGCCGATCTGGGTCTGGATGCGGCCTTTCTCGGGCGTGGGCGCGCCGCGCGTGAGGGCCACATAGGTGCGCTCGATGTCGTGGGCGGCGAACAGGGTGGACAACCCTGCATGAGCGCGGTCGGATTTGGCGGCGACCATGACGCCGGAGGTGTCCTTGTCGAGGCGATGGACGATGCCGGGACGGGCCACGCCGCCGATGCCGGACAAGCTGTCGCCGCAGTGGGCCAGGAGGGCGTTGACCAGGGTGCCGGTCTCGCAGCCGGGCGCGGGGTGGGCGGCCATGCCGGGAGCCTTGTCGATGACGATCAGGTCGGCGTCCTCGAACAGGACGGTCAGAGGGATGACCTCGGGTTGAGGCGTGGCCGGGGCGACCGGCGGCAAGGCGACGGCATAGAGGCCAGGCTGGGCCTTGGCCGAACCGTTGGAGATCGCCTGACCGTCGCGGGTCACGGCGCCTTCGGCCAGCAGGGCCTGAAGCCGGGCGCGCGACAGGGTCGGGAAGGCCTCGGCCAGGGCCTTGTCCAGACGCACGCCGGGGGCGTCGATGCGCGCGTTAAGCACGTCCGGCGTTTCGTCGTCTTCCATCAGCAAAGGTTCATCGGCCATAGTGTGAAATAGCATGGCTTGCGTGAAGAGGCGTCATCGGACCTCAGGCGCGGCCTGCTATGGAGAAGACTAAATGAAGTTGCTCCCCGCCGCCGTCATTGCGGTATCGAGCGTCGTCCTGTTGTCGGGCTGCGCCACGATGAGCGAAGGCCAATGCATGGTCGGCGACTGGGGCGGGCAGGGCTATCGCGACGGTGCGGAAGGGCGTCCGTCCAGCCGTCTGGATGACCACGCCAAAGCCTGCGCCAAGCACGGCGTCAGCCCGAACATGAGCGCCTATATGTCGGCGCGCGAGGACGGACTGCGGACATACTGCACCTGGGAGAACGGTTTCCGCGCGGGGCGTGCGGGCGGAACCTATCAGGGCGTCTGTTCCCCGGCTGAAGAGCGGGCCTTCGTGCCCGCGCATCGCGACGGGCGGCAATTGTATGAGGTCGAGCAGGCGGTCTCTTCGGCCGAAAGCGCGCTGAACTCGGCGATCCGTCGCATCGAAAGCCGCGAGGACAAGCTGGACGCCAAGCGGCGCGAACTGCGTCAGGAAGGCCTGACCTCCGAAGAGCGCCAGCGTATCCGCAACCGCATTCGCGAGGTCGAGGGCGAACTGGACGACGCGCATCGCTCCGCGCGCCGGGCCGAAGACGACCTGCGCTATGCCGAGGTCGAGCTGCGGGCGTTGCGACGCATGCTGGATGGTCGTTACGGCGTCTGGTGAAAATGAAGACGCCCGCTTCCGGTCGACGGAGGCGGGCGTTTCAATCTGATCAGACTGCGACCGGCGATCAGCCGATGCGCGGGTCCAGTTCGCCGCCGGCGTAGCGCTTGGCCATCTGGGCCGTGGACAGCGGCTTGATCTTGGAGGCCATGCCTTCGCAGCCGAACTGCAGGTAGCGCTCCTGGCACAGCTTGCGCATGGCTTCCTTGGCGGGCTTCAGATAGGCGCGGGGGTCGAACTCGCCCGGCTTCTCGGCCAGCAGCTTGCGGATGGCGCCGGTCATGGCCATGCGGTTGTCGGTGTCGATGTTCACCTTGCGCACGCCGTTCTTGATGCCGCGCTGGATCTCCTCGACCGGCACGCCCCAAGTCTGGGGCATCTGGCCGCCGTAGGCGTTGATGATGTCCTGCAGGTCCTGCGGCACCGAGCTTGATCCGTGCATCACCAGGTGGGTGTTGGGCAGGCGGCGATGGATTTCCTCGATCACGTTCATGGCCAGGACTTCGCCGTCCGGTTGGCGCGTGAACTTGTAGGCGCCGTGCGAGGTGCCCATGGCGATGGCCAGGGCGTCGACCTTGGTGGCCTTGACGAAGTCGACGGCCTGATCCGGGTCAGTCAGCAGGGCCGAGTGGTCCAGCTTGCCTTCGAAGCCGTGGCCGTCTTCGGCCTCGCCCATGCCGGTTTCCAGCGAGCCCAGCACGCCCAGTTCGCCCTCGACCGAGACGCCGCACGAGTGGGCCATCTCGGTGACGCGGCGCGTCACGTCGACGTTGTACTCGTAGGAGGCGGGGGTCTTGGCGTCTTCTTCCAGCGAGCCGTCCATCATCACCGAGGTGAAGCCGTACTGAATGGCGGTGGCGCAGGTGGCCGGGCCGTTGCCGTGGTCCTGGTGCATACAGACCGGGATGTGCGGATACAGTTCGGCCAGGGCGTCGATCAGCTTGGCCAGGACGACGTCGTTGGCGTAGGAGCGGGCGCCGCGCGAGGCCTGGATGATGACCGGCGCGTTGACGGCGTCAGCGGCCTCCATGATGGCCAGGCCCTGCTCCATATTGTTGATATTGTAGGCGGGAAGGCCGTAGTCATGTTCCGCCGCGTGGTCGAGCAGTTGTCGCAGCGTGATGCGCGCCATGGATAGTCTCCTGAACCGTTATAAGATTTTGCCGGAGGTCTTAGCCGTTCGGGCGGGGGAAGTCACGCCGATGTGACGAGACGTCGGCGTGGTGGACTTTGGGCGCCCAGGCCTTATGTGGTCGGCGCCTGAAGAGCGTCAGACCAAGGAGCGGCGATGAGCCAGAACAATGATGCGCTGGATGAAGACGGCGGCGGCTTCGATGTCGACGACTGGTCGCGGCTGACGCCCTTTGCCGGAGCGGTGGCGACGCTGGATGACGTTCAGGCGGGCAAGGCGGTCTTCGCCCTGGGCGACACCGAAGAGGCGCGCGTCATCGATATGGAACTGCCCCAGCCGGTCATCTGGTGGGAAGACGACGGCGAGCAGGCGGCTGTGATCGTTCAGGCTGAGACCCATGTCGGGCCTGACGGTGAACTGATGGAGGTGCTGGGCCTGATCCTGCCCGACGGCGGCGGGGCGGTGGCCCTGCTGGACGACGTCGATCTGGTAGACGACACCGATCCGACGTGGCGCGATCTGGTCGCGCGGGCCGTCGATATGGACGGCGAAGATTGAAACTTTGAGCATCAGGGGCGAGGGCCGCGAACAGCCCTCGCCTTGATGGTTGTCGCTTAAGCGGCGCGCAGGGCCTCGACGCCCGGCAGCACCTTGCCTTCCATCCATTCCAGGAAGGCGCCGCCCGCAGTGGAGACGAAGGTCATGTCGTCGGCCGTGCCCGCGTGGTTCAGGGCCGCGACCGTGTCGCCGCCGCCGGCCACGGCGACCAGCTTGCCGGCCTTGGCCAGTTCGGCGGCGTGCTTGGCGGCCTCGACCGTGGCCTTGTCGAAGGGCGGAACCTCGAACACGCCCAGCGGGCCGTTCCAGATCAGCGTCTTCGACAGGTCCATGGCGCGGTTCAGGCGGGCGACGGTTTCCGGCCCGGCGTCCAGGATCAGGTCGTCGGCGGCGATGCGGTCCAGAGCGCGGACGCCCGACTCGATGCCCGGCTTCACGCCCTTGGCCACCACCACATCGACCGGCAGCAGCAGTTCGCAGCCCTGACGGCGGGCCTCTTCGATAATTTCGCGGGCGGTGTCGGCCAGATCCTTCTCGCACAGCGAACCGCCGACATCGACGCCCTGGGCGAACAGGAAGGTGTTGGCCATGCCGCCGCCGATGGCCAGGTAGTCCAGCTTGGCGACCAGGTTCTTCAGCAGGTCCAGCTTGGTCGAGACCTTGGCCCCGCCGACGATGCCGATGACCGGCTTTTGCGGCGCGCCGAGGGCGGCGTCGAGCGCCTGAAGCTCACGCTTCATCGCCTCGCCCGCATAGGCGGGCAGCAGGCGGGCCAGACCTTCGGTCGAGGCGTGGGCGCGGTGCGCGGCCGAGAAGGCGTCGTTGACGTAGAGGTCGCCCAGTTCCGCCAGCTGGGCGGCGAAGGCCGGGTCGTTCTTTTCCTCGCCCTTGTGGAAGCGGACGTTCTCCAGCAGCAGCACGCCGCCGGCGTCCAGATCGGCCACGGCGGCCTTGGCGTCATCGCCCACGCAGTCGTCAGCGAAGCGGACGGGGCCGTGCAGCAGCAGCTCCAGCGGCTCGACCACAGGCTTCAGGCTCATCGACGGCACGCGCTCGCCCTTGGGACGGTCGAAGTGGGCCAGCAGGACGACCTTGGCGCCGGCTTCGCGCAGGCGGTGGATGGTCGGCAGGGCGGCCTTCAGACGGGTGTCGTCGGTGACGTTCCCGTCCTCCATCGGCACGTTGAAGTCCACGCGGACCAGGGCGGCCTTGCCCGAAAGGTCGGAAACGTCGTCGAGGGTGCGGAAGGTCATCGGTGATCCGTCTTTTGGTCTGGGGCGGCGAGCCCGTCGTCTTGAAACAAGGGGCTCTCAGCCGTTCGGCGAGAGCCCCTCATAGGTCAGCGGTCTGTCAGGCGCGAGGCCGGATCAGAGGAACTTGGCCATCACCAGGGCGGTGTCGGCCATGCGGGTCGCGAAGCCCCACTCGTTGTCGTACCAGGTCAGGACGCGGGCCAGCTTGCCGTCGACGACCTGCGTCTGGGGCAGGGCGGCGGTCGAGGAGGCGGCGACGTGGTTCAGGTCGATCGACACCAGCGGATCGGTGGTCGTGGCCAGGACGCCGTTCATCGGGCCGTTGGCGGCGGCCAGCAGGGCGGCGTTGATTTCCTCGACCGTGACTTCGCGACCGGCGACGACTTTCAGGTCGACGACCGAGACGTTCGGGGTCGGGACACGGATGGACGAGCCGTCCAGCTTGCCCTTCAGTTCCGGCAGGACCAGGCCTAGGGCCTTGGCGGCGCCGGTCGAGGTCGGGATCATGCTGAGGGCGGCGGCGCGGCCGCGGTACAGATCCTTGTGCATCGTATCCAGCGTCGGCTGGTCGCCGGTGTAGGCGTGGATGGTGGTCATGTAGCCACGCTCGATGCCGAACAGGTCGTGCAGCACCTTGGCCACCGGGGCCAGGGCGTTGGTCGTGCACGAGCCGTTGGACACGACGATGTCGTCGGCCGTCAGGGTCTCATGGTTGACCTTGAAGACGATGGTCTTGTCGGCGCCGTCGGCCGGGGCCGAGACCAGCACGCGCTTGGCGCCCGCCTTCAGGTGAGCCGAGGCCTTGTCCTTCGAGGTGAAGATGCCCGTGCATTCCAGGGCGATGTCCACCTTCAGCTCGGCGTGCGGCAGGTTGGCCGGGTCGCGCTCGGCCGTGACCTTGATCTTGCCGGTGCCGACGTCGATCCAGTCCTCGCCGGTCGTGACCGTGCCGGGGAAGCGGCCGTGCACCGAGTCATAGCGGAACAGGTGGGCGTTGGTCTCGACCGGGCCCAGGTCGTTGATCGCCACGACCTCGATGTCCTTGCGGCCGTGCTCGACGATCGAGCGGAGGACGAGGCGGCCGATGCGGCCGAAGCCGTTGATGGCGACGCGAACGGTCATGGGGCGGGGTCTCCAGAGCAGGGGCGATTATGATGGGCGCCTTAGTGGGACGGAGCGCGCGCAGTTGCAACCCCGTCGCCGTAACAAGGTATGATCGCCTGTAACCGTCCGAGGACGGTCAAGCCGCCTCAGCAGCAGCGAAAGCCGCCGCCTTCGCCGAAACGCCGGGCTTCATGCAGGCGGAAGAAGGCGGTGCGGTCCAGCGGCTCTTGATCCGGATGGGTGACGGCCGTGTGGGCGACATAGGCGTCATAGTCCGGCTGGCCGATCATCAGCCCGGCGGTGCGGCGGGCGTCCTTGCCCCACCGCACCAGCGTATCCCGGCAGGCGCAGAGCAGGTCCGCGCCGCCGGTTGATGCCGAGGATGACGACGACCTAAGCACGGGCGATGTCCATGGCCTCGTCGGCCAGGGTCAGCTCGTGCGCGGCCGGGGTCTCGACCACGGTCGGCTGCTCGGACTTCAGCGCCTTGAGGCAGGCCCCGACGCCATAGACCACGACCGTCAGCACCACGAACAGGAAGCCCGCGGTCAGCGCCGAGTTGACGTAGTCGTTGATGATGACCCGGTGCATGTCGCCGATGGTCTTGGCCGGGGCCAGGATGTCGCCGGCGGCCATGGCGTCCTGATACTTCCGCGCGTGAGCCAGGAAGCCGATCTTCACGTCGGGATGGAACAGCTTCTGCAGCCCCGCCGTGACCGTGCAGATCAGCAGCCAGACCGCGGGAACCGTCGTGGCCCAGGCGAACCTCTGCCGCTTCATCTTGAACAGGACGACCGTGCCCAGGATCAGGGCGACCGCCGCCAGCATCTGGTTGGCGATGCCGAACAGGGGCCACAGGCTGTTGATCCCGCCCAGGGGATCGACCACGCCGGTATAGAGGAAATAGCCCCACAGGCTGACCGTCAGGGCCGTGGCCACGACGTTGCCGGTCCAGGACTGGGTCTGGCGCATCTTGGGCACGGCCATGCCCAGCAGATCCTGGATCATGAAGCGGCAGACGCGGGTGCCCGCATCGACGGTGGTTAGGATGAACAGGGCCTCGAACAGGATGGCGAAGTGATACCAGAAGGCCATCATGGCCTTGCCGCCGATGACGCCCGACAGGATGTGCGCCATGCCGACGGCCAGGGTCGGCGCCCCGCCCGCGCGCGACAGGATGGAGTGTTCGCCGACGTCCTTGGCCAACTGCTCCAGCTCGGCCGGAGTGATGTGGAAGCCCCACTGGGCCACGGCGGCGGCGGCCGAGGCCGCATTGTCGCCGATCACGGCGACCGGGCTGTTCATGGCGAAATAGACGGCCGGGTCCAGCACGGTGGCGGCGATCAGGGCCATGGTGGCCACGAAGCTTTCGCACAGCATGGCGCCGTATCCGATCAGCGGGATCTGGTTCTCGTTTTCCAGCAGCTTGGGCGTGGTGCCGGACGAGATCAGGGCGTGAAATCCGGACACGGCCCCGCAGGCGATGGTGATGAACAGGAAGGGGAACAGAGCGCCCGAGAAGACCGGGCCGCTGCCGTCGATGAAGGGGGTGATGGCGGGCATCTGCACGTGCGGGCGCACGATCAATATGCCGATGGCCAGGGCGACGATGGCGCCGATCTTCAGGAAGGTGGACAGATAATCGCGCGGCGCCAGCAGCAGCCACACCGGAATGACCGAGGCGATGAAGCCATAGGCCATCATGGCCAGCGCCAGCGTGGTGCCCGACAGAGTGAAGGCCGGACCCCAGAAGGGATCGGCCGCTATATGGCCGCCGCCGATGATGGCCAGGACCAGCAGCACCACGCCGATCACCGACACCTCGCCCACACGACCGGGCCGCAGATAACGGGTGTACAGGCCCATAAAGATGGCGATGGGAATGGTGGCGGCGACGGTGAAGGTGCCCCACGGGCTCTCAGCCAGGGCCTTGACCACCACCAGCGCCAGCACGGCCAGGATGATGACCATGATCATCAGCACCCCGACCTGGGCGATGACGCCGGGGATCGGACCCATCTCGGTGCGGACCATGTCGCCCAGCGAGCGGCCGTCGCGGCGGGTCGACATGAACAGGACGATCATGTCCTGCACGGCCCCGGCGACGACGGCGCCGACCAGAATCCACAGCACGCCGGGCAGATAGCCCATCTGCGCCGCCAGCACCGGCCCGACCAGAGGCCCTGCGCCCGCGATGGCTGCGAAGTGGTGGCCGAAGAGCACGTTGCGCGGCGTCGGGACGTAATCCAGCCCGTCGTTGTGCCTGACGGCGGGCGTGGGCCGCCTTGCGTTCAGGCCCAGGACCTTTCCGGCCAGATAGCGGGCGTAGAAACGGTAGGCGATGGCGTAGACGCACAGCGCCGCAACCACGATCCACACGGCGCTGATGCTTTCGCCCTGGTGCAGGGCGATGACGGCGAGGGACACGGCCCCCAGGATGGCGATGGCGCCGAATATCAGCGCCGTCTTGAGCTTGCCCATGGCGAACGGTCCTCCGGGTCGACTGGGTGCGACCTTTCGCCTTTTTTGAACCTTAATCGCGCGCGGCGCCAATCGACAAAAGTCGAAGAAGCGGTGCGGGAGACGTCAGGGCTTCACCACCCGCACCTTGCCCGCCGCCTCGGTCGCGCGCTGGCGGGCTTCGTCGGTGTCCGCGCCGCGGGCCAAGGCCACGCCCATGCGACGGCGTTCGAAGGCTTCGGGCTTGCCGAACAGGCGCAGGTCGGCGGTCGGGACCGACAGGGCCTCGGCCACGCCCTCAAACACCACGCCCTCGGCCTCCATCCCGCCGTAGATGACAGCGCTGGCGCCCGGCTCGCGTAGGGTGACGTCGACCGGCAGGCCCAGGATGGCGCGGGCGTGCAGGGCGAACTCGCTCATGACCTGCGTGGCCAGCGTCACCAGCCCGGTGTCGTGCGGGCGCGGCGACACCTCCGAGAACCAGACCTCGTCGCCCTTCACGAACAGCTCTACGCCGAACACGCCGAGACCACCCAGCGCCTCGGTCACCTTGGCGGCGATGGCCTGCGCCGCCTTCAGCGCGGCGGAGCTCATGGCCTGCGGCTGCCAGCTTTCGACATAGTCGCCCTTCTGCTGGCGGTGGCCGATGGGGGCGCAGAAGTCGGTGCGGATGGCGCCGTCACGCAGCGACCGCACCGTCAGCAGGGTGATCTCATAGTCGAAGTCGATCCGCCCCTCGACGATGACGCAGCCGCCCGCGACCCGGCCCGACGCTTCCGCATAGGCCCAGGCGTCGGCCACGCCCTCGGGGCCTTCGACATAGGACTGACCCTTGCCCGAGGACGACATCACCGGCTTGACGAAGCAGGGGAAGCCGACGGCCTTGGCGCCCGCCGCCAGTTCCTCGGCCGAGACGGCGAAGGCGTAGGGGCTGGTCGGCAGGCCCAACTCCTCGGCGGCCAGACGGCGGATGCCCTCGCGGTTCATGGTCAGTTGCGTCGCCCGCGCGGTGGGGATGACGCGGGCCAGACCCGCCGCCTCGATGCCGGCCAGTACGTCGGTGGCGATGGCCTCGATCTCAGGCACGATGATGTGCGGGGCTTCAGCCAGGATGACGCCGTTCAACACCTGGGCGTCGGTCATGGGGATGACATGGCTGCGGTGCGCTACCTGCATGGCGGGGGCGTTGGCGTAGCGGTCGACCGCGATCACCTCGGCGCCGAGGCGTTGCAACTCGATGGCCACCTCCTTGCCCAGCTCGCCCGAGCCTAGCAGCATGACGCGCGTGGCGTGGTCGGTAAGCGGCGTGCCGATCTTCATGGCGTCAGGCTCCAGCAGCGGGTTCGATCAGGTCCCAGGCGTTGCCGTAGAGGTCTTCGAAGACCGCCACCTTGCCATAGGCCTCGTGACGGGGCGTTTCGCGGAAGACAACGCCGGCCTCTAGCCAGGCGGCGTGGTCGCGCATCAGGTCGTCGGTGTAGAGAAACAGCCAGACGCGGCCGCCCGCCTGATCACCGATCCGGGCGATCTGTTCCGGCGTCGCGGCGCGGGCCAGCAGAAGCGAGGTCTGGCCGCCTTTGGGGGTGACGCGAACCCAGCGTTTTGCGCCGCCCATGTCGGTGTCTTCGCTGAGATCGAAGCCCAGCTTGCCGACGTAGAAGGCGATGGCCTCGTCGTAGTCGCGGACCAGCAGGCTGACGGCCCCGAGGTGGCTCATGGTGCAGGGACCGCATAGAGGCGGCGGAAGGCGTCCAGAGCGGCGCCGTGATAGATGGTGGCGTGGCTCTCGTTCGGGCGCGGGGTGAAGTCCCATTTGACGCCGGGCAGGGCGTGGTCGCGCAGGTTGGCGGTCAGCACATCCATCGGCGCCTGCATCATTTCGCCCTCGTCGCCGAGCGTCAGGATCAGGGTGCGCGGGTCGTTGGAGTGATCGCGCAGATGGGCGCCCGCTTGCCGCGCCAGCTTGCCGCCGTCCCACCACAGGCTGGGGCTGACGGCGACATAGGCGTCGAACGTCTGCGGCTCTTTCAGGAAGGTCTCGACCACGAACAGGCCCGCCAGAGACTCGCCCATCAGCGCCGTCTCGCCGCTGGTGCGCAGGCGGCTTTCGATGAAGGGCTGGACCTCTTCGGCGATGAAGCGGCGGAAGCGGTCGGAATGGCCCTGCGTCGGATAGCGGGCGATCAGTTCGGCGTCGTCGGTCGGCAGGGCCAGCTCGTTGCGGCGGTCGACCGAGGCGATGCCCACGACGATGACGTCGCGCGTCGTGCCGACGATGGTCCCCAGTTGGGCGATGCCGGAGATGTGGTGAAAGTCCTGATCCTGTCCGCCGTCCAGCACATAGAGGACCGGATAAGTCTGGCCGCTTTCAGCATAGCCGGGCGGCAGCCAGACGTTGATCTCGCGCGTCTGGTTCATGACGGCTGAGGGCAGGGCGTAGGAGCGGCCGATGACGATGGGCGTCTCGGCGACGGCGGGCGCGTCCTCGGCCGATGCGGCGAGGGCGGTTGCGCCGCCCGCCATCGACAAGCCGAGGCTCAGGACGAGGGCGAGACGGCGCATGGGGCTTACAGCCGGGCCTTGGCGGCTTCGACCACGGCCTCGGCGGTGATGCCGAACTCGCGGTAGAGGACTTCGGCCGGGGCCGAGGCGCCGAATCCGGTCATGCCGACGAAGCCGCCGTCCTCGCCGATGAAGCGTTCCCAGCCTTGCTTGATGGCGGCCTCGACGGCGACGCGGACGGTGCCGCGGCCGATGACGGCGTCCTGATAGGCCTTGGGCTGCTGCTCGAACAGGGCGAAGCAGGGGACCGAGACGACGCGGGTGGGCACGCCTTCGGCCTCCAGCGCCTCGGCGGCCTTCAGGGCCAGGGCGACTTCGGTGCCGGTGCCGAACAGGGTGACTTTCGCTGCGCCGTTGGCGGCCTTCAGCTCATAGGCGCCCTTCCTAGAGAGATTTTCGCCCGCGTCGGTCACGCGCACGGCCGGGGTCTTCTGACGCGACAGGCACATGGCGGTCGGCGCGGTCTTGTGCTGCAGGGCGACCTGCCAGCACTCCAGAGCCTCGACCGTATCGGCGGGGCGCATGGTCAGCAGGTTGGGGATGGCGCGCAGGGCCGCCAGATGCTCGACCGGCTGGTGCGTTGGGCCGTCTTCGCCCAGGCCGATGCTGTCGTGCGTCAGAACGTGGACCACGCGCACGCCCATCAGGGCGCCCAGACGGATCGCCGGGCGGCTGTAGTCCGCGAACGCCATGAAGGTGCCGCCGTAGGGGATGACCCCGCCGTGCAGCGCCAGACCGTTCATCGCCGCGGCCATGCCGAACTCGCGGATGCCGTAGTTCAGGTAACGACCGGCATAGTCCGGCGCGTCCATGATCTGGGTGTTCTTGACGAAGGTGTTGTTCGAGCCGGTCAGGTCGGCCGAGCCGCCGACCATTTCGGGGATGGCGTTGAACACCGTCTCCAGCGCCTCGCCCGAGGACTGGCGGGTGGCCAGCGCGGGCTTGTCCTCGACCAGTTGCTTCAGCTTGGCGTCCAGCGCCTCGAAGGCGCCGGTGGGCAGGTCGCCCGCCATGGCGCGGGTGAAGTCGTCGCGGTGGTCGTGGTTCAGCAGGCGGGCTTCCCACGCCTTGCGGGCCTTGGCACCCTGCTTGCCGACCTTGGCCCAGGCGGTCTTGATCCCTTCGGGCAGTTCAAACGGCTCGAACGGCCAGTTCAGCGCCTGGCGGGTCGCCGCGATCTCGGTCGCGCCCAGGGCGGCGCCGTGGGTCTTGTGGCTGCCTTCCATGGTGGCGGCGCCCTTGCCGATCTTGGTCTTGCAGGCGATCAGCGTCGGCTTGTCCTGCTTGACGGCCCAGGCCAGGGCCTTCTGGATCTGCTTGTAGTCGTGGCCGTCGACGGCCTTGACCGCCCAGCCCGAGGCCTTGAAGCGGGCCAGCTGATCGGTGGCGTCCGACAGCGACACCTTGCCGTCGATCGTGATCTCATTGTCGTCCCACAGGACGCACAGCTTGTTCAGCTTCAGGCGGCCCGCCAGGGCGATGGCCTCCTGCGACACGCCTTCCATCAGGCAGCCGTCGCCGGCGACGACCCAGGTGCGGTGATCGACCAGATCCTTGCCGAAACGCGCCGCCAGATGCCGCTCCGCCAGGGCGAAGCCGACCGAGGTGGCCAGACCCTGACCCAGGGGGCCGGTGGTCGTCTCGATCCCCGCCATGTGGCCGTATTCCGGGTGGCCGGCGGTCTTGAACCCCCACTGGCGGAAATTTTCCAGCTGCTCCTTGGTCGCGTCCTTGTAGCCCGTCAGGTGCAGCAGGCTGTAGATCAGCATCGAGCCGTGACCGGCTGACAGGATGAAGCGGTCGCGGTCGGCCCAGTCGGGGCGGCTGGCGTCGAACTTCAGGAATTTCGAGTAGAGGACGGTGGCGACGTCGGCCATGCCCATCGGCATGCCGGGGTGGCCGCTCTTGGCCTTTTCGACCGCATCCATGGACAGCACCCGGATGGCGTCGGCCATCTGCTTGGGCGAAGGCTTGGCGAATGCGGCTTGGGCGTCGGTCACGGCGAGACCTTTCCTCAGGAACAGGATAAAGCGGGGGTGGCGCCGCTTTACCCCGGCGCGCCGGCAGGTTCTACACGGAATCTGGAAGAAAGGACCCCCATGGACGCCGTTACGGCTGCAAAGGCGCGGATCGATCGAGCGTTAGCCGATCTGGAGCGCAAGGTGCTGGAGCTGAAGGCTAGGCCCGCCTCGGCGCCGCCTATCGCGGACGACGACCTGTTCGCGCCGCGTCCCTCGAACGCGGCCGACCTGGCGCGCATCGCCGAGCTGGAGACGGCTGGTCAGGAAACCGCGCAGGCGCTGGCTCGCGCGGCCGACGCCGTGCGCGAGGTGCTGGCGCAGCAACAGGTCGCGCAGCAAGAGGAGGCGAACTGATGGCGACGGTGACGGTAGAGGTCCACGGCCGCCCCTATGCGGTGGGTTGCGCCGACGGTCAGGAGGCGCGCGTGCGCGACCTGGCGGCTCAGTTCAACGAGCGGGTGCAGGGCGTGGCCGATCAGGTGGGCCAGGTCGGCGACGTGCGCCTGTTCCTGATGGCGGCGCTGATGCTGGCCGATGAGCTTGGGGAGGCGAAGCGACAGGCGGTGGTTCAGAACTCCGGCCGCGCCAAGGCGGCAACGGCGGTGGTTGCGGCGCCCACCTCGGCCAGCGACGGCGTGGCCGAGGCGCTGAACGCGGTGGCCGCTCGCATCGAGAAGATCATCCAGACGATATAGGGCGACGACTTTCCTCCCCATTTGATGGGGAAGTGGATCGGACGCGATAGCGGACGAGACGGAGGGGCGGCTTGGTTCCGCTGGCAGAAGCCCCTCCACCGCTACGCGGTCCCCCTCCCCATTTCATGGGGAGGAAAGGATTGTTGAAATCGCCACGAACGCCTATCTTGCGCAGCGGCGGGTCATGCTGCGGCTCACGTCGAAGACAACATATCCTTCTGACCTTAATTCACTCATAGGGATCTGTCCCTGTTCGGGCTCGAGGGCCTGGGCATACGGAGCCCACCTGGCTACCCAGGTCGAGAGGATTTAAACGTTCTTCACGGCTCACGCGGCGCCGCCAACCCTCTTCTTTTCCCGCTAACACTTGCCGCGCGGCGGCGCGCTGCTTGAGCGTCTTCTCCTCCCCATTTCATGGGGAGGTGGATCGGACGCGATAGCGGACGAGACGGAGGGGCTGCTGGGTTCCGCTGATGTAAAGCCCCTCCACCGCTTCGCGGCCCCCCCACAGTGTGGGGAGGAAAGGCGGGCGACGGTGGTGTAAGAGCGTCCCATGACCCCCAAGCACCAACTCCGCGCCGCCATGCGCGCCCTGCGCAAGCGTCTGGCCGAGACCGACCCCGAGGCCGCCGAGCGCGCGGCGGGTCATGCTGACGCCTTGCCGAGCGGCGCCGTCGTCGCCCTGTATCGCGCCATGGGGTCGGAACTGGACACGGACGCCCTGGCCAATGTCCTGCATCAGGCGGGCCGTTGCCTGTGTCTGCCGGTGGTGATTGAACGCGACGCGGCCATGATCTTCCGCGCCTGGACGCCGGGCGAGCCGCTGGAGCTCGACGCCGCCGGATGCCCCGCGCCCTTGCCGCTGGGCGAGGTGGTGCGGCCGGACCTGATCCTGACGCCCCTGCTGGCCTTCGACGGTCACGGCGGCCGGTTGGGGCAGGGCGGCGGCTTTTACGATCGGACGTTCGCAGCGATGCCCGACGCGCGCCGTATCGGCTTCGCTTACGCGGGACAGGCGGTGGATCGCCTTGATTTGGAGCCGCACGACATCCGCCTGCATGGCGTTCTGACCGAGACCGGTTATAGAGCCATCCCATGAGATTGGCATTTTTCGGTGACGTGGTCGGTAAGTCCGGGCGCGATGGACTTTCGGACCACCTGCCGGGGCTGAGGCGCGACCTCAAGCTCGACTTCGTGGTGGTCAATGCAGAGAACGCCGCGGGCGGTTTCGGCATCACCGAGAACACGGCCAACGACATCTTCAACGCCGGGGCCGATGTCCTGACGCTGGGCAACCACAGTTGGGACCAGCGCGAGGCCCTGACCTATATCGTGCGCGAGCCGCGTCTGATCCGCCCGGCCAACTATCCGCGCCTGATGGACGCGCCGGGGCGCGGCGCCGACGTCTTCGTCACGCCGGATGGTCGCCGGGTTCTGGTCATCAATGTGCTGGGCCGCGTCCACATGGACCCGATGGACGACCCGTTCAGCGCCGTCGAGCGCGAGCTTGAGGCCGCGCCTCTGGGCGTCGTCGCTGACGCCGTCATTGTCGACATGCACGCCGAGGCGACCAGCGAGAAGATGGGTATGGGCCACTTCTGCGACGGCCGCGCCAGCCTCGTGGTCGGCACCCACACCCACGTCCCGACGGCGGACGCGCAGATCCTGCCCGGCGGCACGGCCTATCAGACCGACGCGGGCGGCTGCTGCGACTACGACTCCGTCATCGGCAACGACAAGGAAGAGCCGCTGCGGCGCTTCACCACCCGGCTGTCCGGCGGGCGCTACACCCCCGCCAGCGGCCCGGCCACCATCTGCGGCGTCTTCGTCGAGACCGATGACCGCACCGGCCTGGCCACGCGCGTCGAGCCGATCCGCGTCGGCGGCCGACTGAGCCAGGCGATCCCGCAGGTCTGAGCGCGTTCAGGCGCGCTTGGCCTGCACCAGCCGCCGCCGCAGGGCGGCCAGTTGTTCGGCGCGGTGCTGTGGCGTGTGGGTCTGCGCCACATAGGTCTGGGCCGCGCGCGCCATATCCAGGCGACGCTCAGGCTCCTGCACGAGCTGGTTGATGGCGTCCTCCAGCGTCTGCGGCGTCACCTCGTCGACATAGAGGGCGTGCGGGCCGCTGGCCTCGCGCAGGCCGCCGCGACCGGACGAGATTAACGCCGCGCCCGCCGCATGGGCCTCCAGCGCGGTCAGGCCCAGAGGCTCGGCCCAGACGGAGGGTGTCAGGGCGATGGCCGCGCGCTGCATCTCGGCGCGCACCTGCGCCAGCGGCGCCGACTTCAGCACACGCACCCGCTTGCCGAACCGTTCCAGCGGCGCAATGTGGGGTGCGGCCCAGTCCGCATGACGGTCCCAGTCGTTCAGCATCAGCACGGCGCGCCAGTCGGGATGGCGCTCCAGCACGGCGGGCAGGGCGGCGCAGATTACGTCCACGCCCTTTTCCGGCATGGCCCGTCCGGCGAAGGCGATCAGCGGCTCGCGCCCCTCGACCGGCGCGCGCCACAGGTCCACGTCGATGGGGTTGGGCACGGCGAAGGCCTTGGCCTCCAGTCGGGGAAAATCCTTCAGGAAATCCAGCCGCGCCGCCTCGCTGACGAAGATCAGACCGTCCATGCGGTCATAACGCCGCTCATAGCGCCAGCGGTCGATGAGGTGGCGCGGCGGCTTCACCGCATTGTGGCGATACAGGGTGATGGCCGCGTTCGGGAAATGCGGAGCCAGCGCGACGGCCTGCTGCGTCTGCTGATGGAATTCGATGACGTCGGGGCGATAGTCGGTCAGCGCCTGACGCAGGGCCTTCAGCCGGTCCGCAGCGGGCAGGGTCTGCACCGGCAGGTCGCCGTGCTCCTGGGCGCCTTCGCAGCAGAAGATGCGGACCTCGCCGCTGTCGGCCTGCGCCAGCGTGCGCGCCACCGTCTCCATCGAGTTCGGCTGACGCAGGTCGAAGCGCGCGCCGACAGGCATGACGACGGCGGTTCTCATGACCCTGCGTGTCTCCGGTTAGTTGGACGCTCTGGCGGCGGCGCGGGCTTCCAGCGCGCGCAGACTGGCTTCTTCGGCCTTCAGGTCTTCGGTCAGCTGGGCCTTCAAGGTCGGATCGGCGATGGCGGCCAGCGCGACGCGCGTCTCCTGCACCGCCTGACGACGGGCGGCGATCAGGCGCGACAGTTCGTCCGGCTCATGCAGGGCCGGGCCGGAGGCGGTCGGGCGACGGATCGCCTGAGCTTCTTCTTCCTCGGTGGTCTTCAGCGCGGCGGCCTGCCGGGCGGCGGCCGCATCGCGCAGGGCGTGCTGGACGGGATCGCCGCCCTCGAATTCGCAGGCCGACAGCAGGGCGGCGCCCGCGACGACGAGGATGAGGGCGCCGCTGCGCATCAGCCTTCGATCCAGTTCGGCATCCAGCCTTCGTGGAACTCGCGCACATGGGCGACGGGGATGCGGAACAGCTCGCCCTTCGGACCCGAGGACGCGAAGTCCGTTCCCTTGACCAGGCCCACGACCGAGGCGTGCAGCCCCGCGTCCTTGGCCTTGGCGATCAGGGCGTCGGCGTCGGCCACGGCGACCAGATAGCGGCCCTGGTCCTCGCCGAACAGGAAGGCGTGGGCGTGGGCGGCGCTGGAGGCGTTCAGTTCGATCCCGACGTCCGAGGCCAGGGCGATGTCCGCCGCCGCCCCGACCAGGCCGCCGTCAGACAGGTCGTGGACCAGGGTCAGTTCGCCCGCCTCGATCAGGCCGCGCACGAAGTCGCCGGTCTTGCGTTCCAGCTTCAGGTCGACCGGCGGCGGGGCGCCGTCCTCGCGGCCCAGCACCTCGCGCAGATAGATGGAGGCGCCCAGTTCGCCGTTGGTCTGGCCGATCAGCACCAGCTGGTCGCCCTCGGCCGCGCCGCCGAAGCCGGTGGTCACGTCATAGTTGGTCAGCAGGCCCACGGCGCCGACGGTCGGCGTCGGCGGAATGGCGACGCCGTTGGTCTCGTTATACAGGCTGACGTTGCCGCTCACGACCGGGAAGTCCAGCTCGCGGCAGGCCTCGGCCATGCCGTCGGTGGCGCGCACGATCTGGCCCATGATCTCGGGGCGCTGCGGGTTGCCGAAGTTGAGGTTGTCGGTGATGGCGATGGGACGCGAGCCGACGGCGGTCAGGTTGCGCCACGCTTCGGCCACGGCCTGCTTGCCGCCTTCGTAGGGGTCGGCCTGGACATAGCGCGGGGTGCAGTCGCTGGTGACGGCCAGACCCTTTTCCGTGCCGTGGACGCGGATCACGCCCGCGTCGGCCCCGGTGGAGGAGTCCTGCAGGGTGTCGGCCATGACGTGGCGGTCGTACTGCTCCCAGATCCAGCGTTTGGACGCCATGTCGGGGCAGGCGACGACCTTCAGCACGGCGTCGTTCCAGCTTTCCGGGGCCGGGACTTCGGCCGGGTCGAGGCGCGGTTGCAGCTCGGGCTGGACCCACGGGCGGTCGTACAGGGGCGCATCGTCGAACAGCGGAGCCAGCGGCACGTCGCAGACCACGTCGCCATGGTGCTTCAGCACCAGATGGCCGGTGTTCGTGGTCTTGCCGATGACGGCGAAGTCCAGGCCCCATTTCTGGAAGATGCGATAGCCGACGTCTTCATAGCCGGGCTTCAGGACGGCCAGCATCCGCTCCTGGCTTTCCGACAGCATCATTTCATAGGCGGTCATGCCGGTTTCGCGCTGAGGCACCTTGTCGAGGTCCAGCTCGACGCCGACGCCGCCCTTGCCCGCCATTTCGACGGAGGACGAGGTCAGACCCGCCGCGCCCATATCCTGAATGGCGGCGACCGCGCCCGAAGCCATCAGCTCCAGCGTGGCCTCGATCAGCAGCTTCTCGGCGAAGGGGTCGCCGACCTGCACCGTGGGGCGCTTGGCGTCCGACTCATCGTCGAACTCGGCCGAGGACATGGTGGCGCCGTGGATGCCGTCGCGGCCGGTCTTGGAACCGAAATAGACCACGTCGTGGCCCGCTTCCGGCGCGGCCGAGTAGTAGATCTCGTCGGCGCGGGCCAGGCCGACGCACATGGCGTTGACTAGGATGTTGCCGTTGTAGCCCTTGTGGAAGTTCGTCTCGCCCGCGACCGTCGGCACGCCGACGCAGTTGCCGTAGCCGCCGATGCCGCTGACGACGCCCTTGACCAGACGCTTCGATTTCTCGTGCGAGGGATCGCCGAAGCGCAGGGCGTTCAGCAGGGCCACCGGGCGCGCCCCCATGGTGAAGACGTCGCGCATGATGCCGCCCACGCCCGTCGCCGCGCCCTGATAGGGCTCGATGTAGGAGGGGTGGTTGTGGCTCTCCATCTTGAAGATGCAGGCGTCGCCGTCGTCGATGTCGATCACGCCCGCGTTCTCGCCGGGGCCGCAGATGACGCGGTCGCCCGTGACGGGGAACTTCATCAACTGCTTCTTGGACGACTTGTAGGAGCAGTGCTCGGACCACATGACCGAGAACACGCCCAACTCGACCTGGTTGGGCTCGCGGCCCAGCCGGTCCAGCAGGACCTGATATTCATTGGGGGCGAGGCCGTACTCTTCGGCCAGCTGGGCGATGGTCTTTTGGGGCGCGCTCATGGGCGGGCCTTCTAGCCGTCTCTGGAGCGTCTGTCAGCCCGTCACCGGCGTTCGATACCGCGCCTCAGACCGAAGACGATGATGACCCCCGCCACGACCAGCGCGAAGGCGGCCGCTAGGGCCGTGAAAGCCAGCACCGGCTTGACCTCCTGCTCGGCCACGAAGGCCCCCACCAGCCCCCAGGCGATGGGCAGGGGATAGGCCAGGGTCCGCAGCGCCCAGGTCACGCCGACGCCGACCAGGGTCGTCACGACCACGGCCAGAACGGCCCAGCCGGTCGGCGACAGGGCGGCGGGCAGGGCCTCGAACGCCGTGGCCACGGTGATCAGGTTCAGCGGCGCCGCCACGGTCAGCCAGCCCGCCAGCGCCGCCAGCGGCCAGATCAGGAACCAGCGGTCCCGCTCCATCGTCCCTGTGGCGCGGATGGTGCGCGCGCTGGCCAGCATCGGCAGCAGCAGGGCCAGCAGCGCGGCGAGGATGACGACGACGCTGGCCGCCTTCAGGTTCAGCGCCGCCATGACGATCCAGAAGCCGATGCCGAAGAAGGCCACGACCGACGGCCAGCCCATGCGGTGGATCAGCACGCTCTCGCCCGTCTGGGGCAGGGCCTGACGCCCGGCGTAGATCAGCAGGCCCAGATACAGCAGGCTCCAGATCGAAAAGGCGTAACCGGCCACCCGCAGCGTCTGGTTTCCGTCGGCGGCGAACTCCGCCTGACTCAGGCCGAAACCGCCCAGCATCTGAACCAGCGGGACCATGACGGCGAAGACGGCGGCGGCCAGCACGGCTAGGCGGCGCGTCTGCTGGGCGGGGGTGGGGCGTTCGATGGCGGTCATGCGTCTCTCCGGCTCAGCTTCGCCGTATCTACGCGCCGCGCTGAAGAAGGTTCAAGGGAACCTGTCCGCGGCTTTTCGCCTTGCTTTGAGGCAGACCGAGAAGGAGGCCGCCATGCCTGATCCCAACGCTCCCGAGCCGATCGAGCAGACGCTCGAGGAAGAAGTCGAAACCAACCGCGCCCTGGAGCGGGGCCTGGGCGTCGGCGCCCGCGAATTGGCGGCCATCCACGAATCCGGCGCTGAAGGCACGCTGGAGCGCGCGGTCGACGAGGACGGCGAACCGATCGAGGAAGACGTCGAGGTCGGGGACGCCGGGCGCAGCGCCAGCGTTCTGGATCGCAAGGACGGCTGAACGCTTGACCGTCGCCGCAGGGGGCGGTTCCATCCGCTCATGACCGACGCTCACCCTGCGGATCCGCAGCTTCAGGCCGACGCCCTCATCCGCGAGGCTCGACAGGCGCGCGAGCGGTCGGATGCGGTGACCCTGGCGGCGGCGGCTGAGGCCCTCTTGCGGCTCAATCCGCGCGAGCCGCGCGCCCTGGTGTTCAAGGGCGACGCTCTGAGCGCCCAGGGGGATCATCGCTCGGCCATGAGTTTTTACGGCGCCGCCCTGGCTCAGGGACGGGCGATCGCCGCCCCGCCGCCGGACCTGCGCGCCGAGCTTCAGCACGCCGCCGCGGCTCAGGCTGAAGGCGCGCGCCGCTTTGAGCAGGGGCTGCGGGACGGCCTGGCCCAGCGCGGCTTCGACCCCGCGACGTCCAGCGCACGCTTCGCCGCTTCTCTGGATCTGATGACGGGACGGCGGCGGCTCTATTATCAGCAGCCGAAATTCTACATGTTTCCGGGCCTGCCGCAGATCGAGTTTCAGCCGCGCGAGACCGTCGCCTGGCTGGCGCAGGTGGAAGCGGCGGCGCCCGCCATTCGCGCCGAGCTTGATGCCATCCTGGCCGAACCGGCCCTGTTTGCGCCCTACATCGAGGATCGCGCCAACCGCCCTCGGCATGATCAGGCGGGGCTGCTGGGCAATGACGCCTGGAGCGCGGTCTTCCTGTGGAAAGACGGGGTCGAGGTTCCCGAGGTCGCCGAGCGCTGCCCGCAGACGATGAAGGCGCTGGCGGCGGCGCCCCTGTGCCGCATCCCCGGCCGCTCGCCCTCGATTTTGTTCTCCAGACTTCAGGCGGGGGCGAAGATTCCGCCGCACCACGGGCTGATCAATACGCGGCTGATCTGCCACCTGCCGCTGGTCGTGCCGCCGGACTGCTGGTTCCGCGTCGGCGGCGAAGAGCGTCAGTGGAAGGCGGGCGAGGCCTGGGCCTTCGACGATACGATCGAGCACGAGGCCGCAAACGACAGCGACCAGGATCGCACCATCCTGATCTTCGATGTCTGGAAACCAGAGATCACCGCCGAGGAGCAGGAACTGATCCGGGCCCTGTTCGCGACGATCGACGCCAGCGGCGCGGCTGCGCCTAAACTGGGCGTTTAGGCCGCCGCGTAGATGCTCTGGAACAGGACGGCGCCGTCGGCGCTGCCCAGTTCGGCTTCGAACGCGCGGTCCGGGTGGGGCATCATGCCCAGGACGTTGCCGCGTTCGTTCTGCAGACCGGCGATGTCGCCGACCGAGCCGTTGGGGTTGTCGACGTAGCGGAAGACCACCTGGCCCTCGCCCTCGATGCGCTTCAGCGTCTCGGCGTCGGCGAAGTAGTTGCCGTCGGCGTTGCCCTGGGTCATGACGACTTCGCGCTGGCCCTGATAGCCCGAGGTGAAGCGGGTCTGGGCGTTGGCGACGGTGATGCTGATCGGCTTGCAGATGTATTTCAGGCTGCTGTTGCGCATCAGGGCGCCCGGCAGCATCCCGGCTTCGCACAGGACCTGGAAGCCGTTGCAGATGCCGACCACGGTGACGCCGTCGTCCGCAGCCTTCTTGACCGCCTGCATGATCGGGGCCTGGGCCGCCATCGCGCCGCAGCGCAGATAGTCGCCGTAGGAGAAACCGCCCGGCAGCACGATCAGATCGAGGCCCTTGGGTAGCTCGGTCTCGGCGTGCCAGACCATCTGGACCTGCTCGCCAGTGGAACGTTCGACGGCGACCTTGCAGTCGCGATCGCAGTTGGAACCGGGGAATACAATGACGGCTGCGCTCATGGCCGGGCCTCCTAGCACCCTTCGCGACGAATGTCAGGCGTCGCTTTGCTGCGTGTTACGTCCTGTCGTCCACGCCACGACCCAGACGGCGAAACCGGCCAGCGACAGGGCCACGCCGACCCAGCCGGTCGAAGTCCAGCCCCAGCCCGCCGCCACGGCCATGCCCGCCAGCAGGGGGCCGATGGCGTTGGCCGTATTGAAGGCTGAGTGATTCAGGGCTGCGGCCAGGGTCTGGGCGTCGCCGGCCACATCCATCAGTCGGGTCTGCAGCACCGAGCCCAGCCCGCCGCCGCCGCCGATCAGCAGCACCACGATCATCATCGCCCACAGGTGCGGCGCGGCGAAGGGGTAGAGGGCCAGCGCCGCCGCGCTCCACAGCAACAGGCCGCCCGCCGCCAGCATGCCGAAGCGGTCGGCCGCCCAGGCGCCCAGCAGATTGCCCGCCACCATGCCTAAGCCGAACAGGGCGAAGACCCAGGGCAGAACTTCCGGCCCGACGCCCGTCACCGCCTTCAACGTCGAGGCCAGATAGGCGTAGACCGCGAACATGCCACCGAAGCCGACCGCGCCGACGCCGAGCGTCAGCCAGACCTGGCCGCGCTTCAGGGCGCCCAGCTCGCGCCAGGGGCTGGCGTCGGGATGGGCCGGATCGCGCGGCGCGAACAGGGCGACCAGGGCCATGGTCAGCACCGCCAGCACGCTGACGATGGCGAAGGTCCAGCGCCAGCCGAAATGGTGGCTGATGGCGTTGGCGACCGGCACCCCGATCACGGTTGCGACCGTCAGGCCCAGCAGGATGGTCGAGACGGCGCGGGTTCGGAGCCTGAGCGGCACCAGCGACGCCGCCACCAGGGCCGCCACGCCGAAGTAGGCCCCGTGCGGCACGCCGCTGAGGAAGCGGAAGGCCAGCATCCACTCATAGGTCGGGGCGATGGCGCTGAGCGCATTGCCGACGGCGAACAGGGCCATGAAGCCGATCAGCAGCAGCCAGCGCGGCAGGCGCGCGCCCAGCACGGCCAGAATCGGCGCTCCAACCACCACCCCGGCGGCATAGGCGCTGATGACATGGCCCGCCTTGGGCTCGCTGACGCCAAGACCCGCCGCGAAGTCGGGCAGGACGCTCATGGCCGCGAACTCGGTCACGCCGATGGCGAAGCCGCCCATGGCCAGCGCCAGCAGCACCAGCGCCACCTTGCCCGGCTCGGCTATGCGCTCGTCGCTGCCGGGCGCAACGCAGCGCGGATCGTCGATGCAGGGAGCGTCGGCAGAGGCCATGGATTGTCGCGATGCAGCAAGGGGGACGTTGCGTTGCAAAATAAGGACGCCGCCCACGGCATCAACCGGGGCGGCGTCGAAGCGGTCATCACGCTTTGTGTCGGCTGGTCAGCCCCGGTTCTCGTAGGTCGCCGTGATCGATGTCTTGGCCAGGGTGTGGAAGTGCAGGTTGAAGCCGAAGACGGCGCCCGAGTTGTCCTCGTTCACGTCCAGCCGATCCACGTCGACGGCGAAGACGGTGAAGATGTAGCGGTGCGGGCCGTGGCCGGGCGGCGGGGCGGCGCCGCCGAAACCGGCTTCGCCGTAGTCGGTGCGGCCTTGAACGACGCCCTTGGGCAGGTTCGCGCCGCCCACGGCGCCCGCGTCGGCGGCCAGTGCGGCGACGTCGGCCGGGATGTTGGCGACTGTCCAGTGCCAAAAGCCCGAGCCGGTCGGGGCGTCGGGATCATAGCAGGTGACGGCGAAGCTCTTGGTTCCTTCGGGTGCGCCCGACCACGACAGCTGCGGCGAGATGTTTCCCAACGCCTTGACCTGGGCGTCGGGCAGGACGCCTCCGTCGGAAAAATCGGTCGAGGTTATGGTGAAGCTCATGGCGGCGCTCTCCCTTGGGTGGCGGATCAGGCGACCCAACTAACGAAAGACTGGTCACGGACGTTGCGTCGCGACATTCTGTCCCTAGCTAAAGTCAAGCTGTCTTGATGAGCGGAGGAACGGGATGCTGCAAGCCCTGCTGGACCGAACCTTTCAAACGCGGTCGATCCGGGTGCGGCTTCCGGATGGTCGCGAACTGACGGCGGGGCCGGGCGAACCGGAATTGACGGCCGTGCTGGCCGACATGAAGACCGCCGTCGCCATCGCCGCCAATCCCGATCTGGCGCTGGGCGAAGCCTTTATGGACGGGACGTTCCGGATCGAGGGCGGAAGCATCTATGACTTCCTGCAACTGACGACCTCGCAACTGGCCCTGCGGCCGCGGTCGCCCAAGCTGACCTGGATGCAGCGGCTCAAGCGCGGAGCGGAGCAGGCCAACGACCGGCTCCACGCGCGCAGCAATGTCAGCCATCACTATGATCTGACGGTCGACTTCTATCGCCTGTTCCTGGACGAAGACCTGCAATATTCCTGCGCCTTCTTCGAGACGGCGGACGCCAGTCTGGAGCAGGCCCAAGTCGCCAAGAAGCGCCGCCTGATCGACAAGCTGCTGCTGGAGCCAGGGCATAGCGCTCTAGACATCGGCGCCGGGTGGGGCGGACTGGGCCTGTCCATGGTCGAGCGCGGAGCGCGCGTGACCGGCGTCACCCTGTCCACCGAACAGCACCGCACGGCCAATGAGCGGGCGACGGCTTTGGACGTCACGGACCGGGTCGATTTCCGGTTGCAGGACTATCGCGACCTGAACCAGACCTTCGACCGCATCATCTCGGTTGGGATGTTCGAGCACGTCGGCGTGCCGAACTATCAGGAGTATTTCGACACGGTTGCCCGTCTGCTGGACGACGACGGCGTGGCGGTGATCCACGCTATCGGCCGCAAGTCGCCGCCCAACCGAACCCAGCCGTGGGTGCGCAAATACATCTTCCCCGGCGGCTATATCCCGGCCCTGTCCGAAGTGCTGCCCGCCATCGAGCGCGCGGGCCTGTGGGTCACGGACATGGAGGTGCTGCGGCTGCATTACGCCGAGACGCTGCGGCTTTGGCGTGAGCGGTTCCTGGCGAGGCGCGGCGAGGCGCTGGCTATGTACGATGAACGCTTCTGCCGGATGTGGGAGTTCTATCTCGCCGCCAGCGAGGTCGCCTTCCGCGAACTGGGCCACATGGTGTTCCAGCTGCAGCTGACGAAGAAGCAGACGGCCGTGCCGCTCAGCCGCGACTATCTGTGCGGGTGACTTTCCTCCCCATGCAATGGGGAGGGGGACCGCGTAGCGGTGGAGGGGCTTTACGACAGCGGAACCAAGCAGCCCCTCCGTCACGTCGGCTGCGCCTCCGCGCCACCTCCCCATTGCATGGGGAGGAAAAGAAAAAAGGCCGCCCTTTCGAGCGGCCTTGATCGTCTGAACCGTCATCGCCCTCAGGCGACTTCGATCCGGTAGCTTTCGATGACCGTGTTGGCCAGCAGGGTCTCGCACATGCGCTTCACCTCGGCCTCCTTGTCGGCGACGGCGTCATCGAGGTCGAACTCGATCAGCTTGCCGACGCGGGCGTTCGCGACGCCGTTCCAGCCCAGGCCCTGCAAGGCGCCTTCGACGGCCTTGCCCTGGACGTCCAGAACGCCGGGCTTGAGGAAGACGTGAACTTTAACCTTGGCCATTAATGCAGCCCTCCCTGAATCACGGTCGGCATGTCCTTCATGATGCCGAGGCGGCGGGCCACCTCGGTGTAGCTTTCGATGACGTCGCCCATGTCGCGGCGGAAGCGGTCCTTGTCCAGCTTCTCGCCCGTGGTCGAATCCCACAGACGGCACGAGTCGGGGCTGATTTCGTCGGCCAGGATGACGCGGGCGAAGTCGTTCTCCCACACGCGGCCGAACTCGATCTTGAAGTCCACCAGGGTGATGCCGACGGCGCCGAACATGCCGCACAGATAGTCGTTCACCCGCACCGTCATGGCCAGGATGTCGTCCAGTTCCTGGGTGGTGGCCCAGTTGAACGCGGTGATGTGCTCTTCCGTCACCATCGGGTCGTTCAGCTCATCCTTCTTGTAGTAGAATTCGATGATCGAACGGGGCAGGGGCGTGCCCTCTTCCTGGCCCAGGCGCTGGGCCAGCGAGCCGGCGACGACGTTGCGGCAGACGACTTCCAGCGGAATGATCTCGACTTCGCGGATCAGTTGCTCGCGCAGGTTCAGGCGCTTGATGAAGTGGTTGGTCACGCCGATCGAGTTCAGGCGCGACATGATGAATTCGCTGATGCGGTTGTTGATGACGCCCTTGCCCTCAAGCGTCGCCTTCTTCTGCGCGTTGAAGGCGGTCGCGTCGTCCTTGAAATACTGGATCAGCGTGCCCGGCTCAGGACCCTCGTACAGGATCTTGGCCTTGCCCTCGTAGAGCTTCTTGCGCTTGGTGTTCATCTTCGGGTCCCGGACGGGAAGGAAACGGACGGTCTCAAAACGAAAAACGCGCGGCCCGAAGGTCAGGGCGGCGCGGTTCTGAATCGATGGCGGCTATATAGAACCACGCGCCCTTTAGCCGAAGGGCGTCTGTGACACAAATATCCTGAACCGCCCCTAGGTCAGCTTGTCCGACCGAAGTCTGGTTGCGTTCGGTCGCGCCGGGGGCCATAGAGCCGTTTGCGGACGAGACTGGTCCGTGACTGGAGTTACGACGCGCATGACGACCTTCGACGATCGGGAACAGGCCTATGAGGCCAAGTACGCCCTCGATCAGGAACAGGAATTCAAGGCCATCGCGCGTCGCAACAAGATGCTGGGCCTGTGGGCTGCCGAGAAGATGGGCCTGTCGACCGAGAGCGCCGAGCAATACGCCGCCGCAGTGGTCCGCGCCGACTTCGAACAGCCGGGCGAGGAAGACGTCTTCCGCAAGGTGGCCGGCGACTTCAAGGCCTCGGGCATGACCGTGTCCGAAGGCGAACTGCGCTCCAAGATGGACGAACTGGCCTCAATCGCGCGTGAGCAAATCCGCGCCGGCGAGTGATCTGCGTCACAGACTGATCCCAGAAGGGCCGCAACCGTCGCCGGTTGCGGCCCTTCTTCGATCTGCCTCCCGCCGGGGAAACGGGAGTGACCGGAGGCGCCGGGGCGCATCTGATCAACGCGCCCGCAGCCGGTCGGTTCGATCCGACGTCTATTTCGGCATCAACACCGTATCGACGACGTGAACCACGCCGTTCGACTGGGCGACGTCGGCCTGGGTGATGGTCGAGGTTCCGCCCTTGGCGTCGGTGATCCGCCACTGGCCGCCGCCGGCGTCCTTGACCATCAGCTTCTCGCCCTGGACCGTGGTCAGGGTGGCTGTTCCGCCGTTGGCCTGGGCCTGGGCGGCGATGTCGGCGGCGGTCAGGCGACCGGGCACGACGTGATAGGTCAGCAGCTTGGTCAGCGCCGCCTTCTGGGCGGGCTGCATCCAGCCCTCGCGCGTGGCCGCGGGAATCTTGTCAAAGGCCGCGTTGTCAGGCGCGAAAACGGTGAAGGGGCCGGGGCCTTGCAGCCGTTCGGTCAGACCGGCGGTCTGGATCGCGCTGACCAGGGTGGTCAGGTTCGGGGCCTTGGAGGCGTTGGCGACCAGGTTGTCGGACGGATTCATCGCTACGCCGCCGACTATGGGCTCGGTCGTGGCGGGGGCCATGGCGGGCGGGGCGGTCTCGACCGGCGCCGGCTCCTTCTTCGTCTCGTTCTGGCCACAGGCGGCCACGGCCAGCAGGGCGGCGGACGATACGGCGAGGGCGGTGGTGCGGGTGAATGTCATGTGATTCCTCCATCGACGTCGGCTTGCGGGCGGGGGAAGGCCGCGTCGGGAAGGAATACGGCTGCCCGCGCAAAAGGATGCGCTCTCGATCAATTTTTCCGGCGCGGCGCGTGATGTGCGGTGAGGCTCGTCTCAGCCCAGATAGGGGGCCAGGGCCGACCAGTGCGACAGTTTCTCGGTGAAGGGCCGGGTATGGGCGGCGCTGGACGAGGGCAGATCGATAAGGGCGACGCCAGACATTTCGGACAGGGCGCGTCGACCCAGACGCGCGGCCGTCCCGCCGTTGAAGGCGACCGCGCGCAGGTCGGGCAGGCGCGCCGTCAGGTCGGCCAGGTCGGCCCCTTCGGGGTTGCGGATGGCGGCGTCCAGGCTGCCCTGCCGCTCGGCCGAGGCGATCACGTCCCACAGGCCGATCCGCGCCGCCTGTAGGCGCTCCAGCCGCGCCTCATAGGGCAGGGCCGCCAGGTCCGGTTGAGCGGCGACGGCCCCGATCAGCCGCCAGAAGCCGTTTTGCGGGTGGGCGTAATACTGAGCCGCCTTCAAGGAGGCGTCGCCCGGCAGGCTGCCGAGAATCAGGACGCGGGTGCGTGCGTCGACGACGGGGGCGAAGCCGACGCTGCGCTCCGGAGGCGTGCTCAATGCTGCTCACGTTCCCTCTTCCGGCGCTCGTTCCGATGCCGAGCGTATTCGCCTTCTCCCAGAACAGTCTGGCCGCCGAGGCGAAACTCCACCCACTCACCCTCTGCCGGCGTTCCATCGGCGTAGTGGAAGCGCATTTTGGAGGCCATGCACTGGAAGGTGCGGTCATTGCGCCGTGAGGCGGCCGTGGGATTTTGAACTTCGCAGCCTTGGCCGCGTCCTTCGGCGTCCACGCGACATTGCATGGTCAGGCTGAAGCCCGCGATGCCTTGCAGGCACCGTTCCATAGCGTCGTGATCGACCGTCTGCACGATCTCAAGAGGCTGTTCTTCAGCTTCCTGGGCGGAATACCCGTTGATCATCCAGAAGAGGGCGAGGCTGACCAGCGAAGGCATCTCAGTTTTCTCCGAACACCCGCTCGAAGATCACATCCACGTTCTTGGTGTGGTAGCCGAGGTCGAACAGGGCCTCCAACTCGTCGTGGGGGAGGGTGACGCGGGCGTCGGCCTTCAGGAAGTCGATGAAGACGCCTTCGCCGCGCCAGACCTTCATGGCGTTCTCCTGAACCGCCGCATAGGCGTCCTCGCGCGACACGCCCGCCTGGGTCAGGGCCAGCATGACCCGTTGCGAGAAGACCAGGCCGCCAAGGCGGTCGATATTCTTCTGCATGTTCTCAGGATAGACGTTCAGGCGCTCGACCACGTTCGCCAGACGGTGCAGGGCGAAGTCCAGGTGGATGGTGGCGTCCGGGCCGATGCCGCGCTCGACCGAGGAGTGGCTGATGTCGCGCTCGTGCCACAGGGCGACGTTCTCCATCGCCGGGGTCACGGCCGAACGGACCAGACGGGCCAGACCTGTCAGGTTCTCGGTCAGGATCGGGTTGCGCTTGTGCGGCATGGCCGACGAGCCCTTCTGGCCCTTGTCGAAGAACTCCTCGGCTTCGAGGACTTCGGTGCGCTGCAGGTGGCGGATCTCGACGGCCAGACGTTCGACCGAGGAGGCGACAACGCCGAGCGCGGCGAAATAGGCGGCGTGGCGATCGCGCGGGATGACCTGGGTCGAGACGGGCTCGACGGCGAGGCCCATCTGGTCGGCGACGTATTGTTCAACGGCCGGATCGACGTTGGCGAAGGTGCCGACGGCGCCCGAGATGGCGCAGGTGGCGATCTCTTCACGGGCGGTGATCAGGCGGCGCTTGGCGCGCTGGAACTCGGCGTGATAGCCGGCCAGCTTGAGGCCGAAGGTCACCGGCTCGGCGTGGATGCCGTGCGAGCGGCCGACGGTCGGGGTGTATTTGTGCTCCTTGGCGCGCGTTTCCAGCGCGGCCAGAACGCGATCGACGCCGCCCAGCAGCAGGTCGGTCGAGCGCGCCAGCTGCACAGCGAAACAGGTGTCCAGCACGTCCGAAGACGTCATGCCCTGGTGCAGGAAGCGGGCTTCCTCGCCGACGATTTCCGACACATGGGTCAGGAAGGCGATGACGTCATGCTTGGTGGTGCGCTCGATCTCGTCGATGCGGTCGGCGTCGAAGGTCGCGTCCTTGCCGTTGGCCCAGATGGCCTCGGCCGATTCCTTGGGGATCACGCCCAGCTCGGCCATCTTGGTG
This sequence comes from Brevundimonas sp. KH_060, assembly GCF_057838275.1. NCBI lineage: Bacteria > Pseudomonadati > Pseudomonadota > Alphaproteobacteria > Caulobacterales > Caulobacteraceae > Brevundimonas > Brevundimonas sp. KH_060. Next base: position 830,766 of record NZ_CM174463.1, read on the forward strand.
GCGGCGTGGGCCTCGATCTCGAACCAGATCTTGTACTTGGTCTCTTGCGACCAGATGGCGACGGCGTCGGGGCGGGAATAGCGCGTGATCATGGTTGGGTCGTGTCGGTCCAGAGGGGCTGGGAGTCAAGACGGGGCGCGGGTTTCCTTCTCCCCTTGAGGGAGAAGGTGGCAGGCGGAGCCTGACGGATGAGGGGTGTTTGCGTCACAGATGACAATTTTGCTCCGACAGCCCGCGCCTCTTTTCGGCACGTCGCGCCGCCACCCCTCATCCGAGCGCCTCCGGCGCCCACCTTCTCCTTCAAGGGGAGAAGGAAAAAGAGAGTCCAATTCGTCTGAATCGTCTGAAATCCCCTGTGGCTGACAGGGCAGTCTGGCACAGGCGGAGGGGTAGGCTGGCCGATTGCAGAAGAAAAAATTCAGAGGGCGCGCATGATGAAGGCGGTGAAGTCCGCCTCGTCCTCGAACCGGGCGGCGACGGGCCAGGCGGTGACGGCGGCGCGCTGTTCCGGCGTCAGGCGCACCCAGTCCTTTTCGGTGGTGACGAGGCCCGCCTCATAGACGGCAGCGCGGTCGTTCAGGAAGGCGAAGTCGCGGTCGGACAGGGCGGCGTGGTCGGGGAAGGGGACGAAATCCTTGAGGTCGCAGCCTGCGGCGATCAGCGACCGCTCGACCTTCCACGGCTTGGCGATGCCAGCGAAGCCGACCTGAGGGCCGGGCGGGGGCGGGGCGGCGGCTTCCAGCCGGGCGATGAAGACGGGCAGGTCGCCGAAGACCTCCAGCAGTTCAGGATCGGCGGCGTCCGCATCGGTCGGCAGCATGACGACCACGCCGTCGGCGCGCGCCAGCCCGGCCTTCAGCGGCTCGCGCATCGGGCCGGAAGGGAAGACGGAGCCGTCGCCGAAGGGCCATTCGTCGCCGCGCGTCTCGCCATCGACCACGATCAGGCTGAGGGTCTTCTTCAGCGCCGGGTTCTGGTGGCCGTCGTCCAGCACGAGGGCCTGCACGCCGTCGGCCGCGGCGGCGCGGGCGCCCGCCACGCGGTCGCGCGCGATCCATGCGGGAGCGTCTTGCGCCAGCATCAGGGGCTCGTCGCCGACGTCGGCGGCGGTGTGTTGATTCAGGTCGACGCGGACGGGGCCTTCCAGCCTGCCGCCATAGCCGCGCGACAGGGCGGCGGCTTCGACGCCCTGGGCGCGCAGCAGACGCAGCGTCTCGCGCGCGACGGGCGTCTTGCCCGATCCGCCGACCGTCAGATTGCCGATGGAGATGACCACCGCGCCCGGATCGACCGGCGCGGCGCGGGCGATCCTGCGCGCCGTCACGCCCGCCCAAAGCCAGGAGGCGGGCTTCAGCATCATGCGCGTCATCGGGGCGTGGCGGCGGTCGCGGCTGTACCACCAGCGGGGGGTGTTCAGTTTCATGGGCGCCTGCGTGAAGGGGCGGCGGGCAGATGGGACTGAAGCGCCAGCCACAGGCGGTCCAGCCCGGCGGCGGCGGCCTCGGCGGAGCGGCGGGCGCGCTCGCCCATGTCGCGGGCGGCCTCGGGATCGGCCAGCATGGGGCCGACGACCGAGGGCAGTTCGGCGGGCGACAGGACCGAGACGAGGCCGCCCGCCTGTTTCAGCATTCGGGTCACGGCCTGCCAGTTGCTGGCGTCGGGGCCGGTGACGATGGGCTTGGCGAGGCGCGCAGGCTCCAGCGGATTGTGGCCGCCGACCGCGCCGCCGCCCAGCGCCGGGGCGAAGGAGCCGCCCATGACCACCACATCGGCCAGCCGCAGGAACAGGCCTAGCTCGCCCAGCGTATCGGCCAGATAGATGTCGGTCTGGTCGCAGATCGGCTGGCCCTGACTGCGCCGGGCGAAGCCGTAGCCGTCGTGGGCCAGGGCCTCGGCGATGGCGTCGGCGCGTTCCGGGTGGCGCGGGACGACGATCAGGAACAGGCGGTCGGCCAGATGGTCCAGCGCGCCGACGATGGCCATTTCCTCATGCTCATGGGTGCTGGCGGCCACGACGACGGGGCGGTCGTCGATCAGGGCCGACAGGCGGGCGAACTCGCCCTTGTCATAGGGCAGGGGCTCGCCGGACAGCTTCAGGTTCACCTGACCGTCGACGCGGGCGCCCAGCGCGGTCAGCCGGTCGGCGCTGTCCTGATCCTGCGGCCAGACGTGGGAAAAGCCGTTCATCAGGGCGCGGGCCATGCCGGGCGCCTTCTTCCAGCCCTGCGCGGTCTTGTCGGTGATGCGGGCGCTGACGAGCGCCAGAGGCACGCCGCGCTTTTGCGCCGTGGTCAGCAGGTTGGGCCACAGTTCGCTCTCGACGAAGACGCCGGCGTTGGGCCGCCAGTGGTCGAGGAAGGCCGCGACGGCCGAGGGAGCGTCGACCGGGGCGAACTGATGGATGACGCCGCGCGGCAGGCGGGTCGCCAGCACCTGGGCCGAGGTCAGGGTGCCGGTGGTGACCAGCACCGTCACATCGGGCCGGTCCTTGCGGATGCGCTCGGCCAGCGGAAGGATCGACAGGGCCTCGCCGACGCTGACGCCGTGAATCCAGATCAAAGGCCCGTCCGGGCGCGCCATGCCGGGCTGGCCCAGCCGTTCATCGACACGGGCCGGATCTTCCTTGCCCTTCTTGACGCGGGCGTCCAGCAGGCGCGGGGCCAGCGGCTCCAGCAGGCGGGTCAGCAGTTGATAGGCGATCAGGGCGGGGCTGAAGGACACGTTCAGACGCGCTCCAGCCCGGTGAGGGCGTCGGCGCGCGCCTCGACGGCGGTCAGGCGCTCGCCCCACTCGGCGGCGACGGCGGCCAGATCGCCGCCTTCGGGCCAGTCGACCCGGTCCCAGACCACGGCGCCCTTGCCGAACGGCAGGGGCAGCAGGGCGCGGTCCCAGCTGTTCAGCCGGATCGCCGGTTTGCAAGACATGCCGATCAGCAGCACGGGCGCGCCGGAGATCTTGGCCATCAGGGGCAGGCCCTCGGCCATCTGGCGGGCGGGGCCGCGCGGGCCGTCGGGGGTCAGGGCCAGGGCGCCGACCTTCAACTGTTTCAGCCCGTCGCGCAGGGCCTGCGTGCCGCCCTTGGCCTTTTCCGTCTTGTCCTTGTTGGTCGAAGAGCCGCGCACGGCCGGAAAGCCCTGACGCGACACGGCCTTGGCGATGAATTCGCCGTCGGCGGACAGGGAGATCAGCACCTTGGCGGGCTGGGCGCGGTCGCGCGGCCAGCAGGACGGCGCCAGGCTGATGCGCGAGTGCCAGAAGGCGCACAGCACCCCGCCGCCGTCGCGCCAGACCTCCTCGGCCAGATGCTGGTCTTCATGGGTCCAGCGGGTGGTGGCGATGCAGAAGCGCATCCATTGGGCCAGGGTCCAGGCCAGGGCGTTCTGGATGGCGGGGTTGCGCAGCGGCCTCATGCGCCGGTCTCGTCGGGCAGTTCAGCCAGCGGGGGCAGGACGACCGGGTCGCTGTCCAGCGACTGCTGCCGGGCCAGGCGGGCGTAGAGGCCGCCGCGCGCCACCAGGGCGTCGTGCGCGCCTTCCTCGACCACGCGGCCGCCGTCGATGACATAGATGCGGTCGGCGTTCTTCACCGTCGACAGGCGGTGGGCGATCATCAGGGTGGCGCGGCCGTCCATCAGCCGCTCCAGCGCGGCCTGGACCAGGGCCTCGCTCTCGGTGTCGAGCGCGCTGGTCGCCTCGTCCAGCAGCAGGATGGGGGCGTCCTTCAGGAAGGCGCGGGCGATGGCGATGCGCTGACGCTGGCCGCCCGACAGGCGGGCGCCGGCCTCGCCCACGCGAGTGGCGTAGCCGTCAGGCAGGGCGGTGATGAAGTCGTGGGCGGCGGCGGCGCGGGCGGCGGCCACGATGTCCTCGGCGGTCGCGCCGGGGCGGCCATAGGCGATGTTGGCGGCGATGGTGTCGTCGAACAGGAAGGGCTCCTGCGTCACTAGGGCGATGTGGTCGCGTAAGGAAGACAGGCTCAGCTCGCGGATGTCGCGGCCGTTCAGCGTCACCCGCCCCGCCGTCACGTCATAGAAGCGCGGCAAGAGGCTGAGGATGGTCGACTTGCCGCCGCCTGACGGGCCGACCAGGGCGATGGTCTCGCCCGGCGCGACGTGCAGGTTGACATCGGACAGGGTGGGGGCGGACCCGTCCTCGTCGGCGCGATAGGCGAAGGAGACCTGTTCCAGGGCGACGGTGACGGGGCCGGGCGCGACTTTGGCCGCGTCGCTGGCCTCGCGAATCTCGGGCTCGATATCCAGGGCGGCGAACAGGCGCCGCGCAGCGGTGAAGCCTTCGCTCAGCACCGTGGTCAGGTTTGTCACCTGACGTAGGGCCTGACCGGCCAGCAGCAGCATGCCGATGAAGGAGGCGAAGGCGCCGACGGTCATCTGCCCCTGGCTGGCGCTCCATCCGGCATAGGCCATGACGGCGGCGACGACGCCGTAGGCGACGATGTCGCTGGCCGGGCCGGAGAAGGCGCGGCTGTCGGCGCCCTTGATGACGTGGCGCTGGCGGCGGTCGATGACGGTGGAGACGCGGTCTTCTTCGGCCGCCTCGCGGTTCTCGATCTTGATGACGCGGACGCCGTCCAGATTCTCCATCAGGGCGCTGGACAGGGCCTCGGTCTCGACCATGGCGCCGCGCGCGGCCTTCCTCGACTTCTTGCCGAAGCGACGAATGATCCAGCTGACGACCGGCACGCCCAGCAGGACGATCAGCGTCAGCGGCAGGTCGATGAAGCCCATGGCGACGATGACGCCCAGCAGCATCAGGGCGTTCTGGGTGTAGTTGACCACGCCCGAGGTGAAGGCCTCGCGCACCAGATTGGCGTCGAACAGGACGGAGGAGACGAAGGTCCCCGAGTGCTGGCTGCGCAGACGCGACAGGTCGGCCCGGATCATGCCCGAGAACAACTGCTTCTGGATGTCGCCGACGATGCCGTGGCCCAGCCGGTTCACCAGCGCCGCCTGGCCTGCCATGCTGAGCGAGCGGATCACCGCCACGACGATGATGAACAGGGGGATGGCGATCAGCACCTTGTCCGCCGGGATGGTGACGGTGTTCCAGATCGTCACGGGCCCTGTGTGCTGGCCGAACAGCAGGTCGATGGCCGGCTCCAGGAACTTCAGCAGCAGGGCCGTCAGGCCGCCCGACACGCTCGCCAGCAGCATGGAGGTGAAGAAGGCCGGCTTGTGCCGCGACAGATACTCGCGCCAGATGCGGGCGAGCAGGGGCCGCAGCGGCTCGCGGGCGTCGTCATGAGAGGCGGGAACAGTCATCGGCCTTCGGTCGAACGGCTGAGGCGTCAAGTCAAGCGGCCGTGCGCGAGAGAGACGGCCTTGGGCGGGTGACGCCGGGTGCAAACGGCGCTATCTCGCCGTCATGGGGCGCTACGATCTGACTACGCCATTCGGCCGTTTCAAGGCGCGCTGGTCCTATTTCTGGAAGGACCACGCCTTCCTGCGCACGGCGTTCACCAACGCCCACTGGCTGGGACCGGACCTGGTGCGGACCAACCAGCCGTCGCCGGGTCAGCTGGCGTGGTGGAAGCGCCAAGGTATCCGCACGGTCGTCAATCTACGCGGTCAGAGGGACGAGGCCTATTACTGGCTGGAGAAGGACGCCTGCGAGCGGCTGGGCCTGACATTGATCGACGCGCCGCTGGATTCACGCGATCCGCCGGGCAAGGACCGGGTGCGCCGGGCCAAGGCTCTGTTCCAGACGATGGAGTATCCGGCGCTGATCCATTGCAAGTCGGGCGCGGACCGGGCGGGGATGATGGCGGTCTTCTATCGCCACTTCCACCTGGGCGAGCCGATCTCGGCGGCGATGGGGGAACTGGGCAAGCGCACCCTGCACAGCCGCGAGGGGCTGACCGGCGTGCTGGACTATACGCTGGAGAAATATGTCGCCGAGGTCGAACCCACGGGCGTCAGCTTTGAGGATTGGGTCGAGAGCGACGCCTATGATCCCAAGGCCATCCGCGCCGAGTTCAAGGCCGGATGGTGGGGCAAGCTGGTCGTCGACCGCCTGTTGAAACGCGAATAGGCCTTAGCCCCAGGGGCCGCGTCCGGCGGCGGGCGGCGGGGCCTTGCGCGCCGACTGTTCCTTTTTCCACCGCTTGATCTGGCGCACGTGATCGCGCTGACGGGAGAAGACGATCAGCCACAGGGCCAGGACGGCGATCAGGGAGACGACGCCGAAAATCTGCTGGCCGTCCAGCGTCTGGCCGAAAAGGGTCAAGGTCTGCGGTCCCGATCAGCGGGGGTGATGGGGTCGTTCCAGGCGGTGTCCTGGTCTTCGCCGGGGCGGGCGACGTGCGGCGGCCCCTTGCGCACGACCCAGACGATCGCCGCCACGGCGACGACCACCAGAAGCAGGACGATGAGGGTCGGCAGCATGGGAAATCCTGTTCATGACAAAGGCGACTGATGAGAAAGCGCATCAGCCGCCCCTGCGGTTCCTGAACAGCGGCGTAACTGCGCCGTGAACGGTCGATCAGGCGTCGGTGCGCGGATCGATCAGCTTGTGCGCGTGCAGGATGAAGTAGCGCATGTGGGCGTTGTCGACGGTCGCCTGGGCGCGAGCCTTCCAGGCCTTCTTGGCTTCTTCGTAGTTGCCGAAGGCGCCGACGAACTCGACCTGCGACAGGTCGCGGAAGACGGGCTCGGCCGGGTGGCGCATTTCGCCGCCGATGACGAGGTGAAGCAGTTGGGGGTCGTGAGAGTCGGCCATGGAGAGGGGGTCCATTGCGGGAGGAATGTCAGATGGCCAGCGGGATAGGCGCTGTGCGCCTCACGATCAACGGGTGAAGGGCCGGCGCGGCGCATATCAGGCTGGTTTGACGCGGATCGGGGCGATTAAAGCGCCACGGACGGCCCATATGGTCGCTGACCTTGGCCCCGGCCTCTTCGGCGATCAGGGCGCCGGCGCAGACGTCCCAGTCCCATTTGGGGCTGATGGCGATGGCCGCATCGAAGGCCCCGGCCGCTACAAGCGCCATGCGATAGGCCAGGGCGTTGCGTTTGGAGAAGCGCATCGGCGGCCACGGCTCGTCCCATTCGCGCGCCTCCATCAGCCGGGCGTCGGCCAGAAGCTCGGCGTCTTCAAGGTCGTCGGTGTCGGAGGCGCTGATGGGCCGTCCCTGAAGACGGGCGCCGCCGCCCAGCGTGGCCTCGAACACCTCGTCCATCATCGGGGCGTGGATGACGGCGGCGACGGGGCGGCCGTCCTCGACCACGGCGATGGGCACGCACCACCACGGCTTGTTCTTCATGAAGGCGACGGTGCCGTCGATCGGATCGACGACGAAGATGCGCTTCTTCGACAGGCGGTCCGTGCTGTCGGCCGTCTCCTCGGACAGCCAGCCGTAGTCGGGGCGAGCGGTCAGAAGCGCATCGCGCAGCAGCTGGTCCACCGCCAGATCGGCGCTGGTGACGGGCGAGCCGCCGTCCTTGGACCAGACCTTCAGCCCGGCCTCGCGATGTTCGAGCGCCAGCCGACCGGCGGCCAGGGCCGCGTCGCGGATCAGGGCGAGGTCGGCGCTGTAGTCGCTCATTTGCCCGCGATCGCCACCTTGTCGAACAGCAGGGAGGGGCTGTTGAAGGAGCCGCGGAACTCCAGGTCGCCCGCGCGTTGCAGGCGGGCGTAGAGGTCGATCAGATTGCCCGCCACGGTGACTTCGCTGACCGGATAGGCGCGCTCGCCGTTCTCGAACCAGAAGCCGGACACCCCGGCCGACCAGTCGCCGGTGTTGCCGTTCAGCGAGGGGCCGAACATGGAGGTGATCAGCAGGCCGGTCCCGGCCTGCGCCATCAGGGCGTCCAGATCGCCTTCGCCCGGCGCGAGGTGCAGGTTGTGGGTCGAGACGCCGGACGGCCCCGCCAGTCCGCGCGAGGCGTGGCCGGTGGTCTCCAGGCCCAGCTGCGCGGCTGAGGCCGTGTTCAGCAGCCAGGTGGTCAGGACGCCGTCCTTGACGATCTCGCGCCGTTCGACGGCCACGCCCTCGTCGTCGAAGGGGGTGGAGCCGAGGCCGCGCGGGCGGAACGGATCGTCGATCAGGTCGACGCCGGTCGGCAGGACGGCTTTGTTCAGCTTGTCCTTCAGGAAGGAGCTGCCGCGCGCGATCGACGGGCCGGAGATGGCGCCCAGCAGCGGCGACAGCACCTGTGTCGCCACGCGGTTCTCGAAGATGACGGGGGCGGTGGTCGAGGCGATCTTGCGCGGGCCGACGCGGGCGATGGCGCGCTCGCCCGCCTTCAGGCCGATGGAGGCCGCGTCCGGCAGGTCGGACAGGTGACGGACGGCGCGGCTTTCGCCGCCGCGCTCCATGGCGCCGTCCTTCTCGGCGATGACGCCGACGCCCAGCGAGAAGGCGCTGCCGCGATGACGGCCGTCGAAGCCGTGCGAGGTGACGAGGCGCCACTCGCTGGCCGACCATGAGGCGTGGCCGCCTTCGGATTTGGAGACGCCCGATACGGCCAGGGCGGCGGCTTCGGCCTCGGCGGCGGCGGCTTCCAGCGCCTCGGCCGAGCGTTCGGCGGGGTCGTAGAGGTCGAGGTCCGCGTGCGGCGCGGCGGCCAAGCGATCCTGCGGGGCCAGCGCGGCGTAGGGGTCTTCCGGCGCCAGCTTCGCCATGGCCACGGCGCGCTCGACCAGACGGGCGCGGGTCGCGTCGGACAGGTCGGAGGCGGACACCGTCGCCTGACGCCGCCCGATGAAGACGCGCAGGCCCAGATCGCGGGCCTCTTCACGCTCGACGTCTTCCAGCGCGCCGTTGCGCACGCCGACGGACAGGGAGGCGCGATGGGCGGACACGGCCTCGGCCGCGTCGGCGCCGGCCTTCAGCGCGGCGGAGATCAGATCGTTCAGGATGTCGGGGGAGGGCGTCTTATCGGACATGCCCCGATATGGCGGACGGAACTGCGACCTGCAACATCCGGGCTTAGAGAATGGACCAGGCGATCAGGCTGACCGCCGCGACCAGCAGCGCCAGCCAGGTCAGGATCATGCCGATCGAACGGCCCAGCGACGGCCCTTCCTGGAACAGCAGGCCCAGGGCGTGGATCACCCGCCCGGCGAACAGCATCCCGCCGACCGCATGGATCAGCAGGGCGGGGGCTCCGAGAAAGGCCAGCAGGATCAGGCCGCACATTCCGGCGGGGATGTATTCGGCCGCGTTGGAGAAGGCGCGGGTGGCGCAGATCAGTTCCCGCACGCCGCCGTCGCCGAACTCGACCAGATGCTTGCGCCGCCGGTTCACCACCACGCCCGACAGGACGAACAGCAGCAGGATCAGCAGGCCGCCCCACAGGGCGGCCGCCTGAATGGTCGGGATCAGGCTCAATTTTCGCGCCCCACCGGATAGAGGCGATAGCGCTGGTCGTAGAAGGGCGTGCGCTCATAGAACCAGGCCAGACGCGCATCGCCGTCGGCGGCGAAGGCGGGATCGGCGGCCAGCTTGGCCTCGAACGCGGCCTTCAGCGCCGGATCGGCGGCCAGCATCTTTTCGGCCAGCGGGGCGATGGCGTAGGCCTCGATGTATTCGACGCGGTTCAGCACCTCGGGGAACAGGCCCCAGGCGAAGAAGCTCTCGTTCGACTGCGGCTCCAGCAGCAGGATGGCGACGTCGCCCATCGGCTGGTCGGTCGGCACGCGGACGGAGCCGATGGGGAAGGTCCAGTCGTGGGCTTCGGGCCGGACTTCGCTGACCGAGATCGGCACATGGCCTTCGTTGGTGCGGCCCGACACCTTGGGATCGACGAGGCGCAGCATGTCGACGGCGACGGTGCGCGGGGCGGCCAGCGTCTCCATCTGCACGCCGTGGATGCGCAGGCGCTCGATCACGTCCTGACGATAGGACGGCACCCAATAGGCGGTCGGCCGCTTCAGCGTCAGCGTGGGGTGCGAACCGTAGAAGGGCATTTGCCACAGTTCGGCGTCCGGCTGGCCCAGCCAGCGGATTTCGGGGCGGCCCGAGGCGAGGCTGTCGAAGGTCTCATAGCGGATGCCCTTGAAGGGGCGGGTGTGCGAGGGCGTCTCGTCGCTGTCGAAGTTGGCGGGCAGTTCGGCGGGACGCAGGGCGCGGTCGGCGGCGATGGCGGCGCGCAGATCGCCCGATTTTTCGGCCAGCAGCTTCAGCGCTTCCTCGAGGAAGACGTAGGTGCCCAGCACCCGCTGCTCGTGCGGCTTCAGGCTGTGGTTCTCGATCAGGATGGCCGGGACGTGGGCCGCCGAGCCCCAGCCGTTGGAGAAGCGCTCGCCCAGGCCGCCGTCGTTCAGGCCCTTCTTCGGGTCGCGGTCGTCGATGGCGAAGACCAACTCGCCGGGGATGTGCCCTTGAGCCTCCAGCGCCTCATACATGGCGGGCTTGAAGGCGGCGTCCAGCCATTTCGCGATGGCCGGGCTGCGGCTCCAGACGCCGTCCTCGCCGTTGTAGCCGAAGGTGACGTCGTATTGATAATCGATGCCGTCGGTGACGTGGATGTCGACGTAGAGGTCCGGCTGATACTTGTGGATCAGGCCCATGACGGCCTGCATCTCGGTCTGATCCAGCTTCATGAAGTCGCGGTTCAGGTTCTGGTTGGTCGCCGTGTGGCGCCAGCCCTGGATGCGCGGTCCGCGCTGGTTGGGGCGGGAATAGGCGCCCGCGCGCTCATGCCCGTCGACGCTGAGGATCGGGACCAGGATCAGGTTGGCGCGGTCCAGCAGGCCGTCCTTGCCGTAAAAGGCGATGTCGCGCAGCAGCATCATGCCCGCGTCCTTGCCGTCGATCTCGCCCGGATGGATGCCGGCCTGGGCCAGCAGGACGGGCTTGGACGGATCAAACGCCGCGCCGTCCTTGGAGGCGATCACGGCGTAGATCGGGCGGCCTTCCGGCGAGGTTCCGAACTGCTCGATGCGGATCAGGTCGCTGGCGGCGTCCAGTTTGTCGAACCAGGCGCGGGTGTCGGCGTAGTTGGGCGAGAAGTCATGCGCGGCATCGGCCTCGAACCCCGTGACCCACGGATCGGCGGCGCCCCGCAGCAGGGCGCGGCTGGGGCCGTCCCAGGCGGGGGCGGGCGGCAGGAAGGCCTGGTCCCACGGGGCTTCGTTGGGAACGGAAGCGGATGGGGTCTGGGACATGGCGGGGCTCGCGAAACAAACTAGGGCGGCGACGGCCGCTGTGACGAAACGGTCTAGGCGCATAGGCCCTTCGTGATCCGATCACAGCCGTCTGGCAACCCCGGCCCATGTTCGCGAGAGGCGCGTCCGGCCGCTTTGCGCGGCCGGACGCAGGGTCGTTACGCGGGCAGTTCCACGCGGTTCATGTTGCCGATGGCGCTGTTGTAGCGGTCCACGACGGACTCGCGGTAGCTGTCCGAGTTGGACTGCTTGAAGTCGCGATAGGCGCCGACCATGCCGCTGAGGTTGTCGGCGATGCTGGACAGATAGGACTTGTTGCGGTTGTCCGCCGGCATCTTGGCCTGCTCTTCACGCAGTTTGGCGATGGCGGCTTCCATCGCCGGCAACTGGGCGTCCGCCTCGGCCTTGTTGTCCTCCATCACCGCATTGGTGAACAGGTCCGCCTTCTGCATGGCGTCCAGCAGGCTGGCCTCGGCGGCGTGGCCTCCCTTGCGCATGGCCTCCATCTTGGCGGCGTTGCTGGCGCGCTGATATTCGCTCAGGGCGACGTCCAGCTGCTCGATGCCGGCGACGCTGCCCTGATAGGCCTGCGTCTGGGCGGCGTGGGCCGCCTTGGCCTTGGCCAGACCGTCGTCGCGATAGGCGCGGGACTCGAAATAGGGGTCGAGCGCCTGCCACTGGGCCAGCAGGGCCTCCAGTTGCGGGATCAGCTTGTCGGCCGCTTCATCGGCCTTCTTGCCCTGATTGCCGCCGTTCAGCGCGCGGCCTTCCTTCAGCTTCGCGATCGCGCGTTCCAGGTGGGAGATATTCTCGGGGAAGTAGAGATTCGCCGTGGCCGAGGCGTTCGGAATGTCCAGCTTCTGATAGTCGCCGAAGTATTTCGACACGCCCCAGTGGTCATCGATCAGCGCGTTGAAGCCGTCGATGTATAGGCTCATCTTCTCCTGGGTGGCCTCGTTGCCCGCCGCCTGGGCGACCGATTTGGGCGCCGGATTCTCGGCGTTGCCCTTGCTGTCGCCGCACGCGGAAAGGCTGAGCGCGGCGGCGATGGCGAGCGTGGCGACGCCGGCGCTGGTGCGTGAAATCATATGGATTCCCCTAAGCCGATCAGCGCGCCCCAAGCGTCGCCGTTCCTTCGGCCGGGAAACTGAACGCCGATCAGCCATTTGGGTTCTCTCGCGAGACGAGTTTTTGCAAACTGCTCACAGGAACCGCGTCAGGCCTTCCAGATCGGCGCCCCGTCGCCCGGCAGGCCCAGTGAGGCCCACTTCTCGGATACGCGGTCGATGACGTCCTGCTCCATGCGGATTTCCTCGCCCCATTCGCGCTTGGTTTCCGGCTCCCATTTGTCGGTGGCGTCCAGACCGATCTTGGAGCCCAGACCGCTCTCGGGGCTGGCGAAGTCCAGATAGTCGATGGGGGTGTTCTCGATGACGGTGATGTCGCGCGCCGGGTCCATCTTGGTCGAGACGGCCCACATGACATCCTTCCAGTCGCGGGCGTTGATGTCGTCGTCCACGACGATGATCCACTTGGTGTACATGAACTGGCGCAGATAGCTCCAGCAGCCCATCATCACCCGCTTGGCGTGGCCGGGGTACGCCTTCTTCATCGACACCACGGCGATGCGATAGCTGCACCCCTCGGGCGGCAGCCAGAAGTCGGTGATCTCGGGGAACTGCTGCCGGATCAGGGGGATGAAGACCTCGTTCAGCGCCTCGCCCAGCACCGAGGGTTCGTCCGGCGGACGGCCGGTGAAGGTGGTCAGATAAATGGGGTCCTTGCGCATGGTGATGGCGCTGACCTGGAAGACCGGGAACTTCTCGACCGAGTTGTAGTAGCCGGTGTGGTCGCCGTAGGGGCCTTCGTCCTCGAACTCGTCCAGCAGGACGTGGCCTTCCAGCACGATCTCGGCCTGGGCCGGGACCATCAGCGGCACGGTCTTGCACGGGACCAGTTCAGCCTTGGAGCCGCGCATCAGGCCCGCGAATTGATACTCCGACAGGGTCTCCGGCACCGGGGTCACGGCGGCCAGGATGGTGCCGGGGTCGGCGCCGAGCACGACGGCGCAGGGCAGGGGCTCGCGCTTGCCCGCCTTCTTGTGCCGGGCGTAGTGCTGGGCGCCGCCGCGATGGGCCAGCCAGCGCATGATGGCCTTGTCCTTGCCCAGCACCTGCATCCGGTAGATGCCCAGGTTGAAGTCGTCCTCGCGGTCGTCCGACGGCCCCTTGGTCACGACGAGGCCCCAGGTGATCAGCGGCGCGGGTTCGCCGGGCCAGCAGCCCTGAATGGGCAGGGCGGTCAGGTCGATCTGATCGCCCTTCAGCACCACCTCCTGCACCGGGGCCTTCTTCACCGTCTTCGGCCGCATGGACATGACGGTCTGGGCCAGAGGCAGCATCTCCATGGCGTCGCCGAGGCCGCGCGGCGGCGTCGGATTGCGCAGGAAGGCCAGCAGTTCGCCGACCTCGCGCAGTTCGCCCGCCGTGGTGCGTTGCTTGCCCTCCAGCGTGACGCCCATGGCGACGCGCTTCACCGTGCCGAACAGGTTGGCCAGGCAGGGGATGGGGCTGATCGTGCCGTCCGGCATGACCGGCTTCTCGAACAGGACCGCCGGGCCGCCGTTACGCAGCAGCCGGGTCTGGATCTCGGTCATCTCCAGATGGGTGGAGACGGGCTCCGACACGCGGACCAGTTCGCCGTCGGCTTCGAGGGTCGCAAGAAAATCGCGCAGGGACTTGTAGGCCATGCGCTGACGCTTAGGCGGCAATCGTCCGTCTGTCACGCCGTCCGAAGGCGCGATCAATCGCCACGACGATCAGGCCCAGCAGCAGGAAGAAGATCAACAGGCCCGCGAAGTTCGCCGCCGCCCGCGTCAGGCCCAGTTCGCTGACATTGACGAACCAATAGGGCCACCAGTCCGTCATCACTCCGTGCGCCAGGGTCCAGCCGCCGTAGAGCAGCGGAAAGGTCAGCCATTTGACCGCGTCGATCCAGCGCAACCGCCCCTTGGCCGTGAACAGCAGCCAGTCGCCGACGAAGGCCAGCGGCATGACGGTGTGCAGCAGCGTATCGGCGACCTTTTGCCAGCCCTGAGGGTTCCAGGTCTGGGCCAGCAGCAGGTGATAAACGACGCCGACCACGACGATGTACATGGCGACGGCGGCGCGGACGCCTTCGCTGCGGCTCCAGCGGCCCAGAGGCCTGTCGGGCGCCAGGGCCGGCCCCGTCAGGGCCAGCGCCGCCAGCAGGTTGGTCAGGATGGTGAAGAAGCTGAAGAAGTTCAGCGTCAGTTCGCCCGCACCGACGCCGGGGCTGTTCCGCAACTGCAGGCCGTATTGCAGGCCCAGCGCGCCCCAGCCGATCAGGGCGAACAGCGACCGATAGAGCCGCGCCGTCATCAATAGGCCGGGGCGTCGGACACCAGCGCCCATACCGGCAGGCGCAGGGCGCGGGTGGCGGCGTCCAACTGTGCCGAGTCCAGATGCTCGCGCCCCGCCTCGACCCGACGCAGGGCCTCGGGCGTCAGGTCGATGGCGGCGGCCAGGTCGTCAAACGTCACGCCGCGCTGGTCGCGCCAGCGGCGGATGCGAGCGCCGACGACGGCGTCCATCGGATCAATCCCCGGAAAGCCCAGAACCGAACCCATGGCGTCCTCCCGAAGCGGGCGTCCTATGACGCTGTTTGATCAGGCATCCTGATCCCATTCCGAAGATGAGTCCAATCAAGCTGAGCAATTGTGAAGCGTCGACCAAATCGGCTAGTTTTGCACAACCTCAACTAGTCATCGACAGTCCGTCGGGAGTAACGCCTTGCGAGCCAGCCTGCGCGAAAAGATCATTGCCGTCTGCACCCGCAAGATCGCGGAAAAGGGCGACAATGTCGGCGTGTCTTTCTACGCCTTCTTCGCCAATCGAAACGATGATCCCGAACTGCTTTTCGAAGCTGCCGAATGGTGGATTCACACCCACAGGCTCGACCATTTCGAGAAGGCGACGAAGATCCGTCAGATGGTGTCGGAGTCCGCCTGAGCCTTAGGCGGCGTCCCACTGGAAGGCAGCGTCCAGCCAGTCGCCGATGCGGCCGTCGGGACGAGCCAGGGCGCTGATCCGGGCCATTTCGTCGGCCGATAGTTCAAAGTCGAAGATGCCGAAATTCTCGGCCGCGCGGCTTTCCTTGGCGGTCCGCGGAATGGCGATGACGCCTTGCTGGATGATCCAGCGCAGGGTGATCTGGCCGTTGGTCTTGCCGTGCGCCTCGGCGATCTCGCCGATCACGGCGTCGTCGGCGATCTTGCCCTGGGCCAGAGGGGACCAGGCGGTGATGGACGAGCCCAGTTCCCGCGCCGTTTCGATCAGCGTCTTTTGCGACAGATAGGGGTGATATTCGACCTGATTGGTGATCAGCGGCGCGGTCGACAGGGCGGCTGCCTCGCGGAACAGGGCCGAGGGGAAGTTGGACAGGCCGATGTGTTTGGTGAACCCCTTCTCCAACGCCTCGTTCAGCGCGCCGATGGTCTCCGAGAGCGCCGGCGTCGGCTTGGGCCAGTGCAGCAACAGCAGGTCCGGCGTCAGGCCCAGGCTGATCGCCGATTCCTCGGCCTGGCGCAGCAGGGCGTCACGGTGGAAGTGCTCGACCCAGATCTTGGTGGTGACGAAGATGTCGTCGCGCGTGACGACGCCTTCGGCCACGGCGTCCGCGATGCCGTCGCCGACCGCCTTCTCGTTCTTGTAGATCCAGGCGGTGTCGATGTGGCGATAGCCGATGCGCAGGGCCTCGCGCACCATGCGACGGGCGTCGTCGGCTTCCAGTTGCCAGGTGCCGAAGCCGAGTAGCGGAATCTCAACGCCCGAGGCGGTCGCAGTCGGCTGGTCGGAATAGGGCATGGGGGAGGCTCCGAGAGGATGATGAGCCTGGGATATAGGCGCCCGCTCAGACCTCGCCATTGTCCAGCCAGTGGAAAATCCGATCCCACAACGGCTCCATCTCCTTGCGGAAGGCGCCTTCGTGGCCGATGCGCCGCGCGCCGAAATCGCCCGGCGTGTGGACGGTCATGTCCGACGGGGCGTTGGGATAGACGCTCAACAGGTCGCGCGCCGTGCCGGGCGTGGCGATGGGGTCGTCAGTGAAGATCCATGAGCGGATCGGCGCCGTCACGGCCTCATAGTGATGCGGCCGCAGGCTGGTCTCCAGCTCTTTGGAGAAGTACTCGCGCTTCATGCACCAGCGCCGCCAGGTGGTGAAGACATTGCGCGGCAGGTCGGTCCCGGCCCACAGGCCGCCGCCCTTGATATAGCCGCGCCGCATCAGGCTGAACGGCCCGAAACCCAGCCAGAAGAACAGCTCCATCGGGTTGTAGCTGCGGTGGTGTCCGCCCCACCAGCCGGTCCCGACCGAGACGAAGGCGTGACGCTCGATCCGGTCGTGATTGGGCATGAAGCCGAGGAAGTGGCCGCCGACGCTGTGGCCGACATGGACGACGCGCAGACCCGGCGCCGCTTCGATCAGGGCGTCCAGAGCTGCGGGCATGTCCATACGCCCCCAGTCGGGGTAGTCGATGCTCGAGCCTTTCAGCTCCTCCGGCCGCGACCCGGCGATGCCCCGGAAGTCATAGGTCAGCACCGCTGCGCCCCGGCCCGCCAGATGCCGCGCGAACCGCTCGTAGAAGCCCTTGGGAAAGCCCGTGCCGGATGAGACCAGCACGGCGATCTGAGGTTCAGCCGCCGAAACCAGCCGCATCGACAACGGATAGCCGTCTGCGGCCGGAGCGATGAAGTCGCGCGTGACGAGATCGTTCATAGGTCCGTCCTGTTTAGAAACGAACTCTAGCCGATTGACGCGGCGTCAGGTCAAGCGGGGTCGTGAGGAGTGTGCGCAGTATTGGCGGACAGGGCGGCGTCGCCGACTACAAAGGTGGCGCTTCGGGCGGAAGCGGCCGCCTGAAACAACCGCAGGCGCGCCAGTTCGGGATTGTCCTTCAGCAGTCGAGCGGCGTTCGATAGCGCTCTCAGGCTGGCCTGTTCCGAGCGGGCGCGTTCCAGGGCCGCCTGGCCTTCGAGGCGTGATCGCTCGACGTCGGACATCAGGCGTCGCAATTCAGGCGGCAGGATCACGCCTGTCAGAACGATGTTGAGCACCTGTGTGGCGCCGACGGCCGGTCCCACGGCCGCCGTCAGGGCGGCGTCGAGCTCCGGATCACGGGTCAGCAATTGTTCCAGCGTGCGCTCAGCAGCCAGTCGGACCAGGGCGGTGGATGTGGCCAGTTGCAGGGCGGCGGCGGTTGGTTCGCGCAGCGAACCTTCGGCATCTTCGATCTGATGAAGCGCGGCGGCCGACAGTCGGAGCGGCAGTCGGTCCGAAGTCACGACGTCGACTGGCCCGACCGACAGGTATTGCGGCGTCATTTCTATGCGCGCGATGAAGGTTCGGCTTGAGCGCCACAGGCGGTGCCTGCCTGGTCCCAGAATTCTTTCAAACCCGCCGTCCAGATAGACGCCAGCGCGTTGCCAGTCCGGCACGACGACGGTCATTCTGAATCTGAGCGCCAGGACGACGCCGGCGACAACAAGAGCCAGGATCGCGAGGGTGGTGAGGACGGTCGGCGACATGATAGGCCCTCGTGCTTGAAAATGGCGCCCTCGTGTCGCGACGGACCGGCGGGGGTCCGAAACCCGCAGAGCCTGTCCATGGCTCGCCTTTCGGCAGACGCGAGGGCGCCTGTTTGCAACCAGAAAGAAGATGACCGTTTGTGCGGCTGACCGCGTCCGTCTCCGAACGTCGCGCCGCTCGCTCGTCTTCAATGGGGAATCGAACCCCGACGGCAGCCTATCAGTCCGGGCGCCGCCGTCGAGGTGCGATCAACAGATCTGCGCTCTGGAGTGATCAATAGGCGAGGGCGTTGCCGTCCTTGCGCATTTCCGTTGCCGCGCCGTAGGTCCAGCGGCCTTGTTCGTTGATCTGCTTCATCACGTTCTGATAGCCGCCGAAGCCGCCGTCGGGCGGGCCGAGATCCCAGCCCATGGCCGTCAGTTGCTGCTTGGTCGCTTCGGGCACGCCGGATTCAAGGTGCAGCTTGCCGACGCCCTCGGCTGGTTGGCCGGTCGGTTCGGACGAGCCGTAGTGCTGCCAGCGCGGGCTGTCGCCGGCTTCCTGCGGGTCGAGGCCGTAGTCGACCATGTTGATGATGATCTGGGCCTGGCCCTGCGGCTGCATTCCGCCGCCCATCACGCCATAGGCCAGCCACGGCTCTCCGTCCTTGCAAGCGAAGCCGGGGATGATGGTGTGGAAGGGGCGTTTGCCCGGCGCATAGACGTTGGGGTGGCCGTCGGTCAGGGCGAACAGTTCGCCGCGGTTCTGGAACATGAAGCCCAGGGTGCCGCCGTCCGGGCCGTCGGCGACGAGACCGCCGCCCATGCCGCGATAGTTGGACTGGATCCAGCTGACCATCATCCCGTCGCTGTCGGCCACGCTGAAATAGGTGGTGTCGCCCTGCGTCGGCGCGTCGCCGGGGAAGACGCGGTCCATGACCCGGTTCGGGTTGATCAGCTTGGCGCGTTCGGCGGCGTAGGCCTTGGAGTTCAGCCAGGCGGTCGGGGCCTTGGCGAAGCGTTCGTCGGCGAAGTAGCGGGCGCGGTCCTCGAAGGCCAGGCGCTTGGCCTCGGCCTGAACGTGGATCGAGGCGGCGGACTGGAAGCCCATGCCCTTCAGGTCGAACTGTTCGCAGATGTTCAGGATCTGGTTGGTCGACAGGCCCTGGGTGTTCGGACCCAGGGAATAGACCTCGACCCCGCGATAGGTGGTCATCAGCGGCTCGACCCATTCGGTGTGGTGGGCGGCCAGGTCAGCGCGGGTCATCCAGCCGCCGATGCGCTTGAAATAGCGCTCGATGTGGTCGGCGATCACGCCGTTATAGAAGGCGTCGCGGCCGCCTTCGGCGATCAGGCGATAGGTGCGGCCCAGATCCGGGTTGGCGAAGATCTCGCCCGTCTTGGGCGTCCTGCCGCCGGTCAACCAGACCTTCTTGCGGTTGTCGTTTTCCTCGATCGTCGCGGCGCTCTTGTCGAAGTTGGCCATGCCGCGTTCGAGGTAATAAGCCACCACCTGAGGCACAGGCACGCCCTGTTCGCATAGTTCGGCGACCGGCAGCAGGACGTCCTTCCACGGCAGCTTTCCGTAGCGCTGGTGTGCGTTCCACCAGGCGTCGACCGCGCCGGGGACGTTGACCGTCACCGCGCCGTAGCGAGGCAGGTAGCCGTCCGCTCCGGCCTTGGAGCGCGCGGTTTCCAGCGACAGGCCGCGCGGGCTGGGGCCTGAACCGTTGAAGCCTACGACCTTCTTTTGGGCCGGGTCCCACATCAGGCCGAAGGCGTCGCCGCCGATGCCGTTGGCGGTCGGCTCCAGAAAACCGAGGGCGGCGTTGATGGCGATGGCGGCGTCGATGGCCGAGCCGCCGCGCCGCAGGGTGTCCAGGCCGATCAGGGTAGCCGCCGGGTGGGCCGTGGCGGCCGCGCCGTTCGCACCCCAGACGGTCGAGCGGCCGACGAATCCCGGCCCGGTGATGCGGTCGCCGATGCCGACGCCGGCGTAGGGGGCTGGCGCGGGGGCGGGCTGGACGGAGGCGGGATGGGCCGAGGGCGTGGCGGCGCCGGTCGTCTGCTGGGCGTTGGCGGCGCCCGCCAACAGAGCTCCGGCCGGCAGGGCGGACAGGAAGGTACGGCGACGCATGATGATTTACTCCCCCTCATTCGAGGCGCGCATTGAGGCCGGAACAGGGGGAGGGCGCAAGCGGTCGATGGGCGGCGGGCAAAGAAAAAGGGCCGCCGAGGCGACCCTTTTCCAGACTGTCGATACCGACCGTCTTAGGTGATGTCTTCGTTCAGAAGGCCGACCTTGTAGAAGCCGTTTTCCTGAAGCTTGTTCATGACGTCCATGAACTGGTTGTATTTCACTTCCGGCTGGGCGCGGACGAAGACGCGCTCTTCACGGCAGTCCGTCGCCACGGCTTGGGCGGCGCAGACGTCGGCCGTCAGCTTGTCGAGCGTGGTTTCCGTCTCGGCGATGTAGAGCGAGCCCGATTCCTGAATGGTGATGTAAACCGGCTCTTTCGGCTTTTCGGCGTCCGGCGCCGGCGGCGTCGCCGGCGGCAGGTCCAGCTTGATCGACACGGTCGCCATCGGCGCCGCGACCATGAAGATGATCAGCAGCACCAGCATGATGTCAACGAACGGCGTGACGTTGATGTCCGCGTTCTGTTGCGCCAGCTTGCCGCCGCCACCGCCTGAGGAAAGTTTCGCGCCCATTACGCCCTCGTCTCCATCAAGGCCCGCACCCTCCGGCGGACCACACTGAAAGTCTGGCTCGTCTCTTGGCGTCCTGAAGCAGGCTTGTAAAGCCGTCGAATGCGAGGAAATGACGCCGCAGGGGAATAAGATTGCGAATTCGGCGCAGAGCCGCCTTCTCCGCGATCAATTCAGTCCCCGGCGATCAACGCCCTCGCCCGTCGCCTCAACCGCGAGCCAGCTTGAGGAATCGTTCGGCCAGGGCCGGGTCGGCCTTGAATGCGCCGGTGAAGCGGGTGGTGATGGTCGAGACGTGGCGGTGATGCACGCCGCGCGTCGTCATGCACTGGTGCGCCGCATCGACCAGCACGGCCACGCCCTTGGGCTGCAGGTGCGATTCGATGGCGTCGATGATGTCGTTGGTCAGCGTCTCCTGGTTCTGGAGACGGCGGGCGAAGATTTCGACCACGCGCGCCAGCTTGGAGATGCCCACCACCTTCTCGCCCGGCAGATAGGCGACGTAGGCCTTGCCCAGGAACGGAGCCAGGTGGTGCTCGCAGTGGCTCTCGACCTCGATGTCGCGCAGGATGACCATGTCGTCATAGCCGGTCACGTCCTCGAAGGTGCGCGACAGCTCCTTGCCTGCGTCGGCGTCATAGCCGTCGAACCATTCGCCATAGGCGTCGACCACGCGCTTGGGCGTGTCCAGCAGGCCGGGACGATCCGGATTGTCGCCGGCCCAGGCGATCAGGGTGCGCACGGCCTCCAGAGCCTGTTCGCGGCTGGGACGCTGGGGCGCCTCATTGGCGACGAGGACGGGCTTGGCGGGAGTGGTGCTCATGAAACGATCCGGCGGCGGCGAGAGCGCCTGTTCAGAATACAAATATATATGGACTTGGGCGCGCGGCCCTGACTGTCTATCAGGCCGCTATATGGGACACCTCCTCAGTCCCGCAAGAAAACTCGCAAAAGACCTGACCCATGGCCCTGCACATCCACGACACCCTGCGCCGTGAAAAGCGCCTGTTCGCGCCGCGCGATCCGAACCGGGTGAGCCTCTATGTCTGCGGCCCGACGGTCTATGACTACGCCCATATCGGCAACGCCCGCCCGCCGGTGGTGTTCGACGTGCTGGTGCGCCTGCTGCGCCGCACCTATGGCGCCGACAACGTAGTCTACGCCCGCAACGTCACCGACGTGGACGACAAGATCAACGCCAAGGCCGCCAAGGAAGGCGTCGCCATCGGCGAGATCACGGCCCGCTATGAGGCCGCCTATCTGGCCGACATGGGCCTGCTGAACGTGTCGCCGCCCGACATCGCCCCGCACGTCACCGACTACATCGAGGCCATCACCAAGCAGATTCAGGCCATCATCGACGCCGGCTGCGCCTATGCCGCCGAGGGCCATGTGCTGTTCGACGTGTCGTCCTATCCGTCCTACGGCGCGCTGTCGGGACGCAATCTGGATGACATGATCGCCGGCGCTCGCGTCGAGGTCGCGCCCTACAAGAAGAACCCGCACGACTTCGTGCTGTGGAAGCCGTCCAAGGCGGACGAGCCGTCCTGGCCGTCGCCGTGGGGTGAAGGGCGTCCCGGCTGGCACATCGAATGCTCGGCCATGATCGAGGAGACGCTGGGTCTGCCCATCGATATCCACGGCGGCGGCATCGATCTGGTTTTCCCGCACCATGAGAACGAGATCGCGCAAGGCGTCTGCGCCCACGGCCATGCCCACGGCGACGACGCACACGATGAATACGCCCGCTACTGGATGCACAACGGCTTCCTGACCGTGGACGCCGAGAAGATGTCCAAGTCGATCGGCAACGTCTTGCTGCTGCATGATCTGGTGCAGGCCATGCCGGGCGAGGTGGTGCGCTGGGCCCTGCTGAGCGCCCACTATCGTCAGCCGCTGGACTGGAACCAGACCCTGCTGGAGCAGAGCCGCAAGAACCTGGACCGCCTCTACGGCGCCCTGCACCGCGCGGCCGGGGTCGAGGCGGCGGACGTGGAGCCGCCGGTCGAGTTCATGAAATCCATCGAGGACGACCTGAACACGCCGGGCGCCATGGCGGCCCTGTTCGCCCTGTCCAGCGACATCGAGCGCGGCATGACGGCGGGCGACACGGCGGCGGTGGCGACGGCCAAGGGGCAGTTGATCGCGGCGGCTTCGATCATGGGCGTGCTGCAGGCCGATCCGGCGGAATGGTTCTCTGGCGTCGATGAAGGGCTGAAGGCCGAGGTCGAGGGTCTGCTGGAACAGCGCGCCGCCGCCCGCGCCGCCAAGAACTGGGCCGAGGCGGACCGCATCCGCGACCGCCTGAACGAACTGAACGTCGTCGTCATGGACGGCCCGCAGGGCGCGACCTGGCGGATGAAGGGCTGATTTGAGGGAGCCCTCTCCCGCCGGGAGAGGGCTTGAGCGCACGAGAGCGTAGCGATCGTTCTGGCGCGAAAGGGTGAGGGGCTTGTCCCATCAGTCGGCGTAAGCCGTGGCGCGACGGCCTTCGGCCGACTTCGAACGCGAACCCTCACCCTTTCGCCTTAGCCAATCGCCTTCGGCTCTTGGAGGCTCAAGCCCTCTCCCAATAGGAGAGGGGGGAGTTAGCGCGCTCGCCTGATCAGTTCATCCGCCAGCACGTCCGTCAGATAGCCGTCGGCCGTCCGCCCGTTCGCTTGCTGCCAGCGGCGCAGGGCGGAGCGGGTGTTGGAGCCGATGACGCCGTCGACGCCCTGGGTGTCGAAGCCCATGCGGGTCAGGGCCTGCTGGGCGCCGACGCGCTGGTCCCGCGTCAGGGGGCCGTCGTTGGGCCAGGAGGCCTTCAGCGCGGGCTTGCCGGTCACGCCGTCGGCGATCATGCCGATGGCCAGGGCGTAGCTGACCGAGTTGTTGTAGCGGCGGATGACATAGTGGTTGGGCAGGGCCAGGAAGGCCGGGCCCTTGGCGCCCTGCGGCAGCAGGATGGCCGCGCCCTCGGCCGCCTCGGCGCTGTTGGGCGACGAACCGTCGGCCAGGCGCACGCCGCGCGCGACCCAGTAGGACCAGGGGTGCTTCGGCCCCTCGGCCTGGCTGTAGTCGAAATTGGAGGGCAGGGTGACTTCATAGGCCCAGCCCTGGCCGCGCTTCCAGCCCGCCTGGGCCAGCAGATTCGCCGCCGAGGCCAGGGCGTCGGCGTCCGAGCCCCAGATGTCGACCTTGCCGTCGCCGTTCTGGTCGACGCCCAGCCGCAGATAGTTGTCGGGCATGAATTGGGTCTGGCCCATGGCGCCGGCCCAGCTGCCCTTCAGCCCTGCGCGGTCGCGCTTGCCCGTCACGACGATGTCGAGGGCGTGTTTCAGCTGGTCCTCGGCCCAGGCGCGGCGGCGGCCGTCATAGGCCAGGGTCGCCAGGGAGCGGATGACGTCGAAATCGCCCTGAACCTGGCCGAAGGCGCTTTCCTGAGCCCAGACGCCCAGCAGGATTTCGGTCGGCACGCCGTATTTCTGGGTCACGTCCCACGGCACGCGGTCGACGCGCTGGCGGGCCATGGCGATTCGCGCCGGAGTGGTGGCGTTCTGGATGTAGACTCCGGCGGGCCGCGAGAATTCGGGCTGGTTGCGGTCCAGGCGGATGATGCTGGGGTTCGGCGTCACGCTCTCCAGCTCGCGGGCGTACTCCCATTTGCGGGCGCCGCCGTGGCGCTCCAGGAAGCTCTGCTTCCAGGCGTCGAAGCTGGCGTGGTCATAGGCCTCGCTGAGGTCCGTCTGGGCGGGCGGGGGCGTGGGGGCCGGCGTGGCGGGCGCAGGCTCGACCACGGGCGGCGGCGCAGGCTGAGGCTGCGGCGGCGTGGGAACCATGGGGGTGCAGGCGGCGACCGAACCCAACAACAGAAGACGATAAGCGATACGCATAGTCACAGGCTAACGCCCCCGAATTCCACGACCAATCACAAGCGCGCGAAGGCCTGATGAGTTTCCGTGATAAGGGTGAAAGCGCCGTTAACCATTCCTGAAAGCAGGCGGTTAATCTGCTGAATTTACATTGCAGCGTTCCCTGAGCGCGGCCTGGTGGCGGAGGGGCGACGCGCCGGACGTGCATGTCCGGAGATCCTCCGTTCGACTCGGGGGCCAGGCCTCCAGCGGATTCCCCCGCGCGG
The DNA here is from genome assembly GCF_057838275.1 of Brevundimonas sp. KH_060. NCBI lineage: Bacteria > Pseudomonadati > Pseudomonadota > Alphaproteobacteria > Caulobacterales > Caulobacteraceae > Brevundimonas > Brevundimonas sp. KH_060. The sequence continues at coordinate 855,305 of NZ_CM174463.1, forward strand.
AATGTTGACGAAAGGCGAGGGCCTCTCTATACGACCGCCTCCGCCGCAGGTTCGCCCGCGGCTCTTTTGTTTTACTCGCCCTCACGGGCCTCCAACCGGGACATCCGACCATGAAGGTCCGTAGCTCGCTGAAGTCGCTGAAGGGTCGCCACCGCGACTGCAAGATCGTTCGTCGCAAGGGCGTTCTGTACGTCATCAACAAGACCGATCCGCGCTTCAAGGCCAAGCAAGGCTGATCACGCGCGACCGGCGCGCCCTGTCTATAGCAGGCGAGGCGCGCTGAACGTCGGTGGATGGGATGACTATCCACAGGGCCGCGGGCGTTGTCCGCGGCTTTTTCGCGTCCGCCGTTGAGCCCTGCGCCTGCGCGTGATTAGTGATTCTTTCCTAAGTCGCCCTAACGACCTCTGGTCTGCTTGGGGGCGTGCTTTTCTCTTGCCCTGACGGCCCTTGGCCTGTTTGAGGGCGTAGTTCTTCCTGCCCTAACGGCCTTCGGCCTGCTTGAGGGCGCAGCCTGATTTTGAGTTCTGGAGTTCAGTCATGGACGACGCTTCCTTCGACGCCAGCCCCGACGTCCTGACCGCCACGGCCCAGGGCCGTCTTCGCTCGATCATCGAACGCCTGGAGCGCCTCGAAGAGGGCAAGCAGGCCGTCATGGTCGACATGAAGGAGGTCTTCGCCGAGGCCAAGGGCGAAGGCTATGACGTCAAGGTGCTGCGCAAGGTCCTGCGCCTGCGCAAGCAGGACAAGGCCAAGCGTCAGGAAGAAGAAGCGATTCTGGACCTCTACCTGTCGGCTCTCGGCGAGATCTGAGGGAGGCGGGCCTGAAGCGCACGCCCTTCAAGCCCCCCAGCGACGGCTCTTCACGCTCCAGCAGCTTGAAGAGCGGCGGCGCGAAGTTGCGCTCCAGCGGCCTCTCGCGCTCAAGTAGCTTGAAGAGCGATAGCGTCGGCAAGACTCGCTCAAGCAGTCCGAAGGGCGATAGCGCTTCCAAGCTGCGCTCAAGCAGTCCGAAGGGCGATAGCGCTTCCAAGCTGCGCTCAAGCAGTCCGAAGGACGGCAGCACCCCTAAAAAGAAACCTTCTCCAAGCCCCTGGGAGCTGCAGAAGGAAGCGGCGAAGCGGTCCGCGCTCAACGCCCTGAAACGCGCCCGTCGCTCGGCAGAGAAGGCGGGCGTTTCCCTGTCCGAGTGGGAGGGGGAGTTCCTCGATTCGGTGGGCGAGCGAATCCAAACTCACGGCCGCGCCTTCGCTGACCCGGAAAAGGGCGCGCCGGGCCAGGCGCTGTCGGCCATGCAGGGCCGCAAGCTGAAAGAGATCACAGCCAAGGCCAAGGGCGAGCCGCGTCGATTCGGACGGCGTCGTGGAGAGGCCCCGCAGCCGCCCGACGAAGGCGAATGAGGCCTGCAACCGTCTAGCTTGGCCGCGCGTTGCGCCTGCGGATTTCCCATACTCTTGAGAGAGAAGACTGATGAAACGCTTCGCCCCCGCCGCCCTGACGGGCGGCCTTCTGAGCTTGAGCCTGGCGCTGGCCGCGTGCGGGGATCGTCCGGGCGCGGCGCCTGAGGCGGCTTCGGAAGCGACGCCGGATCTCAGCGGCGGCCCCGCGACAGCGCCCCAGGCGGTCAGCCCGTCGCCGGACGCCGCCCAGACGCTGCCCGCCGTCGATGAAGCGGCGGCGCGCACCTTCGTCCGCGACGCCGGCTCCACCCTGGAGGTGCTGACGTTCGACCGGGTCGGCTCGGTGACGAAGGAGGGGATGGTGAAGGGCTATGCGGCGCCGGTCTATGTCGTGCCCGTGGCGTCGGGCCAGACGCTGAAGGTCGCCTTCAAGCCGTCGAACACTAATCTGTATTTCAACATCAGCGATGCGGCTGACCAGAGCGGCGCGGCTGTGTTCCGGGGCGAGGTTGACGGTCAGGCGGCCGAGCTGAAGGCCTCGAAGGACACGACCTACGTCATCACCCCCTTCCAGCCTCGCGCGACGGCGCGCCGGGGGTCGGAAGGCGGCTATAGCCTGACGATCAGCCGGAACTGACGTCGGAAAAGATAAGGCTGGTGAAGGGCGGCGGACGCGAAATCCGCCGCCCTTTTCGCCGTCTAGGGCAGGGCGTTCAGGCGCATGGCCGACAGATAGGGCTGATAGGCCGTGCGCGCGGCGGCGGCCCCGGACAGATCGTCCTGCTCGATGTGGATGGTCAGGCCGTAGCGGCCCTTGAGCGCGCTCATCAGCGAGCCGACGCGGCCGCCCGAATCCTTGGGCTCGACGCCGATGACGACGGGCTCGCCGGTCGGGGCCTCCATGACCACGGCCAGATAGTCCTCGCCGCCGATCGAGGCCAGGGCGGGCGGGGAGGACAGGGCCATCTCACGCACGCCCTTGGTCATCTCCACGCCTGCGACGACGCTCTTGAAGGCGGTCTCCTGAGCGCCCGCGAGCAGGCCGGACAGGGCGCCGCTTTCCTCGGGAACCGGCGCCTTGGAATCGATCAGCAGGATTTCGGCGCTGGTCCCCGGCTCGCCATAGGTCATGGAGACGGAGAAGGCTTGGCACTCGATCTCAGTCAACGGCTTGCCGGCGATGGTCTGGGCCGTCGGCATGGCGGCCAGCAGGGGGTGGTTCTCGCACTCGGGCGGCAGGGCGACCTTGGCCGCGGCGGCGGCTTCAACCCCGGCCGGGGCTTCGGGGTTGGAGCAGGCGGCGGTCAGGGCGGCGACGGACGCCAGGGTCAAGGCGACGGCGGTGTGGCGAAACAAGAGGGGCGGCTCCCTTCCATGAACAGGACGCAGGGAAGGTGTGGCCCGTAAAGTCCGCCTTTGGAACCCCGGATGGAAACGATCGGCCCTGTTTCGGGCCGCGTCCGGGACGCTCTCAGCCGGCTTCCTTGAGCTGCTCTTCCAGGCCCTGTTCGCGAACCTTGCGGTAGAGGGTGGAACGGCCGATGCCCAGACGGCGGGCGATCTCGGACATGTGGCCGGAATAGACCTCGATGGCGTGCTGGATCAGATCGCGCTCGATCTGTTCCAGGGTGCGGACGTGGCCGCGGTCATCGGTGATGCGGACCGGGCTGTCGTGCTGGCCGTCCTCGTCGGTCGCGGCGGCTGCGGAAGCCGAGGCGGGGGCGTCCTCGCCGGTCGGCGCGACGGTCATGGCGTCCAGGGGCACGGCGACGCCCGAGATGGCCGGGAAGTCGTGCGGCTGCAACAGGGGCGAGTCGGCCAGGACCAGGGCGCGATAGACCGCGTTCTCCAGCTGGCGGACGTTGCCGGGCCAGTCGTGGCCTTGCAGCAGGGCCAGGGTCTCGGGCGAGCAACCGGCGACGCGCTTGCCCTCCTCGACGTTGAAGCGGGCGATGAAGTGCTCGACCAGGGCCGGGATGTCCTCGCGGCGTTCGCGCAGGGCCGGGGCCTCGATCGGGAAGACGTTCAAGCGATAGAAGAGGTCTTCGCGGAAGGCGCCCTCCTTCACCTGCTGGGCCGGGTCGCGGTTGGTGGCCGAGACGATGCGGACGTCGACCTTGACCGGGCGCTTGCCGCCGACGGGATCGACTTCGCCTTCCTGAAGGGCGCGCAGCAGCTTGACCTGCATGTCCAGCGGCAGCTCGCCAATCTCGTCCAGGAACAGGGTGCCGCCGTTCGCCTCGACGAACTTGCCCGCGTGTTTCTCATGGGCGCCGGTGAAGGCGCCCTTCTCGTGGCCGAACAGGATGGATTCGACCAGATTGGCGGGCAGGGCGCCGCAGTTCACCGCGATGAAGGGCTTGCCCGCCCGGTCCGAGGCGCCGTGCAGGGCGCGAGCGATGACTTCCTTGCCGACGCCGCTTTCGCCGGTGATCAGCACGGGGATGGAGGATTTGGCCGCGCGCTGGCCCAGCGCCTTGACCATACGCATGGGGGCGCTGTCGCCGACCATGTCGTCGAAGGAGGAGCGGCCGGTGGCGCGCTTCTTCAGGCGGCCGATCTCAGCGGTCAACTGGGTCATCTGCAGGGCGTTGCGCACGCCGACCAGCAGGCGTTCCGGCCCGACCGGCTTGACGAAGAAGTCCTGGGCTCCGGCCTGCATGGCCTTGACCACGGTCTCGATGCCGCCGTTGGCCGTCAGTACGATGACCGGCGTCGGAACGCCCGCCGTGCGCATTTCGGCCAGGGCCTCCATGCCCGACAGGCCGGGCATGACGAGGTCCAGAAGCACCACGTCGGCGCCGCCGCCTTTGGTCAGGCGGTCGATGGCCTCGCCCCCGCTTTCGGCGTGGACGACCGCATAGCCTTCACGGTCCAGCACCGCCTGAATCAGGCGGCGCTGCGTGGGATCATCGTCGACGACCAGAACGGTCTTGGCCATTTGAGCACACCCTTCAACATCACCATCGAACGGCCGTCCTCATTGGTTCGGGACTGGCTCGTTTCGACACAACCCTAGAACGGAGGGAATGAAGATCGGGTTTCGGAGACCTGAGTCAGGGGTTAACGGCGGCGGGCTTTGGACAGGCGGTTTCCGGCTGCAGCCGCCCGATCACGGCGCCTATGTGCAAGTCGGGCCAGGGCGAGGCGGCGGCCTTCAGGTCAGGATGCTTGAGCGCCTCGCGCAGGTCGCGGCCGCTGGGGCCGGGGCAATGCGGCACCTGATAGGCGCCCTGATGAACCCAGCGGCCGTCAGCGTCCAGAGCGAACAGGGCGATGCTGTAGACGGTCGCCAGCAGGATCTCATCGCGGCCGTCGCCGTTCAGGTCGCGCTGTGCGGCGAGGCAGGTGTCGTCGCTGTTGCAGGCGTAGCGCGGATCGCCGGACGACGCCGGGGCCAGGAAGGCGGCGGGCAGGGGCTTGTTCGCCGGCCAGGGGGCGATGGTGGGGGCGCGCGGCGGCAGGGCGGCTTCCTCGACGTCATAGCGCGAGGTCGAGGCCTGGACCGCCTTGGCGCGGCGGGCGACCTCGGCGTCGGAGGACTTCGCCAGTTCGACCAGGGCGGCGCGTCCCGTCTTGCCCGCGCCGAAGCGCAGGAAGGCGTAGTCGAACTGGGCCGCGCTGACGGCGCCGCGCTTCAGCCGGGCGGTCTGGTCGTTGACGGACAGGCGGGCCGGATCGGCCAGGGGGCTGAACAGCGCCAGGATGACCAGCACCGTCAGGACGGCGGCCAGGACGTTGGTGCGCTCCAGCGGCTTCATCCAGGCGCTCTTGCGCCACAGGGGCGACAGGGCGGCCCAGCCGTAGCCGACGGCGTAGAGGACGCCGACCAGGGCGCAGGCCGCGGCGATGATGCGGTCGGGCGTCAGGCCGTGCTGGCCGATGCGAAGGCTCAGACCCCAGATGGCGATCAGGATCAGCGGCGTCAGCAGCACCGAGGCGACCCGCACCGCCAGGCGCAGGGCGGCGGGCGGCAGATTGTCCTCGCGCCCGTCCTGATAGGCGGTGTTGATCAGCACGATCAGGGCGGCGGCGGCCGACAGCACCAGGGCCGTGGCGCTGCCCGTCTTCCACAGCCCGTCCAGGCCGGTGAAGGGCAGGGCCGCCAGGAAGCCCGCCACCAGGACGGTGATGACCAGCAGCAGCCACGACAGCAGCATCAGCGCCACCGTCCGCACGCCCCGGATCAGGCCGCCGCGTACGTCGGTTAGTTGTACCGCCACGGCGAAGACCAGGCAGGTGACGGGAATGGAGAACCATTCCTCGCCCAGCAGATCGGACAGGAAGCTGAGCCCGATGACGCGGAACAGGGCCGCGCCCAGGAACAACAGCAGCCAGAAGGCGCCGGTGAAGCCCAGCGACAGGACCAGTTGCACGCCGGCCTTCCACGCCGTGTCGAAATAGTCGTCGTAGTCGGCGATCCAGCGCCGCCCCTCGACCGCGGGGACGATCAGGTGATGGGCGATGAACAGGGCGGCTGCGGCGAAGGCCACGACGGGGAAACGCAGATAGGGCGGGCGGAAGTAGTCGCTCGCCTGCTGGGCCGCATCGTGCCAGCCCAGCAGCGCCAGCACCGCCGCCGCGATCGCGCCCCACAGCGCCAGCGTCTTCCATCCCAGCCGCCCGGCGCCGGCCAGCAGCATGATCGGCGCGAACGCCGCCGCCAGCACCAGGGCGGCGAACAGCGAAGGCTGCGTCGCGGGCCAGGTCAGGGCTGTGACGTCCGATGCTGAGCGATACAGCAGATAGAGGATCAGCCCCTGGATCAGGCCGATCCCGATGCGGACGGCGGCGAGGCCGCGCGCGCCTTCAAGCGAGGCGCGGCCGGTGGGATCGGTGGCGAGGTGGGTCATATTTGAACAGTGCTCGATATCGGCCCGGAAGGGAAGTCCGCTTTTCCTTCTCCCCCTGCGGGAGAAGGTGGCGGCTTGCATCGCGCCGCCCGCCTCCCCACAACCAAGGGCATGAACGCGCCCGTCAAACCGACCGAATTCGCCGACGTCCCGCTGTGGGATCTGTCCGACCTCTACGCCTCGCGCGAGGATGCGCGCATCGCCGCCGATCTGGAGCGGGCTAAAGGGCTGGTGGAGCGGATGAACGCCTGGCAGGGGCGGCTGGCCGCGCTGTCGGGCGCTGAGTTGGGCCGGGCGCTGGACGAGGCGATCGGGCTTTATGAGCAGGCGGCGGACGTGATGGGGGCCTTGGGCGCCTATGCTTTCCTGGCCGCTTCGACCAATCGCGAGGACGCGGCGGCGCAAGGGTTCGAGGCTGATGTGCGCGAGAAGCTGACGGTCATCGCCACGCCGACTGTCTGGCTGACGCTGGAGATCAATGCGCTGGACGAGGCGGCGGTGGAGGCGGCGCTGGCGGCCCATGCGCCCGCCGCGCGCTGGGCGCCGTGGCTGCGCCGGGTGCGGGCGATGAAGCCGCACGAACTGTCGGCCGAGCTCGAGACCTTCATCGCCGAGCGCGGGCCGATTCAAGCTCAGTGGCCGCGTCTGTTCGACGAGACCCTGGCCGTGCTGCGCGCATCCGTCGGGGATGAGGAGCTGACCCTGGCCGAGGGGCTGAACCGTCTCAGCGACGCGGACGGCGATAAGCGTCAGGCGGCGGGCGAGGGCCTGTCGGCGGCGTTTTCCGGCATCGCCCGGACCATGGCCATGGTGCTGAACACCGTGGCCGCCGAAAAGGCGCTGGAGGACCGCAAGCGCGGCTTCAAGCGCCCCGCTGACAGCCGCCATCTGGGCAACGAAGTCGACGGTGAGAGCGTGGACGCCATGGCCGAAGCGGTGGCCGAAGCCTATCCGCGCCTGTCGCATCGCTATTATGCGTTGAAGGCGAAGGCGATGGGCAAGGAGCGGCTGGCCCACTGGGACCGCAATGCGCCGATCGAGGCGGCGGCGTCGCGCGCCTATGACTGGGCGGGCGGGCGCGAGGTGGTGCTGTCCAGCTTTGCGGATCTGGGCGGCGACTTCGCCGAGCGGGCGGGCTGGTTCTTCGACCGGCCGTGGATCGATGCGCGGGCGCGGGCCGGCAAGCAGTCAGGCGCCTATGCTCACCCGGTGACGGCGGATCGGCACCCCTATGTCTTCCTGAACTGGATGGGCGAGCGGCGCGACGTGCTGACGCTGGCGCATGAATTGGGCCATGGGGTGCACCAGACGCTGGCGGCGGGGCAGGGGTCGCTGCTGGCCGATACGCCGCTGACGCTGGCCGAGACGGCCTCCATCTTCGCCGAGGGGCTGACCTTCGACCGCCTGCTGGCCGAGGCGACGCCGGATGAACAGCGCGCCCTGCTGGCGGGCCGCATCGAGGACGGGTTGAACACGGTGGTGCGCCAGATCGCCTTCCACCGCTTCGAGACGCGCTTCCATGACGAGCGGGCGGCGGGCGAGGTTCCGGTCGAGCGCATCCGCGAAATCTGGATGGAGGAGCTGGGCGCCAGCCTCGGCCCGGCAGTGGACCTGAAGGGTTATGAAGACTGGTGGGCCTATGTCGGCCACTTCGTTCACGCGCCCTTCTATGTCTACGCCTATGCGTTCGGCGATCTGCTGGTCGCGGCGCTGATGGAGACGCGGGCCAAGGATCCGGCGGCCTTCACGCCCCTGTATCGCGAACTGCTGTCGGGCGGCGGGGCGCGGACCTATGTCGAGGCGCTGAAGCCGTTCGGCCTGAACCCGCGCGACCCGGTCTTCTGGACCATCGGGACCAAGCGACTGGAAGGCCTGATCGACCGGTTCGAGGCGCTGTAAGCGGGGCCTTCTCCCCTTGAGGGAGAAGGTGGCTGGCGGAGCCAGACGGATGAGGGGTGTCTGCGCGACGGTGAGAGTTTTGCAACGTCCTTCGCCCCACGGCCTGTGTTGCGTACACACCCCTCATCCGACCGCCTTCGGTGCCCACCTTCTCCCTCAAGGGGAGAAGGGAAAGGGCGTTGACAGGCGGGACGCGGCGTTGAAGCGTGGCCGCATGAAAATCGCGTCCCGTGTGCTTGTTCTCGCCGCCGTCCTCGCCCTGCCGACGACGGCTTTCGCCCAGACGGCTGAGCCTTCCGCCAATCACCGCGCCCTGGCGGCGGGGTACAAGGCCCTGACGGTGTGCAGCGCCCTGCATTCGGCGCGCGCGGCGGGGAGCGAGCGCACGGTCGCCAGCGTCGAGGCGAACGAACTGGTCGGCGTCTACCCCGAGCTTCAGTCGCTGGTCGGAAGCATGAAGGTCGAGATGGCCGGGAACGTCGTCACCGTCGCCTGGGATCAGGCCGCCCCGCCGCGCGTCGCGACCTGGACCGACGGGCGCGGCTGCGTCATCGAGCCGATGGGCTATGTGGCGGGCGCTGCGCCTGAGCGGGCGCCGCTGGCGCGCCGGGCCTCGGCGCCGGACCTGCCGACCGCGCGACCCAAGGGAAACGCTCGTAGTCTGGAGGCCGCCGTCGCGCGCGCCTTCGATCAGGGATTCGGCGCGGGGACCAACACCACCGGCGTGGTGGTGATGCAGGGCGGCAAGCGGGTGGCGGAACGCTATGCCGCCGACTTCGGACCGAACACGCCCCAGCGCACCTGGTCGGTGGCCAAGAGCCTGGCCGGAACGGTCATCGGCGCGGCGGTCCAGCGCGGCGAGCTGGACGTGAAGGCGCCCGCCGCCATCGCCAACTGGAGCCGCCCCGGCGATCCGCGCGCGGCCATCACGGTCGACGCCCTGATGCGGATGTCGTCGGGCCTGACCAGCGACACGGCGGGCAACCGCACCGACAACCTCTATTTCGGCGGCACGACGGTGGACGAGCAGTCGCCGGGCTGGCCGCTGCTGGCGCCGGTGGGGACGGTCTATCGCTACGCCAACAACGACACCCTGCTGGCGACCATGGCCGCCGCCCCGACCTTCACCGCCCATCCGCCCGCCGAACTGTTCGACACGCTGGGCATGACCCACACCTGGGCCGAGACGGACTGGCGCGGGAACTACATCCTGTCGAGCCAGGTCTGGACCACGGCGCGCGATCTGGCCCGCTTCGGTCAACTGTATCTGCAGGACGGGGTGTGGGAGGGGCAGCGCCTCCTGCCGGAGGGCTGGCGCGACTATGTTACGGCGCCCGCCGGGCCGCAGCCGCCGACGGGCGACTTCGGCTATGGGGCGACCTTCTGGCTGATGAACCGCTCGGACGGGGTGCCGGCGGATACGTTCGCCGCCTTCGGCAACCGGGGGCAGTATGTGGTGATCGTGCCCAGCCGCCAGGTGGTGATCGTGCGGCGCGGCGAAGACCCGGCGGGCAAGCCCTTCGACGTCGCCGCCTTCGCGCGTTCGGTGCTGGAAAGCCTCGACTGAGGCGCTGTTGATCCTGACGGGCTTGAGCCGCGCGCAGGCCTCGCTATAAGAGCCGTCGAAATCTCGACTCTTTTTTGGATGCCCCATGGCCGACCAGCACGCTGAAGCGACCGCCCCCCACGTCCACGGGGATATGAACATCTCGGAACAGGCCTGGACCTGGAGCCTGTTCATGGGCCTGACCAAGTGGCTGTCGCTGGCCACGGCCGTGCTGATCCTGTTCCTGACGGTGTGGTTCGCCGTCGGCGCCGGCTTCATTCCTGCCTTCATCAGCGGCGCGGTGCTGTCGGTGGCGGGCTACTTCATGCTGAAGAGCAAGAAGGCGCACTAAGCGCGGTCTTCCTCGGAACGGACTTCTGCAAGGCCCGTCGGCGTGTCCGGCGGGCCTTTTGCGTGCGCGCATGAAACGTGCGGCATCAGGCCGTGAGGCGGCGTTGACGGCAAGAAAATCGCTCCCTTGCACGGCGTCGGCTTTGACGACCCTTCGACCTTCGGCCTAACGTCGGTTCGACCCTGGGGAGTGGGAGGGATTCGCTTGGCCGTCGCCATCGCCGTGACTCGTGAACGCCGTGAAGGCGAGACGCGCTGCGCTGTAACGCCTGAAACGGTCAGGAAGCTGGCCGATCTCGGTGCGACCGTGACGGTCGAGGCGGGAACAGGTCTGGGCTCGTCCATACCTGATGACGATTACGTCGTGGCGGGGGCCAGCGTGAAGCCGGACCTGTCGGCGGCGCTGGCGGGGGCGGACATCCTGTTGAAGGTGCGCGGCCCGACGGCGTCGGAGATCAGCGCCCTGAAACCCGGCGCGGTGGTGGTCAGCCTGCTGGACGCCTGGCGCGACAAGGCGACGGTTGAGGCGTTGAGGGGCGCAGGCGCCACCGCCTTCGCCATGGAATTCGTGCCGCGCATCACGCGGGCCCAGGTCATGGACGTGCTGTCGTCACAGGCCAATCTGGCCGGATACCGCGCGGTGATCGAGGCGGCCTATGCCTATGGCAAGGGCTTTCCCATGATGATGACGGCCGCCGGGACGGTGGCCGCCGCCAAGACCTTCGTCATGGGGGCGGGCGTCGCGGGACTTCAGGCCATCGCCACAGCGCGGCGTCTGGGCGCGGTCGTCACCGCCACCGACGTGCGCCCCGCCGCCAAGGAGCAGGTCGAGAGCCTCGGCGCCAAATTCGTCGCCGTCGAGGATGAAGAGTTCAAGGCCGCCGAGACGGCGGGCGGCTACGCCAAGGCCATGTCGGCCGAATATCAGGCCAAGCAGGCCGAACTGACCGCCGCCCATATCATCAAGCAGGACGTGGTGATCACCACGGCCCTGATCCCCGGCCGCCCGGCGCCGAAGCTGGTGACGGCGGCGCATGTCGCCTCGATGAAGCCGGGATCGGTCATCATCGACCTGGCGGTCGAGGCGGGCGGCAATGTCGAAGGCTCCAAGCCCAATGAGGTCGTGACCACGGCCAACGGCGTGAAGATCGTCGGCTGGAGCAACATGCCCGGCCGCATCGCGGCGGACGCCAGCGCCCTTTATGCGCGCAACCTGGTCGCCTTCCTGGGGTTGATGATCAAGGACGGCGCCCTGGCGGTCGACCTGGAGGAGGAAATCCTCAAGGCCGCCGTCGTCACCCACGGCGGCGCCGTGGTGCATGAAGGAGTGAGAGGCTGATGGAGCACGTCGATCCCACCGTCTTCCGCCTGGCGATCTTCGTCCTGTCGATCTTCGTCGGCTACTATGTCGTCTGGAGCGTGACGCCGGCGCTGCATACGCCGCTGATGGCGGTGACCAACGCCATCTCCAGCGTCATCATCGTCGGCGGCCTGATCGCGGCGGCGGCGATGAGCGCGCAGGCGGGCGGGCCGAACGCCTGGATCGCAAAGGGCGCGGGCGTGGCCGCTGTGACGCTGGCCAGCGTCAACATCTTCGGCGGCTTCATGGTCACGCGCCGGATGCTGGCCATGTACAAGAAGAAGGAGCGCGCCTGATGTCCAATCTGATCAACGGCCTGATCCTGGTTCTTCTGGCCGTCGCCGTGTTGGTGGTTCTGGCGGCCGCTACGTTAGGCGGCAGGCTGTCGGCTGAGACGCGCCGCCGCGTCGAGCTGGGCCTGGCTCTGGTCTTCTTTCCGATCGGCGTCGCCTTGCTGATCTGGCGCGCGGCGGGCCTGATGGCGGCCGGAGACAAGCCGGCGGCGCTGGGCGCCGTGGTCTTCACCCTCTTCATCGCCTGGAGCGCCGTTCGTACAATATGGGCGCGACGCAAGCGTCTGCCTGAAGGTTCCGCCGCCTCGTGACCCTGTCGCCTATCCTGCTGGCCTTTTATGCCTCCTGGGCCGTCACCGGCCTGGGCGTGGCCCTGTGGATCTGGAGCTGGGTGCGGGTGAAAGACCCCATCGGGCGCCTGCGGTTCCAGGACTGCGGGGTCGTGCTGGTTTTCGCCGCCGTCCTGACGCGCATCATCATTCAGGACCGTCAGATGACGGTCTTCGACTGGGCGATGATCCTGCTGGGGCCTTTGTTCATCGCGGCGGCCCTGTGGCGGCTGTCGCGCACCCAATCCGTCAAACGTTAAACCTCGAAGAGTATCGCGTGATGAAAGCTTCCCTGATCTCCATCCTGGCCCTGTCGGCCGCCGCTGTCGCCGGCGCGGCTACGGCGCAATCCGCGCGCGAAGTGGGCAATGACCCCTACACCGGCCTGCATTGGTCGGTGGCCGCGCCCCAGGGCGCCAGTTGGACGCTGGAGTGCGGCTTCGCCCCGGTGACCATCAAGGGCGTCCACATGAACCGCATCAACCACACCGGCTCGGGCCGGATGGCCGGGCGTCTGCCGGGCGACAACGGCAGCTGCCGCGTGACCAAGACGGGCGGCCAGGGGCCGGTCGGCGTGGCCGTGGTCAAGAACGGCCAGGCGACCGCCGCCGGCACCAACGGCGGCGCGCCCGCCGTGGTCAACGTCTTCTGATCTGAGCATGGAATAAGGGGGGAGGGGATGAACGCATCGATCGCGGCGCTGGCCTATCTGGCGGCGGGGGTTCTGTTCATCCTCTCGCTTCGAGGGCTGTCCAGCCCTGTGACCAGCCGACGGGGCAACACCCTGGGCATGGTCGGCATGGCCCTGGCGGTCGGCGTCACCCTGCTGACGCTGGGGACCAGCGGCGCCCTGGACCCGCTGACACTGGCCCTGATCGCGGGCGGGGTCGTGGTCGGCGGCGGTGCGGGCGCAGTCATCGCCAACCGCGTGCCGATGACGGCCATGCCGCAGCTGGTCGCGGCGTTCCACTCCCTCGTCGGTCTGGCCGCCTGTCTGGTGGCGGTGGGGGCGGTCTATGCGCCCGACGCTTTCGGCATCGTCACGGCGACGGGCGGGATCAAGACCCTGTCGATCGTCGAGCTGAGCCTGGGCGTGGCCATCGGGGCCGTCACCTTCACCGGCTCGGTCATCGCCTTCGCCAAGCTGGACGGGCGGATGAGCGGGGCGCCGATCATCCTGCCTGCGCGGCATCTGATCAACATCGGGCTGGCGCTGGCCCTGGTCTTCCTGATCGGCATTCTGATCGGGACGGGCGGGACGGCGATCTGGGCCTTCTGGGGCGTGTTCGCGATCAGCCTGATCCTGGGCGCGACGCTGATCATCCCCATCGGCGGGGCGGACATGCCGGTGGTGGTGTCCATGCTGAACTCCTATTCCGGCTGGGCGGCAGCGGCGCTGGGCTTCACGCTGGAGAACATCGCCCTGATCATCACCGGCGCGCTGGTCGGGTCGTCGGGCGCGATCCTCAGCTACATCATGTGCAAGGGCATGAACCGCAGCTTCATCAGCGTCATTCTGGGCGGCTTCGGCGCTGAGGCGGGCGCGGCGGCGGGCGGCGGCGGGGTCGAGACGCGGCCGGTCAAGCAGGGCTCGGCCGAGGACGCCGCCTTCATCATGAAGAACGCCTCCAAGGTCATCATCGTGCCCGGCTACGGCATGGCGGTGGCCCAGGCCCAGCACGCCCTTCGCGAAATGGCCGACACCCTGAAGGAAGAGGGCGTCGAGGTGAAATACGCCATCCACCCCGTCGCGGGCCGGATGCCGGGCCACATGAACGTCCTGCTGGCCGAAGCGAACGTCCCCTATGATGAGGTGTTCGAGCTGGAGGACATAAACAGCGAGTTCGCCTCGGCCGACGTGGCCTTCGTCATCGGCGCCAATGACGTGACCAATCCGGCGGCCAAGACCGATCCGCAGTCGCCCATCTATGGGATGCCGGTGCTGGACGTGGAGAAGGCGGGCACCGTCCTGTTCATCAAGCGGTCGATGGGCAGCGGCTACGCCGGGGTCGAGAACGAGCTGTTCTTCCGCGATAACACCATGATGCTGTTCGCCGACGCCAAGAAGATGGTCGAGGGGATCGTCAAGGCCCTCTGATGTTCGTGCGCGAGAACCCATCGCGCGCCGGTGCGTTGGCTTGCGACGCTCAACCTGAGCCGTGGAGAGATGATGACTGGGTTCCGAGGACTGAAAACCGTCGCCGTGCTGGGCGTCCTGGCCGGGTTGGCCGCCTGCGGTCAGGCGGAGAAGGCGGGCGAGAAGACCGACGCCGCCCCGGCCGAGGCGACGCAGGCGGCGCCAGAGGCTGCTCCCGCGGCGGGCGGCGCGCCGACGATCGATCAGATGATGGGCGTTCAGGTCGCCTACCTGGAATCCAAACTGGGTCCGGCCCGTACGGTCGAGGGCAAGGAACGCAGCTATGAGATCGGCGGCTGCACGGTCCGCGTCAACGCCGAGGGCGGCGAGGTCGTCGGCTACGCCGTGCCGATGACGCCCGCCTGCTCGACCCAGGCGCTGGCGGCGCTGAAGGACTATGATCTGCCGCAGAAGATCGACCTGACGATGGGCGAGTTCGCGGCGGCGCGCGGCGCCGTCGACTTCAAGGCGGATTGCCTGACCCTGTGCGGCAATGCGGCCGACCCGTGGATCTATCTGGAAAGCCCCGGCCCGCGCGTTTCGCCGGGCATTCGCGCCTCGGCCGTGATGGTCAGCGACGCCACGATCGACGCCTCCTTCCGCATCCGCGACGCCATCAAGGCGGCCAAGGGCGAGGACTATGTCATCGACACCACCTTCAACTGCAGCGCGGACTTCAACCAGATGGCGGTGCGCGAGCTGAAGACCGTCCGCATCGACGAGATCGAGGTCGGCTACGTTCCCTATGGCCGCTGCTGAGGGCTAGGGCGATGAAGCGCGGCGCGGTTCTGCGTCTCGGGGCGGTGCTGGCGACGGCGACGGCTGGGCTGGCCGCCTGTTCGGCGATGATCCCTGTGAACATCAGCGGCGGCTTGGAGCAGCCGGTGGCGACCTTCGGCGTCGATCCGGCGAAGCCCGAGAGGGCCTGTCTGGGCGGACTGGCCGTGCATGAGCTGTCCAACGCCATGATGCGTCCGGTCTGGTCGATCGAGGCGCGCGGCCGCAATTGTCGCAGCTTGCGGCAGGTCGTCTATGGCCAGGCGCCTGAAGGGTTCGAGACGACGGTGGACGCCGCCCCGCTGAAATCCGGCGTGCGCTACGCCGTCGTCGGCTACGGAATGACCGGCGGCCCGCTGAGCCGCGTGCCCTGGCGCGGCGGCGGCGAGGTGGTGTTCGAGGACGGCCGCTGGCGCCTGGTCACGCCGCAGGAGCGCGGCTCGCGCGTGGACGAAGGCGGCGAAGCACCTCACTAGCGGCCGGATGGACGGCGAGGCGGATTTCAAGCTCGAAGAGATCGTCGAGAACCTGGGGTTGCGCCCCCTGGCCGATGGCGGCTGGGGACGGCTCATGGCGGGAGCGGACGCCGCCGCGCCCGGAACGCCGGTCGGCGCCTATCGCCTGCTGACGCCCGAGGCGTCGGATGACTGGCGCGTGGCTGGGGCCGAAGAGTTGTGGACCGCCTACATGGGCGCGGCGCTGCAGGTCGAACTGGCCACGGAGGCGGGCGTGCGGCGTGAAACCCTGGTGGCTGGATCGGGCCTGTGGATCACCATTCCGGCGGGCGGCTGGATGAGGACGCGAGCAATTGGCGGATGGTGTCTGGCGGGACGGATCGGACAGGCGCAGGATGACCGCCTGTCCTGAGCGGGAGGCCGGGAATGAGCGAGCCGAAGACCAAACCCACCGACGCCTCGGTTGACGACTTCCTGGCGGCGCTCGAACCGGCGCGACGACGCGAGGAGGGGCGGACGCTCTGCGCCCTGATGCAAGAGGTTTCGGGCGAGGCGCCGGTGATGTGGGGGCCGTCCATCGTCGGCTTCGGCCGCTACGCCAACGTCACCGGGAACGGCAAGAGCGCCGACTGGCCGCGCATGGGCTTCTCGCCTCGCAAGGCGGCGCTGACCCTCTATCTCGCTTCGACGCCGCAGACGGAGGCGATGCTGGCGCGGCTGGGACCGCACACGACCAGCGTGGCCTGTCTCTACATCAAGCGGCTGGATCAGGTGGATATGGGCGTATTGCGCGACCTCTGCGTCGCCAGTCAGGACGAGATGAAGCGGCGCTATCCGTGACAGGCTTGCTGACGGCGGTGAACGGATTATAGCGATCTCATGCGCACCTTTCTGATCGTCGCCTCCGCCCTGTTGTCCGCCTGCGCCCTGGCACCGCTGGCCGCCGCTGAAACACCGGTCCAACAGGTCGATCTGCTGCTGACCTCGGCCACGGTGGTCGACGTCGAAAAGGGGACGACGACGCGGGATCAATTGGTGGCCGTGCGCGGCGGCGACATCGTGGCCGTGGGCCCCGAGGGCGAGGCGGGGCGTTATCAGGCCGGGCGGACCCAGGATCTGGCCGATCACTATGTCATGCCGGGCCTGTGGGACATGCACGTTCACTTCGGCGGCGGCGAGCCCCTGATCGAGGAGAACGCCGAACTGATGCCTCTGTTCGTGGTCAACGGCGTGGTCGCTGTGCGCGACGCGGCGGGCGACCTGGCGCAGCAGGTGCTGGACTGGCGCGACGCGCCGCCGACGGCCGATGCGCCGCGCATCTTCACTTCCGGCCCCAAGATCGAGGGCATCGCCCCTGTTTGGAAGGGCGTGATCGAGACCGGCAGCGAGGCGGACGTAGACGCGGCGCTGGACCGGCTTCAGGCCCTGCGCGTCGACTTCGTCAAGATCACCGACAACACCCTGACGCCCGAGCTTTTCCTCTACGCCGTGGGTGAGGCGAAGAAGCGGGGCATGAAGACCTCGGCTCACATTCCGGCCAGCATCACCGTGCTGACGGCAGCCGAAGCGGGCCTGTCGTCGATCGAGCATCTGGACTACGCCATGAAGGCGGGCTCGCGGGATGAAGCGGCCATCGCGGCGGACTATCTGGCGGGCAAATACACCTACGCCCAGACCATGCGCCGCTACGCCGACACCTTCGACGTGGAGACGGCGCGTCGGGTCTATGCGCGGCTGGCGGAGCTGGGCACGGCGGTGTCGCCGACGCTCTACGGCTCGACCACCCTGGCGAATCTGGACCTGGACGATCATTCGCATGACGAGGGCCTGGCCTACGTCGGGCCGGGCATCCGGGCGACCTACGACTGGCGCGTCCAGCGCGCCGCCCAGGCCACGCCGCAGCAGGTCGAGGACCGCCACTTCGTCAAGGAGGTGACGTCGCGCACCCTGCCCATGTTGCGCGATGCGGGCGTGACCATCCTGACCGGGACGGACGCGGGCTTCCTGAACTCGTTCAACTATCCGGGCTTTTCGCTGCACGACGAGCTGGAGCTGTACGTGAGCCTGGGCCTGACGCCGCGCGAGGCCCTGGCGGGCTCGGTCGTGGACGGGCCGCGTTTCCTGAACCAGGGCGAGCGTTACGGCGCGGTGGCGGCAGGCAAGTCGGCCGATCTGCTGGTGCTGGAGGCTGACCCCCTGACCGACGTCAGCGCCACGCGCGACGCTCAGGCCGTGGTGCTGCGCGGCCGCCTGATCGATGCGGCGGAACTGGAGCGGATGCGCGCCGAAATCCGCGCTCGGGTCGCGGCGCGCAACGCCAGCTTTAAGCCTTCGCCAGCTTCCTGACCTTGAAGGCGACCCAGATCAGCAGCAGGCCGAACAACACGGCCCAGGTCGCGATCAACCACAGCAGGCCGATAGCCCCGGCGCCCGGCATGATGACCAGGATCAGGCCGAAGATCACCGACAGGGCGCCGGCGACGCCCAGCGTCCACTCGTTGGCGATCTCGTTACGCAGGCGGATGGCGCCGATGATCTCCAGCACGCCGCGCAGGATCGACCAGAAGCCGATCAGGTAAACCAGGACCAGAGCCGTCAGGCCTGGCCAGGCGAAGACGAGGACGGCGGTCAGGATGCTGACCACGCCGCCTAACGCCAGCCACCAGCGCGGAACTACGCCGCCGCCGCGGATCGCCGCGATCAGGGCCAGAATCCCGTCCGCCAGGGCGTAGATCCCATAGACCATGATGAGGGTCAGCAGACTGATCTGCGGCCAGACGAAAGTCAGCACGCCGAAGGCCACGGCGGCGACGCCGCGCAGCAGCAGCAGCCACCAGGACCGATGCAGGGCGGATTTGACGAAGCCTTCCAACGAAGGCGCGGCGTTGGATGAAGTCATGAGTTCGGCTCCCCAGCCCGTGGCCCTGAAACGGCCACGCTAGCGCAACGTTGGGCCGTAGGAACGGGTTCCGCAACCTTTGCTCGGTCAGGCGGCCATACGCCAGTCGGACCGAGCGTTGAAGGGCGGGGTGTGGAACTCGTCCCACAGGGCGTCTTCGTCGGTGTAGCGGCCGGCCGAGGCGCTGATGACGTCCACGACCTGTTCTTCCTGACGGTCCCAGATCACGGCCAGGTCGCTCTCGGTTTCGCACGGCACGATCATGTAGCGATCGGCGAAGGTCTTGCGGGCGGGCTTCTGGACGGTGGGGGTGCGGACGAAGGCCATGGGGAAAACTCCTGATGCGGAGGCGGTCGCCTCTTGCTGACAGAGTGAATATGAGACAGCATTACGCCAGTTTCGGACGTATCCCTGTGGAGAAGACATCTTGCGGCACGACAAGGCGGCCCTGGTCATCGATCTGGCGCGCGGCATGGCGGCCAGCGCCGAAGGGCTGACGCTGAACGAGATGGCGGCCCAACTGAACGTCGGGCGCCGCACGGCCGAGCGGATGCGCGACGCCGTGCTGATGCTGTTCCCTCAGGTCGAGGAGGTGTCGGACCCGCCGACCAAGCGGTGGCGCATCCGCGGCGGTCTGTCGGCCTTTGAGCAGGCGCCGACGGCGACCGAGATGCTGGAGCTGACCAAGGCGGCGGCCGGACACCGCGCGGCGGGCGAACCGGCGCGGGCGGCGGCGCTGGAAAGCCTTGAGCGCAAGGTGAAGGCGGCGATGCGTTCGACCACCCTGAACCGCATGGCGCCGGATCTGGAGGCCCTGGTCCGGGCCGAGACGATCGCCGTTCAGGCCGGGCCGCGGCCCAGCGCCGACGAGACGGTGCTGGCCGAGATTCGCGGGGCGGTGCTGGCCGAGCGGCCGCTGAACTTCATCTACGCCCGGCCCGGCGCCGAGGCGCGCACCCGCACGATGACGCCGTGCGGCCTGATGTTCGGGAGGGCCAACTATCTGGTGGCCGCCGACCGCGAGAGCGGGCGCATCCAGACCTTCCGCCTGGACCGGATGAGCGCGGTCGAGGCGGGGGAGGGGACAGCGCGTCCGCCCGCTGATTTCGACCTGGGCGTCTTCGCCAGCCAGTCCTTCGGCATCTATCAGGACGAAATCGAAGACGTCGCCGTCCGCATCACGCCTGAGGGGGCGGACGAGGCGCGCGGCTGGCGTTGGCACCCGACCCAGACGATCGAGGATCAGGCTGACGGATCGGTCGTGGTGCGGTTCCGCGCCTCGGGTATGCGCGAACTGGCCTGGCATCTGTTCACCTGGGGCGAGCGAGCGACCATCCTGGCGCCGGAGCGGCTGAAGGCGGTGATGGCCGATGAGCTGGCTGCGGCGGGGCGCGCCCTCGAACGGGCGTAAAGCTGAGCAAACCGTAAGGTGACGGGCCGGGTTCGGCCCCCCTAAGCTGCGCCGCTCATTATGGGAGACTGCTCTTCGTGCGTCTGAAAGCCCTGTCTGCAACCGCCCTTTCTGTCGTCGCCCTGCTGACCGCCTGCGCCGCGGCGCCGGCGCCCGGCCCCTGGAACGTCGAGGCGGCGCCGCAGGTGACGGTGACGCGCGACGATGGGCGGCTGACCGTCGACTATGTCTTCAACCGCGACGCCGTGGTTTGGGCCTTCATGGATTCGGCCCTGATCTCGGAGGTCCGCGAGCCGTGGCGCCCGCGTCAGTGGACGGTCGAGACGCCCGGCGTGGTGATGGAGCGGCGCGGCCATTACGACATCATCCGCAGCGCGGACGGCGGCCCTGTGCCGCGTCATGTCCGTTTCAGCGTGACGCCCAAGGCGGTCGAGCTGGAGGCGGAATACAAGACCTTGGTCTTCTCGGACGGGGCGGTGGCCCTGCCGACGCGGCAGATGGACGTCTTCGCCCTGGGCTCGCCCGAGGCAGCGGAGGCGATGCCGGCGGACCTCAACGGCGTCAATCTGGACGGCGGGGCGTCGCGCGTGATCTGGCGCGATCTGGATGGGCCGGTGCTGTTCAACGGCGAGCGCCACACGGAGCTGACGACGACGGGCGAGCGGTCTTATGTCCTGCTGGGGCAGGCGCGGGTGACGCCGGGCGAGGGGCTGACCACTGTCATGGACCCCAATCTTCCGCCCTGGATCGGCGAGAAGATCCGTGACTTCGCCCCGCGCGTGGGACAGCTCTACCTGCAACGACTGGGGCGGCCCGGCTCGGGCGGGGACAACCCTGTCGTCATGGTGTCGTGGAACGGCCCGACCGAGCGGATGACCAGCATGGGCGGCAGCGTCCTGCCCGGCCTGATCGTCATGTCGTTCGAGGGAACCGGCGTGACCCGGCCGACGGCGGAGATGGAGCGGGTTTCCCGCTGGTTCATCGGTCATGAGAGCGCCCACTTCTGGCTGGGCCAGACGGTGCGGTACGAGTTCGCGCGCGACGCCTGGATCACCGAAGGCGGGGCCGATCTGATGGCGGTGCGGGCGCTGAAGACGCTGGACCCGGCCTATGACGACCGCAAGGCTTTGCAGGAGGAGGTCGACGACTGCGTGACCTTGAGCCAGGGACGCGGCGTGGCCGAGGCGGGCGAGCGCGGCGAGCACCGGGCCTATTACGCCTGCGGCGCCGTCTTCGCCATGACGGCCGAGGGCGCGCAGAAGCGGCGCGACGGCGGCGACTGGTTCGGATTCCTGCGGCCGCTGCTGGACGCCAACCGCCGGGACGGGGTGCTGAGCCGCGCCGAATGGCTGAACGCCCTGACGCGCGTCTCGGGCGATCCGACGCTGGCGGCTGACATCGGGCGGATGCTGGATCAGGGCGCAGCCGATCCCGCCGCTGAGATCGCCAGTCTGTTCCGCCGCGCGGGCGTGCCGCATCGGGTCGAGGGCGGGCGCGTTATTCTGTTGAATTAATCAGGCTCAAGGCGCGGAACAGCGTTTGGCGCGTTGATGCGGCGTATCCTGAAACAGGAGGCCGCCATGCCCTGGACCAGTCTGATCGTCTATATCGACGATGAAGCCGACAATCCCGCCCGTCTGACCGAGGCCTGTGCTTTAGCGAGCGCGCACGGGGCGCGGCTGATCGGGGTGTCGGGCTGCGCGCCCGAGACGCCGGTGGCCGACGCCTATGGGGCGGGCATCCTGTTGGGCGAGGTGATGGCGGCCCAGCAGGCGCGCAATGAATCCACGCTGAAGTCCGCCGAGCAGCGGTTCCGCGGCGCCATCGAAGCGGCGGGCGTCGAGGGCGAATGGCGCGGCGACGTCGGCGATCCGACCGGCCTGACCCTGCGCCATCTGCGGGCGGCGGACGCGGCCCTGGTCGGGCGCGACGCCGGCGGCGCCAGCGCCTGGCGCGCGCCGCATCCGGCGGACCTGGCCATGCGCTCGGGGCGGCCGGTGGTGGTTCTGCCGCCCAATCCGATCCGCTCGATGGTGGATGCGCCCGCCCTGCTGGCCTGGACCGACACGCGCGAGAGCCGCCTGGCGGCGCAGGCGGCTCTGCCTCTGCTGAAACGCGCTGACGGCGTACGCGTGGTCGAACTGTGCGATCCCGAGGACACGGACGGCGCGCGCCTGCGGACGCAGGACGTCGTGCGTTGGCTGGCCGGACACGGCGTCGCCGCCGAACCGGACGCCCGCGCCCACGACGACCGCTCAGGCGGGCGGCGCCTGATCGATTGCGCCGAGGAGATGGGGGCGGGCCTCATGGTCTCGGGCGCCTGGGGCCATGCGCGGATGCGGCAGTGGATCTTCGGCGGGGTGACGCAGACGTTGCTGAACGAAGCGCCCGTGGCGCTGATGCTGGCGCACTGAAGCGCCCTTCTCCCCTTGAGGGAGAAGGTGGCAGGCGGAGCCTGACGGATGAGGGGTGTTTGCGCCTGCATTGGCCGTTGATGCTCGTCTCGAAAAAATGGCCAGCCGCCGCGTCGCCACCCCTCATCCGGTCCTAGCGGACCACCTTCTCCCACAAGGGGAGAAGGAGAAATTACGCGAACGGGTAGGGGCTGACGGACTTGGACCAGTCGTCGACCGTCAGGGCGCGGCCGACCGGCGGGGCGGCGCGTTCAGCGCAGGGGTGGCGCTCGCACAACCGGCAGGCCGGGCCGATGGGCGTGACCTCGGGCTTCTGAAGATCCAGGCCGCGCGCATAGATCAGGCGGTGGGCGTGGCGAAGCTCGCAGCCCAGGCCGATGGCCAGGTCATGCCCCTCGGTAAAGGCGTCCTGGCCTTGGCGGTCAACGGTGCGGGCCAGGGTGAACCAGCGGCCACCCGGTTTTCCATCTTGGCCAGGAGTCTCGATGATCTGGGTGACGATGCGGCCCGGCGTGCGGAAGGCCGAGTGCAGCCGCCAGCGCGGGCAGGCCCCGCCGAAACGCGAAAAGGGGAAGGCGCCCGAGGCGTAGCGCTTGGACACATTCCCCGCCTGATCCACCCGCATCAGGAAGAAGGGCACGCCCCGCGCCGTCGGCCGGGAAAGCGTGGTCAGCCGGTGCGCGACCTGCTCGAAGCCGACGCCGAAGCGGGCCTGGAGCCGGGCCAGGTCGTAGCCGGTCTCCTCCGCCGTGCGCTGGAAGGCGGCGTAGGGCATCAGCACGGCGGCGGCCAGGGTGTTGGCCAGCGAGGCCTTCAGCAGATTGCGCGTGGGGGCGTCGGGCGCGTTGGCCGCCTCGGTCAGGGCCTGAAGCTCCGGCCCGTGCTCCATCAGAACCAGTTGGTTGGCGACGGCGAAGGCGCGCGATGACGGCCCCAGGGCGTCGGACAGCAGCAGGCGGCCCCGGTGCGGGTCGAAGCGGCGGGTCCATTCGACCATGACCTCGGCGGGCAGGGTGCGGACGGTCAGGCCGTGGCGGGCGAACAGGCGCGCGCGGGCCAGCGCCTCGAAGCCTTCGTCGGGGCCGGGGGCCTCGGCGTGCAGGGCGTCGTGCAGGGCCTCGCCCAGCGCGTCGAGGTCGGGGAAGTGGTTGTGGCGGGCCTGAACATATTCGCGCACCCATTCGGAGGGGCTGTCGGTCGGCGCGGCGCCGCCCCCGGCCTCGACCTCGGCCCGGTCACGCACGCGGCGGTCGGTGAAGGCGCGGTAAAGGCGCAGCACGGCGTCGGCGGCGGCGGGCTGATCCTCGGCCAGCTGCATGATCTCGTGGCGCGGCACGGCCAGCCCTTGGAACAGGGGGTCGGCGAAGACTTCGGCCAGTTCGGCCTCTGACGCCGGGCCGCCGGACTGGCCCAGATTGCGAAGATCGACGTCATAGGTCTCGGCCAGACGCAGCAGCAGCTGGGCCGAGACGGGGCGCTGGTTGCGCTCGATATGGTTCAGATAGGAGGGCGAGACGCCCAGATCCGCCGCCATCGCCGTCTGGGACAGGTCAAGGTCGCGCCGCAGCCGCTTGAGGCGGCCGCCCAGGAACAGCTTGCGATCAGCGGCGGCGTTCATGGCGCGATCATGTCACATCATGACTTCATGACAAGTGTCATGATGTGACTGTTTGACTTGAATGATGCGGCTGCCGCTGTGTCAGTCATGACGGAGGCGTGTTCAGGTCTTCGGGACGGCGGCCCATTCTTCCCTCTTGGGGCCGCGCCCATCAAAAGCCGAGACGAACATGACGACCTTCGCCGATCTGGTTCCTTCGCCCGCCGGCCGTTTCGACGGCATTGAGCGCCCCTATTCGCCGGAAGACGTCTTGCGTCTGCGAGGTTCGGTGCCGGTCACCCATACGCTGGCCGAGCGCGGCGCCAACCGCCTGTGGGAGCTGCTGCACTCCGAGCCCTACATCAACGCCCTGGGCGCGGTGACCGGCAATCAGGCGATGCAGATGGTCCGCGCCGGATTGAAGGCCATCTATCTGTCGGGCTGGCAGGTCGCGGCCGACGCCAACACGGCCAGCGCCATGTATCCGGACCAGTCGCTGTATCCGGCCAACGCCGCGCCGGAACTGTGCCGTCGCATCAACCGCACCCTGCAGCGCGCCGACCAGATCGAGCACGCCGAGGGCGGCGCCAAGCGCGACTGGTTCGCTCCCATCGTCGCCGACGCCGAGGCCGGTTTTGGCGGGCCGCTGAACAGCTTCGAGATCATGAAGGCCTTCATCGAGGCGGGCGCCGCGGGCGTTCACTTCGAGGACCAGCTGGCCAGCGAGAAGAAGTGCGGCCACCTGGGCGGCAAGGTGCTGATCCCGACCCAGGCGCATGAGCGCAATCTGATCGCGGCGCGTCTGGCGGCCGACGTCTGCGGCACGCCGACCCTGACGGTGGCGCGCACGGATGCGGAGTCGGCCCAGCTGATCACCTCGGACATCGATGAGCGGGACCACCCCTTCATCGATCGCGAGAACCGCACGCCGGAGGGCTTCTATCGCCTGAAGCCGGGCACGGGTCTGGACCACTGCATCGCGCGCGGGCTGTCGTATGCGAAATACGCCGACCTGCTGTGGTGGGAGACGTCGCACCCTGATCTGGACGACGCCAAGAAGTTCGCGGAGGCCGTTCAGAAAGAACATCCGGGCAAGCTGATGGCCTACAACTGCTCGCCCTCGTTCAACTGGGAAGCCAAGCTGGACAAGGACACCATCGCCAAGTTCCAGCGCGAGCTGGGGGCCATGGGCTACAAGTTCCAGTTCGTGACGCTGGCGGGCTTCCACAGCCTGAACAACGGCATGTTCGAACTGGCCAGCGGCTATCGCGATCGCGGCATGGCGGCCTATTCCGAGCTGCAACAGCGCGAGTTCGCCAATGAGGCCATCGGCTATACCGCCACCCGTCACCAGCGCGAGGTCGGCACCGGCTATTTCGATGATGTCGCCACGGTCATCTCCTCGGGCCAGTCCTCGACCACGGCCCTGAAGGACTCGACCGAAACCGCCCAGTTCCACGCCGCCTGAGTTCCACGCCTCACAGGAAAGGAAATGACATGGAACCGATGACCCGACCGCAAGCCATCATCGACTTCTGCCTGGCGCCGTTGGCGCTGGACGGGGCGAGCGAGGCCGAACGCGAGGTGCGCCGCCGTCTGGAGCACGTCCTCAAGACGTTCGAGGCCAAGGCGGTCCGTCCGCTGAGCGTGGATTTCTCGACGATGCCCAGCCAGGTCATCAACGAGGCGGCGCACGGCTACGAATAGGCCGCGTCAGCATTGAAAAAAGGAGACCTCAGGCCGCGGCTTCCGCGGCCTGAGGCGTCTGTGCCGTCAGGTCCGAGACCATGGCCAGCAGGTCTTCAACGCTGAAGGGCTTGGCCATATGGCGATCGGCGCCAGCGGCCAGGGCCTTATCCAGGTGTTCGGGCAGGGCGTTGGCGGTCAGCATGACGACAGGAACGTGCGGCAGGCCCATGACCGCCTCGTGCAGGCGGATTTCCCGCACGGCGGACAGGCCGTCCATGACCGGCATCTGCATGTCCATCAGCACCAGGTCGAAGGTCTGGGCGCGGTAGGCTTCGACCGCCTGGACGCCGTTCTCGACCGAGACCAGATCGAAGGCGGCGCTGTCCAGGATCAGCTCGACGACGCGGCGATTGGTCGGATGATCGTCGGCGGCCAGGATGCGCAGGCGGCGCGGCGCGGCTTTTTCGTCCGACGTCATGGCGGCGTCTTTCGGCGCGGGACGAAGGGGGATGGCCGGCGCCTGAGCCAGCTTGAGCGGCAGGCTGAGGATGAAGGCCGCGCCCGCGCCCGGCTCGCTCTCGCAACCCAGGTCGCCGCCCATCATGGCCGCCAGTTCGCGGCAGATCGCCAGGCCCAGGCCAGAGCCGCCGTAGTGGCGGGTGATGTCGCCGTCGGCCTGTTCAAAGCGATTGAACAGTCGGGCCTGCGTCAGGGCGTCGAAGCCGATGCCGGTGTCCTGGACCACGAAGCGCAGGGTCTGCGGCTCCTCGGTCGGGACGGCGTCGACGGTCAGGCTGACGAAGCCGGAGGCGGTGAACTTGACGGCGTTGGAAACGAGGTTGGTCAGCACCTGTTTCAGGCGGACCGGATCGCCATAGGTCCAGACCTGGGCCTCGGGCGCGACCTCGACAATGAACTGCAGGCCCTTGTCCCTGGCGGCGGCGGCGTAGAGGAGGGCGGCTTCCTCCACCGTGCGAGCGAGGTCGAGCGGTTCTTCCTTCAGCTCCAGGCGTCCGGATTCGACGCGCGCCAGATCCAGGATGTCGCTGAGCAGGGTCTGGAGGGTGCGGCTGGAGGACTGGATCAGCTCCAGCATTTCCTGCTGGTGCTGCGACAGCTCCGTGCGGGTCAGCGCCTGGGCCACGCCGATGACGCCGTTCAGGGGCGTGCGGATTTCATGGCTCATATTGGCCAGGAAGCGGCTCTTGGCGCGGTTGGCGGCTTCGGCTGCGTCGCGCGCCTCGGCCAGGGCTTCGGCATTGCGCTTCAGATCGCTGATGTCCGAGCAGACGGTCACGGCGCCGCCGCCGACGGTCGGGCGATCCTGGACGCGCAGCCAACGACCCGCGACCTGCATTTCGCGCGGCGCGATGGGCGCGCGGCGACAGGCCAGACGTTCGGTGATCCAAGCCTCTTCGCGACCGGCGGCGTCGGGATAGACGCCCGCCTTCATGCCGACCTCAAGGACTTCGCGGAAGGTGACGCCGGGCCGCAGCACCGGGATCAGATGCGGATGAATCTCGCTGTAGCGCTGGTTCCACAAGACCAGGCGGTCATCGGCGTCATAGACGCCCACGCCGTCCGGCATGGCGTGGACGGCCTCTAGCAACTGCCCCAGGACGCTGCGACGCGACCACCAGATCATGCCGGTGAAGAAGGCGGCGACAACGACGGTCAGGACGACGCCGAGGGTGATCCACAGGGCGACAACGGCGGCGCTCGCCGCTTGACTGGGCAGGAGGACGCCCGGCGCAGGCGTCAGGCTCACCGCAGCCATGGCGACGAAGTGCAGCCAGGCGACGGCGCCGGAGGTCAGGAGGGTGGCGGCGGTCAGCTGCTTCCACTTGCCCATGGACGGCAGAAGCGCGACCGCGCTGAACAGGATCAGGCCGCCCGCGACAGCCAGGACGGCGCGCGGCGCGTTCCAGGCCAGAACCGCTCCGGACAGGCGCATGGCGTCCATACCGACGAAATGCATGGCCGCGACGCCCGCCGTGACGACAGCGGCGGCGGCCAGTCCCGAGCGGCGCCGCCAGCCCGCGCCGCCCGCCAGATGCAGATGCATGCCGACCCAGAAGGCGGCCGTGACGATCACCAGGGACAGGAAGGTCTGCAGGGCGTCATACCGGATCTCTACGCCGACGTCGTAGGCCAGCATGGCGATGAAATGGGTGGTCCACACGCCCAGTCCGCCGACCAGAGGCGCCGACAGGGTGTAGGCCCGGCGGGCTCGCGGCGACAGACGACGGGCGCGCTCGGCGAGAAGCAGGGCGATGGCGAGGCTGAAGACACAGGCCAGGATGGCGAAAGAGGCGATTCGCCAATCGTGGCGCTCAACCAGACAGCTCAGAACGCCGCCCATCATGATGCTCCCTCAGCCCCTAGCCGTTCCGCCGTAAATCCGTGAAGAAACCAAGCTACACATCCCGTGCGTCGAACCGGCCGACTCAGCGGGCTGCCGACGGATCAATCTAGGTCGAGCTGCTGAAGAATGAGATAACGTCGGTCGAAATGCCTTACGATCACTCTCCATCTCCTGTTGCGCCTACGGCGTCGTCCCGACTGTGGACGGCCGGCGCCAGCGGGGGCGTGGCCATATTGGTGATGGCGGTTCTGGCGGTGATGAAGCCCGAGCTGGCGGGATGGCTGGCGGCGGGCGCCGTCGCTGTCGCGCTCGCGACCTGGTTGGTGAACCGCAATCCGCCGTCGGCCGCCGACGAGATGGAGTTCGAACCCGGCGCGGTCGATCTGGGCCCGGACGCGGCTCTGCTGGGCGATGTGTTCGAGGCGCTGGACGATCCCTTGCTGATCATCAGCGGCGGCGAGGCGGACGATATCGCCGGACGCCGCATCGCCCTGGCCAATGCGGCGGCGCGCGAGCTGTTCAAGCTGAACGGGACGGGCGGCGGGCTGCTGGTCTCGGTCCTGCGTGAGCCGCGCGTGCTGGAGGCGGTGGACGAGGCCCTGTTCGAGGGCGTCGCCGCCGAGGTCGACTATGTCGGCGGCGGCGTTCAGGAACGGCACTGGCGGGCCTTGGTGCGTCCCCTGCCGACGCGAGAGGCTTCAGCCTGGGGCGGCGGGGCGTTGACCCTGCTGGCGCTGCGCGACGAGACGGACGTGCGTCGCATGGAGAAGATGCGCGTCGACTTCCTGGCCAACGCCAGCCATGAACTGCGCACGCCGCTGGCGTCCCTGTCCGGGTTCATCGAGACGCTGAAGGGCCACGCCAAGGACGACCCCAAGGCGCGCGACAAATTCCTGGACATCATGGCGGTTCAGGCCGACCGGATGCGGCGCCTGGTCGCCGATCTGCTGTCGTTGAGCCGGATCGAGCTGAACGAACACATCGCGCCTCTGGGCCGGGTCAACCTGGCGCGGGCGACGGCGGATGTGGTCGATGCGGTCAGCGTCATCTCGAGCGAGCGGCAGGTGACGATCCATGCGGACCTGCCGCACGGCGGCGCGGCCGTGACCGGCGACCGGGACGAGATCGCCCAGGTGGTGCAGAACCTGATCGACAACGCCCTGAAGTATTCCAGCGCAGGCGGGACCATCGAGGTCGGCATCGAGATCGACCGCACTCTGGACGAGGCCATGGCGGCGCGGATGGCCGAGGGCAATCGCCTGTCCCTGGCGACCCCCGACCGCGAGACGGGCCAGCGCTACGCCGTCGTCACCGTGCGTGACCACGGGCCGGGGATGGCGCGCGAGCACCTGCCGCGTCTGACCGAGCGATTTTATCGTGTCGAGGGCCAGAAGAGCGGCGACCGGCAGGGCACGGGCCTGGGGCTGGCCATAGTGCGCCACATCATCATCCGCCACCGCGGCGGCCTGTCGGTCGATAGCGCGCCGGGCTGCGGCGCTATCTTCGCCGCATGCTTCCCGCTGGCCCCTGAGGCCGAGTCCTGACGTCCGCATTCGGAGCGATCGTCATGGAGCTGCGACATTGCGGCCGGGCGCCGTAACAGAACTGTCATCCAGCCGTCTTAATCCGCTGACGTATCGCAGGCAGTTTCCCGGCCGAAACGCACCGAACCCGGCGCGTTCCTGATTCCTGCGCTGATCGGACCGGATGATCTGGATTTTCCTGCTGCTGCTGATCGCCTTCGCCGTCCTGGCCTATGTGGCCGGGCGGGCCTTGGCCGTTCGCCGGAGCCAGGGGGCGAAGTCGCATTCGCGTCCTGGCCAACACGGGCTTTACGCCCTGATCTGGGTCGGGGTTCCGGCGCTGGCGATGCTGATCGTCGCCTCGGTCTTCTCGACCTCCATCGAGCAGCAGATGATGCGGGCGGGCGCGCCTGACAGCGTCACCCAGCTGGAGCCATTCCGCCGTGAGGCCTTCTTCGCCGACGCCCGTCTGGTCGGTGCGGGGCAGGAGGCGCGCCAGATCTGGCCCGCGCCTTACGCCGAGGAACTGCCGGCCGAGGGCCGCCGCGCCCACCGCATCGCCGCGGCCCTGAACTGGGGCGGGGGCGTCGCCGCCCTGATCGCCGCCGTGCTGGGCGGCCTGTTCGTCTTCAGCCGCATCCGTCCCGACCTGCGTGCGCGCAACAAGGTCGAGGGCTGGATCACCGGTGTGCTGTTCGCCTGTTCGGCGGTGGCGGTGCTGACCACGCTCGGCATCATCTTCTCGCTGGTGATCGATTCCTTGCGCTTCTTCAGCATGGTGCCGATCACCGAGTTCCTGTTCGGAACCAAGTGGAGCCCGCAGATCGCCATTCGCGCCGATCAGGTCGGGTCGTCGGGCGCCTTCGGGGCCGTGCCGCTGTTCGCGGGCACCTTCCTGATCATGGCCATCGCCATGGCGGTGGCGGCGCCCATCGGCCTGTTCTCGGCCGTCTATCTGTCGGAGTATTCGGGCCCGAAGACCCGCGCCCTGGTCAAGCCGGCGCTGGAAGTCCTGGCTGGCGTGCCGACCGTGGTCTACGGCTTTTTCGCCGCCCTGACCGTTGGTCCGGCGCTGCGCGTCTTCTTCAACGGCATCGGCGACATGCTGATCGGCGGTCCGTTCAACGATCTGGGGCTGTACCTTTCGCTGGTCCAGAACCAGATGGCTCTGGTCGCGGGCGCGGTCATGGGGATCATGCTGATCCCCTTCGTCAGCTCCCTGTCGGACGATATTCTGAACGCGGTGCCGCAGTCCCTGCGCGACGGCTCCTACGCCATGGGCGCCACCAAGTCCGAGACGATCAAGAAGGTGCTGCTGCCCGCCGCCCTGCCGGGGGTCGCCGGCGCCCTGCTGCTGGCCGTGTCGCGCGCCATCGGCGAGACCATGATCGTCACCATGGCCGCGGGCCTGGCCGCCAAGCTGACCCTGAACCCGCTGGAGACGGTCACGACCGTCACCGTCCAGATCGTCACCCTGCTGACCGGCGACCAGGAGTTCAACAGTCCCAAGACGCTGGCCGCCTTCGGTCTGGGCCTGACGCTGTTCGTCGTCACCCTGCTGCTTAACATCGTCGCCATGCGCATCGTGCAAGCCTATCGGGAACAGTATGACTGACGCCGCCCAGAACTTGACCGAGCAGGGCGCGACCGGCGTCAGCCCGCGCACCCAGCGCCTGAAGAGCCGCCTGCGCGCCCGCTATGCGCGCGAGACCCGCTTCCGCTGGTACGGCCGCGCGGCCATCGGCGTGGCCCTGACCTTCCTGGTGATCCTGCTCGGCAGCATCGTCACCCAGGGCTACACCGCCTTCTACGCCCATACCGTGACCCTGCCGGTCTATATGGACCCGGCGCGGATCGACCGTTCCTATCCGCAAGGCGCCAATTTCGAGCAGATCGTCGCCGAACAGCAGATCCGCCGCCTGGGCGTCCAGGACGACGAACAGGGGACCAAGGCCTCGGCCATGAAGGCCCTGCTGTCCTCGGAGCTGAAGTTCCAGGCCGCCAAGATGATCGCGCGCCAGCCCAGCCTGCTGGGCCAGACCGTGCCGGTCGCCGCGCCGCTGTCGGATGACGCCGAGATGTATCTGAAGGGCAAGATCACCCGCGATCAGCCCGAGGACCAGCGCCGCGTCACCAATGAGCAGATGGACTGGCTGGACCGGATGAAGGCCTCGGGCGCCGTGCGTCCGCACTTCAACTCGGCCCTGTTCACCAAGGGCGACTCGACCCAGCCGGAGCTTGCGGGCCTGCTGGGCGCCGTGGTCGGTTCGGCCCTGATGCTGATGGTGACGGCCCTGATCGCCATTCCGGTCGGCGTCGGCGCCGCCGTGTGGCTGGAGGAATACTCGCCGCGCAACCGCATCACGGCGATCATCGAGGTCAACATCAACAACCTGGCCGCCGTGCCGTCCATCGTCTACGGCCTGCTGGGTCTGGCGCTGTTCATCAACTTCCTGCACCTGCCGCGCGCCAGTCCGCTGGTCGGGGGCCTGGTGCTGGCGTTGATGGCCCTGCCGACCATCATCATCGCCACCCGTTCGTCGCTGAAAGCCGTTCCGCCCTCGATCCGCGAGGCGGCCCTGGCCATGGGCGCCAGCCGCACCCAGACGGTGTTCGGCCACGTCCTGCCGCTGGCCATGCCCGGCGTGATGACGGGCGCGATCATCTCCATGGCCCACGCCCTGGGCGAGACGGCGCCGCTGCTGCTGATCGGCATGATCAGCTTCGTGCCGGGCGTGCCGCACGCCATCGACGAGCCGGTCGGCGCCCTGCCGTCGCTGATCTACATCTGGGAGAACGCGTCCGAGCGCGCCTTCCACGAACGGACGGCGGCCGCCATCCTTGTCCTTCTCGCCTTCATGATCGTCATGAACGCCGCCGCAGTCCTGCTGCGCCGTCGCTTCGAACGCCGGTGGTAAATCTTATGAAGTCCCGCATCTTCCGCGCGCCCGAAGGCGTTTCCAACGGCGCTTCCGCCACCCTGACGACGGCGCCGGTCGTCGGCGCCCACGCTTCGGCCCCGCTGGGTCCGATCAAGATCGCCGCGCGCGACGTCAGCGTCTTCTATGGCGAGAAGCAGGCCCTGTTCGACGTCTCGCTGGATATCCCGGACAAGACGGTGACGGCGCTGATCGGTCCGTCGGGCTGCGGCAAGTCGACCTTCCTGCGGACGATGAACCGCATGAACGACACCATCCCCGGCACCCGCGTGACCGGCCGGATCGAGATGGACGGCGGCGACATCAACGACCGCAAGATCGACCCGGTGCTGCTGCGCGCCCAGGTCGGCATGGTGTTCCAGAAGCCGAACCCCTTCCCCAAGTCGATCTATGAGAACGTGGCCTATGGGCCGAAAATCCATGGTCTGGCCTCGACCAAGGGCGAGATGGACGAGATCGTCCAGAAGTCGCTGAAGCGCGCCGGTCTGTGGGACGAGGTCGCCGACCGCCTGCATTCGCCGGGCACCGGCCTGTCGGGCGGCCAGCAGCAGCGTCTGGTCATCGCCCGCGCCATCGCGGTCGAGCCGGAAGTCATCCTGATGGACGAGCCCTGCTCGGCGCTGGACCCCATCGCTACGGCCAAGATCGAAGAGCTGATCGACGAACTGCGCGAGCGTTACTGCATCGTCATCGTCACCCACTCGATGGCCCAGGCGGCCCGCGTCTCGCAGCGCACGGCCTTCTTCCACATGGGCAAGCTGGTCGAGACTGGCGACACCGAAGAGATCTTCACCAACCCGCGCGAAAAGCGCACGCTCGATTACATCACCGGCCGTTTCGGCTGAGGACCCGACGATGAACCAGCATACGGTCAAGGCTTACGGCGACGAGCTGAACCAGTTGACGGCTGAGGTGGTCCGCATGGGCGGCCTGGCCGAGGCCCAGGTGGCGGACGCCATCGAATCCGTCGCCCGCCGCGACGTGGCTCTGGCGAAGGCGGTGGTCGAGCGCGACAACCGCCTGGACGCCCTGCATCGCGACATTGAGAAGAAGGCGATCCGCCTGATCGCCCTGCGCCAGCCGGTCGCTAGCGACCTGCGCCGGACGCTGGGGGCCATGAAGCTGGCCTCGGACCTGGAACGCACCGGCGACCTGGCCAAGAACATCGCCAAGCGGGCGCTGATCCTGGCCGAGGCCGAGCCGATGCAGCCGCTGACCCGTTCGATCGAGCGCATGGGGCGGCTGGTGTCGAACCGTCTGCGCGACGTGCTGGACGCCTATACGGCCTCGGAGATCGAGCGCGCCCTGTCGGTCTGGCAGACCGACGACGAGGTGGACGAGCACTACAACGCCCTGTTCCGCGAACTGCTCACCTATATGATGGGCGACCCGCGCACGATCACGGCCTGCACCCATCTGCTGTTCATGGCCAAGAACCTGGAGCGGATCGGCGACCACGCGACCAACATCGCCGAGACGGTCCACTATGAGATCACGGGCGAGGACATGCTGGGCGAGCGGCCGAAGGCCGTGCCCGGTCCCGGCGAAGAGCCGACGCCGACCCCGCATCTGCCTGCGTCGCCTGACGCGGCGGACGACTGACACCCCCCTACATCGCTGACGACTTCGACGAACCGGAGAGGCTGACGTGCAACCCTATATCCTGGTGATGGAAGACGAGGACGCCCTGGCCACCCTGCTCCAGTACAATCTGGAGAAGGAAGGCTATGACGTGGCCGTCGCCGCCGACGGCGAGGAGGGGATGCTGCAGATCGACGAACGCACCCCCGACCTGATCCTGCTGGACTGGATGCTGCCCAAGCTGTCGGGCATCGAGGTCTGCCGCCGCGTGCGCGGCCGGGCCGAGACGCGCAACCTGCCGATCATCATGCTGACCGCGCGCGGCGAAGAGACGGACCGCGTGCGCGGTCTGGACACCGGCGCCGACGACTACATGACCAAGCCCTTCTCGATGACGGAGCTGACCGCGCGCATCCGCGCCGTGCTGCGCCGCATCCGTCCGGGTCTGGCCGACGACCGGGTCAACCACGCCGACATCATCATGGACCGCGTCGCTCACCGCGTCAGCCGCGCGGGCCGCGAGGTGCATCTGGGCCCGACGGAGTTCCGCCTGCTGGACCACTTCCTCAAGCATCCGGGTCGGGTGTTCAGCCGCGAGCAGTTGCTGGACGCGGTCTGGGGCTCGGACGTCTATGTCGAGGCCCGCACCGTGGACGTCCACGTCGGCCGCCTACGCAAGGCGCTGAATGTCGAAGGCACGGTCAACCCGATCCGCACCGTGCGCTCGGCGGGCTATTCGCTGGACCTGAACAACTGATCTGAGCCCTTCTTCCCCTCGGGGGAGAAGGCGGGCGCCTTAACTTTTCTTCATCTGCATCCGCAGGGCCATCCGTCCGCCTCTGAACGACGACGTCGTATCGGGGAGGGAAGTCATGTCGGCCGCCATTGTCGCCATGCTGGGCTGGGTCGGCGCGATCGCGTTGGCGGGCGGGGCGGCCGCCGTCCTGTCTCGGGGGAAGGTGCGCTGGGGCTGGCTGGCCGCAGCCTTGCTGCTGATGGCGGTCTATGACGCCGTGCTCACGCGCGGCTACGGGCACATCCCGCTGGATTTTGGACCCTCGCGCTGGAACTGGGAGGGCAAGACGCTGGCCGTCCTGCTTTCGCTGGCTGTCGCGAGCCTGCCCATTGTGGGATGGCGGCGCAGCGGCGTGACGCTGCATCAGGACCGGGCGGGGCTACGAGGCGCGTTCATCCTGTCAGGTCTTTTGGTTCTGTTGTTCCTCGGCCTGGCGATCTGGATGCCGGGCGAGGGGTTCGACGCCGACAGCCTGGCTTTTCAACTGACCATGCCGGGGCTGGACGAGGAGATCTTCTATCGCGGCGTGCTGCTGCTGATGCTGAACGAGGCGTTCGGACGGCCGATCCGTGTGCTGGGCGCGCCGATGGGTTGGGGCGCGGTGCTGACTGCGCTGGCGTTCGGCCTTACCCACGCCCTGGGCTATCAGGACGGCGGCTTCACCTTTGACTGGGCGCCGATGGCGTCGACGGGACTGGCGGGCCTGCTGCTGGTCTGGCTGCGCGAAAAGACCGGCAGCGTGCTGCTGCCGGTCCTGCTGCATAACTACGGCAACGCCGTCTTCATGCTGGTCTGAGGGATCAGGCCTCGGCCGTTTCCAGCTCGGCCGGGTCGATCTCATAGTTGGTCGAGCAGTATTCGCACGTCACGCGGATCTTGCCGTCGTCCTCGACCATTTCGGCGCGCTCTTCCGCCGGGAAGGACTGGAGCACGCTGGCGATACGGTCCCTCGAGCAGCGGCAGACGGCGGCCAGGGTCTGGGCGCCTTCCAATCGCACGCCATCCTCGTGGAACAGGCGGTACAGCAGGGTCTCGGCGCTGATCGTCGGGTCGATCAGTTCGTCGTCGCCCAGGGTGGCGAACAGGGCGCGGGTGCGCTCCCACACTTCTTCGGTCGAGCCGCGCGACTCGTCGCCGGCGATGACCTGGATCATCGCCCCGCCTGCACGCCAGGCGCGGCCCGCGTCGGTTTCGACCTCGCCGACCGCCAGGCGCACCTTGGTCGGCACCTGCTCGGACTGGGAGAAGTAGTGTTCGGCGCACAGCGACAGGCTCTCGCCCTCGATGGGGGTCACGCCCTGCGTCCGCTCGAAGTCGGCGCCGCGATCCACCGTCATGATGAAGACGCCGCCGCCCAGCAGGGTCTTGGCCCCCGGACGGGCGAAGCCTTCGGACGCCTTGGCCACTTCTTCCGGGTCGAACCGGCAGAAGCCCCGCAGGTGGCCGTCCGTGCCGTAGTCGGCGACGACATAGCGCACCGGGCCGTCGCCCTGGGCCTGGACGATCAGGCGGCCGTCAAACTTCAACGCCGAGCCGACGATGGCGGCCAGGACGCAGGCCTCGCCCAGCAGGGCGGCGACCGGCTCGGGATAGGCGTGGGCCGACAGGATCTTGTCGACCGCCTCGCCCAGTCGGACCAGGCGGCCGCGCACCGGCCAGCCTTCGATCTGGAAGGCGGCGGCGAAGTCGTCCGTCGGGGCGGCGATGGGGGCGTCGGGCGCGTGATCGGTCACGGCGTGAAATCCTGAAAACTGTCGGAAGCGGCGCAACATAGGGAGCCGAAGGCCGCTTGGTAAGGGGAGGCCGTGTCGCCCGCGCCACGGCCCCGTGCGGTTCAACGTGCGGTTCAACAAGCTTGACCGGACGCAGGGAACCCTTTGTGCTGAAGCTCGCTCCCTTAGGAACCGAAACTGCTTCCTTCCCCAAGAGGTCTGACATGATGGATCGTGAGTTCAACGTCGTGGATGAGGTCCGCAAGCACCCTGGAATCACCGCAGGCGTCGTGGCCGTTCTGGCGGGCGTCGGCCTGGCGACCATCCTGCTGAACCAGCGCTCCGGCCCGACCCGCTATGAGCGGATCAAGACGCGCATCGACCCGCGCGGCTGGTTCGACGCCGAGGCCCTGCGTCACCGCTTTGACGATATCGCGCGCGGGGTTCGCGAAGGGGCGGATGATCTGACCCATCGTGCGGCCGATCTGGGCGACTACGCCCAGGAGCGCGCCGGCCGCTTCGGCGCCGAGACGCGCGATCGGGCTGACGAATGGTATCGCCGCACCAAGAAGAAATCGCGCCGTCCGATGCGCCGCTATACCAAGCAGGCGCGCCGCTATGCCGAGGACGCCGGCGACTTCGCCCGCGATCACGCCAAGGAGGGCGGCGCCCTTCTGGCCGTGGCCACCATCGCCGCAATGATCGGCGCGGCGGCCCTGGAAAGCCGCCGTCGGGGCGAAAATGGCGGCCGCTGAGCCGGTTTTCAGCTGTAAATGGAAAAATCATGCGGAAAGGGGCGCTGCGGCGCCCCTTTTCATTGCTGCGAATGCGAAGAGGGTCTAGAGCCCGCGCATGATCTCGCCTGTCTTCATTTTCGACTTCGATTCCACCCTGGTTCGCATCGAGACGCTGGAGGCGCTGGCCGAGCTGGCGCTGAAAGACGCGCCCGACGCCGCCGAGCGCAAGGCGCGGATCGCGGCCCTGACCGACGACGCCATGAACGGTCGGATCGGCTTCGGCGAGGCGCTGAAGCAGCGGCTGGACCTGCTGGCCCTGCGCCGCGAGCACGTCGAGGCCCTGACCGACCGCATCCTGGACGAGGCGACGGTCTCCATCCGCCGCAACGTCGACTTCTTCCAGCGCAACGCCGAGCGCATCTACATCCTGTCGGGCGGCTTCCGCGAGGTGATCGGCCCACTGGCCGAGCGGCTGGGCGTGGCGGCCGATCATGTGCTGGCCAACGACCTGATCTATGACGACGAAGGCCGCGTGACGGGCGTCGATACGGCCAACCCCCTGTCGCGCGAGAACGGCAAGCCGGAGGTGATCCGCGCGCTGAGCCTGAACGGTCCCGTGGTCATGGTCGGCGACGGCTGGACCGACGCCGAGGTCAAGATTCAGGGCGCGGCCGACCGCTTCTACGCCTTCACCGAGATCGTCAGCCGTCCCAAGGTGGTCGAGGCCGCCGACGCCGTCGCCGCCTCCCTGGATGAGGTGCTCTACGCCGAGGGCGTGGCCGGGCGCTGGTCCTATCCGCGCAACCGCATCCGCATGCTGCTGCTGGAGAACGTCCACCCCGCCGCCGTCGAGCGGCTGGAGGAGGCGGGCTATTCCGTCGAGACGATGAAGGGCGCGCTGGACGAGGACGACCTGATCGAGGCGATCAAGGGCGTGCACGTCCTGGGCATCCGCTCCAAGACCAACGTCAGCCGCAAGGTGCTGGACGCAGCGGATCGGCTGATGGCCGTGGCGGCCTTCTGCATCGGCACTAATCAGGTCGATCTGGACGCGGCGGCGGACAAGGGCGTGGCCGTGTTCAACGCCCCCTATTCCAACACCCGTTCAGTGGTCGAACTGGCCATCGGCATGATGATCGTCCTGATGCGCGACGTGGCCGACAAGTCGCGTGATATGCACAAGGGCAAGTGGAACAAGTCGGCCACGGGATCGCGCGAAGTGCGCGGCAAGACGCTGGGCATCGTCGGCTACGGCGCCATCGGCAGCCAGTTGTCGGTGCTGGCCGAGAACTTGGGCATGAGGGTGCTGTTCTACGACCTGTCCGAGCGGCTGGCGCTGGGCAACGCCCGGCGGATGCGCTCGCTGGACGCCCTGTTGGCCGAAGCGGACGTGGTGACGATGCACGTCGACGGCCGCAAGGAGAACACCGCCATCATCGGCGCCGACCAGTTCGCAAAGATGAAGCCGGGCGCCCTGTTCCTGAACCTGTCGCGCGGTCATGTGGTCGATGTCGACGCCATGGCCGAGGCGCTGAAGTCCGGCCGTCTGGGCGGGGCGGCGGTCGACGTCTTCCCCGAGGAGCCGCGCACCAATGCAGACCCGTTCGACAGCCCGCTGGTCGGCCTGGACAAGACGATCCTGACCCCGCACATCGGCGGCTCGACCGAGGAGGCACAGGAAGCCATCGCCGAGTTCGCGGCCGAGCGTCTGCTGGGCTATCTGAACCGGGGCGACACCACCTTCTGCGTCAACCTGCCGAACGTGCAACTGGCCGAGGTGACGCGCGCCCACCGTCTGCTGCATATCCACCGCAATCAGCCGGGCGTGCTGGCCGAGCTGAACCGCGCCCTGTCGGATGCGGGCCTGAACATTCTGGGCCAGCACCTGAAGACGGACGAGCGGACCGGCTATGTCATCACCGACGTGGACCGCGACTACGACCGTGAGGCGCTGACGGCGCTGAAGCAGCTTCCGGGCACCATCCGCTTCCGCCGTCTGCACTGATCGTCGATCACCTTCCCTCGCGTCATCTTGCGTCCTGAGAAAAGCGGCGCAGACTGCAGCCTAACGACCGCATACGGACGGTCGATGGGAGGGAAATCGATGTCTCGTCTTCTTCGCGGAGCGGCGCTGGCTGCTCTGAGCCTGGCCGCCGTGTCCGCCGCCGGAGCCGCCTCGGCCCAGAGCTACAACCGTCTGGTGGTGTTCGGCGACAGCCTGTCGGACAATGGCAACCTGTATCTGGCGACGGGCGGATCGACCCCGACCTCGCCGCCCTATGGTGCCGGGCGATTCTCCAACGGGCCGGTGTTCACCGAGCGGCTGGGCTTCAACGCCGCCAACTTCATGGGGCCGGTGACGGGCAGCATCAACTACGCCTTCGGCGGTGCGCGCACCGACAGTCAGACGGCGCCGTTGGGGATGCGATTGCAATTGGGCCAGTATCTGCAGCGCGGCGGCAAGTTCGGCGCGAACGATCTGGTCAGCGTGCTGGGCGGGGCGAACAACATCTTCCAGGGGTTGCCTGCAGCAGGGGCCTCGCCCAATCCGACCGGCTCCATCGCTCCTGTGGCGCAAAGTGCGGCGGCGGATATCAACTTCATCGTCAACGGCGTCGCTGAGGCCGGAGCGGGAACGGTGCTGGTCACCAACCTGCCCAAGCTGAGCCTGACGCCGCAGTTCCGTGGGACGCCCGCCGCGCCGCTGGCTGACTACGCCGTCACGACGTTCAATGGCGCCCTGCTGACCGGGCTGACCACGACGGCGGCGGCGCGGCCGGGCAGCAACATCATCCTGATGGATCTGTTCAAGGTCGGGGACGTGATCGCTAACAACCCCAGCGCCTTCGGCGTGTCGAACGTGACCCAGGCCTGCTTCAATGGCGTGACGCTGTGCTCTAACCCGGACGACTACTTCTATTTCGACGGGGTTCACCCGACGGCCAAGGGCCATGCGGTGATCGCGCGCCTGGCCAACGACTATCTCTATTACGGCGATCTGGGCAGTCAGACCGCGATCCTGGGCGAAACATCCTGGCGTCACCGCGAGGACGCGCTGGACAACTCGACCGCCGCCCTGTCGGGGCGTGAGGCGTGGACGGGCGGAACCTCGATCTCGGTCGAGGGGCTAGCCGACAAGACCGAGACCGATGCGCGCGGCGCCATCGGCGAGGCGACCTCTGACGGCTATGGCGTGCGGATCGCCCTGGAGTCGGGGACGGAGAGCTTGCGCTTCGGCCTGGCCGGCTCCTATCGCAACGCGGATGTGGATGCGGGCGCCCTGCGCGCCGACGTCGACAGCTTCGGGCTGGACATCTACGGCGGCTGGCGCTCGGGCGACCTGTTCGTCAATGCGGCGGCGGGGGTGGCCCAGGACGACTTCAACGACGTCAATCGCCTGACCAGCCTGGCGCCGATCGTTCACAGCAGCTCGACGCGCGGCGTCTCGACCGGCGCGCGCCTGCAGGGCGGGATGTGGTTCGACTTGGGCGGCTTCGCCCTGTCGCCGCGCGCGGCGGTGGCCTGGGTCAACGCCGATGTGGACGGCTTCAGCGAGCAGGGACCGGCGGCGCAGTACGCCTATGCCGACCGTTCGGTGCAGGCGACGACGGCCGAGATCGCCCTGCGCGCCGAGGGCGGGACCGAGCGGATCCGCTTCTACGCCGAGGGCGGCTATCGCGACAGCCTGAGCGACGACAGCGACGCCGTGCGCACCGGCATCCTGGGCAATCCCGCCCAGGTTCTGGCCCGCGACGTGGACCTGCCGTTCGGCGGGCAGGTGCTGGCCGCCGCTGGGATCGAGGGCACGGTCATGGAGCGGCTGAAGGTGTCGATCGGCTACAAGGGCCGCTTCGGCGATCACGCCGACAGCCATATGGCGGCGGTGAAGCTGAGCTTGCCGCTGTAATTCTGGAAAACGAAGGTTTCCGAGGTGCGACCCCGTGTCGCCCTCGGAGCGCCCCATTCATGTCCCGGTAAAATTGCAAAAGACGGTCAATTCCGGCCGTCGGCGACTTTGAGTTTCGCTGCCCGCGCGCGTGTTTCGCGCCTTCCTGACGGCTCCTCCGCGCTGACCAAGCGCTCAGAATGAGTCGTTAGAGTATGCGTCTAGTTCCTCCGGCCGTGCGGCCGCATGTGATCCGTTTCGGCCAGACGGGCGTCCTGGCCGGCCTGGCGGTCTTGGCCATGGCGGCCGCGCCCGTCGGCATGATTTCCGGCGCCCCTGAGAAGGTCGTCGATATCTCGGCCCCCATCGCCCCGCCGGTGAAGGCGG
The DNA here is from genome assembly GCF_057838275.1 of Brevundimonas sp. KH_060. Lineage (NCBI taxonomy): Bacteria > Pseudomonadati > Pseudomonadota > Alphaproteobacteria > Caulobacterales > Caulobacteraceae > Brevundimonas > Brevundimonas sp. KH_060. Next base: position 896,641 of record NZ_CM174463.1, read on the forward strand.
TGGCCGAACCCGCCGGGCCCGTCACGCGCAAGATTGTCTTCGAGGCCCCGCTGAAGGGCTATCGCATCAACTCGCCCTTTGGTCTTCGAAAGCTGGCGATCGAGGCCAAGGCGCGGGCGCACAAGGGCGTGGACATCGCTGCCCCGACCGGCACCGGCGTCTTCGCCACGACCGAGGGCAAGGTGCTGCGCGCGGGCTATCAGGCGGGCGGCTACGGCAACTTCATCGAGATGCAGCATCCGAACGGCATGACCAGCCTGTACGGCCACCTCAGCCGCATCGACGTGCATACGGGCAAGGCGGTGGCGGCCGGCGAGCGTATCGGCCTGGTGGGTTCGACCGGCTATTCGACCGGCCCGCACCTGCACTTCGAGGTCCGCCGCAACGGCGGCCAGATCGATCCCGCCAAGATCGTCGGCCAAAGCTTCGACATCCGGGTGAAGGCGCCGGTCTGATCCTGCGCACGGGGCGCGGCATCATGACCAAACCGTAATGTAAAATACCCTTTCCATTGCCTGCGCGCTGCCGTTAGATTCGATCCTTGGGCTTTTTGCAGGGGGACCGAATGGTCGCGGCGCTGACGCTGGATGGAATCAGTAAGAGATACGGAGGCTTCCAGGCGGTCTCCGACCTGAGCTTCCAGGTCGAGAAGGGGTCGATCTGCGGTTTTCTGGGGCCGAACGGGGCGGGCAAGACCTCGACCCTGCGGATGATCCTGGGCCTGCAGCCGGCGACCAGCGGCCGCATCGACATCCTGGGCGCGGACGACGGGCGCAAGGTGCGCGATCGGATCGGCTTCCTGCCCGAGGAGCGGGGCCTCTACAAGAAGATGACGCCGGTGGACGCCATCGCCTTCTTCGGCGGGCTGAAGGGCCTGCCCCTGCCCGAAGGCCGCCGCCGCGGCCGCGAGATGCTGGAGCAGATGGGCCTGGGCGAGGCCAGCAAGAAGAAGATGAAGGAGCTGTCCAAGGGGATGGCCCAGAAGGTCCAGCTGATCGCCTCGGTGGTGCATCAGCCGGAGTTCGTCATCCTGGACGAGCCGTTCTCGGGCCTCGATCCGATGAACCAGCAGGGACTGGAGGCCATGATCCGCGCCCTGGCCGACAATGGGGCGACGGTGCTGTTCTCGACCCACGTCATGCAGCACGCGGAGCGTCTGTGCGACAAGGTGGTGTTGCTGGCCCGCGGCCGTAAGGCGTTTGAGGGCACGGTGGACGAGGCGCGGGCGACATCGCCGCGCTTTCTGGAACTGGAAGGGGCGCTGGACCGAAACGCGGTCGCCGCTCTGCCGGGCGTCAGCGGCATCGAAACCCTGGCCGAAGACGGCGCCGTCAGCACTCTGCGCGTCGGTCTGACGCCGGGGGCGGAGGCGCAAAGCGCCCTGCGCGCCGCCTTCCTGGGCGGGCTGGACGTGCGGCGATTCCAGATGAAGGAGCCGACCCTGCACGACGCCTTCATCGCCCTGACCGGCGATCACCCGGACGAGGATCAGTCCGTCGGCAAGGCCGACAAGATGGAGGCCGCGCGATGAACCGCATTCTTCTGATCGCGCGCCGCGAGTTCCTGGCCTACGCCAAGACGGTCGGCTTTTGGCTGTCGTTGCTGGCCTTCCCGCTGTTCGCTGTGCTGGGCGGGGCTATTCCCGCCTTGATGAACCATGCTGAGCCGGTGCGCGAAGCCGTCATCATCGACGAGACCCCGGCCGGGTCCGGCCTGGCCGCCGCTGTGAGCCAGGCGCTGGAGAGGGAGCGCGGACGCGCTGACATCGCCGCCCTTCGCATGGCCGCCGTGCCCGAGGCCGGGACTGCGGGCGGCGACCGCGTACGCGAGGCCGCCGAGCAGGGCGGCTTCGACGCCGGGCTGGAGGCGCTGAAGAAGGAGGCCCCGCGCGCCGCCGCAGGCTTCAAGACGCCCAAGCGGTCGTTTGAACTGGTCGAGGCGCCCGCCGATCTGGCCGCCGCAGCGCCGGGTGAGGCGCGCGACGCCCTGGCCCGCCGCTATGTCGACAAGGACGCGCCCGAGGGTGAGAAGCTGAACGCCGTGGTCTTCCTGACCGAAGCCGAGGGCAAGCCCGGCGCCCGTGTCTGGACCGGCCGCGCCACCGACGATGTGGTCGAGGACGCCATCCGCGACGCCTTGAAGTCCGCCAACCGCAGCCGCGTCTTCGTCGCCAGCGGCATCGATCCTGCGGTGGTGTCGGACACGGAGAAGTTCCGGCCGGACGTTTCGGTCTTCTCGCCGCGTGCGGCGTCGGGGGGCGAGGTGTCGTTCCGCGACAAACTGCCGGTGATCGTCGGTCTGGCGGTCGGCTTCATCCTGTGGTCGCTGATCATCACCGGCGCTTCCATCCTGCTGAACAGCGTGATGGAGGAAAAGTCGAACAAGATTCTGGAAGTGCTGCTGTCTTCGGCCTCGGCGACCGAGATCCTGGCGGGCAAGGTGCTGGGCGTGGCCCTGCTGACCCTGGCCGTGCTGGGCGCCTGGGGCGGCATCGGCGCCATCGGCCTGATCGCGACCGTGCCCGATGTGGCGCGGGACATCGGCTCGGTGCTGCTGACGGACGGCCTGTTCGTCTACTTCCTGCTGTTCCTGGTCGGCGGCTATTTGATGTACGCTGTGCTGTTCGCGGCCATCGGCGCCTTCTGCGACACGCCGCGCGACGCCCAGACCTTGATGGGGCCGATCATGATGGTGCTGGTCGTGCCGATCCTGGTCATGCAGATGGCCATCCGCACCCCGGACGCCATGGTGGTGAAGGTCATCAGCCTGATCCCGCCCTTCACCCCCTTCGTCATGGCTGCGCGCGCGCCCAGCGGACCGCCCCTGATCGAGATCATCGGCGGTCTGATCGGGATGTTCCTGTTCGCGGCCCTGATGGTCTGGGCGGCCGGCCGCGCCTTCCGCGCGGGCGCCCTGTCGGACGTGAAGCTGAGCTGGAAGAGCTTCATGGGCGCCGTGACGGGGCGGTGAGGTTTAGGGGAGGGAGGCCTTGCCTCTCTCCCGCTCATCCCGGCGGTCGCGGGGATGAGCGGAGAACAAGCACACAAAGAAAAAGGCCGCCCCGGATGTCCGGGGCGGCCTTTGATCTTTCAGGCGTCAGCCGGTCTTAGCGACCGCGACCCTTCGGAGCCGGCAGCAGGCCCTCGCGCTGGGCGCGCTTGCGAGCCAGCTTGCGGGCGCGACGGACAGCTTCAGCCTTTTGACGGGCGCGCTTTTCCGACGGCTTTTCAAAGTGCACGTGACGCTTCATTTCGCGGAAGCTGCCTTCGCGCTGCATCTTCTTCTTCAGGGCTTTCAGCGCCTGATCGACATTGTTGTCGCGGACAAAAATCTGAACCAGGGGTCTCTCTCCTTTGGCCGCCCGCCGCGTCCTTTCCAAGGGAGACGGGCAGACAAAACAAAACCACGCTCGAGAGGAGGCCTCCCAAGTGAAGGCGCGCTGATACATGATCGGGGGGGGCGTGTCCAGATCGTCGCGCCTAATCGTGATGGCTCGAAACGCCCGCCGGATGGGCGTATCGTGCCGCCCATGACCGAGACAGCCGAGACCGCTCCGAAAGGCGATTGGGCCGACCGCACAGAACAGGCCGTTCTGGACGCGGCCATAGAACGCGCGCCCGCGCTGGGCTGGAACGCGCGCCTGACGCGCGCCGCGTGCGAGGCGTGCGGCCTGTCGCTGGGCGACCAGGAATTGCTGCTGCCCAACGGCCCGCGCGATCTTGCGGTTCTGCTGTCGCGTCGTCATGACGCGCGCGCGCTGAAGGCGCTGGAGGCCACGCCCGTCTCGACGATGAAGATTCGCGAGCGAATCGCCGCCGCCGTCTCGGCGCGGATGGAATCGGGCGCCGAGGACATCGAGGCGGCCAAGCGGTGCGCGGGCTTCCTCAGCCTGCCGACCAACGTCGACCTGGGCTTCAAGCTGGCGTGGGAGACGGCGGATCACCTGTGGCGCTGGGCGGGCGACACGGCGACGGACCAGAATCACTACTCCAAGCGGGCGATTCTGGGCGGCATCCTGATCCCCGCTCTGACCATGCGCTGGTTCGACGGGCGCGAGGCGGCGGACGGTTTCGTCGCCCGCCGCATCGAAAACGTCATGGCCTTCGAGAAGTGGAAGGCGGGCAAGGACTTCGACGCGCCGGTGCGGACGATCACCGACGTGCTGGGGCGGTTGCGCTACGGGGCGAGGGGAGCCTGATGAGGATGCGCGCGAAGGCTGTCGTTCTGGCGATGGCCCTGTTTGTTGGCAGCCCGGCCATGGCGCAGATCCTGCCGGATCCCAACGCGGTTCAGTGGCGAGAGGTTGGGGCTGTCGGAGCCTTCGAATACTCTATTGATGAGAGATCTTTGGCGCGAGATGGGGACACGCTGACGGTGTTAATGCGCGGGTGGGCGCCGCCTTCGGGGAGCGACAAGATCAACACCATAGTCGCGCGTCTGACTTTGGACTGTCAGCAGCGGCTCGTGGCGCTAGGCGTGCGCGACTATTATCGCGAGGTTGCGGGGTTTGCGCGCTCTTCGAGGCTTGAGAGCGGGCTGGTGGAACCGACCGATCCGGGCCAGATTCTGCTGCTGGATCGGCTCTGCGTGGAGCAGCCTTGATCTAGCCGAGCGACAGAATGCGGTTCATGTGCGCCATCTTCCGCCCCGGCCGGGCGTCGTGCTTGCCGTAGAGGTGCAGGCGGGCGTCAGGCTGGGCGGCCAGGGCGCGCCAGTCCTCGATCTCGGCGCCCAGCAGATTGGTCATCTCGACGCGGGCGTGGGCCTGTGTCGGGCCCAGGGGCCAGCCGACGACGGCGCGGACGTGCTGCTCGAACTGGTCGCAGATGCAGCCGTCCTGGGTCCAGTGGCCGGTGTTGTGGACGCGCGGGGCGACCTCGTTCACCAGCAGTTCGCTGTTCCCCATGTCGAACAGTTCGATGCCCATGACGCCGATGTAGTCGAGGCCGTCCAGAACGGCGGTGGCGATCTGTTCGGCGCGCGCTTGCGTGGCCGGGTCGACGGCGGCGGGGGCGGTGGTGGTCTTCAGCACCCCGTTCTTGTGGACGTTCTCGCCCAGGGGATAGACGGCGACGGCGCCGTCGCGGCCGCGCGCGGCGATGACCGACAGCTCCCGCTGGAACACGGCGGCGGCCTCAAGTACGGCGGGGCGGCGGCCGATGGCGTCGAAGGCGGCTTCGGCGTCGGCGGCGTTGCGGATCCAGACCTGGCCCTTGCCGTCGTAGCCCTCGCGGCGGGTCTTCAGCAGGGCGGGCAGGCCTAGGCGTTCGATGGCGGCGGTCAGGTCGTCCAGCGTCGTCACGGCGGCGAAGGCCACGGTCGGGGCGCCGACGGCGTTGAGATAGGTCTTCTCGTCCACCCGGTCCTGCGCCACGGCGAGAGCCGTCGGTCCCGGCGCGACCAGGGCGCCCGCTTCGGCCAGGGTCTCGACCGAGGCGGCGGGAACGTTCTCGAATTCGAAGGTGACGACGTCGCACAGACGGCCCAGCGCCTGCAGGGCGTCGGGATCGTCATAGGGGGCGGTGATCTGGGCGCGCGAGACGCGGGCGGCCGGGCTGTCGGGCTGGGGATCGAGGATCACCACGTCGAAGCCCAGACGCGAGGCGGCCTGGCTCAGCATCCGGCCCAACTGGCCCCCGCCGAGAATGCCGAGGGTCGAACCGGGGGGCAGGGGAAGATCGGGCATCAGTCCTCGACGCTTTCGGCGACGGATTCGGTCTGGGCGGCGCGGAAGGCCGACAGGCGCTCGGCCAGGGCGGGATCGGCCAGGGCCAGGATCTGCGCCGCCAGGATGCCCGCGTTGGCGGCGCCCGCCTCGCCGATGGCCAGGGTGGCGACGGGCACGCCGCCGGGCATCTGGACGATGGAGAGCAAGGAATCGAGGCCCTTCAGCGCCTTGGACTGGACCGGCACGCCCAGCACCGGCAGATCGGTCATCGATGCGGCCATGCCGGGCAGGTGGGCCGCGCCGCCTGCGCCGGCGATGACGACCTTGAAGCCCTTGTCCTTGGCCGTCGTGGCGAAGTCATAGAGGCGCTGGGGCGTGCGGTGCGCGCTGACGACCTTGGCCTCCCAGGCGACGCCCAGTTGGTCCAGGCGGTCGGCGGCCAGCTTCATCGTGGGCCAGTCCGAGCGGCTGCCCATGATGATTGCGACCGGAGTCGTTGAAACGGGCGGCGTGGAGGCGGTCATGCGCAAAGGCTCCCCAAGCGGAAAGCGGCCCGTTACAGCACCCGCGTTGCGCCCGCAACCGAGGACGCTAGACTCCGGCGCGTCGCGGGGCCTTGAGTCGGCCGGAAATGCGACGCCGGAGCCCGCCTTGAACCACCTGGCCGAACAGACGACCGCTGCGGGCGCCGATGCGGAATTGCACGCCGCGATCGCGCGCCTGCGCGCTGAGGTGGCGGCTCTGACCGAACGGGCGGAGCGGGCTGAGGCTCTGGCTGACCACGACGTGCTGACGCCCGCGCTGAACCGGCGCGGCTTCATGACGGTGCTGGCGCGCAATCTGGCCTATTGCCGCCGCCACGGGGTCGAGGCGTCGTTACTGTATCTTGATCTGGACGGTTTCAAGGGAATCAACGATCGCCTGGGCCATGCGGCGGGGGATGCGGCTCTGATCGCTGTGGCGGAGCTGTTGCTGGCGAACGTGCGCGAATCCGACGCCGTCGGCCGCATGGGCGGGGACGAGTTCACCGTGGTGCTGATGAATGCAGGCGCCGAGGAAGGGCGCGAGAAGGCGCGGCGGCTCAGCGAGGCGCTGGAGAGCGAAGGCTTCGTCTGGGACGAGACGCGGGTGGCGCTGGGCGGCTCGTTCGGCGTGCGCGCCTATGCGGCTCAGACGGACGCGGAGGTCTGGCTGTCCGAAGCCGACGCGGCCATGTGGCTAAGGAAGAAGGCGCGGCCGGAAGCGACGCGTTGAAGAATTGAAAAAGGGCGCCGAGATCAGTCTCGGCGCCCTTTGCTTTAGCCGTTCAGCAGGCTGTTGCGGCGGCTGTACAGCAGATAGACCGCCACCCCGATCACGTTCCAGATGACGAAGTTGATCTGGGTCGAAGCGGGCAGGCTGAAGAACAGATAGATGCAGCCGGCGATGGCCACCGGCCCGACCAGCCACCACACCGGGGCGCGGAAGACGCGCGGCCGGCCCGGCTCGCGGCGGCGCAGCACGATCAGGCACAGGCCGACCGAGGCGAAGGCCACCAGCGTCCCGGCGTTGGCCAGGGCGGCCAGGTCGCCCAGCGGAATGAAGCCGGCGATGATCGCCATCAGCACGGCGGTGCCCGCCGTCACGCGCACCGGCCCGCCTGAACGCTCGGACACATGGGCCAGGCTGCGCGGCAGCAGGCCATCGCGGGCCATGACGAAGAAGATGCGGCTCTGGCCAAACATGAAGGCCAGGATGACGGTGGGCAAGGCGACGACCGCCGCCCCTGCGATCAGGGTGGCCCACAGGTCGGACCCGACGGTGCGGATGATGTGGGACAGGGGCTCGGGCGACTTCATGAAGTCGGTGAAGGGCATGGCGCCCAGGGCGGCGATGGCCACGGCCATGTAGATGATGACGCAGGCCACCATCGAACCGATGATGCCGATGGTCAGGTCGCGGGCGGGATTGCGGGTCTCTTCCGCCGCCGTGGCCACGGCGTCGAAGCCGTAGAAGGCGAAGAAGATGATGGCCGCCGCCGCCATCACGCCCATCTCGGCGCCGACGCCGTGCGAGAAGCCGTAGGGCATGAAGGGCTTGAGGTTGGCCGGATTGAAGTGGGGCAGGGCGATCGCCACGAAGGCGATCAGGGCGGCGATCTTGACCACCACCAGCACGGCGTTGATCGAGGCGCTTTCCTTGGTGCCGGCGACCAGCAGACCCGCCACGGCGGCGACGATGATCACGGCGGGCAGGTTGACGATGCCGCCTTGCGACGGGGCTGAGGTCAGCATGGCGGGCAGGCCCATGCCGATCCCCTCCATCATGCCCGAGAAATAACCCGCCCAGCCGACAGCCACGGCCGAACAGACCACGGTGTATTCCAGGATCAGGCTCCACCCGACCATCCAGGCCGCGCCCTCGCCCAGGGTGGTGTAGGAATAGGTGTAGGCCGAGCCCGACTCCGGGATCATGGTCGCCAGCTCGGCGTAGGCCAGGGCGGCGCAGACGCAGACGATCCCCGCGATGACGAAGGCCAGCATGACCGCCGGTCCGGCCCGCTCCGCCCCGACGCCGATCAGGGTGTAGATGCCGGTGCCGACAATGGCGCCGACGCCCAGGGCGACCAGGTGCGGCCAGGACAGGGTGGGCTTCAACCCATGAGCCTTGGGCGGCCCTCCCAGCGCAGGCAGGGCCTTGCGGCGTGTCACGAAACTCATGCGTCTTCCCCCAGGCGGCCCTTGACGGCGAATGTAAAAATATTCGGAATAACGGTGTTTTTCCGTAGCATTATTGGCGCAGCCTTGGGTCGACCAAGCTATGCCGCAACAGAAAAAACGACCCTGAAAGGCCGCTTCATATCCTGATCATTGGATCATAAATTCAGATTTGCCGCAGAAACAACGCTTCGATCCCGCATTTGACCTGAAAAAGCGTATTTCGAAGATGGCTCAGTTTTTCGACGTTCGTGTGAATTATATTTCGTCGTACCGGCAATATCCGAAGCTCATGCTTCCTTCGGGGTGCTAGCGATTCAAGGACCGGCCAGGCGCCGGACAGGCGCTTGCAGGGGCTTAGGCCCCCAATCTTGGGAGGGATTGCAGCTTGCGGACGACGGTTGGGGTGAAGGCTATCTTCAAGGGCGCCGGTGCGGCGTGTGCGGCTGCGCTCCTGTTGGGGGCGGGAATGCCGAGCGCGGTTGCGGCTCAGGCCCAAGCGCAGGCGGCGCCCGCGCGCGCCACCCTCAATCCGGCGCCGCCGCGCCGCGCCGATGAAGGTTTCGGCCCTTACCCGCTGATGGTGGTGCGCGGCGCGATGCTGATCGACGGCACGGGCGCGCCGCCCATGGGGCCCGTCGACATCGTCATCGAGAACGACAAGATCACGGATGTCATCCAGGCCGGATGGCCTGGCCTGCCCGAGCGCGAGGGGCGCCCGCCGCTGAACGCGGCGCATGAGATCGATGCGCGCGGCATGTACGTCATGCCCGGCTTCGTCGACGCCCACGCCCACGGCGGCAGCCCGCAGAAGGCGCCGGACCTGGAGTATGTCTACAAGCTGTGGCTGGCCCACGGCGTGACCACGGTGCGCGGCGTCAGCCTGGCGCCGCACGACATCGCCGTGTCGGAGAAGGCCCGTTCGGCCAGGGGCGAGATCGTCGCTCCGCGCATCTTCAACTATCAGACGCTCGGTTCGGGCTGGTCGCGCGGCCGCATCCGCAACCCCGAAATGGCGCGCGAATGGGTGCGCTGGGGCGCCGCCAACGGCGTGGACGGGATCAAATTCTTCCTGCGCGGCGACGAGACGCCCGAGGTGGTCCTGGCCGCCATCGACGAGGCCAAGAAGAACCACATGGGCACGGTGGCCCACATCGCCCAGCCGGGCGTGGCCCAGTTGAACGCCGAACAGCTGGCGGCGGCGGGCCTGGGAACCATCACCCACTTCTACGGCCACTTCGAGTCGCTGCTGGGCGGGCGGACGATCCAGGACTATCCGACCGACTACAACTTCTACGACGAGCAGAAGCGCTTCGGCGAGGCGGCCGAGATCTGGGACGAGGTCGAGCCGGGTTCGGCGGAATGGTACGCCTATCTGGAAGCGCAGAAGAAGGCGGGCGTCGTCTTCGATCCGACGATGACCATCTATGCGGCGTCGCGCGACCTGATGCGGGCGCGCAACGCGCCCTGGCACCAGACCTATACGTTGCCGGCGCTGGCGGACTATTTCCAGTCCACGCGCGACAATCACGGCAGCTACTTCTTCGACTGGACGACCTCGAACGAAGTGGCGTGGCGCCGCTTCTACGAGCGGTTCATGCGGCTGGTGAACGACTACAAGAAGGTCGGCGGTCGGGTGACGGTGGGCTCGGACTCGGGCTTCATCTGGAAGCTGTACGGCTTCGGCTACATCGAGGAGCTGGAGCTGCTGCAGGAGGCGGGCTTCCATCCGCTGGAGATCGTGCGCGCCGCGACGATGGACGGGGCGACGACCCTGGCCGAACCGACCGGCAAGGCGCCGACCTTCGGCGTCGTGCGGCCCGGCATGAGCGCGGATCTGGTCATCACGACCGAGAACCCGCTGGCCAATTTCAAGACTCTTTACGGCACCGGACATGAGCGCCTGAGCCCCGAAAACCGCATCGAGACGGTCGGCGGCGTGCGTTGGACGGTGGCGCGCGGGATCGCCTACGACGCGCCGGCCTTGTTGGCCGACGTGCGGGCCATGGTCGATCGGCAAAAAGCCGAACGGGGAGAGGCGCAAGGAGGGCGCTGATCCAAAACAGCGACGCAGGCGACGCCGAATGGGGACGGCCCGCCTGGGTTTCAGATCAAAAACGAGGGGTGATCGAATGAGACTGTCTGCGTACCTGAAGACCGGGACGATAATCGCCGGTCTGGCCGTTACGGCCGCCGCCGCCGCCCAGCCTGCCTGGGCCCAATCCGAAACGCCGCCGGCCGAGCCGGAAGCCAGCGCCGTCGCCGATATCGTGGTGACCGGTTCGCGCATCCGGCGTCCGAACGTCGAGGCTGCGACGCCGGTCAACGTCGTCGACGCCCAGGAGATCGAGAACACCGGCGTCACCAACCTGATCGACGCCATGTCGCGCCAGCCGCAGGTCGGCCTGGGCTCCTCGGCGTCCAGCACGACCAACTCGGTCGCGGGGCAGGGTCTGGCCACGCTGAACCTGCGTAACCTGGGGGCCAGCCGCACCCTGGTTCTGGTCAACGGCCGCCGCCATGTCGCCGGCACGGCGGGCACCAGCGCGGTGGACGTGAACTCCATCTCGAAGACGACGATCGCGCGTATCGATACGGTGACGGGCGGCTCCTCGGCGGTCTACGGCGCGGACGCCGTGGCCGGGGTGGTCAACTTCATCACCAAGCAGGACTTCGACGGCATCGCCATCCAGACGCAGTATGGCTCGGCCGACGGTCCGAACACCTACTACGGCTCGGTCGCCGTGGGTCGGAACTTCAATGACGACCGGACCAACATCATGGGCGCGCTGACCTATGACAAGTCCGAGGGGCTGTTCCGCCACGAGCGCGACTACGCCATGAGCTCCCTGGCCGAGATCCCGAACCCGAACAAGAAGAGCGCCAACGACGGCCTGCCGTCCTTCATCATGGCGCGGGATGTCTACACCAACACCCAGAACGACTTCTTCACCCCGGTCATCGTCTCGCCGATCGGCCCCAACAAGGCCTTCGCCCTGACCTTCACGCCGGACGGCAAGCTGGTCCCGTTCGACCGCGGCCAGATCCTGTACGACGGCGCCGGGCGCGAGCAGAAGCTGTCCATCGGCGGCGACGGCTTCAAGCTGCGCGACGACATGCTGCGCACCCCGGTCGAGCGTTTCGGCGGCGAGCTGCAGTTGCGTCACCAGTTCCAACCCTCGGGCGACTTCATCAGCGAATTGAACCTGTTCGCTGAAGCCAAATATTTCCACATGGAGGCCAGCAGCCAGGCGCGGAACGGCACCTTCGCCGACAGCTCGCCGGGCATGTCGACGGGCAACGCCTATCGCATCCAGGCGGACAACGCCTTCCTGCCCGATGAACTGAAGACCATGCTGGCGCAGGCCAATATGACGTTCTTCGACATCAGCCGGATCGACACCGACATCGGCATCCGCACCACGGAAAGCGTCTACGACACCACGCGGTTCGTGACCGGGGTGGACGGCGCCTTTAGCAACGGCTGGCGGTTCGAGGCCTACGTCAACTACGGCCAGACGGAATCGGAGTTCACCAACTTCGACCGCTTGCAGAAGGAGTTCTATGAGTCGATCGACGCCTGGCGCGATCCGTCGACGAACCAGATCGTCTGTCGCAGCGCGGACGCGCGGGCGCGGGGCTGTCAGCCGCTGAACCTGTTCGGAGCCTATCTCGGCTCTCAGGAAGCGATCGACTACTCCTATATCTACACCACCCGCAACGACCGCATCCGTCAGTGGAATGCGGTGGCCAGCGTCAACGGCGAACTGTTCTCCTATCCGTCGCTGTTCAGCGGCACCAGCCTGCCGGTCGCCTTCGCGGCGGGCGTGGAATGGCGCAAGGAACAGAGCACCTCCGTGCCGGACATCCGTTCGCAGAAGGCGCTGATCTTCCAGAACACCCAGGCGAGAACCGAGGGCGCCTATGAGTCCAAGGAAATCTTCGGCGAGGTGAATCTGCCGTTGCTGGCCGACGTGCCCTTCATCCAGTACCTGGACCTGACGGCGGCCTATCGCTTCCAGGATTACACCACCACGGGCGGCGACAGCAGCTACGGCCTGGGCATGGAGTGGACGGTTGATCGCAACATCCGTTTCCGCGCCAACTACGCCAAGGCGGTGCGCGCGCCGAACATCAGCGAACTGTTCGACGGCGGCAGCGAAGGGTTCGCCCTGTTCGACGATCCCTGCGACGCGACGCGGTTGAACCTGGGCAACTATCCCGCCAACCGTAAGGCGAACTGCGCGGCCTTGGGCCTGTCGCCGGAGTTCACCCAGTCGATCGCGACCAAGCCGTCCGTCAGCAAGGGCAACCCGGACCTGAACCCGGAAGAAGGCGAAACCCTGACCCTGGGCGTCGTCCTGACGCCGACCTTCCTGCCGGGTCTGGCGGTCACCATCGACCACTACGACATCAAGATCAGCGACGTCATCGCCTCGTTCGGCGCACGCACGATCATCAACAACTGCGTCGACAGCCCGACTCTGACCAATCCGTTCTGCGGCAATGTCATGCGCGGCGCGGACGGCAACATCAGCCGGGTGATCAACCAGGTGATGAACGTCGCCGAATACTCCAACTCGGGTTGGGATGTGACGGCGTCGTACCGCACGGACCTGGAAGCCTTGGGCCTGCCGCCCTACGGCTCCCTGTCGTTCAACGTGGCGGCGGGCTTCCTGGACGAGCTGACCTATGATCCGGTGCCGGGCGACGCCAGCGTGCGCGACGAACAGGCCGGCGAGGCGCCCAATCCCAAGCGCCGCGTCAACTTCCGCGTGTCGTGGGACTACGACAAGCTGTCGCTGTCCTACGCCAATCGGTACCTGAGCAGCGTCGTGCGCAGCAATCAGGACTCGGTCGGCTCGTATGAAGTGTGGAAGGCTCCGTCGTGGCTGACCCACGACCTGCGCGCCGAGTATCGGTTCGATCGCTTCTCTGTCTTCGGCGGGGTGAACAACTTCACCGATGAGGCGCCGCCGCAGACGCCGTTCACCTGGACTGGAACGTCGTTATATAACGGCTTCAACGCCAGCATCTATAATAACCTTGGTCGTTACGTGTACATTGGCGTGAACGCCCAGTTCTAATCCAGAATGGGAAGCCGTCCGGTCTCGGGCGGCTTCTCACCTTGGAGACGCTCTAGGGCGTCTGACTTTATTTTGGGGGAAGAGACGATGAAGACCCTGACCGCATACAGCGCTATCGCAGCCGCCGTCGGCCTGATGGCCTTCACCGCCGCCCCGGCGCCGGCCCTTGCCCTTGCCGCGAGCGCCGTCTCGACCGCTGCGCCTTCGGCGCTGGATGCTCAGTTCGAGGCCATCGCCGCTGAGGAGTGGGCCTGGCGCCAGAAGGAGATGCCGGGTCGCAACGCCAAGCCCAGCACCCTGCCGGATGTCAGCGCCGCCACCCAGCAGCGTCGTCTGGAATACTGGACCGCCATCCAGCGTCGTCTCGAAGCCATTTCGCCCGAGCAGCTGTCGCCGAACCAGCACACCAACTACGCGGTCTACAAGCATCAGATCGACAACTTCGTCGATGACGGTCGTCACCGCCTGTATGAGATGCCGTTCAACTCGGACAGCGCCTTCTGGTCGTCGCTGACGGGCATGGGCAATGCCACCTTCACCTCGGTCGAGGACTATGAGCGCTACCTGTCCCAGATGCGGGACGTGCCGCGCTATTTCGATCAGCAGATCACCAATATGCGCGCCGGCCTGGCGCGCGGCTTCACCCAGCCCAAGGCCTCGCTGGTCGGGCGGGACGTGTCGATCCTGGCGGTGACGGAACCGACGGACGTCACCCAGAATCCCTTCTACAAGCCCTTCCTGACCATGCCGGCGAACATGGCGGAGGCGGACAAGCAACGCCTGCGCGCCGCCGCCGTGCAGACGATCCAGCAGCAGGTCGTGCCCGCGCACCAGACTCTGCTGGGCTTCATCCGCAACGAATACATGCCGCGCGCGCGCGACACCCTGGGCGCCAACCGCCTGCCGGACGGCGATGACTTCTATCAGACGCAGATTCGCCAATACACCAGCGTCAACCTGACCCCGGACCAGATCCACGCCATCGGCCGCAGCGAGGTCGCGCGCATCCGCGCCGAGATGGAAACGGTGATGCGCAGCACCGGCTGGACCGGCACGTTCGCCGAGTTCCTCCACTTCCTGAAGACTGACCCGCAGTTCCACTATGAAAAGCCCGAGCACCTGCTGTGGCACGGCGCCTGGGTCATCAAGAAGGTCGACGGCAAGATCGGTCAGTATTTCAATCTGAAGCCCCGCGACACCTTCAGTCTGATCCCCGTGCCGGACGCGATCGCCCCCTTCTATACGGCCGGACGGGGCGGCAACGGCGTCTGCCTGCTGAACACCTACGACCTGCCGTCGCGGCCGCGCTACAACATCCCGGCGCTGACGGTGCACGAGTGCAACCCCGGCCACGCCTGGCAGGGCAATCTGCGTCGCGAGCATGAGCCCATGCCCGACTATCGCGCCCAGACCTACATCTCGGCTTTCGGCGAGGGTTGGGCCCTCTACACCGAGAAGCTGGCCGTCGAGATGGGCATCTATGAAGACGCCTATGAGGACTTCGGCCGCCTGACCTATGAGATGTGGCGCGCGGCGCGCCTGGTCATCGACACGGGCGTGCACTCGCAGGGCTGGACGCGCGAGCAGGCGGTGGCCTTCCTGAGCGAGAACACCGCCCTGTCGGACCATGAGGTCGGCACCGAGATCGACCGCTACATCACCTGGCCGGGACAGGCCCTGTCCTACAAGCTGGGCGAGATCGAGATCGTGCGCCTGCGCCGTCTGGCCGAGGCTGAGCTGGGGGCCGATTTCGACATCAAGGCCTTCCACGATCACCTGCTGGCCATCGGCGTGGCCACCATTCCGGCCATGACCGCCGAGATGGAAGCCTTCATCGCTCAGAGCAAGCAAGCCGCAGCGGCGAAGCGATCGGGGCAGTAGTCTACATCGGGTCGACGTCGGAGGGCGTCGGTCTTCCGTCGCTGACAGACGCGTTGCAGATCGCCTGCGGCTTTGTCAGTGTCGGGAATCTGTAAAGCGTAAAGGGGGAGAGCGCATGAGCGCTGGGGAATACAAGCTGGACGACGCCGACCGCCGCATCCTGAGGGTGCTGCAGCAGGACGGGCGGATCACCAATCAGGATCTGGCGGCCGCCTGCAACATGTCGGCGTCATCCTGTTTCGAGCGGGTGCGGCGGCTGCGTGAGCGAGGGGTCATCACCGGCTACACCGCCCTGATCGATCCGAAGTTCGCCGAGCGCGAACTGCTGATCTTCATCGAGGTGCTGCTGGACCGCACGACCTCGGACATCTTCGACCAGTTCGCCGAGCGCATCCGCCGCTCGCCCGAGGTGTTGGAGTGCCACATGGTGGCGGGGGGCTTCGACTATCTGGTCAAGGTGCGGATGAAGGACATGGCGGCCTACCGCATCTTCCTGGCCGACACCCTGATCGTCATGCCGGGCGTGCGCGAGACCCGCACCTATGCGGTGATGGAAGAGGTCAAGGACACCTCGGTCCTGCCGCTGTAAGCGAGAGTTTGCGGAGGCGGCTTGTGAGCTCGCCTCCGCGCCTCAGCAGCAAGTTTTACCAGTAGCCGCCGGGGCAGCTGCCGACCGCCTCTAGCGTGTAGTAGGGCGAGGTGGTCCCGTGAACCGGCGCCGCGACGACACGGCCGTTCGAGCAACGGTCGATATACCAGCCCACCTCAACCGTCAGTGTGGCGTCGCTGTAGAAGGTGCGATGGTACATGATGCCGGGGGACTGCGCCCCAGCTCCGACGGACAGCAATGACGACGCCGCAACGGCGGACGCCAGAAGCACGGCATTACGAATCTTACGCATACGCATCAGTTCTCTCCTGCCAGTGAGTGACGGTGTCATCGTCCCTCGCTAACGGTCGAAGAGTCAATGACCGTTGTTATGCGACTAGGCGATGATGTCGGGCAGGATTTGATCTTGCAGCTTCACGATGTCGTCGCGCAGGGCCAGTTTCTTGCGCTTCAGGCGGGCGATCATGAGCTGGTCGGGCGCGGGCAGCAGCGCCAGGGCTTCGATGGAGGCGTCCAGGTCCGCGTGCTCCTGCAACAGCAGGGAGAGCTGCGCGCGCAGCTCCTTGTCTTCTTCGGACAGGTAAGGTTCGTCGTCGTTCATCGTCAGACCCCGCAGCGATGACCTTATAGCCGAGCTGGCGTCATGCCGGAAGCAGGTCGGCCAGGGTTCGCAGCGCTGGGCGCGGCACCACGCGGTCCCACAGGCGGGCGGCGGCGGCCATGGCGTCGATGGGCGGCTGCGGCGTCCCGGCCGGAGCGGGGGAGAGAGCCTGCAGGGCTTCCAGCAGATGGCGCTCTGCGGCCAGTTCGGCGGCTTTTACCTGTTCGCGCACGGCCAGGCGGGCATCGGTCTCAAGGTCCGGCACGGGCGTCTTCAGCGTGCGGCGCACGGCGCGCAGGGGGGCGATGGTGGTGGTCTGCCAGGCGCGGGCAGTGTCGCAGGCGGCTTCGATCGTCTCTTCGTCCGGGCGGCGGCCGGTGACGGCGGTCCAGGCGGCCCAGAGCAGCAGGGGCACGTTCTGCTCGTGATAGTCCTGAAGCGACAGGCAGGCGTCGGCGACGCCGGGCGCAGCATAGGCGGCGCAGGCCCAGGTCCACAGATCGTCGCTCATGCCTCTGTTCCGCCCTTCAGCCCTTCCCAGCGGCGTACGGCGGACCAGTCCAGGCCGAACACGTCCAGCGCCCGTCCGACCGACTGGTCGATCATCTGCTCCAGGCTGTCAGGCTTGGCGTAGAAGGCGGGCAGGGGCGGGGCGATGACGGCGCCCATCTCGGCCAGGGCCGTCATGGTGCGCAGGTGGCCCAGATGCAGCGGCGTCTCGCGCACCATCAGCACCAGGGGGCGGCGCTCCTTCAGCGTCACGTCGGCGGCGCGGGTCAGAAGGGTCGAGGTCACGCCGGTGGCGATCTCGCTCATCGTGCGCACCGAACAGGGGGCGACGATCATGCCCAGCGTGCGGAAGGAGCCGGAGGAGATGGTCGCGCCCACATCGTTCAGCCGATGGACCACATCCGCCTTGGCCGTCAGCGCGTCGGGGCTGAGGTCCGTCTCCTGCGACAAAGTGAGCAGGGCCGCGCGGGTGACGACCAGATGGCTCTCAACGCCCAGTTCGCGCAGGGCGTCGAGCACGCGCGCGCCATAGACGACGCCCGAAGCGCCAGAGATTCCAACGACTAGCCGAGAGGGCGCCGGCGCCCGAACGGTCGAGTTCACAACATCGGCCAAATTCGCCTCCAACCTGTCCGTGTCCGGAGCGGCGGGGGTCACTGCAATGTGATTCCACACCCCGCCGAACCGGGCGCTCAGTGTAGTGGTCCCTTAGACATGGAGGCGCAAGCCATGACCATCGAGGCTCGTATTCGCGAACTGGGTAATCGGCATCGGTCGCTGGATGACACTATCCAGCAGGAGATGCGACGCCCCACCGCGGACCCGACACACCTCAGGGAGCTGAAGCAGCGAAAACTGCGACTTAAGGAAGAAATCAACAGTCTGGAAGCCCGAGCCCACTAGCGGGCTTCCCATCTGAAATGACGACGGCCCCGGAAGATCGCTCTTCCGGGGCCGTTTTGTCTCTAGTCCGCCGGCTGGGATCAGTCGCGCGAGCCGAACACCGACTCGGCTGTGGGTTCGGCGCCCAGGCCGTACTCTTCCTCGGGCTCTTCCACGACGACTTCCGGCTCGGCCTCGGGCTCGATGGGTTGCAGGACGCCGTTCTTGGCGTCGTCCTTGGCCTTCTTGTCGGCGGCCTTGCGCACCACTTCGTCCAGCTGCAGCTGGCCGGTCAGGCCCAGCGTCACCGGGTCGACGGGCTTGATGTTGGCCGAGTTCCAGTGGGTGCGGTTACGCACGCTCTCGATGGTGGCCTTGGTGGTGCCCAGCAGCTTGGCGATCTGGGCGTCGGTCACTTCCGGGTGGTTGCGGACGAACCACATGATGGCGTCCGGACGGTCCTGACGACGCGAGACCGGCGTGTATTTCGGACCCGACTTGGCGGGCTTCAGCAGTTCGGCGTGGCGGCTGACCACGGCCTTCATGCGGTAGTTTTCGTCGTTCTGGGCCTTGTCCAGTTCTTCGCGGGTCAGCTGGCCGTTGACGATGGGATCGGCGCCGCGGATGTCGCGGGCCACGTCGCCGTCGGCGATGCCGCGCACCTCAAGCGGGTGCAGGCCGCAGAAGGCGGCGATCTGCTCGAACGAGAGCGAGGTGTTGTCCACCAGCCAGACCGCGGTGGCCTTGGGCATCAGGATGTCGGTCATGGGCATGGATCCCGGCGGTTGCGGCCCGAAAAACGGGCGTTTGAATCGACGGCGCCCGACCTTTTCGGCCGGGCGCGAGGAGGTCTTTATAGGCGATCTTGGCCGAAATGAAAACGTCGTCTGTCGTCTTCATACAGCGAAGGTTCATCTGTCGTGATGAACATTGGGGGCCAGGACGCGTTGTGCGCCGAGAGAACCACGAAGGAGACCGTGTCATGAAGAAGTTCGTGATTGCAGCAGCGGGTTTGGCCATGACGGCTGGCGGCTTTTCCGTCGTCAGTGTGAGCACGGCGGAGGCGCAGGTGATGCAGCGTGGCGCGCCGCGCGGGTCGTATGCGCAGAGCTGCAGCGGGTCGTATGTGAATCAGGGGCGCCTCTATGCCGATTGCCGCGACATGCGGGGCAACATGCGCGAAACCTCGATTGAACTGGCGCGCTGCTCCAGCGAGGAAATCGTCAACCGCGACGGGCGCCTGGTCTGCGGCCGCTTCCAGGGCGACTTCGAGAACGGCGGTCGTCCCGGTCGTCCGGGCGGCGGTTGGGATGACGGTCGTCCGGGCCGTCCCGGCGGCGGTTGGGACGACGGCCGCCCCGGAAACGGGGGCTGGGGTCAGTCTTCGATCACCGTTTATCGCGACGCCGATTACCGCGGTCAGTCGATGAGCTTCCGTAGCGAGGTGCCGAACCTGCGCAACGTCGGCATGAACGACGCGATCAGCTCGATCCGTCTGTCGCGCGGGACCTGGGAAGTCTGCGAAGACGCCAACTATCGCGGCCGTTGCGAAATCGTGCGCGGCGATATGCGGAACCTGGCCAGCACGGGCATGAACGACCGGATCTCGTCGCTGCGCCCGGCGCGCGGCGGCGGTCGCTGGTAAGGCACCGGCCTGTTCGAAGGCGAGGGCGGGGGGCTGCGGCTTCCCGCCCTTATCTTTAGGGCAGCAGCACGACCTTGCCGACGTGGGCGCCCGCTTCCAGATGGGCGTGGGCGGCGGCGGCTTCGGCCAGGGGAAAGGTCGCTTCGACCCGGGCCTTCACGGCGCCGGACGCGATCCAGGGCCAGACCGTCGCCTCGACAGCAGCGGCCAGGCGGGCCTTTTCGTCGGCCGGGCGGCTGCGCAGGGTCGAGCCGGTCAGCACGATCCGCTTCAGCATGATCCGCATCAGGTCGACCTCGGCCTTGGCGCCGGTCAGGGTCGCAATTACCACCCAGCGTCCGCCGGCCTTTAGGGCGTTGAGATTCAGGTCGGCATAGGCGGCGCCCACCATGTCCAGCACCACGTCCGCGCCGCCCGCCTCCTGGATGGCGGCGGCCAGGTCGTCCTGGGTGGCGTCCAGACTGACGTCGGCGCCCAGGGCGCGGGCGGCGTCCGCCTTGGCGCCCCCGCGCGAGGTGGCGATGACGCGAGCGCCCGCCGCCTTGGCCATCTGGACGGCCATGACGCCGATGCCGCTGGTGGCGCCGTGGATCAGCAAGGTCTCGCCGGCCTTCAGTCCGCCGCCCTCGAAGACGTTGGCGAAGACGGTGAAGGCGGTCTCGGGCAGGGCGGCGGCCTGGATGAAGTCGAGGCCGTCGGGGATCGGCATGGCGTGGCGGGCGTCGACCACGGCGTATTCGGCGTAACCGCCGCCGCCCAGCAGGGCGCAGACCCGATCGCCGATCGCCCAACGCGTCACGCCCTCGCCCAGGGCGTCGACCTCGCCGGCGACCTCAAGCCCCAGGATGTCGGAGGCGCCCGGCGGGGGCGGATAGCGGCCTTCGCGCTGGACGATGTCGGGGCGATTCACGCCCGCTGCACGCACGCGGATGCGGACCTCGCCAGGACCAGGCGTGGGCAGGGCGCGCGTCTTCAGGCGCAGGGCGTCAGCGGGGCCGCGTCCGTTTTCGATCTCTATGGCCTTCATGGCGGCGGACATGGCGGCGGCTCCCTTGGCTTGCATTCTGGTCCAATGCGGCGTTCACATAGGAGGTCATGCTCGGAATGGCCAAGGAGGCGAGGATGAGTTTCGAAGACTTGGAGCCCCGGCCGCAGCGCGGCGAGGCCATTTCCGCCCTGGGGCGCGAAGACCTGGACCTCTACGCAGTGGACGAACTGCAGGAGCGGATCGCCGCCCTGGAGGCCGAGATCGCTCGGTCCCGAGCGGCGATAGACGGCAAGTCCTCGCAGCGCAGCGCCGCCGACGCGCTGTTCAACTTCCGCTGAGGGGCGGACGGTTGGGGACGGTTTCGACGGCCCTCTCCCGCAGAATCAGCTTCCGTGGCATGACGATTGCACCCAGCGGATGCATGAGATGCATGGATAGACGCCCGTGACAGCCATCGAAGCCGATCTGACCCCGGCGCGCCTCGCCAGCGCCGAAGTGCTGGACTTCGCACGCTCGGAGCTGTTCGAGCGCACCTTCCGCGAAGGCATGGAGTTGGTCGAGGAGACCGCCGCCTATCTGGACGGCGACGGGCGGCAGGACTCCCGCCTGCTGTCGCGCGCGGCGGCCCTGTCCTATGCGGGCGAGAGCATGAAGCTGACCACGCGGTTGATGCAGATCGCGTCCTGGCTGCTGGTGCAGCGCGCCGTGCGCGAGCAGGACATGAGCGCCGAGGCGGCGGGCGACCCCCGCTATCGTCTGGCCGACCGCCGCATCGAGACGGAGCCGCGTCGCGGCGATCTGCCGATCGCCCTGATCGAATACGCCGTGCGGGCGGAAAAACTCTACGATCGCGTCCTGCATCTGGACCGCCAGATGTACGTCGAACCGGCGACGGCGCCGGCCAATCCCGTCCTGAACCAGATGGACCTGCTGCGCGCGGCTTTCGGCTGAGGTTCTCCTCCCCATTTCATGGGGAGGTGGATCGGCGGCGCAGCCGACGAGACGGAGGGGCCGCAGGGTTCCGCTGTCCCAGCCCCTCCACCGCTACGCGGTCCCCCTCCCCACGCAGTGGGGAGGAAAGCTGAGCGCGTGCGCCTTACGGCGTCACTTCATCCGGATCGATCGGCGCGTCGGCGATGACCTGGGGCAGGTTGACGGCGATGCCCAGGGCGTCGGCCAGTTTGGCGTCGCGCTTGTAGACGTCCTCGCGGAAGGCGACGCGGCCCTGACCATCGACGAAGGCGGTCCAGTACAGCAGGCGCACGCCGATGTTCCGGCCGGTGGTCACGCGCTTGGTCTCGCCGCTGGCCTGGGCCGCGTCGAACAGGGCCAGACGCTCGGGATCGGGCGACAGCAGCAGGCGGGCGAAGCCGATGGCGTCCTGCACCCGCACGCAGCCGTGGCTGCGCTGGCGCACCGACAGGTTGAAGGCGCCCCGCGCCGGGGTGTCGTGCAGGAAGATGGCGTAGCTGTCCTGCAGTTCGAACTTCACATTGCCCAGCGACGACTTCGGACCGGCGCGCTGCACCACCCAGCCGTCGGCGTTGACGTACATGTCGTTGGCGGCGAGGTAGCCGGGGCCCTTGGGCAGGATTTCGCGCCGGGCGATGCCCATGGGCACGGTCCACGGCGGGTTGGCCACGACCGAGGCGAAGGGCTTTTCAAGGCTGGGCGTCTGGTTGGCGGCGGTGCCGACGACCACGCGGTTGGAGTGAACCGGCTTGCCGTCCTTCCAGTAGACCATGATGGCGGCGGCGGTGTTGACCTCGATCCGCTCGGGATTGAGGTCGCGCTTCAGCCAGCGACGGCGTTCCAGGTTCAGGGCGATCTGGCGGGCGCGATCCTCGGCTGTGGCGGTCAGCGAGCGCTGGGTGGCGCCGCCGATGCGGCCGTCGGAACCCAGGCCGTGGCGGGTCTGGAAGCTGCGGACCGCCTGCTGAAGTTCAGGGCCGTAGGCCAGGTTGCCCTTCAGGCGTTCGGCGGCGGCGGCGCTCAGGTCGCCCTCGGCGGCCAGGCGGGCGGTCAGGGCCGGGATGCGCGGGTCGCTGGTCCCCGGCTCGATGGTGCCGCCGATACGGAAGGCGGGCCAGCCGCCCTGACGGGCGATGCGGCGATAGCGGGCGTAGCCGGCCGACAGATTGGTGTAGCCCAGGTCCGTCGGGGGCAGGGCGTCGAACCACTGGCTCAGCTTGTTGGCGGCCACGGCGTCGACCAGGCCGCGCGGCAGGTCGGCGCTGTTCTTCTGCATCTCCCACAGCTCTTCGACCGTTTCGGGCCGGACGCGCCCTTCAGCCAGGACTTTGGCGTAGGCCAGGGCGGCGGCGGTGGTGCGGATCTCGGCCGTTTCGCGGTCGGCGGCCAGGCCCACGAAGTCGAAGAAGTCCCCGGCGGGCAAACCATGACGTTCGGCGCCGGCGGCGACCTCCTGCAGCACGCGCAGGCGGTCGGCGGTCCAGATCGGCTTGCCCTGGGTCAGTTGATAGACGGCGCGGACATCAGCCTGCTGGGCTGCGGGCAGGCGACCGGCCTGGGCGTCGAAGCCGGCGATGAAGATTTGAGGGTCCGTGGTGCGCGTCTGGGCCAGCGCCCCGTTCGCGGCTGCCAGCGTCAGGCTCGTCGTGGCGACGCCAAGGCCCAATTCCCGTCGGTTCATCGTCTGTAACTCTTGTGGTCCGATATCGGCCCGGACCCAGCGTCCACGCCCCGAGTAATCGAACGCGCCCATGTTAACGGTGTTCCGGGCAACAAAAAAGCGCCGGTCCAGGGACCGGCGCTTTTGTGGCGAACTTGTCGCACCAAGCGTGGCTTACTTCTTGATGAAGCCGCCGAACTTGTTGTTGAAGCGCGAGACGCGGCCGCCGCGGTCCATCAGGTGCTGGTTGCCGCCGGTCCAGGCCGGGTGAGACGTCGGGTCGATGTCCAGGTTCAGCGTGGCGCCTTCCTTCCCGTAGGTCGAACGGGTCTGGTAGGTGGTGCCGTCGGTCATCACAACAGTGATGAAGTGGTAGTCGGGGTGCGTGTCCGCTTTCATCGATCTTGTCCGTCTCTGCGCGACGACGATGCCGACCGTCACTGCGCGTAATTAGAGAATCCCGCCACAGAGCGCGACGGGAGCGAGGGGCGGCGTTTACACCGGGGTGCGATCCGGGGCAAGAGCGCGACCATGACCCAAGCTGAACCTCAACGTCACGCCCAGCCGACCGGCCGCCCCGGCGCCGGAGCTGTCCTGGCCGAACAGATGGACGAGGCGGGCGGCAAGCGCGCCAAGAGCCGCAACATCCGCCCTCTGGGACGGCTGCTGCCCTTCCTGGGGCGTCACAAGATGGACGCGGCCATCGCGACGGTGTGGCTGATAGGTTCGACGGTCGCTTCTCTGGCGCTGACGGCGACGGCGCGCGGCGCCATCGACCAGGGCTTCGAGAACGGCGGCGCCAATATCGACAAATGGTTCCTGATCCTGGGTCTCAACGCCGTGATCCTGGGGCTGGCGACGGCGCTACGCTATTTCTACGTCACCAAGACGGGCGAGCGGATCATCGCCGACCTGCGTACGGCGCTGTTCCAGCGCATCCTGACGCTGGACCCGGTCTTCTTCGCCCATATGCGGACGGGCGAGGTGCTGTCGCGCCTGACGACGGACATCCAGTTGGTGGATACGCTGCTGACCACCTCTATCAGCTATGCGCTGCGCAACTTCCTGACCCTGATCGGCGGGGTCATCCTGCTGTTCTTCGTCAGTCCGAAGCTGACGGGGTTCGTGCTGCTGATCGTGCCGGTGCTGATCGTGCCGTTGTTCCTGTTCGGCCGCGTGGTGCGTCGCCTGACGGTGCAGTCGCAGGACACCTTCGCCGGGGCGGTGGGCTTTGCAGGCGAAAGCGTCGACGCCATCGAGACGGTTCAGGCCTTCGGCCGCGAGAAGAGCTCCATCGGCCGCTTCGGCGCGGCGGTGGAGGAGGCGTTCGGCGTCTCCCTGAAGCGGATGCGGGCGCGCGGCGTGATGACCGCCATGATCATCATGGTGATGTTCGGCGGCGTGACGCTGGTGCTGTGGCTGGGCGCGCAGGACGTGATCGCCGGGACCATGACGCCGGGCGCCTTGTTGCAGTTTGTCCTGCTGTCGGTGTTCGCGGCGGGCGCTGTCGGGGCTTTGGGCGAAAGCTGGGGCGACGTGCAGAAGGCGGCGGGCGCCATGGAGCGGATCGACGAGCTGATGCGGGCGACCCCCGCCATCGCGCCGCCCGCCAGTCCGGTCGCCCTGCCTCAACCGCCGCGCGGCGAGGTGTCGATGTCGGCGGTGGACTTCGCCTATCCGGGCCGTCCCGACCTGCCCGCGCTGAAGGGTTTCAGCCTGACCGTGCGGCCGGGCGAGACGGTGGCTCTGGTCGGGCCGTCGGGGGCGGGCAAGTCGACGGTCTTCCGCCTGTTGCTGCGTTTCTATGATCCGCAGTCGGGTCTGGTGTCGGTGGATGGCGTCGACGTGCGCGCGGCTGATCCGGTCGATGTGCGCAACCGCTTCGCCTGGGTGTCGCAGGAGGCGCCGCTGTTCTCGGGCTCGGCGCTGGAGAACATCCGCTTCGGCCGCGAGGTCGCCACGCTGGACGAAGCCCGCGCCGTCGCCGCCGAGGCCCAGGCGCTGGGCTTCATCGACGCCCTGCCGGAAGGCTTCGACACGCCTCTGGGCGAGCGCGGCAAGAGCCTGTCGGGCGGCCAGCGCCAGCGCCTGGCTATCGCGCGAGCGCTGGTGCGCGAGGCGCCGATCTTGCTGCTGGACGAGGCGACCAGCGCGCTGGACGCCGAGAACGAACGGCTGGTGCAGGCCGCGCTGGATCAGGCGATGGAGGCGCGCACCACCCTGGTCATCGCCCACCGGCTGGCGACCGTGCTGCGCGCCGACCGCATCGTGGTGATGGACGGCGGCCAGGTGGTCGAGGAAGGCACCCACGCCGAACTGACGGCCAAGGGCGGGCTTTATGCGCGTCTGGCGAAGCTTCAGTTCCAGGGGACGTAAGTAAGACCCTCTCCCGGCGGGAGAGGGCTTGAGCGCACGAGAGCGTAGCGATCGTTCTTGCGCGAAAGGGTGAGGGGCTTGTCCTGTCAGTCGGCGTCAGCCGTGGCCCAGGCCGTGATGCGACGGCCTTCGGCCGATTTCACCCGCGAACCCTCACCCTTTCGGCTGGCGGATCGCCTTCGGCTCTTCGAGCCTCAAGCCCTCGCCCATCGGGAGAGGGACGTCAGCGTGCGTCTACAGCCGCTGCGGGAAAATCGCTGAACACGGCGTCGACGCCCAGCGCGTAGATCGCCTTCAGCCAGCCCGTCAGGTCGCCGTGGTCGGCGGGCGCGTCGCCGATGCGGTATTGGGCGGGCAGGAACAGGTTCTCCGCCCGGAAGGTCCAGACCACGACCTTCAGTCCCGTCGCATGGGCGTCAGCCGTGAGGCTGGAGGCGTCCAGCGCGCGGCCCGCCTCGTCGCGCGGCACGACCATCAGATCCTGCACTCCGACGGCGTCGGCGTAGCGGGCGATCTCGGCCAGCCCCTGCGGCGTCGCCATTTCGGCATAGGTTGAGCCGGGCCGGTCGGCGGGGCCGCCGCCCGCCTGCATCAGTTGCAGCAGGGGCGCATCAATGCGCGCCTTCAACTGTTCCAGCGTCCCGACCTCGAAACACTGGATCAGGATAGGGGCGTCGGCAGCGGTCAGTCCGTGGCGCTCCAGCGCGGCGACGAAGGCGTCCTCCATCGGCAGGCCCAGAGCGGCGAAGTGGGACGGGTGCTTCAGTTCGGGCGCGACGCCGATGACGCGGCCGGTGCGGGCTGCGCCTTCGCGGGCGATGGCGACGACCTCGTCAAAGGTCAGGATCGGCTCCTGGCCGTCGAAGGCGGCCGAGGCGGGGCGCAGGGCGGGCAGCCGCTCGCGGGCGCGCAGGGTCTTCAACTCGGCCAGGGTGATGTCTTCGGTGAACCAGCCGGTGATGGGAACGCCGTCCACGTTGCGGGTGGTGCGGCGCGTGGCGAATTCGGGACGGTCGGCGACGTCGGTGGTCTCGCCGATCTCGTTCTCGTGGCGCACGACCAGATGGCCGTCGCGGGTCATGACCAGATCCGGCTCGATGAAGTCGGCGCCCTGGTCGATAGCCAGTTCATAGGCGGCGCGCGTGTGTTCGGGCCGCTCGCCGGATGCGCCCCGATGGGCGATGACGATTGGTTTGGCAGGGGAAGCGGACATGGCCGGTTGGCTCGACGACAGGAGGACGGCGGTCAGGATGGCGGCGATCATGTCGGGAGGGTAGGGGGCGCAGGTGACAGGCGCGTGATCACGCGACCCTCTCCCGGCGGGAGAGGGTTTGAGCGCACGGCGGCGCAGCCGTCGTTCTTGCGCGACCCGAAGGGCGGCGCGAAGCAGCCAAAGGGTGAGGGGCTTGTCCCGCCAGTCGGCGTGAGCCGTGGCGCGGCGGCTTACGCCGACTTTGGCCGCGAATCCTCACCCTTTCGCCTTGCCAATCGCTTCGCTCTTGGAGGCTCAAGCCCTCTCCCATCGGGAGAGGGGGATCAGGCCTCGCGCAGGATCTTGCGCAGCTTGGACTGGATGTCCGGGTTGCCGGCGATGATCTGCTTGCCGCTCATGGGATCGCCGTCCTGGTCGATGGTGGTGACGACGCCGCCGGCCTCAGTGACCAGCAGGATGCCCGCCGCCACGTCCCACGGCTGCAGGTTGCGCTCGAAATAGGCGTCGTAACGGCCCGCAGCGACCCAGGCGAAGTCCAGCGAGGCGGCGCCCAGACGGCGGATGCCCGCGACGCGCTGGCCCACGGCGTGGATGTCCTTGATGGCCTGGCCGTGGCCGGTCTTGCCGATGAAGGGCAGGCCCGTGGCGATCAGGCACTCGGCCATGTCGGCGCGCCCGGCGATGCGGATGCGCGTGTCGTTCAGGTAGCAGCCCTTGCCCTTTTCGGCCCAGAACATCTCGTTCATGACCGGGTTGTAGGTGACGCAGGCGACGATCTCGGACGTGCCGTCGGGATGCTTGCGCTCCAGACCCACCGTGATGGCGAAGTGGGGCATGGCGTGCATGAAGTTGGTGGTGCCGTCGATCGGGTCGACGATCCAGGTGTGGGTCTTGTCGGTGCCCTCGATCATGCCGCGCTCCTCGCCCAGGAAGCTGTAGCCGGGGCGGGCCTTCAGAAGCAGCTCGAACAGGGTCTGCTCGGCCTTGACGTCGGCGGCGGTGACGAAGTCGCCCGGACCCTTGCGGGACACCTGGAGCTGGGACACCTCGCCGAAATCCCGGAGCATCGGGCGGGCGGTCTTGCGGACGGCGTCCATCATGACCTGAAGCAGGGCGGAAGCGAGGGCCATAGGCGGTTCTCCTGATCCGTCGATCCTTAAAAGGCCAGCGGCCCGGATGGACGGAGAAGCAAAAGGGGCGCGGACCATCCGCGCCCCTGTAGTCTTTATAGCGTCCGGCCTTGGCCGGGAAACGCGGCCTTTGTTAGTCCGCGCGGCGGACGTATTCGCCGGTCGAAGTGTCGACGATGATCTTCTCGCCCGTCGACATGAAGGGCGGGATCATGACGCGGATGCCGTTCGACGCCTTGGCGGGCTTGTAGGACGACGAGGCGGTCTGGCCCTTCACGGTCGGCTCGGTCTCGACGACTTCCAGAACGACCTGTTCCGGCAGTTCCAGGCCGATCGGACGCTCTTCGTGCATCTCGATGATGACCTTCATGCCTTCCTGCAGGTAGGGGATGCGTTCGTCGCCGACCCAGCCCTTTTGCAGTTCGATCTGCTCGTAGGACTCGTCGTCCATGAAGACGAGGGTTTCGCCGTTGTCGAACAGGTAGGAGTAGTCACGCTGTTCCAGCGTGACGCGCTCGACCTTGTCTTCCGAGCGGAAGCGTTCGTTCAGCTTGTTGCCGGTCTCGAGGTTCTTGGCCTCGACGTTGGCGAAAGCGCCGCCCTTGCCGGGCTTGACGTGGCTGGCCTTGGTGACGACCCACAGGCCGCCATTGTGTTGCAGGACCATGCCGGGCTTGATGGTGTTGGCGTTGATTTTCATGAGAACCGTAGGGCTCGTTGCTGGGGGGCGGCAGGCGCCGACCGCCAGAGCGTGGCGCGCCAAATCGCGGCGAGCCCTAGAGGATAAGCCGAAAAAGGGCAATGGCGGGGGCGCCTGTCCTCTCATGCCGTTCCTCTTGCGCCGTCATGCTCGGACTTGATCCGAGCATCCAGCAGGCGCGACCGCAGATAC
This sequence comes from Brevundimonas sp. KH_060, assembly GCF_057838275.1. Classification (NCBI taxonomy): domain Bacteria; kingdom Pseudomonadati; phylum Pseudomonadota; class Alphaproteobacteria; order Caulobacterales; family Caulobacteraceae; genus Brevundimonas; species Brevundimonas sp. KH_060. The sequence goes on from NZ_CM174463.1 coordinate 925,452, forward strand.
GGATGTGTCAAACGGCTGTGCGGCTGGATCGTCGGGTCAAGCCCGACGATGACGGCAGGATAGAAGAGCCTTAGTTCCCCGTGGCGGCGCCGTCGGTGACGATGTCCTTCATCGCCGACTGCAGATAGTTCTGTGCGCCCATCAGCTTGATCAGGCTGTGCTGGTTTTCGAGGAAGTCGACGTGCTCCTCGGTGTCGGCCAGGATCTTCATCAGCAGGTCGCGGCTGACGTAGTCGCGGGCTTCCTCGCACTGGGTGACGGCGTCGCGGGTCGTGGCGCGGCTGTCGATCTCAAGCTGCAGGTCGGCGCCCAGGCATTCGATCGGGTCTTCGCCGACCTTCAGCTTGTGCAGGTCCTGCAGATTGGGCAGGCCGTCCAGGAAGAGGATGCGCTTGATCAGCATGTCGGCGTGCTTCATCTCGCCGATCGATTCTTCGTAGATGACGTTGCCGAGGTGGGTCAGACCCCAGCTCTCGAACATGCGGGCGTGCAGGAAGTACTGGTTCACCGCCGTCAGTTCGTTGGTCAGCACCGCATTGAGGGTGCGGATGATCGCGGGATCGCCCTTCATGGTCGTCGTCCTTGTTCAGCGGCGGCGAAAGCGACGTCGGCGCGACGACAGGGCCTCTCGGCCGCCCGTGAGGACTTCATAGCACGGCTGAAACGCCGTGGATTATTTGCGAGTTTTTATCACTGCATTGATAATGCGAGTGAAATCCGCTTTCAAAAAGCGGCGCCACCATAGGTGAGCGCTACTCCGCCGCGATGGCGAAGGCGGCCTGGGTTTCCTGGATCATCTGGCGCATCTCGCACACGCATTTGGCGCACTGGGGCGCGCACTGGTGGCTGGCGAAGATGTCCTTCGGACGGTTGGCGCCCGCCTCGATGGCGAGGGCGACGTCACGCTGGCGAAGACCGTTACAGTTGCAGACGTACAAGGCGGGGCACCCGGAACACTGAGAATGGCTCGCTATAGCATTTATTAAGGCGGGTGCAAATCATTCGCATGCACATGCGACATTGACGGCGAGGACGGCTGGGGGCAGGGCTCGGCCATGGCTCGTCAACCGCAAATCCCCGCCCGTCCGCCCTGTCGGCTGTATCTGATCACGCCGGTCGCCATTCCGGACCTGGAGGCCTTCGCCGCCGATCTGGAGGCCGCCCTGTCGGCGGGCGACTGCGCCGCCCTGCAGATCCGCTTGAAGGAGGCTTCGGACGAGGAGGTCCGCGCCGCCGTCGCGCGGCTGAAACCGATCTGCCAGGCGCACGACGTGGCCCTGATCTTGAACGACCGGCCGGACCTGGCGCGGGCGACCGGCTGCGACGGCGTGCATGTGGGCCAGGAGGACGCCTCCCTGGCCGAGGCGCGTCGCATCATGGGCGAGGACGCCATGATCGGCGTCACCTGCCACGACAGCCGCCATCTGGCGATGGAGGCGGCCGAGGGCGGGGCCGATTACGTGGCCTTCGGCGCCTTCTTCCCGACCGAGACCAAGGAGGTCGCTCATCACGCCGAGCCGGATATCCTGACCATCTGGCAGGAGACCATGGAGGTTCCCTGCGTCGCCATCGGCGGCGTCACCGCCGAGAATGCAGCCGGCCTAGCGGCGGCGGGGGCGGACTTCGTGGCCGTCAGCGCCGGGGTGTGGGCGCATCCGCAAGGACCGGCGGCGGCGATGAGGGCCTTTGACGGGGCCCTGGCGGGCGCTGCTTCCTGACTTCAGAGGATGTTTAGGAAACTCGGGCAGGGTGAGGCCTTAGTGTCGCCCCGTGGACCCGATCATGACGATGAGCCGTGCGCTCGAAAGAACTGAAGCTGTTGTGGAGCCGTCGGGCATGACGCCCCGTACGCTCCCGTCGTCACAAGCTAACACCGCCTTCTTCCGCCATCCTCTGTTGCCGATCCTGACCGCCGTGGGCGTCACCGTCCTGGTGGTTCTGGCGGTCAGCTTCGCCCGCGCCAACGGCGTGGTGGCGGCCTTGTGGGGAGCGGGCGGCCTGGCCTTGGCGCTGTGGCTGCGCGGCGGGCGCGGGATCGCCTACGATTGCGGTTTCGCCGTATTGATCACGGCGGGCGTGCTGGCGGGCGAGTTCCTGAGCGGCAATGGGCCGTCGCTGGCCTTGCTGTTCACCGCGGCCAATCTGCTGGAGATCGTCCTGGCGGTGGTGCTGACGCGCCGACTGGTGACGGGACTGCACGTCGACAGCGTTGAAGGGCTGGCGCGGTTCCTGGCCGTTTGCGCGATCGCTCCGCTTCCGTCCGCCGTATTCAGCGCCGTCGCCCTGAACATGATGATCGGCGCCGATCTTCTGGATTCCTTGCGGATCTGGTGGAGCGCCCACGCCCTGGGCTTCGCTGTTCTGGGCGTGTTCGGCCTGACCTTGCGCCGGACGCATCTGGATATTCTGCGTCAGCCCGTCCGGTTGGCTGAGGGCGTGGGGTTGAGCGCCCTGATCATGGGCGCCTGCTACGCCATCTTCTCGCAACTGAGCCTGCCTTATGGGTTCCTGCTGTTGCCGCTGCTGGTGCTCATGGCGGTGCGCTTCCGTGTCGTCGGCATCGCCTGGGCCTTGATGATCGTCTCGGTCATGGCCATCGGCGGAACCATGGCCGGGCACGGTCCCTATCACGACTTCAACGCCGAACAGCGAGCCATGCTGGGGCAGCTTCTGGTGTTGCTGGGCTATATGCCGATCGTCATGGTCGCGGCTCTGCTGGAAGAGCGGGATCGCCTGGCTGAACGCGCTCGCGAGGGGCGGGCGCGGGCCGAGCGCGCCTCGGCGGCCAAGTCGCGACTGCTGGCCAATGTGGCCCATGAGATCAAGAGCCCGATCGGCGGCGTCATCGGCATCGGCGAGCTGTGGGCCGGCGGGCACCTGGGCGCTGCCACGCCCAACCAGGTCGAGATGGCCCAGATGCTGGTCAAGACGGCGCGTCAGGTCGAGGCTCTGACCCATGACCTGCTCGATGTGGCGCGGGCGGAGGCGGGCGCGGTCAAGGTGGACCTGAGGCCTACCGACGTCACCGGCGTGCTTGAGGACGTCCGCCGCAGCCTGCTGTTGAATCCTGAGACAGCGGCGGTGAAGATCGAGGTGGTCGCGGCCGGCGATCATCTGGTGGCGCGGGCCGATTCCCAGCGTCTGACGCAGGTGGTGGGCAACCTGGCCAATAACGCCGTCAAATACGGCGCCTCGGGCGGGCTGGTCATCCTGCGCGCGGCCTGGAGCGGCGATCGCATCCGCATTGAGGTCGTCGATCGCGGACCTGGCCTGTCGGAAGAGAAGCAGGCGCAACTGTTCGAGCCCTTCAACCGTCTGGGCCTGGAGCGTTCGGCCATCGAGGGGCATGGCGTCGGCCTGACCCTGGCCAAGCGGCTGGTCGAGCTGCAGGGCGGCGAGATCGGCGTGATCTCGGCGTCGGGGCAGGGCGCGACCTTCTGGGTGGAGCTGCCCGGCGCCTGATCCGGCGGGACGCGATGGCCGCTTGACCCGGTACGGCCCGCGCCGCCAATGTCGCGGCCATGAAAGCCGTACTCGTCGCCGCCCTGTCGCTCGCCGCCCCTCTGGCCCTGTCCGCGACGCCTGCCGCCGCGCAGCAGGACCCAGCCGAAAGCGCCCGCATCGAAGAGTTGACGCGCCGTCTGAACGGCGCGCCGCCTGCGCCGCAAAGGGCGACGACGCCCGCTGCACAGCCGACGCCCCAAACTGTGCGCCAGGCCGCGCCACAGGCTGCACCACAACCGGTTCGTCCTGCCGCGCCCCAGCCTGCGCCGCAAGCACGGGCGCAGCCGACCTCGCCTCCGGCCGCTGTGCGCCAAGACCCTGCTGAAAGGGCCAGGATCGAGGAACTGACGCGCCGTCTGAACGAGGCGCCGCCCGCCCCGCAGACGCCGCCGCCGACAAAGCCGGAGACTGCTCGGAGGCCTGCTGAAGCAGCGCCCCAGGCAGCGCCCCAGACCGCACCTCGGACGACGTCCCCGGCTGCGCCTCAGACCGCGCCGCAGCCGCGTTCTCAGGCGACCCCCGTCCCGCGCCCGCAACCGCCGAAGATCGCAGGTCAGGCGCCGCTCGGAACCCCTCGGCCTCAGGCGGTCCTGCCCGCTCCGCCGCCGGCGCCGGCGGCGTCCGCGCCGAATCCACAGGGCTTGAGCGCGGCTGAGCGGGCGGCCCTGCCGTTCATCATCGACATGCCGCCCAGCTTCCAACTGGTTGAAGGACGCGCGGCGCCCGGCGCCCACGTCTATTCGGCGCGCAAGGCGGGCAAGACCTATTTGATGATCTACGCCGGGCCGTCGTCGCAGTTTCCCATCTATGACGGGGACCATGTGACGGTCGGCGGTCGTGTCTCGGTGGTGACGACCGAAGGCCAGCGGCGCGTCGCCATGGAGCATCTGTTCCAGCGTTCGGCGGAACCCGCCGAGATCCACGTCTGGGTGATGGCCCAGGACGGCGCTGACCGTGACGAGGCCGAGCGCATCGCTCAGACGGTGGACCCCAAATAGGGCCTTACTTCTCGGACCAGACGGCCAGTTCGTTGCCGGACGGGTCGCGGAAGTGGAAGCGCCGCCCGCCCGGGAAGGCGAAGATGGCGTGAGTGATCGCGCCGCCCGCCGCCTCGACCTTGGCCTGCATGGCCTCCAGATCGTGGGCGTAGAGGATGGGCAGGGGCTTGGGCGTCATGGCGTCGGGGGTGAAGCCGCCGTCCAGGCCCTCGCTGAAGGCCGCATAGGCCGGGCCGTAGTCCTGGAAGGTCCAGCCGAACGCCTGGGCGTAGAAGGCCTTGTGCGCCGCCAGGTCTGTCGCGGGCAGTTCGAGATAATCCAGCTTGCCGTCTTCGCGCATGGCGACTCTCCAGAGAAATGGAGGCGGACGCTTGCACGAAGGCCGACTCTGCGCAAACCTGCAAATGGTTCGCAAATGCAGGAGTCGGCCCATGATCGTCCTGAGCGCCGGATGCGCCTCACTGGCCTCGCTGATGCAGCGGGACGCGGACGGACGACGCGGCTCTGATACAGAACGGGCGCCGACCGAATCCGACCGACGCCCGCGTCTGATCTCAATGAACGGCGCGGATCAGCGCGCCGTCTGGGTCTCGCCCGCGCGCCAGACGCGATAGCGCACCTCGACGTCCGACGGCGTGTAGACCACCACCGGCAGGCGCGAGTTGTAGCGGATCAGCGGCTGTTCCTGAGTCGTCACGAAAGCCTCGTGCTCCGAGCCGGGCGGGCAGCCCATAAGGGTGCTGGCTCCGGCCCCCAGCGCGGGCAGGACATAGTAGTCGTAACCCCAGCCCTGAGCCGTGCGGGTCTCCAGGCTGCCGCCGAAGAACTGGCGATTGCAGTCGACGGTCTTGGTCTTGCCGAGGATCAGTTCGACCTTCAGCGCATCCTCGTCCGACTGGGCCGGCAGGTTGATGACGTGGCGGGTCTGGCCCGCCGTCGCGGCCGGGAAGGCCTTGAGGTCGGCGGACCCGGCCTGGCCGGTCACGGTGTTGTTCTGGGTCATGGCGCCTTCAGCCTGGGCGGTGGCGCAGGCGGTCAGGCTCAAGGCGGCGACGCCGGCGGCGAAGAGGGTAGGGAGTTTCAAGGGGGAGGTCTCCACAGTCAGTAAGCTTGACCGCCGACAACGCCGCAGGTTCAGACCAGTTCCACCGCCATGGCCACGGCTTCGCCGCCGCCGATGCACAGCGAGGCCACGCCCTTCTTGCCGCCGCGCGCCTGCAGCGCCGCCAGCAGAGTGGACAGGATGCGCGCGCCCGACGCCCCGATGGGGTGGCCCAGCGCCGTGGCGCCGCCGTTGACGTTCAGCTTGGCGCGGTCGATGCCCAGTTCCTGCTGGGCGATCATGGCGACGACGGCGAAGGCCTCGTTGACCTCCCACAGATCCACGTCCTCGACCGACCATCCAGCCTTCTTCAGGGCCTTCTGCATGGCCGGGACGGGGGCGGTGGTGAACAGGGCCGGCTCATGGGCGTGGGCGGCGTGGCTGACCACGCGGGCGACGATGGGCAGGCCCAGCGCCTTGGCCGTGCTTTCGCGCGTCATGACCATGGCGGCCGCGCCGTCGGAGATGGAGCTGGAGTTGGCGGCGGTGACGGCGCCGTCCTTGACGAAGGCGGGCTTCAGCGTCGGGATCTTGGCGGGGTCAGCCTTGCCGGGCTGTTCGTCCTCGCTGACCGTGACCGGGCCCTTGCGGGTGGCGACCTCGACCGGGACGATCTCGGCCTTGAAGGCGCCCGAGGCGATGGCGTTCTTGGCGCGGGTCAGGCTTTCAATGGCGTATTCGTCCATCGCCTCGCGGGTGAACTGATACTGGGCCGCCGCGTCTTCGGCGAAGACGCCCATGGCCTTGCCGGGGGAATAGGCGTCTTCAAGGCCGTCCATCATCATGCTGTCGACGATGACGTCGTGGCCGATGCGGGCGCCGCCGCGGTGCTTGTTCATCAGATAGGGGGCGCCGGTCATCGACTCCATGCCGCCCGCGACGATGACTTCGGCCGTGCCCGCCAAGAGGGCGTCGTGCGCCATCATGGCCGATTGCAGGCCCGAGCCGCACATCTTGTTCACCGTGGTCGCCTCGACATGCTTGCCGAGGCCGGCGCCGATGGCGGCCTGACGCGCCGGAGCCTGGCCCAGGCCGGCCGGCAGGACGCAGCCCATGAAAATCTGCTCGATCTTCTCCGGCGCGACGCCCGCGCGCTCGACGGCGGCCTTCACCGCAGCAGCGCCCAGGTCGGTGGCCTTGACCGGCGACAGCGCGCCCTGGAAGCCGCCCATCGGGGTGCGGGCGAAGGAGCAGATGACGACGGGATCAGAAGCGGCGGTCATGGCGGGCGTTTCCGTAAGTGAATCGTTTCGAGGGGGATTAGGGGAGGCGAAGGCCCGCTGGCAAGCGGCGCCTCACAGCAGCTTGCGGCGTTGGCGGGCCAGGGCCAGCGGGCGGCCGTCGGCGCCCCAGGCGATCGCCTCGTCCACCGACCAGCCCAGCCCGTGATCCAGCAGGCGGTATTCGAAGAAGACCCAGCCGTCAGGCGCGCTGTCCGGCGTCGGGTCGGCCAGGAAGTCGCAACGCAGGTCCACCGTCGTCATCATCGGCGGCGCCTTGAAGGCCGTCCAAGCGGGCGGATAGAGGGCGTCCAGCAGGTAGCACATCCGCAGTTCGTCCAGCGGCGCGCCGTCCTTGACCCGCATCCACACCCGCTCGACGACCGGCTTGTTCTCGTTGCCGCCCAGGATGTTGGGGCCGTTCTCGAAGCGATAGTCGACGTGCTGCGAGAAGCGCGGCGCCATCGGGCCGCTGATGCCCGGCGCGTCCTTCAGGCTGTCCAGCGAGGGCGGCGGGGCCAGCAACGGCGTCAGGGGCGAAGCCGTCGCGCCGTCGGCGCCGTAGGTGGCGCTGGCGTGGTGGGTCAGCTTCGATCCTTGCCCGCCCTCGACCACGGCATAGGCGACGTTGCGGCCGCCGCGCAGCATCCGGGGCCGGAAGTGCAGGGACTGACCATAGCGGGCGGCGGCCAGATACTGGACCGTCAGGCTGCGCAGCGGCGCCTCGATCCCCAGGCCCTGACGCATCGCGCCGGCGCACAGGGCCGCCAGCAGGCCGCCGAAGGGGAAGCCCGCTTCGGGCGGGGCGCTGATCGGACCGTTGGAGAACTCGCCCGATAGGTGGGCGGCCAAAGCCCCCTCATCTTCGGGCGTCAGGCGGAAGGCGGCGTGGATCAGGTCTGGTTCGGTCATGACTCACATCGAAAAGCGGAGGCGGAACCTGCGACGGCGCCGCCTCCGAGTCGAGGGAAGGAAACAGCCGGGGAACGGCCATGTCCGTTGCAAATAGAAACTGACTTACTCCGTCGCGATTGGCAACCCTTGTCAAAAGCCTGACGCGAGGTCACTTTCCGCTCATGGGACGCACCGCCGACTATTCGCGCCAGAGCTGCTCGGTCGCCGCCACCCTCGAGGTGATCGGCGATCCGTGGACCATGCTGGTCATCCGCGACGCCTTCAACGGCGTCAGCCGCTTCGAGCAATGGCAGGAGCGGCTGGGCGTGGCGCGCAACGTCCTGGCCGCGCGGCTGAAGTCCCTGGTGCATCATGGGGTGCTGGAGCCGCGTCCCTATTCCCAGCGTCCGCCGCGCAACGAATATGTGCTGACGGCCAAGGGCAAGGACCTGTACGGCGTCCTCGTCACCCTGCACGCCTGGGGCGAGAAGCATGTCTATGGCGACGAGGCGTCGGGCATTGTCCTGCGTCACAAGACCTGCGGTCACGACCTGAAGCCGCGCATCGCCTGCGGCTGCTGCAATGAGATGGTCCGCCCGCGCGACGTGGAGGTGGTCTTCACCGAGAACCGCCCGACGGTCGGCGAGGTCATGCCGGCCAAGGACGAAGCCGCGTAAAACCCTCTGATCGATTCAACCTCCGTCAACTGTCGAAGGTTAACGGTGGGGCATGTTTCAGTCCCTGACGTCCAGGATCGCCGCTGTCAGCGCCCTGGTGGTGATCGCATTACTGGTTCTCGTGGCCGCCCTGGCCGACGCCTCGCGACAGACTCGCGAGAGCTTCCGCTGGGTGACGCACTCCGCCAAGGTCATCCAGGCGATGGAAGAGACCGTGGCGGGGCTGCGCGACGCGGAGTCGGGCCAGCGCGCCTATGTGCTGACGCAGAACCCGGCCTACGCCCAGTCCTTTGACACGCGGGTTTCGGACTCCCTGCGGGCGTTCAGTGAGTTGGTGGAGCTGACGCGGGACAACCCGTCTCAACAGGATCGGGTGCAGGCTCTGGGCGCGCAGCTGTCAGGCCGCATTGAACTGATGCGTCAGCCTTTGACCCTGGCGCGGAGCGGAGATTTCGCCAGGGCCGAATCGTTCATCGTCGAAGGGCGTGGCTTCGATTCCATGAGCGCCTTCGTGCTGGCGGCGCGAGAACTGTTGGACGAAGAGCGGGTGTTGCAGGCGCGCCGCGTCGAGGCGGCTGAGCAGCGGCTGGCGCGCGTGCGGGGTCTGGCCCTGATCGGCGGGCCGTTGATCGCCTTCTTCTCCCTGTCGGTGTCCTTCATGGTCATCCGCGGCATTCGCCAGCCGGTGCGCGTCATCACCCACGCCATGACCGGCCTGGGCGCGGGCGACCTCGATCAGAGGATCGACGGCCGCATGGGCTCGCGTGAGTTCAATCGACTGGCGCGCGGCTATAATGACATGGCCGACCGTCTGGCGACGGCGGCGACCGATCAGAGCCGCAGCGAGCGCGAACTGAAGCGCGTTCACGACGAACTGCTGGCCAGCGCCCAGACCCTGCGGGAGCGAGGCGAGGTCATCGAACTGCTGGGCGGCATGGCGCATCGGATGCAGGCGGCCCGGACCGACGACGAACTGGCCCAGGTCATCCACGCCTTCGTGCCGCGCGTCCTTCCGGGCTTGCCAGGCGCGCTCTACGCCTACAACAACTCGCGCAACCTGCTGGTCCCGCTGTCGGGCTGGGGCGGGCATGAGAGCGAGCAGGACGGCTTTGCGCCGGATCAGTGCTGGGCCTTGCGCCGGGGCCAGAGCCATTTCGTGTCCGAACCGGGCGCCGACGTCGCCTGCGGCCATGTGGACCATCTGGCGGCGCCCTATCACTGCGAGCCGCTGCTGGCCTCGGGCGAAGTGATCGGCGTCCTGCACCTGGACGGTCTGGTCGAGGCCGAGACGCAGTTCTGCCTCAACGTCCTGGCCGAGAACATCGCCTCGGCCATGGTCAACCAGAAGCTGCAGCGCGACCTGAAGGAACAGACGATCCGCGACCCGCTGACCGGCCTGTTCAACCGTCGCTACATGGAAGAGGCGCTGGCGCTGGAGGTGGCGCGCGCCGCGCGTTCGGGCGCGCCCCTGTGCGTCGTCATGTGCGACGTGGACCACTTCAAGCGGTTCAACGACGAGTTCGGCCACGATGCGGGCGATGTGGTGCTGCAGGCCGTCGCCGCCGAACTGGGCCATCGCTTCCGCGACGGGGATATCGTCTGCCGCTACGGCGGGGAAGAGTTCATCATCATCGCGCCGGGCACCACGGCCGAAGCCCTGTCGCAACGGGTCGATACGGTTCGTCAGGCCATCGCCGGCATCGCCCTTCGCCTGGGCAAACAGCCGCTGGGCAGCAGCACCATGTCTTTCGGCGTGGCTGAGTGGGACAAGGGCATGGACCGCGACGGCGACGCCCTGGTGCAGGCGGCGGATGCGGCGCTGTATCGGGCCAAGCGGGAAGGTCGGAACCGGGTGGTCCTTCACGCCGCCTGAGAGCGCGCCTGAAATCATGCTGCCGTTTTCCGGCAGTAACTCTGTTAAGCTTGCGGCGTGTCACGATCCGAACGCCTGCTTGATCTGCTGAACACCCTGCGGCGTCATCGTCGGCCGGTCAGCGGACGTGCGCTGGCGGAAGAGACGGGCGTTTCCCTGCGCACTCTTTATCGCGATATCGCCAGCCTGCAGGCGCAGGGGGCGACGATCGAGGGCGAGCCGGGCGTGGGCTATGTGCTGAAGCCCGGCTATCTGTTGCCGCCGCTGATGTTCACGCCGGAAGAGATCGAGGCTCTGGCCCTGGGCTCGCGCTGGGTGGCTGAGCGGGCGGATGCGCGGCTACGGGATGCGGCTTTGAGCGCACAGGCGCGCATCGCGGCGGTGCTGCCGCCGGATTTGCGTGACGAGATGGAGGCTTCGGCCCTGTTCATCGGGCCGGGCGCGCCGATCCCCGCCGATGCGGTGGACCCGGCGCTGTTGCGCAAGGCGATCCGCATCGAGCGCAAGCTCAAGCTGAACTATCGCGACGAGGCGGGGGCGGCGTCGGACCGTGTGGTCTGGCCCTTCGCCCTGGCCTTCTTCGACCGGGTGCGGCTGCTGATCGGCTGGTGCGAGCTGCGCGGCGACTTCCGTAGTTTCCGCACAGACCGCATCGTCGAGGTCGAGGTGCTGGAGGCACGCTATCCCACGCGCAAGGCTGTGCTGCTGAAGCGGTGGCACGAGGGCTGCGACCGGCAGGGGCCGCCGCGATGATGCTGACAGAAATTGGCGGCAGGCGCGACTAGGTTCTCCTTCTGTTCAGACAGGCGGAGGGGCCCCATGACGATGAGCGACGACATTCTGCTGAACGTGGCCGATCCGGGCGCAAGCGCGCGTTTCTACGCCGGGTTGCTGGGCCGTCGTCCTCTGGAGGCGGGGCCGGACCATGCGGTCTTCCTGCTGGCGCCGGGACGGACGCTCAGCCTGTGGCGCGGGCGAGGCGGGGCGCAGGTGGACGTCCGCATGGCCGCGCCCGCCGTGGTGGATCAACTGCACATCGACTGGTGGGACCGAGGCGCGCGCATCGTCCTGCCGCCCAGCGACATGGACTGCGGCCACGGCTTCGTGGCGCGCGATCCGGACGGTAATTGCCTGCGGGTCTATGCGGCCTAATCCGTCACCCTCGGAGCAGGCCCGAGGGTGACGATGGGTGTTAGACGGCGACCGCTTCGGTCGACTGGATGAAGCCGCCGCCCAGCACGCGCTCGTCGTCGGCCGGATCGTAGAGGACGCAGGCCTGGCCGGGGGCGACGCCTTCTTCGCCCTGATCGAAGACCACCTGAACGGCGTCGTCGATGAAAGCGAGACGCGCGGGGGAGGGCTGGCGCGTCGAGCGGACGCGGGCCAGCACCGGGGCGCCGTCGCGGGCGGCTTCCTCGATGGTGGCCTGATCGCCCAGCCAGTTGGTTTCCTCCAGCGTCAGGCGCGCGGTCAGCAGGGCTTCGCGCGGGCCGACGATGACGCGGCGGTTGTCGGGGTCCAGCTTGACCACGAACAGCGGCTCGCCCACGGCGACGTTAAGGCCCCGGCGCTGGCCGATGGTGTAGTCGGTGATGCCCGAATGGCGGCCCAGAAACCGGCCGTCCATGTGAACGATGTCGCCTGCCTCGCGCCCCTGCGGCCGCAGACGGTCGATCAGGGTGCGATAGTCGCCGGTCGGCACGAAGCAGATGTCCTGGCTGTCCGGCTTGGCGGCGATACGCAGGCCCAGCGACGCGGCGACGCCCCGCACCTGGGGCTTTTCCAGATCGGCCAGCGGGAAGCGCAGATAGTCCAACTGATCCTGCGTCGTGGCGAACAGGAAGTAGGACTGATCGCGCGAGTGATCGACCGCCTTGCGCATCTGCGAGCGGTTGCCGTGCGTGGCGCGGCGGACGTAGTGGCCGGTGGCCATCGCCTCGGCGCCCAGATCGCGGGCGACGTCCAGCAGATCGCGGAACTTAACCGTCTGATTGCAGCGGATGCAGGGGACCGGCGTCTGGCCCTTCAGGTATGAATCCGCGAACTGGTCGATCACCGCGTCCTTGAAGCGGTTTTCATAGTCGAGGACGTAGTGCGGAATGCCGATCAGATCGGCGGCAAGGCGGGCGTCGTGAATGTCCTGACCGGCGCAGCAGGCGCCCTTCTTCTTCAGCGCCTCGCCGTGGTCGTAGAGTTGGAGCGTCACGCCCACGACGTCATAGCCCGCCTTGTGCAGCAGGGCGGCGACGACGGTGGAATCCACCCCGCCCGACATGGCGGCGACCACGCGCGCGCCCTGCGGCAGGCCGACGGCCTGTCGCACGCTCTCGATCGCGGCGTCCAGGTCGACTTGCGACATGGGGGCGATGTCGGGAACGGGGCAGAGGATGTCGTCGGTCAGGGCGTCCATGGTCATCGCCGCCATTTAGGCCTTAAGCCGCGCAATTTCGAGGCCTGGCCAAAACGAAGCCCGAAACGAAGGCGTTCGCCAATGAAAAAGACCGCCCCCGTTCAGGAGCGGCCATGATCATGCGTCCAGGCGAAAGCCTAGTCGCGATAGCTCTGGATGCGCGTGGTGCGCAGGCCTTGCATGCCCCATTTGTCGATGGCCTTCTGCCAGGCCAGGAACTCCTCGGCCGTCAGACGGTATTTGGCCAGGGCGTCCTCAAGGCTGATCAGACCGCCACGCACGGCGGCTACGACCTCGGCCTTGCGGCGGATGACCCAGCGGTTCGTATCCGACGGGGGAAGGTCCCGCAGGGTCAGGGGCGTGCCCGTCGGGCCGACCACGTACTGTTCGCCGTTACTGTTAAGGCGTCGCTCTTGCAGCATGGGCTTAAGCCTCTCTCACCACCACCATAGACGCACAGGCTAGGGCCCCGCCCGCTAAGGGGCGTTTAAGCGTCGTGGTGAAGGAATGGCTAAGACGCATCCGGCCGGTCCGGCGCGTTCTGCGCTGGCTAAAGGAAGGATTCATCGAGTCTAACGAGACCTTGCTCATGGATTCCTGTTGGCCGATCAGCGCTTGATGTTGATCAGCTCCGCCAGCATCTCGTCGGCGGTGGTGATGATCTTGGACGAGGCCGAATAGGCGCGCTGGGTGGTGATCAGGCCGGTGAACTCGGTCGACAGGTCGACGGTCGAGGCTTCCAGCTGTTGCGCGCCCAGCAGGCCCGCGCCGCCGGTGCCGGGGGCCTTCAGGTTGAAGGTGCCTGAGCTCTGGCTGACGCGGAAAGCGTTGCCCGACACTTCGGACAGGCTGTCGGCGCTGGGGAAGGTGGCCAGGGCGACCTGGGCGATCTTGCGCATCACGCCATTGTCGAAGATGGCGGTGACGAAGCCGGTCTCGTCGATCTTCACCTCGGTCAGGTTCCCGAAGGCCGTGCCGTTCGTATAGGTGGCCTGGACGATGGAGGTGCTGTCGTACTGCGTCAGGCCGCCCGCCGAGGCGTTCAGATCAAAGGCGATGGTCTGGGCGGCGATGCCCAGCGACGGATCCCAGCCGCCGTTCGGCGTGCTGCCGTCGGCGGGCGCCGTGCCGTCGGACGCCGACAGGCTGATGCTGGCGTTCGTCGGATCGTCGAACAGGCCGCCGCCGGCGCCGCCCGGCGCGCTCCACGCCTGCATGGCGGCGACGTCCAGACGGCCGTCCTGGGTGAAGGCGATGCGGCCGGATTTCAGCAGGCCGTCGGCGTTGGTCACCGTGCCTTCAGGCGCGCGGATCTCGGCGTACCATTCGTTGGCGGTCGAGCTCTTCAGCAGGGAGACGGTGATGTTGCGCTGGCCGCCCTTGGAGTCGGACACCGGAATGGTGATCTCGAAGTCCGGCTTCACGCCCGTCGCCGGATCGTTGGCGTACATCGCCATGGAGTTGGCGGCCGGGTCATAGGCCGTGACGCCGGTCGGAAGCGGGTTCTGAGCCGCTTCATTGATCGGCTGGCTGGACTTCAGGTTGGCGTTCAGGCCGACGCGGGTGGTCGGCTCGGCCGCGCCGCCGACCGAGCCGACGTTGATGGTGCGCAGGCGGCTCATGTCCGAGGGATCGCTGTTGACCACGCCGTCGGCGTCGACCGGCCAGCCCTGCAGATACAGGCCCGAGGTGTTTTGCAGGTAGCCCAGATCGTCGATCTTGAACGCCCCGGCGCGGGTGAACAGGCGCGCGTCCGACAGGGTCAGGTTCTCGGACTTTTCGGTGACGACGAAGAAGCCCTGGCCGGCGATGGCCAGGTCGGTGCCCGAGGTCGTGCGCTGAAGCTGACCCGCCTGGCTGATGAAGTGGCGGGCGGAGGCCTGAACGCCGCCGGCGGAGTAGTTGACGCCCTGAGTCTGGGCGTTGACGACGGTGGAGAATTCCGTGGCCGCGCGCTTGTAGCCGACGGTGTTAACGTTGGCGATGTTCTGCGAGATCGTCGAAAGGGCCGCGGCGTTCGCGGTCAGGCCGGACACGCCGGCCAGCATGGCGCCGTTAATGCTCATGGCTGGAATTCCTTACGAGAGAAGATTGAAAGGGTTGAGTTTCGAGGCGAGGGCGCTGACCGCGCCGGCGTCCTCTTCGGGATCGGGTTTGGCGGCCGCCTTCTGTTCTTCCAGCGCGATCAGGCTGGACACCGGCATGATCGAGTTGCCGATGATGACGAAGGGCGTGTTGTCGTACATCTCGACGCCGGTGACGCGGCCGCGGATCAGCACCTGGCTGTCGACGGCCTTGCCTGCGCCGTCCTTGGCGACGACCTTCAGCGTATAGACGCCGCCGTCATCGACCTGGCCGCCTCCGGTGGTCTTTCCGTCCCACTTGAAGTCGTGCATGCCGTTGGTCTTGTCGGGCGCTGGGCCGCTCCAGACCACCTTGCCCGAGGCGTCCAGCACCTGAAGCGTGGCGTCGGTCGCGTCGGCGGCCAATTCATAGCTCCAGTTGGCCTCGCCGTCCTCGAAGCGGGTGGCGGCCCAGACGGCGGTGGCGTCCTTGCCGATATATTGCGCCGCGCCGGTCAGGCCGTCGCCTTGCTGGGCCTTGAGCAAGCCCGTCAACAAGTCGTTGGTGAGAAGCTGCTGCTCGACGCCGGCCATCTGGGTCAGCTGGGCGGTGAACTCGTTGGAATCCACCGGCGACAACGGGTCCTGGTTCTTCAACTGCGTGGTCAGCAACGACAGGAAGGTCTGGAAGTTGGAGGCCAGCATCTGACCTCCGGTGTTCACCCGGCCTGCGGCGTTGTTGGTGGAGACGGCGTCAACCATCGATCAGACCTTCAGATCGACGCGGTCAGGCGTCAGGGAAAGGGACGTCCAGGCGCTGGGCGACGGAACGACGGAATCGGCCTCGGCAGCCAGGCGGGCGGCGCCGGCGAAGGCGCGGCGGTCAGGCTGGCGCTCGAATGCGCCGCCGCCGAAGCCGGACGAAGGATCACGCTCGGCAAACTCCAGATCATCGCGCGACAGTTGCAGCCCCGCGTCCAGAAGCTGACGGCGCAGTTCGTCGGCGCGCGCACGCAGGTCGGCCGCCGCCGCCGGATTGTCAAAGGCCAGACGCGCCGTGACCTGGCCGTCGGACTCGATCTCCAGGCTGACATCGACCCGGCCCAGTCCCTCGGGCGTCAGGGCCATGTCGAAGCGGGTCGAGCGGCCGTCCAGCTTCTTGATGATCTGTGCGGCGATCTGGGCCGTGGTCTCGACCGTGGCGCGCGACAGCTGGGACAGGCCCAGATCGCGTTGCGCGCCCGGCAACTGGGGCGCGGCTTCGACGGCGCCTTGTTGCGGCGCGGCCGGGGCTTCGCCGTCGGCTGAGGGCGCGACGACGGCCGCCGCGGCAGGCGTTTCGGCGAGCGCGGGCGCAGCGGCCGGGCGGGCGGCGGGTGCTGACGCTGCCGTATCGGCGGGAGCGTCGGATGGGGCGGGGCGGCTGGCGGCCGCTTCGGAGCCGCCCGTCGCGGCGGCGGCCTGAATCGCTTCTCGCGCCGAGGCAAGGCGTTCGCCCGCACCCGATCGGAAGCCGGTCACGCCCAGTAAGGCGGCGTCTTGGGCCGAAAGAGGCGCGGACCCAGGGCGCGACGGCGGCGGCGCGTCCAACGACTCGTCGCTCTCGGGTGACGGGGTTTCAAGCGCTGCATTCACCTCGGCGAAGGTGGCCGGGAGCGCTGCCTTAAGAGCGGCGGACGTGACTACAGGCGGCGTCGTCGCGGCTGGGGCGAGTGCGGTGTCGGCAGGCGTAGCCGCAGCCTCGACGGCAGCCGTCTCTGCAGCCTCGAAGTCGGCCTGCGGCGCAGACGTCGTTGCGGCTGCGAAGGGGGGCGTCGCCGGATCGACAGCGGCTTGCGGAACGGCAGTCTGCTGCACCGGCGGGGGTGGCGCGAACCAGGCGGGCGGAGCCGGGACGACCGCGAGGCCATCCTTGGCGGCTTCGTCTGAGGCGGCGACTTCGGGCGTCTCGGCGGGCGTCTCGGCGACCGGGGCGGCGGGCGCGGGCGCCTCTTCCTTGAGCATCAGATCCGCGAAGACGGCGCTGTCCGTCGCCGCCTCGTCGGAGGCGTCGAGACCCGCGCCGCCGGGAGTGGCGGGCGTCAGGACGGACATGAGGCTGATGGCGGACATGCGGGCGGCAGGCGCTTTCGGTCGATGAGAGGCGGCGCCTGCTGCGCCTGGGTCATTCGGCAGAGCCTCCGCAAGCCTTGGGCCAAGTGCAGGTGTTCGAGTTAATGTACTGAAATATATGAATATTGATCGATTTTTGGCTGTCGATTGCGGCGTGTGGCGCCGGGCGCTTCTTGCCGCGCTCGTCGCTTTTTGCCGGGCGCGGGCGGCGCCGCCCGACTTGGCCCGCCGCTTGCCTCCCTTGTTGACGAATGCACAGGGGCTGAATGCCGATGTCGAGTAAAATCAAAGAGATGGTCAGAAGACCTGCTCAATTCGCCGGGCAAGATTTGCTCGCTTGCCTGCAAGGCTTGCCGGGCGTGAGCCTGCGTACGCGTCACGGCGTGGGAGAGGTCTGATGTCCCTCAACTCGATCATGAATATCGCCACCTCGGGCATGAATGCGGCCCAGACGCAGCTGCGGGTGGTTTCGGACAACGTCTCCAACGTCAACACGCCCGGCTATGTCCGCAAGATCGCCGAGCAGGAGTCCTGGGCCAGCCAGGGCGTCGGCGCGGGGGTGGAGATCGCCCGCATCCGTCTGGCCACCGACCGCTTCCTTCAGGCGGCCAGCCTGAACGCGAGCGCTGACGCGGGGCGCCAGACGGTGCGCTACGAGCTTTACGACCGCATCCAGTCGATGTTCGGCGATCCGGGCTCCAACAGCGGCTTCTTCTCGCAGATCGATAGCGTCTTCGCCGCCTTCGCCGCTTCGGCCGAGGATGCGACCTCCGGCCCGCGGCGCCAGGAGGCCGTCTGGAAGACGCAGGGCCTGTTCGACGAAGCCGCCCGCATCAACGCCCAGATCCAGTCGGTGCGCGAGGACGCTGACGCGCGCATCAAGAGCGCGGTCGAGACGGCCAACAGCCTGCTGGAGCAGATCGAGAAGCTGAACGTCGAAATCGCCAAGGCGACGGTGGTCAATGCGGACTCCTCGGGCGCCCAGACGGCTCAGGCGGCCCTGATCGATCAGCTGTCGGGCCTGATGGACGTCCGCATCACCGGCCGCGCGGTCGGCGGGGTCGAGATCCGCACTGGCGCCGGCATCCTGTTGGCGGGTCAGGGCGCGGCCAAGCTGGACTATGTGCGCGCGGGCGCCGTCTCGGCCGAGACAGTGTTCAACGAGGTCACGGTCATCGAGCCGCCCGCCGGAAAGGCGCGTTCCCTGGCTGAGGGGCTGAACTCGGGTGAGATCAAGGGGCTGCTGGAGCTGCGCGACGGCGAGGCGCCGGCGACCGCCGAACGTCTGGCCGAACTGATGTCGCGCATGGCCGACGAACTGAACCGGGCGCACAACGCCTCTTCGGCCGCGCCGCCGCCCAACAGCCTGACCGGCCGCAATGTCGGGCAGTCGCTCGAGACCGCCCTGCAGGGCTTCACCGGCCGCACCTCCATCGTCATCACCAATGATCAGGGTGTGGCCCTGCAGAAGATCGACCTGGATCTGGCGACGCTGAACCCGGCGACCTTCCTGGCCGACCTGAACGCCCAGCTGGGCGCCAACGGCAGCGCGAGCTTCGTCGATGGGCGGCTGAAGATTCAGGGTGCGCCGGGCACGGGCGTGGTGGTGGTCGACGATCCGGCCGCGCCCTCGAACAAGGGCGGGCGAGGCTTCTCGCACTTCTTCGGCCTGAACGACCTGATCACCAGCGAGCAGCCGGCGATCTTCGAAACGGGCATGACGGGCGCGTCGCAGCATGGCTTCACGCCGGACGACACCATCACCTTCCGCTTCAGCGACGCGGCGGGCGCCAAGCTGCGCGATATCGAGGTGGCGGTCCCCGCGGGCGGCGACATGACCAGCCTGCTGGCCGCGCTGAACGATCCGATGACGGGCGCCGGGCGGATGGGGACGTTCAGCCTCAATCCCGCGGGCGAGATGACGTTCACGCCGCGCCCCGGCTCGGGCGCGAACCTGTCGGTGCTTCAGGACCGCACGACCCAGGTTCCCTCCAACGTGTCGATGAGCGAGCTGTTCGGTCTGGGCGGGACGCGCGCCTCGCGGGCCGATGCCTTCTCGATCAGAGCCGACATCGCCCGCGATCCGGCCCTGATGGCCTTCGCCAAGGCCGATGCGACAGGCGGGCTGGGCGCGGCCGTGGTCAGCAAGAACGACGCGCGCGGCGCGCGCCTGTTGGCCAGCGCGGGCGAGAACGCCGCCTCCTTCTCGGCGGCGGGCGGGGCGGCGGGCGGCTCCATGTCGCTGGCGCGCTATGCGTCGGAACTGTCGGGCGAGATCGGCAGCCGGGCCGCCATGGCCAAGAACAACGCCGTCAGCGCCACGGCCCTGGCCAAGGAAGCGACGGCGCGCCGCGTCTCGGTCGAAGGGGTCAACCTGGATGAGGAGTTGGTGCTGATGACCACCTATCAGCAGGCCTTTAACGCTTCGGCCCGCATGGTTCAGGCCGCCAAGGACATGTACGACACCCTGCTGGGAATGGTGCGATGACACGCGTTTCAACCTACGGAAACTATCAGTCGGCCCTGCTTGATCTGATGTCGGCCCAGTCGCGCATGGCCGACGCCCAGCAGAAGGTGAACACCAAGAAGAACGCCACGGACCTGGTCGGCTTCGGTCGAGGCTCCGAGACGGTCAGCGCGCTGAAGTCCAGCCAGACCCGCATCCAGACCTTCATCGACACGAACAAGACCGTCGCGGCGCGGCTGGAGACCCAGGATCTGGCGATGGACCGGGTTGCAGACGCTTCGACGGCGGCGCGTCAGGCCATCGCCGACGCCATCGCCGCCGGGCGGATGGACACGCTGATGGGGACGCTGAACAGTCTGTTCATGGAGGCTCAGGACGGGCTGAACATGAAGCATCAGGGCAAGTATCTGTTCGGCGGCGGGGTCATCGATCGTGCGCCGGTGGAGTTGCCCGGCATCCCTGGTCAGCCGGAGGCCAGCATGATGGCCAAGCTGGCGGCCTTGCCCGACGAAAACGCCGCCTTCCGCAACGATCAACTGAAGCAGTCGTCCTGGCTGGACGAGAACGTGTCGATGGACACCAGCTTCCTGGCTAACGCCGTGGGCTCGGAGTTGTTCGCCATCTTCCGCGACATCCAGTTGGCCCATGAGGCGACGCCGCTGGACGGCCAGATGACGGACGCCCAGAAGACATTCCTGACCACCCAGATGGGCCGCTTCGAGGCGGCGTCGAAAGGGGTGGTGGAGTTGCAGGCCGCCAACGGCGGAATGCAGAACCGCGTCGACCGTCTGTTGGAATCCCAGGAGGCGCGCAAGATTTCGATCGACACCATCCTGTCCGGGAAGACGGACGCGAACATGGCCGAAGCCGTCACCGAACTGGAGTTGGCGCAAGTGTCCCTGCAAGCCTCGGCCCAGGTGGTCAGCCAGCTTCGCCAGGTCTCCCTGCTCGACTATCTGCGCTAGGTCTTTTCGAGTCCTCGTCCCGAGCGGCGGCTGAACGAAAATCGCCCGACGACGTTCACAAAGCTGCGCCGTGTCGGGAGGGCCTTGGCTTGCGTCGAGCAACGCTGGAAGAGACCGAGATTTGTCATCAGTCGTTGACGCGACATGAAAAGCAGAGCTTTAAGCGGCGTATGCGTGCGGGCGGGCCTGTGTCAGTGTCGAATTCATGAATCGGGCGGACTTCCAGATTGACGAACACCAGGACGGTCAGGCGCGCTTGCGGCTGGCGGGCGACTGGTCGACCGTCGCCGTCGGCCGGATGGGCGATCGGCTGAAGACTGAGCTGGACGGCCGAACCGTTACGGCGCTGGACCTGGACGATCTGGGTCGTTTCGACACCGCCGGCGCTCTGGCCGTGGCCCAGGCCATGAGCCGCCCTCTCCCTGAATCCGCCTGGTCGGCGCGGCCCGAAGCCGGGCGCCTGTATCGCATGGTGGCCAAGCTGGACTGCATGACGGCCGAGCCGCCGCGCCGCTCGGCCCCCATGACGCGCGGCTTCGCCAAGGTCGGGCGCGGGGTCTATGATTTCGGCGCCGAGGCCATGCTGTCCCTGGCCTTCCTGGGCCGTTTGATGGCCGCCGTGCTGACCACGCTGAAGCATCCCGGCCGCATCCGCTGGGCCGCCTGGTTCAGCCAGGCCGAGCGCACGGGGCTGGACGCCATCCCGATCGTGGTGGTGACCAACTTCTTCATCGGCGCCGTGGTGGCCTTCATCGGCGTGGATCTGCTGACCCAGTTCGGGGCCGGCGTCTTCGCCGTGCAACTGATCGGCGTCGCCGTCTTCCGCGAGTTCGCCGTGGTCATCACCGCCGTGCTGCTGGCGGGTCGTTCGGCCTCGTCCTTCGCCGCCGAGATCGGCTCCATGCGCATGACGCAGGAGGTGGACGCCATGCAGGTCATGGGCGTCGATCCGTTCCAGGCCCTGGTCATCCCGCGTCTGGCGGCGCTGCTGGTCATGCTGCCGCTGCTGACCTTCCTGGCCATGATGGGCGGCCTGCTGGGCGGGGTGCTGGTGTCGTGGAGCCAGTTGAACCTGGGCCCGGCCTTCTTCTTCCAGCGGCTGGTCGAGGACGGCTATATGCCGACGCACATGATGGTCGGCCTGATCAAGGCGCCGGTCTTCGCCCTGGTGGTCGCGGCCATCGGCTGTCGCCAGGGCATGTCGGTGGCCGGCGACGTCGAGAGCCTGGGCCGTCGGGTGACGGCGGCCGTGGTGCAGGCGATCTTCGCCATCATCCTGCTGGATGCCGTCTTCGCCCTGATCTTCATCGAGCTGAAGATATGACGGACGAGACGCGCAAACCGGACGACCGCGAAGCCCTCATCCAGGTGCGGGGCCTGCTCAGCCAATTCGGCGAGCGGGTGATCCACCAGGATCTGAATCTGGACGTGATGCGCGGCGAGGTGCTGGGCGTCGTCGGCGGGTCGGGCACCGGCAAGACCGTGCTGCTGAACTCCATCATCGGGTTGAAGGAGCCGGAGGGCGGGGAAGTGCGCCTGTTCGGCGAGGATCGCGCGGCCATGACCAAGGCCGAGGCGGCGGCAGTCGAGCGACGCACGGGCGTTCTGTTCCAGCAGGGAGCGCTGTTCTCGTCCCTGACGGTGCTGGACAATGTGGCCTCGCCGCTGGTGGAGCACACCAAGCTGTCCAAGTCGACAATCCGCGAGCTGGCCGAGATGAAGGTGGCCATGGTCGGGCTGAAGCCCGAGGCCCTCTATCTGAAGCCAGCCGAGCTGTCGGGCGGGATGAGAAAGCGCGTCGGCTTGGCCCGCGCTCTGGCGCTGGACCCCGAACTGGTCTTCCTGGACGAGCCGACGGCCGGTCTGGACCCGATCGGGGCGGCGGCGTTCGATGATCTGATCCGTCAGTTGTCGGACGACCTGGGGCTGACGGTCTTCATGATCACCCACGACCTCGACAGCCTTTACGCCATCTGCGACCAGGTGGCCGTGCTGGCGGACAAGCATGTGGTGGCCAAGGCGCCGGTCGCCGAGCTGGAACGCTCGGACCACCCTTGGATCAAGGAATACTTCCTGGGGCCGCGCGGACGCGCCGCCCACAAGAGCGCGGCCTGAGGAGGGCGCGAAACGATGGAAAGAGACGCTCATTACGCCGCCGTCGGCATCGCTACAGTCGCCCTTATGCTGGCGCTGGCGGTGTTCACGATCTGGCTGGCCCGATTGCAGTTCAACAAGGACTTCGACGTCTATGACATCGTCTTCTACGGCCCGGTGCGCGGCCTGTCGGAAGGCGGCGAGGTGCACTTCAACGGCATTCGCGTCGGCGAGGTGACGGACCTGAATCTGGACCCCAAGAAGGGCGATCAGGTCATCGCCCGCGTGCGCCTGAACGGCACGACGCCGGTGCGCGTGACCTCGCGCGCCCAACTGGAGCCGCTGGGCATCACCGGCCTGAACTACATCCAGATCACCGCCGGTTCGCCGGACAGTCCGCTGCTGAAGGATCAGTATCCCGACCATGTCGTGCCGGTGATCCAGAGCCAGCCCAGCCCCATCGCCGAGCTGTTGAGCGGATCGGGCACGGTGCTGGCGCAGACGGTGGATGCGTTGAACCGCATCAACCGCGTGATGTCGGACGACAACATCCGCAGCTTCTCGTCCAGCGTGAAGAACGTCGAGGCCCTGACCGCCGAGCTGGAAGCCCGCAAGGGCATGTTCCAGCAGCTTGAAGAGACCATCACCAAGGCCAACGCCGCCGTCGGCGAGTATCAGGCCCTGGGCGTCAGCGCGCGTCAGATGATCGACACGGACGGCAAGCAGGCCATCGCCAACATCAACAAGGCGACGCAGGAAGCCCAGGCGGCCATCGCCTCGATCAACCGTTCGGCGACCGGGCTAGAAGGGCCGCTGGGCGATTTCGGCACCCAGACCGTGCCGCAACTCAACGACACGATCCGCCAGCTGGATATGGCGACGCGCTCGCTGCAGTCGCTGGTCGACAATGTGCGTGAAAGCCCGCGCGACTTTATCGCCAAGGCGCCGTCCAAGGAAATCGAGGTGCAGCCGTGATCCGTTCCACTCTCCTGATCGCGGCGGCTTCGGTCGCCCTGTCTGGCGGCCTGGCCGGCTGCGCCCTGCTGGCCTCGCCCGATCCGGTGCAGCTCTATCGCTTCGGCGGGGCCTCGGCCTATGCCGGGACGGGGGCGACGTCGGCTTGCCCGGACGTTCATGTCGCCATGCGCCGGGTGGACTTCCCCGAGGCGGCGCGCGGCGATCGCCTGCTGGCCGTGACCGGGGCCGAGGCGGCCTACATCAAGGGCGCGCGCTGGGTGTCCCCGGCCGAGACACTGTTCGAGGAAGCGCTTCGCAACGCCTTCGTCGACGGCGGGACGTGCACGGTTCTCAGCGGCGGCCCGCTGACGCGCGACGGCCTGCTGTTGAGCGTGGATGTGCGCCGGTTCGAGGCCGCCTACGCCGCGCCGGGGGCTGTGCCGGATGTGAACATCGTGGTGCTGCTGCGTCTGGTCCGGCCGGGCGACCGCACGATCGTGGCCGAGGATCGCATCTCGGTCAGGGAGAACGCCGGCGAGAACCGCCAGTCGGCCATCGTCGCCGCCTTCGACCGCGCCACGGCCGAGGCCAGCCGTCAGATCGTCCTTTGGACCGACCAGCAGGGCTTCCAGGCGACGCGGAACTAGTTTCCCCCTCGGGGGCGAAGGAAGGCATGAAAAACCCCGGCGGCCTCGTGGTCGCCGGGGTTTCTGTTTTCACAGCGGGAGGAGGGCGGTTCAGCCCAGGTTCGCCGCCACCGTGTAGTCGGCCTCGGTCTTGGCCGAGACCTCGTCCAGCGTGACGCCGTCCGCCAGTTCGATCAGCTCCAGGCCCGAACCGTCCGGCTTGACGTCAAAGACGGCCAGGTCGGTGATGATGCGGCTGACGACGCCCGTGCCGGTCAGCGGCAGGGTGCAGGCCTTCAGCACCTTGGATTGGCCGTGCTTGTTGGCGTGATCCATGACCACGACAACGCGCTTGACGCCCGCGACCAGGTCCATGGCGCCGCCCATGCCCTTCACCAGCTTGCCGGGGATCATCCAGTTGGCGATGTCGCCGTTCTGGGCCACTTCCATCGCGCCGAGGATCGACAGGTTGATGTGGCCGCCCCGGATCATGGCGAAGCTGTCCGAGGAGCTGAAATAGCTGCTCTCGGGGATCTCGGTGATCGTCTGCTTGCCGGCGTTGATCAGGTCGGGGTCTTCCTCGCCCTCATAGGGGAAGGGGCCCATGCCCAGCATGCCGTTTTCCGATTGCAGGGTCACGACCATGCCGTCGGGGATGTAGTTGGCGACCAGGGTCGGGATACCGATGCCCAGGTTCACATAGAAGCCGTCCTGCAGCTCCTTGGCGGCGCGTTCAGCCAGTTGTTCGCGAGTACGGGCCATGGTTACGCTCCCTTCTGACGGACGGTGCGCTGTTCGATGCGCTTTTCGGACACGGTCTGGATCAGGCGGTCGACATAGACGCCCGGCGTGTGGATGTGGTCGGGGTCCAGCGAGCCGACGGGGACGATCTCTTCCACCTCGACCAGCGTGACCTTGCCCGCAGTCGCCATCATCGGGTTGAAGTTGCGGGCCGTCTTGCGGAACACGAGGTTGCCGCGCTCATCGGCCTTCCACGCCTTGACGATGGACAGGTCGGCGACCAGCCCCGTCTCCATGACGTATTTGCGGCCGTCGAAGTCGCGCACTTCCTTGCCTTCGGCGACCAGGGTGCCGACGCCGGTGGCGGTGAAGAAGGCCGGGATGCCCGCGCCGCCCGCGCGGATGCGCTCGGCCAGGGTGCCTTGCGGGTTGAACTCCAGCTGCAGCTCGCCGGCCAGGTACTGGCGTTCGAACTCCTTGTTCTCGCCGACGTAGGACGAGATCATTTTCGCGATCTGGCGCGTCTCAAGCAGTTGGCCCAGGCCGAAGCCGTCCACGCCCGCATTGTTGGAGATGACGGTCAGACCCTTCACGCCCGTGTCGCGCAGACCCGCGATCAGGTTCTCGGGGATGCCGCACAGGCCGAAGCCGCCGGACATGACGGTCATGCCGTCGAATGTCAGCCCCTCCAGCGCGGACTTCACGTCAGCGTAAATCTTGCCCATCGGACTCCCTTTTTCACCATCTGATGAATATCGTGGTCTCCTTCGTCCTTAAAGCGGGCCGGGAAGAGGGGCAAGCGGCAAGCGCGACGCAGGGGAAGGCCGAGGGTGACAAGCCTGATGGTTGACCCCGGACCTCGGGGGTTTCACACCTGGGGCCACATAAGACTCGTCTCAGTGGGGAAATTTCCATGCGCCATCGTCTGCTGCGGGCCGCCTTGCCCGCCCTGGTGCTCGTCGTCGCCGTTCCGGCCCTGGCCCTGCCGGTTGCGGCAGTCGCCCAGGACGCCGCGCCGACCTATCAACAGCCGCCGTCGCCCATCGCCCAGATCCTGGACGCCAAGCCCAATCCCGGCGTCAGCGTCAGCCCGGACCGCAAGACCCTGTTGCTGACTGACCGCGCCAACCTGCCGGCCATCTCCGAACTGGCCGAGCCGATGCTGCGGCTGGCGGGCTATCGGATCAATCCGAAGAACAACGGCCCGGCCAACAGCCGCGTCTCCTGGCTGACGGGGCTCAGTTTTCAGGCGGTCGACGGCGGGCCTGCGCGCCCGGTGACGGGCCTGCCCGTCAATGCGCGCCTGACCAATGTCAGCTGGGCGCCGAACGGCCAGGCGGTGGCCTTCCTGGTCAACGCTCCGAACGGGCTGGAGCTGTGGACCGCCGATGTGGCGCAGGCCAAGGCGCGCAAGCTGAACGGGCCGATGGTCAATGCGGCGGCGGGGTCTGGCTTCTCCTGGCTGTCGGACTCTTCGGGGCTGCTGGTCCTGGCGGTTCCGGCCGGGCGCGGCCTGACGCCGAACGTGGACCATCCGCCGGAAGGCCCGATCATCACCGAGAGCGGCGGCCGCGCCGCGCCGGTGCGGACCTATCAGGACCTGCTGTCCAATGTGGGCGAAGAGGCGCTGTTCGACTACTACTTCACCAGCCAGCCGACGGTGGTGTCGCTGAACGGCCGCGCCCGCTCGGTGGGCCAGCCGGGCGTCATTCTGGGCGTCTCGACCTCGCCGGACGGGCGCTACATCCTGCAGACGCGGGTCAAGAAGCCCTATTCCTACGTCGTGCCCGCCAGCCTGTTCCCCTCGGACGTCATCGTCACCGACATGAACGGGCGCCAGGTGCACCGCGTGGCCGACCTGCCGCTGCGCGACAATGTGCCGACGCCGTTCGACGCCGTGGCGCCGGGACCGCGCGCGGTCCAGTGGCGGGCTGACGCCGACGCCACCCTGGTCTGGGCCGAGGCTCAGGACGGCGGCGATCCGCGCAACCCCGCCGAGGTGCGTGACCGCGTCTTCATGCTGCGCGCGCCCTTCAACGACCGGGTGCAGACGCTGGCCGATCTGAAGGAACGCTACGCCGGAACCACTTGGGGTCGGAATGACGCCGCCATCGTCAACAGCCGCTGGTTCAACACCCGGCACGAAACGCGCACCCTGGTCGATCCGTCCAATCCGGGGCAGGGTCGCGTCCTGGTCGATCGCAACTATCAGGACCGCTACAACGACCCCGGCTCGGTCGTGACGGAGCCGAACGCGCGCGGCCGTTCGGTCATGCGCTTCAGCGCCGACGGCGCCCGTGTCTTTGTCGAGGGCGACGGCGCGACGCGAGAGGGCGCCTATCCCTTCCTCGACCTGATGGACCTGAAGTCGGGCGAGACGGAGCGCGTCTGGCGCTCGGCGCAAGGCGAGTATGAGAGCGTCGTGGGCGTGCTGGACGAGGCGGGCCGCAAGCTGGTCACCTATCGCGAAAGCGGCGCCGATCCGGCTAATCTGCGCATCCGCGATCTGGACGGCGGCGTCACCCAACTGACGAACTTCCCTGATCCGGCCCCGCAACTGGCCGGGGCCACGCGCCAGTTGATCACCTACACCCGCGACGACGGCGTGGAGCTGTCGGGCACTCTCTATCTGCCCGCCGGTTACGACAAAGACCGCGACGGCCCGCTGCCGCTTCTGATGTGGGCCTATCCGGCCGAGTTCACCGACGCCGCCGTGGCCGGTCAGGTCGTGGATACCGACAACCGCTTCGTGCGTCCGTCGGGGTCGAGCCACCTGTTCCTGTTGACCCAGGGCTACGCCATCCTGGACAACCCGACGATGCCGATCATCGGCCGCGACGGGGCCGAGCCGAACGACACCTACATCGAGCAACTGTCGGCCAGCGCCAAGGCGGCGGTCGACGCCGTGGTCGCTCTGGGCGTGGCGGAACGGGAGCGGATCGCCGTGGGCGGGCACAGCTACGGCGCCTTCATGACGGCGAACCTGCTGGCGCACACCGACCTGTTCAAGACCGGCATCGCGCGCTCGGGCGCCTATAACCGCACCTTGACGCCCTTCGGCTTCCAGGCGGAGCAGCGCTCCTACTGGGAGGCGACCGAGACCTATACGGAGATGTCGCCCTTCACCTACGCCAACAAGGTCAATGAGCCGATCCTGCTGATCCACGGCGAGGCGGACGACAACTCGGGCACCTTCCCGGTGCAGACCGAGCGCTTCTATGCGGCGCTGAAGGGCAATGGCGCGACGGCGCGCTATGTCGTCCTGCCGTTGGAGGCCCACGGCTATCGCGCGCGGGAGTCGGTCGGCCATGCCCTGTATGAGATGTCGTCTTGGCTGGATCGTTGGATGAAGTAACACGCAGCCTTCTCCCCTTGAGGGAGAAGGTGGCCCGTCAGGGCCGGATGAGGGGTGTCGGCGCGACGTCTGAGCGGGTATCGCCAGCCCGCGTCTTCGCACCCCTCATCCGTCCGGCTTCGCCGTCCACCTTCTCCCTCAAGGGGAGAAGGGTCATTTGTCCCACTCCGGCGTTTCGCCATACAGGCCGCTGAGGAAGTCGATGAAGGCGCGGACGCGGGTTTCGGCCCGCGCCCGGCCTGCTGTCAGCGCGAAGATCGCCACGTCGGACGATCCCGCATACTGCGGCAGCACCACCCTCAGCCGCCCGTCGCGCAGTTCATCGCCGACGTCCCATGTCGAGCGCAGGGCGACGCCGCCGCCCGCCAGCGCCAGTTCGCGCGCCACTTCGCTTGAGTTGGTCCGCACCCGGCTGCGGGCGCGAAAGACGACGGGGCCTTCGGGGCCTTCCAACCGCCAGGTCGACTGGTTCTCGGCCGCCAGCTGGGCGTGGCGGCGCAGGTCGTCGAGGCTATCCGGCGCGCCGTGCTCGGCCAGATAGGCGGGCGAGGCGCACAGCACCCGCCGGTTCGGCGCCAGCCGGTGCATCAGCGGATTTTCCGCCTCATAGCCGCCGATCCGCACCGCCACATCCACGTCCTCGGCCATCAGGTCGACGAAGGCGTCGCTCAGGTTCAGCTCCAGCGTCAGGCGGGGCTGGGCCGCCAGAAACGGCTGGAGCAGGGGCGCCAGCCGCCGCCGTCCGAACGAGGTCGGGGCCGAGACGCGCAGCAGGCCGCGCGCCTGGGTCGTGCGGCGCGACACCACGGCCTCCAGATCCTCGACGCCTTCCAGCAGTTGCGCCGCGCGGTCATAGACCAGCCGCCCGGCCTCGGTCGGGGCCAGACGGCGCGAGGTGCGCTCGATCAGCCGCACCCCCAGCCGGTCCTCCAGCCGCGCCAGCCTGCGCGAGGCCACGGCGGGCGACAGGTCCAGCCGACGCGCGGCGGCGGACAGGCTGCCTTCCTCCAGCGCACGGACGAAGATTTCATACTCGGCCAGCATGGCGGGGTCTCATCATTGTGTCTTTTGCAAAGATAGATGTCTTTCTTCGCCGTGGATAGCGAAGCAGGGCGCGACTAGTCTGGGCGATGAAGGAGACCGCCATGTTCGACGCCCCCAAGACCTCCGCCGACGCCTATGTCCGCCACGGCAGCCTGAAGGTGGCCGCCGAGCTGGACGCCTTCGTGCGCGATCAGGCGACGCCGGATACGGGCGTGAGCGCCGCAGCCTTCTGGGCCGGTGTCGAGGGGCTGCTGGCCCAGTTCGGCCGACGCAACCGCGACCTGCTGGAACGCCGCGATCAACTTCAGGCCAAGCTGGACGACTGGCACCGGGCCTATCCGGGCCAGCCGGATCAGGCAGCCTATCAGGCCTATCTGCGCGAGATCGGCTATATCGAGAACGAGCGCGACGGCGTGAGGGCCGAGACGGCGAACGTCGACCCTGAGATCGCCACCCTGGCCGGGCCGCAGCTGGTCGTGCCCCTGACCAACGCCCGCTATCTGCTGAACGCGGCCAATGCGCGCTGGGGCAGCCTGTATGACGCGCTTTACGGCACTGATGCGCTGGGCGAGGCGCCCAAGGCGGGCGGCTATGACATCGAACGCGGCGCCCGCGTCATCGCCCGCGCCCGTGCGCTTCTGGATCAGGCGGCGCCGCTGGCGACCGGATCGCACGCTCAGGCGACGGCCTATCGGGTCGAGCATGGGCGGCTGGTCGTTACCCTGGATGGCGGGCTTGAGACGGGGCTGGCGGGCGCGGAGGTGTTCGTCGGCTATTCCGGTGCAGCCAATGAGCCGTCGGGCGTTCTGCTGCGCCACAACGGCCTGCATCTGGAGATCGTCATCGACCGCGCGCACCGCATCGGCAGGGACAATCCGGCAGGCGTCGCCGACGTGCTGGTCGAGGCGGCCCTGTCCGCCATCGCCGATGCCGAGGACAGCGTCGCCGCCGTCGATGCGGCGGACAAGCGGCTGGTCTACGCCAACTGGCTGGGCCTGATGCGCGGCGACCTTCAGGCCGATTTCGAGAAGGACGGGCGCACCGTCGAGCGGCGCCTGAACCCGGACCGCCTCTATACGGCGCCCGATGGATCGACGCTGGCGCTGAAGGGGCGCAGCCTGATGCTGGTGCGCAACGTCGGCCTGCACCTGACGACAGACGCCGTGCTGGACGCCCACGGGCGCGAGACGCCTGAGCATCTGCTGGATATCGCCATGACGGGCCTGATCGGCCTGCACGACCTGCGCCGTCCGCCTGAGGCGCGCAACAGCCCGGCGGGCTCGGTCTATGTCGTGCGGCCCAAGATGCACGGCTCGGACGAGGTGGCCTTCGCCGACGAGCTGTTCGGCGCGGTCGAGACCATGCTGGGCCTGCCCGCCCTGACGTTGAAGATGGGCATCATGGACGAGGAGCGCCGCACCAGCGTCAATCTGATGAACTGCATCGCGGCGGCGAAGGGCAGGATGGTCTTCATCAACACCGGCTTCCTGGATCGCACGGGCGATGAGATCCACACGGTGATGGAAGGCGGCCCTGTCGTCCGCAAGGAGGCGGTGCGCGAGACCGGCTGGATCAAGGCCTATGAGGACCGCAACGTCGACATCGGCCTGAAGGCGGGTCTGTCGGGCCGGGCGCAGATCGGCAAGGGGATGTGGGCCGCGCCGGACCGCATGGGCGACATGTTGGCGGCCAAGGCGGGCCATCCGCGCGCGGGCGCCTCGACGGCGTGGACGCCCTCGCCGACGGCGGCGACCCTGCACGCCCTGCATTATCATGAGGTCGACGTCTGGGCGCGTCAGGCCGAGATCGCCAAGCGCGCGCCGACCGGCCTGACGCCTTTGCTGACTCCGCCGTTCATGACGGGAACGCCGGGCGCCGAGGAAATCCGGCAGGAGCTGGACAACAACGCGCAGGGCATCCTGGGCTATGTCGTGCGCTGGGTGGATCAGGGCGTGGGTTGCTCCAAGGTGCCGGACATCCACGACGTGGGCCTGATGGAGGATCGGGCGACGCTGCGCATCTCCAGCCAGCACCTGGCCAACTGGTTGCGTCATGGCGTCACGACCGAGGACGCGGTCATGGAGGCGCTGAAGCGCATGGCTGTGGTCGTGGATCGCCAGAACGCGGGCGATGCGGCCTATCGCCCGCTGGCGCCGGCCTATGACGGCCCGGCGTGGCAGGCGGCCTGCGACCTGGTGTTCAAGGGCAGGGAACAGCCGAACGGCTACACCGAACACCTGCTGACCCATTGGCGCCGCAAGGCCAAGGCGCAGGGCTGACCACACACCACCGCGCTCAAGCAGCGAGGCGCCGCGCGCCGAGCGATAGCGCAAACAAAAGGGGCGCGACCGGCTGGCCGCGCCCCTTGATCTTGGGCCTTAGAGAGGGCCCTACGCCTTGGCGCCCGCGCGGCCCTTGGCCAGTTCGCGGTTCAGCCACAGGGCCAGCAGGGTGCAGATGGCGCCCGACAGCAGATAGGCGCCGCCCGCCACCAGGCCGAACTTGCCCGACAGCGCCAAGGCCGCCAGCGGGGCGAAGCCCGCGCCGAACAGCCAGGCCAGGTCCGACGTCAGGGCCGAGGCGGTGTAGCGGTTGGTCAGGCTGAAGCTGGAGGCGATGGCGCCCGAGGCCTGGCCGAACGACAGACCCAGCAGGATGAAGCCCAGGATCATATAGGTCAGCTCGCCCGCCGGGCCGCCGTCCAGAAGCTGGGGCGCGAAGCCCGAGAAGGCGGCGATGCCCGCGGCCGTGACGGCCAGCAGTGCGCGGCGGCCGTAGCGGTCGGCCAGCCAGCCCGAGGCCAGAATGGCGAACAGGCCGAAGACGGCGCCGATCAGCTCGATCATCAGGAAGCGGCTGGGCGCCTCGTCGGTGTAGAGGAAGACCCACGACAGCGGGAACACTGTCACCATGTGGAACATGGCGAAGCTGGCCAGGGGGGCGAAGGCGCCGATGACGATGCTTCCGCCTTCTTCGCGCACGGCCTTGGAGACAGGGGTAGGGTGCAGCTCCAGCGTCTCGAAGGCGGCCTGGAAGACGGGCGTGACCACGATCCGCAGGCGCGCGAACAGGGCCACCACGTTGATGGCGAAGGCCACGAAGAAGGGGTAGCGCCAGCCCCAGTCCATGAAGTCGGCGGCCGACAGCTTGCTGAGGAAGTAGGCGAACAGGGCGCTGGCGACGATCAGACCGAACGGCGCGCCCAGCTGCGGCACCATGGCGTACCAGCCGCGACGCTTTTCGGGCGCGGCGACGGCCAGCAGAGAGGCCATGCCGTCCCAGGCGCCGCCCAGGGCCACGCCCTGGCCGATCCGCAGGGCGATCAGCATGGCGGCCGACCAGTGGCCGACCTGCGCATGTCCCGGCAGGAAGCCCAGGCAGACGGTCGACAGGCCCAGCAGGAACAGGGCGATGGTCAGCTTGGTCCCGCGCCCGAAGCGCCGGTCGACGGCGATGAACAGGGCGGTGCCGAACGGCCGGGCGATGAAGGCCACGGCGAAGACGGCGAAGGACAGCAGCGTCCCGCCCAGCGGACCCGCATAGGGGAAGACCAACTGCGGGAAGACCACGACCGAGGCGATGGCGTAGACGAAGAAGTCGAAGAATTCCGACGTCCGGCCGATGATGACGCCGATGGCGATTTCGCCCGCGTCGATTTTGCCGTCTCGCGCGTTGATCCGGCTGGCGTCCCGTTCGAGGGGCTCTGAAGAAGGCGCGCCGCTGGCTGCGTTCATGACCGATGAGGCTCCAGGAACCGGGGCGCACGCGCGCCCGCGACAGTAGAATGTTGAAACAGCCCCTTTGCTCCCGATGGTCGGAACAGGGGATAGGGCAGATTGTCCAATGTCGCCTGTTCGGGGGCGGGGTTACGGGGCCTGCAAGATGACCGTGCCCTTGCCTCGAACCTCGACTGGAGCCGCCGTGCGCCGACTGCGCCCCCTGTTGCTGTTGCCCCTTCTGGCCCTGCTACCCGGCTGCGAGGCCGTGGTCCTGGCGCCCGCCGGCGACATCGCCGCCCAGCAGCGCGATCTGCTGGTTTGGTCGGTGGCGCTGATGCTGATTATCGTCATTCCGGTGATGGCGATGATCGTCTTCTTCGCCTGGAAGTATCGGGAATCGAACCGGGAGGCGCGCTACGAGCCGGACTGGGATCACTCGACCCATCTTGAGCTGGTGATCTGGGCCGCACCGCTGCTGATCATCATCTGCTTGGGCGCCATAACCTGGGCCGGGACGCACCTGCTGGACCCCTATCGCCCGCTGGACCGCATCGCCGAGGGGAAGGCCGTCCCCGAGGATCACCGTCCGTTGCAGGTCGAGGTGGTGGCGATGGACTGGAAATGGCTGTTCATCTACCCCGAATACGGCATCGCCACCGTGAACGAACTGGCCGCGCCGGTCGATCGGCCGATCCGCTTCCACATCACTTCGACCGGGGTGATGAACTCCTTCTACATCCCCGCCCTGGCCGGTCAGATCTACGCCATGCCGGGCATGGAGACGAAGCTGCACGCCGTCATCAACCGGCCGGGCGAATACGTCGGCTTCTCGGCCAACTATTCCGGCGACGGCTTCTCGAACATGCGGTTCGCCTTCCATGGTCTGGATCAGGCCGGGTTCGACCAGTGGGTCGCGGGCGTGCGGGCCTCAAGCCAGGGCCTGGATCGCGACACCTATCTGGAGCTGGAGAAGCCCAGCGAGAAGGTGCCGGTCCTGCACTACGCCTCGGTCGACGACCGCCTGTTCGACGCCGTGGTCAACATGTGCGTCGAGCCGGGCAAGATGTGCATGGGCGAGATGATGGACATCGACAAGAAGGGCGGTCTGGGCCTGGCGGCGGTCAAGAACACCCTGCCGCTGGTCTATGACAAATACGCCCGTCGCGGCGACGCCGTGTTCGGCGCCGGCGAGTCCTATGTGATGACGCTGTGCACGCCGCTGGAGGCCGAGGCCGCCGCGGTCGAGGCCGCGCGCCGTCGTCAGGCCTTCGGCGAGGACGTCGTTCGCGACACGCCGCTGAACCGGGTCATGGGGCAGGGGCTGGAACGCCCCGGCCGATCCGAGCCGGGCGAGCGTCTCGCCTCCCTCTTCTCCGCGCCTTCCACGGCGTCCGCGCCCGTCGCGTCGCAATCCTGAGCGCCTGAACGATCATGACTGTCGAACATTCCACATCGCCGCTTCTGGGCCGGTTGAACTGGGACTCGCTTCCGTTCCACGAGCCCATTCTGGTCGCCACCTTCGCCGTCGTCGTCATCGGCGGTCTGGGGATGCTGGCCCTCATCACCCGCTACCGGTTGTGGGGCTATCTTTGGACGGAGTGGTTCACCACCGTCGACCACAAGAAGATCGGGATCATGTACATGATCCTGGGTCTGGTCATGTTCCTGCGCGGTTTCGCCGATGCGGTCATGATGCGGATTCAGCAGGCCATGGCCTTCGGCGGGTCCGAGGGCTACCTCAACGCCCACCACTACGATCAGATATTCACCGCCCACGGCGTGATCATGATCTTCTTCGTGGCCATGCCCATGATCACCGGCCTGATGAACTATCTGGTGCCGTTGCAGATCGGGGCGCGGGATGTCTCCTTCCCCTTCCTGAACAACTTCAGCTTCTGGATGACCACGATGGGGGCCGTGCTGGTCATGGCCTCGCTGTTCATCGGCGAGTTCGCGCGCACCGGCTGGCTGGCCTATCCGCCGCTGTCGGGCATCGGCTACAGCCC
Source organism: Brevundimonas sp. KH_060 (assembly GCF_057838275.1). Taxonomy (NCBI): domain Bacteria; kingdom Pseudomonadati; phylum Pseudomonadota; class Alphaproteobacteria; order Caulobacterales; family Caulobacteraceae; genus Brevundimonas; species Brevundimonas sp. KH_060. Next base: position 960,279 of record NZ_CM174463.1, read on the forward strand.
CGGCGTCGGGGTCGACTACTATATCTGGGCGCTGCAGGTCGCGGGGGTAGGGACCACCCTGTCCGGCATCAACCTGATCGCGACCATCGTGAAGATGCGCGCGCCGGGCATGGGTCTGATGAAGATGCCGGTCTTCACCTGGACCTCGCTGTGCGCCAACGTCCTGATCGTCGCCTCCTTCCCGATCCTGACGGCGACGCTGGTCCTGCTGTCGGCGGACCGCTACATCGGCACCAACTTCTTCACGAACGACTTCGGCGGCAACCCGATGATGTACGTGAACCTGATCTGGATCTGGGGCCACCCGGAGGTCTACATCCTGATCTTGCCGTTGTTCGGCGTGTTTTCCGAAGTCACCTCGACCTTCTCGGGCAAGAAGCTCTTCGGCTACACCTCCATGGTCTATGCGACGGTGGTCATCACCATCCTGTCCTACCTAGTGTGGCTGCACCACTTCTTCACCATGGGCTCGGGCGCGTCCGTGAACTCCTTCTTCGGGATCACGACGATGATCATCTCGATCCCGACAGGGGCCAAGTTGTTCAACTGGCTGTTCACCATGTACCGCGGCCGCATCCGGTTCGAGCTGCCGATGATGTGGACGGTCGCCTTCATGCTGACCTTCGTGATCGGCGGGATGACGGGCGTCATGCTGGCGGTGCCGCCGGCGGACTTCGTGCTGCACAACTCCCTGTTCCTGATCGCTCACTTCCACAACGTCATCATCGGCGGGGTGCTGTTCGGCCTGTTCGCCGCAATCAACTACTGGTGGCCCAAGGCTTTCGGCTTCAAGCTGGAGAAGAAGTGGGGGCTGGTCAGCTTCTGGTGCTGGGTGGTCGGCTTCTGGATGGCCTTCATGCCGCTGTACGTCCTGGGCTTCATGGGCGTGACGCGGCGGATGCGGGTCTTCGACGATCCGGCCTATCAGATCTGGTTCATCATCGCGGGCGTGGGCGTGGCGATCATCGCCGTCGGCATCCTGGCCATGTTGATCCAGTTCGCCGTCAGCATCATCAACCGCGACAAGCTGCGCGACGAGACGGGCGACCCCTGGCGCGGCCGCACCCTGGAGTGGGCGACCTCGTCGCCGCCGCCGGACTACAACTTCGCCAAGACGCCGATCATCCACGACGGCGACGCCTGGTGGGACATGAAGGCGCGCGGCTATGAACGCCCGACCGCAGGCTTCAAGCCGATCCACATGCCCTCCAACACCGGAGCCGGGTTCATCCTGTCGGCGCTGTCGCTGATCCTGGGCTTTGCGCTGATCTGGTACATCTGGTGGCTGGCGGCGGCGAGCTTCGCCGCCCTGATCGGCTACGCCATCTTCCACACCTTCAACTACAAGCGCGACTACTACATCCCGGCCGAGACGGTTCAGGCGACCGAGGACGCGCGCACCAAGGCCCTGGCGGCCGCAGCAGCGACGCAGGGGTGATCCGATGAGCCACGCACCTTCCCTCAACCCCGACTATGTCGACGACGCCGGGCGGCCGATCTTCCACCCGGTAGAGGAGCCGCACCACCCGGAAGGCCACAGCACCATGCTGGGCTTCTGGATGTATCTGATGAGCGACTGCCTCATCTTTGCGATCCTGTTCGCTGTCTACGCCGTGCTGGGCGGCAACTATGCGGCGGGTCCGGCGCCCAAGGATCTGTTCGACCTGCCGCTGGTGGCGGTGAACACCTCCATGCTGCTGTTCTCGTCGATCACCTACGGCTTCGCCATGCTGGCGATGTACCGCAACAAGGTCGCGCAGACGCAGGTCTGGCTGGCGATCACCGGCCTGTTCGGCCTCTGCTTCCTGGGGATCGAGCTCTATGAGTTCGCCCATATGATCCACCTGGGCGCCACGCCCCAGCGCAGCGGCTTCCTGTCGGCCTTCTTCATCCTGGTGGGCACCCACGGCCTGCACGTCACCTTCGGCATCATCTGGCTGGTCACTCTGATGATCCAGGTGAGTCAGAAGGGCCTGATCCAGGCCAACAAGCGCCGCCTCATGTGCCTGAGCCTGTTCTGGCACTTCCTGGACGTCATCTGGATCGGCGTCTTCACCTTCGTCTATCTGTTCGGGATGCTGCGATGAGCGCTGAAGCCCAAAACGAGCACGCTGTGACCTCTCACGACGATCACCACGGCGACGACCACGATCACGGCACCTACAAGGGCTATCTGATCGGGTTCGGCCTGTCGGTCGTGTTGACCGCCATTCCCTTCTGGCTGGTCATGGCCGGGGTGCTGGCGCCGCAGTTGACGGGTCTGATCATCACGGCCTTCGCCGTGGTGCAGATCGTGGTCCACATGATCTTCTTCCTGCACATGAACCATAAGTCCGAGGGCGGATGGAACATGCTGGCGCTGATCTTCACCCTGGTGATCGTGGTCATCGCCGTCGCCGGTTCGGTCTGGGTCATGTATCACCTGAACACCAACATGATGCCCGTCCACGACATGCAGGGGATGGGCTAAGCCCTCTCGCACGCGGAGACCGCCGTTTGACGCCATCGGCCCCCGATCCGGTTCCCGGCCCGGTTTCACGCCGTCGACGGGTCGCGGGGCTGGCGGCGTTCACCGTGCTGATCGCGGGCTTTTCGACGCTGGGCGTGTGGCAGGTCCAGCGCCTGGCGTGGAAGCAGGAGCTGATCCGCCAGGTCGACAGCCGTATCCACGCCGATCCTGTCCCGGCGCCGGGGCCGCAAGGGTTCGGCGCCGTGACGCGCGAGGCGGACCAATACCGCCGCGTCACGACCGATGGCCGTTTCGCGCATGACCGCGAGGTTCGGGTGAAGGCGGTGACGGACCTGGGGCCGGGTTTCTGGGTCGTGACGCCGCTGACGGACGCGCGGGGCTTCACCGTCCTGATCAACCGAGGCTTCGTCCCGGCCGAGCGCGCGGCGCCTGAAAATCGTGCGGAAGGGCAGGTCGAGGGGCCGGTCTCCGTCACCGGCCTGTTGCGGATCAGCGAACCGAAGGGCGGCTTTCTGCGCGACAATGATCCGACGGGCGATCGCTGGTTCTCGCGCGATGTGGCGGCGATCGCTGGGGCCAAGCAGTTGAGCGGCCCGGTCGCTCCCTATTTCATCGACGCCGACGCGACGCCTAATCCGGGCGGCTGGCCGCGCGGCGGGCTGACGGTGGTGCGGTTCGCCAACAGCCATCTGGTCTACGCCCTGACCTGGTTCGGCCTGGCGCTGATGTCGGCGGGCGGCGCGGTGCTGTGGCTGCGCGAGGAGCGGCGTCGTATGCTGGGGAGCCGATGATGCAGACCCAGACCCTGAGCCGCTTCGCCCGCACCCTGATGGGCATGGACGCCAACGCCGAGACGCCGGTGTCGCCAGGCGCGGCCGGGCGGCGCAACATGCTGCTGCTGATCCAGTTGCGCTGGCTGGCGGTGATCGGTCAGGTGGCGACCATCGTCATCGTCCATTGGGGCCTGGGCATTCACCTTCCGCTGGGGCCGCTGCTGCTGGCGCCCACGGCGCTGGCGGTGATGAACCTCGTCAGCGCGCCGGTCACCCTGCGCCGCAAGGTGGTGACCGACCCGGAGATCCTGCTGGCCCTGTGCGTCGATGTGGCGGCGCTGAGCTGGCTGCTCTACTTCAGCGGCGGGGCGACCAATCCGTTCGCGGCCCTGTATCTGATGCAGGTGGTGCTGGCGGCGGTGCTGCTGCGCCCGGCCTACGCCTGGGGTTTCGTGCTGGCGACGGGCGCCTGCCTGGCCTTCCTGGCGATCTGGCGGCAGCCGCTGGACCTGCCCGCCGGGGCCGATGCGCGGCTGGGTCTGATCCAGCAGGGCGCCTTGATCAACTTCATCCTGATCGCCGTGCTGCTTGTGGCCTTCGTCACCCGCACCAGTCAGAACGTGCGCGCCCGCGACGCCTATCTGGCCGAGGCCCGACAGCAGGCGGCGGAGCAGGATCACATCGTGCGCATGGGCCTGCTGGCCTCGGGCGCGGCGCATGAGCTGGGCACGCCGCTCGCCTCGCTGTCGGTCATTCTCAGCGACTGGCGACGGATGCCAGCGCTGAACCGCGACGACGACCTGGTGCACGACATCGAGCAGATGCAGGCCGAGGTCGAGCGCTGCAAATCCATCGTCACCAACATCCTGATGTCGGCGGGCGAGGCGCGCGGCGAGGCGCCCACCGTCACCACCCTGAAGGCCTTCCTGCAGGAGATCATCGCCGAGTGGTCCGACAAGTCGGGCGAGGCCATGCGCGTGACCCTGGACGGCCCGGCGCCCGGCAATCCGAGCATCATCGCCGATCCGGCCCTGAAGCAGGTGTTCAGCGCGCTTCTGGACAATGCCCATGAGGCCGGGGCGCGGAACCTGGAGGTGCGGGCCGCGGCTGACGCGGGCGGGCTGTTCATCGCCTTCGAGGACGACGGACCGGGCTTCTCTTCGGCGATCCTCGAGAAGCTGGGCCAGCCCTATCAGTCGACCAAGGCGCGGGCGGGCTCGGGCCTGGGGCTGTTCTTGCTGGTGAATGTGATGCGTAAGCTGGGCGGGACGGTCGTGGCCGTGAACCGGCCCAGGGGGCAGGGCGGCGCTGCCGGCGCCATGGTGCGGCTGACCTTGCCGATCGACGCCCTGGCGCCGAAATAAGAGGCCTGGAAAGAGGGAATGACATGACCGACGAACCCCGCCAGCTTCTGATCGTCGAGGACGACGAGTCCTTTTCGCGCACCCTGCGTCGGTCGTTCGAGCGGCGCGGCTATCAGGTCGTTTCGGCGCACAGCCACGATCAGATGGTCGAACTGCTGAAGACGCATCATCCGGACTACGCCGTGGTGGACCTGAAGCTGGGAACGGCGTCAGGCCTGACCTGCGTGCAGACGCTACACGCCTTTGATCCCGACCTGGTGATCGTGGTCCTGACCGGCTTCGCCAGCATCGCCACGGCGGTCGAGGCGATCAAGCTGGGCGCGCGGCACTATCTGGCCAAGCCCGCCGGCACCGACGCCATCGAGGCCGCCTTCGGCCGCGAGGCGGGCGATCCCGACGCGCCCCTGACGGCGCGCTCGACCTCGATCAAGACGCTGGAGTGGGAACGCATCCACGAGGTGCTGGCCGAGACCGACTTTAATATCTCCGAGACCGCACGTCGCCTGGGGATGCACCGCCGCACCCTGGCCCGCAAGCTGGAGAAGCGGCAGGTCAGCTGAGCCGAGAGGTCAGCCCTCCGCCTTCAACGCCCCCAACACCGCTTCCGTATCCTGCCCCAGTTTCGGCGGCGGGGCGTCGTAGCGCACCGGCGTCTTCGACAGGCGGATGGGCGAAGCCACGGTGCGGACGGGGGCGGCCAGGTCGGGCCGGGTCTGCTCGACGGTCACGCCGCGATGGATCGCCTGGGGCTCTTCGAACACCTGGTCGATGGTGTTGACCGGTCCGCAGGGCACGCCCGTCGCCTCCAGCGCCTGCATCAGCCCCTGCATGGTGAAGCCCGCGGTCTTCGCCGCGATCAGCGGTCCCAGCGCCTCGCGGTTGGCGACCCGCAGGGCGTTGGTGGCGAAGCGGTCCTCGACCTCCAGCCCCAGGGCGCCGCACAGGGCGCGGAACTGGCCGTCGTTGCCCACGGCGATGATCACCATGCCGTCCGAGCACGAGAAAGGCTGATAGGGGGCCAGGTTGGGGTGGGCGTTGCCCATCCGCGTCGGCGCCTTGCCCGACACGAAGTAGTTGGTCGCCTGATTGGCCAACATGGCCGCCTGGACATCGAACAGGGCGATGTCGACGTGCTGGCCTTCGCCGCTCGTCCGTGCGTGCCACAGCGCCGCCAGGATGGCGTTGGAGGCGTATAGGCCGGTGAACAGGTCCACGACCGCCACCCCGACCTTCATCGGCTCGGCGCCCGGCGCGCCGTCCGGCTGGCCGGTGATGGACATTAGTCCGCCCATGGCCTGGATCATGTAGTCGTAGCCCGCGCGGTGCGCGTCCGGCCCGTCCTGGCCGAAGCCGGTGATGGAGCAATAGACCAGCTTCGGATTGATCGCCGCCAGCGAGGCGTAGTCGAGGCCGTACTTCTTCAGCCCGCCGGTCTTGAAGTTCTCGACCACCACGTCGCAGGTCGCGGCCAGGCGGCGCACGGTCTCGGCGCCTTCTGGGCTGGCGATGTCCAGCTCGACCGACTTCTTGCCCCGGTTGGCGCACATGAAATAGGCGGCGTCGCCCGGCCGACCGTCCGCCGTCGTGGTGAAGGGCGGACCCCAGTGGCGGGTGTCGTCGCCTGCGCCTGGCCGCTCGATCTTGATCACCTCGGCCCCCAGGTCGGCCAGGGTCTGCGTCGCCCACGGTCCGGCCAGCACGCGCGACAGGTCCAGAACGCGCACGCCCGTCAGCGGGCCGTGGGAGGAAGCGGGGGCGGCGGGAATCGAGACGGCGTCAGACATGCGCGTCTTCTAGCAGAAACCGGACGCGGCAGGACGGTTTCGCGCCGAAGCGACAGCCATCCAACGATGCAAAGAAATGAGACGATGGTGGGTGATCACAGGTTCGAACTGTGGACCCGCTGATTAAGAGAACCCGTTCTTCGGTTTTCCGGACCCCGCCGATTGCACGCTACAGCACGATCAAGCAATTGAAATAATTGACACTTTATACCCTCTAGAGCAGATTTGGCGTGTTCTTCGCATTTCGAGAAACAGACTCTCGAGCCGGAGTTCACCGTCCTAATCACCGTCCTAATGGGGGATTTCGGCACCGTCCTAACGCCGAAAACGTCAGCAAAATGCCCGATCAGCGCCTCGCTCTAACGGACAAAATTCTCATCGGCATGCCCTTCGCCAGAAGCGGGCAGATCGTGGTCCGCGACACCGAACAACCCGGCTTCGCGGTGCGGATCGGCGCCGCGACCAAGACCTTCATCATCCAGGCGGACTTGCGACGGGAGGACGGCGGTCGATCCACCATCAAGATGAAGGTGTGCGAGGTCGGCGAGCTCAACACGCGCGACGCCAGAACCAAGGCGAGGGGCCTGCTGCTTCTGATCGCCTCTGGAGAGGACCCGCGTCCCAAGAAGAAGGTTGAGATCCTGGCCGAGGCCAGAGCGGCAGAGCAGGCTGCGGATGAGGCGGCGCGTGTCGCGCCTCTCGGCATCCCGACCCTGCGAGAGGCTTGGTCGCGATTCAGGGTCTCCCACCTGGAGCGAAAGAAGCGAAGCCCCGCCACCATCCGGGGGTACGCAGACCATATGGAGCGTCTGTTCGCGGATTGGCTCGATCGTCCGTTGTCCGAGCTCGGCGACGAACCTCGACTTCTCGCGGATCGCCACGACCTGATCAGTGAGAACAACGGGCCGGCGATCGCCAACGGCGCGATGCGCAGCTTCCGGGCCATCTACAACCACGCGCGGAAGACATGCCGCGCCCTGCCGCCGGAGAACCCAGCGGCCGCAGTCGACTGGAATCCCGAACAGCGCAAGGACACCGCCATGGGCGTGACCGACCTGCCGGGCTGGTTCGAGCAACTTGCCCGGATCGCCAATCCGATCCGGCGCGAGTTCCACCTGATGACCCTGCTGTCGGGCTCGCGCCCGGAGGTGCTGAAGAATGTCCGTGTCACCGATCTCGACCTGAAGAACCGGGTCATGCACATGTCCAAGCCCAAGGGCGGGGAGGTGAAGGCCTTCGATATCCCGCTGTCGCGCGCGATGATGGAGTCGATCTTCCGGCTTCGGCGGATCGGGCCGATCATCTACCCGCAGAGCGGACGCGAGTGGCTGTTCCCGAGCGACGCGCCCTGCGGCCATATCACCGAGCACAAGGAAGACCGGGCTGTCTTGAGCCACTGGGGCAATGACCTACGCCAGACCTATCGGACGCTGGCGCAGGCGGCCGAGGTCTCCGAGGTCGATATGCATCTGCTGATGAACCACGCCCTGCCGGGCGTGAACTCCGGCTACATCACCCGATCGAAGCTGATGCGCGATCACCTGCGGGCTCAGCAGGAGCGGCTGTCCGCCTTCTTCATTGGCGCGGCCGTCAAGCGCGGTCGTGTGTCCAGCGATGAACTCAGCCGTTGGCTCAACAGCACCAGCCGGGCCGTGCTCGACGACCTCATGGCTGAGGATCCCGACGCCGTCCGCCTAAAGGCGGGGCCACGTGCCGCGCTGCGCAAGCTGGAAGTCCAGGCCGCGCGTATTTCGGTCCATGCCCTGCCGACGGTCCTTATCGATCCGCCGTCTCGCAGAAGCCGGCGGCCGGTCAAACTCGCGGTGGGAGACGCGCCTCCAGGCCGCACGATCGGTTGATCTGCGGGGGCCGTGTCATTCCGACGCTGTGAGGAATGTCCAAGCCGCAGCGGCGACGCTGTCGATCTGTTCTAGTGGCAAAGACTTCTCCGCCCGAGCCGCGAAGCGCGCTTTGAAATCGTCCGGCACGCCTCGGGAGAAGAACCAGTCAACCGAACCGGGCTCAGCAGCACGCAGGGGAGCGGCTGCCGACTGCGACAACGCCTTGTGATAGTTTTCATGGATGCTGGCGCGAGACGCCTCGGCTTCGTCGGCGCCGATAACATCCAGGCAAAGCTCCGCCGCGAGCGTCGCTGGGTAGAGGAACTCGGACGTGAAGAAGAGTTGGTCGAGACGGATGCCATATGTTTCGGCGAACGCCCGGCTCTCTGAAGACTGCGGCAGCAGCCAGACCCCCAGCTTCTTGGAGACGACGCAGATATCGGCAGGCGGTGCGACGCCACAGATATTTCGATGCGCTCGACGACCGGCGCCGTCGTTGTCGAACAGGAACAACACCGGAGCTTCCTGATGAAGGGCGCCAGCCAGAAGCAGTTTGGGAAGCAGCTCTGTGGTGGTCGCTGGCGTTCCATCGAGAATCCGAACGTTGATGGCCGCCTTGCTATGCCCGGCGCGAGCGAACGCGCTTTCCAGCAAAGCCTTGTCGTGGCGCCCCTCCACGAAGACAGTCGGCACCGTCAGAGCTTCGAGCTTGGCACGCAGTGAAGTGCTTTCGCGCTCAAGCTCGTCGCGTTCCTTCTTCAGTTCTCCCCAATGTCGGATCAGGTACGGGAGCTGGAGGAGGCTGGCCTCCTTCATTCGCGCCTCAGCGTCCTCCAGATTATCAATCACGCTGATGGCGTTCTTCGGCGTTACGGGATCAGCGCCTTCGCCATTGGCGCGCTGCTTCGAAACAAAGACGCGACGAATGTCCGTCTTCGTCTGTTCGGAGTTCGACAGATAGAAGGCGGGGGAGTGACTCGTGATGAACACCTGTGTGTCAGAGCGGGCCGCGATCACCGCAAAGCGTTCCGCCTCCGCGTCAGCAGCGCCGAGATCCAACGAGTTCTCGGGCTCCTCGAAGCCCCAGATGAAGAACTTCTTCCCAGATTCATTGTCGTTGATGTAGCGCAGCAGCTCCGGCAAATGGCGGGCTTTCACCCCGTCGCCCTTTTGACGCAAGAGCGAGTGCCCGTCTTCGCCATGAGCAAAGTCCAGGGAGCGGAACAGCAGTCCCATATCCGTCGGTGCGGCCAGCCGAGTCGTTGAACCAAACAACTTGCTAAGACCGTCCGACAGTCCGCTCGTCTGGCTTCTGATCGCATCTACGAATGTGTCGGTCGCCGTCTCGAACCCGCTGCTTTCGGCGGTCGCCGCGTACATCCGCTCGATCAGATCGCCGAAGACGTTCAGGTCCTTGATGGCCGGAATGTAGGTGAAGTCGATCTGATTGAGGAATCGGGTGAGCTGTATCCGCGACGCCTTCGACAGGCCGCGAGGCAACGTCTCCGTCATGTCGCCATCGATGTTCCACTGTCGCTTGATCGAAACAGTCTCGCCTAGAGATGCCCGGTAGTTCGAAGGCACATTGAAGTCGACGCGAATGGCGATGAACTGCCGACCCTTCGCTGCCTTGGCGGCGTCGCGGCGGATGTCACTGAAGTCCAGGTCAAAGTCGATCTCGCCGCGACCCGGCTCGGTCTCCTCGTTGAAGAAGAGGTTCAGAGCCCTCAGAAGGTTCGACTTGCCGCTGTCGTTGCGACCAAACACGACGTTCATGTCGCCGGGTCGATCAAGGCTCGCTGTGTAGAGGGAGCGGAGGTAGCTGATTTCGATGCGACGAATGAGTTTCATGAAATGGCGAGATCACGGCCCGACCGGTCTGGTAGCGAGCAGGGTGGAAGAATCGGCGGACAGCGCCACCATTGAGCGAATCCGTACCACCTCCAACGTTCTAGTACAGGTAGACAAGATCAGACCCCTCTATCCCTAACACGCCACGGGCGCGCGGTTCTGGCGGCAATTAGTCGGAGCAGGCTGGTGTGATCTCGCTCGGGGCCTACCAGGCGGACGCGTGGCCGAATGGGCCTCAGGGTTGTGGCGTCTTAAGGTCAAGCTGCTACAACGGGGTACTGGACTCGGATCATTTGACTATGGGCGCCGCCACCCCGCATTCCGCTGAAGCTTCGGCTTTGGGCTTCTACTTTCAGTCATTTGTCGGTCTGAGAACGCTTGTTGGCCAGGCTGACGACTCGGCGATCGTCGCTGTCGAGCGTGCTGATGATGTCGAGCTGAAGGTCAACAGCGAGACCCTCCTGTATCAGCTCAAGCACTCCATGGGGGAAAACCCGCCCGCCGTCACATTGGCCTCTCGCGCCCTCTGGAGAACGCTTAAAGTCTGGATCGACTTGCTACCTAGTCTCGCGCTTGCCGAGACCAGTTTCCATCTCGTGACGGTCGGCGAACTCGGTGCGGACAGCGAGCTAACGGCACTTCGGACGCCTGGCTCAAAGCGTGAGGCCTTGGTCGCCGCGCTCGTGAAGGAGGCGGAGCGGGTCGCGCAAGAGCGTGAGGCTGCGAAGGCAGAGGGAAAGAAGATTCCACACGCCGATCGGGCGGACGGCTGCGACGCGTTTCTCAAGCTGTCGGCATCCGTTCGACTGAACCTTCTCCGTCGCATCCATGTCGTCACAGGCGCCGCGACGATCGACCAGATGGAGGCTGAGATTGCTTCGAAGCTCCATCAGATTCGGGAGCGTGACCGTCCACAGATCGCGAGGTCTCTAATTGAGTGGTGGGACCGCCAGGTCGTGTATGCCCTCTGCGGTCGCCGCCAACGTTTCATCGGGCGAGACGAATTGCTTCAGGAGATTGCCGAGAGGATCTCGGACATTGAGCACGAGGTTCTGATGCCAGACTTCGAGCTCATGGTTCCACCGGCCGACTATCAGCCGGAGGGACTTCTGACGCGTCAGATCGCTCTGGTTGGAGGCGGCAATTCCGATATTGCCTGGGCTATCCGCGAGGAATGGCGGGCACGCCAACAGCGAGCGAAATGGATCGTTGATCGACCCGCAATGGCGTCCAAAATTGAGCGGCACGACGCGATCATGCGCGAGGAATGGTCTGATCGGCACGGGCGGATCGTCGACGACTGCGTCAGCGTGGGCGAGGACGAAAAGCGCGCCAGCGGTCTAGGATTGCTGCGCTGGACGCATGGGGACGCCCCCAAGGCGATTGAGCCGATATCTCCAGGCTGGCAGGCGCCATTCTACGTCAGGGGTAGCTTTCAGGTTCTCGCCATAAACAGGGAAGTGGGCTGGCATCCTGACTACGTCGAGCGCCTCAAGGATGATGAGGCATGATTGCTCATGACATATACGCTGAGACCAACCCCGCCTGGGGCGCATGGGTGCTCAGCAGTTTCATCAGGGGCTTCAGCGAAGCTGGCGCGCAGGGCGTAGATCTCCCGATCGCCTATCTGGCCCTGCCGATCTGCCTGTCCGGCGACCTTCTCAGCACGTTTGACGGCACCAACAAGAAGACTGGGTTGCGCGAGTGGGTCGAACGCAGTCCCCAGATCCAGTTGGAGCTCGGCGATCGCCTTAACGGGTCGCTTCGCATCGTGAGCGAGGCCGTGCGTCTTGGCTGCTTCACCAATGCCGTCCGACTGGACACTGAGGGGCGTCTGCTCGTGGGGTCGCTACCTCTCAAGACCGACCTGGCGAAGGGGCTATCGCCAGCGCTCGCCGGCCCGGTCAAACGTGCGGACCGACTCGGATATTGGATGGGGATGGCCGGCTCCACCAAAACAATCTTCGATATTGTGGGGATCAGTCTTTGAACCGCTGGAACATCGCGTCGATATTCTTCCTTGGATTGGACGGTCGGCAGCGTCTGGTGCCGTTTGGACCGGGCTTGAACATCATCACCGGCGCATCCGGAACGGGGAAATCCGCACTGATCAAGGCAGTGGATTACTGCCTTGGTTCAAGCGAATGCGAACTCCCGGCACACATCCGCCGTCACAGCATCGCGGTAGGCGTCAAATGGGTCGCCGGCGATGACGAAATGATCGTCGGCCGCATCATCCCGCCTGTCGGGCAGGACAGCAGCCACAAAATGTTCGCGACCGCGGGCCGCAATCTTGCCGTGCCATCGTCGCCAGAGGAGTTCGAAGGTCCGGTTCCGCTTGGCGCTGGAAAGGCGTTCCTCGAACGGGCGTTCGGTATCGGCGACCTTCCCGGAGAGCCCGATGATTGGGGGCGAATGCGCGGCCGAGCGACCGTCCGCCATGTCACCCCGTACATGTTTGTCACCAAGGAGGTCATCTACAGCGAGCAGGTGCTCCTTCACGGGCTTGAGCAGTCGGACAAGGCGCCCGACATCATCGCAACGATCCCCTATTTCCTACGAGCCACGGACGAAGCCAACGCCCTGAACGAACGTCGGCTTCGGTCTTTGCAACGCGACCTTGAGCGAAACGAAAACCGGAACAGGCTACGCGCCACTGCCGAGAGTGCGATGCGGAGCCGGGCTTTCAGCCTTCTGGCAGAGGCGGAACGCCTGGGTGTCGCCAATACCCCTCCTATCGAAACGGTGGACGCCGACCTGATCAGCCTCCTTGGACAAATCGCGTCATCGTCCGGTGAAGCGCGAACCCTTCCGAGTGAGAGTGAACTGTCTGCCCTCCATCGGCAACGGCGCGACGTGCTCGGCCGACTCTCTGACGCGAGACGTCAGGCGGACGCCGCTCGTCTGGCCATCCAGGATGTGTCCGGATTTGAAACCACTGTGCAGCGGCAACGCGAGAAGCTCGACCTTGGAGCGCATCTGGGGCTGGCGGAAGTTTCCGACCACTGTCCCCTGTGTGCCCAGCGGTCGGATGTGGGCGCAAGGGCGGCGGACGCGCTACGGACGACCCTGGCCAAAGTCCGAGGTGAGAGTGCGGCCGTGGAACGGATCAAGCCTCGTCTGATCGATTATGACGGAAACTTGGGCCGCCAGATCGACGGCTTGAAGCGTGAGCTCCGAAGCGTCGACGACAGGATCGCTTCCTGGATGCGGCAGTCCGACGAAAGCCGAAAGCTCGCTGATCTCGCGGAGGTCCGGGCCCACTTGATGGGCAGGGTCTCCTATTTCCTCGACACGATGAGCGATGAGAACCGACCTCAGCCAGCTGATTTGACTGTGCTCCGGGACCAAATCCGCGAGCTGGAGGGCCTCGTCAATCCCGAGGCCAGAATGGTGAGGCTTCGTCTCGCCGAGCGCAAAATCTCCGAGTATGCGACCGAGGTCTTTTCGGCGTTGCCGACCATTGAACCCTGCGTTGGTTCCGAGTTGGATTTCTCGGCCACCGAACCGGATATCGCGGTCATAGAGGCTGACAGCGCGGTGGTGCTGAAGATGTCGGATGTGGGCTCAGACCAAAACTATTTGGCCATCCACATCGCTCTGAACTTCGCGCTGCAGCGCTATTTGGAAAAGGTGCGGGCGCCCGTGCCTGGAGTCTTGATCTTCGATCAGATCAGCCGGCCATACTTCCCATCGACGGAGGGCCAGAAGCGCGACGAACTCTCAATTTCTGCTGACGGCGATGATGAGGACGAAGACATCAAGGCTATGCGCCAGCACATGAACTTCCTCTTCGCCGAGGTCGAACGGCGGGAAGGGCTACAGGTCATCCTGATCGAGCACGCCTATTTTGCGGACGATCCTCGATATGTGGACGCAACGCGCGAACGATGGACACGCGCGTCGGGAAGGGGACTGCTCCCTCTTGATTGGCCTTCGCGACCAGACGTCTGACCTTCTGGTCGATTTCTGCAGGAGACTAAAAGAGCCGAGGAATGTATCCGCCTCACCCTTCCAGTGCGGAGGATCAATCAGGCTGGCTTAGCGGGCCGACCTGGGCGCTCTGCATCCGGATCGGGGCCGCCGCGCTTGTTCTGATCTAGGCCGTCGATAGCGCGCACATCCTTGCTGGCGAGGGTGAAGTCGAAGACATCGATGTTCTCGGCGATCCGCTTCGGATTGACGGACTTGGGAATGACCGACACGCCGCGATCCAGATGCCAGCGCAGGATGACCTGAGCCGGGGTCTTTGCGTATTTTTCAGCGAGACCCACGATCAACGGGTGTGACAGCGGGTCCTCGCCGCTGTCCCAATAGCGGTTCACGCCGCCGATCGGAGACCAGGCCTGGGTGATGATGCCGAGGGTCTCGTCGGCGATGGTCTTCGGTGTCAGCGCAGGCATCGTGGCGTCGAGCCTCGTCGTCGCGGTGGCGCTGGTCATGTCCCGGAGTGAGCAACGCCCAGCGGTCCGCTGAGTTAATCTCACGAAGCGGCCGCGCTGCTGACGGGTTTTTTTGTGCCCGACCTCGCTCTGACGGCGGTCATGACGTCGGACCCAGCGCCCCGGCCGCGCGAGGAGAGCCACGTCTCGCTCCTGCACAGAATGGTCGATGACATGCTGATCCCTTCGGCGGAGCGCGGTGCCTGAGGCGCCGCCGCCAAGGCTGCGAATAGCCAAGAGCTAAGTCCGTATGTCCTTGCCCTCGTTCGGCCTGGCGCCGGATGCTGCAGCCTTCAGCAGCGCCTAGGAGGAAGGAATGGACACGCTCTTTGTGGGGCTCGATGTTCACAAGCTGAGCATCAGCGTCACCACTGCAGAGGACGGACGCGACGGCGCCGTCAGGTTCTGCGGCGAGGTCGCCAACACGCCGGAACAGGTTCGCAAGCTGGCGGGTCGGCTGTCGCGGTCCGGTAGTCGGTTGGAGTTCTGTTACGAGGCCGGCGGCTGTGGCTACGGGATCTACCGCCAGCTGACGGAGATGGATCATGGCTGCCTGGTCGCGGCGCCGACGCTGATCGCTCGCAAGCCAGGCGATCGCATCAAGACCGACCGACGGGATTCACAGATGCTCGCGCTTCAACACCGCGCGGGTGGTCTGACGGCGGTCTGGGTCCCCGACGAAGTGCATGAGGCCATGCGCGATCTGGTCCGGGCCCGGGGAGACGCGATGATGGCCCTGATGCGGGCGCGACAGCAACTGCTGGCGTTTCTGCTGCGGCACGGCCGGACCTACCCGGTCGGCAAGCCATGGACCTTGAGGCACCGCCGCTGGCTGGCGGGTCAGGCGTTCGAGCAGGATGCGCACCGCATCGTCTTCCAAGATTACGTGGAGGCCGTCTGGGCGGCGCAGGACCGCCGGAAACAGCTCGAAGCGAGGATCTCCGCCATGCTGGCGGGCTGGTCGTTGTCGCCTCTGGTCGAGGCGCTTCGGGCGTTGCGCGGCCTCGACACCATCTCGGCCGTCAGCTTCGTCGCGGCCGTCGGCGATCTCGGCAGGTTTGAGAATCCACGACGGCTGATGGCCTATCTGGGTCTGGTCCCCTCGGAGCATTCCAGCGGCGACCGGATCCGGCGCGGAGGCATCACCAAGACCGGCAACCGCGAAGCGCGGCGGATGCTGGTGGAAGCGGCCTGGAGCTATCGCTACCCGCCGCGGGTCTCGACCGGCAAGACCGACGTCGTCTCTCGCCAGCCGAAGGTGGTGCGGGACGTGGCGTGGAAGGCCCAGGTGCGCCTGTGCGATAGATATCGCCGTCTCAGCGCCGGCGGCAAGCGGCCGACTGTCGTCATCGCCGCTATCGCTCGGGAGCTGTCGGGCTTCATCTGGGCGATCGGTCAGGAGGTGCGGCCAGCGGCGCCTTGAGCGCCGAGCCCTGGCCCGTCAGGCCGGGGGCGGAGCGGAAGGTCAGGGACATCCTCGAGAGCCCAGTGGGCAGGCCATGTGCCGACGCCCGACCTAAGTCAGAGGCCAGCCCGCGACGAAAAGCGTTCATGCGGTAACCAACACGCGAATGGAAGACTGATCGACCGTCGCCAACGCCGCTCCGCCCCCAACCTGACGAACCTCTCATCCTGCTCATCTCCGCGCCTGCGGCGCGGAAGGGTTTTGCACGTCCAGACACTTGAAAAAGGACATGGAAGGGCTCCGCCCTCGCGCGGGTCAGGGTACGCGGCTTCGCCGCCGGACCGACCGGTCTCCCCAACCTTCCGCGCCAACAGGGTCTCCACGACAGCAACGGCCGCCAGGCTTGTGCAGGTCGGGCGATCCCCCTCCGGTCGGTCCGCCCTGGCCCTTGCTACCCCGGTCTCGCCGACGGGCAGGGTTTCAGGCGCGCAGTTCGCGTGCCTGCAACCCTTGCCCAAAGGAGGCAGACATGACCGCCCAACCTATCGAAACCACCGCCATCGAAGCGAGCGCGCCGCAGCATGGCGCGGAGGTTTTCGTGCCCCTCAATCAACTCAAGGCCTCGCCGAGAAACGCGAGGAAGACCCCGCATTCGGCGGCGGCCATCGAGGCGCTGGCCGCCTCGATCAAGGCCAAGGGGGTGTTGCAGCCGCCGGTGGTGGAGGTCGAGACGAACGAAGAAGGCGCGCCGACCGGAAACTATCTTGTGACCATCGGGGAGGGGCGGCGGCTGGCGTTGCGGCTTCTGTCCAAGCGCAAGGCGATCAAGCGGACCCATCCGGTCAAGGTGATCGTGGACGCCGACAACGACGCCCACGAAATCAGCCTCGACGAGAACATCACCCGCGAGGCCATGCACCCCGCCGACCAGTTCGAGGCCTTCCGGCGGCTGTCCGAAGAGAAGGGCTACGGCGCCGAGGAAATCGGCGCCCGGTTCGGGGTGTCGGCCCATGTGGTGCGCCAACGCCTTCGGCTCGCGGCGGCGGCGCCGGAGCTGATGACGGCCTATCGGGAGGAACGTCTGGCTCTGGACCAACTGACCGCCTTCTGTATCAGCGAGGATCAGGAGCGGCAGCGTCAGGTGCTGGACCAGATCGGTCCCCACACTCCGGCCTACGCCATCCGGCGCGCCATGACCGAGTCCAAGGTCCGCGCAGATGACCGGCGCGCGGCCTTCGTCGGCAACGAGGCCTATCAGGCGGCGGGCGGCGCCATCCTGCGCGACCTCTTCACCGAGGATGACGGAGGATGGTTCGAGGACGTGGGACTTCTGGACCGGCTGGTGTCCGAAAAGCTGGCCGGTTTGGCGCTCGAGGCGCGCGAACGGGAGGGCTGGAAATGGGCCGAGGCCGCTGGGGAGTATGCCGAGGTCTCCGCGCTCGGGCGGGTCTATCCCGTCGCGGTCGAACGTTCGGAAGTGGACGCCGCCGCCATCACAGCCCTGTCGGAAGAGTATGACCGGCTGGTTTCGGAGACGGACAGCGCCGAGACCCTGCCGCCCGAGGTGGACGCGCGGCTGGAGGAGATCGACAAGGCGTTGCAGGCCTTTGGTCCGGACTATGACTATCCGGTCGAGGTCAAGGCGCGGGCCGGGGTCATGGTCCTTCTGGGCCACGACGGTCTCGCTCGGTTCGAGCGCGGTTTGGTCCGGCGCGAGGATGTCGTCTCGGATCGGGCGCCCGATCCGGACGCGCCTGAGGTCGAGAGCGAGGAGGAGGGGGCTGGGGTCCGGCCCGGCGACGAAGACGACCGGCGTCGTGACGGCGAGCCCGACGAAGGGCCGGGCCTTTCGGATCGTCTTCTGATCGACCTGACCGCTCACAAAACCATGGGCCTCCGCGATGCAGTCCAGGCCGACCCCGCCGCCGCTCTCGCCACGGTGGTTCACGCCCTGGCATTGCAGGTCTTCTATCCCGGCTACGGCGTGTGGACGCCCCTGCAGCTTCGGCTGACCGTCAACGGTCTGGATAGGCTGGCGCCGGGGGTGGAGGACGGCCCGGCAGGGCGCCGGGTCCGCGACCGGTGTGAAGCGTGGGGCGCGCGTCTCCCCGAGCGGGTGGATGCCCTTTGGGAGGTTCTGGCGCCGATGCGCCGCGCCGACCTTCTGGACCTGATGGCCTGCTGCGTTGGGGTCGGCCTCTACGCCGTGCGCGATCCGCATGACCGCAGGCCGGGCGCCTTGGCGCAGGCCGAGCGGCTGGCGACCGAGGTCGGTCTCGACATGGCCGGGACGTGGAGCGCCACCGCGTCCAGCTATTTTTGCCGGGTCGCCAAGGCGCGGGTGCTGGAGGACGTGATCGAAGCGACCAGCGCCGAGGAGGCCGGTCGGATCGCCGGGTTCAAGAAGGGCGATATGGCCGAGGCCGCCGAGCGTCTGGTCGAGGGCAAGGGCTGGTTGCCCGCTGTCCTGCGAACCGAACCGGCGGCGCAGGAAGTGGAAGGAGAGGCTGCGCCCGCCACAAGCGAGGGGGAGGCGACGGACCCCGACGCCTATCCGTTCGCCGCTGAATAGGGTTCGGCTCTAAACCTGAAAACTTGCCGCGCGCCCTTTGGGGGCGCGCGGCATTTTTTTTGCGTTGCACCGTAACAACACGGGGGCGATCAGGTTGTGCGAACCCATAGCGGGATGGCAAAGGGCGTCCTCGCTGACGGCGCTTCGTGCCTGAAAAATCGGCTCAGCCTCCAGCGGGAGGCGCGCGGTCAGACCGCAGGAGGCTCATCGTGGGTCTGATACAAACGTCTTGACGGGCACGATGGGCATGTTCGAAGCGATCAGTGAAAAGTCCGGGCCGCTGCGAGTCGTCATCGACACCAATGCCTTGGCCAGTGATGAGCTGCGCGCATTCCTCTCCGCGTCGAGCGAGAACCGCGCCATCCTTCCCGACTATGTTGCCATGGAGCGGTTGAAGCCGGACAACCTTCGGGCCCTCCGCGACGGCTTCTCTGTGATCAGGCCGTTTGCCGATCAGGTCGTGATCCTGAAAGGCACCGGAGAAATCTCACGCCTGAATCCCGACGCTGAACCTCTTCCTCAGGCCATGGTCGATGCCGATCAGACCGAGGCTTTCGGCGAATTCTGCGAGCTTCTTGATCGCGCCCTCGAAGGTGAGGCGAGTCTCCTGCGCCAGCTTCGGGAACGCGCCGAATGGGCGCAAACGCAGATGTCGGTCGTGCTCAAGGGCGCTTCCGACTTTCCCGCTGACCTGGCCGAGTTCGAGGCCTTCTTCACGGCGTCGGACGTCGCCCATATGCGTCGTGGTGGTACGCTGACCCCCGAAATGCACGACAAGTTCGACACCGCCGTCGGCGCAGTCGCTCATTCAATATTCCGGAGTGCGCCGAGCCCGCTGACCTACCCCAGCCCCAAAAATTGGCCCAACCACTTCATCCTGCGAAACGCCTTCTGCAACGGCGTCTATATGCTGTCCTTTATCCAACGCGGGATCGGCGCTCGAAAACCCGAGAAGGCTCGCAACGACGTCGTGGACGTCCTGCTCGCAACCTACGGCACGTATTTCAACGGCGTGATGTCCAACGACGATCTCACGAATCACGTCCATCACATCAGTCGCTTCCTGCTCGAAGCCGACGGTGTCCGACTGGCGCCGGACTATCTCCAGCTTCTGGCTGAGGCGGCCGGGCACGAGCCCCCGACGCCAGACGAGGCCGCTAGGTCTATCGAAGGCGCTTGAACGCCCAGAGGTGGCCGTAGAGCTCGGCCAGTTCGACGGACCGGGCCGTGGAGAAACCCCGCGCGCCCAGCAGGGCCCGAAGCTCGGCTTCGGGAATCTCCTGGCGGCTTTCACGGACCAGTTCGTAGAACCGTTTCCAATCGAGCGGGTGCAGCGAGGACGTGTTGGCGAGCAGGGCGAACCGGTCCACTAGGACCTTGTTGCGCGGGGAGAGTTTGAACCGGTCCGAAGCAGATCGCTCGATCCGAAGTCGATATCGCGTGGAGTGACTTCGGTTCAACATCGTCAGCAATGGCGACACCAGATGGCGGGCCGCGTCGCAGTAGACCGCGTTTGTCGGAGGATCCGGCGTCCACCGCTGCGCGCGCACCTCGACGGCGACCCGGTCTGGAGTGTCCGGTCGTGTCAGCAGTTGAAAGCCCAACTCCCGATGCGGACTGGCCTCCAGATCCCTGAAGTTCACGACGTCGAAGCCGGCCGTACCGGCGGCGTCGCGATGATGTTCGATATCGAAGCGGCCGGACGCCCGGCCGAGATCAGCCATCCGGCTCAGAAAGGCGCCTCGATCATCGCCGACGGCGATGTCGATGTCGGGAAGCCAGTGCGACAGTTCAGCACCCATCCTCAAGCCTCGGGAACTCAGCGACCCAGACCGGTTTCAAGGCCGCCCCCAACTCCGCCCGCCGTGTCAGGAGAGGCGGGTGATATTGGCGACATAGCCGCGCAAGAACGTGGGCATCGTCACCTTCCCCCAGAAGCGGCCGGTGGCGGTGGACATCTTGCGGATGACCACGGTGTCGAGATCGGCATCAAGGCCGGCCACGACGGCTCTGCCGACCGCATCGATATCGTCCTCGGCGTCGAAGAGGATGAACGAGGTCGTTTCCTCCCAATAGCCAGGATCAAAGGTGGTGACGGCGTCGTAGATGGATTGGCGACGGACCCCATCGACGCCTTTCGAGGGAGACCGATCCGTCGAGACCTTGAAGCTCAGCCAGTAAATCACGGTCGCCATTTTCCGTTTCCCCAACGAACGCCGAGACAGGGCCGACGCACCACCTGTATGGATATGGCGAAGCTCCCTCGCAACCATAAGTCATTCTAATCAGGTCCTGATATTCATGCGTGAAGTCATCTACGAGAACCGCGACGCGACGGTCTGGCGCGTGACCGGCGAGGACGGCGCCCAGCACTGGGAGACCAAGGTCGGCATTCAGCGCGTGCTCCCGTTCGAGACGGAAGAGAAGGCAATGGCGCACGTGAGTCTGTGGGAGGGCGAAGCACGTCATGATCGGCTGCACCGGCCATGACCAAGGCTCCGGGTAAGGCGCGGAAGTCTGAGGCGAGCGCGTCCCAGAATGTGGCCTACGAAGACTGCATCGTCAGCTTCACCGATGTCCTCGGATTTCGCCACCTCCTCAAAAACCGCGAGGCGGCTGACGTCATGGACGTGCTGAACCAGATGCAGCTGTTCAGGCAGTCGGTGGACGATGGCAAGCCTGTGAAGGTCAAGGAGGCGCGCCTCACGAGCCGACCATTCGCGTTCGCAATGTCCGACGCCATCGTACGGGTTCGCCCCTATGATACCCAGCATCGCGATGGGGCCTTGGTCTGGGAGCTTATCGATCTTGTGCACGCCCAGATCGAACTGGTGAACCGGGGTGTGCTCGTGAGAGGGGGCATGACCGTCGGCAAGGCCTATATCGGCCTGAAGGGGCAGGGGCCGGTCTTCGGTCCAGCGTTGGCCCGAGCCTATGAGATTGAAACCGACGAGGCCGTCTATCCGCGCATCGTCGTCGATGACGCCTTGCTCGAGGCGCATCGCACCGACAAACGGCTCTGGATGTCGGGTAACAGCTACGCTGACGAAGAGCGCGCGATTGATGGCCTGTTGGCGACCGGCGACGACGGTATCCGCTACATCGACTATCTGGCGCAGTTGGGCGAGTTCGACAGCCCGGCGCACTACTTGTTGTTTCTGGAACGCCACGCGGCGCTGATCCGCAGGGGTCGTGAAGAGACGAAAGCGGACCGGCGGACGGCGCGGAAGTTCGAATGGTTGGCGCGCTATCACAACGCCCAGGTCTTTCTTCAGAAAGAGACGGTCCTGGGCTCTACGGATCGCCGCCAGTCCTTTCTCGAGGAGTTCGACGTCGATGCGGAGGATTTCTACGGCGCGGTGGAGGTCTGATTTGGGCGTGTCTGATCGCTGGCCAGCTAAGGGTTTCAGGCTTTGGACCAAGGGTGCGATCGTCGCGGCGCTGTGTCTTGCGGGCTGCGGCGCCGCCTTACCTCCGACGATAGAGGGCCGGGCCTCGGTGATCGATGGGGACACGCTGGAGGTTCACGGTCAGCGCGTCCGGCTCTGGGGCGTTGACGCCCCCGAGAGTCGTCAGTCGTGTCGGCTCGGGGGTCGCGACGTCGCCTGCGGACGCATTGCCGCAAACCGGCTCGATCAGTTTCTGGACGGGCGGCCCGTAGCCTGTTTCGAGCAGGATACAGACCGATACGGCCGCATGGTCGCGCGTTGCGAGGTCGCAGGCGATGACCTCGGCGCCTGGCTAGTCGGTCAAGGTCTGGCGGTTCGTTATGCGCGATACGCCGGTCTGGCGTATCGGACTGAAGAGGCGAAGGCCCGCCGGGCAGCCAGAGGCGTATGGGCCGGCGAGTTTCAACTCCCCGAAGACTGGCGAAAGGAGCAACGCCGTGGCCGCGCGAGCGCTGAGTGAAATCCGGTTCAACGCCCTGGCGGGCTATACCCGTGATCCCCGTCTGGTCAGAGTGGCGCAGGAGTTCGAGTGGCTGGCGACCGACGATGAACGCGTCATTGGCGTTTTGGTCTGGGACCGCCACGATCACGACTTCGGCTGGATCGCGCTGGGCCGGGACGAACGGGAGCAGTTCCGCGCGGTGGAGGTCAACAGCACCCTCGCCACCGCCGATGAGGCGCGCGCGCAACTCGTCGCGGCGATGGATCGGCTGCAGGCGGGCCCCCCGGAAGACCTTCTTCAGGGTGAAGATGGCCCCCCTCCGATGGACTTCTTCGAGCCGATCACTCCAGAGGCGGATCAGCACCCTGCGTTTCGCAAATTGATCTCCGACCCGCGATACTCACCTGCGCGCGAGCTTATCGCCGCGATGATGCGCTATCATCAGGACGTCGACGGCAATTTTGTCCAGCAGTTCCAGACCGTCGGGTTCGATGCGCGCCTATGGGAGCTTTACCTCTTCGCGGCTTTTACCGAGCTCGGCTTCGCCCGTCAGGGCGACGCGGTCGCACCGGATTTTCAGTTCTCGGGCCTGAACGGCAGCCTCGGTGTGGAGGCGACCACCGCCAACGCGCCGCAGGGTGAAGCTGAGGCGCCGCCGCTCACTCGGGAGACATTCGACGACTATCTGACCAACTTCATCCCTATCAAGCTGGTGCGGCCCCTTCGTCGCAAGCTTCGCAAACAGCCGCCCTACTGGGCGGCTGAAGGCATGGCTGACCGGCCGTTCGTTCTGGCGCTCCAGGATTTCCACGCGCAGGGCTCCATGCGGTTCATCGCGCCGGCTGCGAACGAGCTGCTGTTCGGTGTTCGTCACTCGATGCGGGAGGGGAAGATTCACGTCGAGCGCATCGAGCGCCACATCTACGGCGCCGCTAACGAGCCGAGCGGCTTCTTCGCCTATGAGCGGGCTGAAAACGTCAGCGCCGTTCTAATCAATCCGCAAGGAACGCTGCTGAAGTTCAATCGCATGGGCTTCCTCGCCGGCTTCGGTGACCCTCGCGTTCGGATGCTGCGTGAGGGTTACAGGCGCCACGAAGGCGATCCGGACGATCCAGCGCCGCGTCCCTTCCGGGATCTGGTGCACGCGCCCGGCTATGCCGAGACATGGGTCGAGGGGATGGTCGTCATTCACAATCCGAACGCCCTCATCCCGCTCGACCCGGCGCTCATTCGCGGCGCCACGCATGAGTTCGTTCGGCCCGACGGGCGGATCATGTCCTTGATGCCGGATACGCCCCCGCCTTACTTCTCTTCGACTGCCGTCGTCATCGAAGGCGAGGAGCCGCAGCCCGCTTCGACCGGCGAATGATAAGGGGTGCGCTCAACTTTGCCTTGCGGCGCGCGAGCCGTTCGGGGAGAATCTGCCCGTGAAAAAGTCTCTTGATCATCTGCCGCTGCCCAAGCAGTCCGAGCTCCGCTACGTCGTCGATGTGATCCGTACTTCGTTCGACGAAGCGATCTCGACGCGTCGCGCCGAGCGGCTGAAGAACGGCAAGATCCTCAAGATCGTCCTTTACGGATCATACGCGCGAGGGGACTGGGTCCACGATCCGGTCGGACGCTACTTTTCGGACTTCGATCTCCTGGTCATCGTCGATCATGAGGATCTGACGGACGGCGAGTTCTGGTTCGACGCCAATAACCGGACCATGCCCGGCGAAGGCGAAATCCGCACGCCCGTCAGCATCATTGTTCACACGCTCGATGACGTGAACGAACAGCTGGATAGAGGCCGCTACTTCTTTGCCGACATCCTGCGCGATGGTGTCGTCCTGTACGACACACCTGGAGCCAAACTGCACAAGCCGGCGACGATCAAAGCCAAGGCTGCGCTGGCCGAAGCTGAGGGCTTCTTCTCGAAGTGGATGCACAGCTCAAAGGAGTTCCAAGCGGGAGCTGTCTTCTACGCGCAGCGCGATAACAACAGCCTAGCGGCATTCAGTCTCCACCAGGCGTCAGAGCATCTCTACCACTGCATCCTGCTCGTGGTGACGCTCTACAGCGGCAAGGCCCACAATCTGGCTTTTCTCCGCAAGAAGGCCGAGGCGATCAACGCCCGGCTCGCGGAGGCTTGG
The DNA here is from genome assembly GCF_057838275.1 of Brevundimonas sp. KH_060. Taxonomy (NCBI): domain Bacteria; kingdom Pseudomonadati; phylum Pseudomonadota; class Alphaproteobacteria; order Caulobacterales; family Caulobacteraceae; genus Brevundimonas; species Brevundimonas sp. KH_060. The sequence continues at coordinate 984,807 of NZ_CM174463.1, forward strand.
CCGCGCGAGACCAAGTTCGAGCGCCGGTGCTTCGAGCTGTTGCGCGAGGCCTACGTGAAGGCGCGCTACTCCGAGCACTATCGGATCACCGACGAGGAGCTCGTGTGGCTGACAGAACGGGTCGAAGTGCTGCGCAGCCTCGCGATCACGGTGTGCGAAGAGCGGCTCCGCGATCTTCGCGAAGAGGCGGGACGTGACTCCGACTGACACCCTCGGACCTGATGCGCTTCGGCTTCTCGTCGACGATCCGAACGAGACGCTCAGTGCCGAGTACAAGGCACAGGTCGATCTCGAGACGCCCTTGGGCCGCGCGAAACTCGCCAGGCATATCGCCGCTCTCGCTAACCACGGCGGCGGGCACATCGTCATCGGCTTTGACGACAATCTGGAGCCTGCATCTCCACGGCCACAACTGCCGAGCCGAGACACGATCGCACGCGTCGTCAAAGACTATCTCATCCCGGTCTTCCAGTGCGACGTGCGGCTGCTGGATGACCCGCAAGGCCGAACCTACGCCGTAGTCATTGTGCCAACCCACGGGCCGACCCCGGTCTGCTGTCGCGCGGATGGCCCTCAGAATCCAAGCGGCAAGGTCCAAGGCATCAACCGCGGCGCCTACTACATTCGAAAGGTCGGGCCCGAGAGCGCTCCGATCCTGACCCCGGAAGAATGGACACCGCTCATCCGAAGGTGCGCCATGGCGGAGCGGTCGAGCATCCTCGGCGCCATCGAGCTTGCCCTACGCGGCGGCGCCACAGGGCCTGATGCCGTATCGGCGATGGAGCGCCTGGAAAACTGGGATGCTGCGATGGCCGCCGCCTTTCTCAAGGGCGTCGCCGAGAACGGCCGGCCTGAGATCATCGCGAAGTCAAACTACCGGTTCTCCTATCTGATCGAGACCTCCGGCGAACTTCCGAGCCCGAACGAGCTGTCGGACATGCTTCGCCGTGTCGCCAATGAGCTCGATCCTGAGATCCACACGGGCTGGGGCGCCTTCCATGTCTTTGATGGGCCATTGACCCCTCGCTCGAAAACAGATCAGCAGCTTGATGGCGGGGAGCTGGAGTTCCTCGAGATGAACCTGCTCGAGGCCGATAGCGGCGTCGGTTTAATGGATGTGTGGCGTGTGTCAGCGACCGGCCTCGCCAGCATCGAGCGCGGCTATATCGAAGATACCAGCTGGTGGAAGGGCACCTCGCCGGGCGCTGCCTTTAGTCCCAACCAGATGGCGATGGGGATCGCCGAGGTCGTTCGCCACGCGACGCTGATGGCGCGTGAGTTTGGTTTCGCCACCCAAGTCCACTTCCGTTGCGAGTGGCGCGGGCTGAAGGGCCGTACCCTTCATGACTTTCACCACCGATGGATGTTCCAAGGGCATGAGGCGACGGACGATGTCCGAAAGTCCCGGGCGACCGCGACCATCGGAGCCTTGGAGGCGAACTGGACAGAGGTAGCGGCTCTGCTGGCGGGGCCAGTCATGCGGGCATTCGGAGTCGGCCATGTCGTCACGCCAGCTTGGTTTTCCACCCAGAGCACGGAATGGAGACGTAACCGCTAGCCCGAGATGACTAGGAAGCCCCTGTTCTGGTCGCTTTGAACCGCTCCGGGTTTCCCGGAGGCTATTTGGTTTAAGTTATGCGGCGATGGGGACGTGGTCCATCGCCGCGTAGTAACGCTGCTCTGCCTCGGCGGGCGGGATGTTGCCGATGGGTTCGAGCAGGCGTCGGTTGTTGAACCAGTCGACCCATTCGAGCGTGGCGTACTCGACGGCTTCGAAGGTGCGCCACGGCCCGCGTCGATGGATGACCTCGGCTTTGTAGAGACCGTTGATGGTCTCGGCGAGGGCGTTGTCATAGCTGTCGCCTACGCTGCCCACCGAAGGCTCGATGCCGGCCTCCGCCAGGCGCTCGGTGTACTTGATCGAAAGATACTGACTGCCGCGATCGCTGTGATGGATCAGGCCGCCGCCGTGGACGGGGCGACGGTCATGGATCGCCTGCTCCAGGGCGTCGAGGACGAAGGCGGCATGGGCCGTCCGGCTGACGCGCCAGCCCACGATGTAGCGGGCGTAGACGTCGATTACGAAGGCCACATAGACGAAGCCCGCCCAGGTCGCGACGTAGGTGAAGTCGGAGACCCAGAGCCGGTTGGGCGCGGGCGCTTGGAACTGTCGGTTCACCTGATCCAGCGGACACGGCGTCGCCTTGTCGCTGAACGTCGTGCGCACAGGCTTGCCGCGGATCACGCCCTGAAGGCCCAGGTCCCGCATCAGCCGCTGGACCGTGCAACGGGCGACGGGGAGCCTCTCACGCCGCATCTGCCGCCAGACCTTGCGCACGCCGTAAACACCGAAGTTCTCGGTGAAGACGCGCAGCACCTCGGGCCGGAGCGCTTCGTCACGCTGGAGCCGGGCCGGACGCCGGGCCGGATCGCGGCGCCGGGCGAGATGCTCATGGTAGGTCGACGGGGCGATCGGCAGGACCCTGCAGATCGGCTCGACCCCGTGGGCCTGTCGGTGATCGTCGATGAAGGCGATCATCGCTTGAACGGGCGGTCGAGCTCCGCCTGCGCAAAATAGGCCGACGCCTTGCGGAGAATCTCGTTGGCCTGACGGAGTTCGCGGTTCTCCCGCTCCAGCGCCTTGAGCTTCTCGGCCAGGTCGGTCGGGACGCCGGCGCGCCGGCCTGCGTCCACCTCCGCCTTCTTGACCCACTCGTTCAGCGTATGCGCCGAGCAGCCGATCTTGCTCGCCACCGAAACTATCGCCGCCCAGCGCGACGGATGCTCCACGCCATGATCCAGCACCATCCGAACCGCTCGATCGCGGACCTCCGGCGCAAATTTGTTCGTCGTCTTGCTCATCGGGCTCCATCCTACTCAGGAGTTGGAGCCTCCGGGAAACCCGGGGCGGTTCACAATCGCTCATGTCATCTGAGAGCAGCAGGCTCTCAACATCCTCTTCAAAGCCGAGCGCTGCCTGTAGCCGTGCGTAAAGCGCCTGTTGCGCATGGAAGTAGTCGCCCTTTGACAGTGGAGACATAACATCCGCCGCACCCCGAAACTCCCACGCCTGGGCGACTGGAGTGATGCGACCAGCCGGAGACCGAACAGCCAGCTCCGCCCATCTATTTTCTTGGTGATGAGGATGATCGAGTTTGCCTCGCCCGGCGCGAACGGCGAGAACCTTCATACCGGTGATTATAAGTGTGTCACCCTTCTTGACCTCGATGGCGGATCCACGAGCATTCTGAATCACGCGATCGTCTTCGGTGCTCCAAGGAAAAAGCACCCGAGGCGCGTTGCGATCAAATCGCGGCGAGCCAAGCACTGAACTCGGCGACCATTGCGATCGATCTAGGTCCGGATGCGCGAGCTCGAAGTTCACTCCCTCGATCTCGGTAGGCTCGCCTGCTCGGCAGGCGCTTCCCAGGTACCACAACCGGAGGAACATCTTGGCCTCGGCCGGGTCCATCTCGGGAACTTCTTCGTCACTCATGCCGGCTCCTGCGGTTCTGGAGATACCCGAAATTCGATCGGGCTATCTGAAGTCCCGCGTACGAACTTTGATAGCCTCCAGCGACAGATCAGGAATGTAAATGTCGCGTACCTTGGGCGAGCGGGCATCGGGGGCGCTGCGGTGATAGACTTCGTCGCCCCGACCATGCGGAATCGGGAAGGTGTCGCCGCGATCGCCGACTGAGGCGAGCAGGTCCGATCCATCGTGTAGCCGCGTGGCGACGATGTGGACCACATCGCCCTCGCGCTGGACCTTGCCGTCCACGACAAGAAAGCTGGCGGACAACACGACCCGGCGCTGCTGCTCGTAGAGGCTGGGCCAGATCACGAGGTTCGCGACGCCCGTCTCGTCCTCGATGGTGATGAACATCACGCCCTTCGCCGATCCCGGCTTCTGACGCACCAGCACGAGGCCGGCGACCCGGGTGAGCCGCCGATCCCGCATCGCCGTGCCGTCGGCACAGGTCATGACGTGGCGGCTGGATAGTTCGTCGCGGAGGAAGGTGAGGGGATGGTCCCGCAAGGTTAAACCGAGGTGGCTGTAATCCTCCACCACCTCTCGTCCCGGCGTCATGGATTTCAGGGTCGGGACGGGCTCGGAGATTTCGGGGGGCGACGCCTGGCCGTCGGTCGGGGCGGCCGCGAACAGCGGCAACGGATCATCCCGGAGCGCCTTGATCGCCCAGAGCGCTTCGCGCCGCTCCAGCTTGAGGTCCGGTTGAAATGCGTCCGCCTCAGCAAGACGCACGAGACTGGAAACAGGTGCGCCCGCGCGGCGCCACAGATCATCGACCGATCCGAATGACCGATCCGACCGGTTCGCCACGATGCGGGCCGCATCCGCGTTGGCGAGACCGCGGACCATGCGCATGCCCAGACGCACGGCGAAGCGACCGTCTTCGCCGGTGGGCTCAAGCGTGCAGTCCCAACGGCTGGCGTTGACGCACACCGGCCGGACCTCGACGCCATGCTCGCGGGCGTCCCGGACAATCTGGGCCGGAGCGTAGAAGCCCATCGGTTGGGCGTTGAGCAGGGCCGCGCAAAAGACGTCGGGGTGATGGCATTTCAGCCATGAAGAGGCGTAGGCGATCAGCGCGAAGGAGGCGGCATGGCTCTCGGGGAAGCCATAGGATCCGAAGCCTTCCAACTGACTGAAGGTCTTCTCCGCGAACTCGGCTGTATAGCCTCGCTCGACCATGCCGTTGACCAGCTTGTCCTTGAAGTGGCTGACGCCTCCCGTGAACTTGAAAGTGGCCATGGCCCGGCGCAGCTGATCGGCCTCTGACGCGGTGAAGCCCGCACACTCGATGGCGACCCGCATGGCCTGCTCCTGGAACAGTGGCACGCCCAGCGTCTTTCCGAGCACCTTCTCCAGTTCAGGCTTGGGATAATCGACGGGCTCGCGGCCCTCACGACGGCGCAGATAGGGATGCACCATGTCGCCCTGGATAGGTCCGGGGCGAACGATCGCCACCTCGATGACCAGGTCATAGAAGGTGCGCGGCTTGATCCGTGGCAGCATGGCCATTTGCGCACGGCTCTCGATCTGGAAGACCCCGAGCGTGTCGGCCTTACGTATCATTGCGTAGGTCTTGGGGTCTTCGGCCGGAATGGTGGCGAGGTCGAGCTGGACGTCCTTGTGTTCGGCCAGGAGGTCGAACCCGCGTTTCATGCAGCTCAGCATGCCCAGCGCCAGCACATCCACCTTCATGAACTTCAGGGCGTCGATGTCATCCTTGTCCCATTCGATCACCTGACGGTCCTTCATCGCCGCCGGTTCGATCGGCACGAGATCGTCGAGCCGGTCATGGGTGAGAACGAACCCGCCCGGATGCTGGCTCAGATGCCGGGGGAATCCGATCAACTGACGCGACAGATCGAGCGCCAGTCTCAGGCGGCGATCTTCGAGGTTGAGGTTCAGCTCCTCGACATGCTTGTCCTCGACGCCTTCGCTTGAGTAGCTCCACACCTGAGAGGACAGGGTCTTGATCAGATCCTCGGTGAGACCCAGGGCCTTACCGACGTCGCGAAGGGCGCCGCGAGAGCGATAGCGGATCACCGTCGAGCATAGAGCGGAGTGATTGCGGCCGTAGGTGTCGAAGATCCACTGCATGACGATCTCGCGCCGCTCATGCTCGAAGTCGACGTCGATGTCCGGGGGCTCCTTGCGCTCCTGGCTGACGAAGCGTTCGAACAGCAGGTCGTTCCGGTCAGGATCGATGGAGGTGATGCCGAGGACGTAACACACCGCCGAGTTGGCGGCAGACCCTCGGCCCTGGCACAGGATGTCCCGGCTTCTGGCGAAGCGGACGATAGAGTTCACCGTCAGAAAATACGGGGCGTAGCCAAGTTCGCCGATCAACCTCAGTTCGTGATCGAGGCTCTTGCGGACCTTGTCCGGCAAGCCCTCAGGATAGCGCTCGCGCGCGCCCTCCCACGTCAGATGGGCGAGCGCCTCTTGGGGCGTCATTCCCGGAATGCTCGCTTCTTCTGGGTACTGGTAAGAGAGTTCGTCCAGGGAGAAGCGGCACCGATCGGCGATGGCGAGGGTCTGGGCCAGAGCGCTGGGGTAGGCCTTGAACAGTCGGTGCATCTCCTTCGCCCGCTTCAGGTGGCGGTCGGCCGACCGCTCGCGACGGAAGCCGACGGCATCGATCGTGCATCCCTCGCGAATGCAGGTCACCACATCCTGAAGGATGCGACGGTCCGGATGGTGGTGGAGGACGTCGTTGGTGACCACCGCCGATGCGCCCAGCTCGACCGCGAGCGCCGCGAGCGCATGCAACCTCATCTGATCGCGGGGGCGCCGGCGCAGGGTCAGTGCGACATGGGCGTCGATGCCGAAAATCGACACCAACCGGGCAAGACCGATGCGCGTCCGTTCACCGGCGTCATCCGGCGAAAGTACAGCGACAAGCCCTTCGGCATGGTCAGCGAGATCGTCCCAATCCAACAGGCAGCGAGCTTTGCCGCCGCGTCGCTTGCCCATGGAGAGAAGGCGGCAGAGGCGCGAATAGGCCGGTCGATCCGTCGGATAGACCAGCACCTCCGAGCCGTCCGTCAGGACCAGTCGACAACCCACGATCAGGCGAACCCCCGTGACCTTGGCGGCGACGTGGGCGCGGACGATGCCGGCCAGGCTGTTTCGGTCCGTGATCGCCAGAGCGTCCAGACCGCAGACGGCTGCTTGGCTGAAAAGCTCCTCGCAGGAGCTCGCTCCGCGAAGGAATGAGAAATGGGAGGCGCACTGAAGTTCGGCGTAGTTCATCCGAACTTCCCGTGAATGAACCAGGCCTGTGAGCCTGTCCGCGCGTCCTCCCCGTCACCGGCGCGAAACAGCCAGAACCTCTCGCCCGCGTCGTCCTCGACCTGGAAATAATCACGAACGGCCCAAAGCTCAGCATCTCGACGCGCCCATTCGCCGTAGATCCGTTCAGGGCCGTCGGCCCTTCGGATGCGTCGGCGGACCCCGCGCCAGGTGAAGTGCGTCGGCGGGTTGTCGGGGAGAAGCGCCATGGTCTCGACAGGTTCGGGGGGCTGGAAAAGCCGGACGGGCCGGGGCCAGTCCTGCGTCCAGCCTGTCGCGGCGACTGTCTCGAGCGGAGCCGCCCTGCGGACGGCACGCTCGGGGACATCGCTCTCCACCGCCGTCAAACGGTAGAGGCGTCCTGGGCCGATGCGGTTCGACAGCACATCGACGAGGTTGGAGATATCGGGGACATCCGCTTCTCCAAACCGCGTGTCGGCTGGCCGCCAATCCAGGGGCTGAACGATCGATGCGACCAGCGTCATGCGCTCGATGCCGAAACCGGGGGCGATGGCTTCGATCCGATCGTGAAGCAGTCGCGTTATCCGTTTGCGATCCCGGATCGCCCGCGCCGTGGCCACCCGGACGGCCTCGATACGGTTGTCGACCCGGTGACAGAGGAGATCGAGGCGGCGAGCGCCGAGGCCGTCGCGCTCGAGTGTCGCCGTGAGCACCTCGACCAACTGGTCGATGTAGCGCGCGATGGTCTCGGGCGCCCCGATCGGTTCGGCGAAGACCCGCTCCGCTCGGGGTTGAGTCTCGTCCACAACGGGAACGATCGGTTCTGATGTTCGGCCGAAGGTTTGATCAAGGCGTCTCCCGAGCTCCGGGCCGAAACGCAGCGTCAGCGGAGCCCGGGGTTGGCGCTCCACATCCAGAATGGTCTCGAACCCCAAGCGGCCGAGGCTGTCTCGCAGGTCTTCGGAAAGCCGGAGCGCGGCCAAAGGGAGCGCGCCCAGACGACGGCCTATCTCGCCTTCGGCGACGATGGCCGGCCCGCGGGTGAATCGGGCAACCGCATGCGCCGCGCCATAGGTCGGCGCGATGGCTGCTCGAGCGTGAACACCGGCGCTCGTGAGCCGGTTTTCCAGGTCAGCCAGAAATGCCGCCTCGCCGCCCCGGAGGTGCGTCGCGCCCGTCGCGTCAATGGCGACGCCGTCCGACGGATCGGCGGCGCAGACCGGCGCATAGCGTTGATGCGCCCATAGGGCGAGCCGCTCGAGACCAACGGCGTCGCCTTCGGGATCGGCGTCGAATGGAAGGAGGCCCGGCGCGAGCGCGTGGGCTTGGGCGGCGGCGAGACCGGGGCGAAGACCCAGAAGTCGAGCGGAAGGATTGCAGGCGGTGATGATGCGGCGACGGCGGTCCCGGCCGACAAGGACTGTCGGGGCGTCAGGCGGCGGCGCGGCGGCGCCCAGTCGCCGGCGCAGCCGATCGATGGGCCAGTTCGGCAGGTACAGCGAGACGACCCTTCTCATCACAGGCTTCCAGAGTGAATTCGGCGCATCCGCCAGCGCGGCAGCGCAAGAGTTCGATGAACCAGCGTGGACGTCCCACACCTGGCGCGGGCAGCGGGGATGAGGGCTGGGGCGTGACCCGCCATCGGGTCGCGGCCGCCGTTGGCTGGCCGAAATCGGCAGCCTCGGTGGCGCGTCGCCATCGCCTGACGGCCAGGGCGGTCACTCCCGAGCTTTCGGCCGCCAACTGCAGACGGCGCGAGGCCGTCATCGAGAGGCGGGAGATCTCGGCCACGACCGCGCCGAGGGCGCGGTGACGTAGCCCTTCTTCGAAGCACGCCAACAGGGTCGTCTCGTCGCCAGCCTCGACGTAGAGGACCCGATCGGGATCGAGACCTGACTGCCGCAACGCGGGTGCAAACAGGTCCGGACGTGTCACGCACCACAACACCTGCCCCGGCAGACGGGCGGCAATTCCTGCTGCGAACAGGGCGGCGACGGCGCCATCTACGGCGCCGTCGCCGCCGCCTGCGACTTCGTGCAGCGCGCCCGTCGCAAGCCCTCCCTGCGGAAGCGCGGCGTCCAGACCGGGCACGCCGAACGGAAGCATCCCCGCGCGGGTGCGACCCGGATTCTCCAAACGCTGAATCTGTTCGCGTAGCGCCGACAGCTCGGCGGCAGGCCGAAACGCCATAGCGGCCTCCTTTCCAAGGTCATAAATGTTCCTGAAATGTTCTGGTTCTCATTTTGGTCTGGAGTCAACCAGGATGGTCCGCCTGCGTTGGGGACAGGTTGGACGCCGGAGGACCGAAACTTGTGCAATGAGTACCAACTGATCCTGCCCTTCGATGACGTGATCGAGGCCTTCAACCGCACCGGCAGCCGGGTGGTTTTCCCCGGCGGCATGCCGAATTTCGGGCCGATGTCGTCCATCCGGATCGGCGATCGCGCACCCATCATCGTTCAGGGAGCCGCCGGGCCGGAGATGGTCACCCTGCCGTGGGCGTGGAAGGGGCCGACCGGCGCTCCGGTCTTCAACTTCCGTTCCGACGGCCGGACATTTGGCGGAAGCACCCGATGTCTGGCGCCGGCGGACGGGTTCTTCGAGTTTACGCCGTCCGAGGCGGGCCAGAAGCGAAAGACCAAATGGCGCTTCACTCTCGCCGAAGAACCGATCTTCTGGATCGCTGGGATCATAAAGAATGACGCCTTCGCTCTCCTGACGACGGAGCCGGGCCCGGACATCGCTCCCTATCACGACCGACAGATTGTACTGCTGCGTCCCGAGGAGGGCGCGGCCTGGCTGGGGCTGGAGCGGCCGGAGACGGAGTTGTTGCGACCGCTGCCGCCTGGGTCCCTGTCGGTCGAGAAGGTGTTCCCGCTGGCGGCATGAGGTTGAGGGCGGGAGCAGGTCAAGCCTGTAGACGTGGTCGATCTGTTGTGGCGGCGAGTGCGACCGTGATCTCTCCTGAAGGTCGGTCCAGCCGGCGCGGCCTCTCAATGGCCTGATCTGACCGAGGTCCGGTCGGCTTGCGCAACCGCTCGCGCGACTTTCTTCCCCGGCCTGCGGCCTTCCTCGCGAAACAAGAAACTCGCTCTTCCCGGTCCTCCGCTTTGCTGCGGGGGCTCTCTCCGCTCGCCCTGCGCGCCGCCCGGCCCCCGGTCCGTCGATCGCCATCGAGGCCGCGGCAGGCGTGGCCCGAAATCAGCAAGGAGAGACTTCAATGGCCACCATCGGAACCTTCACCCAGCAATCGGACGGCAACTACAGCGGCTCGATCAAGACCCTCAGCCTGAACGTCAAGTCGGCCCAGCTTCGGGCCAACGACAAGACCGATGAGAAGGCGCCGGACTTCCGCATCTTCTCCGGCTCCACCGAGTTCGGCGCCGCCTGGAAGCGCACCTCGCGGGAAGATCGGGAGTACCTTTCGGTCAAGCTCGATGACCCCAGCTTCCCGGCCCCGATCTACGCCTCCCTGGTGGAGATCGACGGCGGTCACAGCCTGATCTGGTCTCGCTGACCCAAGTCGCGGCGGCGCTGGCGAAAGCGCCGCCGCCCCTTCCTTCAAACCCCTTATCGAGGAGGCCGCCATGTCGCGCCCCGCCGATCCCGCTCGCCCCGATCTCTACACTCGCATCACCGACAGCATCATCGCTCAGCTTGAGGTCGGCGTTCGGCCCTGGACACAGCCTTGGGCCTCGCAGACCAATGTGGCCCGGCCGCTGCGCCACAACGGTGAAGCCTACAGCGGCATTAACGTTCTGCTGCTCTGGTCCGAGGCGGCCAGCCGGGGCTTCCAGTCCGACACCTGGATGACCTTCCGTCAGGCGCTCGCCCTCGGCGCCCGCGTCCGCAAGGGCGAGAAGGGCGCAACGGTCGTCTATGCCGGCGCGCTTCAGCGCGACCCGTCTCCCCAAGGCGGAGACGAGGAGCCCTCGCGCGTGCCTTTTCTGAAGGCCTACACCGTCTTCAACGTCGATCAGATCGACGGTCTGGGCGACAGGTACGCGCCGGTCGCGGCGCCCGCGATAAATCCCGGCGAACGGGTCGCCGACGCGGAAGCGTTCTTCGCCGCCGTTGGAGCCGATGTCCGCCATGGGGGCGGGAGCGCCTATTACGTTCTCGAACCCGACTATGTGCAGATGCCGCCGTTCGAGAGCTTCTTGGATCCCCAGGCCTACTACGCCACCTTCGGCCACGAGCTGACGCATTGGACGCGCCACCCCGCTCGGCTCGACCGGGACTTCGGCCGACGTCGCCATGGCGATGAAGGGTATGCGCGCGAAGAGCTGGTGGCCGAACTCGGTGCGGCCTTCCTCTGCGCCGACCTAGGTCTGGCGCTCGAACCCCGCGAGGATCACGCGGCCTACATCGGCTCATGGCTGCAGGTCCTGCGCGGCGACAAGCGGTTCATCATCTCGGCCGCGTCTCACGCTCAGAAGGCCGTCGATCATCTCAGAAGCTACCAGACCTGAGCAGGGCGAATCGGCGCCTGACGGCGCCGATTCGATCACAGGTCCAGGAACCCGGCGATCTTGCGCTGGTCTTCCAGACTCACGACCGCGTTGGTCAGGGCGTCGTTCTCGGCTCGGCTTGCGCGGATCAGGGTGGAGAGGCGCTGGCGGCTTCGCTCCTGGAGTGGGGTGAGCGCCGCGCGTGTCTCCATGACATCCTCATCGTCCACGCCGGCCGCCCAACTGAACAACCGGCCAATCAGGCCCGCCATGATGTCGGATGCCTGAACGCCGGGCTCGTCATGCGACCGCGGCGCGAAGCGATGGTTGCAGAACTGAAACCCGTCGTCTTCAAACTCCATTTTCGCGAGCTCAGCGGCGACCACATCCTCTTGATCGAACACATGGCGGGCATTTTTCAGGAGACAGATGCGCTCGATGAAGAATGTCCTGAACCCGTCGATCAGGACATGAGGTGTTTCGCCCTCGATGAAGGTCAGTGGCTTTCGTCGGCCCATTTGCAGGACGCCGCGAAGCATCTGGTAGTCGAAATGGTCGAAGGCCTCCTCCGCCTCGCTCAGCCAGTCGATGAGGGCCGTCATGAACGGCGCCCGGTTTTGTGGCGCGATGTCCGGGTAGTTGAACCGCACCATGAGGGATGCCGCCCGGTCGCGATCTGACCGGAGAAGCCGGAACAGGTCCGACTTCAACTGCGGGATGGCCATGACGAGCATGCCCGGATCATCGGGCAGAGCGGAATCGATGATGTCCACGATCGCCCAATAAAAGGGATCGAGCGCCAGATAGTGGACGAGAAGATCCTGCTCGATCACCCAGTCGAGAAATGTCTCCATCTTCGGCTTGGCCAGAGCGTCGAGGAGGTCGCCGCCCTTCTGTCCAAACAGGTGGAATTTCAGCTCTTCCGCCGAGGCCTGGATACGCGCGCGCTGGCGCAGGGGCGCGAGGTCGATTGGGGTGTCGTCGGGCCGACCGACGCCGCCGAGCACCCAGCAGTCCGGAGCGGCGATGTTGAGCGTGCCGCGTTCGAGATGGAGTCGGCGGATGTTTTGCGTCTCGTCGTAGTAAAGCCAGTAGGCTCGGTCGGCGCGATCGAGCCCGTGCGCCAGGATTGACGGATCGCGTATCTCGTTCACGTCGATCACCCGTTTCGGCTCGGGGTCATCCTCGGTCATGCCTCGTCCTTTCCGGGACGTGGCAGGGCGAGCCGTTCCGCCGGATGGACCTGCGCAAAGCGATCGACCGTGCCACGCCAATCATCCATCGCCGGCGACAGCCAGCGCGTCATCTCAAGCATGGATTGATGCAGCTTGGGCAGGTTCCAGTAGAGGATGGGTTCATGGTGGGCGATCCGATTACGGAGCAGGCGCACCTGTGTCAGCCGCGCGGTGAAGTCCTTGCGCGACAGGAAGCGGCCGTCGCGGGTCGCGATCTTGTGCAGGGTCCGCTTCCAAAGATCGTCCTGCTCCCGCCCGAACATCGAGGTCCAAAAGCTGAAGGTCAGGGCGGCGACGACGCGCCCGTCCTCGATCGGCTTGCCCGCCTCGGTCAACTCGGCGACCGCCGCACGAACCTGTTCCGCCTGGCGGTCGGTGACATGTCCGGCCTCGGGTTGGAACCAACCCGGGCCGTGAGCCGCCGACATGACCGTGTGTATACGGTTGCGCAGCGCCACTTCCAACGCCTGCAGAGGCACGTAGAGGGCTTCGGACACCTGGGTGTTCAGCGTATAGAGGGAGACGGCGCGCTCGCGATCGCCGTCGGCCCAGGCGACGTACCGGGCGAAGCGTTCCAGAGAGAGCGCCGCCTCCACCGCGTCGGCGTCGGCGGCCGCCCTTGCAACGGGGTGGGTCATGGATTATCTCTACCTTCGTACACCCCGGGATCGCCTCTGCTGCAAAGCATGCCCCCGGGGTAAATCAATTTCAGCCCCGGGTTTCTACGACGTTCGGCGGCCCACGGGGGTCGAGACGCGGAGCCGGACTGCTTCCCGTTCCTTGCGTGCCTGGGTGAACTCCGGCTCCAACTTGCGGACACGGTCGATCAGCCCATCCAGATGATAGACATTTGAGGCCCAGTCGCCGGCTGCGGTCTTACGCATCTCCCGGCGCACAAGACCGGCCTGTTCGAGCTGACGCATGTTCGTCTGGATCGTCTTCGGCTTCACGCCGATCCGACGGCCCAGTTCCGCGCGTGAAGGGAACGGCGCCCGGTTGGGATCGCGATAGTAGTCGAGCAGCTGGACCAGAATGTTGAACTGCATCGCGGTCAGGCCGAGCCGGGACTGCGCTTGAATGAGGATCGACGGTATCCCCGCATAGCCGTTGGCCGTCACCGCCTTGCCCCAGATCCGGTCCTGGGAGGCGACGGTCTTAGCGGGCGCAGACGCCGGAAGCGGAAATGGTAGCACGGTGGTTGTCGTGGGCGTGGTCATAGGAATGCTCCTTCACACCCAACCTATGGTCGCCGTGGCTGGCGAACAAGGTTCTCGCCTGCTCGGGGTAGGGCGCCGCCATGACCCACCTGACTAGGTATGCTTACGATCGTTACGCCAAATGCGATGATTACCGTCGCGATGATTCAGTGGCGGTCTGACGACCCAGGTATGGAATCCTCGAACCAGACCGGTGGGTCATCAAAAATACCTACCTCGTTTCAAACAGACGAAGATCAGCGACTGAACCGCCCAGGCTGGGGTGCCCTTCAGGGCGGCGGGCGAGCGGACGGCTTCGACCGCCGAGGGGAGGGCGGGCAGCCCCGTAGGCCTACGGGGCGAAGGGGGTGACGGTCTAGGGCAGGATAGGCTTTGCGCCGGCAATGTCAGACAGATCACCCCGCTCATGGACCGCCTCACCGTTCGCCTTCCGCCCGATCTGATCCGCCGTTTCGACGCCGCCGCGGCCGCGCGAGGCGGTCGGTCACGCCTCCTGCGCAGCCTCATCGGAGGCGCAGCGCAAGTCGCCCTGCCAGAGCCCGCCGCTCCACTCGTGAGCCCGCGTGACGCCAAACTGTCTCTTCGCCTCTCCGCTGACGACATGGCGCTGCTGGAGGTCGAGGCGGCCCGCACGGGCTTGTCCCGCACTCAGTGGACAGTCGCGTTGATCCGACGACGGCTTCATGAACGGCCTCAGCTCTCGCCGTCCGAGGCCATCGCCTTCGTGGGCATCCAGCGCGAGTTGCGGCGTATCGGCGTCAATGTGAACCAGATCGCCAGGGCTCTGAACACCGCTGTGCTCGAAGGCAAGGTGCTCGATCTGGAGGTCGCCCAGCTTGCCGACTTCGCCACCGAGATCCGCGCCCATCTAGTGGGTGTGCAGGACGCTTTCAGGGGCAACCTCGACTATTGGTCGGACCGCTGATGGCGGACTTCGTTCAGGTCCGCGGGTTCGAGGACGCGGTGCGTCCGCCAATCCGGCAAAGACGCGCACGCCTGACCGATCCGCCGGGGCGGGTTGCACGGTCCCGGCCCGACATGGCCCCTCGCGCCCGGCTCGACCGGATCGCCAGGCGCGTGCCCGAAGTGATGGTCAAGATCACGGGCCGGACTCGCGACGGCGGTCACCTCAAAAACCATCTCGCCTATATCGGCCGGAACGGAAAACTTCCGCTCGAGGGGGCTGACGGCGAGCGAATACAGTCCCGGGGCCAAGTCGCGATGCTCGTCGGGGACTGGATGGCGGAGGTCGAGGCGGATCCGCGCCGTCGCAAGGACAGCGCGGTCAGCTTATCCATCGTGCTCAGCATGCCGCCGGGTACGGATCCATTCCGCATGCACGATGCGTCGCGAGCTTTTGCCGGCCGGACGTTCGGAGCCAGCCACCCTTATGTCTTCGCGTTCCATACCGAGGAGCGGCATCCCCATGTCCATCTGACGGTTCGGACCCTTGGTCATGACGGGCACAAGCTGAACCCGCGCAAGGCGGATCTGGAGCGCTGGCGGCAGACCTTTGCGGCTGCGTTGCGGGATCGCGGGGTGGAGGCTGAGGCGACACCGCGTCGCGCGCGGGGGATCGTCATGAAGGCCGAGACCGCTCCCGTCTATCGTATCCGCTTCCGGTTTTCCCGGCAGGGAGGTCCCCCGCCGAAAGTCGATGTTGCGGCGGTCCGAGATGCGCTCGACCAGGCTCGAGAGACGCCATGGGTCGCGGCCGGCCGCGCGCGTCAAACGTCGATCCGGCGTTACTTCGTGGCTCAGGCGTTGGCCCTGTCACGATCGGACCTTTGCGATGACCGGAAGCTGGCCGAGGATCTTCAGACCTTCGTCAAGACGATGCCGCCTGTCCGGACCCGCGCCGAGGAGATCGTGAGCCGGGTCAGGAAACGACCGACACCAGTGGCTGATCGTGACCGTTCGCCCGATGCGCCCGTTCGTCGGCGCTGACCGTGAACAGGTGCGGAGCCAGGCTGTGGAGAGGTGATGCGCACCCCCTGCCCACATGCCGACTCGGCGCATAGAGTCAGGTCATGTTCGACATCACCGGCGGAGACATCGCGAGCCTGAACGATACGGATCTGCGCACTCTCGTGGCGCGGTTGGCGCAGGCCGAGCTGTCGTCACGTCGCGCACCCCTGTCGAGCGTGACCGCGGGCGGGGCGCAGGACGCCGCCGACGGCGGCATCGACGTGAGGGTCAATCTGGAGGCGCTCCATGCCGATCCGGACTTCGTGCCGCGGGCGAAGACCGGATTCCAGGTCAAGAAGCCGGATCTGGCGGCTCAGGGGATCAAGGACGAGATGCGCCCCGGCGGCGTCCTGCGCCCGTCGATCGCGGCCCTCGCCGAGGCGGGTGGCGCCTACATCATCGCCAGTTCCGGGGCGTCGCTCACGGACACGACCCTGGCGCGACGGCGCGCTGCGATGCGGGAAGCCGTGAACGACCATGCGCAGGGCGAAGATCTGTTCGTGGACGTCTACGACCGTGATCGACTGGCGACCTGGGTCAACCAGAATCCGGGTGTCGCCGCCTGGGTGCGCAGACGAGCCGGCCGACCGCTTTCGGGCTGGCGGCCGATCGGTGTTTGGGCCGACCTCCGCGTCGCCGACGACAACGGCTACCTCATCGACGACGCCCTCTCGCTGATCGATGAAAGGGACGGCGCGAAGACCCTGCCGATCAGTGAGGGCATGGGTCTGCTTCGCGAGGCGTTGCAGAAGGGCGGTCAGTGCGTTCGCCTGATCGGACTGTCCGGCGTCGGGAAGACCCGTCTCGTTGAGGCGCTCTTTGAGGCGGACGTCGGTAAGGGGACGGCGCTGGACCCCGGGGTGTCGGTGTATGCCGACTATGCCGAAGAGACGACGCCTTCCGCCCGGGAGATGGCGTCGCGGCTCGTGGAGGATGGCCAGCGGGCCATCCTCGTCGTCGACAACTGCAACCCGCGGACGCACGGCCAGCTGACCGAGGTCTGCAGCCGCCCCGGGAGCCAGGTCAGTCTTCTGACGGTGGAATACGATATTCGCGACGACGAACCAGAGCATACCCAAGTGTTCCGGCTGGCAGTGGCGTCGGAGGGCCTTATCGTGACGTGGCTGGAACGCGACTTTCCCCATGTCACACAAGGCGACCGAGGGCGCATCGCCGCGTTCAGCGGCGGCAATTTCCGCCTGGCGCGGGCGTTGGCCAATACCGTGCGTCAGGGCGAAACGCTCGGCCAGCTGCGTGATCAGGAACTGTTCGAGCGAATCTTCGTCCAGCGCAATGACCCGGACAAGACCCTGCTCCACGACGCCGAGCTGCTGTCGCTGTTCTACTCCTTCGACGTAACGGAAGGCGGGGACGGCGAACTCCACCGGATTGCATCCTTTAGCGGACGGACGGTCACAGACTTCTACGCCTCCATCGCCGAGCTTCAGGCCCGGGGCGTCTTGCAGGCGCGGGGGCGCTGGCGGGCGGTCCTGCCCCATGCCATCGCGAACCGCTTGGCGACCGGCGCCCTGCGGCGGGCGCCGCCTCAGGCCTTCGATTCCTTCTGCAGCGTCCTCCCGGAACGCATGATCAAATCGATGTCGCGACGCCTGGGCTTCCTGCACGACGTTCGTGAGGCCCACGCCGTCGTGGCCCGATGGCTCGATCCGGCCGGTCCCGTGGGTGACCTTTTGGCCGAGCCGGACTTGGCAATGTTGACGAACATCGCCCCGGTTGATCCGGCTGCGGTGCTGGCGCGCATCGAGGCCGCAGTCGCGGCCGGCGCACTCGACGCGCTCGACGGGCGAAATTCACGCCGCGGGGCGTGGAACAACCTCCTCAAGGCCTTGGCCTATGAGGCCGAACTCTTTCCCAAGGCGGCATCCCTGCTGGCCCGGTTCGTCGCCGCCGAGGCGCCGAACGAGAACTACGACAGCGCGAGGAGCGCGTTCGGGGAGCTGTTCCAGCTCTACCTGTCGGGCACCCTGGCCCCTCCCGAACTGCGTCGCGCCCTGATCGCCGATTTGTTGGCCAGTCCCGACCCCGGCCTGTGCCGAGCCGGACGCGTCGCCCTAGACAGCCTACTGACTGCCGGCCGCTTCAGCGCCACCTCGATCATGGATTTCGGAGCGCGACCCCGCGGCTACGGTTGGGAACCCGGGACACGGAGGGCTCAGGCGGTCTGGTACGAGGAGGCGCTTGATCTGGTGAGGGGCGGCCTTCTGGACGCGGCCGAGGTTCGAAAGCTGCTCGCCGAAACCATTCGCGACCTCTGGGGCTATGCGGGGTGCCGATCGCGGCTGACGGCCGCCGCCGAGACCTTCGCCGGTGAAGGCGGCTGGCTGGAGGGTTGGACGGCGCTCCGGGTGATGATGCAGTTCGACGGCGCGGGAATGCCGGACGATATCCGCGCCGAAGCCCTTGCGGTCATCGCGCTCCTGGCGCCGAACGACGTGTTCACCGAAGCCCGGGCGTGGGTTCTGTCCGTAAGGCCCGGAGCCTGGGACGTGGCTGATCTCGACGATGACGCCGAAACAGATCCGTCGGCGGGGTGGCGCAGAGCCGAGGAGAAGGCGCGGGAAATCGGTCGCGTCATGATCAACGAGCCTGACGCTCTGGCCGCCTTTCTGCCGGAGGTCCTCGCGGCCAGCGGCGGCGGCGACCGGAGTGCGTCGTTCGGCGCAGGTCTGGGAGAGGGGGCTTCCGACCTTGGTGCGGCCTGGGCGCAGCTCTGCGCGGCTTTCGCCGACCTAGATCCAGCGGTGCGAAACTCGACGGTGCTCGGCAACTTCCTGAGGTCCGCAGGGGTGCGCGACCAATCCTTCGTCTCAGCCTGTCTCAATAACGCGGTCGATGACCCTGTGCTCGCTCCCCACTTTGCCTTCCTCCAGGTCGTCTCGGGCCTCGACGGCCCGGGCATCGATCGCACCGTGGGAGCCTTGAACGCGGCTGGAACAGTCGAGAATTTCTGGCATCTCTCCCATATCGATCCCGAAAAGCTGCCGGCCCAGGACATGGCCCGGCTTCTCGATGTCGTCATCGAACTGCCCCGCGGCCCGGCGCTCGCCGTCGACATGCTGTGGCGCTACTTCTATCGGCTGCAAAAGGAACCGACACCGGTCTACGACCCTGTGCTTATCGATCGCGGTCGCCGGATTCTCACCCTCATCGATCTGGACGATTTTAACGACTTCCGGGACTCGTCGGTCAAGACGCTGGCGTCGGCTGTCCTTGCTGGCGACGAGGGGCGCGCGACGGCGCGGGTGGTCGGCCAGCGGCTTTACGCCGGTCTCAACGCCGACAGGGCGTGGCGAAGGGAGGCGCACGGCCTTGTCCGTGCTCTGTTCAAGACCCAGCCGGAGACCGCACTCGATACTTTGGTCGATGGGCCAGAGGGGCCGGTTGAAAGGCTGTTCAGGAGACTGGTGGGACATAAATCGCCGCTCGACAGCATCGATCTGGACCGCCTGACGGCATGGGCCGAGCACGCGCCCGAGCGGCGATACGCCCAACTCGGGGCAATGACATCGCTCTTCCGCAAGGACCAGATGGACACCGTGCTCGGGCTGAATCCAACCTTCATCGCCCTCTTGAATGCCGCGCCGGACAAGTTGGGCTTCCTCGGCGACGCCCATTCTCGGGTTCAACCGAACGGGTGGAGCGGGTCCCTCGCCGAGATTCTGGCGTCCCGGAAAGCGCTGCTCGATGATCTGCCGGACCATCCTGACATCGCGGCCTGGCGCGCGCGGGAATATCCACGCATCGATCGATGGATCGCCGCCGAACGTGAGCGGGAGTCCGAGCAGGAAGAGAGCTTTGAATAGGCGGGGTCGGGCCGGCCGACGCCAGCTCAACGCGCCTTCGGCCTGTCTCTTCCCGTCTCGCGCCTATCGCGATCCTGATACTGGGTGGGGGCTGTGCGGCTCCTCAGTCGCTCGACGGCGTGTTCCATGAGGCGCGCCCTCGCTGCCGGGTCTTCGATCAGGCGCTTGACCACTATGGCTGCAGCGCGGAGGCGGTCGTCCGGCACTCGGATGTTCGGCTGCGGCGTCATGCCGGGAACGGGACGCGTAGGACTTTCTCCCGCCGCCTGCCGGTCGCGGTCCCTCGGATGATAGCCCTTCACCTCCAGACCCAAGCCGCGGGCCTGAACCCAGGCCTCGCGCCTGAAACTCTCATCCCCTGAGACGCGGACCTCGGACCAGCCGCGATGCTTCGCGATCTTCAGCATGTCGGCGACGGCGTCGGGATAGGGCTGGGTCGCGATCAGCTTTCGGCCCTCATCCCGAAACATCGGCTCGGTTGCGCGGTGGTCCCGGTAGAAGCCGGTCGGACGACCGAGCCGATCGTGTTCGATCAGGTAGCGGTCCAGAACCGCTTGGGGCGCGTCGCCCCGCTTGCGGGACCGTGCGTCGCCGCCTTTTGCGGGCGTCGGGGCCACCGCGTTGCCTGCGGACGTGCCTTGGGCGTTGGCTCGCTCGCTCATCGGCCGCCATCCCGATCCGGTGCGTTCACGACCACGTCGATGATCTGGTCCAACCAGTCGGCGACTTCGTTCTCGGTCGCGCCGATCTCGGGCGGCGGGCAGCCCTGCTCGGTGAAGGCCTGAACCACGGCTTCGTAGGTCATTTCGGCGTCCTCAAGGGGTGGAGGCGGGGTGGACATGGCGACTGCGGCGACTGTCGGCGCGGTGGGCGGCTTGGCCTGAATGGGAGGCGGTCGCTGGCGACGGGTGAACACCCGTTCTCGGAAGAACCGGATCTTTTCGCCGCGCGCCGGCGGCATCCCGGCCTTGAGGACAATCAGGGTCCGGTCAGGAAGCTGCATCAGCTCCTGGGGCATCATCAACGCCCGGCGCTGATCGGATGTCGTCGTGCTTCGCCGGCCGGACCCGAGGCCCATCGGACGGCTCCGGCTGCGGGCGTGATACGTATAGTATCCGAGCCGTTCGCTCAGCTCCTGGGCCACCTTCAATTCCTTCGGCGCGAAGACGACCTCGATCCCGCAGTTGGTCAGGATGTCCTCGGTCACATCGGGGCCGTAGAGGGCCCGGAGCTGCGACGGGCTCTGGATCACCGGCAGCAGTCGAAAGCCGTAGCCGGCGAGGTAGGAGAAGGCGGCGGCGAGAATTGGCGCGCGGCCCAGCCGCGCGAACTCGTCCAGCAGCACCAGAACGGGGCGATCGTCAGGGCCGGGCAGGCGGCGGCTGTTCAGGTCGACGAGTTGCTGGAAGAGCAGGCTGTAGAGCGGCGCCACCCGCAGCATGTTGTCGGGCGAGGCCCCCAGATAGAGTGACAGCCCCCCACGACGCAGGTCGCGCAGATCGAAGTCGCTGACAGCGGTCGCTGCGTCTACGGCGGGATTCAGCCACAGTCCCATCCGGCTGGTGATTGTCTGGCGGATGGATGCGAAGGTGTTTTCGCTGGAACTGCAGAAGTCCGTCAGGGCCGAGGCGCATCCGCTGGACAGCGGCGCTCCCGCCAGCGCGCGCGCCTTGACCAGGCCGGGGAACCTCTCCCTCGCATCGCCCTGGGTGAGCTGCCGGAAGATCTCGCCGAGTGAGAAGGGGAGATCAGGCGTTTCCGCAACATAGGCGCCGACCCCGATGAAGCCGGTCCGGGCAGCCTCAGACCAGAAGGGGTCGGCGTGATCGTGGCCAGGGAAGAGCATAACCGCCATGCGCTGGAGCTCGTCCAGGACGGCGGAGGCCGACGATCGTGTGATGTGGGCCAGCGGGTTGAAGCGCGCGGTTCGGCCGTCCGGTGCGAGGGGGTCGAAGAGGAGAACCGTTTGACCGGCCGCGGCCCGAAACCCCGCTGTTGCGGCGTGGTTCTCGCGCTTGATGTCGAGGACAACGACCGAGCCCGGCCAGGTCAGGAGATTGGGAATGACGATCCCGACTCCCTTGCCGGTCCGTGTCGGGGCGTAGAGCATCACATGCTCCGAGCCGCCGGCGATCAGCCATGAGCGACCGCGCCGACCGAGCAAGATGCCTTCGCGCGCCGCAAGTCCGGCCGCCTTCAGATCGCGCGTAGAGGCCCAGTGCGCCGCGCCATGAAGCGGACGGCGAATGCCCAGCGCAACCGCCGCGACGATGACGACGGCGAGGAGAATGCTGATCAGGCCGCCGATCCGAAGCCAGCGCTGAAGGTCGGGGTCGGCGCGGTAATGCCATAGCCAGGCTGGGACCCGGGCGGGTTCGACGTCCGGGGACAGGCGCCCGACGCCGGCCAACGCGATCATCGCGGTCGAGGTTCCGGCCAGAAGCAGCAGGACCAGGAGACCGACAACGACGAGTGTCGCCCTAGCGGCCGGGTTGGCGTTTTCGAAGCGGGTCATGCCAGACCTCCGTCACCCGGAAGCGGCCATCGGTTTTGCGCATCTGGACGACGATATCGATGAGCAGGTGCAGCAGGGCCCGAATGTCTTCCCGCGGCAGATCGCGGCCTCCTTCGGACTCGCGGACCAGCAGCGTCAGTTGCTCGAAGGCCAGGGACGCGCTGTCGGCGTGGACGGTCGTGATCGAGCCGGGGTGGCCGGAGTTGACGTTGCGAAGATAAAAGAACGCCGTGCCGTCCCGCAGTTCCTGCAGCAGGATCCGGTCCGGCCGCATCCGGAGCGCGCTTTCAAGCAGGGATTTGGCGGTGACCTGCGCGAGGCCCTGGCCTTCCTTGGAATAGGTCAGGTGGACGACGTTGCGGTGAGGCACGACGAGTTCACGCGTGTCTTCGATCGTCAGCAGCCTCTCATGGTCGGGAATGGCCTCGACCAGACCCTTGGCGAAGGTGGTCTTGCCGGAGCCGGTGGCGCCGGAGACGAGGATGTTGCGCCGTGAGACCACGGCCAGTTTGAAGAAGGCCGACCAGTCTCCCGATCTTTTCAGGGCGAGGAGTTCGGCGTCGACCGGATCGGCAGACGTGTCATCCGCCGCGACGACCGCATCGAACAATCCCCCGGTCGCGAAGGCGTCCAGGCCGAACTGCCGGCGCGAGGGCTTACGGATGGTGAGGGACACCGTGCCGGCCGGGGCCGCAGGCGGAAGAACGATCTGGCATCGTTCGTCGCCGGGCAGGGTCGTCGAGCAGATCGGCCGGGCGTCGCTGACATCCTGTTTGGTGAAGGCGGCGGCGGCGACGGCAAGCGTCCTGAGCCAGGCCTCGGTGAGCAGCGGCTCTTCATGCCAGCGCCACCGGCCGCCCTGTTCGATCCCGACCTCGCCGGGGCGGTTGATCACCAGTTCGGTCACGTCGTCTGGCGCGAGCAGGGGTCGCAGCGGCGCGAGGTAGTGTTCCAGGACAGCGGTGTCGTCCATCACCTTGCGCTCAGCCGATAGACACCGGCGAAGTTCAGGTCCTGGGCCACGAAAATAGAGACCTCGGCGCCATGGGGTTTGCGCAGGGTCGCGGGGATGCCGACCGAGTTCTGCAACGCGACGCCGGCCGCGTCCGATGGAACCCGCGCGGTCTCGCGCACAGCGTCGTCACGTCCGACGGCGGCGTAGAGACCGTCGTCCACCAGCGACAGCAGGAGGGCGCCGCCGAACCGGTCCCAGAAATGGGTGTCCACGCGGCCATCGAAGCCTGCGCGCCCGAGGGCGTCGGCGGCCGGAGACGCCAGGCCCACGGTGACGCCCGCAGGCGTGACCGCGCGGGTCCACAGGACGAAGAGCCGATTGCGGCCCTGCTGCAGACCGCCCTGGTACTCGCCGAGCACCCGGGTGCCGCGCTCCATCAGCACCACGGTTCCGCTCTCCGAGTAGACGTCGCGTGGCAGGATGCAGCTGACGAACCCGGGGGTCGCGCTGTCCATCGCCGTCTGGAGGATGCAGGGGATGGAGGCGCCCGCCGTCAGCAAGAGATTGCGATCGCCCAGCTGGCCGGCGCGCGCCTCACTGATCGGCGAGGTCTGGCGCAAGCCGTCGAGCGGCGTGACGCGGGCCTGGATCGGCGCAGGGGTCCCGGGCGCAACGGCCGCAGCGGTTAGGCTGCCGGTCGGCGCGACGCCGGAGCCTTGGCGGCTATAGGCGAGGACCGGGGACCGCCTCGCCTCGTCGATCAGGGTCTGGCGCCGTTCGGTTGCCGAGGGGCCGTTCAATGCAGGGGAGGGCGAGGTCTCGAGCGCCGGCACCTGTTCGTCCGACGACGTCAGGACCGGTGCGTCGGGATCGAGAGGCTGATCCGTCAGCAGGGCCGGCTCGGTGTCACGGCGTGCCGGTTCGAACGGAACGACTTGCCGGGCCGGTTCGTCCGCCGCCGCCTTCTGGTCATCTCCCTCGCCACGATCCCATGTGGCGAAGAGGAAGACAGCGCAGCCGAGGCCCAGGGCGGCCAGGGTGACGACCTTGGACCCGCGGCCGCCGAAACGGCCGGCGATGGGGGATATGCCCCGGTCGGTCGTTGGCGGCAGACCCTGGCCTTCCGAACGGGGTTCCGCCGCGGCGTCGTCCTTCGGTTCAGGCGAGGCGGTCATGGTCGTTCTCCTTGCGTCACGCTCCGATCCACGATCGGCGAGGCCGTTCCGGTCCCCGTAGCGACACCGCGCGGGTCGTAGGCTTCGTTGAAGATGCACAGCACAGATTGACCCCGGCGAAGCCGCAGGCCCGGGACGACCGAGTGGATGACCACGAACTCGCCGCGTACATCGAAGGGGACCAGGATTTCCTCGCCGTCGTCGGACACAGCGAAGATCGAAGGAAGGGGCTGGTTGGCCGGAAACCTCAGCACGGTGAAGCGGCCGTTGTCGGTGACCTCGCTGGGCTGCAAGTCCGACGCGCCCTGGACGCTGTAGGCGAGGTTACGGGGGCCGGAGAGGGCCGCCTGGTCGAGCGCCAGATCGATCACGCGGTCTTCGATCGCCTCGGCGGCGGCGTCGAGCGACGCCACGGTCGCGGCCTGGAGGTCGGCCGGGTAGCGGAACCGGATCTGGTAGGCGATGGAGGATCGATCGCGGGCGTCTCGCGCCGCCAGTTCGAACGCATAGTGACGCGTCGCGCCTCCACGTTCGGTCACCACAAGCAGATTGGTCGCCTGCAGGCGTTCGCGGGGTTTGAGGAAGAGGACGGAACCCTCGGCCGCGACCTCCCAGCTGACGCTGTCACCGATCGCGACATGGCGGATGGCTTCGTCCGGACCGAACACGATCTGGGTGGCGGTACGGAAGGCCCCGGCAATGCGGTAGACAGCGCCCGGCGCGTAGTCGACCTCGACCATCCGGGCGTCGCGGTCTTCGGCCAACGCCGGCCCCGATGTCATCAGCGCGAGGCCGGCGACCAGGGCGATCAACAGGGTTCTCATCGGACCACCTCCGGATCGGCGCGGTACGAGGTCACCTGGAATCCGAGCGGATTGCGCAGGCGATCCGGCTCCGACATTGGCGCGCGCGTATAGGTGAAGGCGATGGTGGCGATCCAATCGCTCTCGACGATCTGCTGGGCCTGACGCACCGTGCGGTGGAAGCGCACATTGGCGACGCCTTCGTTGATGAAGCCAATGGCGCGGATGGCGATCACGGCTTCGGCCTCAGGTCCGTAGAGGTTCTGGGGACTTGCTGGGTTGGAGCCGCGATAGAGGTCGGCCCAGCGGCGTTGCTCCGCTGCGCCCGACAGGATCGAGACCAGGGCAAAGCTTTCTTCGGCGGCGGGGTCGAGATAGCCCTCTCGGGCGCGGACGTACTGGCCGAGGAAATATTTGCTGACGGCTTCGTCATAGGTGGCCGGGCCTTCGGCCGACGACAGACCTCGCACCACATCGACCGCGCCGGTGGTCTGGTCGACCCGCACGACGAAGGGTTCGGTGGTCTTGAGGGGGGTCAGCACCGCCACCGCCGCGACGGCGACGACGGTCAGGCCGGCCGCGACACCCGCCACGGTCCAGGCCAGCCGGCGCGAGCGTATGGCGGCGCTGAGCCGGTCCTGATCCCATCGCCGCGCCTCGGCGAAATAGGCCTTCAGATCGGAGGAGGGGACGCCGGTCATGCGCAACCTCCTGGGCCAGGGTCGATGGTTGAAGACGCGTCGGCTGCGGGCGCGGGCACGTATGGCGCCGCCGGGGAGAGGATCGAGCCGTAGGGATTGGCGGATCGACGATGGCGGCCGTCACAGACCGGCGGGTCGGCGGTCCGGAAGGTGGCGCAGGCGGACAGGGCCTGGACCGCCAAGGCGATCGACACGACGCGGGACGATGTTCGCAGAGAGGGCATTAGCGGGCTCCTGTGGGACGGATGGTTCCGCCGCCGCGCGGCGGTTGACGGCTGGCCTCGAGAGGACCGCGCGCGACGGCGCTGGGGCTGGATCCCAGGGAGGCGGCGTTGGCGAAGTCGGCGAGCCCGGCGCTGGCGCCGCCGGCGATGCCGGCCGCGATCGCGGGCGTCTGCAGGAAGAAGATCGCGCCGAGCAAACAGAGGGCGATGAAGATCAGGCCGCCGACCATCGGGTCGCCGCCCTCGATGGCGCCCCACTGATCCCGGACCAGCGACAGCACGAGTTGGAAGATGGTGATGATCAGGGCGAACAGGACCAAGTAGTTCACCGCCTGGGACAGCCAGCCGAAAAAGAAGCGCCGCGTCGCGTCGAACAGGGCGCAGGCGATGAAGATGGGGCCGAGCGTCACCAGCAGAGCCAGAGCCAGCTTGGCCACCAGCACCACGCCGAAGCCGAGCGCACACGCCAGGGCGCCGACGATGAAGACGACCGCGGCGACGATGTAGGGCGACAGGTCGAAAGCCGATCCCTCGCTGCCGATCTTCTCTCCGAGATAGCCGGCGTAGGCGAGGAACTGGTCGAAGGCCGCGCCGACGTTCGGCGTCTCCGCGCCGCTGATGGCCCGCGTCAAAAGGTTCGGCAGGTCGCGGAACAGCGGCTCGGTGACGAAGTCCGAATAGGCCGGGGTGGTGGCCAGCACATAGATGAACAGCAGTTTGATCGCGCGGATCGCGAAATCCATGACCGGTTCGCTGATGGCGCCCCGGAAGATCGCGAAGCCATAGAGGACGACGTAGAGAACCAGGGCGATGCGCAGCGGGCCTTCGACCTCGGCGATCACCGCGCCCAGCCGGTCCCCGAGGAAGGCGCTCAGCCTTTCGTCGAGGAATGTGTAGGCCGGCTCAAAGACCCGAAACGACATGGCGACCTCCTAGAAACCCGGCCGGTAGGCGGCCATGCGGTCAGCGCGCCGGACCTCGGCGAGACGCGCCTCGGCGGCGTCACAACCTTGCCGGCGGGCGCCGCGTTCGCAGTCCTCGACAGCCGCCTCGAGGGCGGCGCGATCCGGGCGCGGCTCAGCCCTGGGAGCTTCCGGCGCGCCGCAACCCGCGAGCAGGCCGAGCAGGACCAAGGCGGCTTTCACTGAAAGGCCTGACGGTAGGCGTCCATGCGGGCCGACCGTTCCGCAGCGATCCGCTCTCGCGCCCGCTGGTCCTCAAGACGGGCTTCGGCGGCCTGGGTCAGGGCCAGGCCCTGCAGCCGAACCTGCTCATTCTGGATCAGGGCCTGTTCCGCCGCGAGCCGGGCGTTCAGGTCCATAACGGCCCGCGCGTTCGGCGCGGTGTCGAGCGCTCGACGCAGCGTCTCCAGGCCTTCGAGACGATCGGTCGCCGCCCGGTCGACAGTCTCGCCGATCGCCAGGTCACGGGCCGTCCGCGCGCCGGACCGCTCCAGGGCCTCGGCGGCGGCGGACGGCGCGTCAGGCGTATAGACGCGGGTCTCGCGGCGGATCGCGTCGGCCCGCTCCGCCAGTTCGCCGAGCGCCGACAGATTCCCGTCGGCCGCCGACCGGAGCGTCGCCATGTCCCGCAGCGGATTGCGGATCTCCGGCAGACCCAGCCGCTCGGCGATCGCATTGACGTCGGACAGGTCGTTGAGGCTGGCGAAGAGTTCCTCGCCCTGCTGGACCTGGGCCTTCAGGCTGTCGAGCTGTTCGATGGCAGTGCGCGCATCCTTGACCATCTGGGCGAAGGACGTTGGATCGTAAACAACCTGCTGGGCGTGGGCCGGAACGGCGGTCATCGCGGCCAGCGCGACGGCGATCGAAAGGATGGAGCGTCTCATTTCAGTCTCCTCTGGGAATGGAAGGGGCCCCGCCAGTCGGCGTAGTCGTCCCCGGTCTCGGCTCTCAGCCGGTCAAGAAGGGCGACGGTTTCGGATCGTCCGGACAGGACGGCCAGCGCGTCATCGAGGCCTTTGAGATCAAGCTCCACGACCACGCTGTCGTGACCCTGTTTGACCAGGAAGCGGTGAGACTCCGGCGTCAGCTCGTCCCGGATCAGCCGGAACTCCTCCTTGCTCAGGCCGAAGCCTTCGACGTAGTCGCGGGCCTGGCCGTGAGCGTTCGGCAGGAAGATCTTGGTCGCGCACTGTTCGAGGATGGTGTGGGCAATCGGCGAGCGCAGCGCGTCGGCGGGGGACTGGGTGCCGAACACCATCAGGGCGTTCTGCTTGCGCCAGGTCTTGAGGCCGTCCTGGGCCAGGTCGGTGAAGGCGGCGTCGCCCAGCACCTTCCAGAACTCGTCGATGTCGAGGACGAGCCGGCGCCCATCTACCCGCTGGGCGATTCGGTGGAACAGGTAAAGCATCATCGGCGTGCGGACCTCGG
Organism: Brevundimonas sp. KH_060; assembly: GCF_057838275.1. Lineage (NCBI taxonomy): Bacteria > Pseudomonadati > Pseudomonadota > Alphaproteobacteria > Caulobacterales > Caulobacteraceae > Brevundimonas > Brevundimonas sp. KH_060. Next base: position 1,013,049 of record NZ_CM174463.1, read on the forward strand.
GGTGGTCCAGCACATCGGTCATGTCGAAGCCGGCGAAGCGGGCATCGAGCGACAGGGCGTCGTCGTCGCCGTCCAGAGCCCAACCGAGCGGCCCGCCCCGGATCCAGCGCTCCAGCCGCGCCCCGACGCCGCCGACGTCCGATTGACCTAGCAGGCTGCGCAGCGCCGAAAGGGAGCGTCGCTCGCGTGGGAGGGCCTCAAGCGCGGCGACCGCTTCGTCGATGGCGCGCGCTTCCGGGACCGACAGGGTCTCGTTCGGTCGGGCGACCAAGGTCCGCACAAGCCGGTTGAGGAAGGCGCGATTGGCGGGTGAAGGCTCCAACGCCTTGAAGGGCGCGAATCCCGTGGACACGCCGTTGCGCAGGGCCAGATAGGTCCCGCCGCAGGCCCGAACGAAAATCTCGGCGCCCCGGTCCTTGTCGATGAACAGCTGCTGGGCGTCGAACCGCTCCAGCTGCGCCAGCATGAAGTTCTGGACGACCGTCTTTCCCGACCCGGAGGGGCCGCAGATGAAGGTGTGGCCGAGATCGCCGACGTGGAAGTTGAAGTAGAAGGGGGATCCGGCTGTCGTGCGCAGCGTCGCTACAGCCGGTCCCCAGTGATTGCCGTGTGGCTTTCCGACGGGATAGGCATGGAAAGGCGCGAGGGCGGCGAAGTTGCGTGAGGTGATCGCGGCCGGACGCGTGCGCCGCGCGAAGCCGCCGGGGAACTGGGACCAGAAGGCGGCCTCGAGGCCGAGGTCCTCGCGGGCGACGACCAGGCCGGAGTCAGCCAGATGCGCCCGCGCCTTCGAAAGGTGGTCGGCCAGGGCGGCGGGCGTGTCGCCGTAGACCAGGACGGACGCCTGGTGTTCGCCGAGCACGAACCGGTTGCTGACCAGATCGTCCAGCGCGTCCGAAAGGCCGTCGATCTGTGAAGCGGCGCGGTCACGCGCGGAGACCATCTGGTTCTGCTTGCGCTCCATCACCGAACGCCCGGCCGCCTTGGACAGGAAGGCGAAGGACTGGGTCATGACGAAACCGAAGGGCGCGCTCAGCAGCGCGTTCCACAGTCCGGGCCGGGTCGAGGCCGGATATTCCTTGATGGCGAGGACGCCGGCGTAACGGCCTCCGTCGACGTCCCGAAGCTCCAGGATTTCGCGTCCAAAGATGACCCGCACCGTATGAACCGCGGATCCGAGATGGCCGTAGACGATGGGGACGCGTCCCGGCCGGCCGGTGAGGACGAGCCGAACCAGCTCCATCGGTTCGGAGCACCAGATGTCGCCGTGTTGGTACAGGCCAAGGCGGCGCGGCGCATAGCGGCCGAGATACTGCTCAAGATCACGCGCAGCATCCTCGAGCCGCTTGATCTGTTCGGGGGCGACCTCCGTGTCCTGACGGCGGGCTGTCTGCAGGCGACGCATGAGCGCCGCAGCGCGATCGCCGGGATCACGGCCGGGATGGAGCACCAGGGTGACAAAGAGTTCGTTGACGAACAGCCGCCGGCCTCCGAGCCGCGCTTCGTAGGCCTGGCTCAGATCGCGTGCGAAGTCGGAGCGGAACCCGCCCATGACCTCGGGCTGGACCTCGCGCCGGACGATGTGGTGCCAGACGGCCAATCGGTCGTCGGCCAGGTTGCGCCAGGTCTGGTTGAGCTTGACGTGCCAGTCGTTCAGATCGCGCGGGTCAGCGGTCTCGAACGCCGCGCCCTGAAGCTCGAAGGCGATCATCAGCGCCCCGCTATCGAGCGTGACGATGTGGTCCGAGGCGTGGCGCGCATAGGGCAGGCCGGCCAGGGCGTCGCCTTCCCTGCGCAGAGGCGACGGCGAGAGACGGAGCTCACCCACGGACCAGCTCCCTTGCGCTGTAACGCCGGACAAGAGGGAGCGGGGTCGCCGAGCTGCCGCCCCACAGGGCGCCGTTGCGGGACCGGCCCTTGGTGTCGACGAAGACCAGCAGAAGCCGGAAGGCGTTGTGATCCACCTTGCAGATCGCCCGGAAGACCAGATGCAGGGCCGGGGCGATCAGCAGATAGAGCAGGCTGCCCCCGACGAGAAAGGCCAGGCCGGAGATCATGACGTTGACGCCCATGGCCTCCATGGGCACGCCCAGGATCATCGCCGGCCGAGTGCAGGCGAGGAAGAGAGGCTCTTCGATCAGTCGTTCCTCAGCCATGGTTCGCCCCGCTCAGGACCAGGGCGGCTTTCGCCACGGCGAGACCGACCAGACCGCCGCCCAGAGCCTGGGCGAAGCGTGCTGGCGAGATCAGCCGGACGCCGAGCATCAGCGTCAGCGCCAGGCCGCCGGCGATCCCCGCGACGATCAGACAGGCATCGGCCCGGGCCATCAGGCGCCGCCCGTGATCAGGCCGACGATCTCGGCGGCGCCGAAGACCACGACGATGCCGAGAATGACAATGGCGGCGCGCCGCAGATCGAACAGGCCGAACATCCACAGGATGCCGACGATGACGACAGCCAGGATGGCCAACAGCCTGGCCGTGTTGCCGGTCAGCATGTCGACCACGTTCTGCAGCAGGCCCTCGACATTGGCCTGGGCGAAGGCGGGCTGCACCGACATCAGGGTGGTCGCCAGGGCGATCGCTCCGACCGCGCATTGGCGGCGTCGAATGGGGGACAGGGTCACGGGTTGACGCTCCAGGTCTGGGTCTGTGAGGCGGGGGCGAAGAGGACGATGGCGCTGGCGGTGGCGCGCGCGAACACGTCCCAGGCGGCGGGTGGCGCGACGGGGTCTGCCGCCAACTGATCGGGGAGTAAGGCTGAAGCGGCTTGCGTTAGCGGCGGCACGGAGACGGCCAGGCCCAGGCGCGCCGCGGACGCTTCGACGCGCGCAACATAGCCGTTGCGAAAGCCGCGATCGGGATGACCGGTGTTGTATCGGGACAGGGCCACGCGCAGGGCCTGTTGGCGGTCAGAGCCCGTCGATGCGGGGGCGAAGCCGGCGCGCAAAACGGTCCCTGCGGCGGTGAGGTTGCGGCAGGGATCGAACGCGTCCTCCACCGTCAGACGCAGCCATCCGAGATTGCTGGAGTTGATCTGGGCGAGACCGAGATCGATGTTGACGCCCGAGGCGATCAGGCGGCGGGCGACCCGAGCCGCTTCCTCGCGCGTCTTGGGCTGGCGCACGGCGGCGCCACGATTGACGCCGATCGCCAAGGCGTTGAAGCGGCTTTCCGTATGCGCGATCGCGGCCAGGGTCTGCGGCGAGACGCCGGGTGCGCACTGGGCGGAAAGGGCGAGGACGAGGGCGAGATCGAGCAAGGCAGGGCTCCGTTGAGAGCCCTCAGCAGACCGCATCAGCCGCGCGCGTTCGATCCGCTAGGGCGCCACCGGAGAGCTACGGGGTGAAACTACGGGGCTCGGCGGCGCGGCGATCGTCTCTCACCAGAAGCGCGACGGCCTGGACCCGGGTCCTGACCCCGAGCCAACGGCACCCTAGCAGGATGTGGTCGTCGACGGTGCGGGCCGACACGCCGAGGCGACGCGCGATCTGACGCGATGACAGCCCCTGGCCGGCCAGACGCAAACAGTCGGCCTGGCGAGCGGACAGGCCGTCGCTGGAACGCGTTGCGGCATGATCGGAAGGGAGGGAAAGCGACTGGGTCATGGACTCAAGCCAGACCCGGATCAGAGTTTGCGGCAAGACCGCAAGGTTCGGACAGGAAATCTACGGTGTGAGGCGAACCCCGATCAGTCTTCCTCGTCCTTCGAGGGCGTGACCAGCCGTCCAATCCGTTCATCGAGCCAAGCCTTGGCCGCGTCATCCCGTCTCACGGCCTGCATTCCGAGATCCTTCAGAGTGCGGGTGAAGGCGTTGATGATCGAGCGCGTGTCGAGCTCCATGATCGCGTCGCCGACCTCCTCGTCAAACTCCTGGGTCACGACCCGAAGCGCGAGCATCGCCTTGTTGTCGGCGCAGCGGACGGCGAACTCCGGGGACCCCAACGCCATGCAGTCGATGATCGCGTAAGGATCGCTGTCCGTGGCCTCTGCGAAGCGGTGGATACGCTCGAGATTGATCTTTCCCTTCCCGGCCTCGAAGTGTTCATAGGACCGCTTGGCCATGCCCATGGCCTCGGCGACCTCGGCCGGCTTCATCCGCCTGTGCAGCCGGATCAACCGCAGCGCTGCAGCCAGGATTTCGTTCTGAGAGCGGGGTCGGTCGCTTTCCATCAGCTCGGCTGCCTCGGGTTGTGGAGGTCAACGCGATTCTCGACGCCTTACTCCCGGTGGTTGAAAAATGCGGCAGTTGAGCATCAAATGAAAGACGGGAAGCTCACGGTGTCCCAAGTCTTGTGGAAAGTGCGCAAAGAACATGCGGTTCTTGTATGAAAACTGATATCCGTTCTTCCGCTACTGACCGACCGCCTCCGTTATGTATTTCGGAGGTTCATTTCGGTTTCCTGGCGCGGCGCCGCATTCGGACGGTTGGCTCGTGAAGCGCGAGAGAGACCATTTCGCGGTCGCCCGCACAGCGTTGGCCGGCTACGCCGCAGCGGGGCGTTTCGGCTGGGGTCACCCGCTCGTCGCCACCAGTCTGGCGAACGAGCTTGGTCTAAGTCCGACACCTGTCCGCGAGGCCTTGGCCCATCTTGCCGGCGAGGGCATCATCGAGCATCGGCCGGGACGCGGCTATTTCGCACCGAGCCCGACCGCATCCGATATTGTCGGGCTTTACGAGCTTCATCACCAGTTTCTGCGCTGGTGCTCCGCAGACGGCCTCCCGCCCGAAGCGTCGTCGACCGATCCGCCTGTGGATCCGGATCTGCGGGTTGAGGCCATATTTGACCAGCTCGCGCAGCGTGGGGAAAACAGCGCTGTCTTCGAAGCCTATCGCCGGGTTTCAGCGCAGCTCAGACCAATCCGCAGGATTGAGGCGCTCCTTGGGGACATGGGACTGGAGATCGCGCTCGAGATTGAACGCCTGAGCTCGCGCGGTCCGGTTGGCGAGTTGACGCGTGCACTCGACCAGTATCACGGAGAGCGGATCGCCCTTGCGCCATCGCTCGAGAAAGTGATGAGGCAATCGGCATGAAGTATATTTCAAATATAGTTTGAAAATACGATTACCTACGCGCGTCCTGATGCCGTCGGACAATCCCGTCCGGCAATAGGAGGCAATGACCATGCTGAAGAACCTGACGCGTCTGATCTCCCTGGGGTCGGCCGCCCATCACACCCGCGCCGAAGTCGGCACCGAGAAGCCCGAACTGAACCCGATCCAGTACTACGACGAGGCCGGATCGGGCCTGCTCCGGCTTGGCGCCGCCGCGGATCAGACCCGCGCGGACTCCCCGGACGGCGAGTTCGAGCTGATCCCGGTCCAGCGCTGGACGATGACCGGCGTGCGTTTCCACTGAACGACGGGACGTCGGCCCGCGAGGGCCGGCGTCCTCATCAGGGCTATCTCTCATGATGTTTCTGAAGGGCGGCGTGCATGCGGCCGTCATCGACACGGCGCTCGTGATCCTGGATCTTGAGGCCGACACCTATTTCTGTCTCCCGAACAGCGGCGAGACCATCGTGCCCCGACCCGACGGCGGCGCGGAGGTCCTGGATGGTCCGGCGGGCGAAACGCTCGAGGCCGCGGGATTGCTTCAAGCCGAAGCGCCGCCATTGGTGCGAACATTGCCGGCGAAACCCTCGCGGACCGTCATCTACGAGCCCGCCGTTGTGACGTGGCGCGATATCCAAGCGGGTCTCGCCGCCGCGCTCGAGGTGAGGAAAATCAAGCCGGGGTCCGGGATCGTCGCCTATTTGTCTGACCCCCCTCTACCTCAGAAGGGTGAGCGGGATGTGCTGAGGGCGGCGCGGGCGTTCTGGCGCCTGCAGCCATGGCTCCCGATCGAAGGGGAATGCCTCGTGCGGTCGGCGCTGCTCGTCCGCGCCCTCCGTCGGCAGGGGCTTGAGGCCGAGTGGGTCTTCGGCGTGCGGCTCTTTCCGTTCATGGCCCATTGCTGGGTTCAAGCGGGCGACACCTGCCTCAACGATGATGTCGAGCGCCTCTCGACGTATCAGCCCCTGCTGTGTCGATGATCCCCGCTGTCGACGCTCGCGCCTATCTCCTCGTCGACAGCAGCGACGCGACGCCATGCGATCGGGACCGCCTTGATCACGTCCGCCAACAGCTCCTGAGAGCAGGTTGGCGATCGGCTTTGATCGTTGACGACATCGAAGTTTTTCTCGGACCCCACGCGACCCTGGATGTGAAACAGGTTCACCGTCGCCACATCCTGATCGGAACGTGGCGACCGACCGACCGCGCCATGTCGTCGGTCATCGGCACGAGCCGAACATCAAGGGCCTTGGGTTCCGAGGTCGTCCGTTCCGGCTGGGGTCGATATATTCTGGCGTGGCGCGATGACGACCGGCGTCTGGCGGTCCTTCGAGATCCGAGCGGCGCCCTCGACTGCGTCTGGTGGCGCAGCGGGTCGCTGAGACTGGCGTCGGATCAGCCTCCCCAGATCGCGGATGCCCTTCTCCCGGCGGAGATCGCGATCGACTGGGAGGTCTTGGAAGCTCTGGCGAACGATCCCGGACTGCTCAGCGACCGACCTCCCCTCCGAGGCCTCAACGTCGTCACGCCGGGAGACTTGGTCGTCCTAGGCGACACCGTGGATCGTCACGTCCTCTGGCGCCCTTCCAGATTTGTTGGTGCTGCGTTCGACGACAGTCCTGACGCCCTCCGCACCCTTGTCGATCATGTCGTCGCCGCGTCTCTGTCATCCCATGAGCGGATCCACGGCGAGATCTCTGGCGGGCTCGATTCTGCGATCGTTTCAGGCAGTGTCGCCGCCGCAGGGCTGGGGTCGCGCGCGCGCTTCGTCAACTATTTCGGCGACTGGGGGGAGGGGGACGAGAGGTCGTACGCGTTCGCAGCGGCCGAGAGATCCGGACTGCGCCTCACCGCGCGCAGAAAGCCCGTGGCGGCCATTACCGAAGCGCTTCTCCGCCCCTTGGGAGAGGGCATTCGCCCTGCGCTGCACGGCGTCGATGTCGCCTATGATCGCGACGTCGCCGGACGCCTCCGGCGGGGACGCGCCACCGCCCTGGTGACGGGGCAGGGCGGGGATGCAGTCTTCTATCAGGCGCCGGAACCTCGCATCGTGGTGGACCGCCGCCGCCGTGAAGGGCTGGCAGGGTTCCGACCTCGCTATTGGGGCGAAATGGCCCGATGGACGCGCCATTCCGCCTGGACGCTCGCGCGGGTGGCCCTCTGGCCTCCGCCGCGAGTACCCTCGACGACGCCCCTCCATCCATGGCGGGCGGATGCCGCAGACCTCCCCCCGGGAAAGGATGGACAAGTCCACCGCCTGGCCAACTGTCAGCTTTTCTGGAGCGACTGCCTGCGCGCCAGGGCCGCCGACCTGATCCATCCCTTGCTCAGTCAGCCCGTCATGGAGCACTGCCTTGCGATCCCCGCCGATCGTCTGACACAGGGCCCTAGAGACCGAGGCCTCGCGCGCAAGGCCTTTGTAGACCGATTGCCGACGTCCATCGCCCAGCGGCGTGACAAGGGTGACCTCGGCCGATTTTATGGACACGTGGTCCAGCATAGTCTTGCGGACCTGCGCCCCCTGCTGATGGAGGGTTTGATGGTCGAGCACCGACTCCTGGATTCGGTGGAACTGGGGCGAGATCTGGAGCCTGAACGTCTCCTATGGAGCCCGGGCGCCAACAGGCCCCTGCTGCTCGGCGTGCTCGAGGTCTGGGTGCGACGTTGGACCCAGCGGATCGAGGCGCGCCGGCGGACCGAGGTATCGGTTCAACCAGTCGAGGATGCGTGCGTGTAGATCTCTCACATTGCCGGGGCTCTCATAGACGTGACCCTCGCCATAATAGGTTACGAGGGCCGCCTCGCGGTTCAGTCGATACAGAGCGCTAAACAGGGCGCCCATGCGGGCGTTCTCCTGATCGCCTTCCGCCAGGAGCGTCGGACTGCGCAGGCGTTCCACGCTGAAGAGAGGACTTTGAGCGACATAGGTTTCCGGGGAGGTCGAGAACGCGCCGAATCCGCCCTGGCCGGTCTCGCCCCATCCGGCCATCTGTCCGACCGGAACACCCTCGTCCGGCGACACACGGAAGAATGGCGGTAACTCCATGGAGCGCGTCAGCTCCGGATAGCCGCTCGTGGCGATCACCGCCTTGAAGCGATCAGACTGGGTCGCGGCGCGCAGGCTTGCATAGGCGCCGTAGCTGTGGCCCGTCACGGCCACCCGGTCCGGATCGATCAGGCCCCGCCGGCCGGCCTCTTCGACGATGGCGAAGATGCGGTCTGCGAGATCGTCCAGCCGCGGGCCGGATGCGGGGTCGGGCAGATTGGCGATGAGCACAGCATAGCCGGCCCCCGCGATCACTGACGGATTGTTCTGCGGATTCCTGGAGCCCGGCAGGATCGTCGGTGGCGCCGCCGTCAGGATCCTGCCGGGATAGATCTGGACCACGACGGGCGGACGTTCTCCGATCGCCATGCCGGCAGGAAGAAGAAGCCAGCTGGTCAGCGACTGTCCCTCCGGCCCGGGGTGAGCGACCGGTTCGACTCGGCCCCAGGCGACGCCACGCCATGCCGCGTTGACCGTCGTCAGCGTCTGAATCTCATCCAGCGTATGAAGGCGGACGGTCGTGACGCCATGCTCGTCAAGACCCGTCGTTACGATCCCGGCCGGCATCACTGCTATAGCCCGCTCTCCCTCGGGGATCGGAGACACGCAGGTCGGAGCCGCCGTCAGAACCGTCTGGATGCAGGGCCCGTCAACGACCGACCCCTGCCCGAGAAGAACCGGACTGGGATTCCATTGTGCGGGATTGGCGCCGTCGGACATCTGCCCCGCGTCCACAAGCCGGCCCGAGACGATCTTGGTGCCACTCAGGGCGTAGAGCCCGTCGCGACGTTGAAGCACGGTCCGACCGTCGAAGCGGGCGACGCGTTCGCCGAGCTCCCTGACCGGGAAGCGCGCGCCGTCGTCCCTTCGCCAGTACCGGTTCTGTTCGGTCTCACCGACCTGTACCAGAGCGCGCTCGCCGTCCCAGCTCGCCAGAGGAATGGCCACGCCGTCCCAAGTCCTCTGCAGCCGGGGTCGGTCCTCGCCCGTGTCGAGCCTTGCGGCTCGCCCGTTGCGTCCGATGAGCCAGTAACGCCCGTCCTTGTCGAAGTCCGCCGACCCGTAGGGGCGCCCGAACGTGAGCAGCCGCGAGGAATCGGGGGACCAGGAGAGGAGATACATGGCGAAGTCCTCGCCCGGCAGCGGGTCGGAGACGACGCCGCTGTCCAGATCGATCACCGCGAGACGGCGGCGACGGATCGGATCCCCGACCAGGAGGGGTCGGTCCACTGCCGGCTGGATGTCCTCTCCATTGCGGAGCGCGGCGAGACGGCGCCCATCCAGCGAAAGCGCCATATCGAACCATTCGCCGTGCGCCAGAACACGTTGGCTGCCTGTTTCGGCGTTGACGAGGATCAGGCATGAGGGAAGGGCTTGAGCCCGGGCGTCTCGCGTTGCCCCGCTGGGTATGTAAACGCCGCTCGAAGCATGACCGGAGGCCGCGATCCGCCAAAGACCTTCAACCCGGTCCTGGGTTTGGAAACCGACCCGCATCTGAATCGGGAAATCGTCAAGCGGTCGAGCTATGACGGCCACTTCCGTCTCTGATCTCCAAGCGATGGAACGCCCGAACTGGCTCTGTTCCGGCGTGATCGGGAGCCACTGAATGTCGCCCGTCGCCAGGGTGAGGATCCCCATCCGGTAGGTGGCCTCGGTGACCTTGATCACCACCATTCTTGCGCCGCTCGGCGAGAAGGGGCCTGCGAGATAGCCCACATCGTGACCCGCCGCTGCGAACCGTCGCGTAGGCGACGTTGCGTCGACGGCATGGATCTCCAGCTCGGTCAACAGGGCGTAGGTCATGGTCTGGAAGCGATAGGTCGCAGCATGATTGTGGGCGGCCTGCCGCTCTACGACGACCCACCGTCCGTCGGGGCTAGTCCGGACCTGGCCAACGCCTTCTCGTCCGATCAGATCCTCGACCCCGAACCGATGGGTTTGCGCTGACGCCGGACAGACTCCGGCCAGGCTCGCCGCGAGGGCGAGCATCAAAGGCAGCTGTCGCATCACCAGGCCTTTGTCAGCTGCAGCGAGATGAAACGGCCGAGAACATTCGCGTTCGCGGCGTCGTAGGCGATGCCTTCCGGCGCGTCGTAGAACGGCGGATCGCGGTCAAAGAGGTTCTGCACCGTTAGCGACACGGCGGTCCCTTCGAGCAGACCGGCGTCAGGCGCGAACCGCACCAGAACGTCGGCCGTCGTCCAGGAGCCGATACGGCGACCGGTGAGATCGGCGTAATCGCTCACGTAGTTGAGCGAGGGGGCCACTGTCCAGGACCCTCGCGACCAGCTCGCTGACGTTCGTCCGCGCAGGCCCACCGGGAAGTTCGGGCGGTCCAGTTGGGATACGGTCGGTGATGTCGGTGTGGGCTGGGCGTCGAAACGCTCCAGCCACGTCAGGTTGACGTCGAGATCGAAGGCGTTGTCCTCGAGATTGAAACCGTAGCCGGCCGACAGATCGAGGCCCTCCACCTGAACTCTGGCGGTGTTCACATAGCGGGCGTCCACGATCGCGCCATAGGACGTCGCCGGGAACAGGTCGCGCAGATTTGTGGTCGGTAGATCGAGAATGGCCTGGACGGCTGCGCGATCGGCGGCGTTGTTCACCGGATCAAGGGGGCGAACGAAGGGGGCCAGCGATGGATCGGACAGGGCCGTGAGAATGCTCTCCAGCGCAGGTTGCCCGATGCGGTTGTCGAAATCGGTTCGGAAGACGTTCGCCCCCAGTCTCAGGCCGGGAACCCCTGAGGGCTTGATCTCAAAACCCGCAGTCCAGGTGTCCGCTTCCTCGGGCTCAAGGTTCGGATTGCCGCCATAGAGGATCATCGACAGAATTTGCGATGATCCGCGCGGCAGGATGGAAGGACTGGCGCTGGCCGCGTCATTCAGCTCGCGCAGGGCCGGCGCCCGAAAGGAGCGCCCGTAGTTGGCCCGAAGAAGAAGCCCGGCGGTGGGCTCCCACAGCACGCCGGCCTTTGGGCTCGTCGTCTGGCCAATGTCTCCGTAGTCTTCGAACCGCGCCGCTAAAGATAGTTCCAGTCGCTGAAGGCCGGGAAGGGCATTGGTCGCGCCAAAGAGAGGCACGCGGAGTTCCACAAAGGCGGCGCTGACATCGCGTTCGGTTTCCGTTCGGGCCCCGACGGTCGGAACCGTGCCCGAGGAGAAGGTGGTGACCTGGCGTTCAAAGGTCTCCTGACGAAAATTGAACCCGGTTGCGAGACGAAGCGGCCCGCCCGGCAGCTCGACGACCGTGCCGCTGATCTGCAGATTGGCGGAGAGATTTCCGGTCTGGCTTTGGCTTCTCGTGTAGCCGGCGCTGATGAAGTCCAGGATGGTTGCGCTGTTGGAGGCGCCACTGCCGAATGGGTTGAAAAAGCCGTCGCGCGCCGTGCTGAACGACGTGGCGGGGCTGTCCGCAATCGCGCCGAGGGCCTCACGGAGATTGGTGGACTGCAAGGCGCCGTCGGAACCCGTACGGGCGTCTTCTGTGCTGTAAGAAACGTAGGACTCGAGCCGCCAGTCGCGGAAAAGGTCAGCCGTTCCCCCGAAACTGGCGCCGAAAGATTCGACTTCGCCGAAGACCTTCGGAGCCGCGATCTCGCCCTGGAAGGAATAAGCGATCGTGTGGGAGTTGGCTCCGGTCGGGGACGCGAAGTAAGGGTTGGCTCGTGTCACGGTCAGCAGCGTGGTGATCGCGGTCGAGACGGTTTCGTATTCGCGGAGGCCCCATCGCGCATCGCCGCTGAGCTCGAAGCGGTCGCCAAAAGATTGGCGAGCGGCGGCATAGGCGCTTTGGCGCGTCTGGCGCGGCAGGACGTTGCCCATCGCCCTGAAGTTCTCGAGATTGGTCTGCCCCAGCCGGAAATCGGACCGGAGCAGGCCCACCCCGTTTTGGCCATCCGGGATACTGTATCTCGGCACCTGGCTACCGGTCGCGGGATCAAGAACAACGATGTTGCCGGGATTACTGTAGAACGAGCGCCGATCGCGTCCGCCGAGCCAGGTGTGGTCCGCATCGCTCGCGCGCCGGCGCTCTGATGCAGCCAACGCGTCGCGGTCGTTGTATTCGTAGGTGAGCATGGCCGAACCGCTCGCCCACCGTCGTCCCAAGACCTGCGCAATTTGATATTCGCCGCTCGCGCCGTCGGCCGTACTGCCGACCCTTACCCGGGTCTCCGCACCGTCGTAGTTGTCTCTGAGGACGATGTTCACGACGCCGCCGACGGCGTCGGCGCCGTACAAGGCCGAAGCGCCATCCAGCAGGATATCGACGCGTTCCACGGCAGCGGTGGGAATGGTTGAGACGTCGACGAAGTCTCCTTTGGAGCCGGTGCCTGCGAGCCGCCGCCCGTTGATCAGCACAAGGGTCGCATCGCTTCCGAGCCCGCGAAGATTGACGCCGTTTGCGTAGGTCGAGTTGGTGCCCGAGCGATCTCCCCCGTTGTTGATTGCGCCCTCGTTTGCCGACCCGCCGAAGTTCTGAGGCAGGGCGGCCAGGAGTTGGGCGACGGTTGCACGGCCTTGACGATCCATCTGGTCGCGGGTCACCGATACGACCGGCGAAGGACCATCGGCGACCCCTCGGATCAAACTGCCGGTGACGATGACGTCTTCGATCTCGGTCGCTTCATCAGAGACCGCTGCCCGCATCGATGGGTCGAAGACGACGAGGGTGTTCGGGCTCGTGCGGCGGGCGCGTAGCCCCGTGCCATCCAGCAGGGTGGTGAGAGCCCGATCCGTGTTGAGCGACCCGGTGACGCCCGGGGACTGGCGGCCTGCGACGAGGTCGGTGGAGTAGAGAATTTGCTCGCCGCTTTGGGCCGCGAACAGGGGCAGTGCGGTTTGCAGCGGGCCGGCAGGAACGCGGAACTGCACGGCAGCCGTTTGCGTCTGAGCGATGACAGGCGTCGCCGCAGCGAGCATCAATACGCCAAGCGCAGTGGAACAAGGACCGATACGCATAACATTCCCCCGAAATGGATACCCGCACAGACGCGGGTTGGGGAAGAGACGAAGGAGCGCGGAAAAACCCCTCAGCGCACCGCCGAAATTTTTGCGGGCGCGTCACGAATGACGATCTGACCAGTGGGCGTCCGCTCGGCGACAACGGGATAGAGTTCGGTGAGCGCGGAGACGAAGCCGTCCACATCACCCGTGTTGAACGCGCCGCTGACGGCGATGCGCGCGATGGTCGGGGCTTCCAGCACGACCTTGGTGCGGCTGTAGCGATTGACTTCAGCGACGGCGGTTTCAACGGTGTCGCCAGCGAAGACGAGACGACCGGCCGTCCAGCTGGTTTCAGACGCCACATCCACCGATCGTACGGCGGGACGCGGGGAGGCGGTGACAATCTGCTGGCCAGGCGTGAGGGACCAGCGTGGCGACGAGCCCTCTCGGTCCAGAACATCGACCTTGCCCTCCACGAGGGTGACCTGCGCGCCGTCGCCCGCTCGGCGGACGTCGAACCGGGTTCCGACGGCGGTGACGTCGGTGACCCCCGCGCGGACGACGAATGGACGGGTCGGATCGCCCTCAACGTCAAAAAAGGCCTGGCCGCTCGCCAATTCGACAGCGCGGCGGCCACGGGTGAGTTTCACGGTGATGCGAGACTCGGTGTCCAGCGTGACCTTCGAGCCATCGGCCAGGACGACGACCCGTCGTTCTCCCAGCCCCGTCTCATAAGACAGCGGACGGGCGGACCATATCATGACGCCGATCGCTGCGGCCGCGATCGCGGCGATGGCGCCGGTCGGTACGAGCGCTTTGGAGAAGCGGCTTTGGGTTTTGCGCGACGCGTCCGCGCGAGCGCGCGCACCTTCGGTCAAGACGGCGATGTCGGCATCCCCTTTGAGGCTGCCCGCCGTCTCCCACATCGTTTCGATGCGGGCGTAGGCCTCGGCGTTCTTTGAGTCGCGGCGCCATTGGCTGAAGGCTGTGACGTCCGAGGCCGTCACACGCTTCTGATTGAGGGTCGCGAACCATGACGCGGCTTCACGACGTCTCGCGTCCAGCTCTTTATCGGCAGTCATCGTTCGTGCCTTAGACGTCCAGTTGCGCCATGCAGTGCTCAACAGCCTTCGCCATGCGCCGTTCGACGGTAGCCAAGCTGATCCCGTGAGCCAGAGCAATCTCCGGATATGTCATACCGTCAAACCGGCTCAAGACGAAGACGTCCCTGTAGAGGGGCGGCATCGTCTGGAGGACCTGCTTGAGGTAGAGGCGATCGACAGGCGCGTCGGCCGCCGTGTCCAAGGTCGAACCCGTACCCTGCAAGGCGCGCTCGCGGCGCACAAGACGGCGCCGTTCGTCGCGGACGAGGTTGAGCGCGACCCGAAGAAGCAAGGCTTTCGGATGGCGGATGTCTTCGAGAAGGTACGGCGTCAGGCGAAGATAGGTTTCCTGCACCACGTCGTCGGCCTCATCGACGCCGACGCGTCCACGAAGCCGCTTGCCCAGCCATCCCGAATAGCGGCGGTAAAGCCCGTTGAGGCTCGCCGCGGCGCCCGGATTCAACTCCTTCACATCGCTCAACGCGACCTCCAGCCGGCTGTCAGACGGCGGGAATCCGAGAGCGCGACCGCGTGGCGTCCGGGCGCACGCAAAGGTGCGCCGCAGGCGATGGCGGACGGACGCCGCGCGTCAAGGCGCGGCCGTTAAGGTTGAGCTTCGCACAGGGGATTCCCGGCCCCTATCGACGCGGACGCCGACAACCGACAATGAATCAATCCGAGTCGCGGTGCAAGGCGGAGGGGTCGGGCGCGGAATCCTCTGCGAAGAGGCCCGCTACTTCAGGATGAAACGCCGCCACCGCCAAAGGCAGTCCCTGGCTCAAGTTCCGCCCCTATCTGGCGGCGCCCGACGTCTCAGGATTTAGGGCTCGGGAGCCGGCAGGGCAAGTGATGGGTAAAGCGCGACAGACGCGCGGCGCTGATGAAAACCGCTCCGAGGTTTCCGCAAGTTTGTTGCGGAATCTCCGCAAATCGACGGCGTTGTTGAGGCTGACGGGCCGCGTCATCGTGGGGCTCTAAAGGCGAGTGATCCCATGACACCACACCGTCAGACAGACGTCGGAACGCAGAGCCTCGCCTTGAGCCCGCGAGAACTCGAATGCCTCATCTGGGTGTGCCGCGGCAAGAGTTCGGGCGACATCGGCAGCATCCTGGGACTGTCCCCCGCACGGTCGATAGCTATTTGGAAAAGGTCGCTGCGAAGCTCCGGGTCCGGACCAGAATCGAGGCTGTCGTAGTTGCGGTCCGGGCCGGCTTGATTGAGCCGGACTGATGGGAGGTCCACACGCGACGCGCGATTTTTCATCGAGAATCGGGTCATGATCGATCATCTGAACCGTGATCAATTCATCCATGCCCGGAGACGTCGTTCAAGCTTTCGCCAGGGAGATCGCGTTTCGCGACGTCCGACGGCTTGAGTCCCTGGTCTCAGACGATATCGACGCTCGGTTCGACGTCGCGGGCATTCTGGTCGGTAAAGCTGCGCTGCTCGGGTTCTGGCGGCGGCTGTTTCAAGCCTATTCGCTCGTCGAACTCCATATTCTCAAATGTGTCGTTGAGGAGGATCTGGTCATCGCCGACAGCGCCTATTTCCTGGCCGCCCGCCGGGGCGGTCTGGTGGACGTGCGCGCGATCAGCATCTTCGAAGTCGATCAGGGCGTCATCACCCACTGGCGGGATCATGCCGATCTGGCGGAGGTGCCCAAGGCGGAAACGGACCTCTGGCGCCGCTTGGGCGGAGCCCGATGGTAGCCGCACCCAGACCGGCTGCGTAGGCGGAGGGGGCGGGCCGGGAACTTCTGTGTGAAGCTCGACGTCTTCACCCGCGATCGCTGCCGACGCATTGCGTCCCCTGGCTCCAGATCGAAGGCTATCCGGACGAGGCCCGCCGTCCGACATCCTACGCCCCTGAAAGGGAAAACCAAGCCCGCCCAAGGCCAGGATCGTCGGGCGCTGCCGATCCGACGCTTGCTCAAGGCGAAGGACGCACCTGGCGGCGGCCATCGTCGCCTGCCGACGACGACGCCTCGCGAGACAGCCGCGTCTGTGGCCCGCGCAGCGCATTCAGCATCACCAGCAGCGAACTCGCGGTCATGGCGACTGCGGCCCCCAAGGGCGACAACAGGCCCAAGGCCGCCAGGGGCAGAACGACGATGTTGTAGGCGAGGGCGAGGACCACATTCTGGCGGATGGTGCGTCGCGTCTCGTCAGCCAGGCTCAGCGCCACATCGACTTGCTCAAGACCGCCCCTCAGGATGACGATCGCCGCCGTGGCCGTCGCGGCCGGATGCGCCCGGGCCACCGAAACCCCGCAGGCGGCTGCGGTCAGGGCGGGCGCGTCGTTCACGCCGTCGCCGACGAAGAGCACAGGTCCGCTCGTGTTCCTGACCCTGTCGGCCTTGTCGGCGGGAGTGCAGCCCCAGTGGACCGCAGAGGCGTCCAAACCGATCCGCTGCGCGACCGCAAGGGCCGGCCCCTCGGCGTCGCCGGTGGCCATGACGACCTGCAATCCCCGCCGCTTGAGCCGCGCCACGCCGTCAGCGGCGCTGGGGTCCAGCGCATCGGCGAGCAGAAGATCGCCGATCGCGAGACCATCCAGGGTGACCCGAAGACGCGTTTCGCCCTGTAGGCTTGGGACGCCGCCGACGTGGATGTGGGCGCCGTCCGCCAAGGTCGTCTCGGCGCCGCGGTCCAGGCGTCGGCCGCCGACGACGCCCGCGTCGCCGGTCGGCGCGGCGGCGACGACGGCCTGCGCAAGGGGATGGGCGACGCCGGTCTCCGCACGCGCCGCCAGATCCAGCACCTGCGCCACGGACCAGCCGGGGCAGGTGGTGACGGCGACCACCTCGGGGCGGCCGAGGGTCAGGGTCCCGGTCTTGTCCAGAAAGACGGTGCGCAGCCCGGCCATGCGATCGACCACGCCGGGATCGGAGAACCGCACACCGTGTTCGGCGGCTTTGGCCGAGAGCCGCGCCTGAGCCAAGGGCGCGGCCAGGGCCAGGGCGCAGGGGCACGCCGCCAGGAGCACGACCAGACCACGCATCACCGCCTCGCCGACGTCGGCTGTGAACGCCAGCGTCGCCGCCGTCACCAGGACGGCCGCCAGGATCAGGCCCTGGGTCAGCGTGCCGGCCAGGCGCGCGATCCGGTCCTCGTCACCGCCGCGCGTCGCCAGTTCGAGGGCCACCCGTCCGCCCATCCGATCCACGTCGCGATCCCCGGCGTCGCGATCGACCGAGACTTCGATCATCCGGTCGAGGTTCACGGCCCCCGCGCTGACGCGATCCCCGGGAGTGATGGCGCGCGGCGCGGACTCGCCGTTCAGCACGGCCGCATTCAGACGGCTCTCGCCGGTCACAACCCGGCCGTCGACGGTCGCCACGGCGCCGGCGGGGATCCGCACGCGGTCGCCGAGGCGAAGGCTGGCGCTGGGCGCCGCCTGCCAGCCGTCCGCTTCCCGCCAGACCAGGGCCGTGTCATCGAACAGACGGCCCATGGCCACCACGGCCTGGGCGGCCCCGCGCCGGATGTGGGTCTCGATCAGACGTCCGGTCAGCAGCAGCGTTATCAGCATGACCGCTGTGTCGAAATAGACGTGACGATCGCCGGCCATCAGATGAACGAGCGAGGCCGACACGGCGCCGCCGACGCCGAGCGTGACGAGGAGGTCGAGCCCGGGCGCGCGCAGGCGCACGGATCGGATCGCCATGCGGCCGATGTCCCAACCGCCATAGAGGAGCGCCGGCAAGGCCAGGAGACCGCTGGCGATGGCCAGCCTCCAGGCGAGGTCCGCGCCGAGGCTCGGCGTCACATAGAGCACGATCGCCGCGACCATCGCCCACATGCCGAAAGCGACCGAAACGGCGAGCCTGAGCGTCAACTGGCGGATCTGACCGTCGAACCGGTCCACCGCATCCTGGGGGTCGGTGCGCTCGATCAGGCGATAGCCGGCCTGACGGACGACGGTTCGAAGATGAGCGAGGTCGCAGCGCTGGGCTTCCCATCGGACCAGGGCCGAGGCGGAGAGATGATGGACCCGGGCGAGGAGGACGCCCGGGGTTTCGCCAAGCCGACGCTCCAGACCGCGCGCGCACCCGCCGCAAAAGAGGCCGTCGACGGCGAACAGTTGCTGACGCGGTTCCGCGCTCAAGGCCGAGCGCGGGCGGTCGGTTCAGGCGTGCCCACCCCGATCAGACGACCCTGGTAGGTCCGCCCGTAAAACGTTTCCTCGCCACCGTGGTTCTTTTGCGCCGTCTCCTGCACCGTGCCGGTCTGGCGGGGGTCCTTGGGCCGCTCCTGGCTGTTGATGAAGGCGGCGACATCCCAGGCCTGCTGATCGGTGAGACGATCGGTCTGGCCGAGCGGCATATTGGCCTTGATGAAGCCGGCGGCGGTGTTCACCCGCGCCATGCCGGCCCCCCAGTTGTAGGACCGGGGTCCCCAAAGCGCCGGGAAGACCGGGCGTCCATTGAGGTCGTATTGCCCCTGGCCGTCCGCCCCGTGGCAGGTCGCGCAGTTGGCGGCGTAAACCTGGTTCCCGCGCGCCGGGTCGTAACCCGCTGAGGTCATTTCAAGCTCCGGATATCCGGCGCCCTCCAGGTCTTCACCCGTCGGGGCCCCGCTGGCGAGCCAATGCATATAGATCTGCAGGTCTTTGTAGACGTCGTCCCCGGGCGGCGGCGGACCGCCGGTCGGCGAGTGCTGGGCGTTCATGGAATAGGTGAAACAGCCCTTCACCCGGTCCTCCATGGTGTTGATCTGCTTATTCTTGGACCGGTATTTGGGATAGACGGTCCAGGCCGCCCACATCGGCGCCGAGTTGGGCCGTCGGCCGCCGTCGAGATGGCAGTTCGAGCACGACAGATTGTTGCCGACGAAATCCGAGGCATTGGCCGAGGTGTTCATGAAGATCGCCTGGCCGCGTCGGATCGCATCGCCTTCCGGTCCGTCGGGAATGGCGCTGTCCGGCGGCGGCTGGAACAGGGCCGCATTGACGTTTTCGTCGCCGTCGGCCTCGCCGGCCTTGCGATCCCGCAGCCAACCCGCGTCGAAGGCGTAGGCGGCGATCGCGAACAGGGCGAAGCCGCCGCCGACGGCGTAGATCACATCGCGGGCGAACCGGCCCTTGGCGGGGCGGTCCTGCGGAGCGGGAGGCGGAGCGTCGTCATCCATGGTCATCGCCTTTCATTATCGGAAACGGCCGGCACCGGCGGAAGGGTTGCAAGATAGTCGGCGACCGCGCGGCGGTCTGCGTCGGACAGATTGCGCGCGACCTCGTTCATCAGCTGGACGTCGGAGTTGTCGCGCTCGCCCCCGACCCAGGCGGCCAGCTGCGAGGCCGTATAGGCGGGGTGCTGGGCGGCCAGGGAGGGGAAGTTCGGCGCCACGCCGAAGCCCGACGGGCCGTGGCAGCTGAAACAGGCGGGAAGGTTCTTGGACCAGTCGCCGTGCAGCGCCAACTGCTCCCCGCGCGCCATGTCTCCGCCCAGCTCCGGCTTCGCGGTGGAAGGCGTGCGAAGCGCCGAATAATAACGCGCGAGACCGCGCCGGTCGGCGTCGCTCAGGGCGCCGGCGACAATCCGCATGGTCTCATTGCGGCGGCGGCCTGAGACATAGTCCTGCAGCTGTTTGACGATATAACCCTCGGGCAGACCTGCCAGTCGGGGCACGTTGGCGCCGCCCTCGCCGGCCGCGCCGTGACAGGAGGCGCAGGCCCAGGCTTCGCCTCGGCCCTGTGTGACCAGACGCATCACGCCAGGATAGTCGAAACTGGAGATCCGGACAGGTCCGACCGAAGGTTGAGGCGCCAGTCCGGGATCGACGACGCGCGCCAGCTCTTCACCTCCGCGCCAGGCCCCGCGGCCGGCGAAACGTTCGCGCTGCGCCGCCACGAAGGCCGGCGTGATCTCTTGGTCGTCGCCGCCCCAGGTCTGGCGAACATGGCTGGCGACCCGCGCCAGTTCGGCGTCGGACAGCACGCTGGCGAAGCTTGGCATATGGCCGTCGAACACCTTGCCGCCGACATCGATCGGCCCGTCGATGCCGTGAAGCAGGATCTGCACGATGACGGTCGGATCGGCGGCGACGAACCGGGATCCCGCCAGCGGCGGGATGGCGCTGCGCACGCCCGCAGCATTGGGCTGATGGCAGGTCGAACACCGCGCCTCGAACACCTGAGCGCCGCTGTTCAAAGCGAGGGCGGGCGTCTCTTCGATCTGCTCGGCGCGTTCTTCACGTCCGACGCCGACCGCCTGAGCGTTGTCCCATAAGGTGACCGCGCCCCAGATCGCCAAGGCGATGGCGATCCAATAGACCGGCAGCGGAATGCGCCGGAACTCCTCGTAGGGTTCGAAGGCCTCGTCCGGTTCGCGGGGCTGAGGGGCGTCGGGCGGCCCTTTGCGGATCATTTCGGCTCGCCCTTTTCGCTGTAGCCGTCGTCGCGGACGGCGGTGGGCGGGGCAGGGAAGGTGCGGTCCAGACTGCGCAGATAGGCGACAAGGTCGCGCGCCTGCGGCCTCGCCACCACGACCTTACCCTTGGGCGCATAGCGTTCCGGAAGCGCAACGACAACGTCGCCGGGCGCCGCCTTGTCCTTGACCTCGAACAGGTAAGGATAGGCCGGCATGATGCTCCAGTCGTAGATCGCGCGCGGCTGATAGAGATGGGTCATGTGCCAGGCTTCGCTCGGCAGCCGCGCGCCCACATTCTGAAGATCCGGCCCCGTGCGCATGGTGCCGAGCTGGTGGGGTTGGTCGTAGAAATAGTCGGAGGCCACCGCCGCCCGTCCCCAGCCCCGTTCGCCGTCCGGCGCCTGGTCCAGGGCGCGGGGCTGCTGGCTGTGACAATAGACGCAGCCCTCGGAGACATAGACCGCCCGTCCCCGGAGCTCCGCCTCTGTGTAGGGCAGCAAACCCGGCGTGGGCGCTTCTCCGCGGATCTGGATGCCGGGGAGGATGACCAGCATCAGGGTGGCGAACGCCAGGATGGCGAGGGCGAAGACGCCCAGAGGGATGACGCGGTTCATGCTGCGGTCGCCGGAACGGTGTCAGTGGGCGCGGTTCCAGCCTGGGGGGCGCGTCCCTGCGCCAGCAAGGCGACGAAATGGCCCGCGAAGATGAGATGGCCCAGCGTCATCAGCGCCCCGCCGACAGACCGGGCCTCAAGATAGGGCGCCAGGACGGTGACGCTGTCGGCGAAGGGGCGCGTCGCGTCCAGCATGGCCAAGCCTTGCAGCACGCCGCCGATGGTCAGGGCGAAGAAGTAGATGGCGAAGCCGACGACCACGAGCCAGAAATGGACCTTGATCAGGGCCGGCGCGGGCCATTGCCGCCCCGTCAGGCGCGGCCCCATGTGGTAGACCGCGCCGAACAGTATGAAGGACACAAAACCATAGGCGCCCAGATGGGCGTGGCCGACCGTATATTGGGTGAAGTGGGTCACGGTATTGACCGTGCGCAAGGCCTCGATCGACCCCTGGAAGGACGCCAGGGTGTACATGACCGCCCCCAGCGAGATGAACCGCAGAGGGACCGAGGCCTTGAAGGCCCAGAGGTTGCGGGCGACCGTGACGTGCTGGTTGATGGCCACGGCGATCACCGGCACGAACATCATCACACTGTGGACGATCGACAGGGTCACCACCCAGGTCGGCACCGGACCGCCGATCAGATGATGGATGCCGACCTGACTGTAGAACAGCGCCAGCGCCCAGAAGCCGAGCAGCGACAGACTATAGGAGTAGATTGGCTTGCCGATGATCTTGGGAATGAAATAATAGGCCGCGCCCACGCCCAGCGGAGTCAGCCAGAGCCCCAACACATTGTGGGCGAACCACCAGTTGACCGTCGCCTCCTGCACGCCCGAATGGATGCCCGGCAGATTGGCGATGAAGAACAGGACGGGAAACCAGCACAGCGCGCCCAGATAGTACCAGCCGGTCACATAGATATGGTCGACGTTGCGCCGCAGCGCCGTATGGAGAAGCGGCCAGACGAAGAAGGCGCCGGCCAAGGCCAACAGCCCATCGATCTGCCAGGGAATCTCCAGCCATTCCTCGCCGTCCGTCCAGCCCGAGGCGATCGCCAGGGCGCCGCAGGCTACGGCGACGTTCCAGAGCACAGCCCCGATCACCGGCAGCCGGGGATGTCGCAGCGCGGTGTGGAAGATGCGCGGGGCGATCCAGAGCGCCACGCCGATGCCGGTCATCGACAGCCAGCCATAGATCACCAGGTTCAGGTGCAGGGTGCGGACCCGGCCGAAGGTCAGCGGCGCGACGTCCGTCAGCCAGTCCGGCCAGTGGAGCTTCAGCGAGGCCATCAGGCCGAAGATCGAGCCGATGACCAGCCAGGCGATGCCGCTGCCGATCAGGATCATCACGGGGCGGCGCGAAACCGCATCGATGCCCTCGCGCTCGGTGTCATAGTGATGCGGCCCGACCGATTGGGTGTCCTCGCCGGACATCGTCGCATCGTCGGGCGTGCCCGCCTCCCCGGGCGTGAAGACCGTGTAGGCCTGCCCTTGGTTCAGTTGGAGCTGCCGGTTGGTCACCGCCCAGATCAGAAAGGCCAGGGCCAGCAGCGACACGAGGAAGCTGAGCGCCAGCAGAAGGCCGATGGTCACCGACATCAGGCGAGGACTCCGTCAGAAGGCATAGGTCACGTCCACATAGCCGTAGGTGGTGTCGTCGGGCGCCGGCGCGTTCGGCGCGTCGGTCAGGGCGCGGCCCTTGAAGAGCCGGGCGCCGCCGGTCTCCAGGGTGACGTCAGGCGTCAGCTTGTAACGGACCCGCGCCTCGATCTGGGTTCCACCAAAGCGGCCGCTGTCGCCCGACGGGTCGATGACCCCCGTCGCGCCCAGGCTGTCGCGCGCGTCTTCGAGCCAGAGTCCCCGCACGGCGACGAAGCCGTCCAGCTTGCGGGAGGGCTTCATCTCCAGGCGCACGTCGGGCGACACGAGGTTGGCGCGTGAGACCGGGCCGTAGAGACCGGCGGGGCCGAACTCGAAGCGGCGTGCGCCGTAAAGAGTGTCGAACCGGCCATAGTCGCCCTGTCCCCCATCACCCGTGACATAGTCGAACTGGGCCGCCAGTCTCGGCGACCAGTCGTGCCGGAATGTGCGCCCCGCCTCCAGATGGATCAAGCCCGCCCTGACATCCACGTCCTGGGTGTCCGTCGGCGAGGCGGAGCGCCGGACCTGGCCGACCTGGGCCGCCGCCTCGACCTCAACATCCCATAGCCCGGCCGCCGGCGACTGGCGCCAACGGACGCCGGGCGTCGCCAGCCGGCGGTTGCGGGTCTGCTGGTCCGCGTCATCGCTTTCGGTCAGGCCGTAGACATAGAGGTCGAGCGACCGCCGCTGGCCGAGGTCGCGAGTCCAGAACAGGCCGGCGAACTGAAGATCGGCATCCTCGCGATCCCACGCGACCCGGTTGTCCTCGATGGCGGCCCTGTCGTCCGGCAGCCGCACCTGCGGCATGACCCAGAAGGCCGTCAGCGCCCCGTCGGCCAGGGGCGTGTCGAAACGGGCGCCTGTATAGGCGTTGGTAGTGTTGCGGAAGTTCTGGCGAGAGACGAAACGCTTGGATCCCAGGTCCATGGTGAACCGGCCCAGCTGCAATGTCCGCGCGTCTCCCGCGCCGAGACGGACTTTGGCGTAAGCCTGCACCAGCTCCAGCGCATTGACCTCGCCGACGCCGACCGACGACCGCGGCCCCTGACCGAAAGCCCGGGAATCGAACAGCTCGCCGCCGAACGTCACGCGACCCACATCCCGCTCGACGGCCAGCGTCAGCCGCGTCGTCAAAACGGCGTCGCTCGGCTCCGCCGTTGGACGAAACTGGCCAGACAGCGTCTCTCCGCGCGCTCGCGCTGACCCGGACACACGCCAGCCGTTGTCGGCGACCGCCTGCTGCCCGCTGGCGGCGAGGGCGCCGCTCATGAGGATAGAAATCAGCACCGGAAGCGCCCTCCCTTGGCAGAGCAGTCGCCTGCGAAGTCTCCCATCGTCGTTTCCTGCTGCGTTTTGTCGCAACAGGCCACGCCAAGCTTAAGCCAGCCTTAAGGTGATCGCGATCAGGGCCGACGGCCGAGCCAGCGGCCCGCCCGGCCAGCATAGGCGAACCAGTCCGCCCCGAAAAGGGCCGCCAGGTGTCGTTCCTCGCGCCGGATCGCAAGGCGATCCGTGGCGAAGGCGGCGAAAGGCGCGGCCACGACGAACCAGGCGTTGTCGAACAGGCCGCCGAGGCCGAGGAGCAGGACGGCGTTGGCGAGGTAGATCGGGTTGCGGCTCCAGGCGAATGGACCGGTGGTGACCAGAGCGGTCGCCGCTCGGTGGGGCAGGATGTTGGCCCGCCGCCGCCGCATCTCCAGCATGGCCCAGAGGTCGAGGCCAACCGCGACGCCGACCAGCAGGCCGCCGGCGGCGACGGCGCCGGGGAAGAGGGCGGGCAGCGTCCAGAGGGTGGCGGCCAGCCAGGCGACAAGGACGGCTGCGCCCATGATGAGCGGGGGCCAGGGCCAGCGATTTGGCGCTTGCGCACTCACCCGCCGGCCATCTTCAGCAGACCGCGCAGCAGATAGGCGATCACGCCCAGAACACCCACGCCCAGCACCCAAAGCGCGACGAACCAGAGCCCTTGCCGGAGCCCGTTTCTGGAGACGAGACACATCAGTGGTAACCGTCGTCGCCGACCTTGCCGCGGAACACCCAATAGGCATAGGCGGTGTAGGCCAGGATGATCGGGATCAGGATCAGGGCGCCGACCAGCATGAACAGCTGGCTGGAGGCGGGGGCGGCGGCCTGCCACAGGGTGATCTCGTCGGGCACAGCGTAGGGGAAGACGCTGACGCCCAGCCCCGCGAAGGTGACGGCGAACAGGCCCAGAGACAGCAGGAAGGGCCAGACCTCACGCTTCTGACGCATGGTCCAGAAGAAGGCGGCCGCGACGATCAGAACGAGCAACGGCACCTGCGCCGTCAGAAGCACGCCGGGCCAGTCGAACCAGCGCCGGGCGTATTCGCCGTCGAGGAAGGGCGTGGCCAGGCTGACGGCGCCGATCATCAGCAGGGTCGCCGGACCGAGTTTCCAGGCCTGGGCGCGGGCGTGGTCCTGGAGCGCGCCCTCCGTTTTCATGTTCAGCCAGGTGGCCCCCAGAAGGGCGTAGCCGACGACGACGGCGGCGCCGGTCAGCAGGCTGAAGGGGCTGAGCCAGTCCCACCAGCCGCCGCCGTAGGCGCGGCCCGACACCTCGACCCCCTGCAGGATGGCCCCCAGGGTGACGCCCTGGGAGAAGGCGGCCAAGAGGGAGCCGCCGAAGAAGGCGACATCCCAAACGGGCTTGGCCCGTACCGTACGCCAGCGGTATTCAAAGGCGACGCCGCGGAAGACCAGGCCCAGCAGCATGGCGATGATCGGCGTATAGACCGCCGGCATCAACACGGCGTAGGCGAGGGGAAAGGCCGCGAACAGGCCGCCGCCGCCCAGGATCAGCCAGGTCTCGTTGCCGTCCCACACCGGAGCGATCGAGTTCATCGCCTTGTCGCGCTGATCGCCGGCCTTCAGCGTCGGGAACAGGATGCCGACGCCCAGGTCGAACCCGTCCATGACGATATAGGCGAAGACGGCGAAGGCCAGCAGGCCGGCCCAGACCAGGGTCAGATCAACGCTCATGATCGGTCTCCTCGCCGGTCGGGATGGGGCGGTCCGGGTCGATGGCGGGGGCGGGGGTGATGCCCGCCGTGCGGATCGGGGTTTCCGCCACGCCCGGCTCGTCCCGGTGCGGCGCATGGCTCATCAGACGCAGGATGTAGAAGACCCCGGCGCCGAAGACGGTGAAATAGACCACAGCGAAGGCGGCCAGGGAGGTTGCGACGGCGGGCGCCGCCAGGGGCGCAGCGCTGTCGGCGGTGCGCAACAGGCCGTAGACGGTCCAGGGCTGACGGCCGACCTCGGTGGTGATCCAGCCGGCCAGCACGGCGACGAAGCCCATCGGCCCCATGACCAGGGCGAAGCGGTGCAGCCAGGGCGCATCGTAGAGGCGTTTGCGCAGGCGAGCATATAGCCCCCAGAGCCCCAGCAGCAGCATGGCCATGCCCAGACCGACCATGACGCGGAAGGACCAGAAGACGATCTCCACCGGCGGCCAGTCGGCGCGGGCGATGGTGTCCAGACCGGCGAGGGGCGCGTTCGGATCGTGCTTCAGGATCAGGGACGACAGCTTGGGGATCTCGACCGCGCCGTGGACGGTGGCCGCCTCGCGGTCAGGAATGCCGAACAGGATCAGCGGCGCCCCGTCCGGGTGGCTTTCGAAATGGCCTTCCATCGCCATGACCTTGGCGGGCTGATGCTCCAGGGTGTTCAACCCGTGCATGTCGCCGATGAAGATCTGGACCGGGGCGGCGACCAGGATCATGCCCATGGCCATGGCGAACATCTTGCGCGCCCCCTTGTTGGTCCGTTCCTTCATCAGGTGCCAGGCCCCGACTGCGCCGACCACCAGGCCGGTAGTCAAATAGGCCGCCAGCAGCATGTGGGCGAGGCGATAGGGGAAGGAGGGATTGAAGACGATCTTGAACCAGTCGGCCGGTACGAACTGGCCGACCTCGTTGATGGCGTAGCCTTGCGGCGTCTGCATCCAGCTGTTCACCGACAGGATCCAGAAGGCCGAGGCGAAGGTGCCGATCGCGACCATCAGGGTGGCCAGGAAGTGTAGCTTCTTGCCGACGCGGTTTAGGCCGAACAGCATGACGCCCAGGAAACCCGCCTCCAGGAAGAAGGCGCTGAGCACCTCATAGGCCATCAAGGGGCCGATGACCGGTCCGGCCTTGTCGGAGAAGACCGACCAGTTGGTGCCGAACTGGTAGGACATGACCAGACCCGAAACGACGCCCATGCCAAAGGCCACGGCGAAGATCTTCAGCCAGTATTTGAACAGGTTCAGATAGAGGTCTCGCCCCGTCTTCAGCCACAGGGCCTCCAGCACGGCCAGATAGCTGGCGAGGCCAATGGAGAAGGCCGGGAAGACGATGTGGAAGGCGACGGTGAAGGCGAACTGCATCCGTGCCAGGATCAGGGCGTCAAGTTCCATGGTGTGGTCTCACCCGATCAGGCCGAGCGCGCCGGCGCTGCGGTAAAGCATATAGAAGGCGACGACGAAGATCAGCCCGGCGAACACTGTGTTCAATAGGCCTTTTTGTCCCGACAGGGCTTTCGCGAGCCGCGCGCCGACCAGTCCGCCAAGGACGCCGCCGCCGATGAAGACGGCCGCCAGGGGCCAGTCGACCCAGCCGTCCAGGGCGTAGTTGAAGGCCGTCGTCAGGCCGAAGGCCGTCACGCCGACCAGCGACGAGCCGACCGCGTAGTAGATCGGCATGCGGGTCGAGACCATCAGTCCAGGGACGATCAGAAACCCGCCGCCGATGCCGAAGAAGCCTGACATAACGCCGGTCAGGGCGCCGGCTCCGACGAGCTTCGGCGCATTGCCCCGCGTCAGGATCACGTCGGGGTCCCCCGAAGCCGAGCGGCCTCTCAGCATCAGCACCCCGACCACCAGCATCAGGGCGGCGAACAGAGCCAGCAACTTCTGACCGTCCACGGCCTTGCCCAGGGTGGAGCCGAGAAAGGCGCCGAAGACGCCGGCCAAGGCGAACAGGCCGGCGATCTTCCATTTCACCGTGCCGTGGCGCGCGTGGTTGAGCAGATTGGCGAAGGCGTTGGCGGCCACGGCGAAGGCGCTGGTGCCGATCGCCAGATGCGGATCCTTGACCCCCACCAGATAGACGATCAGCGGCACGGCCAGGATGGACCCGCCGCCGCCGACCAGGCCGAGGGTGAAGCCGACGAGCGAGCCGGCGCCGGCGCCGAGGCCGTACTGCAGCGGAGACAGGTCCATGATCAGGCTCAGGCGACGGCGGGACGACGTTGAGGCGCGGGCTCGATGTGCTGGGGGTGGGCCATCCATTCTCGGCCCTTGAGCATGGCGGACCAGTAGATCTCCGGCAGCGCCTCGGACTTCAGCAGCCAGGCCAGGCGGGTCGGCTTGGTGCCGTCCAGAAGCCATTTCGGGAAGCTGGGCAGGAGCTTGCCGCCATAGCCGAACTCGGCCAAAACGATCTTGCCGCGCTCGACCGTGAGCGGACATGAGCCATAGCCGTCATAGACCGCCCGCATCGGCTGGCCGTCCAGCAGCGACAGGATGTTCTCGGCCACCACGGGCGCCTGTTTGCGGGCGGCCGCAGCGGTCTTGGCGTTGGGCGCCGAGCAGGCGTCGCCTAGACCAAAGACGTTTTCGAACCGCTTGTGGCGCAAGGTGGCGTCGTCCACCTCGATCCAACCGCTGTCGGCGGCCAGCGGACTTTCGCGGACGAAGTCGGGCGCGGTCTGCGGCGGGCAGACGTGCAGGAAGTCGAACTCGCGCCGCGCCTGGCGCACTTCGCCGTCCGCGCCCGTTACGGCGAAGGTCGCGACCCGCGCCGGGCCGTCCACCGCGACAAGTTTCGACCCGAAGTTCAGGTCGATGCGATACTTGCGAACATATTCCATCAGCGCCGGGACGTAGTCCTTGACGCCGAACAGCACCGGGCCGGCGTTGTGGAATTCGATCTCGATGTCGTTGCGGCCGTTGTCGCGCCAGTGGTCGGCCGACAGATACATGGCCTTCTGCGGGGCGCCGGCGCATTTGATCGGCATGGGCGGCTGGGTGAAGATCGCCCGGCCGCTGCGCATCGCCTGCACCAGCTTCCAGGTGTAGGGCGCGGTCTCGTAACCGTAGTTGGAGGTGACGTTGTTGCGCCCCAGGGTTTCGGCCAGGCCAGGGATGGCCGCCCAGTCCAGCTTCAGCCCCGGCGCCGCGACCAGCATCCGGTAGCCGATCCAGCGGCCGTCGGTCAGTTCGACGCGATCATGGATGGGGTCGAAGGCCGCGACCGCGCCCCGCACCCACTGGGCGCCTTGGGGGATCAGGTCCTCGGTGCGGCGCTGGGTCCGCTCGGGCGTGAAGACGCCGGCGCCGACCATGGTCCAGCCGGGCTGATAGTAGTGATGTTCGGACGGCTCCACGATGCGAACGTCGAGGCCTGGGCGGCGGCGCAGGAGGCTGGCGGCCGTGGCGATGCCGGCGGATCCGCCGCCGACGATCAGGACGTCGCAGGACTCCAGGGGGGCGTATTGGGCGCTCATGACGCGGCTCCTTCAAGACGGGGGCGCAGGGCGCCGAGGTCGTAGCCGGCGCTCTTGGCGCGGGCGATCAGATGATCGGGGCTCTCCGAGCCGGCGTTCGTGAGCGCCCACAGGGTGGTCGTGCGCGTGCCGGTGCGGCAGAAACCGAACACGGGCTGGGGCAGGTCAGCCAGAGCCTCGCGGAAGTCCGCCACGTCCTGGTCGGAGATGGCGCCGCCGACCACGGGAACGTGGGCGAAGGCGAGGCCGGCGGCCTCGGCGGCCTGGCGCAGAGCCTCGGCGCTGGGCTGGCCGGGCTCCTCGCCGTCGGGTCGGTTGGAGATCACCGACCGGAAACCCTGGGCCGCGATGGCGGGCAGGTCTTCCGGAGCGATCTGGGGCGAGGCGGACAGGGCCTCGTCCAGGGGTCGGATATCCATGGCGTTGTCTCCCTAGAGTCTTTTCTGGTTCAGGCGTTTCGGTCGAGCGTCAGGCGGAACAGCGCCATGCCGGCCACGAGGGCGCCGACGAAGACGAAGGCCTGCCAGGCGCCGGTCGTCAGGGCCGCCAGCGCCGGGCCGGGGCACAGGCCGACCAGCCCCCAGCCCAGGCCGAACAGGACGGCCCCGCCGACCAGAGGCGTGTCGATGGTCCGGCTCTCGGGGACGTGAAAGGTCTCGGCCGCGACCGGAGCATCCATGCGCCGGCGGATCAGATAGGCGATGGCGGAGGGGATCAGCGCCCCGCCCATGACGAAGGCCAGCGAGGGGTCCCAGGCGCCCGTCACATCCAGGAAGGCCAGGACGCGGGCCGGGTTGATCATGTCGGACACCACCATGCCGGCGCCGAACAGCAGGCCGCACAGGACGGCGACGATCAGCCGGTTCATGCCAGGCCTCCCAACAGGTGGCGGGTGACGAAGACGGTCAGGGCCGCGACGGCCATGAAGACGCCGGTGGCGACGATGGAGCGGGGCGACAGGCGGGCCAGGCCGCAGACGCCGTGGCCGCTGGTGCAGCCAGAGCCCCAGCGGGTGCCGAAACCGACGATCAGGCCGCCGAGCACCAGCAGCCAGATGTCCGAGGTGATCTGCACCTCGGGCCTGCGGATCAGCGCCGAGGCCAGGGCCGCACCGCCCAGCAGGCCGGCGATGAAAAGCAGGCCCAGGGTGCGCGGCGCGCCTTTCGACAGGCCGGTCGCCGCGGCGGTCAGGCCGGAGATCCCGGCCACGCGCCCATTCAGCAACAGATAAAGGCCGGCGGACAGGCCGACCAGCAGGCCGCCGGCCAGCGGCCAGACGAAGGAAATGGGTTCAAGCATGGGGGGCTCGCCTCACAGCGCGTTCAGCGGGACCTTGAGGTAGCGCACCCCATTGTCCTCGGGCTCGGGCGGCCGGCCGCCGTTCATGTTCACCTGGACCGACGGCAGGATCAGCTTGGGCATCGGCAGGGTCGCGTCGCGCTGGGTGCGCATGGCCACGAACTCGTCCTCGCTGACGCCGTCGCGGATATGGATGTTGCCTGTGCGCTGGGCGCCGATGGTGGTCTCCCAGGCGAATTCGGTCCGGCCCGGGGGCGCCTTGTAGTCGTGGCACAGGAAGACCCGCGCCTCGTCCGGCAGCGAGGTCAGGCGATGGATCGAGCGATACAGGGTCCCGGCGTCGCCGCCGGGAAAGTCGCAGCGCGCCGTGCCGTAGTCGGGCATGAACATCGTGTCGCCGGGAAAGACAGCGTCGCCGATGACATAGGCCAGACAGGCCGGGGTGTGGCCGGGCACATGCAGGACCGTGGCCTTGAGCCCGCCGATCTCGAACCGGTCGCCGTCGTTGAACAGATGGTCGAACTGGCTGCCGTCGCGGCGGAAGTCGGTCCCCTCGTTGAAGATCTTGCCGAAGACCGCCTGGACGGTGAGGATCTCATGGCCGATGGCTAGCTGACCGCCGAGCTTTTCCTGGAGATAGGGCGCCGCCGACAGGTGATCGGCATGGGCGTGCGTCTCGAGCAGCCACTGAACCCTGAGACCTTCGGATTTTACGTAATCAATGAGGGCGTCGGCCGAGGCGTGGGCGGTGCGGCCCGACGCCGGATCGTAGTCCAGAACGCTGTCGATGATGGCGCAGGCGTCTGAGCCGGGATCGCGCACGACATGGCTGACGGTGAAGGTGGCCTCGTCAAAGAATGATTTGACCAGGGGACGTTGAGCGGGATCGGCGAGCGCGGCGCGCACGATGTCGGCGGCGTGGTCGCGGGCGGGATCGGGGATGGGCGAGGACATGGCGTGTCTCCGTTTCGGTGACTCAACACATATACCCATTCATAGTTCGTGCAAGTATGTAGTTTAATGTAGCGGAAACGGTGGGAAGCGCTTAGCTTGCGGCCATGGAAACGATCGACACCGGGCCAGCCGCCTATCCCCCCGCAATGCGCGCCCTGCGCATCAACGACACGGCGCCGGACTTCAGCGCGCGCACGACGCAGGGCGAAAAGCGCCTGAGCGACTATCGCGGCCGCTGGCTGGTGCTGTTCTCGCATCCGGCGGACTTCACGCCGGTCTGCACCAGCGAGTTCGTGGCCCTGGCCCGGCAGTCGGACGCCTTCGCGGCGATCGATTGCGATTTGATGGCCCTGTCGGTCGACAGTCTGTATTCGCACCTGGCCTGGCTGAAGGACATTTATCGCCGCTTCGGCGTGAAGGTGCCGTTCCCGATCATCGAGGATCCCTCCATGGCCATCGGCCACGCCTTCGGCATGGTGGACGCCGGCTCAAGCGACAGCGCGACGGTGCGCGCCACTTTCGTGATCGATCCCGAAGGCGTGGTGCGCGCCATCAGCTGGTATCCGATGAACATCGGCCGCTCGGTTGATGAGCTGCTGCGTCTCGTCACCGCCTTGCAGACGTCTGAACGTGAGGCGGCCTCCACGCCGGCGGGCTGGACGCCCGGCGACGCCCTGCTGGAGCCGGCCGCCACCACCCTGGATGCGGCCATCGCCGACGGTGACGGCGATGCGCCCTGGTACTATCGCGAGCGCCGCGCATGACCGACGATCAAGCGGCCGCCATGGCGCGGTTGAAGGAAAAGGCGCCGGAGGCCGCAGAGCTGTTACGCCAGCTGGCCAACGCCAACCGGCTGCTGATCCTGTGTCACATCGCCGAAGAGGAGCGCTCGGTGGGCCAGCTCGAGGCGGACCTCGGCATCAAGCAGCCGGCGCTATCCCAACAACTGGCTGAGCTGCGCCAGTATGGCCTGGTCAAGACCCGCCGTCAGTCCCGCTCGATCTTCTATTCGATCGCCGACGACCGGGCCCAGGCGGTCATGGGCATGCTCTACGAAATCTTCTGCGGCGATGCGAAGGCGGTCGGCGCGCGCGTCGCCGCCCCGGCGCCCCGCTCATCGACGCCGGCGCGCGGCGACACGGCGCAATTCGCGCGCATCACCGCCGTCGCACGTCGCTGACGGCCAACCCGCACAGGAGACTCTCGTGAAGGGCTTCATCGACAATATCGAACGTCTGACGGAAGAGAACACAGACTTTCGCCGCGTTCTCTACACCGGCCACAATCTGCAGCTCGTCCTCATGGCCATTCCGCCCGGTCAGGAGATCGGCGAAGAGGTCCACGACGACCGCGACCAGTTCTTCCGCATCGAGGCGGGCGAGGGCGAAATCTGGATCGATGGCGTTCGTCACCCCGTGAAGGCGGACGACGGCGTCATCGTCCCCCAGGGAGCCCGGCATAATGTGGTCAGCACGGGGTCCCAGCCGCTTCGGCTCTACACCCTCTATGGCCCGCCGGAGCATCTCGACGGGACGGTTCACGCCACGGTGGAAGAGGCCTCCGCCGACCACGAGCACTTCGACGGCCACACGACCGAATAACCGTCAAGGCCCGACGTCGTCCGCATCGGCGCGCCGGTCGTCGGGCCGCGGCAGGTGCAGGGCGATGCCCAATGCCTCCGCCAGACGGGTGTCGCGACGATAGATGTCATCGCGAAATGCGACGCGGCCCTGGCCGTCCAGGAAGGCGGTCCAATACAGCAGGCGCACGTCGATCGGCCGACCGGTCGCCACACGGACGGTCTGGCCGCTGTCCAGCGCGGCGTCGAAGCGGGCCAGCCTTTCGGGGTCGGGCGCCAGCAGAAGTCGGGCGAAGCCGACGGCGTCCTGCACCCGCACGCAGCCGTGACTGAGATGGCGGAAGCTTTGATTGAACGCGCCCCGCGACGGGGTGTCGTGCAGGAAGATGGCGTAGCTGTCCTGAAGTTCGAACTTAACCTGGCCCAGGGCGGCGTTCGGGCCGGCGCGCTGAACCACCATGCCGTTCTGGATCGTCATGTTGTTCGCCCGCATATAGGCGGCGCCGCGCGGCAGGATCTCGCGCTGGGCGATGGAGGTCGGCACCGTCCAGGGCGGATTGGCGACGACCGAGGCGAAGGGCCGTTCGAGGCTGGGCGTCGCATTGTCCGCGTCTCCCGTCACGACCCGCATCGAATGCACGGGCCGACCATCCTTCCAGTAGACCATGATGGAGGCAGCGGTGTTCACCTCGATCCGTTCCGGGGCCACGTCCCGCTTCAGCCAACGGCGGCGTTCCAGATTGAGCGCGATCTGGCGCGCGCGGGCCTCGGCCGAAATCGACAGCGCCCGCTGGGTCGCCGGGCCGATGCGGGCGTCCGCCTCCAGACCGTGGCGCACCTGGAACGCCCGAACGGCCTCTTGCAGAACGGAGCCGTATTCACCGCCAGACGGGCCGACCATCGCGGCGGCGGCGTCGCTCAGATCGCCTTCCACCCGAAGGCGCGGCAGGAGGGCGGGAAGGCGGTGGTCGGACGCAAACGGTTCGATCGTTGCGCCCAGGGCGAAGGGCGGCCAACCGCCGCGGTCGGCGATGGCGCGATAGCGGAGGAAGCCGTCGCACAGGCCCTGATAGCCGCGGTCCTGGGGCGCGAGGCCCGCCATCGTCTCGGCCAACGTTCCGTCGTCGACCGCCGTCGCCAGCAGCGGCGGCGTGTCGACCTGGTTGCGACCCATCTCCCAAAGGGTCTCGACGGATGCCGGGTCGACCCGGCCATGGGCGAGCGCCTCGGCCAGGGTCAGGACGGCCTGGGTCAGTTCGGCTTCACTTAGGGCGAGACCGTCGGGCGCTGATAGGCCATGGCGGTCCGCCAGAGCCAGGGCGTCCATGGCTTGCCGGCGCGCTGGCCCCGCCCAGGCGGGGCGTCCGCCGCGGGCGGCGTAGAAGGCTGCGGTCAGGGCGGTGATGTTCAACGCGGCGGGCGCCGATACGGCTCGCGCGGTCGTCGAGAGCCAGAGCGGCGCCGCGGCCGCCGCGAGCAGGTGTCGGCGGTTCAAGGTAAAGGAGCGACGGTCGGCCATGCCGCCGACACCGCAGGGTTCACCTTAAGGCAGACTTAAGGTTGGCCGGTCCGCCAGCCCCACCGCGCGAAGATGGCGGCCCCCTCGTCGGACTTCAAAAAGTCGAGGAACGGCTGGGCGTCGGCGTCCTGGCGGCCGGTCTCTGTCACAACGGCGCCGGCGTCGCGGTAGATTCGATAGGGCTCTTCGACCTCGACCACATCAGCGAGGTTCGGATTGGCGACCTGCCAGATGCCCCAGATGATCCACGCGTCCAGCGTCGGGTCGTCGATCCAGGCTTGTCGGGCCTCGGCGCTGTTGCGGGCGTAGACGACGATGTTGCGACGCAGGGCGCGCACCTTGGCGATGTCGCCGGTGCGACCCGCCATGTCCTCCCACAGGCCGTTCTGGCCCGCGCCGTTGACGACCAGGATTCGGCGACCCGGCTGGAAGAGATCTTCCAGGCCGCCGATGCCGTTCGGATTTCCCGGCCGCACGAGGATAGAGGACGTTCGCAGATAGAGCGGCTCGACCGCCTCGGCGCGGATGCGGCCCTCCAGAGCGCTGACGAAGTCGGTCATCATCGTCTCGGAGCCGGAGAAGATCAGGTCGTCGTCCGCCTTGGCCTGGTCCAGCCATTGGGGTGTGGGTCCGGCGACCACGGCCACAGCGCGACCGGTGCGCGCCTCATAGGCCTTCGCCGCTTCGCGCATGGCGGGGGCGGGGCCGCCCGGGCCGTAGACATGAAGAGGATCGGCGGGCGTCTGGGCGTGGGCGGCCAGGGCCGTCGTGCTCAAAAGGGCGGCCAAGGCCAGGGTGGAAGGACGCATCAAGAGTTCTCCTGGGGCGGGGCGAAGTGATTGGCGGGGATCTTGAAATAGACGCGCCCGTCCGGTGCGGCCGGCGGCAACACGCCGCCGCGGATGTTCACCTGAAGCGCGTAGAGCATCAGGTTCGGCAGGGGAAGGGTGGCGTCCCGGCCGTCGCGAAGCCGCACGAAATCCGCCTCGCCGCGTCCGCCGCCGACATGGATGTTGTCCGCCTTCTGCTCTCTCACGGTGCTGAAGCAGGCGGGCTTGCGGCCATCGGGACCGTAGTCGTGGCCGACGAAGACGCCGGTCTCCTCGGGCAGGGCCAGGATGTCCTGGATGCTTCGGTAGAGGGCCTTGGAGTCGCCGCCCGGAAAGTCGGCGCGCGAGGTGCCGGCATAGGGCATCATCAGGGTGTCGTGGACGAAGGCGTTGCCGCCGATCACATAGGTGATGGACGCCAGGGTGTGGCCTGGGGAGAAGATGACCCGCCCCGGCAGGCCGCCGACAGCAAACGCATCACCGGCCTGGAAGAGACGGTCCCACTGGCGCCCGTCGGCCGGGAAGTCGTCGTCCAGGCCGTAGATGTCCTTCCACAGCCTCTGGACGCCAACCACTTTCTCGCCGATGGCGGTTGGAGCCTCCAGCTTCTCGTTGAGATAGGGCGCGGCCGAGAAATGGTCGGCATGGGGATGGGTGTCCAGCAGCCATTCGACGGTCAGGCCTTCAGCCTTGACGTAGTCCAGGATGGCGTCGGCGTTGCGGGTCGAGGTCGCCGCGGCCTTCTCGTCGAAATCCCAGACCGGATCGATGATCGCGCATTTGCGGCTGACCGGGTCGGAGACGACATATTGCCAACTGCCGGTCTTCTTGTCGTGGAGCGCCGCGATGCGCGCTCCGCCGTGGTCGATGATCTGCATGAAGGCTCCGTTTGGTTTGCGAAGAAAAGGGCCGGACCGCTTGCGCGGCCCGGCCAGCGTCCGATCAGGCGGCTTTCGGGGCGTCGGGGAGGTCGCGCGTTGAGAAATACCAGTCGGTGTAGACGTAACCCTCGGAGGCGCGGGCCTCAGCCGCCTCGGCGGTCTTGGGTGGGGGGACGATGGCCGGCTGGCCAGGGCGCCAGTTCTCAGGCGTCGCGACCCCGTTGGCGTCGGACGCCTGGAGCGCGGTGAGCAGCCGAACGAACTCTTCGATGCTGCGGCCATTGCTCATGGGATAGTAGACCATGGCGCGCAGCTTGCCTTCCGGATCGATCAGGAAGGTGGCGCGAACAGCCGAGGTGTCGGCCGCGCCAGGGTGGATCATCCCGTAAGCCTGGGCCACCTCCATCTTCAGATCCTCGATGATGGGGAAGGGGATTTCGACGCCGAACTTCTCCTTGATGTTCCGGGTCCAGGCCAGGTGCGAGAAGATGCTGTCGATCGAGAGCCCCAGGAGCTCGCAGTTCATGGCGGCGAATTCATCCGCGTGCTTGGCGAAGCCGATGAACTCGGTCGTGCAGACCGGGGTGAAGTCCGACGGGTGGGAGAAGAGGATCAGCCATTTGCCGCGGTAATCGGCCAGGCTGCGGTCCCCGTGCGTGGTGCGGGCGTGAAAGTCGGGGGCGGGTTCGTTGAGGCGGGGCAGTCCGGTCATGTCGATGTCTCCTTCAGACACCCCATTGAACACTTACATACACACTTACACAAACTAATGGTTTTTTTGGCCGGGGAAGGTTTCGCCTATGCCGAGCCGTCAGTTCACAACCAGGGCATATCCCGCCTGCTGGTGGTGGATGACCGTCATCAGGGCGGCGAGATCGACGCTCACGCCCGGTTCGAGGTCGGCTTGTGCGATGCCGTTCCCCGCCATGGCCTGGCCGCACAGCCGAACCTGGACGCCGGCGGCGATGAGGCTGCGGATCAGGGCGCTGTTGGGATTGGCGTCGCCCTTGCCGCGCGCGGCCCAGGCGGCGTCGGACAGGACCGCAGGGGTGGCGGCGCCGTGTAGCACGACGACGATCTGACGATGGTCGGCGTCCACGCCGCCCGCCGCCAGCATATTCGCCAGCCGCGCAACGCGATCCAGTCCCTTCAGCGGCCTGTCGTCCGGACCGCCCTGGGAGACGTCGAAGATGACCCGATAGACGCGCGACGGATCCGGCTGTTCGCCGGCCTCGGGCAGGGGCTTGAAGCCGCCGAAGCCTGAAACAGCTTGAGCGAAGCTCGGGGAGGCCGCCAGGGAGGCGGCCAGGGACAGGGCGAGGAGGAGGGTTTTCATGGCCGGTTCCGGTGTGCGGGCGCTGGGGGTCAGGGACGGCGGGCGACGAGATCGATCAGGGCGGACCGGCCGCTGTGGCCGGCGCCTTCGGAGACGTCGCTGTCGTGGCTTTTCAGATGCTGGATGTCGAAGTCGGCGAAGGCGTCGCGGAGCAGCGCCTCGGTGTAGAGGTTCTCGACCTGCCCCGGACCGCCCGTTCCATAGGCGATCTGTTCCGGCCGATAGCCCTGCAGCAGGATCAGGCCGCCAGGCTTCACGGCCGCCTTCATACGCTTGAAAATGCGGTCGCGCAGGGGAGGCGGGGCGAACTGAATGAAGACGGCGACCACGACGTCGAAGGCGTCCTGCAGCCAGGTCCAGGTCTCGAGGTCCGCCAACTGGGCGTCCAGTGTGACGCCGCGTCGCTCGGCCAGGGCGAGGGCCTTCTCGATCGCGCGCGGGGCGATGTCGGTGGTGGTGACGGTCAGGCCCTGTTCGGCGAGCCACACGCCGTTGCGCCCTTCGCCGTCGGCGACCGCCAGAGCAGTCATGCCGGGCTGGAGCCGCGCGATCTGAGCGGACAGGAAGGCGTTGGGTGTCTCGCCGAAAAGGTAGTCCTGGCGGTCATAGCGGCTGTTCCAGAAGTCGCGGGCGGAGACGGAGTCCATAAGGTGTTCCTTCATATGATGAGGACGCTGGCGGGCAGATCGGTCTCGCCGGGCGTATGGTCGGCGAACCAGGATTCAAGCGCGCCCACAGCGTCGATGTCGAGCGTCCGGCGGTCCCGCCCGTAACGTTCGGGCACCCCCTGGGCGGTGACGAAGGCCACCGGATAGGCCGCCTCCGGCTCGACCGGCCGGCCCCCGACCAGCAGGCGGTCGAGGCGCTGTCCCTTGGGATTCTCCAGCTTCACAAAGGCCGTGAGGCCCCGACAGCGTTTGATGTAGCCGCCCATCTGCTCATACGGGTCGGCGGCGAAGGTGCGCTCAAGATTCTCTTCCAGCATGGCCTTCAACTCGGCCCCGGTCAGCATCGTGCGCGAGATCGGCGGGTTCATCGGCGCCATATTGTAGAGGTCGCCCAGAGTGACCGGACCCGGCGCCACGGGCGCGCCGTATCGCCAGCCGTTCGAGAAGGCGATGTCCACGTCCGCCGCCTGCGCCGCTGCGGCCAGAAGGACGTCGTCCATCGGCGCGCTGGCCATGGCGTAGCGGTGAAGGGGGATGGCCGTGCGGCCGATGACGCGCGCCAAACGTTCCCGCTCGGGAGCCAGGGCCGTCTCCACCAAGCCGGCGACTTCGTCGTCTTCGGGA
Source organism: Brevundimonas sp. KH_060 (assembly GCF_057838275.1). Taxonomy (NCBI): domain Bacteria; kingdom Pseudomonadati; phylum Pseudomonadota; class Alphaproteobacteria; order Caulobacterales; family Caulobacteraceae; genus Brevundimonas; species Brevundimonas sp. KH_060. The sequence goes on from NZ_CM174463.1 coordinate 1,052,023, forward strand.
CCGACGTCCACGGCTATGAGCCGATGGCGGCGCAGGGACACGCGGCCGTCTGTGATCTCCAGGTCCAGCCGGCCGATATAGGCGCCGTGGCAGCCGGACTGGATGATCAGGGTGTCGCCGATGCGGGCCGGCTCGTGCAGGCGGTTATGGGTATGGCCGCTCAGGATCACGTCGATGCCCGGCGTCTCGGTGGCCAGCTTGAGATCCTGCGGAAAGCCGAGGTGCGACAGCAGGACGACCAGATCGACCTTCTCCTGCCGGAGCTGGAGCAGCTGCTCGCGGGCTTCGGCCACCCCCATTTCAAACCGCACGCCTTCAGAGAAGGCGGGGGGCATCGTCTTGTCGACGATGGGGCAGGCCAGGCCGATCACGCCGATCCTCAGACCGCCGCGCTCGAACACCCATCGCCCGTCGAACACCGGCGCGCCGTCGTCCTTGCGAAAGACGTTGGCGGCCAGGACGGGATACTCCAGTCGCGCCGCCAACGCCTTGAACCCCGCGGGGCCATAGGCGAACTCCCAGTGCGCCGTCATGGCGTCGATCTTCAGGGCGTTCATGATCGGAACCAGCGCCTCGCCCCGGCTGGCGACGGCGACCCGCGTGCCATGGAAGGTGTCGCCGTTGTCCAGGGTCAGGCATGGACCTTCGGCGCGCGCCTCTTCGAAGAGGCGCGCGATGCGGGCGACCCCGCCCAGCCGTTCGAACCGCCAGCCGCCTTCGGTGCGCACCAGTTCGGGATGCGGCTCGAGATAGCCGTGCAGGTCGTTCAGCTGGAGCAGGGTCAGGGTGGTCATGGTCGGTCTCAGCGCAGCGGTTGTCCGGAGCGGATACGACCGATCACGGCTTCGAGTTGCGCCTGGGGCATGCCGCCTGGGATCAGATTGCCGTTGATGATAAAGGCGGGCGTGCCCTGGAGGGCCAGGGCCGCCGCTTCTCGCCCGTTTCGGTCGAGCACCGCGTCGATGTCTGCGCGGTGATCGGCCAGGTCCTGATTCAGGCGCGCCATGTCCACGCCGGCCGACTGGACCAGACGCGTGATGTCCGCCTGGTCGCCGATGCGCGACGGCGACAGCATGAAGGCGTTATGGACGGCCTCGTATTTGCCCTGATAACCGGCGGCGAGGGCGGTCCGGGCGGCGGTCTCCGAGACGTCGCCGAAGATCGGCCAGTCCTTGTACAGGACGCGCACCTTGGGGTCCGCCTTCAGCAGGCCGTCGATCTCCGGCTGCATCTTCTTGCAGTAGGGGCAGTTGTAATCGACGAAGCCGATAATGGTCACATCGGCGTTTTCGGCGCCGATGAAGGGCGCGGCGGGATCCCGAAGCAGATCGTTGAAGCCGACCTGGGCGATGGGTGGCATGTCTTGTCCAGAGGCGGCGGAAGGGCTGGCGGGCGCCGCGCCGTTGTCGGCGTCGGCGGGGCCGCAGGCGGCGAGCGCCAGGACGGCGGCGAGGGCAGGGGCGAAGGTGCGGTTCATGGAAGCTCCGTGAGGCGAGGGGTCAGTGCAGACGCGCGATTTCCGTCGCGATCTGTTCGGGGGCGATTTCCCCCATGTGAGCCTTGGCCAGGCGGCCGTCGGCGTGGAGGAATAGGGTCACCGGAATGCCGGCCGTGCCGTAGTGGCGCGGCACCGCCATGGCCTCGTCGAACAGGACATGGTCGAGGGCCAGCCCCTGGCTCTGCAGAAAGGCCCGAACGCCGGCTTCGCCCTCGCCCTGGTTGACGAAGAGGAAGCGCACATTCGGATGGGCTTTTTCGGCCTGGGCCAAAGCCGGCATCTCGCGCCGGCAGGGCGGGCACCAGGTGGCCCAGAGATTGATCACCGTGGGCCGGTCGCCCGGAGCGGAGAGGTTGATGGGCGGGGCGTCCATCGCGGCCAGCGTCAGGGCGGGCGGCGCCATGGGCTGCGTCGCCGAGGCCAACTGATGGGCGGTGGTCCAAACCAGGGCGCTGGCCAGCACAGGCGCAATGGCCCAGGCGCGTTCGCGCGTCGTGCGCAGCAGCAGGATCGTGGTCAGGATCACGACCGGCGCGACCCAGATCCAGCTGAACCCGCCCTGCCAGACCGCGAGCGCCCGCCACGGGTCCGCCCCGAAATACTCCCAGTGCGTCGCCACGTGACCGAGGCGGGCGGCGGCCAGACCGCCGAAGACCAGGACCGTGCTCCAAAGATTGAAGCGCGGGCTGACCCGGCTGGCCAGCAGTCCGGCGCCGATCATGAAGACGAACACGCCGGCGATAATGGCGAATCGCTCGCCCGACAGGACGAGCGGGCCCAGGGTGATGGCGTTCATGCGGCGGCTCCGGCGCTCTGCAGGGCGGATGCGACGTCTTGGGCCGACATTTCTCCGATCAGCCGGCTGCCCGGCGCCTCGGTCGCCGAGGGCGACAGGAAGATCATCGTCGGCGGTCCGACCACTCCGTGCCGCTCAAGAAGATCACGCGCCTCGGGGGTGCTGCGCGTGACGTCGACCTTGATGAGGTCGGTGTTCGAAAGGCCAGCGATGACGGCGGGGTCCTCGAACACCGTCCGCTCGATCACCTTGCAGCTGACGCACCAGTCGGCGGTGAAATAGACAAGGGCGGGACGTTCGCGCGCGCCGGCATCGGCGACGGCGCGGTCCAGCGCCGTCTGATCCAGCACGACCGCTGCGGTTTCGACCGGCGCGGCGGCTGCTAGTCCAGCGGGACGCGCCAGGGGCTCAAGCGGACGCCAAGGGTCGTCCGCCCCGAGACTGAGGCCGACCAGCAGCAACAGGCCCCAGGTCGCGGCCGCCAGGCCGGCGACACGGGCGACGCCGTTTCTCAGGTTCGGGCTGAGCGGCTGGAACAGGCCGAGCGCGGCCGCCAGACCGAGCGCCAGCGCCGCGCCGAAAGCCAGCGTCGCCGTCGGCGGCAGGATGCGGCCGGCCAGCCACCAGGCCATGCCCAGGAAGATGAAGCCGAACAGCATTTTCACCCGGTCCATCCACGGCCCGGCCTTGGGCAGGAAGCGCGCGCCGACCGTGCCGAACACGATCAAGGGCACCCCCTTGCCCAGGCCCAGGAAGAACAGGGCAGCCGCGCCCAGCCCAACGTCGCCGGTCTGGGCGATATAGAGCAGGGCGCCCGCCAGGGGCGCGGTCACGCAAGGGCCCACGATAAGGGCGGAGACGAAGCCCAGACCTGCGGCTGAGGGAAGGGACCGCCGGCCCTCGCCGCCGTCGCGGGAGAGGCGGCTGGTCCAGGCCGAGGGCAGTTGCAGCTCGAAGCCGCCAAACATGGACGCGGCAAGGATGACGAAGACGACAGCCAGAGCGCCCACGGCCCAAACCGACTGGAGCGCCATCTGCAGGTTCTGTCCGGACCAGGCGGCCGCGACGCCCAGGAGGGCGAAGGCGATGGAAAGGCCCAGCACATAGGCGACGGAGAGCGTCAGACCTCGGCGCGTACCGCGCCCGTCCACGCCGCGTCCGATGACGCCGGCCAGGATCGGATACATGGGAAAGACGCAGGGCGTGAAGGACAGCAGCACGCCAAAGCCGAAGAAGGCGAGCAGGACCCAGGTCGCCCCGCCCTGCAGCGCCAGGCGATCGACGAAGCCCGGGTTGGCGTCCAGAGTGACCGCCGGCGATGACGCGACCGGCGAAGGCGCCGCTCCTCCCTCGTCGTCCTCGGGCGCGGGTGTAGCGCCCGGCGCCTGGATCGCCAGCATGGCCGCGGCCTGTGCGGTCTGCGCATCGGCCTCCCGCGCGGTCACGTCAGCCTGCGGCCGGGTCGGCACGTCGATGGTGCGCGTCATCGGCGGGTAGCAGATCGAGTCCTCGAGGCAGCCCTGATAGGTGATGTTGACCGACGTCGGCTCGCCCGCCTGCGTCAATGTCTGCGCCGACAGGGTCGCGCGACCCGCGTCATGCCAGACGTCGACGACGCCGAAGCCCGGATCGTCCTTGGTTTCGCCGGCGGCCAGTTCCAGTGGTAGAGACACCTTCCCGCCCGGCGTGCTGGCGACGGTGTGGTCACGATAGAGATAATGGCCAGGCGCGATGTCCCAGGCGAAGGCCAGATCGCCGTCGGCCTCGCGCGTCACCGTCAGGGCGAAGGCCTTGTCGGGCGAAAGCGGAGCCTGACCCAGAGCCGAACCCGGCAGGGCGAAGGACAGGATTGCGAGAGCGGCGGGCAGCAGTCGGCGGAAAAACCTCATGGCCATCTCGTCGGCAAGCGAGCTTAAGTCAGGCTTAAGCCGGAGCTTGCACGTCACACCGCATGAGATTGCTCGCCATAGAAGACGATCCCGTCCTCGCCGACGGCCTCCAGGTCGGGCTCAGCGCCTGCGGCTGGACGGTCGAAGTCGTCGGGCGGGTCGAGGACGCCCTTGCGGCGCTGGAAAGCTCGGCGTTCGATGCGGTCGTGCTGGACCTGGGTCTTCCTGACGGCGACGGCCTTTCGGTGCTGCGTTTCGTTCGAGAGCGCGACATGGATGTCGGCGTGGTGGTCTTGTCGGCGCGCGACGATAGTCGGGACCGCATTGTGGGTCTGGACGCCGGCGCGGACGATTATGTCGGCAAACCGTTCGATCTCGACGAGCTGGCCGCGCGATTGCGCGCGGTGCGGCGTCGCCTGCTCGGACGTTCGACCCCCGCCTTGCGCCACGGCGGGGTGACCATCGATCCCAAGTCGCGTCTGGCCTGGCGTGAAGAGGGGGACCTGCCCCTTTCAAGACGTGAGTTCGCTATCCTGGAGGCCCTGATGGAACGGCCCGCACAGGTCCTCTCGCGCAGTCAGCTGGAAGAACGCCTGTACGGCTGGCAGGAGGAGATCGGCTCCAACGCCGTGGAAGTGCACATCCACTATCTGCGGGCCAAGTTGGGAGCCGGCTTCATCCGCACCGTCCGCGGCGTGGGATACACCCTGCAATGAGCTCGATCCGCCTGCGTCTGTTCGTCACTCTCGCGCTCGTGACCGCCCTGGTCTGGGGCGGCGCGGTCGTCTGGGTCGAAATCCAGACCCGGGCCGAAGTGCAGCGGGTGCTGGACCGGCGCCTGATGGAGTCGGCCCGCATGGTTTCGTCCCTGATGCAGGCCGGCAGCGTGCGCCCGGCGATCCAGGCTCCGGACACCGGGGCCGCGGATGTCTATGACCGTCAGCTCTCCTGCCAGATCTGGTCGCTGGAAGGCGATCTGATTGGTCGGTCCCAAAGCGCGCCTGCGGAGCGATTGTCGGAAGGGGGCGACGGATTTTCAGAACGCACGATCCGGGGCGAGCGCTGGCGCGTCTATACGGTGCATGATCGAGACGCCGGATTCCGGGTCATGGTCGGGGACAATCTGGCCGTTCGCGAACACCTGGTCGGCAATGTCGTCACCGCCTTGATCGGTCCGGCGGTCCTCGGCCTGCTGGCGCTGGGCGTGCTGATCTGGTGGTCGGTTGGGCGGGGGCTGGCCCCTATTCGACAAATGACCCGCAGCCTTGCGGTACGGGATGCGGAAGATCTGACGGCGTTGGACGTATCGCCGGACGCCCGCGAACTCCGTCCCTTCGCCCTGGCGCTGAACGACCTGATGTCACGCCTTGGCGCAGCGCGGCGTCGCGAGGCCGAGTTCACGGCCGCCGCCGCGCACGAGTTGCGTACCCCTCTGGCAGGCCTGCGCGTCCAGGCGCAGATTGCGGCGTCGTCTTCGGATCCTGCCGTTCGAAGCCGCGCGCTGGAGCAGATCCAGACTTCCGTCGATCGCACCGCCCGCCTCGTCACGGGGCTTCTCGCCCTGGCGCGCGAGGACGAGATGCCGGTTAGCGACGAGGATCGCCGCTGGGTGACGCTCCGATCGCTGTTTGCAGGAGCGGAAGGCGATGGTCGGGTCTCGTTCGTCGACGGTGACGCCCTGCTCAACGTGGATCCAGATCGCTTCGGGGCAGCGGCCGCCAATCTGCTCGCCAACGCACAGGCGCACGCGGCATCCTCAATCCTGATCAGTTACGACCCGACTTCCAGACGCTTGATCGTCGAGGACGACGGACCGGGCGTGGCCTTCTCGGATCTGCATCGTTTGGGACGGCGCTTTTTCCGCGCGTCTAATGCCCCTACCGGAGGGAGCGGTCTGGGCCTCTCTATCGTCCTCGCCACTGTGAAGGCCCATGGGGGACAGGTGCAGTTCTTGCGCTCACCAGGAGGCGGTCTTCGTGTTGAGGTGACAACTCCGGAGCAGGCGTCGGAGTCTTTGAACAACTCGACCAAGCGAGACTGACGGTATCAACCGGCTTCAGTGGCGTCTGTTGTCGGTTTGATGATACGGTATAGTCCATTGCCTATTCGCTTGTCATAGCGGTGCTGGTTGGTCTTGAAGCAGAGTTGCCTGCCGATAGATGGCGACATCACTAGAATTTTATTACGTCGAATTTCATCAATGAATTCAAAAGCGCTGTCCAAGTGACGGTAGCTCGCACGGTATGGTGCGCGGATTAGAGAAAAGGCGCTGATAAATCAGCGCCTTCTGGTCTGTTGAAGGATCGAGTGGGGATGGTTCAGACGCCCGCGCCTCAAATCGCGGCACGTCCTCCATCCTGTGGCTTAGCCGCTCGGATCTGACTCTTGGGCTCCCCAGTCGAGTTCTGTAGACCGAGATCGGCCCAAGCTTCCAAGTCGTGCACTGCATAGATCACTCGACCTCCGATCTTTCGGTAGGTCGGTCCAGTTCCGTACGTGCGGTGTTTCTCTAGGGTTCGCCCTGAAAGGCCCAGAAAGTGGCCTGCTTCGGGCGTCCTCAGATAGCGAGAGCGTGCGGGTGAGTCAGTTGATTTTGCCATGTGCGCAGCCACCAGAGGTCTCCGATTCGGAAGCGAGGGGCGTAAGTTTGAGCGGCTGTGTCATCTCCGACCATCCGCGAGTTTACGGTCGGAACCGTGCCGGGGTCGCGACGGCTAGATTATCGGGCAACACCAACCGCAATCCACCGTCCTAACTACCGTCCTAATCGCCGTCCTAAAGGATGGCCCGACGATAGAGCTCGGTCGAGATGGCTAAATATTCAATGAAATCAAGGGGACGATGGTGGGTGATGTAGGGTTCGAACCTACGACCCGCTGATTAAGAGTCAGCTGCTCTACCAACTGAGCTAATCACCCGTACCGTCGTCTGCGCCCTTGGTGTGGCGCCGGTCCTTCGCGGCGGCGTTGATGGCCTCGGCGAAGGGCGCTCCTATTACTCAGGACCGGTGTCGGGTGCAAGCGTCAAATGCATCTTTTATCGCGATTGCATCGCGCGCTAAGGTCGCGCCTTGAATCAGCCGCCGAAAAGACGCGGCGAGGGGGAGTAAAGATTATGGCGTTCTGGAACCGTCGTCGCTCGATCGACGCGATGCTGGCCCCGCATTCGGGGCCGGGGCTCAAGAAAACCCTGGGTTGGCCGCACCTTATGGCTCTGGGCGTCGGCGCCATCGTCGGCACCGGCATCCTGACCCTGATCGGAGTCGGGGCGGGTCTGGCGGGCCCTGCGGTGCTGATCAGCTTCGCCCTGGCCGGTCTGGTGTGCGCCTGCGCCGCTCTGGCCTACGCCGAACTTTCGACGATCATGCCCGCCTCGGGCAGCGCCTATACCTATTCCTACGCCGCGCTGGGCGAGATTTTCGCCTGGGTCGTGGGTTGGAGCCTGATCCTGGAATATTCGCTGGTCGTGTCGACGGTGGCCGTCGGCTGGTCCGGCTACGCCGTGCCCTTCCTGGCGGGACTGGGCATCGACCTGCCGTTCGCTCTGACCGTGGGGCCGCATGTCGAGGGCGGGCTGATCAACCTGCCGGCCATCTTCATCATCGCCATCGTGACCGGCCTGCTGCTGCTGGGCACGAAGGAAAGCGCGACGCTGAACGCCATCCTGGTGTTCGTGAAGATCGCCGCCCTGGTGGTGTTCGTGGCCATCGCCATGCCGCACTTCGATACGGCCAACTTCACCCCCTTCATGCCGCACGGCTTCGGCGCGCCCTTCGTACAGACGGGGGTCATGGCGGCGGCGGCCATCATCTTCTTCGCCTTCTACGGCTTCGACGCCATCGCCACGGCGGCCGAGGAGACCAAGAAGCCTGAGCGCGACCTGGCCATCGGCATCGTCGGCTCGATGGTGGTCTGCACCGTTCTGTATATCGCCGTCGCCGCCGCTGCGATCGGCGCCGCCCCGGTCGCCAGCTTCGCCGACAGTCCCGAGCCGCTGGCGCACATCATGCGTGGTCTGGGCCAGGGCGTCGCCGCCCAGTGGATCGCCGCCGCCGCCGTGATCGCCCTGCCGACCGTGCTGCTGGCCTTCCTGTTCGGCCAGAGCCGCATCTTCCTGGGCATGTCGCGCGACGGCCTGCTGCCCAACCGCCTCGCCAAGATCTCGAAGCGCGGCGTTCCGGCTGTGGTGACGGTGTTCACCGCCGTCGTCGTCGCCTTCCTGGCCGGCATCATGCGGCTGGACGAGCTGGCGTCGCTGGCCAACGCCGGCACCTTGATGGCCTTCATGGCTGTGGGCGTCAGCCTGATCGTGCTGCGCATGCGCGAACCGAACCGCGAGCGCAAGTTCAAGGCGCCGCTGTGGTGGCTGGTCGGCGGCATCGCCATCGTCGGCTGCATCATCTTCTTCTTCAGCCTGAAGACCTCGACGCAGCTCTACTTCCTGCTGTGGAACCTGTTTGGTCTGGCGCTCTACCTGCTGTGGTCGTCGCGCAACTCGCGCCTGGCCAAGGGTGAAGAGGCCGAGGCCTGATGGCCAGGCGCGACCTGTCGGGGGCGGTGGATTTCACCGTCCTCGAAGCCATGACGGCGGGCATGGATGATGTGACGGAAGAAGTGCTGGGCCTGTTCGCAGAACAGGCCCGCATGTGGTCGGCCATGCTGGACGCGTCCAGCGAAGGCTGGCGCGACGCCGTTCACACCATTCGCGGCGCCGGGGCGGGCATCGGGGCCAAGGCCCTGGCCCAGGTCTGTGAAGAGGTGGAGTTCGGCGAACAGGCTTCTGCGCCCGCCGGGCTGGAGCGGGTTCGCACGGCGCTGGACGCGGCCTTGGCGGATGTGGCGGCCTATCGTCACGAACTGGCGCTGAAGAGCCTGAAGGGCTGAAGCCGCGCCCTTTGCCCCTTGCGGGAAAAAGTGGACGGCGAAGTCGAACGGATGAGGGGTTGCTGGACGACGTGTCCTGCAGCCCCTTTTTCGTGCGGCGCAGACACCTTCTTCCGCAAGGGGAGAATGATCGAACGTCGCCTATCGCACCGCTGCAATACCGGTAAAACATGGCGATTGCGCGTGTCTTACCGCGATCAGTCCGCCGCCTCTCGTTCGTTCGCCATGATGCGCGGTCCACCAGCGGCGCGGAGAGATTTCAGACGATTCAGACGAATTGGACTCTGTTTTTTCGGCGCCTCGTTAGGCCTCGGCGCGTGACGCGGGGCGGCTTCTAACTGCCCGCGCGGGCCGCCCGGCATGGATGTCGCGCCCGCGCCGCTCGACCTCCTGCAGGATGACCGCCAACTCCTTGTCGGTCAGATGCTCGATGCCGATAAAGCCCGCGTCGGCCTTCTTCACCGCATAGATCAGCTCGTCCATCTTGGCGTGCATGGCGGCGGCGTCGCGGTTCTGGGTGTTCTGGATCAGGAACACCATCAGGAAGGTGACGATGGTCGTGCCGGTGTTGATCACCAGCTGCCACGTCTCGCTGAAACTGAACACCGGCCCGGTCACGGCCCAGGCCAGCACTACCGCCACGCAGACGATGAAGGTCCACGGCCGCCCCGCCAGCTTGGCCGTCGCGTTCGCCAGATGATTGAACAGCTTTTCCATTCCGGCGGAACGGCGGCCGCAGGGCCGGGTTCCGCCGGATCAGTGGTCGCCTCAGTCCGCTTTCTGGGCCGCCTGCGTCCCGATGGTGCGGTCCAGGAAGTCCAGATAGGTCCGCCACTGATGCAGCTGACGATCATTGCCCCGGATGCCGTGGCGCTGGCCCGGATAGAGCATGGTCTCGAAGGGGATGCTCTTTTCCTGAAGGGCGTTCAGAACCCGCGTGGTGTTCTCGAAGATGACATTGTCGTCGGCCATGCCGTGCATCAGCAGCAGACGCCCCGTCAGATTGTCGAGCCGGTTCACCACGTCCGAGGCAGCATACCCCGCCACATTGCCCTGCGGCGTCGACATGTACCGCTCAGTATAGGCGGTGTCGTACAGGCTCCACTCCGTCGGCGGCGCCCCCGCCAGGGCGGCGGCCAGACCCATCTTCGGCTCGGTCAGCGCCATCAGGCTCATGAATCCGCCGTAAGACCAACCCATCATGGCGATGCGGCTGTCGTCGACATAGGGCAGCGAGCGCAGATAGTCCGCGCCGATGACCTGATCCGCGATCTCCGGCTGGCCCATCTTCAGATAGAGGGCCTGTTTGAAGGCCGCCGAACGATCGCCCTCGCCCCGGTTGTCCAGGCGGAAGACGATATAGCCCGCCTCGGTCAGCAGTTGCGTCGTCGCCGGCTGCCAGGCGTTCTTCACTCCGCCCCCCGAAGGACCGCCATAGACCTGCATCACCACCGGATACTGCTTCGACGGATCAAAGCCCGGCGGCGTGGTCATCTGCCAGACCAGGGTCTCGCCGTGGCTTTGAAGGGTTCCAAAGGTCGGCTTCTGCTGGCGCTCGGCATAGGGCCAGAAGGGGTGGCCGGGCTGGAGCCTGTTCTCTTCGATCCAGCGCACGCGCTGGCCGTTGATCGAATAGAGCGCCGACTGAGCCGGGGTGTTCACGTCGGTATAGTTGCCGACATAGGCCGTGCCCGTGCCGTTGACCTTGGCGCTCCACCAGCCGCCGCGCGGGGTGACTTCCGTCGGGTTCAGCGTCCGCTTGTAGCTGGCGCGGAACAGTTGCTGCTCGATCGGATATTCTCGGCCGTCGCGCATGGAGGCGGTGAAGAAGACCTCGCCCGTCTCCGGGTTGACGCCGTCCAGCGACTTCACCGGATAGTCGCCGCGCGTGATGGCCCGCAGGCGACGCCCGTCCTTGTTGTAGAGATAAAGGTGCCGCCACCCGCTCTCCTCGCTGGACCAGATGAAGTTGCCGTCCTTCAGCGCCTTGAAGTCGTGGGTGACGTTGACCCAGGCGTTCGAGGTCTGACTGGCGATAACCCGGCTGGCGCCCGTGGCCGGATCAATGCTCAGCAGATCCAGCCGCTTCTGGTCGCGCGACAGGCGCTGGGCGTAGGCGACCGAACCATCCGCCGCCCAGTTCACCCGGCCCAGATAGATGTCGGTATCGGCGCCCAGATCGACTTTGACTCGCTGGCCGCTCTGCACGTCCTGGACATACAGCTCGACCACGGCGTTGGGCCGCCCGGCGCGCGGATAGCGTTGCGAGATGACCGAGGCCCCGCCGCCCGTGATGTCCAGGCGCGGAATGACGTCGACGGTGCTCTCGTCCGTGCGTTGCAGGGCGATGTAGCGTTCGTTCGGACTCCACCAATAGCCGGTGTCGCGATCCAGCTCTTCCTGAGCGATGAACTCGGCCGTCGCCCAGGTGATCAGATCCTTGCCGTCCGTGGTGATCGCCTGTTCAGCGCCCGTCTCAAGGTTGACCAGGAACAGGTTCTGATCGCGCACGAAGCTGACGAAGGCCCCTTTGGGCGAGACCTTGGCGTCGATCTCATCCGCCGCCGTCTCGGTCAGGCGCCGCACCGAGCCGTCGGCGCGATTGGCCAGGAAGATATCGCCTTCCAGCGGCGCCAGGATGTAGCGGCCCTGCTCGTCCCACGAATATTCGACCACGCCGCGCTGCGAAATCCGCATCCGCTCGCGCCGCGCCTTCTCGGCCTCGGACAGTTCGCCGGCGTCTGGGACCAGGGCGCGGGCGTCGATCAGCTTGAACGGCTCGCCGCCCTTCACCGGCGCGGCCCACAGGTCCAGCACGTCCACGTCGTCCTCGCGCGAGCGCAGGAAGGCGACCAGTTCGCCGTCGGGCGACAGGCTGACCCCCTTGGCTACCGGCCCGGCCAGCGACGGATTGGCGAAGACCCGCTCGACCGTCAGGATCGAGGACGCGGGCGCCATGGCGGCGGACGGAGCCGCCGGCGGAGGCGAGGATTGGGCGAAGGCCGAGGTCGCAGCCATCAGGATCGTCGAGGCGAGAAGAAAAGTGCGCATGGCGGTGAAGCTAGAGGCGGAATCTTCCGTCGTCATCCGCAAATCTTGTCGCGCTGCGACCCTCGTGAGACTTTCGCAACCGCCCGCGACGGCCTAGGTAGTCGCCATGTCTGACGCCTCCCTCTCCGCGCCGCCCGTCAAGGCCAGTCCGTTTCATGAGTTGGAAGTCCTGTGGGTCCGCCACTGGAACGACCAGTTGTTCAGCTTCGGCGTGAAGCGGCCCGAGGATTTCCGTTTCCGCTCGGGCGAGTTCGTCATGATCGGCCTGCCCGGCGAAGACGGCGGCAAGCCCATCCTGCGCGCCTATTCGATCGCGTCGCCCTTCTGGGCCGAGGAGTTGGAGTTCTTCTCGATCAAGGTCGAGGACGGTCCCCTGACCTCGCGTCTGCAGAAGATCGTCGCGGGCGACAGCGTCCTGATGGGCAAGAAGCCGACCGGCACCCTGGTGCTGGATGCATTGACCGGCGGCGAGCGTCTGTGGTTGATCGGCACCGGCACGGGCCTGGCGCCCTGGCTGTCGGTCGCGCGCGATCCCGAGACCTACTCCCGCTTCAAGCAGGTCATCGTCTGCCACACGGTGCGCAACGTCGCCGACCTGGCCTATCGCGACTTCTTCAGCCACGAGATCCACGACGATCCGCTGGTCGGCGACGAGGCCAAGGCTCAGTTGACCTATTATCCGACCGTGACCCGCGAGCGCTTCGAGACGCCGGGCCGCATCACCGACCGCATCAAGTCGGGCGACGTCTTCGCCGACCTGCAACTGCCCATCGGCTTCTCGCCCAACAGCGACCGCGTCATGCTGTGCGGCTCGATGGCCATGATCAAGGAGACCGGCGAACTGCTGGAATCCTACGGCCTGAAAGAAGGCTCGAACGCCGAACCCGGCGACTATGTTCTGGAGCGCGCCTTTGTCGACTGACCTGATGACCTCTCCCGCCGCCGTCGCCATCGATGATCGCAAGGCGCCGGAAGACTGCGCCACCATGATCGACGTGCGTCAGGGCGTGGACGCCCTGGACCGCGCCCTGGTGACCCTGCTGGCCGAACGCCAGCGCTATATGGACGCCGCCGCTCGCATCAAGCCGAACCGCGACGCCGTCTTCGATCAGGCCCGCATCGACGACGTGGTGGAAAAGGTGCTGAAGGCGGCCCAGCCCGCCGGCCTGTCGCCTGACATCGCCGAGCCAGTTTGGCGCCTGTTGATCGACCGCTGCATCGCCCACGAGTTCGGAACCTGGGACAAGACGCGCAGCTGAGTTTCTTTCTCTCCTTGTGGGAGAAGTGGCCCGTCAGGGCCGGATGAGGGGTGTCGGCGCGGCGCTTGAACGGATGTCGCCAGCCCGTGTCCTCGCACCCCTCATCCGTCCGGCTCGGCGACCTTAGTCGCGGTAGTTCAGCGCCGGGGCGCGGTCGCCCAGCAGGGCGCGGTATTCGAAGTTCGGGCCGCGACGGCGCTCGAACTCGGCCTTGGCGGCCTCGATCGTTTCGGGGCTCTGGAACAGTTCGGCGGTGGTCAGGGCCAGGGTCTTGGCCGCCAGATGAGCGCCCTTCAGGCCGATGCTCGTGCCCGCCGCCACCACGTTCTGCCACGAGTGACCGGCCGAACCCGGCACGAAGGTCGCCGTCGATAGGCCGACCGTCGGCGTGACCCACGACACGTCCGACACATCGGTCGAGCCGCCGAAGTCGCCGCCGATCACGGCGTCCTCGATCTGGCCGACGGAGGCCAGGTCCGGCTTGGTGGTCAGGGTCTTCTGGATTTCCGACGCCAGGGCGGTTTCCTCGGCCGTCCAGGTGATGCCGCCGACGTGGCGCAGGTTGCGGTCCATGACGTGCATCAGGGCCTCGTTCGGCAGCATGGAGTAGACGCCGCCGATGGCCTCGAACTCGACGCGGGTGCCCGTGCCCAGCGCGGCGCCGTCGGCCGCCAGCTTCACCCGCTCCAGCACGTCGCGGACGATCTCCGGGTTGTTGTGACGGACGTAGTAATAGGCCTCGGCGTAGGCCGGGACGACGTTGGGCGCCTTACCGCCGTCGGTGATGGCGTAGTGGATGCGGGTGCGGTCGGGCACGTGTTCGCGCATCAGGTTGACCATGGCGTTCATGGCCTCGACGCCGTCCAGGGCGGAGCGGCCCTTGTCCGGCGCGGCGGCGGCGTGGGACGCCGTGCCGTAGAAGCGGAACTTGCCCGAGACATTGGCCATGGTGTCGCCCTGACGGGCCGAGTTCACATTGCCGGGGTGCCAGTGCAGCGACACGTCGACATCGTCGAACAGGCCGTCGCGGACCATGTAGACCTTGCCCGAGCCGCCTTCTTCGGCCGGGGTGCCGTAGACGCGCAGCTCGCCCTTGATGTTGTTGGCGACCATCCAGTCCTTGACCGCGATGGCGGCGTGGATGGAGGCGGCGCCGAACAGGTTGTGGCCGCAGCCGTGGCCCGCATGGCCGCCCGCGGATTCCTGGATCGGGCTGAGCGTCTGGGACAGGCCGGGCAGGGCGTCGTACTCGGCCAGGACAGCGACCACGGGGCCTTCGCCGGTCTTGAAGCTGGCCAGGAATGCGGTCGGCTCATTGGCGATGCCGGGTGTGACGGTGAAGCCGGCGTCACGCAGCTGGCCCTGGAGCAGCGCCGCGCTCTGGGTCTCCTGATAGCCCAGCTCGGCGAACTTCCAGATTTCCAGCGCAGCGTGGTCGAGGGCGGCCTGGTTGCGGTCGACGGTCGAGATGATCTGCTGCTGGGCCTGCGGCGACAGCTCGCCGGCCAAGGCGGGAGCGCCGATTCCGGCCAGGACGGCGGCGATGGCGAGAGCGCGCATCGAAACGGGTTTCATGGTGAACTCCAGGAACAAAAGAAAAGGGGGCGGAAGGCGTGGCCGCCTGCCGCCCCGGACCGAGCAGAGATCGGTCAGAAGGTCTTGCGGATGCTGGCGTACCAGTAGCGGCCGTAAGGTTGATAGACGGTGCCGACGTAGCCGCCGCTGGACAGGGGCGGTTGTTCGTCTGTGATGTTGCGCACGCCCAGGCGGACCGCCGTGCCGGCCAGAAGGCCGCCGTCCTCGAACTGATACTCGCCGTACAGATTGCCCGTCAGGGTGGCGTCGACGGTCCAGGGATCGTTCGCCGCATTGGTGACGGAGTCGTCGTAGAGCGACGAGATGTACTGGGTGAAGGCGCCGACGGTGATGTTCTGGTAGCGCCAGGTTCCCGACAGCGACCACTTCCATTCCGGGCGGCCGAAGTCGCGAAGCAGGTCGCCGGCGCTGCCCGAGAAGTTGATCGTGGGGTCGATGTCGCCGGCTTCCATCGCCGCCATCAGTTCCTGAACGCCGGGCGAAGGCTCCAGGTAGTATTTCAGGAAGTGCGAGACGTTCAGGTTCAGGTTGAAGTCGCCGTAGCGGGTGCCGCGCAGGCTCCACATGGCGCCCAGGTCCAGGCCCTCGACGGTCTGGGGTTGCTGATTGGTATAGGCGTCCTTGATGTAGAGGATCTCGCCCGCTGGCGTGAGGCCGGTGCCGGCGAACAGGCGGATGTCCTCCGGCGTCGGGGCGGCGCGCACCACGTTGGGGTTCGAGCCGCCGCTCTTGCGCAGCAGATAGTCCAGGGTGATGGCGTTCTGGCCGCGGAAGATGCCGACCATGCCGGTCTGCTCGACGCGCCACCAGTCGGCGGTGAAGGTGAAGTCGCCGTATTGGGCCGGAATGAAGCGCGGCTGCACCACCAGGCCGAAGGACAGGGTTTCGGACTCTTCGGGCTGCAGGTCAGGATTGCCGGAGCGCTGCTCGGCGGTCAGGCGGGCGATCCGGGCCGTGCTGACGGCATCTGCGTCCACGAAGCCGGAGGGCGGGGTGAAGCTGCCGCCGCACTGGTTCATGTTGCTCAGCGCGCCGCGACGCAGCAAGGCCTCGCAATAGGCCCAGTCCGTGCTGGTGTTGGAGCGGGTGATGACCGTGGCGTTGATCTGCTCCAGGTTCGGGGCGCGGAAGCCCTGGGCCCAAGAGCCGCGAACGCGGAAGCCGTCGACGATGTCCCAGGCGGCTGCGAACTTGGGCTTGGCCACGTCGCCGAAGTCCGAATAGTTCTCGAAGCGGCCGGCGATCTGGACCTCCAGGTTGTGGACCAGGGGGACGCCCATCTCGGGCGAGACCAGCGGGGCGGCGAACTCGATATAGGCCGACAGTACGTCCCGCTCACCGTAGGTGTCGGGGTTTTCGGACGAGTTGATCAGGTCGCTGTAGGTCGCGCCCGATTTGTCGGTGTAGCGGATCGTGCCGTCGATCCGGCTGTCGCGGTCGTCGAGCTGGGTCTCTGTGCGGGCCTCGACGCCGGCGGCCATCCCGACCGGACCACCAGGCAAGGTGAAGAGGTCGGGGCGCGAGATCTTGAAGTCCCACATGCCCAGTTCGGTCTTGGTCTTGCGGACCATGTCGACGCCGATGGCGTCCAGCGCCGCCTGGCTTGACGGGGTGGAGTCGCCATAGCGCGGGTGCGTCGGGTCGCCGCCGTTGAAGAAGTTGTAGGCGTCAGGCGTGGCCTTGGACGCCCACTCGAACAGCTTGGTGGTCGAGATGTTGGCCGACACGTCCTCGGCGGTGGCTTCCGACCAGACGAGCGCCGATTCCCAGTTCCAGCCGCGCCATTCGCCGCGCAGGCCGCCCAGGGCGCGGAACTGCTTGTTCGTCACCTCGACGCCGATCGGCCCGAAGTCGTTGAAGCGATAGCCGCTGAGCAGCAGATCCTCGCCGGTCGGGTTGTAGAAATTCGTGCCGGGGATGGTCATGACCACGGACGACAGGGTGTTGATCGGCGCCTGCCGCGCCTTGGATTTGGCGTAGTAGCCGCCCAGTTCACCGAAGAACTCGACGTTGTCGTTGATCTCGTAACGGCCGGTCAGGAACAGGTTGAAACGATCGACCTCGGGAATGACCGTCAGGTCTTCCTGGGCAGTATCGGCGCGCAAGGTAGCGTCAACCGTGGTGCCGTTCTTGATGCACAAGCCGTCGCCCAACTGCCGGATGCAGCCGGACAGGGTGTTGGGCTGGATGGTGAAGGCCGATCGGTTCGCGCCGCCGATCGAGGTCGCGCCGTCGGCGACCCGGAAATAGCCCCAGGGCGTCAGCGACGAGACGCCGTTCAACGTGGTGTCGTTCTCGAAGCCCGTTCCGGCGAACAGGGAACTGATGTCCACGGAGGCGGTGTAGTCCTGATCCAGCGTCGAAAGCTCGTCGCGGTGGTCGTAGTTGAAGAACAGGGAGACGTTGCCGCGGCCGTCGGCGATGTCCTTGCCGCCGTAGAAGGAGAAGTTGCTCTCCCACATGTCGGTGCCTTCAGCGGCGCCGTACTGGGCCGAGACGGTCCAGTCGTTCATGTCGTCGCGCAGGACCGTGTTGACCACGCCCGCCACGGCGTCGGCGCCATAGATGGCCGCCGCGCCGTCGCGAAGGACTTCAAGCCGCTTCAGGCCCGATACCGGGATGGCGTTGGTGTTGTAGGTCAGCACGGGCACCAGGTGCTCGTTCGCCTGGGATGTCGGGTGGCCTACGACCCGCCGACCGTTCAGCAGCACCAGGGTGTTGCCGATGCCGAGGTTGCGAAGGTTGACCGAGCCGGTGTCGCCGCGCGCTGAGTTCGACGAGGCGGGCAGATAGCCGGAGTTGAACGTGACATCGCCCATCTGGGGGATGGAGCGCAGCAGTTCGTCGCCCGAGGTGGCGGCGGTCGCCTGGATCAGTTCCTCGCCCACCACGGTGACGGGCAGGGCGGCGGTGACCTTGGCCCCGCGGATCTGGGAGCCGACGACGACGATGTCGTCAACCTGGGTAGCCTGATCAGCGGGCGCCTGCTGCGCCTGGGCTGCGCCTGCGGCGAGCAGGGCGGTTGACGCCAGCATGGCGGCCTTTATGGCGCGATGTGCATGAGCTGAGCGCATGGATTTGGCGTCCCCGTGTTTCTTCACCACTTCGGCATCCCCTCCGATTGAGCGTCATTCTGATTGTGAGCGGCCGTCGCAGAAGATGCGGATGCGGCTTTTGGCGGCGGCGAATGACGGGCCGCATTTGTGACTAAAAGGCGCCACAGTTAATGGCGTCAACCTTTTGAGAATAAATATTGCCGATATCCGAAATAATGAGCGCAATAATCACTAAAATATGCCCTTGAAGTCATCTTTTTAGCAATGCTATCGCTTTTTCTTGCGATCTGAAGCCGATCGCCGGGGGCCGGTCGTCTGTTGTTTGCAGCGGACGCGCGGCGGATTGTGACGGGGGCTGTCAATGCACATCAACAAACCTAAAAGTCTTGTCGCCTTGGCGGCGGCCTTGCTGTTGGTCGGCGGGCCGGTTCTGGCGAAGCAGGCGGCGACTCAGGTCCGGCCCGCCACCGGCAGCGGCGGCGACATCGTCAACTACGGCCAGATCCACAGCCCCGTGGTGGGCCGCGGCGGCATGGTGGTCAGCCAGAGCGACCTGGCCACCCGCGTCGGCGTCGAGATCCTGCGCCAGGGCGGCAATGCTGTGGACTCGGCCGTCGCAGTCGCCTTCGCCGAGGCGGTGACCCTGCCGCGCGCAGGCAACATCGGCGGCAGCGGCTATATGGTCCTGCATATGGCGGCCACGGCCGAGCGCCCGGCCCAGACCATCGCCATCAACTATTACGGCACGGCGCCGGCGGCGACGACGCCGGACCTGCTGCTGGACGACAGCGGCCGGTTTGACCGCTCCAAGCCGTCGGGCTTCATCAACGTCTCGGTGCCGGGCACGGTCATGGGCATGTGGGAGGCGCACGCGCGCTTCGGCTCCATGCCCTGGGCCGATCTGGTCGCGCCGGCGGTCAAGCTGGCCGAGGAAGGTTATGTCCTGTCGGACGGCGAGGCCGACGCGACGGCGGGCCGGGCGCAGGTGCTGGCGACCGATCCGGGAGCGCGTGAAGCCTATCTGAAGGCGGACGGAACCCCGTATCGCGCGGGCGAGATCTTCCGCCAGCCGCTGCTGGCCGAAAGCCTGCGCAAGGTAGCGCGCGGCGGGGCGGACGAGTTCTACAAGGGCGAGCTGGCGCGTCAGATCGTGGCGGGCGTCCAGGCGGGCGGCGGCGTCATCACCATGGCCGACATGGCCGCCTATCGCGCCGATGTGTCCGAGCCGATCTGGGGCAGCTATCGCGACCACCGGATCGCCTATATGCCGCCGACGGCCTCGGGCGTCAGCGTCGCCCAGGCGCTGAACCTGCTGGAGCATTTCGACCTGCGGTCGATGGGGTGGGGCAGCGTGGACAGTCTGCACCTGATCTCCGAGGCGATGAAGATCACCTCGTCGGATCGTCGCCTGATCGGCGGGGCGCCGCAGTGGACCACCCCGGCGCACGGCCTGGCCAGCAAGGAATTCGCCGCCGAACGGGTCCGGCTGATCTCGCCGGACAAGACGCTGAAGGCGGCCGACATCCCCGAGGGCAACCCCTATCCCTATGAGAGCAAGGACACGACCCACTATTCGGTCGCGGACGCCTTCGGCAATGCGGTGTCGAACACCTACACCCTGTCCAACTCCTATGGCGCGCACGTCGCCCCGGTGGGGACGGGCATCCTGCTGAACAACCACATGGACAACTTCTACTGGGGCTCCGAAGGGCAGCCGAACTCGCCCGCGCCGGGCAAGCGTCTAGGCTCGACCATCACGCCGATGATCGTGTTCGAGGACGACAAGCCTTGGCTGGTCACGGGCACGCCGGGCGGCGGCTACATCATCGCCACCATGGTGCAACTGATCTCCAACGTCATCGATCATCGGCTGAACGTGGCCGAGGCGGCCATGCGCCCGCGCCTGAACCAGGGCGCCGGGAACAGCCCTCTGGAGCTGGAGGGCGGTTTCTCGCCCGACGTGGAGCGTCTGCTGCGCGAGCGCGGCCATACGGTGCGTCCGTCCATGACAATGGGCAGCACCCAGTCCATCATGGTCGAGGGAGATCGATTCCTGGGCGCCGCCGACACCCGTCGGCCGGACGCCCTGGCGTTGGGCGTTCGCTGACCCTGGGAGGCGGCCGCTAAAAAACTATCGGGGCTCGGAGGGGGAATACCGATGATGCGTAAGGTTCTGCTGGCGGGCGTCGCCGGCCTAGTTCTGGTCGCCGGAGCGGCGCCTGTGGTTCACGCTCAGGCGGGAGGCTCGACGAGCCGTCCCTCCGCCTCGGCGGCGTGGCAGGACGGCCTGTTCGACGTTCGGCTGGATCGCGAGAAGGGCCGCGTCCTGGCGCGCCTGTCGGCCCCAGACGCGGAGGGGGTGATCGGCCGCTACCTGTATCAGCCGGGCCTGTCGGCGGGGCTGGGCATGGATGGGGCGGGGCTGGACCGCTCGGGCCTGGGGCAGGCGCAGATCGTCGCCTTCCACAAGGTCGGCGGCCGGGTGTTCGCCCGGTTCGAGAACCATCGCTTCCGCGCCATCGACGCCAGTGCGGACGAGCAGAATGCGGTCGCCGCCTCCTTCGCCCCCTCGACCGTCTGGGCAACGGATGTGATCGAGACGGGGGCCGACGGCTCGGTCGTCGTCGATCTGTCAGGCTTCCTGACGCGCGATGCGGTCAACATCGCAGGGCGGCTGAAGCGGGCGAGCCTGGGGACGTTCAAGGCGGCGCCGGACCTGGGCCATCTGGCGCTGGATCAGACCCTGGTCTTCCCGAACAATGTCGAGCTGCAGACCGTCCAGACCTTCACCAGCGACGAGCCGGGCGGCGAGCTGTCGCGCATCGCGCCGGATGCGCGCGCCGTCACCCTGACGGTCCAGCACTCCTTCATCCGCCTGCCAGACGACGGCTTCCAGACCGTGCCGCACGATCCGCGCGGCGGCAGCATCAGCCAGGCGATGGCGGTGGACTTCGCCGCGCCGCTGGACCAGCCGGTCATGAAGCGGATGGCGCGCCGTTTCCGCCTGGAGAAGACCGATCCGACCGCCGCCCGGTCGGCGGTGAAGAAGCCGATCGTCTTCTACGTCGATCGCGCCGCGCCCGTCGCCATCCGCGAGGCCCTGATCGAGGGCGGCGACTGGTGGGCGCAGGCCTTTGAAGAGGCAGGCTATCTGAACGCCTTCCGGGTCGAACTGCTGCCCGAGGGCGCGCATCCGATGGATGCCCGCTACAACATCATCGCCTGGGTTCACCGCGAGACGCGCGGCTGGTCCACCGGCAGCACTGTCAGCGATCCGCGCACCGGCGAGATCGTGCGCGGCGTGGTGCAACTGGGCTCGCTGCGGGACCGGCAGGACAAGATGATCATCGAGGGCCTGGTCGGCGCCGCGCGCGCCGGGACGGGCGGTGAAGATGATCCCGACCGTCTCGCCTATCACCGCCTGCGCCACCTGTCGGCGCACGAGATCGGCCACTCCATCGGCCTGGCCCACAACTTCGCCGCCTCGACCTATGAGGGGCGGGCCTCGGTCATGGACTATCCGGCGCCGTGGGTGATCGCGGACGGGGATCGGCTGGACTTCAGCCAGGCCTATACGACCGGCGTCGGCGCCTGGGACCGCTACGCCATCGACTGGCTGTATGGCGATACGCCGGGGCAGGATCCGCAAGCGCGTCGCCTGGCCCTGGCCGCGGAGGCGCAAGCGAAGGGCTATCGCTTTGTCGGCGACGGCGACACCCGCCCGCTGGGCAGCCTGCAGCCCTATGGCGCCATGTGGGACAATGGGACCGACCCGACCGCCGAGTTCGCCAACACCCTGGCGGTGCGGCGCATCGCCCTGTCGCGCTTCGGTCTGGTCAATCTGCCGGCCGGGGCTCCGGCGGCGGACCTGCGCCGGGTGATCGTGCCGATCTACCTCTATCACCGCTATCAGACCACGGCGGTCGGACGTCAGATCGGCGGCGTCGACTACAGCTACGCCGTCAGCGGCGCCGGGCATGAGCGGGCCGACGTCGTGCCCGCTGACAAACAGCGCGCGGCGCTGGAGGCGCTGATGCTGGCGCTGTCGCCGGCCGAACTGGACCTGCGCGACGACCTGATCGACCTGCTGTCCTCGGTCCAGTCGGGCAATCCCGACCGCCAGACCCAGATCGAGCTGTTCGAGGGCAAGACCGACGCCGTGTTCGATCCGTCCTCGGCGGCGGCGGCGGCGACCGAGGTGGTGTTCGAAACCCTGCTGGCGCCCGAGCGGCTGAACCGTCTGGTCGAGCAGGAGCGCCGTGATCCGGGCCAGCTGGGTCTGGTCGAGACGCTGGACCGGGTGGCGGCCGCCGTCGGGTCGGGCGCGGCGTTGAGCCCGCGTCAGGCCGAGCTGCGCCGGGTCGCCCGCGCCCGCTACGCCGCCCATCTGGCCGCGCTGATTCAGGGCAAGGACCTGTCCTCGACGGCGCAGGGCGCGGTGCGCGACAGCGCGCGGCGGTTCGGCGAGCAGTTGAAGCGCTGCCGCGGCGACCGGCTGGAAACGGCCCAGTGCGCCTATCTGGCGGAAGCTCTGACCGGGCCGGTCGAGGGGCTGAAGGCGCTGAGCGAGACTTTGCCGGTGGCGCAGGCTGTGCCGCCCGGCGCGCCGATCTAAAGGCCCTTCTCCCCACCGGGGGAGAAGGTGTCAGGCGAAGCATGACGGATGAGGGGGCTAGGTCTGCAAACGCGGACGTCGAGAGCCTTGAGGCGTCCCCCTCATCCGAGCGCCTCCGGCGCCCACCTTCTCCCCCGGTGGGGAGAAGGGGCGTTGGTTACATCTCCCGCCAGGTCTTGCCGGTCACGCCCTCATAGTTGGTCGCGTGATAGACGCCGCGGGCCACGGCGCGGGCCAGAACGTCGGCGGCGACGTTGCCCAACTGGGCCACCGCGACCTGACGCATGGCCGGGTTCTCAATGACCTTTTTGCCGGTGGACAGGCTGAACAGGGTGTCGCCGTCGAAGGGCGCGTGGGCGGGGCGGATGGCGCGGGCCATGCCGTCCTGGGCCATGATGGCCACGCGCTGAAGCTCGACGCGGGTCAGGGCCACGTCGGTGGCGATGCAGGCGATGGTGGTGTTCTCGCGCGGTTGGGGCCGGAACTTGGACAGGCCCCAGTCCTCGGCCGAGGCGTGCAGGGCGGACGAGCCGAGGCCGCCGAATTCGTCGCCGATCTCATAGGGGGCGGCCCAGAAGCTCTTGCCGCCCGGCGCCACGACCGAGCCGACGCTGTTGACCGCCACGATGGCGCCGACGGTCCAGCCCGAGGCCATGACAGCCGATGCCGAGCCGATGCCGCCCTTCAGCGCGCCGGCCTCGGCGCCATAGCCGGCGCCCGCCGTGCCGAGGTCGAAGCGGTCGCCCGCGGCCTCCAGCGCCTGAACCGACAGGCGGCGATAGGGCGGCTCCATCTCCCACTGCTTGTTCCCGCCGTTGGCCAGGTCATAGAGGCAGGCGGTCGGGATGATCGGCGAGGGCGGCACGCCCGGCGCCCCGCCCATGCCGTAGCCGCGCCCGCGCATGCCCATCCAGGCCGCGACGCTGTCGGCCGAGCCGAGGCCATAGACCGACCCGCCCGACAGGATGATGGCGTCCACCTCCTGCACCAGATTTTCAGGGCGCAGCACGTCGGTCTCGCGCCCGGCGGGGCCGCCGCCGCGCACGTCCACGGCGGCCGTGGCGGGCTTTTCGGCCAGGATGACGGTGACGCCGGTGCGGACGCCCGCGTCGTGGGCCTGACCGACCTTGAGGCCCTCGACGTCGGTGATCAGGTTCAGGCGGCCGGTGCGACCCGAGGCGCGGGCGGCGCTCTGGGCGGCGGGTTTGGCGCTGGCGGCTCCTGCTGCGGAGGTTGCGGCGCCGATCAGGGCCGAGCCGAGGACGGTTCTGCGGTTCATCCGGCGTTTTCCTTTTCCAGAGCTTTATTGCGGACCAGATCCGGCGTCGCCGCCAGAAGTTTCTGCGTATAGGAGTGCGAAGGCGCGGCGAAGACAGCGGCGGTGTCGCCCTGTTCGACGATCTTTCCAGCCTGCATGACCAGCAGGCGATCCGTCACCGTGCGCACGACGCTGAGATCGTGGGTGACGAAGAGGTAGGACAGGCCGAGGCGATCCGACAGATCGGCCAGCAGGTCCAGCACCTGAGCCCGGACCGAGACGTCCAGCGCTGAGACCGCCTCGTCCAGACAGATGACCGACGGCTCGGTGATCAGGGCGCGGGCGATGGCGATGCGCTGGCGCTGGCCGCCCGAGAACTCGTGCGGATAACGGTCGGCGGCGGCGCTGGTGAGGCCGACGCGCTCCAGCATTTCATCGACGCGGCGGCGGGCCTCGGCGGGGGAGGGGCGGGCGTCCAGCAGGTGGAAGTTTTCGGCGACCAGATCGCTGACCTTCCAACGCGGATCGAAGCTGCCGTAGGGGTCCTGGAAGACCACCTGGATGTCGCGGCGGATGGACTTCAGAGCGGCGCCGCGCGCGGCGGTGATGTCGCGGCCCTTGACCCGGACGCGGCCGGCTTGCGGCGTCTCCAGCGCCAGGATGGCGCGCAGGAGGGTGGACTTGCCGCAGCCGCTTTCACCGACGAGGCCGACGCTCTCACCCGGCTGGATCGACAGGCTGACTTGATCCACGGCGCGGAAGGTCTTGGACCTTCCGAACAGGGCGGGCGCGCCGCCGTATTCGCGCACCAGTCCCTCGACCTGAAGCACGGGGGCGGCGTCGGCCTGTGGGCGGCTGCGGCGTGTCGGGGCGTGGGTGGCGTTGGCCAGCAAGCGCTGGGAATAGGGATGCGCCATGCCGGAGCGGATGCGGCTGACCGGCGCTTCCTCGACCAGTTCGCCGTCCTTCATCACCGCCAGATGGTCGGCGGTTTCGGCCACGACGGCGAGATCGTGGGTGATGAGGATCAGGCCCATGCCGTCCTCGCGCACCAGCCGCTTCAGCAGGTCCAGCACCTGAGCCTGCGTCGTCACGTCCAGCGCTGTCGTCGCCTCGTCCGCGATCAACAGTTTCGGCGTCAGGGCGATGGCGATGGCGATGGCGACGCGCTGTCTCTGGCCGCCCGACAGCTCGTGCGGATAGCGGGTCAGGGGGAAGCGTTCGGCGGGCAGGCCAACGCGCTCCAGCACGGCGCGGGCGACCGCGAGGGCCTCCTTGCGCGAGGCTTTTTTGTGCAGGCGGACTGTCTCGGCGACCTGATCGCCGATGGTCATGACGGGGTTCAGGGCCGTCATCGGCTCCTGAAAGATGATGCCCACGTCGCGGCCGCGCACCTGCTGCATCACGGCGTCTGGGGCGTTCGAGACGACCTGGCCGTTCAGACGGATTTCGCCGGTCAGGGTCGCGCGTGGCGGCGTCAGGCCCAGCACGGCCAGCGCGGTCATGGACTTGCCCGAGCCGCTCTCGCCGACGAGGCCGAGGATTTCGCCGGGGGCGACGGACAGGTTGACGTTCTTCAGGATCGGCGTCTGGCCGATCGACAGGCTGAGGTCGCGAATATCGAGGACGGTCATGATCAACGCTCCCGCCGCACGCGCGGGTCGAACAGGTCGCGCAGGCCGTCGCCGGTCAGGCTGAGGCCCAGCACGGTCACGAAGATGGCGAGGCCCGGCATGATGGCCAGCCACGGCGCGAAACCGATCATGGTCTGGGCCTCGGCCAGCATCCGGCCCCAGCTGGGCGCGGGCGGCTGGGCGCCCAGTCCGACGTAGGACAGGCCCGCCTCGGCGACGATGCCGACAGCGAACTGGATGGCGGCCTGCACGACCAGCAGGCTCATCAGATTGGGCAGGATGTGCTGGAGCGAGATCAGGGCCTTGGACTTGCCCGCCGTGCGGGCGGCCAGGATGTATTCGCGGGTCCACAGGCCTTGCGCCGCCCCACGCGAGACGCGGGTGAAGACGGGAATGTTGAAGACGCCGATGGCGATGACGGCGTTGATCGCGCCCGGTCCCATGACGGCGGTGATCATCACGGCCAGCAGCAAGGCGGGGAAGGCGAAGATCAGGTCGTTGCCCCGCATGACCAGTTCATCAATCCAGCCGCCGCGCGCCGCCGCGGTCAGGCCCAGAGGCACGCCGATGCCGACGCCGATGCCGACGGCGACGAAGGCGACGATCAGGGAGTTCTGCGCCCCCGCCATGATCATCGACAGGACGTCGCGGCCGAAGTGGTCGGTGCCGAACGGGTGGGCGGCGGAGGGGGCGGTCAGCTTGGCGGCGATGTCGACCGCCTCGACGTCGTAGGGCGTCCATGCCAACGCCAGCAGGGCGGTCGCCAGCACGACGGCGGTCAGGCCTGCGCCGACGATCAACGACAGAGGCCAGCGCACGCGGGGCTTGGCGGGGGCGGTGATGGCGGGGGCGTCGGTCATGCGCGGCGTCCCCT
Organism: Brevundimonas sp. KH_060; assembly: GCF_057838275.1. Taxonomy (NCBI): domain Bacteria; kingdom Pseudomonadati; phylum Pseudomonadota; class Alphaproteobacteria; order Caulobacterales; family Caulobacteraceae; genus Brevundimonas; species Brevundimonas sp. KH_060. The sequence continues at coordinate 1,078,432 of NZ_CM174463.1, forward strand.
CTGGCGCGGATCAGCGAACAGGTAGGCGAGGTCGATCAGGAAGCTGACCAGAACCACGGCGAAGACCAGAACCACCACCACGCTCTGCACCACGATCAGGTCGCGCTGGGTGATGGCCTGGAAGACCAGACGGCCGAGGCCGGGCAGGGAGAAGACGTTCTCGATGATGATGCCGCCCGCCAGCAGGAAGGGGAATTGCAGGCCAAGGATGGTCAGGACCGGGATCCAGGCGTTGCGCAGGGCGTGTCGCCACAGGGCCTGATTGACCGACAGCCCCTTGGCGCGGGCGGTGCGGACATAGTCCTCGTTCATGGTGTCGAGCAGGGCGGTCCTCAGCACGCGGGCCAGGATGGCGGCCTGCGGCGCGGCCAGCGCCACGGCGGGCAGGATCAGGGCCTTGAAGGCAGGCCAGAAGCCGACGCTCCAGCCGGGGAAGCCCCCCGCCGAGAACCAGCCCAGGTTCACCGAGAATAGCAGGATCAGCAGCATGGCGATCCAGAAGTTGGGCAGGGCGACGCCGACCTGGGTCACGCCGATCAGGCCGGTGTCGACGGCGGTTCCCCTGCGGCTAGCGGCGGTGACGCCGATGGGCAGGGCGACCAGCAGCGACAGGACGGTGGCCATCAGGGCCAGCGGCGCCGACACCGCCAGACGTTCGGCGATCAGGTCGCCTACCGGCACCTGATAGGTGTAGCTGGTGCCGAATTTTCCGGTCAGCAGGTCGCCGAGCCAGGCGAAGTATCGCTCAAGGCCCGAGCCTTCGAGGCCCATCTGCTGGCGTAGGGCGGCGATGGATTCCGGGCTGGCGTTTAGCCCCATCATATAGCTGGCCGGGTCGCCGGGCACGACCTGCAGCAGCAGGAAGATGACCACGGTCGCCGCCAACAGAGTCAGCGCGTGACCGCCGAGCTTCTTCAGCAGCCAAGCCGCGCCGAAACGCCAGGCGACGAAGGCCAGCAGACCGACGCCCGCGATCAGGCTGATCCAGCCCCACGGCAGGCCGCCGCCCGCGCGCTCGGCGGTCGCAGCCGAGGCCGCGCCCGCGCCGGTCCAGTAGGCGCCGGTCACGTCATTGGCGGCGATGGGGCCGTTGATCCACAGGCCGTTCACGTCCGCCTTCCACACGCCGATGCGCGAGGACTGGAACAGGAAGCCGTTGACCGCGTCATCGGCGATGCGGCGTTGCAGGTCGCCCAGCAGGCGGTTGCGCGTCGGCTCGTCGGGGGCGGCGTTGACCTGAGCCAGCAGGGCGTCGAAGGCCGGGCTGTCGTAGCCGAAATAGTAGTCCTTGCGGCCATAGATGTCGTAATCCATCGGCTCGACGTGCTCGACGATGGTCAGGTCGAACTGGCGGCGCTTGAACACCTGATCCAGCCACTGGGCCCATTCCAGATTCTCGATCTTGGCGCGGATGCCCGCCTGCGCCAGTTGTGAGATCAGCACCTCGCCGCTGCGCCGGGCGTAGGGGCGGGGCGGCAGGCGCAGCGTCACGTCGATGCCGTTGGGATAGCCCGCCTCGGCCAACAGGGCGCGCGCCTTGGCCGGATCGTGGGGAGACAGGCCGGTCAGGTCGACATAGCCCGGCGCCTGACGCGAATAGTGGCTGCCGATCGGCTGGCCGAAGCCGAACATGGCGCCCTGTATCAGGGCGTCGCGGTCGATGGCGTAGGACAGGGCGCGGCGCACCCGCACGTCGTTGAACGGCGCCCTGGTGTTGTTGATGCCCAGAATGACCTTGCCCTCGGAGGCGCCGACGACGACGCGGAAGCGCGGGTCGCGCTGGAACTGGGCCACGTTCTCGGGCGCGGGATAGTTGGGGAAGGCGTCCACATCGCCCGCGCTGACGGCGGCGAAGGCGGCGGTCGGATCGCTGATGAAGCGGAAGACGACGCTGTTCAGGCGCGGCGCTGCGCCCCAGTAGCCGTCGCGGCGGATCAGGGCCAGCTGGCTGCCGCGCTGCCAGCCTTGCAGCTTGAACGGGCCGGTGCCGATGGGTGTGACGGCGTTGGTCGCGGCGCTCTTTGGCGACACCATGACTGCATCGCCCCAGGCCAGAACGTATGGCAGGGTCGCCATGGGTCGGGACAGGTGGATGCGCAGGGTCGCCGGGTCGACGACCTCGACGTTGCGGATCGGCACGAACAGGGCCTTCTGGGCGTTGGTCGAGCCTTCGGCGGTGATGCGGTCGAGAGAGAATTGGGCGACGGCGGCGTCGAACGGCGAACCGTCGGAGAAGGTCACGCCGCGCCGCAGATGGAAGGTCCAGGTCAGGCCATCGGGCGCGGCTTCCCATGACTCGGCCAGAGACGGCGCGACCGCGCCGTTCTGCGTCAGCTTGGTCAGGCCCTCGAAGACGTTGGCGTAGACGACTTCATCCACCGCCGCCGCCGCGCCCGAGGTCGGATCGAGGTTCGGCGGCTCCAGCGGCAGGCCGAGGATCAGACGGTCGCGTGGGGCCTGCGCCTCGACGGCGCCGGGCAGGGCCGCCGCCAGGCCGAACATCAGCGCGGCGGCCGCCAGCGCGCGCCGGGCGCGTCGCCAAACCTGTCGTCCCATGCCCGATGTCACGCGGTCACGCCTCCCGTCCTGATCGCAGCATCGCTCAAATCGGCCACGGCGTCAGGGCGTGTCGCGCACAATGGCGGCCAGACGGTCGATCAGTTCGTCGATCTGGGCGTGGCTGATGATCAGGGGCGGCGACAGGGCGATGACGTCGGCGGTAACGCGGATCAGCAGGCCTTCGTCGAAGGCGCGGTGGAAGACTTCCGTGGCGCGGGCGCCTGGCGCGCCGGGGCGCGGCTCCAGCTCGATCCCTGCGACCAGGCCCAGATCACGGATGTCGATGACGTGGCGCAGCCCCCTCAGACTGTGCACCGCGTCTTGCCAGTAAGGCGTCAGCTCGGCCGCGCGCTGGAACAGGCCTTCGCTCTCATAGACGTCCAGCGTAGCCAGGCCCGCCGCCGCCGCCAGCGGGTGGCCGGAATAGGTGTAGCCGTGGAAGAACTCGATGCCCGGCCTGGCCGCGCCCTCGACCACGGCCTGATAGACGGCGCTGCTGACGCCCACGGCGCCCATCGGCACGGCGCCGTTGGTCAGCCCCTTGGCGCAGGTCATCAGGTCGGGCGTGACGCCCAGCGCCTCGGCCGCCGTCAGGGCGCCCAGGCGGCCGAAGCCGGTGATGACCTCATCGAAGATCAGCAGGATGCCGTGTTGCGCCGTGATCTCGCGCAGACGCTCCAGATAGCCGATCGGCGGCACGATCACTCCGGCCGAGCCGGACATGGGCTCGACGATGACGGCGGCGATGGTCTCGGCGCCGTGCGTCTCGATCAGAGCCTCCAACTCATCGGCCAGATGCAGGCCCCAGACAGGCTGGCCGCGCGTGAAGGCGGCCTCGTCCAGGTTCAGCGTGTGCGACAGGTGGTCGACGCCGGGCAGGGTAGGGAAGCCGCGCCTGTTGTTCTCCAGCCCGCCTACGGAAATGCCGCCGAAGCCGACGCCGTGATAGCCCTTCTGGCGGCCGATCAGGCGGGTGCGGTTCTCGAACCCTCTGGCGCTTTGATAGGCGAGGGCGATCTTCAGAGCGGTGTCGACCGCTTCTGACCCCGAACCGGCGAAGAAGACGTGGTTCAGGTCGCCGGGCAGCAGCATCCCCAGACGCGACGCCAGCTCGAACGCCAGCGGATGGCCCAGCTGGAAGGTCGGGGCGTAGTCCAGAATCTCGGCCTGACGCTGGATCGCCTCGACGATCGGCTTGCGGGCGTGGCCGGCGTTGACGCACCACAGACCGGCCGTCCCGTCCAGCACGGCCCGACCATCCGGCGTGAAGTAGTGCATGTCCCTGGCCGAGGCGAACAGGCGCGGTTGCGCCTTGAAGGCGCGGTTCGCCGTGAAGGGCATCCAGAAAGGATCAAGGTCGTTTGCGGCCTTGCCGGCGTTTGCAGCGGTCATGCGGTCATCCTCTGTCTTTCGCCAGTAGCGGCTGAACCGCGACGAAAGGGAAGACTGTTACTTGTTGGGCGCAACGCGCAGATAAAAAGAGATATTTTATCTGCGCGCTCGATTTACTGAGCGGGTTGATCGATCAGTAACGCAGGGTCAGCCGCGCCCCGATCGTGCGCGGACGGCCAGGCTGGGCGATGTCTGCACTGGTGAAGAAGTTGCGCGTCAGGTCGTAGTCTTCATCGAACAGGTTGCGCGCCCAGAAGGCGATGGACCAGTCGGCGTCTTCAGGCCCCACGGTGATGCTGGCGTTGGCCAGCCAATAGGCCTCGACATCGTATTTGGCGCCCAGCCAGGACGGGTATTCGTCGCGATAGCTGTAGTTGGCCTCGGCCGTGACCGCGAAGCCGCCGACCGTCCAGTCATAGCTGACCGAGCCGCCGTAGGACCAGGCAGGGAAGGGAATCTTCTGGCCCGACTTGTCGATGTAGACGGTGGCGCGCGGCGTCTGCTGGCAGGCGCCGATGTCCAGGTCGATGAAGTCGGTGTACTCGCCCTTCTTGTAGCTGAGGTTCTGGCTGATCCGCAGACCGGCGGCGGGGCGGAAGACGCCCTCCAGTTCGGCGCCGTAGATCTTGGAATCGGCGTTGGTGAAGCGCCCGACCGGGCCGTTGACGCCGCAGACGGCCGACAGCACCTGTTGGCCGTTGTAGTCGTAGTAGTAGGCCGCGCCGTTGATCTGGACCGCGCGCGACGGATCGGCCTTGAAGCCCAGTTCATAGGCCCACAGGATTTCCGGGTCGAACGGTTCGATGCCGCTGCTGTCGCCGGTGTTGTAGGTGGTGAAGCCGCCCGACTTGGCGCCCCGGCTGGCCGAGCCGTAGATCAGGACGTTGTCGGCGGGTTTGAACTCCAGCGCCGCCTTGCCGGTTAGCGGGGTCATCTTGGTGTCGACGCTGGTCGGGGGCAGGGCGGTGGCGCCGCCGAAGGCCGAGCCGAAGCCTTCGAGCTCGCGCGTCTCTTCCTCGTAGCGCAGGCCCAGGATGGCCTTCCATCGCTCGGAGAAGGCGTATTCGGCCTGACCGAACAGGCTCCAGGACTCGACCTTCTGGTCATAGGTGACCTGGGCGTAGGTGCCGTAGATGTCGATGAAGTCCGAGAAGTAACGCTCGTCGAGATCCTGTTTCGAATAGTAGAAACCGGCCACCCAGGTCAGGGGGCTATCGTTGTCCGAGGCCAGACGCAGTTCCTGCGATAGGACATTCACATCGCTGCCGAAGAAGGTGTCGGCCTCGACCGAGGCGCTGGAATCCCAGTCGCCGTATTCGCTGCGTTCCAGCGTTTCATAGCTGGTGATGCTGGACAGGTTCATGCCCTTGAGCGCCAGATTGGCGTTCAGCGACGCGCCCCAGGAGGAGTTGTCCCGGCCCGGCTTGGCGTTCACATCGCGGCCGATGGCGTCGGCGAAACGCTGCGACAGACCCCAGCCGGTCTTGGAGCGGTCCTTGTCGGCGGGGATGACCGGACCCGCGCCCAGTCGGGTGTGCAGGTCGCTGATCAGATACAGGCCCTGGTTCTCGGACTTGTCGACGCCGCCGTGGACGTCGAGCAGGGCCGTGAAGGTCTCATTGGGCGTCCATTCCAGCAGGGCGCGGGCGCCGGTGCGGTCGGCGTCGCCCAGACTTTCGCCGGTGTCGCGGTTGCGCTGCCAGGCGCCGCCCTGTTCGGTCGAGACAGCCAGACGGCCGCGCAGGGTTTCGGCTAGCGGGCCGGAGACATAGCCCTCGCCCCGGAACAGGTTGTGGCTGCCCCATTCGGTCATCAGCCCGGCGGACAGTTCCTCGGTCGGGCGTTTGGTGACGAAGCTGATGGCGCCGCCGGTGGTGTTGCGGCCGTAAAGAGTGCCCTGCGGCCCACGCAGCACCTCGACACGGTCGATGTCGAAGATCAGTCCCTGCGTCATGACCGGGACCGGATAGGCGACCTCATTCACATAGACGCCGACGGTGGGCGAGTTGTTTGAGGCGTAGTCCTGAAAGCCCACGCCGCGCATACGGAACTGGGCCGCGCCGCCGCCGAAGGCCGGTTCGACTTCCAGGTTAGGCGTGGCGTTCTGAAGCTGGTTGACGTTGGTGACGCCCTGTTGCGTCAGGCTTTCGCCGCTGAGGACGCTGAGGGCGATGCCGACATCCTGGGCGGCCTGTTCACGGCGCTGGGCGGTGACGATGACCTCGTCGACCGTGGTGGCGGTCGGGTCGTCGGGCGCGCGTTGCGCGGCGACGGAGGTGGCGGACAGGGCGAACAAGGCCCCGGCGGAAACGCTGACCATCAGACGATTCATCGTCTTTCCTCCCCATGAGGCCGTCGCGGTCTGAAGCCGCGTTCAGCCGTCGCGACCGGGACAGCCCGGTCGCCGAACTATCTCCGCTGTCGATACTTTGTGCAATGCAGCACGTGTGTGCGGTTGCGATGATCGACGACGGGGAACCCTCTTCCCTTGGGGATTAGTAGTCGCTCAGGGGTAAGATTGAGCAAGGCTGTTTCTTGTTTTGTCTATGTCCCTGTCGGTTAAAGGAAAAATATTCCAATGATCGGAATACTGATCGTTTGCAACGACACTGTCAGAAGGTGGGCGGCGTGCAGGCGCTGATGACCACGCAGGGGACGTCGCCGATGTTGCGGAAGCGGTGCTGCAGGACGCTGGGAAACAGATAGCCTTCGCCCGCCTTCAGCACCCGCGACTGGCCGTCGACGGTGACTTCCAGACGGCCCGAGATGATCATGCCGCCCTCTTCGCCCTCGTGGGACAGCATGACCCGGCCGCTGTCCGAGCCGGGCTGATAGGTCTCATACAGGATCTGCAGGCTGGAATCCTGACTGGACCCCAGCTGGCGATAGGAAACCTCGCCGCGCGAAATGTCGGTCAGTTCGTCGTGGCGATAGAAGTATTTGGTCGGGGTCTCGAACTCCGAGCTGAAGAAGTCGCCCAGCGATATGCCCGCCGCGTCCAGCAGGCGCTTCAGTGAACCGACCGAGGGGCTGGTGCGGCCGCTTTCGACCAGACTGACGGTGCTGGACGGCACCCCGGCCTTGCGGGCGAGCGCGCGTTGCGACAGGCCGAGGCGGTCGCGAAGGGCCCGCAGGCGCGGGCCGATGATGTTTTCTTCTTCCATATCGCCACGCGCCATCTCGCTAGCTCCGTTTGCGGGTCAGCAGATCATAGGCCGCGCGAGCCATGACCTTGGCCGAGTTGGTCATGTCGTCGATGCCCACCCATTCGTCCGGCTGGTGCGCCAGATCCAGCACGCCGGGACCATAGGCGATACAGTCCTTCAGCTTGCCGATGCGGTCGATGTGCTTCTGGTCATAGGTGCCGGGCGAGCAGACGAACTGGGCCTTCTTGCCCAGCACCGTCTCGATGGCGGCGGCGGTGGTGCTGGCCACCGGGCCGTCGCGGTCGGCCATGCTGGGCGCAACCTGGAACAGGTCGCGCATCTCATAGCGGAAGCCGTGACGCTGGGCCGCCAGACCGTCGAGGATGGCTTTCACCTCGCCCTTCACGTCCTCCAGAGACTCCTCGATCAGGAAGCGGCGGTCGATGACCATGCGGCTGGAATCGGCGACGCAGGGCGCGGGCAGGCCGTCGAAGCCCTCGGCCTGGCCGCCGTGGATGGAGTTGATGTTCATCGTCGATTGGCGGGCGCCTTCGGGCACCACCGGCATGTCGGAATGGCGGGCGGCCATGGCGGGATAGAGCTTGCTCTCGAACTCCTCCATCACCGCGCCCATGTGGCGGATGGCGGAGTCGCCCAGGAAGGGCATGGAGCCGTGGGCGATGCGGCCCTTGGTCTCGATCTCGGCCCACCAGACGCCGCGGTGGCCGATGCAGACCCGGTCCACGTTCAGCGGCTCGGGGATGATGACGTGGTTGACCTTCGGCTCGGAGAACCAGCCGCGCTCGGCCAGATAGGCGACGCCGCCGTAGCCGCCGGATTCCTCGTCCACCGTGCCGGATATTTCGAGCGCGCCGGGTAGGGGCAGGCCGGAATCGATCAGGGCCTCGACCGCGATGATGGAGGCGGCAAGCCCGCCCTTCATGTCGCAGGCGCCCCGGCCATAGACGCGGCCGTCCTTCACCTCGCCGCCGAAGGGATCGACGGTCCAGCCGGCGCCGACCTCGACCACGTCGATGTGGCTGTTGAAGTGGACGCAAGGCCCCGGTTCAGAGCCGGTCCAGCGGGCGATGACGTTGGTGCGGGGGTATTGATCGCTGTCGCCCGGCGAGCCTTCGCCGCGCACATATTCGACGGTGAAGCCGCGCTTCTTCAGCCGCTCGCCGATGTATTCGGCGCAGGGGCGATAGGCCTCGCCCGGCGGGTTGATGGTGGGGAAGCGGATCAGGTCCTGCGTCAGGGCGACCAGTTCGTCGGTGCGGCCGTCGATCAGGTCCATGACGGTCTGCATGGTAGGGGCGCTCATCGGTTGATCCTCACGCGAACTGGGCGTCCAGCGCGGCCAGAACCGCGTCGGTCATCTGAAGGGTGGAGACGGGGGCGACCCCGGCTTCCGCGATGTCGGGGGTGCGCACGCCGCTGGACACGACCTGCCGCACGGCGCGCTCCAGCCTGTCGGCCAGATCGGCGCGGTCGAAGGACCAGCGCAGGCACAGGGCGAAGGACAGGATGGTGGCGATGGGGTTGGCGACGCCTTGCCCGGCGATATCGGGCGCCGAGCCGTGGATCGGCTCATACAGGCCCCGGCTGTTGCCGCCATCTCCTAAGCCGGACAGTGAGGCGGAGGGCAGCAGGCCCAGCGAACCCGTCAGGGCCGCCGCCGCGTCGGACAGGATGTCGCCGAACAGGTTGTCGGTGACGATGACGTCGAACTGGTCCGGGCGCCGGACCAACTGCATGGCGCAGTTGTCGGCGTACATGTGCGACAGCTCCACGTCGGGATAGTCGGCGGCGACCTCAGTTGTGACGGCCCGCCACAGGGCGCCGGTCTCCATGACATTGGCCTTGTCGACTGAGCAGACGCGGCGCTGGCGGGGGCGGGCCAGTTCAAAGGCCGTGCGGCAGACACGGGCGATCTCTGCCTCGGTATAGGCCTGGGTGTCATAGGCGCGGCGCTGGCCGTCTGCGTCCACTTCATTGGCGCGGGGCAGGCTGAAATAGACGCCCGCCGTCGCCTCGCGCACGATCAGGATGTCGAGGCCGCGGATCAGTTCGGGTTTCAGAGCCGAGGCGTCCAGCAGTTCGTCGAAGCAGACGGCGGGGCGCAGGTTGGCGTAGAGATCCAGCGCCTGACGCAGGCGCAGGATGCCCATCTCGGGGCGCTGGGCGCGGGGCAGGTGGTCCCACTTCGGCCCGCCCACGGCGCCGAACAGGACGGCGTCCGACGCCAGCGCCTGCTCGACCACGTCCTCGGCGATGGGCGCGCCCACGGCGTCGATGCTGGCGCCGCCTGCCAGCGCCTCGCTCAGCTCAATCCGCAGCCCGGCGTTCCGGGCCCAGTCGACGACGCGAAGGGTCTCGCGGATGATCTCGGGCCCGATGCCGTCGCCGGGCAGGACCAGAAGCTTGAACACGCGGTCAGATGCAACGGCCACCGTCGACCTCCAGCGCCACGCCGGTGATCATCGAGGCGTCGTCGGAGCAGAGGAAGGCGGCGGCGGCGCCCATGTCCTCGGGCGTCGAGAAGCGGCCGATGGGGATGGAGGCCAGGAATTTGGCCCGCACCTCGGGCGTGTCGGCGCCCATGAAGGTCTTCAGCAGGGGGGTGTCGCCCGCCACCGGGTTCAGCGCGTTCACCCGCACCTGGAAGGGCGCCAGCTCGACCGCCATCGCCCGCGTCGCCGTGATGACCCAGCCCTTGGAGGCGTTGTACCAGGTCAGATTCGGGCGGGGGCTGACCCCGCCGGTCGAGGCGATGTTGAGGATGGCGCCGGACCCTTGCGCCTTCATCGCCGGGACGAAGGCCTTCGACATCAGATAGATGGCGCGCATGTTGACGTTGGCGATGCGGTCGAAGGCTTCGTCCGACAGTTCGTCCAGCGGCTGGGGCGTATGGCCGACGCCTGCGTTGTTGACCACGATGTCGACCCCGCCCAGCAGGCGGTCAGCAGTCTCGGCCAGAGCCGCCACGTCGGCGGCGCTGGATACGTCGACCTTCACGCCCAGATCGGCGTCGCCCAGTTCAGCGGCCAGGGCGCGGGCGGCGTCGCCGTTCAGGTCGGCGACGATGACGCGGGCGCCTTCCTCGGCGAAGCGGCGCGCGATGCCGGCGCCGAAGCCGGAGGCTCCGCCCGTGACGATCGCTCGCTTGCCCTCCAGCCGCTTCGATCTGTTCTCCCCCAAGACGCTACTCCCTTGCGCTATCCGTGATGGGCCGCGACGGTCTTCAGGGTGGTGAAGGCGTAGAGCGCCTCGAACCCCTTCTCGCGACCGTGGCCCGACTTGCCGACGCCGCCGAAGGGCAGTTCCACCCCGCCCGCCGCGCCGTAGTTGTTGATGAAGACCTGTCCGGCCCGCAGCCGTTTCGCCAGCCGCATCTGCCGCCCGCCGTCGGCGGTCCAGACCCCGGCGACCAGGCCGTAATCGGTGCCGTTGGCGATGGCGACGGCGTCGTCTTCCGTGTCGAACGGGATGACGACGACGGCCGGGCCGAAGATTTCCTGCTGCGCCAGCGGATGATCGGGCGCGACATGGGCGAACAGGGTCGGCGCGACATAGGCGCCGCCTGAAGGCAGGTCGGCCAGCGTCGCCTGAGCGACGATCAGGCCGTCGGCGCGGCCTTTGTCGATGAAGCTCTCGACCATGGTTTGCTGCTTCTTCGACACCAGCGGTCCGACATCACGGTCATCCATGGCGGGACCGACGGTCAGGGCGGCGAAGCGTTCGGCCATGCGGCGCACGACTTCGTCATAGACGCCGCGCTGGACCAGCACGCGCGATCCGGCCGAGCAGGTCTGGCCCGCGTTCTGGACGCCTGCGTTGACGAGGAAGGGCAGGGCCTTGTCCAGATCGGCGTCGTCGAACACCAGCTGGGGCGACTTGCCGCCCAGCTCCAGCGTCACCGGCACGGCGTTGAACGCTGCGGCCTGCTGGATGGCGACGCCCACGCCGGTCGAGCCGGTGAAGGACAGGTGGTTGATCCCCGGATGGGCGGCCAGCGCCGCGCCCGCCTCGGCGCCCGTGCCGGTCACGACGTTCAGCGCGCCCGCGGGCAGGCCGCAGTCGGCGGCCACGTGGGCGAAGGCGAGGGCGGTCAGCGACGCCTGCTCGGCGGGCTTCAGCACCACGGCGTTGCCGACGCACAGGGCCGCCACGACCGAGCGGCCGATGATCTGCATCGGATAGTTCCAGGGGATGATGTGGCCCGTCACCCCGTGCGGCTCGCGCAGGGTGTAGACGGTGTAGCCGTCCTGGAAGGGAATGGTCTCGCCGTGCAGCTTGTCCGCCGCGCCCGCATAGAATTCGAGATAGCGGGCCAGGGCGATCACGTCGTTGCGGGCCTGTTTCAGCGGCTTGCCGACGTCGAGGGCTTCCAGTTCGGCCAGCAGGTCGATGCGGGCTTCGACCTCGCGCCCCACGCGGGCCAGGATGCGGCCGCGCTCGACGACCGTCATGCGGCCCCAGTCGCCTTCGAAAGCGGCGCGCGCGGCGCGGACGGCGGCGTCGACGTCTGCGGCGGTCCCGGCGGCGAGCCGGCCCATGACTTCGCCCGTCGACGGGTTCTCGATCGGCAGGGTCGCGTCACCCCCTGCGGGGCGCCAGACGCCGCCGATGAAGACCTTATCCGTGGAGAAGGGGGCGGCCATATCGTCTGCTCACTGCGAAGGCGATCCCCTCTGGTTCGCCGTCCAGGATAGTGGGCACGATAACGGATCAGGCGCCAAGCCCTTTATGGTTTTGAACTAAGTGACTGATTTTGTGTTCGTGGTGCTCATTAAAATGAGCGTTCTGAACCGGAATAAGCAGGCGCTCGACCTTGGCCTAGGCGGCGGTTGCAGGCTCAAGCAGCAGGGCCATGATCTCGGCGCCCAGCATCATGTCCGAGACAGGGCCGAAACGGCGCATCCGCATCCGGCCCAGCCGGTCGACCAGCACCAGACTGGGCGTGCCCTGAAGATTGAAGGCGGTCATGGTGCGCGGCGCTGTGGTGTCGGCCGAAGGCGCATCGACGGCGACCGGGAAACGGCAGCCGTGCTCGGCCAGCCATCGGATCAGGCCCGCGCGGTCCGACTGCTGATCGTGATGCTCGAACACGCTGTGGACGCCCAGAACGGCGACCTCGCCGGAGGTGAAGGTCTCGGCCACGCGCCGGGCCTGGGGCAGGGCGTAGTGGGAGCAGCCGGGGCAGAGGCGTTGCAGGAAGGCGATGCAGACGACCTTGCCGCGCAGGTCTTCCAGACGGACGGGTTCGGGCGTGTTCAACCACTCCACGGCGTCGATCGGAGGGGCGAGACGGTGCATGGAGGCGGCTCCTGAACGGCGGGGCGCCCCGATGGAGGCCGGACCTGGAATCGAACCAGGCTGGGCGGATATGCATTCCGCCGCGTAACCGCTCCGCCATCCGGCCATCGGGGCGAGGCGTCTGGATAGCAGGCGACGTCGGACGTCGCCTGGGCCGGTTGCGGATTTGAGGGGGCGCCGGTTGCAGCGCCCCCACATGGATCAGTCGGTGGCGGCCTGTTCGGCTTCCTTGGCCTCACGACGGGCGACGCTGAAGCGACGGCCGTAGAGCAGATAGGCGCCGACGCCGATGACGTTCCAGATCAGGAACCACAGCTGGGTCTTCTGCGGCAGGCTGGCCAACAGATACAGGCAGCCGGCGATGGCCACGGGGCCGATGATCCAGGCCAGCGGCGTGCGGAAGCCGCGCGGCAGCTCGGGCGAGCGGCGGCGCAGGATCAGCATGCACAGGGCCACGGAGCTGAAGGCCACCAGGGTTCCGGCGTTGGCCAGGGCGACGATCTCGTCCAGCGGGAAGAACAGGGAGATGGTCCCCACCACGACGGCCGTGAAGGCGGTGATGCGCAGCGGCGCGCCCTTGGCCGACAGTTGCGACAGGCCGCGCGGCAGCAGGCCGTCGCGGGCCATGACGAAGAAGATGCGGCTCTGACCATAGAAGAAGGCCAGGATGACGGTCGGCAGGGTCAGCACCGCCGTGACGGCCAGGAAGTGCGCGGCGCCCGGCTGGCCGATCTCGCGCAGGATCAGGGCCAGCGGCTCGGGGCTGTTGGCGAACAGGGTGAAGGGCGCGGCGCCCAGGGCGGCCGTGGCGATCACCGTATAGATGGCGGCGCAGACCAGCATGGAGCCGACGATGCCGATGGCCAGGTCGCGCTTTGGATTGCGGGTCTCTTCGGCCGCCGTGGCGATGGCGTCGAAGCCGTAGAAGGCCGAGAAGATGATGGCCGCGGCCGCCATGATGCCGCGCTCGACACCGTCCTCGCCCATGGTGCGGCCGAAGCCGAAGGGGCTGAACGGCTCCAGGTTGGCGGCGTTGAAGTGGGGCAGGGCGAACCAGACGAACAGAACCAGGGCCGACAGCTTCACGACCACCAGGGCCAGGTTCAGCGTGGCGCTCTTGCGGGTGCCGATGATCAGCATTCCGGCGATGACCAGGATGATGAACAGGGCGGGCACATTGGCGACGCCGCCCGCGTGCGGCCCCTGCATCAGGGCCATGGGCAGTCCCAGCCAGTCGTGCAGCAGGGGCGCGGCGTAGCCGGACCAGCTGACGGCCACGGCGCTGACCACCAGGCTGTATTCCAGGATCAGGCTCCAGCCGATGATCCAGGCGACGACCTCGCCGATGACGACGTAGTTGTAGGTATAGGCGCTGCCCGAGGCGGGGATGGTCGAGGCCATCTCGGCATAGGCCAGGGCGGCGCAGGCGCAGACGAAGCCCGCGATCAGGAAGGACAGCAGGACGGCCGGACCGGCCTTGTCCGCGCCGATGCCGATCAGGGTCAGGATGCCGGTGCCGACGATGGCGCCCACGCCCATCGCCATCAGGTGCGGCCAGCTGAGGCTGCGGGTCAGGCTGCGTTCCTGCGCGTTGACAGTGATGCGCTTGCGCACGTTCCAGCCGCCCATACGGTCTCTCGTCTTCTTGTGTGTCGGGACCGGCGGGAAGACCGGCGCGCTGTGTTGCGCCAGACGCGCCCTGGATACAAGCGTCACGCGGGTCTCAAGCGCGGCTTTGAGGCGCGGCAGGGCTGGCGACTACCTCCGTCACCGGACATTTTGTCACTCAGGAGGCGATAAAACGGCAAGAAACCTAAGCCGATCCGTCACTGAAGCGCGCAAGCTTCGGAAACCGCAGCCGCTATCCATGCCGCCGAGGCAGGAGGGAAGCAGGGCCATCCGTGACGGATAGGCCGCCCACTGTCGCATCTTTTGACCAGACCGGTGGATGACGATGAACAGCAGCTTCAAGACCATGCTCGCCGTGGCGGCCAGCGCGCTCGCCCTGGCGGCCTGCGGCGGATCGGCCGAGGTGGCCTCGCCCGGCGAAGGCGACTTCGGCAATGGCAACGGGAACGGCAACGGCAACGGGAATGGCAATGGCGGCAACGGCCAGGCCGCCGCTGACTGCCCGGCCGGTTTCGCCAACGTCGGCACCATGGCCAACGGCACGCTGCGCAACTGCCAACTGCCGCAACAGATCAACGGCGCGCTGACCGTGCCGCTGCGCGCCGGCACCATTTACTCCATCTCGGGCCGCACGGCCGTCGGCACGGACGGCGGCGTCGACGCCTCGGCCAACACCGGCACGCAGGGCATCCTGACGGTCGAAGCGGGCGTGACCATCTTCGCCTCGGGCGGCGGCGACTATCTGCTGGTTAACCGCGGCTCGCAGATCTACGCCGAAGGCACGGCCTCGCAGCCGATCGTCTTCACCAGCCGTCAGAACGTCGAAGGCGCGACCAACGAGAACTCGCACGGTCAGTGGGGCGGCATCGTCATCGCCGGCCGCGCGCCCCAGGCCAACTGTCAGCTGACCTCGCCGGTCACCTGCACCGGCCAGGTGGAAGGCACCAACGCCTTCTACGGCGGCGGCAACGTCAACGACAACTCGGGCCGTCTGCGTTACGTCCAGATCCGCTACTCGGGCTTTGAGATCTCGACCGGCAATGAGCTGCAGGCCCTGACCCTGGCCGGCGTCGGCGCGGGCACCACCATCGAATACGTCCAGTCCTACAACTCGTCGGACGACGGCATCGAAATCTTCGGCGGCAACGTCAACCTGAAGCGCATCGTCATCAACGGCGCCGACGACGACGCCTTCGACACCGACACCGGCTGGCGCGGCGGCGCCCAGTTCGGCATCGTGACCCAGCGCGCCCCGAACGCGACCAGCCGCTCGGCCGGTTTCGAGTTCTCGGCTGCCCCGGCCTCGACGCCGCTGGCCCAGCGCTACAACTCGCAGCCCAAGATCGCCAACTGGACGATGGTGGGCCGCAACTCGCCGACCGACGCCCACACCGTCGCCCACTTCGACACGGGCACGAAGGCGACCGTGGTCAACTCGGTCTTCACCAGCGCCGCCGGTTCGCTGGCCGGCTGCCTGGACATCGCCGACGCCGACACGGCCAGCGTGAACCCGGTGTTCAACTCGGTCTTCATGTCCTGCGGGATTTCGTATCGCCCGAGCAACGCCACCCGTTCGGAGCCGATCTTCACGGCCGGCACGAACAACACGGCCAAGGGAACCTCGACCCTGACCGCCCCGGCCGCGGGCGTGACGATCACCAATCAGGTCCTGACCTTCATCAACGGCGCCAACGAAACCGCCGTGACTCCGGCCAAGGCTTCGAGTGTCCACGCCGCCTTCACCGACACCGACTACATCGGCGCCGTGAAGAACGCTTCGGACACCTGGTGGCAGGGTTGGACCTGCGGCCTGACCGCCAACGCGAAGTGCTGATGAACCCTCTGGCGAGGCGGCGGTCCGAAAGGGCCGCCGCCGACCCTTTGAGCGTCCAGCCTCTCTCGACCTACGCAAGGCAGCCGAACATGAAGAACAAGACCCTGACCCGTAACGGGCTGCTGCTGGCCAGCAGCGCCCTGGTCGCCGCTTTCGGCGCGCCCAGCCTCGCGCTCGCCCAGGCGGCCGCCCCCGTCGCCGCCGTGGCGCTGAGCAATGAACTGCCCGCCGATCCGGAAAGCCCGGATCAGGTGTCGCAGACCCCGGCCACCCAGTTGGGCGACATCGTCGTCCTGGGCCGCAATATCCCGCAGCAGAACCGTCAGAGCGCCGAAGTGGCTGCTTTCCTGACGTCGGAAGACCTGCAGCGCACCGGCGACTCCACCGCCGCCGCCGCCTTGACCCGCGTGACCGGCCTGTCGATCGTCGAAGGCCGCTTCGTCTATGTGCGCGGCCTGGGCGAGCGTTATTCCTCGGCCCTGCTGAACGGTTCGCCGCTGCCCAGCCCCGAGCCGCTGCAGCGCGTGGTGCCGCTGGACCTGTTCCCCTCCAGTATCCTGGCGGGCGTGACGGTTCAGAAGTCCTATTCCCCCAACTATCCGGGCGAGTTCGGCGGCGGGGTCATCGACCTGCGCACCGTGGACGCTCCGGCCGAGCCCTTCCTGACCTTTAAGGCGGGCATCGGCGGCAACACCGAGACGACGGGCCGCGACAACCTGGTCTATTACGGCTCGGACACCGACTGGACCGGCTTCGACGACGAGACGCGCAAGGTTCCGGGGCCGATCGATCTGGCTTTCCGAACCGGCAAGCAGATCAACATGGCCAACTTCTCGGCCGCCGAGCTGCAGCGGATGGGCCGCTCGATGGTCAATGCGCCGCTGCGCCTGATGCAGCGTCAGCAGACGCCGGTCGACGGCAGCCTGGAGCTGGCGGGCGGCTTCCGCACCCCGACCGAGATCGGCGACCTGGGCGTCATCGCCGTGGCCGGCTACGACAACTCCTGGCGCACCCGCCAGGCGATCCAGGAAGAAGGCCAGTTCCAGGGCGACGACCTGGTGCCGGTCTCGACCTTCGACGTCGAGTCCAACCAGAACGACGTGCGCCTGAACTTCCTGGGCGGCCTGTCGCTGACGACCGACGATCATGAGGTGAAGTGGACCAACCTCTACGTCCGCACCACGACCAAGCGCGCGCGCACCTCGGCCGGGCCGGACTTCGACGCCGGCGGCAGCGTGATCCGCAACGACTACACCGAGTGGTTCGTGCGTCAGCTGTTCACCAGCCAACTGGCGGGC
The DNA here is from genome assembly GCF_057838275.1 of Brevundimonas sp. KH_060. NCBI lineage: Bacteria > Pseudomonadati > Pseudomonadota > Alphaproteobacteria > Caulobacterales > Caulobacteraceae > Brevundimonas > Brevundimonas sp. KH_060. Next base: position 1,095,609 of record NZ_CM174463.1, read on the forward strand.
GAGCACTATTTCGGCGCCGACGGCGAGTGGAAGCTGGACTGGCGCGCGGCCTACGCCAAGACCTCGCGCGACGCCCCCTATGAATCGCGCTTCCAGTACGGCGTCGACGCCCAGGACCGGTTCATCCACAACGTCCAGGGCAACCAGATCTCGTTCAGCGAGCTGGACGACGAAATCTGGTCCGGCGGCGTGGACCTGGCCTATAAGCTGCCGATGGCGGCGGGCCGTGAGGCGACCATCAGCGTCGGCGCCTCGACCCTAGACAACACCCGCTCGGCCGAACGTCACGACCTGCAGTTCGAGGCCGTCAACGGCCTGACCGATAGCCAGCGGCATTCGCGGATCGACTATCTGTTCTCGGACTTCAACATCAATCCGTGGACCCTGCAGCTGCGCGAGATCGCCGGCTCGAACGGCGCCAACGCCTACGATGCCGACCTCAAGGTCAACGCCGTCTACGCCATGGTTGACGCCGAGTTCGTGCCGACCGTGCGCACCAACTTCGGCGTCCGCTTCGAGGACGGTCAGCAGAGCGTGACCCCGCGCGACCTGTTCGGCGGAACCTCGTCCTATGAGGCGACCGAGATCGAGGAGCAGTACTGGCTGCCGTCGTTCACCGCGACGTGGAACTTCACCGAGGATCAGCAGCTGCGCTTCGGCGCGTCCAAGACCATCGGCCGTCCGCAGTTCCGCGAACTGGCGCCCCAGGCCTATACCGACCCGGAAAGCGACCGCGTCTTCATCGGCAACCCCTATCTGACCGACACCGAGATCCTGAACCTGGACGCGCGCTGGGAATGGTATTTCGGCCGCCAGCAGTTCGTCACGGCGGGCGTCTTCTACAAGAAGCTGGACAAGCCGGTCGAAGCGGTGATCGTCGATGTCGGCAACCAGCGCCAGCAGACCTTCCTCAACGCGCCGGAAGCGACCGTCATGGGCGTCGAGGCCGAGGTGAAGAAGTATTTCGAGTTCGCCGATCAGGCGGCCTTCATCTCCAACAAGCGCTGGCTGGTGCAGGCCAACTACACCTGGTCGGACTCCGAGGTTTCGGTCGGCGAGGGCGACACCGTCATTACGCTGGGCGGGGGCGGTCGTCCCGAACAGGCGTCCTTCTTCATCCAGGACGGCAGCCGTATGCAGGGCCAGTCGGAGCACGTCGCCAACCTGCAACTGGGCTGGGAAGACGACACGGCTCGCTCGCAGGCGACCCTCATCCTGAACTACGTCTCGGAGCGGATCACCGCACGCGGCGCGGGCGTCGGCACGGCGCGCGAGCCTGATTACCTGCAGGAGCCGGGCGCCGTTCTCGACTTCGTCTATCGCAAGGACTTCACCTTGAAGGGCCGCGACCTGGGCTTCGCCCTGGAGCTGCGTAACCTGCTGGGGACGGACTTCGAAGAGTATCAGGAGAAGGGCAACAAGATCCGCATCAACCAGTATGACCTGGGTCAGAGCGCCTCGGTCAGCCTGACGGCGCGTTTCTAAGCGCAGACTGCGCCTGACATTTGAGCCGGGAGACCCCAGCGGTCTCCCGGCTTTTTTATGCCTGCCGCCGGGGCAGAGTGAATGTTTCGCGTCATTCTCTCCGAACCCGCCGCATCTGTCGCGACAACTTCTCGACGCTGTCATGGTTCGGAGCGAGCCGGGTACGGAGCATCCGCCTAGGGAGGCGGTGCGGCCGCGAGAGGCCGTGGGGGATGTCTTCCTTGCTCGCTGGCCTTCGCAAACTGAGCGCCGTTTCGTTGGGCGAGGGCGGCCTGTCCCTTCGCCGGCTGTCCCTTCGCCGTCCGCCGCTGCGGCGCGTGGTCGAGGCGGCGTTGATCCTGCTTCTTCTGGTGCAGGCCGGGCGACTGGTCTGGCTGTTCGCGGCGCCCATGCCGCACGGCGTCCAGGCCCAACCTTTATCTGAGATCGATCTGGGCGTGCTGTCGCGCTTCGACGCCTTCTTCCGCAACGGCGGTGGCGGGGGCGAGGCGGCGTCGTCGGACGGCGGCGGCCTGACCCTGTTCGGCGTGCGCGCGGACAGCGCGGGCGGCGGCTCGGCCATTATCGGCCTGTCGGACGGGCGTCAGGTTTCGGTCGGGGCGGGCGAGGAACTGGAGCCGGGGCTGACCTTGAGCGCCGTCGCCCCCGATCACGTCATGCTGTCGCGCGGCGGCGCGCCGTTTCGCCTCGATTTTCCCGACATGATGTCCGGCGCAGCTTCTGTTGCGCCCGCGACAACGGCCCAACCGGCCGTTGCGACGCCTGAACCGACCCCGGCCGAAGGCGTGGCGGTCGACCCCCAGCGTCTGATCGCCCAGGCGGGGCTGCGGCCGCGCATTCAGGGGCTGGGCGTCAACGGCCTGACCGTTTCCGCCTCGGGCGACGGGGGCGAGCTTCGCAACGCCGGCCTGCGCTCGGGCGACGTCATCCTGTCCGTCAACGGCACGGCCCTGAACAGCCCGCAGGCGCTGGCCGCCCTGCGCGGCCAACTGGCCGACGCTCCCTCGGCCCAGATCCAGTTCGAGCGCGACGGCCAAGTCCGCTCCACCACCGTAAGGACGCGCCCATGAAGGCCCGTAACCGTTCACTGCTCACCGGCGTTCTGGCCGCTGTTCTGGCGGTCCAGCCGCTGGCCGCCGCGCCGGTGACGGCCCAAGAGGCGCGTCAGACGCTGAACGTCCAGAACGCCGACATCCGCGCCTTCGTGCAGGATGTGGCGCGCACGACGGGGCGCACCTTCATCGTCGATCCGGCGGTGACAGGCACGGTGACGGTGTCCAGCCCGCGCCCCCTGACCCGCGCCCAGCTGTTCGAGGTTTTCCTGTCGACGCTGCGGGCCAATGGTCTGGTGGTGACGCCGACGTCCTCGGGCGCCTATCGCATCAGTCCGGCGCAGGGGGCGGCGCAGGGACCGGCCACGGTCGGGGCCGAGCGGTTCTCGACCGAGGTCTTCACCCTTCGCCACATCGACGCCGCCTCGACCGCCGAGACGATCCGGCCTCTGGTCGGGGCGCAGGGGCAGGTGCTGGCCAATCCCGGCGCCAACAGCGTGGTGGTGGCCGACTTCGCCGACAACCTGTCGCGGATCCGGGCGCTGGTCGGCCGCATCGACGTGGACCGTTCGGCCTATGAGGTGGTGGCGCTGGAGAACGCCTCGGCGCGCGAGATCGCGGGCGTGCTGCAACAGGTGACGGGCGGTCCCGGCGGGCCGGGCCTGGTGACGATCACGCCGGTCGAAAGCTCCAATGCGCTGGTGCTGCGCGGGGACGGTCAGGCGCTGGCGCGGGTGCGCGGCCTGATCGCCGATCTGGACGGCCGGGCGCGGGCCAGTCAGGACGTCAATGTCGTCTTCTTGGAGCACGCCGACGCCGAGCAGTTGCTGCCGGTCCTGCAACAGATCGTGGGTCAGCCCGCCGATGCGGCGGCGGCCTCCTCGCCGCGTCTTCGCACTGCCCGCGCCGGGGCGACCCAAACGACGAGCGGCATGGGGCAGGGCGGCCTGACCACGGCGGACGAGGGCGACAGCGGGCCGATCGGCTCGACCACCGTCACCGCCACCGGCCAGCGCGCCACCATCGCCCGTTTTCCCGGCGCGAACGCCCTGGTCATCTCCGGCCCGGCGGATATGCAGCGCACGCTGACCGATGTGATCCGCCAACTGGACGTGCGCCGCCAGCAGGTGCTGATCGAGGCTATCGTTGTCGAACTGAGCGACAAGGCCGTGCGCGATCTGGGCGTGCAGTGGCTGATGGCGGGCGAAAACGGCGTCGGCCTGACCAACTATTCCGACCGTGCGGCGCCGCTGGTTCCCATCGCGGGCGGGGCGGCGGCGGGGCAGTTGGACAAGGACGATCCCCTGCGCGAGCGGTTGCAGAACCTGGCCCTCAACAGCCTGCTGGGCGCCAACGGCTTCGTCGGCGGGGCGGGCGGCAAATGGGGCGACGGCCTGTTCGGTTTCGTCATCAATGCGGCCAAGACGGACGCGGGCTCCAACCTGCTGCAAACCCCGTCGATCATGACGCTGGATAACGAAGAGGCGACCTTCCTGGTCGGGCAGGAGGTGCCGATCACCACCGGCCAGACCATCCTGGACGGCAACTCCAACCCCTTCACCACGACCGAGCGCAAGGACATCGGCGTGCGCCTGACGGTCCGGCCCCAGATCAATGCGGGCGGCTCCATCACCCTGACGCTGCGGCAGGAGGTGTCGAGCATCAACGGCCTGCTGACCAGCGGCGCCAACGACCTGATCCTGGACAAGCGCGAGCTGGAGACGACGCTGGTCGTCGATGACGGCGACATCGCCGTAGCGGGCGGCCTGCTGGATCAGAACGACCGGCTGGAGACGAGCAAGGTTCCCGGCCTGGGCGACATTCCGGGCGTCGGCGTCCTGTTCCGCTCGACCAGTCGCGAGCGGGGGCGGACCAATCTGATGGTCTTCCTTCGCCCGACCATCCTGCGCACCACGGCGGATGCGCAGGGTCTGGCGGCGGATCGCTGGGGCTATATGCGCGGCGAGCAGCAGCGGGTTCACCCGGACCGCGAGCCGAGCCTGGACGCCCTGTTGCGTGACTATATGCAGGCGCAGCCGCCCGCGGCTCCCGTGGCGGGCGAACCTCTGGTCATCGCTCCCGTGGCGCCGGTCGCGGCCCAGCCGCTGCCGCCCGTGGCGGGGGCCGCCCGGTGATCACCGTCGTCGATCCGCGTCTGCCCTACGGCTTCGCCAAGACCCACGGCGTGCTGCTGCTGGCGGCGGGGGAGGTGATGGCGGTGGGCGTACGCGAGGGCGCCGATCCGCTGGCGCTGGTCGAGGCGCGCCGCGCGCTGGGCCGTCCGCTGGAGGCGACGCCTCTCAGCGCCGCCGCCTTCGATCGCAAGCTGTCAGAGGTCTATGCGGGCGAGCAACTGACGGCCGCCGACGGCGACGACCTGTCCCTGCCGGTGGGGCTGGACAGTCTGGTGGACGATATTCCGGCGGCGGCGGACCTGCTGGACGCCACGGATGACGCGCCGGTCATCCGCCTGATCAACGGCGTCATCGCCGAGGCCGCCCGCATCGGCGCCTCGGACGTGCATCTGGAAAGCTATGAGACGCGGCTGCTGGTGCGGATGCGGGTGGACGGAGTGCTGCGCGAGGCGCTGAGCCTGAACCCGCGCGTGGCGCCGCTGCTGGTGTCGCGCATCAAGGTCATGGCGCGGCTGGACATCGCCGAGAAACGTAAACCCCAAGACGGGCGCATCCCCCTGACGCTGGGCGGAAAGTCGCTGGACGTGCGCGTCTCGACCCTGCCGTCGCGGGCGGGCGAGCGGGTGGTGCTGCGGATTCTGGACAAGGATCAGGCTGGGCTGACGCTGGACCGGCTGGGCATGGACCCGGCGGCGCTGGAAGCCTTCCGCCATGCGCTGGCCGAGCCGAACGGCATAATCCTGGTCACCGGGCCGACCGGCTCAGGCAAGACGACCAGCCTCTATGCCGGACTGTCGCTGTTGAACGACGGATCGCGCAACATTCTTACGGTCGAAGACCCGGTCGAATACGCCATGGAAGGCGTTGGCCAGACGCAGGTGAATCCCAAGGTCGGCATGACCTTCGCCGCCGGCCTGCGCGCCATCCTGCGTCAGGATCCGGACGTGGTGATGGTGGGCGAAATCCGCGACACGGAGACGGCGGCCATCGCCGTTCAGGCGTCGCTGACCGGCCATCTGGTGCTGTCGACGGTTCACACCAATGACGCGGCCGGGGCGGTGACGCGGCTGCGCGACATGGGGGTCGAGCCCTTCCTGCTGGCCTCGACCCTGCGGCTGGTGGTGGCCCAGCGGCTGGTGCGGCGGTTGTGCCCGCACTGCCGGATCGAGGAGACGGCGGATAAGGCGACGGCGCGGCTGATCGGCGCCGAGGAAGGCGTGCGCGTCTGGCGGCCGCACGGTTGCGCCGACTGCGGCTCGACCGGCTATGTCGGGCGCATCGGCCTGTATGAGACGCTGACGGTGGACGAGAAGGTGCGGCGCCTGATCGCCTCGGGCGCCGATGAGGACGCCGTGTTCGACGCCGCCTTCGCGCGCGACGGGACGCTGGCCGACCGGGCGCGGACGCTGGTGTTGGAGGGCGTCACCTCGGTCGAGGAGGCTCTGCGCGTGGCGCGTCAGGAGACCGCCGCCGAAGAGGTCGCGGCCTGATGGCGGCCTTCGACTACATCGCCGCCGACGCGGCCGGGCGGACGGTCAGCGGCTCACTGACCGCCGCCGACGAGGCGGCTGCGCGCAAGGCGCTGGCGAAGCGTCAGCTGGCGCCGTTGCAACTGTCGCCCGGTCGCTCGGGGACGGTCGCGACGTCGGCGAAGGTGGGCAAGACCGGGCGGCTGTCGCCCAAGGCGCTGGCGCTGACGACGCGGCAACTGGCGACGCTGATCTCCGTCTCCCCGCTGGAGGAGGCGTTGCGGAACCTGATGCTTCAGGCCGATCGGCCAAACCTGCGCCGCGTGCTGGAAGGTGTCCACGCCGGGGTGATCGAGGGGCGGCGTCTGTCGGACGCCATGGGCCAGCAGGGCGCGGCCTTTCCGCCGCTGTATCGCGGCATGACGGCGGCGGGCGAGCAGTCGGGGGCGCTTCAGCCCATCCTCGAACGCCTGGCCGACGGGCTGGAGCGGGATGAGGTCGTGCGCGGCAAGGTGCTGACGGCGCTAGTCTATCCGTGCGTGCTGGCGGTGGTGGCGCTGGGCGTCATCGTCGCCATGATGACCTACATCGTGCCCAAGGTGGTCGATCAGTTCGACAGCATGGGCCAGACCCTGCCGCTGCTGACGCGACTGGTCATCGGCCTGTCGGACCTGATGCGCGACTGGGGCTGGCTGATGCTGTTGATGCTCGCGGCCGTGGTCGCCGCAGGGCTGATCGCGCGACGACGCGAGGCGGTGCGGCTGAAGATGGACGCCTGGGTGCTCAGGCTGCCTCTGGTCGGGCGGCTGACGCGCGACCTGCATGGGGCGCGCATGGCCCGCACCCTGTCGACCATGATCGCGGCGGGCCTGCCGGTGCTGGAGGGGCTGACCATCACCGCCCGCACCGTCTCCAACCGCGCCCTGCGCCGCGCCACCGAACAGATGGCCGAAGCCGTGCGCGAGGGCGGGGGCCTGTCGGCCGCCATGCGCCGTGCCGACGTCTTTCCGTCCATCCTCGTCTACATGACCGCGTCCGGTGAAAGCAGCGGTCGGCTGGAGCCCATGCTGGAGCGAGCAGCCGACTATCTGGAGCGCGAATTCTCCAACTTCACCGCCGTTATGCTCAGCCTGCTGGAGCCGGCGATCATCGTGGTCATGGGCGGGATCGTCGCCGTGATCGTGCTGTCGATCCTGCTTCCCATTCTTCAGATCAACACCCTGGCCCTGGGGTGAGGAGAACTTCCATGCGCAACGAAGACACCCAAGATAGACGTCAGAAACGTCAGGGCTTCACCCTTGTCGAACTGATGGTCGTGATCGTCATCATCGGCCTGTTGGCGACGGTGGTGGCGATCAACGTCCTGCCTAGCCAGGACAAGGCCATGGTCGGCAAGGCGCGGGCCGACATCTCCGTGCTGGAGCAGGCGGTGGAGACCTATCGCCTCGACAACCTGACCTTCCCGACGGACCAGCAGGGTCTGAAAGCGCTGACGGCGCCGCCCGCCGATCTGGCGCGGCCGGAACGCTATCGCCAGGGCGGCTATGTCCGCCGCCTGCCGGAAGACCCGTGGGGCAATCCCTACCAATACCGCCGCCGCAGCGCCCATGGCGGCCAGTTCGACATCTGGTCCTTCGGCGCCGACGGCCAGGAAGGGGGCGAGGGGAATGACGCCGACATCGGCAACTGGCAGGGCTGAGACGCACGCCTACTCGGCTTCATCGGTAGCCGTGGAAACGCCCAAACGCGCTGAAGCAGCGAGCCGCCGTGCGGCGAGCGGTAGCGAACAAAGAATGGGGTTTACCCTTGTCGAGTTAATGGTCGTCATCGCCATCATCGGCGTGGCGGCGGGGGCGGTGATGCTGTCCATGCCGGACCCGCGCCCGACGCTGGCCGTCGAAGCCGAGCGGCTTGCCGCGCGTCTGACGCTGGCGCGGGAGGAGGCGGTGATGACCAACCGCCCGGTGGCCCTGCGCGCCGATGCGGCGGGCTATGGTTTCGAGAGTTTCGACGGCGCCGTTTGGACGCCTTTGACCGGCGTGCTGGCGCCCAAGGCATGGGGCGAAGGCGCCGCCGTCGCCGGAGCCGCCCGCGCTGTCTTCGACCCGACGGGCGGGGCCGATGCCGCCAGCGTGCGGCTGGAGCGAGAGGGCAGCTCCGTCACCGTCGCCATCGACGGGGCGGGCGAGGTGACGATCCATGAGTGAGGGGTCACCCCGCGCGGGCTTCACCCTGATCGAGTGCCTGGTGGCGCTGGCCGTGTTCGGTCTGGCGGCGATGGCGTTGTTGAATCTGTCGGGCGAGAGCACGCGTTCGGCGGCGCGAGTCGAGACGCGGACGCTGGGCGGCATTGTCGCCGACAATTTGGCCGCCGAGGCGATGATCGCGCGCGACCTGCCCAGCGGCAGCACGGGCGGTCAGGCGTCGCTGGGCGGGCGCGAGTGGCGCTGGGTGCGGGTGGTCAGCGCGACGGATATGCCGGGCGTCGGCCGCATCGACGTGCGCGTCTTCGCCGATGAGGAACAGGCCGCTGAGCGCGTGCTGTTTCGGGCGGCGGGGGCATGAGGAAAGATCGCCGATCCGCTCAAGCAGCGAGCCGCCGCGCGGCGAGCGATAGCGGAAGAAAAAGAGCCGGATTTACCCTTGTCGAGGTGATGATCGCCCTGCTGATCTTCGCCCTGTTGGCGGGGGCTGGCGCGCTGGTGTTGGGGCAGTCGATCGACAATCGGTTCGCGGTGAAGGCGAACGCTGACCGGGTGGCGGCGCTGCAACGCGCGCGGGCGCTGCTGCGCGCCGATCTGGCGCAGGCGACGGCGCGGCGGGTGCGCGGGCCGACGGGGCGTCCGGCGCCTCAGGCGATCATGGGGCCGCAGTCGCCGGGCGATCCGCTGCTGGTGCTGGCCCGCAGCGGCTGGAGCAACCCGGACGGCGCGCCGCGCGCCTCGGTTCAAAGGGTCGAATATCGGCTGGTGGAGGATCGACTGGAGCGCCGCGTGGCCCCTTATCTGGACGGGGCGCGGGCCGGACCGCCGCAGGTGTTGTATCGCGGGGTGAAGGAGGCGCGCATCGCCTTCATCCAGAACGGGTCAGAGGCGCCCGCCTTTTCCGCCAGCAGCGATCGGCCCTTGCCGGACGCGGTGCGGGTGACGCTGACGCTGGACGGCTTCGGTCCGGTCGAGCAGCTGTTTCTGGTCGCCGCCGCATGAAGGCGGGCGCGCGCGATCGTCGGGGCATGGCCCTGCTGACCGTCCTGCTGCTGGTGGCGGTGATGGCGGCGCTGTGTGTGGTGCTGCTGGACGATGTGCGCTTTTCCGTGCGTCGCACGACCAACGCCGAGAGCCAGGCGCAGGCGCAAGCCTATGCGGCGGGGGCCGAGGCGCTGGCGCGGCGGCGGCTGTCCGATCTGGTTCGTGCCGATCCCGCGCGCACGCCGTTGCAGCCGCAGTGGAACGGCCGTGTCTTCGCCCTGCCGTTGGAAGACGGCGAGGGGCAGGCGGTGATCCGCGACGGTCAGGCCTGTTTCAACCTGAACAGTCTGGTGCTGGGGCAGGGCGAGGATCTGATCGCGAGGCCCGAAGGGGCGGCGCAGTTCATCGCGCTCGGCGAGGCGCTGGGCGCGCCTCGCGGGCGGATGGCGGCGGTCGCGGCGGCCCTGACCGACTGGATGGACGGCGACGATGTGGTGTCGCCGCAGGGGGCCGAGGACGCCGCCTACGCCAGCCGCCCGACGCCGTATCGCACTGGCGGGGTCATGCTGGCTGAGGTCAGCGAACTGCGCGCCGTGGCGGGGGTGGACGACCAACTCTATCGCCGTCTGAGGCCCTATCTGTGCGCCTTGCCCGAGGCGCGGCTGTCGCCCCTGAACGTGAATATGTTGGAGCCGCAGGACGCCGTGCTGCTGGTCGCGATCAGCCGGGGCGTGGTGGGGCTGAATGCGGCCAAGGCGGCCATCGCCGCGCGCCCGGCGGCGGGGTGGAGCAGCGCCGACGCCTTCTGGGCCCAGCCTGCCCTGTCGGGCGTGGTCGTCGACGAAGAGACCAAGGGCCAGGTCACTCTGGCCACCCGTTATTTCGACCTGAGGGTCGAGATCGGGCACGGCGACGCCCGCGCCGTCCGCACCGCCCTGATCCACGTCGCGCCCGACGGCGCGGCGCGCACCGTCATCCGTCGCTGGACGCCTGAAGAATGAGCATGGAAGAATGAGCCACGCCCGCATCCTGTTCATCCCGACCCACGCGACCCTGGCGGCGCGTTTTCTGCTGGTCGACCGCGAGGGCCGCGTCGTCGGGTGCGGCGAGCTGGACCCGCATCAGTCCGAGACGCCGCCGCTGCTGCGGACCATCGCCGTGGCGCCGGGCGCGGACGTCATGACGCGCTGGCTGGATCTGCCGCCGGGCAATATGGCCCAGGCCAGAGCGGCCGCGCGCTGGGCGTTGCGTGATCAGGCGGCCGGCGAGGTGGAGGGGCTGGACGTGGCGCTGGGCGCGCCTACGGACGGCGGCCCGCGGCTGACGGCGGCGGTGTCGGCCAAGCTGCTGCAGGCCTGGCTGCGTTGGATGGAGACCTTCGACATTCGTCCAGACGCCGTCGTGCCGGATAATCTGTGCCTGCCTGCGCCGCTGGAGGCCGAGACGTTGACCGCCGCGCAGGTCGGCGCTGACGTGGCGCTGCGCGGCGTCGCCTTCGCCGCGACCGTGCAGCCCGATCTGGCTGAGGCGATCGCGGCCGGGCGCGCTTTAAACTGGCTGGAGGGCGAGGCGCTGGACGCGGCGATGGCGGCGGGGGCGATGGCGGCGCCGGTCGACCTGTTGCAGGTTCATGACCGGCGTGAGCGGGGGCAGGCGGCCAGGGGCTGGCGGCTGGCGGCCGGCTTGGCGGCGGCCCTGCTGATCTCGCCTTTGGTGCTGGTGGCGGCGGAGGGGCTGCGCGACCGGGCGGCGGCTGAGCGCGCCGGAGCGGACGCCAAGGCCGGAGCGGTGAAGCTCTATCCCGAACTGGCGACGGCGGACGACCCGACGCCGGAGGCCCTGCGCCGCCTCGACGCCGGAGCGCCGCCGGGCGGAACCGCGCGCGCCTTGGCCGCCGTCTTCGCCGCCGTCGAGCGTGTGCCGGGCGCCGAACTGGACGACGCGACCCTGGGCGGCGAAGGGCTGCGCGTCACCCTGGCCCATCCGACGTTCAATGATCTGGACGCCGTGCGCGCCGATCTGGCCGAGGCGAGTCTGGCGGTGGTCGACGAAACCTCGGCCGAGGAAGCCGGACGCATGGTCAGCACCCTCACGATCGGAGCCGCCCGATGAAGGCCCTGTTCTCTTCCGTCGCCGCCTGGTGGGACGGCCGGTCGCTGCGCGAGCGGCGGATGCTGGCGGTCATGGGCGCGCTGGCGCTGGGCGTCGTCGGCTGGCTGGGCGTGGTGCGGCCGCTGGACGGCTGGCAGGCGGATCAGGCGCGCGCTCGCGTCGCCGCCGAGCGACAATTGGCGCAGATCGAGACGGCGGTGGTCCAGCGTGGCGGGACGCCGACGGCGGCGGTCGACCTTCAGGCTCTGGTCGCCTCCACCGCGACGGCGGCGGGGGTGCAGCCGACGCTGGGCATGTCCGAGGGCGGGCGGCTGGGCTTCCGGTTGGATCGCGTGACGGCGGCCCAGGCCTTCGGCTGGTTGGCAGCGCTGGAGCAGGGCGGGGCGCGCATCGAGGAACTGGGCGTGGTCGAGAGCCCGGACGGGACGCTGGGCGTGACGGGTGCGCTGGCGTCCGGCGGCTGATCGGGCCGCGCTTTTCGGTCGAGGCGGGGCGTCCGTTGTAGACTTGGAGGGCGCGGCGAGGCAGGTATCGCAGCCATGATCTCTCGTCTGGTTCTTCCCCTGGTCAGCGCGACCGTCCTGGCGAGTTGCGCTTCTGCGCCTCGCGTCGAGACGCAGCTGTCCGCCGCCGTGCCCGCGAACGTGACCGCCTATCGCCTGTTGGAGGCCGAGACGCCGAGCGAGGCCGACCGCACGGCGGCTGAGGCGGTGCGTCAGGCGCTGGCCGCGCGCGGCTGGCGCGAGGTGGACGACAAGGCCGCCTGGCGGGTCGAGACGGCCTATGCGGTGCGGCCCCAGAAGACCGGCGTCTTCACCGATGTCGATGCGCGCCAGGGCGAATGGACGGACGCGCCGCGTCTGCCGCAATGGTGGAGCCAGGGCCGCCAATCGCACAGCCTGACCGTGATCCTGACCGGGCCGGGAGATGAGGCGGGAGCCTATCGCGCCTCGGCCGTGGCGATCCTGGGGCGGCGTCAGGCGGAGAGCGCGCCGGGCCTGTTGGCCGAAGCGGCGGTGGCGCAGCTGGAAACGGCGGACTAGAGCAGGCCGCCTGCAGCTTCATTCCCCTTCCATGACCCTGGGCAGGGTCAGGATGAAGGTCGCGCCGGGCGAGCCGGGCTGGTGACGGATGGCGCCGCCGTGGCGTTCGGCGACGGTGCGAACGAAGGCGAGACCCAGACCCGCGCCGCGATGATCGGCGCCGCCGTGACCGAAGGCCTGGAACAGGCGTCGCGCGGCCTCTTCGGACAGACCCGGGCCCTGGTCGTTGACGCTGAGGATGCAGACCGGACGGCCGTCTTCCTCGGCGCCGGTCAGGCTGACCTGGATGACGCCGCCTTCGGGGCCGTATTTCAGCGCATTGTCCAGCAGGTTGGTGGTCAGGCGACGCAGCAGGGCGGGGTCGCCTTGAACCAGGAACTCTTCTTCGCCGTCGGGCGTCAGGATGCGGACGCCCTTCTTCGACGCCTGGGGCCACAGGATGTCGGCGGCGTCCATCGCCACCTGGCCCAGATCCAGCAGCTCCGAGCGATAGGGCTGGCTCTCGGCGCGGGCCAGTTGAACATAGCCTTCAGCCAGGTCCAGCGTCTGGCGGGCGTAGTCGGCGATGCGGCGCTCGACCATGGGATCCAGGCGCGGGGCGGGGCCGTCCAGCAAGGTCAGGATCGACACCTGGGGCGCGCGCATGTCGTGGCTGAGCAGTTGCAGGGCCTCGGCGCGCTGGCGTTCGGCGGCGCGGAAACGGGTCATGTCGGCGAAGCGCACGATGTGGCCGACGGGCTGCCCCTCGGCGTCGGTCAGGACGGATGCGGCGGCTTTCAGGATGCGGCCGTCGGGCGTGGTGATGTCGCCGGGGTCGCCCTCGAGATCAAGGAAGCGGCGCCAGGCCGGTTCGCCCAGCGACTGGAACAGAAGGGGCAGGTCGGCGCCGTCCCTCAGCCGCGCGCCGAACAGGGCCTCGGCCCGGTCGTTGGACAGGATGATGCGGGCGTGAGGGTCGGCTACCACCGTGGCGTCGGGCAGGCTTCGCAGGGCGTCGGAGATGAAGCGTTCCAGATCGCGCACCTGGCGCACGGCGGCGCGCAGGGCGTCCACCTGACGGGCCACGACGTCGCCGCCCTGGGCGCGGCCGATCAGGCGCACGCCGTCGCGTTCGAAGGCGTCGACTTCGCTCTGCATATAGGCCGAGGCGGCGGCCAGACGGCGCCAACTCCACAGCGGATAGGCCAGGGCCAACCCGGCCACGGCGGCCGAAGGCGGAAACCACACGCCGCAAGCCAGGAAGGCGAAAGCGGCGGCGATCAGCGTCACGATGATCAAGCCGGCCCCCAGGGCCATGTTGGCCGCAGGGCGCAGCACCAGGAAGCCGGCGACCAGCAGGCCGAGCGGCAGAAGGGACAGGGCCAGAACCCAGCCGGGCGACAGGCTGCGCGGGCCGCCGCCCTCGATCAGGGTCTGGAGTAGGGCGGCCTGCACCTCGACGCCGGGGCGCAGTTCGCCGTGGGGCGTGGCCGGGGTGGCGTAGCGGTCGCCGAGGCCCGGCGCGGTTGCTCCGACCAGCACCAGCCTGTCCTTCAGGAAGGCGGCGGGCGTCTCGCCGCTGAGCACGTCGGCGAAGGACAGGGTGCGGAATGCGCCGGGCGGGCCGCGATAGATCAGGGCCTCGGGCGCGGCGGCGAACAGGTCGCCGTTGTCGTGCGGTGCGGGCGAGGCGGGGACGACACCCCTGGCGGCGGCCAGGGGCAGGATCAGGTGCGGCCAGGTCTGCTGGCCCGCCTGAAGATAGAGGGGCAGGCGGCGCACGGCGCCGTCGTCATCGACCGTCAGATTGACGTGGCCCAGACCCGCCGCCGCCTCGGTCAGGCCGGGCGCGGGGGCGTCCTCGCGGAAGGCGGCCCCATTTAGGCCGGGCGCGTCCAGCACCACGGGCAGGCGGACCTTGCCGTTGCGCGCCAGGGCGGCGGCCAGGGCGCCGTCTTGCGGGGAAGCTTCGGTGAACAGGACGTCGTAGGCGACAGGCCCCGCGCCCGCCTGAGCCAAGCGGTCGATCAGCCGGGCGTGCAGGTCGCGCGGCCAGGGCCATTGGCCCAGCGCCTCCAGGCTGCGGTCGTCGATGGCGATGATGACGATGTCCTGATCCGCCGGTCCCGCCTCGGCCCGCATCAGGGCGTCATAGACCAGGTGGTCGGCGCCGTCGGCGACGGGCGTCAGCGCCATCCAGCCGACCAGCAGGGCGGACAGCGTCGCCACCAGCCCCCATTCGACCAGGGCGCGACGGCCGGTCAGGCGGGCGCCGAGCCAGCCTCTCCAGCCGCCTTTCGGCCCTGCGGGCGCGGGCACGGCCCTATCGCCCGATACGAAGCTGTTGCGGCTCTGACCAGGCTTCCAGCAGGCGGCCGAAACGATGGCGCGCGCCCTGCACCCGCCAACTGTAGACGCCCGGCGGCAGGTCGCTGAGGGTGAAGGCCTCGTCGGTCAGGCCGGGCTGGTCGATCAGCAGGGGGCCGTCGGCGGTCCCGTCCTCGGCCTCGTGCCACAGCTGGAAGCGGAAAGTCGCCGCGCCGACGCCCTCGGCCTCCCAGCGGAAGCGGTAGAAGCGGCGGCGGTCGCGCTGATCCAGCGCCGAGGCCAGACCGCCGACGCCGTTGCGGGCGCGGATGAAGCTGTAGGTCGTGGCCTTGCCCTCCAGCCCCTCGGGCGACAGGGCGGTCAGGCGCAGGAAGTAGGCGCCTTCCTCCATTTCGCCGAAGACCAGCGGGCCGCCGGGCGCGCTGTCGGCCTCGGCGAAGGCTTCGATCATGCCTGCGTCCTGGGCGACGCGGCCGCGATAGCGTTCGGCGCCGGGCAGGGACTGGATGTCGAAGGCGACCTGGGCCTGGGTCTGCGGCGCGTCGGGGCGAACCAGGGAAGGCGCGGGCAGAAGGGGCAGCAGGCGCACCGCGCCGGCGGCGGCGCTGACGCCCTGATCGGCGGCGGCCAGGGCTTCGGCGTCGCCCGACGCGATGGCGACGGCGCCTTCCAGAACCTCGGTGGTCGAACGGTCGGCGTCATCGTCGAAGGAGACGCGGAAGTCGGTGCCGCGCACGGCCGAGACCGAGACCGGGGTGCGGATGGCGAAGCCGCCGGGACGGCGACGGGGCGTGATGCGCGACTCGGCCCGGCCCGCCTCGACCGTCAGGGCATGATCGACGGCGCCGTTGATGGCGTAGCGGCGCAGGCGGCTGACGCGCACGCGGCTGTTGGAGGGCACGACCACATGGCTGCCGTCCGACAGGGCCAGGCGGACGAAGGCGTTGGCGCCGGTGCTGAGGACGGCGCCTTCGCGCACGGTTTGGCCGGCGGCGGGGGCGGCGGAGCGGCCGTCCTGGTTCAGGCTTGTCGCGCCGCGGAAGCCGGCGATGCGCGCCTCGTCCGGATCGGCGCGCAGCAGATCAACCGGCAGGGCCAGGGTGCGCCCGATGGAGAGTCGGCGCGGGTTGGCGACCCGGTTCTCGCGCTGAACCCGGCGATAGTCGAGCGGCCGGTTCATATAGGCGGTCGCCAGGTCGATCAGGGTGTCGCCGCGGCGGACCACATAATCGAGCGTTTCAGCGGCAGGATCAGGCGCATTGCGAGCTGGAGCCTGCGCCAGGGCCGGCGCTGCGGCCAGGGTCGCCGCGATCGCCAGGGCCGCCGCCCAATCCGTCTTCATTTCGCCACCTGCGCCGTCGTTCAGGCGTCTGGGCCGGGTTCGGCCCCTGCGACGCGCTCGAGACGATAACCGTAACTGTAAATGGGGGTCAGGCGGAAGCCTCGCTCGGGTCGCAACTCCAGCTTGTTGCGGATGCGCGAGATGTGCATGTCCAGCGAGCGGCTGTTCAGGTCCGGCTCATTGCCCCACACCGTCTCCAGAATATAGGTCCGCGACAGCGCCCGGTGCAGGTTGCGGAACAGCAGGAGCGCCAGGGCGTATTCCTTGGCCGTCAGGGCGACAGGCTGGCCGTCGCGGGTCACGGACCCGGCGGACTCGTTGAAGGACAGGCCGTCATAGACCTCGACGCCCGGCGTCGTCGGTTGGGCGTAGGCGCGGCGGATCAGGGCGTTGATCCGCGCGGCCAGCACCGGCTTGGACAGGGGCTTGGGCAGGTAGTCGTCGGCCCCGGCGTCCAGACCGGCGACCACGTCTTCATCCTCAGCGCGGCTGGTGACCAGCAGCATGGGCGGGGCGGGTTTCAGATTGGTGCGCGCCCAGGCCAGCACCTCCAGACCCGAACGGTCCGGCAGGTTCCAGTCGACGATCAGCATGTCGAAGGTGTCTTTGCGCAGGGCGGAGATCAGCGCCTGCCCACGCGAAAACAGAGTGGCGCGATACCCGGCGTCCTGAACGACCTCGGAGACGAACTCCAACTGGACGGGATCGTCATCTAATATCGCGATCTTCATACTTGTCACGCAGCTCCGGGGAGAACGCTGGAGTCATAGCCCCGGTTGCTCAGCTTTAGAGCAATGTAAAATGTAAAATATGGTCACCCCTCGGCGCGTCTTGGCGGGGACGCCGGCGTGGGGGTCAGGCGCAGGGCCTGGTCCCGGCACAGGGCCTTGATCCAGCGGCGAACCGTCTTCAGTCGCGCCGTGCCGTGAACCTCGCGGTGGGTGCTGAGCCAGAAGCGGCGCTCGATCAGCACTTCGTCCGCCAGAACCCGCGTCAATCCCTCAGCCAGGAAGCAGGGCAGGACGCCGATGCCTCCGCCCGCCGCCACCATGTCCCGCTGGGCCCGGATCGAGGAAGAGGCCAGTCGCGGGCGCAGGTGCGGACGGATCTCGTCCAGATAATGTAACTCGGGCGCATAGATCAGGTCGTCGACGTATCCGACCATGTCGAAGCGGTTTAGGTCATCGATGCTCTGAGGGGCGCCGTGGCGTTCCAGATGTTCGGGCGCGGCGTAGAGAGCCAGCTGATAGGTCGTCAGCGGCTCGACGATCAGGCGCGGCCCGGCGGCGGGGCTGAGGGTGATGGCCATGTCCACCTCGCGGCGGCTGGGCGACAGGAAGCCGGAACTGGCCGCCAGTTCGACGTTCAACCCCGGATGCGCGGCCAGCAGACCGGGCAGGGCGGGGGCCAGCACCGCGCCGCCGAAGCCTTCAGAGGCGCTGATCCGCACGGCGCCAGCGATCAGGTCGGGCTGGGTGACGCGCCCGGCGGCCTCCATGGCGCTTTCGGCGTCCAGCGCCCGCTCCAGCAGTTGGGCGCCGGTGGCCGTCAGGTGCAGACCGGCCGCCGAGCGCACCAGCAGGGTCGACTTCAGCGCTGTCTCCAGCCGCGCCACGCGTCGCCCGACGGTGGCCGCGTCCACGCCCAGCCGTTGCGCCGCCGTGGCCAGCGACCCGGCGCGGGCGGCCGCCAGGAACACCCTCAGATCATCCCAGTCGAACATATGCAGATATGCACATCATCACCTGCAAGATTGCAATGGGCCTGACCGGCCCGCTCTGCTAGGGCAGGCTCACGAAGAACCATAATCATCGGGAGAGACGTTCAATGCGCGATATTCGCCACTTCATCGACGGTGCGGCTTTTGATGGGGCGTCGGGCCGCTTCGGCGACGTCTTCAACCCCAATACCGGCGAGGTTCAGGCCCGCGTCCAACTGGCGACGCCGTCGGAACTGGACCGCGCGGTTCAGTCGGCGCAGGCCGCCTTTGAAGGCTGGTCCTCGACCAACCCGCAGCGCCGCGCCCGCGTCATGTTCGAGTTCAAGCGCCTGGTCGAGGCGAACATGAACGAACTGGCCGAGCTGCTGTCCAGCGA
Organism: Brevundimonas sp. KH_060; assembly: GCF_057838275.1. Lineage (NCBI taxonomy): Bacteria > Pseudomonadati > Pseudomonadota > Alphaproteobacteria > Caulobacterales > Caulobacteraceae > Brevundimonas > Brevundimonas sp. KH_060. Next base: position 1,113,838 of record NZ_CM174463.1, read on the forward strand.
GCACGGCAAGGTCATCGCCGACTCCAAGGGCGATATCCAGCGCGGTCTGGAAGTGATCGAGTTCGCCTGCGGCATCCCGCACGCCTCGAAGGGCGAATACACCTATGGCGCCGGTCCGGGCATCGACGTCTATTCCATGCGCCAGCCGCTGGGCGTGGTCGCGGGCATCACCCCGTTCAACTTCCCCGGCATGATCCCGATGTGGATGTTCGGCGTGGCCATCGCCGCGGGCAACACCTTCATCCTGAAGCCGTCCGAGCGCGATCCGTCCCTGCCAGTCCGTCTGGGCGAACTGATGATGGAAGCGGGCGCGCCCAAGGGCGTGCTGAACGTCGTGCACGGCGACAAGGTGGCAGTCGACTCCATCCTTGAACACCCGCTGATCCACGCCGTCAGCTTCGTCGGTTCGTCGGACATCGCCCATTACGTCTTCCAGAAGGGTGCGGCTCACGGCAAGCGCGTCCAGGCCATGGGCGGCGCCAAGAACCACGGCATCGTCCTGCCTGACGCCGACATGGATCAGGTCATCAAGGATCTGACCGGCGCGGCCTACGGCTCGGCCGGCGAACGCTGCATGGCCCTGCCGGTCGTGGTGCCGGTCGGTCAGCGCACCGCCGATGAACTGCGCGAGCGTCTGGTCTCGGAAATCCCGAACCTGCGCGTCGGCGTCTCGACCGACGCCGAGGCCCACTATGGCCCCGTCGTCACCCAGACCCACAAGGACAAGGTTCTGGGCTGGATCAACAAGGGCGTGGAAGAAGGCGCCGAACTGGTCGTCGACGGCCGCGAGTTCAGCCTGCAGGGCCACGAGAAGGGCTTCTTCATCGGCCCGTCGCTGTTCGACCACGTGAAGCCGGAGATGGAATCCTACAAGGAAGAGATCTTCGGCCCGGTGCTGCAGATCATGCGCGCCGCCAGCTTCGAGGAGGCGCTGAGCCTGCCGAGCAAGCACCAGTACGGCAACGGCGTCGCCATCTTCACCCAGAACGGCCGCGCGGCTCGCGACTTCGCCGCCCGCGTCAACGTCGGCATGGTCGGCATCAACGTGCCGATCCCGGTGCCGGTGGCCTATCACTCGTTCGGCGGCTGGAAGCGTTCGGCCTTCGGCGACATCAACCAGCACGGCATGGAAGGCGTCCGCTTCTGGACCAAGACCAAGACCGTGACGGCCCGCTGGCCCGACAGCGATCTGGAGCATGCGGACTCCAGCTTCGTCATCCCGACGATGGGCTGACGCTGATTTTCCCTCTCCCTGCCCTGCGTGGGGAGAGGGTCAGCTCAGCGTATAGGGGATCACCCCCCGCTCATTCTCCGGCACGACCAGCGTCCGGTCGATCGGCGGGAACGCCCGCTGGGTACAGTCCGTCCGCTCGCAGATGCGGCAGTTCACGCCCATGCGCGTCGGCGGGCCGTTCAGGTCCAGCCCGTCGGCATAGACCAGCTGGGCCGCGTGCTCGATCTCGCACCCGAGTCCCAGGGCATAGCGCCGATCCGGCTCCAGAAACGACCCGCCCGGCTTGGACACGCTCTTGGCGAGGCAGACGTAGCGGGCGCCGTCCGGCATTTCCGACAGATTGACCAGAATGCGGTCCGGGGCGCTGAACGCCTCATGCACGTTCCATAGCGGGCAGGCGCCGCCGAAGCGGGCGAACTGGAAACGCGTCGCGCTGTGCCGCTTGGTGATGTTGCCCGCCATGTCCACGCGCGCGAAGTAGAAGGGCACGCCGCGCCAGCCGGGCCTCTGTAGCGTGCTTAACCGATGGCAGGCCTGTTCGAAGCTGACGTGGAAGCGGTTGCGCAGGCGGTCCACGTCGTGCCGCAACTCGCGCGCCGCCTCCAGAAAGGCGCGATAGGGCAGCAGCAACGCCCCCGCCGCATAGTTGGCCAGACCGACCCGGCACACGTCGCGCGCGGCGGGAATGTCGAAGGCGGCGCGGTCCAGTTCGTGCTCGATCAGGTCCTCGAACCGCAGACGCACCAGTTGGTGCGCCATCTGGAAGGCGCGGGTGGCGCCCGGCAGGCTGGCGTCGACATAGAGGATGCGCGCGCCCGGATCGAAACGCCTCATGGCGCCGCGCCCCTGACCCGTGGCGACGCGCACGCCGCACAGGTCGTTGAGGGCGGCCTCAAGCTCGCGCTCAGGGTGGACGCCGTCGCCGAGGTTCAGCCGCGCGGCCAGATCTTCCGCCGCCCGGTCCAGGGCGTCGATGTAGTTGTCGCGATAGTGGAAGAAGTCGCGCACCGCCTCATAAGGCAGGGCGGGGGCGGCGTCGGCGGCGTGTTCATCGCGGCCCAGCGTCTCGTTCAGCGTCTTCAGCCGCTCGTCCAGACGGCGATAGTCCTGGTGCAGGGCCAGGAACTGCCGCGCCAGCCGGGGGGCGTTCATGGCCGCCTGTTTCAGTTCGCCCGCCGTCGGCGCCTCGGCGTGGCCCGCGACGTCGGTGGTCGCCTCGCGCAGGTCGGCGATCAGGCGGGCGTCGCCGTCCAGATCGAACAGGCTGGCGTCCACGTCGAAGGCGCGCGTCAGGGCGATCAGCACCCGCGCCGTGGCCGGGCGCTGGTTCGTCTCGATCTGCGACAGATAGGACGGCGACAGCGCCAGCCGCCCGGCGCACTGCTCCAGCGTCCAGCCGCGCGTCTCGCGCAGCTTGCGGACCTTGGTCCCGAGGTAGAGTTTTTCAGCCATGGTTGTTGGGCATTGCAACTTTGCAAAAACGCCTGTCCGCCTTGGCAGGCTTACGCACTTACGCAGGTTTTGCAAAGTTGCGATTGCCTTTCTGCGATGAAGCGGCTTGTTGGACCCTGAACGAAGTCAGGGAGTCGCTCCAACCATGAGCCAGGCCATCCTCGAGGAACTCGAGCGCCGTCGCGCCGCCGCCAAGCTGGGCGGGGGTGAGAAGCGCATCGCCAGCCAGCACGCCAAGGGCAAACTTACCGCCCGCGAACGCATCGGCGTCCTACTGGACGAAGGCTCCTTCGAAGAGACCGACATGTTCGTGGAGCACCGCAGCCACGACTTCGGCATGGCCGAGCAGCGCATCCCCGGCGACGGCGTCGTCACCGGGCGTGGCACCATCAACGGCCGTCTGGTCTATGTCTTCTCGAAGGACTTCACGGTGTTCGGCGGCTCGCTGTCGGGCGCCCACGCGGCCAAGATCGTCAAGATCCAGAAGATGGCCCTGACGGCGGGCGCGCCGATCATCGGCCTGTTCGATGCAGGCGGCGCCCGTATTCAGGAAGGGGTGGAGAGCCTCGCCGGTTACGCCGACATCTTCCTGCAGAACACCCTGGCCTCGGGCGTCATCCCGCAGATTTCGGTCATCATGGGACCGTGCGCGGGCGGCGACGTCTATTCGCCCGCCATCACCGACTTCATCTTCATGGTGAAGGACACGTCCTACATGTATGTGACCGGCCCCGACGTGGTGAAGACGGTCACCAACGAGGTCGTCAGCCACGAGGATCTGGGCGGCGCCCGCGTCCATGCGGGCAAGTCGGGTGTCGCCGACGGCGCCTTCGAGAACGATCTGGAAGCTCTGTCTGAGGTCCGCCGCCTGATCGGCTTCCTGCCGCTGTCGAACCGCGAGACGCCGCCGGTCCGCGAAACCTATGACGAGCCGGATCGCGACGAGGCCAGCCTCGACACTCTGGTCCCGGCCAATCCGAACCAGCCCTATGACATGAAGGAACTGATCCTGAAGACGGTCGACGAGGCCGACTTCTTCGAGATCGGCGCCGACTTCGCCAAGAACATCATCTGCGGCTTCGGTCGTCTGGACGGCCAGCCGGTCGGCATCGTCGGCAACCAGCCCCAGACGCTGGCGGGCGTGCTGGACATCGACAGCAGCCGCAAGGCCGCGCGTTTTGTGCGCTTCTGTGACGCCTTCCACATCCCGCTGGTGACGTTCGTTGACGTGCCGGGCTTCATGCCGGGCACGAAGCAGGAATACGGCGCCCTGATCAAGCACGGCGCCAAGCTGCTATTCGCCTATGCCGAGGCCACCGTGCCCAAGCTGACGGTCATCACGCGCAAGGCCTATGGCGGCGCCTATGACGTCATGAGCTCCAAGCACCTGCGCGGCGACGTCAACTACGCCTGGCCCACCGCCGAGATCGCGGTCATGGGCGCCAAGGGCGCGGTCGAGATCATCTTCCGCAAGGAGGCCGGCGACCCTGAGGCCCTGGCGGCGCGCGAGGCTGAATACAAGGAACGCTTCGCCAATCCGTTCGTGGCGGCCGGGCTTGGCTACATCGACGACGTCATCATGCCCCACGGCACCCGCCGTCGCCTGATCAAGGCGCTGAAGACGCTGAAGAACAAGACCCAGGAAAATCCCTGGAAGAAGCACGACAACATCCCGCTGTAAGGCCCAGAAATGTTCGATAAAATTCTGATCGCCAACCGCGGCGAAATTGCTGTTCGCGTCATCAAGACCTGCCGTCGCATGGGCATCAAGACGGTGGTGGTTTACTCCGACGCTGACGCTGGGTCGCTGGCCTGCGAGATGGCCGATGAGACGGTGCACATCGGCCCGTCGCCCGCCGCGCAGTCCTATCTGATCCAGGACAAGATCGTGGACGCGGTGAAGCAGACGGGGGCGCAGGCCGTGCACCCGGGCTTCGGCTTCCTGTCGGAAAACGCCAGCTTTGCGCGGCGGCTGAAGGCCGAGGGCATCGCCTTCATCGGGCCGAACCCCGAGGCGATCGACGCCATGGGCGACAAGATCACGTCCAAGAAGTTCGCCGCCGAGGCGGGCGTCTCGACCGTGCCGGGCCACATGGGCCTGATCGAAACGCCGGACGAGGCGGTGAAGATCGCGCGTGAGATCGGCTATCCGGTCATGATCAAGGCCTCGGCCGGGGGCGGGGGCAAGGGCATCCGCGTCGCCCATTCTGACGACGACATGGCCGAGGGCTTCGCCGCCGTGAAGGCCGAGGCGCTGAACGCCTTTGGCGACGACCGCGTCTTCCTTGAGAAGTTCATCGTCGACCCGCGCCACATCGAGATTCAGGTGCTGGGCGACAAGCACGGCAACGTCATCCACCTGTTCGAGCGCGAATGCTCGATCCAGCGCCGCAACCAGAAGGTCGTCGAAGAGGCGCCGTCGCCCCTGCTGGACGAGGCCACCCGCGCCGCCATGGGGGCGCAGGCCGTCGCCCTGGCCAAGGCGGTGAACTATGACTCGGCGGGTACGGTCGAGTTCGTCGCCGGTCAGGACAAGTCGTTCTTCTTCCTGGAGATGAATACCCGTCTGCAGGTCGAGCATCCGGTGACGGAGCTGATCACCGGCGTCGATCTGGTCGAGCAGATGATCCGTTCGGCCTGGGGCGAGCAACTGGAGATCAAGCAGGACGACCTGTCGATCAACGGCTGGGCCATCGAGAGCCGCATCTACGCCGAAGACCCCTATCGCGGCTTCCTGCCGTCGATCGGCCGTCTGGTTCGCTATGAGCAGCCGGAAGAGGGCGATCAGGGCGACTATACGGTCCGCAACGATTCCGGCGTCCGCGAGGGCGACGAGATCAGCATGTTCTACGACCCCATGATCGCCAAGCTGTGCGCCTGGGGCGAGACGCGCGAGGACGCCGTGCGCGGCATGGCCCGCGCGCTGGAGGACACCCATCTGGCGGGTCTGGGCCACAATGTGCCCTTCCTGGCGGCGGTCATGGATCAGGAACGCTTCCAGTCCGGCGAACTGTCGACCAGCTACATCAAGGACGAGTTCCCCGAGGGCTTCCACGGTCTGGCGCCGTCGGCCGAGCAGGTGAAGATCCTGATCGCCTCGGCCGTGGCCATGAACGAGGTCATCGCCGAACAGGACGGCGACCCCACCGAGCGCACCGACTGGACCGTCCTGATCGACAAGACGGCCTATGAGGTCGAGGTCAGCTATGACGAGGCCGAAGACCTGATCGTCGCCATCGACGGCGAAGAGATTTCCCTGTCGGAGATCGACTGGCGTCCGGGTCTGTCGCTGTTCAAGGCGGTGCTGGACGACGACGCCTTCACCGCCGAGGTGAAGCGCGCCGCCGACGGCTTCGACATCCGCCACCGCGCGGCCAAGGCGCGGGTGCGCGTGCTGCGCCCCGACGTGGCGCACCTTTACGCCCTGCTGCCCGAAAAGCAGGCGGCGGACACCTCCAAGCTGGTGTTGTCGCCGATGCCGGGGCTGGTGGTCGACATCCCCGTGGTCGAGGGGCAGGAGGTCAAGTCCGGCGAGACCGTGGCCATCATCGAAGCCATGAAGATGCAGAACATCCTCAAGGCCGAACGCGACGGCAAGGTGAAGGCCGTCAAGGCCAAGGCCGGCGATCCGGTCGCGGCCGACGACGTGCTGGTGGAGTTCGAGTAAATGACCGAGTTCGCCGTCCCGACCCCGCTGGAGTGGCGCGAAGCCGCCGTGAAGGCGCTGAAGGAGCGTCCGCTGGAGAGCCTCATCCATCTGGATGCGGATCATCTGGCGACGAAACCGCTGTATGGGGCGGCGAACGGCGGCGAGCCGGTGTTCGCGCCACGGCCCTCGGATTCCGAAGGCCGGGCGTGGGACGTGCGGGCGCTGAACGAGGGCGAGGACGCTGACGCCCTGAACCGCGCCATCCTGACCGATCTGGAGAATGGGGCGGCCTCCGTTCTGATCGCCGGGCCGGTGGCGGCGGACGCGGGCCGACTGGCGCGCGCGCTGGACGGCGTGGCGCTGGAGCTGGCGCCGGTGGCGCTGGACGCCGGGTTCGAGGGCGTGAGGGCGGCCGAGGCCCTGTCGGCGGTCGCCAAGGGTTCGCCCCGCGCCAAGCTGGCCTTCCACCTCGATCCGATCTCGGCCTATGCCGAGGCGGGCGGGGCGCCGGGCGATTTCGCAGCTGTCATGGCTGAGACGGCCAAGGCGGCGGCGACCCATGCCGCGACCTATCCCGAGGCGACGCTGTTCATGGCGTCGGGTCGTGCAGCGCATGAGGCGGGCGGCTCCATCGCGCAGGAACTGGCCTTCGCCGCGTCGTCGGCGGTGGCCTATGTGAAGGCAGCCGTTGAAGCGGGTCTGTCGGCCGAGGCGGCGCTGAAGGGCGTGGTTCTGGGCGCGGCTGTGGATCAGAGCTATTTCGACTCTTTGGCCAAGATCCGTGCGCTGCGCCTGGTCTGGGCCAGCGTTTCAAAGGCGTTCGGCGCCGAGGTTCCGGCGATCATCGAGGCGCGCTCGTCGCGGCGAATGCTGTCGGCGCGCGATCCGTGGCCGAACATGCTGCGCCTGACCGCCGCCGGGTTCGCCGGGGCCGTGGGCGGGGCCGATGCGGTGGTGCTGGACGGCTTCACCCGCGCGGCGGGCCTGCCGGACGACTTCGCCAAGCGTCAGGCGCGCAACACCCAGTTGATCCTGATGGAGGAATCCAACCTGGGCCGCGTGGACGATCCGGCAAGCGGTTCCTGGTATCTGGACGCCCGCACGCGCGAATTGGCCGAGGCCGCCTGGGCCGAGTTTCAGGTCTATGAGGCTGAAGGCGGCGTGATCGCCTGTCTGGAAGGCGGGGTGATCCAACCTCGCATCGCCCGCGCTCGCGATATGGCCGAAAAAGCCATCAAGGACGGCGCCGCCCAGATCATCGGCGTCACCAAATTCGTCGATCCGGACGTGCGTTCGGCGCCGGTGACGCCCGCGCCCGCAGCACCCGACGTCGCCGGTGCGTTCGAGGCCTTGGCGCCTGTCCGCTTCGCCGCCGCCTTCGAGGAGGCCGCTCAATGAGCTTTCCTGATTTCTCCAAGGTCGCCCTTGATCTGGGCGCGACCGGCGCCGGGCCTGACCGCGCGGCATGGACCACGCCCGAGGGGCTGACGGTCGAGACGGCCTATGGGCCGGAGGCGCTGGACGGGCTGGACTTCATCCACGGACTGCCGGGCTTCGCGCCCTTCGTGCGCGGGCCGTATCCGACCATGTATGCGGGCGCGCCGTGGACGATCCGCCAATATGCGGGCTTCTCGACCGCCGAGGAGTCCAACGCCTTCTATCGCCGCAACCTGGCCGCCGGTCAGAAGGGCCTGTCTGTCGCCTTCGATCTGGCCACCCACCGGGGCTATGACTCGGACCACCCGCGGGTGAAGGGCGACGTCGGCATGGCGGGCGTGGCCATCGACAGCATTCTGGACATGCGGACCCTGTTCGACGGCATTCCGCTGGACCAGATGTCAGTGTCCATGACGATGAACGGGGCGGTGCTGCCGATCCTGGCTCTCTACGTCGTGGCGGGCGAGGAGCAGGGCGTCGACCACGCCAAGCTGACCGGGACCATTCAGAACGACATTCTGAAGGAGTTTATGGTCCGCAACACCTACATCTATCCGCCCGCGCCCTCGATGCGGATCATCGCCGACATCTTCGAGTGGACGGCGAAGGAAACGCCCAAGTTCAACTCCATCTCCATCTCCGGCTATCACATGCAGGAGGCGGGGGCGTCCGCGGACATCGAACTGGCCTACACCCTGTCGGACGGCATCGAATACCTGCGCGCGGGCAAGGCGGCGGGCATGGAGATCGACCGCTTCGCGCCGCGCCTGAGCTTCTTCTGGGCCATCGGCATGAACTACTTCATGGAGGTGGCCAAGATGCGCGCCGGCCGCCTGCTGTGGGCCGAGGCGGTCAAGCGCGAAGGCGGCGTCAATCCGAAGTCGCTGTCCCTGCGGACCCACTGCCAGACCTCGGGCTGGTCGCTGGCGGCGCAGGATGTGTTCAACAACGTGCCGCGCACCATGGTCGAGTGCATGGCGGCGGCGGGCGGCCAGACGCAGAGCCTGCACACCAATGCGCTGGACGAGGCGCTGGCCCTGCCGACCGATTTCTCGGCCCGGATCGCGCGCAACACGCAGATTCTGGCGCAGGCCGAGACGGGCCTGACGCGCGTCATCGATCCCTGGGGCGGCAGCTTCTACGTCGAGCGCCTGACGCAGGAGCTGGCGACAAAGGCTCGTGCCCTGATGGAAGAGGTCGAGGCCTACGGCGGCATGGCCAAGGCCATCGAGGCGGGCATCCCCAAGCTGCGGATCGAAGAGTCCGCCGCCAAGACTCAGGCTCGTATCGACACCGGCCAGCAGACGGTCGTGGGGGTGAACAATTATCTGAACCCCGTGGTCGACGACATTCCGATGTTGAAGGTCGACAACGCCGAGGTGCGCGCCCGCCAGATCGAGAAGCTGCAACGCCTGAAGGCCGAGCGGGACGAGGCGGCGACGCAAGCCGCGCTCGACGCCCTGACCGAGGGCGCGCGCGGCAATGAGAACCTGATGGAGCTGGCGGTGCGGGCCGCCCGCGCCAAGGCCACCGTCGGCGAAATCTCTGACGCGCTGGAGGCCGCCTTCGGCCGCCACATCGCCACGGTGAAGACGGTCTCGGGCGTCTATGCGAAAGAGGCCGGGAACGATCCCAAGATCGCCCGCGCCCGCGAAATGGTCGCGGCCTTCGTCGAGAACGACGGCGGCCCGCCGCGCATCCTGATCGCCAAACTGGGGCAGGACGGCCACGATCGGGGCCAGAAGGTCGTCGCCACCGGCTACGGCGATATCGGCTTCGACGTGACGGCCGGTTCCCTGTTCCAGACGCCCGCCGAGGCGGCCAAGGATGCGGTCGAGAAGAACGCCCACGCGGTCGGCGCCTCGTCGCTGGCGGCGGGGCATCTGACGCTGGTGCCCGAACTGAAGGCCGAACTGGCCAAGCTGGGGCGCGAGGACATCATGATCGTGGTCGGCGGCGTCATCCCGCCGTCGGATGTGCAGCCTCTGCTCGATATGGGTGCGGCGGCAGTCTATCCGCCCGGCTCGGTGATCGCCGAGACGGCTGTGGACCTGATCGAAAAGCTGAATCAGCGCCTGGGCTATGCCCAGCCCACGCCTGTGGAGACCAAGAAGTGATCGGCAATCTGAACCACGTCGGCGTCGCCACGCCCTCCATCGCCGAGTCGATCAAGCTGTATCGCGACGTGCTGGGCGCGACGAAGATCGGCGAGCCGTTCGACCTGCCCGCGCAGGGCGTGAAGGTCTGCTTCATCGACACGCCGACGGCCCAGATCGAACTGATCGAGCCGTTCGACGAGACCAGCCCGATCACCGGCTTTCTGGCCAAGAACCCCAAGGGCGGACAGCACCACGTCTGCTTCGAGGTGGCCGACATCCACGCGGCCATCGCCGAAATGCGCGCCAAGGGCGTGACCATTCTGGGCACGGGCGAGCCCCGCATCGGCGCGCACGGCACGCCGGTGGTGTTCCTGCATCCCAAGGAGATGGGCGGGGTGCTGATCGAACTGATGGAGACGCCGAAGGGCGATCACTAAAAGACAAAGGCCCGGTCGTGAGACCGGGCCTTTTCATTGATCAGTACAGGATCTTCCGCAGGCTGATCCTGAACGTCCGGCCCAGCGGGTCGAGGTAGTCGGGCTGATAGGACAGCGGCGTTTCGCCCAGGCCGTCGCGGACCTTCAAGCGCTGGTCGAAGATGTTCTCGACGCCGACGCTGACGCGGGCGCCCTTCAGCCACGGATAGCGGGAGACCAGGTTCTCGCGCGACGACAGGTCGGCGAACAGGTTCAGGTTCACTGTCGTCAGGTCCGAGAAGCTCAGGTCGTCGTCGGGCGAGGCGCCGCCGTTGATGCGGGTGGATTCCTTCCACGTGGCGTTCAGGAAGCCGCCCATACCGCTCTTGAAGGCGCCCATCTGCAGCTGGACCTCGTTGCGGGACTGGCCGCCGCGTGCGCCGATGGCGGCGCCGTCCAGCAGGTCGAGCACCGGCAGGCCGTCGCGGATCGTGATCTCATCCTGGATGCGATAGGTGTGATACAGCGAGACGTTGAACCGCCCCTGACCCGGCATCATGCCGCCGCCCCGGTTGCGCCCGCCGCCTGACTGCATCCGCATTCCGCCGCCAGGGGGCGGGCCGCCCGCGTTGTGTCCTCCCGGAGGCGGGCCGCCCTCGACACGCATGACGGTCGGCGCGCCGCCGGGCCCGCGCTGGCCGCCGCCGCTGCGTGCATTCATACGCTCCATGGCGACGGGATCGGGCTTGCCGAAGGCAGTCGAGAAGTTCAGGCCCCAGCGGATTTCCTGCTGCTCGGCCTTCTGGAAGTTCAGCGGCCGGGCGTCGATCGACAGCAGGTTGCCGTTCAGATCGCGCGTGAAGCGCTCGGGCAGGGCGGCTTCCAGTTCCGGCGTGATGGTCGGGAAGGAGGCGATGGAGCCTTCCGTCTCGGTCCGGGTGTAGTTGGCCGTGAAGCGCAGATCCTTGTCCTTCAGCGGGGTCAGGTTGACGCCGAACTTCAGGACTCGCTTGGTCTCTTCGGACAGGTTGGGGTTGCCGCCCTCGATGCGGATGATGTTGACCGACTGGCCGGTGGCGAAGTCGTAGACCGGCACGTTCGGGGTCGACAGCGTCGGGTCGTTCAACTGCGACATCGACGGGGCCTTCTGCTCGTCGGCCCAGCTGGCGGTGAAGTTGACCGGCTCCCACGGCGACCAGTTCAGCCCGACCGTATAAGCCGACAGGCCGCCGAAGTCGGACAGGTCTTCATAGGCCAGGTTCAGATTGGCCGACAGGTCGCCCAGCGCGCCAAACACCTCGCGGTCGCGGCTGGCGATCGGCAGGTTGAAGTTGCCCGAGGCGCTGGTCCGGTCGCGCGACAGGGAGCGTTCAGAGAAGACGCTGGCCTGCTGCTCCTCGGAGAAGCGCAGGGTCTCGGAGTCCAGCGACTGGCTGTCGAAGCCGACCTTGAAGGTGGAGGTCAGCGATCCGGCCGGGCCTTCCCAGGCCGTGCCGTTGATGACGCCCTCGACGCTGGTCTTGCTGGAGATGGAGCGCGCCGTGTCGAACGGGTTGGTCGGCAACTGGCCCAGATCGCCGAACGGGTCGATGGTTCCCGCCGTCACGCCCGCCTGCAGGGCGTCGTCGTTGAGGCCCCGGCCGGTGCGAGTCTTGGTCTCGGTGCGGTCGTAGCCGCCGTTCACCGTCCAGCGCCAGTCGCCCAGATAGCCGTCGACCAGGAAGCCCATTTGGCCCGACATGGTGTCCGTCTGCCGTCCCATGGCGCCCGGCGCATCAATATAGCGGTGCAGCAGAACGTCGCCGGCGAAGGGCGAATAGGGGCTGGCCGAGGGCAGGGCCAGGTTGAGGCCCGGCAGGCCCAGGTAGGAGAAGCTAGAGGTGTCCTCCAGTTCGCCGCTGAGCGTCAGCGACATGGTTTGGTTCAGGTCGCGCACCAGGGAGCCGGAGATGGAGCTGTTCTCACGCTTGGGCGCCAAGGTGCGATAGGCGGTCAGGTCGTCAGTGCGCGGCCCGACGCCGAAGTCGGACAGGGCGGCGCCGCCTGCCGCACCCGCCCCGACCGAGGCGGTGCTCACGCTCTGGCCCAGAAGGGCCGACAGGGCTGGGTCGATCTCGCCGCCGCCGGGCGCGGTGACATTGCCCATCAGGTCGTAGGGAACGCCGTCGCGGGTGATGTTGCGTTCGGTTTCGAACAGGGGGGTGTCGCGCTCGTACTCCAGGTCCAGCGTCCAACGCTGCTTGCCCGAGATGCGCAGGATGTTGCTTTCCAGGTCGGTCATGGTGCGGCCGCCCTGGTCGGGACGACGGGCGGTGGCCTGCATGGTGACGGAGCGGAAGTCGGCCTTCAGCACGAAGTTCACGACCCGCTGGTCGGCGCTGTAGCCATAGGAGAGGGCGGTTTCTTCGGGCAGGATCTCGGTGCGCTCGATGGCCTCGGGCGGGATGCCGCGAATCTCGCGGAAGCCCGAAATGCGCCGTCCGTTGACCAGGAAGACAGGCGAGCCGCCGCGCGAGCTGCGCGTCACCGGCTCCAGCAGGGTCATCAGCTCTTCGATGCTGCTGGCGCCGTAGGCCTTGATCTGCTCCTCGTCGAGGGTCAGTTCGGGCTCATAGTCGCCCAGGGCCGCGCCGCGCCGGGCGGTGGTGACGGTCTCCAGCGTGCCCAGGTCATAGGCGCCGTCGTCCAGCTCTTCCTGCGGGACCGGGGTCGCCGTCTGGGCGGGCGTGGATTGAGGCGGAGCGTCGGGCGCCGCCGTGTCGGCAGGGGACAGGGAGGCGAGGGCGAACAGCAAGGCGACTGGCGACATGTCGAGTCCTAAAGGCAACCGGAAAACAGGCACGCTCGCGACCGACGCCCTGTCCCGTCGATCGCATCGACTCGATTAAAGAACGATGTGCGCCGAAAAGGGGCGCGTTCGCTCTCCCGGATTAAACTCCTGTAATACGGGGCTTAGTCCTGTCCGAACCGACAAGACTCCAACGGACGAAGGGGCGGAATCCGTCGGATCCCGCCCCTCGTTTTTTGCAGTGTCGAAGAACCTTAGAAGCGGGCGCGCACGCCCACCGTCAGGTTGCGGCCGCGCAGAGGCGCCGTCTCGGCCAGGAAGGAGGCGTGATTGAACGCCGTCTCGTCCAGCAGATTGGTCCCGCGCAGGAAGATCTGCGAGCGCACCGGCCCCAGGTCGATGTCATAGGCCACGGTGGCGTTGACCATGTCGTAGCCCGGCGTCTCGTGCTCGAAGGCGGCGATGTCGGTCTGCTTGAAGGTGCGGCTGTATTCGACGTCGCCGGACCACGGCCCCTGGAAGGCGGCCAGGCGCACGCCCGCCCGCGCCGCCGGGATGCGGGGCAGGTTCCCGCCGTCGCCCTTCAGCTCGCCCTGGACGTAGTCGCCGAACACCGTGCCCGACAGCCACGGGGTGAACTGTTGCGTCAGCTCGCCCTCGATGCCGGTGAAGGTCGCGTCGGCCTGGCTGTAGCGGATCAGGCGGAAGTCCTCGAACTGGTCCAGCGTCCGGGCGAAGATGTAGTCGTCATAGATGTAGTGGTAGGCGCTGACCGAGCCGGTCAGGGCGCCTTCGGTCTTGCGCAGGGTCAGCTCGATGGAGTTGGCCGTCTCGATGTCCAGGTTGGTGTCGCCGATCTCATAGGTGTTGGTCGCCAGGTGAACGCCGTCGGCGTACAGTTCCTGGGCCGAGGGGGCGCGCTGCGAACGCGACAGCGACAGGGCGCCGGACCAGCCGGGGGTGAAGTGCCACACCGCCGCGCCCGAGATGGAGAAGGGCTTGTGCTCGGTATCCGGCAGACCGATGGCCGAGGTTTCCTGCCATTCTTGACGCAGGGCGCCTTCCAGGTGCCACAGGCCGATCTCGTACTCCTCCATCACGAACAGGCCTGTGTTCTTGGTCGTGCTGGGGGCCAGGAAGCTCTCCTCGCCGATGGCGGCGAAGTCGCTCTTGCTCAGTTGCAGGCCGACCACGCCGCGGAAGCCGGCGATCTCGCGGTGCTGGGCCTCGATGCGGCCGTCGTAGCCCTTGTTGGTGAAGGTGGTCGATACGACGCCTTCTTCCAGTTCGCTGTGTTCATAGTCGGTGTAGCCGGCGCGCAGACGCACGTTCTCGATGCCCGGCAGCGGGTCGCGAAGTTCGCCGCGCAGGTCGACGCGGCGACTCTTCAGGCGGACCTCGGGGGCGGCGTGGTCGTGCTCGCCCTCATGTTCGTGCCCGTGATCGTCGTCGCCATGATCATGATCGTCGTGACCATGGTCGTGCCCGCCGCCGCAGTGCAGGTGGTCGCCGTGGGGGTGGCAGCCCTCATATTCGTGGCTGTGGCCGGCCAGGCCGTAGCGGCTGGTCTGTTCGGTATAGGCCGCGCCCAGATAGCCGCGTGACCCGATCCAGGAGGCGCCGAGCGTCGCGGTCGAGGTCTCGTTGTAGGAGCCGTCCAGGCGCGGTTCGTCCCAGCCGGGAACCTTGTAGTCGTCCGACTTGCGCGCCGCCGCCTCGACGCGGAAGGCGAAGTTACCGGCGCCGACCGTCAGGCCGACCACGCCCGCTTCCTCGTCATCGACCGAGCCGCGACGGTATTCGGCCACGCCCTCGCCGCCGTTGGCCGGGACGCGGGTCGGGATCTTCTTGTCCAGCAGATTGACCGCACCGCCGATGGCGCCGCCGCCGTAGAGCAGTGCCGCCGGGCCGCGCAGGATTTCAACGCCTTCCAGCAGCAGAGGTTCGCCGCTGACCGCGTGGTCGGGCGAGACTTCGGAGGCGTCCATCAGGCCCGCGCCCTCGCTCAGCACCTTGACGCGGGGCGAGGTCTGGCCGCGCACCACCGGGCGGCTGGCGCCGCCGCCGAAGGTGTCGGAGTTGACGCCGGGAATGCTGTTCAGGGTGTCGCCCAGGGTCGACTGGCGCCGGTGGACCAGATCGTCGCCGCTGAGCAGGGCGACGTGAGAGCCGACGTCGTCGCCCGCGCGGCCCAGGGGCAGGGCGCGCACCACGACTTCATCCACCTCATAGGCGTCGGCGGCGCGAGGGGCGTGATCATGCGGGTCGCCCTGTGACTGACGCTGCACGACGTCTTCGGCGAAGACTTCTTCCGCAGAGGCTGGCGCAGCGACGCCCAGGCTGGTCAGCGCCGCCGCCCCCGCGGCGGTCAGCAGGAAGGTCCGAAATCGCATGTCACGCATCCCCGTTACAATGGTGGAGAGTTTGATATGTTATAGTATATCGTTACGCAACCGCCCCTGACGATTTCGCCCAAGCGGAGCCTTCACAAGCCCTCGACGTTGCAGCAGGGTCGCAGCATCAAGGGGGCCGCCATGACCAGATCCGCCACGTTCCAGTCCATCGCCATGACCGCTGCGTTCGGGTTGCTGGCCGCCGGGTGTTCTCAGGAAAAGCCAGCTGAGCCGACCTCGCCGATCGAGGCTCCAGCGGCTCAGAGCGCCGCCGCCGTCGGCTATGCCTGCGAAAGCGGCAAGACGATCGCCGTCGCCTATCCCGACGCCCAGACCGCTCGCGTGTCCTATGAAGGCAAGGACTACGTCCTGACCAACGTCGTCTCGGCCAGCGGCGCCCGCTATGCGGGGCAAGGGCTGGAATGGCACACGGCCAGCCGGGGCGAGCTGGAGAGCGGCGCGCTCAGCCGCGCTGGCCAGGGGGATCAGGCGGGCGGCGTCATCATCGAGCGTTGCAGCCGCCCGGTCGCCGCCGTGGCGCCGCCGCCGTCGGGCGCGCCGTGCGCTGCTGAAAACCTCCGCCTGACGGTGGAGGGCGGCGATGCGGGCATGGGTCATCGTCTCACCACCCTGGCGCTGCGCAATACCGGCCCCGACGCCTGTACCGTGACCGGCTATCCGTCCGTCAGCCTGCTGGACGGCGAGGGCAAGCTGCTGACCGGCGTGCGCGCGGTTCAGGCGCCGGGGAGCTACCTCGCTCAGGGCCGTGCTGCGGCGCCGGTCGAAATCCGCCCGCAGCAGGCCGCCTGGTTCGATCTGGCCTGGTCCGTCGTGCCGCATGAGGACAAGGGCGAGGCGACCTGCCCCTCGGCCAAGACGGTGCGCGTCACGGCGCCGGGCGCGGCGACGGCGATCGCCCTGCCGCTGGCCTTTACCCCCTGCGGCGGGCAGGTTGAGGTCAGTCCCCTGCGGTCCGTCGCCGACGCCTCGTCTCAGCCTGCTTCGGCGCCCGCAAACTAGGGGTTCAAACCTGCCCGAATTCAGCGTAGCGGAGCAAACATGACCCAAGATACGAACCTGGCCTTTTACGACCGCGTCTCCGCCGAACTGGCCGACATTCACGCCCAGGGGCTGACCAAGCCCGAGCGCGTCATCGCCTCGCGTCAGGGACCGGTGATCTCCGTCAACGGCCGCGACGTGCTGAACTTCTGCGCCAACAACTATCTGGGCCTGGCGGGCGACGAGCGCGTCGCGCAGGCCGGGATCAAGGCGCAGGAGAAGTGGGGCGCGGGCTCGGCCTCGGTGCGCTTCATCTGCGGCACGCTTGAAATCCACAAGGAGCTGGAGCGCGCCATCGCCGACTATCTCGGCTTTGAGGACGCCATCCTGTTCGCCGCCGCCTTTGACGCCAACGGCGGCATCTTCGAGCCGCTGTTCGGGGCCGAGGACGCCATCGTCTCGGATAGCCTGAACCACGCTTCCATCATCGACGGGGTGCGCCTGTCGAAGGCGCAACGCTATCGCTTCGCCAACTCGGACATGGCCGATCTGGAGGCCAAGCTGAAGGAGGCGCGCGCCGCCGGCGCCCGCAACATCATCATCGCCACCGACGGCGCCTTCTCGATGGACGGCTACATCGGCAAGATCGACCAGATCCGCGCCCTGGCCGACCAGTATCAGGCCCTGATCATGGTCGACGACTGCCACGCGACCGGCTTCCTGGGTGACAAGGGCAAGGGCTCGTTTGCGCACTGCGGGGTCGAGGTCGACTTCGTCACCGGCACCTTCGGCAAGGCGCTGGGCGGCGCCATGGGCGGCTTCATCTGCGCCCGGTCGAACGTGGTGGAGCTGCTGAAGCAGCGCGCGCGGCCCTATCTGTTCTCCAACGCCCTGGCGCCCGCCGTCTGCGGCTCGTCTCTGGAGGCCATCCGCATCGCCGCAGGGGATGAGGGCGACAAGCTGCGCGCCCAACTTTTCGCCAACGCCGCGCGCTTCCGTTCGGCCATGGCCGAGGCGGGCTTCGGCCTTCTGCCGGGCGAGCACCCGATCATCCCGGTCATGCTGGGCGACGCCAAGCTGGCGCAGGACATGGCGGCGCGCCTGCTGGAGCTGGGCGTCTATGTCATCGGCTTCAGCTTCCCGGTGGTGCCGCGCGGCCAGGCCCGCATCCGCACCCAGATGTCGGCGGCCCATACCTTTGAACAGATCGACGCCGCCGTCGCCGCCTTCACCCAGGCGGGCAAGGAACTGGGCGTCATCAAATAGGCGTTCGCCTGTATCGTCATGGCCGGCGACCGGCCGTGCCGGAATTAGAAAGCGTTTGAGGAAACGACATGGCTGACATGATGAAGGCCCTGGCCAAGACGAAACCGGCCGAAGGGCTGGAGCTGATCGACGCCCCCATTCCCGTCGCGGGCGACGAGGATGTGCTGATTAAGGTGCATCGCACCGCCGTCTGCGGCACCGACATCCATATCTGGAACTGGGATGAGTGGTCCCAGAAGAACGTGCCTGTGCCGATGATCACCGGCCACGAGTTCGCCGGCGAGATCGTCGCCATCGGCAAGGACGTGGATCGCCGCCTGAAGATCGGCCAGCGCGTCTCGGCCGAGGGTCACGTCATCGACCTGAACTCCGAAGCGGCCCGCGCCGGTCACTTCCACCTGGACCCCGACACGCGCGGCATCGGCGTGAACCGTCAGGGCGCCTTCGCCGAATATGTGGTGGCCCCGGCCTTCAACGTCATCGAGCTGCCGGACGACGTGCCCTATGAGATCGGTTCGATCCTGGACCCGTTCGGTAACGCCGTGCACACGGCGCAGCAGTTCGACCTGCTGGGCGAGGACGTGCTGGTCACGGGCGCCGGTCCCATCGGCATGATGGCCGCCGCCGTGGCGCGTCACGCGGGCGCGCGCACCGTGGTTCTGACCGATATCAACGACTTCCGCCTGGAACTTGCGCAGAAGGTTGCGCCGGGCGTGCGCACGGTGAACACCACCAAGGAAGACCTGCGCGACGTCATGCACGAGCTGGGCCTGAAGGTCGGCTTCGATGTGGCGCTGGAGATGTCGGGTTCGCCTGTCGCCTTCAAGCAGTGCGTCGACACCCTGATCATGGGCGGCGGCATGGCCCTGCTGGGCATTCCGTCCAAGCCGATGGAGACGGACTGGGGCGCGATCATCCTGAAGGCGCTGACCATCAAGGGCGTCTATGGGCGCGAGATGTTCACCACCTGGCGCAAGATGCTGGGCCTGCTGAAGGCCGGTCTGGACCTGACGCCGCTGATCACCCACCAGATGTCCTATCAGGATTTCGAGGCGGGCTTCGAGGCCATGAAGTCCGGCAAGTCGGGCAAGGTCGTCCTGAACTGGGCCGACTGATCGGGCGCTAAATCCCGACGTCGCGAAGGCGGGCGCGCAGGCTGTTGATCCAGTCGCGCGCCTCGTCCCCGCCCCACAGGCGCCAGGCGATATAGCCCGCCGACGGCTTGATGGGGTCGGCCCAATAGCGGCCGTGCTTGTCCACCGCGTGACGGGCGAAATAGCTGTACATCGACTTGATATCCCGATCGCTGAGCGGCGTGCCCGCCATCAGCTGTTCGGCGCGCCTGACCCCGACCTCGGTGCCGCCGCGTCCGTGCTGTTCGCGCAGGGCCAGGCCGTCCTCGGCCGTCTCGGCGATGGCGGCGGAGGGGGTGCGGTCCTCGTCGGAGAGGATGGGGTGGTCGATCAGCATGGCGTATCCTGAGGCCGGGGCGTCGCCCCTTCTTATACGACTTGACCTGATGACGGGGGCGAGGGACGAGCGGCCATGAATTATCGTCACAGCTTTCATGCCGGAAATTTCGCTGATCTGGTCAAGCACGCCCTTGTGCTGTGGCTGTTGAAGGAGCGGCAGGCGCGAAGCGGCGCCTTGGGACCCGTCGCGGTTCTGGACACTCACGCCGGGGCGGGTCTGTATGATCTGTCGGGCGATGGGGTCCGCTCGCGCGAGGCCGAGGCCGGGGTGGCGCGGCTTATGACCGCCGAGGCGCGGCCGCCGCTGATCGAGACGCTGGCGGTCGAGGTCGCGGCGTTGAACCCGCAGGGCGGGGTGCGCTTCTATCCCGGTTCGCCGGTGCTGACGGCGCGGGCCTTGCGGGCTGAAGATTCCTATCGCGGCTTCGAGTTGAACCCGCCGGTCGAGGCGCTGTTGCGCGAGGCGCTGGCGCACTGGCCCAACGCCACGGGCCAGGCGGGCGACGGCTATGAAGGGGCGGTGCGCGCGGCGCGGGGGCTGAAGGCGCCGCTGGTGCTGATCGACCCGCCGTTCGAGCGGCCCGACGACTATGTCCGCTCGGCCGAGACGGCGGCGGCGGTGTTGCGCGCTGATCCGACGGCCTGCGTGGCGATCTGGACGCCGCTGAAGGATCTGGAGACCTTCGACGGCTTCATCCGACGGCTGGAGCAGGCGGGGCTGTCGCGGGTGCTAGTGGCCGAGGCGCGGCTGCGCCCGTTGAACAATCCGATGAAGATGAACGGTTGCGCCATGACGGTGGTCAACGCCCCGTCGGGCGCCGAGGCGGCGGCGGCTGAAATCTGCGGCTGGACGGTTCAGGCGCTGGGCGACGCGGGCGGTCGAGCCGAGGTCTGGCGCGCGGGCTAGGGCAAAAACGCCTTAGGGCTGGATGATCTCGCCCGGCTCGTAAAGGTGGGGCTCAAACGTCGCGATGGCCAGGATCGGCCCCATGGCTGCGACGACCTGCGGATGGCGGGTCATGGCCTTCCAGGCGTCAGCGTCGGCCCAGACGGCGTGGTTGGCGGCGACGCGACCGTTCAATCCGCGATGCAGGGTGGCTGAGACGAAGCCGGGCAGGGTGGTCTGAACACGCACCAGATCCGCCAGACGCTCCATCAGTTCGTCCTGATGGGGCGCATTGCACTTGAAGACATTGATCAGGACGACCAGGTCCTCAAGCGGCGCATCGGCCTGGGCGTCGGCGGAGGAAGGCATGGGCGGTTCGTCTCATTGCGTTGTTCCTTCTTCTACCGCAATCCAGTGGCTGAGGCTTCCTTCACTCCTGTCGATCAAGTGGATTTCATGACCGCCATCGCCATCCTCGAAACCGGTCGCCCGCCTGCTCATCTGGCTGAGACGTTCGGCGACTACACCGCCCAGTTCCGCGCCATGCTGGGCGAGGGCGTGACCACCCATCGCTTCGACGTTCAGGCGGGCGAACTGCCCGAAGACCCGTCGGCTTTCGTCGGGACGATCGTCACCGGATCGGCGGCGGGCGTCTATGAGGACCTGCCGTGGATTGAGCCTCTGTCCGCCTGGTTGCGCGGGGCGCGCGGCAAGACGCGGTTGGTGGGCGTGTGCTTCGGCCACCAGATCCTGGCCCATGCCTTCGGCGGTCGGGTTGAGAAGTCCGACAAGGGCTGGGGCGTCGGCCTTCACCGCTATGACGTGCTGAGCGACGAGGCCTGGATGACGCCGGCTGCGGCGACGATCGCCATTCCGGTCTCGCACCAGGATCAGGTCGTGGCCGCGCCCGCCGATGCGCGGGTGCTGATCGCCAGCGAGTTCACCCCCTATGCGGGCCTGGCCTGGGGGCAGGACGCCATCAGCTTCCAGTGCCATCCCGAGTTCGATCCGGCCTTCGCCGCCCGCCTGACCGAGGGGCGCCGGGGGCGCATTGACGACGTTCTGGTGGATCAGGCGCACGCCACCCTGGCCGAGCCGAACGACCGGGCGGTTCTGGCCGACTGGATACGCGCCTATCTGGGCGTTTCGGCCTGAAGATCGCTCTCGGCGTGGCGCGCTTCGTCGAACGGCGCTAAGCCTTAGGCAACTTCCACAGGACTAGGGTCGTGAGGATGTCTTCCGTACGCCTCAAGACCTTCCTTCGCGCGCCCTTGATCGCGGTCGCCGTGCTGGCGACCGCTGCGCCTGCCGTGGCGAAGTCGACGCAGGGCCTGGAACTGGCCAGAGCCGTCGAGCAGCGGGCCGCCAATACGAACTTTGCGGCGCTGGAGAGCTTCGGTCTCGAGGCCATGAAGCGCCGTGATCGGGAAGGGTTGAACCGGCTGTATCATGTCGCCTGGACGGTCCTGAACCAGGGGGATTTCGACAAGGCGATCTTGTGGAACAGTCGTCTGGAGGCGCAGGCGCGCGCCCAGAATGACCAGCGCTACCTGGCGATTGCGCGTCTGAACACTCTGACCATCCTCTACGATCAGGGCGACCTGTCGGTTGAGAATGAGATGGCGCATACGGCTCGCACCACGCGCGACTGGTTCGTCATGGCCCATGCGGCCCGGTTGAGCGCCTTGGCTCTGATGGATCAGGACCGCGTCGGCGAAGGCCTGCGCCTGCTGACGACGGTCGAGGCTGAAATCCCTGTCCACGATCCCTATGCCGCCACCGCGAGAGCCGGGGTTTGGGAAGTCACCGGCATGGGCTTGATGAAGCTGAGCGATGTGGCGGGCGCAGCCGACGCCTTTCGTCGCTTCGAGATCGACGATTCCAATCCTGCATATCCGCGCCCGGATTTCGACAGCCTCTACAATCTGACGCGCATGGCGATTCAGGTGGGAGACCTGCCGAACGCCGAGCTTTACTACGCGGCCCACCATCGCCTGAGCCAGCGCGCGAACCTGGACAGCCTCGGCGCCTATGACGCCGCCTTGTGCGCCTTCGTCGCCGATGCGCGGCGGGATCCGCGCGGGGTGCTGGACTGTCTGGCGCCCCATGAGGCTCTGATCGACGGCAAGGCCTTTCTGGCGCTGGACATCCTGCCGATACGGGGCGTGGCGCGGGCGCGGTTGGGCGACCTTGCGGGCGCCCGCAGCGATCTGGAGCGTCTGCGCGAACTGGCGCCTGAAGGGGCGGTCGACCCAACGGAACGCCTGGTTGAGGCCGAACTATTGTTCAGCTCAGGCCGGTCGCGCGAGGCGTTTGAGGTCCTGCGCGAGTATCAGCGGCAGCGTGACCTGCACACCGCCCAGCGTTTCAGCGCGGGGATTCACCAGGTGACGGGCGACATGCAGCAACAACTGGCCCAGCGTCGTCGCCAATTGGAGACGGCCCGCGCCAACACCCAGCTGCAGCAGGCGGTGATCCGGGGACAAAACTGGATTCTGGCCATCAGCCTGGTCTTTGTCCTGTCGGTGCTGCTGGTGCTGTTGTGGCAGAGGCGACAGTCACGCCACCTGAAGAGGGCCCAGCTTCACGCCGAGGCGGCGAACCGGGCCAAGAGCGAATTCCTGGCCAATATGAGCCATGAGATCCGCACGCCGCTGAACGGCGTCGTGGCCATGGCCGAGGCCCTGGCTGGGCGCGACCTGCGCGAGCAGGATCGGGAGCTGGTGAACATCATCCGTTCGTCAGGCGTCACGCTGGAGCGGCTGTTGTCGGACATTCTGGATGTCGCCCGCATCGAGTCGGGCCAGTTGGCGATCGAGCCGGCGCCCTTCGACCTTGAGCAGGCGGCGCGCGACGTGGTCGCCTTGTGGGCGCCGTTGGCCCTGGACAAGGGGGTCGAGTTGCGCCTGGATTATGACGCCGCCCTGGCGCGACGGGTCGTCGGTGATGCTGTGCGGCTGCGCCAGGTGCTCACCAACCTCATCAGCAATGCGTTGAAGTTCACCCAGACGGGGTCAGTAACCCTGGAAGTCGATCTGCTGGAGCAGGACCGCGTCCGTTTCGCCGTGGCCGACACGGGCATTGGTTTCGACGCCGAGTTCAAGTCGCGCATCTTCCATCGTTTCCAGCAGGAGGACGGCTCCATCACCCGCCGGTTCGGCGGCAGCGGGCTGGGGTTGGCCATTTCGGATGATCTGGTGCGGTTGATGGGCGGCGAGCTGGACTGCGAATCCCCGCCGGGCGAGGGCGCGCGCTTCTGGTTCGAACTGACGTTGCCGCCTGCCGAAGGAGGCGAGGACCAGATTGACGAGCCTGCCTTCACGCCCGCCGCCCTGCCGCGCGCTGATCGCTCAGTCGCGCCGCGCGTGCTGCTGGCGGACGATCATCCGGCCAACCGCAAGGTGGTTGAGGTCATGTTGGAGCCGCTGGGGGTTGAGCTGACGACGGTCGAGGACGGGGCTCAGGCCCTGGCCGCTTTCCGCGAGGGCGGCTTCGATCTGGTGCTGATGGACATGCAGATGCCGGTCATGGACGGGCTGACCGCGACGGCCGAGATGCGCGCCCACGAGCGCCGCACAGGCGCCGAGCCGACGCCGATCCTGATGCTGACCGCCAACGCCATGAGCGAACACGTCGAGGCCAGTCATCGCGCGGGGGCCGACGGCCATCTGACCAAACCGCTCAGCGTGGCGGGCCTGACCAGGGCCGTCGCAGAGGCCTTGGACCGGACGAACGATCAGGTCTCGGCCTGAACCTCGGCCTTTAGGGCCACTTCACTACGGGGGGCATGGAGCTGAGGATCGACTCGACGTTGCCGCCGGTTTTCAGGCCGAACATGGTGCCGCGGTCGTAGAGCAGGTTGAACTCGACGTAGCGGCCGCGGCGGATCAACTGCTCCTCGCGCTCCTCGGCGGTCCAGGGTTCGTGCATCCGGCGGGCGACGATGTCGCAATAGACCTTGAGGAAGGCCTCGCCGACGGTCTGGGTGAAGGCGAAGTCCCGCTCCCAGTCGCCGCTGTCGTGGTGGTCATAGAAGATGCCGCCGGTGCCGCGCGGTTCATTGCGGTGGGGCAGGAAGAAGTATTCGTCGCACCACTGCTTGTATTTGGCGTGCCAGGCGGGATCGAAGGCGTCGCAGGCGCCCTTCATGGCGGCGTGGAAGTCCACCGTGTCCGGGTGGTCGTCGCGGCGGTCCGCATCCAGCACAGGCGTCAGGTCGCCGCCGCCGCCGAACCAGGTCTTGGTCGTCGAGATCAAGCGGGTGTTCATATGGACGGCGGGCACGCGCGGGCTGACCGGGTGGCAGATCAGGCTGATGC
The DNA here is from genome assembly GCF_057838275.1 of Brevundimonas sp. KH_060. NCBI lineage: Bacteria > Pseudomonadati > Pseudomonadota > Alphaproteobacteria > Caulobacterales > Caulobacteraceae > Brevundimonas > Brevundimonas sp. KH_060. The sequence goes on from NZ_CM174463.1 coordinate 1,138,248, forward strand.
CGGTGGCGTAGAAGCGCGGGTCTTCCTCGGCGCCCGGCACATTCTTGGCGTAGTCGGCGGGGAAGGTTCCGTGGACGGTCGAGCAGTGGACGCCGACCTTCTCGAACAGGCGGCCGCTCATCATGCCCATGACGCCGCCGCCGCCTTCCTTGCGGTCCCACGGCGTGCGGACGAAGCGGCCGGCCTCTCCGGCGAACAGTTCGGCGGGGGCGGCGTCTTCCAGCGCCTCGAAACCGGCGTGGATCTTGTCGCGCAGGGTCTCGAACCAGACGCGGGCGCGCTCGCGGCGCTCAATCATCAGGGCGGGGTCAGCTTGGATCATGAGGGCTTCAACCATGACGCGGCCTTTCTGAACAGTCCGGCGGGGTGCGGATGCGGGTCTGATGCCGCAGCGCGGGCGAGGAGGCCTTGATCCAGATCACAAGGCGCGGCGCAAACGATGCCTACGGACAGTTCCCACGGCGTCGCGCTTGTGTCAGCGTGCGGCGCCCGCAAAGCGGCGCCGTGGGGCGACCGGGCGGGGCTGTAGTTTAGAGGGGGAAATCATGATCCGCATCGCCTTGCGCGCCAGCCTGCTGGCCGCTGTCTCCATCGCCGTCCTGGCGGGACCGACCCTGGCTCAAACGTCTCAGCCTCATGAGGCGCGCGTGATGCAGATTCTGAAGCGCACGCCCCTGATTGATGGGCACAACGACCTGCCGTGGGCTCTGCGCCAGGGCTTCGGGAATGATCCGCACGGCGTTGATCTGAATGCAAATCTGTCGACATCGACGCGTCTTCATACGGACATCCCGCGTCTGCGCGCCGGGGGCGTGGGCGGTCAGTTCTGGTCGGTCTATGTCCCCGCCAGCATGGCGCCGGTCGACGCCGCCAAGGCCACCTTCGAACAGATCGACACGGTCAAGCGCATCGTCGCCGCCCACCCCGAGACCTTCGAGATCGCCACCACGGCCGACGATCTGGTCCGTATCCACCGCGCGGGCAAGATCGCCAGCCTGATCGGCATGGAGGGCGGCTATTCGATCGACGACTCCCTGGGCCTGCTGCGCGAGTTTTATGATTCGGGTGCGCGCTACATGACGCTGACCCACTCCAAGAGCACGACCTGGGCCGACAGCGGCACGGATGCGCCGAAATGGAACGGGCTGAACGCTTTCGGCGAAGACGTGGTCCGTGAGATGAACCGTCTGGGCATGATGGTCGACCTCAGCCACGTGTCCGAAGACACCATGGTCGACGCCATCCGCGTGTCCGAGGCGCCGGTGATCTTCTCCCACTCCTCGGCGCGGGCGGTGACAGCCCATCCGCGCAACGTGCCCGATACCGTGCTGCGCCAGATGGCGGGCAACGGCGGCATCGTCATGGTTACCTTCGTGCCGGGCTTCGTCAGCGAGGCGGTGAGGGCCTCGGGCGCGGCGCGCGGCGCGGAGATGACGCGACTGACGGCCCTCAACCCCGGCGATCCCGCTGCGGTCAAGGCGGGCATGGACGCTTGGAACGCCGCCAACCCGGCGCCCAAGGCGACGATGGAGGACGTCATCGCCCACATCCAGCACGTCCGCGACGTGGCGGGAATCGACCACGTCGGCCTGGGCGGCGACTATGACGGCGTGGACAGCCTGCCGGTCGGCCTGGAAGGCGTGGACGGCTATCCGCGCCTGCTGGCCGAACTGATGCGCCGCGGCTGGAGCGAGGCCGACATCCGCAAGATCTCGGGCGAGAACCTGCTGCGCGTCATGCGCGCGGTGGAGCGCGTGGCGGCGTCCAAGAGCGCAGAGCGGCCGAGCCTGGCCAAGCTGCCGAACGACGGCGCGCCGGAGTGATCCGATAAAATCCTTCTCCCCTTGTGGGAGAAGGTGGACGGCGGAGCCGGACGGATGAGGGGTGCGAAGACACGCGCTCCTCATTTCATGTTCAAATCGCCTGCCGACACCCCTCATCCGAGCCCTTCGGGCCCACCTTCTCCCACAAGGGGAGAAGGGTCAGCGGTGCGGCAGTTCGTTCATCTGGCGCAACGCTTCATGCAGGCCGATTCCGGCGCTGACCGAGAGGTTCAGCGACCGGGTCTCCGGGCGGATCGGAATATAGATTCGCGCATCCGCCGCAGCATGGACGTAGTCGGGAGCCCCGGCGCTCTCCTTGCCGAACAACAGAACGTCATCGGGCTGGAAAACGAAATCGGTCAGCGGCTCAGCCGCCCGTGTCGTGAACAGAACCAGTCTTCCAGGGGCGCGGTCGCGCTGGAAGGCGTCCCAGCTGGAATGGCGCGTCATATGGGACAGAGGCCCATAATCCAGGGCCGCCCGCTTCATCGCACGATCGTCGAAATTGAAGCTCGTGGGCTCGATGACGTGCAATTCCACGCCGAAACAGGCGCTCAGACGGATGCAGGCGCCGACATTATGGGGGATGTCAGGTTGAAAAAGGGCGAGACGCATTCTAAGGCCCTCATACGCGCGGGGCGGGGCCTTGTCGCGGCTTTTGTTGCGACTGTTTCGCAAATCGCTTCCGCGACTTGTCAGGAACAGTTGAAACCAAGGCCGGACGGGCAGGGGTTTGCCATCGCATGATAGGGTTCCATTCGGTTGACGTCCCATCTCGGGGCGGGCGACCGGCGATGCAGAGGTGAAACGCGTGGCCGAATCGGTCGTGAATGCTGACGGGCCTGACGGCCAACACGGGGGTGGCGACGCCACTCGCCGCGACTTCATCCACATTGCTGCGGGCGCGGCTGCGGCCGGCGCTGGCGTGATGGTGGCCTGGCCGCTCATCAATCAGATGAACCCGGCGGCCGACACCCTGGCCCTGGCGTCGATCGAATTCGATCTGACGAAGGTCCAGGAAGGCCAGCAGGTCGTCATCAAGTGGCAGGGCAAGCCGGTTTTCGTGCGCTATCGCACTCCGGCCGAGCTGAAGAAGGTCATCGACGAAGGCGCCGTGGGCAGCCCCGCTCAGACCGACGCCGAGCGCACCAAGGCTGGTCACGAAAAGTACCTCGTGGTCATCGGTTCGTGCACCCACCTGGGTTGCGTGCCGACCTTCAACGCCGGCGAGTACGGCGGCTGGTTCTGCCCGTGCCACGGTTCGCACTACGACGCCTCGGGGCGTATTCGTAAGGGCCCGGCGCCGCTGAACCTGATCGTGCCGAACTACGAATACATGTCCGACACCCGCGTGAAGATCGGCTGAGGACGGACAGAGGAACCATGAGCGATCACGAATCCACTTACGTCCCGAAAACCGCCGTCGAGCGGTGGATGGACACGCGCCTGCCGATCATCCGTTTCGGTATGGACTATGCGAACCTGCCGACCCCGAAGAACCTGAACTACTGGTGGACCTTCGGCGGCATCCTGGCGATCTGCCTGATGACTCAGATCATCACCGGCATCGTCCTGGCCATGCACTACACCCCGCACGTCGACATGGCCTTCGCCTCGGTCGAGCGCATCATGCGCGACGTGAACGGCGGCTGGCTGATCCGCTATGTGCACGCCAACGGCGCGTCGATGTTCTTCATCGCCGTCTACCTGCACATGCTGCGGGGCCTGTACTACGGCTCCTACAAGGCGCCGCGCGAGATGATCTGGATCGTCGGCTGCGTGATCTTCTTCCTGATGATCGCCACCGCCTTCCTGGGCTACGTCCTGCCGTGGGGCCAGATGTCCTTCTGGGGCGCTGAGGTCATCACCAACCTGATCGGCGCCATTCCGGTCGTCGGCGAGCCGATCCTGGTCTGGCTGCGTGGCGGCCCGGCGATCGACAACGCGACGCTGAACCGCTTCTTCTCGCTGCACTACCTGCTGCCGTTCGTCATCGCCGGTTGCGTGGTGCTGCACCTGTGGGCGCTGCACGCCGCCGGTCAGAACAACCCGGTCGGCATCCTGATCCCGAAGGACCGCGCCAAGAAGGACATGCTGCCCTTCCACCCGTACTTCACGGTCAAGGACGGCTTTGCGATCATCCTGTTCCTGATCCTGTTTGCGGTGTTCGTCTTCTACAACCCGGGCGCTCTGGGCCACGCCGACAACTACATCCCGGCCAACCCGCTGCAGACCCCGGCGTATATCGTGCCTGAGTGGTACATGCTGCCCTTCTACGCGATCCTGCGCGCCATCCCCGACAAGTTCGGCGGCGTGGTGGCCATGTTCGCGGCGATCGGCGTCCTGTTCGTCCTGCCGTGGCTGGATACGTCCAAGGTGCGCTCCATGCGCTACCGCCCGACGATGAAGACCTTCTTCATCATCTTCCTGTTCGTCTGCTTCGGCCTCGGCTGGTGCGGCGCGCAGCTGCCGGACGCGCCGGTCGTGCCGGGCATGCCCAGCTTCAACCTGATCGACGGCCAGCTGAACTCCTACCTGTGGCTGACGCGTCTGCTGACGGCGTACTACTTCGTCTTCTTCCTGGTGCTGATGCCGGTCATCGGCCTGCGTGAGAAGCCGCTGCCGATCCCGGCGACGATCTCGGAGCCCGTGCTCCCGTCGACCGCAGCCGAGAAGGCCTGAGCGCGATGATGAGCAACGAGAAAAAGACCGTGTCCTTCCGCAAGATCCTTGTCTCCTTGACGGCCGCTGCCGGCCTGGTCGCCATCGCCGCTCCGGCGATGGCCGCCGGGGGCGCCAAGCATCCGCGCGACGGCGGCTTCAGCTTCGCCGGGCCGTTCGGCACCTTCGATCAGGGCCAGCTGCAGCGCGGCTACAAGGTCTATCGTGAGGTCTGCGCCTCCTGCCACGGCATGGACCTGGTGCACTTCCGCAACCTGGGCGACAAGCACGGGCCGTTCTGGAATCCCAAGTATCCGAACCCGAACGACAACCCGGTCGTGAAGGCCCTGGCCAAGGAAATCCAGGTCGCCGACATCGACTCGGAAACGGGTGAAGACCTGCGCCGCGACGCCACCACGGCGGACCGCTTCCCCAACCCCTATCCGAACCCGACGGCGGCCGCTGCGGCCAACGGCGGCGCCATGCCGCCGGACCTGTCCGTCATGGCCAAGGCCCGTCACGACGGCGCCAACTACATCTATTCGCTTCTGTCGGGCTATTCGACCCCGCCGGCGGGCCTGAAGATGGCGCCGGGTCAGCACTACAACCCCTATATGGCGGGCGACATGACCCCGTTCTGGGAAGGCGAGGGCCATGTGCCGGAAGGTGGCTTCATCGCCATGCCGGCGCCGCTGACCGCCGGTCAGGTCACCTATGACGACGGCACCGAGGCGACCGTGGACCAGATGTCCAAGGACGTCGCCGCCTTCATCGCCTGGACGTCCGAGCCGAAGATGGTCGAGCGCAAGCAGATGGGCTTCGGCGTCATCATCTTCCTGCTGGCCTTTGCGGGCGTGACCTACGCCAGCTATCGCCGCATCTGGAAGGGCGTCGCCCACTAAGGCGCTTTGTCCTCGCAGACGAAACGACCCGCCGGAGCGATCCGGCGGGTTTTTTCGTGGGCGGCGTTCTACGCGTCAGCGCGCCAGACTGGTGCAACGGATCAGGCGCATGGGCTGCTCAGATGGCTGGTCCAGCCACATCAAGCGCAAGGTGTCGTCCGTAGCCTCGAAGCGGGCGTGCCGCTCGGTCCGGCCGGCAGCCGTCTCGCAGGCGAGGAGGGCGTCGTAGCCCTGGCCGCGCTCATTGATGGTTTCGATGGCGCAACGCAGGCCGCGCCCATGCAGATCTGCCGTGGTGATTTCCAGCGCGACCTGATCGCCCACCTGGGCGCAGGAATCGGCTGTGGCGGCCCAGCGGCCGATGAAGCTGGTCGCGCCTGCGCCACGCAGCAGCGGCTCCATCCCCGGCGGGCGCTGGGGCGGCGGCGCTGAGGTTCCCGGACCCTGAATGGGTTGAGCCGGTTCGGTCGGCGGATTGACCGGCCGAGGCGGTTCGCAGGCCCCCAGCAGGATCGCCAGCGCGGCGAGCAATGAAGACGAGAGACGGATCATCCCTGCCTCAACGCCCTGGACGGCGAGGGCGTTGCCGCCCTTGCCTTTTGATGGGTCAGCGTCGCGCGGCTTCGCTGCGATCGCGGACCTGACCGAACTCGGAGGTCGGCTTCCAGGTGGGCCACTGGTCGCCGTTGGCCAGGTCCAGGCCCAGACGATAGAGCAGGGTCAGGTTCTCGACCGCCGAGCGCAGATCCCAGTCGGCGGACCACTCGTCGCTGGGGCGATGATAGTCGGCGCCGAACTTGGCCTTCCACGCGGCCAGGCCCGCCTCGCGGCCGCCCTCGACCCAATCCACGCCGTGCCAGGGCATCAGGGCCGGCACGCCCGCGCGAGCGAAGGGGAAGTGGTCGGAGCGATAGTAGAAATTCTGTTCCGGCTGACCGTCATCGGAGACATAGCGGCCTTTCTGTTCGGCCAGGGCCTGAAGGTCGTCCTCGAGGCTGTTCTGGCCCTTGCCGAAGATGGGGACGTCGCGGGTCGGGCCGCTCAGGGGCAGCATGTCGATGTTGATGTCGGCCACCGTCGTCTCCAACGGATAGACTGGATCGGCGACATAGGCGTAGGCGCCCAGGAGGCCCATCTCCTCGGCCGCCATATGGGCGAAGACGAGGGTGCGCTTCGGCGTCGGGGCGGCCTTCAGCTGGCGGGCCATCTCGACCACGCCGATGGTGCCCGAGGCGTTGTCCCAGGCGCCGTTGAACACCTTGTCGTCGCCCGCCGCGTGTTCATTGACGCCGACGTGGTCCCAGTGGGCGGAATAGATGACGACCTCGTTCGGGCGCTCCTTGCCGGTGATGCGGGCCAGCAGATTGTGGGTGCGCAGGATCTCGACCGATTCCTCGGCCGAGGCGGTGATGCGCGCCTCCAGCGGGAAGGCGCGGAAGTCGCCGGTCTCGAGGCGCGGCTTCAGCGTCTCCAGGTTTACGCCCATTTCGGCGGCCACGTCGCGGTTCACGGCGCCGCTGAGGGTCAGCTCGGCCGAGCCGGGCGTCAGGGTGCGGGTGCGGTCGGCCCCTGAGGTCTCGCGTCGCCAGGCGGCGGCGCCTGCGCCTCCGTCGACGACCGTCAGAACCGCCACGGCGCCGCGCCGCTTGGCTTCGTCGGCCTTGTAGGCGGCGGACTGGTAGGTGGTGGCGTAGGGGCCGTTGAACAGTTCGCCGTCGGGCTCGCCCGCCATGACCAGGACCACCGCGCCGGTCACATCCAGATCGCCGTAGTCGTCCCAGCCCCGCTCAGGCGCATGGATGCCGTAGCCCGCGAAGACGACGGGGGCGTCGATCACCTGGCCCATGGCCGCGTCGTTCATCGCCCGCAGGGTGAAGTCGGCGCCAGCCGTCAGGGCGCGGCCGCCGGAGGTCGTTCCGGCCCAGGTCAGGGCGGGCTCGCCCCTAGGCGTCAGACGCTTCAGATCGATGATTTGCAGCCACTGACCGTTCGGGCCGCCGGGCTCCAGGCCCATGGCTTCATACTGGGCCTGGAGCCAGTCCAGCGTCTTCTTCTCACCCTCCGTGCCGGGATAGCGGCCCTGGAAGTCGTCGGCGCTGATGACGCGGATGTCGTTGGACAGGCGCTGGGCCGAGAAGTCCTGGGCCGAGGCGGCGCCCGCGACGAGGATCAGCGCGGCGGCGGCGACGCCGCGAATGAAGCGATGGTGCATGGCGTTTCCTTCGACCTTCCCCAGGAGGCCGTTCCCCATAGTCTTAGGGCGGCCCCTTGCGAGGCCGCCCCTTACATTTTCGTCATATTCGACCGAGAGGTCGGATCAGCGGCGTTGAGCGGCGCTCTTGGCGCGTTCCGGGCCGAACTCCGAGCCGGACTTCCATTCCGGCCAGTCGCGGCTGTTGGCCAGATCCTGACCGACCTTGAACATGACCTCCAGGTCCTGGAGCATGCCCGAATAGTCCCAATCGGCTTCCCACTCGTCCGCCGCCTGATGGTAGCGGTTGGCGCGGTAGTCGGCGGCGCGCGCCAGGCGCGGCTCGATCGGCGCGTCGACGAACTCGCCCGTCGAGGACAGATAGGCCATCGGCACGCCCTTCTTGGCGAGCGGGAAGTGGTCCGAGCGGAAGTAGATGCCCGCCGCCGCCCCGGCGTCGCCGACGAAGCCGCGCCCTTGCGCCGCCGCCGCCGCGATCACCGGCTCGTCCAGTTCCGAATGGCCGTAGCCGGTCACGCCCAGCTTGTTCATCCGACCGAAGACGGCGGCCGAGTCGATATTGAAGCCGCCGACGGTCTTCTCCACCGGATACAGCGGGTTGGCGGCGTAGAATTCCGAACCCAGAAGGCCGCTTTCCTCGCCGGTGAAGCTGATCATGACGATGGTGCGTTCAGGCCGCGGTCCGGCCGACCATTGGCGCGACATCTCCAGCAGGGCCGCCGTGCCTGAGGCGTTGTCGATGGCGCCGTTGAAGATGCGGTCGCCGTTGGCGTCCGGCTCGCCCATGCCGATGTGGTCCCAGTGGCCGGTGTAGAGAATGGTCTCGTCCGCGTGGGTCGTGCCTTCCAGCTTGGCCACGATGTTGTGGGTGACGATGCGCTCGGACTTCACGTCCATGCGGGCGTCGATGGAGGCGCCCTTCAGTTCGACCGGCTGGAAGTCGCGGCTGCGCGCCTTGATCTTCTCCTGCTCGAAATCGAGGCCCGCACGGCGGAACAGGTCGACGGCCAGATCACGCTGGATCCAGCCTTCCATGGCCACGCGCTCGGCCGACGGATCGGCGCGCACGATGTCGAACTGCGGCACGCCCCAGGAGTTGGCGACCGTGGTCCAGCCATAGGAGGCCGGCTTGGTTTCGTGGACGATCAGCACGCCCGCCGCGCCCTGACGCGCTGCCTCTTCGAACTTGTAGGTCCAGCGGCCGTAATAGGTCATGGCCTCGCCGCCGAAGGTGTTCAGCGACGGATCTTCGAAATCGGCGTCGTTGACCAGGACGACGATCACCTTGCCGCGCACGTCGGTCTTGAAGTCGTTCCACTGGCGCTCGGGCGCGCTGATGCCGTAGCCGACGAAGACCAGCGGCTTGTCCTTCAGGTCGACCGTCGCGCCGGGCAGGCGAGTGGTCATGGTGACTTCCTGACCCTGCGTCAGCGACTGACTCCAGTCGCCCAGTTTCAACTGGCCCGAGACGTTGGAGACGCTGAAACGGTTCAGGCCCACGGCCTGGGTCCAGCCGCCGTTCTCGCCGCCGGGGGCGAAGCCTGCGGCCGCATACTGACGGCTCAGGTAGTCGATGACCTTTTGCTCGGCCGGGGTGGCGATGCCGCGACCCTCGAAGCTGTCGTCCGACAGGACGCGGATGTCCTCGGAAATGCGCGCGGCGTCGAAGGCGGGCGCGGTCTGGGCCTGAGCGGTCTGGGCCTGGGCGGCCGCGCCGCCGGCCAGGGCCGCGGCGAACGCCAGGACGGCGATGGAAGATGAAATACGCATACAGTCTCACCCCTCGGAGAATTCGATGGCGGGACCGTAGTGAGCCGGATCGCGAGTGTCGACAGCCAAGCGCCGCGTCGGCGGCGCCTGGCTGGGACAGGTCGGAAAATCAGACGGCGGCCAGGGCCTGGTCCAGATCGGCGATCAGGTCGTCGATGTGTTCGATGCCGACCGACAGGCGGACGGTGTCCTCGGTCACGCCCGCCTTGTTCAGTTCGTCCGGCGACAGCTGGCGGTGGGTGGTCGAGGCCGGGTGGCAGACCAGCGACTTGGCGTCGCCGATGTTGACCAGACGGGTGAAGATCTTCACCGCGTCCTGGAAGCGGGCGCCCGCCTCACGACCGCCCTTCACGCCGAAGGTCAGCAGGCCCGACGCCTTGCCGCCGAAATACTTCTTAATCAGCGGGTTGGACGGATGATCTTCCAGCCCGGCGTAGTTGACCCATTCCACCTTGGGATGGGCCTTCAGCCATTGGGCGACGGCGGTGGCGTTCTCGACGTGACGGTCCATGCGCAGACCCAGCGTCTCGAGCCCCTGCAGGATCAGGAAGCTGTTGAACGGCGAGATGGCTGCGCCGGTGTTCCGCAGCAGAACCGTGCGCACCCGGCCGATGAAGGCCGCCGGGCCAAGCGCCTCGGTGTAGACGACGCCGTGATAGCTGACCTCCGGCTCGTTTAGGCGGCGGAAGCGCGCCTTGTGTTCGGCCCAGGGGAAGTTGCCGCTGTCCACGATGGCGCCGCCGATGCTGGTGCCGTGGCCGCCGATGTATTTGGTCAGGGAGTGGACGACGATGTCCGCCCCATGCTCGATCGGGCGGGTCAGGTAGGGGGTCGGCACAGTGTTGTCGACGATCAGCGGCAACCCTTGTGCGTGCGCCGCGTCGGCCAGGGCGCCGAAGTCCACGACATTGCCCAGCGGGTTGCCGATGGATTCGCAGAAGACCGCCTTGGTGCGCTCATCCGTATTGGCGGCGATGGTGGCCGGATCGGCGGCGTCGATGAAGCGCACCGTGATGCCGTATTGCGGCAGGGTGTGGGCGAACAGATTGTAGGTGCCGCCATACAGGGTCGAGGTGGCGATGATGTTGTCGCCGGCCTCGGCGATGGTCAGGATCGCATAGGTGATCGCCGCCTGACCCGAGGCCACGGTCAGCGCCGCGATGCCGCCCTCCAGCGCCGCGAGGCGCTGCTCCAGCACGTCGGACGTCGGGTTCATGATGCGGGTGTAGATGTTGCCCGCCACCTTCAGGTCGAACAGATCCGCCCCGTGCTGGGTGTCGTCGAAGGCGTAGCTGGTGGTCTGGTAGATGGGCACGGCGACCGACTTGGTGGTCGGGTCCGGCGAATAACCGGCGTGCACGGCGAGGGTATCGAACTTCATGGCGTCCCTGGAGAATTTTCAGCGTCAATTGAGCTGATTCATCCAGGGCTTTGGCGATACCTGCAAGGGTATGGAATTTCAGTAATTCTATCAGGGCGGTCAGATTTTCTAACCGCCCTGAGGAAGTAGCCTAGTTGTTGAACAGGAAATGCATCACATCCCCGTCCTTGACGATATAGGCCTTGCCTTCGGCGCGCATCTTGCCCGCTTCCTTGGCGCCCGCTTCGCCCTTCAGCGCGACGTAATCGTCGAAGGCGATGGTTTCGCCGCGGATGAAGCCCTTTTCGAAGTCGGTGTGGATCACGCCCGCCGCCTGCGGCGCGGTGGCGCCGACAGGGATGGTCCAGGCGCGGGCTTCCTTCGGGCCGACGGTGAAGTAGGTCTGCAGGCCCAGCAGCTTGTAGGCTTCGCGGATCAGGCGGTTCAGGCCGGGCTCTTCCAGACCCAGGGTCTCGAGGAACTCCTTTTGCTCCTCGTCGTCCAGGACGGCGATTTCCGACTCGATCTGGGCCGAGATGACCACTGAGTTGGCGTTGTCCTCGGCGGCGCGCTTGGCCACCAGGTCGGACAGCTCATTGCCCTTGTCGGCCGAGGATTCCTCGACGTTTGCGACGTAGAGGGCGGGCAGTGCCGTCAGCAGTTGCAGCATGTCCCAGGCCTTCTTGTCCTCCTTGGACACCTCGGCCAGGCGCGCGGGCTTGCCGTCGCGCAGCTTTTCAAGTGCGGCGTCGATCAGCTTGAGGTTCAGCTGGGATTCCTTGTCGCCGCCCTTGGCGCGCTTCTCGATCTGGACGCGGCGGCGTTCCAGGCTCTCGAGGTCGGCCAACATCAGTTCCGTCTCGATGATCTCGAGGTCCGAGATCGGGTCGATGCGGTTCTCGACGTGGGTGATGTCGTCATCGACAAAGCAGCGGGCGACGAAGGCGATGGCGTCGCAGTCGCGGATGTTAGCCAGGAACTGGTTGCCCAGACCTTCGCCCTTGGACGCGCCGCGCACCAGACCGGCGATGTCCACGAAGGTGATCCGCGAGGGGATGATTTCCTTGGACCCGGCGATGCTCGCCAGGACGTTCAAGCGCGGTTCCGGCACGGCCACGTCGCCGGTGTTCGGCTCGATGGTGCAGAACGGATAGTTGGCCGCTTGGGCCGCCGCCGTCTTGGTCAGGGCGTTGAACAGGGTGGACTTGCCGACGTTGGGCAGGCCGACGATCGCGACTTTAAGGGCCATGGGATTCCTCGTGAGCGCGAGCCTTTAGCCGGTTCGGGCCGGTTTGTCAGGCTCGCGCCATTAAGAGAGCCTCTTACTCCTCCGAATCCACCACCGGCGGCTGTTTGATGGCCGCGTGGACGCCGATGGGGCCGGCCTTCTCGAACGTCAGGGTGAAGGAGGCCACGCTGCCGTCGACCAACGGATCGCGCAGGCCCATCAGCATGATGTGGTTGCCGCCCGGCTTCAGTTCGACCGGGGTTCCGGCGGGCAGGGGCAGACCGTCGTGCAGGTGGGCCATGCTCATGACCCCGTTCTCCATCTTCATCTCATGCACCTGGGCCGACTGGGCCAGGGCGGTCGAGACGCTGACCAGACGGTCGTCGGAGCCTGCCGTCAGGGTCAGGTAGCAGCCTCCGGCCTTGGCGCCGTTGGGCGTGGGGCGGCACCAGGCGTCGGCGACCTGGACCGTGCCGGGCGCGACCGTGGCGTCCTTGGCGGCTTCGGCCGACTTCTCGGCGGGCTGGCCGCAGGCGACGAGGGTCAGGGCGGCGGCCGACAGGGCGGTCAGGGCGAACAGTCGTTTCATGTTGAAGCTCCTTATCAAGAGGCTGCGACGGGCTTGGACCCCGTGAATATCCGCACCGCTCGGTCGAGCAGCAGGGCGGCCATGAGGCTCAGTCCCGTCAAGGGATAGAGGATGGACAGGGGGATGACGATGCACAGCACGGCGATTCTTGCGCGCGGGCCGGGCGGCGCCGTCGGAGCGCCCGAGCGGCGGCGCGACAGGCTGGGCGGACGGCGCTTCCACCACATGATCAGGCCGCTGATCGCCAGCAGCCAGACGGCGATGCAGCCGATCAGCATGACGATGCGGTTGATCCAGCCGTATTGCATCCCCTGATGGACGGCGATGCCCCATTCAAAGCCCTTGGCCATGACGCCGAACTGACTCCAGCGCAGATCGGCCTTCACCGCCCCGCTGGCGCCGTCGACATAGAGGCTGCGGGCGTCCTCGGCCTTGCGGGTTTGGCGGGCGACGGTCCAGGCCAGATCGGACGACTGCGGGATGCTGACGGTGAAGGGGCGGGGCAGGCCCTGTTCGCGCGCTGTCTGAAGCACGCGGTTCAGGCTGGGGGTCGCATGGTCATGTCCGTGGCCGTGACCATGGGCGTGCAGGACGGCGTTCTCCAGCGTCCAGCCCACGCCCGCCGGGGCGTCGTGAGGCTTGGCGTGGCTCCAGGGGCTGGCGGCGGCGGGCGCGGGCGGACGGCCCAGTCCCGTGCCGCGCATGACGCCCATGAACTGATCGCCCCAGACGGCCGACCACGGCATCCCGGTGGCCGCCAGGAAGATAATCACTCCGCCGACATAGAAGCCGGTCAGGGCGTGGACATCGCGCCAGAAGGGACGGCGGCTGGCGTCCGTCTCACGCGGTCTCAGAACGGCGCCTACGCGGCGGCGGGGCCACCACAGATAGAGGCCGGTGGCGCACAGGATGATGGCCCAGCCCGCGACGATCTCGACCAGAATGTTCAGCGCCGTCCCGATCGGGCCGCCGAACAGGCTGAGGGAGTGCAGCTTCTTGATCGTCTCGGTCACGCCGCCATAGGCGGTCACGCCGGTGACGGTGGCTGTGTGCGGGTCGACGAAGACGGTGCGCTGGGCGCCGTCGGGCCGGTCGACGCGGACGCGCACGGCCTGATCGGCGCGGTCAGGGACCAGCACGTTCGCCGCCCGGCCTTCGCCTGCGCGGGCGGCGGCGGCCAGCCACTGATCGGGATCGGCCTGCCGGGCGCTGGCGGGAACCTCGATCATGGAGCGATAGACGGCGTGGTCGATCTCGTCCTTGAACAGATATAGGCCGCCCGTCAGCGTCAGCAGCATCAGGAACGGCATGACCAGCACCCCGGCGTAGAAGTGCCAGCGCCAGACGGCCCGATAGGCGCCGGACATCACGTCCGGCGCCTTGGCCTGTGTTGAGGCGGAACGGCCCATCAATAAGCCAGCCGAAGGCCGACGGAGACCGAACGGCCCTCGCCGGGGAAGAAGACGCCGGTCTGCGCCTTGCTGGCGTCGGTCACAGCCGAGAACTCGCCGACGTAACGCTTGTCGGTCAGGTTGCGCGCGTCGATGTAGACCGAGGTTCTGGCGTTGATGTTGAAACCGCCCGTCAGGCCCAGCACGGCGTAGTCCGGCGCCTTCATGGTGTTGGCGTAGTCGACATAGGGGCTGGACAGCCGCCACTCGACCGACGGGGTGACGAAGACGCCCGTCGGGTGGCGCCAGGTCAGCTCGGCGCGATACTGATGCTGCGGCACGACCGGCAGGCGGTTGTCGCCCCAGCGCGCGTCGCCGTCGAAGCGGAAGTCGCTCCAGTTATAGACCTGACGCAACATCAGCGACCCGTCCGCCAGTTCGAGCGGCAGGGTCCAGTCCAGCCCGGCCTCGATGCCCTGGTGGATGGTCTTCTTGGCGTTGAAGGTGGCGGCGGGAATGTCGGGGCTGGTGATGAAGTTCAGCATCTCGCCCTCGATCCGGCTGCGATAGGCGACCAGATCCCAGGCCACAGGGCCATGGCGGCCGCGCGTGCCGATCTCGCCGGTCCAGGCGTCCTGAACCTCGACCGGGGTGAAGCCGGTCAGCGGCGCCTGCACCAGGGCGCCATAGGTCGGCGGTTCGACCGAGCGGGTCAGGTTGGCGAAGACCTGAGCGCCGCTTTCCGCTTCCCACAACAGGCCCATGCGCGGCGAGAACCACTCATAGTCCCGGCTGGCGTTATTGGCCGGGGTCATGCGGTCCAGATAGTCGCGCGTGGCGCGCCCCCATGAGCCGCCCGCGACCAGGGCCAGTTGTTCGGTGACGAACAGCCGCCCCTCGGCGAAGACGTCCAGACCGGAGGCGTCCTGACGCGCATCGGCGGTCTTGGCGCCGCGTTGGCCCGCCAGATTCAGATAGCGCAGGGCCTCGACCTCTCCCTCGCGCCACGAGAAGCCGTAGAAGGCGTCGGCGCGCAGGCCGCCGATATTGCCCGTCCAGTCGATGCGGGCGAAGGCGCCGCGCGTGGCGCTGTCCTGATTCATCACCTGGAAGATCGGGTGATACAGCGACTTCTCCCAGCCCCAGACGGCTCCCTCGAACAGGGTGGATTCATTGAAGCGCCAGCGGGTCTGCAGCGTCAGCCGCTTGACCGTCAGGTCGCGGGCCTGATCGCCGGATAGGGCGCTGGCGGAGGCCTTGCGCGGCTTGTTCAGCGCATCGTCCAGCGTCAGTGCGCCGGGCATGTCCTGCTTGATGTCGGCGGCCTGGGCGATCAGGCGCACCTCGCGGTCCTCGCCGAAGGAGCGGCCGGCATTGACGGTCAGACGGCCTTGCGACTGTTTGCTGTGGTCGCGCCAGCCGTCGCCCTGCATGGCCGTGGCGGCGGCATAGACATCCCAGTCGCCATAGGTTTCGGCGACGGCGCCGTGGGCGCGCACGAAGCCGTAACTGCCGCCCTCGATCTGCATCAGGGCGCGCTGGCGGGCGGTGCGGCCGGTCGGGGTGACGAGGTTGATGGCCCCGCCCAGTTGCGCCCCGCCGAAGCGCAGGGTGTTTGCGCCCTTCCACACCTCGACATAGCGGGCGCTGAGGGAATCCACGCTCTGGAAGTCGGAAAAGCCGTCGGCGTCGGCAAAGGGCACGCCGTCCTGGGCGAACAGCACGCCGCGCTGGTGGAAGCCCTGGGCGATGCCCGAGCCGCGGATGGAGAGGCGGCTTTCCTCGCCGTATCGTTTCTGGGCCAACACGCCGGGTACGTTGCGCAGGGTGTCGGAGAAGCCCTGAACGAAGCGGTCGGAATAGCTTTCGGCCGACACCACGGCGACGGCGCCGGGGGTGCGGCTGAGACGGTCACGAGCCTCGGCCACGACGGTCGGGTCTTCGGCGTTGCGACGGCCGGTGACGATGATGCTGTCGACGACGGTGGGGCTGTCAGCCTCCGACAGGTCGTAGGCATGGGCGATGGACGGCGTCAGGCAGGCGCCGATGAGCAGGGCGCACGGCGCCGCAGCGGTCTTGAGAGACATGGAACTTGTATCCTGAAAACAGATGTGCGGCCGCGCAGGCCTTCAGCAGGCGCGCGGCGTCGATGGGTCTGGTTTTCAGGCGTGAGGCGGAGCGCGCGACGGCGGGCGCGGCGGGGCGCGGGCCGGGGGCGGGGGGCTGACGATGAAGGGGGCGTAGACGACGGCCTGCGTCAGGCGCACGACCGGCGCTGGTTCCGGCGCGGCGGGCGCGGGCAGGGCGGCCAGCAGAGGCATGACGCAGGCGGCGCATTTGGCGCCCATCTCGGCCTTGATCGGGCCGTCGACGCCGCCGGACTGGATGGTCTGGGGACCGTCGGCCGAGCAGATGACGATGGGCTGGCCGGGCGTGGAGGCCGCTAGCGCCGCGAACGGCATCAGGCTGCCGATCACGATGGCGAACGTCGCGGCCAGGAAGGCCAGCGAGCGCCAGATCGACCAGTTTTCAGCCTGGGAACGGGTCACGGGGCAGGGCTTAAACCTTCCCAGGCGGGGAAGCTAGACCGGCAAGGGGCGACGCGGCGTCGCGCGCGGCCTCGACAAGACCGCCTTCGCGGTGCAGCGTGACGCTTGGACAGTCATCGAGGATACGCATGATCCGCGCCATCGGACCCTTCGCTCTCGCCCTGCTTCTTGCCGCGCCTGCCGCCGCGCAACAGGTGGAGGAGGGGCCGGGCGGTCCCGACCGCGTGTCTCTGACGGTCTATAATCAGAACATCGCCCTGGTGGAGGACGTGCGGAACCTGAACGTGCCCGCCGGGCGTTCGCGTCAGGAGTTTCCGGGCGTTTCGGCCAGCATCCGGCCCGAGACGGTCGGCCTGTCGGGGCGCGGCCTGTCGGTGGTGGAGCAGAACTTCGACTATGACCTGCTGACGCCGGGCAAGCTGATGGAAAGCGCCGTCGGCAATGAGATCGGCATCGTCCGCACCAACCCCGGATCGGGCGCGCAGACGACGGAACGCGCCCGCGTTCTGGCGGCGAATCAGGGCGTGGTGCTGCAGATCGGCAACCGCATCGAGGTGTTGCGCGACGACGGCGTACCCACGCGCGTCATCTTCGACCAGGTGCCGCAGAACCTGCGCCCGCGCCCGACGCTCAGCGTCACCCTGGACGCCGAAGGGGCCGGGCGTCGTGAGACGACGCTCTCCTATCTGACCAGCGGTCTGACGTGGAAGGCGGACTATGTCGCCCGTTTCGACGAGAAGGCGGGCAAGCTGGACCTGACCGGCTGGGTGACGCTGACCAACAACTCGGGCGCGACCTTCAGCAACGCCCAGACGCGAGTGGTGGCGGGCGACGTCAATCTGATCAATGAGGGCGGCTATAATCCGCGCCAGCCCATGCGTGGCGGCGGCGTGCGGGGCAATGGAACCCAGTCGGGCGGCCAGGGCGCGCTGGCCGACGTCTATGTCTATCCGCTGCCAGAGGCTGTGACGGTCGCCAACAACCAGACCAAGCAGGTCGGCCTGATCGACGCAGCGGGCGTGCCCGCGACCAAGCGCTATCTGCGGGTCGTCGACGGCTTCTACAGCGCCGAGGAGCCGATCGCGGCCGAGGTCGGGGTCATCTTCGCCAACGGATCGGGCGCCGCCGCGCGCGCCCTGCCGGCGGGGGTGATCCGCGTCTATGTGAAGGATGAGGCGGGCGAGCCGCGCTTCATCGGCGAAAGCCAGGTCGATCACTCGCCTGCCGGATCCGAGATCGTGGTGACGACCGGTGACGCTTTCGATGTGACGGTGCAGCCGCGTCTGGTGTCGTCCGAGCGGGTGTCGAAGCGGTTGGTCGACTATTTCCGCACCCGCTATGCGATGGAGTACACGGTCCGCAACGCCCGATCGGAGCCGGTGACGGTCGAGGTGCGCCAGCGAGGTCTGGGCCGCGACACGGAGCTGACGGACCAGAGCATCACGGGCGAGATGCGCGACGCGCGCACCGTCGTCTGGCGCGTGCCGGTGCCCGCCAATGGCGAGACCAAGCTGACCGCGACCATCACCACAGGCGGTTGATCTCATGCGCCGCCTTCTGGCGATCACCACTGCGCTGAGCCTTCTGGCGCCTGCAGTCTGGGCGCAGACGGAAAGCGTGTCCGCGCGTCCGGATGGGGCGACGGTGGTGATCTATCGTGATCAGCCAGTCGATACGGCCCAACTGATGGCGCAGTCGCGCCAGCCGTGGAGCCGTCTGGACCGTCAGGGGCTGGCCCTGATCGTCGAGACGCGCACGGTCGATCTTCCGGCGGGCGAGGGGATCATCCGTTTTCGCGGGCTGGCCACCGGCGTCGTGCCGCAGAGCGCGGTGCTGGAGGGGCTGCCCGCCCATGTGGTCGAGCGCAACGCCGACTTCGACCTGCTGTCGCCCGCCAGCCTGATGGAGAAGTCCATCGGCGAGGTGGTGCGCGTCGTCCGCACCAATCCCGCGACCGGCGAACAGGTCGAGAAGGCCGCTGTCATCCGCGCGGGCGTGCAAGGGACCGTGCTGGAGATCGACGGCCGGTTCGAGGCGCTGGACTGCTCGGGCCAGACCGAGCGGGTCGTCTTCGACCGCGTACCCGAGGGGCTGGGAGACCAGCCGACCCTGTCTGTGCGCACGCGCGCCGAGCGGGCGGGGCGGCACACGGTGACGTTGGCCTATCTGACCACGGGGCTGCAGTGGTCGGCCGACTATGTGGTGCGGCTGGACCCGACGGACGGGACGCTGGACCTGACCGGCTGGGTGACGCTGGCCAATTTCGGCGGTACGGGCTTCCCCGACGCGCCGGTGCAGGTGGTGGCGGGCACGCTGAGGAAGGACGCAGGCACCGTGCCGGTCGAGCCGCTGGTCCGCTATCAGCAGAACCAGTGCTGGCCGCAGGGGACGACGACGTTCGGTTCGGGGCAATTCGCGGGCTATGGCGGCGCGCCGCCTCCTCCGCCGCCTCCGGCGCCGCCGAGGCCAATGGCGATGGAGGCGGCTGATGTCGTCGTCACCGGCAGCCGCATGGCCCGCGCTCCGAAGCTGGCCGAACAGGGCGAGCTGGGCGACTACAAGATCTACACCCTGCCGGAGCCGACGACCGTCGCGGCGCGCCAGACCAAGCAGGTGCGTTTTCTGGAGCGCGAGGGCGTGGCCTATGAGCGGGTCTATCGGGGCGGGGTGCTGAACCCGGACGACGAGTCTCGCCCCACGGCCATCGTCATGAAGCTGCGCAACGAGGCGCGCGCCGGGCTGGGCGTGGCTCTGCCGGGCGGCTCGGTGGCGGTGATGCAGCCGGACGGGGCGGGCGGCGTGCTGCTGGCTGGTCAGGACCGGTTCGAGGACAAGGGCGTGGGTCTGCCGGTGCGGCTGGCCTTCGGCGAATCGCCGGATGTGCGTGTGCAGACACGGCTGGTGAAGTCCGGCAGTTCGACGCGCGGCGCCGTCACGACTGAACGCACCGAAGTCGAGACGACCGTCACCAACGCCCGATCCGAGCCGGTGACGGTCGAACTGGTCGCCGCGGCCGCCATGCAGCGCGGCTTCCGCATCCGCAGCCAGTCGGTGCGCAGTCGGGTGGACGACACCGGCTATCCGGTCTGGACGCTGAGCGTGCCCGCGAACGGCGCGGCGACGCTGAACGCCGCCTGGACGACGACGGATTGAGGTGGTGATTCTCCCTCCCCGTCCCGGGGAGGGTGGTCGCGCAGCGACCGGGTGGGGAGGGCTTGGTGATCGGCCCTCTGCGTCTGAATAGCCGAGCCGCCCCCACCCGGCCTCGCCTTCGGCTCAGCCACCCTCCCCGGGACGAGGAGGGAGAGGTTTGCACTATTCGCCTTTGGCGGCCTGCCTGGGGCTGAACTTGGGGGCGGGGGCCAGGCGCATGACTTCGCCCTGATAGCGTTCGTCGTCGCCCGCCACGGCGAAGGGCAGGGCGTCGGCGCAGGCCTGCAGCATCGGGTCCAGCCAAGGCAGGTCTGCCTTGTGGAAGTCGCCCAGGACGTGGTGCATGACCAATTGCGGCTCGCCAGGGTGGCCGATGCCCATGCGGGCGCGTCGGAAGTCGGCGCCCAGGTGGCTGATCAGGCTGCGGACGCCGTTCTGACCCGCCGCGCCGCCGCCCTTCTTCATGCGGAAACGGCCGGGGGCCAGGTCGATCTCGTCGTGGAAGACGATGACGTGCTCGGGCTTCACCTTGTAGAAGCGCGCCGCCTCGCCGACGGCGCGGCCGCTCTCGTTCATATAGGTCTGTGGCTTCATCAGCAGGACCTTGGTCCCCTCGACCTCCCCGTCGGCGACGATCGACTGGAACTTGGCGCGCGAGGGGCCGAAGCGCCAGCGGCTGGCGATCTCGTCCACGGCCATGAAGCCGATGTTGTGGCGGTTCTTTTCGTATTTGGGGCCGGGATTGCCCAGGCCGGCGATGATGATCATGCGGTCCTCATGCCCCGTGCTTCAGACAAAGAAAAGCCCCGCAGGGCGAACCCGGCGGGGCTGATTTCCTGATCCCCTCAAGCAGTCCTGCGCCGTACGCAGGGCCCTAGGGGACGCATGAAGCCGATCAGGCTTCTTCGGCTTCGGCTTCGGCCGTGGTGTCGCCGGCGTCCGACTGACCAGCGGCCGAGTTCTTGATCGCGGCGATCATGAAGTCGCGGTCGGTGATGGTGGCCGAGGCGCCTTCCGGCAGTTGGATGTCCGAGATGCGGATGTTCTCGCCGATCTCGCGGCCCTTCAGGTCGACGACCAGTTCAGCCGGGATACGGTCGGCGCGGACCAGGATTTCGACCGTGTGACGGACGACTTCCAGCATGCCGCCCTGGCGGGTGTAGGGGGCTTCGTCAGCGTTGACGAAGGCGACCGGGATTTCGATCTTGATCTTTTCCTTGGCGCCGACGCGCATCAGGTCGAAGTGCATCGGGCGATCGGAAACCGGATCGAACTGGATGTCTTTGGCGATGACCGGCTGGGTTTCCTTGCCGTACTTCAGGGTCACCAGGTGACCGATCAGCTTGCCGGTGTACAGCGACTTGCGGAACTCGCGTTCGTTCACGGAGATGGCCACCGGGGCCTTGTCGCCGCCGTACAGCACGCCGGGGACGGCGCCTTCGCGGCGCGCGGCGCGGGCGCCGCCGGTGCCCACGTTTTCGCGGACATCAACGTTCAGAATGATCTCAGCCATCGGGCTCGCCTTCAATACAAGTAAACGCCTGCGCAGAACCGTGTCCCGCGCGGCGGGGTCATGAACCCTTCGAATTCAAGAGCGCGGGCTATTACACGGAACACGGGGCGGACGCAACCGCCCCGGCTCTGCCCGCAGCGATAATCAGCCCTAGCCGTTTGGGGAGGCGGGCTGGTTCTCGGCCTGGGCCATCGGCGTGGGCGGGCCCGCAGGCGGCACGGCCACGGTGATGGTGGGCATCGGTCCCGTGTACTGCGAGGTGCACTGGGCCAGGTCGCGGACGACGTGACGACCGGCGCAGAAGATGTCCTCATAGTTCGGCTTGGCCGCCGCCAGACACTGGAACAGCATCAGCTTCGACAGATTGAGGCAGAACTCATTGTTCGATTCGGTCGTCAGGGCGTCGGTGTTCGCCTTGGCGTCCTCGCCTGCGGCGCCCAGGGCCGCCAGGGCCGCGATAGCCAGGGAGTTGACGATGGCGGGCGTGAACGGCGCGCCGCGCTGGGCGGCGGTCAGGTTCAGGCCCGAGCCGCTGTTGGCGGCGGCGAACAGACGAGCGCTGTCCTCGGCCGAGGGCAGGCGCGGCACGGCCGACAGGGACTTGGCCCCTTCCAGTCGGCCGACGCGGTCCGCGACGGGCTGAGTGGCCCAGCGACGACGCGGGTCGCTGCGCCCCTGGATGGTGTAGGCGTCGGTTTCGACCGCTTCAGCCAGGGCGGCCATGACCTCGGCGTCGCGTCCCATGGTGCTGGCGATCAGACCGGCGGCGGCTTCCGCGCCGGGCAGGGTGGCCGCGTAGGCCGGGTCGGCGACGATTCGCGACACCATCTGCTGACGCTGGGCCGGATCGGAGGCGAATTGGCGCACGCCGGCGACGTATTCAGGCGATTGCAGGGCCAGGATGGCGCCGTAGGCGATCATGCCGCGCGACAACTGCCCTGCCTCGACGGCGGCGCCCTTGCGGACGGCGGCCTGAATGGATTCGGCGTCGGGGAAGCCGGCCTGGATCGACCCCACTTCGCGCACGAAGGCGACATAGACGGACGCGGCCTCGGCCACGCTCTGGTTCAGCGCCAGGGCAGGGGGCGGGGGCGGGGGCGGCGCAGGGGGCGGCGCTTCCGGCTCAGGCGTAGAGCAGCTGGCCAGGACGGCGGCGGCGGCGACAGCGGCGACGGAGAGGCCGCGACGCAAGAAAGCCTGGGGCATCGGCGATCTTCCCTTGTTTTTAAGCGATACGCACTTGGAGGGGTGTCGGAGGCGCGAGGCGCCTACCGAACGACATGTCCCTTATATCGCGGAGGGAATGGTTAGCCGAACCTTAATCGAACAGCTTTGAGACCGACTCTTCGTTGGCGATGCGCCGAATCGCCTCGCCCATCAGCGGCGCCACGGGCACGCGGCGGATCTTCGAGCAGTTCAAAACTTCGTCAGGCTGCTCGATGGAGTCGGTGATCACCAGTTCCTTCAGCGGGCCGTTGGCGACGCGATCCACCGCCGGACCCGACAGGACGCCGTGGCTGATGTAGGCCGACACTTCGGTCGCGCCGCGGTCGATCAGCGCCTTGGCTGCGTTCACCAGAGTGCCGCCCGAATCGACGATGTCGTCGAACAGGATGCAGCGGCGGCCTTCGACGTCGCCGATGATGTTCATGACTTCGCTCTCGCCCGCCTTGGGGCGGCGCTTGTCGACGATGGCGAGGTCCGCATTCAGGCGGCTGGCCAGAGAGCGGGCGCGCACCACGCCGCCGACGTCGGGCGAGACGATCATCAGGTCGTCGCCCTTCGGGTAGTGATCCTTGATGTCCTGGGCCAGGACGGGCGTGGCCACCAGATTGTCGGTCGGGATGTCGAAGAAGCCCTGAATCTGACCGGCGTGCAGGTCCATGGTCAGGACGCGGTCGGCGCCGGCGCGGGTGATCAGATTAGCGACCAGCTTGGCCGAGATCGGCGTGCGGCCGCCGGTCTTGCGGTCCTGTCGGGCGTAGCCGAAGTAGGGCATGACGGCGGTGATCCGCTTGGCCGAAGCGCGCACCAGCGCGTCGGTCATGATCAGCAGCTCCATCAGATTGTCGTTGGCCGGATAGGAGGTCGACTGGATGATGAAGACATCCTCGCCGCGCACGTTCTCCTCGACGACGGCGAACACCTCATTGTCCGCGAAGCGCTTCACCTGAGCCTTGGTCAGCGGCATGTCCAGGTGAGCAGCGATGGCCTGGGCCAAGCTCCGGTTCGAATTGCCAGCAAGCAGCTTCATTGACCGGTCATCCTTTCGCCGTCATCGCTCCGCCAATAGTTGCGGGTGCGTTTCTGGACGCGCTCTCTAGGCGGCGAACGGTGCGGCGTCCAGCCGTGTTCCGGTCGTATCTTCGATTTCAGCCGATTGGCTTGGGCGCAAGCGCTGTTATAGAGGACGCATCCTGCTAACGAGGGCGCCGCGCGTGTCCGCGTCCCGAAGGCATCTTGATGAGGTCGCTCTTGCTCGCTTCGAAGTCTCGTTCCGGCCTGGCCCTATTGACGGTCGCTGTGGCGGCCCTGTCGCTATCCGCCTGCGCAGGCAACAAGCCGCGCCAGAAGCTGGCCTATGAGGAGCGTCCGGTCGAGGCCCTCTACAACACCGGCTACCAGCGCCTGCAGTCCAAGCGCTGGATGGACGCCGTCGACTATTTCCAGGAGGTGGAGCGTCAGCACCCCTATTCGGAGTGGGCCCGTCGCGCGATCCTGATGCAGGTCTACGCCTACTATCAGAACAACAACTATCAGGACGCGATCGCGGCGGCTGACCGCTTCATCGCCCTGTTCCCCGGCAATCCGTCGGCAGGCTACGCCTTCTACATGAAGGCCGTCTGCAACTTCGAGCAGATCGTCGACGTGGGCCGGGACCAGGGCTACGCCGAGGCCGCACTGGCGGGCTTGCGCGACGTGGTGCGCCGCTATCCCGGTTCGACCTACGCCACCGACGCACGGGTCAAGATCAACATGGTCAACGACCAGCTGGCGGGCAAGGAAATGACCGTGGGCCGCTATTATCAGCGCGCCAACCAGCCGCTGGGCGCGTTGAACCGCTACAAGGCGGTCATCAACAACCCCGACTTCCAGCGCACCTCGCATACGCCTGAGGCCCTGTATCGTCTGGTCGAGGTCAATCTGAGCCTGGGCCTGACGGAAGAGGCGACCCGTAACGCCGCCGTTCTGGGACACAACTATCCGGGCAGCCCCTGGTACGCCGAGGCCTTCGCCCTGCTGCGCGAGCGTGGTGAAAACCCGGCCGTCCAGCCTGAAGGCAAGCGCGAATCCTGGTTGCAACGCCTGATCCCCGGCGGCGCCTGACCCGGTCGCAGAACGCAGGGCGCGGCGCGATTAAGGCGCTGCGTTCTTGTTCTGTTTCCGGCTAGGATGCGGCGAAACATCGAATCAGATCGCCCATGCTGACCACCCTTTCGATCCGTGACGTCGTCCTTGTCGACGCCCTTGACCTGGAGGTCGAGGACGGTCTGACCGTGCTGACCGGCGAGACGGGGGCGGGCAAGTCCATCATCCTCGACGCGCTGGGCCTGGCGCTGGGCGCACGCTCTGACGCCGGGCTGGTGCGGAACGGCGCCAAACAGGCCTCGGCCACGGCCGTCTTCACCGCGCCTGATGATGAAGCCCTGATCGCCCTGCTGTCCGAGCGCGGCTTCGAGGTCGCGCCGGGCGAGGAGTTGATCCTGCGCCGCGTCGTGTCGGCTGACGGTCGCAGCCGCGCCTATGTCAACGACCAGCCCGCCGGGGTGACGGCCCTGCGCGAGATCGGCGCCCTGCTGGTCGAGGTGCACGGCCAGCATGAGACGGTCGGCCTGCTGGACTGGAAGACGCACCGCGCGTTGCTGGACAACTATGGCGGACTGCAGCCGCAACTGTCGGGCGTGGCCGCGGCGGCCGAGCGGTTGAAGGCGGCGCAGCTGCATCTGGACGCGTTGGAGGCTTCGGCCGCCGAGGCTGCGACCAAGGCCGAGGAAATCGCACAGAACCTGGCCGACCTCGACGCGCTGGACCCCAAGCCCGACGAAGAGACCGAACTGGCCGGCGAGCGCGCCCTTCTCGGCGCGGCGGAAAAGGCGGTGGCCGACCTGGCGGACGCCCGCAATCTGCTGGGCGGCGACAAGCTGAGCCAGCGTCTGGCCTCGGCCCTGCGCGCGGTGGAGCACGCGCGCCAGCGGGCCGTGCAGGCCGGGGCCGAGGGCGAAAACCCCATCATCGCCAAACTGGGTCTGGCCGCCGAGGCGGTGGACCGCGCCCTGGTCGAGGCGACCGAGGCCGTGGCCTGCGTCGACGCCGCCGCTGACGCCTTCGATTTCGAGCCGGGCCGTCTGGACAAGGCGGAGGAGCGGCTGTTCGCCCTGCGCGCCACCGCCCGCAAGCTCAACACGACGGTCGAGGCGCTGCCGGCGCTGCGGGTGCGCCTGCGTGAGCAACTGCGCCTGATCGAAGACGGCGAAGAGGCGCTGACCAAGGCCCGCCGCGACGTCGCCGTCGCGATGGAGGCCTATGACGTCGCCGCCCTTTTGCTGACCTCGGCGCGTGAAGCGGCGGGGGACCGTCTGGTCGCCGCCGTCATGGACGAGCTTGGTCCGTTGAAACTGGAACGCGCCCGGTTCCGCGTGACGCTGGAGCCGGTCGAGGGCCGTCGCGGTCCGCTGGGCGTCGAGACGGTGCGGTTCGAGGTGGCGACCAACGCCGGAACCGCCTTCGGGCCGCTGGATACGGTGGCCTCGGGCGGCGAACTGGCGCGCTTTGCGCTGGCGATGAAGGCGGCGCTGGCCAGCCGCGAGGACCAGCGCCAGCCGGTCATGATCTTCGACGAGGTGGATCAGGGCGTCGGCGGCGCCGTGGCCGAGGCCGTGGGGGGGCGCCTGCAACGCCTGTCGCGCGGCGCTCAGGTGCTGGTGGTGACGCACAGCCCGCAGGTCGCGGCGCGCGGCCACGCCCACTGGAAGGTCCGCAAGGCCGACGTTGAAGGCCACACCCGCACCTCCATCGATGTGCTGGAGGAAGGCCCCCGTCAGGAAGAGATCGCGCGGATGCTGTCGGGCGCCGAGATCACCGATGAAGCGCGGGCGGCGGCGAGAGTGCTGATCGGCTGATCCCATCCTTCTCCCCTTGAGGGAGAAGGAAAAGATCAGACCCCCAGGATCCAGCCTTCTTCGCCCTCCACCTGGGCGATCAGGGCTTCGTCCGCACCGGCCGGCGGTGCAAACGCCTTCTGCAGGTCGCCGGCGTCGTCCATGCGGGCGAAGGCTTCGGCGGCGGCGCGGACCTGGGCTTGGGTCTTGTATTCCTTGACGCCGTCGGCGCTCACGCCGCGCTTGGCTTCGAACATCAGCGGCCAGACTTCGACGACGACGGCCGACAGGGGCTCGATGTCGGCCTCGGTCAGTTCACGCCAGCCGGTGCCGAAGGGCCAGACGGCCGCCGAGGCGCCCAGCGTGTTCAGCAGGCGGCGCAGCATAGGCACGCCGACCAGGGTCAGGCCGCCGATGGCGCCCGCGCCGTGCATCTGCCAGACGCTCTTGGGCGGCAGCTTGTCCTTGCGCGCGGCCAGTTCGGTGGCGCGGAATTCGGGGATGTCGGCGCCGGCGCCTTCCGGCGGCTTGGTCGTGGTCAGCCAGCGCTGGGCCTGGCTGGCGGGCGCGCCCCAGAACGGCCAGGGCTCGTCCGTCATCAGACGGTTCATCTTGGCCGCGACCTGATAGCGGTTGTTGGTGTTGTCGGCTTTGTCGACGATGTTGGCGGCCAGGAACTTGCCCATGGCGTCCCAGGGGCGGCCGTCCAGTTTCAGGCGCGCACCCGTTCCGGCCGGGAAGCCGAAGTCGAAGTCGAAGCCCACCAGCACGCGGTCGCCGCGCTTGCGGTGTTCCGCCAGCAAGTCGGCGATCAGCTTCTCGCCTTCGGCGCGCGTGGCGACGTTGTGCGTCTCGGCATACAGGCGGAAGCGCACGTCGCGCTTGGCGACGCCGATCCACAGGGTCTGTTCGCCCAGCTTCTTGCCTTCGGCGGCGGTCCAGTTGGCGATGATGTAGGCGTCGAAGAGGCGGGCCACGGGGGCTCCTGAAGAAAGAGGCGAGGAACAGGAACGGGGGCTTCTAGCCGCCCAGACTCAAGCCGTGAAGGGCGATCAGCGTTGCATCAGGGCTTCGACGTGCGACAACCAGCGGCGCCCCAGCCGCAGACCTTCGCCGGGAGAGCGGGCGCCGCTGGTCTTTTCGGCCTCGGAGGCGGGGGCGGTGCGCGATCCATTCCACAGGGCCAGCTCGAATTCCGCATTGTGCGGATCGCTGAAGATCAGGCGCAGCACGACCAGTTCGGCGTCGGGCGCGTCCAGGTCGATCTCCTTGCGTAACTGGCCGCGCAGGACGCGGGCGATCACATGCCCATCGACGATGATCTCGGCGCCGAGCACTTCCTCGAAGGCGTAGACCAGCCCCATCGCGCCGCGGTTCCACAGGACCGCCAACTGGCCGCCCTCCAGATCCAGACCGGCCGCGCGGCCTTCATGGGCCGACAGGGCCAGGGTGTCGGCCGGCGCGCCCAGCGCCTTCTTCATCGCTCGCCGCAGTCGCCGCTCGGACTCCATCCACCAGGAAAACAGCAACACGCCGGTGGTCAGGAAGGCGGCGATCAGGGCGACCAGCAGAATGGCCCTGAACGTCTCGCCCATGGATCAGGCCTCCAGGTCCAGATCGACCACGACGGGGACGTGATCGCTGGGCTTTTCCATGTCGCGGGCCTCGCGGTGCGTCTCGATGGCGCGGAAGCGGTCGGCGGCCTGGGGCGACAGCATGGCGAAGTCGATGCGGATGCCGTGGTTCCGCTGCCAGGCGCCCGCCTGATAGTCCCAGAAGGTGAAGGTTCCGGCCGGTTCGCGGCCCAGTTCGTGGGAATCGGCCAGGCCCAGCCACTTCAGCGCGCGGAAGGCCTCGCGGCTTTCCGGCTGGAACAGGGCGTCCTCGGCCCAGGCGGCGGGGTTCTTGGCGTCTTCGGCCTCGGGGATGACGTTGTAGTCGCCGCACAGGGCCAGCGGTTCTTCCAGCGCCAGCAGGTCGCGTGCATGGTTCTGAAGCCGTTGGAACCAGGCCAGCTTGTAGGCGAATTTCTCGGTTCCCAGCGGGTTGCCGTTGGGCAGGTAGATGGAGGCGACGCGGATCGGGCGGGGCGCCTCGATCAGGGCCTCCAGATAGCGGGCCTGTTCGTCCGTATCGTCGCCGGGCAGGCCGCGCCGCACGTCCGACATCGGGTATTTCGACAGCAGGGCGACGCCGTTGTAGCTCTTCTGGCCGTGGGTCTCGACGTTGTAACCCAGGTCTTCAAAGGCCTCGCGCGGGAACTTCTCGTCCACGCACTTGATCTCCTGGAAGCAGGCGATGTCGGGATTGGCGGCCCGAATCCACTCCAGCACCGTGGGCAGGCGGGCGTTGACCGAGTTCACGTTCCAGGTGGCGATGCGCATGGGACGCAAGGCTAAGGTGAGCCGCTTCGTTCGGGAAGAGGGGCGCGCAAAACAAAGACGCCGCCGGAGCGATCCGGCGGCGTCTTAAAAGCTCAGGCTGAAATCGGGATCAGCTGTTCGGCGCAGCGGCCGGAGCCGTGGTCGTCAGCTTGCAGCCGCCGCCGACTTGCTGGGCGGTAGCGCAAGGGTAGACCTGCTGCACGGCCTTGGCCGTATCGAAGCGGACGATGACGCCGTCGGCGCCGTTGCAGGCGGCTTCATAGAAGGAGCCGTTGGCGTTCTTGCCCATGTAGCGGGCCTGGCTGACGTCGCAGGCGGCGGCTTCGGAGCCGGTCAGCCAGCCCTTCAGCGTGGCGACTTGTTCGGCCGGCGTGGTGAAGCGGCACGAGGCGTTGGCCGAGACCAGCTCCATGCAGGAGGAGATTTCCCAACCTGCGGCGGCCTTGTTGATCTGGGCGCCTTCGACGCCGGTGCAACCGATTTCATAGACAATGGCGCCGCCAGGCTTGGCGCCGATGATGGCGCCCTGATCGACGGTGCAGGGCAGGCCGGCTTCCTTGGCGAACGCGGTGAAGACAGCCATGGCGTTGTCGTTGGCGGGCAGCGAGCACTGCGAGCCGACATCGGCGTTGGGGTCGCGGGCGCGCGCCTGTTCCGCCGACGAGGCCAGCACCATGCAATCGGTTGCTTGCGGCGGCGTCGAGGTCAGCAACAGGTAGCCGGGTCCGCTCGCGCAGGCGACTTCATACAGCGACTCCTTGTTCGCCGACTGGCCCAGCAGCACAGACACGGTGATCTGGCAGTTGGTGTTGGTGGCGGTCAGCACGCCCTGAGCGGCGGCCTGGATTTCCTCGGCGCTGGGCGGCTGAGGCGCGCGAGGTTGGCGTTGGCGGCCGCGCGAGGCGCGGCTTCCGCTGCTTTCAGTCACCTGAGGGCCGTCAGGGTTTTGCGAGGTGCGTTGGGCGAATGACGGGGTGGCGAGACCGGAGATGAGGACCGCCGCGCTCAGGGCGACGAAGGTGCGGGCATTGCGAGACACGGGGACGCTCCAATTGAACAGAGAGTTTATCCCTGACGGCGGGATCGGGCCGGGTCAAGAATAGACGCCGCCCCAAAGCCCATCTAAAAGGATGGTTGCAATTGGAGACGGACTTGGCTGACGGCGACACCCTGACAAGTTCCCGGACGGAACGCGGCCTGACCTATCCCTTTGAGGGCGTGCCTTCTGCCGGCGAAGCGATAGCGGTCGCGCCCGGCGTGTTGTGGCTGCGTCTGCCGCTGCCGATGGCGCTGAATCACATCAACATCTACGCCATCGAGGACGCAGAGGGCTGGGCCGTCGTCGACGCGGGACTGGCGACAGATGTTTCGCGTGAGGGTTGGACGACGGCGTTGGCGGGCGTGTTGGGTGGGCGGCCGGTCACGCGCGTGATCTGCACCCACATGCACCCGGATCACATCGGCCTGGCGGGCTGGCTGTGCGCGCGGTTCGACGCGCCGCTGCTGATGTCGCGGACGGAGTATGTGACGGGACGGATGCTGATCGGCGACGAGGCTCTGGGACCGCCGGCGGGGGCTGAGGCCTTCTATCGCGCGGCGGGCTGGTCGGACGAGCAGGTGGCGCGCTGGCGCGACGGCTATGGCGGCTTCGGCCGTATGGTTCAGGATTTTCCGCGCGATTACCGCAGGGTGCAGGACGGCGAGTTGCTGAGCATCGGCGGCGATGGCTGGCGGGTGGTGGTCGGAGAGGGGCACAGCCCCGAACATGTCTGTCTGTGGCGCGAGAAGGATAACGTCTTCATCGCGGGCGATCAGATCCTGCCGCGCATTTCGTCCAACATCTCGATCTGGCCGACGGAGCCGAACGCGGATCCGCTGGGCGACTGGCTGCGGTCGCTGGCGGCGCTGAAGGACCGGCTGCCGGGCGACCTGTTGGTGCTGCCGTCGCACGGGGAGCCGTTCTATGGCGTGACTCTGCGGCTGGGGGCGCTGATGCGCGGGCATGAGGTGGCGCTGAAACGGCTGGAGAAGACGCTGCGGACGCCTTGTCGCGCCGTCGACGTGTTCGGCGCCCTGTTCGCCCGCCCGGTGGGCGACGCCGTTTTGGGCATGGCGACCGGCGAGGCGCTGGCGCATCTGAATTATCTTGAACGCCAGGGACGGGTCCGCCGCGCGCGGGACGAGGACGGCGTCGACTGGTGGAGCCTTTTGGAGATAGGCCAATGAGCGAACATATCCGGACCCAACTGGACGGCGGCGTCCTGACGGTCGTCTTCGACCGCGAGAACAAGAAGAACGCCATCACCCAGGCCATGTATACGGCGCTGGCAGACGCGACCGAGAAGGCGAAAGCGGACGACGCCGTGCGCGTCATCCTGTTCCGCAGCGAAGGGGATTCCTTCTCGGCGGGCAACGACATCGCCGACTTCATCTCCTTGGGGCAAACCGAGGGCGATCTGGTCGAGATGGGGGTATTCCGTTTCCTGAAGGCCTTGGCCGATCTGGACAAGCCTGCGGTGTCGGCGGTGCGCGGCCGGGCGGTAGGCATCGGCCTGACGCTGCTGCTGCATTGCGACATGGTGGTGGTGGCTGAAGACGCCCTGCTGTCCGTGCCCTTCGTCAACCTGGCGCTGGCGCCGGAGGCGGCGTCTTCACTGCTGCTGGGCGCCAATATCGGCCATCAGCGCGCCTTTGAGCTGTTCGCCCTGGGCGAAGCGATCGACGGCAGGACAGCGCTGGCATGGGGCCTGGCCAACCGCGCGGTTCCGGCCGATCAGGTCGAAGCGACGGCTGCCGATCTGGCGACCAAGCTGGCGGCGCGGGCGCCCAACTCCATCCGCAAGACCAAGGCCCTGATGCGTAACGCAGAGGTGCTGTGGGCGGTCATGCAGCGCGAGGCCCAGGCTTTCGGCTCGCAGATGCGCAGCCCGGAGGCGATGGAGGCGTTCATGGCCTTCAGCCAGAAGCGGGCGCCGGACTTCTCCAAACTGGGCTGATTTCCCGCCGTTTCGCCGAAGATCGCGATTGATTCGAGGGGCGCGGGGGATTAGGGGCCGCGCATGAACGCCGCGCCCGCCTCCGCCGTCTCCGCCGAACCGCATTTCGCGGGCGGAATTGTGCGTGAAACGCCCAAGGATTCCGCGGCGATCGACGCCCTGGTCATCGCGGCTTTCGGTCCCGGCCGCTTCGCCAAGACCGCCGAGCGTCTGCGCGAGCGTGCGCCGTTGGCGGCGGGGTTCTGCCTGCTTGAAGACGGCCGCCTGATCGGCTCGGTGCGGCTGTGGGCGATCCTGACGGGCGAGGCGAAGTCGGTCTTTCTGGGGCCCATCGCCGTGGACAAGGCCAGCCGCAGCACCGGACTGGGCGGCGAACTGGTGCGCGCCTGCATCGAAGAGGCCAAGGTGCGGGGGCTGGACGGCATCCTGCTGGTCGGCGATCCGCCCTATTTCTCGCGCTTCGGATTCGTGCCTGCGCCGGACGCCGTGCTGCCGGGGCCGGTGGATCAGCGCCGGGTCATGTGGCTGCCCTTCACCGCAGCGGCGCCGGTCGGGACGGTTCGACCCGACGCTTGAGCCGGGCGCGGCCTTCCTTTGCAGGGCGACGCATCCCATAGTTTGGATATGACGAACCCACCGACATCGTCCGGCTCCGGTCTGGCCAGCGTGGCCGAGGCCGCGCGTCAGGCGCCGGGGCGGGGTCTGCCGCCCGTGCATCTGTGGCATCCGGAACATTGCGGCGAGATCGACATCCTGATCCGCGCCGACGGCGTGTGGATGCATGAAGGCTCGCCCATCGGTCGGGCAGAACTGGTGCGGCTGTTCTCGACGGTGCTGAGGAAGGACCCGGACGGCTATCATCTGGTCACGCCGGTCGAGAAGCTGAAGATCGCGGTCGAGGACCTGCCGTTCCGCGCCGTGGCTGTGCGCCAAGACGGTGCGGCGCTGGTCTTCACCACGGATCAGGGCGATGAGGCCGTCGCCGGGCCTGACCACGCCATCGTCGTCGAAACAGACGCGACGACCGGCGAGCCTGCGCCGCGCGTTCATGTGCGAGGCGATCTGTGGGCGCGGATCGCGCGGCCCGTCTTCTATGAACTGGTCGAGCGAGCGCGGGAGACGGACGGGCGACTGGCCGTGCGGTCGGGCGGGGTGACGTTTCCGCTGGGACCGGAAGGGGCGGGGCTTTGACCTGTTCCGGCTTGAAGGCGCGCCTGCAGCAGCGTCTGGACCCGGTGTCCGACTGGTCGCCGCAGCGTGTGGCGGTGCGGTCCGACTATGACCTGAACCCCGATTTCAGCCGCCCGAAGGTCAAGCTGAGGCCTGCGGCGGTGCTGATCCCCATCATCGCGCGGGAGGACGGGCCCAGCGTCCTGCTGACCCGCCGATCCGACAGTCTGGCCAGTCATACGGGGCAGATCGCCTTTGCGGGCGGGCGGCTCGAGCCGGGCGAGACGGCGCTGGACGCGGCTCTGCGCGAGGCGTGGGAGGAGATCGCGCTGGACCCCGCCGTGGTCGAGCCGCTGGGGCTGGGCGATCCCTATGAGACGGGCACGGGCTTTCTGGTGACGCCGGTTGTGGGCTGGCTGACGACGCCGCCGATCGTCACCGCCTCGCCCGCCGAGGTGGCCGAGCTGTTCGAGGCGCCGTGGGACTTCCTGATGGACCCGGTGAACCATCGCCGTGACTATTACGATCAGGAGAACGGGCCGCGCCGCTGGTTCTGGGCCATGCCCTATCGCGAGCGCTACATCTGGGGGGCGACGGCGGGCATTCTGAAGGGACTGTTCAACCGGCTCTATGGCGAGGAAGCCGCGCCGTTGCGGGCCGCAGAGGCCGACGCGACCGAGCATGTGGAATGAGCCGCGTGCTTGGGGGCCAGGATTGGCTGACGGCCAGCGCGACGCAGGCGGTGATGGCCGCGCTGGCGGCGGCGGGCGGGGCGGACTGCGCCCGTTTTGTCGGCGGCTGCGTGCGTAATGCGGTGCTGGGCGCGCCGATCGACGATGTGGACATCGCCACTGTCCTGACGCCCGAGGCGGTGGTCAGAGCGCTGAAGGCGGCGGGCCTGAAGAGCGTGCCGACCGGCATGGAGCACGGCACGGTGACGGCCATATCGGAGCGTCAGCCGTTCGAGATCACCACCCTGCGCCGGGATGTATCGACCGACGGACGGCGCGCCACGGTCGCCTTCACCGATGACTGGGCCGAGGATGCGGCGCGGCGGGATTTCCGGCTGAACGCCCTTTACGCCGACGCTGAAGGGCTGATCCTGGACCCGACGGGGGCGGGGTATGAGGACGCGCTGGCCGGGCGGATCGTCTTCGTCGGCGAGCCGGAACAGCGGATTCGCGAGGACTATCTGCGGATACTGCGTTTCTATCGCTTTTTCGCCTGGTACGGGCGCGGGGCGCCGGATGCGGCGGCGGTCGCAGCCTGCGCCGCCTTGGCCGAGGGCGTAGAACGGCTGTCGGCTGAACGGGTGTCGAAGGAGTTGCTCAAGCTGCTGGCCGCCCCCGATCCGCGCGCGGCGGTGCGGCTGATGGATCGTGCGGGCGTGCTGGGCCGCGTCATGCCGCAACCCAAAAGCCTGTCTCTGTTCGAGGCGATGGTCGGGATCAGTCCGGACCCGGTGTTGCGTCTGTCGGCGCTGTTGCCGGATGAGGCTGGGGCCGTGCGCGAGGCGGCGCTGAAGCTGCGGCTGTCGAACGCCCAGAGGGACCGACTGGTCGAGGCTGTCGCCGAACGCATCGACACGACAATGAGCGAGGCTCAGGCGCGCGCCGCCATCTGGCGCGTCGGGCGTCAGGCGGTCGAGGATCGGCTCTATCGTGCATGGGCATCGGGCGCAGAAGTCGGGGCGGTGCAGCGTCTATTGATGCTGGCGGCGGACTGGACGCCGCCGAAGCTGCCGGTCGGCGGCAAGGATCTGGCGCGGCAGGGCCTGTCGCCGGGGCCTGAGACGGGGCGGCTGTTGAAGGCCTTTGAAGAGAGCTGGATCGCCGACGACTTCCCTGACCACGGGCATGAGGCGCGGCTGAAGGCCCTTATGACGCGGCCCGGCTGATGCGCACGATCACCGGACGGTGGTCCGAACCCGTCTTCTGGCCCAGCCGTCGCTCGACCAGCGCCAGATCGGGCGAGCGCCAGACGTGATCGATGGTGATGCCGAGGAAGGCGGGCAGGGCCGAGGGCCAGGTGCCGGGCCGGGCAGGGGCGGGGATCAGGCCTGTCTCGGCCTTGATCTGACGACCGATGCGGCCACTGGAGACGCTGTTGAAGTCGCCCGCCACGACGACCGGACCCTCCAGCCCGGCGCGCAGTCCGGCGAGGCGCTGCGCCTGGCTGATCTGGCCGTAGGGATGCTGGAAGGGCCAGGGCCGTGTCATGTGGACGGCGATCAGGCTGACCGGCCCCAGCGGCGTTTCGGCCTGAGCGACCAAGGCGGCCAGACCCTGACCATCGGCGTCACGCACACGGCGTAGAGGCAGGCGGGAGGCGATCACCGAGCGCGCGGCGCCGCTGGGCCGGTCCTTGCGCGGGGTGCTGACGCGGTGCGGATAGGCGCTCAGGATCGTGTCCAGCTGCGCGGCTGGGGCGTCGCCCAGCTCGATCAGCATGACCACGTCGGCGTCGGCTTGTTCGATGGAATGGGCGATGGCCGCCACATCCTGATTTCGGGCCCACAGATTGGCGGAATAGATGGTCAGGGTTTCCGGTCCGGCGGCGCGGCCTTTCTCAGGCGTCCACTGCGGCCAGACGGCTAGAAGCAGCAGCCCCGCCACGCCTGCGCCCAGCGCCGCCATGTCCCACAGGCGGAGCAGCAGGAAGAGGCCGCACAGCGCGACGGTCGTGATCAGGGCGGGCGCGGTGAACTGGGTCAGCAGGTCGGGCAGGCGGTGGCCGATGCGGCTGAGCGCCGAAACGGCGACCAGGCCGGGCGGCGCCAGCAGGGCCAGGGCGGTCAGCCGCATCAGGGCCTGGGTCAGGGTCATGCTGCGACCTTTGGTGAAAACGTGTGGAGGCGTCGGTTAGCGCGTCGGCGCCAGACCTGTCGAGCGTGGCCTCATGCGGCTGAATGCGCGGGCGGAGCGTGAGGCGATAGCGCGCCTGGCGCAGCCAATCCCTGAAAATTCCCGGCTTTGACGCACGCCGGGGCGGATCGGCGCGCCGGGGTTCGCCGCCTGAGCAGACTGCGGTCTCAACCTTTGGAGACCGCTCA
This sequence comes from Brevundimonas sp. KH_060, assembly GCF_057838275.1. Lineage (NCBI taxonomy): Bacteria > Pseudomonadati > Pseudomonadota > Alphaproteobacteria > Caulobacterales > Caulobacteraceae > Brevundimonas > Brevundimonas sp. KH_060. Next base: position 1,174,100 of record NZ_CM174463.1, read on the forward strand.
TGAGCGATGACGCCAGCGCGCGGCTGGGCCTGCCTTATCTGGCGGCCGGGCAGTTGCAGAAACATGTGACCCTGAACGAGGCCCTGACCCGCCTGGACGCCTTGATCCAGACGGCGGTGGTCAGCCGCACCACGACGCAGCAGCCCGCCGATCCGGCCGAGGGCGCGCTCTACATCCTGCCGGAGGCGGCGACGGGCGCGGACTGGGCAGCGCATTCGGCAGGCAGTCTGCTGCGGCATGAGCGGGGCGGCTGGATTTCTGTCCCGGCGCCGGACGGCCTGCTGGCCGTGGTGCTGGACAGCGAGGAGATTCTGGTCCGGCGCGCAGGCGTCTGGACGCCCCTGTCCTTCGGCCCGCCGGAGGAGGTTCAGCAGATCACGCGCCTCGGCGTGAACACGACGGCGGATGCGACGAATGTCGTCGCCGTGCGCGCCAACAAGGCGCTGTGGACCGCGCTGGAGAGCGAGAGCGGCGGCGACGGCGATCTGCGCTTCACCTTCAACAAGCAGACGGCGGGCGATGTCCTGTCCCTGCTGTTCCAGAGCGGCTGGGGCGGACGGGCCGAACTGGGGCTGGTCGGCGATGACGATCTGCGGCTGAAGGTCAGCCCCGACGGCGGCGCCTGGCATGAGGCGCTGCGGATCGACCGCAGCACGGGCCGCGCCTGGTTCGGACAGGGCGCGACGCGGCGCGAGACGACGGTGCTGACGACCTCGGCCAGTTGGACGCCGCCGGTCTGGGCGCGCTGGATCGAGGCGGTCTGCGTAGGCGGCGGCGGGGGCGGCGGCGCCGGTCTGGCCGGAGCCTTCGGCACGGCTCGGTATGGCGGCGGCGGCGGCGGCGCAGGCGGCGTCATGACGACCTGGTGGCCGGCTGTGAATCTGTCGGGAGGGCTGGACGTCACTGTGGGCGCGGGCGGCGCAGGCGGCGCCGTATCGGGCGTGGCGGGCGGCCAGGGCGCGGCGAGTTTGGTGAAGACCGGCGCCCAGATCCTGCTGACCGGCGAGGGCGGACGGGGCGGCGCCGGCGGCTCTGCGGCGTCGGGGATCGGCGGCGAGGGCGGCGGCCTGCCGCCCTCCAACGCAGGCGGAGCCTCTTCCATTTCGGCGGCGGGTGAAGCCGGGCAGGCGACGGCGCGTCCCGATGGCCCTGGCGCAGGCGGCGCGGGCGGCGGCCTTAGCGCGGCCAATGCGGCGCAGGCCGGAGGCGCAGGCGGCGACGGCGCTCTTCTGCTTTTGAAGGCGGCGGGAGGAGCGGCCGATGGGGCTCTGGGGCAGGCGGCGCCCTGGCCGGACCTGCACTGGGCTGGAGGAGGCGGCGCAGGCGGCGGTGCGGTGGCGTCCGGCTCCGGCCATGCGGGCGGACCCGGCGGCCTTCATGGCGGCGGCGGAGGCGGCGGCGGCGGCGGCGTGACGGCGGCGGGCGCGGGCGGCGCGGGCGCGGCCGGCGTGGTCTGGCTGACGGCGGTGGGGTGAACGCCATGATCCGACGCCTGCATCGCATCATCGACGCTGAGGACGCCCTGTCGTTGGGCGAGTTGGACCCGCTGTTGGACGCAGAGGCCTGGGCTGCGCCCGAGCGCCTCTCGGCGGATGACTGTTTCGACCATCTGGGCGGCGACTGGCGAAGCTCGGCCGCGCCCCATGACCCGGAGGACGGGCAATGACCTTTGAGCATCAACCGGCGGCGCAATCCGCTGAACTGGCCGAGGGCCGCTGGCTGTGGCGGCGCCTCTATGTCTATGCCGCCAGCCTGGCGCTGTGGCTGCTGTTGCGGCTGGCGGTGACGCGGGCGACGGCGGCGGACCTGCCGCGCATCGCCGAGGGGCTGATGGGGCTGATCGCCCTGATGCTGCTGCTCTATCTGGTGGCGCCCAGCGCGCAGCAGATCGTCAATCTGGCGCGGTTGCGTGCGGGAGGGCGGCCATGAGCTTTCACCTGTCGCAACGCTCACGCGAGCGGCTGAAGGGCGTCCATCCCGATCTGGTCGCCGTGGTCGAGGCGGCGATCCGCCTGACGCCGGTGGACTTCATGATCACGGAAGGGTTGCGCACGCCCGCGCGTCAGGCGGAACTGGTGCGGACCGGAGCCAGTCGGACGTTGAACTCGCGTCACCTGACAGGCCATGCGGTGGACGTGGCCGCCTGGGTCGACGGTCAGGTGCGCTGGGACTGGCCGCTGTATCCGCGCATCGCCGGGGCGTTCAAGGCGGCGGCTGCGGCTACGGGCGCGCCGCTGATCTGGGGCGGGGACTGGCCGCGCCTGCGTGACGGACCGCATTTCGAACTGGATCGGAGGGCCTATCCATGACGGGCCGCTTCCTGCGGGTTCTGACGCCGTTCGGCTGGTGGGCGACGATGCTGGCGGTCGGCGTATTGTTGCTGATCGTCGGGCGGGGACTGGGTTTGCGCTGGGATCCTCTGCACCTTCAGGCGCGCCGGATGGAGGCGATCCAGCAGCGCCTCAGCCGGGCGGAAGCCGAGGCGTCCGCCCGCAGTCTGGAGGCCGCCGCACGCGGCCGCCAGGTCGAGAGTCTCGACGCCTTTCACCGCAACGCCAAGGCCGTGACGCAGGCGACTGTCGCGGCTGAAATTCGAGCGAGGACCGCTGATGATGCTGATACGCCCCTGGACCCTGATCGTGCTCAGCGCCTGCGCGATCATGACCGCGAGTTGTGCCGCCTTGCGCCCGTTATCGCCGGTTGCGCCGCCCCGGTTGATCCTGGCTGAGGCGGCGACGCAGCCTTGCGAACTGGCCGTGCTGCCCGAGCGTCCGACGGCGGCGGATCTGGAGGCGGCCTATGTACGGCGCGGCGCGCAGGTGACGGCGTGCGACGCTGCCCGGCGCCTGGCGGTTGAGACGCTGAGGGCTGAACGCGACTTGATAGATGCCTGGGCGCAGGGACGAGGTGCGGCTGGGCCGATATTGCCGGGCGACTAGGCAAAAAGCGCCGAGTTGACGGCCTGACCGGCAAATATTGCCGGGTTCGGCGGCGTGCTCTTCAAGCGCTAATGTTGAAAAATCAATGCTGTACGCTCCATGCGGGGTCGTCGGCGTCTGGCCCGTTCCTTGCGGCGTGAGCGGCCGAGCAGAAAGCTCCCGACAGCCAAAATGGCGTCGGACATCGTCTGAAGACAAAGGACAGCCAAAATGGCTAACAGCATCAACACCAATGCTGGCGCTCTCATCGCCCTGCAAAACCTGAACGCGACGAATCGTGACCTGAACGTCGCGCAAAACCGCGTGAACACGGGTCTGAAGGTCTCTACGGCCAAGGACAACGGCGCGATCTTCGCCATCGCCACCGCACAGCGCGCCGAAATGGGCGCTCTGGACTCGGTGAAGCAGTCGATCCAGCGCGGTCAGTCGATCGTCGACGTGGCCCTGGCCGCCGGCGAAACCATCACCAAGGCCCTGGAAGAACAGAAGAGCCTGGCGGTCGCCATCGCTTCGTCGAGCGGCGCTGCCCAGACGGCTTACCTGGCCGACTACAACGCCCTGGGCGGTGAAATCACCAAGGCTCTGGCCGGCGCGACCTTCGACGGCGTGAACCTGTTCTCCAACACGACCCAGCAGTCGGTTCTGACCAGCACCTCGGGCGCGACCCAGAACATCGGCACGGGCGCGGCGATCACCGTCGCCACTACGGCTACGCTGACGGCGCCGGCCGACGCCACGGCCGCTCAGGCCGCCATCACTGCGGTGAACACGGCCATCAGCGGCTTCACCGCCGAACTCGGCAAGCTGGGCACCCAGTCGAAGTCGATGGAGCGTCAGCTGACCTTCGTCAGCAAGATGCAGGACTCGCTGGAAGTCGGCATCGGCAACCTGGTCGACGCCGACCTGGCCAAGGAAAGCGCCCGCCTGACGGCTCTGCAGACCAAGCAGCAGCTGGGCGTGCAGGCGCTGTCGATCGCGAACCAGTCCAGCTCGATCCTGCTGGGCCTGTTCCGCTAACGCTGAAGGCGGCGGTTGAGGCCGCCGCCTGACCACCTCTCGCTACCGAGCAGAATGCTCACCGACGCCAAAACGGCGTCGGCCATCGTCTGAAGACAAAGGACAGCCAAAATGGCTAACAGCATCAACACCAATGCGGGCGCTCTCATCGCCCTGCAAAACCTGAACGCGACGAACCGCGACCTCAACGTCACGCAGAACCGCGTCAACACCGGCCTGAAGGTCTCCACGGCCAAGGACAACGGCGCCATCTTCGCCATCGCCACGTCGCAGCGCGCCGAAATGGGCGCTCTGGACTCGGTGAAGCAGTCGATCCAGCGCGGTCAGTCGATCGTCGACGTGGCCCTGGCCGCCGGCGAGATCGTCACCAAGGCTCTGGAAGAACAGAAGGGTCTGGCGGTCGCCATTGCTTCGTCGACCGGCGCAGCTCAAACGGCTTACCTGGCCGACTTCAACGCCCTGGGCAATGAAATCACCAAGGCCCTGGGCGGCGCGAGCTTCGACGGCGTGAACCTGTTCAAGGCCAACGCGGCGGCTGTGGATGTCCGCACCGGCACCGGCGCGGCCGACACCTTCACCGTGAAGGCGATCGCCGCAGCGGACACCGCCGTCGCCACCGCAGGCGGCGCAGCGACCGTGGCCACCGCCACGACCGCTGCGGTCGAGGGCGCCATCACGGCCTTCACCGCCGTGCTGGGCGACCTGGGCACCAAGTCCAAGTCCATGGATCGTCAGTTGACCTTCGTCAGCAAGATGCAGGACTCGCTGGAAGTCGGCATCGGCAACCTGGTGGACGCCGACCTGGCCAAGGAAAGCGCTCGCCTGACGGCTCTGCAGACCAAGCAGCAGCTGGGCGTGCAGGCGCTGTCGATCGCGAACCAGTCCAGCTCGATCCTGCTGGGCCTGTTCCGCTAATCCGACGCGGTTAGGGAAGGGGCGAGCCGCTGGGTTCGCCCCTTTCTCGCGTCGTTGAGACGGGAGGCGCGGCAGGTCCGCGCAGAGGGATATGGCTGACAATGTCGCAGGAGTATCCAGCGTAACCTACCTTGATCGCGAGCCGCAGGGCCTAGCGATCGAGCCGAGGCCTGCCGTTCAGGCGCAGCAAGACGCCGCCGATGACGCCGGCCGTTACCGACTGACGATCGAACGTGAGGCGACGGGCTATGTCTACAAGACCCTGGACCGCGTGACGGGCGAGGTGATCCGCCAGTTTCCCCGCGAGGAAGTGCTGAAACTGCGCCAAAGCCCAGCCTACGACGTCGGGAAGATCATCAAGACCGAGGCTTGAGCTTCGCGTCCAGGACTGCAGCGCCCCTCGGCATGGCCGGGCGGCGTTAACAGGCGTTGCGACGGCGTTAACCATACGCTCAGGAATCAGCGTCACTAATGCTCGCCAGAATCGGACTGAGGCGAGAACAGCCATGAGCAACAGCGTAATCACCAATGCGTCGGCGCTTGTCGCGCTTCAGAACCTGAACGCCACCAACTCCAAGCTGGCGGCGACCCAGAGCCGAGTGAATACGGGCCTGAAGGTGCAGGGCGCGCGCGACAACGCCGCGACCTGGGCTGTCGCCCAGAACCAGCGCGCCGACATGAATGCGCTGGAATCGGTCAAGACCAGCCTGAACCGCGCCACTTCCATCGCCGATGTCGCCCTGGCGGCCGGTCAGCAGATTTCCGACATCCTGGTGGAGCTGCGTCAGAAGGCCACGGCGGCGGCTGATCCGTCGGCCTCCGACGCGACCCGCAAGGCCTACAACGACGAGTTCCAGTCGCTGCTGAAGTCGCTACAGTCGTTCGCGGACAACGCCGCCTTCGACGGCGAGAACATTCTGAACGGCAAGGTCCCCGGCGTGACGCCTACGCCGAACCCGCTGACGCCCCTGAACTTCCTGGCCAATGCGGATGCGTCTGAGACGATCACCATGAACCGTCAGGACATGACGCTGGAGGGGCTCGGGCTGAATGATGTTTTCGGCGGCACCCCCGGCAACGCTGGTCCGGATGGCATTGCGGGTAATGCGGACGACGTGGCGGCGGTGCCCGGAACGGCTGCGCCCAGCCTGCTGACGGAAGCGAATGCGACAGAGGTGCTGGCCGCGGTCGAGACCGCGCTTGCGACGGCCAACTCCAGGCTCGCCGAACTGGGCGCTCAGTCCAAGCAGATCGAGAAGCACACCCTGTTCGTCACCAAGCTGATGGACTCGTTGGAGGTCGGCGTCGGCAATCTGGTCGATGCGGACATGGCCCGTGAAAGCGCGCGCCTGCAGGCTCTGCAGGTTCAGCAGCAACTGGGCGCTCAGGCGCTGTCGATCGCCAACCAGGCGCCGCAGATCATCCTGTCGCTGTTCAAGGGCTGATCGCGGCCCTAGCCCAGCCGCCGGTGCGCGCCGTGTCCTAGCGACAGGGGAGGCGGCCGACGGCGGGTCGGTCGGGGGATCAGGCCATAGAGGCTCATCAGCCTCAACAATATCCAGCGCACGCGTGACATGGGTGGTCTCACCTCGGCTGTGGCGAGGCGAAAACGACGCCGTCGGACGCCGGTTCCTGGCGACGGTTAAACAGTTCGTTACCGCAGTGGGCGATGCTGACGGGCGGAGGTTTGCGTGGCGGCGATCAACAACAGCTATCTGCTCGGTCTTTTCGGCACGGGGACGGGTCTCGGCGGCCTGCCTTCGGCCGCGCCTGCGCCAAAGCCCAAGACGCAGCCGACTGCGCCCTGGACGCTGACGCCCAAGGAAAAGCCGAGCCAATCGGACCTGCTGCGCGCGGCGCTGAGCGGACGCAAACTCGTCAACGAAGAGAATGCGGTCCTTGACGTCAAAGGCGCCTCGTCTGGCGACTATCGCAAGATTTTCGCCATGTATCAGGGGCTCACCATGCTGGAAGCCCTGACGACGCGGGCGGGCGAGCGCGGCGTGGGCAGGCTGGAGGCGGACCAGTTGTCGCGCCGTTTCGCCTCGGGCGTGGCCGAGATGACGGACTTCCTGGCTTCGGCCCAGTTCGACGGCGTTCGCATCGTACAGGGCGTCTCGGCCTCGCAGAGCCAGTCCACGGCGGCCGTCGCGCGCGACAACTCGAAATATCTGACCGGCCCGATCCATGACGGCGCCCTGACCGACCCGGTCGCCGCCTTCCAGGGCGACGTGCGCTTCGGCGTCACGGTGAAGACCATGGCGGGAACCCAGACCGTCAATATCGACCTGGCCGAGATGGGGACGACGCCGCGCACGATGGATGCGGTGCTGGAGCACATCAACGGCAAGCTGGAAGCGGCGGGCGTGCAGACCCGCATCCACCGCCAGATGATTGAGGCCGAGCCGCGGACCGTGAAGGCTGGCGACAAGACCATCACCCTGCCGGCCGGGCCGACGCGCTGGGGACTGACGGTCGGCGGAACCTCGGTGGAGACGATCAGCTTCGTTCCCGCCGTGGCGCGCGATTCGATCCAAGTGGTGCAGGGCGTCGGAACCAAGGGCGCTCATGAGGTGCTGAAGTTCGATCCCGACGGCAATCCGGTCGCCGGAGCGGGCGGCGAGAGTTTCTGGGTCGAGGGACGTAGCGGCGTCTCCAACCTGCCGGACGGCGTTGAGACGGTGCGCGCCAGCGCCGCAGGGCCGGACGGCTCCATGTGGATCGTGGCCGACGTTAACGCCGGTTCCTCGACGCAACCGATCAAGGGACAGGCCGACGTCGTCCTGATGAAGCTGGATTCGGCGGGCAATGTGGTGGTCAGCCGGGCTCTGGGCGCGGCCTCCAAAGCCAGCGGCTACGCCATCGCCGTGGATGCGGACGGACGGGTGGCGGTGGCCGGCTCGGTGGTCGGCGCCCTGGTTCCGGGTGAAGCGGGAGCCTCGGCCACGACGGCGGACAGCTTCGTCACCGTCTTCGACGCCGAGGGCCGCGAGCAGTGGACCCAGAGGCGCGGCGCCAGGGCCGAGGACGAGGCGACGGCCGTCTCATTCGGCGCTGACGGCCGGGTCTATGTGGCGGGCCGGGCCAAGTCAGCCATGCCGGGAACCTCGGCCGTGGGCGGCTGGGACGGCTACGTTCAGGCCTTCAGCGAAAGCCAGATCCACAGCCTGGCGCCGATCAAGGCGACAGCGACGGGCGCCGCCCAGTTCGGCACGGCGGGCGACGACAACGTGCAGGCCATGACCGTCGATGGCGACAACCTTTATACGGCGGGGGTCGAGAACGGCGCCTTCGTGCTGCGCCATTTCCGCGTCGGTCCGACGGGCGCGCCTGAACTGCTGAGCGTGCGCGATCTGGGCGCGTCCTCGGGCGGCGAGATCGCCGGTCTGGCGGTGGCGGACGGGCGGCTGATCGTGTCGGGCGCGACCGGCAACGGCGCTCTGAACGCGGGTCAGGCCGCCAACGCGCACGCGGGAGGCCAGGACGCCTTCGTCGCCACGCTGTCCACGGATCTGGTCGCTTCGGGCGCGGATCGGCTGACCTATTACGGCGGCGAGGGCGACGACACGGCCGCTGACGTCAAGGTGCATGACGGCAAGGTCTGGCTGACTGGCGTTTCGGACCGCCCAATCGGCGCCAAGAAAGAGGACGCCACGCGCGGTTATCTGGCGCGGCTGGACGCTCAGACCGGTCAGGTGGAATGGAGCCAGACCTGGACGGCGGCCGAGGGGCAGGCCAAGCCGCTGGCTCTGACGGTTTCGTCCGGCGGCGCCAGCGTTCTGGATCGCTTGGGGCTGCCGCAAGGCGAGATCGACCAGAGCGATTCCAAGGCCCTGGTGGACGCCACCGCCGTTCGCGCCGGCGATCGCTTCTATGTGCAGAACCCGACGACCGGGCGGCAGACCGCTGTAACCATCGAGGCCAAGGACACGCTGCAGTCCCTGGCGCGCAAGATCGAACTGGCCTCGGGCCGCCATCTCAAGGTCACGATCAAGACGGACCGGGACTATCTGACGGGCATGGACGGCGACACGCGTGTGACCAGCGGCGGTGTCCAGCGCCTGTCGATCACCAGCGCCGATGGGCGGGCGGGGGCCGTGCTGATCCCCGGTGAAGGGGGGCGCGACGCCCTGGCGGGGCTGGGCCTGACGCCCGGATTCATCGGCAAGTCGGCGGACGACAAGAAGAAGACCTTCGGCGTCGACCTGTCGCCGCTGCTCAACCTGTCCAGCGCTGAAGCCATCGCCAAGTCCAAGGATCAGGTGCAACTGGCGATCAAGGCCATGCGCGACGCCTATCGCGCCCTGTCGCCCGAAGCGTCCAAGCCGCCGGTCACGGGGCAGGCGCCGGCCTATCTGCAGGCGCAGCTGGCCAACTATCAGGCCGCACTGGCGCGACTCACAGGCTAAGCCGGGATGAACGGCGCTTTCGGTTGACGGCCGTGGGGCGGACGGGGTTAGTGGGGCCTTCGTTAGCGTTGAGAGCTGCATGGCCCTTTCCAAAGACAATCGCACGGTCCTGATCGTCGGCGCCGGCCTGGCCGTCGTCGGCGCGGTGGCGGCCGCCCTGGTGTTCAGCGGCGGGCGCGACGGACCTGTCGAGGCGCCGCCGGCGTCCAAGGGGGGGCTGACCATCGACGTCGCCGAGGCCCCGACCCTGGAGCCGACGCGCGAGCTGCGTTGCTTCGTCGACGGACAGTTCGTCGGCCTGGCCACCCTGGCCGACTGCGCCCAGAAGAACGGCGTGGCCACCAGCGCCCTGGACGTCGGCCTGGATTCGACTGGCTCCCTGGTCGCGGCGCCGACGGCCTCCTTCGCGCCCCCGCCCGAGGTTCCCGCCGTGGCGATGGCCGACGCCGCGCCTGTCGGTCAGCCCAGCGCCGCCGACGCCGCGCGTCCTGCGACCGCCGCATCGGGCACGGCCTGTCTGCGCCACACGGGTTCGGAATGGCGGCAGGTGTCGGGCAATATGAGCCTGGGCGCCTGCGTTCAGGCCCTCTACGCTGGAACCTGCGTGCGGCCGGGCGACGCCCAGTACGGGCGCTGGGGCGACACCACCCTGCGTCTGGTGCCGCGCCGCGTCGAGCAGTCCAGCGACAACAACCGCTTCCGCACCCTGGCCCAGCAGGACCGCAACTGTCAGTTCCCGGAGCTGTGACGAAGGTGCGTGTTCTGACTTCTGGATTGGCCGTCGTGCTCGGCTCGACCGCCTTGGCGGCTTGCGGCACGCCTCAGCTCAAGGCGCCGACCGACAAGGGCGTCTGCTATCACGTCGGCGAACTGGCCAGCGAGGCGCCGCGCTTTAACGTGGTGGCGCGCGATCAGCCGCAGATCGAGTTCTGCGCCGCGCGACTGGAAGAGATGCGCCTGAAGTTTCTGAGCCTAGGCGGCAGCAACAATGAGATGGTCGGCGCCTATCAGGGGCAGTTCATCTTCATCGATCGCGCAGGCGTCAAATTCAGCAAGAGCCTGGATGGCGCACGGTTCTTCGCCCTGGCGCGGACCGGCGACGGCCGTCTGGCCATTCCCGGCGCCATCCAGCGCCAGATCGACGGCCGCCCGGTCGCCGTGGCGCCCAACTAATCCGCCTTCGCGCGGGCGAACGAAACTAGAACATCGCGTCCGTTTCGGTTAAGGAACGGACGACAAGACGAATAAAGGACATCGGTCATGGCGGGCAGCGTCAACAAGGTCATTCTGGTCGGCAACCTGGGTCGCGACCCGGAAATCCGCTCGCTGAACAACGGCGATCGCGTCGCCAACCTGCGTATCGCCACCTCGGAAACCTGGCGCGACAAGGCCACGGGCGAGCGTAAGGAAAAGACCGAGTGGCACTCGGTCGTCATCTTCAACGACAACATCGTCAAGGTGGCCGAGAGCTATCTGAAGAAGGGTTCGACCGTTTACGTCGAAGGCTCGCTGCAGACCCGCAAGTGGACCGATCAGCAGGGCGTCGAAAAGTATTCGACCGAGATCGTCATCCAGCGTTTCAACGGCCAGCTGACCATGCTGGGCGGCCGTAGCGACAGCCAGGGCGGCGGCGGTGATCGCGGCGGCTATGGCGGCGGTCGCGACGACGACTATTCCTCGGGCTTCTCGACCGGCGGCGCCAACAAGCCCTCGGGTCCGAAGGAAAGCTACGACCTGAACGACGACATTCCGTTCTAAGGTTCGTTCAGCGGAACATGAAGGCCGCGCCTCTGCTGGGGGCGCGGCCTTTTTCAATGAAGGATCAACGCGCGAAGCGGCCCTTCTCGGCGGCTTCGGTCAGGGCCTGACGGACGGCGGCGGTCAGTTCGTCCATGGTCTGCACCTGACGCACGCCATAGGCGCGGGCGGTGATGTCGACGTTGCCCTTGCGCCAGAAGCCTTCGGGGGCCAGCACGATCAGCTTTCCGCCGCGCGCGTGCAGGCCCATTTCCAGCAGGCTGATCGGGCTTTGCGTGCCTGGCGCGAAATACATGACGATGACGTCGGCGTTTTCCAGCGCGGCCAGCTCCCACTCGACCTGGCGGCGGAACTCCGGCTCGTCCGCCTCGGGCCGCCAGGCGGGGTTCCAGTCGGGACGGCGCGGATTCAAGACCGTGACGTCCATGTCGCCCAGAGCTTGCGTCAGCGCCGCCTGCCAGTCGGGCGCGCCGCCCATGTCGATGCTGCCGCCCAGAAAGACGCGGGGCCGTGAGGCGTCGATCGGCAGGGGCTGGGGCGAGACCACGACTGTCGGCTCCGCGGTTGCGGGCGCTGCGGCTATGCAGGCGGACAGGACGGCGAGGGCGGACAGCAGGGCAGGGGTCTTCATGGCGGCCTCTATAGCCGACAGGGCGGGCGGTTGTGCAGGGTAACCTGCGGTCATGCTTCGTGAGAGGCCAATCGTCGCGCCCTGTGGCAAGCATGGAGGCGTGTCCAGTTCCTCCTCTTCCTCCGCACCGCACGCGCTGACGCCGCTCGAGATCGCCGCCATCGTGGCCGTTCTGGTCATCTGGGGGGTGAATAACGCCGCCGCCAAGGTCGCGACAGAGGTGTTGCCGCCGCTGATGACGGGGGCGCTGCGTTTCGCCATCGCCGCCGCTTGCCTAGTCTGGTTCGTGCGGCCGCCGTTCCCAAACTGGAAGAGCCTGCTGATCATCGCCGTGGTGGGCGGGCCGATCCACTACGGTCTGATCTACCTGGCCTTTTGGCTGGCCAATGACGTCAGCCCGGTGACGGTGGCGACCCAGCTTTGGATTCCGCTGACGTCGCTGTTCGCCTTCCTGCTGCTGGGCGAGCGGATTTCACGGATGGGGACAGTCGGCCTGGTGATCGCCTTCCTGGGCGTGGCCTGGATGACGCTGGACCCCCATGCCCTGCAGGACTGGAAGGCCATCCTGGTGGGGGCGCTTGGCGCCTCGGCCTGGGCGCTGACGACGGTGATCGCGCGGCGCACGACCTCGATCCCGCCGCTGAAGATGCAGGGCCTGCTGGCGCTGATGGCGTTTCCGGCCCTAACCCTCGGCTCGGCCCTGTTCGAGACGGGGCAGTGGGAGGCGGCCAAGGCGGCGACGCCGCTGGTGTGGGGCACGCTGGTCTGGGCGGGGGTGATTTCGTCCGTGTTCGCGACCAGCCTGATGTTCTGGCTGGTGCAGCGGCGCGAGGCCGGGCGGGTGACGCCCTATCTGCTGGGCTCGCCTCTGGTGTCGATCATGATCGGCGGGCTGTTCATGGGCGATGTGCTGACGCCGCAGATTCTGACCGGCGTGGCGATCGCCCTGGCGGGCGTGGTCACGGTGGCCCTGGGGGAGCGCGGCTTGCGCGCCGGCGCTCCCGCCAAGGTTTAGTTGCTTACTGCGCCTTGATGACCGCGCAGGCCACGCGGTCGCCCGCGCCGCCGATCGGCTGGCTGGAATGGTCGTCGGCGTTGGCGTGGATCACCAGGGCCGAGCCGTCGGCGTCCAGCAGCCACTGGCCGGGGCCGTTCTGCGACAGGCGGGCGTGGCTGGTGAAGACCTCGGCGTTCACGGCGCCGGCGGCGTCGGCGAAGACGTTGGGCAGGTCGCCGTCATCGGGGCCCTCGGCGTTCAGCAGACCGTGGGGCTTCTTGGGATCGCCGTGATTGATGTGTGCGCCGGCCGAGGTGAAGGGCGCCTCGCACTGGCCCGTGGCGTGGATGTGGATGCCGTGCCAGCCGGGCGTCAGGCCCGCAGCCTCGACCTTGATCAGCAGGCCGGTCGAGCCTTGCGTCAGGGTGGCCTTGCCGATGTCGGCGCCCTGGCCGTTGATGATGGCAACCTGCGAGGTCTGGCCGGGCGCAGCGCGCATCATGGCCATGTGCGAGGCGTGTTGATCCGGCGTATGGCCTGCATGGCCCGCATGCTGTTGCGCCGAGGCGGCGCCGGCGACGAGAGCGATCGCCAGAACGCTGGGAGCGATGAAAACGGCTGGGGTCAAACGCATGAATTTCCTGTCCTTTTATATGCGGGGATTTCAGCGGCGTTTCTTTGCCACCACGGCCCCCTGATGATAGAAACCTGAATAGCGGATCACGTTCCGATTCCGGCCATCTAAAGCCTGATTTCCTTGACCGACGACAGCTACCAAAACGCCGCCCCTTCGGCGCCGGGCGATATTTCGACCATCACCATCGAGGATGAGCTGAAACGCTCCTACCTCGACTACGCCATGAGCGTGATCGTCAGCCGCGCCCTGCCTGACGCGCGCGACGGTCTGAAGCCTGTTCACCGCCGCATCCTGTACTCGATGCACGACCTGAACATGACGCCCGAGCGGTCGTATTCGAAGTGCGCCCGCGTGGTCGGCGACGTGCTGGGCCGGTTCCACCCGCACGGCGACGCCTCGGTCTACATGGCGTTGGTGCGGATGGCGCAGCCCTTCTCGATGGGGCTGATGCTGGTCGACGGTCAGGGCAACTTCGGCTCGGTCGACGGCGATATGCCGGCCTCCATGCGTTACACCGAGGCCAAGATGGCCCCGGCGGCGGTGGCCTTGCTGACCGATATCGAAAAAGACACGGTCGATTTCCAGCCGAACTACGACGAGAAGGAGCTGGAGCCCGTCGTCCTGCCGGCGCGGATTCCGAACCTGCTGCTCAACGGCGCGGGCGGCATCGCCGTCGGCATGGCGACCAACATCCCGCCGCACAATCTGCGCGAAGTGATCGACGCCGCGGTCGCCCTGCTGGACGACCCGGACGTGTCGGACGACGCCCTGCTGGACATCGTGCCGGGACCGGATTTCCCCACGGGCGGCGAGATCATGGGCCGCACGGCTCCGCGGAACGCCCTGCGCGACGGGCGCGGCTCGGTCATTGTGCGCGGGCGCGCCTCGGTTGAGGAGATCCGCAAGGATCGCGACGCCATCGTCATCACCGAACTGCCGTTCCAGGTGAACAAGCAGACCCTGATCGAACGCATCGCCGAAATGGTGCGTGAGAAGCGTCTGGAAGGCATTTCCGACGTCCGCGACGAGTCCGACCGTCTGGGCATGCGCATCGTCATCGAGCTGAAGCGCGACGCTTCGGGCGATGTGATCCTGAACCAGCTGTATCGCTACACGGCGCTGCAAAGCTCGTTCGGCGTCAACATGCTGGCGCTGAACCACGGCCGTCCCGAGCAGATGGGCCTGCGCAAGCTGCTGGAGCTGTTCCTCGAATTCCGCGAGGAAGTGGTCGTCCGCCGGGTCAAGTTCGAACTGGCCAAGGCCCGCGATCGCGGCCACGTCCTGGTCGGTCTGGCGGTCGCGGTCGCCAATATCGACGAGGTGATCCACATCATCCGCAGCTCGGCCGACCCGGCCGAGGCGCGCGAGCGGCTGCAGGCCAAGGCCTGGCCGGTCGGGGACATGATGGCCCTGGTCGAACTGATCGCCGACCCGCGCACCGTGCTGGTCGAGGGTGACAAGATCCGCCTGACCGATGAACAGGCTCGCGCCATCCTGGCCCTGACGCTGTCGCGTCTGACGGGTCTGGGGCGTGACGACATCTTCGGCGAGGCGCGTGGCCTGGCCGACACCATTCAGGGCCACCTGACCATTCTGTCGGATCGCAAGAACGTCCTGGCCATCATCCGCGAAGACCTGTTGCTGGTGAAGGATCAGTTCGGCGTCGAGCGTCGCACCCTGATCGGCGAAGGCGACGCCGAGATGGAGGACGAAGACCTGATCCCGCGCGAGGACATGGTCGTGACCGTGACCCACTCGGGCTACGTCAAGCGGGTGGCGCTGAACGCCTATCGGACCCAGCATCGCGGCGGCAAGGGTCGCAGCGGCATGTCGATGAAGGACGAGGACGCCGTCACCAGCGTCTTCAGCGCCTCGACCCACACGCCGGTCCTGTTCTTCGCCACCAACGGCAAGGCCTATAAGCTGAAGACTTGGCGCCTGCCGCTGGGCAACCCGCAGTCGCGCGGCAAGGCCTTCGTCAACCTGCTGCCCATCGAGCCGGGCGACAGCATCATGAACGTGCTGCCCCTGCCGGAAGACGAAACGACCTGGGGCGACTACGACATCATGTTCGCCACCCAGTCGGGCGACGTGCGCCGCAACAAGCTCAGCGACTTCGCCACGGTGAACCGCGCGGGCAAGATCGCCATGAAGCTGGAAGACGGCGACGGCATGGTCGGCGTCGGTCTATGCACGGCCGAGGACGACGTGCTGCTGACGACCGCTCTGGGCCGGGCCATTCGCTTCAAGGCCGACGACGTGCGCGTGTTCAAGGGCCGCGACTCGACCGGCGTGCGGGGCATCCGCCTGCAGGACGGGGATACTGTCATCTCCATGGCCATCCTGGGCCGTGTGGACGCGACGCCGGAAGAACGCGCCGCCTATGTCAAACACGCCAACGCCATGCGTAAGGCGCTGGCCGGGGCCGACGCAGAAGAGGATGTCGTTGCGGTCGAGGCCGACGACGAAGAGGCCGGCGACGCCCCGATCTCGCCCGAGCGTATCGCCGCCTTGGGCGCGGCCGAGCAGTTCATTCTGACGGTCACGGAAACCGGCTTCGGCAAGCGGTCCTCGGCCTATGAGTATCGCCGCACGGGTCGCGGCGGACAGGGGCTGACGGCCCACGGTCTGGGCGGTCGCGCGGGCATGCGCCTGGCCGCGGCCTTCCCGGTCGAGGAGAGCGACGATCTGATGCTGGTCACGGACGGCGGCCAGATGATCCGCACCCCGGTCGGCCAGGTCCGCATCGTCGGCCGCTCCAGCCAGGGCGTGACCATCTTCCGCACCGGCAAGGACGAGAAGGTCGTCTCGGTCGAGCGTCTGGCGGATACGGGCGGCGACGACGACGGCGACGTCAGCGAGGCGTCGACCGACGAGGGCGGCGAGGCCTGATCCTGCATGGCCGTCGCTCCTGAACTCTGGATCGACGGCCGTCCTGCCGGGATTGAAGATCTGGGCCATCAGGCTCTGATCAACTACGGCGCCCTGACCTCTTTCCGCGTGGAAGGGGGCGAAGTTCGCGGGCTGGATCGCCATCTGGATCGCCTCAACCGCTCGGCGATCGAGCTGTTCGGCGAGGCGGTCGCCGAAGAACGCCTGCGCGATCTGGTGCGCGCAGCCCTGGCGGGGCGGATGGACGCGTGGCTGCGCATCAGCCTGTTTTCAAATGAACTTTCCCTGCGCCGGCCGGACTGGATCGGCGCGCCGCAGGTGATGATCAGCGTTTCGGCGGCGCCGACGCCCCTGCCGCACGGGGTGCGCCTGCAAAGCCAGGTTCATATGCGCGAGACGCCGCATCTGAAGCATGTGGCCGCGATGGGCTTGTTGCGAGCGCGGCGTCTGGCGCGACTGGCGGGCTATGACGACGCCCTGTTCACCGACGACGAGGGCCGGGTTTCCGAAGGCTCGCTGTGGAATGTCGGCTTCATTCAGGGCGAGACGGTGGTCTGGCCGGACGCGCCCATGCTGGACGGCGTGGCGCAGGCCCTGATCCGCGAGACGCTGGACCGCGCCGGATCGCCGCAGCGGATCGAGATCGTGCGTCTTTCGGACTTGGCGCGTTTTGACGGCGCTTTTCTGTGCAACAGCGCCACGCCCGCGGCGGAAATCGCCGCCATCGACGGCCATGTTTTCACCGGCGCGACGGATGCGGTGCAGCAGATAGGCGCCCTTTGGCGATCACAGCCGTGTCAGAAAATCTAGGCCGTTCATTTCGCACCTGCTAAACGGACCCAAACGATGGGGAGGCCGCTGGCCATGCGTATCGGACTTTATCCGGGCACCTTCGATCCGGTCACCAACGGTCATCTCGATATCATCGGGCGGGCGGTCAAGCTGGTGGACCGACTGGTCATCGGCGTCGCCCAGAACGACGACAAGGGCCCGCTGTTCACCACCGCCGAGCGGGTCGAGATGCTCAAGGCCGAGGTGGCGCGTTTCAACGCCGACATCGAAGTGCGGCCCTTTTCCAGCCTGCTGATGCACTTCGCCGAGGAACTGGACGCCAGCGTCATCATACGCGGCCTGCGCGCGGTCGCCGATTTCGAGTATGAGTTCCAGATGACGGCGATGAATCAGCGCCTCAACAGCGACATAGAGACGGTGTTCCTGATGGCCGATCCGCGGCATCAGGCCATCGCCTCGCGACTGGTGAAGGAAATCGCCCGGCTGGACGGCCGGATCGACAGCTTCGTCAGTCCGGCGGTTGCCGCGAGCGTGTTGACCAAGGTCAAGAAGGGTTGAGGTCGGGTTTGAAGATCAAGTCTGTGATGGCGCTGGCGGCGGGCATGGCCCTGCTGGCCGGCGGAGCAATGGCTCAGTCGAGCGCCATGTCGAGTGATTGGCGCACGGTGTCGCCCGAGAACCTGTGGGTGATCGACACGGCCAAGGGCCGCATCCTGGTGGAGCTGGAGCCGCGCGCGGCGCCGAACCACATCGAGCGCATTCGCACCCTGACCAATCAGGGCTTTTATGACGGGCTGAAGTTCCATCGCGTCATTCCGAACTTCATGGCCCAGACCGGCGACCCCCAGGGCACCGGCGCGGGCGGCAGCGAACTGCCCGACCTGAAGGGCGAGTTCACCTTCCGTCGCGGCCGCGACAGCGGCTTCGCCCCGGTCGAGAACAGCGGGCCGGGCCTGCGCGGCATCATGGGCTCAATCCCGGTGGTGACCCAGCCCGACGCCCAGATGTTCGTCACGGCGGACTTCAAGACCTCGGCCCAGGGGCTGTTCTGCCCCGGCGTGGCGGGCATGGCGCGCGCCGGTTCGCCCGACAGCGCCAACAGCCAATTCTATCTGATGATGGGCCAGAACGATAATCTGAACGGCGCCTATACGGTCTTCGGCCGAGTGGTGCAGGGCCTGGACGTGGTCAAGGCGCTCAAGGCGGGCAATGACGCCAACGACGGCGCTGTCGGCGCCGACGCGGACGTCATGACGCGGGCGCGGCTGGCCTCGGCCATGCCGGAGGCCGAGCGGCCGACGATCCGTGTCGCCGTGCCCGGTTCGGCGCCGTTCAACGCCGCCGTCGAGGCGGCGCGGGCCGAGAAGGGCGCGTCCTTCGGCATCTGCGATGTCCAACTGCCGGTGCAAGGCGGCTGACGGCGATCATCCACGCCAGGGGAGGGGCGCGGAACATGAGGTACCAACTTCGGATGACCGGGGCGGCGCTGCTCGCGGCCTTGATGGCGAGCGCGGCGACGGCCCAGGACGCGGCGCCGGCGCCCAGCGACGCTGCGCCGCGTGAGGCGGCTCCAGCGATCACCGCCGACGAATGGCGGACGGTGGCGCCGGACAATCTGCTGGTCATCGACACCAGCAAGGGCCGCATCCTGGTGGAGATGACGCCCGAGGCCGCGCCCGGCCATGTCGCCCGTATCCGCCTGTTGGCCAAGGCGGGTTTCTATGACGGCGTGCCGTGGCACCGGGTCATCGACGCCTTCATGGCCCAGACCGGCGATCCGCTGGGCACGGGCGAGGGCCAGAGCTGGCATCCGGACCTGAAGGCCGAGTTCACCTTCCGCCGTGACGCGCAGACGCCGTTCGTCGCCGTGGCGGCCCCTGCGGGCGCTCTGGTCGGTTTCGTCCAGTCCTTGCCGGTGCAGACCCAGCCTGACGCCGTGATGAGGACGACGGCGGACGGCAAGGTCCACGCCTGGGGCCTGTATTGTCCCGGCGTCGCGGGCATGGCGCGCGACGATGCGCCCGACAGCGCCAACAGCCAGTTCTTCCTGATGCGCCAGCCCTATCCGGCGCTGGACAAACGCTACACGGTCTGGGGACGGGTCGTGTCTGGTCTGGACGTCGTGCGCGCCCTGAAGTTCAGCCCCAATCCGGATGGCATCGTGACCGAGCCTGACCGCATGACGCGCGTGCGCGTGGCGGGCGACGTGGCCGAGGGCGAGCGGCCGTCAGTGCGGGTGTTGAGCGCCTCGAGCGCGCCGTTCCGCGCCCTGGTGGAGACCACGCGGGCGGCCAGGGGCGCGGACTTTTCGGTGTGCGACATCGACCTGCCGGTCGAGGTGGACTGACCCGCGCCTATTCGCTTGAAGCGCCGCTCCCGCCGCTGCGTTTGCGACGCCGGCGCCGACGCGGTTTCGGTTGCCGGTCTTCGCGCATCTTCTGCAGCAGCAGGCCTTCGCGCAGGCCGCGGTCGGCCACGCGCACCCGTTCGCACGGCCAGGCGCGCTGAACCGCTTCCAGAATCGCCGCGCCCGCCAGCACCAGATCGGCGCGGTCCGGCCCGATGCAGTTCTCCGCCGCGCGCCCGGCGGGACCGAGGGCGATCAGGCGGTCGGCCGCCCTTTCGCAGTCGCCGCGCGTCATCCAGAGGCCGTCGACCAGATCGCGCTGATAGCGTTTCAGCTCCAGGTGAATGCCCGCCAGGCTGGTGATGGCGCCGGAGGTGCCGACCAGATGGCCGCGCCCGGCGCCGACGCGCGCCAGGAAGTCGGAGCCTTCGGGACCGCCCGTGGCGATGGCGGCGCCGAAGTCGGCGACCATGGCTTCATACCACTCGGGCGGGCTGCCATCCGGTTCGGGGTGGCGTTCGGCCAGGCTGACCACGCCCAGCGGCGCCGACATCCAGGCTGCGGTCTCGAAACCGCGCGGCCCCTTCATCAGCCAGGACAGTTCGGTCGAGCCGCCGCCCACGTCGATCACCAGCACCGCCTCGGCGCGCGGATCGAACAGGTTCAGGCAGCCCGCAACCGACAGGGCGGCTTCCTCGGACGGATCGATGATCCTGAGCCGCAGGCCGGTCCCGCGCCGCACCCGCTCGACGAAGGCGGGGCCGTTTTCAGCCATGCGGCAGGCCTGGGTGGCGACGGCGGTCAGGCGGTTGGGATCGACGCCTTTGCGCACCAGGCGCTCGGCGCACAGGGCTAGGGCGTCATAGGCCCGGTCCATCGCCCGATCATCCAGGCGGCCAGTGCGCGACAGGCTCTCGCCCAGGCGCACGATGCGGCTGAACGAATCCACCACGCGAAAGCCGTCACGCGCCGGACGCGCGATCAGCAGGCGGCAATTATTGGTCCCCAGGTCGAGCGCGCCGTAGAGGGGCGCGTCTCGATCGAAAGCTCCGCTGTTGCGGGGCCTCCGAGGCAGGGACCGCGTGTCGCGCCGTCCGGGCGCGCCAGGGGTCTCCGGCATGGGCCGAGTTCTCATGTGGGCGGTCCGAAGCGGCGCCCGTCTCCGACAGGTTAAACCGCCCCGGCCCATCGCGCCAAGCCGTCATCTGCTCGGCGCGCCTCGAGACCCTTAGCGGCGGCGGGGGCTGAGAATGTCGCCCAGCCGATCCGGCGTGCCGGGAATCCGTTCCAGGCGCGGGTAGCGCAGGCCGTCGTGATAGTCGAAATCGACGGTGCGGTAGCGGTCGCCGTTCTTGAGCAGCAGACGGATCGGGGCGTCGGTTCCCTTGGCGGCGGTGACGGCGTCGCGCAGCTTCTCGGCCGAGGCGGCCACGTCGTTGACGGCGACCAGCTCCCAACCCGGCCCGATGTCGGCCTCGAAGGCGCGGCCGCCCCAGCGGACGCCGGTCAGCTTGTTCGACGAGGACAGGGTGAAGCCCAGGGAATACTGGAAGTCGTTGGCCCAGCCCGACTGGATGCGTTTCTCGTCCGCCGTCAGGCTGTCCGTGTAGGTCAGGCGGTAGCCGCCGCGCGCCAGACCGTCCAGCGGGGCCCTGGCGTCTGGGCCGGCAGCGTCCAGGCGCGTGCGCAGGAAGGTCGCCCAGTCGTGCGGGTGGACCGCGTTCAGCGCCGCCACCACGTCGTCGAACGTATAGCCGCGCGGCGCCCAGGAGCCGTTGTCGCCGCCGAAGAAGCCCTTGGCGAAGTCGTCCAGCGAGTTCTTGCCGCCCGTCGCCTCGCGGATCAGGGTGTCGGCGTCCAGCCAGATCAGCAGGGCCTCGCGGTAGTAGTCGCCGGTGCCGCGCATCCACGACGAATAGGGGTTCGAGGTGCGGTAGCCGAGCAGGTTGTGGTTGTTCGTATCCTGCAGCGGGCGCCATTCGCGGCCCGGCTGGTTGTCGTAGAAGGCCGCGACCTCGGCGAAGCTGGTCAGGATGTCGGCCTTGGACGCCAGCCCTGAGCGCGCCGTCAGCACGTCGCCCCAGTATTCCGTCTGGCCCTCATAGACCCACAGAAGCGTGTTCTGGGTCGGGATGTTGTGGTTGGCGGTCAGTTCATCGACCGGGCGCTGGCGCTTGCCGTTCCAGGCGTGGACGAACTCGTGCGGCAGCAGGCCGACGGCGCCCAGATTCTTGCCCCAGCTGGTGAAGAAATCGGTCGGGACCGAGTTCTCGGACGAGCGGTGATGCTCCAGCCCGATGCCGCCCATCTTCGCCGTGGCGGCCACCAGGAAGTCGTAACGGTCATAGGGGCGGGCGCCGAACAGGCGGTCGGACTGCGTGACCAGGTTCTCGAACCAGCCCAGCTGCTCGGCCGTGGGGGCCAGATCCTTGGCCGCATCGGCGACAATGTTCAGGTGGACCGCGCCTTCGCCGTCGCCCCGGCGCGGGTCGATGGCGATGCGCTGGAAGTTGGCGCCGCCGAACAGGGGGCTGTCGATCAGGGTGTAGAGGTCGGTCGGCTTGAAGGTGGCCAGGCCGTCGACGAAGCTTTCGGTATCCAGCGCCACGCCGTATTTCCAGCCCTGCGGCAGGCGGATCGACGGGGCGAAGGTGATGCCTGTCGAGCGATAGCCCGCCGGATAGAGCAGGGCCTTCTCCCACTGCAGATTGACCATCTCGGGCGTCATGACCACGCGCCAGGTCGAGCTGTCCGGCTGGGTCAGCCACTGGAAGTCGACGGTGATCTCGCTGACGCCCTGCGGCACCTCGATGTGGAAGGCGTAGGGATCGATGGTGTCGCGCAGCCAGTCGATGCGCTGCCCGCCGCCCTGGATGGTCACGCCCGATACCAGCTGGATCGGGCCGGTCGCCGCATGGTTGCCGGGCAGGAATTTCGGATAGAGCAGGACCAGGGGGCCGGGCGTGACCGGGATGGTCTGGCGCACGCGGACGATCTTCTTCTCGATGTCGGTGGCGTCGACCTCATAGCGGATGACGCCGGGATAGGCCTCGGCCGTCGGCGCCGGGATCGGCGGCAGGGCGCGGGGCAGGGCCAGCGGCGTGTTCTGAGGCGTCGGCGCGGACGGCGCCTGCGAGCCGGTCCATTGCTGAGCAAGCGCGGTCGAGGCGGCCGAGGTGAGCAGCAGGGCGAGGGCGGCGGCGGGCAGGCGTCGAGTCAGGGTCATGTCGGTTCTGTAGCGGCGTTTTTGTCTGGGAGCGACCTTCTCCCTCCCCTTCATGGGGAGGGTGGTCGAAGCGAAGCGAAGACCGGGTGGGGAGGGCTTGGTGATCAGGGCGCGGCGTTTGAGCAACCTGGCCGCCCCCACCCGGCTTCGGCCTGCGGCCTCAGCCACCCTCCCCGGGACGGGGAGGGAGAGGCGTGTGCGCGTGTTATCGACGGCGAGGCGACAGGATGTCGCCCAGGCGGTCGGGCGTTCCCTCGATCCGCTCAAGATGCGGATAGCGCAGGCCGTCGTGGTAATCGAAACGCACCGTCTTGAAGCGGTCGCCGTTCTTCAGGATCAGCTCGATCGGCTCCGACGTCCCCTTGGCGGCGGACACGGCCTCCTTCAGCACATCGGCCGAGGTGGCGCGGCCGCCGACGGCGACGACTTCCCAGCCTGAGGTCAGCCCCTGCTCGAACGCCGGACCGCCCCACAGAACGGAGGTGATCTTGTTCGACCCGTTCATCATGAAGCCGAGCGAATAGGTGAAGTCGTTGCGGCCCAGCTCTTTATAGAGGGCGCCCATATAGCCGGACGGTTCTTCCTTGAAGACCAGGCGGTAGCCGCCGCGTTCGAACCCGTCGAGCGGCCCACGCGAGTCGGGGCCGACCGCGTCCAGTCGCTCGCGCAGGAAGGCGGCCCAGTCGTTCGCCTGCACCCCGTTCAGGGTCGAGGCCACATCGGCGAAGGTATAGGGGGCCGGGTCCCAGTTCCCGTCCTCGACGCCGAAGAAGGCCTTGGCGAAGTCATCCAGCGACTTCTT
Organism: Brevundimonas sp. KH_060; assembly: GCF_057838275.1. Taxonomy (NCBI): domain Bacteria; kingdom Pseudomonadati; phylum Pseudomonadota; class Alphaproteobacteria; order Caulobacterales; family Caulobacteraceae; genus Brevundimonas; species Brevundimonas sp. KH_060. The sequence continues at coordinate 1,197,462 of NZ_CM174463.1, forward strand.
CCCGCCTGTGCGCTCGCGGATCAGGGTGTCGGCGTCCAGCCAGACCAGCGCGCCTTCGCGGTAGTAATCCTCGCTGCGCTGATAGCTGCTCCAGGGCTGTGGGCGGCGCTGGCTGATGATCGGGTCGTTGGTGGTGTCCTGCATGGCGCGCCACTGGCGGCCGGGGATGTGCTGGAAGCTGGCGGCGCTCATGGCCAGGACGTCCAGGGCCTGCTGCTTGGACATCAGCCCGGCGCGGGCGGTCAGGACCAGGCCCCAATACTGCGTCTGGCCCTCATAGACCCACATCAGGGAGTTCTGCAGCGGTTCGTTCAGATTGGGCGTCAGCTGGTCGGCCGGACGGCGCCATTTGCCGTTCCAGCTGTGGGTGTACTCGTGACCCAGCAGGTCGCGGTCGGCCAGGGTCGCCTCGCGGTCGGTGAAGTACTTCACATCGACGCTGTTCTCGGACGAGCGGTGATGCTCCAGGCCGATGCCGCCCAGCTTGTCCGTCACGGCCAGCAGGAAGTCGTAGTGGTTGAAGTGGCGCGCGCCGAACAGGCGGTCGGCCTGCTGCACCAGGTTGCGGTGCAGCTGGACGTGCTCGTCCGTCGCTCCCAGCATCTTGGCGTCATCGGCCACGACGTTCAGGCGCACCGGCGAGCGGCCGCCCGGGTCGAGATCGATCTGGCGATAGTGGGCGCCGGCGAAGACGGGGCTATCGGCCAGATGCTCCAGCGTGATGGGGGCGAAGGTCGCCAGGCCGTTCTCGAAGCTGACGGTGTCCAGGGCGACGCCGTAATTCCAGCCCTGGGGCAGCTTCAGCGTCGGCTGGAAGGTGATCTGGCGAGAATAATAGCCCGCCGGATAGAGCAGGGCCTTCTCCCACTGGATGTTCAGCATCTCGGGCGTGACGACGACGCGGCCCTGATTGCCTTCGATGGGCGTCAGCCACTGGAAGGCGGCCTCGACCTCGGTGACGCCGGCCGGAACCTCGATCTGATAGGCCCAGGGCTGGACGGTGTTGCGCACCCACTCCAGGCGCCGGCCCTCGGCGGTGAAGGTCAGGCCGCCGACGTTGGCGACGGGGCCGACCGGGCCGTGGTTGCCGGGAATCCACTGCGGATAGAAGAGGATCAGAGGGCCGGGGCCGCTGACCGGAATGGTCTGGCGCACCTGGATCAGGCGGCGGTCGATGTCGGTCGCGTCGACATCCAGCTTGATGACGCCGGGATAGGCTTCGTCCTTGGCCGCCGGGATCGGCGCCAGGGCGACGGGCAGGGCGGGCGTGCCCACCTGGGCCAGTGCCGAACCGGCGCTGAACAGCAAGGCGGACGCGCAGGCGGTGACAAGCAGGCGTGTGGCGGGACGCATCATCAGGGGGACTTTCCGGCAAGGCGGCGAGGACGCAGCAGATCACTGTGCGTCGCGGCTATGGTCAAGCCCGACGTGGGCGGATGAATTCGCCGTCATGTTTGGGTCGCCTGCGCTGAGGCGCATTTCATCGTCGGCTACGGTTGCGTACTAGCCTGACAGCGGCATCACAAGGCGAAGGGGATCACATGGACGGGAAGCGGATTCTGGCGAGCGTCGCCGCGGCGATGGCGATTTCAGCGTCGTCTCCGGCCAGTGCGGCTCAGATGGCCGCGCCGGATCGCGCCAGCCACGAACCCGTGATCGAGACCGGCGACGTTGACCGCTTCTATGCGCTTTACGACAGCACCGCCGGGCAGCCGACCGCCGAGCAGCTTCAGGCCTATCTGGATGAGGGCTCCACCGGTCTGACGCACCTGGCGAAGGTCCGCAGGGTGACGGGCGCGAGGATGGCGGACGCCATGGCCGCCCGGCCCGAGATTTATGTCGAGGCGCGCGCCTGCGCCGGCCATCTGCCGCGCGTCCGTGCGCGAGTCGCGGAGGGGCTGGCCCGTTTCATCGATCAGTATCCCGAGGCGCAGTTTCCCTCGGCGACCTTTGTGATTGGTCGCGGCCGTCCGGTCGCGGTGGGCAGTCCGGTGGACGGCATCCAGGTGGGGCTGGAAGCGCTCTGCGCCACGGACTTCATCAATCCCGATATCGAGGACCGGTTCGTGGGGGTTCTGATCCACGAGTATGTCCATACTCAGCAGGCGCCGGAGCTCACCGAAAAGGAGCAGTACACGGTTCTCGAGGTGTCGTTGGCCGAAGGTGTCGCGGAGTTCGTGACCGAGCTGATGATTGGCGCGCCGGCCTATGCCTATCTCGCGCCGCAGACCCGAGGGCGTGAACTCGAGATCGAGACCGCCTTTGTCGCTGATCAGGACAAGACCGACCTGTCAGCCTGGGTCTATAATTCAACGCCCGAGAAGCCTGGCGATCTCGGCTATTGGGTCGGCTACCGCATCGCCAAGGCCTATTACAGGAACGCCCCGGACAAGCGCGAGGCCTTGCGGCAGATCTTGCAGCTCACGGACGTCAAGGCCTTCGTGGCGGCGAGCGGTTGGCGGCCCGGCATGGACCTGAGCTAGTCCGCCGGATTCACGTCCAACAGCTCGACCGTGAAGCGCAGGGCCGAGTTGGCGGGAATCTCGGTCCCCATCCAGCGCGGGCCGTAGGCCAGGTCGGCGGGGATGACGAACTCATAGGTTTCGCCCTCGCGCATCAGGGCGACGCCCTCGGTCCAGCCCTTGATGACACGGTTGAGCGGGAAGCTGGCCGGTTCGTTGCGGGAATAGGAGCTGTCGAACTCGCGCCCGTCGATGAATGTGCCGCGATAGTGGACCTTGACCGTGTCGGTCGCCGTCGGCTGCTCGCCCTTGGGATTGGCCTTGCCGACAAGGCGGTACTGCAGGCCCGACGGGGTCGAGGTCCAGCCGCGACGCTGGCTGTTCCACATCAGATAGGCGGCCTGGCCGACCTCCCAATTCTCCTGGGTCGCGGGGCCGACCGGGATGCGCGGCTCGGCGAAGTCGACGTCGGACGTCGAGGCGCAGGCGGTCAGCGACAGTGCGCCCGACAGGGCGGCGAGAACGGGCAGGGCGATGTGCTTCATAAGGCTAGGCTTATCACGCTGATCGAAACTGTCACCTAGTCGCGTGAGGGGTCTTTATTTCGCCCAAGAAGGGCGTATATATGCGCGTTCGCAGATTCCCTGAATCCCGCGCGAAAGCGCCGAGGCCCGGTTTGTCGCCCTCCGACCGGTGCGAAGGCGTCGCCCCTCCCCAAGGGGGCGGATACATCCAGGCGTCCTGATCTCTTAGCGGATCGAGGGTGGGCGCCGAGAGACATTTAACGGTCACGGATCGCCGATCGGCGCGCCGTGGCTGCTGCATTGAGAGCGGGCCTCGCAAGGGGCCGCGATTGGGAAAACAGAATGGCCAAGTCCACCGACGGTCTCGCCTTGGGTAAGATCGCTGCCGCCACGTCGTTTACCGGCAAGAAGCGCATTCGCTACAGCTTCGGGCGCATCCCCGAAGCCGTGCAGATGCCGAACCTGATCGAGGTTCAGCGCGCTTCCTACGAGCAGTTCCTGCAGCGCGAGTCGCGTCCGGGTCTGCGCCGGGACGAGGGCATCGAAGCGGTCTTCAAGTCGGTCTTCCCGATCAAGGACTTCAACGAGCGCGCCGTCCTGGAATACGTCTCCTACGAGTTCGAGGAGCCGAAGTACGACGTCGAGGAATGCATCCAGCGCGACATGACCTATGCCGCGCCGCTGAAGGTCAAGCTGCGTCTGATCGTCTTTGAGACCGAGGAAGAAACGGGCGCCCGTTCGGTCAAGGACATCAAGGAGCAGGACGTCTACATGGGCGATATCCCGCTCATGACGGACAAGGGCACCTTCATCGTCAACGGCACCGAGCGCGTGATCGTCTCGCAGATGCACCGTTCGCCGGGCGTCTTCTTCGACCACGACAAGGGCAAGACCCACTCATCGGGCAAGCTGCTGTTCGCCGCCCGCGTGATCCCGTATCGCGGCTCGTGGCTGGACTTCGAGTTCGACGCCAAGGACATCGTCTTCGTCCGTATCGACCGTCGCCGTAAGCTGCCGGCCTCGACCTTCCTGCTGGCCCTCGGCATGGACGGCGAGGAGATCCTCAAGACCTTCTACGAAACCGTCCCCTACGAGAAGCGCGGCGAAGGCTGGGTCACGCCCTACAAGCCGGAACGCTGGCGCGGCGTGAAGCCGGAGTTCGACCTGGTCGACGCCGACACCGGCGAAGTGGTCGCTCCCGCTGGCCAGAAGATCAGCGCCCGCGCCGCCAAGAAGCTGGCTGATGGCGGCCTGAAGTCGCTGTCGCTGGCGGCTGACGCCCTGCTGACCAAGTATCTGGCTTCGGACGCCGTCAACTTCCAGACCGGCGAAATTTACGCCGAGGCGGGCGACGAGCTGGACGCCGCCGCGATCGAGCTGCTGGAAGCCAACGGCTTCACCACCATCGACGTGCTGGACATCGACCACGTTACGGTCGGCGCCTATATGCGCAACACCCTGCGCGTGGACAAGAACACGGGCCGCGAAGACGCGCTGTTCGACGTCTATCGCGTCATGCGCCCAGGCGAACCCCCGACGCCGGAAGCGGCCGAGGCCATGTTCAACTCCCTGTTCTTCGACGCCGAGCGCTACGACCTGTCGGCCGTGGGCCGCGTGAAGATGAACATGCGTCTGGAAACCCCTGAGGTTTCGGACGAAATCCGCGTCCTGCAAAAGGACGACGTGCTGAAGGTCCTGCAGATCCTGGTCGGCCTGAAGGACGGCCGCGGCGAGATCGACGACATCGACAACCTGGGCAACCGCCGGGTTCGTTCGGTGGGCGAGCTGCTGGAAAACCAGTACCGCGTCGGCCTGCTGCGCATGGAGCGCGCCATCAAGGAGCGCATGAGCAGCGTCGATATCGACACGGTCATGCCGCACGACCTGATCAACGCCAAACCGGCCGCCGCTGCGGTGCGTGAATTCTTCGGCTCGTCGCAGCTGTCGCAGTTCATGGACCAAACGAACCCGCTGTCGGAAATCACCCACAAGCGTCGCCTTTCGGCGCTTGGCCCGGGCGGTCTGACGCGCGAGCGCGCGGGCTTTGAAGTCCGCGACGTTCACCCGACGCACTACGGCCGCATCTGCCCGATCGAAACGCCGGAAGGCCCGAACATCGGTCTGATCAACTCGCTGGCCACCCACGCCCGCGTCAACAAGTACGGCTTCATCGAAAGCCCGTACCGTCGCGTGGTCGAAGGCAAGGCGACGGACGAGGTGGTCTACATCTCGGCCATGGAAGAGGCGAAGCACGTCATCGCCCAGGCCAACATCGAGCTGAAGGACGGCGAGATCGTCGAGGAGCTGGTGCCGGGCCGTATCAACGGCGACTCCCAGCTGCTGACCAAGGAAACGGTCGACATGATGGACGTGTCGCCGAAACAGGTCGTTTCGGTCGCTGCCGCCCTGATCCCCTTCCTGGAAAACGATGACGCCAACCGCGCGCTGATGGGCGCCAACATGCAACGTCAGGCCGTGCCGCTGGTGCAGTCGGACGCGCCGCTGGTCGGCACCGGCATGGAAGCAGTCGTGGCCGTGGACTCGGGCGCTGTGGTGATCGCCCGTCGTGACGGCGTGGTCGAGCAGATCGACGGCACCCGCATCGTCGTCCGCGCGACGGGCGACGTGGACGCCGGCCGTTCGGGCGTTGACATCTATCGCCTGTCGAAGTTCCAGCGCTCCAACCAGTCGACCTGCATCAACCAGCGCCCGATCGTGCGCGTGGGCGATGAAGTGAAGACCGGCGACGTCATCGCCGACGGTCCGTCGACGGACCTGGGCGAACTGGCTCTGGGCCGCAACGTCCTGGTCGCCTACATGCCCTGGAACGGCTACAACTTCGAAGACTCCATCCTGATCTCCGAGCGCATCGTGCGTGACGACATCTTCACCTCGATCCACCTGGAAGAGTTCGAGGTCATGGCCCGCGACACCAAGCTGGGCCCGGAAGAAATCACCCGCGACATCCCGAACGTCGGCGAGGAAGCCCTGCGCAACCTCGACGAAGCGGGCATCGTGGCCATCGGCGCCGAAGTCCAGCCGGGCGACATCCTGGTCGGCAAGGTGACGCCGAAGGGCGAAAGCCCGATGACCCCGGAAGAGAAGCTGCTGCGCGCCATCTTCGGCGAGAAGGCTTCGGACGTGCGCGACACCTCGCTGCGCCTGCCGCCGGGCGTCGCCGGCACCATCGTCGATGTGCGCGTGTTCAACCGCCACGGCATCGACAAGGACGAGCGCGCCATGGCGATCGAGCGCGCCGAGATCGAGCGTCTGGGCAAGGACCGCGACGACGAGCTCAAGATCCTTGAGCGTAACGTCTACGGCCGCGTGAAGCCGCTGCTCCTCGGCAAGACCGCCGTGTCCGGCCCGAAGGGCATGGGCCGCGGCGACGTGACCGAAGAGAAGCTGGCCGAAGTGTCCAAGGGTCTGTGGTGGCAGGTCGCCCTCGACGACGAGAAGGCGATGGGCGAGCTGGAGGCCATGAAGAAGCAGTTCGAGGACGCCCGTAAGGCCCTCGACCGTCGCTTCGAAGACAAGGTCGAGAAGCTGCAGCGCGGCGACGAGATGCCGCCTGGCGTCATGAAGATGGTCAAGGTCTTCGTGGCCGTGAAGCGCAAGCTGCAGCCGGGCGACAAGATGGCCGGCCGTCACGGGAACAAGGGCGTCATTTCCAAGATCCTGCCGATCGAGGATATGCCGCACCTGGACGACGGCACCCACGTCGACATCGTTCTGAACCCGCTGGGCGTGCCGTCGCGCATGAACATCGGCCAGATCTTCGAGACCCACCTGGGTTGGGCCGCCGCCGGCCTCGGCAAGCAGATCAAGGGCTTGCTTGAGCAGTGGATGGACGGCGGCATGCGCGACGCCCTGGTGTCGCGCCTGACCGAGATCTACGGCGCCGACACCCCGCTGCCGCAGAGCGACGAAGAGCTGATCGAACTGGCTCAGAACCTGTCCAAGGGCGTTCCGTTCGCGACTCCGGTCTTCGACGGCGCGCACATCTCGGACATCGAGGACCTGCTGGAATCGGCGGATCTGGATCGTTCGGGTCAGTCGATCCTGTTCGACGGTCAGACGGGCGAGCAGTTCAAGCGTCCGGTCACGGTCGGCTATGTGTACATGCTGAAGCTGCACCACCTGGTCGACGACAAGATCCACGCCCGCTCGATCGGCCCGTACTCGCTCGTCACCCAGCAGCCGCTGGGCGGTAAGGCGCAGTTCGGCGGTCAGCGCTTCGGGGAAATGGAGGTCTGGGCTCTGGAAGCTTACGGCGCCGCCTACACCCTGCAGGAAATGCTGACGGTGAAGTCGGACGACGTGGCCGGCCGGACCAAGGTCTACGAGGCCATCGTCCGCGGCGACGACAGCTTCGAGGCCGGCATCCCCGAGTCCTTCAACGTGCTGGTGAAGGAAATGCGCTCGCTGGGCCTGAACGTGGAGCTGGAAAACAGCTGACCGGATCAAGCGCCCTTCCTCGCCCCGGCGGGGGAGGGCGGTCCGCCTGTTCTCCTCTCTGAATGATTTTCGCGGGGCATTCCCGCAGAAGGAATAAAGATGAACCAGGAAGTCCTGAACATCTTCAACCCGGTCCCGGTCACCCCGACCTTCGACCAGATCAAGATCGCCCTGGCCTCGCCGGAGAAGATCCGGTCGTGGTCGTTCGGCGAGATCAAGAAGCCGGAAACCATCAACTACCGCACGTTCAAGCCTGAGCGTGACGGCCTGTTCTGCGCCCGTATCTTTGGCCCGACCAAGGACTACGAATGCCTGTGCGGCAAGTACAAGCGCATGAAGTACAAGGGCATCATCTGCGAGAAGTGCGGCGTTGAAGTCACGCTGGCTCGCGTTCGCCGCGAGCGCATGGGTCACATCGACCTGGCCGCTCCGGTCGCCCACATCTGGTTCCTGAAGTCGCTGCCGTCGCGCATCTCGCTGATGCTGGACATGGCGCTGAAGGACGTCGAGCGCGTCCTGTACTTCGAGAACTACATCGTCACCGAGCCGGGCCTGACCCCGCTGAAGCAGAACCAACTGCTGACGGAAGACGAGTTCTATCACTATCAGGAAGAGTTCGGCGACGACGGCTTCACCGCCGAGATCGGCGCCGAGGCGGTCCGCAACCTGCTGATGGCGATCGACCTGAACGCCGAGGCTGAAAAGCACCGCGCCGAACTGGCCGACAGCCCGTCGGAGCTGAAGGCCAAGAAGGCCTCCAAGCGTCTGAAGCTGATGGAAGCCTTCATCGAGTCGGGCAATAAGCCCGAGTGGATGATCCTGACCATCGTGCCGGTCATCCCGCCGGAACTGCGCCCGCTGGTGCCGCTGGACGGCGGCCGTTTCGCGACGTCGGACCTGAACGACCTGTATCGCCGGGTCATCAACCGTAACAACCGCCTGAAGCGCCTGATCGAGCTGCGCGCGCCGGACATCATCATCCGCAACGAAAAGCGGATGCTGCAGGAATCCGTCGACGCCCTGTTCGACAACGGTCGCCGCGGTCGCGTCATCACCGGCGCGAACAAGCGTCCGCTGAAGTCGCTGGCCGACATGCTGAAGGGCAAGCAGGGCCGCTTCCGTCAGAACCTGCTGGGCAAGCGCGTCGACTACTCGGGCCGTTCGGTCATCACCGTGGGCCCCGAGCTGAAGCTGCACGAGTGCGGCCTTCCAAAGAAGATGGCGCTGGAGCTGTTCAAGCCGTTCATCTACGCGCGTCTGGACGCCAAGGGCCTGTCGGGCACCGTCAAGCAGTCCAAGCGCATGGTCGAGCGCGAACAGCCCGCCGTCTGGGACATCCTGGACGAGGTCATCCGCGAGCACCCGGTCCTGCTGAACCGCGCGCCGACGCTTCACCGTCTGGGCATCCAGGCGTTCGAGCCCAAGCTGATCGAGGGCAAGGCCATCCGCCTGCACCCGCTGGTCTGTACGGCGTTCAACGCTGACTTCGACGGCGACCAGATGGCCGTGCACGTCCCGCTGAGCCTTGAGGCCCAGCTGGAAGCGCGCGTCCTGATGATGTCGACGAACAACATCCTGTCGCCCGCCAACGGCAAGCCGATCATCGTGCCGTCGCAGGACATCGTCCTGGGCCTGTACTACCTGTCGCTGGTCAAGGAGAACCAGCCGGGCGAAGGCAAGCTGTTCGCCAACATGGGTGAAATCGACGCCGCGCTGGACGCCCAGGTCGTCAAGCTGCACACCAAGATCAAGGCGCGCTGGACCGAGATGAACTCGGACGGCGAAGTCGTGACCAAGGTGATCGACACGACGCCGGGCCGGATGAAGCTGGGCGCGCTGCTGCCGCTGAACCGGAACATCGGCTACCGTCTGCTCGAGAAGAACCTGACCAAGAAGGAAATCGGCAACCTGATCGATCAGGTCTACCGTCACTGTGGTCAGAAGGCGACGGTCATCTTCGCCGACCAGATGATGCAGATGGGCTTCCGCGAAGCGGCCAAGGCCGGCATCTCGGTGGGCAAGGACGACATCGTCATCCCGGCCAAGAAGGAACAGCTGGTCAACGAAACCCGCACCCAGGTCGAAGAGTACGAGCAGCAATATGCTGACGGCCTCATCACCAAGGGCGAGAAGTACAACAAGGTCGTCGACGCCTGGGCTAAGGCCACGGACAAGATCGCTGACGAGATGATGGGCGAAATCGCTCAGCCCCGCGTCCTGATCAAGGGCCAGGAGCCCGACATCAACTCGGTCTTCATGATGGCCAACTCGGGCGCTCGTGGCTCGCAGGCCCAGATGAAGCAACTGGGCGGGATGCGCGGCCTGATGGCCAAGCCCTCGGGCGAGATCATCGAGACGCCGATCATCTCGAACTTCAAGGAAGGCCTGACCGTCCTTGAATACTTCAACTCGACCCACGGCGCCCGTAAGGGTCTGGCCGACACCGCGCTGAAGACCGCCAACTCGGGTTACCTGACCCGTCGTCTGGTGGACGTGGCGCAGGACTCCATCGTCACCGAGGAAGACTGCGGCTCGACGCGCGGCATCACCCTGCGCGCCGTGGTCGAAGGCGGCGACGTGCTGGTCTCGCTGGGCCAACGCGTCCTGGGTCGTTATGCGGCCGAGGACATCAAGGAGCCGGGCGGCGAACTCCTGTTCCCTGCGGACACCTATCTGCAGGAAGAGGAAGTCGAGCTGATCGACAAGGTCGGCGTCCAGTCCATCAAGGTCCGTTCGGCCCTGACGTGTGAAGCCGACGCCGGCATCTGCGGCATGTGCTACGGCCGTGACCTGGCGCGCGGCACCAACGTCAACATCGGCGAAGCGGTCGGCGTCATCGCCGCCCAGTCGATCGGCGAGCCGGGCACCCAGCTGACGATGCGTACCTTCCACATCGGCGGTACGGCCCAGGTGGCGGAAACCTCGTTCTTCGAGGCGACCAACGCCGGTATCATCAAGGTGGTCGGCCCGACCGTTATCGCCGCCCACGGCGATCCGGTGTCCATGAGCCGCAACGTCGTGGTCACCGTGACCGTCGACGGCAAGGACCGCGAATCCTACAAGGTGCCTTACGGCGCGCGCCTGCGCGTCAAGGACGGCGGCGAGGTGGTCAAGAACCAGCGCCTGGCCGAGTGGGACCCCTACACCACCCCGATCCTGACGGAAGTCGGCGGCGTGGTGCGCTTCGAGGACCTGGTCGAAGGCCTGTCGGTCAAGGAAGAGACCGACGAAGCCACCGGCATCGCCCAGCGCGTCGTGTCGGACTGGCGCGCCAGCCCGCGCGGTTCGGACCTGCGTCCGGCCGTCGGCGTCACCCAGGGCGACAGCTACGCCAAGCTGTCGAGCGGTTCTGACGCGCGTTACCTGCTGCCCGTGGGCGCCATCCTGTCGGTGGCGAACGGCGATGAGGTCAAGCCGGGCGACATCGTCGCTCGTATCCCGACCGAAGGCGCCAAGACCCGCGACATCACCGGCGGTCTGCCGCGCGTGGCCGAACTGTTCGAAGCCCGTCGTCCGAAGGACTGCGCGGTCATCGCCGAGATGGACGGCCGCGTCGAATTCGGTCGCGACTACAAGAACAAGCGCCGCATCAAGATCACCCCGGAAGTTGATGCAGACGGCAACCAGGGCGAAGCGGTCGAGTTCCTGATCCCGAAGGGCAAGCACATCTCCGTCCACGACGGCGATCTGATCCAGAAGGGCGACTACATCATCGACGGCAACCCGGATCCGCACGACCTGCTGCGCATCCAGGGCGTCGAGGCGCTGGCCGAGTATCTGGTGAACGAAGTGCAGGAGGTCTACCGACTGCAGGGCGTGCCGATCAACGACAAGCACATCGAGGTGATCGTTCGCCAGATGCTGCAGAAGGTTGAAGTCCTCGATTCCGCCGAGACGACGCTCATCAAGGGCGACCACGTCGATCGGGTCGAAGTCGACATCGAGAACGCCAAGGTCGAGAAGCGCGGCGGCCGTATCGCCACCGTGCAGCCGGTCCTGCTGGGCATTACCAAGGCGTCGCTGCAGACCCGCAGCTTCATCTCGGCGGCTTCGTTCCAGGAGACCACCCGCGTCCTCACCGAGGCTTCGGTCCACGGTAAGAAGGACACGCTGGAAGGCCTGAAGGAAAACGTGATCGTGGGTCGTCTGATCCCGGCGGGCACGGGCTCCTACCTGCGCAGCCTGCAGAAGATCGCCAACGAGCGTGACGCTGAGCTGACCCAGGCCCGCGAAGATGCGGTCGAACCGCTTCCCGCGGATCTGGCCCTGGAGCTGGAGCAGTCGGCCGACTGATCCGGGTCTCGGACCTGCAAAGACTGAAGAGGGCGGCGTCGAAAGGCGCCGCTCTTTTTTGTTGGCCTATCGCGCTTCGCGCTGCTTGAGCCCGTTGGGCAGCCGATGGCCGATGGGGCTGCGTGCCGGACGTTTACTGAGGACGCATCGGTTCGCGCGGTCCGGCGGCGCCGGGGGTCATCGGGCGGCCAGAGGCCGGGGCGCCGTCGCGGCGGGTCTGGACGTTGCGGTTGGAGTCCATCTGCATCGAGGAATCCAGGTGCGCGCCGGCGCAGCCCGTGCCGAAGTTGGAGCCGGGGCAGTCCTGGGGCGCCAGAACGCCGACGCCGCCGCTGAGCGGGCGTCGCTGGGCCTCGTAGCGCTGCATCTCGCGCGCGCCTTCGCGGGCGAACCTGGCGTCGCGTCCGGCGTTGCCGGAGCCTGTGATGCGGCCGTTCTCTGCGCCCTGCGCCGCGCGGGCGTTGAACCTTTCCTCGCAGATGATCTCTTCGCCTCGCCGCAACAACTGGCCGGCGGGGCATCCGGCGGGCGAGGTGCGCAAGGCGCGTGCGTTGCGCCCGGTCTGACCTTCCGACGTCACCCGCCAGGCGTCGGACACGCCGTCCACGCCTGAGGCGGCGGCGGAAGGCGCGCCCGGCGCCGGATTGGCCAGCCGCGGCGCTGGCGGGGCGGGCAGGCCGTCGCGGCCATCCTCTTCGTCCTTCTTGCGTGGGCGTATGGGCGCGATCACGGCGGGGGCTGCGGGCGCCTGCTCCAGCGCTGCGGCGGGGCGCGTGGGCGCCGTCTTGGGCGCAGGAGTCGGCAGGGGCGCGGCTTGCGGCGCAGTCCGAGGGGCCGGCGTCGCCTGAACGGCGACCGGCGCGGGCGAAGGTTGGGCTGCGGCGCTCTGAGGCGGCTGCGATTCTACGGGTGTCGGCGGGGGCGTCGGGACGCGTGTCGGTGCGGGCAGGGGCGGCAGCGGTTGCGGCGGAACGAACGGACGCTCGAGTTCAAGCTGGATGATCGGCGGGGTCGGCGGCGAGGGGGGGGCTTCGCGCCGGTCGCTCGCGGCGTAATGGGCCATGCTGCCCAGGAGGATCGCATGCAACAACAGGGAGGCTCCTGCCGTCAGGGTTCGCTTGAGACCCGGCCGCGCCCGTTTTGCGGGGCCGTCGGGCAGAACGGCGATGCTCATGAAGGCTCCCCCATCGTCCGAACGAATGATGCCTAGTCAAGCATGGCGATATATAGGCGCAATATCATCGATCCCTGAACAGGGTGCGAATGCGGGGCCTCGGGCGTCGGCCTGTGCGAATCCCTTGACCTGTTAACGGATCGAGCGTAGAAGCCGCGCACTTTCGAGACGTGGGCGGTTCGCCGTCCGTTGAGATCGTGACAATTGAACGGACGGGCTGTGTCCCGCCGGAACGCCCGAAGCGCGCGTTCCGGTTTTTCTGTTTGGGCGTCGTGACCTCGGCTCGATAACACCCGGGCGGGGCTTCGGTCCCGTTCAAAAGAAGGCTCATGAGGCGCTCCGGTCGAAAGACACACGCCTCCACATCGAAAAGAGACGAATTCGAATGCCCACGATCAACCAACTGATCCGCAAGCCCCGCAAGCCGAAGCCGGTTCGCAACAAGGTCCCGGCCCTGGAGGGTTCGCCCCAGCGTCGCGGCGTCTGCACCCGCGTGTACACGACGACCCCGAAGAAGCCGAACTCGGCTCTGCGTAAGGTCGCCAAGGTCCGTCTGGCCAAGAACGGCGTCGAAGCCGTGTGCTACATCCCCGGCGAAGGCCACAACCTGCAGGAGCACTCGGTTGTGCTGATCCGCGGCGGCCGCGTGAAGGACTTGCCCGGCGTGCGTTACCACATCCTGCGCGGCGTGCTCGATACGCAAGGCGTCAAGGACCGCAAGCAGCGTCGTTCGCACTACGGCGCCAAGCGTCCGAAGTAATCGGCCCCGGCCTACGTTTCAGAGATTTCCCCGACGTCAGTCGGGCCCGAGAAGGAATAACCCATGTCGCGTCGTCACCGCGCCCAGAAGCGTGAAGTTCTGCCGGATCCCAAGTTCGGCGATCTGATCGTCACCAAGTTCATGAACTACGTCATGTACGAAGGTAAGAAGGCCGTCGCCGAAAACATCGTTTACGGCGCCTTCGACATCCTGGCGGACAAGAAGAAGGAGCAGACTGCGGTCGAGACCTTCCACGCCGCCCTGGAAAACGTCGCCCCGTCGGTCGAAGTCCGTTCGCGTCGCGTCGGCGGCGCCACCTATCAGGTGCCGGTCGAAGTCCGTCCGGACCGTCGTCGCGCCCTGGCCATCCGTTGGCTGGTCAACGCCGCCCGCAACCGCGGCGAAAACACCATGACGGAAAAGCTGGCCGCTGAGCTGCTGGACGCCTCGAACAACCGCGGCACCGCAGTCAAGAAGCGCGAAGACACCCACAAGATGGCCGAAGCCAACCGCGCCTTCAGCCACTACCGCTGGTAAGCGTCTTAAAACCGCCAATGGCGGCGACTATTTAAGACGATCTGGCGCGGGCGTTTTTTCGGAATCGCCCGCGCCGTCATATCCGACACCCCAGGGCGCTCGCCGCGTCCGCGAAGCTCCCGGAAGGCAACTTCAATGCCCCGCACACACAACATCGAAGACTACCGCAACTTCGGCATCATGGCCCACATCGACGCGGGCAAGACGACGACGACCGAGCGGATCCTGTTCTACACCGGCAAGAACCACAAAATGGGCGAGACGCACGATGGCGCGTCCACCATGGACTGGATGGACCAGGAGCAGGAACGCGGCATCACCATCACGTCGGCCGCGACGACCGCTTTCTGGCGCGAAAAGCGCCTGAACATCATCGACACCCCCGGCCACGTGGACTTCACCATTGAAGTCGAGCGTTCGCTGCGCGTGCTCGACGGCGCCGTGACGGTGCTGGACGGCAACGCCGGCGTTGAGCCGCAGACGGAAACCGTCTGGCGCCAGGCCGACAAGTACAACGTTCCGCGTATCGTCTTCGTCAACAAGATGGACAAGATCGGCGCCGACTTCGAGAAGTCCGTCGAGTCGATCCGCGATCGTCTGGGCGCCAAGGCTGTGCCGATCCAACTGCCGATCGGTTCGGAATCGAACCTGAAGGGCGTGGTCGACCTGGTCGAGATGAAGGCCCTGGTCTGGGAAACCGACCAAGTCGGCGCCTCGGCCGACGTGCGCGACATCCCGGCTGACATGGCTGACGCCGTGGCCGCCGCTCGCCAGTACCTGGTCGACAACGCCGTCGAGATCGACGACGAGGCCATGGAAGCCTACCTCGAAGGCAACGAGCCCTCGGTTGAAGTGCTGAAGCGCTGCATCCGCAAGGCCGTGATCGAAGGTCACTTCTACCCGATCCTCGCTGGCTCGGCCTTCAAGAACAAGGGCGTGCAGCCCCTGCTGGACGCCGTCGTCGACTACCTGCCGTCGCCGGTGGACATCCCGCCGACGCCGGGCATCGACTTCAAGACCGAAGAGCCGATCGTCCGCAAGGCTTCGGACGAAGAGCCCCTGTCGGTTCTGGCGTTCAAGATCATGGACGACCCCTTCGTCGGTTCGATCACCTTCTGCCGCCTGTACTCGGGCAAGATGGAGACCGGTCAGTCGCTGCTGAACTCGTCGCGCGACAAGCGCGAGCGTGTCGGCCGCATGCTGCTGATGCACTCCAACAACCGCGAGGACATCAAGGAAGCCTACGCAGGCGACATCGTCGCCCTGGCCGGCCTGAAGGAAACCCGCACGGGCGACACCCTGTGCGACCCGCTGAAGTCGCCGGTCATCCTCGAGAAGATGGAATTCCCGGCACCGGTCATCGAGATCGCCGTCGAGCCCAAGACCAAGGCCGACCAGGAGAAGCTGGGCGTCGCCCTGGCCAAGCTGGCTTCGGAAGATCCGTCCTTCACCGTCTCGACCGACCACGAGTCGGGCCAGACGATCCTGAAGGGCATGGGCGAGCTGCACCTGGACATCAAGATCGACATTCTGAAGCGCACCTACAAGGTCGAAGCGACCATCGGCGCGCCGCAGGTGGCCTATCGTGAATCGATCAGCCGCAAGGTCGAGATCGACTACACGCACAAGAAGCAGACCGGCGGTACGGGCCAGTTCGCCCGCGTCAAGCTGGTGTTCGAGCCGGGCGAGCCGGGTTCGGACTTCGTCTTCGAGTCGGCCATCGTCGGCGGTGCGGTGCCCAAGGAATACATTCCGGGCGTCGAAAAGGGCCTGAAGTCGGCCAAGGACAACGGCCTGCTGGCCGGCTTCCCGGTGATCGACGTCAAGGCGACGCTGATCGACGGCGCCTTCCACGACGTCGACTCCTCGGTTCTGGCCTTCGAAATCGCGTCGCGCGCTGCGTTCCGCGAGCTGAAGGAAAAGGGCGGACCGAAGCTGCTCGAGCCGATCATGGCGGTCGAGGTCGTGACCCCGGAAGAGTACCTGGGTTCGATCATCGGCGACCTGAACGGCCGTCGCGGCATGATCCAGGGGCAGGACATGCGCGGCAACGCCGTCGTCGTGAACGCCTTCGTGCCGCTGGCCAACATGTTCGGCTACGTGAACACGCTGCGCGGCATGTCGCAGGGCCGCGCCCAGTTCACCATGCAGTACGATCACTATGAATCGGTGCCGCAACACGTCGCCGACGAAGTGATCAAGAAGTACGCCTAAATCCGTCTTTCTGACGGACGCACTTGAAAACGGGGCGGTTTGACCACAAATCGCCCCACCTATCCCCAAACCCATTTGGACCCCAGTTTGGGGACACCAGGAGCTAGAGAATGGCCAAGGAAAAGTTCGAACGCACGAAGCCGCACGTGAACATCGGCACGATCGGTCACGTTGACCACGGCAAGACGACGCTGACGGCGGCGATCTCGATGACGCTGGCGAAGGCCGGCGGCGGCAAGGCGATGAACTACGCCGACATCGACAACGCGCCGGAAGAAAAAGCGCGCGGCATCACGATCAACACGTCGCACGTCGAGTATGAGACGGCCAACCGTCACTACGCGCACGTGGACTGCCCGGGCCACGCCGACTACGTGAAGAACATGATCACGGGCGCGGCTCAGATGGACGGCGCGATCCTGGTTTGCTCGGCTGCTGACGGCCCGATGCCGCAGACGCGCGAGCACATCCTGCTGTCGCGTCAGGTCGGCGTTCCGGCCCTGGTGGTGTTCCTGAACAAGGTCGACATGGTCGACGACGAGGAACTGCTGGAGCTGGTGGAAATGGAAGTGCGCGAGCTGCTCAGCTCGTACCAGTTCCCGGGCGACGACCTGCCGGTCGTCAAGGGCTCGGCCCTGGCCGCGGTTGAAGACCGTGACCCGCACATCGGCGCCGAGCGCGTTCTGGAGCTGATGGCGGCGGTCGACGCCTACATCCCGCAGCCGGAACGTCCGATCGACATGCCGTTCCTGATGCCGGTGGAAGACGTGTTCTCGATCTCGGGCCGCGGCACCGTGGTGACGGGTCGCGTCGAGCGCGGCATCGTCAAGGTCGGTGAAGAAGTCGAAATCGTCGGCATCCGTCCGGTTCAGAAGACGACCTGCACGGGCGTTGAAATGTTCCGCAAGCTGCTGGACCAGGGTCAAGCCGGCGACAACGTGGGCGTGCTGCTGCGCGGCACCAAGCGTGAAGACGTCGAGCGCGGCCAGGTGCTGTGCAAGCCGGGTTCGATCACTCCGCACACGAAGTTCGTGGCTGAAGCCTACATCCTGAACAAGGAAGAAGGCGGCCGTCACACGCCGTTCTTCACGAACTACCGCCCGCAGTTCTACTTCCGCACGACGGACGTGACCGGCATCGTGCGCCTGAAGGAAGGCGTCGAGATGATCATGCCGGGCGACAACGCCGAGCTGGACGTCGAGCTGATCACGCCGATCGCGATGGAAGAGAAGCTGCGCTTCGCCATCCGTGAAGGCGGCCGCACCGTCGGCGCCGGCGTCGTGGCCAAGATCGTCGAGTAATCGACGGGCGGCCCTTGAGGTCGCACAGTAAGTGTAAGCGTAAGCGTAACAGAGCGGCCCCCGGAGAAATCCGGGGGCCGTTTTGCCGTGCGCTATTGCGTTGAATCAAAACGGGGCGCCCGACTTTGGTCTAGCGGGGCGGTTAAGGGTTTCTCAGCCATGCGCGCGCCATGAGACGCCGCTGAAAGGACCCTCTATGACTGACGTTGACTGGCCCCGCCGCGCCGGCCTCTCCGCCGCGCTGGACGAGGCCGCCATCGTGGCGATCACGGATCGCGCCGGCCGCATCCTGTACTGCAACGACAAGTTCGAAGCTGTCAGCGGCTACTCGCGCGAGGAACTGATCGGTCAGACGCACAGGGTGGTGAACTCGGGCGTCCACGCGCGCGACTATTTCCGCAATCTGTATCGCACCATTGCGCGAGGCGAGGTGTGGCGCGGCACCATTCAGAACCGCACCAAGTCGGGCGAGCCCTATTGGGTCGATACGACCATCGTGCCGAACCTGGGAGCTGACGGACGGCCCGAGACCTATACGGCCATTCGCTTCGAGGTGTCGGACCACGTCCGCGCGCTCAAGGCGCTGGAGCTGGCGCAGGCCGAAGCGCGACAGGCCGCCGAGGTGCGGGATCGCTTCTTCGCCAACATCAGCCATGAGGTGCGCACCCCGCTGAATGCGGTGCTGGGCCTGGCCTCGGCCCTGGCGCACACGGCGCTGACGCCGCGCCAGACCGAGATGTTGAAGCTGATCACGGGGGCAGGGGACGCGCTGCGTCGGGTTCTGGACGACATGCTGGACCTGTCGAAGATGCAGGCGGGGCAGTTCAGCCTGTCGCTGACGCCGTTTGATCTCAGAACCGACATCGAGACCGTGGTCGAGATGCGCCGGGCGGTCGCTGAGGACAAGGGTCTGACGCTGGACGTCGCCTTTACGCCGAGCGCCGAGGGGAAGGTGATCGGCGACGGCGTCCGCATCACCCAGATCGTCTCCAACCTGGTGTCCAATGCGGTCAAGTTCACGACCGAGGGACGCGTGTCCGTGCGGGTCGATGTGCGGGACGACGAGGGTCTGGTGATCGAGGTCGAGGACACGGGCATGGGCTTCGACGCCGAGGCGGCGCAGCGCCTGTTCAAGCCCTTCGTTCAGGCGGACGACGCCATCTCTCGTCAGTACGGAGGCACCGGCCTGGGCCTCTCCATCTGCAAGTCGCTGGCCGAACTGATGGGCGGACAGATCGCCGCCGAGTCGGCGCCGGGAGAAGGCAGCCTGTTCCGGGTCGTGCTGCCGGTCGAACGGGCGGTGGCGGCTGTAGCCGAACCTGCGTCGACTTCGGCCGAAGATGAGCGCGCGCTGGAGGAGGCCACGCGCCTTCGCATCCTCGCTGTCGAGGACAACCCGGCCAATCAGATGGTCGTGCGCTGCCTGCTGGAGCCGCTGGGCTTCGAGATCGTCACCGCCGACAACGGGCTGGAAGGCGTTCTGCGTTTCCAGCAGGAGCGCTTCGACATGGTGTTGATGGACATGCAGATGCCGGTCATGGACGGGCTGGACGCCATGCGTCGCATCCGCGCCGACGAAGCGCGTCTAGGCGCCGCGCGCACCCCCATCGTCATGCTGACCGCGAACACGACCGAGGCGCACCACCTGAAGGCGGTGCAAGCCGGCGCCGATCATCTGGTCGCCAAGCCCGTCACCTTGGATATTCTGGTGCAGGGCATGGAGCAGGGGGCCGCCGCAGCCGCCGAATGGTCGAGCGAACGCGCCCTTTCGGCGGCCTGACGCCCGAGCGCGCGCGGTGAACGCCGCGGTTTCGACAACAAAGCTGGCGCAGGCACGGCTTCACCTTTACTATCGGCTGCGCGGACGCCGTTAGTCGCGCCGCGCTCAGGGCTTCTCCCTTTTCGATGTTGACCATCGCTATCGTCGTCGTGCTGCTGCTTGTGGTGCTGAACGGCCTTTTCGCCATGACCGAACTCGCGGTCGTGTCCTCCCGCAAATCCAAGCTTCAGAGCCGCGCCGAACGAGGCGATCGCGGCGCCCGCGCCGCGTTGAAACTGGCTGAGGAGCCGACCCAGTTCCTTTCGGCGGTTCAGGTGGGCATCACTCTGATCGGCATTCTGGCGGGCGCCTATGGTCAGGCCGCCATCGCGGGCGAGCTGGACGACATCCTGACGGCGAACATTCCCGCCCTGGCCCCTTATTCGCAGATCATCGCCACCGGCGTGGTCGTGGTGCTGATCACCTATGTCTCGCTGATCATCGGCGAACTGGTGCCCAAGCGCCTGGCCCTGATCTTCCCCGAGACCATCGCCTCCAAGATGGCCGGCCCGATCTCGACCCTGGCCCTGGCGATGAAGCCGTTCGTGCTGCTGCTGACGGCTTCGACCTCGGGCATCCTCAAGCTGCTGGGCGTCAAGGACCGCGACGGTTCGGACGTCACTCAGGAAGAAGTCGAGAGCATCCTGGCCGAAGGCACGTCCGCGGGCCTGATCGAGCCGGAAGAGCAGGAGATGATCGAAGAGATCCTGCGCCTGGGCGACCGGGCCGTGCGCGTGGCCATGACGCCGCGTCACGAGGTCTACTGGATCGCCCTGGACGATTCCGAAGAGATACTGCGCGAAGAGATCCGCACCTGTCCCTATTCGCGCATCGTGGTGGCGCGCGACAACGACATCGATAATCCGCTGGGCGTGGTCCACAAGAAGGACCTGCTGGACAGCCTGCTCGACAACGGCGAGTTCAACGTCGAGAAACTGGTGGCCGAGCCGGCCTTCATTCCGCAGTCGACCTCGGTGCTGAAGGCGCTGGAGATCCTGAAGGGCTCGAAGGTCCACATGGCCTTCGTGGTCGATGAATACGGCGCCTTTGAAGGCGTGGTCACGGCGACGGACCTGCTGGAGATGATCGCCGGCGATTTCAACGAGAGCCACGACGAGACCGAGACGGCCGTGCGCAAGCGCGCCGACGGCACCTGGGCCGTCGATGGTCAGATCGATCTGGATGAACTGGGTGAGGCTCTGGGCGAGGACTTCGGCGAACACGAAGGCTTCCACACAGTGGCGGGTCTGGTGCTGCACCATCTGTCGCGCGTGCCGAACGAAGGCGACATCCTGCAACTGGGCCGCTTTGAGGTCGAGGTCATCGACATGGACGACCGTCGTATCGACAAGCTTCTGTTCCGCCCGGTGATCAAGGGCGGAGAGACCGACGCCGCCTGATCCAGGCGGCGTCGACCATGATGGTTCAGGCGCGATCCAGCGGCTGAACCAGGGCGACCCGATAGGGACGCATGGGGCCGCCTGGCTCGGCCAGGGAAACATATTCCCCCGGCACGAAGTGTTCGCTCTCAAGGCGGAAGCCTACGGCGTCGGCGTCTTCGCTGGGGAAATCCAGCACCCAGCGGCCGTCGGCGCCTTGGGTCAATTGGCCGACCGCCAGAGTTTCGCCGTCGCGGAAGCGGCGGACACGCGTGCGCTCGGGCGCAGCGAGCAGAGCCGGGGCGTCCAGTCGCGCCTGCTGGTCCAGCGTCATGACCAGATCATAGCCGTCACGCGGGTCGCCGTGGGGCGCATCGGCCTCGCGGGCCAGCTCCAGTCGAATGTGATGCAGCGTCATGGTCAGCGCGCCTTCCGCTCGGCCAGATTGCTGCTGATCACCCCATAGGCCATGGCGGCCATGAAGGTGAGGAAGAAGGCGCCCATGGCGACGACGGGGGCGACGATTTCTGAAGGCATGGCAGTTCTCCTATGCCGACAGCAGAGCTTATCGCGGCTCTCCCCGCCTTGATGGAGATCAAAGGTCTCGCAGATCAGGCGGCGGCCCGTAACGGTCCTATGCTGGCCTGGACATGGCCGTCCGGGGCGATGCCGCTGATCGTTAGGGCTTGATCGCACAGGGCCAGCGGCGCCGGGCGGTGGCTGACCAGGATCAGGCCTTGTCCGGTGCGTTGGAGGCGCTGCGACAGCCGATCCAGCACCTTGGCCTCGGTGGCCGCGTCCAGACCTTCGGTCGGCTCGTCCAGCACCAGCCAGGGCGCAGGACGCAGATAGGCGCGGGCCAGGCCGAGGCGCCGCCGCTCGCCGCCCGACAGCCGCGCGCCGTTTTCACCCAGGGCGACGTCCAGCCCGCCGGGCGCGGCGCGGATGCGCTCGGCCAGTCCGGCGTCTTCCAGCACGGCCCAGAGCTGGTCGTCATCCGCTGTGGGGGCGGCCAGGCGCAGGTTCTCGCGCACCGTTCCGGCCATCAGCACCGCCTGTTGCGGCGCATAGGCGAACAGGGGGCGCACCGCATCCGCAGACAGGGCGGCGCCGTCGACATCGGCGAAGGCGACCTCGCCCGGCACGGGCGTGCGCAGATGCATCATCCGCTCGACCAGGGTGGTCTTGCCCGCGCCGGAGCGGCCGACGACGGCCAGGCGTTGCGGCGGAGCCAGACGCAGGTCGGCCGCCGACAAGCGCAAGGCGGGGGCGGCGGGCGCTGACGCCGCGACGGGCGCCTCATCGCCCAGCAGTTCGCCCAGGCGCTGGACGGCGACGGCGACGGCGCCGTTCTGGCGCAGGGCGTTCAGCAGATTGCCCGCGCTCTCGATCGTGGCGACGGCGGCCAGCATGGCCAGGGCCGTCAAAGCGGGGGAGGCGGAGCCGGCCGCCAGGGCGGCGCCCGTGACGCCCAGCGCCATCGCCAGGGTCTGCGCGACCATCAGCCAGCCCCCGGCGCGGGCCAGGGCCTCTGCGGCGGCCTCGACGGCGGCGCCTTGACGGGCCAGGCGATCGACGGCCCAGTCCTTCATGCCATAGGCCTGAAGTTCAGGCGCGGCGGCGGCCATGGCGGCGAAGTCGGTCTTGAAGTCGCCCATGGCCTCCTGCAGGCGACGGCCTGCGGGCTCGGCTAGGCGGCGGCCCAGGATGACGCCCACACCCACGCTGAGCATCGCGGCCAGAGCGACGGCGGCGGCGGCGCGCCATCCGGCCAGCGAGGCCATCACCATGCCGGTCAGCAGGCCCGCGCCCGCGCTCCACGGCGCGGACAGGCGCACGAAGCGGTCCTGAACGGCGTCCACGTCCTGCACCAGCCGGGCCGAAGCCTCGCCGCCCGCCAGCGACAGGGCGTGCGCCGTCGAACCGCGCGCCAGACCGTCGAACAGTTGGGGGCGCAGGGCGGCCAGGGCCTTCAGCGCGGCCTCATGCCCGGTGACGCGCTCGCCATAGCGGGAGGCGGTGCGGACGATGGCCAGAAAGCGGATGACTGCGCTGGGCACCAGATAGTTGAACACATGGGCCACGGCGGGCCCGGCCGCTCCGGCCAGGGCGGATGCGGTGATGAACCAGCCCGACACGCCCAGCAGGGCCACGGCTCCGGCCGAGACCAGCGCCCCCGTGATGGATGCGGCCAGCAGGCGCGGGAACTGGGCGCGCTCCTGAGCGCGGATCATGGCCTTGAGGCGGGCGACGCCGGGAGAGGTTTGAGGCTTCACAGGCGCACCACCACATCGGCCAGTTCGGCCACGGCGTCGGAATGGGTCGCGATCAGGGTCGTGCGCCCGCGCGCCGCCTCGCGGATGAACGGCAGCAGGGCGGCTTCGGCCTCGGCGTCCAGATTGGCGGTCGGCTCGTCCAGCAGCAGCAGGGGCGCGGGTTTGAGGAAGGCGCGGGCCAGACCCAGACGCCGCCGCTCGCCGCCCGACAGGCCGCCGCCGCGCTCATCGATCAGACGGTCCAGCGCGCCGTCTAGGCCCGCCTTGCGCGCGGCCTGTTCGACCTCTTCGGGCGAAGCGCTGCGTTGAGCCAGGGCGATGTTCTCGGCCAGCGTCCCTCGGATTACGACCGGCGCCTGACCGGCCCAGGCGATCCAGGCGGTCAGGTCGGGATGGTCCGACAGGCGCACGTCGCCGACCTCGACCTCGCCGCCGGACAGCGGCGCCAGACCCAGGAACAGGTTGAGCAGGCTGGTCTTGCCCGCGCCGCTGAGGCCGGTCAGGGCGACGATGGCGCCGGGCGCGACCGTCAGATCGAAGCCGCTGAGCACCGGCGCGCCGTCATAGGCGATGGCCACGTCATGGAAGCGCACGGTGGGCGCTGAGACGGGCGGGGAGGGCCGCGCGCGGGGCGTCTCGTCGGCCTGATCCAGGCGGCTGAGGCTGGGGACGGCGGACTCGGCGGCTTGACGGTCGTGATAGGCGGCGGCGAGGCGGCGCATGGGCTGATAGACCTCGGGCGCCAGGGCCAGGACGAAGAAGGCCTGCGCCAGACTCAGTTCGTCGGGCGCCGGAAACGGCAGCAGCTTCAGCAGGTTGAACCCGCAGTAGACGGCGACCAGCGCCACGGCCAGCGCCGAGAAGAACTCCAGAACCGCCGAGGACAGGAAGGCGACCTTCAGCACCTTGCCGGTGCGGCGGGCCAGATCATCCGAGGCGCGGGCGATGACGCGGGTCTGCTGCGCCTCGGCCTGGAAAGACAGGATGGCGGGCAGGGCGCGCACCCGGTCCAGGAACAGGCCCGACAGACGCTCCAGCGCTTGAAACTGACGGCGGCTCTCAGCGCCCGCGGCCATGCCGGTCAGGGCCATGCCCAGCACGAAGGGCAGCAGGGTGAAGATCAGAATGCCGGCGGTGAAGGGGCTGACCACGCCCGCCGCCACGATCAGGATGATGGGCGAGGCGGCGGCGGCCGTGCGGGCGGGGGTGAAGCGGGCGATGTGGCCGTCCAGCGCCTCGACGCCCTCGGCGGCGGCGGTCATGGCGGCGGCGTCGGACAGGCGGCCTCCGAGGGCGCCTGTCAGCACCCGGCGGCGCAGGCCGTTCTTGGCGGCGCGGGCGGCGCGGGTGTTGACGAAGACTGCGCCCTGATTGAGCGCAGCGCGCACGATCAAGGCGGCGGCCGCCAGAATCAGGCCGGGAACGGCTTCAGCCAAGCCCTGGGGCAGGGCGCCGACGGCCAGGGCCAGTCCAGCGGCGAAGCCGATGGCGGGAACCGTGTCCGCAATCACCAGGGCGCCGCCCAGGCTCATCAGACGGCGCCAGGGAGACAGGGCGGATTTCAGCCAGGCGGCGGCTGTCGCCGTCTCTGCGATTCGTCGCGAATCCGCTTGTTGAGGCTCGACCGGCTGGGCCGTCATCACGTCTCCTGGTGCGCCATTCTGGGAATGTGGGCCTGAACCGGCCTCATCCACTGCAACCGGCGACAATAGAGGATGGGGCAAAAAGCCTATGTGGCGAAAGGCCCTTGGGCGAAACGCCGTCTAGTTCAAGTCGGCGCGCGCGGCTTTGATCAGGATCAAGGCGCGCCAGAGGGCGCTGCTTTAGGTTAGAGTAGAACGCCGGTCGATGGGGGCTGGCGGTCAGGAGCCTGGAACGATGATCGACCTGGCGGTCGTAGACCTTTCGCGCCTTCAGTTCGCACTGACGGCGCTATACCACTTTCTATTCGTGCCCCTCACCTTGGGCCTCTCCTTCATGCTGGTCATCATGGAGAGCATCTATGTGATGACCCGTCGGCCGATCTGGCGGACGATCACCCGTTTCTGGGGCGCGATATTCGGCATCAACTTCGTGCTGGGCGTCGCTACCGGCCTGACGATGGAATTCCAGTTCGGCATGAACTGGAGCTACTATTCCCACTACGTCGGGGACATCTTCGGGGCGCCGCTGGCGATCGAGGGCCTGATGGCCTTCTTCATGGAGGCGACCTTCGTCGGCCTGATGTTCTTCGGCTGGGACAAGCTGAAGCCGCACGCCCACCTGTTCGTCACCTTCATGGTGGCCTTGGGCACCAACCTGTCGGCCCTGTGGATTCTGGCGGCCAACGGCTGGATGCAGAACCCGGTCGGCGCCGCCTTCAACCCCGACACCATGCGTATGGAAGTCACCGACTTCATGGCGGTGATCTTCAACCCGGTGGCTCAGGCCAAGTTCGTGCACACCGTGTCGGCCGGCTATGTCTGCGCCGCCGTGGTCGTGCTGGGCATCTCGGCCTTCTATCTGCTGAAGGGTAATCACGTCGGCTTCGCCAAGCGATCGATGACGGTCGCCGCGGCGTTCGGTCTGCTGTCGTCGCTGTCGGTGGTCGTTCTGGGCGATGAGTCGGGCTACGCCCTGACCGACAACCAGAAGATGAAGCTGGCCGCTCTGGAAGCCATGTGGCGCACCGAAGAGGCGCCGGCCGGTCTGACCCTGTTCGGCCTGCCCAGCCTTGAGGACCGTCACACCCACTTCGAGGTCAAGGTGCCCTACGTCCTGGGCCTGATCTCGACGCGCAGCATCGACAAGCCCGTCGAGGGCATCCTTGAGCTGGTCGCCGTCGCCGAGGACCGCATCGAGCGCGGCGTCGTCGCCTATGACGCTCTGGAGAAGGTCAAGGCCGATCCCACGGACATGGCCGCGCGCGGCCAGTTCGAGACGGTCCGCAACGATCTGGGCTACGGCCTGCTGCTGAAGCGTTACGTTGAAGATCCGCGCACGGCCACGCCGCAGCAGATCCAGCAGGCCGCATGGTCGACGGTGCCGAACGTGCCGCTGATGTTCTGGGTCTTCCGCTTCATGGCGGGCATCGGCTTCCTGATGATCGGCCTGTTCGGTACGGCCTTCATCCTGTGCACCCTGCGCAAGCATGAGACGAAGTGGTTCCTGCGTCTGGCCGTTCTGGCCATTCCGCTGCCGTGGATCGCCATTGAGTCCGGCTGGCTGCTGGCCGAAGTGGGGCGTCAGCCCTGGGCCGTGGAAGGCGTTCTGCCGACCTTCCTGGGCGTGTCCAGCCTGGGCGTGCCGCAACTGCTCACCACGATCATCTGCTTCACCCTGCTGTACGGCGTGCTCGCCGTGGTCGAGGTCGGGCTGATCCTGCGCACGGTCAAGAAGGGACCGTTCGCCGAACAGGAAGCCCGTGAAGCCGACGCCAGCGCGGAAGGCGAGCCCGCGGTCGCCTGACCCGGTCGTTGAAGGAAAAAGAGAGATGGAACTTCCCCTCGACTACACCACCCTCCGCCTGATCTGGTGGGGACTGCTGGGCGTGCTGTTGATCGGCTTCGCCCTGACCGACGGGTTCGACATGGGCGTCGGCGCCCTGCTGCCCTTCGTCGCCAAGACGGACGCAGAGCGCCGTATGGTCATCAACACCGTGAGCGCGACCTGGGAAGGCAACCAGGTCTGGTTCATCGTCGGCGGGGCGGCGATCTTCGCCGCCTGGCCGCAGGTTTACGCCGTCAGCTTCTCGGGCTTCTACCTGGCGATGTTCCTGGTGCTGTCCGCGATGATATTGCGGCCCGTGTCGTTCAAATATCGCTCCAAGCGGCCTGAAGCGCGCTGGCGCTCCATGTGGGACTGGGGCCTGTTCATCGGCAGCTTCGTCCCGACCCTGGTGTTCGGCGTGGCCGTCGGCAACGTCCTGATGGGCGCGCCCTTCCGCCTGGATAGCGATCTGCGCAGCTTCTATGAAGGCAGCCTGCTGGGCCTGTTCACCCCCTTCACTCTGATCTGCGGCCTGCTGTCGGTGTCCATGCTGGTTCTGCACGGCGCGGCCTGGCTGTCGGTCAAGGGCGAAGAAGGTCCGGTGCTGAAGCGCGCTCGCGCCATCGGCACCGTCGCCGGTGCGGCCAGTCTGGTGCTGTTCGCCATCGGCGGCGCCATGGTGGCGTTCGGCGATATGGGCTTCCGCATCACCGGCGTGGTCGACACGGCGGGCGCCTCCAACCCGCTGCGCACGGCCGTCGAGGCCGCGCCCGGCGCCTGGCTGGACAACTACGGGCGCTATCCGTGGATGATCATCGCTCCGGTCCTGGGCTTCGCCGGCGCCGCGATCGGTCTGCTGGGGATGTGGCGCAAGTCGGCGGCCCTGGCCTTCGGCGGTTCATCGGCTTCGGCGGTCGGGATCATCTCGACGGTCGGTCTGTCGATGTTCCCCTTCATCCTGCCCAGCTCGATCAACGCCCAGTCCAGCCTGACCGTGTGGAACGCGTCGTCCAGCCATACGACCCTGTTCATCATGCTGATCGTGGTGGCGGTCTTCCTGCCCTTCGTCCTGCTCTACACCTCCTGGGTCTATAAGGTGCTGTGGGGCCGTTCGACCGAGGCTGAGCTGAAGACCAACCCCGACCTCTACTGATCCCGCGAAAGGAGATCATCTCATGTGGTATTTCGCCTGGATCCTGGGCCTCGGCCTGGCGGTGGCCTTCGGCGTCCTGAACGGCCTGTGGCACGAGTTCCGCCTGTTCGACGAAGGGGACGAGGGTCACTCGGAATCCTGATCCCCGTCATCTGACGGACTGACTGAATGATCCCCTTCGGCGCAGGCCGGAGGGGATTTTTCTTGGATGAAATAGAAGAAATATCCGTAGCTTGCGCTGGATCAAGGCGGGGTGATGAGGGCGGGCGCAAGGTCATTCAGACATCGAAGCCGGGCCCTCTCCCGACCCGGCGAATGTCGGGGATTGAACCGATGAAAACCGCCGCCGCCCTTATCGCCTCCGTCAGCCTTCTGGCCGTCGCGGGCGCCGCTTCGGCCCAGAACGCCGCGCCTGAACCGGTGGGCAAGGGTTCGTTGATCGTCACCGCGCGCATGACGGGCGTTCTGCCTCAGGCGGATGACGCGATCGTCACCGCCGCCGGGGCGGACAGCGGCCTGAAGGTCGACGTGGGCGACGACTGGATGCCGACGCTGGGCTTCACCTATTTCGTCGCCGACCACTGGGCCGTCGAGGCCATCCTGGGCGCCACCCAGCACGAGGTGCGCGCCAAGGGCGGGGCGACCGATGTGGCCGTGCATGAGACCTGGGTTCTGCCGCCGGTGGTGACGCTGCAATACCGGCCGACGCCGAACGCGACGGTCAGCCCCTATGTCGGGGCGGGCGTCAGCTACATGGCCTTCTTCAGCGGCAAGGACAAAAACGGCTTTGAGGTCGATCTGGACAACGGCTTCGGCGTGGCGCTGCAGGCCGGCGCCGACTGGAACATTTCCGGCCCGTGGACGCTGAACCTGGACGCCAAGAAGGTGTGGTTCGACACGGACGCCAAGATCAACGGCGGCGCGCTGAAGAGCAGCGTCAGCCTGGATCCCTGGGTCGTGTCGGTGGGCGTCGGCCGCAAGTTCTGAAGCCGATGCGGGGAGGGGCGCGGAACGTCAGGCCGCGCCCCCTTATCCCTTTAGCCGGAATGGATCAGGCGGCGCCTTCGCCCAGGGCCTTCAGCGCGGCCGGATCGGGCAGGGCGACGTCATTGCCCGGCAGAAGCTGGATCAGGCCGGACGTCTTGAACTGGGTGAAGACCCGGCTGACCGTCTCGATCGTCAGGCCCAGATAGTCGGCGATGTCCAGCCGCGTCATCGGCAGGTGGACGTGGCCCACGGCGCCGCCCAACTGCACCTGACGCTCGGACAGGCGGGTTAGGAAGCTGGCCAGCCGCTCGCGCGCCGTCTTGCGGCCCAGAAGGACGATCTGTTCCTGCGCCGCCATCAGCTCGTCCCCAGCCAGGGCCACCAGGCGATGCTCCAGCGCGGGCAGGGCGTTCAGCAGTTGATCGAAGTCGCCGCGCCGGAAACGGCAGGCGTTCAGCGGCGTCAGGGCTTCGGCCGTGAAGCTGGACGGCCCGCGCCCGCCCAGGCCCAGGAAGTCGCCCTGGAACAGGAAGCCGGTGATCTGGCGTCGTCCGTCGGGCAGCAGGCGATACAGCTTCACCGCCCCGTCCACGACGTTGAAGACATAGGGGTTCGGATCGCCTTCGTGGAACAGGGCCTGGCCCGGCTGGGCGGCGACGTTCTCGCTGGCGCAGGCCATGCTCTGCAACTCATGGCCCTTGAGGTCCGCGCACACGCCCAGCGGACGGGCGCCGCAGGTGGAGCATGGATGGACGTCTTCCAGACGCACCTCTTCGATTTCGGCCTGGGCCGCAGCGGTGTTCACGAACGTCGTCTCCCGAATAGCGCGGCAGTCTAGGCGATAAGGGGCTGATTCCGAATAGGTCAGCCTGTCCTAGCCGTCAGTTCGGCGGCGCAGTCCGGCGCGGCGGCTTCCTCGGCGTAGCGCAGCCGGGCGCCCAACTGGCAGGCCAGGGCGGTCAGTTCGACGGCCAGGCTCTGCCGCACCAGGGGGCGCACGCCCATTTCACGCACCACGAAGGGACCGGCCCACAGGGTCTCGCGGTACTCCAGATCGGGCTGGCGCCACCAGCTGACGAAGCCCAGCACCCCGCCGCGCTGGTTGCGCGCGCTGAGGATGCCCCGGCTTTCCGGGGCGGCGCGCCATGCGGTCAGGAAGGCGTCCCACTGGGCCGGCTCCAGATTGGGCCGCCACAGCCGCGCCAGGGCGAAGGCGGCGGGCGCCTCGGCTTCGCTGAGGGGGGCCACCTCCAGGCGAGGCGCATCGGACGCGAAGCGGGACTCTGTCATGGCGGCATTGGAACCGAAGCGGGGTCTAGCCGCCTTGATCTGCGTCAAGGCCGCGCCGAAGCTGCCCAGCCAATCTGCCTCGTCATCTTCTGGAGAATCGCCATGAGCTCGACCTCGCGCATCACCCCGATCCACGGCGGCGCGGTGGCCGCCATCCTCAAACTGCTGGACAGCCAGAAGCTGATGACTCTGGCCGTGAACCGGGCTGACGGTCGGCCGCAGGCGGCGACGCTGGGCTATCTGAACGACGGGCTGAACCTCTACTTCGTCACCGCCCGCGACAGCGAAAAGCTGAAGAACCTGACCGCCGACCCGCGCGTCGGCGTGGCCGTGCGCGGCGTGGGCGAGGAAGGGGAGGCGGTCGGCGTCTCTATCGACGGCCGCGCCGAGGAGGTCACGGACGGCGACGAGGTGAAGCGGCTGAACGACCTGATCATCGCTCGCTCGCCCGACATCAGCCCCTGGGCGCCCGGCGGCGACGCCGTGGCGGTGGTCAAGGTGATTCCCGAAGAGATCGAGGCGGTGGCGGTGGTTGACGGCCGCAGCCGGGCCCAGACCTTCTCGATCGGCGATTCAGACGCCCTGGTGAAAGGGCTGAGCTATGAGCCCAGCGCCGTGGCGCGTCTGTTCTGAGGAAATTCCGCGACTTCGCGCGTTTGCGGCGCAGATGGCCCTTGAAATGACCGTGGCGCTCGGGCATACGCCCCCCTCTGGCGAGGGTCGCGCCGCTGGGTTGATATCCACGGCGCGCTGATCTTTGTCCGGGACACTAGGAGTGTAGCTCAGCTGGTAGAGCATCGGTCTCCAAAACCGAGGGCCGGGGGTTCGAGTCCCTCCACTCCTGCCATTCCCCCTGTTGCGATCGCCTGGGACTTCCCATGTGGAGCAGCAGGATCCAGAGGTTGAAGAGACGTCAAATGGCCAAGGCGAAGACCCCGGGCGGCCGCCGCTCCACGGGGACCAAGACCGCAGCAGCCGCGCAAGGCGCAGCGACCGTGGCCGTCGACGCGCCCGCGCCGAAGAAAAAGACGTCCATCCCGCAGTTCATCAGCGAAGTCCGCGCTGAGGCCCGCAAGATCGTGTGGCCCAGCCGCAAGGAGACCTGGATCACCTCGGTGATGGTCTTCATCATGGTGCTGATCGCGGCCGCCTTCTTCTGGATCGTCGACACGGGTCTCGGCTTCGCGTCCCGCTTCATCCTCGGCCTTGGCCAATAAAGGAGACGCGCACATGACTGATGCAGCGCCCAAGCTGGCGGCCAATCCCCGCCACAAGTGGTACATCGTCCACGCCTATTCGAACTTCGAGAAGAAGGTCGCCGAGCAACTGCGCGACCAGGCCAAGCAACAGGGCCTGGAAGACGCCTTCTCTGAAATCCTGGTTCCGACCGAGGATGTCATCGAGATCCGCCGCGGCAAGAAGGTCAACGCCGAACGCAAATTCTTCCCCGGTTATGTGCTGGTGAAGATGGAGATGACCGACGAGGCCTATCACCTGGTCAAGAACACGCCGAAGGTCACGGGCTTCCTGGGCGCCGCGGGCGGCACCAAGCCCCTGCCGGTTTCGGAACGTGAAGTTCAGAACATCATCGGCCAGGTGGAAGAGGGCGTCGAGCGTCCGAAGCCCACCATCCGCTTCGACATCGGCGAGAACGTCAAGGTCATCGACGGCCCGTTCGCCAGCTTCGACGGCCAGGTCGAAAGCGTCGACGAAGAGAACGCCCGTCTGCGCGTGGCTGTCTCCATCTTCGGCCGCCCGACCCCGGTCGAGCTGGAATACAATCAGGTGGAGAAGGTCAGCGCCTGATCGGCTGCTGACGCCACGCAGAGATCGGGACCGTCTTCGGGCGGTCCCGTTTGCGTTTTCAGGGTCTGCCTGCTAAACGCGCGCCTTCGCTGGACGGCCTTCGAGTCGCTCGGCGTCAAATCCGTGGAAGGCAGCCATGCCGCACCACGGCTCACCGGCCGGGCGCATCGTCGCCGGGTCATTCATAGGAGAGACCAATGGCCAAGAAGATTCTCGGCTATATCAAGCTGCAAGTGCCGGCCGGTTCGGCCACGCCTTCGCCCCCGATCGGCCCGGCTCTGGGTCAACGCGGCGTGAACATCATGGGCTTCTGCAAGGAGTTCAACGCGCGGACCGAGAAGGAAGCCAAGGGCACCCCGCTTCCGACCGTCATCACCGTCTATCAGGACAAGTCGTTCACCTTCATCACCAAGACGCCGCCGGCGACCTGGTATCTGAAGCAAGCCGCTGGCATCAAGTCGGGCGCCAAGCTCGTCGGCCGCGAGTTCGCCGGCAAGATCACGCAGACGCAACTGCGCGAAATCGCCGAGAAGAAGATGAAAGACCTGAACGCGAACGACCTGGACGCCGCGTCGCGCATCATCGAGGGCTCGGCCCGCGCCATCGGCATTCAAGTGGTGGAGGGCTAAGACATGGCTAAGCTGACCAAAGCCCATAAGGCCCGCACGGGCGTCACCGAAGACCTGCTGGTCTTCTCGGACGCCATCAAGCTGGTGAAAGACAACGCCAAGGCCAAGTTCGACGAGTCGATCGAAATCGCCATCAACCTGGGCGTCGACCCGCGTCACGCCGACCAACAGGTCCGCGGCGTGGTGAACCTGCCCTCGGGCACCGGCCGTGACGTCCGCGTCGCCGTCTTCGCCAAGGACGCCAAGGCTGATGAAGCCAAGGCGGCAGGCGCCGAGCACGTCGGCGCTGAAGACCTGTACGAGAAGATCGCTGGCGGCTTCATGGACTTCGACCGCGTGATCGCGTCGCCGGACATGATGGCCCTGGTCGGTCGTCTGGGTAAGGTGCTGGGCCCGCGCGGCCTGATGCCGAACCCGAAGGTCGGCACCGTGACCCCGAACGTCGCTCAGGCCGTCAAGGACGCTAAGGGCGGCGCCGTTGAGTTCCGCGTCGAGAAGGCGGGCATCGTCCACGCCGGCATCGGCAAAGCCTCCTTCACCCAGGACGCCCTGGAAGCCAACGTCAAGGCCATCGTGGACGCCCTCGTCCGCGCCAAGCCGTCGGGCGCCAAGGGCACCTATGTGAAGCGCATCGCCCTGTCCTCGACGATGGGCCCGGGCTTCAAGATCGACCCGGCTTCGCTGGGCGCCTGATCCGGCTTCACGGCTAAGAATGACGACGGCCCCGGAAGAGCGATCTTCCGGGGCCGTTTTCTTTGTTGATTACGCCTGCCGCGCTTTGCGCTGCTTGAGGCGTGGATTCGCGGCTTCGGTCAGTCGGCCTTGTCGCCGCTGAACATGGTGTTGCCGTTGGCGGTGGCGGCTGGAACCGACTGTATGACGTCGAAATGCTCGACGATCTTGCCGTTCTCGACGCGGAAGATGTCGACGATGGCGCGGCCGGGGTCGTCGGGCGTCTCCTGCGAATGAACATGCAGGGCGACCAGGTCGCCATCCACGATGACACGATGGATCGTGGCGCGCGACTGGGGATTGTCGCGGAAGAAGCCTTCGAAATAGCCGTAGAAGGCGGCGGCGCCGTTCGGAACGGCCGGATTGTGCTGGATGTAGCGGTCGCCGATGTAAAGCCGCGCCGCCTCGGTCGGGCGATGCTGATTGAAGGCCAGATCGTAGAAGGCGACAACGATCCGGGCGTTCTCGGCCTCGGTCGGGGTGCGCGCAGCGGATGTCTGCGTTGGAGCGGGAGCCGCTTCACCGGCGCTAACTGGAGCGGCTGCGGCGCTGAAGGCTAGGGCGGCCAGGGCGGCCATCGTGAACGGTTTCATCTGTGCGCCTTTCTCAGTAGCCGACGGTGAAGCGGGCGCGGGGGTGCTTCGGCGTCTCGATCTCGTCAGCCATGGCGATGGCGTAGTCGGGGAAGGAGATGCGGCTGTTCCCCTGGTCGTCCGTCAGCAGGGCGTCGCCGCCCAGGCGGAAGACGCCGGTGCGCTCCGACCCGTCGAACAGGGCCGAGGGCGACAGGAAGGTCCAGTTCAACTCAGGCTCGGTGCGAAGGGCGTCCAGAAATCGTCCGCCAGCCAGGGCTTCGGCCTTATAGGCTTCGGGGAAGGCGGGCGTGTCGACAAGGCGTTGACCCGGCGCGATCTCCAGGCTGCCGGCCCCGCCGACGACCAGGTAACGCGGAACGCCTGCCTCCTTGATCGCCTGGATCAGCAGGCTCGGATCGCTGTCCACGAACATGATGGCGCTGACCACGGCGTCGGCGCCGGCCAGGGCTGGGGCGAGGGAGGCGGGCTGGTTCACGTCGCCTGCGACAGGGGTCACGCCGGAAGCGGCGGGCACGCGATCCGGCTGGCGTGCCACGCCCGTCACCTGATGCCCGCGCCGAGCCAGTTCCTTGACGATCTCTGATC
Source organism: Brevundimonas sp. KH_060 (assembly GCF_057838275.1). Lineage (NCBI taxonomy): Bacteria > Pseudomonadati > Pseudomonadota > Alphaproteobacteria > Caulobacterales > Caulobacteraceae > Brevundimonas > Brevundimonas sp. KH_060. The sequence goes on from NZ_CM174463.1 coordinate 1,231,905, forward strand.
CGACGCGGCCGCTGGCGCCCAGGACGGTGATGTTCATGGGAATGTTCCTTGTAGTTACCAATGGAAACCAGGTGTGCTAAAGGGAGTGACTATGCAAGAAGGCACTTTTCTCTCACCAGGTTCCCCGGCGGTGACCGCTTCCAGCGACGTCGAGCGTGGAAACGTCTACGCCGCCGACTGCCCGACCCGTCTGTTGCTGGATCGGATCGCCGACAAGTGGACGGTGCTTCTGCTGACCACCCTCGCGGACGGGCCGATGCGTTTCAATGCGCTCAAGCGCCGGATCGAGGGCGTGTCGCAGAAGATGTTGAGCCAGACCCTACGCCAGATCGAGCGCGACGGCCTGGTCACACGCACGGTCGAGGCCGCTGTGCCGGTGTCCGTCACCTATGCGATCACGCCCCTCGGGCTGGGACTGGTTCGATCGTTGCGGCCGATGATCGACTGGGCCGAGACGCGCATGGGCGAGGTGGCGGCGGCGCAATCAGCTTATGATCAGTTGCGAGAGGGCGCCTGATCGATAGTGAACTCGCGTTGCGCCTTCATCATCTCGGTGATCAGCCGTTTCTCGCCATCGTCGAGGTAGGGGTTCCAGACATCGAAGATCAGGATGACGCGCATGGCGTCGGCATCGTTCCACGCCTCGTGCTCAATGGTGTCGTCAAAGACCCAGGCGCGGCCCATCTCCCATTCGCGCACCGTATTGCCCACGCGGAAACGCGCCGTTCCCGGCAGGATCAGCGGCAGGTGTGTCAGCAGGCGCACGTTCGATGAGCCTGTATGCGCTGGAATATGCGTCTTAGGCTGAAGCGCCGAGAACATGGCGGTAGGGGCGAAGCCTTCCTGATCGGCCATGGGCAGGCTTTCCAGCAAGGCGGCGGTCTTGGGCGCGCGGGCGCAGACTTCGTCCTGGCGGCGGCCATCCTTCCATAGGAAGAGGGAGCTCCATTTGCGCGAGTGGTTCAACTCCTCCCACTGATTGACCGGCGCGCCCTTGGGATAGGCGATGTAGGGCGAGAACTCGTCGAAAGCGGTCTCAAGCAGGGTCGCCAGTTCGGCCTGAATGACAGGGGTCGCCTCTTCCAGCCGCGCCAGCCATGGGAACAAGGTGCGGTCATAGAAGGGAATGATGGGAAGGCGCGGGTAGTTGAGCAGGAGGGGCTGCTGCTTGGGCGGTTGTTTCAGGCCGGCGTAGATCTCCAGGCCTTCCTCAAAGCGGTCTCGGTTGGCTTCACCCAGTTCGGCCTTTAGCGGTGCAATGCGGTCCTTCATGAAATCGGCCAGGGCCTGAGCGTGCCGGTCGATCAGGCTGCTGGCGTAGTCCATCTGGCTGACGACGCCGGGCGGGCAGGAGGCGCGCGGCGGGGCGATTTTCAGGGCGTTGCGATAGACTTCGACCGCCGCCTTGGTCTGATTGATCTTCTCCAGCATGGCGCCCTTGGCCAGCAGCGCCATGAAGTCGTAGGGCCGCATGTCGAGCGCGTCGTCCAGGACGCGAAGGGAGGCGTGGTAGTCGCCCAGAAGGCGCAGGGCGACGGCGCGGTTCAAGGTGGCGTTGTGCGTCTTGCCGAATTGATCCGCCTGATCCAGCAGCCGCAAGGCGGAGCGAGGGTCGCGACGAGCGAGGGCCTGGCCGGCTTCGACGAGCAGGCGCTCCTGCTCCGCAGGGTAGGTCATGACAATTTAGGCCGTTATTCGAACACAAAGATGACATTTTCTTCATGCGCCTCGGCTGGAACGGCGTCAATGGCCGGGGGAGAAATCCGAGAATCCGTATGCGGATGACTTGACGAAGAGGCTGGAAGCCGGGACTTGGGGCGCCGGCTCGGTCCTCGGTATGCGCGAGGCGGCCTTGCGGAGACGACCCATGCTCAACTGGTTCCAGGCGCTGTTGCCGAAGGAAGACAACTTTTTCCGGTTGTTCGACGCCCATGCGCTGACGCTGGTTCATGGCGCAGGCGCCCTGCGTCAGATGATGAACGGCGGACCCGCAACCGGCGAGTGGTGCGCCAAGGTGGTCGCCCACGAGGAAGAGGCCGACGAGATCGCGCGCGAGGTGCTGTTCGCCGTGCGCCGCAGCTTCATCACTCCGTTCGACCGTTCGGACATTCGCGGCCTGACCAACTCGCTGGATGACACCATCGACCAGATGCAGAAGGCGGCCAAGATCGTCACCCTGTATGAGATGCGCGACTTTTCGCCCAAGATGCAGGAACTGGCCGACATCGCCGTCGAATGCGCGGCCCTGACGCAGGAGGCCTTCACCCTGCTGCCGGCCATGCGCAAGAACCATGAGCGGCTGGCGATCCTGACGGAGCAGATCACCAATCTGGAAGCTCGCAGCGACGACCTCTATGACGCGGGCATGAAGGCGCTTTATGAGGCGCACCGGCACGACATGACGGGCGGCAACACCCTGGGCTTCATCATCGGCAGTCAGCTTCTGGATCATCTGGAGAAGGTGGTCGACCGGTTCGAGGACGTGGCCAACCGCATCAACGGCGTTCTGGTCGAGCACCTGTAAACCTCATGGATCACGCCCTCCTGATCCTGATCTTCCTGATCGGCGTCGCCCTGCTGTTCGATTTTCTGAACGGCCTGCACGACGCGGCCAACTCGATCGCCACCATCGTCGCCACCCGCGTCCTGCCGCCGATCTATGCGGTGGGGTGGGCGGCCTTCTTCAACTTTATCGCCTTTCTGTTCTTCGGCCTGCATGTCGCCGACACCATCGGGCGCGGCATCATTTCGCCGGACGTGATCTCGGATCAGGTGATTTTCGGCGCCCTGATGGGGGCCATCAGCTGGAACGTCATCACCTGGCTGGGCGGGATTCCGTCGTCCAGCTCGCACGCCCTGATCGGCGGCCTGCTGGGGGCGGGCATCGCCAAGGCGGGGACCAGCGCTGTGGTCATCGCCGGGGTGCTGAAGACGGTGGGCGCCATCTTCATGTCGCCCGCCATCGGCTTCCTGCTGGCCCTACTGTTGGTGCTGATCGTGTCCTGGCTGTTCGCCAAGGCCAATCCCAACTTCGCCGATCGGGTCTTCCGCGGTTTGCAGTTCGTATCGGCCTCGGCCTATTCCCTGGGCCACGGGGGCAACGACGCCCAGAAGACGATGGGGATCATCGCCATCCTGCTCTATTCACGCGGCATGCTGGGCGGCGAGTTCCATGTGCCGTTCTGGGTGGTCATCACCTGTCAGGCGGCCATCGCCCTGGGCACCCTGTTCGGCGGCTGGAAGATCGTTCACACTATGGGGTCGCGGATTACGCGCCTTTCGCCCCAGCAGGGCTTCTGCGCTGAGACGGGCGGGGCCATCACCCTGTTCGCGGCGACCAGCATGGGCATTCCGGTGTCGACTACCCACACCATCACCGGCGCCATCGTCGGCGTGGGCGCGGCCAAGCGCGTCTCGGCCGTGCGCTGGAGCGTGGCGCGCAGCATCGTCACCGCCTGGTTCATCACCATGCCGGCGGCCGCCGCCATCGGCGCCCTGTTCTACGCCCTCGGCGGGCTGTTCCTGACCTGATGTCGAGCAAGCCCCGCACCCTTTCGTCCGAGACGCGCCAGGTCGCGGCCCTGCCGTGGCGACACGGCGCGGACGGCGTGGAGATCATGATGATCACCTCGCGCGAGACGCGGCGCTGGGTCATCCCCAAGGGCAACCGCATGGCGGGCAAGACCGACGCCGAGGCCGCCGTGGTCGAGGCCTATGAGGAGGCGGGCGTTCAAGGCGACGTCATGGGCGCGCCCATCGGCTGGTTCCGCTATGGCAAGCGGCTGAAGTCGGGGCGGGTCCAGGCCACCATCGCCAGCGTCTATCCGCTGGAGGTCTTCATCCAACTGGGCGCCTGGCCCGAGGACGCCCAGCGCGAACGCCGCTGGATGTCGACCGAAGACGCCGCCGCCGCAGTGGACGAGGTCGAACTGGCCGAACTGATCCGCGATTTCAAGCCGGGCCGGGGAGCGGAGTAGGGCGCAGGCTTCCATTGGCGAACATTGTTCGTTATGCGTGAACGCCGCTATGGAGAATCCGATGTCGTCCGTTCTGTCCGCCGCCTGTTTTGCCCTTGTCGTGACAGGGGTGACCATCTCGGCGCCCGCCCAGGCGCATACGTCGCTCGAGGGACAGGCCAAGGCGTCGGTGCAGGTTTCGGACAACCGCGCGGCCCTGACCCGTCGCTATCTGGAATTGACCACGGGCGGCATCGACAAGATCGTGCAAAAACTGATCGATGACGAGATCACGGCCATGGCCGATAACCTGCCGGCCGAACAGCTTGCCTGGTTCCGCGCCAATACCGTCACTATCATGCAGCCCCATATGGATGGACTGATCCGCAGCTTGAGCGATGACATCCAGACGCGTTTCACCGAGGCCGAATTGGAGGCTTTGATCGGCTTCTACGACACCCCCCAGGGACGCGCGATCGCCGCCAAGCAACTGGAGATGGGCGGCGCCATGGGTCAAGCCATGGAGAGCTTCCAGATGTCCTATCTGCAGGATCTGATGACCAAGTTCTGCGGCGCCTTCGACTGCGGGGCCATGGAGCAGGAAGCGACGGGCGCCGCCAAACCAGCCAAGCGTTGATTTTCCCGCCGGGCCGTGTATAGAGCCCGCATCTCGTCAGGGCCTTGGTTCTGACGATGCCTGTCCGAGAACTTCGGGATGCGGGGGTCGCCCGCGTCATAATCGTCCAGAGAGCCCTCTGGCGCCGTGGGGAGATGGGGATGCAAAGACCTTTTGCCTGCCGGTATCCGGCGGGCGGGCCACGCTTCCTTCGGACAATACGACCGGCTTGAACGCTGTGCAGCAATGCATGGCGCAATGGCCAATCCGTCGCTGGGAATAAGCTCGGCGGCGAATACCAAAACTGGAGACCACAATGGACCGCGCACAAAAAGCCGAGTCGATCGAATCGCTGAAGAGCGTGTTCGCCGACGCGGGCGCCGTGGTCGTGACCCACAACCTGGGTCTGACCGTTGTGGAGATGGAAGACCTGCGTGGTCGCCTTCGTAAAGAAGGCGGCGCGTTCAAGGTGGTGAAGAACCGTCTGGCGCTCAAGGCGCTGGGCGTCGAGGAAGGCAGCGAGTACCACAGCCTGTTCAAGGGCCCCGTGGGCATTGCTTACGCCGCTGATCCCGTCACCGCCGCCAAGGTCACGGCCGAATTCGCCAAGGGTAACGACAAGTTCGCTATCATGGGTGGTTTCATGGGCGACAAGGTTCTGGACGCCAAGGGCGTCGAGGCCCTGTCCAAGCTGCCGTCGCTGGACCAACTGCGCGGCAAGCTCATCGGCCTGCTGCAAGCCCCGGCGACCAAGGTTGCTGGCGTCCTGCAGGCGCCGGCCGGCCAACTGGCGCGCGTCTTCAACGCGTACGCGACCAAAGACGCCGCCTAAGCCCCGTCATCTCTGCATATCTCTCTGAACCTCATCCTACCGAAGGAAGACTAAAATGGCTGATCTCGCCAAAATCGTTGAAGAACTGTCGGCCCTGACCGTCCTGGAAGCCGCTGAACTGTCGAAGCTGCTGGAAGACAAGTGGGGCGTCTCGGCTGCTGCTCCGGTCGCCGTCGCTGCTGTCGCCGGTGGCGCTGCTCCGGCTGAAGCCGCTGAAGAGCAAACCGAGTTCACCGTTGTCCTGGTTGACGGCGGCGACAAGAAGATCAACGTCATCAAGGAAGTCCGTGGCGTCCGCACCGACCTGGGTCTGAAGGAAGCCAAGGACCTGGTCGAAGGCGCTCCGCAGCCGGTCGTCGAGAACGTCTCGAAGCAAGTCGCTGAAGAGCTGAAGAAGAAGCTGGAAGAAGCCGGCGCCAAGGTCGAAATCAAGTAAGATTTCGGATCTGGCCTCTGGTTCGCCGATCCGGCTGGACCAGAGACAGCTTTCAAAGCGAAGCGGGTCGGAGGGAAACCTCCGGCCCGTTTTCTTTTGGGCGGAGGTCATTCCATCCCTGAAACGGTCGTGCGTGACGCGGGCGAGTTGGCGCGCTAATCTGCCCCGAAAGGCCATCAGAGCCGTGAGGAGCGTCCCCATGTCCGACTTCGAGCACGTTTTCGAGCAGCCGCCGGAAGGCGCCGCCGCCGACTGGACCATCCCTCAGAACTGGTCGGCCTATACCGAGGTCGAGCACCAGACCTGGAACACCCTGTACGAGCGGCAGATGAAGATCCTGCCGGGCCGGGCGTGCGAAGCCTTCATGCGCGGCCTGGACGCGCTGGACCTGAATGCGGGCGGCATCCCCGACTTCGAGGTCATCAATCCCAAGCTTCAGGCCCTGACCGGCTGGACCGTGGTCTGCGTGCCGGGGCTGGTGCCGGACGAGGTCTTCTTCGACCAGCTGGCCAACCGACGCTTCGTCTCGGGCCAGTTCATCCGCAAGCCGGACCAGCTGGATTACCTGCAGGAGCCGGACATCTTCCACGACGTGTTCGGCCACGTCCCGATGCTGACCGACCCTGACTTCGCCGCCTATATGGAAGCCTACGGCAAGGGCGGGCAGCGGGCGGCGTCGCTGGGGATGCTGCCGAACCTGGCGCGCCTGTATTGGTACACGGTCGAGTTCGGCCTGATGCAGGAGGCAGGCGGCCTTCGCATCTATGGCGCGGGCATCGTCTCTTCGGCCACCGAGAGCGTCTTCAGCCTGGAAGACCCTTCGCCGAACCGTCTGGGCTTCGACCTGGAGCGGGTGATGAAGACCCTGTACCGCATCGACGACTTCCAGCAGGTCTATTTCGTCATCGACAGCATCGAGGCGCTGAAGACGGTGACGTTGCAGGACTTCGGCCCTGTCTATGAGCGGCTGAAGGGCGCTGAGGGGCTGCCGATCGAGGCCGTCCTGCCGACGGATGACGTCTTCACGCGCGGCACCCAGGCCTACGCCGCAAAGGGCGGGCGGTTCGCGGCATAGGCGGCGCGCCTTCTCCCTCCTCATGAAGGGGAGGGAGAAAAACAGAGTCCAATTCGTCTGAATCGTCTGAATCTCTCCTCTGCGGTTCCGCGGGGGAGGGATGATGACATGCGTCTGGGCGCGGGTGTGAAAGCGCGGGTCCGCGTGCGCCGACGCCGGGAATTTCCAGCGTTTGGAAGGTGAGGACGCGCTGGCACACCCTTGTTTTCCCTCACCCTCGGGACAAGCCCGAAGGTGACGAGGTGTAGGGGCGGGAATCTAGACCCTGAACCGCTCCCACGGGCCGGTGACGGCCAGAGTCATGCCGGGGGAGTACAGGTTCACGAACATGGTCCGGCCGTTCGGGGCCCAGCAGACGCCCGCGAACTCGGTGTTCGACTCATCGGCGTCGTGGCGCATGGCGTTGCGGGCGATGGCGTAGACGCGGCCGTCGGGGGTGACGCCCTTCACATGCTGGGTGCCGACCTGCTTGTCCTCGCAGCCGATGACGTGGCCGTTCGGGGCGATGGCGATGTTGTCGACATAGTCCAGCACGGCGCGGTCGCCCGCCTCGACGAACAGCTCCAGCATGCCCGGCTGGCTCGCCTCGTCCGACTGGCCCTCGCGCGGGCTGGGGACGTAGCGCATGATCTGGCCGTGGCGGCCGACGCCGCCCGAGGTGCAGGTGAAATAGAGGTGATCGCCCGCCCAGTGGACGCCTTCGCCGCGCGCGAAGACAGCCGCGCCCGAGGCGTGACCGCGCTGGGCCAGGTCGCCGTCAGGGCTTTCGACGTGATCAAGGTCGACCCAGCGCACGGCCAGGCGCTGGCCCTGACGCCAGAGGACGTTGTTCCAGTTGCGGGTGTCGCCGCGCGCCTGATCGACCAGGGCCAGGGCCTGAAGGCGGCCGCCGGCGTGCAGGCGGCGCGGGTCAGTCGGCAGGTAGCGGTAGAAGAGGCTCTCGCCCGTGTCCTCGGTCATGTAGACGACGCCGGTGCGCGGATCGATGCAGGCGGCTTCGTGCTTGAAGCGGCCCATGGCGCGGATCGGCGTGGGATCGACCAGGCCGGTGGCGAGCGAGGGCACCTCGAACACCCAGCCGTGGTCCTGGGGCAGGCCGTCCTTCGTCCCGGCGACGATCTCCTCGCAGCTGAGCCACGAGCCCCAGGGGGTGACGCCCCCGGCGCAGTTGACCGCCGTGCCGCCCAGGCTGAGGTGCTGGCGCTCGGTGCGGCCGGTCTTGAGGTTGTAGACGACGGTGGTCGTTCCGCCGCCCAGCGGGGCCAGTGCGCCGTCCGTATCGGGATAGACGCCGTAAACGCGGGCGCGGTCCAGGTCGCCGACCAGACGGTGGTTGGCGCCCCAGGCGCTGGCGTTGAACTCCAGCGGATTGACCTCGTGGTTGCGGACCAGGATCACCCGGTCCTCGTCCAGCCCGAAACAGCCCATGCCGTCGAACTTGTCGGGGGTCAGCAGGTCGTCGGCCATCGTCTCGCCGGCCTGGGACGCCACGCGGTAGGAGAAGCCCTCGGGCAGGTCCAGCAGGCCGTAGGGGTCGGCCTTCATCGGGCCGTAGCCGAACACCTCGTTGCGCGAAGGGCCGTCGACGAAGCCGCCCGGTTCGGCGGCCACGGCGTGGGCGCGTTTGGCGTAGCCCGACAGGGCGAGGGCGGCGGCGGAGGCCATGAAGGCGCGGCGTGAAGCGATCATGCCCCGTGCTTACGAGCGGCGCATTACGGTCCGATGACGGCGGCTTGACCACAGCGTGACGAGTGCTGCGGCCGATGGTCCTGCCTAGCGGCGGCTCAGCCGCGGCCAGGCGGTCCAGGTTCCGACGGCGTAGGCGACGCCATAGGCGAGGACGATCAGCGAGCTCCACCAGATGAAGGGGGTGATCCCCGCCGGGCCCTGGGGGTTCAGGATCACGGCCGGGACCAGCACCAGGCCGCGCGCCAGGTAGATGAGGCTGATGAGGATCAGCCCTGTTCTCAGCAGCGGAAGCCGGGGAAGGAGGCCTGCGCCGGAGAAGGCGTAGGCGGCCCAGACCGCCAGAATCATCGCTATCCCCGTCGTGACGAGCGGCGGATACCAATGCCCCGCCTCGGCCATCCGCGCCATCTGTTCGCCCGCGCCGAAGAAGCGGTAGCCGTCCGGCCCGATGACGATCACTGCGAGGTGCAGGACGGCGGCCAGAAGGCTCAAGACGCCGCCCGTGATCAGCCAGGGATTGCGGGCGCGCGACATGCCGGACCTCCGGGTCAGACCCTCTGGAACGGATAGAAGCCGCCGCCCAGATTCAGGATCTGCGTCAGCGCGTCGAGCGCGCCGCGCGTCTCATCCAGCAGGGCGGGGTCGGCCAGGTCTCGCGCGGTCAGGCTGTCGCGATACCAGCGGCGGCCCCAGTCGGACAGGCGGGCGTGCAGGGCGTCGGTCAGGCGCATGGCCGGGTTGGTCGCCGCCAGCTCGGCCTCGGTCAGGACGACCCTGAGACGGAGACAGGCCGGACCGCCGCCGTTGCGCATCGACTGGCGCACGTCGACGTATTCGACATGGCCGATCGGGCCGTTGGAGGCGGCGAGGCTTTGCGCGACCGCATGACTGCGCGGGTTGTCGCGCGTCTCGGTCGGGCAGATCAGGGTCAGGCGGTCCTGCCCCGGAACCCGGATCAGCATGGAGTTGAACAGGTAGGAGCTGATGGCGTCGGCCAGCGGCAGGTCGGCGGCCGAGACCTCGACGAACTGCGGCTCGAAGCCGTCGGCGGCGGCGCGGATGGCGGCCTTGGTCCCGTCCGTGTCCTCGAACGCCAGCTCGTGGAAGAAGAGAGTGTCCAGGGCGCCGACGCAGACCACGTCGTTGTGGAAGGTGCCGCCCGCGATGGCCGCCTTGCCCTGACGCACCAGGACGGCGCCGGTCGCTTCGTGGCGGCGCATGATCGCCTCGGACGCCTCGCGCGTCTGGCGGGCGGGGTAGGGGCCGTCCCAGTGCTCCCAGGCCTCTCGGCCCCAGACCATCAGATTGACGCCTGCCTCGCCGTGGTCGCGGCACAGGCGGACGTGGTTGGCCGCGCCTTCGTCCGCCAGGTGGGCGACCGAGGGCAGGGCGTCGTGAACGGCGAACCGGCTGGTGTCGGGGAAGAGGGCGTCCAGCGCGCGCCTGGTCTGATCATGCTCCAGACTGCGGTGCAGGTTGGTGATCAGGTTGGCGGGGGTGAAGTGAACGCGACCGTCGGCGGCGTCGGCGCTGGGCGTCACCGTCGCGGCGTTGGCGGCCCACATGGGCGAGGCCGAACAGGCGGCGGCGGCGAACGACGGCGCGTCCTTCCATGCGCGCTCCAGCACCTGGGCGTCGGAGCCCGAGAAGCCGAGGCCGCGCAGGAAGGGGATGTTCGGCCGCTCGTGCGGGGGCAGGACGAACTGGGGCAGGCCCAGGTCGGCCAGGGTCTTCATCTTGTCGAGGCCTTGTAAGACCGCCGCGCGCGGGTTCGACGCCTCGCCCTTATTCAGGCTGGACGCCAGATTGCCCGGCGACAGCCCGGCGTAGGAGTGCGTCGGCCCGATCAGACCGTCGGCGTTGGCTTCGATGGCGTGGGTCATGGCGTTACAGGAATGATCATTGCAGGTTCATAGCCGAGGATGGCGCTGTAAATGATGAGTTTTAACTTTGATGCCAAAAGAAATACTGCGACAGTGATCGGTGTTGTGATAAGTATTTCGTAAAAATTCCAACGAATCATTATTAGTGATATAATAGAGAATCCGATCGAGTATATAGTGAATGTAATCGGCCAGTAATTTATCTGGGTCCAGAGGTCATCAAATTTCAACAATACTGAAATCGTCGCCATAATGGCGCCGCTGCAGGTGGTGATGATCGGCCAGCGCACATTTTCGCGCAGCCGTTCTTTAAGGCTGGGAGGACCGATACGGCGATCTGAACGCCACCCACGGATCATCCCCGAAGGCCCTTGATCTCGCTTTCGATGTTCTTGACCGCGCCGGCCTCGAAGCTGGCGACCGGATAGGCGCAGTAGTCGGCGGCGTAATAGGCGCTGGGGCGGTGGTTGCCGCTGGCGCCCAGGCCGCCGAAGGGCATGTCGCCCGCCGCGCCCGTGGTCGGGCGGTTGAAGTTCACCACGCCCGCGCGGATGCGGTTGATGAAGCGATCCCAGTTCTTCGCATCGTCGCTGACCAGACCGGCGGACAGGCCGTATTTGGTGGCGTTGGCGGCGGCGATGGCGGCGTCGAAGCTCGGGACGCGCAGCACCTGCAGGAAGGGGGCGAACATTTCCTCATCCTCGACCGCGACGCCGGTGACGTCGATGATCGCGGGCTTCACGAAGGCGCCCGGCAGGTTGTCGACCGGACCGGAGGCGCGGATCACGCGCGCGCCCGCGTCGATGCGTTGTTGCAGGGCGGCGAGGGCGGCGCTGGCGGCCTTCTCCGAGATCAGCGGCCCGGCGTAGGGCTCAGGATCGCTGTCCCACGGGGCGAAGTTCAGGCGGTCGGACATGGCGGCGACGGCCTCGACGATGGCGTCGCCCTGGGCGCCTTCCGGCACGATCAGGCGGCGCGCGCAGGAGCAACGCTGGCCAGTGGTGACGAAGGCGGACTGGACCACGATGCCTGCAACAGCCTCGGCGTCGGCGGCGTCCCAGACGACCAGCGGGTTGTTGCCGCCCAGCTCCAACGCCAGGATGACGTGGGGATCGTCGGCGAACTTGCGACGGAAGTGCGCGCCCGCCGCGCCCGAGCCGGTGAACATCAGGGCGTCGATGGGCTGGTCCAGCAGGGCTGCGCCGGTGTCGCGTCCGCCTTGCACCATGTTGAACACGCCCTTGGGCAGGTCGGCGGCGTCCAGGCATTCGGCCATCAGCTGGCCGGTCAGGGGCGTTTCCTCGGACGGTTTGAACACGACCGTGTCGCCCGCCAGCAGGGCCGGGACGATGTGGCCGTTAGGCAGGTGGCCGGGGAAGTTGAACGGACCGAGCACCGCCGAGACGCCGTGCGGGCGGTGACGCAGGGTGGCGCGGCCGAAGGCGGTTTCGGTGGTGCGCTCGCCGGTGCGCTCGTCATAGGCGCGGATCGAGATGTCGACCTTGCCGGCCATCGAGGCCAGTTCGGTCTTGGTCTCCCACAGGGCCTTGCCGGTTTCGCGGCTGATGGCCTCGGCCATTTCGGGGGCGCGCTCTTTCAGGATGGCCTGATAGCGTTTCACAGCGTCGATGCGATCACCTCGCGGGCGGTCGGCCCAGTCGGGGAAGGCTTTGCTGGCGGCTTCGACGGCGGCGCCGACCTGCTCGACGGAGGCGGCTTCGCCTTCCCAGACGGTTTCGCCGGTGGCGGGGTTGGTGGAGGTGAAACGGGTCATGGCGGGTACTCGGTTCAGGATTTCACGCGGACGACAGCGCCGTCCTTGATCTTCAGGGCGGCGGCGACGTCGGGGGTCATGCGGACGGTGTCGCCGTCCACCAGGACACGGGCGCGGACGGCGCGGAAGGCGGCGACGCTGTCAGTCGAGACGAGGCTGGGCAGTTCGACCTCGACCTCCTTCTCGATGCGGGCGGTCAGGACGCGGGCGTCGCGGACGGTGCGGATGTTGTCGCGGCCGCAGGCCACGGTCGGACCGGCGTCGAAGATGTCGACCAGGCCGTTGGGGCGGAAGCCCTCGGATTCCAGCAGGGCCATGGCCGGCACGCCCTGCGGGTGGACCTTGCCGATCACGGCGCGGGCCGGCTCGGGCAGCAGGTCGATGTAGATGGGGTGGCGCGGCGCCAGGTCGAGGATGAACTGCTTGTCGGTGGAGCCGCTCATGCGGTCGGCGTCGTCGAAGTCCATCGGGAAGAACTTGTGCGCCACATGGTCCCAGAAAGGGCAGTAGCCGTCGGGGGTGAAGACGCCGCGCAGTTCGGCCAGAACGTTGTCGGCGAACAGGTCCGGCTGGGCCCCGATCAGCATGTAACGCGACTGGCTGAGCAGGCGCCCGGCGCCGCCCTTGCGACGGTCGGCCTTGAGGAACAGGGAGCCCACCTCGGTCCAGCCGGTGCACTCGTTCACCAGCACCAGGGTCTGATGGTTCAGCTTGATGCCCAGCGAGGGCGACTGGACCGTGTTGTTGACCACGCGGAACGAGAAGAAGGGGCGCTTCAGTCCTACGGTCGCCTTGACCGAGCCGACGCCGTCGATGTCGCCCGTGTCGCCGTCTTCCAGCATCAGGGTGTACCAGGCTTCCTGCGGCGGGATGCGGCCTTCGAAGCTCGCCTGGCTCAGTTCCAGGCGCTCGCTGAGGACATCGGCGTCTTCCGGCAGGCTGGTGAAGCCGGGGCCGGACAGGATGGCCAGTTCGAGCAGGTGATGAAGGTCGGCGGGGCCGGCGGGGCGAACAACGAGCATGCGGTTACATCGTCTCCAGTCGGAGCTGTTTCAGTTTGAGGGCGTCGATCTCGCCCGAGGCGATCTTGCACAGGATCAGGGCCGACAACTGCGCCCGTTCGACGAAGCTGGCGGGCCAGGCGAATTCCTGATCCGAATGGATCTCGCCGCCGACGACGCCCAGGGTGTCGACGTTGGGCAGGCCCGCGGCGTGCAGGTTGTTGCCCTCGCAGACGCCGCCGGAGGGCTTCCAGGCGATGGTCTGGCCCAGCAGGTCGCCGGCGTCGCGCACAGCGTGGAACAGGGCGGTCTGCGATGCGTCCATCGGCTTGGGCGCGCGGGTCATGCCGCCGTGCAGGTCCAGCGTCAGGCCGGGGAAGGGCGGCTCGGCGGCGAGGGCGCGCACCGTCTCGTCGATCCAGGCGGCGCTCTGGGCGTCCGGCACGCGAACGTTGAAGCGGACCACGGCGTTGTCGGCCACGACGTTCAGGGGGCCGCCGCCGGCGATCTTGGCGACATTGACGGTGACGCCCTCGCGTTGGCCGTTCAGGCCATGCAGGCGGGCGGCGATGATGGCGGCGCCCGCGACGGCGTTGGCGCCCTCGTGGAAGGCGCGGCCCGCGTGGGCGGCCTTGCCGGTGACGATCAGGTGGAAGTTGCCGCTGCCCTTGCGCTCGCCCGCCAGCGTGCCGTCGGACAGGGCGGGTTCATAGGTCAGGCCGACGTGGCCGCACGCGCCCAGCTCCGCCAGCAGGGGGGCCGAGGCGGGCGAGCCGATCTCTTCGTCGGGGGACAGAAGGACGGTCCAACCGACATTCTGGCGGAGAGGATGGGATTCGAAGGCCTCAAGCGCGGCCAGCATGACGCTGATCCCGCCCTTCATGTCGGCGACGCCTGGCCCGTTCAGGGCGCCGTCGTCGCGCGTGACGACGGTCTGGAAGGCGCTGTCGGCGGGGAAGACGGTGTCGTAATGGCCGGTCAGCACGACCTGAAGCGGGGCTTCGGGGCGGGCGGTGATCTTCAGGCAGTCGGCGTAGCTCTCGGCGATCACCGCGCCGCTGTCGGCGACGGTGGTGGAGCCTTGGGTCGGCACGCGCTCGACCGTCACCTGGGTGAAGGCGTCGCGCGCCGTGGCGTCCAGAACGTCGAGAACCCGCGCCAGCCCTTCGGCGTGGCGGCTGCCTGAGTTGATGTTGGACCAGTCGATGGCGCGCTGGACAATGGCGTCGCCTTGGGCCGCGACGTGGTCGAGCACGGCCTGATCTTGAGGTTCGATCCGCATGGCGGCGACCCTAGACGGGGCGAGGAAAAAGGTGAAGGCGGGGCGATATCTCTCTCACGCACTTGGGATTTCGGCCTCGGGCGGGATAGTTTCGCCGCCTCAGTCAGGGAGTCGCGCATGAACCGTCGGATCGCACCGCCTCAACCGTTCGCTCCGGTCGATTCGGCCGAGACGGCGATGGCGCTGGCGCGGGGCAGCGCCTGGGCGTTCTGGATCTGGGCGGCGGTGGGCCTGATGCAGGCGGGGCTGGTCTGGTTCCTGAGCGCGCCCGAACAGGCGCAGTTCCGCGGGGCGACGACGGGGTTCGCCGTGGTCTTTTCGGGCGTGGCCGTCGTGCTGGGCCTGGTGCAGTGGCGCCGTCCGAACCGCATCCTGCCGGTCTTCGGCCTGGCCTGGGCGCTTTATGAGCTGAGCGCGATGTCGGTCAGCCTGATGGTCGGAGCGTCGCCGGCCGCGCCGGGTCTGCCGGGCTGGAGCGTCGGCGTGGCGGGGGCCGGCATGGTGCTGTGCCTGCTGCTGCACATCGGCGGCCTGCGCGGGGCGGCGGGCATGGCGCGGTTCGCGCCGGCGACCAGGGCCTGAGCGCACGACAAAAAGGGGGGTGAAGTGAGCCAGAACATGAAACTGTGGCTGCGTGCGGCCAATCCTTTCACGCCGCCGCGCGGCATGGCCGAGGCGCAGAGGTCGGCGCGTGTCGGCGCGGCCGCCCTGGTCGTCGGCGCCGTTCAAGGTTTGGCCGGTCTGCCGACGGTGTCTAAAAAAATGGGGCAGTCCGCCGCATTGATGATGGAGGGCGGCGCCGTTCCGGCCAGCGATCAGGCGATGTTCGAGGGCGTCATGACCGCCATGGCGCCGGTCATGGTCGGGGGCGTCGTTGTCATGTCGGCGGTCTATCTGGTGCTGGCCGTGGTGCAATGGCGCAAGATGACCTGGGTGATCCCGGCCCTCATGCTGGCGTTGCTGGCCTACAGCCTGGTCAGCGTGGTCAACGGTTTCGCCCTGCTGGGCGAAAATGCGGGCCAGTTGTATGGGCCTCTCGCCATCGTGCAGTGGATCATCATGCTGGCGACAGGTTTTCTGTATGCGGCCGCCGTGCGCGGCGGCCTGATGTTGAGCCGGCTGAAACGGAGCTTCTGATCATGACCGTCACTCTTTACCACAACCCGAAATGCTCGACCTCGCGCAAGGCGCTGGAGCTGCTGCGCGAACGCGGGATCGAGCCGACGGTGGTCGAGTATCTGAAGACCGGCTGGGACGCCGAGACGCTGCACCGTTTGGCGCGCGGGACGGGTGGCGGGCTGAAGGGCCTGTTGCGGAAGAAGGAGGCGAAGGCCGCCGAACTTCTGGCCGCCGACGCGGACGACGCGACGGTCCTGGCCGCCATGATCGAGAGCCCGGTCCTGGTCGAACGCCCCATCGTCGAGACGCCCAAGGGCGCGGCGATCGGGCGGCCGGTCGAGGCGGTGCTGGGGGTTTTATAGGAGATGAGGATGGTCTGGGTTAGTTTGTTTTATGCCGTTTTGACACTCGGTGTATCGGCGTCTGAGCAGGCCAAGAGTGACGTAACCTCTGTGCAGCGTTGTGACCTGTCTACTGCTGATGAGTGGCTTGTGTCGCCGACGGACAGAGGCTGGAGGGCGGCCGAAGCTCTTGATCCTCGCCTAGTGACGATGGTGTCGCTTGATGCCGCTACCGAAGCCGCTCAGCTTTTGGTGAAGGCGGATGCCATTCCTATCTCTGTCGATCAAGTGTTGCGCTTCGGCGGCGCCGAGCCTGGCGACATGCCTGCGAATACGAGGCCCTATCTAGTCCGCGCGGTGTTTCCGTCACCCAACGCTCGTGTGACCGTTGAGCGTCTCGGCGATGATCTGAATGTATTTGCGGGCGGTTTGGGCTGTTTTCCCTACAAGAAGCGACCAGTGATTGTGTATCTCGACCGCGCTCCTGATCGAGTCTTCGTATCAGCCGCCGCGGCATTGTAGGGTGACGATGGATTTGACCCTCTTGCGTCTCGATGCCAGACCCCGGCTGTTCGTCACGCTTGGAGTTCGCCCATGACCCGCACCCTGTATGGCATCAAGGCCTGCGACACGATGAAGAAGGCGCGCGTCTGGCTGGATCAGAACGGCGTGGCCTATGACTTCCATGACTACAAGGCCGCAGGGGCGAACCGCGCCGATGTGGAGCGCTGGGTCGCCGAGCATGGCTGGGAGAAGGTGCTGAACCGCGGGGGCACCACCTTCCGCAAGCTGTCGGACGCCGACAAGGCCGGCATCGACGCCGCCAAGGCGGTGGATCTGATGCTGGCCCAGCCGTCGATGATCAAGCGGCCGGTGCTGGATCTGGGCGACGGGCGGACGCTGCTGGGCTTCAAGCCGGACATCTACGCCGAGGCCCTGAAGGGCTGAGGCTCAGTCCTCGACGGCCGTGGTCGGGCGGTCGTGGCCGTCGGCGCGCTCAGTGACCCACTGGCCCGCGGCGTCCTCATATTCGATCCAGGAGGTGCGGTCCGGCACGCGCTGCTCGCGCGCCGCGGCCGTGGCCGCCGCCAGCGCGGCCGCGTGGCTGGCGAAGGTCTCTGAATAGCTGTCGCCGAGCTTGTAGGCCCAGCCGCCGTCGTGCTGGACGATGCGATAGGTGATGTTCATGCGGCGCTCCGAAGGGTTCGACGGCACCGTTGAACGCCGCTTCGGGCGTGTCGAGTCACGCTGTGGTGACGCATTACGAAGAGTTCATGCGCGCAACTGCATCCGTAAGCGATCATCGCCGCCTCTTGTGATCAGAAGGCCGCCGCATCAGGCTTGGCCGAACAGGGATCAAACTCATGGACGACGTTCTCATTCCGCTGGCGTTCTTTGCAATGATCGCGGGGATCGTTCTTGTGCCGACGTGGCTCAAGAGTCGTGAGCGGCGCGAGATGCAGGCGACGCTGCGGGCCTCCATCGAGAAGGGGCAGTCCCTGCCGCCGGAAGTGATCGAAGCCATCAGCAAGGACAATGCGAAGCCGGTCGCAACGGCGGCGCGCGACCTGAGAGCGGGCGTGATCCTGCTGTCGGTCGCAATCGGCATCGCCCTGTTGGGCTATGCGGTCAGCTTCGCCGACTTCGACGCCTTCTATCCCATCGTCGGCGGCGCCGCGATCCCAGGCATGATCGGCCTGGCCTTCATCATCCTGAGCTTCTTCAACAAGAACAAAGGCTGAGGCGGACCGGAGCAGGGAAGCCGTCATGGCCCGAGACTTACGTGATCTGCACGACGTCGAGCTGGCCGGGCTTGCGGCCGGCGGCGGCCGCCGCGAGTTCGGCGAACTGGTCCGTCGCCACGGCTCGGCGGTGCGGGGTCTGCTGCGCCGCATGGGCGCCCAGCCGGCCCTGGCCGACGACGTGGCTCAGGACGCCTTTCTGCTGGCGTTCGAGAAATGCGCAGAGTTCCGGGGCGAGGGCACTTTCGCCGCCTGGATCAAGCGTATCGCCGCCCGCATGTACCTGAGACGCATCTCGAAAGAGGCGCGTTATGTGGCGGAAAGCGAAACGGAAAACATCGCGCCCGCTGTCGACAGCATCGGCCGCGTGGACCTGGACGAGGCCTTGAAGGGGCTCAGCGAGGTCGAACGCCTGTGCGTCTCCCTGTGTCATGGCGCGGGGCTGTCGCACCCGGAAATCGCCGCGGCCATGAATTTGCCGCTTGGAACGGTGAAATCTCATGTCAAGCGTGGTCTGGATAAACTTCGGGCCCGGCTCCAGCCGGGGCCGGTTGCAATCGGGAGCGCATCCCATGTCGGCTGACGAATTCGATCCCACGATTGAGCGCCTGTTCGCGCAGACGCCGCACTTCGCCGATTCGGTCTTCTTTGAAGCGGACGTGGCCGCGCGGCTGAACAAGGCCTCGCGCGTGCGGTCTGTGGCTCTGTCGGCGGCGGGGCTGATCGGCGGGCTGATCGCGGTGCGCGAACTGCTGAACGTCAACTTCCATCTGGGACCGGACGGCTTCACGGCCCAGGCGGGCGGCGGCGGGATCGATTCGGCCGGCGCCCAGGCTGGGATTCAGGGCGGCCTGGCGGTTCAGTCCCTGCTGGAGCGGACCGGACTGGGCGATGCGGCCTTCAACGCCATGGGCTCCATGGGCGGGATGCAGGTGTTCTGGGCGACGGCCGGGGTGCTGGTCGCCTTGCTGGCGGCGGGCGTGGTGAAGCTGTCGCAACAGATCTGAGCGCCGTTTTCCCGCCCCAGTCACGGCTTAGGGCTGGAAAAAGCCGTTTCGCGCCCAACGCCTGCGTTGCGGCCGTGACGCCGAACCTCTAGGGTCGCGGCGGTTTTATGATCGGCCTTGGCTGCATTTTTGGGGCGACGTTTCGTGGTTGATGTCTTCGAGCAGGTCGAGGAGGAGCTTCGCTCCGAACGCTATAAGCGTATGGCCCGTACCTGGCTGCCCATTCTGGGCGGTCTGCTGGCGGTCGCCCTGGTCGCTGCGCTGGCCTGGTGGGGCTGGCAATCCTATGTGAGCTCGCAGGCTGACAAGGCCTCGGCCGCCTATGAGCAGGGCGTTCAGGCGCTGCAGGCGGGCAAGCCCGCTGAAGCCAAGACCGCCTTCGCCGAGTCGGCCAAGGCCGGCGGCGGCTACAAGGCCCTGGCCCTGATGCAGCAGGCGGGTCTGGCCCAGGCCGAGAACAAGACGGCCGACGCCGTGGCCCTGCTGGATGAAGCCGCCAAGGCCGCCAAGGATCCGATCCTGTCCGACATCGCCGCCCTGAAGGCGGTCTTCCTGGTCATGGACACAGCCTCGCTGGAAGACGTGCAGAAGCGTCTGGAGCCGCTGACCGGCGACAAGCGCCCGATGCAGGCCTTCGCCCAGGAAGCCCTGGCCATGGCCCAGCTGCAGCACGGCAAGACCGCCGAGGCGCGCCAGACCTTCGTGCAACTGCAACTCGGCCAGGACGTGCCGGACCCGGTGCGCCAGCGCGCCCAGGCCGCCGTTCAGGCGGTCGATACCGGCACGGCCGCCAATCTGGCCGCCATCGTCAAGGCCGCCGCTGCGCTGCCGACGCCGGCTCCGGGCCAGGCGGCTCCCGCCGCCGTCGCCGCTCCGGCCGAGGCTGCGGCCCCGGCTCAAGCGCCGGCCCCGACGCCTGCCCCCTGATTTGACTCCCTCGGGACGCCAACAAATGACCAAAACCCTTAAAGTCGCCCTGTTGAGCGGTCTGGCCCTGACCGTCGCGTCGTGCGGCACGGTCCGCAACGCCCTGCCGTTCGGCCTGGGCGGAGACAAGGAACCGGTTGCGACGGCGACCGAGGGGCAACGTGTCTCCATCCTTGAGTTCGAGCAGCAGCTCGCGCCTTCGGCGGCCCTGTCGGGTCGTGACTTCTTCCTGCCGGGTCCGCAGGCGGCGACCGCCTGGAGCCAGCCCGGCGGCAACGCCGAGAATGCGGTCGAACATGTGATCGCCGCGCCTGAATTCACCGTCGCCTGGCGGCGCGACATCGGCGCCGGTTCGGCGAACGATCGCCAGGTCATGTCCCCGGTGGTGGCCGAAGACGGCAAGCTCTTCGTGCTGGACGGCGAAGCGGGCGTGACCGCCGTGGACGCCGGCACCGGCGCTGTCCTGTGGAAGGCCAGCGTCAAGGTCGAGGAGGCTGATCGCGGCCGTCGCTTCATGGGCATCGGCCTGGGCGGCGGATCGGGCGGCGGCGGCTTCGGCGGCGGCGTGGCCGTCAGCGGCGGCAAGGTCTTCGTTTCGTCGGGCTATCGCGTCATGACGGCGTTTGACGCCAATACGGGCGCCGAGCTGTGGCGCACGCCGGTCGACCTGCCGATCCACGGCGCGCCGACGGTGGCGGGCCAGCGCGTCTATGTCGTCGACATCGACAACCAGCTGATGGCCTTCAACGTGGCCAACGGTCAGCAGGACTGGTCCTATCGCGGCATCACCGAGCCGGCCCGCATCATGCGCGCCTCCAGCCCGGCGGTCAGCGGCGGCACGGTGGTGGCGCCTTTCTCCTCGGGTCAGATCGTGGCCCTGCAGGCGACCAACGGCCAGCCGGTGTGGGAGCAGGTGCTGTCGCGCACCAGCCGCACCAGCGCCCTGTCGGAGCTGCGCGACATCGCCGGTCGTCCGGTCGTCAGCCGCGGTCAGGTCTACGCCATCAGCCAGTCGGGCGTGATGCAGGTGATGGATCTGCGCAGCGGCCAGCCGAAATGGTCTCTGCCCATCGTCGGGGTGAACCAGCCCCTGCCGGTCGGCGACGTGGTCTATGTGGTGTCCCAGGCGGGCGAATTGACCGTGGTCAACCGCGAGACGGGCCAGGTCTATTGGTCGCGTGATCTGAACGAGGGCCGCGTCCGCAAGGAAGGCGGCTTCCTGGGCTTCGGCAAGCGCACCGTGCGTCCGACCTGGTCGGGCCCGATCCTGGCGTCGAACCGTCTGGTCCTGGTCAATTCGGACGGCGAGGCTGTGGCTTTCGATCCGAAAACCGGCGCGCAGACCGGCAGCCTGAAGCTGGGCGCGGCGGCCTATATTGCTCCGGCCGCCTACAACGGCGCCCTTTATGTCCTGACCGACAAGGGCCAACTGGTCAGCATCCGCTGACCTTTTCACTGATTTAAGCTAGAAGGCCGGCATGGCTCTGAAGGTCGCCATCGTCGGCCGCCCCAATGTGGGCAAGTCGACACTGTTCAATCGCCTCGTCGGCAAGCGCCTTGCGCTGGTCGATGATCGCCCCGGCGTGACCCGTGACCGCCGCTACGCCGACGGCGTGATCGGCGACATGGATCTGACCCTGATCGACACCGCAGGGTATGAGGACGTCACCGACGAAAGCCTGGAAGCCCGGATGCGCGAGCAGACCGAGGCGGCGATCGAGGACGCGGACCTGATCATGTTCATGATGGACGCGCGCGAAGGCGTGACGTCGCTGGACCGCATCTTCGCCGATCGCCTGCGTAAGGTGCACAAGCCTATCGTCCTGCTGGCCAATAAGTCCGAGAGCCGTGAGAGCGGCGGCGGCGTGGGCGAGGCGCATGGCCTGGGCTTCGGCGAGCCTGTGCCGATCTCGGCCGAGCATGGCGAGGGCATGGCCGACCTGTATCAGGCCCTCGTGGCCGCGTCGGAAGACATCTTCATCGAAGAGATCGACGAGCTGGAGAAACCGATCCGCATCGCGGTCATCGGCCGCCCGAACGCCGGCAAGTCCACCTTGATCAACCGCCTGATCGGCGATGACCGCCTGTTGACCGGGCCGGAAGCCGGCATCACCCGCGACTCCATCTCGGTGGACTGGGTCTATGAAGGCAAGAACATCCGCCTGGTCGACACCGCCGGGATGCGGCGCAAGGCGCGCGTTCAGGAAAAACTGGAAAAGCTGTCGGTCGCCGACACCATCCGCGCCATCACCTTCGCCGAGGTGGTGATCATGATGATGGACAAGGACGACGCCTTTGACACCCAGGACCTGCAACTGGCCGATCTGGTCGAGCGGGAAGGGCGGGCGCTGATCTATGTCGCGTCCAAATGGGATCTGGAAGAAGAGCCGCAGGCGCGCCTGGCCGAACTGAAGCGCCTGGCTGACGACAAGCTGCCGCAGTTGCGCGGCTCGCCCTTCGTGGCCCTGTCGTCGTTCAACGGGCGGGGCGTCGAGCGTCTGATGCCCGCCGTGCTTCAGGCCTATGACACCTGGTCGGTCAAGGTGAAGACCAAGGATCTGAACGACTGGCTGTCCCTGGCGACCCAGAGACACCCGCCGCCCGCCGTGGACGGCAAGCGTATCAAGCCGAAATACATGGCCCAGACCAAGGCGCGCCCTCCGACGTTCGTGCTGATGGCCAGCCGGGCTGAGGCGATGCCGGAGCACTACAAGCGCTATCTGGTCAACTCGCTGCGCGAGAGCTTCGACCTGCCAGGCACGCCGATCCGCCTGAACGTCAAGTCGGGCTCGGCCAACCCTTATGCGGATGGCGGCGCCAAGTCGGGGCCGGAACGCTTCAAGGGCGACGCCAAGACCGCCCCGCGCCGGGTGATCAAGGCCGAGAAGGCCGAGAAACTGTCCAACCTGCCCGGCAAGGCGCTGGAGCAGAAGGCCAAGGCCGGCATCAAACCCAAGGTGAAGCCCCTGGGCGGATTGAAGGCCAGCGCGTCGAAGAAGGCGGGCTCCAACGCCTTCATCGGCAAGGGCGCACGCGGCGGCGCGCGTCAGGTGTCCCGCTCGGGCCGCGTCCGGACGGGCCAGAAGGGCGGCGCCAAGCGCTGATTCACATCAGACCTGCCCGGTCGCGCCTCTCTTGAGGTGCGGCCGGGATGGGACTGTCGGTTCGTCCCCCAACGCCAGCTTCAGCGCCAGCGCCACGACGATCACCCAACGCAGTTCATGCCAGTTCATGGCGATGCTCTCGGTCAGCATCGTCACGGTGAAAGACGCGATCAGCGGCAGGGCCAGCCAGCCGCCAGGGCTGGTGTAGGCCGCCCACAGGGACTGCGCCCATATCTGGGTCAGGAACAGGGCGAACAGGATGACGCCGCCCAGGCCCAAGGCGATGTACAGCTCCAGCCAGCCGCTGTGTGCATCGGCGGGCGTAAAGTGAGCCTGATAGCCGATCCAGGCCTTGGGGCCGGTGAAGCTGGGATCGTCCCATACGGCGCCGTAGCCGAAGCCTTTCCAGGGGTGCTCGGCCATCTGCTGCATGATGCCTGACCAGATTTCGGTTCGCCCGGTCAAGGTCGCGTCCTTGCCGAGCAGGGCGAAGAAGGTGTCGGTTTCCATCGCGATCAGCAGACCCCCGCCGATGACGAAGACGACGGCCAGCCAGGTGGCGACGACCGCACGCAGGGGTCCAGACTTGACCACGGCGACAAAGCCCATGGACGCCAGTGACAGGACCAGGACGACCAGGGCGGTCTTCGACGTCGACAGCAGGATCAGCATGACGGGGACGACGGCGAGACCGAACCACAACTTGCGCCGCTCGGGAGCCATCACGCCGGCCGCCAGCAGGAAGACGGTCGTCTTGACCATGACGTTGCCCATGGAGTTCTTCTCCAGCCACAGGCCGCGCCAGGCGCCGGGGAAGATCTCGTCCATCCGTCCCATCTGAGGCAGCAGCGCCCCGACAAGAAAGGACAGGATCGCCAGGACCGCCAGGGTTCCGGCGATGATTTCCGTCAGGCTGCGCCAGCTCCACCGCGAGGCCAGCGCGACGCCCGCCAGGGTGGTGAAGGCCAGGGCGGGTATGCGCCGTGCGGTAAGCTCCGGCATGATCGACCAGAAGTAGGTCGCCGCCGTCAGCAGCAGGAGCGCGATCAGAAGCGGCGATCGTATCAGGCCTTTGAGCGCGCGCTCAGGCCGCAGGCAGACCAGAATCAGCGCCAGCAGATAGGCCGGGTAGTAGAAATTGCGCAGGAAGTCTGCGGACCTCGCGCCGTAGCCGGTCAGCGGCGCGCTCCAGAAACCGACGTAGGTGAGGATCAGCCCGACCGAAGCGACCACGGCGACGATGTCGGTCAGGGGGGCGGCGCGCACAAGTGGAAGCGAGGGGCGTTTCGCCGCCGGGTTCGCTAGCGACCGTGCGCCCGGATCCAGCCCCTCGATCACGCGCAGATCAGACCAGGGCGTCCGCCGACAGGCCTTGCTTCCATTCCTTGAAGCTGACCGTCAGAGGCGGGGTGAGATCAGGGCGGGCCAGTTCGACGATCAGGGGACCGATCTCCGAGGGATGCGGAAGAACGCTGGGATCTTCGCCCGGAAACGCCTGGGCGCGCAACTGCGTCTGCATCCGGCCCGGATCGACGATGCAGGCGCGCACGGGGGTGCTTTCGATCTCGTCGGCCCAGCATTTGACCAGGGCTTCGGCGCCCGCCTTGGTCGCGGCGTACATGCCCCAGAAGGCGCGCGGCTGGCTGGCGACGCTGGTGGTCAGATGGATGGCGCGTCCGGCGTCGGAGGCGCGCAGCAGCGGCTCCAGCGAGCGGATCAGGCGATAGACGCCGGTGAAGTTGATCTTCTCAACCTTGGCGAACTCGCGCGGCTCGGCGTGGGCGACCGGGGTCAGGCCCGACGGGCCCATGGTGGCGGCCGCCTGGACCCAGATGTCCAGCTTGCCGAAGCGTTGGAACAGGGCGCCGCCCAGGCGGTCGATGGCGCCACCGTCCACCAGGTCGAACGGAACCAGGCTGGCGTGCTGGCCGGTGGCGGCGAAGATTTCGTCGTCCAGTTCCTCGAGGGCGCCCTGGGTGCGCGCGGCGGCGACCACATGGGCGCCGGCCTTGGCCAGGGCCAGAGCGGATTCGCGGCCGATGCCGCGCGAAGCGCCGACAACCAGGGCGACGCGGTTGGCGAGGGGGAGGGAAGCGTGTTCGGACATGGGGCCGCTGATAGCGCGGCCCGACGTCCGGCGAAAGGCTCAGTAGCCCGGCGCGGCCTGCCACAGGCTGAAGCTGACGCCCTGATCGTCGCTGACCACGACGGACAGGCCGGACGGGCTTTCGGCGGGCACGGCCGCACGGCCGCCCAGCTCGGTCACGCGGGCGCAGGCGGCGTGGATGTCGTCCACGCGGAAATAGAGGTTGGGGAAGGCCTTGTGCTCGCCCTTGGTGAGGCCGAAGGCCGGGTCGGACTCGACCACATGGGCGTAGGTCGGGCTGGACGAGGCCTCATCGAAGCGCCAGCCGAACAGGCCCGCGTAGAAGGCGCGGGCCTTGTCGACGTCAGGGGTGTCGAGCGTGAAGTAGCCGAGCTGGATCATCCAGCCTTAAGCGGTCACCAGCAGAGAAAGTTGCTTACCACGCGGATCGCGGCCGCCTTCCTCGATCTCACGGTCCAGCAGGCGGGTCGGATAGTCGCCGGTGAAATAGTGGTCGGTGTACTGCGGGCTGGCGGCGTTGCGCGGTCCGGCGCCCAGGGCGTCATACAGGCCGTCGATGGACAGGAAGCCGAGGGAGTCGACCTCCAGCACCGCGCGCATTTCTTCCATGCTGTGGGTGGCGGCCATCAGCTGCGACCGCTCGGGCATGTCGATGCCGTAGAAGTCGGGGAAGAGGATCTGCGGGCTGGCCGAGCGCAGGTGAACCTCCTTGGCGCCCGCCGCGCGCACGGCGCGGACCAGCTTCAGCGAGGTGGTGCCGCGCACGATGGAATCGTCGATCAGCACGACGCGCTTGCCTTCAAGAGCGGCGCGGTTGGGGCTGTGCTTCATCCGCACGCCCTTCTGACGGGCGCCCTGGCTGGGCTGGATGAAGGTGCGGCCCAGATAGTGGCTGCGGATGATGCCCATTTCATAGGGCAGGCCGCTTTCCTGGGCGTAGCCGAGGGCGGCGGGGACGCCTAAGTCGGGCACCGGCACCACGATGTCGGCCTCGACCGTGTGTTCGCGCGCCAGGCGACGGCCCATCTCCTTGCGGACGTCATAGACCGACAGGCCGTTCACGACGGAATCGGGACGGGCGAAGTAGACGTATTCGAACAGGCAGGGGCGAGCGGCGCGTGCGGCGAAGGGCTTGATCGAGGTCAGGCCTTCCTCGTCGATGACCACGACCTCGCCGTGTTCGACATCGCGCACGAAGGTGGCGCCGATGGTGTCGAGGGCGCAGGTCTCGGACGCCAGCACCCAGGCCTCGCCGACCTTGCCCAGAACCAGCGGGCGGATGCCCAGCGGGTCGCGCGCGCCGATCATCTTGTAGCGGGTCTGGGCCACCAGGGCGTAGCCGCCCTCGATCCGGCTCAGGGCGTCGATGAAGCGGTCGACGATCTTGGCCTTACGGCTGCGGGCGATCAGGTGAAGGATGGCCTCGGAGTCCGAGGTCGACTGGAAGATCGCGCCTTCGGAGACAAGTTGTGCGTGCAGGTATTTGAAATTCGTCAGGTTGCCGTTGTGGGCGATGGCGATGCCGCCCTGATCCAGATCGGCGAACATCGGCTGGATGTTGCGCAGGAAGCTGCCGCCGGCGGTGGAGTAGCGGGTGTGGCCGATGGAGGCCTGGCCCGGCAGGCGTTTCGTCAGTTCGGCGTTGCCGAAGGCGTCGCCGACGAGTCCCTGGTGCCGTTCGGTGTAGAAGCGGTCGTCATGGACGCTGGCGATGCCGCAGGCTTCCTGGCCCCGATGCTGCAGGGCGTGCAGGCCCAGGGCGACGATGGAGGACGCCTCGTTCTCGGGCGCGCCCCAGACGCCGCAGACGCCGCATTCGAGGCGCAGCTGGTCGTCTTCCGGCTCACGCCAATGCTCACGGTGAACGACGGGTTCGGCGATATGGTGGCGCATCGTCAGGCTCCGATGACCGGGGAAGGATAACTCAAAGGGCGGCGCCGCGCACGTAAGCCGCCCAGGCGTCCGGGGCAAGCCTCATTGGTCGGAAAACCCTTCGCGAACGGAAGAACCGACGACGGGAGTCAGGGCGTCGGCGCCCTTGCCCAGGGTCGGCAGCACGATCTGGATGGCGCGGGCGGCGCCTTCGCTGACGGGCGCCGTCGCGGCTTCGGACAGCCAGCGCGGCGGGTTGTCCTGCATGGCGCCCATGATGACCAGGTGCACCGCGCCGATCAGGCCCAGGGCGCGAACCAGGCCGACAACAAGGCCCAGCGTCTGGTCCAGCACGCCTAGTGCGTGGCCGCGCGCGCCCTGCGAAATGGCCGAACCGAGGAAGCGCAGGCCGAAATAGAGGATGACGAAGACCAGCCCCACGGCCAGCACCGACCCAGCCCAGTCCGGATCGACCAGGCCGCGCCCGATCGGCGCCGTCCACGGCAGGGTGATGAGCGCCAGCAGCGCCGCCAGAAGAAAACTGAGCAGGGCCGTGATCTCGCGCATGCCGCCCCGGAACCATCCGGCGGCGCCCGAGGCCAGCAGGGCCAGGATCACGAAGACGTCGTAGCCGGTCACGCGCTCTGCGGCCTCAAGGGATGGGAACGCGCCTTAGTAGCGGTTCTGGGAGATTCGCTCGACCGCGTCGGTCAGGCGGGTGACGACGGTCAGGGCGACATCGCCCTTCTTCACCTTGCCATTGGCTTGTGGCGGCGCGAGGGCGCGCTCGAAGCCCAGCTTCTTCGCCTCGCGCAGGCGGGCCTCGGCGCGGCCAACGGCGCGGACCTCGCCCGACAGGCCGATCTCGCCAAAGACGACGCAGCCCTGCGGCAGGGGCATGTCCAGCGCCGATGAGATCAGGGCGGCGGCGGCGGCCAGGTCGGCGGCGGGTTCGTTGATCCGCATGCCGCCCGCGACGTTCAGATAGACGTCCTTGTCTCCGAACCCCAGACCGCAGCGCGCCTCCAGCACCGCCAGCAGCATGGCCAGGCGGCCAGAGTCCCAGCCGACGACGGCCCGTCTTGGCGTGCCATATGCAGAGGGTGCAACAAGAGCCTGAATTTCCACCAGAACCGGGCGCGATCCCTCGATCCCGGCGAAGACGGCGGCGCCGGGCGCCCGGTCCTTGCCTTCGCCTAGGAACAGGGCCGATGGGTTGGGCACTTCGCGCAGGCCGGCGTCGCCCATCTCGAACACGCCGATCTCGTCGGTGGCGCCGAAACGGTTCTTGCCTGCGCGCAGGATGCGGAAGGGATAGCCCCGCTCGCCTTCGAAGCTGAGAACGGCGTCGACCATGTGTTCGACCACGCGCGGCCCGGCGATCTGGCCGTCCTTGGTGACGTGGCCGACCAGGACGATGGCCGGGCCGCCGTTCTTGGCCAGCCGCACCAGTTCGGCGGCGCAGGCGCGCACCTGGGTGATGGAGCCCGGCCCGGCGTCGTGCGCGTCGCTCCACAGCGTCTGGATGGAGTCGATGATGACGATGTCGAACGGATCGCGCTTCAGCGTCGTCAGGATGTCGCGCAGCGCGGTGGCGGAGGCCAGCGACACATCGGCGTCGGCCACGCCCATGCGTTTGGCGCGGGCGCGGATCTGCTCGATCGCTTCTTCGCCCGAGATATAGGCGACCTTGGCGCCGTTGCGGGCCGCCTTGGCCGTGACCTCCAGCAGCAGGGTCGACTTGCCGACGCCGGGGTCGCCGCCCAGCAGGATGGCCGAGCCCGGCACCACGCCGCCGCCGCAGACGCGGTCGAACTCGGTCACGCCGGTGACGATGCGCGGCGGCTCGGGCGTGTCGGACTGCAACGTCTCGAACTGCACCCCGCGGCCGCGCGCGGTCGAGGCAGGCTTCATGGCGCCCGGCGGGGCGGCCTTGGATTCCTCGACTAAAGCGTTCCACTCGCCGCATGACGAGCACTGCCCGGCCCATTTGGAATGAACCGCCCCGCAGGATTTGCAGACGAAGAGAAGAGAGTCGCGCGCCATGCGTCAGACCTAGCAGATCAGGCGGGCGAGGGCAGGCGGCTTGGAACGCCCTGCGTCCGAAACTGTCATAAGAAGACTGCGGGGTTGCGCCCGCATCCACACAGCCGTCATTCTGACATGATAAGGCCGTGATCCGACTCAACCGCCCAGAAGGCTAACGAATGACCCTTGAAAATCCCCCCGCCGTCGACCCCTCGCTCGTCTCGCGGGCCAAATACATCCTGACACGGCCCAAGTTCGAATGGCCGGTGATCGACGCCGAAAGCGCCAGCATCAAGGGGCTGTTCACCAGCTACGCCGTCATCCTGGCGGCCATTCCGGCGGTGGCGACCATCGTGGGCCAGATCGCCTTTGGTCATCGCGGCCTGGTCGGCCCGCTGCTGGGCGGTGCGCTCAGCTATGTGCTGAGCCTGGTCAGCGTCTATGTGCTGGGCCTGATCATCGACGCCCTAGCCCCGACCTTCGGCGGGACCAAGAACCCGGTGAAGGCGATGCAGGTCGCCGTCTATTCCATGACCGCCGCCTGGGTGGCGGGCG
The DNA here is from genome assembly GCF_057838275.1 of Brevundimonas sp. KH_060. Lineage (NCBI taxonomy): Bacteria > Pseudomonadati > Pseudomonadota > Alphaproteobacteria > Caulobacterales > Caulobacteraceae > Brevundimonas > Brevundimonas sp. KH_060. The sequence continues at coordinate 1,261,251 of NZ_CM174463.1, forward strand.
TGCTGAACGTGCTGCCGATGTTGGCCTGGCTGGCGGGCCTGCTGGGCTTGTACGGCTTCTACCTGATGTATCTGGGCCTGCCGACGTTGATGAAGACCGCCGCCGACAAGGCGCTGGGCTACACCATCGTCGTGGTGGTCGCGGCCATCATCCTGAACGCCATCGTCTTCGCCATCGTCGGGGCGGTGATCGCCAGCTTCGTCATCGTGGGCGCAGGCGCGACGGCGTTCGCCCTGAGCTAAGTCTGAAGAGAAGGGCTGGGGCCTTGCGCCTCAGCCCTTTGCTGTTCAGCCCTGATAGACGCGCGGCACGCGCGGCGTGATCGAGGTCAGCAGTTCATAGCTGATGGTGCCCGCCGCCGCCGCCGCGTCGTCGATCAGGCGGTTGGCGCCGAAGATCTCGACCGGATCGCCCGCCTTGACGTCGAGGCCGGTCACATCGACCGCCAGCACGTCCATCGACACCCGGCCGATGATCGGCCGCATCTCGCCCGCGATGAAGACCTGTCCCTTGGGGCTGTAGCTGCGCAGAACGCCGTCGGCGTAGCCCGCGCCGCAGGTGGCCACGCGCATCGGCCGCTCCGCCTTATAGCCTTGCGAATAGCCGACGGTTTCGCCCGCGGGCACGTCGCGCACCTGCACCGCCTGGGCGATCAGGCTGGCGACGGGAGCGATCTTGTCATGGGGACGGCCTTCCGGCCCGCCGCCGTAGAGACAGATGCCCGGCCGCACCACGTCGAAGGCGAAGTCCGGCCCCAGGAAGCAGCCGCCCGAGTTGGCGAAGGAGCGCGTCATGCCCGGATAGCGCTGGGCTGCCGCCGCATAGGCGTCGCGCTGGCCGCGGTTCAGCGGGTTCGACGGCTCGTCGGCGCAGGCCAGGTGGGTCATGACCAGTTCGAGGCCCGCGAACGGCTCCGGCGCGTCCTCGACGCGGAAGCCCAGCCGGTTCATGCCGGTGTCGATCTGAAGCCCGCAGGCGCCGCCGCCCGCCGCCTGCCAGGTCTGAAGCTGGGTCGGGTGATTGATGACGGGCCGCAGGTTGGACGCCTTGAGCATGGCCGCGCCGTCTCCATGGCAGCCGTCCAGAATATAGATGACCGGCTCCGGCCCGATCGCCTCGCGCAGGCGTACGCCCTCGGCCGCGCGGGCGACGAAGAAGGTGCGCGCGCCCTCGGCCATCAACCGCTTGGCCACGGCAGCGGCCCCCAGGCCGTAGCCGTCGGCCTTCACGACCGGATTGACCGGCGAGCCGCTGACGGCGCCCAGGGTGTGGTAGTTGCGGGCGAGCGCGTCCAGATCGACGTGCAGGGCAGCGGGAGCAAGCGCGGGGGAGGTCATGGCGACGGTTATAATCCGCAGTTCAGGCGGCGCCAGTCTTTGCGCGACCATCGGCCCCTTCCATCGCCGTCATGCTCGGACTTGATCCGAGCATCCAGCAAGCGCAGCGCGGGGATGCGGCAGGCGTCGGCGCGGCTGGATCGTCGGGTCAAGCCCGACGATGACGGCAGAGAAGGAGAGCCTACTCTGGAATATCCGCATAGGCGCTGCCGTAGCGGCCGTCGTTCGCCAGATTGCCGAAGCGGGTGGTGTTGGAATCGAACGCCAGCTTGACGATGCCGATGGGGCCGTGACGCTGCTTGCCGATGACCACTTCGGCCTGATGCTGCAGGCGGTCCATGTCTTCCTGCCACTTCAGGTGTTCTTCGGTGCCTTCGCGCGGCTCGGCCCGGCCCAGGTAGTAGCTTTCGCGATAGACGAACATGACGCAGTCGGCGTCCTGCTCGATCGAGCCGGATTCACGCAGGTCGGACAACTGGGGCCGCTTGTCCTCGCGCTGCTCGACCTGACGCGACAGCTGCGACAGGGCGATGATGGGGACGTTCAGTTCCTTGGCCAGGGCCTTCAGGCCGCCGGTGATTTCGGACACTTCCTGCACCCGGTTCTTCTGGCTGTTGTCGCCGGTCGTCACGAGCTGGAGGTAGTCGACCACGATCAGGTCCAGGCCGTTCTCCATCCGCTTCAGGCGTCGCGCGCGCGCGGCCAGCTTGGAGATGGACAGGCCGCCGGTGGCGTCGATGTAGAGGGGGCTTTCGCCGATCTCGATGGCCGCGTCGCGGATCTTGCCGAAGTCCGAGGCGTCGATCTCGCCCTTACGCAGCTTGTCCGAGGACACGCCCGACGCATCGGCCAGGATACGCATGGCCAGCTGCTCGGCGCTCATTTCCAGCGAGTAGAAGGCGACGACGCCGCCGTCGACGGTCTTGCGCCCGCCCTCCGGCGTCGGCTCCCAGCGATAGTTGCGCGCGACGTTGAAGGCGATGTTGGTGGCCAACGCCGTCTTACCCATCGACGGACGACCAGCCAGGATCAGAAGGTCGGAGGGGTGCAGGCCGCCCAGCTTCTGGTCCAGATCGTCCAGACGGGTGGCCAGACCGGCCAGCTTGCCCTCGCGCTGATAGGCCTCGCCCGCCATCTCGACCGCGCCGGACAGGGCGTGGGAGAAGCTGACGAAGCCCGACGACGGCTTGCCCGTCTCGGCCAACGAATAAAGCGTCTGCTCGGCCTGTTCGATCTGTTCGTCGGCGGGCGTCTCGGGATTGGGCGCCTCCTTGATGATCTCGCCGCCGATGCGGATCAGGTCGCGGCGCAGGGCCAGGTCATAGACGACGCGCGCATAGTCGGGGGCGTTGGCCGCGGGCGGCGCCCGATCCACCAAGTCTGCGAGATAGCGCAGGCCGCCGAACTCCTGGAACGCCGGGTCCTGCTTGAACCGCTCCATCAGGATGGTCGGCTCGGCCAGCAGGCCCTGACGGATGTGATCCTCGATGGCGTCGAACAGGCGCTGGTGGAAGGGCTCGTAGAAATGGCTGCCGCGCAGACGGTCAGACAGGCGCTCGAACACGGCGTTGTCGAACATCAGCGAGCCCAGAAGGGCCTGCTCCGCCTCCAGGTTGTGGGGCATGGACGACACCTGCACGGCGTCGTTGGCGGAATCATAGGGCATCGGGGCGAAGGCGTTCATCGACATCATCAATACGCATAGGCGCGCCCTACGTCAGACGCGGGCGGGGTCGTGGTCGTGGACAGTCGCCGACGCCTGTGGACGGGCCGGAAAACCGCTGTCGGATCAGTAGGAGGTCGTCAGGCGCGGCAGGGGTAGCGCTCGGCCATCCAGTCGCGCACGGCCTGGGTCACGGTGATGCGACGGCGCGACTCCGGCATGGTCTCGAAGCGCGCGACCAGGGCCTCGGGCGTGATGCCGGTGCCTGAGGCAGGGATGCAGTGCGCGGGCGTGCGGCCCGCCGAGACGGCCGAAGCCTGCTCGGCCTTGACCGTGCTGACGGCGCCGGTGACGACGCGGATCAGGCGGCGGGTGTCCGGGCGCATCATGGCCACGGCGCGGTTGCGCGGGATGTCTTTGCCGATCGTCAGAAACTGCTGAACGGTCATGTCGGACGACTGGGCCAGGGCCAGAGGCGCGGAGGCGAGCAGCGTCAGGGCGCCTAACGACGCGGCGAATAGGATGTGAACGGAACGCGACATGGGGGCTAGATGCGCTCGCCTGCGCCGCTTCGCAAGTTATCGGCGGCTGATCAGGCTTTGATCAGGCGGGGCAGGGGTAGTCCTCAGCCATCCATTCGCGGACGGCCTGATTGACGCTGATGTTGCGCCGCTGGGCCGGGATGGCGTTGAAGCGATTCAGGATCATGTCGGGCGAGAGGCTGATCTTGGCGCCTTCGGGGATGCAGGTCGCGGAGCGCCGTCCTGCGGCCTTGGCGGCGGCCTGATCGTCGCGCACCGCTTTGAAGGCCCCGTTCATCTCATTCATCAGCCGCCGCGTGTCCGACCGCAGCAGCGCCGTGGGATTGCGAGGGATACGGTTGGCTGAGGTCAGGAACTCCTGCACCGTCATGGCGGCGGCCGCGCCGGGCAGGGCGGACAGCGCCAGGGCGGCGACGGCGGCGAACGTGGCGGTTTTCATGGGCTTTCCCTCCCTTGAGACGGTGAAGCCTAGCGCGCGGGTCGTAGCCGAACCATGACCGACGAACGGTGTCGCGCATTAAGTTTTCGTCAGACGCGGCGGCTCCCCGCGGGCCGCCGCGTCTGACGAGGGAGGCGCGCTCAAAGGACAGGGAGGAAGCCCCGGCGCGCGCGCTCCAAGCCGATCACCACTTCACGTTCAACCGGGCGTAGCCGTAACGGCCGTTGAACCCGAACGGCGAGTAGTAGGGGAAGCCCAGCACGCCGTTGTTGTTCAGGTTGGCCGGCACGAAGTCCGGGTATTCGTCGAAGACGTTGTCGACGCCGATCGCCAGGCCGACCCGGTCGGTGATCTGGAAGCGGCCTTCCAGGTCGATGGTGGTCTTGTCGCCGGTCGAATAGTCGTTGGCGGACGTCGAGCCGGGTTGCAGCACGCTGGCGTAGTAGGTCGCCCGCGCCGTCGCGCCCCAACGGCCCTGGCTCCAGTCGGCCGAGGCGGCGACCTTGGTGTCCGGCGTGCCCTCCTCGATGGTCAGGATGCGTTGGCGCGCGAACAGGGTCGGGACCGGGTTCAGCACCGAGGAGGAGGTCGGGATCTTGGTCACGCTGACGTCGTTGACGTTGGCGGCGACGGTGAAGTCCCAGTCGCCCGCCGTCTCGGTCCGCAGGCGGTAGCGGCCGACGATGTCGACGCCTTCGGTCTCGGTCGACACCCCGTTGAGGAAGAAGCGCGCGGCCTGGACGCCCAGCGGGTCCAGCAGACCGGCGACCTGGGGCGAGAAGCTGCGGTTGATCAGTTCCGACAGGACGATCTGGTTCTCGATCTCGATGCGATAGGCGTCGATCGTCAGGTCGAAATTCCCCAGACGGATCACGGCGCCGAGCGTGTAGTTGGTCGAGGTCTCCGCCTTCAGCGGGCGGGCGCCCAGGACCGAGGCGACCTCGCTGGTGGCGGGGAAGGTGCCGGTTTCGACGAAGCCGCCGTTCTGCACGACCGAGGAGGTCGAGGTGAAGAAGCTCTGCTGCAGCGACGGGGCGCGGAAGCCGGTGGACACCGAGCCGCGCAGGGCGAAGTTCGGGGTGAAGTCGTAGCGGGCGGCGAACTTGCCCGTCTGGGCGTCGCCGAAGTCGGAATAGTCCTCAACGCGCAGCGCGCCCTCGACCGTCAGCTTTTCGGTCAGCGGGATTTCGACGTCGGCGTAGAGGGCGACGGCGTCGCGGTCCTCATCGACCGCGTTCGAGGGCTGGAAGCCGGGGAAGCCCTGGGCGCCGCCGGCCAGGGCCGTGTTCGATCCCAGCGGGCCGCGGTTCCACGATTCCGGCTGACCGGCGTCGATCTTGTAGTTCTCCTTGCGGGCCTCCAGACCCCAGGCGAAGTTTAGCGGACCGCCGTCCAGGCCGATCTCGAACTGGCGGGTGAAGTCGGCGCCGAAGACCAGTTGGTCATAGGTCAGGCCGCCGGAATCGAAGCTGGTCAGGGAGTTTGCGCCGTAGGTGGCGTTCAGCGAATCCTCGGTGCGGAATTCCAGGGCGTTGCGGCCGTAGACCAGGCTGAAGTCCGCGTCCCATCCGGCCAACGTCCCGCGCACGCCGCCGGCCGCCGAAACGTCCTGGGAGTTGATGGCGATCTTGGGCAGGAAGCCGTTGGGATAGATGGACGTCACATTGTTGGGGTTGTTCGACAGGCGCGGGAAGGCGGCGGAAGAACTGTCGCGCTCCTGATAGCCAGCCCAGCCGTAGGCCTCCCAGTCGGCGTTCAGCGGCTTGCCGGCATTGGCGAAGACGCTCCACTGCTCGACCTTGGGATCGCCGAAGCGGGCGGTGATCGCGCCGTTGGCGGCGGGACGCGGGTCGTAGTCCGAACGGTTGGTCGGGTCGCGGTCGGAATATTCCGCCGACAGGGTCAGGAAGCCGTCCGAGCCCAGGCCGAAGCCCTGCCAGGCCGAGACGGTGACGGCGCGGCCGTCCTGCTCGTCCCGCTTGCCGCGCGCGGTCTCCACATTGGTGAAGTACTGGCCGTAGGTGACGCTGGCGCCGCCGCCCTCGCGGGCTTCCTTGAGGCGCAGGTTGACCACCCCGGCGATGGCGTCCGAGCCGTATTGCGCCGAAGCGCCGTCACGCAGCACCTCGACTCGGTCCAGGGCGCCGCTGGGGATGGCGTTCAGATCGACGGCGGCCGAGCCGCGCCCGACCGTGCCGTTGACGTTGACCAGGGCCGAGGCGTGACGGCGCGTGCCGTTGACCAGCACCAAGGTCTGGTCTGGCGACAGGCCGCGCAGGGTGGCGGGACGGATCGAGTCCGTGCCGTCGTTGGCCGAGGGCCGCTGGAAGGTCAGCGACGGCACCGTCTGGGCCAGGGCGGCGGCGAACTCGGTCGTGCCGCGGTTCTGGAGGGTTTCGGCCGTCACCACGTCGACAGGGGCCAGGGTGTCCAGGCGCGAGCGGGCCGGAGCGCGGGTGCCCGTCACTACGATGTCGTCGACTGAGGTGGCGTCGTCAGGAACGGTTTGGGCCGAGACGGCGCCTGCGATCAGCAGGGCGGCGCCGGATACGGCGGCCAGAAGGGCGGGGCGGCGGGGGAAGCGGGAGGTCATCTCGAGAGGTCGTCTTTTCTGATTGGACGCGCGTCAGGGTTCGCCGTCGCGGGAGGGCGAACGCCGGCTGCGTCTGGAAACGGAAGTCTGGTAGCGGATGGAAACCACGGACCGGCGGCGGACCGGTCAGGGAAGGCGGTTTCAGGGTCGCTGGCACGGACATCGCGCCGGTCGGATCACCGGGCGATGCAGTTGAGCGTAAAGGCCGGGGCGCATCGTCATCTCCTGCCCGTCGAGGGCGACGAGCCATGGCGATATTGCGGTGCGAAAGCGGCGACGCCTATCGAGATTATGTGAGGAGGTTGTGAGAAAAACTAAAGAGTGAGCGGGTGTTGGGCAGGCAAGAAAAAGGGGCGCTTCCTTGCGGAAGCGCCCCTCGATCATCTCGCCGAAGCGACAGGATCAGGCTTCGTCGCCGAAGCCTTCCTGTTGGCCGGCGCCGCCTTCCAGCAGCTCCTGAGCGGCCTGGTCGGCGGCGTTACGCTCGTCGTCGAACTGAGCGCGGATCACGTCCTCGCCCTTCGCTTGACGCTCGGCTTCGTCGGCCGAACGAGCGATGTTGATCTTGACGGTGGCCGAGACCTCGGGGTGCAGGCGAACCAGCACTTCGTGGACGCCCAGCGTCTTGATCGCCGTGTTCAGCACGACCTGCGAACGCTCGATCTTGCCGCCTTCGGCGCGAACGGCCTCAGCAACGTCGCGACCGGCGACCGAGCCGTACAGCTGGCCGGTTTCACCAGCCTGACGGATCATGATGTAGCTCTGACCGTCGATCTTGTCGGCGATCTTCTGCGACTCAGCCTTGTTCTTCTCGTTGCGGGCCTCAATGGCGACGCGCTCGATTTCGAAGGCCTTCAGGTTGGCTTCCGTGGCCCGACGCGCCTTGTCGCGCGGCAGGAGGAAGTTACGGGCGAAGCCGTCCTTGACGGTGACGACGTCGCCGATGGCGCCGAGGTTCTCGACGCGTTCCAGCAGAACGACCTTCATCTTACTTCACCACGTACGGCAGGAGGGCCAGGTAGCGGGCGCGCTTGATGGCCTTGGCCAGTTCGCGTTGCTTCTTGGCGGAAACGGCGGTGATGCGCGAGGGCACGATCTTGCCGCGTTCGGAGACGTAACGCTGCAGCAGCTTCACGTCCTTGTAGTCGATCTTCGGCGCGTTGGCGCCCGAGAACGGGCAAACCTTGCGGCGACGATAGAAGGGGCGACGGGCCGGGCCGGAGCCGGCCGGAGCGCCCGGGATGGGAGCAGTCGTATCGGTCATGATCCGGTTCCTTATTCCGAAGCCGCGGCGTCGTCGGTGCGCGGGCCGCTGCGGTCACGTTCGCGTTCGCGGCGAGCCAGCAGGGGCGACAGCTCCAGGTCGAGTTCCTCGACGCGGATGGTCAGCCAGCGCAGCACGTCTTCGTTGATCGACAGCTGACGCTCGACTTCGGCCATGGCGGCCGGCGGGCAATCAACGGCCATCAGCGAATAGTGAGCCTTGCGGTTCTTCTTGACCCGGTAGGTCAGGTTGCGCAGACCCCAGTACTCGATCTTGGCGACGGAGCCGCCGCCTTCTTCGATCAGAGCCTTGATGGTGTCGTTCAGCGCTTCGGCCTGTTGCGCCGAGATATCCTGGCGCGTCATGACCGTGTGCTCATAAAGAGCCATGCGGTATTCTCCCTTGGCGGACATCGGCGCAGGCGAACCGGGTAGTTCGTCCACGATGGCTCCTGACGCGGCGGACGGGAGTTTCCCGACCCTTTGACGTTCCGCAGCAGGACCGAAGCCCTGGAAAGGGCGCGCCTATACGGGAAAAACCCCGTCAGGGCAAGGCGCGGCGGCCTTTGCGCCGGCGATTGGCAGCAGCGGCGAAGCGCGGCACGGTTGCGGCTCACGTAACCGGAGCCTTCAGGATGACGCAAACGCCGACGCCGAGGAACCGCTGGTCGCTGATCGGGCCGGGAATCGTGGTGGCCGCGACCGGGGTGGGCGCGGGCGACCTGGTGGCTACCCTGATCGCCGGATCGCGCTTCGGCTACGCCCTGCTGTGGGCCGCCGTCATCGGAACCGTGCTGAAGATCGCCCTGGCCGAGGCCGTGGGCCGGTGGACCCTGTCCAGCGAGCGGACGATGTTCGAGGGCTGGTCCAGCCTGGGGCGGTCGCGTCTGGGCGGCGGCTGGCTGGACGGGCGGTTGAACTGGGCCGGGCTTTATTTCGGCGTCTATGTGGTGGTGTGGGGCTTCGTCTATGGGGCGGCGGCCATGACCTCGACGGCCCTGCCGCTGGCGGCGCTGTTCCCCGTGCTGGACCTGAAGGCCTGGGGGATGCTGAGCGGGGTCGCCGGGCTGATCTTCGTCTGGTTCGGCGGTTACGGCCTGTTCGAGAAGGTGATGACGGCCTGCGTCGGGGTGATGTTCGTCACCGTCGTGGGCCTGGCCGTGATCGTCACGCCCAATCTGCCGGAATTGCTGACCGGCCTGTGGCCGAGCCTGCCCGAAGGGTCGGCCTTCTATACGCTGGGTCTGATCGGCGGGGTGGGGGGCACCATCACCATGGCGGCCTATGGCTATTGGCTGAACGCCAAGGGCTGGAAGGGGCCGGGCTGGATGGCGGTCATGCGGCTGGACAACCGGGTGGCCTATCTCGTCACCGGCGTCTTCGTCGTCGCCATGCTGATCGTCGGGGCCGAGCTGCTCTATAGCGCGGGCATCGCCTTGCAGGGCGGCGACCGGGGCCTGCTGGACCTGGATCAGGTGCTGCGTGAGCGGTTCGGGCGGCCGATCTCCATCCTGTTCCTGGTCGGCTTCTGGGCCACCAGCTTCTCCAGCCTGCTGGGCGTGTGGCAGGGCGTCAGCCTGATGTTCGCGGACTTCACCGCCCATGTGCGCGGCCGCTCGGACGATCCGAAGGCGCGCGGCGACAAGAGCCGGGCGTTCCGCGCCTACGCCCTGTGGCTGACCTTCCCGCCGATGTTGCTGCTGTTCATGGATCGGCCGTTCGGGCTGATTGTCGCATATGGGGTGCTGGGCAGCCTGTTCATGCCCTTCCTGGCCGGGACGTTGTTGTGGCTGCTGAACAGTTCGCGGACCCCGCAGGAATGGCGCAGCGGCTGGATTTCCAACCTGTTGCTGGGAGCGGCGGCCCTGCTGTTCGCCGTGCTGGCGGGCAAGGAGCTGCTGGGCCTGATCCCATCGTAGGCGGCCTATTCCTCGCAGGAGTTTCACAAAAGCCCCGGCGAACCGTCGCATTGGGCCGTTAGGCCTCGCCCTCAACCACGTGAGGTTCGGGGAAACATCATCATGAAGCTGTCCGTCGCTGCTCAGGCCGCCGCCTTGGCCGCCGCCGCCCTGCTGGCCGCCGCGCCCTCGATGGCTCAGGTCGTCGCGCCGCCGGACCCCGATCCGCTGCCGCCGCCGCTGCACGCGCCGAACGGCCGCTGGGCGGCCAAGGGCTGGGCCGACCGTATCGTGTTGAGCCCCGCCGCCGACGCCGCGCGCGGCGCCGCCGTCGCCTGGCGCACCGACACGCGCCAGACCGCCGCCGAGGCCCAGATCGCCGAGGAGATCGACGGCCCTCTGCTGGGCTTCGCCGCCCGCACCGTGGCCGGGACCACGGCGCCGATCGAGAACGAGAACGGGCGCGCCCTCTATCATCAGGCGCGCTTCGACGGGCTGAAGCCGGACACGCGCTATGTCTATCGCGTGCGCGCGGCCGACGGCTGGAGCGAGTGGCTGCCGTTCCGCACGGCGAAAGCCGAGTTCGCGCCGTTCCGCTTCATCTATCTGGGCGACACGCAGAACGACATTCTGGAGATCGGCTCGCGCGTGATCCGTTCGGCCTTCAAGGAAGCCGGTCCGGCGGCTCTGGTCGTCCACGCAGGCGATCTGGTGGCCCAACGCGAGGTCAAGGTTCACGACGACGAATGGGGCGAATGGACCGAGGCGGGCGGCCGCGCCTTCGCCATGACGCCGCAACTGCCCGCCAGCGGCAACCATGAATACGTCGACCATGTGCTGCCGAACGGCGAAGAATCGCGCGTTCTCGGCCCACACTGGCCGTTGCAGTTCGCCCTGCCGGACAACGGCGCCGAGGGGGCGAAGGCGACCAGCTACTACGTCGATTATCAGGGCGTGCGCTTCATCGTGCTGGACGGCACGGCGGCTATTGATCTGGGCGCCGGGGAAAGCCAGACGCGCTGGCTGGACCGTGTACTGGCCGAAAGCCCGGCGCGCTGGAACGTCGCCCTGTTCCACCAGCCGATCTATACCTGCGCCCGGCCGCAGGACACCGAAGCGCTGAAGGCCGCCTGGAAACCGATCTTCGACGCCCGCAACATCGATCTGGTGCTGCAGGGACATGACCATTGCTACGGCCGCGTCTCCAATCCCGCCGGGGCCGAGGCGTCGCGCGCCGACAGCGCGGCGGGCCGTCCGCAGGGGCCGGTCTATGTCGTCTCCGTCACCGGCTCCAAGATGTACGGGCTGAACGACCGGGCGGATACGCAGCCGGTGCGTGCGGCCGAGAACACCGAACTGTATCAGCTGATCGACGTCGAGGCCGACCGCCTGTCGTTCCGCGCTTTCACGGCGACGGGCGGGCTGTATGACGCCTTCACGCTGGTGCGGCAGGCCGATGGGACGAAGCGGCTGATCGAGACCGAGGACACCCTGCTGGCCCTGCGCCGTTGCGACGGCGCGGCCGGGCCGGACGACCGCCCCTGCACGGCGGAGATCAAGGACTAACGGGGAACTTCGACGCGAACAGCGGCATTGGCTTGATCAACGGCGACGCTCGTCGCCTTAACGCTCAAGGGGGATTTATGCGTATCACCACCCTGGCCTGCATGGCCGCCTTCGTCGCTCTGGCCGCTTGCGGCAACCCGGCCAAAAGTCAGAACGATCAAGGTCGCTCTCCTAGCGGAGCCTACAAGGTCACGATGATGGACGGGACGGCAGTCGACGTCGATCTGAAGGCCGACGGCTCCTTCACCATGTCGGAACCCGGCGGTCCGGTGGCGCGTGAAGGAACCTGGCGTCGCGCCGACGGGCAGTTCTGCCTGAATGATACGGCGCGCCCGCGCGAGGTCTGCATGGATGAAGCGCCTGTGGGCGACAATGGCGGCTTCGACCTCAGCGGACGAGGCAAGGTGGTGATGCAGTTCCGTCCCATGCCGGCCGCGAGCAGCTGATCGAGACAGGGTCCAGCGCCGCTGGGCTTGCACCGGGATCCAGTGAGAACGCCGGCCTGAGCCATGTCCTGTCGGCCTCAGCACCTTGCAGTCAAAGCACTGGAGCCCGGCGTCCGTCGGGATGAGCGGGGGTAAAGCGGCGGCGTCCTTCTTGCCGTAGGGGAGGGATTCGCCTACCCCTCGCGGCTTGATTCAACGGATGACGGACGATCCCGGATGAGCCTCGCGCTTCTCTTTCCCGGTCAGGGCAGCCAGTCGGTGGGCATGGGCGTCGCCCTGTCGGAGGCCTTCGCCAGCGCGCGCGAGGTCTTCGCCGAGGTGGACGACGCCCTGAACCAGAAGCTGTTCGAGCTGATGCGTGAAGGGCCGGAAGATCAGCTGACCCTGACCGAGAACGCCCAGCCGGCCCTGATGGCCGTGTCGGTCGCCACGGCGCGGGTGCTGAAGGCCGAGTTCGGCGTCGACGTGGCGCGCGCCGCCTTCGTTGCCGGTCACTCGCTGGGCGAATATTCGGCTCTGGCCGCGGCGGGCGCGATCAGCCTGTCGGACACCGCGCGCCTGCTGAAGCTGCGCGGTCAGGCCATGCAGCGCGCCGTGCCGGTGGGCAAGGGCGCGATGGCTTCGCTGATCGGCCCCAAGACCGACCTGGCGTTGGCTGAAGAAGCGGCCAAGGCCGGTTCGGCCGCAGGCGTCTGCGTCGTCGCCAACGACAACAACAAGGGCAACGTCGTCATCTCGGGCGACAAGGCCGCCGTGGACCTGGCTATCGAAAAGGCCAAGGAACTGGGCGCGCGCGCCATTCCGCTGAACGTCTCGGCGCCCTTCCATTGCCCGCTGATGCAGCCTGCCGCCGACGAGATGGCGGCCGCTCTGGCCGATGCGAAGATTGTTGCGCCCGCTGTTTCGGTGGTCGCCAACGTCACCGCCCGCCCGGAAACCGATGCCGAGGTCATCCGCCGCCTGCTGGTCGAGCAGGTGACGGGCCGCGTGCGCTGGCGCGAGAGCATGGAGTGGATGGCTTCGGAAGGCGGCGTGACCCGCTTCGTCGAGGTCGGCTCGGGCAAGGTGCTGACCGGCATGGCCAAGCGCATCGCCCCCGATGCCGAGGCTCTGGCGCTGAACACGGCTGAAGAGCTGGAAGCCTTCGCCAAGTCGCTCTGAACAGATAGGAAGAAACCATGTTCAACCTTACCGGCAAGACCGCCCTCGTGACCGGCGCCACCGGCGGCATCGGCGGGGCCATCGCTCGCGCCCTGCACGCGCAAGGGGCGACCGTCGTCCTGTCCGGCACGCGTGAAGCCGTGCTGGCCGATCTGGCCAAAGAACTGGGCGAGCGCGCGCACTTCGCCACGGCGAACCTGTCGGACCCGGAATCGGTCGACAATCTGGTGAACGCGGCCGAGACGGCGGCGGGCGCTCCGCTGGACATCCTGGTCGCCAACGCGGGCATCACCAAGGACGGCCTGCTGATGCGGATGAAGGACGAGGACTTCCAGTCGGTCATCCAGATCAACCTGGAGTCCTATTTCCGCCTGACCCGCGCGGCGGTGAAGGGGATGATGAAGCGCCGTTCGGGCCGCATCATCGGCGTCACCTCGGTGGTCGGCGTCACGGGCAACCCCGGCCAGACCAACTATTCCGCCTCCAAGGCCGGGATGATCGGCTTCTCCAAGTCGCTGGCCCAGGAAGTCGGCTCGCGCGGGATCACGGTCAACTGCATCGCGCCGGGCTTCATCGCCTCGCCGATGACCGACGTGCTGAACGACCAGCAGCGCGACGCCATTCTGTCGAAGATTCCGGCCGGACGCCTGGGCGCAGGCGACGAAATCGCCTCGGCCGCCGTCTATCTGTCGTCGGATGAAGCGGCCTACGTCACCGGCCAGACCCTGCACGTCAACGGCGGCATGGCGATGATCTGAACCTGTTGCGCGGCGTCATCACGACGCGCAACAGACTATTTCCACGCCGTCACCCTGTGCTAAAGGGCACGAACGTCTTTCGGGGGTGAGTCTCATTGAGGCTTGATCCCGGCAGGCAGCCGTGACACGGCGAAACAACCCAAGACCCGCCTTCACGGCGATTTCAAACAGGCAGAGAGACACTCATGTCCGACACCCTCGAACGCGTCCGCAAGATCGTGATCGACCACCTGGACGCCGATCCGGACAAGGTCACCGAGAAGGCTTCCTTCATCGACGACCTGGGCGCCGACTCGCTCGACAACGTCGAACTGGTCATGGCCTTCGAAGAAGAATTCGACGTCGAAATCCCGGATGACGCCGCCGAGCACATCCAGACCGTCGGCGACGCGGTGAAGTTCATCGACGAGAAGCTGGCCGCCTGATCCGGCTGCGATTCGTCGCACTTACCAGCTGATGGCCGCCGTGACGGACCCCTAGCGGGACCGTCCGGCGGCCATTAGTGTTTCTGGCTACGATTCTGACCAAGAAGGAGCGCGAACCATGCGCCGCGTCGTCATCACGGGCCTGGGCCTGGTCACTCCGCTGGGCTCGGGCGTCGAGCACGTCTGGAAAGGCATTCTGGACGGTCGTTCGGGCATCCGTCCCATCACCGCCTTCGACACCGAAGGCTACGGCTGCACCATCGCGGGCGAAGTCCCCAGCGTCGACGGACGCGGCGGCGGCGAGGCCGGTCAGCCGGGCGTCTTCGACCCCGATCAGGTGATGTCGGCCAAGGACCGCAAGCGTGTCGACGACTTCATCCTGTACGCCATCGCAGCGGCGGACGAGGCGCTGGCCGACGCGAACTGGAAGCCGGAATCGGAAGACGACAAGGAAGCGACCGGCGTCATGGTCGGTTCGGGCATCGGCGGCCTGGGCCCCATCGCCGACACAGCCATCATCCTGAAGGAACAGGGTCCGCGCCGGGTCAGCCCCTTCTTCATCCCTTCGGCCCTGATCAACCTGGCGTCCGGCCAGATTTCGATCCGCCACGGCCTGAAGGGCCCGAACCACTCGGTCGTCACGGCCTGCGCCACGGGCGCCCACGCCATCGGCGACGCGGCCCGGATGATCGCCCTGGGCGACGCCGACGTCATGGTGGCGGGCGGCGCCGAAAGCTCGGTCGTGCCGATCGGCATCGCGGGCTTCCTGGCCTGCAAGGCGCTGTGCACCGCCTATAACGACACGCCGGAGAAGGCCTCGCGTCCCTATGATCGCGGCCATGCGGGCTTCGTCATGGGCGAGGGCGCGGGCGTCATGGTTCTGGAAGAATACGAACACGCCAAGGCGCGCGGCGCCAAAATCTACGCCGAGGTCGTCGGCTACGGCATGAGCGGCGACGCCTATCACATCACCGCCCCGTCGGAAGACGGCGACGGCGGCCTGCGGGCCATGAAGGCGGCGCTGAAACGCGCCGGGATGCAGCCCTCAGACCTCGACTACGTCAACACTCACGGCACCTCGACCATGGCCGACTGGATCGAGCTGAAGGCGGTTGAGCGTCTGGTCGGCGATCACGCCAAGGATCTGGCCGTGTCGTCCACCAAGTCGATGACGGGCCACCTGCTGGGCGCCGCCGGGGCGATCGAGAGCATCTTCTCGGTGCTGGCCATCCGCGACCAGATGGCGCCGCCGACCATCAATCTGGACGACCCGGAGATGGAGACGCCGATCGACCTGATCCCCCACAAGGGCAAGGCCAAGAAGATCGATGTCGCCATGTCCAACAGCTTCGGTTTCGGCGGCACCAATGCGGCCGTGATCTTCAAGAAGGTCGACTGATTTGGCCAAGGCTCCGTCCCCCCGCACCCCCAAGGTTCGCATTCCCAAGTCGCGCGTTCCGAAAAAGGGCGGCGGGGGCGGGGCGGGGCGTTCCGGTCTCGGCGTCGGTCTGATCACCGCCGCCGGGACGCTGGGCCTGTTCCTGGTCGCGGCTCTGGTGGCGTTCTGGGCCATCTACTGGGGACCGGGGCCTAAGGCGGCGGAAGGCGAGGCGACGGTCGTCACCCTGCCATCCGGGGCAGGCGTTCCGGCCATTGCGGCCAATCTGAAATCGGCGGGGGTGATCCGCTCCACCGACCTGTTCCGCGCAGCGATCAGCCTGACCGGCGCCGACCGCAAGATCCGCGCGGGCGAGTATGAGGTGCCGTCGGGCGCTTCTTTGGCGACGGTGGTGGGCCTGCTGGTCGACGGCAAGGCGGTACGCCACTACGTGACCCTGCCCGAGGGCTGGTCCAGCGCCCAGGCGGTCGACATCCTGATGAAGCAGCCGGTCCTGACCGGCGAGGTCGAGGTTCCGCCCGAGGGCAGCCTGTGGCCCGAAACCTATGAGGTCACGCGCGGCGAGACCCGCGCCGCCGTCGTCGCCCGGATGCAGCGCGCCGCCAAGACCAAGCTGGAGACGCTGTGGGCCGCCCGCTCGCCCGCCACGGTGGTCACGACGCCGGAAGAGGCGGTCATTTTGGCCTCCATCGTCGAGAAGGAGACGGGCATCGCCTCTGAACGGCCCGAGGTAGCGGCCGTCTTCACCAACCGCCTGCGGCTGGGGATGCGGCTGGAGAGCGATCCGACCATCGTCTACGGCGTGACCAAGGGGCGGCCGCTGGGACGCGGCATCCTGTTGTCCGAGCTGCGCAATCCGACGCCGTGGAACACCTATCTGATCGACGGCCTGCCGCCGACGCCGATCGCCAATCCGGGCGAGGAGGCGCTGAAGGCCGTGCTGAACCCGCCGCGCTCGGAATACGTCTTCTTCGTCGCCGACGGCACGGGCGGTCACGTCTTCGCCCGCACCTATCAGGAGCATCTGCTGAACGTGGCGCGCTGGCGCGAGATCGAGCGCCGCAAGGCCGGTCTGGCGGCGGGCGAAACCGCGCCGGAGACTTCGCCCGCGCCGATGACGGATGAAGCGGCCGGCCCGGCCATCGCCATCCCGCCGGGCGCCAAGGTCATTCGGGTGCCGACGGAGGCCGGACGATGAGCAACTCGATCTCGGGCATGACCGGCTTCGGCCGGGCGGACGGGGCGCTGGACGGCTGGACCTGGACGGTCGAGGCGCGCTCGGTCAACGGCCGCTCGCTGGAGACGCGCTATCGCGGCCCGCACGGCTTCGACAATCTGGAGCGACTGGCCAAGGCGGCGGCTCAGGCGCGGCTGAATCGGGGGCAGGTGACGCTGGGTCTTCAGGCCAAGCGCGCCGAGGGCATGGAGCCCGCGCCGCGCGTCAATGAGGCGGTGCTGACGACCTATCTGCGGCTGGCGAACCAGTTGGCGGAGGAGGGGGCGACGCCGCCCTCGGCTGACGGCCTGCTGGCCCTGCGCGGTGTCATCGAGGTCGCCGAAGAGGACGAGGACGTGGAAGCCCGCGCCGCCCTTGAGGCCGCCATGGCCGCCACGGTCGAACAGGCGCTGGATGCGCTGAAGGAGTCGCGTCAGCACGAAGGCGAACAGCTGACGCCGGTGATCCACGACTTCGTCGGGACCATCGAGGCCCTGGTCGCACGCGCCGAGCTTGAGGCGTCGGCTCAGGTCGAGGCCATCCGCGAACGCTTCACGCGACGCATCAGCGAACTGGCGCCTGATGCGCCCGGTCTGGACGAGCGCGTCTTCCTCGAGGCGGCCGCCCTAGCCACTAAGGCAGACGTGCGCGAGGAGCTGGACCGGCTGACGGCCCACGTCGCCTCGGCCCGCGCACTGTTGCAGCAACCCCCCGCCGGTCGAAAACTCGACTTCCTGATGCAGGAATTCATGCGCGAGGCGAACACCCTCTGTTCGAAATCCGCTACGACCGCGCTCACCGGAATCGGCCTGGAGTTGAAGGCCGTCATCGAGCAGCTTCGAGAACAAGTTCAGAATGTCGAATAACCGCACCCCCCGCCGTGGCGTCCTGCTGATCGTGGCCAGTCCGTCGGGGGCCGGAAAGACCTCGCTGTGCCGCCGCCTGATGGCCGACCACAAGGGGTTGGAGCTGTCGGTCTCCATGACCACCCGCGGCATCCGTCCGGGCGAGGTGGACGGCCGCGACTATCACTTCGTCACCCATGAGGAGTTCCAGCGTCTGATCGACGCCGACGCCTTCCTGGAATGGGCCGACGTGCACGGCAATCGCTACGGCTCGCCGCGCGCGCCTGTCGACCGCGCCCTGGCCGAGGGGCGCGACGTTCTGTTCGACATCGACTGGCAGGGCGCCCGCGACGTGGCCGAGAAATGCCCCGGCGACGCCGTGCGTGTCTTCGTCATGCCGCCGAGCCTGGAGGAACTGCGCCGCCGCCTGGTGACGCGCTCGCAGGACGCCGAAGATGTGATCGAGCGTCGCGTCGCCAACGCCAAGGGCGAGATCGAGCACTGCGACGAGTTCGATTATGTGCTGGTCAATGAGGACTTCGACCGCTCTTACGCCGAGCTGGCTCACATCTATCACGCCGAGCGCAGCCGCCGTCACCGCAACCTGTGGGTCGAAGCCTATAAGAGCGCGCTGATGAAGGAAGTGGTCTGAAGACCATGAGCGACGCCGAGCACCGCCGCTGGCTGGTCCAGGCCGTTGATCTGGCGCTGGACAACGTCAGGGCGGGCGGTCGGCCGTTCGGCGCGGTTCTGGTCAAGGACGGCGCCCTGATCGCCAGCGGCGTCAACCGGATGCTGGCGACGAACGATCCCAGTTCACACGCTGAGATGGAGGCCCTGCGTCAGGCGGGGCCGGCGCTGGGCGGCGTCGATCTGTCGGGCGCGGTGCTCTACGCCAGCGGCCATCCGTGCCCCATGTGTCTGGCGGCGGCGGTGATGACGCGGGTCAGCGCCGTCTACTACGCCTTCAGCAATGCGGACGCCGAGCCCTACGGCTTCTCCAGTGCGGCGACCTATCAGGCGCTGGGCGTGACGCTGGACCCGCCGCCGTTGCCGTTGACGCAACTGGATGTGCCGGGACGAACGGCGGCCGATCTTTACGCCGACTAGCGGAAGGTCACGCGCACGCCCGGCTTGACCTTGGAGGCCAGTTGTTCGGCGTCCCAGTTGGTCAGGCGGACGCAGCCGCTGGAAAAGGTCTTGCCGACCTTGGACGGGTCCGGCGTGCCGTGGATGCCGTAGGTGTCGCGCGACAGGTCGATCCACACCGAGCCGACCGGATTGTTCGGTCCCGGCGGCACGATGACCTTGCGGTCGCCCCGGTCGTAGCTGACCCGGTCCGGATCGTAGGTATAGTTCGGCTCTGGCGCGACGCCGACGACGGTCAGATCGCCCGAGGGCGCCGGGCGCGCCGAACTGCCGATGGTGGCCGGATAAAAGGCCAGCAGCCTGTCCGCCTCGTCATAGACCCGCACCGACCGCTCCGCCTTGTCCACGACGATGTGGGCCACGTCGCCCGCCAGCTCGGTCTGGGCCACGGCGGCGACGACGATGGTCTGGCCCGCCTTGCCGAAGTCGACGCCGGGGTTGAGCGCCTGCAACAGGCCCTCGGTCATGTGGAACTTCTCGGCCAGCATCTCCAGCGGCGTGGCGTAGCCGACGGTCTGGAGCCTGGTCATGTCGGTCAGATTGGTCGGAACCTGGCCGATGAAAGGGCCCGCCAGGTCAGCGGCGGTGATCGTGTAGTCGGTCAGAACGCGGCCGTTATCGCCGGCGGTCAGGCGGCGGAAGACCTCGGCGTCCAGCACGCCGTCCTGAGGCAAGCCGGCGGCCTTTTCGAAGGCCGCGATGGCCTGGCGGGTGTTGTCGCCGCCCAGGCCGTCGATCACGCCGGGCGAGAAGTTGGCGCGGTCCAGCAGGATCTGGGCGCGCGCCGTCGCTGCGTCAGGCCGCGCGGGCTGACCCTCGACGGGGGCGACGACGGTCTCGAACACAGCGGTCTCGACCGCCTCGCGGGTCATGGGCGAGGCGACGGCTTCTGCGGCCGTCGGCTGTTCGGGCTTCGGCGTCTCGGCCGGTGATCCGCAGGCCGTGAGGGCGGCCAGGACGAAGGGCAGGGCCGAGACGGCGAGGCGTGATTTCGACATGAAAGCTCCGAAGGTTCCGGGGCTTGTCGAACGCTCCTAGGCTGTCTGCTGTTCCTGCGCGGCTTCCGTGCGGGCGGCGAAGAAGGGCTTCATGCGCGCCAGGGCGTCCTCGATCTCGGGCGTCGAGACGGCGAAGCTGAAGCGGATGAAGCGGTTGCCGTTGACCGGGTCGAAGTCCACGCCCGGCGCCGTCGCCACGCCCGTCTCACGCACCAGGGTCTCGCAGAAGGCCATGCTGTCGTTCGTCAGGTGGCCGATATCAGCATAGATGTAGAAGGCGCCGTCCGGCGGAGCGATCGAGCGCAGGCCCATGGCGGGCAGGGCTTCCAGCATCAGCTCGCGGTTGGCGCGATAGACGTCGATGTTGGCTTCCAGCTCTTCTTCGCAGTCCATGGCGGCCAGACCTGCGAACTGGCTGAGCGTCGGCGGCGTCAGGAACATGTTGCCCATGCGCGCGCGGGCCTGCTGGACCTCTTCTTCCGGCAGGATCAGCCAGCCCAGGCGCCAGCCCGCCATGCTCCAGTATTTGGAGAAGCTGTTTACGATCATGGCCTTGTCGTCGAACTGCAGCATGCAGGGCGTGTCGTGGCCGTAGGTGATGCCGTGATAAATCTCGTCCGAGATGATGCTGATGTTGCGCTCGCGGCAGACCTCGACGATGGCCTTCAGCTCGTTCTCGGCGATGACGGTGCCGGTCGGGTTGGCGGGGCTGGCGATGATGACGCCCTGCGGCGCCGGGTCCAGATCGCGCAGGGCCTTGGCGGTCAGCTGGAAGCGCACGTCGGGGCCGCAGTCGATCTCCTGCGGGACGATGTGCAGGGCCTTCATCGTGTTGCGATAGGCGACATAGCCAGGACGCGCGATGGCCACCCGGTCGCCGGGTGCGAATCGCATGTTCAACGCCACCACCAGGGCGGGCGAGGCGCCGGCGGTCATGATGACGCGCTCGGGGTCGATGACGACGCCGTAGCGGTCCTTGTACAGCTTGGCCACGCGGGCGCGCAGCAAGGGGCTTTCCCAGTAGCCGCCCGCTTCGGCGTCCAGGATGCGGTGCGCCTCTGCGATGGCGGGGGCGGGGGCTCCGGTCGACGGCTGGCCGAACTCCATGTGGATGACCGATTGACCTTCGGCCTTCATCGCATGGGCGATGCGGCTGATGGCGATGGCGCGGAAGGGTTCGATTTCTACTGTCATGTCAAAGCATCGGCCAATCTGAGGAAGCCCGCCACGTCGATGGTCTCGGCGCGGGCGTCGGGTTCGATTCCAGCGGCTTCGCACAGGGCGGCGCCGCCGAGTTGTTTCAGGCTGGAGCGCAGCATCTTGCGACGCTGGCCAAAGGCGGCCGCCGTGACCCGTTCCAGCCGCTTCAGACGGTCGGGGGCGGGGCGCTCGGCCAAGGGTATCAGATGCACCACGGCCGAGGCCACCTTGGGCGGCGGGGTGAAGGCGGCGGCGGGCAGGTGCATGACGATGCGCGCCTCGGCCACGGCCTGGGTGATGACGGCCAGGCGGCCATAGGCGTCCTCGCCCGGCTGGGCCACCACGCGCTCGGCGACTTCCTTCTGGAACATCAGTGTCAGGGCGCAGGGCGTCCACGGCCCCGTCAGCCATTTGATCAGCAGCGGGGTGCCAACGTTGTAGGGCAGGTTGGAGACCAGATGCGCCGGTCCCTCGACCAGTTCGGCCTCTTTCACCTTCAGGGCGTCGGCCTCGACGATGCTCAGACGGCCCGAGCCGTCGTCGAGTTCGGACAGCAAGGGGATGAAGCGCGGATCTTTTTCGACCAGCACCACCTTGCCTGTATCGCTCTCCAGCAGGGCGCGGGTCAGGCCGCCGGGGCCGGGGCCGACCTCGATGACGGCGCGGCCGTCGAATGGCCCGGCGTAGCGGACGATTTTTCGCGTGACGTTCAGGTCCAGCAGGAAGTGCTGGCCGAAGCTCTTCTTGGCCGACAGGCCGTGGGCGTCGAGCGTTTCACGTAGGGAGGGCAAGGTCATTCGCCCTTCTCCCCTCGGGGGAGAAGGTGGCTCGCGGAGCGAGACGGATGAGGGGGCTGCGTCCGCATCTGCGACGCACGAAGGCGGATCGCACCCAGCAGGACGTTGGGGTCGGACAGGAAGGCCTCATTGCCCGATCTCAGCACCATGAATTCCGCCTGCTCCAGTCTGGCGTCACGTTCAGCATCCCGTGCCTCATGAAGCTTATGGACGCCGCCGTCCAGTTCTACGACGAGTCGAATTTCCGTGCAGGCGAAGTCGCAGATCACGCCGCAGACAGGCGTCTGTCGGCGAAACTTGAGATTATCGAAGCGGCGGTCGCGGACGATCCGCCAAAATATTTCTTCGGCGTGGGTGAGGGCCCGGCGCTGTCGACGGGCGCGCTTCGTCCTGTCTGGCGTCTGCCACATGGCTGGCCGCCCCTCATCCGAGCGCCTAAGGCGCCCACCTTCTCCCCCGAGGGGAGAAGGCTATCGGTTGGCGCGCGCGGACGCCATCTCGGAAGCCAGGCGGACGGCGGCGATGAAGCTGTCGGCGCGGGCGACGCCCTTGCCCGCGATGTCGAAGCCGGTGCCGTGGTCGGGCGAGGTGCGGACGATGGGCAGGCCGAGGGTGGCGTTGACCCCGCCCCAGAAGTCCAGCGTCTTCACCGGGATCAGCGCCTGATCGTGATAGAGGCAGACGACGGCGTCGTAGCGCGCCCGCGCTTCCTCATGGAACAGGGTGTCGGCGGGCAGGGGATCGGTGATGTTCAGCCCCTCGGCGCGCAGGGCTTCGGCGGCGGGACGCAGAACCGTCGCCTCCTGCAGGCCGATGGCGCCGCCTTCGCCCGCGTGGGGGTTCAGCGCGGCCATGGCCAGGCGCGGGGCGGCGATGCCGAAATCGCGCTTCATCGATTCGTGGACGACGCGGGCGACGCGGGCGACGCGCTCGCCCGTCACCAGTTCGGGCAGCTGGTCGATCGGCACATGGATGGTGACGAGGCAGGCGCGCAGGTTCTGCGCCGTCAGCATCATCACCGGGCCGCGCGTGCCGCTGAACGGGACGTCGGCGGTCAGTTCGGCGATGAACTCGGTGTGGCCCGGAAAGCGGAAGCCGGAGGCGTACATAGGCGCCTTGGCGATGGGGGCCGTCACTAGCCCGCAGCCTTCGCCTGACAGCACCAGGTCGACGCCGCGTTCGATCCAGTCGGCCACAGCGACGGCGTTGGCGGGCTCAGGCTGACCCGCCGTCACGGATGCGGGGGCTGGATGATGCAGGACGGGGATGGCGCGGCTGAAGACGCCGGCGGCGTCAGCCGGGTTGATGACAGCCTCGACCGGCTGGCCCTGCGCCTTCAGAACATCGGCGTCGCCGACGACGACGAAGGGCACGACCGGCGCCAGCGGGCCGGGCGCGGAGCCCAGCACCGACCAGGCGCGCGCGATGATTTCCGGCCCCACCCCGGCGGGGTCGCCCATCGTAACGATGAGCGGCCGGATCATCGTCATTGTTTGATTTCGATCAGGGCGTCGGCCCGCAGGTCGCGCAGGTAGCGGCGGCCCAGCATGGCGTAGTTTTGGTTCTGCAGGCGGGCTTCGACCTGTTGCGCCGAGGGGGCGTCAGGGCCGCCCAGGCGCCGATCACAGACGGCCAGCAGGTGGACGCCCAGCGGGGTGCGGACCGCCGTGCTGACCGAGCCGATTTCGGCCGAGCGGGCGACCTGCTGGAACTGCGGCAACAGGTCCGCGACGTCGCTCTCGCCCAGATCGGCGCCCAGCAGGCCCGGTTCCGAACGCGCGCGGGTCAGGATGTTGTCGCACGTCAGCTGGCCGCGCAGGGCCTCGAGGCGCTGAGTCGCGGCGGCGACCTGGGCTTCGTCGGCGGTCTCGGGCAGCTCGACCATGACCTGCTTCATCTTGACCATGCTGGTCGATGCGCCCGAACGCTTGTCGCGCATGTAGAGGATGTAGACGCCGCCATCGACCGGGATGGGGTTCGACAATTGGCCGGCTTCCAGCGTGTCCATGACCGTTTGCAGCGCAGGCTGGACCGTGCCCTGAACCACCCAGCCGGCGTCGCCGCCGCGGGCGGCCGAAGGGGCGGCCGAGAACTGTCGGGCCACGGCCATGAAGGGGGCGCCCTGGATCATCTGCTGAACCAGCTGCCGCGCGCCGTTCACGGCCTCCTGCATGCCGCCGACGCGGGCGGCCTCCAGGTAGATTTCGCCGATCAGATATTGAGGCTTGGTCGCCGATTCGGTCATCTGGCGCATGGTCTGATCGACCTGGCTCTTGCCGACACGGGCGCGGTCGCGGAAACGGCCGCCGACCAGTTCGCGCCAGCCGATCTCGGTACGCATCTGTTCACGGAAGGCGGGGATGCTGATGCCGCCCTGTTCCAGGAAGCTGATGTAGCTGGCCGGGGTCGTGCCCGCCTGGCGGGCCATGTCGGCGATTTCCTGATCGACTTCGGCGTCGCCGATCTTGAGCTGCTCGAACTTGGCCAGTTCGGCGGCCTGCAGGTGCTGATCGATCAGGTCGTTCAGCGCCTGTTGCTGGATGGCGGCGATGGTTTCTTCGGTCGGCTGCACCTGGGTCATGGCCATCAGCACCAGCATTCGCTGGCGCAGGTCGAAGCCGGTGATGATGCGGTCGTTGACCGTGGCGATGATGCCGTCGGACAGGCGGAACTGCGGCGCTGGGGCGACGCGCTGGGGCGCTTCCTCAGCGGCGGGGTTCAGCGCGCCTGCGGCCGGAACCTGGGGAGCAGCCTGGGCGGCGGGCGCAGACGCGGTCTGCGCCGAGGAAGGCTCCACGGCGGCCACGACCATAAGGGCGGCCAGGGCGGCTCCCGTAGAGTAACGCATCAAACCCATCGATCAGTCCTGATTCCCTAAAGCGGTCCCGAGCCGGTCGGCGGCGTTGGCCGCGCCACAGCGCCAGGGCGCACGTCCCACTACGCCGCAATGCGCGCCCTGCCTACCGCATATCATTGCGATCATAGCCTGAAGACCCAAAAGTGGCGAGGTTAAGACGGATGTAAACGCCTTCCGCCGGGCCGGTCGGCCGGACGCGCGTGTTGTCGCGACGCCAGCCCAGCTCGATGCGGAAGCAGTCGTCGTCAAACAGAAGGCCGACCTCCGATCGGGTGACGATATCGCGCTCCAGGTCGGCGATGCCCGTCACCGCGACGCCCCAGTTGCCGTAGATGAACTGGTGGCCGGAGAGCTGGACGAACTCGTAGTTGCGGTTTTCCGGTCCGTCCAAGGGGTTCGAGCGGTCCACGATATAGCTCAGGCTGGCCAGATTTCGGCGTCCCCAGCGGCCGTCTACGGTCGTCTCGGCGCGGCGAATTTCGCCATTGCCGTCGATGGTGGCATGGAACCAGCCGCGCATGCGATCCGAGGGATTGAACGACCCCTGAACTACCCAGTCCGAAGTCCGGCTGGCCAGACCCGAGGGGTCGTAGAGGCGCGTCGGATCGTCCGGGATCGGCGTCAGATATTCGTCCTGATCGTCGGCGCGCATGCTGCGGCCGATGAACAGGCTGGCCGAACGCGTCTCGTCCCAGCGCAAGGTGGCGCGAACGCCCGCGGTGAAGCGCAGACCGCCTTCCAACAGGTCGTAGCCGGGGAAGCGGTCCATGCGGAACAGGGACAGGTGGTCCAGTTCCGTGATCTGGCTGTCCTCGTTCGGAATGCGCCGATCCAGGTCCGCCTTGTTGGAGATCGATACCTGGCCCATCGGCTCCAGGATCAGGTCGGACGAGGCGCTGAGGCGACGATACAGGGGGTAGCTGACGTCGACGCCGGCGCTGGCGCGCGCGCGGGTGTAGGTCTCGTTCTCGACCCCCATGGAGGGCGGCAGGTCGTCTACCGAATAGACGTCGGCGCGCAGGTCCACGAACGGCTCCCAGCGCACGCCGATGGGCGAGATCATCGCCCGGCGCCATTCCGCCTGGCCGGTGACGCGGCGGCTGTCGACGCCGGGCAGGCCGTCGGTCGGGCCGCCTGGAATCAGCTCAGGCGCCAGGGTGGGGAAGCCGACATAGGCGTCGCGGGTCAGGGCCACGGCCGAACCGCGCAGGCGCAGGCGACCGCCGAAGACAGGGCCTTCCGGCTCCCACCGCGCCTCGATCAGGGGCGCCACCAGAGGCAGGGTCTTGTCGTCCTCGAAGACGTTCAGGGCCGGGGTGACGGGATCGAACTGGGCCACCCGCAGACTCTGCATGGTGAAGGCCGCGACCGACAGATAGGAGCGCTCGGTCTGACGTTCGGCGTAGATCTGGCTGATCAGGCGGCGGCTGTCGCCGTAATAGAGACCGTTGTCCTGATAGGCGTCGCGCACGTCGTAGCGGTCGAACAGGGTCTTGTCCGACACGCGCTCGGCCGTAAAGCCCCAGCGCCACGGACCGTCGGGATCGAAGGCACCATGGGCCAGCAGATAGCTGCGGGCCGTCGTGTCGCCGAAGCGGACGTTGCTTTCCGCATCGCCGTCGCCGTCCAGGTCGAAGTCGCCGAAGCTGCGGCCATAGGTGGCGCCGCCGCGCGCCACGATCATGCCGTCCGCGAACCGCTTGCGCCATTGCAGGTTCAGCAGGGGGGCGACCTTGGTGTTGAACTGCGGGCTGACCAGCACGTCTTCCGATGGCGAGATGACGTGCAGATAGGGAAGTTCGAGCGAGACGCCCCGACCGGCCTGATAGTCGCCCCACGGCACAAGGAAGCCCGAGGCTCGGTCCACCGTCGGATCGGGGTGCGAGAAGGCCGGCAGGTAGAAGATCGGCACCCCGCCCAGGCGGAACACCACGTCACGATACAGGATCGCGCGCAGTTCTTCGTTCTGCACCGCCTTGGAGGCCTGGATGGAGACGCTGGGCGTCTTGGCCGCGCCGTCCACGGTGCAGATGGGGCAGGGGGTGAAGATGACGCGGTTCAGCTCGCTGACCGTTTCGGAACGGCGGACGGCGGTGGCGGCCATCAGGCTGGAGCCGTTCGACAGGCGCGTGGCCAGGTCGACGGCCACGCCCGCCTTGAGGTCAGAATCCAGTTCGATGCGCTCGGCGTGAACGACCGAGCCGTCCGGCGCCGTCAGTTCTGCGCCGCCCGAGGCCGTGGCGATCCGGCTTTGCAGGTCATAGGTGACGTCCTGGGCGCGCAGGCTGTGGTCCTGGAACCGGGCCATGACCCGATCCTCGGGCGAACCCTGGGCCGAGACGACGTCGCCCTGGCGCTGAGCCGAATCCGCATCGACGAAGACGGCATCGGGCGTCAGGCCGTCGGCGCCCGGCGTTTGGGGCGTGGATTGAGGCGTTGCGGTCGCCGGCTGCGCCGAAGCAGAGGCGGGGGTCTCCTGGGCCTGGGCGACCTGGGCGAACGCCAGCTGAGACAGGGGCGCGCCTATGACCAACGCCGCGCCGGTCAGCAGCCGAAGGCGCAGGGCTCCCATGCGGGGGAGACGGCGATGGGTCATGCGGTGTCCACTCATTACCGGCCGGGCGGAAACCGCTCGATTAGCCGTCTTCGGTATAGAACAGCAAGGTAAAGGCGGCGAGAGCCGTCAATATAGGCGGCAGCCAGGCGGCGACGATCGGAGGAACGACCTCGGCCGAGCCCATGGCCGAAGAGAACTGGTTCAGGAAGAAGAAGGCGAAGCCCAGCACCACGGCCGCCACCGTCATGCGCGCCAGATCGCCTAGTCGCATCAGCCGCAGCGAGAAGGCCGCCGCCAGAATCGACATGGCGCCGAAGATCAGCGGCGTGGCCAGGAGCTGTTGCAGCCGCAGCTGATAGGCGGTCGAGGCGAAGCCCGCGTCCTCGATGCGGCGAATCTGATTGGGTAGGGACCAGAAGGGCGTCGACTGCGGTCGGGCGAAGCGCTGGAAGGCCTCTTCGTCGGCCAGGTTGGACGGCAGGTCGAGGGTGGCGTAGCGCACGGCCCGCTGGCCCGTCTGCGCGCCCGCCGCGTCGGTCAGGCGCCAGCGACCGGCGTTGAGCGTGGCGGTGGCGGCGTCGATTCGCTCGGTGAAGACACGGCGGCCGGTCGAGGTCGTGGTGTAGATGAAGAAGGTCGCGTCCAGCAGGCGCCCGCTGGCCTGCTCCTGACGGCTGCCGCGAATGATCATCTGCCGGTTGGCGTCGCCTTCGCGCAGCCAGACCGCTTCGCCCGATTCGCTGCCGGGAACTGAGCCGGAGATACGCGCGCGCTCACGCTGCCAGATGCCGTCGCCGGCGGCCGCCATCGGTCCCAGCACCGTGACGGTCAGAACGCCTAGCGCCACGGCCGCGCCCGCCGCCGGCAGCACGAAGCGCCAGGCCGAGACGCCCGCCGCCCGCATGGCGATCAACTCGCTGCGCCGGTTCAGGCTGACGAAGGCGCCCAGCGTCCCGAACAGGAAGACGAAGGGCAGAAGCTGCACGATCACCGAAGGCGATTTGACCAGCACCAGACCCAGGATGCGCCCGCCTGACAGTTCGCCGGACGAGTTCAGCCCGCGCGACACCTCGACGAAGTCGATCAGCATGACCAGGGCGGCGATGACGGCCAGCGCCATGCCCAGCGACTTCATCTGCTGGATCAGCACATAGCGTTCGATACGTCCGAGGCGGAGCTTCATGCGAACCTCGCCTTCAGGCGGTCCAGCGGCGCCCAGGTGCGGCGACGGCGCGGCTTCAGCGCGCGGAACAGGACGCGCAGCGCCAGGAAGGTAGCGGCCAGCGGCACGACGTATTGCAGGATGTTCAGCGAGCCGTTCCAGGCGCTGCCCGCCACCAGGCCGTAACCGATGACGCGCAGGACCAGGAAGGCTCCCGCGGCCTTGGCGATGCGCCCGGCGTAGCCGCTGCGGCTGAAGGCGCCGCCCAGGATGGCCGCCAGAGCAAAAGCCATGGCCGCCAGGGCGTAGAGGGGCGAGGCCAGACGCGAATGGCCCTCGGCCGCCAGCTCGCCGCGCGTTCCGGCGCTTTCCAGCAGGGCGGGGGTCGGGTCGAACAGGTCCGTCAGCCACAGGTCCGACGGCTTGAAGCGGATGCGCTCGGTGGTCTTGGCGTAGGGCGACAGGTCGAACACCTGCTGGTCGAACGACAGCTGGTTCAGCACCTCGCGTGAGGAATAGCGCTGCATCGACCCGTTCTGCATGGTCAGCACCGGCAGGCCGTCGACGCGGCCGAAGCGCGCCGTCTCGGCGTCCCAGGTCGTGACCGTCTTGCCGTTGTCCAGATAGACGAAGAGGTTCTTCATCAGACCGTTCTGCTCGATCTGCTGGACGTAGACGGTCAGGCCGTCCGGTCCTTGAACAAAACGGCCTTCCTCGACCAGCAGGGCGGCCAGGTCGGTGCGGATGGCGAAGGCTTGGCGCCGGCCCTCGCGCTGGGCCCAGGGCTGGACGAAGACATTCACCAGCAGGGCGACGACCGTGACGATCAGGGCGATCTGCAGAGCGGGCCGGATCAGGGCCCAGCGGCTGACCCCGGCGGCGTAGGCGGCGGTCAGCTCCTGCTCGCGCTGCAGCCGCGTCAGGGCGATCAGGGCGCCGACGAACAGGCCGATGGGCAGGATGACTGCGATCAGCTGCGGCAGGGCCAGCAGGGTCAATTTGACCATGACCCAGACGCTTTGGCCGCGCTCGACGATGACCTCCAATTGGTCAAGGCTCTGACTCAGCAGGCCGATCCCGGCCAGCGCCGCGACCGCCGCCACGATGGGCAGGCCGATCTGGCGGAAAAGATACCTCTGAATCAGGGTCATGCGGCGGGTAAGGTCGTATAATCGGCTGCGAACGTGTTGCAGCCCAGGGCGATGCGAGCCATGTAATACACATCCGGCCGCCCCGACGAAACCGTCGCCGCGACCATGGCAAATTCAAGCGTGGCCGAGGCGTGTTTTCTCGGTCTGGAGTCAGTTTCATGAAAATCGAATTCGTCGCTTCGTCGAGCGCCGCCGAAATTCTTGCCGTGCTGGTGCATGAAGGAAGAGCCCTCGCGGGCGCCGGTTCGGCGCTGGATCAGGCCGCCTCGGGCGCTCTGGCCAAGGCGATGAAGAACAGCCGCTTCACCGGCGCCGCCAACAGCAGCCTGAACGTCGCCGCTCCGGCCGGCATCGACGCCAACGCGGTTCTGCTGGTCGGCGCAGGCGCGGCCGACAAGCTGGACGATCTGGCGATCGAAACCGCCGCCGCCGCCGCCTATCACGCCGCCAAGATGTCGGGCGCCGAAGTCCTGACCATTGACGCCTCGCATCTGTCGCCGGAACTGGCCGCCCGCGCCGGTTTCGCCGTGCGCCTGGCCGCCTACCGCTTCGCCAAATACCTGACCAAGCAGAAGGCCGAGAAAATCCCGTCGGTGACGACCGTGCGCGTCGTGACCTCGGATGTGAAGGCCGCCGAGGCCGCCTTCGCCCCGCTGTCGGCCGTGGCCGACGCCGTGCTGTTCTCGCGCGATCTGGTGTCTGAGCCCGCCAACATCCTGTACCCGGCTGAGTTCGCGCGCCGCGTGAAGGAGCTTGAGGTCCTGGGCGCCAAGGTGGAGATCCTGGGCGAGGCCGAGATGGAGAAGCTGGGCATGGGCTCGCTGCTCGGCGTCGGCATGGGCTCGGTGCGTGAAAGCCAGCTGGCCGTGATCCAGTGGAACGGCGGCAAGGAAGGCGAGGCCCCCATCGCCTTCGTCGGCAAGGGCGTCTGCTTCGACACCGGCGGCATCAGCCTGAAGCCCGCCGACGGCATGGAAGAGATGAAGTGGGACATGGGCGGCGCCGCCGCCGTGGCCGGCCTGATGCACGCCCTGGCGGGCCGCAAGGCCAAGGTCAACGTCGTCGGCGTCCTCGGCCTGGTCGAGAACATGCCTGACGGCGCCGCCCAGCGTCCGGGCGACGTGGTCACCTCCATGTCGGGCCAGACCATCGAAGTGCTGAACACCGACGCCGAGGGCCGCCTCGTTCTGGCCGACGCCCTCTGGTACACGCAGGATCGCTTCAAGCCGAAGTTCATGATCGACCTGGCCACCCTGACGGGCGCCATCATCATCTCGCTGGGCCTGGAATACGCGGGCGTCTTCACCAACAGCGACGAACTGGCCGCCAACATCGCCGACGCCGGTCCGAAGGTGGGCGAGAAGTCCTGGCTCCTGCCGATCCCGGCGGAATACGAGCGTCACATCGACAGCCCGATCGCCGATGTGAAGAACATGGGCAACGGCCGCGCCGGCGGCTCGATCACCGCCGCCCTGTTCCTGCAACGCTTCACCAACGGCACGCCGTGGGCGCACATCGATATCGCGTCGACCGCCTGGGTGAAGGACTCCAAGAACCCGACCGTGCCGGACGGCGCCGTGGGCTATGGCGTGCGTCTGCTCGACCGCATGGTCGCCGACCATTACGAAGGCTGATCTCAGTTCAGGAAGGTAGGGCCGGGTGTCTGACGCCAAGCCGGAAATCTGGTTCTACCACCTGGAGCGCTCGACGCTGGATCAGGTGCTGCCGACCTTGCTGGAGCGCACGCTTCAGCGGGGCTGGCGCGCCCTGATCCGCGGAGCGGCCTCGCACCGGCTCGACGACATCGACGAGCTGTTGTGGACCTATCGCGACGACAGCTTCCTGCCTCACGGACGGGCTGACGGCGACCATGCCGCGCGCCAACCTGTGCTCCTGTCCGAATCAGGCGAGAATCTGAATGGCGCTCAGGCGCTGTTCATCGTCGATGACTCAGAGCTTGGGGCCACGCAGGAGTTCGCACGTTGCTTCATCATCTTCGACGGTCGGGACGAGCAGGCGCTGAACCATGCGCGCGGGCGCTGGCGGACGCTGAAGGCGGACGGCGCCGACCTGGCCTATTGGAAACAATCGGACGAGGGCCGCTGGGAAAAGGCGGCCTGATCCTGGGCGTAGGCCTCGTCGCCCTGTCGGCCTGCGCCTCGCCGCCCGCCCGGCACGCCGGCCAGCCGACGGCGCCCATCAGGACGCCGGTCTCCTCGACCGAACGGCCCTATCTTTCCGAACCGGGCGTCCGCAGCATCGACGGCGACATGTGCAAGGCCGGCGAGCTTCAGTGGCTGGTCGGGAAACCGCGCAGCCAGATTCCCGTTCCGGTGGATGTGGTGAACCGTCGCGTTGCTTGCACGACCTGTCCCGTGACCGAAGATTATTCGCCTTACCGCTTGAATATTTTCTACAATCAGCAGACGGGCCTGGTCGAACAGGTTCGCTGCGGCTGATCGAAAGGACGCCGCCATGAAGACGATTCTGACCCTGAGCGCCGCTGTGAGCTTCCTCGCCCTGGCCGCCTGCGCCCCGACCCAGGGCGGCGGCGCGACGCCGACGCCCGGCGGCGAAGCGACGCCCGTCGCCTGCAAGGCCAGCGACTATCAGGACTATGTCGGCCGCAATCGTTCGACCATTCCGACCGCGCCGGAAGGCCGCATCTTCCGCGTCCTGTGCAGCACTTGCGCGGCGACCATGGATTATCGCGACAACCGTGTGACCTTCACCTACGACGATAAGACCAACGTCGTGACGCGCGTCAGCTGCGGCTGAAGCTCATAGAATATCCGCTCATCCCGGCGGACGCCGGGATCCAGTGCTTTGGCTGCAAGCGCAGAGGATGAAGTTCTCACTGGGCCCCGGCGTCCGCCGGGGTGAGCGGGATGACTATCGCTCCAGGCCGTAGAGGGCGTCGGCGACGTCCTCTACCTTCTGGCGCACCACGGTCTCCGCATCGCGCAGGCCGCGATTGTAGAACAGACGGCCGATGTCCCGGCCGATGAACTCCACCAGCATTTCGGCGGGCAACTGGCCAACCTCCACCTCCAGCTCGTCGCGCAGGTAGGCGCGCAGCCGGGCGGACGCTTCCTGCATCTCGTCCTTGGTCAGCAGGGGCGGCGTCTTGCTCATCAGGACACCTCGGCCAGGGCCTCTTCGGCAGCGATCCAGTCGACCTCGGCCTGAT
This sequence comes from Brevundimonas sp. KH_060, assembly GCF_057838275.1. NCBI lineage: Bacteria > Pseudomonadati > Pseudomonadota > Alphaproteobacteria > Caulobacterales > Caulobacteraceae > Brevundimonas > Brevundimonas sp. KH_060. Next base: position 1,293,863 of record NZ_CM174463.1, read on the forward strand.
CCAGATCGGTCTGGGTCTTGGCGCGCGAACGGGTCAGGCCTTCCAGCTTTTTCGGATCATTGACGGCGGCGTTGGCCAGGTCGTCGTCCAGACGCGCCAGATCGGCGGTCAGCTGGGCCATCTTCTCTTCCGCCTTCTTCACCGCATGACGCAGGGTTGAGGGCGACGGTCCCTTCTTCTTCTCGGCCTTGGGCGTGGGGGCGGGCGCGGACGCCTCGGCCACGGCTTCCTCATGCTTGACCTGGCTGGGCTTCATGCCCGCCTGTTTGGCGCGGTCGAGGACGAACTTCTGATAGTCGTCCATGTCGCCGTCGAACGGCTTCACCGACCCGTCGGCGGCCAGCCACAGGCGGTCGGCCACCAGCTCCATCAGCGAGCGGTCGTGGGTGATCAGGATCACAGCGCCGGTATATTCGTTCAGCGCGTCCAGCAGGGCGCGGCGGCTGTCGATGTCCAGGTGGTTGGTCGGTTCGTCCAGAATCAGGATGTGCGGCGCATCCATCGCCACCAGGTTCAGCAGCAGGCGCGCCCGCTCGCCGCCCGACAGCGATGCGACGGTGGTCTCCTGCTTCTCGAACGGCAGGCCGAACTGCGCCAGACGGCTGCGGCGGCTGCTTTCCGAGGCGTCCGGCATGGCGCGGCGGATGATCTCCAGCGGCGTGTCGGTCGGGTCCATCGCCTCGATCTGGTGCTGGTGGAACCAGCCCACGCGCATCTTGCCGTCGCGATGGAACTCGCCCGTCTCGACGGTCAGGGCCTTGGCGATCAGTTTGGCGAAGGTCGACTTGCCCGCCCCGTTGACGCCCAGCAGGCCGATGCGGTCGTCCAGGTCCATCCGCAGGTTCAGGTTCTTCAGGATCGGCTTGCCCGGCTCATAGCCGACGTTGGCCTTCTCCAGCCGGATCAGCGGCGGGGGCAGGGGGCGTTCCGGCGAGGGCAGGGTGAAGGGGGCGACGCGTTCTTCCGGCGGCAGTTCGATGCGCTGCATCTTCTCCAGCCGCTTGACGCGCGACTGGGCCTGGGTGGCCTTGGACGCCTTGGCCTTGAAGCGGTCGATGAACTTCTGCAGGTGGGCGCGCTCGGCGTCCTGCTTGGACTTGTTGGCCTCCATCAGGCGCAGCTTCTCGGCCCGCGTCTTTTCGAAGGTGTCGTAGTTGCCGGTGTAGAGTTCCAGCTTGCGGTTCGACAGTTGCAGGATGTGGGTGCAGACGCCGTTCAGCAGTTCGCGGTCGTGGCTGATGATCAGGGCGGTGTGCGGATAGCGCTTCAGCCGCTGCTCCAGCCACAGGGCGCCTTCCAGATCGAGGTAGTTGGTCGGTTCGTCCAGCAGCAGCATGTCCGGCTCGGCGAACAGGGCGGCGGCCAATGCGACGCGCATCCGCCACCCGCCCGAGAACTCGGCCATCGGGCGCAGGATGTCGTCGTGGCTGAAGCCCAGACCGGCCAGGATTTCGGACGCGCGGGCAGGGGCGCTGTCGGCGTCGATCTCGATCAGGCGGCCCCAGATCTCGCCCATGTCCTCGGGCTCGGCGGTTTCCAGCCGGGTCAGCAGGTCGTGGCGTTCGACGTCGGCTTCCAGAATGGTGTCCAGCACGCTGACGGGCGTTGCGGGGTGTTCCTGATCGACCGAGCCGATGCGCGCGGTCTTGGGCAGGGAGATTTCGTCGCCGTTGGCGGCCAGCTCGCCCAGGATCAGCTTGAACAGCGTCGACTTGCCGATGCCGTTGCGGCCGACCAGGCCCACCTTGGACCCCGGCGGCAGGCTGACGGAGGCGTCGTCCAGGAACTCGCGGCCCCAGGCGTTGTAGGTCAGGTTTTTGATCTGCAGCATGGCAACCGGAAAGAAAAAAGGCGTACGCGCGGGGATATTGGAAAGATGTGCGGCGCTCGCTATAAGCCGCCGACCCTCAAACTCCCAAACAAGAAGTCACTCCCATGACCGAACGTACGTTCTCGATCATCAAGCCGGACGCCACCCGCCGCAACCTGACGGGCGCCATCAACGCCGTCATCGAAGGCGCTGGCCTGCGTATCGTGGCTCAACGCCGCATCAAGCTGACCGAAGCTCAAGCCAAGAAATTCTATGAAGTGCACGCCGAGCGTCCCTTCTACGGCGAACTGGTTTCGCAGATGATCGCCGAGCCGGTCGTCGTGCAGGTGCTGGAAGGCGACAACGCCGTCGCCAAGTACCGCGAAGTCATGGGCGCCACCAACCCGAACGACGCCGCTGAAGGCACCATCCGCAAGCTGTTCGCCCTGTCGATCGGCGAGAACTCGGTCCACGGTTCGGACTCGCTGGAAAACGCCGGCATCGAGATCGCCCAGTTCTTCACGGACGCCGACATCGTCGGCTGATCTTGAAGGGCCGCGCTCGTCGGCCCTTCGGGAGCTCCCGACCCGACGCGGCCCTGATTTATGGGCCGCGGTCAAAAGGCTTCGCCTTTTCGACCCGACGCGGCCTGATCGTTTGCGGTCAAGCTGTGTGACAATTCGGCCCGCTCCCGGAACCGGGGGCGGGCCGTTTCGTTTTCATGGTCACGCTGTCTCTCGAATAAGAACAAGGATGACCATTATGAAGACGATGCTGAAACTCGCCCCGGTGATCGGCCTGACGGCCTTGCTGGCCGCCTGCGGCACGACAACGGAACAACGCGCCGCCACGGGCGCTCTGGGCGGCGCGGTCGCCGGACAGGCTATCGGCGGCAACACCGGCGCGACGGTCGCCGGCGGCGTCATCGGCGCTGTCGCGGGCGCCGCCACCACGCCGAGGAAGCCGCACGAATAAGGCTTTCGCCGCACGGCAAGAAAAAGGGCGTCGGCCGCGAAGCCGACGCCCTTTCCTTTTGTCCGTCGCCGGACGCGCCGCTTACCAGATGCGGGCGCGCTTTTCGGGGGCGATGAACTCGGCCTGATCCGGGGTGACGCCGAAGGCGGCGTACCAGGCGTCGATGTTGCGCGGCGGGGTGGCGGCGCGCGCCATGCCGGGCGAGTGCGGGTCGGTGGTCAGCTGCTCTTTCAGAGCCTCTTCACGCGACTTCTCACGCCACACCTGGGCCCAGCCCAGGAAGACGCGCTGCTCGCCGGTCAGGCCGTCGATCACCGGGGCCGGCTGGCCGTTCAGGCTGCGGTTGTAGGCGTCCAGCGCCATCAGCAGGCCGCCCAGGTCGGCGATGTTCTCGCCCATGGTCAGGTCGCCGTTGATGGGCGTGCCGGGGATCGGCTCTTCAGCGGCGTAGATGGCGCCCAGGGTCTTGGCGCGTTCCTCGAAGCGGGCGGCGTCCTCGGGCGTCCACCAGTCGCGCAGCACGCCGTTGGCGTCGGTCTTGCGGCCCTGGTCGTCGAAGCCGTGGGTGATCTCGTGGCCGATCACGGCGCCGATACCGCCGTAGTTGACCGCCGGATCGGCGTTCGGGTCGAAGAAGGGCGCCTGCAGGATGGCGGCCGGGAAGACGATCTCGTTGCGCGGCGGGTTGTAATAGGCGTTCACCGTCTGGGGCGTCATGCCCCACTCCAGCGGATCGACCGGCTGGCCGATCTTGCTGCGGTTCCAGGCCCAGTCGAAGGCGGAGGCGCGCTCGACGTTGCCGTAGAGGTCGCCCGCCGTCAGCTCCAGCCCGTCATAGCTGCGCCATTTCTCGGGATAGCCGATCTTCACGCCGAACTTGGACATCTTCAGCAGAGCCTGTTCGCGCGTAGGCTCGCTCATCCAGTCCAGGGCCTTCAGGCGCTCGGTCATGGCGGCGCTGAGGTTGGCGACCAACTGCTCCATCTGCGTCTTGGACGAAGCCGGGAAGTGCAGGCGGACGTATTCCTGACCCAGCACCTCGCCCAGCTGGCCGTCGACCAGGGCGACGCCGCGGTTCCAGCGCGGGCGGTTCTCGGGCTGACCGCGCAGGGTCTTGCCGCGGAACTCGAAGCGCGAGTCGACGAAGGCGTCGGACAGATAGGGGCTGGCCTGATCGACGGTCTGGAAGGCCTGCCAGGCCTTCAGCGTCTCGATTGGGGTGTCGGCGAACACCTGGGCGATGCCGGGGATGGCGGTGTTTTCCATCAGCACCAGGGTCGGCACGCTTTCGACCTTCGACGCCTGCAGGAAGGCGGCCCAGTCGAAGCCCGGCGCGAAGGTTGACAGTTGCGAGACGGCGGTCGGGTTGTAGATCTTGTCGATCTGGCGACGCTCGACTGTGGTCCAGTGCTTTTCGGCCACCTTGATCTCGAAGGCCAGGATGTCGGCGGCGGCCTGGGCCGGGTTGTCCCAACCGGCGGCGGTCAGGGCGCGGGTCACATAGACGACATAGGCTTCGCGCTGCGTGGCGAAGTCGGGCTTCAGGTAATAGTCGCGATCCGGCAGGCCCAGACCGCCCTGACCCAGATAGGCCGAGTTGACGTTGGGGTCTTGCAGGTCTTCGAACACGGCCACCCCGAACAGGGAGCCGCCGAAACCTTCGTGGCTTGCGCCCATCAGGCGGGCCATGTCGCTGTGGTTCGCCACGGCGCGGATGGCGGCCAGGTCGGCGGCCAGCGGCTGGGCGCCCAGCTGGTTGACGCGGGCTTCGTCCATGAAGCTGGCGTACAGGGCGCCGACCTTGCGGGCGTTGTCGTTGACGGGGTTGGCGGCGCTGGCTTCGATGATGGCGCGGAGCTGGGCCTGCGAGTTCTCATAGAGGACGTCGAACGGGCCGAAACGGGCCTTGTCGGCCGGAATCTCGGTGTCGCGCAGATAGACGCCGTTGGCGTAGGCGTTGAAGTCGTCGCCCGGCTTCACCGTCAGGTCGCGGCCGTCCAGATCAAAGCCCCACGGCTTGATTTCGGGGGCGGTCGATGCGGTCGTGGAAGCGTGGGCGTGTTGGGCGAGGGTCGGTTGAGCCGTGAAGGCGAGGGCGAGGGCCATGGCGGCGGCGCCCATCAGGCGGGTTTTCATCATCGGGTCTTTCCCAGTGGTGCAGACATGCGCGATTGCGCCGCAAGGCCGGTGCATTCGTGCTTGCGGGCAACCTGCGCCCGCCTGCGACCGGCTGTCGCATTAAAAATCGTTAAGGATCAGGCGCGGCGGACGAAATCGGCGAGCGCCTGGGGATAAAGGCCGTGCTCCGCCGCCTTGACCCGTTCGGCCAGGATGTCGGGCGTGTCGCCCGGCAGGATCGGCACGCGCGCCTGCCCCAGCACAGGGCCTTCGTCGACGCCCTCGGTGACGATGTGGACGGTGCAGCCCGCCTCAAGGTCGCCGGCCTCGATGGCGCGGGCGTGGGTGTTCAGGCCGGGATAGAGCGGCAGCAGCGACGGGTGGATGTTCAGCATCCGATCCGCCCATTTCCCGACCAGCCACGGCGTCAGCAGGCGCATGTATCCGGCCAGGGCCACGACCTGAACGCCGCGCTCGACCAGCAGGGCGTCGATGGCGCGTTCATGCGCTTCTCGGTCCTTGCCGAAGGGCTTGTGTTCGACGGTCAACGCTTCGACGCCCGCCGCCTCGGCCTTGGCCAGACCGCCTGCGCCCGCGATGTTGGAGACGACGACCACGACCTCATACGGTGCGTCCGCCGTCTGGCTCGCCGCAATCAGGCTGGCCATGTTCGAGCCGGTTCCCGAGATCAGGACGGCGACGCGGGTTTTGGCGACGGACATGGGCGGCTCACGCGTTGAAAAAGGCGCGACTGCCATGCGGCCCCGAAGGCGACTTAGCAAGAGGGACTGCAAGGCGAAGGGGAGGGCGCAGCGCCGCCGAATGAATGTCGATCAACTGACGCAAACTCCGTTGCTTCTTCGGAAACGGCGGCGCTAGCGTCGATCCGCCGGAGAGTCCGGCATCCTAGGGGGAGTATCCTATATGCGTCGTCTGTTGACCGCCGCCTGCGCTGCGGCCCTGTTGGCCGCGCCGGCCGTTTCCATGGCTCAGGAAGCCGCGTCCAGCGGCGGTTCGGGTCCGATCCGCTCGGCGGCCGAACGTCTGCGCAACGCCAACGCCGAACAGATCGAGAAGAACTGGGCCCGCGCCAGCGCCGATGAGCAGACGGTGACGACCAGCCACTCGATCACCGCCCACGGCCGCGCCATGCGCTACAAGGCCACGGCGGGCACTCTGACGGTCCGCAACGACGCGGGCATGCCGACGGCCAGCCTGTTTTACGTGGCCTATACGCTGGACGGTCAGCCGGTCGGCCGTCGCCCGATCACCTATATGTTCAACGGCGGGCCGGGCTCGCCGACGGTGTGGCTGCACATGGGCGCCTTCGGCCCGATGCGGGTCCAGACCGACGCCCCGGTGGTCGAGCGTCCGGGGCCGTTCAACCTCGCGCCCAACGACATGACCCTGCTGGACAAGACCGATCTGGTCTTCATCGACATGGTCGGCGCCGGTTATTCGCGTCCGCTGGGCGAGACGCCGGGCTCGGCTTTCTGGGGCGTGGATCAGGACGCGGATACGTTCGCTCGCGCCATCATGCGCTACACGACCAAGTTCGACCGCTGGTCCAGCCCGAAATACGTCCTGGGCGAAAGCTATGGCACCCTGCGCGCCGGCGCCCTGGTGCATCAGCTGGAAGATCGCGGGATGTCGCTGAACGGCGTGGTCCTGCTGTCGTCGATCATGAACTATGGCGTGCGCCAGCCGGGCTATCCGCAGAACTTCGTCACCCTGCTGCCGACCTATGCGGCGACGGCCTGGTATCACAACAAGATCCCGAACAAGCCCAGCCTGGAAGAACACGTCCAGCGCGCCCGCGAATTCGCCATCGGCCCCTATGCGGCGGCCCTGTCGAAGGGACATCTGATCTCGGACGCCGAGCGCGCTCAGATCGCCCAGCAGATGAGCGCCCTGATCGGCATTTCGCCGACGGTGCTGGATCAGGCCAATCTGCGTCTTGAACTCAGCCCCTTCCGCAAGGAGTTGCTGCGCGATCGTCGTCAGACGGTCGGCCGTCTGGACACCCGCTATCTGGGCATTGACGCCAATGCGGTCGGCGGCGCGCCCGAGGAAGACCCCTCCAGCAGCGCCATCACGGGCGCCTATTTCAGCATCTTCCGCGACTATGTGGCCACGACGCTGAACTATCGGACGGATATGGATTATCGCCAGTCGGCGCGCGGCCTGCCGGGCTTCGATTGGGACTGGAGCCACCGCCCGCCGGTCGGCGGTCCGCAGACCACGCCGAACACGGCGGTCGATCTGGCCACGACCATCCGCCGCAATCCGCACCTGAAGGTGCTGGCGCTGAACGGCTATTACGACGCCGCCACGCCCTTCTTCAGCACGGAATACGACCTGGCCCAGATGATGCTGGAGCCGCACCTGCGTGGGAACCTGGAGTTCACCTACTATGAAGGCGGCCACATGATGTACACGGCCCGCCCGGCGCTGGAGCAGCTCTACACCGACATGGCCAAGTTCTACGACGAGACGCAGAACGGCGGCCTGCGCTAAGGATACCTCTCTCCGCTCATCCCGGCGGACGCCGGGGTGAGCGGTAGAGAAATGCGGGCGCAAAAAAAGGCCCCAGTCGCTGACTGGGGCCTTTGTCTTATCCGAAGCGGCGACGCCTTACGCCGCCTGCAGTTGTCCGCAGACGAAGGCCGTTTCGCCTGCGTTCAGCAGGGCAGCCAGCACCGGCTCGACGTTCTCCGGCGCGACGATCAGGATGAAGCCCACGCCGCAGTTGAAAGTACGGCGCATTTCGTGATCCGAAACGCCGCCCGTCTCGCCCAGCCACTGGAAGACGGCGGGCATCGGCCAGGCGTCCCAGTCGAAGTTGGCTTCCAGGCCCTCGGCGATGCAGCGCGGCGGGTTCTCGATCAGGCCGCCGCCCGTGATGTGGGCTGCGCCCTTGATCAGGTCCGCCTTCATCAGCGGCAGGACCGGCTTCACATAGATGCGGGTCGGCTCCATCAGGGCCTGGGCCAGGGTGCAGTCCTTGGCGAAGGGGGCGTCGTCGCCCCAGGCTAGGCCGGACTTCTCGACCACCTTGCGGATCAGCGAATAGCCGTTCGAGTGCGGACCCGAGGAGGCCAGGCCGATGATGACGTCGCCCGGCTTCTGCTGGTCCAGATAGGGCAGCACCTTGCCGCGCTCGACGGCGCCGACCGAGAAGCCGGCCAAGTCATAGTCGCCGCCCGAATACATGCCCGGCATTTCGGCCGTCTCGCCGCCGACCAGGGCGCTACCCGACTGACGGCAGCCCTCGGCGATGCCGGCGACGACGCGGCGCGCGGCGTCCACGTCCAGTTTGCCGGTGGCGTAGTAGTCCAGGAACATCAGCGGCTCTGCGCCCTGCGCCAGCAGGTCGTTGACGCACATGGCGACCAGATCGACGCCCACGCCGTCATGACGGCCGGTTTCGATGGCGATCTTCAGCTTGGTGCCGACGCCGTCCGTGGTGGTGACGATCAGCGGGTCTTCAAAACCGGCGGCCTTCAGGTCGAACAGGGCGCCGAAACCGCCCAGCGAGGCCTCTGCGCCGGGGCGGCGCGTGGACTTGGCCAGGGGCTTGATCGCGTCGACCAGCTGTTCTCCGGCGTCGATATCCACGCCTGCGTCGGCGTAGGTCAGACCGTTTTTCAGGGCCTCAGGGGTGTCGCTCATCGGTCACGGCTCGAAATCGGGGGCGAAAATATGTCGCGGCGCTCTTGCCACGACGGCGTCGCGCGGGGCTATAGCATCGGAATGACGCCAATCACCACCAATGACGCGCTGATCGCCTTCTGCGATCGTTTGGCCAAGGCCCCGTACATCACCGTTGATACGGAATTTATGCGGGAAACGACCTACTGGCCCAAGCTGTGCCTGATTCAGGCTGCGGCTTCCCCTACGGACGCCGCCATCATCGATCCGATGGCGGAGGGGCTGGATATGACGCCCTTCCTCGACATCCTGCGGGACGAATTGATTCTGAAGGTCTTCCACGCCGCCCGACAGGACGTGGAGATCTTCAACAAGCTGGGCGCCATGCCGCGTCCGCTGTTCGACACCCAGGTCGCCGCCATGGCCGCCGGGTTCGGCGACCAGGTCAGCTATGAGGCCCTAGTCCGCCAGATGCTGCGTCAGGAACTGGACAAGGGCAGCCGCTTCACCGACTGGGCGCGCCGCCCGCTGTCGGACGCGCAGCTGATCTATGCGCTGGGCGACGTGACGCACCTGTCGGCGCTCTATCCCAAGCTGCGTGACCGCCTGGAAAAAGACGGCCGCCTGGAGTGGGTCATGTCGGAAATGAGCGCGGTCACGGACCCGGCGCTCTACGACACCTCGCCGGAGAACGCTTGGAAGCGGCTGAAGCCGAAGAAGTTCAACGCCAAATATCTGGCGGCATTCGTCGCCACCGCCGTCTGGCGCGAGCGCGCGGCCCAGGAGCGCGATCAACCGCGCGGCCGCATCCTGAAGGATGAGGCCATCGACGAGATCGCCGTCCAGGCCCCGACGGACCCGGACGCCTTCAATCGCCTGCGCTCGGTGCCCAAGGGCTTCGGCGGATCGCGTCTGGGGCTGGAGCTGGCGGCGGAGCTGAAGCGCGTCCTGGCCGACCCGGAAGCCCACGCGCCCAAGCTGGAGCGCCCGGCCAACAACCAGCCGGCGCCGCCCTCGGTGGTCGAACTGCTGAAGGTGCTGCTGAAGGCCAAGAGCGACAATGCGGGCGTGGCGGCCAAGCTGATCGCCACGGTCTCCGATCTGGAGAAGATCGCGCTGAACGATAACGCCGACGTCGAAGCCATGAAGGGCTGGCGCCGCCAGCTGTTCGGCGAGGACGCGCTGAAGCTCAAGAAGGGCGAGATCGCCCTGGTGCTGAACGGCGCCCGCGTCGAAGTGGTCGAGATCGAAGGCTGAGGGGCGTCAGGCCGGCGGCGACGCCGGCTCCCACAGCTCGATGGGATTGCCCTCGGGGTCGTGGATACGCACGAAGCGGCCGATCTCGGGCACGTTCCAGTCCGGGTCGGCGCGCACCTCTATGCCCGCCGCCTGGAAACCGGCGACCATGCTGTCCAGATCGGTGACGCGCAGGTTCAGCATCCAGCGATGGTCGGCAGCGAAATAGTTGCTGTCTTCCTTGAATGGTGAGAAGACCGTCGGCCCCGCTTCCTGGTTCCAGATGTAGACGCCCTCCGGCGCGCCGACGCCCAGGTGATCCAGATACCATCTGGCCAGACCCTCGGGGTCTTTCGAGCGGAAGAAGAAGCCGCCGATTCCGGTCACGGGCATGAGGGTCGCTCCTTAGATTTTCAGCGCCAGATCCATCGCTTCGGCCAGGGCCTTGGCCCGGCGTTTCGTCTGTTCGCCCAGCAGCATGTCGGCATAGCCGTTGGCGGCCGTGACGCGCAGGGCGCCTTTCTCGACCGTGGCCGTGGCGTTGGCCAGCAACTGGGGCGAGCGGCCCGACAGGTCGCAGGCCAACCGCATGGCTAGGCCCAGGGCGCGAGCGCGCTTCTGGCCCTTCTCCGACAGCAGGCGGTTGACCGTGTCCGGCGCGGGCGTGCGCGCCTCGCCGCCATAGCGGGCGTTTATCGCCACGGCCATGAAGGCGCGCTCGGCGTGGGTCTGGCCGGGAATGGGCGACCACAGCACCTGATCGAACACCAGATTGGTGCGGTGGTCCGGGTGCAGGCGTGCGCCCAGATCGGCCAGGCGACACACCGAGGAGGTCAGCAGGGCGTCACGCTCCTCGCCGAACACTTCAGGCAGCGCCGAGGCGACCGATTGCAGCCAGCCGTCCAGAGCGCGGGGCAGGGCGGGGTCCACGCCCTGGCGGCCGCCCCAGGCTGAACACCCGGCCAGCAGGGGGTCGACGGCCCGCATGGCGGGCTCCATGCCGTGGTACAGCAGCCCCTCGCGCACGCCCCAGGCAGAGAAGATGATCGAGCCAAGCCCCAGCCGGTCGATCAGCCCTTCCAGCACCAGGGCGGCGTAGGGCAGGGTTTCGGCGCGACGCTTGGACAGGCCGGGCAGCTTCTCCAGCGAGGCGCGGGACTGACGCGCGACCAGACGGGCCATATCGCGGGCGTCAGCGGCGTTCAGGACATACTGGTGGACGATGCGGATCGGGTGCTCGATCATGGCCATGTGCATCTGGGCCAGGCTGCGCCAGGCGCCGCCGACGGCGTAGAGCGTCGAGGTCGCATAGTCGTCCTGGATCGGCTCCAGCCGTTTGGCGATGCGGCCGCGCAGGCGATCGGCGTCGAAGCCCTTGGCGTCCAGCAGGGCGAAGGGGCCTAGGGGCAGGGTCACGCCCTTGCCGCGCGGACCGTCGCCGATGCGCGTCAGCTCCAGACTGGCGCCGCCCATGTCGGCGGCCACGCCGCACGCGCCGGGGTCGCCCGCCAGCACGCCCAGCGCCGAATACTTCGCCTCTTCCTCGCCGCTGAGGACGCGGATGCGCAGCCCCGTCTCGGCGGCCACGCGCTCGCAGAACAGGGGTCCGTCCTCGGCTTCGCGCACGGCGGCGGTGGCGGCGACCAGCACCTGATCCGGCTGGACGCCCTCGATCACGGCGGCGAAGCGGCGCAGCGCCGTCATGGCCATGACCACGCCCGGTTCGGACAGGCGCCGGGTGGCGGCCAGATCGCGGCCCAGGCCCGCCAGCACCTTCTCGTTGAACATGGTCCAGACCGCGCGGCCTTCCAGCCGGTACAGCACCAGACGCACCGAGTTGGAGCCGATGTCGATGACGGCGATCTGTTTCGACTCGTATTCGCGCTCGGGGCTCATCAGCGGCGCTTCCGCGGCTTGAGGCCCGGATAGGACAGGGCGCCGGGCAGTGTCTTTACCTTGCGGCCGCGGCCCGACAGGCTGGGGTTGGTCATGAAGTATTTGTGCGCCGAGAAGGGCCGCTCCGACCCGCTGGGGATCACCCGTCGATAGGAGCCGTCCGGGGCCAGCACCCAGCTCTGGGCGTCGTCCTTCAGATTGGCGACCATGATCTGATCCAGCACCTGATCGTGGACGGTGGCGTTCAGGATCGGCGTCATCACCTCCACCCGGCGGTCCAGGTTGCGCGGCATCCAGTCGGCTGAGGAGATGTAGACCCGCGCCCGGTTGCTGGGCAGGTCGTGGCCGTTGGCGAAGGCGACGATTCGGCTGTGCTCCAGGAAGCGGCCGACGATCGACTTGACCCGGATGTTCTCCGACAGGCCCGTCACGCCGGGGCGCAGGCAGCAGATGCCCCGGATGACCAGTTCGATGCGCACGCCCTGCTGGCTGGCGCGATAAAGGGCGTCGATGATCTCGGGATCGACCAGGGCGTTCATCTTGGCCCAGATGGCGGCGGGCTTGCCCTTGGCGGCGGCGGCCATTTCGCGCCCGATCATCTCGATCAGACTGGTCTTCATGTTCAGCGGTGAGACGACCAGCGCCTCCAACTCGTCCGGCGCCGCATAGCCGGTGATGTAGTTGAACACCCGCGTTGCATCGCGGCCCAGCGCCTGATCGCAGGTGAACAGGCTCAGGTCCGTGTAGATCTTGGCCGTGACTGGATGATAGTTGCCGGTGCCGAAGTGGCAGTAGGTGCGCAGGTTGTCGCCCTCGCGCCGGACGACGACGCTCATCTTGGCGTGGGTCTTGTACTCCACGAAACCGAAGACGACGTGGACGCCCGCCCGCTCCATCTGGCGCGCCCAGCGCAGATTGGCCTCTTCGTCAAAGCGCGCCTTCAGTTCGACCAGGGCAGTGACGTTCTTGCCGTTCTCGGCCGCCTCGATCAGGGCGGCGACGATGGGGCTGTCCTTGGAGGTGCGATACAGCGTCTGCTTGATGGCGATGACGTGCGGGTCGCGCGCGGCCTGACGCAGGAACTGGACCACTACGTCGAAGCTTTCGAACGGGTGGTGGATCAGCATGTCCTTTTCTCGGACTGCCGCGAAGATGTCGCCGCCGTTGTCGCGCACCCGTTCAGGGTAGCGCGGCTCATAGCCCTTGAACTTCAGGTCGGGGTGGCCGCCGGGGATCAGTTCGGAAAGTTGGGCCAGCCCCAGCATGCCGTCGACCAGCACCACGTCCTGCGGCTGGGCGTGAAGCTGGGCGATGATGAAGTCGCGCAGGTCGTCGGGCATGTCCGCCTGAATCTTGATGCGGACGACCGAGCCCATGCGGCGCTGCTTCAACGCCTCCTCGAACTCCATGACCAGATCTTCGGCTTCTTCCTCGATCTCGATGTCGGAATCGCGGATCAGGCGGAACAGACCCTTTTCCAGGATCTCGCAGCCCGGAAACATGTGGTCGATGAAAAGCAGCAGCAGGTTTTCCAGCGAGACGTAGCGCGCCCGCCCCGGCGTCGAGCGCCCGTCCGTCGCCAGCGCCCAGAAGCGCCGCACCTGGGTCGGCACCGGCACCAGGGCGTAGAGGACGCGGTTGTCGCTGTTGCGCCGCAGCTTCAGCGCCAGCGAGAAGCCCAGGTTCGGTAGGAAGGGGAAGGGGTGCGCCGGGTCGATCGCCATTGGCGTCAGCACGGCGAACAGCTGGTTCAGGAATTCCGGCTCCAGCCGTTCGCGCTCGGTCTTGGTGATGCGACTGCGCTCGACGATCTCGATGCCGGCGGCGGCCATCTCCTTGCGCAGGACGCGCCACTGACGCTGCTGCTCGGCCATCAGGCCGCCCGCCGCCGCATTGACCTGTTCCAGCTGTTCGGCGGGCGTCAGGCCGTCGGGCGAGACGACGCGCACCCGCTCGCGCACCTGACCCTTCAGGCCCGCCACGCGGGTCATGAAGAACTCGTCCAGGTTGTTGGCCGAGATGGACAGGAAGCGCACCCGCTCCAGCAGGGGGTGACCTTCGTTCGCCGCCTCTTCCAGCACCCGACCGTTGAAGGCTAGCCACGACTGCTCACGATTGATGAACCGCTCGGGCGAGGCCATCAACGCCTCGGACAGCTCTAGCTGCGGCGCGCGCGAGGAAGGGACTTCCTCGCCGGTGGTGTCGACGGCGATAGGCGCGAGATCAGTCATGATTCCGTTGTCGCTCGCGCCTGTGACGGCTGCAACCGCGATTGTGTCGCGGCAGGCGAGACATCACGATTCCGCTCATCCCCGCGGAGGCGGGGACCAAGTGCTTTGGCTTCAAGCTCGCGCTTGGGACCATGAAGACCTTTGAGCCGAGCGCTCGTGGCTCTCACTGGGTCCCCGCCTCCGCGGGGATGAGCGGGGTTAGGGTTCTCCGTCCAGCACCTGACGGGCCAATACGCGCGTCACCGGGCGGTGCAGGGCGTCCAGACGGTCGACCACGGCCTCGGCGGCGTCGGCCGAGCGGTCGATGCGGCGGACCAGATAGTCGATCAGCTCGTCGGCGGGGGTGATGTTCCTGCTGGCGAAGGCGCGGCGCAGCATGGCGGCGAAGACCACGTCGTCGGGCGCCTCTATTCCCACTGTGCGGATGGCGTTCAAGCGCGAGCGCAGATCCGGCAGGTCGGTGGCCCACGATGCGGGCGGATCGCGCGACACCAGCAGCAGGGCCCCGCCGCCCGACTGGGTCAGGTTGATCAGGTGGAACAGGCTTTCGTCGTCCGCATCCTGGGCCCGGTCTAGCAGGACGGGGCGGCCCTCAAGCTCCAGCGGGTCGACCAGGGCGGCCTCGGCGCCGTGCAGGGCGATGGCGCCGGTGCGCTCGACCCAGGCGGCGGCCAGGTGGCTCTTGCCGCAGCCCGCCGGACCGAACAGGGCCAGGATGGCGCCGGGCGCTTCCGGCCAGGTGGTCAGAGCGGCCACGCCTGCGGCGTTCGCTTCCGAGATCGCCAGATCGGAGGCGCGCTGCGGCGTCTCCTGCTGCAGCGGCAGGCGCAGTTGACGGATTTCGGCGGCCGAGGCGTTCATGAGGATGGACCCTAGCCGGGCCGAGCCGTGGGCGTCTCTGTTGATAGGGCGGGATCACGGGGACAACCTGCCTCGCCCTGTGGATGGCGTATCAGGGGCGATTCATCTGGGCGATCGGGCGTCAGCCTTGACTTTCGGGGGCGATGATGGGCCTTTCCCCGCTCCTAATTCACGCTGTTCGACAGCCGTTTTCAGACGAAATCCGATCATGCACGCCTATCGCACCCACACCTGCGGCGCCCTCCGTTCGACGGATGCGGGCGCGAATGTTCGTCTGTCGGGCTGGATCCACCGCAAGCGCGACCACGGCGGTCTGCTGTTCATCGACCTGCGCGACCACTACGGCCTGACCCAACTGGTCCTGCATCCTGAAACGCCGGGCTTTGAAGTGGTCGAGCGCCTGCGCGCCGAGAGCGTCATCAAGATCGACGGCGAAGTGGTTCTGCGCGAAGGCTCGACCGTCAACGCCAACCTGCCGACCGGCGAGGTCGAGGTGCGCGTCCAGGCCGTCGAGGTTCTGTCGGAAGCCGCCGAACTGCCGATGCCCGTCTTCGGCGAGCAGGAATACCCGGAAGAGATTCGCCTGAGCAACCGCTTCCTCGACCTGCGTCGCGAGCGTCTGCACAAGAACATCGTCCTGCGTTCGCGCGTGATCCAGTCGATCCGCAACCGCATGTGCGCCCAGGGCTTCCTTGAGTATCAGACGCCGATCCTGACGGCCTCGTCGCCGGAAGGCGCGCGCGACTTCCTGGTGCCCTCGCGGATGCACCCCGGCAAGTTCTACGCCCTGCCGCAGGCCCCGCAGCAGTTCAAGCAACTGCTGATGGTGTCGGGCTTCGACCGCTATTTCCAGATCGCGCCCTGCTTCCGCGACGAAGACCTGCGCGCTGATCGCTCGCTGGAATTCTATCAGCTCGACGTGGAAATGAGCTTCGTCACCCAGGAAGACGTCTTCCAGGCGATCGAGCCGCTGATGCACGGCCTGTTCACCGAGTTCGGCGAGGGCAAGCCGGTTTCGCCGATCGACGCCGTGCAAACCTTCACCAACGACTTCGGTCAGACGATGGAGCACAAGGGCTTCGAGCGCCTGACGTTCGAACAGTCGATGAAGTGGTACGGCTCGGACAAGCCGGACCTGCGCAACCCGATCAAGATGCAGGACGTGTCGGAACACTTCCGCGACGGCGGGTTCGGCCTGTTCGCCAAGATCCTGGGCGCCGACGAGAAGAACGCCGTCTGGGCCATCCCGGCGCCGACGGGCGGCTCGCGCGCCTTCTGCGACCGCATGAACTCCTGGGCGCAGGGCGAGGGGCAGCCGGGCCTGGGCTACATCTTCTGGTCGGACGATCAGCAGTCGTGGGGCGGCCCGATCGCCAAGAACCTGGGTCAGGAGCCGACCGAGGCCCTGATGACCTCGCTGGGTCTGGGCAAGGGCGACGCCGCCTTCTTCACCGCCGGCCTGCCGTCGGTCTTCGCCAAGTTCGCCGGCCTGGCGCGCACCCGCGTCGGCACGGAGCTGAAGCTGGTCGACGAAGACCAGTTCAAGTTCTGCTGGATCGTCGACTTCCCGATGTTCGAATGGTCGGAAGAAGAGAAGAAGGTCGACTTCAGCCACAACCCGTTCTCGATGCCGCAGGGCGGCATGGAAGCGCTGGAGACGCAGGACCCGCTGACCATCCGCGCCTACCAGTATGACATCGTCTGCAATGGCTATGAGCTGTGCTCGGGCGCGATCCGGAACCACAAGGCCGAGATCATGCTGAAGGCCTTCGAGATCGCCGGCTACGACGCCTCGGTGGTCGAAGAACAGTTCGGCGGCATGCTGAATGCCTTCCGCTACGGCGCGCCGCCGCACGGCGGTCTGGCGCCGGGCATCGACCGCATCGTCATGCTGCTGGCCGGCGAGCAGGCCATCCGCGAGGTCATCGCCTTCCCGCTGAACCAACAGGGCCAGGACCTGCTGATGAGCGCTCCGGCCGAGGCTGAGGAGCGTCAGCTGAAAGAGCTGTCGATCCGCACCCAGCTGCCGATCAAGATCTGATCGGAGCCATAGGGCTGAATTGGAAAAGGGAGGGGGCGACCCCTCCCTTTTTTGCGTCCGGGGCTTAGTTGCCCGAGGTGATGACCAGGTTGCGCTGGCGCGGCGGAACCGGAGGGACTGGAGGCGCAGGCGGCGTGCGGATGACACGGACGCCGCCACGGCAGTTGCGGGCCGTCAGGCCGCCCGGCAAGCGGGTCGAGGCGTCTCCGCAGGCCTCTTCGACCTGACCGGCGGTCAGGCCGCGCGCACGGGACAGGTCCAGGCCGCGAATGTCGGTGCGGCGCAGGGAGGCGTCGCGGAAGTCGGTGCGATTGAAGCTGCCGCCGGACAGGCGCGCGCTGTCCAAGTCTGCGTCTCGGAAGGAGGCGTTGTCGAAGTTGCCGCCCGACAGGTTGGACGCCTTGATGTCGGCGCCCGTGAAGTCAGCGCCGCTGGCGTTCACATTGGCCAGGGTGGCGCCGAAGATCTCCGCATCGTTCAGACGGGCGCGGACCAGGACGGCGCTGTTCATGTTGACGCCCTGAAGCTCGGCGCCGGTCAGATTGGCGCCGGTCAGATTGGCCCGGATCAGGACCGCGCCGGTCGCCTCTGCACCCATCAGTTGGGCACCCGCCAGGTTGGCGGTGGTGAAGGTCGAGCCGACCATCTCGATCCCGCGCATGTCGGCCCGGCTGAAGTCGGCGCCGACGAAGTTCGAGCCGACCAGTTCGGCGCCGCGCAGATTGGCCCCGACCAGGGTGGCGTTGGCGAAATTGGCGCCGGTCAGGGTGGCGCCGGACAGATCGCGGCCCGACAGTTCGCAACGGACGCAACTGCCGCCCAGGGACACCATGCGGGCGACGTCGCGGTCCTGGGTCCAGGTCGTGTCCACGACGCCGGCCAGGGCGGGGGCGGCCGTCGTCATTCCCACAAGGGCTGAGGCGGCGAGGGCCAGACGGCGCAGGGGTGAAATGGAGCGTTTCATCACCCCTCCTGAATGCGCCTTAGTCCGTAAAAACCCTACTTAAATCGTGGTAACGAAGGCGACGCTCAACAGGCGGGAATGCGTAGGCCTGAAGGCAGAACCGTGTTCTGGTCGCCGCAGGCCTGATTGAGCTGCGACTGGGTCAGGCCGCGCGCGCGCGACATCTCGGCGCCCGACAGATTGGTTCCGTTCAGCTTGGCCCCGGCGAAGGCGGCGCCTTCCAGATAGGTTCCGACGAAGCTGGCGTTGGTCAGGTCCGCCCCGGTGAAGTTCGAGCTGGACAGGACAGCGCCATAGGCCTCGACGTCGCGCAGGTCGGCGCGGCTGAAGTTGGTGCGGTTCATCACCGACAGGCTGATATCCGCCTGACGGACGCGGGCGCCCGCCAGGTTCAGGCCTGTGCGCTCCAGGCCCGAGAAGTCGCCCTGGAACAGGTTGCAGCCGGGGCAGGAGGCGCCGCGACGCACCTGGCTGATCTGAGAGGCGTTCTGCGCCGAGGCGGGCAGGGCCGTCAGCGTCAGGCCGACGGCGGCGAGAAGGGCGATTGCGGGACGGATCATGCGAATGGCTCCAGACTTTGCGCCTGTTGCAGCAAGAAGCGGGCCGCCGTTTCGGGACAGTGCGTCCCGTTTCAACGCATGAACGAGACCTAGCCCTGAACCTTGGGCGTCGCACCGCAGGCGCCGCACACGGGCGTCCCGTTCCGATCCGTCAGCATCAGGTCGCCGCACTCGGGACAGGGGCCGGCCTGGGCTTGCGGCGTGGTGCGCGGCGACGGCTCCTTCCGGCCGAAGGGGGCGACGATCAGATTGTCTGGCGCTGCGCCTCTGGCGAAACCCTTGGAGATGAAGCGGGCGGCGGGCACGGGCTGGGGCGCATCGGCGGGGGCGCCGTCCATGCCGTCCAGATTGGCGGCTTCGGGTGTGACCTGCGCCAGTTCGCGCCGGTCCAGATAGGAGACGCCCAGCTCGCGGAACACATAGTCGAGGATGGAGGTCGCCGAGCGGATGGAGTCATTGCCCGTGACCCGCCCCGACGGCTCGAACCGGGTGAAGACGAAGGCGTCCACGAACTCGTCCAGCGGCACGCCGTATTGCAGGCCGATGGAGATGGCGATGGCGAAGTTGTTCATCATCGAGCGGAAGGCGGCGCCTTCCTTGTGCATGTCGATGAAGATCTCGCCCAGTTCGCCGTCTTCGTATTCGCCGGTGTGGATGTAGACCTTGTGGCCGCCGACCGAGGCCTTCTGGATATAGCCCTTGCGACGGTCGGGCAGGCGACGGCGGGTGCGGTCGCGCTCGACCACCTTCTCGACCACGCGCTCGACGGTCTGGGGCGCGGCTTGCGGCGGGGCTTCGGCGCGGCGGGGGGCTTCGACCTCGGGCAGGTCCAGGCGGAAGCTGTGCGGGGCTTCGGCGCGACGTAAAGCCACGACGCGGCGATCGTCGCGCGCGCCGTCGGCGATGGCGCGGCTGATCTGCATGGCGTCGGAGCGCCAGTCCAGCAGGCGAGGGCGGGCGTCGGGCGCGTCGCTGAACAGCTCGACCGCCTGGCGCAGCGCCGCCTCCAGATCGGCGCTCGGCGTCGCCAGCAGGGTCGTCAGCGACGGCGGCGCCTGATCCCAGTCCGACAGGTCCGGTCGACCGAAGACATAGGCGGTCGCGGCCTCGATCTCGTCGGCCGTGAAGCCCAGGCGGGGCAGCAGGGCGCCTTCGTTCGGCGTCAGCCCCAGTACGTCGCCGATGAAGCCCGCATCCAGCACCGGCGGGGCGAAGGCGGGGCCGAAATCCTCGACCAGGGCCAGGGCGCGCTCGATGGCTTCCAACTCCAGATCGGTGAAGCCCAGTTCGCGCAGACGCCCGTGGCTCACGCACGGCGCCTCGGCCAGGGTGCGACGGCCGAACAGATGGCGCTCCGCCGCCTCGACGTCGCCGCCCGCCGCGATGATGGCGGCGGCCACGGCGGGCCTCAGTCGCCGGGCGACCTCGTCGTCGGCGGTCTGGAACCCATCCGTCGCGCCGAACGGCGACAGGCCCAGCCGCAGGTCCAGTTCGGCCTCGTCGACGAACAGGCCGATCACGGCGTTGCGTCGTCCGTTCTGCTCCAGCGCGGCGGCGTCGCGCCCTTGCGCCTGTAGCGTGGCGATGACGTCGTCCTTAGCGGCGCCCCATTCGGGGCAGGGGGCCAGTTGCATCGCCAGGTCGCAGGAGGTCTGGGACGCTATGTCAGAGACGCGGCGCCCGAGCGCGGACGCCTGCGCGGCCGGGTCGGTCGCGTCCTGGCTGACGGCCCAATCCGCTAGGCCGCCGAGGCCCAGGGCGATGGGCCGAGAGGCCTGCGCCTCGGCGCGGCCGGTTTGGTCCAGTTCGATATCCAGCGCCGTGGTCCACAAGGCGACCAGAGCATCCAGGGCGGCGTCGAAGTCCGCCCCTGCCAGCGCCGCCAGGGCGGGCAGGTTTAGGACCGTTCGTGCGCTCGCCTCAACGGCGGCCATGGCTTCGGCGTCGGCAGGCGAAAAGGCGACGACGACCGGGCCTTCCTGCATGGCCTCGGCCACGGCGGCGGTTCGGGGATCGCCAGAGGCGGTCGTATCGCGCGCCGCCAGCACGGGCAGGGTCGCGGGCTGTTCGGCGGCCTCGACCACGAGATCGGCGGCCTCGCCCTGAGTGGCGCGCAGGATGTCGGCGTCGCCTGCGCCGCAGCGGCGTGCGGTCACGGCGGCGCGGGCCAGGGCCGGGTTGGCGGCGGGATCGGCGCAGGCTTCGCGCGGGCCTTCGCAACGGGACACGGCGTCGGCGACCTCATCCAGCGCCTTGGCCAGAGCTTCGGTCGCGCGCCCGGACAGGCGGCGCCCACGCCAGGCGGCGGCCTGGGCCGCCAAGGCCTGCGGCGCATTCGGTTCGGACAGGTCGATCAGCGGCAGGAAGGCGTTCGTCGTCGGCAGGGCGGGCGCGGCGAGGCCCAGCAACACGGACGCCGCCAGTTCAGCGGCGAATCGCTCGGCCTCGGCGGCTGTGGCCAGGCCGCCGCTTTCCTGCCCCTCGGACGCCAGTCGCGCGGCCCAGTCGTGAATGGCGGCGTCCAGGGCGTCGGACTGCGACAGCGCTTGGCTTTCAGCCCAGTCCAGCCAGGCCTCGACGCGGACGTCGGTCCACCCGGCGGGCGCCGAGACCGGCGCCAGGGCGCGGCCGCGCTCGATCTCGCGGGGCTCAAAAGCGAGCGTCGCGGCGAGAGGAGCAAAGCGAGCCTTGAAGCGCATTCCACGTCTCCACGCATGTCGTCTGAACCAGCTTACCGGCAGATCTGACGGGCGTTCAACGTATGTTGTGGGTCGCGCAGGGGTTGCCCACAAGATGTTGAGGCGTTTCCCTTGCGCTCCATGCTGGACGTAGGGCGTCGCGGTTTCTATGATCGGGCTGCGCCGCCGGACCTTCCCTGGGCGGTGGATTCGAGTGAGTTCGACGACGTGCTGAGCAAGATCTTCACCTGGTGGAACGGCGCCACGATCGGCACCTTGTTCACCGTCGGCAAACGCGGCCAGCTGGTCGGCACGGACGAGTTCGGCAACCGCTATTACGAATCCCGCGACACCGTCAGCTATGACGGCCGCAAGCGACGCTGGGTCATCTATGACGGCTACGCCGAAGCGACGAAGGTTCCGCCGGAATGGCAGGGCTGGCTGCGCTATACCTATGACGAGAGCCCGGCCGAGCGCCCGCTGCCGCGTCAGGCGTGGGAAAAGGATCACCTGCCGAACATGACGGGCACGCCGATGGCGCGCCGTCCGCAAGGCTCTCTGGCCGCCCTGGGCCAACGCCCGGCCGCCACCGGCGACTATCAGGCCTGGAGCCCGGAATGACCCTTCGCCATGTCCTGCTGGCCGGGGTGGTCGTCGCGGGACTGGCGATCTCGGGCGTCGGCGTGGCCAGCGCCCTGATGGACCTGCCGCAAGACGCGACGCCGGCTCCGGCCGACCCGATCGGCGACCTGCTGCGCGACACCGGCCGCACGCCGCTGCAACCGACGCAACCGCAGACTCCGCCCGCCAACGGCGGCCAGGCTCCGGGGGCCAACCCTGCGACGAACCCGGCGGCGCCCGCGCAGCCCGGCGTCCCGACCGTCGCGGTCCAGGGACAGGAAGTCGCCGTTCAGGAAGAAGTGCCTGAAGACCTGACCGCCGAAGAAGAGGCTGCGCCCGCGCCGGCCGCTCCGACCACGCCGCCGGGCGTGCGTCAGCGTCGCCGCATCGCCGTCATCCAGGCGGTGGACAAGACGACGGCCGAGACCATGCGTTTCGAGGTCGAGGTCGGCGGTCGCCCGGTGCGCTTCGGCAGGACTCTGTTGTTCAAGGCCCGCGCCTGCGAGGTCTCCGCCTCTGACGAAATGACCGAAGACGCCATCGCCTATATGGAGGTCGGCGTTCAGCCGCGCGGCCTGGCTGTGCCGACCGAGGCGCGTCAGGTCTTCAAGGGCTGGATGTTCGCCTCATCGCCCAGCGTCAGCGGGCTGCAACACCCGGTCTACGACGCCTGGGTTGTGGGCTGTAAGGCGTAGGCTACGGCTTCGGCCCCGCTCAACGGCGCGGTGAAGGCGGCTATGTCGGGCGACGCCTGCAAGGCCCAGGGCAGCATCCGCAGATAGGCTTCCTGCGGCGTCTCCACGGCGCCGAACTGGCTGAGATGCTCGGTCAGGAACTGCGCGTCCAGCAGGCGCCAGCCGCCTTTCCTTAGCCGCGCGACCAGGTGAACCAGGGCGACCTTGGATGCGTCCGTGGCGCGGCTGAACATGCTTTCGCCGAAGAAGGCGCCGCCCAGCGTGACGCCGTACAGGCCGCCGACCAGGGCTTCGTCGCGCCAGCATTCGACGCTGTGGGCGAAGCCCCGTTGATGCAGTTCGACATAGAGGCGACGGATCGGGGCGTTGATCCAGGTGTCCTCGCGCCCCGGCGCGGGCGCGGCGCAGGCGTCCAGAACGGCGGCGAAGGCCGTGTTCACCCGCACTTCAAACGGCTCGCTCCGCACGGTGCGGCGCAGGCGCGAGGGAATGTGGAAGCGATCCAGCGGTATGACGCCCCGCTGGTCCGGCTCGACCAGGAAGACGCGCGGATCGTCGTGCGCCTCGGCCATGGGGAAGACGCCCCGCGCGTAGCAGGCGAGCAGCGCCTCCGGTCCGAAGACGTCGGAAGGGCCGCTCGCGCTGAAACCCGGCTCTTCGGGAGCCTTGGGCAAGGCGGGCGCTTAGGCCTTGGCCTTCTGCGCCGCCGCCCACTTCTCCAGCCAGTGGATGTCATAGTCGCCCGACAGGATGTCCGGCTCCTGCAGCAGCTTCTGGAACAGGGGGATGGTGGTGTCGACGCCGCTGATGACCGTCTCGCCCAGCGAACGCTTCAGGCGGGCCAGCGCCTCCTCGCGGTCGCGGCCGTGGACGATCAGCTTGCCGATCAGGCTGTCGTAATAGGGCGGGATCGAATAGCCGGCGTAGATGGCGCTATCCAGACGCACGCCCAGACCGCCCGGTGCGTGGAACTCGGTGATCGTGCCCGGCGACGGGGTGAAGGTTTCCGAGTTCTCGGCGTTGATCCGCACCTCGATGGCGTGGCCCTTGAACTCGATATCGTCCTGGGTGAACGACAGCGGCAGGCCTGCGGCGATGCGGATCTGTTCGCGCACCAGATCGACGCCGGTGATCATCTCTGTGACCGGATGCTCGACCTGCAGGCGGGTGTTCATCTCGATGAAGAAGAACTCGCCGTCCTCCCACAGAAACTCGATGGTCCCGGCGCCCAGGTAGCCGATGGCGGCGATGGCCTTGTTGACCGTCTCGCCGATCTTGGCGCGGCCCTCGGCCGACAGGGCGGGCGAGGGGGCCTCTTCCAGCACCTTCTGGTGGCGGCGTTGCAGCGAGCAGTCGCGTTCGCCCAGGTGGACGACGTTGCCGTGGCTGTCGGCGATGACCTGAATCTCGATGTGGCGCGGCTTCTGGAGGTAGCGCTCCATATAGACGGCGCCGTTGCCGAAGGCGGCCAGGGCCTCGGTCTGGGCCGTCTGCACGGCTTCGACCAGGTCGTCGGCCGTCATCGCCACCTTCATGCCGCGACCGCCGCCGCCGGCGGCCGCCTTGACGATCAGGGGGAAGCCGATGGTCTTGGAGGCTTCGATGGCCTGTTCGACCGTCTCGACTTCGCCGTCAGAGCCGGGGACGACGGGGATGCCCGCCTCCTTGACCGTCTGCTTGGCGGTGATCTTGTCGCCCATCACCCGGATATGCTCAGGCTTGGGGCCGATGAAGGCCAGGCCGTGGGCCTCGACGATCTCGGCGAAGCGAGCGTTCTCCGACAGGAAGCCGTAGCCGGGGTGGATCGCCTGGGCGCCGGTGATTTCCGCCGCCGCGATGATCGAGGGGATGTTCAGATAGGACTTGGCCGCCGGCGCGGGGCCGATGCAGACGCTCTCGTCGGCCAGGCGCACCCACATGGCGCCGCGGTCGGCTTCGGAGTGCACGGCGACGGTGGAGATTCCCATCTCCTTGCATGCGCGGTGGATGCGCAGCGCGATCTCGCCCCGGTTGGCGATCAGGACCTTGGTGAACATGGGGCTCAGGCTTCCAGAACGACCAGGGCTTCGCCGAACTCGACCGGCTGGGCGTCGCCCACCAGGATTTCAGTCACCACGCCGTCGCGCGGCGACTGGATCGGGTTCATGGTCTTCATGGCTTCGACGATGACCAGGGTCTGACCCTTCTTCACCTTGTCGCCGACCTTGATGAAGGGATCGGCGCCCGGCGCGGGCTGCAGATAGGCGGTGCCGACCATCGGCGACTTCACCTCTTCGCCGGCGCGGGCGACGATGGTGGCGGGGTCCGACGGCATGGAGAGCGGCGCGGCGGCCGGCGCGGCGTGGGCGACCGCAGCCGGAGCGGCGGCGTACTGGATCGGGGCGGCGGCGACAGTGATTTCGCGCTTCACCTTGATCTTCAGATCGCCGCGCTCGACCTCGATCTCGGTCAGGTCGGTGTCGTTCAGGATGTCGGCCAGGCTGCGGACCAGGTCGGCGTCGATGTTCTTGTTCTTGTCGTCGGACATGGGGGTCTCTTCTACTTGATCTTCAGACGGCGCGCGGCGGTCAGCCCTTGGCCCCGGCGCGGCGCGCCAGGTCCAGAGCGGCCCGGACGGCCAATTCATAGCTGCGGGGACCGAAGCCGGCGATCACGCCGGTCGCGGCCAGGGACACATAGGAGTGATGCCGAAACGCCTCGCGCGCGGCGGGGTTCGACAGGTGACACTCGACCACGGGGATGCTCAGCGTCTTCAGCGCGTCCAGCAGGGCCACCGAGGTATGGGTGAAGGCGGCCGGATTGATGACCAGGGCGTCGGCCTCGGCCCTAGCCTCCTGGATCCAGTCGACCAGCTGACCTTCATGGTTCGACTGGCGGAACACCACGCGCGCGCCCTCGGCCGCCGCCTCGCACATCGCCTGGACGTCGGCCAGGGTCTCGTGTCCGTAGATGTCCGGCTCCCGAACCCCGAGAAGGTTCAGGTTGGGGCCGTTCAGGACATAGAGGGTGAGAGTTTCGGGCATTCGCTCGCAAAACAGGCGCGCCGCCGCGCGGATTCGGTCGGGCGTTGTAGCTCAGGTATGGCGCGACGCAAAGCGGGCCGACGATAAGTTGACCTAAGGGCACAGGAGGCGAGCTGCAAGGCGCCGTCTCAGGACAGCGATGCGGGAACGAGCTCGCGCGCGTTTCGTGTCCGGTCCTGCCGTGGGCGGTTGACGTCAGAAATAATTACAACATATTGCGCAATATATTTCATTGTGAGGTCTGGACGTGATTTCTCGAGTTTTTCTCTCGCTACTGAGCGTCGCTGTCCTGGCTCCGGCTTCGGTCGATGCGCAGACCCTGAACCAAGGGGAGCAGCGAGAAGTCGTTGCTCGCCTCGAGACGGCGTTGCAGCAGAACTATGTTTTTCCCGACCGGATTCCGGCCATATCCGCTGAGCTGGACAGGCTGATTCAATCGCAGCCGATGGAAGCCGATCGCTTCGCCGAGAGCTTGTCTCAAGGCCTGGTCAAGGCGAGCGAGGATCTGCACTTCTCGGTGGCTTTCGATCCTGACGAGGTCGCGGCTGATCGCCGAGCCAAGGCGAGCGGCGAGACGACGACCCAGGCCCAACGCGACAGCGAGCGCGCGGCGAATTTCGGGTTTCGCGAGGCGCGGCGGCTGGACGGCGATCTGGCCTATGTGCGCTTCGATTTCTTCGCCGACCCGCAATACGCCCAGGAGACGGCGGAGGCGGCCATGCGTTTCGCCGAAGGGGCCAAGGGGCTGATCTTCGACCTTCGCTACAACAACGGCGGCGTCCTGGAGATGGCGCAGTTCCTGATGAGCTACCTCTATCCAGCGGGCAAGGATCAGGAATTCTTCGACTACAACTACAATGACAAGGGGGCGCAGGTGGTGCGGAGCCAATGGAGCCTGCCTGCGGTGTCGGGCTGGCGGTCAGCGGATATTCCCGTGGTGGTCCTGACCGGATCGACGTCCTTTTCATCGGCCGAATGGATGGCGTTTTCACTGCAACGTCTGGGTCGGGCGACCGTGATCGGGGAACAGACCGCCGGCGGCGCGCATCCCGTCACCCGCGTGCCGATTGATGATCGCTTCATGCTGCAGGTTCCGTTCGGTCAGATCCGCGATCCGATCGACGGTAAGGATTTCGAGGGTGTCGGCGTGACCCCTGATCTGGTTGTTCCAGCTTCGGAGGCTCTGTTGGCGGCGCAGAAATTCCTGCTGAAGAGCCGCGCGGATGCAGGCGACGCAGAGGCTGAATGGGCCTTGGTTCCGGTTGAGGCTGCGCTGACCGGCCAGTCCCCGAGCAACGCGGAGCTGGACGCCGCGGTCGGAACCTATGAGGGACGCACCCTGACGCGCACCGCCGGCGGTCTGGCCTACCATTGGCGCGATCGCTTCGTTTTGGCCCTTGAGCCGATCGAGAAGGCGCTGTTTGCAGTGCAGGGAACAGACGACTACCGATTCCGTCTGGTGCGCGAGAATGGCCGTGTGAGCGGCTTGGAGCGAGTGTGGAAGTCCGGCGAGCGGGAAACCTATCGCCGCCTGGACTGAGGAGTGGTTGAACGAATGATCGAGTTGGATCGCACCTTCCTGGGCCGGCTCAGCGAGCAGCTAAGCGAGCTGATCGAGCAGCAGTCGGCCGAGGTGTTCAAGCGCGCGGGCATTGTCATTCCGGTGAAGTCTTCATCTCTGCTGGGCGCCATCGCGACGCTTGGTCCGGTCTCCGTGGCCGATCTGGTGCGGGCGCTGGACCGTTCGCACCAGCTCATTCAGCAGAAGATGCCCAAGCTGCTGGCCCTGGATCTGGTCAGCCGCCGTCCCGATCCCAACGACCAGCGCGTCAACCTGATCGAGATCACCGACAGGGGGCGCGAGCAATTGGCCATGCTGGACAGGCTGACCCCAGAGTTCGAACGCGCCTATGCTGAAATGGAGGAGGAGGCCGGTCCCGTGTTCGATACGATAGGCCGCGCGATCCGCTCGCTTAAGACCTGCGCCTTGAGCGACCGTATGATCGTCTGAAAGGCGTCTGGCGCCGACTGATGCCCGTCGTGCGCAAACGCGCTATATCTCCGCCATCAGCGGCGGGCCCGAAAGAGGGGCGCGTCTGCAATATGTGCTTATTGCTGCTCGGAAAGATGTGATGCGTATCGAAGTCAACGGCGAGGTTCGGCAAACCACAGCCACGACCATTCTGGACCTGGTTCAGGAGTTGTCGCTGGACCCCAAGAAGGTAGCGGTCGAGCGCAACCTGGAGATCGTGCCGCGCTCGCTGCACGGCGAGACGGCGTTGGCCGAGGGCGACAAGATCGAACTGGTGCAGTTCGTAGGCGGGGGCTGACCGATCAAATCCCGCAACGGCGCTTCCCCCCGACGCATGGCGGCGCTAGGTCGTTAAACCATGACTGACACCGCTCCCCGCACCGACAGCTGGACCGTCGCCGGCCGCACCTTCAACTCGCGCCTGATCGTGGGCACCGGCAAGTATCGTGACTACGCCCAGAACGCGGCGGCGGCCGAGGCTTCGGGCGCCGAGATGGTCACCGTGGCCGTGCGCCGGGTGAATCTGACCGATCCGAACCAGCCGGTGCTGACAGACTTCATCGATCCGAAGAAATACACCTATCTGCCGAACACGGCGGGCTGCTTCACCGGCGAGGACGCCGTGCGGACCCTGCGCCTTGCGCGCGAGGCCGGCGGTTGGACCCTGGTCAAGCTGGAGGTTCTGGCGGACCCCAAGACCCTGTTCCCCGACATGGAAGAGACCCTGCGGTCGCTGAAGCTGCTGACCGCCGAGGGCTTCGAGGTCATGGTCTATTGCACCGACGACCCCGTCTATGCGCGCAAGCTAGAGGACGCGGGCGCCGTGGCCATCATGCCGCTGGGCGCGCCGATCGGCTCGGGTCTGGGCGTGCAGAACCCGATCAACATCCGCCTGATTGTGGAGCAGTCCAAGGTGCCGGTGCTGGTCGACGCAGGCGTCGGCACGGCGTCGGACGCAGCCATTGCCATGGAACTGGGCTGCGACGGCGTGCTGATGAACACCGCCATCGCCGAGGCGCGCGACCCCCTGCTGATGGCCAGCGCCATGAAGCACGCGGTCATCGCCGGGCGTGAATCCTACCTGGCGGGACGGATGAAGAAGCGGTTTTACGCCGATCCGTCCTCGCCGCTGGCGGGGTTGATCTGAAAATGCCGAGGGGCTGATCGAAAGGTCAGCCCTTTTTCTTGGCGGCTTCGATCAGGGCGCCGACTTCGCGCGGGTCGATGCCGGGGCTGGCGACGCCGTTGATGAAGAAGGTCGGCGTGCCCTGCAGGCCGAGCGCTGCGGCCGAGGCGTGGATGTCGGTGACGTGGCGGGTCATCTCCGGGGCGGAGATGGCGGCGTTGGCCTTGGCCATGTCGACGCCGCTGTCGGCCAGAATGCGGTCGATGGAGGCGCGGTCCAGCGCCCGTTCGGCCATCAGGGCGTCATAGACGGCCAGATATTTGCCCTGCTGATGCGCGGCCAGGGCGGCGCGGGCGGCGTATTGCGAGGACACGTCGTCGCCCCGGTCCAGGATCGGCCAGTCCTTGAAGACGAAACGCACCTCGGGGTGGGCGGCCATCAGGGCGCGATATTCAGGCGCTACGGCCTTACAGCCGGGGCAGCGGAAGTCGAAGAACTCGATCACCGTCACCTTGGCGTTCGCCGGGCCGAAGGCCGGGTCGCGCGCATCGACGGCCAGCAGGGCCGGATTGGCGGCGGCGGCGGCGTTGATGGTCTGGACGCGCGATTGGGATTCCATCGTCTCGCGCGCGGCCAGGACTTCGTCCAGCACCTGGGGGTTGCTGACCAGATAGTCGCGCACCTTGCCGCCGAATCCGCCGCTCAAATAGGGCGCGGCCGACAACGCCAGGGCGACCGCCGACATGGCCACGGCGGCGCCGCCGAGCACCGTTCCCGACAGGGCGAAGCGGCCCTTGGCGGCGGCGGGCGGCGTCACGACGGGCTGGTCGGTCGTCTGGTCCGGCGTCTGGCCAGATCGGGGGGCGTCGTCGGTCATCAAGGTCTCGTCAGGCGCAAAAGAGGAAGGCGGTTTCGGCGTCAGGCGCCGGGCGGAATGACGCCTGAGCGGCTGCGCTGTTCGTTGCGGCGCTCGGCGTCGGTGATGTCTTTTTCGGTCGCGCCCGAGGCCAGGACGATGTCGGTGGCCCGGCGCCATTCGATCGAACTGCGGTCCAGCATGTCGCGGGCGCGCATGGCGAACTGGGCGGCCTGTTCCGGGCGACGCAGGGCGAACCAGTACTCGGCGGAGGCCAGGCGGGCCTCGCCCTCCTTGTTCTGGCTGGCGTAGGCCTGGGACAGCAGGCGCCAGCCCATGGTGTTGTCCGGCTCCAGCGCCAGGGCGCGCTTCAACTGGTTCTCGGCTTCAGTCAGCTTGGAGGCGTCGCTGGTTTCGATCAGGGCATGGGCCAGATTGATGCGAAGCAGGGGGGCGTCCGGCTTCAGTTCGACCGATTTCTCATGCGCGCCCAGAGCCTCGGCGGGGCGGCCTTCCTCGAACAGGATCTGGCCCTTCAGCTCCCAGAAGTAGGGGTTTTCAGGCTGTTCGGCCAAGAGAACGTCGACTGCGTCCAGCGCCTTCTGCGTCTGGCCGTCGCGATACCAGGCGATGGCGCGGGCGTAGCGGGCGGGCAGGGAGACGTCGCTGGACGGATAGTCGCGCAAGGTGGCGTTGGGCGCGTCCATGAAGGCGCGGATCTTGGCCACGACGAGCGTGTGCTGAGCCATGCGCTCGTCACTGTCGCGTTTGTCGTAATGGGAGGCCGCCTCGACCGCTGGGCGCAGGGCCTCGATCCGCTGCGAGGACAGGGGGTGGCTGCGGAAATAGGGATAGCGGCGCTGATCCGAGAAGATTTCCTGGGCGCGGAAATTCTCGAAGAACTCGACCATGCCGCGGCCGGATTCCCCCGCGCGCTCCAGGGCGCGGGCGCCGGTGATGTCAGCCTCGCCCTCCTGGCTCTGCATGTAGCGCAGGGCGCCCAGCGTGCCGAAATACTGGCTGGAGGCCAAAAGGGCCGCGCCCGCATCCGGGGCGCCCGCGATCGCGGCCAGGGCGCCCAGCGCCATGGTCATGATCATCGGCTGCATTCCGGCGTTCTGGGCGCCGTCGCGCAGGGTGTGGCGGTTCTTGATGTGCCCCGCTTCGTGGGCGATCACGCCCAGAAGCTGATTGGGGTTCTTGGTCCGCAGGATCAGGCCGGTGTTCAACCCCATGATCCGCCCGCGCGTGGCGAAGGCGTTCAGGTCATTGTCGTTGACCAGCAGGATCTCGACCTCGTTCGGGTCCAGGCCCATGGCGTCGAGCACGGGCTCGGACCACTCATGGATGATGCCCTCGATCTCGGTATCCCGGATCAGGCTCTGCGCCTGGGCCGCAGCGGCCGAGGCCAGCACCGCGAGGGCGCCGACGCCGGCGGCCAGATAGCGCCGAAAGCGGGTTGCGGCGGGGGGCGTCCTGGTCATGACGAACTCCAGAGCGATGGTCTCTCCCCCGCAGCTTCCAGCTTAATCGTGTCCGATCAACGGCGCCACCAGCCCCGCTTGGGCTTGGCGGGCGCGGCGCCGATCTGGTTCGGATCGTCGGCGATGATGGCCGCGATGTCGACCTCGGCCGTCGGCGACGGGGCCGGTTCGGCCATGACGACGGCTTCCTCGGCCACGACGTCTTCAATCGGGGCCTCATCGACCAGGGCTTCTTCGATCGCCTGTTCGATACGGGCGGCCACGGCGGGCGTGACGTCCAGTTCGACAGGGACCGGAGCGGCTTCTACTTCGGTCTCAGCCTCGATGACGGTCGGTTCGGCGTCTTGCTCAACGGCGGCCGTAGTCGATTCCGCGGCGGCGGCGCTCGTCACCTTGCGGCGAACACGACGACGCTTCGGCGCCTCGATCGTCTGCGGGGCAGGGGCGGTATCGGCCGACGGGGCGGCTTCGGTCGCTTCATCCTCGATCAGGACGGCGATGGGCGTATCGGGCGAGCCGACGGGCGGCAGGCCTTCATTGGCGGCGCGGTCCTCGACCTTGGCCTCGTGCGCCAGGTCGCCCTGACCACGGCCGCGACCGCGACCGCGACGACGGCGCGAACGGCCGTTGCGGCCTTCTTCCGACGCGGCGACCTGATCGAGGCTGACCTCCTGATCCGTTTCTTCCTGAACGCGCTCGGGCTTGCGCTCGGGGCGGGCGGCTTCGGGGTTGATCGGGTCGAACCAGACGTAGGGGTCTTGCAGCGACGGGGTGCGGCCGCGCACCCAGGCGTAGACGTCGCGTTCGCCTTCTTCGCGCATCCGGCGACCGCCGCGACGGCCACGACGGCGGCGTCCGCCCCGGCTGTCATCGTCATCGTCAGAAGCGACGGCTTCGGTTTCCTCGTCACGGCGACCGCCGCGACGGCGACGGCGGCGACCGCCGCTGCGGCTGTCGTCGTCCTGTTCGGAACGGGCGCGGGCCTCGTCGTCGTCCTCGTCCTCACGGTCGAGATCGGCCTCGTCTTCGTCGTCGCCGAAGTCGTCTTCGTCCTGGGCGTCTTCGTCCTCGTCGTCATAGGCGCTGTCGTCGAAGCCGTCGTCGAGGTCAGCCAGGTCGATGTGGCTTTCCGGCGCGACGAAGTCTTCGTTGGTCTCGGTGCGCTCGATCGAGTGTTCGCCCTGGGCCAGGCTGTCGTCGATCTGGATGACGACGTTGACGCCGCGCTGCTCCAGCAGGAACTGCAGATAGTCGCGCTTGTGGTTCAGGATATACAGGGCCACGACCGTCGAGACGCGCAGGTTCACCGAACCGGCGCCGTTCTTTCCGGCCTCGATGTCGACGGCGCGCAGGGTGGTCAGGGCCGCCGATTCAGCCGAGCGGACGCGCCCGGCGCCCTGGCAGCATTCGCAGACCTCGGTCGCGCCTTCGATCACGCCCAGGCGGCGACGCTGACGGCTGATCTCCATCAGGCCGAAGCCCGAGATGCGGCCCATCTGGATGCGGGCGCGGTCCTTGGCCAGGGCGTCCTTGAGGGCCTTCTCAACCGCGCGGTTGTTCTTGCCCTCGTCCATGTCGATGAAGTCGATGACGATCAGGCCGGCCAGGTCGCGCAGGCGCAACTGGCGGGCGGCCTCGACGGCGGCTTCCAGGTTGGTCTTGGTGGCCGTGGCCTCGACGTTGCGCTCCTTGGTGGCGCGGCCCGAGTTCACGTCGATGGCGACCAGGGCTTCGGTCTGGTTGATGACCAGATAGCCGCCCGACTTCAGCGGCACGACCGGCTGGTGAATCTGGGTCAGCACCTCTTCGATGCCGTTCGCGGCGAACAGCGGGCGCGAGCCCTGATAGAGGTGGATCTTCTTGGCCTGGGACGGCATCAGCACGCGCATGAAGTCGCGGGCCTGCTTGAAGCCCTCGACGCCCTCGACCTGAATGCCGTCGAAGTCCTTGTCGTACATGTCGCGCACGGCGCGGCGGACCAGGTTCTCTTCTTCGTGGATCATCGCCGGCGCGTTGGAGCGCAGGGTCAGTTCGCGGATCGTCTCCCACAGGCGCAGCAGATATTCATAGTCGCGCTTGATCTCGGCCCGCGTGCGCTTGGCGCCCGCCGTGCGGATGATCAGGCCCATGCCCTGCGGCACCTTCAGCGCGGCGGCGGCGGACTTGAGCCGGCGACGGTCCGAGGTGTTGGTGATCTTGCGCGAGATGCCGCCGCCCTTGCCGGTGTTCGGCATCAGCACGCAGTAGCGGCCAGCCAGCGACAGCCAGGTGGTCAGGGCCGCGCCCTTGGCGCCGCGCTCGTCCTTGACGACCTGCACCAGCAGGATCTGGCGGCGCTTGATGACGTCCTGGATCTTGTAGCGACGCATCAGGCGGCGCTTCAGGCGCTCTTCGTCGGCCAGCTTGCCGTCGGAATCGGCGTCGTCGGATTCACGGCCCAGATCGTCTTCGTCCGCGTCGTCGTGCGCCTCGGCCATGATGGCTTCGCGGTCGGCGACCGGGATCTGATAATAGTCCGGGTGGATTTCGTTGAAGGCCAGGAAGCCGTGGCGGTTGCCGCCGTATTCAACGAAGGCGGCCTGCAGGCTGGGCTCTACGCGGGTGACCTTGGCGAGGTAGATGTTCCCGCGAAGCTGGCGGCGCGCGCGGGATTCGAAATCGAATTCCTCAACCTGGCGGCCGTCCACGATCGCGACGCGCGTCTCTTCCGCGTGCGCCGCGTCTATCAACATGGTTTTTGACATTGAAGGTCTCTCTCAGGCGCGCCAGGCCGTGCGCCGCGAACTCAGTCGCGGGAATAGGGGCGGCTCGCCGAATGGAAATGGGGGCCAGGGCGCGCGTCATCCCCTCGCAGAAAGCGAGAGCGGCATGATCTTGCCGTTCGGGAGCGCAGGCGGGTCGGCCCATAAGGTTGTCGGTCCTGGGCCCAGACGCGCCGATCAAGGCTGCATCCCGAACCCGTATCTTCGGATCGACGGCCAGGCCGCGCGATCCTCGGAATTGGTGAAAAGTTCAACGCCGCGAGGAGGGCGCGCCTGAGCCCAACAGATGACGGGCGGCGCGATCGATCGCATGCGGAACCGATAATAGGCAGATGTTGCGGAAAATAAAAGAACCGCGCGCCGGTAAGAGGTCTTAACGAAATCCTTAAACCCTGGGCCCATCCTGACTTCTAAACTGCAGGGCGAATTCCCTCTGATGTTGGGTCGGTGGCGTGACAATCTGAGCCGTTGGGGCGTGCGCGAATGGTCGATGACCGGCCTGGCGTTCGTCGTCATCTGCCTTGTCGCGCTCACGGCGACGCGCGGTCTGGCCTTCGGTCCGGACGGCGAAATCGTGCGTCTGCGCTTCGGCGGCGACAGCCAGCGGACCCGCGTGGTTCTGGATCTGGGCCGCACGACCCGAGGGCAGGTGGTCGAGGACGGCTCGGCCGGGCGGGTGATCCTGTCGCTGGCGGGTGTCAGCCCTGCGCGTGGATTGGAAGGCAGCGGCTCGGGCCTGGTGCGCGGCTATGAGGTCAGCGCGGCCTCG
Source organism: Brevundimonas sp. KH_060 (assembly GCF_057838275.1). Classification (NCBI taxonomy): domain Bacteria; kingdom Pseudomonadati; phylum Pseudomonadota; class Alphaproteobacteria; order Caulobacterales; family Caulobacteraceae; genus Brevundimonas; species Brevundimonas sp. KH_060. Next base: position 1,328,252 of record NZ_CM174463.1, read on the forward strand.
GGCGCGTCGCGCGTGCGTCTGGATCTGGCGCGCGGCGCCGAGATCGAGCGTCGCTTCCTGCTGCCGCCGGGCGACGGGGTGGACCACTATCGTTACGTCATCGACCTGAAGGCCACGGGCGCCGCCGCTGCGGTCCCGGTCGCCGCGCCGCGCCGCGAACAGGCGCGGGCTGAAAAGCCCCTGATCGTCATCGACGCCGGCCACGGCGGTCGCGATCCCGGCGCACAGGGCCAGCATGTTCAGGAAAAGGCCGTCACCCTGGCCGCCGCCCGCGAGCTGAAGACGGCGCTGGAGCGCACCGGCCGCTATCGCGTGCGCCTGACCCGCGACGGCGACGTCTATGTGGTTCACGGCCGTCGGGTGCAGATCGCGCGTGACGCGGGCGCCGACCTGTTCATCTCGCTGCACGCCGACGCCGGTTCCGACCCGGCCCTGCGCGGCGCCAGCGTCTACACCCTGTCCGAACAGGGCGCCGGTCGCGCCGTGCGCGAGTTCACCAAGGGCGACGACTGGCAACGCGATCTGCGCCTGCCGGGGCGCGACCCTTCGGTCGATCGCATCCTGCTGGACATGACCCAGCGCGCCACCCAGAACCGCTCGGCCCAGTTCGCGCGGGTGCTGTTGACCCATCTGGAGGGGGCTGACCATCCGCTGCTGCGGCGCAGCCACCGCGATGCGGGTCTGGCCGTGCTGTTGGCGCCTGACGTTCCGGCCATTCTGCTGGAGATGGGCTTCATCACCAATCCGGAAGACGAGCGCGTCCTGAACGACGAACGCGCCCGCCGCCGCCTGATGCGCTCGGTCGCCGAGGGCATCGACCGCTATTTCCGCGAGCCGGCTGCACCGGTGATGGTCGCCGGGGACATCGCCGGCGGCTGAGGCCTCAGGTCTCCAGCGCCGCTCTGGCGCGAACGAAGATGTCCTCGAACATTTCGGCCGTCAGCCGTCCCGTATTCGTGTTCAACCGCGAGCAGTGATAGCTGTTGATCAGGGTGTAGCGGCCGACTTGGCCCTCGACCCCGTGTCCCGCCGGAATGGCCGAGCCGGGGTAGCCCAGCGTTCGCAGGATGCTGCGTCGCGACACGTCGCCCAGGGTCACGATCACCTTCAACCGGGGCAGGGCGCTCAGCCGATCCACTAGGAAGGGACGGCAGGTGTTCTCTTCAGTCGCCGTCGGCTTGTTCTGCGGCGGGGCGCAGCGCACGGCGTTGGTGATCATGCAGTCGATCAGCGTCAGGTCGTCATGCCCGTCAGGGTCATAGCGGCCCTGCGCGAAGCCCGTCTTCTTCAGTGTGTCGTACAGCAGCCAGCCCGCATGGTCCCCGGTGAAGGGGCGGCCGGTCCGGTTGGCGCCGGTGCGGCCCGGCGCCAGGCCCGCGATCAGCAGGCGCGCGTTCGGATCGCCGAACGACGGCGCGGGGCCGTTCCACCAGTCCGGGTTCTGGCGCGCGTTCTCGGCCCGATACTCGACCAGGCGCGGGCACAGGGGGCAGTCGCGCGCCGGTTCCGGGTTCAACGCTGCGTTCACGCGCGATCGCTCCGGTCCAGGGTGCGGGTCACGCCCTGATTCATCGCGGCCTTGGGTTTGCCGACCTGGGTCATGATGTCGGCCAGGTCGATGAAGGCGTCGGCCTGGCGACGCAGGTCGTCGGAAATCTGGGGCGGCTGGCTCTTGACCGTCGAGACGACGGTGACGCGCACGCCCTTGGCCTGCAGGGCCTGCACCACGCGGCGGAAGTCGCCGTCGCCCGAGAACAGCACCGCCTGATCCAGGCGCGGCGCCAGCTCCAGCATGTCGACGGCGATCTCCATGTCCATATTGCCCTTGGTGCGGCTGTGGCCCTGGGCGTCGGTGAAGCGTTTGACCGGCTTGGTCACGACGGTGAAGCCGTTGTAATCGAGCCAGTCGACCAGCGGCCGCACGGGCGAGAATTCTTCGCCCTCGATGATGGCCGTGTAATAATAGGCGCGGATCAATCGGCCTTCGCCGACGAACCAGGTCGAGAGTTTCTTGAAGTCGAGGTCGCAGTTCAGGGCGCGGGCCGCCGAATAGAGGTTGGCGCCGTCGATGAACAGGGCGATGCGGTCGTCTGGGTGATCAGTCATGAACCAATATGAGTCCGTCGATATGGTCGAGAAAATGAAAGCCCCGACCGACGCCGCAGGCGAATCCTGGCGCGAGATCGATCTGGACGCGGCAGTCATCGTCGCACTGGGGTGCAATGACAAGGGCGATTGGTCCTCTTGCGTGGAGGCGCTAGAGGCGGCGCTGGCCCGGTTCCGCGCCGAGGGGCTGGATGTGCTGGCCCGTTCGTCTTGGTGGTCGTCCCAGGCCTGGCCCGACCCGACCGACCCGCCTTTCCTGAACGGCGTGGCCGTGGTCAGCACCGCCCATGACCCCTCGACCCTGATGCGGACCCTGGGGCGGATCGAGGATCTGTTCGGTCGCGTACGGACCGCGCGCAATGCGCCGCGGACGCTCGACCTGGACCTGATCGCCTATGGGCGTCTCAGCGGTGACCTAAGCGGGCTGATTCTACCGCATCCGCGCGCGGCGGACCGGCTGTTCGTCATGGGACCGCTGGCCGAGGTGGCGCCGGAGTGGACGCACCCTGTCTGCGGCCGTCGGGCTGGCGATCTGGCGGCGCAAGCCGAGGTCGGCCGAGACGCGCGCCCTCTGCCCAGGGCTTGACGCGAGGCGGACTATCGGGCGAGGGGAGGCTTAACTCACGCCGATCCGCCCCAATCCCGCCTTCGCGGCGTTGCACAATCGGCTTTCAACCTATATTTTGTGCGGTTCTCCCTGCCGCCAGAGGAATTTCATGGCCCGCGTCACTGTCGAAGACTGCATCGAGAAGGTGCCGAACCGCTTTGGTCTGGTTCTGCTGGCCGGCCACCGCGCCCGCAACATCGCCAACGGCGCGCCGCTGACGCTGGACCGCGACAACGACAAGAACCCGGTCGTGGCGCTGCGCGAACTGGCCGACGAAACCGTCGTGCCGGACGAACTGCGCGAGAACATCATCACCACCCTGCAGCGCGTCGATGAACGCACCGAGGCTGAGGATGAAGCCGAAGTCGTGGCCCTGCTGGCCGAGCCGCAGCACATGAACATGGCCGAGGCCGAACTGATCCGCGCGCTGCAGAGCGACCGCGACGGGGGCCAGGAGGAACGCTACTGACGACCGACCTGGTCACCAAGGTAGCAAGGCGGACGGCGCGGCCTCAGACGGACACGCCGATGGACCCCGCCGCGAATCTGCTGGACAACACATCGGCGTCGTCTCTTCCCGAGGCGGCGCCGAAGTCGTCTGAAGGCCCTGTATTGTCTGAACCCAAACGCGCACCGATCATGCGCCAGTTCGAATTGATCGAGGCGGTCAAGGCCTATGACCCGACCGCCGATGAGGCGCTGCTGAACCGCGCCTATGTCTATGCGATGAAGATGCACGGCTCGCAGCTGCGAGCCTCCGGCGATCCCTATTTCGCCCATCCGATCCAGGTCGCGGGAATCCTGACCGACTATCGCCTGGATACGGCCACCATCGTCACCGCCCTGCTGCATGATGTGGTCGAGGACACTTCGGCTACGCGCGAGGACATCGCCGAGATGTTCGGCGAAGAGGTCGCCGTCCTGGTCGAGGGCGTGACCAAGCTGTCGCGGCTGGAGCTTCAGGCCGAGCATACGCGCCAGGCCGAGAACCTGCGGAAGTTCATTCTGGCCATTTCGCGCGACGTGCGGGTGCTGCTGGTCAAGCTGGCTGACCGCCTGCACAACATGCGCACTCTTCACTTCGTGAAGCCGGAGAAGCGCGAGCGCATCAGCCGCGAGACGCTGGAAGTCTACGCTCCGCTGGGCCGGTCGATCGGCATCCACTCCATCGCCGCCGAACTGGAGGAGTTGGCGTTCGAACATCTGAACGCCACGGCGCGCGTCGCCATCCAGCGCCGTCTGGAAGCCCTGAAACTCGAAAACGGCAGCGCCATCGAGGCCGTCTCGCCCGAGATCGAACGCGTCCTGTCCGAGGCGGGGCTTAGCGCCCGGGTCAAGGGCCGAGAGAAGACGCCCTATTCCATCTGGCGCAAGCTGCAGAGGAAGACCGTCGGCTTCTCGTCCCTGTCGGACATCTACGGCTTCCGCGTCATCGTCGAGAGCGAGGACGACTGTTACCGCGCCCTTGGCGTCATCCACCGCGCCTGGCCGATGGTGCCCGAGCGGTTCAAGGACTTCATCTCGACGCCCAAGTCGAACAACTATCGCTCGCTGCACACCACGGTGGTCGGGCCGGGTGGTCTGCGCATCGAGATGCAGATCCGCACCGAGATCATGGATCGTGTGGCCGAGGACGGCGTGGCGGCGCACTGGGCCTACAAGAACCAGTCCTACGGCTTCGACCGCGAGGCGATGGAGGCGGACGGCGGCCGCGACCCCCTGCTGAACCTGCGCCATCTGGTTCAGGTGATCGAGCACGGGGAGGGGGGCGAGGACTGGGTCGAGCACGCCAAGCTCGAAATGTATCTGGACCAGGTCTTCGTCTTCACGCCCAAGGGGACGCTGATCACTCTGCCGCGCGGCGGGATGCCGCTGGACTTTGCCTATGCGGTCCACACCGAGGTCGGCGACACCGCCGTCGGGGTGAAGATCAACGGCGAGTTGAAGCCCATGCGCACCGCGCTTCAGAACGGCGACGTGGTCGAGATCATCCGCGGGACCAAGCGCGAGGTGCCGACCGACTGGCGCAGCCTGACGGTCACGGGCCGCGCCCGTTCGGCCATCCGCCGCCACATCCGGACCTCGGAGCGCGAAGAGTTCGTGCGTCTGGGCAAGACGACGCTGGAACAGACGCTGGAGCGCGCGGGCAAGGCGCTGACAGAGGTCAAGCTGACCGAGACGCTCAAGACCTTCGCCATGCCGTCCGAAGAAGACATGTTCGACGCTATCGGTCGGGGGCGTCTGACCGCGACGCGCGTGGCCGAGACCCTGTTCCCGGCGCTGAAGGGTCAATTGAAAGCGGGACCGGAGCGCAAGCGCATCGGCGCGGAATCGCCGCGCCTTTTCGTGCGCGGCAGCGGCCTGACGCCTGGCGTCAGCATCCACTTCGGCCAGTGTTGCTCCCCCGTGCCCGGCGATCGCATCGTCGGCATCCTTGAGCCGGACAAGGGGCTGACGGTCCACACCATCGACTGCCAGACCCTGGCCGATTTCGCGGACGACGACTCCGTCTGGCAGGATCTGCAATGGACGCCGCAGGCTGAACGCAGCGCTGTCGGCGCGGTCAAGTTGCACGCTACGATGAAGAACGCTCCAGGCGTTCTGGGCCAGGTCGCCACCATCATCGGCGAGGCGGGCGGCAACATCCTTAATCTCAGCATGGCGCATCGTCAGCAGGACTTCTTCGACGTCGATATCGACGTAGAGGTTGAAGACGCCCGCCACGCGACCATGATCATCGCGGCCCTTCGGGCCAATCCGTCCGTCGACACCGTCGACCGCGCACGCGGCTGATCGCCGCCGCCTCTTTAGTGTTTTACGACAAGGCCGAAATGTCTCCCGAACAACAGAAGCTCGCCAACGAGGCCCAGATGGCCTCGCCCTCCTATCGTCTGGCCGCCCTGGATCAGGACTTCCTGCTGGGCGAGTCGATGCGCGGCGTGCGCTTCCTGATGGAGTATGAGAAGGCCGAGCAGGCGCTGAAGGCCTGGGGCGTCCGCTCGACCATCGTCGTCTTCGGCAGCGCCCGCGTTGGCGTGAATGGCGACGGCCGCCACGCCTATTGGTACGAGCAGGCGCGCGAGTTTGGCCGCATCGCCTCGGAACGCGGCGGCGCCTTCCGGGGCGAACCGGGCGAGGTGCGCGACAACGTCATCGCCACCGGCGGCGGTCCGGGCATCATGCAGGCCGCCAACCAGGGCGCGTACGAGGCGGGGGCGCCGTCCATCGGCTTCAACGTCACCCTGCCGCACGAGCAGTTCCCGAATCCCTGGTCCACGCCCGAACTGACGTTCCAGTTCCACTACTTCGCCATGCGCAAGATGCACCTGGCGATGCGGGCCAACGCCCTGGTGGTCTTCCCCGGCGGCTTCGGCACGCTGGACGAGTTGTTCGAGATCCTGACCCTGCGTCAGACGGACAAGGCGCCGCCGATTCCCATCGTCCTGTTCGACGAGGCCTATTGGCGCTCGATCATCAACTTCGACGCCCTGATCGAGCACGGCATGGTCAAGGCGTCGGACATGAACCTGTTCGCCTTCGCCGACGACGCCGAGACCGTGTGGACCAAGCTTCTCGAAGGCGGACTGAAGCCCAACTGCGAGATCAAATAGGGCGCGGGTTGAGGGCGGCCGCTGCAGGGTCTAAGGACGGCTTTCATGAACACTGAAGACGTCCTCAACGAATTCCGCGACGCCGGCGCCCTGCGCGAAGGCCATTTCGTCCTCTCTTCCGGCCTGCACAGCCCGGTCTTCCTGCAGAAGAACCTGGTCTTCATGGACGGCGCCCGCTGCGAGCGCCTGTGCAAGGCGCTGGCGGAAAAGATCATCGCCACGGTCGGCCCGGTCGATGCGGCGATCTCGCCTGCCGTCGGCGGCATCATCCCCGGCTATGAGACGGCCAAGCACCTGAATGTGCGCTCCATGTATGTCGAGCGCGAGGGCGGCGAGTTCAAATTGCGTCGCGGCTTCTCGGTCGAGCCGGGTGAGAAGATCGTCATGGTCGAGGACATCGTCACCACGGGGCTTTCTTCGCGCGAATGCATCGCCGCGATCCAGAAGGCGGGCGGCGAAGTCGTCGCCGCCGCCTGCATCGTCGACCGTTCGGGCGGCAAGGTCGATGTGGGCGTGCCCCTGATCGCCCTGGCCTCGATGGAAGTGCCGGCCTATCCGGCCGACGCCCTGCCGCCGGAACTGGCCGCCCTGCCGGTCGAGGATCCGGGCAGCCGCCGCCTGTCGAAGTAGAGAAGAGAGAACGGGATGAAGCGTCAGCGGGTTCGTCTGGGCGTCAATATCGACCACGTCGCCACGGTTCGTAACGCGCGCGGCGGCGCTCATCCCGATCCGGCCCGTGCGGCCGAGGCGGCGTTGGCGGCCGGAGCCGACGGCATCACCGCCCACCTGCGCGAAGACCGCCGCCACATCACCGACGCCGACATCGACGTGCTGACGGCCCTGTGCCGCCGTGCGGACAAGCCGCTGAACTTCGAGATGGCGGTAACGGAGGAGATGCTGGCCATCGCCCTGCGCCACCGCCCGCACGCCGCCTGTCTGGTGCCGGAACGTCGTGAGGAAGTGACGACCGAAGGCGGCTTGGCCGTCGCCGGTCACGAGGCCCGCATCGCTCCGGTGGTGAAGGCGCTATCGGACGCCGGCATCCGCGTCAGCCTGTTCATCGAACCGTCCGAAGATCAGGTCGAGGCCGCCGCCGCCGTCGGCGCCCAGGTGGTCGAGTTCCACACTGGCCGCTACTGCCACCTGACCGACCCGGCCGAGCGCGCGGTCGAATTTGATCGTCTGGCCGCCGCCGCAGCCCAGGCCGACATTCTGGGGCTGGAGGTCCATGCGGGCCACGGCCTCGACTACGCCACGGCCGGCGAGGTTCTGGCCATTCGCGAGATCGTCGAGCTGAACATCGGCCACTTCCTGATCGGCGAGGCGGTCTTCGTCGGCCTGGACGCCGCCATCCGTCGGATGCGCGCGGCCATGGACGAGGCTGTGTCATGATCATCGGCGTCGGCGCCGACCTGTCGGACATCCGCCGCATTCAGGCCTCGCTGGACCGTTTCGGCGACCGCTTCAAACAGCGCGTTTTCACCGAGTTGGAACGCACCCGCTCCGACCGCAAGGCCGATCCGGCGTGGAGCTACGCCAAGCGGTTCGCGGCGAAAGAGGCCTGCGCCAAGGCGCTGGGAACCGGGATGCGATCGGATGTCTATTGGCGCGACATGGGGGTGGTGAACCTGCCTTCGGGTCAGCCGACCCTGGCCCTGACGGGCCACGCGGCCGAGCATCTGGCCCGCCTGACCCCGCCGGGGCATGAGGCGCGCATCCACCTGACCCTCAGCGACGAACATCCCTATGCGCTCGCTTTCGTGGTGATCGAAGCCTTGCCGTTGGCTTAGGCGCATAGCGTCGGCTAGATAGATCGCTGGTTTTTATAGGGGCCGACAATGAGCAAATCGCAGACGGCGTTGGCCGAATGGATCGATACATTTCGTGTCCTGTTGATCTTTCTGCTGATCGCGCTAGTGCTGCGAGTGCTGCTGTTCCAGCCCTTCACCATCCCGTCGGCGTCGATGGAGCCGAACCTGTACGAGGGCGACTACATCGTCGTGTCGAAGTGGTCGTACGGCTACTCGAAACACTCGATCCCGTTCAGCCCGCCGGTGTTCAACGGCCGCATCCTGGGCAAGGGGCCCGAGCGCGGCGACATCGCCGTGTTCAAGCTGCCGCGCGACAACAAGACAGACTACATCAAGCGCGTGATCGGCCTGCCGGGCGACAAGGTGCAGATGATCGCCAACAAGCTCTACATCAACGGCGCGCCGGTTCAGGACGTGGTGGTCAACCGCGCCCAGATGGCCGACATGTTCGGCCCGCGCGCCGTGACCCAGGTGCGTGAGACCCTACCGGGCGGCCGCACCTTCATGACGCAGGACTTCGGCCCCGGCGGCGATCTGGACGACACCCCGCTGTATGAGGTTCCGGCCGGCCACTACTTCATGATGGGCGACAACCGCGACAACTCGATCGACAGCCGCGTCGAGATGTCGGCGGGCGTGGGCATGGTCCCGGCCGAGAACCTGGTCGGCAAGGCCGAGATCATCATGTTCTCGTGGACGCCGGGCGCCTCGCTGTTCAACCCGGTCAGCTGGTTCGCCAATGTGCGCTTCAGCCGGTTCTTCAAGATCCTCGACTAGGGTTTGCTCCCAAGAGGTTGCGGTTCCTTCATCATCCAGAGTCTTGCTCGCGGCGGGTTCAGCGACTACGCCTCGACCTTCAAACCCCGCGTTCGGCGGGGGATTCGAGCAGACGATGAGCGACGACCCCAAGGCGAACGGCGGTGCGGCCAGTCCGGCCCTCGATCAGGCTGTGACACGGCCGATCTGGAGTGATGACGGCGATGCGCCCTTCGACATGGGGGACGACCCCGAAGCCCTCGACAGCGAGACCCCGATCTATGCGCCCAGGCGCTCCAGGAAGGCCAAGCGAGTGAAGAAAGAAAAGTCCGCGAGCAACGAAACGGTCGAGATCATCAAGACCGTCGTTTTCGCCCTGCTGATCGCGCTGGTGCTGCGAGTGCTGCTGTTCCAGCCCTTCACCATCCCGTCGGCGTCGATGGAGCCGAACCTGTACGAGGGCGACTACATCGTCGTGTCGAAGTGGTCGTACGGCTACTCGAAACACTCGATCCCGTTCAGCCCGCCGGTGTTCAACGGCCGCATCCTGGGCAAGGGGCCCGAGCGCGGCGACATCGCCGTGTTCAAGCTGCCGCGCGACAACAAGACAGACTACATCAAGCGCGTGATCGGCCTGCCGGGCGACAAGGTGCAGATGATCGCCAACAAGCTCTACATCAACGGCGCGCCGGTTCAGGACGTGGTGGTCAACCGCGCCCAGATGGCCGACATGTTCGGCCCGCGCGCCGTGACCCAGGTGCGTGAGACCCTACCGGGCGGCCGCACCTTCATGACGCAGGACTTCGGCCCCGGCGGCGATCTGGACGACACCCCGCTGTATGAGGTTCCGGCCGGCCACTACTTCATGATGGGCGACAACCGCGACAACTCGATCGACAGCCGCGTCGAGATGTCGGCGGGCGTGGGCATGGTCCCGGCCGAGAACCTGGTCGGCAAGGCCGAGATCATCATGTTCTCGTGGACGCCGGGCGCCTCGCTGTTCAACCCGGTCAGCTGGTTCGCCAATGTGCGCTTCAGCCGGTTCTTCAAGATCCTCGACTGATGGCCGGCGGACGCACGAACGTGCGCGCCGAGGCCGTGGCGGCCCTGCGCCAGCGCCTGGGCCACGCTTTCGCTGAGCCTGAGCTGCTGGAACGCGCCCTGACCCACTCCAGCGTGGGCGAAGGCGCAGGCCCGCAGGTTCCCGCCGACAACGAGCGGCTCGAGTTCCTGGGCGACCGGGTGCTGGGCCTGCTGGTCGCGGACCGTCTGGTGCGGGATTACCCGTCGGCGGACGAGGGACAGTTGTCCGCCCGCCTGCACGCCCTGGTGGACAAGAGCGCCTGCGCCCGCGTGGGCGAACGGCTGGGCGTCGGCGACGCCCTGCGCCTGTCGCCCGGCGAGACCAAGACCGGCGGCCGCAGAAAGGCCGGAGTCATCGCCGATGCTGTGGAAGCGATCCTGGCGGCCGTTTATCGCGACGGCGGTCTGATCGCCGCTCAGGCCGTGTTCGAACGCGCCTGGGCCGAAGAATTGGCCGCGCCCCCGGCGCCGGCCGTGACCAATCCCAAGTCCGCCCTGCAGGAATGGGCGCAGGGCCAGGGCCGTCCGCTGCCGACCTATGAAGTGGTCCAGCGCACCGGCTCGGATCATGCGCCGACCTTCACGGTCGAGGCGACGGTGACCGGCTATGAACCGGCCCGCGCCCAGGGACGTTCGCGACAGGAGGCGGAAAAGGCCGCCGCCATCGCCCTATTGAAACGAGAAGACGTAATTTGACCGAGACCCCCGAAACCACCGAGATCACCGGCCAGCGCGCGGGCTTCGCGGCCATCATCGGCGCGCCCAATGCGGGCAAGTCGACGCTGGTGAACCGGTTGACCGGCTCCAAGGTCTCCATCGTCACCCAGAAGGTTCAGACCACGCGCTTTCCCGTGCGCGGCATCGCTATCAAGGGCGACGCCCAGATCGTGCTGGTGGACACGCCCGGCATCTTCACGCCGCGCCGCCGTCTGGATCGCGCCATGGTCGCCTCGGCCTGGGGCGGGGCGCAGGACGCCGACGTGGTCGTCCACCTGATCGACGCCCAGTCGCATATCGACGCTGAAGGTCGCGAAGGCACCGCCGCCGACCGTCGCTCGGCCGAGGACACTGAGACCATCATCGCCAATCTGAAGGCGACCGACACCAAGGTCATCCTGGCGTTGAACAAGATCGACGGGATGCGTCGCGACACCCTGCTGGCCCTGTCGCAGCGCCTGTTCGAGACGGGCGTCTATTCCGAGGTCTTCATGATCTCGGCGCTCAGCGGCGACGGCGTGGACGACCTGAAGACGCGCCTGGCCCTGGCCATGCCCGAGGGGCCTTGGCTGTATCCCGAAGACCAGTCGGCGGATGTGCCCCTGCGCGTTCTGGCCGCCGAGATCACGCGCGAGAAGGTCTATCTGCGCGTTCATGAGGAACTGCCCTATTCGGCGGCGGTCGAGACCACCTCGTTCGAGGACAAGGCGGACGGTTCGGCCCGCATCGAACAGACCATCTACGTCGAGCGTGAAAGCCAGCGCCCGATCGTCCTGGGCAAGGGCGGCCAGACCCTGAAATGGATCGGCCAGAAGGCGCGCGAGGAGCTGATCGAGATCCTGGATCGGCCCGTTCACCTGTTTTTGACCGTCAAAGTCGATCCCAAATGGCAAGACTCAAAGGCATTGTACGCCCAGTTCGGCCTGGAGTTTGACGTCTAGTCTCGTGTTCATCGTTCCCAAGACCGCGGGCGGAAGGCCCTGGTTCCTCGGTTCCCTTGTCGCCGCCGGCCTGATCTCGGCCGGAGCGGGCGCATGGTTCGTCAAGGCCGTCGCGCCGGAGACCCAGGCGGCCGCCGTCTATCGGACAGACCTGCCCAAGCGCCCGCCGGTCGAGGTGGTCGAGGCCCTGCCGCACCTCAAGGCGCGGCTGGATGAGATGGCGGCCAGCAAGCAGTTCACGGGCGCCGTGCTGGTGGCCAAGGGCGATCAGATCCTGTTCCGTCAGGTCTATGGTAAGGCGAACTATGAGACGGACACGCCCTTCGCTCTGGACACGCGTTTCCGCCTGGCCTCGGTGTCCAAGCAGTTCACCGCCGTCGCCGTCCTGAAGCTTCAGGACGAGGGCAAGCTGTCGGTCGATGATCCGGTCTGCAAATGGATCGAGCCGTGCCCCGACGCCTGGCGGCCGCTACGTATTCATCACCTGCTGTCGCATACGTCGGGCATTCCGGACGTGATGGCTCAGGCGGAGTGGGGGCGTATCCGCGTCACCCACCGCACGCCGCAGGAACTGACCGAGACCTCGGCCCGCTATGGCCTGCAGTTCGAGCCGGGGACGAAGGTTCGTTACAATAACGCCGCCTTCAACCTGGCGGCCGAGATCGTGTCCAGGGCCAGCGGCCAACCGTTCGAAACCTATATGGAGCAGGCGATCCTCAAGCCCCTGGGCATGAAGGACACCGGCTCGGACGTGAATAACGACGCTCAGGGTCTGGCCATGGGCTACGGCCTGTTTCCGGCCGGTCTGACGCCGCAGCCCATCGCCAACGTTAGCGTCGTTGCGGGCGCCGGGGCGCTGTATTCGACGCTGGACGACGTGCTGGCCTGGAACCGCTCCCTGCATCAGGGGCACATCCTGAGCGACAAGGCCTATGCCGACCTGATCGCCGATCATGCCCCGGACGACATGCCCGAGCGGCGCGGCCCGCATCGGGCCTATGGCTACGGCATCTACGTCAGCGCCCTGGGCGAGCGGACCTCTTCGCCGTTCAGCGATCGCCAGATCTATCACACCGGCAGTTGGGCGGGGTTCCGCAACCTGGTGTCCTACCAGCCCGATCAGGAGGTGACGGTGGTGGTGCTGTCGAACAACTACCACCTGCGCGATCAGGTGCTGCTCATCAATCAACAGGCGATGGCCGAGGCTCTGGGCCGTCCGTTCCCGACGGCGCTGGCGCGCTGAGGCCGATCAGGCCTTCATCGAGCCTGTCTCAATGAACCGCTGGTGCCACGACAGCGCCTCGGTCAGCAGGTGCGGCGACTGCAGGCCGTAGGAACCCTTCAGCGCGCGGGCGTAATAGTCGCTGAGCGCGTCGCGATAGTCGGGGTGGGCGCAGTTGGCGATGATGACCTTCGCGCGCTGCTTGGGCGACAGGCCGCGCAGGTCGGCCAGACCCTGCTCCGTGACGATGACCTGCACGTCCTGGGTGATGTGGTCGACGTGGCTGGCCATGGGGACGATGGCCGAGATCTTGCCGCCCTTGGCCGTCGAGGGCGTGACGAAGCAGGAAATATAGGCGTTGCGCGCAAAGTCGCCCGAGCCGCCGATGCCGTTCTGGATGCGCGAGCCCATGACGTGGGTCGAGTTGACGTTGCCGTAGATGTCGGCCTCGATCAGGCCGTTCATGGCGATGCAGCCCAGGCGGCGGATGATCTCCGGGTGGTTCGAAATCTCCTGCGGGCGCAGGATGATCTTGCCGCGGAACTGCTCCATGCGGCTGTTCAAATCGGCGGCGGCCTCGGGGCTGAGCGAAAAGGCGGTGGCCGAGGCGACGGTCAGTTTCCCTGAGTCCAGCAGGTCCAGCATCCCGTCCTGCAGCACCTCCGTATAGGCTGTCAGGTTTTCAAACGGGCTGTCGGCCAGACCCGCCAGCACGGCGTTGGCGACATTGCCCACGCCCGATTGCAGCGGCAGCAGATGGGCGGGCAGGCGGCCCAGCTTCACCTCATGCTGCAGGAACTCGATCAAATGCCCCGCGATGGCCGTGGCGCTGGCGTCGGGCGCGGCGAAGGGCAGGTTGCGGTCGGGGCTGTCCGTCTCGACGATGGCGGCGATCCTGGACGGATCGACGCGGAAGACGGTCTCGCCGATCAGGTCGGTCGGCTTGGTCAGCGGGATCGGCACCCGCGCGGGCGGCAGGGCGGTGCCGTAATAGATGTCGTGCATCCCCTCCAGCGCGGCGTTCTGCCAGCTGTTGACCTCAAGGATGATCTGGTCGGCGCGGTCCAGCCAGGTCTTGTTGTTGCCGATGGAGGACGAAGGAATCAGCGCCCCGTCCTCGCGGATGCCCGACACCTCGACCACCGCCGTCTCCAGCGGGCCGAGGAAACCCTGCCAGGCCACCGGCGCCACCTGCGACAGGTGCATGTCCAGGTATTCCATCTCGCCCTTGTTGATCTTCTCGCGGGCGATGGGGTCGGAGTTGTAGGGCAGGCGGAACTCGATGCCGTCGGCCTTGGCCAGGGCGCCGTCCAGTTCCGGCCCGGTCGAGGCGCCGGTCCAGACCTTCAGCTTGAAGGGATTGCCTGCCGCATGCTCGGCCTCGATCCGCTCGGCCAGCGCCATCGGCACGACCTTGGGATAGCCCGAGCCGGTGAAGCCGCTCATGCCCACGGTCGAGTTGGCCGGGATCAGGGCGGCGGCGTCCTGGGCGGACATGATCTTCGACTTGAGGGCGGCGTTACGGACGCGGGACATCGCAAACCTGACGGCTGGAGCCGGGGAGGGCTCAAGGAACGACGCGGACATAGGCGCCGCATCACCCTGATTCCAATACGGCTTTGGTCGTAACAGTCCGTGATCACAAAGGCGTCAACCGCTGGGTTTCCAGTCCGCCGCCGGGTTGGTGTTGACCATCCACGGGATGCCGAACCTGTCCGTCAGGCTGCCGAAGCCGGGCGACCAGAAGGTTTCGGCGAAAGCCATGCCGACCTTGCCCCCTTCGGACAGTGCGTCGAAGACTTCGCGCGCCTTGGCGAGGTCGTCGGTGTGATACGACACGTCAAAGCCGTTCTTGGGCTTGTCGATGTTCGGGGCGAACTCTGGCGGCAGGTCGGCGCCCATGATGGCCTGGTCCCCGATCTCCAACCAGCCGTGCATCAACCAGTCCTTGTATTTGGGATCGACCGGCATGTCGGGCGGGCCGTCGCCGAACGGAAAGGCGGCCGTGACCTTGCCGCCCAGGATGCGGGCGTAGAACTCCAGCGCCTCGCGGCACTGGCCCTGGAAGCTGAGACTGGTGACGATCTTCATGAGACCCTCCTTCGGATGGAGGCGGAACGCACAGGGCGAGCGAGGTTTCCGTTTCTTGGGGCCGGGATGAGCGGATGTGTGGGAGCTTTCACGAACTTCGGAACAGGACTAGAACATCTTCATGATCACCGCCGCTCTGATGATGCTCCAACTGTCCGCCGCGTCCGCCGAGACTGCGCCTGTCGAGCGCACGCTGGACGCCATGCACGCCGCCGCCTCGGTAGCGGACGGCGAGGCCTATTTCGCGACCTTCACGCCGGACGCCCGCTTCATCGGCACGGACGCGGGCGAGCGGTGGACGTTGCCAGAGTTCCGCGCCTACGCCACGCCCTACTTCTCGCAGGGCAAGGGCTGGACCTATCGGCCGACGGCGCGGACCGTGACCATCGCCCCGATCGATTGCCGCTGCGTCGCCTGGTTCGACGAGGTTCTGGAAAACGACGCCTATGGGACCACGCGCGGTTCGGGCGTGCTGCGCCTGACCGACGAGGGCTGGAAGATCGAGCAATACGTCCTCAGCTTCGCCGTGCCGAACGACAAGGCGCGCGCCGTCGTCGACGCCATCAAGGCCGACTGATGGAAGTTCAGGACGACGCCTTCGTGCTGTCGGCGCGGGCGCATGGCGATACGGGGGCGGTGGTAGATCTGCTGACCGAGCGGCACGGCCGCCGCGCCGCCTATGTCGCGGGCGGGGCGTCGCGTCGGATGCGGCCCTTCCTTCAACCCGGTGCGCGGGTCGTGGCCGATCTGCGGTCGCGGACCTCGGATCAGCTGGGTTCGGCGCGGCTGGAGCCGGTGGGCGAAGGCCCGGCCGCCTTGTTCGACGACCCGTTGGCCCTAACCGGCCTCAGCGCCGCCGCGGCGGTGGCGCAAGGCGCCCTGCCGGAGCGTGAGCCGCATCCCGGCGCCTTCTACGCCTTCGAGGCGCTGATGGGGGCGTTCGCCGTGCCCGAGGTCTGGCCCGCCATCTTCGTGCGTTTCGAGGCGGGGTTGCTGGAAGATTTGGGCTTTGGCCTCGACCTGTCGCGCTGCGCCTCAACAGGGTCGATGGATGATCTGGTCTGGGTCAGCCCCCGCACCGGCCGCGCCGTCAGCCGCGAGGCGGGCGCGCCCTATGCCGACAAGCTATTGGCCCTGCCGCCCTTCATGCTGGGCGCGCAGGCCGGGCTGGGCGCAGGCGATGTGAAGGCAGGGCTGGAGCTGACGGGACATTTTCTTGAGCGGTTCGTCTTCCACGCCTTGAACAAGCCCCTGCCGCCTGCGCGGGTCTGGATGATCGACAAGCTGGGCGACGCCGGGCGGCTGTAACGCCTTCGCCGGGATGAGCGGGAGGGTCAGAGGCGGGTCAGCCCCGCAATCGCCTCGCGCGTTTCCCTTTCCAACATCGCGACCAGTTCGGCGGCAGGCAGCGCCCGGCCCAGCGGCGCGCCTTGCCCGGCCCAGTGCGGAGCATAGCCGTTGTCTCCCTTGGCCCTGGCCGCGGCGTTCAGCGCCTTGCCGAGGTCGTAGGCGTAAGGATAGGCGGCGATCTTCGTCTCATCGGCGCGGCGCATGAAGGCGTTCTCCACCCCGCGCGCCGGGCGGCCGGAGATGGCTGCGCTGACCCGCGTGCGCCCGGCCTCGACTCCTGCCAAGGCCGCTCGATAGGCGCCATCCGCCGCCGACTCCGGGCACGATGCGAAGGCCGTGCCCATCTGCGCCCCGGCCGCGCCCAGCGCCAGCGCCGCCGCGATCCCGGCGCCGTCCATGATCCCGCCCGCCGCGATGACCGGAACCGGCAGGTCGCGCGCCAGCAGGCGCGTCAGCGGCAAGGCCGCAAAGCGCGGATCGTCGGCAGGGTCGAAGACACCGCGATGACCGCCCGCCTCGACCCCTTGGGCGATCACCATGTCGAACCCGGCGGCGACAGCGGCGCGGCCTTCCTCGGGCGTGGTGGCGCTGGCGACCAGGACGCAGCCCGCCGCCTTCAGCGCCGCCACCTGATCGGCGCGCGGCAGGCCGAAATGGACGCTGACCACGGCAGGCCGTTCCTCGACCAGCACGGCCAGCTTGGCGTCGTCGGTCAGGAAGCTCTGGTAGATGTCGTTGAGGCGCTCGGGCGGCGCCGCGTCGAACTCGGTGAAGATCGGACGCAGGCTGTCGATCCAGACGGCGTCGCGCGCTGGATCGGCCGCGATCGGCGCATGGCAGAACAGATTGACGTTGAACGGCCGGTCGGTCAGCGCCTTCACCGCGCGGATGGCCTTACGGCTCGCCTCGGCGTCGATGGCCCCCAGGGCGATGGAGCCCAGCGCCCCGGCATTCGACACGGCGGCGGCCAGTTCGGCGGTCGAGGTTCCCGCCATCGGCGCCTGGATCAGGGGGACGGTCAGGCCGAGGCGGTCGGTCAGGGCGGTCTTCATCGGGGCTCCTTCGCGCGTTTCTGCACAGATAGGCGCTGACAATCCCTGCGTCAGGCCCCGGCTGCGCTAGACTTTCCTCGTCCGATCATTGATTCGAAGCCGTATGACCATCCACACCCCGACGCCCGAAGGCGGCCGCATCGTCGAAGAGCCGATGGGCGATGCGCTGTCCAAGCGCTATCTGGCCTACGCCCTGTCGACGATCACCAACCGAGCGCTGCCCGACGTGCGCGACGGCTTCAAGCCGGTGCACAGGCGCATCATGTACGCCATGCACCAGATGCGGCTGAACCCGCAGGCGGCCGCGCGCAAATGCGCCAAGGTCGTCGGCGAGGTCATGGGCGGCTATCACCCGCACGGGGACGCCTCCATCTATGAGGCCCTGGTCCGTCTGGCTCAGGACTTCGCCCAGCGCTATCCGCTGGTGGACGGGCAAGGGAACTTCGGCAACATCGACGGCGATAGCGCGGCGGCCATGCGCTATACCGAGTGCAAGCTGACGTCTGCCGCCGTCCTGCTGCTGGACGGCATTGATCAGGACGCGGTCGACTTCCGCCCCACCTATGACGATCAGGACGAAGAGCCGGTAGTCCTGCCGGCGGGCTTTCCAAACCTGTTGGCCAACGGATCGTCGGGCATCGCCGTGGGCATGGCGACCTCCATCCCGCCGCATAACGTGGGCGAACTGATCGACGCCTGCCATCTGTTGCTGGAGCGGCCGGACGCCACGACCGTCGATCTGATGCAGATCGTGCCGGGGCCGGACTTCCCGACGGGCGGCGTGTCGGTCGAAAGCCAGGCCGCCATTCTGGACGCCTATGAGACCGGCCGTGGCGGTGTTCGGCTGCGGGCCAAATGGGTCGAGGAAAAGCTCGATCGCGGCGCCTATCAGATCGTCATCACCGAGATGCCGTATCAGGTGCAGAAGTCGCGCCTGATCGAGGCCCTGGCCGACCTGATCGAGAACAAGAAGGCGCCCCTGCTGGGCGACGTGCGCGACGAGTCGGCGGAGGATATCCGCCTGATCCTCGAACCGAAGAACCGCACCATCGAGCCTGAAATGCTGATGGAAAGCCTGTTCAAGCTGTCCGATCTCGAGGTGCGCTTCCCTATCAACATGAACGTGCTGGACGCCACCGGCACGCCGCGCGTCATGGGGCTGAAGGAATGCCTGCAGGCCTTCCTCGATCACCGCCGCGTAGTGCTGAACCGCCGCAGCCAGTGGCGCATCGCCCGCGTCGAGAAGCGCCTGCACCTGTTGGAAGGCCTTCGCATCGTCTTCCTGAACCTGGACGAGGTCATCCGCATCGTCCGCGAGGAAGAGCAGCCCAAGGCGGCCCTGATCGCGACCTTCGGACTGAGCGAGCTTCAGGCCGACTTCATCCTCGACACCCGCCTGCGTCAGCTGGCCCGTCTCGAAGAGATGACGATCGAGAAGGAATTCAATGAGCTGTCGGAAGAACTTGCAGCGCTGCAGGCGCTGACCTCCTCCGAGGCCAAGCAGTGGAAGGCCATCGGCAAGGAGCTGGAGGCCGTGCGCAAGGCGCTGGTCTCGCCGCGCCGCACCCTGATGGGAGAGGCGGTCGACGCCTCGGCCTTCGTCGCGCCGGAAGCCTTCATTCCGCGCGAAGCGATCACCGTCATCCTGTCCGATCGCGGCTGGATCCGCGCCGCCAAGGGCAAGGTCGACGATCCCTCCGAACTGAAGTTCAAGGAAGGCGACAAGCTGGGCTTCCTGGTTCCCGCCTATACGACGGACAAGCTGCTGGTCGGGGCGTCGGACGGGCGCATCTTCACCATCGGCGCCGACAAGCTGGCGTCGGGGCGCGGCCACGGCGAGCCGCTGCGTCTGATGATCGATCTCGACGAGAAGGCCGAGATCATCAACGTCGTGGCGCATGAGCCGAACGCCAAGCTGCTGGTCGCCTCAAAGGCGGGCTACGGTTTTGTGGCGCCCGAGAACGACCTTCTGGCCCAGAAGCGCGGCGGCAAGCAGGTGCTGAACGGCGAGATGCTGGCCATGCTGCGCGTGCCCAGCCAGCCGCAGGGCGACCACGTCGCCGTCATCGGCGAGAACATCAAGGCGCTGATCTTCCCCTTGGCCGAACTGCCCGAAATGGGCCGGGGCAAGGGCGTGAAGCTGCAGAACTACAAGCAGGGCGGCCTGGCCGATGTGGCGGTGTTCAACGCCGAAGCGGGGCCGGAATGGGCCGACGGCGGCGGCCGCCGCCGCAACTGGCCGGACTGGAAGGACTGGCTGGGCAAACGCGCCGGCGCCGGCCGTCAGGGTCCGCGCGGCCTGCGCAAGTTCCGCTGAGTTCAACCCTCTCCCGGCGGGAGAGGGAAGGGTGACGCCGAATTCATTGGTTGCGGCGACTTCCGGCTCGCATAGTCGCGGCTGATCTTTCGGAGGAGGCTCAATGATCACCTGGATCATCATCGGCGTCATCGTCGTCATTCTGCTGTTCGTCGTGGTCGGCGCGTACAACAAGCTGGTGAAGCTGGATCAGACGGCGAACCAGTCGTTCGCCGACATCGACGTGCAGTTGAAGCAACGCCAGGATCTGATCCCCAACCTGGTCGAGACGGTGAAGGGCTACGCCACGCACGAGCGCGGCACCCTGGACGCCGTGACCCAGGCGCGCGCCGCCGCTGCGGGCGCTCGCACTGTGGATGAGAAGGTGCAGGCCGAGAACATGCTGACGGCGACCCTGGGCCGTCTGTTCGCCGTGTCCGAGGCCTATCCGGACCTGAAGGCCAACGCCAACTTCCAGCAGCTGCAGATGGACCTGTCGGACATCGAGAACAAGCTGGCCGCCGCGCGCCGCTTCTTCAACAACGCCGTCAGCGAATTTAACGCCGTGCGCCGTCAGTTCCCGACGGTCCTGTTCGCCGGGATGTTCGGCTTCGGCGCGGACAAGCCCTTCTTCGACGTGGGCGAGGGCGAACGCGCCGCGCTGAACGCCGCCCCGCCGACGGTGAAGTTCTAAGCCCCAATGGCGGTTTTCGGCCAGGCCGTCGGCCTCAAGACCCACATCTGGCGGAACAACACCCGGTCGGCGATCCTGCTGGCCGGGTTCCCGGTGCTGCTGGTCGGCATATTGTTCGGCATTCAGGTGCTGATGATGGGGTTCGGCCTTCTGCCCAATTCGGGCGGCGACCTGGGTCAGGATCTGGCGCTGGCGGCGTCCATGCTGGGCTGGACAGTGCCCTTCGCCGCCATCGCGGCGGCGATCTGGTTCGTCATCGCCTATTTCGGCAATCAGATGATGATCGACGTCATGACCGGAGCGCGAAAGGTTGAGCGTCGGAGCGAGCCGGACCTCTATAATCTGCTGGAGAACCTGGCGATCTCGCGCGGGATGAAGACGCCCGCCCTGCGCATCATCGAAAGCCCGTCGCTGAACGCCTATGCGTCCGGCCTGCACGAGGGCAACTACAGCGTCACCGTCACGCGCGGCCTGATGCAGACCTTGAACCGCGACGAGATGGAGTGCGTCCTGGCGCACGAGCTGACCCACGTCATCAACAAGGACGTGCGGACCATGGTGATCGCCTCGATCTTCGCGGGGATTATCAGCGTGGTGGCTGAACTGGTGTTCCGCAGCCTGTTCTATGTGCGCGGCGGCCGCGGCGGGAACAACAAGAACGCCATGCCGCTGATCCTGATCGGCCTGGCCATCGGGGTGATCGGCTTCGGCCTGGCCGCCGTCATCCGCATGACCCTGTCGCGGACGCGGGAGTATGTGGCCGACGCCGGGGCGGTGGAGCTGACCAAGAACCCGGACGCCATGATCTCGGCCCTGCGCAAGGTGTCGGGCCAGTCGAAGCTGGAGGCGCCGGATGAACTGAGGGGCATGTTCCTGGATAATACGGCGGAGAAGGCGGGGTTCTCGGGCCTGTTCGCCACTCATCCGCCGATCGAGAAAAGGATCGCGGCCCTGGTGCAGTTCGCCGGCGGTCGGGACGACGGGCCGTGGGGCGGAGCGCCTCAGGCCGCAGGCACGGCGGTGCCGACGACCTGACGCAGTCTTCTCCCTCCCCACCCGGTCGCTGCGCGACCACCGTCCCCATGAAGGGGAGGGAGAGGCGTGGCGTCTATTCCTCCAGCCGCTCCCAGCCCCAGGGGCGCAGGGCCTCCAGCGGGCGGAACTCGGCCTTGTAGTCCATCTTGGGCGAGCCCTGGACCCAGTAGCCTAGATACACATACGGCAGCCCCACCGTCTGGGCCTGATGCAGGTGATCCAGGATGGCGAAGCGGCCCAGGCTGCGGCGCTCCAGCTCCGGGTCGAAGAAGCTGTAGACCATCGACAGGCCGTCATGCAGCAGGTCGGTCAGGCAGACGCCGACCAGGCGGCCGGGGCCGTCATCCTCGCTGGGCAGGCGGTATTCGATCAAATGGGTGCGGACGGCGGTGTCCTCGACCATCGACACATAGTCCAGCCAACTCATGTCGCTCATGCCGCCGCCGGGGTGGCGGGCGTTCAGATAGCGGCGCAGCAGGTCGAACTGTTCCATCGTCGCCTCGGCCTCGACCAGGCCGCGCGACAGGTCGGCGTTGCGGGCCAGGATGCGGCGGCGCGAGCGCGAGAGTTCAAAATCCGCCACCGGAATCCGCACCGAGACGCAGGCCGCGCAGGCCTCGCAGGCCGGGCGGTAGGCGATGTTCTGACTGCGGCGGAACCCGGCCTGGGTCAGGGCGTCGTTGACGTCGGCCCCGTCGTTGAACGGCAGGTTGGCGAAGACCTTGCGTTCGAACTGACCCGGCAGATAGGGGCAGGGCGCGCTGGCCGTCATGAAGAAGCGGAGTTGGCGCGAGAAGAAGTGCTGGGTCACGGCTGTCGCTCCGTGACGGTTTCAGCGCCCGCACAGGGGCCGGATGGATACGCGCGGCTCATGATCTGATTTGGCGCGCAACCAGCCGTTTTCGCAAGCCTTCTTCGTGCGGCGAGGGTGTCGCCGCACGGCCTCACAGGCTGGTGTCCGTAGGCAGGACCGGCGCCTCTCGCAGCAGGACGATGGCGATGCGGCGGTTGCCCGCCAGCGACGGGTCGTCGGGATACAGCGGATCGGACCCCGCCTTGCCCGCGACGGAATAGACCCGGTCGGTGTTCACGCCCGCACCCTGCAGCGTCAGGCGCGATGCGTCGGCGCGTGCCGAAGACAGGGGCCAGTCGCCGGCGCTGCTGGCGCGGCTGGAGCCTGCGACGGCGCTGGTGTGGCCGGTGATGGAGATGCGGTTGGGCAGTTGGTTGATGACCTTGGCCACGGCGCGCAGCAGCAGTTGGGCGCGTGGATTGGGACGCGAAGAGCCGTTCTCGAACATCGAGCGGCCTTCCTGATCCACCAGCTGGATGCGCAGGCCTTCGGGCGTCTGATCGATAATCAGCTGTTTCGACAGTTCGGCCAGTTCCGGCATGGACTGCATGGCTTGGCGCAGAGATTCGGCGGCGCTGGCGAAATCTGCGGCCTCGCGCCGCGCGATCTCGGCGCGCAGGGCGGCCTCGCTGGCCGAGGCCAGGTTGGAATTCTGGCCCGCTTCCTGCGGCGCGTCGGGGGCCTCGGGGGCCAGTTGTTCGATCACGGCGTTGGAGCCCGCGCCCTTGGCGCCTTCGGAATCGCCCAGCGACGTGCCGCCCAGGATGCCGCCGGACCCCGAGGTCGAGGCCGACACGTTGGCCGGGGCGAAGTATTCGGCGATGCCGCGCTTCTGCTCCGGATCAGTCGTATTGATCAGCCACATCAGCAGGAAGAAGGCCATCATGGCCGTGACGAAGTCGGCGTAGGCCACCTTCCACGCGCCGCCGTGGTGGCCGTGTCCGGCAACCTTCTTCACCTTCTTGATCAGGATCGGGCGATCGTTCAGCGCCATGGGGCGGGTCCGTCTTAACCGTGTTCGTTCGCCCTAAATCCCATGCGGGGCTTAAGAAGCGGTTGCGGTGCGCTGCGACGGCGCGCCGCGCCCTTGCCGATGCGGGATTCACGGCCTAGCTGATGGCCATGTCACAGTCGCCTGCCTCACCCGCCGATGATTTCGACCCTCGCGCCTATCGCAGGGCGCTGGGCGGGTTCGCGACCGGGGTGTGCGTGGTGACGGCTCACACCGCCGACGGGCCGTTGGGGATCACGGTGAACAGCTTCACCTCGGTCTCGCTGGATCCGCCGCTGGTGCTGTGGTGCATGGACATCAAGTCCGACCGCCACGACGCCTTCGCCGGAGCGGACCGCTTCGCCGTGCACATGCTGCCGGTCGAGGATCAGGCCATGTCCGATCGCTTCGCCTGGGGCGTGTGCCGTTTGTCGGACGATGAGTTCGCGGTGGATGATCCCGAACCGCCGCGCCTGCTGAATGCGGTGACGCGTCTGACCTGCCGGACCCACGAGCGCATCGTCATGGGCGACCATCTGGTTATCGTCGGCCGGGTCGAGGCGTTCGACACCCGGCCCGGCGACGCGCTGACCTATTTCCGCGGGAAATACGGCAAGGCGGTCGATCCGACCGCCTGACGCGTCCTTCTCCCAGGGGAGAAGGGATTTAGCCCATCATCCGCGCGGCTTGCGGCGCGAAATAGCTGATGACGCCGGACGCCCCCGCGCGCTTGAAGGCGTGCAGGCTTTCCAGAATGGCGCGGTCCGGGTCCAGCCAGCCGTTGGCGAAGGCGGCCTGCATCATCGCGTACTCGCCGGACACCTGATAGGCGAAGGTCGGAACCTTGAACGTCTGCGACACCAGCCGGACGATATCCAGATAGGGCAGGCCCGGCTTGACGATCAGGGCGTCGGCGCCCTCCGACAGATCCATCGCCACCTCGCGCAGAGCCTCCTCCGCGTTGGCGAAGTCCATCTGATAGGTCTTCTTGTCGCCGGTCAGCGACTTGGACGAGCCGACCGCGTCGCGATACGGGCCATAGAAGGCCGAGGCGTATTTGGCCGCATAGCTGATGATCAACGTATCGCTCAGGCCGTTGGCTTCCAGCGCCTCGCGGATGGCCTGAACGCGACCGTCCATCATGTCGGACGGCGCCACGGCGTCTGCGCCGGCGTGGGCGTGGATGAAGGCCTGTTCGGCCAGACGTTCCAGCGTCGGGTCGTTGACGATGCGGCCGTCTTCCAGAACGCCGTCGTGGCCGTGGTCGGTGTAGCAGTCCAGCGCCACGTCGGTCATGACGCCGATCTCGGGCGCGGCGTCCTTGATGGCGCGGATGCAGTCGGGGATCAGGCCGTCCGGGTCGGTGGCGGCGGTGGCGACATTGTCCTTCAGCCCGTCGTTCACGTTCGGAAACAGGGCGACCATCGGAATGCCCAGATCGCGCGCCTCGACGGCGGCCTTGGCGGCCTCCTTGGGCGACAGGCGGAAGACGCCCGGCATGGAGGCGACCGGCTGGCGGTCTTCCGGGCCGTCATGGACGATCAGCGGCCAGATCAGATCGGCAGGCGTCAGGGTCGTCTCGGCGACCAGACGGCGCACCCAAGGCTGCGAGCGCAGGCGACGCGGGCGGGCGTAGGGAAAGGCGGCGGGCTGGAAGGGCATGGTCATGCGCGCGGCTTAAAACAAAGCGCGGGTAGAGGCAAAAGACGAACTGTCCAAGCGGGCGCGCTCCCATGCGGGGACGGGGTGACGTGCGCGCCGCCAGCCGTTAGAAGCGCCCCGAACGCCCCGTCAGAGGGCAGGTTGTAATGCGGGAGCTTTCATGGACTTCGCCCTCACCGACGATCAACGCGCCATTCAGGACGCGGCCCGCGCCTTCGCTGAGGCCGAGCTGGCCCCGCATTCGGCTCGCTGGGACGAAGATAAGCATTTCCCGGTCGACGTGCTGAAGTCCGCCGCCGAGATGGGCTTCGCCGGCATCTACACGGGCGAGGAACACGGCGGCATGGGCCTGGGCCGCATCGAGGCGGCGCTGATCTTTGAAGAGCTGTCGCGCGGCGACGTGGCGACGGCGGCCTTTATCTCGATCCACAATATGGCGACGTGGATGATCGACAGCTTTGGCTCGGACGAGTTGCGGGCGCGCTTCGTGCCGTCGCTGGTCGGGATGGAGAAGATCGCCAGCTACTGCCTGACTGAGCCGGGCTCGGGCTCTGACGCGGCGGCGCTGCGGACGACGGCGGTGCGCGACGGCGACCATTATGTGCTGAACGGCGCCAAGGCCTTCATTTCCGGCGCCGGGACGTCGGATGTCTATGTCGTCATGGTCCGCACGGGCGGTGAGGGGCCGAAGGGCATCTCGACCCTGGTGGTCGAGGCGGGCACGCCCGGCCTGTCGTTCGGCGCCAATGAGAAAAAGATGGGCTGGAACGCCCAGCCGACCGCCGTGGTCAGCTTCGACGACTGCCGGGTGCCGGTCGCCAACCTGGTGGGTGAGGAAGGCGCGGGCTTCAAATACGCCATGGCCGGTCTGGACGGCGGGCGTCTGAACATCGCCGCCTGCTCGCTGGGCGGGGCGCGTCTGGCGCTGGAGACGGCGCAGGACTACGTCGCCAGCCGCAAGCAGTTCGGACAGGCCATCGGCCAGTTCCAGAACACCCAGTTCGAGTTGGCGGACATGGCGACGGACCTTGAGGCCGCCCGCCTGATGGTGCTGCGCGGCGCCTGGGCCATCGACACCGGCCATCCGGAGAAGACCAAATGGTGCGCCATGGCCAAGCGCCTGACGACTGACGCCTGCTTCCAGATCGCCGATCAGGCGCTGCAGCTGCACGGCGGCTACGGCTATCTGAAGGACTACCCGCTGGAGCGGATCGTGCGCGACCTGCGCGTTCACCGCATCCTGGAAGGCACCAATGAGATCATGCGCGTGATCGTGGCGCGCGAGCTGGCGCGCTAGAGCGAGATCGGTTCACATGCGATCGCATGTGAACCCAGATATTCGCTCAAGGCATTGATGCTGGAGCATTGATCCGAGTTCGGATTGATCCAATCCAAATCGATAATGGTCTAGGCCTCAGCCGCAGCGCCTCGCCAGGTTCACCAGCGCGGCGGACTGGCCCAGATACCAGGGCTCGTCCGCCTCGTTCGGGGCGTCGAGATCGACGTTGCGCGCCTGTCTAAGCGCGGCCTTGCCGTCGGACGACAGGGTGTAGACCTGCCGGTCCATCTCATCGACCGAGGGCGTCAGCCGGTAGTCCGCGCCGTCGACCGTCAGGGTCAGGGCGCGCTGGCCGGGGGCGGGCGATCCCGGAAAGTCATAGAAATACTGGAATGTGACCTGGCCGCCCGCACAGTGCGCGCGGGTGATGACGCCGGTGAAGTTCCAGTTCAGGAAGCTGGCGACCGCGCCTTCGCCCGATACGTCGTGCGTCACCCACTGAGCGCCCCTTTCATCGGCGGGAGCGGTGGTCAGGGTCAGGGCGGCTGTCATCGCGGCGATGAGCATGGAGTGCTGTCTTTCGTGAACCAGGCGGGGCCATACCAACGCTGCTGCAGCGCGAATGCAAGACGGCTCTTCGGCTTTACCCGCGACGGCGCCGGCTCTAGACCCAAGGCATGAGCACTGAATCCGAAGTCATCACCCGCATCGAAAATGGTGTCGGCCGCATCACCCTGAACAGGCCGAAGGCGATCCACGCCCTGAACCGACCTATGTGCGAGGCGATGATCGAGGCGCTGCTGACCTGGCGCGCTGACGACGCGGTGAAGTCGGTGCTGATCGACCATGCAGGGGAGCGCGGCTTCTGCGCCGGGGGCGACATCCGCATGATCGCCGAGAGCGGGGCAGGGGACGCCTCGGAGGCCAAGGCCTTCTTCAGCACCGAATACCAGCTGAACCATCTGATGTTCGTCTATCCCAAGCCGATCACGGCGGTGGTGGACGGCATCGTCATGGGCGGCGGCGTGGGCATCAGCGAGCCCGCCGACGTCCGCATCGCCACCGAGCGCACCACCTACGCCATGCCCGAGACGGGCATCGGTTTGTTCCCCGATGTGGGCGGCGGCTGGTTCCTGCCGCGCCTGCCGGGCCAGACGGGCGTGTGGCTGGCGCTGACCGGCGCGCGTCTGAAGGCGGCGGATACGGTGGCGCTGGGCATTCACACCCACTTTGCGCCGAGCGAGGGCGTCGAGGCGTTGAAGACCGAACTTCTGGCCGCGCCCGCCGACCCGAAAGCGGTCGCCGATCGCATCGCCGGCGACGCCGGGCCGTCGCCGCTGGCTCCGCACCGCGAAGCCATCGACCGCCTTTTCGCCTTCGACACGGTGGAAGAGATCGTCGCCGCCCTTGCGGCCGACGGTTCGGACTGGGCGCTGAAGCAACTCGACATCCTGAAGACCAAGTCGCCGCAGTCGTTGAAGGTGTCGCTGCGCCAGATTCGCACCGGGGCGACGCTGACCGACTTCGCCGACAACATGGCGATGGAATACGCCCTGGGCGGGCGCGTGGTTCAGACGCATGACTTCCAGGAAGGCGTGCGCGCCGTCATCATCGACAAGGACAACGCCCCCCAATGGTCGCCGGCCGAGCTTTGTTCGGTTTCGGACGCCCAGATCGAGGCCCTGTTCGCGCCACTGCCCGCCGATGAGGCATGGAAACCGCTTAACGGCTGATTTCGCGCAAGCTTCATTGTTCAAGGCGGGGGAAAGGCCTATCTTGCCGGCATGAGTAAGCGCTGGACCCCCGAATCCTGGAGAAACAAGCCCGTCCTGCATATGCCGACGGACTATCCGGACGCCGCCGAACTGGCGCGCGTCGAAGACGAGCTGCGCGCGATGCCGCCCCTCGTCTTTGCGGGCGAGGCGCGCAAGCTTACCGACCATCTGGCCCAGGTCGAGGCGGGGAACGCCTTCCTGTTGCAGGGCGGCGACTGCGCCGAGAGCTTCAAGGAGTTTTCGACCGACAACATCCGCGACACCTTCCGCCTGATCCTGCAGATGGCGGTGGTGCTGACCTTCGCCGGCCGCAAGCCGGTGGTGAAGGTCGGCCGCATCGCTGGTCAGTTCGCCAAGCCGCGCTCGTCTCCGGTCGAGGAGATCGGCGGGGTCGAGTTGCCGTCCTATCGCGGCGACATCATCAACGGCATGGGCTTCACGCCGGAAGAGCGGATGCCTGACCCGCAGCGCCTGATCCGCGCCTATAACCAGTCGGCCTCGACGCTGAACCTGCTGCGCGCCTTCGCGGGCGGGGGTTATGCCGACCTGTACAACATCCACCGCTGGACGCTGGGCTTCGCCGACGACGGCGCGGGCGCGGCCTACCGCGAACTGGCCGACAAGATCACCGAGGCCCTGGCCTTCATGGAGGCGGTCGGCGTCACCCCTGAGACGCATCCTGATTTGTCGCGCGTTGAGGTCTTCACCAGCCACGAAGCCTTGCTGCTGAACGTCGAGAGCGCCCTGACGCGCCTGGACGGTTCGACCGGCGAATGGTTCGACACCTCGGCCCACATGCTGTGGATCGGCGAGCGCACGCGTCAGTTGGACGGCGCCCACATCGAGTTCATGCGCGGCATCTCCAACCCCATCGGGGTCAAGTGCGGGCCGACCATGACGGCCGACGACCTGCTGCCGCTGATCGATGCCCTGAACCCGAACAACATCCCGGGCCGCCTGACGCTGATCGGCCGTTTCGGTCACGACAAGGTGGGCGACCGCCTGCCGGGTCTGATGCGGGCGGTGAAGGCGGCGGGCAAGCGCGTCATCTGGTCGATCGACCCGATGCACGGCAATACGCTGAAGGCCGGCAACGGCTACAAGACCCGGCCGTTCGACCGTGTCATGGGCGAAGTCCGCAGCTTCATCGATGTGGCCGAGGCCGAGGGCGTCCACCCCGGCGGCGTCCACCTGGAGATGACCGGCCAGAACGTCACCGAATGCATCGGCGGCGCCCAGGCGGTGACCGAGGACGACCTGTCGAGCCGTTATCACACCCACTGCGATCCGCGTCTGAACGCGGATCAGGCGCTGGAGATGGCCTTCCTGGTCGCCGAGCGCCTCAAGGCCGGGCGGCAGGCCCGGTCCGAGGCCGCATGACGGCAGAAGACGAAACGCCCGGCCGCGTCGCCTATCAGGGCGCGCCGGGCGCCTTCAGCCATGAGGCTTGCCTCGACCTGCGCCCGTGGGACGAGGCGGTCGGCTTTGAGACCTTTCAGGGCGCGATCGACGCCGTCCTGGGCGGCGACTGCCATTGCGCCCTGATCCCCGTCGAGAACTCAACCGTGGGCGTGGTCGAACCCGCCGCCACCCTGGTGCGGCAGGCCAGGCTGGTCGCGGTCAGCGAGGCCTGGCGGCCGATCCGCCTGGCGCTGCTGGGCGCGCCTGAAGCGCGCTTGTCTGATGTGAAGACGGCTGAAAGCCATCCTGTCGCCCTGCAGCAATGCTCCAAGGCGTTGAATGAGATGAAGATCGCGGCGGTCGAGGCGTTTGACACCGGGGGCGCCGCCGCCGCCGTGGCCGAGGCGGACGACGTGACCCGCGCCGCCGTAGCGCCCGCTCGCGCCGCTGAGGTCTATGGATTGGTGGTTCTGCGCAACGATTTGCAGGATTTCAGCGACAACCGGACGCGTTTTGTCCTGTTCACGGCCCCTCAGGGTTGACCGCGCATAAAGTTTGCGGCTTTAAGGTCCGGTCGGATCGACCTTGATCCAGAAACCGGACCGGATTCATGTCCTCGCTGCGCGCACAAATGACCGTTGAAACCACCACGCGCGCGGTGGCCGGCTTCTATTTTGGCTACGGCTATTACGGCTTTCGATACGCCGGCTGAGGCGTCGGGCTTCTAACCAACCCTGACCGTCTCACTGGCGACCGCTTCTTCCCAAGCGGCCATTCTGCGCGTCCCTGCCTGAGTCTTTATCGGCGGACGCGACCTCCCTATCGAAATCCCCATGCCGAAAGCCATCTTCCATGTCGCAATCCGCCATCCAGCAAGTCTGGCCCGCCGAAACCATTGAACTGAGCGCCGAACAGAAGGCGCTGGCCGCCCTGCGCGCCGAAATCGACAGCCTGGACGATCAGATCCTCGAACTGTTCGAGCGCCGCCTGTCCGTCGCCGCCCAGGTGGGCAAGGCCAAGGATGCCCCGACCGGCCCCCACACCAAGCTGCGTCCTGACCGCGAGCAGGCCGTCCAGGCTCGCCTGCTGAAACAGTGCGACCCTGAGAACCGCGAGGCGGTCGAGCATCTGTGGCGCGAGATCGTCGGCTGGGGTCTGGCGCGCCAGGGCCGCCTGCAGGTCCAGGTCTGGGCCCCCATCGACCCGGCCAAGGCCGTGGACGGCGCCCGCCTGCGCTTCGGCGCCGCCGCGGACATCAAGCTGGTGCTCGACCCGCAGGCGGCTTTGGCCCATGCGGCTGAGGGCAAGGGCGTGGCCGTCCTGTCGATCAGCGGCGACGATCCCTGGTGGATCGGCCTGCGCCGCGAATGGTCGATGCTCAGCGTCTTCGACGGCTACGGCGGCGAGACGCCGACGTCTCTGGCCGTGGGCAAGATCGATCCGCCGGCCCTGCCGAAGGGCCGCCGCGTCGTGGTGACGGCGGGCGGCGACGCGGGCGACGGCTCGGGCGCGCGTCGCTGGGGCCTGAACACCCACCACGGCTGGACCCTGGCCCTGACCGACGCCGATGTGGCGCCGGGCGATGTCGAGGGCGGCGTCGGCGCCATCGGCTGACAGGCCCGGCTGAGGAACAGGGTAAATCGACGTTAAGCCTGTTCCTCAACCCTGTCTCAAAATCCGTCGTCCAATGTGGCGGTATGAACGCCTCCGTCCTCCTGCGTCTTGCGCCGATCTGCGTCCTTGCTGGGCTGCTGATCGGTTGCGGCGTGGTGGAAAGCGACCCCAATCGGTTCGAGAGCGCCGCCGAACGGATCGCCGCCATTCCCTTGTCCGGCGAGGAGGCGGGGAACGCGCATTCGGTCGCTGCGTCGGATCGTCCGCGTGAGCGCGCCGCTCCGCTGAAGGTCGAGCTGATGACCCCGCATGAACTGTGGGACGCGCGCGAAGGCCTGACCGCCAAGGTCCGCCTGGCCTCTGCGCCTGGACCTACGCCTGGGCCTACGCCGACAGCCTATCCCGATCCCGAGGCTCCGCCGCCGGCCGTGACGGCGCCCAAGCCCATGATAGTCGCTGCCCGCCATGTGCAACTGGGCGCCTATTCCAGCGAGGACGGCGCCCGCGCGGCCTGGATGCGGTTGAGCCGAGGGCCGGGCGGGACGGTGCTGTCGGGACTTCAGCCCGTCTATGAGGCGGTCGAGGTCGGCGGGCGTCGCCTGTTCCGGCTGAAGGTCGCCGCCACCGCCGGACAGGCTCAGGCCCTGTGCCGCGATCTGGCGGCTTCGGACCCGTGGTGCGCACGATCCGGCGCGGCCTCGGTCTGATCGTCCACAGGCTCAGCTTAAGGTTTCGTTGACGATTGCCGCCCGGAGGCTGATCTTGCGGCCCATGGGCGGGCGGCGGACGAAGATGAGTCGCGCCTGCTGATCACAGTGGGATTTCACATGGCGCAGCCTCAGGTCATCGTCATCGGCAATGAAAAGGGCGGGGCGGGCAAGTCCACCCTGGCCATTCACATCGTCACCGGCCTTCTGCACGCCGGGCGCAAGGTTGCGGTCATCGACCTGGACCTGCGCCAGCGCTCGCTGGAGCGGTTCTTCGCCAACCGCCTCGCCTGGACCAAGGCCAACGGCCATGAACTGCCGCAGCCGATCGTGCCGGACATGGGCGACGGCAAGGCTCTGCACAAGGCTGATGAAGCCGAGCAGATGGCCCGCTTCGAGGCCGCCTTCGCCGAGGCCAAGGCCGTGGCTGACGTCATCCTGATCGACACGCCGGGCGGCGATACGGCTCTGTCACGCGCCGCGCATGGCCGCGCTGACCAGATCGTCACGCCGATGAACGACAGCTTCGTCGACTTCGACCTGCTGGGCGAGGTGGATCCGGTGACGCTGGATCTGATCCGACCCTCCATCTATTCTGAAAGCGTCTGGGAGGCGCGCAAGCACCGCGCCATCACCGAGGGCCGTCAGGTGACCATCGACTGGATCGTCGTCACCAACCGCCTGGCCGTGGCCGAGGCGCGCAACCGTCGTCGTCTGGCCTCGCGCATGAACAAGCTGGCCAAGCGGGTCGGTTTCCGCGTCGGGCCGGGTCTGCGCGACCGGGTTATCTATCGCGAGCTCTTCCCCTTCGGCCTGACCGTGGCGGACCTGTCGAACGACATCCGCCCGGTGTCGGTCTCTCTGGCCCACGTCGCCGCGCGCCAGGAGATGCGCAATCTGATGCAGGCACTGGGCCTGGACGACGCCATCGCCGCCATGGACGCGGCGGCCTGATCGCTTCATGGGCCTGATCTGGCTGGGGCTGGCCGCCGTGGCCCTGTGGGCCATGGTGCGTCTGGGCCGCCAGACCGAACGCGCCCGGCGCGGCCACTGGCGCATCTCTGCGACCATATTGAGCGCCGCCCTGCTGGCCGGAGCGGTGTTCGCGGCTGCGCGCGGAGCCTGGCTGATCGCGGGCGGGATGGCGTCGGCAGGCGTCTGGTTGGCCGTGCAGTCGCGCATCCGACCTGTGGCGGGCAGGGCGGCTCAACCCGCCGAGCCCATGAGCAAGGCCGAGGCGCGCGCTATTCTGGGCGTCGCGGCCGATGCGGACGCTCAGACGATCCACGCGGCATGGCGCAGGCTGATGGCGCGCGCCCATCCCGATCAAGGCGGCACCGAGGGGCTGGCCGCCCGCGTCAACGCTGCGCGCGACCGCCTGCTGAAAGGTTAGTGGGCTTTCCTTCTCCCCTTGAGGGAGAAGGTGGCTGCCGGAGGCAGACGGATGAGGGGTGTGAGCGCCTCGTCTGCCGAAGAATCTAGCGGAGGGAAATCGCTGTATGTCGCGTCAACACCCCTCATCCGGCCCTGACGGGCCACCTTCTCCCTCAAGGGGAGAAGGAAGAGGGGCGGGTATTTTAATACCGCATTTAAAATATTCAATAAAATCAAATATCTATATCAAAATCACTGCCGCAACCGACATTGACCTTCGGCGCGCGACCCTCTATCACCCCGGCCTCCGCCCGATCCATCTGGTTCGGGCCGCGTTTTTCGTCTTCCAGGACCCTCATCATGCTGAAGAGCACCACGGCTTCGCTGAAGCCGGCCGAGGTCGAGAAGAAGTGGATCCACATCGACGCCGAAGGCGTCGTCGTGGGCCGCCTCGCGACCTTCATCGCCAACCGCCTGCGCGGCAAGCACCTGCCGACCTACACCCCGCACGTTGACTGCGGCGACTACGTCGTCGTCACCAACGTCGACAAGGTGGTGTTCACCGGCAAGAAGACCACCGACAAGGTCTACTATCGCCACACCGGCCACCCCGGCGGCATCAAGGAAACCACCCCGGAGAAGGTTCTGGGCGGTCGTTTCCCCGAGCGCGTGCTCGAGAAGGCCGTTGAGCGGATGCTGCCCAAGGAGTCGCCGCTGGCTCGCAAGCAGATGACCCACCTGCGCCTGTTCGCCGGCGCGGCTCACGAACATGAAGCCCAACAGCCCACGACCATCGACTTCAAGTCGATGTCGTCCAAGAACACCCGGAGCGCCTGAGCATGACCGACGTGACTCAAGACACCGCCGCCGGCTTTGACGCCCTGAAGGGCCTGGGCACCGCTGCTGCCGAGGAAATCGTCCGCGAGCCGAAGATCGACGCCCTCGGCCGTTCGTACTCGACCGGCAAGCGTAAGAACGCCATCGCCCGCGTGTGGGTGAAGCGCGGCACCGGCAAGATCACCGTCAACGGCAAGGATGTGGCTGCCTATTTCGCCCGTCCCGTGCTGCAGATGATGGTCGCCCAGCCGCTGAACGTCTCGGACCGCGCCACGCAATATGACGTGATCTGCACCGTTGAAGGTTCGGGCCTGTCGGGCCAGGCCGGCGCCATCCGCCATGGCCTGTCGCACGCCCTGACCCACTACGAGCCGGAACTGCGCAAGGTTCTGAAGCCGCACGGCTTCCTGACCCGCGACAGCCGCGTCGTTGAGCGTAAGAAGTACGGCCGCGCCAAGGCTCGCCGCAGCTTCCAGTTCTCGAAGCGCTAAGTCGCAACCGCGACTGGGAATACAAAGGGCGCTTCGGGGAAACCCGAGGCGCCTTTTTCTTTGCCCTTCTTCCACTCTGGTTGAAGGGCATTTCAGGAGCATGAGATGACCCACACCATCTTCATCGACGGCGAGGCCGGGACCACGGGACTGGAGATCCGCGAGCGTCTGGAGGCGCGCGGCGATCTGGAGCTGATGCTGCTGGGCGACCGTCGTCGCGATGTCGAGGCGCGTCGCGAAGCGCTGAACAGCGCCGATGCGGTCATCCTGTGCCTGCCTGACGACGCGGCCATTGAAGCCGTGTCGATGATCGAGAATCCGGCGGTGCGGGTCATCGACGCCTCGACCGCCTATCGCACAGCGGACGGCTGGACCTATGGCTTCGCCGAGATGGACGCGATCCAGCGCGCGGCCATCACCGCCTCGACGCGGGTGTCGAACCCCGGTTGTTATCCGACCGGCTTCATCGGCCTGATGCGACCGCTGGTGAGGGCGGGACTGGTCCCGGCCGACTGGCCCGTCACGATCAATGCGGTGTCCGGCTATTCCGGCGGCGGCAAGGCCATGATCGCCGAGTTTGAAGCTGAGGGCGCTTCGACCGCCTTCCGCGCCTACGGCCTGACGCTGAAGCACAAGCATGTGCCGGAAATGACGAAGCACGCGGGGCTGTCGCGTTCGGTGCTGTTCTCGCCGGCCGTGGGGAACTATCGCCAGGGGATGCTGGTCGAGGTCCCGCTGCACCTGTCGGCCCTGCCGGAGACGCCGTCGGTCGAGCGGCTGCATGGCGCCCTGGTTGAGGCCTATGAGGGCCAACATTTCGTCGAGGTGGCCGAGATCGACGAGACCGAGGCCATGATCGGCATCGAGCCCGAGGGCCTGAACGGCACCAACCGGATGCGTCTGCACGTCTTTGGCGATCGCGGCGGGGAGCAGGCGCGTCTGGTCGCTCTGCTGGATAACCTGGGCAAAGGCGCCTCGGGCGCGGCGGTCCAGAACCTCAACATCATGCTGGGACTGGACGAGACGACCGGCCTCAAGTGAAGCCGGTCAGGGCGAGCGATCAGCGCGCCCGCGCGGCCTTGACGGCCGACTCCACCGTTCCGCCGAAGAAGACGGCGGCGATGATGAGCAGCAGGCCGTAATCGTGGCCGGGGAAGATCAGCGGCACGCCCGCCGCCAGGATGATCAGCGCCGGAAACAGGCTGGCCCAGACGGCAGTCGAGGCGGCGTTGGGGTGGATCATCGGCGGGCGGCGCATGCCCATTCGCTTCGCCATCAAGCCGTTCAGCGGCACGAAAGCCGCAGGCACGATCAGCGCGATCATCACATACTTCACCAACTGTCCCGGCATGCCGAACAAGGTGGCCGTGGCGATCAGCAGGATCAGCGGAATGGCTGTGGCGATCGCCAGCAGCAGGTTGGGCTCGATACGCTTCAAGACTTCACTTTCACATAGGCGCCGGGCGCCGGTTCGATGGGCTTCAACGTCCCGGTCTTGGGATCGCCCGCAGCGATTTTCTCGCCCGACTTCGCGCCCAGCCAGTCGGCCCAGTGCGACCACCAGCTTCCGGGATGCTGTTCCGCCTCCGCTTGCCATTCCTGAAGCGTTTCGGGAAGGGCGGCGTTGACCCAGTGCTGATACTTGTTGGCCGACGGCGGGTTGATGACCCCGGCGATATGGCCCGATCCCGCCAGGGTATAGGTGACCGGCCCGCCGAACAGCCGGGCCGAGCGATAGACCGAGTTCATCGGCGCGATGTGGTCCTCGCGGCTGGCCTGGAAATAGAGGGGGATGCGGACCTTCGACAGGTCGATGCGCTCGCCGTCGATCTCCAGCTCCCCCTTGGACAGGGCGTTCTGGCCGTACATCAGGCGCAGGTATTGCAGGTGCAGCCGCTTGGGCATCCGCGTCTGGTCAGCGTTCCACGACAGCAGATCGAAGGCGGGCGGCGCCTTGCCCATCAGATAGTTGGACACGAAGAAGGACCAGATCAGGTCGTTGGCCCTCAGGGCGTTGAAGGTGTCGGCCATCGCCGTGCCGGGCAGGACGCCGCCCGCCTCGTCCATCATGCGCTCGATCTCGGCCAGCCAGTGCTCGTCGGTGAACAGCAGCAGGTCGCCCGCCTCGGCGAAGTCGTGCTGGGCGGCGAAGAAGGTGGCGGAGGCGATGCGGTCATCCCCCTTGGCCGCCATGTGCGCCAGGCTGGCGCCCAGCATGGTGCCGCCGATGCAGTAGCCGACGGTGTTCACATGCGGCTGGCCGGTCTGCTCCAGCGTCTTCTCGACGGCGCGATAGACGCCCTTCTTCATGTAATCGTCGAGGCCGAACTCCGCCTTGTCGCGGTCCGGGTTGACCCATGAGCAGACGAAGACGGTGAAGCCCTGCGCGCTCAGCCAGCGGATCAGGGAGTTCGCCGGCTGCAGGTCCATGATGTAGAATTTGTTGATCCACGGCGGGAAGATCAGCAGCGGGACGGCGTGCTGCTGATCGGTCGCGGCGTCGTACTGGATCAGCTCGAACAGTTCGTCGCGCCAGACGACCTGGCCCGGCGCCGTGGCGACGTTCTCGCCCAGGACGAAGCGGCCATAGTCGGCCTGACTGATCTTCAGCGACCCGGCGCCGCGCTCCAGATCGGCGGCGAAGTTCTGCATCCCGCGCACCAGGGATTCGCCGCTCGTCTCTGCCAGGGCCTTCAGCGCCACCGGGTTCGATGCCAGGAAGTTGGCGGGCGAGAAGGCGTCGGTCAGCAGGCGGGTGAAGAACTCGGCCCGGCGCTTCACGCGCGGGTCCACGTCCTCGACGCTGGAGACCAGGCTGTTCATCCAGTCCGAGGTGGCCAGATAGGACTGGCGCATCATGTCGAACATGGGGTTTTCGGACCACGCCGGGTCGCGGAACCGCTTGTCCGACGGGGCGGGACTGTCGACCGTCTCGCCCATCGCCCGGCGGGTCGTGGTCGACCACAACTCCATATAGCGGCCGAACAGGTCGGCCTGGGCCTGGAACAGCTTTTCGGGGCGGGCGGCCAGGCTGGTCATGACCGAGGACATGGCCGGGCCGACATTGAACGGGTCGGGCGACAGGGCGGCGGGGCGGTCGGCCTGCGACAGGGCCGCTTCGGCAACCGCGGTCTGGGCCATCATCGCCGCCTTGGCCAGGTTCAGGGACAGCGTCTCCAGTTGCTGACGCTGTTCGGCGCTGAAGGCCATGAAGTCGGGCGCGGGAGAGGCGGCTTCGGCCTCGGGCGCTGGGGGCGCGGCGGGCGCCGGTTCGGGCCTTTCAACCGGGGCGGCGGCTTTTCTCAGGCGCGGCTTGGCCGAGGTCGGGCGTCCGGCCTTGCGTGGGGCGGCCGTCTTTTCGGGCGCGCCGTCGGGCGCATCTGGGGACGAAGCCTTGGTCGGGCGCTTGGCCATGGCGAACCTCCGATGGGGACGAGCAAATTTGCGCGCCTTCCTCCCGACGCGATGATGGCATATATCAGTGACTGAAATGAACGCGATTGTGCTGAAAAAGACGGGACAGGCGGCGGCTTGGGGCATGGCCCTGGGCTCGGCCTTGGTTTTGGGCGGTTGCGTCAGCGCCTTCGAGCCGAAGACCGACCCGACGTCGCCTCTGGCGCCCAGGGTGCAGCAGTTGGTCGATGAGAATCGCCAGTATCCGCGCTGGGCCGATTTTCCGCGCAGCAGCTCGCCCTTGCCCGCTCCGGCCGAGATCGCCGCCAATGTCGGTCGTCTGGAAAGCCGCAACGCCGCCCTGACCGCCGAGACGGCGCGCATCGACTGGACGCTGAACACCGATCCGGCCGCCTTCGTCGCGCAGGTCAACCGTCGCGTGGACGCCAGTCAGATGTCGCCCCAGACCCTGCGCACCGCTGAACAGGTCGAGGCCTACGCCGAGGAACTGCGTCGTCGCGCCAAGGCCCCGCCGCCGATCGACCGCCCGCGTCGCTGAGGTCTGTGACCGCAACAGGCGCAGCCCGGCCTTAAGGTCTTGAAGCGGGCGAACGTCGCGTCCCGGCTCGAATCCCGCGATCCTCAGGGCGCCGAAAGGCCGTCGTCCGCTCTTGTCCCGAAGGTCCGTCATGGCCCGCATCATCCCAGCCGCCTTTTCCATCACCGGCCGAGCCTCCTGATGGCGGACGGCGCCGCTTCGCCGGCCTTCCTCGGCGTCAGCCGCTCCCTGTCCGGGCGAGCCTGGCGACAGCGTCCGGCCGAGACGGCGACGACCCGCGCCCATATGCAGGCGCTGGGTCTGGACGAGCCGCTGGCGCGGGCGCTGGCGTCGCGCGGCGTGGCGGGCGAGCAAGGCGCCGACTTCCTGAAGCCGACGCTGAAGGCGCTGTTTCCCAATCCGTCCAGCTTCATGGATATGGACGCCGCCGCCGCCGCCATCGTCGATGCGTTGCAGGCCCAGGCCAGCATCCACGTCTTCGCCGACTACGACGTGGACGGGGCGTCCAGCGCGGCTCTGCTGGTGCGCTGGTTCCGCACCCTGGGCGCCGACCTGCCCATCTATGTGCCTGATCGCCTGACCGAGGGTTACGGCCCCAGCGCGCGGGCCTTCGACACGCTGAAGGCGCGGGGCGCCGATCTGGTCATCACCGTCGACTGCGGCGCGGCGGCCAACGAAGCCGTGGCCCATGCGGCGGCCATCGGCTTAAAGGTCGTGGTCATCGACCATCACATGATGCGCGAAGAGCCGCCCGCCTGTCTGGCCGTGGTCAATCCGAACCGGCCGGGCTGCGGCTCGGGACAGGGCAATCTGGCGGCGGCGGGCGTGGTCTTCGTCCTGCTGGCCGCCCTGAACCGCGAGGCGCGCGGTCGCGGCCTGTTCGAGGGCAAGGCCGAGCCGGACATCCGCCAGTGGCTGGACCTGGCCGCCATGGGCGCTATCTGCGACGTGACGGGCCTGACCGGCTTCAACCGCGCCCTGACCAGTCTGGGGCTGGGGGTCATGTCGCACTGGCGCAATCCGGGCTTGCGCGCCCTGCTCGCGGCGGCGGGCGCCGAGCCGGGACCGGCCAAGACCAATCACGCGGGCTTCATCCTCGGCCCGCGCATCAATGCGGGTGGGCGCATCGGCAAGTCGGATCTGGGCGCGCGCCTGCTGTCCACCGACGACCCTGACGAGGCGCGGGTGTTGGCTCAAGAACTGGACGCCTTGAACATCGCCCGGCGCGAGGTCGAGGCCGAGGTCACGGAACAGGCCGTCCGCCGCGTCGAGGCGACCGGCGCCCACTCTGACGACAGCGCCGTCGTGGTCGTCAGCGGCGAGGACTGGCACCCCGGCGTGGTCGGCATCGTCGCCGGACGCCTGCGCGAACGCTGGAGAAAGCCGGTCATCGTCATCGGCGTCGACGCCATCAACGGCGTAGGTAAGGGGTCGGGCCGGTCGCAGCCTGGCATGAACCTGGGCCGGGCGGTGCAGGCCGCATGGAACGAGGGCCTGCTGATCGCGGGCGGCGGCCACGCCATGGCGGCGGGGCTGACGGTGGCGGCCGATCGCATCGACGAGTTGCGCGCCTTCCTCAATGAACGCCTGTCGGCCGAGCGCGTCGAAGCCGTGGCCCAGGACTGGGTCGAGGTCGACGCCCTGATTGATCCGCGCGCCGCCACCCGCGACCTGTTCGAGGCGTTCGAGCAACTGGCCCCCTATGGCCCGGCCAACCCGGAGCCTCTGTTCGCGCTGGAGGGCGTTCAGGCGCGCGAGCCGGCCGCCATGAACGGCGGCCATGTGCGGTGTCGCCTGGTCGGTCCGGACGGCGCCTCGGTGCGGGCCATCGCCTGGCGTTGCGCCGACCTGCCGACAGGCAAGGCGCTGCTGGCGGGGCAGGGCGGATTGAATGTGGTCGGGCGGCTCAGGGCCGACGATTGGAACGGCCGCCGCGGGGTCCAGTTCGAGATCGAGGACGTCGCCGACCCGCGCATGGCCTGAAACCGTCAGCCTTGGCCGTGAAACGACGCAGGTCTTTGAAAAAGTCGCACAAATCCGTCTCGGCGCGCTTGCCATAAGCGGAATCGGCGGCTATCTACACGGTCCTCCGCGCAGCGGTCCCTTCGTCTATCGGTTAGGACGTCAGGTTTTCAACCTGAAAAGAGGGGTTCGACTCCCCTAGGGACTGCCACGCGGAGTTTATCTCCCCCGACATTCAAATGCGTTTTCCTCGGCGATTTCGCACGCCTGTATGTCTGCGGCGCCCAGGATTCAGCATCGAAACGGCGCGTCTGTCGTTTTTTTGCAAAAGCGCGCGACGCCCTCTTGCATCGCCGAAAAGGGACGGCTATCAGGCCGCTCCTCCGCGCAGCGGTCCCTTCGTCTATCGGTTAGGACGTCAGGTTTTCAACCTGAAAAGAGGGGTTCGATTCCCCTAGGGACTGCCACGCGGAGCGAATAACCCTTTCCCCCGCCATCGTTATTTTCTTCGTCGACCGCCTTCGCGCGGCCTTTTCGCGTGCGCGACATTTGCTTGTCGACAATATGGCGCAAAAAGGGCAACTTGTCTGTCCGAGTTAAAAGAACCGTGTTAGTGTAGCTGACCCGTAGTGTTGCGGGCGGGGGTTCAAGGTGGCGAGTAGTGACGTGATGGAGCCGATTGAGACCGTAAAGGTCGTCGGAAGGGTCAAATGGTTCGATGCCGGCAAGGGGTACGGCTTCATCGTACCGGACCAGCCGGAGCTGACCGAAGAGAGGGACGTGTTGCTGCACGTCACCAGCCTGCGCGACGCAGGTCATGAGTTGGCGGGCGAGGGCGCATCTATCGTTTGCGAGTGCGCCAAGCGGGCCAAGGGCTGGCAGGTGGTCAATATCGTCGAGCTGGAAGCCAGCGCCGCGTTGGTTCGTCGTGAGCCGGTGCGCAGTTCGGCCCATGCCTGGACGGAAGGCGCGCCCGAAGGGCCGCTGGAAGCCGCCGTCGTCAAATGGTTCAATCGCACCAAGGGCTATGGATTCGTCGTGCGCGACGGTCAGGCGGGCGATATTTTTGTCCACGTCGAGACATTGCGTCGCTGCGGTCTGGACGACCTGCTGCCGGGCGACCCGGTGAACGTGCGCTTCGCGGAAGGCCCCAAGGGGCTGGTCGTGGCCGATATCAGACCGGGCGGGTGATCTTCGTCCGATAGAAGGACGAAGACATGGATTACAGCCGGCGCATCCTTTTGATCCTGGCCCTTTCCGCGGCCGCTGCAACGGCGGCCTGCGCGCAGAAGGGGCCGCTGGATGCGACCGGCCGCCCGCTGGAGCCGCTGGCGATCGTCACGGCCTCGGGCGAGCACAGGTTCATGGTCGAGATCGCCGACGACGATGAAAGGCGGCAGCGCGGCCTGATGTACCGTCCGCCTTTGCCTGATGACCGGGGGATGCTGTTCCAGTTCCCCGTGGCGGGCGAACAGAGCTTCTGGATGCGCAACACGCCCAGCTCGCTGGACATCATCTACATCGACCCGCGTGGGCGAATCATTTCGATCGCCAAGCACGCGACCCCCAACTCTGATGCGCCGATTCCCTCGAACGGCGCGGCCAATGGCGTGCTCGAATTGCGGGCCGGACGGGCGGATGAGATCGGCGCTCAGCCCGGCGACCAGGTTAAACACCCCTTCTTTCGCCCTTGAGCGATAATAGGCCGCCTCATCCGTTGCGGAGGCCGTCGGCTCGTGTCATGA
Source organism: Brevundimonas sp. KH_060 (assembly GCF_057838275.1). NCBI lineage: Bacteria > Pseudomonadati > Pseudomonadota > Alphaproteobacteria > Caulobacterales > Caulobacteraceae > Brevundimonas > Brevundimonas sp. KH_060. The sequence goes on from NZ_CM174463.1 coordinate 1,370,267, forward strand.
GAGCGCTCCGTCGGTCCGGGGTGTGGCGCAGCCTGGTAGCGCATCTGGTTTGGGACCAGAGGGTCGGAGGTTCGAATCCTCTCGCCCCGACCACGGTTTAGCCTCCTTCAGGCGGAGGCCTTCCATCTGATAGCCGATATGCGACTGTAGCTGGTGTCAGCTGAGAGCGGTTGGCGGGCGTCGGGCCGATGAGGGAGTTCGGGATGGAAGAAGCGTCTCAGACCAAAAGAACGGTTCGCACACGCGCTGATGCGATCAAGCCCTTTCGCTGTAAGAATCTCATCGCGGTGATCGAGAACCCTGCTGATGTCAAAAACATCGGGACGGTAATTCGGAACGTGAACGCCTTGGGCGTTGAGAAAGTCTATGTTGTAGACTCTCGTCGCTTGCTTCCGGACGACTGGAAGGATTTGCGTAGCGATAAGGTAGCCTCGAAAATCTCTGTTTCAGCAGTGAAATGGACGTTCGTAAAGCGCTTTGACACCACCGATGAATGCTTCGACCACTTGGAGGAGGCTGGATTCAAATCGATCGTTACGTCGCCGCATGTGAAAGGCAAGACCAGCATCTTCCTGGATGAAGGCGATTACGCGATTTACCCTAAGCTTGCTGTCTGGTTCGGAAGTGAAAATATAGGGATCAGTGAGCGGGCCGTTGAGCGAAGCGAGATGTGCGTCAGCGTGCCGATGTTCGGCATGATTGAGAGCTTAAACCTCGGGACGTGCTCGGGGATCGTCCTGTACGAAATCGCGAAACAACGGCGTTCGTATCAAAGCAAGTACAGGTTGCGGAACCAGAGAGGCGAGCGCCAAGCACCATTGCCGACAGTGCTTCTCGCGAGCGAGTAAGCGCGCAGCGTCTGCTTTGAAGCGTCCATTGGCCCTCAAGCTTGGCTTAAAGGCCGATCTACCCGGTGCAGCGCCATCTCCAACGACGGTCAGGTCGAGGCGTAGCCGCCGTTGATGGCGTAGGAGAAGCCGATCGGCAGGGCGGCGCGGAACTGGGTGAAGAAGGCAGCCAGTTCACCCAGCGTCGAGCGCGGCACGAAGATGATGTCGCCGCGCCGCATCGGCGTGATTTCGGCGCGGGGCGCGCTCAGGTCGATCACCTTCATCATGCGGACGTCGCCGGGGCCGCGTCGAATCAGGGCGCAGCGCGAGGATCTGGCGGACGGCAGGACGCCGCCGGCCATGATGACGGCCTGATAGGCGTCGATGTCGCCGGGCATGTCGAACATGCCGGGATTGCGCACCTCGCCGTCGATCCAGACCTTCAGCGGGCCGGCCTGGCGCAGCGTCACCTCGACCTCGGGTCGCAGCAGGTGAGGGGCGTAGCCGTGGGAGATGTCGGCCTCCAGCTCAGACAGGCTGCGGTCCGCCGCCATGACATGGCCCAGCAGCGGCAGCGACACCCGGCCGTCCGGCGCGATCTTCAACTGGCGCGTCAGCTCCGACGCGGTCGGCAGGGCGACCTCGATGTCGTCGCCGGGATAGAGCCGATACTCCGGCTCGACCTCGGTCCAGTCGGCGAAAGGCAGGCCAGGCGGGAAGTCGTCGACCACGGTCGGGCGCGGCCGGGCGCCGCCCGCAGGGGCGCCGCTGGCGCATCCGGCCAGTCCGGCGGCCAGCGCCATGAGGATGAGGCGGCGATCAAATTCCATGGTCGGGGACGGTCCAGGCGGAGAAATTTCGTCTTCGGCAAAGCTGACGGCTTATAGGTAACGCGTGGTTAACGCGTGACCCTCAGTGTGGCGCACAACAGTCATTGACCGAGAAATTCGATCTTCATGCGTTCCTCACTCGCAGCAGCTCGTCCCCGTTACGGCGTCGTCGACGTCGTGGCCCTGCTGTTCCGCGAACTGCTGCTGATGATCGTGATCTTCCTGGTGATCGCCGCCATCGGCGCGGCCGTCGTCATGACGATGAAGAAGACCTACACGGCGGGCGCCAGCTTGTTCGTCGGGGTGGGCCAGGAATACGTCTATCAGCCGCGCGTGGGCATGGGCGAACGCGCCATGCCGCCCTCGGCCAGCGAGGTGGCTCAGTCCGAGGCCGCCATCCTGAACAGCCTTGAGGTCAAGCGCCGCGTGGTGCGCGCCCTGGGCGTCGAGAGCTTCCAGGGCGGCGTACCCTCGACCGAAAGCCCGGCGCGTCAGGAAGCGGCCGCCATCCGCTCCGTGGCGTCGGGCCTGGGCGTCGAAGTCACGCCGCTCAGCCCGGTCGTGGGTCTGAGCTACAAGAGCGGCGATCCGGCCCTGTCGGCGCGCGTGTTGAACACGGTGATCGACCAGTATCTGACCTATCGGCGCGAGGTGTTCCAGGACCGCGCGACCTCGGCCATTCGCACCCAGCGCCAGACGTTCGAGCAGGAACTGGCTGACGCCGATCGCGCCTATGAAGAGTTCCTGCGCACCAACGCCATCGGCGATTTCACCACGGCCAAGTCCACGGTCGCCAACACCTATCAGTCCGTCTTCACCGAGCGGATGGGCGTCCAGGCCCAGTTGCAGCAAGCCTCGCAGCGGCTGACGACCCTGGTGGCCCAGCTGGCGCGCACCCCGGCCGAGGTGGCCCTGTATCAGGATCTGAACGTCTCGGCTCAGGACCTGATCCTGCAGTTGCGCACCGAGCGCGAGAGCCTGCTGGCCCGCTATCAACCCGACGCCCAGCCGGTACGTGAAATCGATTCCAAGATCGCCCAGCTTCAGGCCTATGTCGGTTCCGGCACGGCCGTCGGCGCCAAGGAAGTCCGCACCGGTCCGAACCCGGTCTGGGTCGAGCTGGAGACCACCCGCATCAACGCCCAGGCTGAACGCGACGCCCTGGGCGCCCGCCTGGCGGTGCTGGATCGTCAGCTGGGCGACCTGCGCTCGCGCCAGACGCGCCTGACCGAGCTGGAGTCGCGTAACTCGACGCTCGCCGGCAATCGCGAGGTGCTGACCGCCTCGATCCGCGAGTTCCAGCAGCGCGAGACCCAGAGCCGCGCCGACAACGAACTGGTCAAGGCGGGCGCCGACAACGTCACCGTCATCGAACGCGCCCAGCCGCCGTCGAAGGGCAAGAGCCTGCGCTTCCCCCTGATGGTCGCGGTTCTGGCCTTCGCCGGCTTCACGGCCCTGTGCGTCGGTCTGCTGCGGGTCTTCCTGCAGCGCGGCTTCGTCATGCCGACGACCCTCAGCCGCACGCTTCAGGCTCCGGTCCTGGCCGTGGCCCCCGCCAAGAGCGCCTGAGCCTTGCTCGTGCTAGGCTGGGTCAAAGGGCGCACGTAACGATTCGCATGGTCGATCTGACGACGGAAATGGCGGGACTGTGGGCGGCGCTGGGACCAGCGCCGGCTCATCGCGGCCGCGTGATTCTGTTCGCCGCCGCCCAGACGGGCGAGGGCGTCTCGACCGTCGCGCGCGAGTTCGCCCGCATGGCGGCCGTGCGCGGCCGTCGCCCGGCGTGGCTGGTCGATGGCGACCTGACGCAACAGGCGCAGATGGAGCAGGTGGCGGCGCAGCCGGACCGCTTCGGGCGACTGGGGCCGGCGGTCCAGGCTTCGCCGGACGGATCGGCCTTTTATGCCGTGACGCCGCCGATGCGGGATCGGGAAGGACGGCCGGTGGCGCCGGGACGGCTGATGACGGCCAAGACCTGCCTGGGCGGGCGCCTTTACGTCACGCGTTTCCACAATGAAATCTTGCGCGCCGGCCAGCGGGCCGAGGCGATCAACGACGCCCGCTACTGGACCCGCCTGCGCGCCCACGCCGACACGGTCGTCATCGACGCTCCGGCGGCGGATCGCAGCGACATGATCCTGACCCTGGCGCCGCTGGCCGACGCTACTGTCCTGGTGGTCGCGGCGGAGACGACCGACGCGGCCGGACCTGTCGCCCTGCGTGACGAGATCGACGCCCAGGGCGGACGCATCGCCGGGGTGGTGATGAACCGGGCCAAGTGGAAGCCGCCCGCCTTGCTCAAGCGGTTTATTGGCTAGGTCCGCTCCGCCGCACGTTGCAGTCGATCGAGTTCGCGCTGGCCGTAGAACTGCGGCTCGAAGCCCTTCATCCAGAGGATCTTGCCCAGTCCCCGCGCCGTGCGGTCGGCCATCTCGGCGCGCCTGGCGTTACGGATCAGGCTGAAGGCCAGCGTCGCCGCGCCCCAGACCGCCGTCTGCGCCGCGCCGACGGCCATCCAGCGCGCGACGCTGGGCCAGTTCTTCGCTTCGGCGGCGGTCTGGCTCGGCCCTTGGCCATAGGCGAAGGCGCGCGTCAGGGCGTAGCGCAGGGTGGCGCGGTGGGGCGGGGCGAACTCGTCCACCCAGGCGTCGGCGGCCCAGGCGAAACGCCCCCCACGCATCTGAAGGGCCGCGAACAGCACATCGTCCTCGCCGCCGATCTGATCCGATCCGACGTGGAAAGGCTGGTCGCCGGGTAGGGCTGTGGCCCGCACCAGAAGAGAGTTTCCGCAGCCGTGGGCGTGATCCAGCACGCCGTCCCGATCCGGTCCCTGACGGCCGAAGAACCGCTCCAGATAGGGCGTGGTCCAGCCGGTCCCCTCGGGCACGCGCCCGCGGATGGGGCCGAAGACGGCGTCGGCGCCGGTCGTCGCCTGGGCGCTCAACAGGGCGGCCAGCCAGCCGGTTGATGCGGCCTCGTCATCGTCAAGGAAGGCGATCAGGGGCGCGGAGGTGGCGGCCAGTCCGGTGTTGCGTGCGGTGGCGACGCCGGGGCGTGGCGCATGGGTCCAGATCAGCGGCACAGGTGCTTCGGGCCGCAGAGCCTCGACCGTTTCGCGCGAACTGGCCTCGGGGTCGTTGTCGACGACGACGATCTCGCGCAGGCGCGTCGCCACGCTTTCCTGAGCGAAAACCGAGCGCAGGGCGCGCGTCAGGCTGTCCAGACGGCGCATGGTGGGGATGACGACGGCGACGTCGGGCGCGCTCATATCGCCTCCGCATAGAGGGCCGCGCGATACAGACGCAGGGCGAAGGCTCGCAGGCCGGTCGGCAGGATCGGCGCGCGGGCGGCGGCTTTGATAAGGGGGCGCAGCGCCTTCAGTCCCGGCACGGCCTTCAACGCCTTGGCGACGCGATAGCTGGGGTAGGCCGAGACGAAGTCGGGATGGCGGGCCACGACGCGGGCGAAGTTCGGCGCCGACTGTTCGTATTTCGCGGCCAGGGCCTCGACTGTGTCCAGACCCATATGGGTGGCGGGGTTGTCCAGATGGACGACCTCGAACCGGCGCGAGACGCGCATGGCCCACTCCACGTCCTCCCAGCCCCAGCCGCTGAAGCCGGAATCGAAGGTCTCCGTATCGAAGACGTCGCGGCGGACCAGCAGGTTGGAGGTGAAGACGTATTTCTCGGGCTGTTCGGCGCGCTGGGCGGCGGGGATGCAGTCGGACCGGGCCGCCATATGGCGATGGACGGCGAAGCGCGCGTCCTGCGGCGCCTGCAACAGGGAAAAGCCGCCGAAGGCCACGGCCGGGTGCGCGTCGCGGGCCAGATCGACCCACGTCTTCAGGAAGCCGGGATGGTCGGGCCTCATGTCGCTGTCGAGGAACAGGAAGGTTTGACCGCGCGCGGCCTGGGCCAGGCGGTTGCGGCCTCCCGAACGGCCTTGATTGGCGCTGAGGCTGATCAGGCGAACCGGCAGGGCCATGCGGTCGATCAGGGCGTTCAGGCGCGCGGTCAAGGCGGCGTCATTGGTGCCGTCGTCCAGCACGATCAGTTCGGCCTGTCCGGCCAGGGCCTGCGCCTCGGCGTCCAGGCGCTGCAACAGGTCGGTCGGATCATCGCGCAGGAAGGGGATAAGCACCGACAGGATCGGTTGAGCCTCGGCCCATGCGAGGCTGTCGTGGTGAAGAGCGTGGCTCATGCCGCCTGCCTCCGCGCGCGCAGGAAGGCTTTCAGCCGCACGCTCAGGTCGCGCACCCCGGCGGCGTTCAGGCCATAGGCCACGACGCCGTAGACGATCATGCCCACGCCCGCGTCCAGCATCAGTTCAAGGAAGCCTCCGATCGGCGGCATCATCATCACCACGCCCGCCATGACGGCGGCGGCGGCGCCGCAGCGCACCAGGGCGTTCCACGGCACGGGCAGGGGCAGGATGCGCCGACCGATCAGCATCGAGGCCATCAGGCCCAGCGCAAAGCTGATCGCCGTCGCCCAGGCCGCGCCCATGACGCCGAAGCGCGGGATCAGCAGGATATTCAGGATGATGTTGCTGCCCGCCGGAATGCTCATGGCCAGCAGCAGCCAGCCGGTGCGGCGACCCAGCGTGAACGCCTGCCCGAAATAATAGGTCGTCATGCCCGACAGGAAGGCGCCCAGCGCCACCCACGGCGTGACCGAGGCGGCGACGGTGCGCAGGTCTTCGCCGATCATGAACTCGGCCAGCGGCCGCGCGACCAGGGCCACGCCCACGGCGGCGGGTAGGCCGATCAGCACCAGGGTCGAGGCCTGTTCGCGGGCAGCCACTTGAAGATCCTCGCGTCCGCCGCGCTCCAGCGCCATGACCAGCGCCGGCGCCCCGGCCGCCCCCAGCCAGACGAACATGACGTCCAGCGTCCGGTTGGCGATGCTGTAGGCCGCGTGATAGGCGCCGACCGCCGCCTCGTTCATGAACAAGGCCAGCAGGAAGCGGTCCGTCGAGGCCAGCACCACGGTCAGCCCCAGGCCCACGGCGATCGGATAGCCGTAGACGGCGTAGGACTTCAGTCGCTGACGATCCAGCCGTCCGCGTTTCGCCTCGCGTAGTTCGGCGGGCAGGACGAAGGGCAGGGCGACCAGCGGCGCCAGCAACATCCCCGCCAGCGGCGCTTCCGCGCCCATTCCCAGCAGGGCCAGACCCACGCCGAAGGCCAGGCCCGCGACCGCGCTCCAGATGTCGATGGCGGCGGCGGGGCCGACCTCGCCCGCCGCGCGGAACCGCTCCTGCGCCAGCTTCAGGAAGCAGCGCACGGGAATCCCCGCCAGCGCCACGGCCAGCGGCAGACGGAAGCTGTCCGGCATGGGCCACAGCCACACCAGAAGCCCGGCCACCGGCACGAAAACGGCGGTGATCAGGAAGGCCGCGCGATACAGGCTGGCGAAATGCTCGGCCATCTGCGTTTCGTCGGACTGGGCCGCCCAGAAGCGGGCCATGGAGGCTTCCAGCCAGCTGAACGTCGCCACATGGGCCAGCGTCAGCACCGCATAGGCCAGCGCATAGCGCCCGAAGTCCTCGGGCGACAGCAGGCGCGTAAAGATGATGATGGTCAGAAACCCGACCACGCCCTGCACGATATTGGCCGGCAGGTAGCCGAACACCCCCCTCCAGAACATCAGCGCACGGCCATCCGGTCGCCCAGCAGAACAGGAACGGTCACGGCGATGATCCACAGGTCGAGCCAGAAGGACTGGCGCTCAATATATTCGATGTCGAGCTGAACCCGGCGACGCACTTCATCCGCCGTATGCAGCGGCCCGCGCGAGCCCTTGATGGCGGCCCAGCCGGTCATGCCGGGCTTGATGCGGTGACGGTGGGCGTATTCGGCGACCAGACGCGCTGACTCGGCGTCTCCGGTCTTCATGCCGATGGCGTGCGGGCGCGGCCCGACCAGCGACATCTCGCCGCGCAGTACGTTCACCAGCTGCGGCAGTTCGTCCAAACTGGTGGCGCGCAGGAACTTGCCGAGCTTCGTCACCCGGTCGTCGCCGGCGGTCACCTGGCGGCTGGCGGTGGCGTCAGAGGCTTCCTGACGCATGGTGCGGAACTTCCACACTACGATCTCTTCCTGATTGAAGCCGTGGCGGCGCTGGCGGAACAGGGCCGGGCCCTTGCTGTCCATCCGCACGGCCAGGCCGATCAGGAACAGCACAGGGCTGAGCACGACCAGCGCCAGCGCCGACAGGATGATGTCCAGGATGCGCTTGTTGAACGCCCGCCGTTCGCCGTCCACGGCGCCGCCCAGCAGGGGCAGGGAGGAGGAAGCCAGCTTCTCCAGCGCCTCGTTCCGCTGGGCCGCGCCCTTAGGGTCGACCAGCAGGGTCAAGGGAATGGGCAGAACCTCAAGGCGGTGGGTCAGGGCGCGGACGCGCGCCTCGGCCTTGGGATCGATGGCCAGGATGACCCGGTCGATATAGGGCGTCAGCCTGTGTTCCAGCAGAGCGTCGGTGCCGCCCAGAACCGGCACGCCAGCCAGGGCGTCGGGCGTGCGGGCCAGGCGGTCGTCGAAGACGCCCAGAATGTTCAAGTCGCGCCGGTCCAGCGCCTCGCGGATCAGGGATTCGGCGTGACGGGTGGCGCCGACCACGACGACGTTGGGCGTCAGGTCGCCCCGGCTGCGCCATTGGGCCACCAGCATGCGCCAGATGGTGTGCAGTCCCGTCAGCAGCACCGCCGAAGCGATCGCCCACCAGCCGTACTCGGCGAGCGGCGTCTCGCCATTGGGCAGGGCCAGGGCCAGCAGGCAGGCGAAGGCGCCGCCCAGGCTCGCCACGGCGGCGACCCCGGCCAGATGGCGCACAGGCGCCCGGCTATTGTCAAAACGATACAGACCCAGCGATCGCATCAGGCCCAGGGTCATCAGCGCGCCGATCAGAATGGGCATGGCTTCGAACAGGGTGACCTGCGCCAGCCCGCCGGCGTTCATGCGGCCGATAGCCACAAGGCACAGGAAGCTCGATGCGACGATGTCGACGCCGCGGAAGTAGAAGACGCGCCGCCGCGCCGCCGCCCGCTGCCGGGTGTTCAGCCACACGTCCGGCCGCAAGGGGCCGCGTCGAGCCCGGCCCGTACGCCCTGTCTCCGCCGCCGAGGCGCGCGATTCGACCAGCGCTGCGCGATTCGCGCGTGCGCCTTCGGTCGCGGAGCCCAGAGTGTCAGCAGGGGTGATAGCCAAGTCTTTTTCCCGATATCGAGCAAAATGAGGTGCGAACCCCGTGTCACATGCCACTCTTATGCCGGGTTAACACAAAGGGCGTCAGTTCCGCATTGCGAAGCGTCGCGCGACTCGCTATCCACGCGGCCTGCCGGAGACGTGGCCGAGTGGCTGAAGGCAACGGTTTGCTAAATCGTCGTACCCTGTAAGGGGTACCGAGGGTTCGAATCCCTCCGTCTCCGCCAGAATTCTTTCCGAAAATCAGAAGTCAGTCGCGGCCCTCCGAAGGGCCGCTGGCCTTGGCTTCGCTGGGGCGGCGCACGGCGACGCCGTGTTGACGCAGGATGCGCCGGGCGACCTCAGGTGCGCCGATCATGGGCAGGGGCTGGCCGAAGTGCTCGCGCCACAACTGGTCCAGGCGAACTTCCTCCGGAGTGAGCAGGCGGGTCATTGGCGAGTCCTTGTTACGCAAACGCGCAACTTCTAGGCCATCTCGTCACGGCCGAACGCAAACTCATGTAAGCTGAGCCATATGTGATGGAACCGGCGCGATAGGGGGTTTCCGGTGCGCGCCTTCCCTTGCGTGATCTTGGCGCCGCCCGGCGCGCGGGTTAGGCGTGTGGTTCAACCTTCTCAACGGGAGAGACGCACATGGCCGATCTGGCCCTCGCCACCGACAAGATTCGCGCCGCCGTCGGCGAAAACTCGGGTCTGGGCAAGACCGTGAAGCTGGACTTCGGCGATGACGGCAAGATCTTCATCGACGGCGCCTCGGCTCCGAACACCGTCAGCAACGACGATAAGCCGGCGGACGCCACCGTCTCGATCAAGTGGGACGACTTCGTCGCACTGGCCGAGGGTCGCCTGGACCCGATGATGGCCTTCATGCAGGGCAAGCTGAAGATCGCGGGCGACATGATGATCGCTCAGAAGCTGGCTCCGCTGCTCAAGGGCTGACGGCGGGCTGAGGCTTGATGTTCAACGGCGCGGCTCCGACGGGGCCGCGCCGTTTTCATGTAGGGAGAGGCGTAGATGGATTTCCGGCTGAGCGAGCGGGGCGAGCACTGGCGCGAGCGGGTGCGTCGATTCATGGAGGCGGAGGTTCTGCCGCGCGAGGCGGAGTATCGCGCCGAGGTCCGCGCCGATCCCAAGCGTCAGCCGCCGGTGATGGAGGCGCTGAAGGCCAAGGCGAAGGCCGAGGGCCTGTGGAACATGTTCCTGCCAGGCGAGCATGGGGCGGGGCTGTCGAACCTGGAATACGCGCCCATCGCCGAGTTGATGGGGCGGGCGCTGTGGTCGGCCGAGGCGTTCAACTGCAACGCGCCCGACACCGGCAATATGGAAGTCCTGCACATGTACGGCGACGCCGCTCAGCAGGAGCGGTGGCTCAAGCCGCTGATGGCGGGTGAAATCCGTTCGGCCTTCCTGATGACCGAGCCTGAGGTTGCGTCATCCGACGCCACCAACATCCAGACCCGGATCGAGCGGGACGGCGACCACTATGTCGTCAACGGCCGTAAATGGTGGTCGACCAATATGGCGCACCCGAACGTCGCCGTGACCATCGTCATGGGCAAGACGGATCCCGACGCCGCCGTTCACCAGCAGCAGAGCCAGATCATCGTTCCGGTTGACACGCCCGGCTTCCGCGTCGAGCGGATGCTGTCTGTGTTCGGCTATGACGAGGCGCCGATCGGCCACGCCGAGGTGGTGCTGGAGAACGTCCGCGTCCCGGCCTCGAACCTGATCGCGGGCGAGGGACGCGGCTTCGAGATCGCCCAGGGCCGTCTGGGGCCGGGCCGCATCCATCACTGCATGCGGACCATCGGCGCGGCCGAAAAGGCGCTGGAGCTGATGGTCGACCGCCTGCTCAGCCGCACCGCCTTCCGCAAGACCATCGCCGAGCATTCGGTGTGGGAACAGCGGGTGGCCGAGGCGCGCACCAATATCGAGATGTGCCGTCTGCTGGTGCTGAAGGCCGCCTGGATGATGGACGAGGTCGGGGCCAAGGGCGCCAAGTCCGAAATCGCCCAGATCAAGGTCGCCGCGCCGCGCATGGCCCTGAAGGTCATCGACGACGCCATTCAGGCGTTCGGCGGCGCCGGGGTGTCGGGCGATACGCCGCTGGCCGAGATTTACGCCATGGTGCGGACCCTGCGGATCGCCGACGGCCCGGACGAGGTGCACAACCGCACCATCGCCCGGCTGGAATACGCCGCGCGGGCGGGGCGCTAGGCTGTCGCGGGGCTCATAATTCGTCGCTGGGGGGACGCTTGTGATGATGGTGGACCGAGGGCGAACTGAAGTCGCCGTCGACGATGTCGCCCAGATAGAGGTTGGAACTGGCCTTGCTGGGCGGCGGCGGCGTGCGACCGAACAGCCAGTCCATGAAGCCGCGCTTGCCCGTGCGCGGAGCTTCGGGAGCGGGGGGGCGTTGCGGAGTCTTCATGACCGGCTCTCCTGAGATCGGGAATTGAACCCCTTCGCCGTTTCCTCTGTTCCCTCAGCCTAGCTGTCGTCGTCCTCATTATTTTCATCGCCGCATAAGGAAAGGTCGCGGGCCAGAAGAAGGGCCAGGCGACGCCGCGCGCGATTGACCCGGCTCTTGACCGTGCCCACGGCGCAGCCGGCGATGTCGGCCGCCTCCTGATAGGAAAGCCCGGCGGCGCCGACCATGATGATGGCCTCGCGGTGTTCAGGCGGCAGGGTGTTCAGCGCTTGTTGCAGCGCCGTCAACTCGGCGGTCCATTCCTGGCTGGCCTCGGAGGTCAGGCTGGCGGCGTGGCGGCCCTCTTCGTCGGCCACTTCGCGGCGACGGCGGGCGGCGCCGGTGTACCAACTGTTCCGCAGGATGGTGAACAGCCAGGCCCGCAGATTGGTCCCGGTCTCGAACCGCGCCCGGTGCGCCCAGGCCTTGACCAGGGTTTCCTGAACCAGGTCGTCCGCATCCGCCCGGTTGCGCGCCAGTGAAAAGGCGAAGGCCCGCAACGCCGGTATCTGGCACGCCAGCATGGCGCGCCAGTTGGCCGGATCGGCCAGGTCCGGCGCCCGGTCAAGCGATGGCGGCGATGGCGGGGGCTCGATGGCGTTCGGCCCCTCTGGCATGCGAACTTCGGGCATGCGGCGGGATCCTGAAAAACCTGCGCCGTTTCGGCGGCTGGACTGAATCAGAACGCCGTCTGGCTGCGACTGTTCCTCTGAAACATGACCGTGAAGGCGCGCGCAGACGGGTTCGCCTCTTGCGGAACCGCCTCGTCTCAGGCCGCATTTCTACAGGGTGACCACAGCGAACACTCACCCAGGGGCAGGCGGGATCATGGCCGGAACGCAGCGCAGACCGGCGCGCGCCGCCGGGGAACTGGAGCGATATCGTCGCGTGCGCGCGGTGATGCCGGCCCTGGCGGCATCCTTGTCCGCCGAAGACCTGCAGGCGCAGTCGATGGCCGAGGCCAGTCCCGGCAAATGGCATCTGGGGCATGTCAGCTGGTTCTTCGAAACCATGCTGCTGAGCGGGCCAGACTATGAGCCGATCGACCCTCGGCTGAAGTTGATCCTGAATTCCTATTATGAGGCTCTGGGCGAACGCATCGGCCGGGCGGAACGCGGCCTGATGACTCGTCCGTCGCTGGCCGAGGTCATGGCCTATCGCGTCGAGGTCGACCGGAGGATGGAGGCGCGCCTGGCCGACGCCTCGGCGCCGCTTCAAGGACATGAGCGCTATCTGTTCGAACTGGGTCTGAGCCACGAACAGCAGCATCAGGAGCTGTTCTTGATGGACCTGCTGCATCTGATGTCGCGTTCGCCGCTGGACCCGGCGGCCTATGCGGTCGAACCGCGCGCGGCGTCGCTGCAACCGGCGCGCGGCGGCTGGCAGACGTTCGAGGGCGGCCTTGCCGAGGCAGGCGCTCCGCTTGAGGGCTTCGCCTTCGACAATGAGCGGCCCGCGCATCGCGTGTGGCTGGAACCCTTCGCCCTGGCCGCCGACCTGACGACCAACGGCGACTGGCTGGCCTTCATGGATGACGGCGGCTACGCGAGGCCCGAACTGTGGCTGAGCGACGGCTGGACGACGGTTCAGGCGCGCGGTTGGAGCGCGCCCCTCTACTGGCGTCGAGAAGAAGGGGAGGGCTGGACGGTCCTGACCCTGGCGGGACGACGGCCGGTCGACCCGGCCGCGCCGGTGCGCCACGTCAGCTTTTACGAGGCCGACGCCTTCGCGCGGTGGTCGGGCCGTCGTCTGCCGACAGAGGCGGAGTGGGAGCACGCGGCGCGCAGTCGTCCCGACGCCTTCTCCAACCTGGATGGCGAGGTTTGGCAGTGGACGGCCAGCGCCTATGGCCCCTATCCCGGCTTTCGCCCGACTGAAGGCGCGGCGGCCGAGTACAACGGCAAGTTCATGGCCAATCAGATGGTGCTGCGCGGCGGCGCCTTCGCCACGGCGCCGGGGCATGCACGCCCGACCTATCGCAACTTCTTCTACCCGGATCAGCGCTGGGCCTTTGCGGGCGTCCGCCTCGCCGCCGCCCCTGGCGACGACGCTTACAGCACTGAGACCGACCACGAGCACGAGGCCTTCCGCCGCGATCTGGTCGCGGGTCTGGCGTCGTCGCCCAAGAACCTGCCGCCCAAATGGTTCTATGACGCGCGCGGATCGGCGTTGTTCGAGGCCATCACCCGCTTGCCGGAATATTATCCGACCCGGCAGGAGGCGGCCCTGTTGCGCCGGGTCGCTCCGCACTGGGCCGACCGCTTCGGCCCCGACGCCGTTCTGGTCGAGCTGGGATCAGGCGCCAGCGAGAAGACGCGGATCGTGCTGGACGCCGCGTCGGACCTGGCCGCCTATGTTCCCATCGACATCAGTCCCTCGGCGCTGGATGAGGCGGCCGCGCGTCTGAGGCAGGCCTATCCCGACCTGAAAGTGCTGCCCATCGTCGGCGATTTCGAACACCTGGGCGTTCTGCCGCCTGAGGCAGGGCAGGGACGTCGCATCGGTTTCTTCCCTGGTTCGACCATCGGTAACCTGGCGCCGCAGACGGCCGAGACGCTGTTGCGCGGCATGCGCGACATGCTGGGACCGGACGCCCTGTTCATTCTGGGCGTCGATCTGATCAAGGAGCCCTCGACCCTGATCGCGGCCTATGACGACGCCGAAGGCGTGACGGCCCGCTTCAATCTGAATGTCCTGGCGCGCGCCAACCGCGACCTGGGCGCGGACTTCGATCTGGACGCCTTTGCTCATCGCGCGGTCTGGAACGCGGCCGAGGCGCGGATGGAGATGCATCTGCAGGCCCTGCGCCCCATGACGGTGCGGCTGGGCAAGCTGGTCTTCCGCCTGGCCGAGGGCGAGACGATCCATACCGAGAACTCGCGCAAGTTCGACGAGGCCCGCGTGCGCGCCTTGGCCGAAGCCGCCGGCTGGCGCGTCGAAGCGTTCGAGGTCAGCGAGACCCCGCGGGTGGCTCTGGCCCTTCTGGCCTGCTGAACGCACGGTCCGCTCGTCAGGCAAAGAAAAACGGCGAGGTTTCCCGCGCCGTCGAAAAGTTCTGAAATCGATCGCGGGGATCAGCGCTTCGGCGGCGCCGGGTCCTGCCCGGTCTTGTTCCGGGCGCCGTGGGAGGCTTCGCCGCCCTTGCGTCCGGCCTGGGCTGCGAGGGAGCGATCCTGAGAGAAGCTGCGCTTCTCGCTGGGCACGCTCGCGCCGCCCTTGCGGGCGATTTCGCGCTGACGTTCCGGGTCCATGGAGGCGAAGCCTCGCTTGGAAACACCGGAGCCGCGGGTGGGCTGACCTTCGGCCATTTCAGATGTTCCTTTCGTAGACGGTGGCGCTTGCGCAAAAGAACCCGGCGCCGGCGCGGAGGTTCCGAGAAAGGATTAAAACCCTGTTCGTCAAACCGGGGCCGCGCGGGTCGTTCGGCGGCGGAACCGCGACGATTCCGGCGGGTTCATCGAGGCTCTGAGTGCAGAATTCAGGAGTTCAGCCCATGCCGGCTTCCAACGATCCGACCCCACGCGCCGACGGCGCCCCTTCGCCTGAGGACATTACCGAGGGCCGCTCGACGCGCAGCAACCGCCTTGAAGGGGCCGCCGATGAGATTCTGGCGAGAGGCGCGCGTCCGCGTCCCTTGCGTCGGGCCGTGCGAGAGGATGCAGCCGAAGTGCGCGACTGGGCGCGTCATCGCGGCTCTCAGGCCTGCGAGGCGATTCGCGATGAGCCGATCCGCATGACGCTCTATGCGCTCGGGATCGGCGTTCTGATCGGCCTGCTGGCCGCGCGCTAGACCCTTATCGGTTCGGATCGAAACAATCCGAACAAGGGCGCGTCATCAACGACGTCAGGCCGGGCCGGAAGCCGGGCGCGCGATCGGCGCCGCCTGCATCGCCTGATCCGAGACGAAGGGGTTGCTGCGGCGTTCGGCCCCAAAGGTCGAATGCGGCCCGTGGCCCGGCACGAAGGTCACGTCGTCGCCCAGCGGCCACAGCTTGGTGGTGATCGCCGTCAGAAGGGCCTGATGGTCGCTGCGCGGAAAGTCGGTGCGCCCGACCGAGCCCTGGAACAGCACGTCGCCGACCTGGGCGAATCGGGCCTCGCGGTTGAAGAAGATCACATGGCCGGGCGTGTGGCCGGGGCAGTGGAAGACCTCCCAGGTCGTCTCGCCCAACGTCAGAACGTCGCCGTCGTCCAGCCACCGCGTGGGGGTGAAGCTGCGCGCTTCGGGCAGGCCGTACTTCTGGCCCTGGGTGGGAATCAGGTCGATCCAGAACTGGTCTTCAGGGTGCGGGCCGACGATGTCGAGGCCGGTCTTCTCCTGCATCTCGGCGGCGGCGCCGGCATGGTCCAGGTGGCCGTGGGTGATCCAGATGGCGTCCAGCGTCAGGCCCCGCCGCGCGACCTCTCCCAGAATGGTGTCGACCGAGCCGCCGGGGTCGATGACGGCGGCCTTCTTCGTCTGCGTGCACCAGACCGTCGTGCAGTTCTGCTGAAGCGGGGTGACGGGCGTGACGAAGACGCCGATGGGGGCTGAAGGCTGGCTCATGCGTCATGAGATAGCGGCCCGATGCTCACAAAGGAACCGCGTTGCGTTGACGTTTCGGCCCCTTCTCGACATAAGGGCGGGCTCCGAGGTGCCGCTCCCGAAAGGGGCGGCCCTGTTGCTTTATCCACCGCGCGCCTTTGCGGCGTCGCCACAGAGCGTCAGATATCCGACCATGCAAGTCGTCGAAAAGTCGAACGAAGGCCTCAGCCGCGTGATCGCGGTGACCATTCCAGTCGCTGAGCTGAATGAGAAGCTCGAAGCCCGCATCAAGGAAGTGGCTCCCCAGATGAAGCTGAAAGGCTTCCGTCCGGGCAAGGTGCCGGCCTCGTACGTCAAGAAGACCTTTGGCCGTGACTTCATGGGCGAAATCATCAACGCCTCGCTGAACGAGACCAGCCAGGGCGCTCTGGACGAGCTGAAGCTGCGTCCGGCCGCTCCGGCCGAGATGAACCTGACCTCCGACATGGACAAGGTCATCGCCGGTCAGGAAGACCTGGCCTATGAAATGTCGCTGGAAGTCATGCCGGAATTCACCCCGGTCGACCCCAAGACCCTGAAGCTGACCCGCCCGACCTATGAGGCCTCGGAAGAGGACCTGGACGAGGCGCTGAAGGAACTGGCTTCGCAAGCCAAGTCCTACGAGGACAAGAAGGGCAAGACGGTCAAGGCCGCCGACGGCGACCAACTGACCATCGACTTCCTGGGCAAGATCGACGGCGAGGCCTTCGACGGCGGCGCCGCCACCGACGCGGACCTAGTCATCGGCTCGGGCCGCTTCATCCCCGGCTTCGAAGAGCAGCTGAAGGGCGCGAAGGTCGGCGAAGAGAAGACCATCGAAGCGACCTTCCCGGAAGAGTACCAGGCCAAGCACCTGGCCGGTAAGGCCGCGACCTTCGACGTCACCGTCAAGGCCATCAAGGCCGAGGTCGAATCCACGATCGACGACGAGTTCGCCAAGCGCATCGGCCTGGAGTCGCTGGACCAGCTGAAGGAACTGCTGAAGTCCAACCTGAACCAGCAATACGCCGGCGCCACCCGCTTCAAGCTGAAGCGCGCCCTGCTGGACGTGCTGGACGAAGGCCACGACTTCGCCCTGCCGCCGAAGATGGTCGACGCCGAGTTCGAAGGCATCTGGGCCCAGGTTTCGGCCGACAAGGACGCCGGCCAGCTGCCGGAAGAAGACGCCAAGAAGTCGGAAGACGAACTGAAGGCCGAGTACAAGAAGATCGCCGAGCGCCGCGTGCGCCTGGGTCTGGTCCTGGCCGAGATCGGCCGCGCCAACAACGTCGGCGTGACGGATCAGGAACTGTCGAACGCCATCATGGCTGAGGCCCGCAACTATCCGGGTCAGGAAAAGATGGTCCTGGACTTCTATCGCCAGAACCCGAACGCCGCCGCCCAGCTGCGCGCGCCGATCTATGAAGAGAAGGTCGTCGACCTGATCGTCTCGATCGCCGAGGTGAAGGACGAAGCCATCTCCAAGGAAGAGCTGCTGAAGGAAGAAGACGAGGCCTGATTCTAGCTTCGGTCTTAGTCTGATGATGACCCCGCGCCATTCATGGCGCGGGGTTTTTCTTTTGGCGGGTTTCCGTGCCTGCGTACGGACGGATGGAATTTAAGCCTGCATCACGATCATTTTCTGATATCTATCGAACGGTGTTTCTCGAACGATATTTTTCAAGGGTGGGGTGATGGCGTTTCTGGCGATGCTGATGGGCTTGGCCTTGGCGGGGAGCGTGCCCCAGGAGCCGGAGACGGCTACCCAGGTTGAGGATGTCGTCGTGCAGGGAGGTCGCATCGACGAGCAGGTTCGGCATTTTATTGACGAGGTCGCTGCGCCTCCGACCGGGCGCGGGCCGGCGCGTTGGCGGGACCGAATTTGCGTGGGTGTCGCCAACATCAGGCGCGAAGAGGCTCAGTATGTTCTTGATCGCGTGTCCCAAGCCGCGCTCGATATCGGCCTTAATCCAGGCGAGCCGGGGTGCCGGCCCAACATCCTGATCATTGGCGCGTCAGACGGCGCCGCCATGGCGCGTGGGCTGGTCGAGACGCGTCGAAGCGTCTTCTTGCCCGGCGGATCAGGGATGAATCGCAGTCGAGCGGCGCTCACAGCCTTCCAGCAGGGCGATCGCGCCGTGCGTTGGTGGCACGTCAGCACGCCCACCGACTCGGACACGGGGCAGCGGGCTGCTCGCCTGCCGGATGAACGGGCGCCGATGATGAACTCACGCATCGGCGCCAGCCGACTAAGGACCGTCATTCGGAACGATCTGAGCTGGGTCGTCATCATCCTGGACTTGGTGCATGCCGAAGGTCTGAATTTTCAGCAACTTGCTGACTACGCCGCCATGGTGGCCTTGGCGCAGGTGGATCCCGACGCCGATGTAAACGGTTATGATTCTGTTCTGGGGCTCTTCGCAAACGCCGAAGTCCAAGGGCTTACAGACTGGGACAAGGCCTATCTGAAGGCGCTTTATGCAGCGGAACTCAATCAGTCGGCGGCGAGCCATCAGTTGGCAGAACTGCGGCGCCTGATGGCGCGGGATCGAAAACAGAATGAAGGCCTCGAGGTCGATGAGCCTTGAGGGCATGACTTCTCGATCTTTGCTGGTCTTGCGCACAGCCGCCTGGGTGGCGATATCTCCCTGCATACGGCGGTGACAGCGAGTCGCGTCGGCAGAATGTGAAGAAGGCTCCCATGCGCGATCCGATCGACTACATCTCCAACAACCTGGTGCCGATGGTGGTGGAGCAATCCAGCCGCGGCGAACGGTCGTTCGACATCTTTTCGCGTCTGCTGCGCGAGCGGATCATCTTCCTGACCGGCCCGTTCGAGGACGGTATGGCCTCGCTGATCTGCGCCCAGCTGCTGTTCCTGGAATCGGAAAACCCGAAGAAGGAAATCAGCATGTACATCAACAGCCCCGGCGGTCAGGTGACCTCGGCGCTCGCGATCTATGACACCATGCAATACATCAAGTCGCCGGTCTCGACCGTGGTCATGGGCATGGCCGCCTCGGCCGGGTCGCTGATCCTGACGGCCGGTGAAGCGGGCCAGCGCATCGCCCTGCCGAACGCGCGGGTCATGGTGCACCAGCCTTCGGGCGGCTTCCGCGGCACGGCGTCGGACATCGAGCGCCACGCCGAGGACATCATCGCCACCAAGCGCCGCCTGAACGAAATCTACGTCCAGCACACGGGCCGCACCTATGAAGAGGTCGAGCGCACCCTAGACCGCGACCACTTCATGACGGCGGAAGAAGCCAAGGCCTGGGGCATCGTCGATCACGTCTATGACAAGCGCACCCAGGCCGACGACGACGGCGTGAAGGCTCCATAAGCCTTAGACGCCGCTTCGGCTGCGACAATTTGCGAGGCGGGATCCGGCGACGGATTCCGCCTCGAATCGTGTTTGAGACTGGTTATCAGCGGAGAGGGCGCTTCAATGGCGATGCAGTGGAGAGACGACGGGTTCCGATATGGCGTCGTCACGCGCGTGCTGCACTGGGCGATGGCTCTGCTGCTGGCGTGGCAGTTCACGGGCATGGCGGTGAAGATCATCGTCGGCAAGGCGCCGATCACCGCCTTCTGGGTCGGCACGCATAAAGGGATCGGCGTCATCCTGCTGACCCTGATCGTGCTGCGCGCCCTGTGGGGCCTCTACAACATGAAGACGCGTCCGGCGCACGGCGGGGGCTTCTGGGGCCTAGCCGCCAAGGTCGGGCATCTGGCGCTCTACGCTCTGATGCTGATCGTCCCGGCGCTGGCTTTGCTGCGCCAATATGGATCGGGCAAGCCGCTGGATGTGTTCGGCGTGCGCCTGATCGACGGCGGCTGGGCCGAAGTTCCGTGGATGACCGCACCGGCCAACGCAGTCCACGGCCTACTGGCCTGGGTGCTGCTGGCGGCCATCGCGGGTCACATCCTGATGGTGCTGGTCCACCGCTTCATCTGGAAGGACGGCACGGTCAGCCGGATGATCGGCTAGCCTTGTTCAGCCCGCCGTCATCACCAGGGTGACAGCGGCCAGAGTGACAGCGTAAGGCGCAATCAGACGTCCAGGTCAGCCTGGGCGAAGCGGGCGTTTTCCTGAATGAACTGATAGCGGGCCTCGGCCTTGCGGCCCATCAGGCGCTCGACCAGATCCTCGATCTCTTCCTCGCTGTCGGGCAGGGAGACGCGCGCCAGGGTCCGCTTCTTCGGATCCATGGTGGTCTCCTTCAGCTGGGAGGCCATCATCTCGCCCAGGCCCTTGAACCGGCCGATCTCCACCTTCTTGCCCTTGAACACGGTGGCCAGCAGCTCGTCGCGGTGGGCGTCGTCGCGGGCGTATTCCGACAGCGGGCCTGCGCTGATGCGATAGAGCGGCGGCAGCGCCATGAACAGACGGCCCTGACGGATCGTCTCGGGCATGGAGCGGTAGAAGAAGGTGATCAACAGCGCCGCGATGTGAGCGCCGTCCACGTCGGCGTCGGTCATGATGACGATACGCTCATAGCGCAGGTCTTCGATGTTGAACCGGTTGCCCGGCTGAACGCCCAGCGCCAGCGCCAGATCGGACAGTTCGACGTTGGCGCGCAGCTTGTCCGCCGTGGCCGAGGCGACGTTCAGGATCTTGCCGCGCAGGGGCAGGATGGCCTGGGTGGTGCGGTCGCGCGCCTGCTTGGCCGAGCCGCCGGCCGAGTCGCCCTCGACGATGAACAGTTCGGTGCCCTCGGCGGCTTGCCGTGAGCAGTCCGACAGCTTGCCGGGCAGGCGCAGTTTGCGCGTGGCGGCGGCGCGCTGGACTTCCTTGTCCTTGCGGCGGCGCAGGCGGTCTTCAGCGCGGTCGACGACGAAGCCGAGCAGGGCGTTGGCCTGTTTCGGGCTTTCGGTCAGCCAGTGGTCGAACGGGTCGCGCAGCAACTGTTCCGTCAGGCGTTGGCCCTCTGGCGAGGACAGGCGGTCCTTGGTCTGGCCCTGGAATTCCGGATTGCGGATGAAGACGGAGATCAGGGCGCCCGCATTGGCGATGACGTCCTCGGCCGTGATCTGGGCGGCGCGCTTCTCGTTGATCAGCTCGCCGTAGGCTTTCAGCCCCTTGACCAGGGCGGCGCGGAAGCCTGCTTCGTGCGTGCCGCCGTCGGGGGTCGAGACGGTGTTGCAGTAGGAGGCGACGAAGCTGTCGGCGTCGCCGAAGCCGATCGGGGACCAGGTGACGGCCCATTCCAGCGCGCCCGCCTCGCCCTTGCGCTCGACGCGACCGGCGAAAACGGGGGTGACGGTTTCCAGCTCGCCCACGCGCTCGGCCAGGGCGTCGGCCAGACCGCCGGGGAAGTGCAGGGTCGCCTGGGCAGGGGTGGCGTCGGTGATGCGTTCCGGCGCGCAGGTCCAGCGGATTTCGACGCCGCGGAACAGATAGGCCTTGGCCCGCGTCATGCGGAACAGGCGAGCGGGCTTGAAGGTCGCGCCGGCGCCGAAAATCTGATCGTCCGGCTTGAACCGGATCAGGGTGCCCTTCTTTTTCGACGGCCCGACCTGCTGGATCGGCGCCTGCACATGGCCGCGGCTGAAGGACTGACGCCATTCGAAGCCGTCGCGCCAGACGGTAACGTCCAGGCTTTCCGACAGGGCGTTGACGACCGAGACGCCGACGCCGTGCAGGCCGCCTGAGGTCTCATAGGCCTTGCCCGAGAATTTGCCGCCCGAGTGCAGCACCGTCATGACGACTTCCAGCGCCGACTTGCCGGGGTGCTTGGGATGCGGGTCGACCGGAATGCCGCGCCCATCGTCGCGCACCGACAGATAGCCTTCGGCGTCCAGATCGACAGTGATCAGCTTGGCGTGCTTGGCGACGGCCTCGTCCATCGCGTTGTCGAGCACTTCGGCGAACAGATGGTGCAGGGCGCGTTCGTCGGTGCCGCCGATGTACATGCCGGGGCGCTTGCGGACAGGCTCCAGCCCCTCCAGCACCTCGATCGAGGAGGCGGAGTAGCCGGTGGCGGCCGCCGTCGCGGCGCTGGCGTGGGACGTCAGCTCGACCTTGGGCTGATGCACGGGTGGCGCAGGCTGGGCCGCAGCCGGAGGCGTCGCCGCAACGGGTGCGGGCGCAGGGGCGGCGGGCTTGGCCGGTTCGGCGTCGTCGAGATTGGAAAACAGGTCGTCCATCAGGGCATTTTGCGGCGATTCGGGGCAGGGTCTGGTAGGCTTCGAACACGGCGGGGGCAAGGCCCGCTTCAGGCTGTTCGATCGGAAGCCAGGTTGCGCGCCAAAACCGCGACGAACAGGGTCCAGGGCAGATCCTGGTGGCTCATCAAGACGCTTTCCGACACGCTGAGCAGCAGGAAGGCGGCCAGATAGGCCAGGCTCAAGTAACCTTCGCGTCGCCCCAGGCTATTCAGGCGGAACAGTATCGCAGTCGCCGTCAGAGCTATGACCGCGCCCACCAGCCACGTCCCCGTCCAGCCCAGTTGAACGCGCAGGTCCAACCAACCGTGGTGCGCCGAGGGCACGCGCCAGCCGGTCTCGTGACGAATCCACTCCATCGGTTCGGTATCCAGCACCCAGAAGGCGCCGTAACCATAGCCGAGCCAGGGTCTCTGCGCCGCCATGCGCTCGATCGCGGCCCAGATCTCGGTGCGGCCGGTCAGCGTCGGATCCTTGCCGAACAAGGCCAGAATTTCGACGGAGTACTGGCTCCAGACCCACAGGCTGATGACGGCGGTCAGCCCCAGGCTCCATACGATGACGACCCCGAACACCGGCCCCATGCGGGCGATCAAACGGCACATGGCGATCAGCCCGCCGCCCAGCATGGCCATGATCAGGGCGGTCTTGGACTGCGAGCCCAGCAGGGCCAGCGCGCAGACGCCGATGGCCGCCACGGCGATGCGTCGATCCTGCGGCGCGCCCGCGGCCAGCAGGGCCGAGGCGGCGATCAGGCCGACCGCCATGATCATTCCCATGTGGTTCTTTTCGTACCATAGGCCGCGCCACAACCCGGCGTTGGCGCTGTGATGGACGCCCAGACTCGGAAACAGGAAGACGGCGATCAGGCTGCCGATGCCGAGGGCAAGGAAGGTCCAGGTCAGCAGGCGCGGCAGTTCCGCGCCCTGGAATGCGATGCCGAGATAGATGGAGAAGCCGCCGGTCAGGGCCAGGGCCAGAACCCGTCGTTGGGTTACGTCCGGCGCTTGCGACCATAAGCCGGACGCCAAGGCCAGGATCACCATCAGCGCGAGCAGGATGAAGGCGGGCCAGGCCGCCGCCATCTGGCGCGCCCGAAACGCCATAAGTCCCAGTATGATCAGATAGACCGGCGGCCAGATCAGTCGAAGCGCCGGAAGTTCTTGCTGCTGCGGTGCAAAGATCGGTCCGATCAGCGCCCCGGTCAGAAGGAATAGGATGAAGGCCGCCGCGACCTGTTCCCAAAGGCGCGGCGCGACTGAGGATGTCTGAGGTTCTGGACGAACGGCGCGCACGGGCGCACGTTCGCGGAACAGGGTTAAGGAAGGGTGGGGCATGGCCGCCAGTCTGATGCGCGTTCGACGGCCCGGAGAGCATGCACGGGTCAGCTTTGTCGAGCTATTCTTCGATCTCGTCTTTGTCTTCGCCATCACCCAGGTCAGCCATCTGCTGCTGGCGCACCTGACGCCGCTGGGCGCGCTGGAGGCGGCCGTCTTGCTGGCGGCGGTCTGGTGGGTGTGGATCGACACCAGCTGGATCACCAACTGGCTGGATCCCGAGCGCGGTCCCGTACGGTTGATGATGTTCGCCCTGATGGCGGCGGGCCTGGTCATGTCGATGTCCCTGCCCACGGCGTTCGGCGACAGGGGATTGACGTTCGCTTGCGCCTTCGCCGCCATTCAGGTGGGACGCAGCCTGTTCACCCTGTGGGCGGTGCGCAGTTCGCCAGCGCAGAGGGCGAACTTCCAGAGGATATCGTTATGGGCCCTGCTGGGCGCCGTATTCTGGATCAGCGGCGGCCTGGCCGAGGGGCAGACGCGGCTGCTGATCTGGCTGATCGCCCTGGCGCTGGAGTTCACAGGCCCGGCTCTGGCCTTCTTCGTGCCGGGCTTGGGACGATCCAGCACGACGGACTGGGACGTCGAGGGCGCGCACCTGGCCGAGCGAGTCGGCCTGTTCGTCATCATCTGCCTGGGCGAGTCGATCATCATCACCGGAGCGACGTTTGCGGAACTGACGTGGACGGCGCCGGTGGTCGCGGCCTTCGTGTCCGCCTTCGTCACCACCATCGCCATGTGGTGGCTGTTCTTCAGCGAGGCGCACGAGGCGGGATCGGAAACCATCAGCCACGCCGCTGACCCCGGCGCCATCGCCCGAAGAACCTATACCTATTGCCCGATCATCGTGGTGGCGGGGATCGTGGTGACGGCGGTCGGCGATGAGCTGGCCCTGGCGCATCCGTTGGGCGTGGCGGGCGCGGCGAGTGCGGCCGTGCTGATCGGCGGTCCTCTGCTGTTCCTGCTGGGCACGGCCCTGTCGGTCTTCAGCATCTGGGGCAAGGTGGCGTGGCCGCGCGTGATCGGGGGGGCGGTTCTGGGAGCCGTTTTCCTGATCGGGCGACAGTGGTCGCCGCTGGCGCTGACGATGGCGTCGACCATTGTTCTGGTGGTGACGGGGCTGTGGGAGTCCTTCGCCCCGCGAGGGCAGCGCGCCTAGGGCGCCTTCTCCACGAAGGTGTCGATGACCTTCTTCTCGCCCGCCTTGTCGAAGCTGACCACCAGCTTGTTGCCCTCCACCGCACGAACGGAGCCATAGCCGAACTTCTGGTGGAACACTCGGTCGCCGCGCGCCCAGCCGGACGCCGCCTTGGGATCGGCCGTGGCGATCAGGCGGCCTTCGCCCTCGATCACGGCGCGGCGGGCGTAGGCGGGCTTGGGCGTCTGGGCGGCAGTATAGGTCTGGGCGCGCTTCCAGCCGGGGCTGGAATAGCCGCTACCGAAGGAGGGGGCCTCGTCCCAGCGGCTCTTGGCCTCCTTCATGCCGGTCGAGGCGCCGTAATAGCCGGTGTCCGACTGCGGCTCGACGTGGGCGATGGGCAGTTCATCGACGAAGCGGCTGGGCAACTGAGAGGTCCAGCGGCCATAGACCATGCGGTTGGCGGCGAAGCTGATGCGCGCGTCCTGCTTGGCGCGGGTGACGCCGACATAGGCGAGGCGGCGTTCCTCCTCGAGGCCCTTCACGCCCTTCTCGTCGATGCTCCGCTGGCTGGGGAAGACGCCTTCCTCCCAGCCCGGCAGGAAGACCAGCGGGAACTCCAGCCCCTTGGCGCCGTGCAGCGTCATGATCTGCACCGAGCCTGAACCGTCGGCGTTCTCGTCGCGGCGCTCCAGATCCATGACCAGTGAAACATGCTCCAGATAGGCCTGCAGCGTCTCGAACGACTGCATCGACTGGGTCAGCTCCTTGAGGTTGTCCAACCGCGTCTGGCCGCTGGTGCGGTCGGCCTTCTGCATGGCGGTGTAGCCGCTCTCGTCCAGCAGGGTCTCCGTCACCTGCCAGTGCGGCGTGCCCATGGCCATCAGGTCGCGCCAGCGGTCCAGATCGCGCACGAAGTTGGCTAGCGGCGTGCGGGTGCGGGCCTGAAGCTCGTCCGTGGTGATCAGATGGCGCACCGCCTGCATGGCCGAGACGCCATTCTCGCGCGCGATGTGAAGGATCTTCTGGACCGAGGTGTCGCCGATGCCGCGCTTGGGGACGTTGACGATGCGCTCGAACGCCAGATCGTCGTCCTCGGACTGGATCAGCCGCAGATAGGCGTGGGCGTCGCGGATTTCCGCCCGCTCGAAGAAGCGCGGCCCGCCGATGACGACATAGGGAATGGCCAGCATCAGGAAGCGTTCTTCAAACGCTCGCATCTGGAATGACGCGCGAACAAGAACGGCCATGTCCTTGTAATTCATGTCCTGCTTGCGCGCGGTCTCGATCTCGTCGGCGATCAGGCGGGCCTCGGCCTCGCCGTCCCAGACGCCGCGCACGCGCACCTTGTCGCCGCTGTCGTCCTCGGTCCACAGGGTCTTGCCCAGCCGGTCCTGATTGGCCGCGATCAGGGCCGAGGCGGCGCCGAGAATGTGCTTGGTCGAGCGGTAGTTGCGCTCCAGCCGGATGACCTTGGCGCCGGGGAAGTCGCGCTCGAAGCGCAGGATGTTGTCCACCTCGGCCCCGCGCCAGCCATAGATCGACTGATCGTCGTCGCCCACGCAGCAGACATTGCCGGTCGAGGACGTCAGCAGCCGCAGCCACAGATACTGGGCGACGTTGGTGTCCTGATACTCGTCCACCAGGATGTAGCGAAAGCGGCGACGATATTCCTCTGCCAGATCAGCATGTTTCGACAGAATGGTGATGTTGTGCAGAAGCAGATCGCCGAAGTCGCAGGCGTTCAGCGTCGCCAGTCGCGCCTGATAGGCGGCGTACAGCGCCGGGCCCTTGCCGTTGGCGAAGTCCTCGCCCGGCGGCAGCTTGTCGGGCGTCCAGCCGCGGTTCTTCCAGTGGTCGATCATATGGGCCAGCGACTTGGGCGTGAACCGCTTGGTGTCGATGTTGGCCGCTTCCAAAAGCTGCTTCAGCAGCCGCTCCTGGTCGTCGGTGTCCAGGATGGTGAAGCTGGACTTCAGCCCGACCAGCTCCGCATGGCGACGCAGGATCTGCGCCGCGACCGAGTGGAAGGTGCCCAGCCAGCGCAGCCCCTCGGACGACGGGCCGATCAGATGGCCGATCCGTTCGCGCATCTCGCGCGCGGCCTTGTTGGTGAAGGTGACGACCAGCAGTTCCCACGGCTTGGCCCGGCCGGTCGCCAGAATATGCGCCAGACGGGTGGTCAGGACGCGCGTCTTGCCCGTGCCCGCGCCGGCGAGCACCAGCACCGGCCCCTCGGTCGTCTCCACCGCCTCGCGCTGTTCGGGGTTCAAGCCCGACAGATAGTCGGGCGCCGTACCTTGCGGAGCCTGAGCGCGGGCGAGGTCGGAAATGCGGGGAGCGGGCAGGTCGGTCACAGGGGCGGATACTCGGGCGGCGACGGGGACGGGCGGGCGAGCCGCCGGAATCTCAAAGGGAGAACATAAGCAGCACAGCGACCAAAGTCAGTCCCATTCGCACGATCTGTGGTTGGAACCGTGAACAGCGAGCGCCGTTTTGCGGCTGACAGGGCAAGCAAGGGAGGAGCGTCTGATGGCGAACAGTTCCAGCGGCGGCGCGAACGTCGGCCTCGCCTTCATCGTGGGCGCCTTGGTGGTGGTCGTTGCTGTTCTGGCGTGGTTTCTGCTCGGGCGAGGCGGGCCGATGCGCCCGGAAACGCCCAACCTGAACGTGGACATCAATGTACCGGCGCCGCGCCTGCCCGAGGCGCCGGATCGTCCCGCGCCGCCCAAACTGCCCAGCCCGACCGAACCGCCGCAGGTGGCCGCGCCCGAGCCCAAGGCTTGAGGTCGTGAAGGTCGCCTTGAAGCGGGTCTATGAGCCGCCGTCGGATGCGGACGGCACACGTATTCTGGTGGATCGTCTGTGGCCGCGCGGGCTGAGCAAGGACCGGGCCCGCGTCGATCTGTGGCTGAAAGAGATCGCGCCGACGACGGCGTTAAGGCAGTGGTTCGCCCACGACCCGGCGAAATGGGATGAGTTCCAGCGGCGGTATCGGGCCGAACTGGACGGCAACCCCGACGCGGTGGCCGAACTGAAGGCGGAGCTGAAGTCCGGTTGCGTGACGCTCGTCTATGGGGCCAAGGACGAGGAACGCAACGATGCCGTTGTGCTGCAAGCTTATCTGACCGCGTCCTGACTCTTTAACCGCTCGTCCCGGCCTTCGCCGGGATGAGCGGGGCATGATTACTTCAGCCGATAGCTGATCGTCGTGACGACCCGCACCTTCTTGTTCGGGCTGCTAGCTTCATCGCCCGTACCGTCGCGCGACAGGATCTCGAACGAGCCCTGTCCCGCTGTCTTGATCGGCCCCAGAGGCGCGCCGGAATCCTTGGCGAACTGTTCGGCGCCGCTGCGGGCGGCGGCGGTGGCCTCGGCGATCATGGCCGGACGCACGTCGTTCAGTTTGGTGAAGATGTAGGACGGGCCGTTGAAGTCCTGCAGCACCACGCCCTGGCGCACTAGATCGTTCAGGTTGCGGGTCGTGGTCTGCACCCGATCCACGTCCGTGGTGCGCACGATCACGGTCTGGGTCAGGATGAAGCGCGGCCCGCCGGTCTGGCTGGCGTATTCGCGCGAACGGGTGTCGGCCACGCCCAACTGGCCCAGGTCCACGGCGTCGTCGGGATAGCCCTGGGCCTTCAGGAACTGGCGCACGATGGCCAGGTCGCCGTCGATACGCGCCTGCACCTCCGACAGCACGTCGCCCGAGGCGGTGAAGCGGACCGGCAGGACGGCCAGATCGGCCTTCACGTCCTTTTCGGCCAGGCCGCGCACGGTGACGGAGCGGTCGCCCGCGCGGGCGTTGACCACGCCCTGACCGATCAGGGCGCCGCCGCCGATCAGGCCCACGGCCACCAGTCCGCCGAAGACGGCGGCGGGGATCAGGCGGTTAGCGTTCGTATCGCTCATGACGTCGTCTCTTCTTCTGCGAAGCTGCGGTCGCCGCCGGTCCATTGCAGGGCCAGGATGCGGCAGGCGGAGGCCAGGGGACGACGGCCCCGCCAGTCGTCGATGCGGATCAGCAGGCCGGACCGGCTGAGCGCTAGTTCGGCTGCGATGGCGTCCAGCACGGCCCAGAACTCAGGCTCCAGCGCCACCGAGGTGGCGTGGCCGGACAGCAGCACCGATCGCTTGGCGAGGCCGCTCAAGGCTTAGCGCACGCCTACCATGACGATCTCGACGCTGTTCGGCGCGCCGCGCGTCAGCACCGAATGGCGCGTGTCCGTGGTGAAGCGCAGGGCGCCGGACGGATCGCGGATTTCGGCGCGGGCGGCGTATTCCATTCGGCTGTCGATCTTGTCGTTCGGCACCGACAGGGTGACGGCGTAGGGCGGGCCGCGACCGTCCAGGCGCTGAGTGGTCTCGGCGACGACGCGGGCAGGGGCGTCCATGCGGCTGACGTCTTCGACCCGGACGGTCAGAACGTGGCCCGGCGGCAGCATGATGCGCTCGCGATACCGGGCGCTGACCTGAACTTCAGTCATGTTGTCGGAAGCCTCCGGCAGGGTGGAGCAGGCGGCGGCCATCAGGGCCGGGGCCAGAACGAGGGGAGCGAGGAGCAGGCGCATCAGCGTATCCTTCATGAGCGGCTAGCTTAGCAGAACGCGCCAACGTCACATAAGGCTGCAACAGTTGAGAGACGCCGGGCATAAAGCGGTGCTATCGAAAGTTCCTGTTTCGTTTCGACCGAGTCGCCGGCGTGTCACAGTCTGAATCTCCTCATTCCGAAACCGCGTCGTCACGGTTTTCGTCGCCTGCCATGCTGGCCTTCGGCGGCGTCGGGATCTGCGCCCTGATCTGGGGCACGACCTGGTACGCCATCACCTTCCAGCTCGGCGCCGTCGATCCGGTGATTTCTGTGGTGCTGCGGTTCGGCATCGCCTCGGCCCTGCTGGCGCTGATCGTCAAGGCGACAGGCGGGCGGTTGGCCCTGACGCGCAGCCAGCATCTGGCGGCGCTGGGGCAAGGGCTGTTCTCCTTCGCCGTCAGCTACGCCTTCGTCTATGCCTCGGAGGAAAAGATCGCCTCGGCCGTTGTGGCGGTGATCTTCGCCGCCCTGGCCTTCCTGAACCTGATCCTGTTCCGCGTCGCCTCGGGTCAGAAAGCCGCCGGCGCCGCCTGGCTGGGCGCAGGGCTGGGCGTGGTCGGGGTCGGCGTCCTGTCTGCGGGCGAGGTGATGGGCGCAGGCCTGGGCGCCCATGCGGTCGCGGGCGTCAGCTTCGCCGTGATCGCCGTCGTCGCCTCGGCCTTCGGCAACTGGTTCGCCTGGCGCGGACAGCAGGCCGGCTCGCAGGTGCTGCCGTCGACCGCCTGGGCCATGGCCTACGGCACGGGGACGCTGACGCTGTACGCCCTGGTCACGGGCGTGTCCTGGTCGGTGGCGTGGAGCCCGGCCTATGTCATTTCCTTGCTGTATCTGGCGGTGTTCGGCTCAGTCATCGCCTTCGGCCTGTATTTCACCATCGCCCGCGCGAGGGGATATGCGACCGCCAGCTATATCTCGGCCCTGACGCCGCCGATCGCCATGCTGGTGTCGGTGATGTTCGAAGGGGCGCGCTTCGGCGTCCTGGCGCTGGTCGGTTTGGCTCTGGTGCTGGCGGGGCAGTTGTTCCTGATCCGCGCGCCGAAACGCTCGGCCGCCTGATCAGGCGGCGCCGGTCACGACCGGCGTATCGGCCCGCGCGCCCCATTCGGCCCATGAACCGTCATAGAGCCGAGACGGCCGCCCCAGAACGGCCAGACCAAGGGTCAGGATCGCCGCCGTCACGCCCGAACCGCAACTGGTGATGACGGGCTGGTCCAGATCCACGCCCGCCGCGTGGAAGGCCTCTTCCAGCGCCGCGCCCTGCTTCAGCGTCCCGTCCGCGTTCAGCAGGTTGGGGAAGGGAAGGTTGAGCGCGCCCGGCATGTGGCCGGAGCGCAGGCCGGCGCGCGGTTCGGGCGCTTCTCCGCGAAAACGCGCAGCGGCGCGCGCGTCGAGGATCTGCGAGCTCCCGCTCAGGGCGGCCCGCACCTGATCCAGGTCCGCAGTCGCTGCGACGTCGGGACGGGGCAGGAAGCAGACAGGTGCAAGCGCCGTGGAGGGGGTCTGAACCAGGTGACGCCCTTCGGAACGCCATTTGGGCAGCCCTCCATCGAGGACCTGGACATGATGCGCGCCCATTGTCCGCAGCATCCACCACACCCTTGGTGCAGAACGGATTCCTACGGTGTCGTAGACCACGATGTGGTTGGTCTCGCTCAGTCCCAAGGCGGCCATTCGGGCGGCGAACGCCTCGGCAGAGGGCATCATGTGGGGAAGATGAGAGTTCTGCTCAGAACTGGCTTCCAGATCGAAGAAGACTGCTCCCGGCAGGCGCTGGGCTTCGAAATCAGGCCGTCCGTCCCGTCCGTCGAGATGCCAACTGCCGTCCACGATGCGCAGCTTCGGATCCTCGAGCCGGGATTCGAGGTCAGCAGTAGAGATCAGCGGGGGATAAGCGGTCATATGATCATGCTACCACAATGCGCGAATATCAGGGCCTGTAGCCCCTGTGGTCAGGCGCTGAGTCGCCTTGTAGGTTGCGAAGCCGAGGGTTCGACGCCACCTGTCCGACTCAAAGTCGCGGCATAGGCCCGCGAACCGCCGTTGAAACCAGTCGAAAGCGCCGCCGTGACCTCTCCGAACGCCGTCATCACCCTGTCCGAAGGCCTCAAGACCCCCGTCGTCATCGGCGGCGGCGCCCGCATCGTCTTCATCGCCGGCCCGTGTCAGATGGAAAGCCGTCAGCACGCGCTGGAAACCGCCCATGCGCTGAAGGAGATTGGCGAGCGGCTGAACCTCGGCATCATCTACAAGACCAGCTTCGATAAGGCGAACCGCACCAGCGCCAGCGCCGCGCGCGGCATCGGCCTGAAGGACGCCCTGCCGATCTTCGCTGAAATCCGTGAAGTCACCGGACTGCCGACCCTGACCGACGTCCACTCCGAGGCCCAGTGCGGCCTGGTCGGCGAGGTCGTGGACGTGCTGCAGATCCCGGCCTTCCTGTCGCGCCAGACCGACCTACTGCTGGCCGCCGCCGCCACGGGCAAGGCCATCAACATCAAGAAGGGGCAGTTCCTCGCCCCCTGGGACATGAAGAACGTCATCGCCAAGGTCACGGGCGCGGGCAACCCCAACGTCATGGCCTGCGAGCGCGGCGCCAGCTTCGGCTACAACACCCTGGTCAGCGACATGCGCGCCCTGCCGATCCTGCGCGAGATCGGTTGCCCGGTGGTCTTCGACGCGACCCACAGCGTCCAGCAGCCGGGCGGGCAGGGCACCTCCTCGGGCGGCCAGCGCGAGTTCGTGCCGGTGCTGGCCCGCGCCGCCGTCGCGGTCGGCGTCGACGCCGTCTTCATGGAGACGCACGAAGACCCGGACAACGCCCCGTCCGACGGCCCCAACATGGTGCCGCTGAGCCAGTTCGAAGCCCTGGCCGCCGAACTGATCGCCTTCGACGACCTGGCTATCAAGCTCGGCCACAAGGGGCCGATGGCGAAGACGGCGTGAATCCGCTAGTTCGGCGTCATGGCTGAACGTTCTCTTGATCTCGGCGCCCTGCAGTCCCTGCTGGAGCGCGTGCGCGACCTGAAGGTCGCCTGCGTCGGCGATCTGATGCTGGATCGCTATGTCTATGGCGAGGTCAGCCGCATCTCGCCCGAGGCGCCGATCCCCGTTCTGCGCGCGCGCCGCACCGTGGCCATGCCCGGCGGCGTGGGCAATGTCGCCCGCAACGTCGCGGCTCTGGGGGGTCAGGCCCGTCTGGGCGCGGTGGCGGGCGATGACGCAGCGGGCGCCGAACTGGCCGAGCTGATCGTCGCCGAGGATCGGATCGAGGACGCCCTGATCCGTCCCCAAGGCGCCGCCACCATCGTCAAGACGCGCTTCGTCGCCGCCGGCCAGCAACTGCTGCGTCTGGACGATGAGGCTGCGCTCCATTCCGGCTATGCCGACAAAGGCGTGTTCCAGAGCGCGGGGGCCATCCTCCTGTCCGACTACGCCAAGGGCGTGGTGGACGACGGCGCCATTCAGGCGGCGCTGTGGGCCGGGACCGAATACGGCGCGCCGGTCATCGTTGACCCGAAAGGCCGCGACTTCGCCCGCTATGGCGCGGTGGACGTCATCAAGCCGAACGCCAGCGAACTGGCGGGCGCCACCGGCCTGCCGACTGAGACGGACGAACAGGTCGAGGCGGCGCTGGCCGCTCTGTTGTCCGCCACCACAGCCAAGGCCGTCATCGTTACCCGCGCGGGCAAGGGCATGACCCTGGCGCGCAGAGGCGGCGGCGTCACCCACTTCCCGGGCCGGGCGCGTGAAGTGTTCGACGTGTCGGGCGCGGGCGATACCTGCCTCGCCGCGCTAGGCCTCGCGCTGGGCGCGGGCGCGACGCTGGAACAGGCGGTGCAGTTCGCCATCCTCGCCTCGGGCGTGGTGGTGGGCAAGAGCGGCACCGCCGTCGTCACGCCCGCCGAACTGATCGAGGCCGAGATGAGCCAGCACGCGGCGCTCGCCCAGTCCAAGGTCACGCCGCTGGACGAACTGGCCGATCAGGTCGAGGCGTGGAAGCGTCAGGGCCTGAAGGTCGGCTTCACCAACGGCTGCTTCGACATCCTGCACCGCGGTCATGTCGCCTATCTGGCCCAGGCGCGCGGTTGGTGCGACCGGCTGGTGGTGGCGCTGAACACCGACGCCTCGGTGCGTCGCCTGAAGGGCGACGGGCGCCCGGTCAATGATCTGGACAGCCGCGCCGCCGTCATCGGCGGTCTGGCCAGCGTGGATCGTGTGACGGCCTTCGACGACCCGACGCCCATCGCCCTGATCGAGCGGCTGAAGCCCGACGTGCTGATCAAGGGCTCGGACTACACCAAGGACAAGGTCGTCGGCGCCGCCGAGGTCGAAAGCTGGGGCGGCGAAGTCCGTCTGGCCGACTTCGCCAACGGCTATTCCACGACCAAGACCATCGAGAAGATGACTGGAGACAAAGCATGACCCCGCGAATGATCGTCGTCACGGGCGGCGCGGGCTTCATCGGCTCCAACATCGTCGCCCGCCTGTGCGAGAGCGGCGCCTGGGACGTGGTCGTCTGCGACCGGCTGGAGACGGCCGATCTCGCCAAGTGGAAGAATATCGCCAAACACCCCATCGCCGACCTGTGGGCGCCCGAAGAGCTGTTCGACCAACTGGAGCGTCACGCTGATCGCATCGAAGCGGTGATCCACATGGGCGCCATCTCCTCGACGACCGAGCCGGACGCCGACCTGATCCTGCGCACTAACTTCAGCCTGTCGCGCGACATCTGGAACTGGTGCGCGGTGCGTAACGTGCGGATGATCTACGCCTCCTCGGCCGCCACCTATGGCGACGGCGAGGCCGGGTTCGAGGATCGCGACGATCCTGAGAGCCTGAATGCATTGCGTCCGCTAAACGCCTATGGCTTCTCAAAATATCTGTTCGACCAGTATGCCGTGCGCCAGGCTGATCGTGACGAGGCGCCGCCTCAGTGGGCTGGGCTGAAGTTCTTCAACGTCTATGGCCCGAACGAGGGCCACAAGGGCGGCATGAAGTCGGTCGTCGCCCAGATCTGGCCCAAGGTGCAGGCAGGCGAGACGGTCAGCCTGTTCCGCTCGCACAACCCGAACTACCCCGACGGCGGCCAGCTGCGCGACTTCGTCTTCGTCGACGACGTGGTGAACATCATCCTGTGGCTGCTGGAGCGCGAGGATATCTCGGGCGTGTTCAACGCGGGATCGGGTCAGGCGCGTTCCTTCGCCGACCTGGCGCGCGCCACCTTCGCGGCGGCGGGCAAGGAGCCGTCCATCGCCTATATCGACATGCCTGAGGCGATCCGCGACCGCTATCAGTACTTCACCGAGGCCAGCATGGATCGCATCCGCGCGCTCGGCTACGGCGGTCAATCGACGCCGCTGGAAGAAGGCGTGCGCCGCTACGTCCAGGACTTCCTGACCCAGTCGGACCCGTACCGCTGATGCGGCCGCAGCTGACCTTTCGCCAGTGGGTCGGCTACACGGGCTTTGCGCTCGTTCTTGTGCTGACGGCGGCGGTTGCCGTCTGGCGCGGGGACATCCTGCGCGCTGGCCTGGACCCGCAGATCCCGTTCCAGACCTATAAGCCCCCGACGGCGCCCGACTACGGGGCCCAGAGCGCCTGGGCGCTGCTGAACGCCCGCGCGCCGGGCGCTGGGCCGGCCCATGTCTTCTTCGTCCATTCCACCACCTATGACGGCGGCAGCGACTGGAACGGGGCCATTGACGACCGCCGGGCCTTGACCAAGCTGCGGACCGTCGTCCTGCCCAACTACGCCGGGCCGTTCGCCTCGGCCGGCGACGTCAGCGTGCCCCTGTATCGCCAGGCCAGCCTCTACAGCCGCCTGACGCTGCGCGAGGACGCGCGCGAGGCGCGGGCCTTCGCCTATGGCGACATCGAGACCGCCTTTGATCATTGGCTGGCGCAGCGTCCAGACGGCCCGATCGTCCTGGTCGGCGTGGAGCAGGGCGCTGATCTGGTCGACCGCCTGCTGCATGACCGGGTGGCCAGGGACGCTTCGCTCAAGGCGCGTCTGGTCGCTGCCTATCTGGTCGAAGGCGTGACGCCGGTCAGCCGCTTCACCCACACGCCCCTGTGCCGCGCGGACGATGAAGTCGGCTGCGCCCTGTCCTGGCGGGCGGTCGAGGAGAATGGCGAGGGCGAGGCCAAGCGCGTCATCCGCCGCGCCCTGACCTGGGACAATCGCGGGGCTCTGATCGAGGCGGAGGGCGCGCCTATCGCCTGCGTCAACCCGGTGACGGGATCGGTCGCTGCACCCGTGTCCGAAGCGCGCGAGAGCCGAGGCGCCACCAACGCCACCAATCTGGAATGGGGCGCGCGGCCCGCGCTGCAGCGTCGCCTGGTCGCGGCCGAGTGCCGCGAAGGCATCCTGTGGCGCTCGCGCCTGAGTTCGGAGTCCTTCCGGACGCCGGTGTCCTGGGCCGATCAGCGCCGGATTCCCGCCTACAACCTCTTCTACGCCGACATTGAGGCGGACGTTCTGCGCCGCCTCAAGGCCTGGGAAGAGGCGCGACCGGCCGCAGCCGCCTGAGGGAACAGCAGGCGGCCGCCGTCAGACCATGCTCACGTTCAGCGCGACCATCAGGGCGTCGCGAATGGCGGCGTCGGTGAAAGGCTTCTGCACCGTAGGATTGCCGCGCCAGTGCTCGGGCAGACCGCTTTCGCCATAGCCGGTCGAGAAGACGAAGGGGACGCCCCGCGCCTTCAGAGCTTCGGCGATAGGAAACACCTCCTGGCCCGCTACATTGACGTCCAGCAGGGCGGCGTCGAGATCCGTCTCGCTGGTCACGACGCGCAGGCCATCGCCGACGTTCGATTCCGGGCCGATGACGGTGCATCCCATGTCGCTGAGAATGGTCTCCAGCAGCATCGCGACCAGGGACTCGTCCTCCACGATCAGCACGCGGCGGCCTACAAGCACGTCGGTCATAGGGTTTCCGTTTCCAGGGGCAGGCTGATCTCGGCGCAGAAGCCTTCGGGCGGGTAGGAGAGCTGCACCGTCCCGTG
Source organism: Brevundimonas sp. KH_060 (assembly GCF_057838275.1). Classification (NCBI taxonomy): domain Bacteria; kingdom Pseudomonadati; phylum Pseudomonadota; class Alphaproteobacteria; order Caulobacterales; family Caulobacteraceae; genus Brevundimonas; species Brevundimonas sp. KH_060. The sequence continues at coordinate 1,406,383 of NZ_CM174463.1, forward strand.
CAGATCGTGGCGCACATTGCGCTCGATCAGGCGGGTGCCGAAGCCACGCCGTTCCGGCTCGGGGATAGGCTCGCCGCCCGCCTCGCGCCAGGTGATCTCAAGATAGGGCGACTTTTGATCGATCAGGCGCCAGTCGACCATGACGCGGCCGTCGCCGCTGGCCAGGGCGCCGTATTTGGCGGCGTTGGTGGCCAGTTCGTGGAAAACCATGCCCAGGGACACCGCGCGCGCCGGCGACAGGGCGACGTGCGGCCCGTTCATCGTCAATCGCCCGATGCCGTGGGCCTGGGTCTCATGCTCCAGCACGGCGCGCAGGTCGGCGCCTTCCCAGTGGCTGCGGGTCAGCAGGTCGTGGGTATGCGACAGGGCCAGGATGCGCGACTGGAAGGCGGCGGCGAAGGAGCCGGGATCCTGGTGCGTGCGCGCAGTCTGCATGGCGATCGACTGGACCGTGGCCAGGGTGTTCTTCACCCGGTGGTTCAGCTCGTCGATCATCAGCTTCTGGCGCTCTGCGGCCAGCACCACGTCGGTCACGTCATGCCCTTGGACGAAGATGCCGACGATCTGGCCTACATCGTCGCGAATGGGTTGATAGGCGAAGTCGATGTAGCGGTGGTCCAGCGGACCATCCTGCGCGTGTCGCAGGGCGAAGGCGCGCTGGCGGCCATAGACCGGTTCGCCCGTCTCATAGACATCGTTGAGGAAGTCCAGGTGGCCCTGGTCGCTCAGTTCGGGCAGGGCGTCGCGCACCGGCTGACCCAGAATGTCGCGATGGCTGACCAGGCGATAGCAGGCGTCATTGCAGAACTGAATCATGTGGTCGGGGCCGTTCAGCACGGCGACAAAGCCCGGCGCATTCATCAGCATGTCGGTGAGTTGTTTGCGTTCGGCCTCGAGGCGCTGGTTGTTGGCCTCGATCTTTACGGCTCGTCGGAACACTTCGCCGCCCACCATGGCGTCCAGAGCGGACGACTGGCCCGCCTGACTGACGGTCTTTTGGCGCAGACGCAAAAGGTCGGTGACATCGCTGGTGTGCTGAAGGATGTGGGTGACCTGGCCGTTCTCATTCTTGATCGGCGTATGGGTGCAGCTCCAGAACCGATCATCGAAGACGGGCTCTCCGTCGGGGCCAGGCGTCAGAACGGGGTAGTGCAGGACCGCCAGATGATCTGGCTCGCCCGTGGCCAGCACCTTTTCGAAGGAAGCGCGGAGGCGACGGCCTTCCTCTTCGCTGTCGGGGGCGTCGCCCGGCGCGAACATTTCCATGACGTGATGGCCGATCAACGCCTCGCGCTGGCGATGGGTGACGTCGAGATAGGCCTGGTTCATGCCGGCGAAGCGCAGGTCGCGATCCAGCAGCATATAGGGATTGGGAGAGGAGTCGAACGCCGCCACCAGATCGATTGTTTTGGCGAGCTTCCGCAAATCCAACCCCTCTTACTGCGTCCCTAACGCAGGATGAGCGGAAAGGGTGCCTGTTTCCTGGCCTGAAAATGCAGCAAAAGTAAAGGTTGAGGACTAGGCGCTCAGGCGCAGCGCATCAGATAGGGCGTGGTACATCGGCTTGGGCCGGTAATCGACGTCATAAGGCAGGCCGCGGTTGGGCGGAGCGTCCGCATACTGACGTTGCGGCGGCTCGGACAGCCAGGAGTGGCGGTCGCTGAGGCCCCAGGTGACGACGCCGCGCACCTGGGGGAAGGCCAGCATGGTCTCTAGATAACGACGCGTCTCATCGGCCACCTTCTGATCGCGCGCGGCCGCCGTGCCGTGGAAGCTGGATTCCTTGACGTCCAGTTCAGTCACGGTGATTTCCAGCCCCAGATCGACCAGTTGCTGCGTCATGTCGCGCAGACCCTCGGCCGCCAGGGGGCCCTTGGACAGGTCCAGGTGCGCCTGAACGCCGATGCCGTCCAGCGGCGTGCCCGAGGCCCGCAGCCGTCGCGCTAGTGCGACGATGGCCTTGCGTCGGGCCTGGTCCACGGGGTTGTCGTATTCAAAGCCGTAGTCGTTGACGACCAGATGGGCCTTGGGTGCGAGAGCGCGCGCCTCTTCCAGCACGCGCTCGATGTAGGTCGGGCCGAAGGCGCGATGGAAGACGTTGCGTTTCAGGCCGCCGGCTCCGCCCTGGGTGTCGATCGGTTCGTTGATGACGTCCCAGTCGGCGATGCGGTCGCCATATCGCTTGAGCACCCGCTCCAGATGGCCGGACATCAGCGACCAGTCGCGCCGTCGCAGCATTTCCTGCCTGGCCCAGTCCGGCGTGCCTTGGTCCCACAGCAGCGTGTGACCGCGAACCTGCATCCCATGATGTTGCGAGAAGTCGAGCAGGTCATCGACCGGGGCGAAGTTGAACTCCCCCTTGCGCCACTCCAGCGAGTTCCATTTCAGATGGATTTCAGGCGTCAGCACCTGGCAGTCTCGCAGGACCGCGCCGCGCAGTTCGGCGTTCTGATGCAGTTGCTCGGCCCGAACGGCGGCGCCGAAATATCGACCCTGCGCGCTGGCGGCGTCGGCGAGCGTGGCGGCGGTCTTCACGGGCGGAGGGTCCAGCGGAAGGCCTTCGCGCACGGGACGCCACGCGGCCAACCCCAGGGCGGGCGCGAGCGCGGCGGCGCCGATGAAGGCTCGTCTGGTGGGTCGCGGCAGCATTCGGCTGCACCTCCTCGAGGAACGCGAGAAGGCTGCCTTACTACGCCTAACTTCTCGTTAAGGCGCAATCTTAAGAGGCGTCAGGGAAAGGAAGTTGGGCGCGAAAATGGTGTTTCCATGAGCTGAGCCGCTTTATCCACGGTCCGCTTCGCCGGCTGCTCTAGAAGCTGCGATAGAAACCGACCCGCAGATAGGCCTGTGAATCTCGCTCGTCGCCGTCGCTCAGGCCGACAGAAACTTGGATTTCTGAGCGATCATTCAACTTGAACCCGGCGACAGGGCCGATGTGATAGGCGTTGTAGTTGGTGTCGCCTTCGGCCGCGACCTCCATGCCCAGGCGCACGCGGCCGGAGGATCCGACCTGATGGGTCAGACTGGCCAGGGCGTTGTAATCGTCCACCTCAAAGCCGTAGGAGCCATACCAGTCGACCCGCCAGGGACCGGCGACATGGCCGCCGTCCAGCGAAATGATGACGCCGCCCTGGCCGCCGTCGCGTCGATTGCCGGGATCGGCGGGGCTGAGGTCCGTATCGACATAGCGATAGCCGACGCCGACGCTGCCCCAGGTCGGGCCGTTGCCGAAGCGATAGATCAGCTCGGCCTGGGCGCCGGTGAAATCGGCATCGATCTCGTTCGGACCCGAGTTGTAATCGTAGCTGCCGGTATAGACGGACCCCCGCACCGCAAAGCCCTTGGAGTCGACCGAGCCGGGCAGGCCGATCGTCGCCCCGGCATAGGCGCTGTCGGCGACGTCCAACTGGCCGCCCGCGAACACGGTCACATCGTTTTGCGCCGAGGCCGGCGCGGCCCAGGCGACGCCCGCGCACGCCAAGGTCGCCGCCGCCAGGGCGGGCAGGGAAGTCATCGGGCGTCGATGGTGAGGCATGGGTCGGTTCCTTGCGAAGTATCGAACGCGCCAGATGCTGGCGACGCCGGCGGCAGGCACTTCAAACGCATACAGAACAGGGAGCGAGTGCTGTCAGACGACCAACCTTCCCCTGGCCAGTTGTTCCAGACTTTCGGCGCTGCGGTCAACGGGGGCGCGTGCATGGGATACCCAGGCGATCAATTCCTCCATGCCTTGATCCATGGAGCGGCGGGGCGTGAAGCCGAAGGTGCGCTCGATCTTGGAGATGTCGCCGAAGCAGTGACGGATGTCCCCGACCCGGTAACGGTTGAGCACCTCCGGCGCGATGTTCTTTCCCAGCAGTCGGGCCAGGGTGCCCGCGATCTCATTGATCGAGACGGGCGCGCCGCTGCCGACATTGAACACGTCCCAGATCTCGCGGTCGTCATCCAGCACGGTGGCGAAGGCTTCGGCCACGTCCTGCACATGGACGAAGTCGCGCATCTGCCGACCGTCCTCGAAGACCAGCGGCGGCTGGTCGTTCATCAGCCGCGAGATGAAGATGGCCGCCACGCCCGTATAGGGATTGCTCAGCGCTTGGCGCGAGCCATATGCGTTGAACAGCCGCAGGGCCACGGTGGGGATGCGCAGGGCTCGGCCGACCGACAGGAACATCTCCTCATGGTCGCGCTTGTTCACCGCATAGATGGAGTTGGGCTGAAGCAGCTTCTCTTCCGGCGTGGGGCAGGGCTCCAGCGGCTCTCCATCGACCATCAGATCCCAATGACGCGCCTCCAGTTGGGCGTGCGGACGGATGTCGGTGGTCACATGGGCGCCGGTCGAGGGGCGGACGTAATCCCCCTCGCCATAGATCGACATCGAGGAGGCGACGGCGATCCGTTCGACCGTGTGCGGGCGTTGGGACAGGGTCTCCAGCACGACGGCCGCCGCCATGACGTTGTTGCGGGTGTAGTCGACGATGTTGGTCATGCTCTGGCCGACGCCGACCGAGGCGGCGAGGTGGGCCAGATGGGTCACGCCGTTCAGGGCCGCCTCGAACACCCCGTCTTCCAGCAGGTCGCCCTTGATGCGGCGGGCCCGCGCGTCGAGGTAGACGGGCCACCCGTCCGCATCCAGTTCGGCGTCGCCGTGAACCTGGGGCGACAGACTGTCCAGAACCGTCACCCGATAGCCGCGCGCCAGCATGGCGTCGACCAGGTGCGAGCCGATGAAGCCCGCCCCGCCCGTGATGAGAATGTGCTTGTCCATGATCGTCTGCTTAGTGCTGGTGGTGACGAAGGGCGCCGAACTCATCCAGCTTGGTGCGGACGAGGGTGTTGTTGGCGTCGATCTTCTCGGTTCTCTGCCAGGCCAGGCCGCTGTCCCGCAGATACATGACGAAGCCCAGCGTCAGCGGGATGATCCAGACGCACCACCAGACCATGATGAAGATGGGATTGACCATCAGCATGTAGCCGAGGCGCGCGCCTGCGCCGTCCAGCACCAGGTCGGTCCGCCGCCACGTCTTGATGTAGAGGCCGACCATCAGGATCGAGAAGGCGACGATGTTGAAGATCGACAGGATCACCAGCCACAGCGGCAGGAAGTCCGCGCCCTGGAAGAAGCGCCAGGCCGCCCAGACGCCCAGGGGAATGCCCAGGGTGTTCACCCACATGGACATGCAGGGCAGGAAGTTCATCCACACGCGGACCCGCTCGCCGAAGCTGAAGTCCATCTCCTTCAGCGGCGTCGTCAGGCTCTGGAAGAAGCCGGCGACCCAGCGCTTCCTCTGCGTGATCCCTTCGCGGAAGGTCTCGGGCACCTCTTCGATCAGGGAGCCTTCAATGATGCCCAGCGTCCGGCCATTCTTCCAGAACCGCTGGCCGACCTCGGGGTCTTCGATGGCGATCCAGGGGTGGAAGCTGCCCAGTTCGATCAGGTCGTCGACCTTGAAGAACAGGCCTTTGCCCAGCACCCAGTAAGGTTGCTTCGGATCGGACAGATGGCCGTATTTGGCGCCGTCCCAGGTCATGTGGTCGAAGGCGTGGAAGGCGGCGGCCAGGCTGGCGTTCAGATTACCCGCCACATTGCGCGCCTGCAGCACGTCGAACCGGCGCAGGCCGATAGCCGCGGCCTTGAAGTGATCCGCCGGGGGGCAGCTGTCGGCGTCGATATAGTCGATCGTCAGCCCGCTCTTGTCCTTATAGGTCTCGGCCACGTGATAGGTGGCGTAGATCAGCTGACGTGTCTTCTTGGGCGGCAGATCCTTGACCCCGGCCCGCTTGCCGTTGTGCCACCAGTAGGCTTTTGGATTCCGGTCCCAGGCGTTCCACACCATGTCCCAGCTGGCGTCGCTGGTCGGCGGCACCGCCAGGATCTCGACAAAGGGAAAGGCCCGGCTCAGCCGTTGCAGGCTGGCGATGGTCTCGGCGTCGTTGCTGTTTGGAATGGCCAGGACGCGATAGCGGCTGGCGGGATAGTCCAGCTTGGCCAGCGCCGTGAAGGTCGTCTCCATGGTGCTCTCCAACTCCCGCAGCACGGGATAGAGCAGGACGATGAAGGGATGGTCCGCCTCGCTGGCCGGAAGAGGCTCGTTCATGTCCACGCGCTCGACGCGCAGCGAACGGAAATACATCTCCAGCAGGAAGCTGCCGAGATACAGGATCTGGGAAAGAGCGAACAACCAGACCAGCAGGGTCGCCCAGTTTGGATCTTGAGTGTTCATCACGCCGCTCGCCCAGTTATTTGCCCAATAAGTCGGTGGTGGTTGCTCTGTCCTGTGGTGTTCCGTCTGCCCGTCGTTTCACGACGCGGTGGCGCCGCGCGGGACGACGCTTTCGCCTCGAAGTTCGGCGGTGAAATAGGCGATGGTTTGCTCCAGTCCGTCCTGCAGCGGCACCTGGGGCGACCACTGCAGATGGGTCAGCGCTCTGGAGATGTCGGGCTTCCGACGGCGCGGATCGTCGATCGGCAGCGGATGATAGACCAGCCGCGAGCGTGAGCCGGACAGGGCGATGACCCGCTGGGCCAGTTCATTGACCGTGATCTCGCTCGGGTTGCCGATGTTGACCGGCCCGTCGATCTCCTCGTCTGTGTCCATCAGACGGATGAAGCCTTCGATCAGATCGTCGACAAAGCAGAAGGAGCGCGTCTGTTCGCCCGAGCCGTAGATGGTGATGTCGTTGCCCTCCAGGGCCTGAACGATGAAGTTCGACACCACCCGTCCGTCGTCGGGATGCATCCGCGGCCCATAGGTGTTGAAGATGCGCACGATCCGCGTGGTCAGGCCGTGCTGCTGGCCGAAGTCGGTCACCAGGGTCTCGGCGAACCGCTTGCCTTCGTCGTAGCAGGAGCGGGGGCCGACCGTGTTGACGTTGCCACGATAGCTCTCCACCTGCGGGTGGATTTCCGGGTCGCCATAGATTTCCGAGGTCGAGGCCTGAAAGAACCGCGCGCCGTCCGCCGCCGCTCGCTTCAGCAGGTTCAGCGTGCCGAGCGCGCAGGTCGTGGCCGTCTTCACCCGGTCATACTGGTAATGAACCGGGGAGGCGGGGCAGGCCAGATTGTAGATCTGATCGAACCGGCCAAGCGCGTCGTCCAGCGGCTCATTGATGTCCTGCGCCACCAGATGGAAGCGATCCGAACTCATCAAATGAGCGACGTTGGCGTGCCGGCCCGTATGAAAATTGTCGATGCACGTCACATGATGACCCGCGTCGACCAGCCGCCCGCACAGGTGTGAACCCAGGAAGCCTGCGCCGCCGGATACGGCGATCCGCTTGGCGGTTTTGGCGTCGTGCTTCGGCGCATAAGAAAAGCGATCGTCTGTCATCGCCTTCAGCCTTGCTGGTTGTTTACAATTTCTTGAACAACGCTACTTGCTTACTGTATTCGCGTGACAGGGGAGATCGCATGACCCCCGACGCCGTCGACAATGGCGTTAACCGTTTGTTAAGAATTGGGTTCCATTTCAGCGCCGCATATGCGCCAAATTTTTGCCCGAATCTGCCGTAGTTGACGGCGAAAGCGGCGTAGCGTGGGGGCGACAGGCCCGACGAACGCTGTATAGCGGTTGGGATCGCCGGGCCTGGGACTTCCGCCTCTCACCCTGAGGCGACGCCATGTAATCATCTGACGCGGCGCGGCGTCATCTTGTCGGAAATACTAGGCTTCTCGCCGCATGGAGACTGGTTCAAAAGGCCGTTCGACGCCTAAGGTGACGCTTCTGGCTTCAAGGGAGCGCGGTGTGACCGTCAGACACTTCTACCTGGCCATGGCGGTGGTCGGCGCCATCGTCCCTTGGCTGCTCTTCGGCTCATTCTTCTTCGAGAACGGGCCGGATGTTCCATTGTTCTTGAAGTCGCTGTTTGCGAACGGCGCCGCCGGCGGATTCTCCGCGGACGTTCTCATCTCGATAGCGGTCTTCCTGGTCTGGTCATGGCGAGACGCGTCCAGGAACAATGTGAGGCGTTGGTGGCTGGTGCTTCCGGCGAGTTTCCTGGTCGGTCTCTCGCTTTCCCTGCCGCTGTATCTCTATCTGCGCGAGCGAGACTGACCAGGTTCACGTGAGCCGATCAGGCCAAGACGCATGCCTGGCGCGCAGTCATCAACGTCAAGATACAGGAAAGAGAATGGTGGACGCGACAGGGATTGAACCTGTGACCCCCTCGGTGTGAACGAGGTGCTCTCCCGCTGAGCTACGCGTCCGCCTGGGAACGGGGCGGTCAGTGACTGCGCCGTCGGGAGGCGGGGACATAGCCCGCGTTTCCGACGACGGCAAGCCTCAATTCATCAAATAGCAGCGTCGCTTGCTCAGATTCCCGCCGCCCGCGCGCCTTCCGGCGTTTCGCTGTCCGGATCGCCCGGCAGCCAGGCGACGTGGCCGTTGTAGATGTCCTCGTTCAGGATGCCTTCCTCCTTGGCGACCAGGACCGGCACGACCATCTGGCCGGTGACGTTGGTGGCCGTGCGCATCATGTCGATGATGCGGTCGATGGCGATGATGTAGCCGACGCCTTCCAGCGGCAGGCCCGCCGTCGACAGCGTCAGGGTCAGCATGACGATGCTGGTCCCCGGCACGCCCGCCGTGCCCAGCGACCCCAGCACCGCCGTCAGGCCGATCAGGATGTATTGCGTCACCGTCAGGTCGATCTGGAAATACTGGGCGATGAAGATCGAGGCGATGGCCGGATAGATGGCGCCGCACCCATCCATCTTCACATTGGCGCCCAGCGGCACGGCGAAGGCGGCGTAGGCCTGCGGCACGCCCAGTCGCTCGACCGTCTGGCGCAGGGTGACGGGCAGGGTGCCCAGCGACGACGAGGTGGCGAAGGCCGTCTGCATCGCTGCGCCCGCGCCGCGGAAGAAGCTGACCACCTTCAGCCCGTGCAGCTTCAGCAGGCCGGAATAGACGACGAAGATGTGGAACAGGCAGGCCGCATAGATGGCGAAGATGAACTTGCCCAGCGGCAGCAGCGCCTCCCAGCCATAGCCGCCGACGACCGAGCCGATCAGGCCGAACACGCCGAAGGGCGTCAGCTGGATCACCCAGCGGGTGATGCGGAAGATCAGGGCCGCGCCTTCATCCACCAGTCGGCGCGCGTTCTGCGCCCGGTCGCCCAGCGCCACCAGGGCCGCGCCTACCAGCGCCGAGAAGAAGATGATCTGCAGCACCTTGCCCTCGGCCAGGGCGGCGAAGGGGTTGGTCGGCACGACGCTCAGAAGCACCTGCAACGGCGTCGGAATCTCTCGGGCCTTCACCTCGCCCAGCGGCAGGTTTGACAGGCCGACGCCCGGATTGATGATGTGGCCGAAGGCGAAGCCGACCAGCACGGCCAGCAGGGAGGTGATGGCGAACCAGACGATGGTCCGCACCCCCAGCCGCACCGCGCCGACCCCTTCGCCCAGCTTGGCGATCGAACTGGCGATGGTGAACAACACCAGCGGCGCCACCACCATGCGGATCAGGTTCAGATAGACGTCGCCGATCGGCTGCAGCCAGACCGGCGCCTGCTCGCGCAGAATCAGTCCGGCGATGATGCCCAGGGCGAACCCGGCGGCGGTGCGTTGCCACAGGGGAATAGCGAAGAAGCGACGGAGCATGACGACCCTGGGAGGAGAAACAGGTCGACCTATGTGTTTCGCAGGCGCGAAAACGGCAACAGCAGCAAGGGCGGTTGAGGGTTAGAAGTTCTAATGTCGCCTTTAGCTTTCCTGCGGCCTGCCTTCGCCGGGATGAGCGGAATTGGGGTATTACCCCCGCATCACCTCGGCCAGGGCGTCCTCGAACCTGTCATAGTGGTCGATCATCACGTCGCCGCCCAGTTCCGCGTGCGGCACGTCGTTGTAGCCGAAGCTGACGGCGATGCAGGGCACGCCTGCGTCCTTGGCCGCCTTGGTGTCGGTCGTGCTGTCGCCGACCATGACGCAGCGCGCCGGGTCGCCGCCAGCCTTGCGCACCGCCTCGATGATGTGGGCGCCGCTGGGCTTGCGGGCCGAAACCGCATCCGGTCCGGCGACGAAGGCGAAGTGGCGCGTCAGGTTCAGCGCCTCGATCAGCGCCACCGACAGGTCCGTGCGCTTGTTGGTCGCCACGCACAGGATCGCACCGCGCGCGCTCAGCCGATCCAGCGCCGCGACGCAGCCGTCGAACGGGCGGCTCTCATCGGCGATGTGAGCCAGATAAACCTCGATGAAGCGCTCGAACAGGCCGGGGGCGTGGGCCTCGTCCCAGACGGCTCCCGCTTCCATGAAGCCGTGACGCAGCATGGCCATGGCGCCGTGGCCGACCAGATGCCGGGTCGAGGACATGGGCACGGGCGGCAACTCATACTCCGCCAGCATCCGGTTCAGCGTGCCGATCAGATCGGGCGCCGAATCCACCAGAGTCCCGTCCAGGTCGAAGGCGATGGTCCAGCCTTCCAGGTCACGCTCAATGCTCACTCATCTGTCTCCCGGCTCGCGAAGACCCCGGCAATGGGCTAGATCGCAGGCAACGACAAGCCGCCGGATCGATTCATGACCGCACCCCATCCTCGCGCCGCCATCATTCTCGCCGCCGGTCAGGGCACGCGCATGAAGTCGCCCCTGCCCAAGGTGCTGCACCCGGTCGGCGCGCGCGCCATGCTGGATCACGCCATCGACGCGGCCGAGGCTCTGGGCTGCGAACGCATCGTCGTCGTGGTCGGCTCACACTCACCGGAAGTCCGCGCCCATGTCGAGAAACGTCTCGGCGCCGACAGCATCGCCGTTCAGGATCCGCCGCTGGGCACCGGCCACGCCGTGCGCGCCGCCGAGGCTGTTCTGGGCGACTTCATCGGCCAGGTGGTCGTCACCTACGGCGATGTGCCCCTGCTGAAGGCCGCCGATATCGAGCCGGTCTTCGCCGCCCATGAAGGCGTCACCGTCATCGGCTTCGAGGCCCGCGATCCCGGCGCCTACGGCCGTCTGATCCTCGACGGCGACGCCCTGCTGGCCATCACCGAGGCCAAGGAGGCGTCAGCGGACGTGCTGGCGATCACCGCCTGCAACTCGGGCGTCATGGCCGCTCCGGTCGGCCTGCTGTTTGAGCTGTTGGCTGAGGTCACGAACGACAACGCCAAGGGAGAGTTTTATCTGACCGACGTGGTCGAGCTGGCCCGCAAGCGCGGCGCCCCGACCCGCGCCGTCTTTGCCGCTGAGGATTTGGTCATGGGCGTCAACGCTCAGTCCGAACTGGCCCAGGCCGAGGCCCTGTTCCAGAAGACCCAGCGCGAGCATTTCCTGGCGCAGGGCGTGACCATGAGCGCCCCCGACACCGTCCACTTCGCCTGGGATACGGACATCGGCGCGGGCACGACCATCGAACCCTTCGTCGTCTTCGGCCCCGGCGCGGTCGTGGCCGAGGGCGCGCGCATCCGCAGCTTCAGCCACATCGAGGGCGCCAAGGTCGCCACGAAGGCCGAAATCGGCCCCTATGCCCGTCTGCGCCCCGGCGCGGATCTGGGCGAGGGCGTCAAGGTCGGCAACTTCGTCGAGGTCAAGAACGTCCGCATGGATGCGGGCGCCAAGGCCAACCATCTGGCTTATCTCGGCGACGGCCATGTCGGCGCGAAAGCCAACATCGGCGCAGGGACCATCTTCTGCAACTACGACGGCTTCTTCAAACACCGCACCACGGTGGGCGAGGGGGCTTTCGTCGGCTCGAACAGTTCGCTGGTCGCCCCCGTGACCATCGGCGCGGGCGCCATGGTCGGCTCCGGCTCGGTGGTGACGAAGGACGTCGCGCCTGGCGACCTGGCCCTGGTTCGCGGTCAGCAGACGACCAAGACGGGCTGGGCCGCCCGCTTCATGGAAACCATGCGCGCGAAGAAGGCGGCGAAATCCTAATGAGCGACCTGCAGAAGAAGCACGCCGGCGAAGCCGCCGCCGCCCATGTCGAGGCCGGCATGGTGGTCGGGCTCGGCACTGGCTCCACCGCCGCTTGGTTCGTCAAGGCGCTGGCCGCGCGCAACCTGCCGGACCTGCGCTGCGTCCCGACGTCCGAGCGCACCGCCGATCTGGCGCGTGAACTGGGCCTGCCCCTGTCGACGCTGGAAGACACGCCGCGTATCGATCTGACCGTCGACGGCGCCGACGAGATCGGTCCGGGCCTGGCCCTCATCAAGGGCGGCGGCGCGGCCCTGCTGCGCGAAAAGCTGGTGTGGGAGGCGTCCGCCCGCTGCATCTGCATCGCCGACGCGGCCAAGGTGGTTCCTGCGCTGGGAACCTTCCCCCTGCCGATCGAGGTCGTCGCGTTCGGCCACAAGACGACCGCCAACCGCATCGCCGATGTTCTGGCCGACCACGACATCGCCTCGCCCGCCCGCGTGCGCGAGGCCGAGCGCGGCCTGATCCGCACCGACGGCGGCAACCTGATCTACGACGCCGCCTGTAAGGTCATCAACGATCCGGCCCGCCTCGCCGCCGACCTGAAAAGCCTGACCGGCGTGGTCGAACACGGCCTCTTCCTCGACCTTACCGACCTGGCCATCATCGGCACGGATGACGGGTTCGAGACGCTCGCGCCCTGATCCACCCCCAAACTCCGCTCATCCCGGCGAAGGCCGGGATCCAGATTGTAGGGCGCTGCCTCTAAGATTTTGGGCGCTGTCCGCTTGCTTCAACAGGCTGACGGCGGAGTTTGTATCTGGATCCCGGCCTTCGCCGGGACGAGTGATGGAGGGGGCACCGCCTTGCCCCCTCGCGCCCCGGCGCCTAAGTCGGGTCAGCGCTGCGGTTCAGCCGCACAGATTTCAGACGATTCAGACGAATTGGACTCTCTTTTTCGGGTCCATTCCCGGAGCCCTCGATGACCCAGTACGACTACGACCTCTTTGTCATCGGCGCCGGTTCAGGCGGGGTTCGGGCGGCGCGGCTGACGGCGCTGGGCGGCAAGAAGGTCGCTGTCGCTGAGGAATACCGTGTCGGCGGCACCTGCGTCGTGCGCGGCTGCGTGCCCAAGAAGTTCATGGTCATGGCCTCCGAGGTCAGCCACGCGCTTGAGATCGCCGAGGGCTATGGCTGGTCCTTCGACAATGCGAAGTTCGACTGGCCGACCTTCCGACACGCCAAGGATGTCGAGATCGCCCGCTTGTCGGGCATCTACGCCGCCAACCTGGCCAAGGCGGGCGTTGATCTGGTCCACGGCCGCGCCATCCTCAAAGACGCCCACACCGTCGAGATTCTCGCCAAGGAGGGGGGCAAGGCTCAGACCATCACCGCCGAGAAGATCCTGATCGCCACCGGCGGCCGCCCGTGGAAGCCGGAAGGTCTGACGGGCATCGAACACGCCATCACCTCGGAAGAGGCCTTCCACCTGCCTGAATTGCCCAAACGCATCCTGATCGCGGGCGGCGGCTATATCGCGGTCGAGTTCGCCGGCATCTTCGCCGGTCTCGGCGTGGAGACGAGCCTGATCTATCGCGGCCCCAACATCCTGCGCGGCTTCGACGACGATGTGCGCGCCCACCTGGCGGGCGAGATCGAGAAGCGTGGCGTCAAGGTCATCCTGGGTTGCCAGCATTCCTCGATCGAGAAGACCGACACCGGCCTGGTCAACCATCTCGAAAACGGCATGAAGATCGAGACCGACGTGGTCATGTTCGCCACCGGCCGCGCGCCCCACGTCAATGGGCTGGGCCTCGAAACGGCCGGTGTCGAGCTGAACGACGACGGCGCGATCAAGGTCGATCAGCATTCCAAGACCACGGCCGACAACATCTGGGCCATCGGCGACGTCACTGATCGCATGAACCTGACCCCCGTCGCCATCCGCGAGGCTGTGGCCTTCCATGAAACGGTCTATAGGAACAACCCGCAAAGCTTCGACTATGAAGCCGTCGCCACGGCGGTCTTCAGCCAGCCGCCGGTCGGCACCGTCGGTCTGACCGAGGCCGAGGCCCGCCACGCCTGTCCGGGTGAGGTGGACGTCTACGTCACTCGCTTCCGCCCGATGAAATACGCCTTCACCGGCTCGGACGAGCGGGTGCTGATGAAGCTGGTGGTGGATGCAGAGAGCCAGCGCGTGGTCGGCTGCCATATCGTCGGCCCGGACAGTCCCGAGATGATCCAGTTGGCCGCCATCGCCGTGAAGGCGGGCCTGACCAAGGCTCAGTGGGACGCCACCTGCGCCGTCCACCCCACCATGGCCGAGGAACTGGTCACGCTGAAGGAGAAGCAGGCCCCGGCCTCCATGTCCGCCGGGTGAATGTGAGCCGGGGCGGCTTGCCAGCCGCCTCATCCGCGCGCCTTATGCCGTCCGAAGGCCCCGAACGGAGCCGCAAGATCAGGAAGTCGCCATGAAGCCGCATCTGCTCGCCGCCGCCGCTGTCGCTGCTGTTCTTCTTGGCGGATCGCCCGCCTTGGCCCAGGATGCGGCCGCGCCCGCCTATCGGGCCGCTGTCGCCGACACCCTGCGTCCGGCCGACGAGGTCGCCCGCGACCCCTTGCGTCATCCGGCCGAGATGCTGGCCTTCGCCCAGGTGAAGCCGGGTCAGCGCATCGCCGACATCCGTCCCGGCGCGGGTTACTTCAGCCGCCTGTTCGCGCGCGTCGTGGGCGAGAGCGGTCACGTCTACGCCTTCGTGCCGAACCGCACGGCCGAGCGCGAGAATCCGCGCGCCGACGCCCTGGTCGCCGCCTATCCCAACGTCAGCCGCGTCAACGGCGACCTGGACGCCATGAGCTTCGACCAGCCGCTGGATCTGGTCTTCATGAGCCAGGAATATCACGACTTCCACATTCCCCGTTTCGGCGTGGACGTGGCCAAGATGAACGCCGACATCTTCAAGGCGCTGAAGCCTGGCGGTCTCTATGTCGTCATCGACCATCAGGCCGCGCCGGGCGCCGCCAACACCGTGGTCGAAAGCCTGCACCGCATTGAGGGCGCCCAGCTCCGCAAGGAGGTCGAGGCCGCCGGTTTCGTCTTCGATGGTGAAAGCACGGCCGTCGCCAACACGGCCGACGACCACAGCCTGAACGTCTTCGACGAGGCGATTCGCGGCAAGACCGATCAGTTCGTCTATCGCTTCCGCAAGCCGAACTGAGGCGTCTCGTCTCAAATTGGTGACTGGCGAAGCGAGACGGGCGGCGCTAACCCTCGGCCAAAATCCATAAGGGAAACGCACAGATGACTCGCATCGCCTTCATCGGTCTCGGCAACATGGGCGGCGGCATGGCCGCCAATCAGGCCAAGGCCGGGCATGACGTGGCCGCCTTCGACCTGTCGCCCGCCGCGCTGGAACGCGCCGCCGAGGCTGGGTGCCGCACCGTCGCCTCGGTCGCCGAGGCCGTGAAGGACGCCGAGGTGGTCATCACCATGCTGCCCGCCGGGCCGCATGTGCTCAGCGTCTATTCCGACCAGATCATCGGCGTGGCTCCGGCCAGCGCCCTGCTGCTGGACTGCTCGACCATCGACGTCGAGACGGCGCGCAAGGTCGCCGGTCTGGCCAAGGAAGCGGGCTACGCCTTCGCCGACGCCCCGGTTTCAGGCGGCACGGCGGCCGCCGACGCCGGCACCCTGGCCTTCATGGTCGGCTGCGACGAAGCCGACTTCGCCCGCGTCGAACCGGCGCTCGATCCCATGAGCCGCATCACCATCCGCGCGGGCGATCACGGCGCCGGGCAGGCGGCCAAGATCTGCAACAACATGCTGCTGGGCATTTCGATGATCGGCACGTGCGAGGCCATCGCCCTGGCCGAGAAGCTGGGTCTGGAGCCGGAACGCTTCTTCGAGATCGCGTCCAAGTCCTCGGGCCAGTGCTGGAGCGTCAGCAACTACTACCCCTGGCCCGGCCCGGTGCCGACCGCGCCGTCGAACCGCGAATACGAAGGCGGCTTCGCCACTGCCATGATGCTGAAGGATCTGAAACTGGCCCAGGACGCCGCCGCCAAGGCGGGCGCCACGACCCCGCTTGGCGCCCAGGCCGAGGCCCTCTACGCCCTGTTCAACGGCCTCGGCTACGGCGGCAAGGACTTCTCCGCCATGGTCCAGATGTTGCGCGGCCGCATCGATACGCTGGCGCAATGACCGAAGAGCCGCCCCTCTACCACGATGATGTCGCCGGCTATCGCCAGCCGATGGTGACGTCCATCGGCATCATCATGGGCTTCCTCCTGGCCTTCATGGCTAACTGGGCGGTCAGCGAGCAGGAGGGGCGGGTGCTTCAGGATGCGGTGGACTGGCTGGTCGCCGTCACCATCCTGGTCAGCATTTCGCTGATGGTCGTCACCCTGGCTCGCTTGCTCGACAATCGGGTGCGGGAAGGCGTCGGCCGTCGCTATCACACGACCTATCGGCTCTACATCGCCTCGATGGCCGTCGGACTGGCGGGACTGATCGCCGCCCTGATCATCTAGGCCGGCTGCTGCTGCGTCGCGCAGTGGATGCCGCCGCCCGATGCGCCCAGTGCGTCGATGTTCAGTTGGACGATCCGGCGTCCCGGATAGAGCGAGGCCAGAACTTGGCGCGCCTCGTCGTCCGCGGCCTGATCGCCAAACTGCGCGGCGATCACCGCTCCGTTGCAGACGTAGTAGTTGACGTAGCTGGACACGAAGTCGTCCGACGTTCCGCGAATGTCGATCGGTTCGGGCAGGCGCACCATCTTCAGGGGACGATCCCGTGCGTCCGTGGCCTGCTGGATGATCTCCAGCGTCTCGTGGGCGGCGGCCGACCAGGGATCGTCGGGGTCCATCTCGTCGTCGATCTGGATCAGCACCTGTCCCGGCGCCGTGAACCGCGCCAGGGCGTCGATATGATAGTCGGTGATGTCCTCGCCCTTGATGCCCGGCGCCCAGATCATCTTCGTGGCGCCGACAGCGGCGCCCAGCCGATCCGCGATTTCATCCGCGCTCAGGCCAGGGTTGCGGTTGTCGTTTACCCAGCAACTGGCGTGGGCCAGCATGGTCCCGGCGCCGTCATGCTCCAGACCGCCCTGTTCCCCGATCACGCCGCTGTCGATCAACGGCAGACCCAGGCGCGCCGCCACGCGCTCGGCGATCAAGCCGTCGTTGCGGTGGCGCTGCTTGTTCCCCCAGCCGTTGAAGCGAATGTGAGCGACGGCCATCTGACCGTCGGCGCCCTTGACGAAGGTCGGTCCGCTGTCCCGGCACCACAGGTCGTCGGTCGGAATGTCCCAGAATTCGACCGCACTGCTGAACTTCGCGCGATCCAGGCCTCGCGCGTCGGGCGCCGCCATCATGGCCACGGGTTCGTGCTCGCCGATTGCATTGGCGATAGCGAGAATGTTCGCCTGCACGGCGGCCAGGTCGCGCGCGCCATAGACATCCACGCTGACGGGCCACTGCATCAGGGTGCGTTCGTGCGGCGCGCTTTCCATAGGCATTTCATAGCCTGCGCGATGGGGCAGGGGCGACGTCGGCGCTGCGCAACCTGTTGTTCCGGCCCCGAACGCCGCCAGTCCCGTCTGGATCATGTGTCGTCTGTTCATGCCCCTAGACTACGCCTTATGCACGGCTGGACAAAGCGTAGCCGTTGCACATGAATGAAGTCTGAGAATCGTTATCAATTAAGGGGTTGGGACGTTTTGTCCGGCTCCTGACATGGACAAGACCGGGCGGCGCGCGCAATTAGGCCGCGAAAGCTGCATAAGCGAAAGAAGCGCCGCCTTGTTCGACTATAAGTCCGCCTTTCAGAACTCTGTGGAGCAGGTCCGCAGCGAGGGGCGCTATCGCGTCTTCGCCGATCTGAAGCGGGTGCGCGGCCAGTTTCCTCGGGCGATGCGGCGTCGCGAGGACGGCACGCAGCAGGACGTCGTCGTCTGGTGCTCCAACGACTATCTGGGCATGGGTCAGCATCCGGCGGTGATCGACGCCATGCAGGCCGAGGTCGAGAAGACCGGCGCCGGAGCAGGGGGCACGCGCAACATCTCGGGCACCACGCGCTCGGCCGTGGATCTGGAAGCCGAGCTGGCCAGCTGGCACCAGAAGGAAGCGGCGCTGCTGTTCACCTCGGGCTACGTGGCCAATGAGGCGACGCTGTCGACCCTGCAGAAGATCCTGCCGGGCCTGATCACTTTCTCGGACGCGCTGAACCACGCCTCCATGATCGCGGGCATCCGCAACGGCGGCGGCGAGCGCCACATCTTCCGCCATAACGACCTGGAACACCTCGAGGAACTGCTGGCCGCCGCGCCTGCAGATGCGCCCAAGCTGGTCGCCTTCGAGAGCGTCTATTCGATGGATGGCGACATCGCCGACATCGCCGGCACCATCGCCCTGGCGAAGAAATATGGCGCCCTGACCTATCTGGACGAAGTTCATGCCGTGGGCCTGTACGGCGCGACCGGCGCGGGCGTGGCCGAGCGTGACGGCGTGCTGGACGGCATCGACATCGTCGAATGCACCCTGGGCAAGGCCATCGGCGTCATGGGCGGCTACATCGCCGCCGACGCGGTGATCGTGGATGCGGTGCGCAGCTGGGCTTCGGGCTTTATCTTCACCACCAGCCTGCCGCCCGCGCTGACCGCCGGCGCCCTGGCCTCGGTCCGCCACTTGAAGGCGCACCCGGAACTGCGCGACGCCCATCAGGAGCGCGCCGCCACCCTGAAGCGCCGTCTGACCGAGGCAGGCATTCCCGTCCTGCCCAGCGTCAGCCACATCGTGCCAGTTCACGTCGGCAATCCGGTGCACTGCAAGCTGATCTCGGACATGCTGCTGGAAGAGCACGGCATCTACGTCCAGCCGATCAACTATCCGACCGTGCCCAAGGGAACCGAGCGCCTGCGCTTCACGCCCTCGCCCGATCATGACGACGCGATGATCGACAAGCTGGTCGTGGCGATGGACAAGCTCTGGTCCCACTGCAACGTGGCGCGTCAACCGGTCGCCGCATGACGATCGACGCTGAGCTCGGCGAAGTCATCGTCGAGTTCGTCCGCAACGGCCCTTTTGTGAAATGCTCAGCCGTCCACGTGGCCACCGGGCGCGAGGTCAGCGCTATGGGACCGGTCAATGAGCCGAAGTCCGTTGAACGGGTGGCTCTGGCCAAGCTGAAGCGAGCGTTAAGCCAGAGGTGATCGCTGCTGTCGCTTTCTGACAGCAGTCGGGGCTTATCCTTCGGTATGACGGAGAAGCTCACATGACCCTGAACGCCGCCTGCTATTGCGGAGCCGTGAAGATCGAGGCCCCGGACCTGCCCAGGCAGGCCGCATCCTGTAACTGTACCTGGTGCTGCCGGACCGGCGCGGTCTGGGGTTATTACAGTCCGGAAGAACTGACGATCACTACGACGGGGCCGGTGGGCGACTATGCGCCCAACGGCATGAATCATCATCACTTCTGTGCGACCTGCGGCGGCAATACGCATGGCTTCTCGCCGGATTTCGGCTCTGTCTACAACTCGGACGGGACCCCGAAGGAAGGTCATCAGGCCGGCGACCTCCCCACCACCCGGATCGCGGCGATCAACCTGCGCATGGCGCTCGACCTCGACCTGTCCACGATCCAGGTCGAGCGCGTGGACGGCCGCAACAACTGGTGAGAGAGATCGGTCAGCGTCCGCGATGACGTAGTCGGCGGGCTCGCGCGCCCCTAGATGTTGTGGTGTTCAGCGGCGCGGCCTAGATAGGTTCCGCCGTTTTCGCTTTCAGCCTTCGGGGTGCCGCCTGTGACCGCCTTCACGCACGATTCCTACTTCTCCAAGAGCCTCGCTGACGCCGATCCGGCGATCTTCAAGGGCATTCAGGGCGAACTGGGCCGCCAGAAGGAGCAGATCGAGCTGATCGCCTCCGAGAACATCGTCTCTCAGGCGGTGCTGGACGCGCAGGGCTCGGTCCTGACCAACAAATACGCTGAGGGCTATCCGGGCCGTCGCTACTACGGCGGCTGCGAGTTCGTGGACGTCACTGAAGACCTGGCCCGCGAGCGCGCCAAGGAACTGTTCGGCGCCGCTTTCGTCAACGTCCAGCCCCACTCGGGCGCCCAGGCCAACCAGGCCGTCTTCTTCTCCCTGCTGCAACCGGGCGATACGTTCCTGGGCATGGACCTGGCCTGCGGCGGGCACCTGACCCACGGCTCCCCCGCCAACCAGTCAGGCAAGTGGTTTCGTCCTGTCACCTATAAGGTGAATGAAGACGATCATCTCATTGATTATGATCACGTCGCCGAAATGGCCCAGAAGGAAAAGCCCAAGCTGATCCTGGCCGGCGCCTCGGCCTATTCGCGCCACATCGACTTCAAGCGTTTCCGTGAGATCGCGGATTCGGTCGGCGCCTATCTGATGGTCGACATGGCTCACTATGCGGGCCTGATCGCCGGCGGCGTCTACCCCGACCCGATCCCGCACGCCCACGTCGTCACCACCACGACGCACAAGACCCTGCGCGGTCCGCGCGGCGGCATGATCCTGTCCAACGACCTGGACCTGGGCAAGAAGATCAACTCGGCCGTCTTCCCCGGCCTGCAGGGCGGCCCGCTGGAGCACGTCATCGCGGCCAAGGCTGTGGCCTTCGGCGAGGCGCTGAAGCCTGAGTTCAAGCTCTACGCCCAGCAGGTCGTGAAGAACGCCCAGGCCCTGTCTGGTGTGCTGATAGAACGCGGCCTGGCCATCGTCTCGGGCGGCACCGACAGCCACCTGATGCTGGTCGACCTGCGTCCCAAGGGCGTGACCGGCAAGGCCACCGAGCATGAGCTCGAGAAGGCCCTGATGACCTGCAACAAGAACGGCGTGCCCTTCGACACCGCCCCCTTCACCGTCACCTCGGGTGTCCGCCTGGGCACCCCGGCGGGCACCACGCGCGGCTTCGGCGAGGAAGAGTTCAAGCAGATCGGCCACTGGATCGCCGACGTCGTCTCGTCGATGAACGGCGGCGATGAAGCCGATCCGGCCGTCGTCGCGGGCGTCGCCGCTCAGGTGCGCGAACTGACCGCGCGCTTCCCGATCTATCGCTAAGAGGCCCATCGGATGAAGTGCCCGTTCTGTGGAAACGCCGATACTCAGGTGAAGGACAGCCGCCCGTCTGATGACGGCGCGGCCATCCGTCGCCGTCGGTCCTGTCCGCAGTGCAACGGGCGCTTCACCACCTTCGAGCGGGTGCAGCTGCGCGAACTGGTCATCCTGAAACGGAACGGCCGCCGCACCCCCTTCGACCGCGACAAGCTGGAACGCTCGCTGGGCATCGCCTTGAGGAAACGTCCGGTCCAGCCCGATCAGGTCGAGCTGCTGGTCAGCCGCATCGTGCGCCAGCTGGAAAGCCTGGGCGAGACCGAGATCCCGTCCAGCATCGTCGGCGACTTCATCATGAAGGCGCTGAAGTCGGTCGATGAGGTCGCCTACGTCCGCTACGCCTCGGTTTACAAGGATTTCCGCCACACCAGCGATTTCGCCAAATTCCTCGGCGACGAGGGTTTCGACGAGACCAAGTCCGGCCAGGACTGATGCGCCCGCGCGTCACCCTGAAGCTGGCGACTTCGCTGGATGGCCGCATCGCCACGGCCACGGGCGAAAGCCAGTGGATCACCGGGCCGGAGGCGCGCCAGCAAGGCCACCGCCTTCGCGCGGCGCATGACGCCATCCTGGTCGGCGTCGAGACGGTGCTGGCCGACGATCCCGAACTGACCGTGCGCCTTTCACCTTCTCCCCTCGGGGGAGAAGGTGTCGTGCGGAGCATGACGGATGAGGGGGCTCTGTCCTCGCACTCAAAGGCGGACGACGAGGGTGCAGCCGACGCCCCCCTCATCCGAGCGGCTCCGCACGACACCTTCTCCCCCGAGGGGAGAAGGAATCCGTTGAGAGTCGTCCTCGATAGCCGTCTCCGTACCCTCGCGACGGCCAAGGTCGCATCTGGCAACACTCTGATCTTCACCACAGCCCAACCCCGCGCCATCGGCCAGGCCGAGGTCGTCGCGGTCGCCGACGACGACGGCCGCCCCGCCATTTCAGCCGTCTTGGAAGCCCTGGCTGCACGCGGCGTCGGCTCCGTCCTGATCGAGGGCGGAGGCCGTGTCGCCGCCTCTTTCATCCAGGCCGGCGCGGTGGACGCCATCGAATGGTTCCGCGCCTCGATCCTGCTGGGCGGCGAGGGGCGGCCCTGTGTCGCCTCCCTGGCGCTTGCAAAGCTGGCCGACGCCCCCAAGTTCCGTCGTCTGGGCGTCGAGCCTGTCGGAGACGATCTGTGGGAACGCTACGCCCGCGCGTGAGGCCTCCTCAGGCGCGATTTCAGACGAATTAGACTAATTAGACTCTGTTTTTTGGGTCCGAAGGGACCGGAGCTTTCATGTTCACCGGCATCGTCACCGACATCGGCCGCGTTCGCAGCGTCCGTGAAACCAACCGCGACCGTCGTTATGAGGTCGAGACCATGTGGGACACGGCGACCATCGACCTGGGCGCCTCCATCAGCCATGCGGGCTGTTGCCTGACGGTGACTGAGAAGGGGCACGATGAAAGGGGGGGCTGGTTCGCCGTCGAGGTCTCGGGCGAGACCTTGTCCAAGACCAAATTGGGCGACTGGAGCGAGGGCAGCCGGATCAATCTGGAGCGCGCGGCGAAACTCGGCGATGAACTGGGCGGCCACATCGTTTCCGGCCACGTCGATGGTCTGGGCGAGGTGATCTCCATCACGCCCGAGGGCGGGTCGCGCCGGATCGTGATCGAGGCGCCCGCGCCCCTGCACAAATTCATCGCCCCGAAGGGCTCAATCACGGTCGATGGGGTTTCTTTGACGGTGAATGGGGTGCATGAGCGCCGCTTCGACGTGAACATCATCCCGCACACGTGGGATGCGACCACCCTCGGCGGCCTGAAGGTCGGCGAGAAGGTCAATCTGGAGATCGACATGCTGGCGCGTTACCTCGCGCGGTGGCAGGAGACCGCATGATGAAACTGGCCGTCTACAACACCGACAGCCCGATCAGTTCGATCGAGGACATTATCGAGGACGCCCGCAACGGCCGCCCCTACATCCTGGTGGACGCTGAGGACCGCGAGAACGAGGGCGACATCGTCATTCCGGCCCAGTTCGCCACGCCGGACCAGATCAACTTCATGATCCGCTATGCGCGGGGCCTGGTCTGCCTGGCCCTGACGTCCGAGCGCGCCAAGCAACTGCGCCTGCCGCCGATGGCCGCCGAGAACCGCGAGAGCATGGGCACGGCCTTCACCATCTCGATCGAGGCCAAGGAAGGCGTCACGACCGGCATCTCGGCCGCTGACCGCGCCCATACGGTCCAGGTGGCGGCCGATCCGTCGCGTACCGCCGACGACATCGTCTCGCCGGGCCACATCTTCCCGCTGGTCGCGCGCGACGGCGGCGTCCTGGTCCGCACCGGCCACACCGAGGCGGCCGTGGATATCAGCCGCATGGCCGGCTTGATCCCCGCCGGGGTGATCTGCGAGATCATCAAGGACGACGGGACGATGGCGCGGATGCCCGACCTGATCGCCTTCGCCCAGCTGCACGGGCTGAAGATCGGCACCATCGCCGACCTGATCGCCTATCGCCGCCGCACCGAGCGCTTTGTCGAGCGCGTGATGGAGACGCCGTTCGAAAGCGTCCACGGCGGCGCGTTCAAGCTGATCCTGTACCGCAACACCATCGAGGGCGCCGAGCATGTCGCCCTGGTGCGCGGCGATATCGACCCGGCCAAGCCGACCGTCGTGCGGATGCACCAGGTCGACTTCGCCGCCGACCTGCTGGGCCACGTCGAGGCCCGCCAGGACTATATTCCAAAGGCGATGCAGGCGCTGGCGGCTCAGGACGGGCCGGGCGTCGTCGTCTTCCTGCGTGATCCCGGCCTGCAAGGCCTGGCCGAGCGGCTGGGCGCGACCAGCAAGCCCGCCGCCGTGGATCGTTCGCTGAAAGCCTATGGCGTCGGGGCGCAGATTCTGCTCGACCTCGGCGTCAAAGACATGATCGTGATGAGTTCGACGCGACCCAATCCGACGGCGCTGGAAGGTTACGGCCTGCGCATCGTCGGTTGGCGCGACATGGACGGAGAAGACCAATCTTGAACGACCCCACTCGCGTCCTCATCGTCGAGGCGCGCTTTTACGACGAACTGGCCGACGCCCTTCTGGAAGGGGCGAAGGACGCCCTGCGCGCGCAAGGCGTCCAGTATGACGTCGTGACCGTGCCCGGCGCCCTGGAAGTGCCGACCGTGATCGCCATGGCCGAGGAGGCCGGACGCTATCCGACCGCGCCGCGCTATGACGGCTATGTCGCCCTGGGCTGCATCATCCGCGGCGAGACCTATCATTTCGAGATCGTCTCGGATCAGTCAGCCGCCGGCATCCGCAATCTGGGCCTGAAGGGCCTGGCCATCGGCAACGGCATCCTGACGACCGAGGACGAGGAGCAGGCCTGGGCCCGCGCCCGCCTCAGCGAGGGCGACAAGGGCGGCTTCGCGGCCCGCGCCTGCCTGGACCTGATCGCTATCCGCAAGCGTCTGCGCGGAGGGCTGGCCTCGTGAGCGAACCGACCAACACCACCCCGGCGACCGTCGCCGAAGTCATGGCCCAACTGGCCGAGGCCGATAAGGCCCGCGCCGAGCCCCAACTGACCAGCCGCCAGCGCCGCGCCCGCACGGTCGCCCGCCTGGCCGCCGTTCAGGCCCTGTATCAGATGGAACTGGCGGGTGAGGGCGTCGACAGCGTCGTGCGCGAGTTCCGCAATCACCGTTTCGACGCCGACATCGACGGCGCCCCTCTGGCCGAGGCAGACGAAGACTGGTTCGCCGCTGTCGTGCACGGCGTGGTCGAGGACCAACGCGCGGTGGACGAGGCGGTCAAGGCGCGCCTGGCCTCCAACTGGCGGCTGGAGCGTCTGGACGCGACCCTGCGCGCCCTGCTGCGCTGCGGCGCCTGGGAGCTGAAGCACAAGCCCGACGTGCCGCGTGAAATCGTGATCGACGAATACGTCGAGCTGGCCAAGGCCTTCTTCGACGATGCGGAGGCGAAGTTCGTGAACGCGGCGCTCGACGGCGTGGCGCGTGATGCCCGCGATTGACGTCGCAGGTGAATTCGAGACCATCCAGCGGCTGCTGAAGCCGCTGGCCCATCCGGAATGGGCGAGGGGGCTGGCCGACGATGTGGCCGCGCTTCCCTCGCGTCCGGGACACGACCTGATCCTGACCAAGGATGCGATCGTCGAGGGCGTCCACTTCCTGCCCGACGACCCGCTGGACACGGTGGCGCAGAAGCTGCTGCGCGTGAACCTGTCTGACCTGGCCGCCAAGGGCGCCGAGCCGTTCGGCTATCTGCTGGCCTGCCACTGGTCCGAGCGCTGCGGCTGGCCCGAGCGCGAGGCCTTCGTCGCCGGGCTACGGCGGGATCAGGCCATTTTCGACATATCCCTGCTGGGCGGCGACACGGTGAAGACGCCGGGACCGGCTAGCTTCTCGGCCACCCTGCTCGGCTGGGCGCCGACGGGAGCGGCGGTCAGTCGGGCGGGCGCGCGGCCCGGCGATCTGGTCTTCGTCACCGGCACGATCGGCGACGGCTGGCTGGGTCTTCAGGCCGCCCAGGCGACCCTGAGCCTGGAGCCCGAACGCATGGACGCGCTGGAGGCCGCCTATCGCACGCCCATGCCGCGCGTGGAGTTCGCACCTGTGGTCCTGGGCCTGGCGACCGCCAGCGCCGACGTGTCCGACGGCCTCTTGGCCGACGCCGCCCATATCGCCGAGGCCAGCCGCGTCAGCCTTGAGATCGACCTAGAGCGCCTGCCCCTGTCCGCCGCGGCCCAGGCCTGGTTCGACGGGCGCGTCGATCCGCAGGCGGCGCTGGAGCTGCTGGCCAGCGGCGGCGATGACTATGAGATCCTGCTGACCGTCCCGGCGGGCGCCGAAAACGCCCTGCGCCGCGAGGCCGAGCACCGCCACCTGCGCCTGACCTGCGTGGGCCGGGTGGCCGAGGGCAGGGGGCTGTCCCCCCGCTATCTGGGCCAGGTCATCACCCCGACCCGCACGGGCTGGACCCACGGCTGAGAGCAACGGAATCCTAACGGGACAGGGCCAGACTGCCGCCATGAACCGCCGCGCCCTGATCCTCGCCGTCGCCGGCGCCGCCCTGTCGGGGGCGGCCGTGGCAGCCTCGCCTTCGGCGGAGACGCCCGCCCAACCGGCGAGTTTCAACCTGACCGGCGTCGGCCTGCCCATCATCGCGGGCGGCCGGGTCCGAAACTACATCTTCGTGGTGCTGAAACTGCATCTGGGCCAAGGGCACGCCCTGGACGCGGTGAAGGCCAAGGAGCCCTATCTCCGCGACGCCCTGGTCCGGGCCGGGCACCGCACGCCCTTCGTCCTGGCCGATGACTGGAACCAGTTGGACGCCCAGGCTCTGAGCGCCAGCCTGATCCGCTCGGCCGATACGCTGATCGGCAAGGGCGCGATCGCCCGCGTGGAGGTTGTCAGCCAGGCCGCGCGCCGTCGCACAACTGTTCGCGGCGTCTAAAAGAGCGCTGTTGCGCCACGGCTCTGCTTTTGGCACGATTTAGCCGCAATTCCCGAGGGGCGTGAATTTGCGTCCGTAAGCGCACGGGGGGACCGGAAGGCGGCCGAGAGGCGACAACGCCCGTAGCGCTGCCCATGGATCCGCGCGCCCAGTTGCATAGGGCTTGGAAACGCCATGACGTCATATCTTTGGCTGGTCATCGCGGCCGGCGCTCTGGGGGTGCTTTACGGCGCCGTTCAGACCGCCGCCCTGATGAAGGCCGACAGTGGTAATGAACGGATGCGTGAGATCGCCGCAGCGATCCAGGAAGGGGCATCCGCCTATCTGAAGCGTCAGTACACAACGATTGGCATTGTAGGGGTCGTGATCTTGGTCGCGGCCTATTTTCTTATCGGGACCTGGGCGGCGCTCGGTTTCCTGATCGGCGCGGTCCTTTCGGGCGCGGCGGGCTATGCGGGGATGCTGATCTCCGTTCGGGCCAACGTCCGCACGGCGCAGGCGGCGTCACAGAGCCTGTCCAAGGGTCTGGACCTGGCCTTCCGCTCGGGCGCCATCACCGGCATGTTCGTGGCGGGCGGCGCGCTTCTGGGCGTGTCCGGCTACTACGCCTTCATGACGCAGGGTCTGGGTCACGCCTCGACCAGCCGCGAGGTCATCGACGGCCTGGTGGCGCTGGGCTTCGGCGCCTCGCTGATCTCCATCTTCGCACGACTGGGCGGCGGCATCTTCACCAAGGGGGCCGACGTCGGCGGTGACATGGTGGGCAAGGTCGAGGCCGGCATCCCCGAGGATGATCCCCGCAACGCCGCCACCATCGCGGACAATGTGGGCGACAACGTCGGCGACTGCGCCGGCATGGCCGCCGACCTGTTCGAGACCTATGCGGTGACGACGGTGGCGACCATGGTGCTGGCGGCCATCTTCTTCCGCAACCAGCCCTATGTGGATGTGCTGATGCTGCTGCCGCTGGCGATCTGCGGCGTCTGCATCGTGACCTCGATCATCGGCACCTTCTTTGTCCGTCTGGGCAAGAGCGGCAACATCATGGGGGCCCTGTATCAGGGGCTGATCGTGACCGGCTTGCTGTCGCTGGTCGCCGTCTGGTGGGTGATCAACACCCTGTTGCCGGGGGCGGTCGAGACCTCAGGGGGCCTGCTGATCCAGCCGATGAACCTGTTCTGGGCAGGAGCTGTGGGGCTGGTGGTGACGGCGGCGATCGTGGTGATCACCGAATACTACACCGGCACGGGCTTCCGGCCGGTTAAGTCGGTGGCCAACGCCTCGGTCTCTGGGCACGGCACCAACGTCATCCAGGGGCTGGCCATGTCGCTGGAGGCCACGGCGCTTCCGGCCCTGACCATCATCGTCGGTATTGTCGCGGCTTACCAGTTGGCAGGTCTGTTCGGCATCGCCATCGCCACCACCACCATGCTGGGCGTGGCGGGGATGATCGTGGCGCTGGACGCCTTCGGGCCGGTCACGGACAACGCGGGCGGTATCGCCGAGATGGCGGGCCTGCCGCCGGAAGTCCGCGTCTCGACCGACGCACTGGATGCTGTGGGCAACACCACCAAGGCCGTGACCAAGGGCTATGCCATCGGTTCGGCGGGTCTGGGGGCATTGGTCCTGTTCGCCGCCTATGTGGAGGATCTGAAGTTCTTCGCGGCCGAGGCGGCGCCGGGCAGCTTCTTCTACGGCTTGGGGACGGTCGCGTTTGATCTGTCCAACCCCTACGTCGTGGTCGGCCTGTTGTTCGGCGGTCTGCTGCCCTTCCTGTTCGGAGGGCTGGCGATGACGGCCGTGGGGCGCGCGGCCGAGGCTGTCGTTGCCGAGGTCCGGCGTCAGTTCCGCGAGAACCCCGGCATCATGACGTTCGAGACCAAGCCGGAATACGGACGGGCGGTCGACATCCTGACCAGCGCGGCCATTCGCGAAATGATCGTGCCGTCGCTGTTGCCGGTGCTGTCGCCGATCGTCCTGTTCGTCGTCATCCTGTTCATCCAGCCGGACAAGGCCAACGCCTTCGCCGCCCTGGGGGCCATGTTGATGGGGGTGATCGTGACGGGCCTGTTCGTCGCCATCTCCATGACGTCGGGCGGCGGCGCCTGGGACAACGCCAAGAAGGTGATCGAGGAAGGCTTCACCGACAAGAACGGCGTGGTCCACGGCAAGGGCTCCGAAGCGCACAAGGCCGCCGTCACCGGCGACACTGTGGGCGACCCTTACAAGGACACCTCCGGTCCGGCGGTGAACCCGATGATCAAGATCACCAACATCGTGGCCCTGTTGCTGCTGGCGGTGCTGGCGAGCGGCAAGATCGTCTGACAGCGATCGGCTGAAACTGAAAACGCCCCGGAGAGCGATCTCCGGGGCGTTATCTTTTTGCGCCCTACGTTCGCGACGCGGTCGCTCAGGACTTGAGGGCGCCTGTATGCTGGGGCTGTTAGTCCGGGCGGCGCTGGCCGGGGACGTCGTCCTCGGTGCGCGGCAGTTGGCCGCGGCCGACGTTGCCGAGCAACTGTTCGAGGATGGTCAGCTGGCGGCCGCGGGTCGGGGTCTCGCGGCGCTCCATGGCGATCTGGCGACCGTCTTCCAGGCCCAGGGTCCGCACGCTGGCGACCTTTTCACCGCCATCGGCGAAGGTGACCTCCGTGATCGTCCGCTGCGACACTTCAGGCTTGTTGTAGGTGTAGCGCTGGGTCGTCTGGGTCAGGTAGTACCAGACGTTGTCGGTCTCGAAGGTCGAGGTGGTTGAAGGCGTGCCCAGCTTGGCCAGGACGGTCTCGCGGGTGTCGACGCCCGCCTCGATATCCTGGGGCTTGGCGTCCACGGCCTGGAAGCCCTGGGTGGCGACGACCGGGGCGCAGGCGCCTGCAGCGGCGGCGAGCGAGGCGGCGATGATGAGCGACGTAAAACGGGGCATCGGCGATGGGCCTCTAGAAACAAGGTCTTTGACCTAACCGTCGCTGCGTCCTAGTGCAACGGCGCGGCGGAAAAGGGGCCGTAAAACCTATGTTCAAGACACTCTTCAGACGACAGACGCAAGAGCGCCAGGCTCAGGGCCTATACGCCCTGGCGGTGGAACAGGCGCGTCAGCCCGATTTTTACGCCCGCCTGGGCGTGGCGGATCGAATCGATGCGCGGTTCGAGCTCTACACCTTGCACGTCCTTCTGCTGTTCGTACGGACCAAGGCCGAGGGCGAGCGCGGGGCCGACCTGGCCCAGAAAATGTTCGACGCCTATGTCTCGGCTCTCGACAACGTTCTGCGCGAACTGGGCGTGGGTGACGTGTCCGTCGGCAAGAAGATGCGCAAGCTGGGCGAGGCCCTCTATGGCCGCATGAGCGCCTATGAGAAGGCGCTGCGCGAAGGCGACCACGACGGCTTCCAGGCCTCGATCGCGCGCAATGTGTTCGAGAGCGAAGACCCCGCAGCCGGCGCCGAGCTGACCCGCTACGCGCTGGAATCACATGAACGCCTGGGGCGTCAGCCTATTTCCGCCGTGGAAAAGGCGCCGGACTGGGCCATGATCGTCGCATGACGATTCCCGCCCTGCCTTACAGTGATCCCGTCCGCCTGCATCAGATCGGGGCGAGCCTGTCCCGACGGCTGGAGCCGGACGCCGAGGCGCGTCAGCGCATCGCACGCGCGCTGAACCTGAAGTCGCTGGATCGTTTCGAGGCGGATATGGAGATTACGGCGACGGTTTCGGGCTGGCGCCTGACCGGGCGCGTCGTCGCTGACGCCGTTCAATCCTGCGTGCTCACGCTGGAGCCCTTGCCGGTTCATGTCGACGAGCGGTTCGAGGTCAACCTGGTTGAGGCCGTGGACACGCCGCCATCGGATGATGGCGAGATCGACCTGGAGTTGGACGACGATTCGCCTGACGTGGCGGAGAACGGTCAGATCGATCTGGGGCAGTATGCGGTCGAGCAGTTGGCCCTGCAGTTGGACCCCTATCCCCGCAAGGACGGTGCGGTGTTCGAGCAGCCGCCCGAGCCGGGCGAGATCTCGCCTTTCGGCGTGCTGCGGGCCTTGAAGCCGAACGACGCCGACAAGAGTTGACCTAAGGGCGCCCCGGTTGCATCCACGGGGGTGCGACATTTGCGTCCGCACGCCCTAACATTGAAGCGCCGCGACAAGACGGCGACGGAGTCGATTTCCACTTGGCATCATCCACATTGATCTCGCTCGACGCCATGGGAGGCGACCACGGTCCTTCCGTCGTGATCGGCGGCGTGAAGGCTTACTATTCGCTGTATGGCGGCGACGGCGTCCGTTTCCTGCTGCATGGGGACGAGGCGGCGATCCGCGCCGAGATGGCGCGCCTGCACGTATCGGACGATCTTTGCCAGGTTCGGCACACCGACAAGGTCGTGTCCATGGACGAGAAGCCCGCCCAGGCCATGCGCCGGGGCAAGGGCTCCAGCCTTTGGAACGCGATCGAAGCGGTCAAGACGGGCGAGGCCCAGGGGGCTGTGTCCGCCGGCAACACCGGCGCCTTGATGGCGATCTCCAAACTGGTTCTGCGTATGGCGGTCGACGGACTGGAGCGCCCGGCCATCGTCGCCAGCTGGCCGACCAAACGCGGCGTCACCGCCGTTCTGGACGTGGGCGCCAACATCGGCAGCGATGCTCGCCAACTGGTCGAGTTCGCCATCATGGGTGAAGCCTTCCAGGCTGCTGTGCATGGGATCGAGCGGCCGACCGTTGGCCTGCTGAACGTCGGCTCGGAAGAGATGAAGGGCCACGAAGAAGTGCGCGAGGCCCACGCCGTGCTGCGCACCGACGCCGTGCCCGTGAACTACACCGGCTTTGTCGAGGGACATGACATCGCCGCCGGAACCGTGGATGTGGTGGTGACGGACGGATTCACCGGCAACATCGCCCTGAAGACGGCCGAGGGCACCGCGCGCTTCATCTCGGATCTGCTGAAGGAGGCGCTGACCTCCGGTCCGCTGGCCAAGCTGGGCGCCCTGATCGCCATGCCGGCGTTGAAGAAGATGGCGCGCCGTATCGACCCCAGCAGCGTCAACGGCGGCCCCTTGCTGGGCCTGAACGGCATCGTGGTGAAAAGCCACGGCGGCGCCACGGCCGAGGGTTATGCAAACGCTATCCGTGTGGCTGTCGAACTGGCCCGTAGTGACTATCTGACCAAGGTCAGCGCCAATTTCGCACGTCTGGCGGCCGCGATGGACGAACCTGCGCCCGTCGTCATTGGAGAGACCGAACAGTGAGCGTCATCCGCAGCGTCGTCACCGGGGTCGGCTCCTTCCTGCCCGAGCAGGTGGTCACCAACTCCGATCTGGCCAAGATCGTCGACACCTCCGACGAATGGATCATCGAGCGCACCGGCATCCGTCAGCGCCACAAGGCCCGCGATGACCAACCGACCAGCGACCTTGCGGTCAAGGCCGCCGAGCGCGCCCTGGCCGACGCCGGCAAGACGGCGGCGGATGTCGACCTGATCATCGTCGCGACCACGACGCCGGACCAGACCTTCCCCGCGACGGCCGCCATCGTCCAGCGCAAGCTGGGCGCGCCGGTGGGCATCGCTTTCGATATTCAGGCGGTCTGCTCGGGCTTCGTCTATGCGATGAGCGTGGCGGACGGCTTCGTCGCGCGCGGCCAGGCCAAATGCGCCCTGGTGATCGGCGCCGAGGAAATGACCCGGCTGATGGACTGGACGGACCGCACGACCTGCGTCCTGTTCGGCGACGGCGCCGGCGCCTTCGTGCTGGAGCCGGGCGAAGGGCAGGGGACCAAGGATGATCGCGGCGTGCTGGGCTTCGCCCTGCGCTGCGAGGGCGCCAAGGCCGACATGCTCTATGTCGACGGCGGCCCGGCCACGACGGGTACGGTCGGCCATCTGCGGATGCTGGGCAATCAGGTCTTCCGCCACGCTGTGGTGAACATCGCGGAGGCCATCACCGCCGCCGCCGAGGTCGCGGGCGTCGGCATCCCCGAGATCGACTGGTTCGTGCCTCACCAGGCCAACCAGCGCATCATCAAGGGGGTGGGCGACCGGCTGGGTCTGGATGAGGACAAGGTCATCTCGACCGTAGCCATGCACGCCAACACCTCGGCCGCCTCCATCCCCCTGGCGATGGACGTCGCCATCAAGGATGGGCGAATCAAGAAGGGCGATCTGGTGCTCGTCGAAGCCATGGGCGGCGGCCTGACGTGGGGCGCGTGCGCCTTCCGATTCTAGATTTGCATTGAGGACTTTGATTTCCGGCCGTTTTGCCCTTCAATGCCCCGCCAATTGATTGCGGGGAGATGCAAGTGGCCGGACATCAGACGCTTACCCGTGCGGATTTGTGCGAAGCAGTCCACGAAGAGGTCGGGTTGTCCCGACAGGAATGCTCCGGGCTGGTCGAGCGCACGCTGGACCTGATCGTCGATTCTCTTGAGCAGGGCGAGACGGTCAAGCTGTCGGGCTTCGGCGTCTTTCAGGTTCGTGAGAAACGCGCCCGCATGGGCCGCAACCCCAAGACCGGTGAACCAGCCGCCATCAACCCCCGCCGCGTCATCAGCTTCCGCGCCTCCCAGATCATGAAGAGCCGGGTGCACGACGCCGTCGTCGAGACCTAAGACCCTTGGCCAAAAGCCCCAAAGCCTTCCGCACCATTTCTGAAGCGGCCGATGAAGTCGGCGCCCCCCAGCATGTGCTGAGGTTCTGGGAGACGAAGTTCGAATTCGTCGCTCCGGTGAAGCGTGCTGGCGGCCGCCGTTTCTATCGTCCTGACGACGTCATGGTGCTGAAGGCCGTGCGGCGCCTGCTGCACGACGAGGGGCTGACGATTCGCGGCGTGCAGCGCCTGGTGCAGGATCAGGGCCTGGCGCGGCTGACGGCCTATGCCGATCCGACCGCTACGCTCGAGATCGATTCGGGTGATCGCGCTGAAACGACCTTGGAAGCGACGGCGATTCCGGCGGATTCGGCGCGTCTGGAGGCCCTGCTAAGCGAACTGGAAGCGGCCAAGGCCCGCTTGGAGGCCGTTCTGCGCCGCTAAGACGGAAGTTGTTGTCGATAGAGCGTTTTAGGGTTTGCGGAGCACCGAACCGCCGTCTATAGGGAGCGCCTTCGGAGCGTGGCGCAGCCTGGTAGCGCACTTGACTGGGGGTCAAGGGGTCGCAGGTTCGAATCCTGTCGCTCCGACCATTTGCTGAGGGTTATCAGCAGGCTGAAACGGCCGGTGAGGGAAACCTCACCGGCCGTTCTGCTGTTCAGACCTTTGTCTTGTCCTCGGGCTCGCGCTCGGCCCAGCGCAGCAGGGGAATGAGCGGCACGCCCCAGCCGATCCCCGCCACGGCGAAGAAGATCAGGTCGATCCACCAGGCGTCCGGTAGATGGTCATGCAGGGTCACGGCGCCCCACACCCAGAAGGCCAGAAAGAAGACGACAGCCAGGGTGGCGACGAAACGGCGGGCGCGAGGCGGCATCAGCGCTTGCTCCGGAACAGGAAGAAGGCGACCAGTCCCAGGACGACGGCCGCAAAGGCCCAGGGCAGCCACTCCCAGTCGGCCAGGGTGGCCACGGCGAACACCCGCACGGCCAGGAAGGCGCCGCAGGCGCCGCTGACCAGGGCGACCAGAACGGTCCCGCCCAGGCCGCGACGACCCGTCAGCAAGTCGGCGATCCAGGCCAGGCCCAGGGCCCCGGCCAGGGCGATGGCGATCTCGACATATTGCACCGCTTGGCGCTCCCCTTGAATGTTGTGCGACGCTTTGGCGTAGAAACCGACTCGATCTTGCCACGCGGGAGGGGCATATCCCTCGGTTCCGCCGCCTGCGAAAGAGGCGGCAAGCATATCGGGGCGAACGGCAGGCGTCGAATGAAGCGTATTGGTGAATTGGACCGCAGCCGCGCGGTGGCGCTGTGGCTGTTTTTCTGCGCGACCTTGGTGTTCGCCATGGTGGTGGTCGGGGGCGCGACGCGTCTGACCGGCTCGGGGCTGTCGATCACGGAATGGAAGCCCATCATGGGCGCTCTGCCGCCGATGAGCCATGCCGACTGGGTCGAGGCGTTCGACAAGTACAAGGCCATCCCCCAATATGTCGAAGTCAACGCCGGCATGAGCATGGCGGAGTTCCAGTACATCTTCTGGTGGGAATGGGCGCACCGCCTGCTGGGGCGTCTGATCGGCGTGGTCTTCGCCGTGCCCTTCGTCCTGTTCCTGGCCTTCCGCGCCATTCCGCGCCGCCTGATCGGACGCTGCGCGATCCTGTTGGCTCTAGGCGGTCTGCAGGGGCTGATCGGCTGGTGGATGGTGTCCAGCGGCCTGGCTGAGCGCATCGACGTGGCGCCGGAACGGCTGACGACCCACCTGGGCTTGGCCTTCCTGATCTTCGCCGGACTGATCTGGACCGGGCTTGAGGCCTGGTCCGGTTCGGACTTCACGCGCGCGCCGCGCGGCTGGAGCTGGGGCGCGGGCCTGCTGTTGGGCGGCGTCTTCTTCCAGTGCCTGCTCGGCGGCCTGGTGGCCGGAGCCAAAGCGGGCATGATCTACACCGACTGGCCGATGATGAACGGCGCCCTGTTCCCGCCGGTCGAGTGGGGGCAGGGGGCGCTGACCTTCCTGCACGATCAGGGGCTGGTGCAGCTGAACCACCGGATCGGCGCCTATGTGCTGCTGTTTGCGGGCACCTTCTATGCGGTGCAGGCCCTGCGCGGGCGCCTTGGCGAAGGATTGGGAGCCTCGGCCCTGATGCTGGCGGGCGCGCTGTGGCTGCAGGCGGGGCTGGGCGTCCTGACCCTGATCCATGCCGTGCCGCTGACGCTCGGCGTGCTGCACCAGGCTGTGGCGGCGCTGGTGCTGGCCGCGGCCACGGTGAACCTGTGGCTGGTGCGGCGCTCGCGGCCAAGACTGTTCGCCTCGGGACTTCGCTAAGAAAAAAGGCCGCCTTCCTGATCGGAAGGCGGCCTTCTCAATTGTGCGAGGGGGAGCCCCTAGCCGATCTTCACGCGCGTGGCGGATTCCGGCAGGTCTTCGCCGAAGGCGCGCTGATAGAATTCGGCGATGGTCGGCCGCTCCAGCTCGTCGCACTTGTTCAGGAAGGTCAGGCGGAAGCTCAAGGCGACATCGCCGTCGAAGATGATGGCGTTCTGGGCCCAGGTGATGACCGTACGGGGCGACATGACGGTCGAGATGTCGCCGTTCATGAAGGCGTTGCGGGTCATGTCGGCGACGCGGACCATGGCGGCGATGCGGCGCTTGCCCTCGGCGTCGTTCCACTCGGGCACCTTGGCGGCGACGATCTCAGCTTCCACGTCGTGGTCGAGATAGTTCAGCGTGGTGACGATGTTCCAGCGGTCCAGCTGCGCCTGGTTGATCTGCTGGGCGCCGTGATACAGGCCCGTCGTGTCGCCAAGGCCGACCGTGTTCGAGGTGGCGAACAGGCGGAACCACTTGTTCGGACGGATGACGCGGTTCTGGTCCAGCAGGGTCAGGCGGCCTTGAGCCTCCAGCACGCGCTGGATGACGAACATGACATCCGGGCGGCCCGCGTCATATTCGTCGAACACCAGGGCGACAGGCCGTTGCAGCGCCCAGGGCAGGATGCCTTCGCGGAATTCGGTGATCTGCTTGCCGTCCTTCAGGACGATGGCGTCCTTGCCGATCAGGTCGATGCGGCTGACATGGCTGTCCAGGTTGATGCGGACCAGCGGCCAGTTCAGACGGGCGGCGACCTGTTCGATGTGGGTCGACTTGCCGGTGCCGTGATAGCCCTGAACCATCACGCGACGATCGTAGGCGAAGCCCGCGCAGATGGCGATCGTGGTCTGAGGATCGAAGCGATAGGACTCGTCGATCTCGGGCACATGGCTGTCGCGCGTGTCGAAGGCCGGCACGACCATGTCGGAATCGACGCCGAACGCCTCCTTCAGCGTGACCTTGCGGTGCGGTTCCAGGATGACGAGCGGGTCGGGGGAGGCGTCGAGCGGAGAGGTCATGGCCATCCACCTAGCGCCCTCGCGCGCGCGGCTCAACACGCGCGAGGGGCCGGATGGATTATTCGCCATGGGCCGGTCGGTCTATTCCGCCGACAGGTCCACGTCGACGTTGCCGCGCGTGGCGTTGGAATAGGGGCAAACCTGGTGTGCTTTCTGGATCAGGTCGTCGATCACCGCGCGATCCAGACCGTGATCCGACACCCGTAAGGTCACATCGAGATTGAAGCCCTCACCGCGGGTGTTCTTGCCGAAGCCGATCCCGGCCGCGACCTTGGTGTCGGGGCCGACAGGCGTGCCCGCCTTGCCTGAGACCAGCCGCAGGGCGCCCAGGTAGCAGGCGGCGTAGCCCGTAGCGAAAAGCTGCTCGGGATTGGTGCCGTCGCCGCCCTTGCCGCCCATTTCGGTGGGAACGGACAGCCGAACGTCGATTTTGCCGTCGTCAGTGGCCGATCGGCCTTCGTCACGGCCTCCGCCGGAGGCTGTGGCGTGGGCGCGGTACAAGACTTCCATCTGTGGACTCCTTATCCCCAGGCTGGGGACGAATGGGGGATGATGCAGAGGCAACGCCTGTCAGAAACAACGGTTCTGTGATTCGAAAATTCGGCAATAGGGTGTTAACAATTAGGCATCGCTCCCGTCGGGGGAGAGGGACATGGAAACGCACACGCAATATTTTTGCTACGTCTATGATGCGCCTGGAAGGACGCCTCAGATGTTCCCCTTGGAGGCCGACAGCTTCACCGAGGCGATCCAGGAAACGCGGCGCATGATGCTGGACGAATCCGGGGCCGAAGTCTTTGCGGAAATCTGGGATTCCTCGGCCGCCGGTCAGGCCATGACTCGCGTCGACGCCTTGCCGGGTGACGGCGGGCTGTTGCGGTCGCTCAGGCGTGCCCGGCCTTTTTCAAGGTTTTCCAGGCCTTGATAACGCTCTGAAGCTTGGCTTCCGCGCCGCGATCGCCGCCGTTGGTGTCGGGATGAAAGCGCTTGAGCATCTCGTGATAGCGAGCCTTGATGGCCGCCTTGTCGGCACCCGGCTCCAGGCCCAGATCGGCCAGGGCGGTGCGTTCCAGCTTGCCTAGCCGGTGATGCGGATCATCCTGGATTGGCCCCTCGGCGTTAACGCGCCGACCGAACAGACCGAAGCTGTCGCGCCATGAGCCGGCGCCCGAGTTGTTGTTCGTGCCGAACTTCGCTGCAAAGGCGGCGGCCTCGCGCGTCTGCGGTCCCGCCTTCATCTGCCAGGTGGGGCGGCCGCCGGTCATGGCCTCGTTTTCCTGAGCGGCGCGAATCTGGCCCTCGTTCATGCCGGCGTAGAAGTTCCAGCTCTTGTTGTACTGGCCAGCGTGCACCTGGCAGAAGTTGTAGAAGTCGTTCAATTGCTCGCGCGACTTCGGGGCGCGAGCCGTCGCCGGACGCGTGCAATCAGCCCAGTCGCAGGGTTTCTCGCCCGGCTTGAGGCGCAGGACATCCTCCGCCGCTTCCTGTTCCTCGTCGGGACGCGGCGGCTTCACCCGAATGTCGGTGAAGCGAGGCTTGTATTGAAAAGACGCAGACATCCCCCGAAGTGTAAGGCCGAATTGGACAGCTTCAAGGAGTTCCCATGTCTGACGGCCCGATCGCGACGGTTATGCGCGAAAAACTGACTGCGGCCTTCGCCCCGGTGCGTCTGGACCTGGAGGATGACAGCTGGAAACACGCCGGTCACCACCATGAGGGCGGAATCGACGCTCGCGATGGCGGCGAAAGTCATTTTCAGCTGACCATCGTTTCCGAGGCCTTCTCGGGGCAGAGCCGCGTGGCGCGCCAGCGGGCCGTCAACGCTGTGCTGAAGGCGGAGCTGGCCGGGCCGGTTCACGCGCTTTCGATCCGGGCGCAGACGCCGCAAGAGGCTCAACCCTGATGGGAGCAGGCGCGTAAAAGATTCGGATTACGTAGTTATCCGCATTCATATCGTCTTAGAACCTTTCGCCTTAGCGTCCGCACCCGAAGCATTTTGTAGCGGGCGGGGGCGTCGCGATGGTTGGATCTGACGGGTTCACAAAGGGGATGGAAGGGGCGCAGGCGCCGGGCGAAGCGGCCCAGGCTCTGACCGCCATCCTGCAGACTCACTATCTGCGTTACCTCATTATCGTCAGCTGGGCGCTGGGCTTGATCGCAACGGTCGGCCTGGCGCACGGTCTGATCTGGTTCGTCGCCACCCTGGCGGCGGGCGCCCTGCGCGGCGAAGTCGAAAAGCGTGTCAGCCAGAGTGCAGGCAGCGGCTGGGGCTTGGTGTTTCCGGCTGTAGCTACGGCCACCACAGCGGTCTGGGCCGTGGCGCCTCTGCTGGCCTGGTTTTCGCCATCGCTGTTCGGGCGCGAACTGGCCATCGCCTTTTTGATGTCGGGCTATGTGTTGGTGTTCGCCCAGCTGCGGAATTCGCCGCGACAGGCGATCCTGATTTCCTCCCCCTATGGTGCGGCGGCGGCGATCATCGCCGTCAATCTGCTGGGGGATCCCATTTTCTGGCCGTTTGTGGCCTTGGCTCCGTTTACGGCGGCTAGCCTGTTCGTTCTGGTCACCATGACCATGCTGCGTGAAGAGCGCATCCGCGCCTTCCAGGAACATCAGGCCCATCTGATCGAGGAACTGGAAGCCGCCCGCGACAGGGCCGATGAGGCCAATGAGGCGAAATCCAACTTCCTGGGCGTCATCTCCCACGAGTTGCGCACGCCGATGAACGGGGTGTTGGGCGCAGCGCAACTGCTCAGCGCCACTCGGCTGGAAGGGGCGCAGCGCGAGTATCTGGCCATCATTCGCAACTCGGGCGACAATCTGCTGAGCCTGCTGAACGACATCCTCGACATGACGAAGATCGAGGCGGGGCGCATGAATTTTGAAGCGGTAGACGTGAATCTGGAAGATTTGCACCGCCGCATCGTCGGCCCCTTCGAGGCCCAGGCTGAAGCGAAGGGTCTTGAGTTCATCACCGAATTCGAGGGCGATGTTCCCGATGTGGTGCGGGGCGACCCTTTGCGAGTCTGCCAGGTTGTGCAGAACCTCCTGTCCAACGCCGTCAAGTTCACGGATCAGGGTGCGGTGCGGTTCGTGACCCGTGGGCGTCGTGTCTCGGAGCGTCGCGTGGCCTTTGAGTTCGCGGTGATCGACAGCGGCGCGGGTATTTCCGACGACGATATGGATCAATTGTTTCAGCCCTTCACCCAGGTGGATGCCTCCTCGACGCGACGGTTCGGGGGAACGGGCCTGGGGCTGACGATCTCGCGGCGCCTTGCTAACATCATGGGCGGAGAGATCTCCGTGACCTCTCGCCTGGGCGAAGGCTCCACTTTCACTTTTGCTGTTGAGGGCGAAGTGGTGGCCTGGCGCGCCGCCGAGACCGCGGCCGTTGTTGCAGGCGACGTCATGGCAGGCGACGGGATGGAAGTGCTGGTGGTCGAGGATCACCCCGTCAATCGCATGATCCTGGAGGCCTGGATGGCGTCCACGGGGCGGCGCACCAGCATGGCCGAGAATGGGCAGGAGGCGGTTGACGCCGCTCGCGACCAGCGGTTCGATCTGATCGTTATGGACGTCAACATGCCGGTCATGGACGGACTGGCCGCGACCCGTCTGATCCGCGAAGCCGGGGGCGCCAACGCCGAGACGCCCATCATCTTTCTGTCGGCTTCTGCGCGGAACGAAGACCACGAGGCGGGCCTGGCGGCGGGCGCTGACGCCTATCTGAACAAGCCGATCGATTTCCGCAGTCTTTCGGCGCTGATGGTCCACGCTCAAGGCGGACGGGCTGCGTTGCGTCGCCTCGCGGAGCAGGAAGTAGGCGACGAAGCGGCGGCCGCTTGACCTTCCAAACAGAAGCTGAGGGAAACCTGTGGCTTCTACGTCGTTGTGCAGGGACGTCTGAAGAGCTGGAGCCCGATTGCGTCCCTTCGCCGAATTGTTGGATCGCCTGTCGCTGACGACCTCGCGCAATGCGAAGCTGGTCCTGCTACGCGACTATCTGAAGGCGACGCCTGATCCTGATCGCGGCTGGGCGCTAGCCGCGCTGACCGGGGATCTGAGCTTCGCCACGGCCAAGCCGGCCATGATCCGCAAGGCGGTCGAGGCGCGGGTCGATTTGGTGCTGTTCGGCTGGTCCTATGACTATGTCGGCGATCTGGCCGAGACGACGGCCCTGATCTGGCCGCGCGATCCGATGCATCGCGCCAATCGCGAACCGGAACTGGCCGAGGTGGTGGACGCCCTTATGCGGGCGAACCGCGTGGAAGCGCCGTCGCTGATCGAAGGCTGGCTGGATGCGCTTGAGCCCAAGGGGCGCTGGGCTTTGCTGAAGCTGGTGACGGGCGGGCTTCGGGTGGGCTTGTCGGCGCGGCTGGCGCGCACGGCCGTGGCCATGATGCGTCCGGCGACCGTGATCGATCCGCCCAGGCCGGATGGCCGGGAGGCGGCGGAAAGCCTGCCGCCGATCACGGTCGGCGACATCGAGGAAGTCTGGCACGCGCTGCGGCCGCCCTATGAGGATTTGTTCGCCTGGGTGGAGGGGCGGGCTGAGCGGCCCAGCGCGGACGCGCCCGGCCGGTTTCGTCCCGTCATGCTGGCGACGGCTCTGGATGAAGAGCTGGACCTGCCACGCCTCGAACCGGCTGATTTCGTCGCTGAATGGAAGTGGGACGGCATTCGCGTCCAGGCAGTGCGCGAGGGCGGGGAGACGCGCCTGTATTCCCGCACCGGAGACGAGATTTCAGCCGCCTTTCCCGATGTGGCGGCGGCCCTGGACTTCGAGGGAGCTGTGGACGGCGAGCTTCTGGTGATCCGCGGCGGGGTGGTGGCGCCGTTCGGCGACCTGCAACAGCGGCTGAACCGCAAGACGGCGAGCGCCAGACTGATGCAGGACTACCCAGCGGGCATCCTGGCTTATGATTTGTTGGCCGAGGGGGCGACGGATCTGCGCAATCTGCCCCTGACCGAGCGTAGGAAGCGGCTGGAGCAGTTGGCGGCCAGGCATGAAGGCGAACGGCTGGGCCTGTCGCCATTGCTGGAATATGCGGGCTGGGACGAACTGGCGGCCTTGCGCGCCGACCCGCCGGTCGGCGCCGCCGCTGAAGGGGTGATGCTGAAGCGTCGTGACAGCCTGTATGTGGCGGGCCGTCCCAAGGGGCCCTGGTTCAAGTGGAAGCGTGACCCGCATGTCATCGACGCCGTGTTGATGTACGCCCAGCGCGGGCATGGGAAGCGCTCCGGCTACTATTCTGACTACACCTTCGGCGTCTGGACGGAGGAGGGGGCGCTGGCGCCGGTCGGGAAGGCCTATTTCGGCTTCACCGACGAAGAGTTGAAGCAGATCGACAAATTCGTGCGCGATCACACGACGGATCGCTTCGGCCCTGTCCGCGCCGTTCGCGCCGAGCGCGAATTCGGC
Organism: Brevundimonas sp. KH_060; assembly: GCF_057838275.1. Taxonomy (NCBI): domain Bacteria; kingdom Pseudomonadati; phylum Pseudomonadota; class Alphaproteobacteria; order Caulobacterales; family Caulobacteraceae; genus Brevundimonas; species Brevundimonas sp. KH_060. The sequence goes on from NZ_CM174463.1 coordinate 1,448,179, forward strand.
TTGGTGCTGGAGATCGCCTTCGAGGGATTGCAGCGCTCTACGCGCCATAAATCGGGGGTAGCCATGCGCTTTCCGCGCGTCAGCCGCATCCGCTGGGACAAACCGGCGCGCGAGGCCGACACCCTTGAGTCCGTTCTGGATCTGCTGGACGCCATCGAACGCGGCGGCGGGCGGGTAAACGCTGGTGAAAAAGCTTGACCGGCGGGGCTTCCAATCGGCTGCACAAGCGTTAGACCCGGCTCATGCTCATGAATTTCCTGCATACCCCCGCCGTTCTCGCTGAGCCCTTGGCTCAGGTCGTGGCCGCTGGCGAGCAGAAGCTGACCGTGGACGCCGCCATCCTGGCCAAGGCCATGGACATGCTGGGTGATTTCGCCATCAACCTGACGGTCGCCGCGATCATCTTCGCCCTGACCCTGGTGGCGGCGCGCTGGGCTTCGGGGGCGGCGCGCAAGCTGTTGGGCCGCACCAAGGCCGTCCGGCGCGACCCGACGGTGCTGGCCTTCATGGTCCAGATCGTGCGGGTGGTGGTCATCATCATCGGCATGATCGCCGTGCTGCAGCGCCTGGGCGTGCAGACGACCTCCATCATCGCCGTTCTGGGCGCCGCCTCCCTGGCGGTCGGCCTTGCGCTGCAAGGCACGCTGTCGAACGTGGCGGCGGGGGTGATGCTGCTGGTCCTGCGGCCCTATCGCGTCGGCGAAGTCATCGATGTGGGCGGCGCTTCGGGCACGGTGCAGAAGCTGGACCTGTTCACCACCCAGTTGTCGAACGCCAACAACCACAAGATCGTCATCCCGAACTCCAAGGTGCTCAGCGACGTCATCATCAACCTGACGGGCCAGCGGACGCGCCGCATCGAGATCAAGTTCACCGTCGGTTACGGCGAGAACCTGAAGGAGGCGCGTGAGGTGCTGGCGGCGGTCGCACGGCTTCACGACAAGGTGCTGGATGACCCCGCGACCTGGACAGGGGTGACGGCGCTGCTGGACAGCGCGGTCGAGATCACCCTGCATGCCTGGGTGAACAACGCCGACTGGTGGCAGACCCAGGCTGACCTGATGCAGGCCGGCAAGGAAGCTCTGGACGAGGCCGGTATCGAAATTCCCTTCCCGCACCAGGTCGAGGTGCCCGCGAAGGACGCCAAATTTGCGCGGGTCGTTATGGCACCGATCCCGGATGGTGCGGTCCAGGGCGAGGCCTCGGACCAAGGGGGAGAATGAGCCGTGCGTTTTGATTTCGGTTCCGACAACACGACGGGCATGGCGCCTTCAGCACTTCAGGCTCTGGTCGCCGCCAATGCAGGGTTCGCGCGGGCCTATGGCGCAGATGAGACTTCGGCGCGCGCCGCCGACCTGATCCGCCAGACGCTGGACGCCGACGCCGAGGTGCGCTTCGTCTTCAGCGGCACGGCGGCCAACGCCATCGGCCTGTCGATGCTGGCGCGCCCCTATGAGGCGGTGCTGGCGCACCATGCGGCCCATGTCTGCACGGATGAGACGGGGGCGCCCGGTTTCTTCGGCCAGGGCGTCGGCCTGATCGGCTTGCCGGGCTATTCAGGCAAGGTCGATGTGGCCGCGCTTTACGCCGCTCTGGAAGAGCCGGTAGTGGGCCATCGCCAGCCGCCGGCGGCGCTCAGCCTCACTCAGGCGACGGAATACGGCGCCGTGTACTCCGAGGAAGAGCTGCGCCATCTGATCGAGCCTTCCAAGCGAGCGGGTCTGGGCGTGCATATGGACGGCGCGCGGTTGGCCAACGCCGTGGCGGCGGGCTTCGATCCCAAGGACATTCCACGTCTGGGCGTCGATGTGCTGTCGTTCGGCGGGGCCAAGGCGGGCGCGCATTGCGTCGAGGCCCTGGTGATCTTCGACAAGACGTTGACGCGACGCATCGACAATCGCCTGAAACAAGCGGGTCAGACGGCGTCCAAAGGGCGCCTGCTGGTCGCGCCGCTGATGGGACTGCTGGAATCCGGCGACTGGCTGGTGGGCGCCGCCCACGCCAATCTGATGGCGCAGCGCCTGGCCGACGGAATCGAGGCGAAGACGCCCTTCGTGCTGGCCCACCCGGTGGAGTCCAACACGGTCTTCGTGCGGATGCCGGACGAGGTTCATGCTCAACTGAATGCGGCGGGCTGGGCCTGCTATCAATTCGACGACGGCTCGGTGCGGTTCGTCTGCTCCTGGGCCACGGACGAGGCGTCGGTCGACGCCTTGGTCGACGCCGTGGCGAGCCTGGATTGACGTGGCGGGCGCGTTCCGCCTGGGTGGCATGATGGCGGCGGGACGTGAAGATGCGCGGTGAACGCTCGGGACGGCGCGGCGACGTCGCAAGCAAGGCCATGAACGCCGGGACAGACCCCGCGCAACTGGAGGCGCCGCCTACGATTGAGGCGCTGAAGAACCTGATCGGCGTGGTGGCTCGTTCGGGTGCGCCGCAACTGCCGTGGCGCGTGGCGGGCGCGATCCTGCTGACCCTGGCGGGCAAGGGGTTGGGCGTGCTGGCGCCGCTGGTGCTGGGCGCGGCGGTCAATCATCTGGCGGCGGGGCAGGGGCCGGCGGCGTCGGTGGGTCTGGGTTTTGCGGCCTTCGCCGTGGGCTGGGCCCTGGTGCGCTTTCTGTCGGCGGCGACGCCGCAGTTGTCGGACGTGGTGTTCGCCCCGGTCCGCGCGGCGGCCCAACGCAAGACGGCGGCCGAGACGTTTGCTCACGCCCTCAGCCTGTCGCTGGACTTCCACCAGACCAAGCGCTCCGGCGCTCTGTCGCGGGTGATGGACCGGGGCTCGCGCGCGGTCGATTTCCTGCTGCGCATCCTGATGTTCAATCTGGGTCCGACGGTGCTGGAGCTGGTGCTGGCGGCGGCGGTTCTGGGCGGTAAATACGACTGGCGATTCGGCGCCGTGGCGGTGGCCGTGGTGCTGGTTTATGCGGTCACGACCTTCGCCATGGCCAACTGGCGGCTGGAGCACCGGCGCGCCATGAACGCGGCTGACAGCGAGGCGGCGGGCCTGTCGGTCGACGCCCTGCTGAACTATGAAACCGTCAAGTCGTTCGGCGCCGAGGGTCGGGCTGCGCAGGCCTATGAGGCGTCTCTGGCGACCTATGCGAAGGCGTCGCTGAAGGCGAACACTTCGCTGGCGACCTTGAACCTGATCCAGGGCCTGATCATGAACGTCGGCCTGGGCGTCATGGCCGTCATGGCCGGGTTCGAGGCGGCGGCGGGGCGCATGGGGCCGGGCGATGTGACGGCGGCGGTGCTGATCATGATCTCCCTCTATGCGCCGCTGAACATTCTGGGCTTCGCCTATCGCGAAATCCGCCAATCCTTCATCGACATGGAGGAGATGCTTAAGGTGACGCGTCAGGCGCCGCAGGTGGCGGATGCGCCCGACGCCATTGATCTGCCGCGCCCTGAAAGCGGGCGGGGCGCCGAGGTCGTGTTTGACCATGTCGGATTCCGGCATGACGCACGGGCGGCGGGGCTGGACGACGTCAGCTTCGTCACGCCGGCGGGCGCCACGACCGCCCTGGTCGGGCCGTCGGGGGCGGGCAAGTCCACCATCGTCAAGCTGGCCTTGCGATTGCTCGACCCACAGGAAGGCGCGGTGCTGATCGACGGCCGGGACGCGCGCAGCGTGACCCAGGCGTCGCTGCGTGCGGCCGTGGCCCTGGTGCCGCAGGACGTGGCCCTGTTCAACGACACCATCGCCGCCAACATCGCCTTCGCTCGACCCGACGCGGACGAGGCGGCGATCTGGGCGGCGGCGGAAGCGGCTGAACTGGCGGATTTCATCCGCAACCTGCCCGAAGGCATGGATACGCGCGTCGGCGAACGGGGGCTGAAGCTATCGGGCGGCGAGCGTCAGCGGGTCGGCATCGCGCGCGCGCTGCTGGCTGATCCCTGCATCCTGATCCTGGACGAGGCGACCAGCGCCCTGGACAGCCGGACTGAGGCGGCGATCCAGAAGACCCTGCGGCGAGCGCGGACTGGCCGCACGACCCTGGTCGTGGCGCACCGTCTGTCGACTGTGGCGGATGCCGATCAGATCCTGGTGTTGAAGGCAGGCCGTATCGTCGAGCGCGGCGCCCATCATGAGCTGGTCGCGCGTCAGGGCGGAGAGTACGCGGCCCTGTGGCGCAAGCAGACGCGCGGGGCGAAGACCCAGGCTGGTTAGGCTTCGGGCTCTCCGGCGCCGGGAACCTTGGCCTTCAGCACGTCCTTGAGGCTGTCCAGCACCTTGGCGCGGGCGTCAGCGGCCTCGGCCGGCAGGGTCAGCAACAGGCGCAGGGCTTGAGCGTGGACGGTGACGACACGCCAGTCAAAGGACCGGCCCTCAGGCGCGGCGTCGATCAGATCGCACAGATTGGCTGCTGCTGCGCACAGGTCGTTGAGTTCAAACGGCCCGGCGGCGTCGATCACGGCGCTGGCGTGGGCATAGGCCTTGTCCAGAGCGGTTTCGTCGACGCCGACAGGAGCGGGCATGGCCGCTAGCGCCGTGACCTGTTCCTGAATGATCTCTCGGCTGCGGCTCTCCAGCCCGGCCAGATTGGCGCGGGCCTGATTCAAGGCGACGCCGACGCTGACGCCGCCAGGCTGGTCGACCAGGGTCGACAGGCGGCTGCGACGACGATTGTGCGTGATGACCGTCATAGCTCCACCGCCGCCCTGCGTTCTTTTTCAAAGGCCGTCTTGCGGCGTTCTTCGGCCCGGCGTTCCGGGCCGGGCCAAGGTTCGCTGCGGAAGCGCCGATCGGGGCCGAAATAGTCGCCGACCTCCAGGAAGGGGCGATTGTCCCGCGACACCCAGACGATGCGTTCCAGCAGGACGCCTGCGCTGAACGGCTTGGTGATCAGGAAGTTGGCGCCGCAGTCGCGCGCGTCCGACACCTTGGAGCGGCGAACGTGGGCGGCGGTCATGATGACGGGCGTATAAGCGTTGGGCTCCAGCCCGGAACGGCGCAGCCAGCGCACGAATTCATATCCGCTCATGCCCGGCATTTCGCAGTCGACCAGGATCAGGTCGACCGGATGAGTTTGCAGGATGGAGATGGCCTCGGCCGCGCTCTCGCAGGCGTGTCGCACCTTCATGCCGAAGCCGAGCAGAGCCTGGGCGGTCAGCTCCAGCGAAAAGGGCGAATCGTCGATGACCATCGTCACCGCGCCGTCGAAGTTGAACACCGCGCTCTCGCGCAGGGATTCGCCGACCCCGTTCATGCTGCGCATGGGGGCCTGCCGATGCGAGCGGAGGAAAACAGAACGAATCGCATAACGTCAGCTTCGGCGGCGTTGCGACGCCGCGCAATCGCGATCAGCCCCGGATCAACCCAAACGGCCGATGGCGTAGAATCGGTCGGCGCGCTGCTTCTTGAGCTGTTCGGCGGACAGGCCGGACATGGCCTTCAGTTCTTCTTCCAGAACCTGGCCGACGTTCTGGATCGCCTTTTCGCGGTCGGCGTGGGCGCCGCCCAGGGGTTCGGGGATCACACGGTCGACGATCTTCAGCTCGATCAGGTCGGGTGCAGTGATCTTCATCGCGTTGGCTGCGTCCTTGGCGCGCGTGCCGTCGCGCCACAGGATGCCCGCCGCGCCTTCCGGCGAGATGACCGAATAGATGGAGTGCTCCAGCATCAGCACGCGGCTGGCCGCGGCGATGGCGATGGCGCCGCCCGAACCGCCTTCGCCCGTCACCGTGGCGATGGAGGGGACGCCCAGGGTCAGGCCGCGCTCGGTCGAGCGGGCGATGGCCTCGGCCTGGCCGCGCTCTTCGGCGCCCAGGCCGGGATAGGCGCCGGCGGTGTCGACGAAGGTCAGGACCGGCAGGCCGAACTGCTCGGCCATGTCCATCAGGCGGACGGCCTTGCGATAGCCCTCGGGGCGAGCCATGCCGAAGTTGTGGGTGATGCGGGTCTGGGTGTCATGGCCCTTTTCATGCCCCATGATTACGACCGGCTGTCCGCGGAAGCGGGCCAGACCGCCCAGGATGGCCTGGTCGTCGCCGAACTGACGGTCGCCGTGCAGTTCCACGAAGTCGCTGAACAGACCGTCGACGTAATCCACGAAGTGCGGGCGCTGCGGGTGGCGCGCGACCTGGGTGCGCATCCACGGATCCAGGTTGGCGTAGGCCTTGGTGCGCATGGCGTCGGCCTTCTTGCGCAGGGCGGCGATCTCGGTCTCGAACGATCCGCTGGTCGGCGCCAGCAGCGACAGCTCGGCGATCTTGGCGTCCAGTTCGGCGATCGGCTTTTCGAATTCGAGATAGTGCGTGGCCATAAGGCGTCCGTGAGGAAGAAGCGCGCTTGGCGCTACGGAAGGCGGCGGAACCTAGAGCGCGGAACGCCTCGGAGCAAGCGCGGGTTCAGTCGTCCTTCGCCAAGGGGTGGTTGGCGTGGACCACCTGGGACAGGCGGTCGACAGCGACGTGGGTGTAGATCTGGGTGGTCGAGATGTCGGCGTGGCCCAGCAGGGTCTGCACCACGCGCAGGTCGGCGCCGCCTTCCAGCAGGTGGGTGGCGAAGGCGTGACGCAGGACGTGGGGGCTGACGCGCGCCGGCTCGATGCCCGCCATGACGGCCGCCTGATCCAGAAGTTGGGCGAACCGGCGCGGCGTCAGATGGCCGCTCTTGCCGTGGGAAGGAAACAGCCAGGCGCTGTCGGGCGTGTTCGGCTTTCGGACGGCGTCGCGGGCGTCCAGCCAGGCCTTGATCGCCTCGCGCGCGGCTGTGTTCAGCGGGGCCAGACGCTCCTTGCCGCCCTTGCCGCGTACGATCAGATAGGCGGGGTCGCGGCGCACGGCCTCGACCTTAAGCGCCAGCAGCTCCGACACGCGCAGACCTGAGGCGTAGGCCATCTCGACCAGGGCGATCAGGCGAAGGCCCGCCGCGCCGTCATGAACGGCCGCGGCGGTCAGCAGGGCCTCTATCTCGTCGCGGCTGAGGGTCTTGGGCAGGCTGCGGCCCTGCTTGGGCGCGTCGAGGCGGCGCGAGGGATCGTCAGCCCGCCAACCCTCGCCCAGGGCGAAGCGATAGAACTGCCGCACCGAGGCGCGCCGCCGTGCGGCTGTGGCGGCGGACAGCCCGCGTCGCGACAGGTCGGCGAACCAGGCCTCCAGCGCCTCTTGCGGCGCGTTCATCAGGCCCCCGGCGTCGCCCAGCCAGGTCTCAGCATCCGCCAGATCGCGGCCATAGGCGGCCAGGGTGTGGGGCGAGGCGTCGCGCTCCACCGCCATCATCTCCAGAAAGGCTTCGATCTGCGGGGTCATGCTGGGCGTCAGGTCATCGCTTCTGGGTGTGGAGCCGGGCGGCGTCTGGTGTAGAGGGTGTACGGACCATGCCTTCCGACGCCTCGCCTGATTCCTTCCCGCTGTCTTCGGTCCGCACCATAGCCTTGGTGGGGCTGATGGGCGTCGGGAAATCGACTGTAGGGCGGCGCTTGGCCGCGCGGCTGGGCCTGCCGTTCGCCGACGGCGATCATGTGATCGAGGAAGCGGCGGGCATGACCGTCAGCGAAATCTTCGCCACGCGCGGCGAGGTCGAGTTCCGAGCTGGCGAGGCGCGGGTCATGAAGCGTCTGTTGGAAGGGCCGCCGATCGTGCTGGCGACCGGGGGCGGGGCGGTGCTCAATCCCGACACCCGAGCCCTGATGAAGCGGCACGCCGTCAGTATCTGGATGCGCGCGGATCTGAAGGTGATCGCCGAGCGGGTGGGGCGACGCGATACGCGACCCTTGCTGCGCAATCGCGATCCTTTGGTCGCCCTCAGTGATTTGGCCAAGGCGCGCTATCCCATCTACGGCGAGGCTGATCTGACGGTCGACGTGGGCGGCGGCTCGCACGCTCAGGCCGTTGAAGCCATCCTTAGACAGTTGCGCCGGTTTGGACGGCAGGAGACCCAGACATGACCACGACGATCCCGGTCGCGGGCGGCGCTTTCGCCCCCTATGAGGTCGTCGTTGGGCGCGGTCTGCTGAAGGCGGCGGGCGCCGAGGTTGCGGCCCTGAAGCCGACGCGCGTCTTCATCGTCAGCGACGAGACGGTGGCGGCGATCCACGGCGAGACGGTGCGTGCGTCGCTGGTAGGCGCGGGGCTGGCGACCGGGATCGTAAGCGTGCCCGCAGGCGAGGCGTCCAAGTCGTTTGAACAGCTGGAGGCCGTGCTGGACCGGCTGCTGGCCGAAGGGCTGGATCGCAAGAGCCTGGTCGTCGCCCTGGGCGGCGGCGTGGTGGGCGACCTGGCCGGGCTGGCGGCGGCTCTGTTCATGCGTGGGATCGACTTTGTGCAGATTCCGACGACCCTGCTGGCTCAGGTGGATTCTTCGGTGGGCGGCAAGACGGCGATCGACACCCCGCGCGGCAAGAACCTGATCGGCGCCTTTCACCAGCCGCGCCGGGTGCTGGCCGATATCGAGGCCCTGGCCACCTTGCCGGTGCGGCAGGTGCGTTCGGGCTGGGCCGAGGTGCTGAAGCACGGGCTGATCTGCGATGCGGCCTTCTTCGACTGGCTGGGCGGAGAGGGGGCTGCTGGGGCGCTGGGCGACCCGGATGCGCTGGAGCGGGCGGTGATCCGCTCGGTCGAGATCAAGGCCCAGATCGTCGGTGAGGATGAGAAGGAGGCGGGCCGTCGCGCCTTGCTGAACCTGGGCCACACCTTCGGCCACGCGCTGGAGGCTGAACTGGCGTTCGACGAGACCCTGACTCACGGTGAGGCGGTGGCGCTGGGTTGCGCCATGGCCTTCCGCTATTCGGCGCGGCAGGGGCTGTGTCCGGCGGCCGAGGCCGAGCGCGCCGAGGCAGGCATCCGCGCGGCGGGTCTGCCGACGCGGTTGGCTGACGTGGATCACGCCTTCGCGGCCGATGCTCTGATCGCGCGCATGGCCGGGGACAAGAAGGCCGAGGGCGGGCGCCTGACCCTGATCCTGGCGCGGGCCGTGGGCGACGCCTTCACCGACAAGGACGTGGACGCCGAGACGGTGCGGGCCTTCCTGATCGAGGAAGGCGCGGCGTGAAGCTGTCGCCCGCCATCCTTGAGGACGCCTTCGTGCGGCTGGAGCCGTTCATCGGGGCGCTGAAGGACGAGGTGAGGGCGGCGCTGGACTGCGACGCGGACGCCTGGGGCGGCATGGTCGCCGCCGCCTATGGTCCGCATTTCGACGATTGGTGGGACGCGGCGCTGAAGGCGATGGCGGCGGGCACGCGCATCGCCTACGCCGTGCGTCGTCGAAGTGACGGCGCCGTGGTCGGCACGACCAGCCTTTATGAAATCAAACCCGAGCATCGGCGTTGCGAGGTCGGCTCGACCTTCTATCGGCCCGAGGCGCGGGGCGGGGCGATCAACCCGGCGTGCAAGCGTCTGCTGCTGGAGTACGCCTTCTCAAACGGGGCGATCCGGGTCGAGATCATTACGGACGCCCTGAACGCCGCCAGTCAGGCGGCCATTCGCAAGCTGGGCGCGACTCATGAGGGCGTGCTGCGCAAGCACAAGACGACCTGGACCGGGCGGACACGGGATACGGCGCAGTTCGCCGTACTGGACGATGATTGGCCCGAGGTGCGGCGGCGGCTGGACGAACGGTTGGCGGCCTTCGCCTAATCGACGGCCCGGCATTCGGTGGGTTCGCGGTCGGCGGCGGTCCATGTGGCCATGACGCCCTTGCCGCGCAGTTCATAGCCCGAGGCGCGATACCAGATGCCGTCGGCTGCGCGCTCCTGATACAGGTCCACCGCCTCGCCATTGGAGTTGCGCACGGTGGCCATTTGGCGCGGGTTGTCGAAGTCGACCGACAGGCGCTCGGAATTGTTGCACAGATAGACGGCGTGGACGACGCGGTTCAGGGCGCGATCCTGAAGCTCGGCGCCAGTGCGGCGACGCGCGGTCTGGGCCTCGACGGCGCGTTCGCGCACTGCGTCGCCATCGGTTGGGGCCTCGCGCGGCTCCTGGCCGCAGGCGGACAACAAAACCAGGGTGGAGACGGCGATGGTCGGCCAGAGGATACGGGTCGGCAAGGGTGGCCCTCTCAAGGTCAAGCTTGGAGGCTCAACGCCCGGCGTCGCCCGACGTTCCTGATCGTGTTTTCCGGCGAGCGCGGAAGAAGCCGCGCAGCATTTCAGCGGCGGGATCGGCCATGACCCCGCTCTCGGTTTCGGGACGCCAGTGGCAGGTCGGCTGATCGAAGAAACGCCCGCCGTGGAGCACGGCGCCGCCCTTGGGATCGTCCGCCCCCCAGACCACGCGACCGATGCGGGCGTGGCTGATGGCGCCCGCGCACATGGCGCATGGCTCCAGCGTGACATAAAGAGTCAGGTCCGTAAGGCGATAATTCTGCAACTTCGCCGCCGCATCGCGCAGGGCGACGATCTCGGCATGGGCGGTCGGATCATGGGCCGTGATGGGCCCATTTTGCCCGCGCCCAAGCACTTCGCCGGTGTTTTCGTCCACGATCACCGCGCCGACGGGCACCTCGCCGGCTTCAGCCGCCGCTTGCGCCAGATCGAGCGCCATGCTCATGAACCGCTCATCATGGATCGCCATCCCAAAGACAACGACAAGAAGCCCCGCTCCCGTCAAGACGACGGACCGCGCGGCCCCCGCAATTTCGCCGATAAAGGCCCGCGAAAGTCCTTCGACAAGGACGGAAAGCCGGGCGGCAAGCCTCGCGACCGCGCCGGGGGCAAGCCGGGCGACAAATCTGCGCCGGAGGCCAAGGGCCCCGAACGCACCGAACGAATCGCCAAGGCCATGGCCCGCGCGGGCATCGCCTCGCGTCGTGAGGTCGAACGGCTGATCGGTCTGGGCAAGGTGGCGGTGAACGGCCGCATCCTGGCCACGCCCGCCGTGCTGGTGAAACGCGACGACAAGATCACTGTTGACGGCAAGCCGATCGGGGCCGCCCAGGCGACGCGCGTCTGGCGCTATCACAAGCCTGCGGGCCTCATCACCAGCCACAACGACCCGGCGGGCCGTCCGACCGTGTTCGACGCCCTGCCCAGCGGCCTGCCGCGCGTGATCTCGGTCGGTCGTCTCGATCTGGCGACTGAAGGCCTGCTGCTGCTGACCAACGACGGCGAACTGAGCCGGGCGCTGGAGCTGCCGGACACGGCCCTGGTGCGCCAGTATCGCGCCCGTGCGCGTGGCCGCATCACCCAGGAGCAACTGGACAAGCTGAAGGACGGCGTGGTCGTCGACGGCGTGCGCTATGGCCCCGTGGAAGCCACCATCGACAAGGCCAAGGAAAAGGCCGAGGGCGAGAAGTCGTCGGCTAACCTGTGGCTCAGCGTCCAGATCACCGAGGGCAAGAACCGTGAGGTCCGTAAGGTGCTGGAGAGCGTCGGCCTGACGGTCAACCGCCTGATCCGCCTAGCCTATGGTCCGTTCCAGCTCGGCACCCTGCCGGTGGGCGCGGTTGAGGAAGTCGGCCCGCGCGTGATCCGCGAAATGCTGGCCGAGCATATCCGCCCCGAGAATCTGCCGACCGGCAATACGGTCGCGACTCCGGCGCCGATTCCCGGTCGTCGCGCCAACACGCCGATCGTGCGCGGCAAGTCGGGCTCGGCCATGTCGGACCCCTCGCGCAAGCCCAGCCGCGTGCGCGCCGCCGAGACGGCTGCGGAAGAGGGCGCCGAGTTCGGTAAACCCGCTCGCAAGGAAGGCTGGGCCAAGGCCAAGCCGAAGTTCGAGCACAAGAAGACCTTCAAGCCGCGCGCCCGTCCGGGCGATGGCGAAGGGACGGAAGGCGGCGATCGTCCGCGCCGTCCGTTCACGCCGCGCGAACCGCGCGCGGACCAGTTCATCGACGACCGTCGCGGCCCGCCCAAGGGCGCCCGTCCCGGTGGGAAGCCTGGCGGCAAGCCGTTCGGTCGTCCTGGCGGAACCGGCGATCGTCCTGATACGCGCTCGGGCGACCGGCCGGGCGGCCCTCGTGGCGGCGGCAAGCCCTTTGGAGGCAAACCCTTCGGCGGCAAGCCTTCGGGCGGAACAGGCGGACGCGGCGGCCCGCGCGGGCGCAACTGAACAGTGAACGAAGGCGCAGGACATGGCGGACGTTGAAAAGCAGTTGAACGGCCGCTGTCTGTGCGGCGCGGTGCGCTTCACCGCCATGCCCAAGGGCGGGATGCATGCCTGCCACTGCGAACGGTGTCGCCGGACCTCGGGCGGGGTGTCGCTCAGCGTCGACTGCGGCGATACCGTCGAAGTCGAGGGACCGCTGACGACCTACGCCTCGTCCGATTGGGCCGAGCGGCAGTTCTGCTCGGCCTGCGGCTCCAACCTGTTCTGGCGGTTGAAGGCGGGCGGCATGGTCATGGTCTCGGTCCAGGCGTTCGACGACCCGTCGGCCTTCGCCTTCGCCAGCGAAATCTACATCGACGCCAAGCCCGCCAACTATGCCTTCGCCGGCGATCGCACACGCATGACCGGCGCCGAGGTCGAAGCCCTCTACGCGGAGGGCTGAGCGCGTCGGGCGCGCACGATCCGCTCGACGACGAACAGCACGACGATCAGGGCGACGGCTTCATAGGCAAGCGCCGACAGCGGCGTGGGCTCTTGGGAAACCGCTTCCGCCGATAGCGGTTCGCCCAGCAGAGCGATGGCGAGGTTGCCTGCCCAGTGGGCGCCGATGGCGAACTCTAGCCCTCCAAGGCGCAAGGCGGCCCAGGTCCAGATCAGGCCTGACAGGGCGCGTGCGACGAAGGCCACCGGATCGGGGTCCAGGTGAATGGCGGAAAACACGATGGCGTTGAACAGGCATAAAATGATCAGGCTGCCTGTGAATCCGCCTGTCACCCGGAGCAGGACGCCGCGAAAAACGACTTCTTCGGCGGCGGCTGCGACGAACAGGCCGAGAGCTGCGGCGGCGACGTAGAACAGGCGGCTTTCGACCGAATAGGCGGGATTCAGGATCGGCGCCGGCCCCGTGGGGTCGATCAGGTTGTAGATCAGGACGCTGGCGCTTCCCACGACGGCCATGATGACGAAACCTAGCCATAGTAGGCGCTGCGCGAAGGGGCGGCCGGGCCACAGGAAGGCCGTTGTCGGCGCGCCATACGCGATCTTGGCGCTGAGCAGGACGGCGCCCGCCAACAAGCCGAGGAAGGCGCCCAGGCCCAGCACGGATATGACTTCGCCATACAGTCGGTTCGGTCCTTCCGGCACAGGGTCAAGGACACCTGCCTGAACAACGCCTGTCGCTTCGATGGCGGTCATAGCCAGGGCGATGACGATGGAAGCGGCGATCATCAACACGAACGACAGGGCGATGAAGCTTGCCAGCCGCTTCCAGCGCGCAGCGGGCCTGACGCCGACGATCAGCGGACTGTTTCGCGCTTCCTCGACCGCGGTGAGGAAAAGCGAAGGGCTGGAGCTTGAGAATCCGGCGTTCGACATGGGGCGACCGTTGCATTGCGCGCTTGGTCGGTCCAGAGGCGGGGCCATGAGAATCGTCGCTGGACAATATCGTGGTCGGGCCATCGTTACGCCCGAGGGACAGAACACGCGGCCGACGTCGGATCGGGCGCGTCAGGCGACCTTCAACGTGCTGGAGCACGCGCCGTGGGCCGAAGGTCTGCACGAGGCGCGGGTGATCGACCTCTATGCCGGATCGGGCGCGTTGGGGTTCGAGGCGCTGTCGCGCGGTGCGGCCTTCTGCCTGTTTGTGGATACGGACGACGGCGCGCGCGGCGCGATCCGCGAGAACATGGACGCCTATGGTCTGTTCGGTCGGTGTCGGGTGCATCGGCGCAGCGCGACCGACATGGGGCCGCGTCCGGGCTCGGCCGGCGAGGCCTTCACCCTGGCGTTTCTGGACCCGCCCTATGCCAAGGGGTTGGGGGAACAGACGCTGGCGCGGCTGTTGGAGGGCGACTGGCTGGCGCCGGGCGCGATCGTGGTGTTCGAGCGCGGCTCGGACGAGCCCGAGATCGACACGCCTGGCTATGAGCGGTTGGACGCACGCGACTATGGCGCCGCGCGCGTCCTGTTCCTCAGGGCGTCAGAAGCTTCGGCCTGAGGTCCGGTTGTCGGCCCGGCTGCGCAGGCGGCTGAGGCCGTCGCGGTTGACGACGTAGGGGCCGCCGTTTCGCGACTTGATGACACCCTTGCGCTTCAGGCTGCGCCATTGATCCAGGTTACAGCCGTCCAGCACCCAGCCTTCGCGGGTGAAGCAGCGGGCGGCCAGGATTCGGCCCTGTTCGTCGCGTTCCAGCAGGATGCGACCGCCCTGGGCGAGGGCGTGGAGCGTGCGTTGCTCCGCACGTGACAGGTTCATGGGATTGAGATTTCCAAGGCATGAGAAGACACGCGCCCGGCGCAACGCGGCGCGGGGCGGGCTCAGGAGGCCTCGGGACGATCAGCGTCCGGGGCCTATGCCGTGGCTACAATCTCAAACATGGTTCGATCCCATTGGGGGAAGGCGCGGCCTATAACACGGTGAAGACGCCGACGACTAGGCGCTCAGCCCCTATGGCGCTGAAGCTTGGCGGCCAGCGCGCGGGCACCGGTCGTGACGTCCGCCCAGGTGACGTCAAAGCCGTCGTCCTCGCCGAAATAGGGGTCGGCCACGGCCTGGCCTGCGCGGCCCTCGACGTGATCCAGCAGCAGGGACAACTCGGCCGTGGCGTCGGGCGGGGCGAGGTGGCGCAGGTTCGCCAGGTTGTCGTGATCCATCGCCACCAGATGGGTGAAGCGGCGGAAGTCGGCAGGCTTCACCTGACGACCGCGCAGGGCTGAGATGTCGACGCCGTTCTTAAGCGCGACAGCCTGTGCGCGCGGATCGGGTGGGGAGCCGACGTGCCAGTTTCCTGTCCCTGCGGAATCCGTGATGGCGTCCAGCTTCAGGCGACGCGCTTCTTCACGGAAGGCGGCCTCGGCCAGCGGCGAGCGACAGATATTGCCGAGGCAGACGAAGAGGATGCTGTAGGTCATGCTGGTCTTATTCGCTCATCCCAGCGAAGGCCGGGATCCAGATGCAAACGTCACGGTTGGTTGAAGGATTGCTGCGGCCAGATTCCCGAGATCCTCAGTCCTTTAATCTGGATCCCGGCCTTCGCCGGGATGAGCGAGGGTAGGGTCAGCGTCGCCCGAACAGCTTTTCGAGATCGTGCAGCTTCAACTCCACATAAGTCGGGCGGCCGTGGTTGCACTGGCCGGAGTGAGGTGTGGCCTCCATCTGGCGCAGCAGGGCGTTCATCTCAGGCGCCGACAGGACGCGGCCCGAGCGCACCGAGCCGTGGCAGGCCATGGTGCCGCAGACCTCGGCCATCCGTTCCTTCAACGACAGGGCGGCGCCGTGTTCGGACAGGTCGTCGGCGATGTCGCGGATCAGTCCCTGAACGTCGGTGTCGCCCAGAAGGGCCGGGGTTTCGCGCACCAGCACCGCGCCTGCGCCGAAGGCTTCGACGATCAGGCCCATCTCGGCCAGTTCCTCGGCCTTGGCGGCGACGCGCTCGGCCTCGGCGGGGTCCAGTTCGACGACTTCGGGCGTCAGAAGGGCCTGACGGGTGACGGCGCCGTCGGCCATCTGGGCCTTCATGCGCTCATAGACGAGGCGTTCATGCGCGGCGTGCTGGTCGACGATGATCAGGCCGTCGCGGGTCTGGGCCACGATGTAGTTGGCGTGAAGCTGCGCCCGCGCGGCGCCTAGCGGATAGTCGATCAAATCGACGGGGGCCGAAGCGCCAGGCGCGATCTGACCGGCGTGTTCGGCCTGGATTTCGCCCAAGGTGCGGAAGCTGGGGGCGGCGGCTTCGCCGCTCCACGTGTGTTCGACGCGCCCGGAGCGTTCGTTGAGGCCGGGCAGGTTCTGGGCGGCGGCGGCCGGTTGCGACCAGCCTTGCCAGCCGCTCCAGCCCTGCGCGGCGTTGCTGAACGACTGCGGCGCGGCCGGGTTGTAGAGCGCCTCGCCGGTGTGAGGACGGAAGCCGGACAGGGCGTCGGCGGCGACCGTGGTCGAGGCGCGGTGTCCCGCCGCGTGCAGGGCGTGACGCAGGGCGCCGACGATCAGGCCTCGCACCAGCGCCGGATCGCGAAAACGCACCTCCGCCTTGGCCGGGTGGACGTTCACGTCGACATACAGCGGGTCGATGTCGATGAAGAGGGCCGCCGCCGGGTGCCGGTCGCGCGCCAGGAAGTCGGCGTAGGCGCCGCGCAGGGCCCCTTGCAGCAGGCGGTCCCGCACCGGGCGGCCGTTGACGAACAGGAACTGGTGCGCCGCATTGCCCCGCGAATAGGTCGGCAGGCCCGCATAGCCGGACAGGCGCACGCCGTCGCGCTCCTGATCGATCAGCAGGGCGTTGGCCTCGAAGTCGCGGCCCAGCAGGGCGCCGAGCCGCTTCAGCCGTCCTTCGTCGCCGGGATGTTCGGCGGGGAGTCGCAGGGTCGTCTTGCCGTCCAGGCTGAGGGTGAAGGCCACGGCTTCGTGCGCCATGGCCTGGCGCTTGATCTCTTCTGAGATGGCCATGGCCTCGGCCCGTTCGGACTTCATGAACTTCAGCCGGGCAGGGGTGGCGTAGAAGAGGTCGCGCACCTCGACCCGCGCGCCGTGCGGGCCGGGGAAGGCGGCAGGCGACAGGGGGCGCTGGGCCCCGCCCTCGACGGAGATGGCCCAGGCGTCGTTCTGGGGCTGGCCCGTCTCGACCTTGGCGCGTGTGGTGATGTTCAACCGGGCGACCGAACCGATGGAGGGCAGGGCCTCCCCCCGGAAGCCCAGGGTGAAGATGCGCAGCAGGTCCACGTCGCCTGCGTCGTCCGGCTCAAGCTTCGACGTGGCGTGGCGCTCGATGGCGACGGGCAGTTCATCGCGCGGGATGCCCTTGCCGTCGTCGGCGATCAGGATGCGGGTCAGGCCGCCGCCGTCCGCCTGAATCTCGATGCTGCGGGCGTCGGCGTCGATGGCGTTCTCAACCAGTTCCTTGATGGCGCTGGCCGGGCGTTCGACCACTTCGCCGGCGGCGATGCGGTTGACGGTTTCGGGGGGGAGACGGCGGATGGTCATGTGAGTCGCGAAGATAGGCGCCGTCGCCCAAGGACGCACCTCAATCCTTTTTTCGTGAGGCCTGAGGCGGATTTCGTGATCAGGGGGGTTGAAGCGCGTGAATGGCAACTTATACTGTTGCAGTCCGACGGCGAGGCCGGATGGACACTCGACCTGTTTCCGGACTGTCTGTCCAGTTTTCGTTTCAACCGTTTGATTGAGGTTTCCTCTCCCATGAAGATCAAAGCCGCCCTGATCGCCGTATCGGCCGCTGCCCTGCTGGCCGCCTGCAGCCAGCCCGCTGACACCGCCGGCGCCCCGACGACCGACGCCGCCTCGACCGCCCCAGTGGCGCTGAAGGCCACCTCGGGCGTCTATGTGATGGACCCGACCCACGCTTCGCTGCAGTGGTCGCTGCCGCACAACTCGATCTCGAACTACACGGCGCGCTTCAACAAGTTCGACGCCAAGATCACCCTGGACACCGCCAACCTGGCCAACAGCACGGTTGAGGCGACCATCGATCCGACCTCGGTCGACGCCAACTATCAGGGCGACTACGTCGGCACCCACGCCGCCACCGGCTTCAAGAGCTGGAGCGAGGACATCGCCAAGAACAAGAACTTCCTGAACGCCGGCGCCTTCCCGCAGATCACCTTCAAGTCGACCAAGGTCGAGCTGACGGGCACGCGCACCGCCAAGGTGACGGGCGACCTGACCTTCCTGGGCGTGACCAAGCCGGTGACGCTGGACGCGACGTTCAACGGCGATCTGGAGAAGCACCCGTTCGTGCCGGCGCCGGCCATCGGCTTCTCGGCTGAAGGCAAGTTCAAGCGCACCGATTTCGGCATGGCGCTGGGCCCGGTCGGCGATGAGGTGACGATCCGCTTCGACGCCGAGTTCATCCAGGAAGTCGCCCCGGCGGCCCCGGCGGCTCCCGCCGCCTGATAGGCGAAAGCACGACGAAGGGGCGGGGCCGTTGGGTCCCGCCCTCTTCATGTTCAGACCGAACGCGAGACTTCCCATGACCCGCCGCCCGAGCCGATACAGCGCCGTCGCCATCGCCCTGCACTGGCTGATCGCGATCGCCATCCTGTCGATGATCCCGATGGGCTGGTGGATGAGCGACGCCATCGTTCAGCCCGACAGCCAGGCGCTGGCCTATCGCGTTTTCCAGATTCACAAGTCGATCGGCTTCCTGATCCTGGCGCTGACGGTGCTGCGGATCGTGTGGCGGCTGACGCACCCGGTTCCGGCTCTGCCGGGCGCCATGAAGGGGTGGGAGCAGTTCGCCGCGCGGGCGACGCACGCCGCCTTCTACGCCCTGATGCTGGCCCTGCCGCTGACGGGGTGGGTCTATGTCTCGACCGGATGGGCCGTGGTCACGGACACGCCGCTGGCCGTGGCGACCAGCTGGTTCGGCCTGTTCACCATTCCGCGCCTGCCTTTCATCGAGCACGCTTCCGAAGCCGCCCGCCGCGCGACGGCCTGGATGGCCATGGGCGCGCACAGCAAGCTGGCCTGGGGCGCGATCGTGCTAGTCGCCCTGCATGTCGGGGCGGCGCTGAAGCACCAGTTCTTTGACCGCGACGGGGTGCTGTCGCACATGATCCCGGTCCTGCCGCATGGCGACGATAGCCACGGTCTTGCGCCGGAACCGACGCTGGCCCTGCGCTGGGCCGAGCGACTAGCGGGCGTGGCCTTCGTGGTTGTGATCGGCGCCGCCTTCGGCTTGGCCGCCAGGCCGGCGCCCAAGGTGGAAGGGCAGGCGGTCGCCTCGGCCCCCGCCGCTGCGCCTGCGGCCGACGCCGCCGTGACGCCGGGCACAGCCGCCGCCTGGACCGTGGACAAGGCCGCCTCGACCATCCAGTTCACAGGAACCCACACCGGCAAGGCCTTCACCGGCCGGTTCGAGCAGTGGGATGCGCAAGTCTGGTTCGATCCGGCCGATCTGGCCGGCTCCAAGGCCGTGGTGACGGTCCAGACCGGCACGGCCAAGACCGGCGATGCGACGCAGGAAGGCAGCCTGCCGGGCGCCGAATGGTTCGACACCTCGACCTATCCGACCGCACGCTTTGAGGCGACGGCGTTCAAGGCGCTGGGCGGCAACCGTTATGAGGCGACCGGAACCCTGCGGATCAAGACGACGACGGTCCCGGTCGTCCTGCCCTTCACCTTCGACGAGGCGAACGGCGCGGCCACGGTCGCGGGCAAGCTGGAGCTGGACCGCACGGCGCTGAACATGGGCATGGCGTCCGATGCGGGCGGCGACTGGGTGTCCAAGGCCATCGGCGTCGAGATCAACGTGAAGGCGACGCGTCAGGGTTAAGAAATGGGGCGCGGGGTTTGCCCGACTCCGCGTGGGGCGCTACAGCCTTCGGCTCTCCTTCCTTGAGCGCCGAAAGAGCGACGCCATGCACGATATCCGAGCCATTCGCGACAATCCCGAAGCCTTCGTTGCGGGCTGGTCGTCGCGCGGCGTGGATGACGCCGCCGATGTCGTCGCGCTCATTCTGGCGCTGGACGTCGAACTGCGCGCCGCCCAGACGCGCGGCCAGGACGCCCTGGCCAAGCGCAACGCCGCCTCCAAGGCCATCGGCGCCGCCATGGGCCAGAAGGACATGGCCGAGGCCGACCGCCTGAAGGCCGAGGTCGAGACCCTCAAAGGCGAGATCGCCGAGGCGGGCGAGGCCGAGACCGCTAAAGGCGCCGAACTGCGAGACCTGCTGGCCGGATTGAAGAACCTAGCCGCTGCCAATGTGCCGGACGGCGAGGACGAAAACGACAACGTCGAAGTCGTGAAGTGGGGCGTGCCGCGCACGACGGGGCCGGCCAAGGGCCACGCCGATCTGGGCGAGGCGCTGGGCCTGCTGGACTTCGAGGCTGCCGCCAAGATGTCCGGTTCGCGCTTCGCCGTGCTGAAGGGCCATCTGGCGCGTCTGGAACGCGCCATCGGTCAGTTCATGCTGGACCTGCAGACGGACAAGCACGGGTATCAGGAAGTCGCGCCGCCCTACATGGTCAAGGACGACGCCATGTTCGGCACCGGCCAGTTGCCGAAGTTCGAGGAAGATCTGTTCCGCGCTGGCGAGCACCTGCTCATCCCTACCGCTGAAGTCTCCCTGACCAACCTGGTGCGTGAGCAGATCCTGTCCGAGGACGAGGTCGCCCAGCCCCTGCGTATGACCGCCCTGACGCCTTGCTTCCGCGCCGAAGCGGGGTCGGCGGGACGCGATACGCGCGGCCTGATCCGCCAGCACCAGTTCTCCAAGGTCGAGATGGTCTCCATCTGCCGTCCCGAGGATTCCGAGGCCGAGCATGAACGCATGACCGGCTGCGCCGAGGCGGTGCTTCAGGCGCTGGAGCTGCCATATCGCAAGGTGCTGCTGTGCAAGGGCGACATGGGTTTCTCGGCGCAGAAGACCTATGACCTCGAGGTCTGGCTGCCGTCGCAGAACACCTATCGCGAGATCAGCTCCTGCTCGAACTGCGGCGACTTTCAGGCCCGGCGCATGGACGCCCGGTTCAAGCGCGCAGGCGAGAAGAAGACCGAGTTCCTGCACACCCTGAACGGTTCGGGTCTGGCGGTCGGCCGCACCCTGGTTGCGGTGATGGAAAACTATCAGCAGGAGGACGGCGCCATCGCGGTTCCGGCCGCCTTGCAGCCCTATATGGGCGGGTTGAAACAGGTGGGCTGATCCTTCTCCCCTTGTGGGAGAAGGTGGGCCGCGCAGCGGCTCGGATGAGGGGTTGCTCAGACAGAAGATGCTAGTGGCGAGTTCAGACGACATGATTACCGGCCGGGGTTCGACCCCTCATCCGTCTGGCTTCGCCAGCCACCTTCTCCCGCAAGGGGAGAAGGAAGCCTGATGCGTATCCTCCTCACCAACGACGACGGCATCGAGGCCGAGGGCCTGGCCTGTCTGGAAAAGATCGCCCGCGCCCTGTCGGACGACGTCTGGGTCGTCGCGCCGCAGACCGAGCAGTCGGCCAAGGGGCGGGGCATCACCCTGACCGAGCCGCTGCGCGTCAATCAGCTGGGCGACAAGCGGTTCGCCGTGACCGGCACCCCGACCGACTGCGTCATCCTGGCCGTCAACGACATCATGCCCGAGAAGCCTGATCTGGTGCTGTCGGGCGTCAATCGCGGCCACAACGTGGGCGAGGACGTCAGCTATTCCGGCACGGTGGCGGGCGCCCTTCAGGGCATGGCCTTCGGCATCCGCTCCATCGCCCTGTCGCAGTCGCTGGAGCGGTTCCACGACGAAGCGATCGCTCATTGGGAAACGGCCGAGGCCTTCGGTCCCGGCATCGTCGCCCGCCTGCTGGAGCAGAAATGGGGGGAAGGCGTGGTCATGAACGTCAACTTCCCGCGCCTGCCGCCGGAACTGGTCAAGACGGTCGAGGTGACGCGCCAAGGCTTCCGCGACATCGGCGAGATGCACGCCATCCGCCGCACCGACCTGCGCGGCCGCGACTACTACTGGATGGCCTTCCGCGGCGCGCCGCAGGAGCACGCTGACGGCACCGACCTGCGCGCCATGGACGAGGGTCGCATCTCGGTCACGCCGCTGCACATCGACCTGACGCACATGCAGTCGGTCAACGATCTGAAGAAGGTGCTGGGCGGCGCCCCGCCCAAGGGGCCGCAGGAAAAATGAGTCTCAAGGACGACCGCGCGGGCCGGTTGATCCTGTCGCTGCGGCGTCAGGGGGTGACGGACGCGCGGGTTCTGAAGGCGATGGAGTCCATCGACCGCGCCGTCTTCGTCCATGAGAAATTCCTCGATCAGGCGTGGGAGGATCAGGCCCTGCCGATCGACTGCGCCCAGACGATCAGCCAGCCCTTCATCGTCGGCCTGATGACCCAGGCGCTGGACGTTCAGCCGCGCCATCGCGTGCTCGAGATCGGCACCGGCAGCGGCTACCAGTGCGCGGTGCTGAGCCGCATGGCGCGCTTCGTCTATTCGGTCGAGCGTTACAAGAGCCTCTTAAATGAGGCTGAGAACCGATTGAAAATCCTTGGGATCGATAATGTCTTCACTCGCCACGGCGACGGCGGACAGGGTTGGCCGGAGCAGGCGCCGTTCGACCGGATCATGGTCACGGCGGCCTCGCCGCATGAGCCGACGGAACTGCTGAAGCAACTGAAGCCGGGCGGCGTCCTGGTCGCGCCGGTGGGACGCACCTCGGTGCAGATGCTGAACCGCTACACCGGCCAGCCCGACGGCAGTTTCCAGCGGGAAAGCCTGTGCGAGGTCCGCTTCGTTCCCCTGGTCGAAGGGACGGCGAAAGAAGGGTGAGGGGCGAAATCTCACCGCTCCATTAACCTTTCCGCCCCACTTTCGCGCGGGTTGCCGGGTTGGATTCGGCCACGGGTCGGGGCAAACCGGCTTCTGAATGCTGAACAAGGTTAATACGGAGAGACGCATGAGCGGCTTCACAGGCTGGATCAGGGCGGCGGCGGTCGTCGGCGGGGCGCTGGCGGTGACGGCGTGTTCGACCTATCCGAACGAGCCGCGCTACTCGACCCGGCCGATGGGGGCGGGGGGTTATCCGCAACAGTCGGGGCAACCCCAGGGCCAGCAGCCCGGCGCCTATCCGAACAATCCCTATTACCAAGGGCCGGCGACGCAGCCGCAGCAGCCAGCTCAACCGCCGATCCAGGAAGGACCGCGCGCGCCGGCTGGCAATATCGAAGGCGGCGGCCTGCCCCCTGCGGGCGGTCCTGCCTATCCCTCGACCGGAACGCCGAGCACGGTGACGCCGCCGCCCGCTGCGGGCAATCCGGCGATGCCGGGCGCGACCTATGTGATTCAACCGGGCGACACCATTTCGGGCGTGGGGCGTCGTTTCCGTACGCCGGTGCAGATTTTGATCGACCTGAACGGCCTGGGGCCGCGGGGCGCGATCTCTGCGGGACAACGCATCATTCTGCCGGACAGCGCGGTGGACGCGGGCGCCGATCCTTACGCCACGGGGCCGTCGCCGGTCGGGGTGAGGACGCCGAACAACGGCGTCGCGCCGCCGCCGCCGCCGCCGCCGCCGCCCAGCGGCAATGCGCCTCTGCCGCCGCCGTCGCGTACGCCCGCCACGCCGCCTGCCGCGGCTGCGCCGTCGCGCCCGCCGTCGACGGCGGTCGGTCAACCGCTGGCCCTGCAATGGCCGGTGCGGGGGGATATTCTGCGTCGTTTCGGCCCGGTGGGCATGGGCGAGCGTAACAACGGCATCAACATCGGCGCTTCGGCAGGAACCGAGGTCAAGGCCTCGGCCGACGGCACGGTGGCCTACGTTGGCGACGATATCGTGGGGCAGGGGCTGACGGTCCTGATCGTCCACCGCGACGGATGGCGCACGGTTTACGGGCATCTGGGCTCGGCCACGGTGCGCGACGGGGCGCAGGTTCGGGCCGGTCAAGCCATCGGCACGGTGGGTCTGACGGCGGGCGATGGGCGTCCGTCGATCCACTATGAAGTGCGTCAGATGCGCGGCGATGATCCGGTCGCTCTGGACCCGCTGACGGTCCTTCCGCGCTGATTGCGTGAAAAGGCGTGTCCGGGCGGCGACGCCCGGATGCTCTTGTTATTGCGTCGCGTTGCAAATCGGCCCGGCGCGCCCTAGGTTCCGCGCCTTGTTTTTCGAAGGGCCCCCGATGAAGGCGCGGCCCGCGTCGGGGAGTTTCTAATGACTGCAACCCAAGACGGCGGCCTGATGGCCCTTGTCATCCAGATCGCGCCGATCGTCGCGATCTTCATCCTGTTCTACTTCCTGATGATCCGCCCGCAGCAAAAGCGGATGAAGGCGCATCAGGCCCTGATCGCCGGCGTCAAGCGCGGCGACGAAGTCGTCCTGTCCAACGGCATGGTCGGCAAGGTCACCCGCGTCGAGGACGCCGAGGCCATGGTCGAGATCTCGCAGGGCGTGAACGTCCGCGTGGTCAAGGCGATGATCGCTGAAGTCCGCAACCGCACCGCCATCGCGGCCAACGACAAGGGCTGATAGCCTCGCCTCGGCGCGGCGCGCGCCGGCCCTGAAGAGAACCGAGACATGATTCAGCTTTCACGCTGGAAAATCACCCTGGTCGCGCTGTCGCTCGTCCTCGGGTTGTTCCTGGCCTATCCGAGCGTGCTGTCGCCGGCGCAGCGCGAAGCTCTGCCGAGCTGGCTGCCCAGCAACGGCCTGAACCTGGGCCTGGACCTTCAGGGGGGCTCCTACCTCCTGCTCGAGGTCGATGTGCCCGAGATGCGCACCAAGCGCATCTCCAACCTGATGGAAGACGTTCGGGTTTCCCTGCGGGAAGACCAGGTCAACATCATGGGCATGCAGCGCGAAGCAGGCGGCGTCGTCGTGACCGTCGCCGAGGGCGCGGCCTATGACACGGCCTTCAACACCCTGCGCACCATGGCCCAGCAGGGCGTCGGCCCTACGGGACAGCCGGACCGCGTGGCGACCAAGCTGGGCGGCGGCCGTATCCGCTACGCCTTCACCGACGCGGCTCTGGCCAGCATGGGCGCGACCGCCGTCGATCAATCGATCGAAGTCGTGCGCCGTCGTCTGGACAGCTCGGGCACCAAGGAAATCGCCATCACCCGCCAGGGCGCGGACCGCATCGTCATCCAGGCGCCGGGCCAGAGCGATCCGGCGGAGCTGGAGCGTCTGGTGGGTCGTACGGCTCAACTGACCTTCCAGATGGTCGACACCTCGCCGACGGGGCTGAACGACGCCCTGGCCGGTCGCGTGCCGCCCGACGCAGAATTGTTGGTCGACGATCTTGGCACTCCCTATCTGGTCAAGCGCCGCATCCTGGTCTCGGGCGAGAACCTGACCCGCGCCGGCGTCGGCGCCGATCAGAACAACCGCCCGGCCATCGACTTCCAGTTCGACAGCCAGGGCTCGCGTCGTTTCGGCGAGGCGACGGCCCAGAACCTCGGCAAGCCCTTCGCCATCATCCTGGACGGCAAGGTCATTTCGGCCCCGACCATCCAGTCGGCCATCACCGGCGGGCGAGGTCAGATCACCGGCAACTTCACCATCGCTTCGGCGTCTGAGCTGGTGAATCTGCTGAACGGCGGCGCCCTTCCGGCGCCGCTGAAGGTCGAGGAACGCCGCGTCGTCACCGCCGAGCTGGGCGCCGACGCCGTGGCTGCGGGCGCCTTGTCGACCGCCCTGGGCTTCGCGGTCATCGTGATCTTCATGATCCTGGCCTACGGCTTCCTGTTCGGCGGCATTTCGGTGATCGGCCTGATCCTGAACGGCATCCTGATCGTCGCGGCCATGTCGCTGACCCAGGCCACGCTGACGCTGCCGGGGATCGCCGGTCTGATCCTGACCTTCGCCGTGGCCGTTGACGCCAACGTGCTGATCTATGAGCGGATGCGCGACGAGGCGCGTCAGGGACGTTCCGTGGTAGCCTCGATGGACGCGGGCTTCAACCGCGCCATGGGCACCATCATCGACGCCAACCTGACCACCCTGGTGGCCGCGTTGATCATGTTCATGTTCGGCGCCGGTCCCGTGCGCGGCTTCGCCTGGACCCTGACCATCGGCGTCTTCACCTCCGTCTTCTCTTCGGTGCTGACGGCCCAAGTCCTGCTCGGCTATTGGCTCAAGATCGCCAAGCCGAAGAAACTGCCGATCGCGGAGTGATGTCGATGAAGGGTTGGCCTCTTATCAAACTGCTGCCGCACAAGACGAACTTCCAGTTCGTCAAATACGCCAAGGGCTTCGCCGTGCTGTCGGCGATCCTGACGGTGGCGGCGATCATCGGCTGCTTCTATCCCGGCCTGAACCTTGGCATCGACTTCCGGGGCGGCGCCTCGATGGAAGTCGCCAAGCCCGCAGGTCAGACGCTGGAGCTGGACAAGCTTCGCGGCGCCGTCAGCGGTCTGGATCTGGGCGATGTTCAGGTGCAGGGCATTGCGCGACGCGACAGCAACCTGGACGACGGTTCGACCGCCATCGTCCGCTTCCAGGTGCCCGATAACGAAGACCAGACGGCCGTCGTTCAGAAGGTCGAGGGCGCGATCAGCGAAGCGGTCGGCGACGTCGCCTATTCGGGCGTCAGCGTCGTGGGCTCCAAGGTTTCGGGCGAACTGCTGACCAACGGCGTGATGGCCCTGCTGGTGGCTGTGGTGCTGATGTTCCTCTACATCGCCTTCCGCTTCCCCTGGCAGTTTGGCATCGGCGCCGTGGCGGGCCTGCTGCACGACGTGGCCTTGACCTTCGGCCTGATCGTCGCCTTGCGGATGGAGTTCAGCCTGAACCTGGTCGCGGCCCTGCTGACGGTCATCGGCTATTCGATGAACGACACCGTCGTCGTGTTCGACCGCCTGCGGGAGAACCTGCGCAAGTACAAGGTCATGCCTCTGCGCGAGGTGATCGACCTGTCGATCAACGAGACCCTGTCGCGAACCATCATCACCGGTCTGACGACCGTGATCGTGCTGATCGTCCTGGCCGTCTTCGGCGGCGAGGCCCTGCGCGGCTTCTCGATCACCCTGGCCTTCGGCGTCGTGATCGGCACCTTCTCGTCCATCTATGTGGGCGCGCCGATCATCCTGCTGTGGGGCGTGGATCGCAGCGGCGGCGGCAAGGCGGACACGACTCCGGTCAAGTTTGGCATGGCCAGCCGCCCGTAAAGGCGTCGCCTGCGTCTGAACCACGGCCCGTCTTCCGAAAGGGAGGCGGGCCGTGTGCGTTCTGGGGCTTGATGCGGGCGCGTCAATGGTCGAAGGGCCTGTCGCCATGACTGTTGATCTTGATGCCCAGGTTCGCGCCGCCGACCTCGACCGCTGGCTGGCCAGCCGCTTCGTCGCGGACGAACAGGCGCGGGCCGATCTGATCGCCCTCTACGCCTTCGAGGCGGAACTGTTGGCCATTCCGACGCGAGTGACCCAGCCGCTGTTGGCCGAGATGCGCTACGCCTGGTGGGGCGAGCAGATGGAGGGCGTCTTCACCGACACGCCCCGCGTAGGTCATCCGGTGCTGGAGGCCCTGACGGCGGCGGTGACGCGTCATGGCCTGGAGCGGGCGCCGTTCGACGCTCTGATCGAGGCCCATATCGGCCGCGTGCATGGCGAACCACATGATCTGGACGCCTTCTATGTCGGTCCCATGCAGGCGGCGGTGCGTATTCTGGCAGGCAAGGGGCATGAGGCGTCGGCAACCGTCGCTGGACGGCTGCGAGGCCTGGCCCAGACCGGACGAACGGATGAGGCCCAAGCCGCGCGCGCTGAGGCCAACCAAATGCTTAGGACGTTGCCCGTCGCGGCTTTCCCCGCCGTGGCCGCCGCGACGTTGATGCGCGCGGATGAACCCGAAGCCTTCAAGCGGTTGCGCCTGTTCTGGGCCGTCTTGCGCGGGCGTGTCTGACGCATTGCGCTAGATCTCAATATATTAGTTATTGCTAATTTAGAAGCACGGCATATATTGGCGCCATGGTTGATCTCGAACGTATGGGACTGGAGCGCTTTCAAGCCAGCGCGGGCGATGCGTCCCGTCTGCTGAAGGCCCTGTCAAACGAACATCGCCTGATGATCCTGTGCCAGATCGGCGAGGGCGAACGGCAAGTGTCCGATCTACAGGTCGGTCTGTCGCAATCGGCGCTGTCGCAGCATCTGGCGCGTCTGCGCGAAGATGGTCTGGTCAGCACGCGCAAGAGCGGCACCGCCGTCTTTTACCGCATAGCCGATCCCGCCGCCCTGAAGGTGATCGGGGTGTTGGCCGAGATTTTCTGCCCGCCCGAGGCGCGTTGAGCGCCGCCTCTCTCCTAAGGAAAAACGATGAATACGCTGATCTCTCTGACGCCCGCCGATGTCGCCGCCCGTCTGAAGGCCGGTCAGGCCGTTCTGATCGATGTTCGTGAGCCGGACGAGCACGCACGCGAACATATTGCCGGCGCCGTCGCCGCGCCGCTGTCGGCTTTTGAGAGCGCCGATCTGGGCCTCAAGCCCGGCGGCGACGTGATCTTCATGTGCCGCAGCGGCAACCGCACGGCGGGGAACTGCGACCGGCTGGCTGCCCGCATCGACGGCCCGGCGCACGTTCTGGCGGGCGGTCTGGATGGATGGAAGAAGGCGGGCCTGCCGGTCGTCGCCGACCGCAAGCAGCCGCTGGAGCTGATGCGTCAGGTGCAGATGGCGGCGGGCGGCCTGATCCTGTTGGGCGGGGCGCTGGGCGTTATGGTCCACCCTGGTTTCTGGGGGATCAGCGCCTTCGTCGGCGCGGGCCTGTTCGTGGCGGGCGCGACCGGATTCTGCGGCATGGCGCGCTTGCTGGCGGTGATGCCCTGGAACCGCCGGATGAAGCGAGCCTAGGCCTCCAGCGCGCCGATCAACCGGGCGAGCAGGGCGCTCAACGCGGCCTGCTCGTCGCGCGACAGGTCGGCCAGCATGGCCTGGCTTTCGGCCATGTGCAGCGGCATCAGCGTGTCGATCAGGTCGAACCCCTTGGCTGTCAGCCTAACCAGGGAGGCGCGGCGGTCGCTGGGGTGGGGCATGCGCTCGATCAGACCTGACTTCTGCAGCCGGTCCAGCCGCGCCGTCATGCCGCCCGACGACATCATCGTCGCCTCATAAAGCGCCGTCGGCGTCAGGCCGTCCGACGAGGGCGCGCGCCGCAGGGTGGCCAGAACATCGAATTCGCCATGCTGAAGCCCGTGGCGAGCGTAGAGCGGCGCCTGCCGCTCACGCGTCACCAGAATGGAGGCCTCGTGCAGACGCCCCAGCGTCTCCATGGCCAGCAGGTCGAGGTCGGGGCGCGCGACCGCCCATTGGGCGGCGGCGCGGGAAGCGCGATCAGTCATTGTCTTGACATCAAGATACTTGATGGCGAGACATTATCGTCTTCCGCAGCCGGAGTCACCTCGGATGGATCAGTCGAACGCCCCGCAACCTTCGCGCGGCGCGGGTCTGCTGTTGATCGCGGCCATCTTCGCCCTGGCGCTGAACCTGCGCCCGGCGATGGCGGCGGTCGGGCCTCTGCTGGATCTGATCGAAGCGGCGACCGGCATGGGTTCGACCACGGCCAGCCTGCTGACCACCCTGCCGGTGGCGATGATCGGCGTCGGCGCCTTGTCGATCCGTCCGCTGCGGCGACGGCTGGGCGAGCGCAAAGGCGTCCTGTTGGGCGCCGTCCTGATCGGCTTGGCCTGTTTGGCGCGTGCGGTCTTTGACGGGACAGCTGGTCTGATCGCCAGCGCCGTGGTGGTCGGCGTCGGGGTGGCCCTGATTCAGGCCCTGGCGCCCGTGGTCGTCAAACGGGCCTTTCCGACGCGTTTCGGCACGGTCATGGGCGTCTATACGACCGGCATCATGGGCGGCGCCGCCGTGGCGGCGGCGACGGCGGCGGGACTGGCCGAGGCGGTCGGCTGGGCTGGAGCCCTAGCGTTGTGGGCGGTCCCGGCCTTTCTGGCGGCCGTTGTCTGGATCGTCGCCTCGCGCGTCCCGGCGGCTGAAGAGCCGAACCGCGCGGCCATGGCCGAAGGAACCCACCCCGAGGTTCCGTTCTGGAAGCAGCCCAGGGCCTGGGCGTTGGTCCCGATCCTGGGGCTGGGCACCTCGGCCTATACGCTCGTGCTGGCCTGGTTGCCGCCCTACTACGTCGACATGGGGCAGACGCGTGCGACGGCGGGCTTTCTGCTCAGCGGCATGACGGGAGCCGAGGTCGCGGCGGGCGTGCTGGTGTCTCTGTTCATCGCCCGTTTCCCTGACCGGCGCGGACCGATGCTGATGGCGGTGGCTCTGGCGCTGGTTGGGCTGGCCGGACTGGTGCTGACGCCGGTCAGCCTGGCGGTCCCGGTCATGCTGCTGCTGGGGCTGGGTATCGGGGCGGTGTTTCCGCTGACCCTGATCCTGGCCATGGACCAGATCGACGACCCGGTGCGATCGGGCGATCTGCTCGCCTTCGTCCAGGGCGGAGGCTACATCATCGCCAGCCTGTCGCCGCTGGCGGCCGGGCTGCTGCGCGACCGCCTGTCGGACCTCAGCCAGGCCTGGCTGCTGATGGGGCTGGGGCTCGTCGCCATGGCCCTGATGACCCTGACCTTCAGGCCCGGCGGCGCGAAGCTGCGTTAAGCCGCCGCGTCCCGCCAGGCTTTCAGGGCGTCCAGCGCGCGGATGCTCTGCAGGCGTTTCTTGGCGCGGCCGCGTTCCTTGGGGTGAATGCGCTTGCCGTCCTCATCGACCTTGGGCGCCTCCAGCGGCGGCAGCAGGCCGTAGTTGATGTTCATCGGCTGGAATTTGGAGCCTTCCAGATGCCCGCCGGTGATGTGTTCGACCAGGGCGCCCATGGCGGTTTCCGGCGGCGGCGGCGTCAGATCGCGGCCCAGCGCCTGGGCGGCGGCCAGACGGCCGGTCAGCAGGCCCATGGCCGCGCTCTCGACATAGCCCTCGACCCCGGTCACCTGGCCGGCGAAGCGCATGCGCGGAATGGCCTTCAGCCGCATCTGCTTGTCCAGCAGCTTAGGGCTGTTCAGGAAGGTGTTGCGGTGCAGGCCCCCCAGACGCGCGAACTGGGCGTTCTCCAGACCAGGGATCATGCGGAAGACGTCGGTCTGGGCGCCGTACTTCAGCTTGGTCTGGAAGCCGACCATGTTGAACAGGGTGCCCAGCGCATTATCCTGACGCAGTTGGACGATGGCGTAGGGCTTGACCGTCGGGTTGTGCTGATTGGTCAGGCCGACCGGCTTCATCGGGCCGTGGCGCAGGGTCTCGCGGCCGCGCTCGGCCATGACCTCGATCGGCAGGCAGCCGTCAAAATAGGGGACGTTTTCCCACTCCTTGAAGTCGGCCTTGGGGCCGTCCAGCAGGGCGTCGATGAAGGCTTCGTACTGGGCCTTGTCCATCGGGCAGTTGACGTAGGCCGCCTTGTCGCCGCCGGGGCCTTCCTTGTCATAGCGCGACTGGCGCCAGGCGACGTCGAAGTCGATGCTGTCGGCGTGCAGGATCGGCGCGATGGCGTCGAAGAAGCTGAGGCTTTCTTCGCCCGTCGCCTTCAGGATGGCGTCGGCCAGGGCGGGCGAGGTCAGCGGGCCGGTGGCGACGATGACGTTGTCCCAGTCTTCCGGCGGAATGCCCGCGATCTCTTCACGCACGATGGTCACGAGGGGGTGGGCTTCCAGCTTGGCCGTGACAGCATCCGAGAAGCCGATGCGGTCGACCGCCAGGGCGCCGCCCGCCGGCACCTGATTGGCGTCGCCGGAGGCCATGATCAGGCTGTCCAGCGCCCGCATCTCGGCATGCAACAGGCCGACGGCGTTGAACTCCCAGTCGTCCGACCGGAAGGAGTTGGAGCAGACCAGCTCGGCCAGGCCCGTGGTGTGGTGGGCGTCGGTCCGCACCTGCTCCGGCTCGTCCCGGCGCATTTCGTGCAGGATGACGGGCACGCCCGCCTGGGCGATCTGCCAGGCCGCTTCGGATCCGGCGAGACCTCCGCCGATGACGTGCACGGGAGCGGGGCGGGGAGTGGTGGGCGCATTCGACATGGCGGCCTAATAGCCGTCCGCCGTGGTCCTGTCATGCAGGCTGTGGAAGCTGAAGCAGCGCGGGGTGTCGCAGCGGCGCCTTCCCCCGTATAGAAAACGGCGGAGGCTGTTCATGACCCATGGATTCCAGATCGATGAAGCGCTGGCGGATGGTTTCCGTCTGATCCTGCGTCGGCCGGGCAGCGTATTGGCCTGGGGCGTCATCCTGGCCCTGCCTCTGTTGCTGTCCGCCATCGTCATGATCGACCTGTTCATGAGCATTGGTCTTGACGCGATGGCCGAGGATGCGGACCCCAGCCCGCAGGCGCTCGCCGCCATGATGCGGATGCAGGCCTGGTCCATGCTGATCAATGTGGTGCAACTGATCGGCTATGTGCTGATCATCGCCGCCATCTGCCGCGCTGTGCTGTGGCCCGAGCGCGCGCCGGGTCGCTTCTTCGATCTTCGCGTCGGCATGGATGAGGCGAGGGTGGCTGTAGCCGGGCTGGCCGTCATGGCGGGCTGCTATGGCGTGATGCTGGTCGTTGTTCTGCTGGCTTTCGCCTTTGGGGCGGCCTTCTGGATGGTGTCTGAAACGGCGGCCGTGATCATGGGCGTGGCGGTGGGACTGGCGGGGATCGTGGGCATTGTCTGGGCGGCTCTTCGGACATCCATGATCATGCCGCTGAGCATCGCTTCGCAGGACTTCGCCTTCGTGTCGGGGTGGAAGATGACGAAGGGACGAGTCGGCGTTCTGCTGGGCCTGTTCGCAGCGACCATCGCCATCACCCTCGTAATCCATGTGCTGTTTCTGGTAATAGCCGGCTTGATCGCGCTGGGCGTCAGCATTCCCTTCTGGCCCCAGTTGGCGGCATGGGTCGAGAGCGCACAGGGCGGGGTTCCTGACTTCAACCTCGGCGTGGCCGTGGCTGTGGGCGTTGCGGCCTTTGTGATGATCGCGATCTACTACGGAATCATCGTCGCCATCTGGATCGCGCCCGGCGTGTCGGCCTGCCGGCAGATGCTGGCGACGCAGAAACAGGACGAAACCGGCGCAGCTGCGTTAAGCTGAGCGAGAATCGAGGAGCCAGCATGAGTTTCAACGCCACCGAATCCGCCTTTGAGGGCTTCCGTCTGGCCCGTCGGGCGCCGATGGCCCTTCTGGCCTGGGCCGCAGCCTATATTGTCTTCTTCGCGGTCTTCTTCGCGGTGGCGGGCGGCAGCCTGATCAACATCATCAACCTGGCCGAGCAGATCGAGCAGAGCGCCGAACCGTCGATGAGCGACCTGACCAGCCTGGGGCAGGCCTATGGCGCCATGATGGGGCTGGCCCTGCCGCTGTCGCTTCTGTTCAGCGCCGTGCTGACGGCGGCGGTGGCGCGTTCCGTCATCCGGCCTGAGGAAAAGCGGTTCGGCTATCTGCGCCTGGGCCGCGATGAGTTGCGTATCCTGGGGGCCACCCTGCTCGTGGCGCTGCTGATGTTCGGCGTCGTGATGGGGGGAACGGCGCTGGTGAGCGTCTTCGTGGGGCTGGCCGCTAGCATGGGCGCGCCCTTCCTGATCCTGCCGGCGGTGCTGGCGGGGCTCGGGGGCGCGGCGGTCGCCGTCTGGCTGGCCGTGCGCCTCAGCCTGGTCGCGCCGATGACTTTTGCGGAGCAGAAGATCGCCATCAAGGAAAGCTGGGCCATGACCAAGGGCCGCTTCTGGCCGCTGCTCGGCATGGCGGTGCTGGCGGGTGTCATGTCCATGCTGGTGGGGCTTTTGGGCTCCATCGTCATTGCGCCGTTAAACCTGATCTTCGGCGGTCTGGAGAGCCTGGCGGGGGCGGAGACGACCAATATCGCCACGCTGCTCGTGAAGTTCTGGCCGGCCCTGCTGGTGTGGGGCGTGGTCAACGCCCTGCTGTCGGCGGCCCAGGCGGCCATCATCTATGCGCCGTTCTCGGCCGCCTATCTGGGCATCAAGGGCGTGCCGCGCGTCTGATCCGACGGCGTCGGCGGAAATGAAAACGCCGCGCTCCGATAGGGGCGCGGCGTTCTTTTTGGGTCAGGCGCTCTTGCGGGCTTTGGCGCGCTTGGCGGGCGCGGGTTCGGCGGTCAGGGCGGCGATGCGGCCCTTGCGGCGTTCCTCGTGCCGGTCCAGCACTTCCTTGAGGTAGCGGCCGGTCCAGCTGGCGGGGTTGTCGGCTACCTGTTCCGGCGTACCGACGGCGACGATCTCGCCCCCGCCGTCGCCGCCCTCGGGGCCGAAGTCCAGCAGGTGGTCGGCCACCTTGATGACGTCGAGGTTGTGCTCGATCACGACGATAGTGTTGCCGTTCTCGACCAGTTCCTGCAGCACCTCCAGCAGCTTGCGCGTGTCCTCGAAGTGCAGGCCGGTCGTAGGTTCGTCCAGGATGTAGAGCGTCTTGCCGGTCGCCCGCTTCGACAGCTCCTTCGACAGCTTGACTCGCTGGGCCTCGCCGCCGGACAGGGTGGTGGCCGGCTGGCCGACCTTGACGTAGCCCAGACCCACGCGCTCCAGCGTCAGCATCTTGTCGCGGATCGAGGGCACAGCGGTGAAGAAGCGCGCCGCCTCTTCAACCGTCATGTCCAGAACGTCGGATATGCTCTTGCCTTTGAAGACGATTTCCAGCGTTTCGCGGTTGTAGCGCTTGCCCTTGCAGACGTCGCAGGTGACGTAGACGTCGGGCAGGAAGTGCATCTCGATCTTGATGACGCCGTCGCCCTGGCAGGCCTCGCAGCGGCCGCCCTTGACGTTGAAGCTGAAGCGGCCGGGGCCGTAGCCGCGCGCCTTGGCCTCGGGCAGGCCCGCATACCAGTCGCGGATCGGGCCGAAGGCGCCGGTGTAGGTGGCGGGGTTCGAGCGCGGGGTGCGGCCGATGGGCGACTGGTCGATGTCGATGACCTTGTCGAAATGCTCCAGCCCCTCGATGCGGTCGAAGGGGGCGGGGGCGTCGGACGCATTGTTCAGGCGGCGCGCGGCGGCCTTGTACAGGGTCTCGATGGTGAAGGTCGACTTTCCGCCGCCCGAGACGCCTGTGACGCAGGTGAAGACGCCGACCGGAATCTCGCCCGTGACGTTCTTCAGGTTGTTGCCCGTGGCGCCCGAGACCTTGAGCATCCGCTTGCGGTTGATCGGACGGCGGCCTTCGGGCGGCAGTTCGATCTCGCGCGCGCCGGTCAGATACTGGCCGGTCAGGGAGTTGGGGTTGGCCATGACCTGTGCGGGCGTGCCTTCGGCGCAGACCGTGCCGCCGTGGACGCCGGCGGCCGGGCCCATGTCGATGACGTAGTCGGCCGTCAGGATCGCTTCTTCATCGTGCTCGACCACCAGCACGGAGTTCCCCAAGTCGCGCAGCCCTTTCAGGCTGTCCAGCAGACGGGTGTTGTCGCGCTGGTGCAGGCCGATGGACGGCTCGTCCAGCACATAGAGGACGCCGGTCAGGCCCGAGCCGATCTGCGAGGCCAGACGGATGCGCTGGCTCTCGCCGCCCGACAGGGTGCCGGACGAACGCGACAGGTTCAGATAGTCCAGCCCGACGTTGTTCAGGAAACGCAGCCGGTCGGTGATCTCCTTCAGGATGCGTCGGGCGATCTCGATCTGCTTCTCGGTCAGGCCGTCTTCCAGCGTCGAGAACCACAGGAAGGCCTTGGAGATGGACAGGTTGGAGATGTCGGCGATGTCCTCGCCCCCGACCTTGACCGCCAGGGCCTCGGGTTTCAGGCGCTTGCCGCCGCAGACCTCGCACGGGGTTTCGGATTGATAGCGGCCCAGCTCCTCGCGCACCCAGGCGCTGTCGGTCTCGCGCCAGCGGCGCTCCAGGTTCGGCAGCACGCCCTCGAACGGCTTGGAGACCTCGTATTTGCGGGCGTTGTCGTCATAGACGAACTTGATCTTCTCGCCGCCCGAGCCGCGCAGGACGACGGATTGCGCCTTCTCCGGCAGGTCGCGCCACGCCTTGTCCATCGAGAAGCCGTAGTGCAGCGCCAGCGACTGCAGCGTCTGCGTATAGAGCGGCGAGGGGCCGCGCGCCCACGGCGCCACCGCGCCCTTGTGCAGGGTCTTGTCGCGGTCGGGGATCACCAGGTCGGCGTCGAAGGCCAGCTTGACCCCCAGGCCGTCACAGGCCGGACAGGCGCCGAAGGGGTTGTTGAACGAGAACAGCCTGGGCTCGATCTCGCTGATGGTGAAGCCTGAGACGGGGCAGGCGAATTTCTCGGAAAAGACGATCCGGCGCGGCTCTTCGCCTTCAGGCGCGCTAGCCCATTCCGCCGTGGCTATGCCCTCAGCCAGACCGAGTGCGGTCTGGATGCTGTCGGCGTAGCGGCCTTCAAGGCCTTCTTTGGTTACAATGCGATCGACGACGATATCGATGTCGTGCTTGAACTTTTTGTCGAGCGCGGGAGCGTCCTCGATGGCGTAGAATTCGCCGTCGATCTTCAGCCTCTGGAAGCCCTGACGCTGCCACTCGGCCATTTCCTTCTTGTACTCGCCCTTGCGGCCGCGAACGACCGGCGCCAGCAGCAGGATACGCTCGCCGTCGGGCAGGGCGGTCAGCTTGTCGACCATCTGGCTGACGGTCTGGCTTTCAATCGGCAGGCCGGTGGCGGGCGAATAGGGCACGCCCACGCGCGCCCACAACAGGCGCATGTAGTCGTGGATCTCGGTGACGGTGCCGACGGTCGAGCGCGGGTTCTTCGATGTCGTCTTCTGCTCGATGGAGATGGCCGGGGACAGGCCCTCGATCAGGTCTACGTCCGGCTTGCCCATCAGCTCCAGGAACTGGCGCGCGTAGGCTGACAGGCTCTCGACATAGCGGCGCTGACCCTCGGCGTAGATGGTGTCGAACGCCAGCGAGGATTTGCCCGACCCGGACAGGCCGGTCATGACCACCAGCTGCTCGCGCGGAATGTCGAGATCGACGCCCTTGAGGTTGTGCTCGCGGGCGCCGCGAACGCGGATGAAGTTGTGCTTTTCGGTCATGGAATCCGGGAACGCGGAAGACCCCGAAACGGTCCGGGGCGACGACGCTATATGGGGATCAATTCGCCGGAAACAGCAAGAACAATATGAGAACTTTAGTCTGCTTCAGGCGCCCACGGCGTTCCTGAGCGGCGATAGCGTTCGCCGGGGCCGACCAGGACGCCGTGGGCGTTGGCGACGCCCAGCTCAAGGCTTTCGGCGATGCGGCGGGCGCGGACGATGAAATGTTCGGCGGCGACGGGCGGGCATAGTTCGCGGGCAGTCGTCTCGAACAAGCCTAGCCAGTGATCGAAATGACGCGCGTCGATCGGCAGGGGCAGGTGTTTGGGCATGGGCCGCCCCTGATAGACGCCGGTCGACAGGGCGACGGACGACCAGAACAGCTTCATCTGCTCCAGATGCGGACCCCAGTCGTCGATGCGGGCGGCGAAGATCGGGCCGATGAAATCATCCTCGCGCACCTTGGCGTAGAAGCCTTCGACCAAGGCGTCGATCATGGTCTCGTCGATGCCCGTTTCGGCGCGGATGCGGGCGACGGCGGCTTCGCGACGGGCGGCGGCTTGGGCCCGGTCCGGCGCGGGACGGTCGATGCGAAAGGCGACGGGGCGGTCGGGCGTGCTCATATCGGCAAGATAGGAAGCGGCGTCGCGGAAGGCCATGACGCCGATTGTCCAAGGCGTCCCGTTGCTGCATTGCGAAAGCTGCGCCGCAAATTGGGGGTTGCGTTACCAAACGTCCGTCCCCATCCTTCACTCAGCCAACGCATCAGTGAGGAGGCGCGACGATCATGATCAGCACCCTGGAAATCGGTTTCGCCCTTTCCGTGCCGCTGCTCGTGTTCGCCTATGTCCTCGCTCAACCCAAGCCCAAACCGGTCCGCATCCGCGCTCGTGACGCTCAACAGCGTCGCGGCCCGCACGCCTGACGGTAGAGGCCTTTTCGACAATCTGACGCTCGCCTTCGGGCGAGAACGCACGGCCGTCGTGGGCCGCAACGGCGTGGGCAAGACCACGCTGCTGAGCCTTGTCGCCGGTCTGGCTGAGCCTGCCGAGGGCGCGGTCGCGCGCGCTGGAACGGTCGGCTGGCTGGCGCAGGCCCAGACTCCGGCTGATGACGAGACTGTGGCGGATACGCTGGGCGTGGCCGAGCCTCTGGCCGTCCTGCATCGCGTGCTGGCGGGGGATGGCTCGCTGGATGACATGGCCGAGGCGGACTGGACGCTGGAAGAGCGGATGCAGGCGGCTCTGACCGAGGTCGGTCTGGCCGATCTGGCGCTGGATCGCCGCACGGCGGACTTGAGCGGCGGCGAACAGACGCGGCTGCGGCTGGCGGGCCTGAAGCTGGCCGCGCCGGACCTGCTGGTGCTGGACGAACCGACCAACCATCTGGACGCCGAGGCCCGCGCCATGATCGCCGATGTCGTGGCCGGATGGCCGGGCGGGGTGGTGTTGGTAAGCCACGACCGCGCCCTTCTGCGCCGCGTGGATCGCATCGTGGAGCTGTCCAGTCTGGGCGCGCGGATGCATGGCGGCGGTTGGGATCTGTATGTCGAGCGCCGCGACGCCGAACGGGCCGCCGCCGA
The DNA here is from genome assembly GCF_057838275.1 of Brevundimonas sp. KH_060. Taxonomy (NCBI): domain Bacteria; kingdom Pseudomonadati; phylum Pseudomonadota; class Alphaproteobacteria; order Caulobacterales; family Caulobacteraceae; genus Brevundimonas; species Brevundimonas sp. KH_060. Next base: position 1,486,161 of record NZ_CM174463.1, read on the forward strand.
ACGCGATCTGGAGCAGGCCGAGCGCGCCATCGGCCGCGTGCAGCGCGAAAATCAGGCGGCGCAGGAGCGTCAGGCTCGGCGCGACCGCGCGGGCAAATCGGCGCGCGCCAACAGCTCTGATCCGAAGATATTGCTCGACGCTCAGGCCCAGCGGGCCGAGGAGAGCGGCGCGCGCGGCCAGCGCCTGGCCGAGCGCAAGCGGCAGGCGGTCGAGGCCGACCTGACCGAGGCGCGTGAGCGGGTCGAGCGCGTGCGCCAGATGGCCCTGGCCATGCCGTCGACGGGCCTGCCTGGCGGGCGCACGGTGCTGAACCTGAGTGATGCGGTCGCGACGGCCAATGACGGACGCCGCTTGCTGGGGCCGCTTTCGCTGCGTCTGACCGGGCCTGAGCGTGTCGCTGTGATCGGGCCCAACGGGGCGGGCAAGACGACGCTCCTGAAACTGATAGCCGGCTTGTCAGAGCCTTCGTCGGGGACGGTCGAGCGGCCGGTCCGCGCGGCTCTGCTGGATCAACAGGCGGCCATGCTGAAGTCCGACGAAACCCTGGTGGACGCCTGGCTGAGGTTGAACCCGCAGGGCTCGCCGAACGCCGCGCGGGCGGCTCTGGCGCGCTTTCTGTTCCGCAATGTGCAGGCGGACCGACGTGTGGGCGAACTGTCGGGCGGAGAGCGTCTGCGCGCGGCGCTGGCCTGTATCATGACGGGCGCGGAGCCGCCGCAGCTGCTGGTGCTGGACGAACCCACCAACCACCTGGATATCGATTCCGTCGAGGCGGTCGAGGCCGCCCTGTCAGGCTATGACGGCGCCTTGGTCGTGGTCAGCCACGACGCTGATTTTCTGGAGAATCTGGGCGTCAAACGGACGATCGTGCTGAAGAACGGTCAACTCCAGCCCTCGACCACGCCCTGACGGCGGCCGCGGATCGCGGGGGTGTTCAGCGTGGTGCGCGGCTCGGCCTCTGCCCGGCCGAACAGCCAGCCCTGGCCATGGGTGACGCCCAGATCGTGCAGGGCGTCGGCGACCTGATCCGTCTCGATCATCTCGGCGATGGTCTCCAGCTCCAGCGAGCCGCACAGCTCGACCAGGTGGGCGACCAGGGTGCGGGTGCGGGCGTCGATGTCGATATCGCGCACCAGGGCGCCGTCGATCTTCACCGCATCCACCGACAGGCCGCGCAGATAGTCGAAGGAGGCCGAACCTGCGCCGAAATCGTCGATGCAGACCTTGATCCCGGCGTTGCGCAGAGCGCCCAGGCGCCGGTCGGCGGCGGCCAGGTCGGCTAGGGCGGCGGTCTCCGTCACCTCGACCATCAGGCGACGTCGGTCGTCGGGCGCCGAGGCGGTCATCTTCAACAGGGCGGCGACATAGGCGTCGTTCGCCAGGGACGCGCCCGAGACGTTGACGGCGATCTTCAGCAGGCCGCCGCCCGGCTCGCGCAGGCGGCGCACCGCCTTCTCCGCCACGGCCAGGTCGAAGCCGTCGATCAGGGCCAACTCCTCGGCCATGCGGATGGCGGCGGCGGGGCCTGATCCCTTGCCGAAGCGGGCCAGGGCTTCGAAATGGTGCACGGCCCGCGTCTTCAGGTCGACGATGGGCTGGTAGTAGAGGGCGAACTCGCGGTCGCGCACGATGCTGCGGAAACGGTCGGCGTCCTTCAGCGTGCGTTGCAGGGAATCGGCGAAGGACAGTTCGGGCTGATCCAGCCCGCCTTCCTTCAGGCAACCCTCGATGGCGAACCGCATGGCGCGCAGGGCCGAAGCCGCGTCGCTGCCCAGGGTGCTCTGCGTCGCGACAGCGGACAGGGCCAGACCCTCGGCCTGACCGGCCTTCTGCATTTCCGCCGCAAGGTCGCGCGTATCGTCCAGGTTGCGGATCAGGGCGTAGCGATCGGACGTCAGCTGACCCGCGCTGGCGCCGTCGTGCGAGGCGGCGTTCAGAGAGGCGCCGATGCGGCCGTGGGCGCGTTCCAGCGTGGCGGGATCGACGCCCTGCAGGCCGTTCACGTCGATGAAGGCCAGCGCCAACCGCTGCAGGGCGCCGGCCTCGCCGCCTGCTAAACTGGCGCGGGCATGATTGAGGAAGCCCTCGGCGTCTCTGGTCGGGGTGCCGGCGGGCAGGGGCGCGTCCTCGACGACGAAGGGCTCGCCTTCATAGGACAGGGCGCAGGATTGCGCCGGGGCGATGTCAGGCAGGGCGAAGGCGCGCAGGGTGGCCCGACGCATGCGGCCGTCGCCGCAGTCGACCAGGACTTCGGCAGCCGGGCTGCGCTGGCCTGGACGCAGCTCTGCCAGCAGGTTCTGAAGAACGGTTGCGCTGTTGATCGACAGGCGATCGCTGAGGGGATGGCCGACCCAGGCGGCCGTCTGCTGGCCCGCGACGGCGCCGGAACCTAGGGCGAAACGCACCACGCCGTGCTGATCGACTTCGATCAGGGCGTCGGCGGCGGCGAAGGCCAGGCCCAGGAGGCGCGGGGTCAGGTTCATGCCGAAGCCATAAGACGCAGGCTGTTAAGGAATAGCGACGGCTGGGGTCAGGCGGTGCGATTCAAGGCTACGGCCCGCCCGTCGCCCTGCATGGCCTGGCCCGAAGCGCCGTAGCCCACGCCCTGCGCGCGGGCGCCCGCCACCTCGGCCGCGATGGTGCGGACCAGACCTTCGGAAACCTGGCGCGCCGCTTCCACGGTGACGGCGTGTTCAGCCAGCACCGTTTCAAAGGCCTCGGTCGCCTCGATCAGGGCGCGGCGGTCAGCCTCCGGGGCGATGGCGATGGCGGCGGGATTGGCTTTCACTTGCGCCGACTCGCGACGATAGAGGTTGGCCATCTCCTGCGTCTGGGCCATGCCCTCATTCAGATCCTGAGCGCGGTGGGCGCGCAGAGCCTCCATTTCCAACGACAGTCGCTCGGTCAGGTCGCGGGTCAGGCGCGTCAGGTGCTGTACGCGCAGGGCGGCGGTTTCGACGTCGGCGGACATGCGCTTTGCTCCTGCATCTTGATCATCTGGGCCAGAACGCTATCGGCCAGGCCGACGCCGCCCGCCTTTACCGTCTGCTGGGCCATGGCGTCGACCAGGAAGCCGCGCCAGCCGGCTTCGCCCGCGCCGCCGCCGAAGGGCGCTTCGGTGCTCAGGCCCTCGAACATGGGCTTCATCATCTGCGACAGGAAGCTGGCCTCGAAGGCCTCGGCCGTGCGGCGCATGGCTTCGCGATCCTTTGAAGGAGATGCGTCGGCTGGAAGGTTGGCGCGCAGCAGATCGGGGGAGGCGGCGAGGGGGCTCATCAGATCACCTCGATTTCGGCCTGCAGGGCGCCGGCGGCCTTGATGGCCTGCAGGATGCTGATCATGTCGCGCGGGCTGACGCCCAGGGCGTTCAGGCCGTTGACCAGGGTGGACAAGGAGGTCGAGCCGCCCACGATCCGCATCTGACGGCCGGTCTCTTCGGAAATGCTGATGTCAGACTGGGGCACGACCACCGTCTGGCCGCCGCGGCTGAAGGGCTCGGGCTGGCTCACCAGGGGCGTCTCCTGCACCGAGACGGTCAGATTGCCCTGCGCCACGGCGACGGTGGAGATGCGCACGGCCTCGCCCATGACGATGACGCCGTTGACCTCGTCGATAATGACCTTGGCCGGGGAATCGATCTGGACCGGCAGGTTCTCGACCCGGCTGAGGAAGCCGGCCATGCCGAAGTTCTGGGGCGCGCGGATGGCGACCACGGTGCCGTTTTCGGCGAAGGCGCTCTGGGGGTAGGTCTGGTTGATGGCGGCGGCGATGCGCTGGGCCGTGGTGAAGTCCGGATTGCGCAGGTTCAGGCGCACCACCGGCATGGAGCCGAGGTCGAAGCCGGTCTCGCGCTCGACCACGCCGCCCGAGGCGATGCGGCCCGCCGTGGGAACGCCGCGGGTGATCGAGGAGCCGGAGCCGCCCGAGGCCGAAACGGCGCCGGTCTGAACCGAGCCTTGCGACACGGCGTAGATTTCACCGTCAGCGCCCTGCAGAGCCGTGACCAGCAGCGTGCCGCCCAGCAGGCTCTTGGCGTCGCCCATGGCCGAAACGCTGACGTCCAGCCGTGAGCCGGGCGTGGCGAAGGGCGGCAGCTCGGCCGTGACCATGACGGCGGCCACGTTCTTGGTGTTCAGGTTGGCGCCGCGGATGTTGACGCCCTGGCGCTCCATCATCCCCTCCAGCGACTGGCGGGTGAAGGGCGAGTTGCGGACGCTGTCGCCGGTGCCGTTCAGGCCGACCACCAAGCCGTAGCCGACCAGCTGGTTCGAGCGGACGCCCTCGATGGAGACGATGTCCTTGATGCGCGACTGGGCCTCAGCCACGCCCGGCTGGGCGGCGAGAACCAGGGCCGCGATGGCCGGGCCGATAAGGGCGGTAAGCAACTTCTGCATACGACAGACGTCCCTGCGTGAGCGTTCATCATTAACCATGCGAGGATCGTGCCGGAGAAAAATGCGAGTGAATTCAACATTGGTCGATTTTCGGCCCGGCGCCTGACGGCAGGTTTTGCCGGGCTGTTAACCAAGACTTCAGCCCCTGAGTGCAGGGTGCGAAACGTAGAAGGAGACGTCTTGCATGAAGGTCACCGGACCCTTGGGCGCCGCTTCGACGCCGGCTGCGCGACCCGCTGTGCGTGGCGCGGGCGGTTTCGCCCTGCCGACGACCGGAGGCGCAATCTCTGCGGCTCAGGCCGGCGCGACCTCATCCGCGTCAGGCGTCGCGAGCGCTGCTGCTCTGATGGCGTTGCAGGGCGTGGAAGACCCGACGGAGCGCCGCCGCCGCGCCATTCGCCGGGGCTCGGGCCTGCTGGATCGACTGGACGAACTGAAGCTGGCGCTGTTGGGCGGTCAGGACGGGGCGACGGCCCTTGGGCGTTTGGCCCGCGACCTGCGCGAAGAGCGCGATGAAGAGGCTGAGCCGGGCCTGAAGGCTGTGCTGGATCAGATCGATCTGCGCGCTTCGGTAGAATTGGCGAAAGCGGAAATGAGTCGATCGCGCTCCTGAAGGCGTTGAAACTTCGGCTGAACCCCCGATTTCCGGGGCTTTGTGAGGATAATTCGCCACACTGCCCCTACGGAAGCGCAGCTTAGCCATATCACGGACTCGCGAACGCCATTGCCGCGACTCTTGCGCTTGCCTATACGGCCCATGCGCCGCAGGGGGGCGCGATAGAGAACGAGTGTGAGTGCGATGACCGCATTGGCCTCTGTAGTGTCCGGGGATACGGCTGTTTATCGGCCGACCGACGACGAACCGTTCATGAACGAACGGCAGGTCGCCTATTTCAAGAACAAGCTTTTGTCCTGGAAAGACGACATTCTTCGCGAGTCGAAGGGCACTGTCACCAATCTGAAAGCCGAGACTGAGAACCATCCTGACTTGGTGGATCGGGCCTCATCGGAATCCGATCGCGCGCTGGAGCTTCGGACTCGCGACCGGCAACGCAAGCTGATCTCCAAGATCGATGATGCGCTGCGCCGGATCGAGGACGGCACCTACGGCTACTGTGAGGATACCGGCGAGCCGATCGGGCTGGGTCGTCTGGAGGCTCGCCCGACGGCGACCTTGTCAGTGGAGGCTCAGGAGCGGCATGAACGTCGTGAGCGGGTCCACCGCGACGACTGAAGCGATGCAGACTTTCGTCAAATGACGAAAAGTTCGGGTTTGCTCCAAGCTTGAGCCATTTTGCGCTGCGATAGGCGCTGCGACGGCGTTGATCTGCCGTCGTTGCACTTAATTTATGCAAGGATGTTTCATGACCCGTACGTTCGCCTCTCTTTCGGCTGTCGCCTTGTTGGCGCTTGGGGCCTGCGCCCAGACATCTGCTGTCGACCCCACGCGTCCTGCGGGCCATGGCGGCGTCGTAGAGAAGGTTGTCTACGTGGCCTCTGAAGTGCGCCCATGCACGGCGGGCGTGGCGCGGACGACCTGCCTGCAGGTGCGTGAGACCGAGAGCGCGCCCTGGGAGCTGCACTATTTCGGCTACGAAGGCTTCGAGCATAAGCCGGGCGTAGAATACCGCCTGCGCGTTCGCGGTACGCCGGTCGCCAATCCCCCGGCCGACGCGTCTTCGATCCGCTGGTCGCTGATCGAAATCCTAGACCAGAAGCCCGCTCAGTCCTGATCAGGTTTCCGCACGCGCCTCTCTTGACTTCGAGGGGGCCGTGATCGACCTAGACCCTTATCGGAACGGCGTCGCGCCTGCACAGGTGCGACGCCTTTTCGACGTTTTCAGAGACTGGACGCTCTGCCCGGATCATCATGGTTCGCGGCGGGCCGCCCGGCCGCCTTCGCTTTCAGGCTCGCAGGATCCTCATGTCCGTCAAGGTTCGTTTCGCTCCGTCTCCCACGGGTAAGCTGCACGTCGGCAATGTCCGCACGGCTCTGGTGAACTGGCTGTTCGCCAAGGGGCAGGGCGGCGCCTTCGTGCTGCGCATCGACGACACTGACCTGGTCCGTTCGACGCAGGAGTCGGAAGACAACATCGAGATCGACCTGAAGTGGCTCGGCCTGACCTGGGACGAGCGCTACAACCAGTCCAAGCGGTTCGACCGTTATGAAGAGGCCGCCGCCCGCTTGAAGGCCGATGGCCGCCTCTACCCCTGCTATGAGACGGCCGATGAACTGGACCGCCGCCGCAAGGTGCAGCTGTCGCGCGGCCTGCCGCCCATCTATGACCGCGCCGCCTTGTCGCTAACAGATGCTGAAAAGGCCGCGCTAGAGGCCGAGGGCCGCCGTCCGCACTGGCGCTTCAAGCTGGAAGGCAAGCGCGTCGCCTGGGAAGACCTGGCGCGTGGTCACGCCGAGGTGGACACCGCCTCCATGTCCGACCCGGTGCTTATCCGCGAGGACGGCCTGTTCCTCTATACGCTGCCGTCGGTCGTCGACGACATCGACATGGAGATCACCCACATCATCCGAGGCGAGGACCACGTCACCAACACCGGCGCCCAGATCGAGATCTTCGAGGCGCTGGGGGCCAGGGTTCCCGGATTCGCTCACATGCCGCTGCTGGTCGGCGCTGACGGCACGGCCCTGTCCAAGCGTCTGGGCTCGCTGGCCATCATGGACATGCGCGCCGATGGCTATGAGCCGATCGCCATCACCAGCCATCTGGGCAAGATCGGCACTTCGGACAATCTGGAGGTCGCCGCTTCGCTGCAGGAACTGGGCGAGGCCTTCGCCTTCTCCAAGATGGGGCGTTCGCCCGCCCGCTATGACACGGCCGATCTGGATCGCCTGAACGCCCAGGCGGTGCACGCCATCGACTACGCCGCCGCCAAGCCGCGCCTGGAAGCCCTGGGCGTCGATCTGGGCGAGGCCTTCTGGAACACGGTGAAGGGCAACCTCAGCAAGTTCGGCGATGTTGTTGAGATGGCGAAGGTCGTCACGGGACCGGTGACGCCGGTGATCGAGGACGCCGCCTTCGCCGCCGCTGCTCTGGAACTGCTGCCCGAAACCATCGACGCCGACGCCTGGTCGGCCTGGACCTCGGCGGTGAAGGACAAGACCGGCGCCAAGGGCAAGGGTCTGTTCATGCCGCTCCGTCTGATTCTGACGGGCCAGGCGCATGGACCGGACATGGCGGCCATGATCCCGCTGATCGGGCGCGAACGCATGATCGAGCGCCTGAAGGGCGAAACCGCCTGACGGTCCGTCCAACGGATACAAGAAAGGCCGCCTTCGTCGTGAAGGCGGCCTTTTTTCGTTCAGGGTTGAAGCTGGATCAGCCCGCGTTGCAGGCGGCGATCTCTTCTGCGCTCAGGGCCTGGCCCTTGTAGGAGAAGCTGGTCACCGGACCCAGCTTGGCGACCACGCGGCGGCACGCGCGCGTCGCGGGCTGGTTGGAGCCGCCGGTGGCGGTGCAGGCGTCGCCTTCGCAGCGCCAGGTGGCGCCGTCGACGATCACACGGCCGGTCGGGGCCTTGGCGGCGTCAGCCAGGGTGGCGCTGGTGGCCGGGGCCTGGGCGAGGGCAGGGGCGGCCGCGAACAGGGCGACGGCGGCGAGAAGAGCACGCATGAACAGTCTCCGATAAGGGTGGGGCGCACGCCCAGCATCGCCATAGGCCGTTTTTTAAGAAAACTGTCAATCCAGCTTCTCGCCTGACGGACCGGCGTTACTGACGCACGTTTACTTACCGACGATCATGTTGCAAGTGGGGCGTGTCCTGAGCTGATTTCATGGCTTCGATCGCGCCCTCGACCGAATCGACGCTGACATAGGCCTCCAGGAAGCTGGCCGGCGTCATGCCCTTTTCGACCGTATGTTCGATCAGGGTGAAGAAGCCGTCCCAGAAACCGTCCAGATTCAGGAAGATGACGGGTTTGGCGTGCAGGTCCAGCCGCTTCCACGACAGCAGCTCCACGACCTCTTCCAGCGTGCCGACGCCGCCGGGCGCGACGACGAAGACGTCGGATTCGTCGTACATCAGCTGCTTGCGCTCGTGCATGGAGGTGACGACGATCGTCTCCACATCGTCGAACAGGCGTTCACGGCTGCGCAGGAAGGCGGGCATGATGCCGACGACGCGGCCGCCGGCTTCATGCGCTGCGCGAGCCGAAGCGCCCATCAGGCCCACGCCGCCGCCGCCATAGACGAAGCGCCAACCCGCCTCGGCTACAGCCTTGCCGAACTCCGCGGCCGCCTGGATGTAGCGCGGGTCGGTCCCGTCGGAAGAGCCGCAGAACAGGCAGACGGATTGGCCCTCGAACGGGGCGATGTTGACGGAGGGCAGGGACATGGAACCTTTGGTGACCTCGGGCGGCAAGTGAAGACAGGCGGGGAGCGCCAAGCGGGCCGGGTTGAAGGGGCTGGGCCAAGCGAACGGAGCCGTCTATCTGGACACACAGCCTTATAGCGATGCGGGACAGGATGGAACGAAGGATCGGCCTGCGACTGAGTTTGAGCCTGGCGCTGGGATTGGCGACGGCGCTTTCGGCGTGCGGCGCTCCCAAGAGCGATGCGGAAGCCGATACGGCCGAAGTGCAGGACGGCGACTGGATGGCGACGCCGCGCATCACCAGCGTGTTGTCCCAGGCGTCTGGAGGCGTCTTGGTGCGAGGAGAAGCCGCGCCTGGCGCGCGCGTGATCCTCAGCGGCGCTGATGGTTCTGCTGTGGCCGCCGCCGCGGATGCGCAGGGGCGATTCGAGCTGCATGTCGGTCCTGCCGCGGTCGGGCAGATTCTGACGCCTGAGATCCAGATCGGGCAGGCGACGACGCCGGGACCGCAACGTCTGCTGGTGGTCGGGGAAGGCGGGCGTCTGGCCGCCTTGTTGACCGACGGCGGCGCCAGCCTGCGCCTGACGCCAGGACCGACCTTGGACGCCTTGGACGGCGACGGTCGCGGTCTGATCGCCTCGGGCCGCGCTGACCCTGGCCGAAAAGTCGCGGTCCAAGCCGGAGGAGGAACGGCCCAGGGCGTGGCGGATTCGCATGGTCGTTGGAGCGTTGTCGTTCCTGCTGTGGGAGATCGCGCGAGCGATATCGAGGTAGAGGGGCGGATATTCCGCTATCCGGGCCCTGGCGCGTCCCCTGATCGGGTTGAGCGAGCAGGAGAAGGGTGGCGGGTCACACGCCAGTTGTCAGGCGCTGCGCGCCAGACGACCTGGTTTCCTGATGCAGGCGCATGAATTTCAGGCCTGATCGTCGTTAATGCGGCATTAACCAAACCGGTTGATCAAGGGGCAGTCTTCTTTCTTCGAGGACACCCACCATCACCAAACGACTTTCGGCCCGATGCTCATTGCGTCGGGCTTTCTTTTGATCTCACGTGCGTGGATGCATGGTGAGGAAGGCAGGCAGCAAGCTGGCCACGACGCGGCGGCTGGCATCGTCCGATTGACCCAGCATCTCCCGTAAAGGGTCGCCGATCATCGCTTCGCCGAATGCGCTGAGCGCAATGAAGAGAACGGCCGAGCCGATGATCTCGTCTGATCGATCGCCGCCCAGGCCGATCTTTTCCTGGATGGCGACAACCAAATTCTGAACGGCCTCTCGAACGGGTTCGAGATGGGACAGGTCTCCAGACAATGCGATCCAGGCCGCCAGTCGGCCTGCGCCGCCGGTCGAAAAGGCGTCGAAGACGGCGTTGATGAGCTCCAATGGAGCGCCTTCGTCTGTCCGAAGCCTGGCGACTGCGGCGTCCAAGGCGTCGTTGAGATCGGCGACCATTGAGCCCATGAGCGCCGACTGCAGTCCGGCGGCTGAGCCGAAATGGTGGATCAGATTGGCGTGGGTGACGCCTATTTCTCCCGCGACCGCAGCCAGGGTCACGGCGTTCGGTCCGCCGGAGAGCAGGAGGTCGCGCGCTGACGCCAAGGCTTCGCGGCGGGCTTCCTCGGGCGATCGCCGTCTGCGGCGCGGCTTATCAGCGATTTTAATTGACATTTATGTAAATGACATCCATGTAGGTAACGTGTCTTACGAGTCGTCCAAGGAGACTGCAAGCCATGGTCGCGACGGCGCTTGATGATAGTGGAGCCATAACGGGCTTTCGCGAAGCCTCTCGTATGCTGAAACGTAGAGTTCAGCCCGTTCGTGCAGCGCGCGCGATACGTCGGCTGGTGGCGGACAAGGATGACACCGAACAGGTGTTCGAGATCATGAACGCCTTGGCGGGACGTTCTGTGGACTGGGGCTATGCGAAGTTGCTGAACTCCTCCGAAGGCGGCGTTCAGGCGTATCGCCGTTTGGAATTGGCGGACCGACTGCAGGATCGGGAGTGGTTGAAGACCATGCCGGCAGGCAGCGTCGGGGCGGCCTATCTAGATTTCATCGTCTCGCAGGATTTCTCCGCTTATGGCCTCGCTGAAGAAAGCCGCAAGGTGACGGACAGCGAGATCGAAGCCGCGCATCCGCGCGCCTGGTACGGGCGACGCCTGCGAGACGTGCACGACATCTGGCACGTGTTGACGGGCTATCACACCGACGCTCTGGGCGAAGCCTGCGTTGTGGCCTTTTCTCTGCCGCAGACGCGGAGCTCCGGCTTTGGCCTGATCGCGGCGGCGATCGCTGTGCAGTTCGCGCGAGCGCGCACCGGCTATCCATGCGCCCGGGCGGTGTTTCAGGCCTGGCGCGACGGGCGCCGTGCGGCCTGGCTTCCGGGACAGGACTACGAAGCCTTGCTCGCAGAACCGTTGGATCAGGCGCGGCTTCGCCTGCGTATTCGCAGGCCGGACGTCTACGAACGCGTGCCTGCGGCGGTTCGAAACGCCTACCTGGGCGGCAAGGGCTGAGGCGCGAGCGAGGGAGCGCGGGCGGGGCGGCCGCGTTTCCTCCTTTCAGGACAATGGAAGACAGTCTGAGCGACTTCGCCTGTCGCTGGGGCGGAAGGATCGTTCATGTGGATTTGGATCGTGTCGGGCGCGGCTGTCGCGGCCCTGCTGGTGTTGCTGCTTATCCGGCCTGTACGCCGCACCTTGCTGTCTCGCCCGGTGATGAGCGTGTTTCGTCGCATTATGCCGCGTATGAGCGCGACCGAGCAGGCGGCGATCGAGTCCGGCAACGTCTGGTGGGACGCCGAGTTGTTCTCGGGACGGCCGGACTGGAAGCGTCTGCTGGCGACGCCTGCGCCACGCCTTACGGATGAAGAGCAGACCTTTCTCGACGTAGAGACCGAACGGCTGTGCGACCTGTCCAACGACTGGGACAGCACCGCCGTCTGGCAGGATCTGTCGCCTGAGGCGTGGGCCTATGCGCGGGACAAGGGGTTCTTGGGCATGATCATCCCAAGGGCCTACGGCGGTCTGGGCTTTTCGGCCTACGCCCACAGCCAGGTGATTCAGAAGCTGTCGACGCGCTGTTCGGCGGCGGCGGTGTCGGTGATGGTGCCGAACTCTCTCGGACCGGCCGAACTGCTGCTGCACTACGGCACGGAAGAGCAGAAGAACCACTATCTGCCGCGACTGGCGCGCGGGGAAGAGATTCCTTGCTTTGCCCTGACTAACCCCTTTGCGGGTTCAGACGCCGCTTCGATCACCGACACCGGCGTGGTCTGCAAGGCCATGTGGAAGGGGCGAGAGACGTTGGGCTTCCGCATCACCTGGCGCAAGCGCTACATCACCCTGGCGCCCATCGCGACGGTGATCGGCCTGGCCTTCCGTGCGGTTGATCCCGACGGCCTGCTGGATCAGGGCGATGAACCGGGGATCACCTGCGTCCTGATCCCGCGCGAGCATCCGGGCGTGCGGATCGGGCGGCGCCATTGGCCCCTGAACGCTGTCTTCCAGAACGGTCCGATCGAGGGCGATGATGTCTTCGTGCCGATGGAGATGGTTATCGGCGGGCGTGAGCAGGTCGGCGCCGGCTGGCGGATGCTGATGGAGTGTCTGGCGGCGGGTCGGGCCATCTCCCTGCCGTCCTCGAACGTGGGGATGTCCAAGCTGGCCGTGGGCATGGTCGGCGCCTATGTCGCCATCCGTCGCCAGTTCAACCAGCCGATCGGCGCCTTTGAGGGCGTGCAGGAGGCCCTGGCTCGGATGGCGGGGCATCTTTACGCTACGGACTCCGTGCGGCGGTTGGCGGCGGCGGCGCTGGATCAGGGCGAGAAGCCTTCGGTCGTCTCGGCCATCGCCAAATATCATGTGACCGAACGCGCTCGCATTATCGTCAATGACGGCATGGACGTGATCGGAGGCAAGGGCGTCTGCATGGGCCCTGGCAACTTCCTGGCCCGCGCCTATCAGCAGATTCCGGTCGCCATCACAGTCGAGGGCGCCAACATCATGACGCGCACCTTGATCATCTACGGCCAAGGCGCGATCCGTTGCCATCCCTATGTCCTGCCGATGATGCGGACAGCCGAGGTGCAGGACTTGAAGGCGTTTGATCGCGCCCTGTTCGGCTATGTCGGCTTCGTGCTGGGCAATATGGCGCGGGCGGTCGGGTTCAGCCTGACCGGCGGCGCGCTGATCACGGCGCCGCGCGACGCCGCACCTGAATTGCGTCGTTATTACAGACAGGCGACGCGGCTTTCGACCCTGCTGGCGTTGGCCTCGGACGTCTCGATGGCGACGGTCGGCGGCACCTTGAAGCGCAAGGGCGCTCTGACGGGGCGACTGGGCGATATGCTGTCCCAGCTTTTCATCCTGTCGGCGGCGCTGAAGCGTTTTGAGGACGAGGGGCGTCCGGCCGAAGACCTGCCTTTCATTCATTGGGCGGTGCAGGACGCATTGAACCGTGCGACGACGGCCTGGCGTGACCTGCTGGCCAATCACCCGAGCCGGGGCGCGGCCCTGTTCCTGAAACTGGCGGGGGCGCCGTTCGGCCTGAAGTCGCCGACGCCCAGCGACAAGTGCGCCGCCGAGGTCGCGGGTTTGATCCAGCGCCATGGCCCTGCGCGAGATCGGCTGGTGGCTGGATCGTGGAGCGCCAGCCTGGAGGTCGATCCCATCGCCGCCGTCCTCGTGGCCTTCGACCTGTATCCGCAGGTGGAGGCTGTCGAAGCGCGGCTGAAATCGGCGATCAGGACCGGGCGCTTGTCTCGCGCGCCGCAGGATCTCACACGACTGGCGGACTGGGCGCGAGAGGCCGAGATGCAAGGCTTGATCGACGCCGATGAAAGCGTGCTGATCGCGCGCTATGCCGAGGTGGCGATCCAGGCGATCATGGTCGACGACTTTCCGCAGGACTTCGGCCTGGCGGAGGGGCTGGCCGGTCGTGAGGCGGCGTCGGATCGTCCCGGGACGACGGGCAAGGGGCGGCAGGCCGCCTGATGTCGGATCGTTATCTGGACTTCGCCAACAGCGGTATGGGCGGCTGGTTGACCGGTGCTCTGGGTTTGCCGCGCCCCTTGCCGTTGCGCCGCAGGGCTGAGGCCGGAGCGTCGCCTGTCGGCCCCCTGCTGCTGGGCGGCGGCGGGCGGTTGTCATCGCTTCTGCATCGACTGGCGGGCCAGTGGGGCGTCGATCTTCATACGACGCCTGATGAAGGCGCGCGCTATGGCGGGTTGATCTTCGACGCCTCCGACATCGACCAGACGTCCGGCGCCGCGGACCTCTATCGCTTCTTTCATGAGGCGGTGCGCCGCCTTGGACCTTGCGGTCGCATGGTGGTGATCGGCCGACCGCCCGAAAGCATGACGGACGCCGAGGGGGAGGCGGTTCAGCGGGGAGTGGAGGGCTTTGTCCGCTCCCTGGCCAAGGAGGCGCGCGAGGGCGGGACGGCGCAACTTCTGCGGATCGCGTCGGACGCGGAAGAGGCCGCGGCGTCCAGCTTGGGCTTCTTCCTGTCGCCGCGCTCGGCCTATGTTTCGGGCCAGGTGATTACGATCGGCGCGGCGGCGTCTACGTCGATTTCCGCTGACCGGAGGCGAGTCCTGATCACCGGCGCGTCGCGCGGGATCGGTGCGGCCATGGCGCGGCTGTTCGCAGCCGAAGGCTGTGCAGTGACCGCGCTTGACGCGCCTGGCGCGCAGGCTGACTTGCATGCTTTAGCCGCCCAGATCGGGGCCGAGGCGTTAAGCGTCGACATTACTGCGGCCGATGCGGCGGAACGTCTGGTTGAGGCGGCGCGGGTGGCGGACGGCTATGATGCGGTGATCCACAACGCAGGGATTACGCGTGATCGCACGCTGGCCAGAATGTCGGCGCCCGAGTGGGATAGCGTCATGGCCGTCAACCTGGGTGCGCCGCTAACTCTGACACGCGCCTTATTGGGCGCTCGGCTGATTCGACCTAACGGGCGGATCTTAGCGGTGTCCTCGCTCAGCGGCATCGCGGGGAACAAGGGCCAGTCCAACTACGCCCTGTCCAAGGCGGCGTGGATCGGCGCGGTGCGGCGGCTGGCGGCCGAGGCGGGCGACGCGATCACCGTCAACGCCATTGCACCAGGCTTTATCGAGACTCGCATGACCGCCGCCATCCCCTTCGCCATTCGTGAAGCGGGACGACGGATGAACAGTATGGGGCAGGGCGGCCAGCCGATCGACGTGGCCGAGACCGCCTTGTGGCTGGCGGAGGCGGACAACGGCGGCGTGAACGGCGCAGTGGTGCGCGTCTGCGGTCAGAGCCTGCTTGGGGCCTGACGGATGCGGAGGGCGAAAAGATGAGGGGAGCAGAGGCGGCCGCCCCGGTCTCCATGCTGCAATTGGCGGGCGGCGCGATACGGGGCGTGTTGCGTGGTGAAACGGGGGGCTGCGACCTACCGAAGGCGGAACTAGCGGCGCAGCCGCTGCGTCTGGATGCCGATGCGATCGGAGCCTACGGACGGCTGTGCGGTTTCGTGACCGCTCAGGGCGTGCCCCTGACCTGGCCGCACATCCTGGCCTTTCCGATGCATTTGCGTCTGATGATGCGCTCGGACTTTCCGTTTCCCTTGGCGGGTTTGGTGCACCTGCATAACCGCATTCGCCAATATGCGAGGCTGAGGCCGGGCGAGGCGTTGAGTCCGCATGTCCGCTTCGGTCGCCTGATGTCGCATGAGCGCGGGCAGGCGTTCAGCATCCTGACCACGATGGGGCGGGACGGCGTGGTCGTCTGGGAGGCCGAGAGCCTTTATTTGAAGCGCGGCGGCGCTGGGTGCGGCGCTGCGGCGCCGGAGATGGAAGCGGCGGCCAAAATGACGCAGCATCAGTCTTGGTCGCTTCCTGGCGATCTGGGGCGTCGATATGCGCGGGTGTCCGGGGACGCCAACCCTATTCATACCTCTGCCCTTGGGGCGCGGCTGTTCGGCTTTCCGCGCGCCATCGCCCATGGCATGTGGACCCAGGCGCGGGCGCTGGCCGCCCTGACGCCGCCCGATGGGCTGGAGGCGGCCGAGATCGAGGTTTCCTTCCGCACTCCGCTGCTGCTGCCCGGCGCGGCGGCGTTGTTCACGGCGCCGAACCATCGCGATTTCGAGGTGCGCGATCCGACGGGCGAGCGCCTTCATATGCGAGGACGCCTGAGCGCCCTGGCCCCATTGGAGATCATCGTCTGATGCTGACCCTGTCCTCGCCACGCCGTGTCGCCATCATCGGCGCCAATCGTATTCCCTTCGCCCGGTCAAACACCGCCTACGCCGAGGCGTCGAACCAGGACATGTTGACAGCAGCCCTGCAGGGCCTGATCGACCGCTATGACCTTCATGGCCTGCGGCTGGGCGAGGTGGCGGCGGGCGCTGTGCTTAAGCTCTCGCGGGACATCGCTCTGACGCGCGAAAGCGTGCTGGGGACGACGCTGGGCCACGACACGCCCGCCTATGACGTGCAGCAGGCCTGCGGCACCGGCCTGGAGGCGGCCATACTGGTCGCCAACAAGATCGCCCTGGGCCAGATCGAGGTCGGGATTGCGGGCGGAGTGGACACCACTTCGGATGCGCCGATCGCTCTGAATGAAGGTTTCCGCCGCGCCTTGTTGGCCGCCAACCGTGAGAAAACGATGTTGGGCCGGTTGGGGGCCCTGTCGCGAGCGGGATTGACTGCGCCCTTCCGGCCTGAGCCGCCGCGCAACGCCGAGTCGCGCACGGGCCTGTCGATGGGCGAGCATTGCGAGCTGATGGCCAAGCACTGGGCCATCCCGCGCGAGGAGCAGGACGCCCTGGCGATCCGCAGCCATCGCAATATGTCGGCGGCCTATGAGGCGGGGCTGTTCGACGAGATGGTCTCTCCCTTCAACGGGTTGAAGCGCGACAACAATCTGCGGCCTGATATTGACCCGGCCAAGGTCACGGCGATGAAGCCGGTCTTTGATCGTGAGAACGGCACGCTGACGGCCGCCAATTCCACCCCGCTGACGGACGGCGCCTCGACAGTGCTGTTGGCCAGCGAGGAATGGGCGAAGGCGCGGGGACTGCCGATCCTGGCCTGGATAAGGGCAGGCGAGACGGCGGCCGTGGATTTCGTCAGCGGCGAGGAAGGCCTGCTGATGGCGCCTGCCTACGCCGTGCCGCGAATGCTGGCTAAGCTGGAACTGACGCTTCAGGATTTCGACTTCTATGAAATCCACGAGGCCTTCGCCGCCCAGGTGCTCTGCACCCTCAAGGCTTGGGAAAGCGACGACTATGCGCGCACCCGGCTGGGACTAGATCGGGCGCCGGGCCCCATCGACCGGGAGCGGTTGAACATCCACGGCTCGTCCCTGGCGGCGGGGCATCCGTTCGCGGCGACGGGCGGGCGTATCCTGGGCAATCTGGCGCACATGCTGAACCGGGCGGGCAAGGGGCGCGGCCTAATTTCAATCTGCGCAGCCGGGGGGCAGGGCGTCGTCGCCGTGATCGAGAAATGAGCGTGGCGCTGGATGTGACGCAGACCGACGCCGATCGCCTGTGGGCTGAGCGATTCTGGACGCGCGCCTATCGACCCGACGTGCCGGCGACGATCGACGACGAATTGGCGCAGTGGTCCTCGGTCGGCGAATTGTTCGCGGCGGACGCCCGAAAATATGCGGACCGCGTCGGCTTCGTCAGCATGGGTTCGGGCGTGACCTATGGGCGGACGCTTTCGGAAGCGCGAGCTTTTGCGGCTTGGTTGCAGGCCAAGGGCGTGCGGCCCGGCGACCGGGTGGCGTTGATGATGCCGAATTGCCTGCAGTATCCGGTGGCGCTGTTCGGCGTGCTGTTCGCCGGGGCGGTGGTGGTCAACGTCAACCCGCTCTACACGCCGCGCGAGTTGCAGCATCAGCTCAAGGACAGCGGCGCGGTCGCCATCGTCGTGATGGAAATGTTCGCCGCCACTCTTGAACAGGCGATCGTGGGGACGGACATCCGCCATGTCGTCGTCACGGCCATGGGCGACATGATGGGGCCGGTGAAGGGGACGGCGATCACCGCCCTGCTGCGCCATGTCGAAAAGCTGGTGCCTAAGTGGTGCGTCCCGCAGGCTGAACGCTGGCCCGCCGTGATGCGTCGGGCGCGGCGACTGTCGCTGAAGCCGGTCAAGACGAAGGCGGAAGACCTCGCCTTCCTGCAATATACGGGGGGTACGTCTGGCGTGGCCAAAGGAGCCATGCTGACCCATCGGAACATCATCGCCAATGTTCTGCAGGGGCGCGCCTGGATCATGGCCCAGATCCCTGAGGATCAGGTGGTGGGCAATGTCACCATGCTGCCGCTCTATCATATCTTCTCCCTGACGGCGAACCTGCTGATGTTCGTGGGCGTGGGCGGACGCAACATCCTGATCGCTAATCCGCGCGATGCGAAGCGGGTAGAGTGGGTGCTGAGGAAGGAGCGGTTCGCGGCCTTTACCGGCCTCAACACCCTGTTCGCCGGGTTGCTCAAGAATGAGGCCTTCCGTGATCGCGACTTCTCGGATCTGCGCCTGACCGTGGCCGGGGGCATGGCGACCCAGGCGTCGGTGGCCGAGGCTTGGCAGAGCGTGACCGGCGCGCCGCTGATCGAAGGCTATGGCCTGACCGAAACCTCGCCGGTGGTCTGCATCGGCTATGTGGATATCGAGCGGCCGGAGACGATGGGCTTCGACGGCACGGTCGGGCTTCCTGTGCCTTCTACCGAGGTGCGGATGCGTCGTGACGACGGAAGTTGGTGCGGGATCGACGAGCCGGGCGAACTATACGTGCGCGGCCCCCAGGTCATGCGCGGCTATTGGAACCGACCGGAGGAGACGGCCAAGGTTCTGACGCTTGATGGCTGGCTGGCGACAGGCGACGTGGGCGTTATGCAGGCGGACGGCCGGGTGCGGCTAGTCGACCGGATCAAAGACATGATCCTGGTGTCCGGCTTCAACGTCTATCCGAACGAGGTCGAGGATGTGGTGGCGGCCCACCCCCTGGTGGACGAGGTAGCCGCTGTCGGCGTTCCTGATCCGGTTCAGGGCGAGCGGATCAAGGTCGTCATCGTGCCGCGCTCGCCCGAACTGACGGAGGCGATGATCGTCGCCCACTGCCGCGAGCGGCTGACGGCCTATAAAGTCCCTCGCATCATCATCTTCCGCGACGAGCCTTTGCCCAAGACCAATGTCGGCAAGGTGCTGCGCCGTGAACTGCGGGATTAGGCGGGTTCGGTCTTCCCGCGCGTGATCAGGAAGCCGAAGGCCGCCGCCAGCGGGAACATCAGTACGCCATAAACGGCGCCGGGCAGCGTCATCTCAGAACTGTTCAGCACGGATTGGGCGATGACGATGGCCAGGGTGGCGTTATGCAGCCCGACTTCGAAGGCGCTGGCGACGGCTTGCGGGCGCTCGATCCTGAGCAGGCGCGGCACGCCGTAGCCGACGCCCAGGCTGAGGAGGCAGAAGGCCACGGTGATGCCCGCTAGGTTGCCGATCTGGCTCATCAACACATCGAAGCTGGAGGCGGCGGCGCCGACGATGACCAGCACTAGGATCAGAATGGAGGCGATGCGCACCGGCTTGTCCATGGCGGCCGCGAAGGCGGGCCGCCATCCGCGCACCAGCATCCCCAGCGCCACCGGAGCCAGCACGATCATGAAGACCTCGATCGTCTTCCTGAACTGCAGGCCGACATGCAGGTCGCCCGGCTGAAAGAAGGCGATCGCCAGATTGACCACGACCGGCAAGGTCACCACGGCGATGACCGAGTTGATGGCCGTCAGGCTGATGTTCAGCGCCACATCACCCCGGAACAAATGGCTGTAGAGATTGGCCGTCGTCCCGCCGGGGGAGGCGGCCAGCAGCATCATGCCGACCGCCAGGACGGGCGGCAGGCGGAACAGCAGCACCAGCCCGAAGCAAATGACCGGAAGCAACAGCAACTGGCAGGCCAGGGCCACGCCGGCTGCCTTGGGCCTCTGGGCCACGCGGGCGAAGTCTGCGGGCGTCAGTCCGAGGCTCAGGCCGAACATGATGATGCCCAGCGCGACGGGCAGGCCGATGGTGGCCATTGCGGAATCCATGCGTCGTTTCTCCCCGTGCGCCAGATGGCGGCGCGATTGTCCCTCTTAGGCCTGGCCCGCCAGCGCGCGCCCCGCCGCCCGTCCCGAGAATATGCAGCCGCCCAGGAAGGTGCCCTCCAGCGCATTGTAACCATGCAATCCGCCGCCGCCGAAGCCCGCAGCTTCGCCTGCGGCGTAGAGTCCTTCCAGCGGCGTTCCGTCCGGCGTTAGCACGCGGCTGGAGAGATCCGTCTGCAGTCCGCCCAGAGACTTGCGCGTCAGGATGTGCAGCTTGACCCCGATCAGCGGCCCGGCCGTCGGGTCCAGCACCCTGTGCGGCATCGAGGTGCGCGCCCAGCGGTCGCCGCGATAGCGCCGGCTGTTGTGAATGCCCTGAACTTGCGCATCCTTGGCGTAGGGATTGGCCGTCTGGGCGTCGCGGTCCTCGATCTGGGCGCGGATCAGGGCGGCGTCCAGCAGCGGTCTGTCGGTCAGGCCGTTCATCTTCCCGACTAATGCCTCCAGATCGTCGGCGACCACGAAGTCGGCGCCCTTGTCGCGGAAGGCGACGACTTCTCGAGGCGCGGCTTTGCCCAGGCGCGAACGCAAGACGCCCAGCAGGTTGCGGTTGGTGATGTCCTGGTTCTGCTCCGAGCCCGACAGGGCGAACTCCTTGGCCAGCATGGTCTCGGTGACGATGAACCAGGAGTGGTCATGCTCAGCCAGATCAGGAGTGGTCCGCAGATATTTCAGCGTGGCGATGGTGTCGTAGCCGGGCAGGGCCGGGAAGGGCAGGCGCCGCCCCAGGGCGTCGAACCACAGAGGCGACGGTCCCGGCAGGATGCGGATCGCATGGTCGGGCCAGATCGGCGCCCAGTTCCGCACACCCTCCACATAGTGCCACATGCGGTCCCGGTTCACGAGTCGCGCGCCAGCCCTGGCCGCGATGTCCAGCATCCGCCCATCCACATGGGCGGGCACGCCGGTGATCATGCGTGCCGGCGGCGCGCCCAGCCGCTCGGGCCAATAGCGCCGGACCATCTCATGGTTGCCGCCGATGCCGCCGGTCGCCAGGATCACGGCGTCGGCTTTCAGGGTGAAGTCGCCGATGACCTGACGATTGGAGGGGGCGCCTCGCGCCGCGTCGTCGGGCGCCAGAGTCACGCCGGACACCCCCTTCACGCGTCCGGCCTCGACCAGCAAATGATCGACGCGATGGCGATGATAGAAGACCAGTCGACCAGACTTGGCCGCCTCTCGCGCACGACAGGCGAACGGTTCGGATACGCCGGTTCCCGTGCCCCAGGCGACATGGAAGCGCGGAACGGAATTGCCGTGACCGAGCGCCTTGCCCGCGCCGCGTTCGGCCCAGCCGACCATGGGCGTCAGTTTGATGTCGTGTCGACTGAGCCAGTTGCGTTTTTCTCCGGCTGCGAATTCCACGTATGCGCGGCCCCATTGCACAGCCCACTCATCTTCAGCCAAGGGGGCGCCCAGGCGATCCCAGCCGGCGCTGCCTTGCCAGTCGCGCCACGCCAGGTCGAAGCTGTCACGCACGCCCAGCCGCCGTTGCTCGGGCGAGTTCACCAGGAACAGGCCGCCGAAGGACCAGAATGCCTGACCGCCTAGGTTGGCGGCATTCTCTTGATCAACCAGGGCGACGTACTTGCCCGAGCGGGTCAACTCGTGTGCGGCGACCAGCCCTGCCAATCCTCCGCCGACTATAACGATGTCCGTGTTCATCGGCCTGCACCCCAAAAATAATACGCTCTCATCATTACTAACAATAATGTTAGCGAAAGGAAAATAGTTTGAACAATGTGATACCTGGGTCTGCGCTGCATTGCGCAAGATAAGCGACGCAGCTGCAAAAGCTTCCGCTACGTCATCGAACAATGATGTAAGTAGTGTATTGACAGATCAGTGAATAGATGGATCGTGTGGCCTTAGTCCTGCGGTCGCACCGTCCAACCGTGAGATGATAAATCGGGACGGGGGAAACGTGTCGGCGCGCCTGGGGAAGGGCGCTCGATGTCTGGGGAGATAAGTTTCATGGCTTCAGCGGCCTGTAATCGCGCGCGTCTGGCTGTCACCGCGTCTGCCGTTGTTCTTGCTGTAGCGGCCGGCCCCGCTCTGGCTCAGGACGTCGCGCCGTCACAGGAAGCAACCACCGTCGGCGACATCATTGTTACGGCCCAGAAGCGTGAACAATCGATTCAGGACGTGCCGATCGCCGTGACGGCGCTGTCGGCGGAAAACCTTGACGCCATGAAGATCGAGGGCGGGTCGGAATTGATGCGGGCGATCCCGAACGTCAGTTTCTCCAAGGCCAACTTCTCCATGTACAACTTCTCGATCCGCGGGGTCGGGACTAAGGCGATTTCGGCCAGTAGCGACCCGGCCGTGGCGGTCAGTTTCAACAACACGCCGTTGATCCGAAACCGTCTGTTCGAGCAGGAGTATCTGGATGTGAACCGCGTCGAGGTGCTGCGCGGGCCACAAGGTACGCTGTATGGTCGCAACGCTACCGGCGGCGTGGTCAACATGATCCCAAACCTGCCGGGCTTTGACTTCGAGGGTTTCGTCAAGGGCGAGGCGGGCAACTATGACACCCGGCGCATGTCGGCCATGGTCAATGTACCGATCACCGACACCTTCGCCGTTCGTCTAGCCGGATCGGCGACCAAGCGCGACGGGTTCGACTACAACAGCTTCAACGACACCCAGGTGAACGACCGCGACATGTGGTCGACGCGCTTTTCAACCCTTTGGGAACCGACGGACCGCTTCCGCACCAGCTTTATCTGGGAGCATTTCGAGGAAGACGATCAGCGTTCCCGCACGGGCAAGCAGTTGTGTACGCGGGATCCGGGGCCGACGCGCGTGGGTGCGGTCAATATTACTTCCGACCTGATCCGGAACCGTCTGAGCCAGGGATGTCTGCCCGGCTCGCTCTATGATGACGCGGCCTATGGCGCGCCGAACGGCGGCGCGTTCGCCCATATTTTTCTCGCCGCCACGTCATTTGGCTATGATGCTTCGAGAAGGCTGGTGGTGGGCGTGCCGCTTGGAACGGACCCTTATGCAGGTTTGACCCAGTCACGGAACTTGCGAGAAGTAGCGACCAGTTATGACCCAATCTTTCGGGTCAAGAACGATGTTTCGCAATTTAATGTAGAGTATGACTTCAGCGATAAACTGAAGCTGATATCTCAAACCGCGTACTCGAAGGATGGTTACTATTCAACTCAAGACTATAATAGATTTGTTTCAAATCCTATATTCAACAGCACTGACAATCTTTTTGATGTTAATGGGCAGCCTATAGTTAACTCTCCTTTGCCTGGTGGTTACTATACAGATCCACAACTAGGTACATCCAATAGGATGATTTCTGCAGACTTGAGTAAGTCTGACAATCGTCAATGGACTCAAGAGCTAAGACTTCAATCAAATCTTGATGGAAGATTTAATTTTAATATCGGTGCTAATTATTTGGATTTTAAATCTAATGATGATTACTACGTTTTTAATAACGTTTTTACTTTCTTGGCTGAATATTATTACAATAATGTTGTAGGTGCTCCTGTAAATCAGGGGCGTGTTACGCAGCCTTGTACGCCTCAAACTCCAAAAGAATGTGTCTATGTCGATCCGACGCCTATCAGTCAGTTGGCTGGCGACGGGCACAACTACTTCCGTAGCAAGAATGTTGTTCATACACGTTCCTGGGCGGTCTTCGGCGAGGGGTATTGGGATCTGACGTCTGACCTGCGGCTGACGGCGGGGTTGCGTTACACCGATGATCGCAAGATCAGCACGCCCTATCCGAGCCAACTCCTTCTGGGTGCGGATCGCGGCAATCCGGGACCGTCGTCGGGCGGTTATGTCAGCCGTGGCTATCCGGCGCTGCCGGACGTCAAGCAGCAGTGGGGCGCCCTGACCGGGCGACTGGTGCTGGACTGGAAGCCGGTGACGCCCTTTACGGACGACACCCTGATCTACGCCTCCTACGCTCGGGGCTATAAGGGCGGCGGCGCTAACCCGCCTCGCGTCGACATCAATCCGTCGGTCATCCAGTATCAGCCGTTGGCCGAGTTGTTTGAGCCGGAATACGTCAACGCTTTTGAGATCGGAACGAAGAACTCCTTCCATGATGGAAAAGTGCGGTTGAATCTGACCGCCTTCTATTACGACTACACCGACTATCAGGTGTCGCAGATCGTCGATCGTATCTCGCTGAACGAGAACTTTGATGCGCGCATGATGGGATTGGAGCTGGAAACGGTGTTCCAGCCGACGCCTAACCTGCGCTTGGATGCGAACATCGGCTATCTGGACACCAAGATCGGCGATGGTGAAGGTTCCATCGACGTTATGAATCGAACCCAGGGCAATCCTGACTGGATGGTGTTGCGGCCCTGGCTGCAGGTGCCGTCGAACTGCATCGCGCCGACCAAGCATGTCGAAAAAATCTTAGGTACGGCGTTTCCAGAGATTACGAAGACGCTCGCGCTTCAGGCGCTGTGCGGCGGTTCGCTTCGCACGGGGACGTTTGATCCCAACTACACCTCCAGCGTTCCCTTCTGGCGTCTGTTCGGCATCACCTACGATCCATTCAAGGATGCGCCGAACGGGGGGCGTGGTTTTGAGGCGGATCTCAGCGGCAATGAGCTGCCCAATGCGCCGAACATCACCGCCAACATCGGCGCCCAGTACACATTCTTCCTTGGAGATTGGGATCTGACGCTGCGCGGCGATTACTACTATCAGGGAAGCAGTTATTCTCGCGTCTATAATACGCAATATGATCGCCTGAAGGCATGGGATAATGTTAATGTCAACGTTACGCTGGAAAATATGTCGAGCGGCTTGGTTTTCCAAGCGTACGTCAAGAATCTGTTTGACGACGCGCCAATCACGGATGCCTTCACGAATAGTGATGATACTGGTTTGACGACGAATGTTTTCACGCTTGATCCTAGATTGATAGCTGTAAGCGTAAGTAAGAGATTCTAAGTTTAAATCCTACGCCGCCATCTTTAATAAGGTGGCGGCGCTTGTTGTTGTGATTTATAGAATTTAAAGTGAATAATATAAAATTAATCATATTTATAATTTGACTTACATCTGTTTCAATTGTCTTGTGTCTTCGTCACCATTAACTGGTGAAATATTTGGGAGGAGATGACATGTTTAAAGCTGCTTCTATTGCTTCAGCCGCCGTTCTGGCCATCGCGGGCTTCGCCGCTCCGGCCATGGCGCAATCGATCAGTCCAGCCGGTACGTCTTTTGTCTTGTCAGGCGCCTTGACCCTTGAGCAGTCGACGACCATCAACTGTAACGTGTCGCTGAACGGGACTGTGGCTGCTGACGGTAGTTCGGCCACTATCACCGGCGGCAGCTTCAGCCCAGGCGACTGGCAGTGCGGCCTGCTGGTCTCGCCGTCGGGCTTCCCCTGGACGATCACGCCCAACGGAGGTGGTTCGATCACCATCACCAACATCGGCGCCAGCTCGATCCTGGGCAGCTGCAATGGCGTCATCACGACGAACTGGAACAATGGAACCAGTAGCGTGTATTTCCCTACTTCCACTATTCCTGGTTCGCCGAACCCGTGCAAAATCACGGGCACGCTGACGAGCTCGCCGGGCCTGACAATTTCCTGATCATGCCTGATGGTGCGGTCGTCTTTTCCATGACTGCATCGTTTCCGACGCCGGGGGTTCGCAAGAGCTCCCGGCGTTTCTTTTGTTTAGACGCTGATAGTTCAGCAACAACGTATCTATCTGAACCCGACGCCTGATATGAATTAGCCTTCAGGCGAGGTGCTGCGTACGACGGAGTATTGAATGCTGTTGTGGCTGCCCTTGGTCAGTCTAGCCGTCGTGGGGCAGACGGAGGTCGCGCAGACGGAGCAGGGCCGCGCCACCGTAGCGAGAGCTGCAGCCGATCAAGCCGCGCGCCAAACTCTAGAAGAACCGGTCAGGGTCGATGACGTGGAAGTTCGCGGTCGCCGCGGCGCAGCCTTGGTCCCGCCCGTGGTCGAGCTGGACGGCGTAGAGATCGACGCCTTGGGCGCTTGGGACATCAGCGAGGTTCTGCAGCGGCTGGGTCAAGCATATGGCGTCGGCGAAGCGCCTATGGTTGTCATCAACGGCAAGCGCGTCGCCAATCCCGGCGCCTTCACCGGTTTCCCACCGGACGCCCTTATTCGGGCCGAGGTGCTGCCTGCCGAGGCGGGGGCCCTTTATGGAGGCGCGCCGGGGCAAAGGGTGGTGAACCTGGTCTTGCAGCGGCAGTTTCGAAGCCATGACGGTCAGGTATCCGGACAGCGGCCGACACAGAGCGGAATGTCGTCGCTGGCAATTGATCTGCGCCGCTCGTCGATTAATGGCGAACGGACCTTGCAGATGGGCGCGCGCGTTTTGCGCGACACCGCTCTGCGGGCCGATGAACGCGATCGAGGGGAAGGCGAGAGGCTTGCGGGTGACGCGGTCACCCTGCGCCCCGGCGTCGATCTGGCTGCGGTGAACCTGACTGCGACGCGTCCGCTCGGCGAATGGTCGTCTGTGGTCAGTTTGAACGGTCAGGCTAGGGAAAGCTCGTCGCGCGTTCGCTTCGGCGACGAGATCGTTGCGAGTCTGAGGCGAAATAACAGCCTGGGCGGAGCTTTCGGACTCAGCGGCGAGGCGAAGGGGTGGCGGGTCCAGGTGAATGCGACTGGCCAGGCGTCGCGAGCGCGCGAGAGCGGCTTTGGCGATACACGTGGTGAAAACCGCATGATGGGCCTGAGCGGATCCGTCGGGCGGACGTTGATGGAACTGCCCGCCGGTCCCCTGGTCGCCAATTTCAACGGCAATTTCATGGATAGTCGCTCGACGGTCGAGCGCGAACAGGGCCGCGCAACAAGCCGCTTTCAGACTCGGGAGGCGAGGGGCTCTTTGGCCGTTCCGCTGGCCAAGGCGGGCGCGCGTGAAGGCGTGTTGCGGGGCTTAGGCGATCTGCTGGCGACGGTAGGCGGCGGCGTTCGGGACACGGGCGCAGGATCCGGCGATGAGATGAGCGCGGCCTTGACCTGGGTTCCGCGTCAGAAGGTGCGCCTTAATGGCCTCTGGTCCGCTGCGAACGACGGCATTTCGAACAATCTGAGGTCCGAGCCCCTGTATCATGACACGCCGCGAGTAGTGTTCGACTTCCGCAACGGCCAAGCGGTGGAGATCGTACCGATCATGGGAGGAAACCCCGACTTGCGACAGCCGCGCTCGGAGCGTCTTTCGCTGACGACGTCGCTTGGACCGTTCACGCGGTGGAGTCTATCCGCCAACCTGGGCTATCAACGCGACAGGACGACGAACGGGGTCGGCTCCCTGCCAGACCTGACAGAGGATGTCGAAGCGGCCTTTCCAGAGCGATTCCGTCGAGATCTGGATGGGCGGCTGATCTCTGTTGATTATCGCCCGCTTAACTTCGGCGCCAACCTGACGGAAGGCCTGACCAGCAGTTTGAACTTCAATCTGCCGCGCCCCTCTGGGGCTGTTGGCGACGAAGCGACGATTCTGCGGGTGTCGCTGAGTCATAGCTATCGTTTGCGCAACACGTTGTCGCTGGCGAACGGACTCCCTGAGCTGAATCGACTGAAGGGAGACGGGGGCGGAGTGTCGAGGCAGGACGCGCGTTTGCTGATCGATGCACGACGCGGGCGTTGGGCGCTAAACGCTTCAGCGCGATGGCAAGACGGTTATCGCACGCGACGGTTGAGTGGCGCCGATGGGCCGACGGACTTGCTGTTGAAGCCATTCGCATCAATGGATTTGAAGCTGAGTTTTCAGATGCCCTCTACTCGCGCGACATCCGCCGTTGATGCTGAAGCGATGCGCCGAAGGGCTGGGGGCCTACAAGTGAGCCTGGAGGTTTCAAATCTGTTCGATGAAAGGCCTCAAGCACGCCTAGGGGATGGTGCGCCAGCGCCTGGCTATGGCCGGGATCTACAAGACCCCATCGGTCGCGCAGTGCGGTTGACGTTGCAGCGGCGCTTCTGAACACCTTCAGCGCATTCGCCGCAACACCGTTATCAACGACGAAAAACCGAATCGCCCAAGCTGGGCACTATCTGCCGCTTTCCGACGAAGTTTTTATGGGGGAAGGATTTCAATCCCCCGAGTGGCTCCGCTTCGCGGAAGCTTTTCGAACTATCTGCCTTCTGCCAAATCGAGAAGTAGGGGCTTTGTTTGAGATGGTACGATTCTTCTATGAGGAACGACGGGAGGCTCCTGATCTCTCATCAACTTGAATCGTGTTCCTCATGCGGGACCGTGTTTGCCGAGGAGGACGCACCGACATTTCTCGCCGGGCAGGATCATCGGCCAATACCAACAAGGACAGCGCCCTCCCGCACCCACAACCTCCCTGGTTATACCGATCTAGGCAACAAAAACCCTGCAAGAGCAGTGTCTTGCAGGGTTTTTGCGTTTCTGTGTCCGCGCAGTGTCTTTGGGCCATTTTCAATCGGTCAGGGGAGCAGCGGGGCGCCGTCCCGAAGGAAGGCGCGCCTTTGCCGGTCCAGTACGGCCACGCCGCGTCCGGAGGGATCATGTGGACGTCGTCCTTCATCCCTTGATGAAAGCCAGGATGTCCGCGTTCACCACGTCGGCGTTCACCGTCAGCATGCCGTGCGAGAAGCCGGGATGGATGATCAGCTTGCTGTTCTGCAGCAGCTTGTCCTGCATGAGGGCGCCGGTCTTGTAAGGGACGACCTGATCGTCGTCGCCCGCCAACACCAGCGTGGGTACGGTGATCGCCTTCAGGTCCTCGGTCTGGTCGGTTTCCGAGAAGGCCTTGATGCCTTCATAGTGCGCCTTGGCGCTGCCCATCATGCCCTGACGCCACCAGTTGTCGATCACGCCTTGCGAGATTTCGGCGCCGGGGCGGTTGTAGCCGTAGAAGGGGCCGGCGGGCACGTCGATGAAGAACTGCGCCCGGTTGGCGGCCAGAGCGGCGCGGAAGCTGTCGAAGACCTCGATCGGCGTGCCGTTGGGATTGTTTTCGGCCTTGACCATCAGCGGCGGCACCGCGCTGACCAGCACGGCCTTCGCGACGCGGCCCTGAGGCTGGCCGAACCGGGCGACGTAGCGCGCCACCTGTCCGCCGCCGGTCGAGTGACCGATGTGGATGGCGTTCTTGAGATCCAGATGCTCGGCGACCGCCGAGGCGTCCGCGGCGTAGTGATCCATGTCATGGCCGTCGCCGACCTGTTCCGAACGGCCATGCCCGCGCCGGTCATGCGCGACGACGCGATAGCCCTGCTGCAGGAAGAACAGCATCTGGTTGTCCCAGTCGTCCGCCGATAGGGGCCAGCCATGATGGAAGTGCATCGGCTGGGCGTCCTTGGGGCCCCAGTCCTTGTAGAAGATGTCGACGCCGTCGGAGGTGGTCACATAGGGCATGGTCTGTCTCCTTGTCGTTATCGGAACGAACCGGCGGCCGTGATCGGCGTCGGCATGTGGAGGACCAACTGGGCGTCCTTGACGACGTCCAACTGGACCAGGGTTGAAGCGCCCAGCCCGTCGAGCAGTTGCGTCAGCAGTCCCCCTTGTCGCTGCAGCGTGATCCCGGACGGCATGACCTTCTGAGCGAAGGACAGGGTGTTCGACTGCACCGAGATCTGACGCCACTGGCGGATGCTGCCGAACGACTTCCCACCCTGGCAAACAGTCTACTGGTGGTTCCGGCGGTTCGTACGTCGACTGCTGTTTCGCACGATCCACGATGTCGCGCTGATGCTTGACCGCGAGCGCGAGAACCGGGAGCAAAGTCCGACCGCAGCGGTCGTCGACAGCCAGTCAATCAAGGCGCCCGCGGCGGAAAAGCGCGGCTTCGATGCGGGCAAGAAAGTCGTTGGCCGCAAACGGCATATCGCAGTCGACACCGATGGCAGGCTGCTGATGGTGAATCTCACCACCGCAGACATCTCCGACAGCGCCGGTGCCCAGACTATCGTCGCAGCCATCCGAAAGCGTTGGCCCTGGCTCAAGCACCTTTTCGCCGACGGTGCCTATGACCGCACCCGCCTCATGGACGCCGCCGCCTATCGCGACTTCGTCCTAGAGATCGTGCGGCGCACCGATAAAGAGCCCCGCTTCAAGGTCCTCCCCCGGCGATGGGTCGTCGAGCGAACCTTCGGCTGGATGACCCGGTGGAAGCGCCTCGTCCGAGACTACGAACAGCGCCTCGACGTCTCCGAAGCCATGATCCACATCGCCCTCGGAAGCCTCATGCTGCGCAGGATCGTCCATCCTTGAGCATTCTCAAACGGACTCTGAGAATTCTTCTTCGTCGCTCAAGGTGTCGCGCAATGATGCCTTGCAAGTCTCACCGTGCATCTCGAACGTGTAGGATTCGCTCACCTCATCCCAATTCTTCACGGCTGTACGGATGAGCGTCCCACTGATCGTATCATGCTTCTTCTGCGATAACATATCCAGAGAGACTTCGAGAATTGGGCCGACATGCCGCTTTCGATTATGGTCAGCTCGATCTCTGGCCGAATGAGTGTGAAGGCATGGTTCGGGTCTGATGCACCGTTAATGCTCAAAACCGTGAAGTCGGGTTCTCGTCCTGTACCGAGCCGCCAAAACTTATGATTTCAAGCGTTGAAAGGTCTATGTTTGCTCAGGCTCTCGTTGTGATCCCGAAAGGATGTTTCCCAGTGTTTCACTTGTGATCCTGCACCTATCGAGGTCCGCGTCATCATAACGCTCGCCCTCGCCGATTTCGTAGATGTCGAACTCGACACCGGAATTTTGCAATAACGCGACGATGGCTCTCAAGCGCGAAATACCATCATCATAAAACGCGTTGCTGAATAGATCTTCCTGCACGACCGGACGACGACCTGTCACCGCAGCTTTGATGTCGGCAAGGCTATCTCCGGTGAGTTTGTATAGCGAAACCAACAGGGCCGTCGCGATCTCACTGGTGTTCAAGATGATCGCTATGTGAGGAAGGGTGGGGGGCATCCCCTTCCGAGGTCGCCCAGAGGTACCTGGAGAAATGTCGCGAATAGCATCACCGCCAGGGCTGGAGTGATGATAGATTCCCAACTCTCGGTTCCCGGGGCGGCCCAGCCGATCACGGCTGCGCACGCCACGGTCAGGAAATAGATGCCGACCTGCCCGGACTCGAGTCGATCACGAAGGGCTTGTAGCACCATACTTTAAATCCAGTGACAGAAGCGTCCGCCGCTTCTGGTTCCGGCGGCTTGGCTTTGTTGAGGGGAAGCCGCACGCTCTGAACTGGTGGGGGAGGCGGGGGCGGCATTTCAATTATTGGCGAATGATGGGGCGATGGTGGACGAAGATCAAGCGGTGAAGGCGCTTGCCGCCATCTCCAACAAAACGCGCCTGCGCATCGTGCGCTTGTTGATTGTTGCAGGCGCCGAGGGGCTGCGGGCTGGGCTCTATCGCTGACGCGCTCGAGGGCGCGCCTGTGTCGCGCCTGTCCTTTCACCTCGGGCAACTCGAGGCGGCTGGTCTGATCGAGAGCCGTCGGGCCGGGCGCTGGATTATTTACAGCGCGGCTTTCACGCGCTTGTCGGGTCTCTTGGCCTTCCTGATGCGGGATTGCTGTGCTGGCCATTGTGCGGTTTGCGATCGGGCGATTGCACTTTTCGCTCAATGCACTGGGCGCCCTACACGGGCGAGCGGCGGCTGACCGTCTTTACGATATCCGGCCATTTGTCGCGGATGCTCATAATGCTCGTGGGCGTGATACCGTCGAGCGGCCCTCAGATGTTCGGCGGTTTGACGTGGAGAAGGAGCTGCAGAGAAAGGACAAGCTGGGCGCGAAGCGCGTCCTGCCTTGCCGGCGACATATCGAAATCGCCGCCCAAGTCTCGCGCCAGCATGACTCCCCCGATCGTCGCCATGAGCAGCCGAGCGCGAATGTCGGCGTTTTCACCTCCGACCCAGGCTTCGAGCTCTGCGTAGGCGTCAGTCCCGAGTGTAGCGTCGATAATACGACGCGCACGCTCAGAGCCGCTTGAACGGAGCAGGATGTGCGCACCCAGAAGAAGCGGCGTGGCTCCGTCGCCGAAAAGCGCCTCGTCGACGAGTTTTTCGGCGAGGGCGACCCGTTCGCTCCAGCTGTCACGCCAACCGGAATGACAAGCCTTCACGACCTCCGAGAAAAGATCTTCCTTCCCTCCGAAGTAGCGGTTGATCAGGGAAGGATCCACATTCGCCCTGTGGCCTATGGCGCGCACGCGCACCTTGTCGAATCCGTGTTCGGCGAACAGTTCGGCCGCGGACCGAAGCAGCGCCTTTCTCGTGACGTCCGCATCCCTGCAGCGCCCCTCCGCGCGCCCGGGTTGAGAAGGGTTCCGCGCCTTTCTGATCATCGGAGGCGTCTCGCAAGGGCTTAGGGATCGAGTTTGGGGCAGGGCGTGATCATCTGGACAACGCGTTTAGCTTGACGGGCAATTCAAAGCCCCAGGCGAATGGATCTGAAGGTTCGCAGACAAACTCCGAGCGTCCGATGTAATGCGAGGTTCCCTCCACCCTGACCCGTGAGACGATCCCCCGCTCGTCCTCCGAGACTCGCGCCAGGGTCCCGGTGAAGCCCTGGCCGGAGACGCCGCGAATTTCGCAGGATTGGCCTGGCTGCATCTCGCCTCTCGCGGCGCACAGTGCGATGCGCGCCGTTACGCCGCTGCCGGTCGGAGAACGGTCGATTTGCCCCTCGGCGAAAACGCACAGATTGTAGCTCGGCAGCCCGCCGTGATCGCCCAGCGGCGTGTCGTCGGTGAGGATCGTCCCGTAGAGGAAGCCGAGATCGGGTTCTGAAGGATGTCGCACCGGCAGGGTTGCGCGCACTGCATCGGTGATTGCGACGGCTGCCGCCGCCAGTTCGGCCAAGGGCGTGTCCATGAGGGACAGGCCGAGCCTCGATGCGGGAAGCACGGCGTAGAACGCGCCCCCGAAGGCGATGTCGAGTTGAACGGATCCGAACCCGGGCACTTCGACCGCCTGATCCAACTCAGGGCAATAGGCCTCGACGCTTTCAAACGCCACCCGCACCTCTTCGGCGTCTTTCCAGACTTCCACGTCCACCACGCCGCAAGGCGCTTCCAGCTTGAACCTGGCGCGGTCATCCCCGATCCGGACCCGGCCGCTGTCGACCGCCCACCGGCCCAGGGCGAGCGTGGCATGACCGCACATGGTGCTGTAGCCTTCCTGGTGCGTGAACAGCGCGGCGAAATCGGCGTCCGGGTGACAGGCTGAGGTCGGGATGACGCCATACATGTCGGCATGGCCGCGCGGTTCGAGCATCAAGGCGCGCCGAAGGTGGTCATGATTCCGATGCGCGTCGCGTCGCTTTTCGAGAAGGGTCGCTCCGACCAACTCAGGATAGCCCGCTTCCACGATGCGGACAGGTTCTCCGGCCGTGTGCATGTCGAGCGTGCGGAGCGTGACGGCCTCGGTCGGCGCGTTCATATCAATCTTAATCCTTCCTTTACCCTGGTTAGATCGCGGCGGCTCCACGCCTTGATCGGGAGGGGCCGGCCAGATTGCGCCGTTTCAGCGTGCGCCGAAATGGAGCTTGTCGTCGATGAGGAGCAGAATGCGCACGGGCTCGCAACTTTTCTTCCACGATCTGAGAACGACCGAGAGTTGAATTACGATGCTCTCGTCGAGCGGTCCGCCGATTATCGTCAAAGTCGTTCGAATGCGCCTGAGCGCCTGCGCTGGCTGGATTCGTGAGGTGCCCCCGCTCGCCTTTTTGCCCCTTATCCGGGTGATGTCCGCGTTCGGTGCGGCGATCCGATAAGCTTATACCAAAAAAGCATTTGTCCTGATGCAACACGCGTGTTGGCCTTATAAAAGGTCGAGCGACCGGGCGGCGAGATCTCCGAAAGCTTCGATCCAACAAGTTCTATCCGCGTCTTAACAACGCGGTTGATCTGAGCGCGCGACAATAGCGCGCCGTGGGAGGATGACATGAAGCTGCGCCAGAATCTGCTGTCGTCGACAGCAGCCTTTGCAACCGTCTTTTTTGCGTCTCAAGTTTGTGGGCAGGAGGCGGCTTCCGACAGCACTCCGCCGGAGATCGCCGCGCCGGCTGACCAAGCCACCCAGCTCGGTGAAATCGTAGTGACCGGAAGCCGGATTTCGCGACGAGACTACCAGGCGGAGAGCCCTGTCGTCACAGTCGGCAAGGAATTCATCGAGGCGTCCGGAGGGGCGCCGGTCGAGGCCGCGCTGGCGCAGATGCCCCAGTTCACGCCAGGGAACACGTCGACCTCCGGTCAATTGCGCGGGAGCGCGCAGGGCACGGTGGATCTACGCGGCTTGGGCGCTTCGCGGACCCTGGTGCTGCTGGACGGCCGCCGTCTGCAACCCTCCTCGGGGAACAATGTCGTGGATATCACCACCATCCCTCGCGCGCTCATTTCGGGCGTCGAGGTGATCACGGGGGGCGCGTCTTCGACCTATGGATCCGACGCCGTGGCCGGGGTGGTGAACTTCAAGCTCAACCGTCGTTTCGAGGGCTTTCAGATCGACGCTCAATATGGCCTGTCTGGTCAGGGCGACGACGAAACCCTCCGTTTGGATGTCACCGCCGGCGGGGCCTTCGCCGACGGTCGCGGCCATGCGGTCCTGTCGGCGGGCTATGGCCGGCGCGAGACCATCCTGACGGTGGATCGTGACTTCTATCTGCGTCAGCAGACGGCTTCGGCGACCATCCCCCAGGGCCTGTTGCCGGCGTCGGCCAATCGACCGAGCCAGTCTGCCGTAGATATGGTGTTCGCCCAGTACGGAGTGGCGCCGGGAACCGTCCAAGCTACCAGCACCTTCGGCTTCAATGATGACGGCACCTTGTTCGCCACGGGGCGTTCCGTGGTCAACTATCGCGGCCCGGGCGCCGAGATGGGCTTCACCAACAATGGTTCTTCGGTCGGCTTCAATGGGGTCGACACCTACTTGCAGACGCCGCAGACGCGCGGATCGATCTTCGGCGCGGTCGACTACGACCTCACCGACACGGTCAAGGCTCAGCTGCAGTTCAACTATACCGTTTACGATTCAACGACCCAATTGGCGGCGGCGGTGGCGGATGCGACGACCGGTCTCACCGTGCCGGTGACGAACCCCTTCATTCCGGCGGACTTGCGCGCTCTTCTGGCTTCACGACCAGATCCCAA
The DNA here is from genome assembly GCF_057838275.1 of Brevundimonas sp. KH_060. NCBI lineage: Bacteria > Pseudomonadati > Pseudomonadota > Alphaproteobacteria > Caulobacterales > Caulobacteraceae > Brevundimonas > Brevundimonas sp. KH_060. Next base: position 1,521,136 of record NZ_CM174463.1, read on the forward strand.
CGCTGCGTTCTCGTTTGAAAAACGGACGCTATACGCGGGACCTCGGCGCACCGATCTCAGCTATGGCGTCGGCCAGGTGGTGTTGGGTCTCTCCGGGGCCCTGCCGTATCGCGACTGGTCCTGGCAGGGGCACGTCTCATATGGCCGGACGGACGAGACGCGTCAGTTGACGGGATGGACCTCGCTGTCGGGAACCCAGCAGCTGTTGAACGCCCCAGACGGCGGCGCGTCCTTGTGCGACGGAGGGTTCGATCCGTTTGGTATGACCGCGCTGTCTGCTTCCTGCCTGAACTTCCTGCGGCGTTCGCCCAAGGACACCAGCGAATACAGCCAGACGGACGCCGAACTGAACCTGCAAGGCGGTCTGCTCACCTTGCCGGCAGGCGAGGTGCGATTCGCGGCGGGCCTGTCCTTCCGGCGCAACACCTACGCCTTCAACCCGGATTCTCTGCATATCTCCGGCGACGTGATTTCGCCGAACCAGGCGATGCCGACGCAAGGACGGACTCAGGTGAAGGAAGTTTATGGGGAGGTGTTGATCCCCGTGCTGGCCAATCTGCCTCTGGTCCGGAGCCTGGAGCTTAACCTGGGCTATCGTGTGTCGGACTACGCCGACGTCGACACAGTCTCGACCTATAAGGCGACCGCCAACTGGCGGGTGAACGACCTGCTGGAATTCAGGGGCGGGGTCGCCCGGGCCATCCGCGCGCCGAGCGCCGGCGAACTGTTTGCGCCGTCAGTGAAGACGGCTTCAACCATCGGCTCCACCACCACGGGCGCAGGCGATCCCTGCGATATTCGATCGCGCTATCGTGCAAGCGAAAACGCGGCTTCGGTGCGAGAGCTGTGTCTGGCGCAGGGCGTCCCGGTCGGGCTGATCGACAGCTATGTCTACAACATCAACACGGTGACAGCGACAACCACCAGCGGCCTGAACCTGATCCCCGAAACGGCCGACACCTATGCGATCGGCCTGGTGTTCCGTTCGCCGTTCCAGACGCCCTGGCTGAGCAACATATCCGGTTCCATCGACTATTATGACATCAGCGTCGAAGATGCGATCGGACCGTTGACGATCGGCAGCAGCCTGTCGGAGTGTTTCGACAACAATCCGACTTTTGCGAACAGCAATATCTACTGTCAGCAGATCGCTCGCGACCCGGCGACGGGCGTTATCACTCAGGCGTCTCGCCAGCCCATGCTGAATCTGGCCGCCTTCCGCACCTCGGGCTTTGACATGCAGGCGGACTGGCGCGCGGACCTTGTCGATCTGGGCCTTCCGGATGCGGGCTCGCTCTCGCTCAATATGGTGGCGACCCGCCTGCAGAAGTACGAAACACAGAGTTTCACAGGCGACCCCTTCCGCGACTCCGCCGGCTTCCAAGGGCGGCCCGAGTGGAAGCTGGTCACGACGGCCCGGTATGACGTCGGTGATTTCCAGTTTATGGCGCGTCATCGCTTCATCGACGAGATGAAGGCGACGGCTCGGATCACCAATCCAGCCAATACGACTCCGTCTGCAAAGGCGGCCAGCTATGTCGATCTCGAGGCGCGCTGGTCGCTGAGCGAGGCGACCGATTTACGCTTCGGCGTGATAAACGCCTTCGACCCCGAGCCGGTCACCATCAACGGCACGCCGGGCAGCACCGACGCCACCCTGTACGACGTCATCGGCCGTCGATTCTACGTGGCCCTTCGCCAGACGTTTTGAGCCCAAGGGAAGCAAGCTGATGAAATGCGATACAGCCGCCGTCGCTTTTATGATGGTCGTCGGGTTGTGGACGACGGCCGCGCCGGCTCTGGCGGAACCCGCCTTCACCTTCCGAATTGATAGCCGAGAGACCTTGGCCGGCGAGGATGGAGCCGGCGCGTATCAGGTGTTGAAAGGGGCGGTGATCGGCGAGGTCGACCCGGCGGAAGGCCAAAACGCCATCATTCAGGACCTAAACCTCGCCCCACGCAACGCGCGCGGCTACGTCGAGTATTCTACCGACTTCATCCTCTATGTGCCGGCGGACGGATCGCGTGCGAACGGCGTCCTTCAGTACAACACGCCGAACCGGGGCAATCTGATCCACTATCCGCCCGATCCTCTTTTTCTTCGGCGAGGTGAGGTCATCCTCTACGCTGGTTGGCAGGGCGACGTGCCCAAGACCGGGCCGGAGCGGATGACGCTTACGGCGCCGGTGGCGCGCAATCCCGACGGCTCATCGATAACGGGTCCCTATCGCGCCGATCTGATCCCGACGACAGGCGCTACGGACCTACGACTGCCAGGCGGGCCGTTCAACGGCACGATGAAACCCTATGCCCCGGCCTCCATGGACAACAGCGGACCCGATTACCGCCTGTCGCGCCGGGTGAAATATTCAGACGCTCGTATTCCGATCGCCAACAGCGACTGGGCCTTTGCCGCCTGCGACGCCTCCCACCCTTTTCCGGGCAAGCCGGATCCGACCCGCATCTGCGTCAAGGGCGGCGTCGACCCGAATTCCTTCTACGAGATCATTTACACCGCCCGAGATCCCATCGTTATGGGACTGGGGTTGGCGGCGATCCGCGACCTGGTCTCGTTTCTGCGTTACGAGGATGCGGATCGCGAAGGTTTGGCCAATCCCGCACGCGGCCTGGTTCGTTACGCCATCGGCTCCGGCCGATCGCAGACCGGCAACTTCATGAAGACCTTCATCCATCTGGGTTTCAATGAGGACCTTGGGGGGCGCCGCGTGTTTGACGGCGTTTACTCCCTGGTGGGGGCGCGGCTCACCAATGTGAACGCCCGCTTCTCCATCCCGGGCGGCGGCGGGGGCGCGCGGACGGACTTTTCGGCGCCGGCCCAACTCGGGCCGCGAGGCTTTGCGCCGGATTATGTGGACAATGTCGCGGGCCGGACGGGAGGAATCTTCGCCCGCTGCAGCCTGTCCGACACCTGTCCCAAGGTGTTCATGAGCTGGAGCAGTTCAGAGCTCTGGGCGCTGCAGGGGTCCTCGGGGCTGACCGACGCCTATGGCCTCCGGGACCTGCAACAGCCCGACAATCTGCGCATCTATCTCCACTCCAGCACCCAGCACCCGGACGCCGCGCTGCCGCGCTTCAACCCGGATCGCGCCGCCTATCCGATCGGGCCGCTGGCGACATACATCGACTCTCACCAAAGGGCCCTGTTCCTGGCGCTGGAGGAATGGGTCGTCGACGGACGCGAGCCGCCGGCCAGCCGCATTCCCCGCATCGAGGACGGCACCTTGGTCAGGCCTGATCAACTGCGCTTTCCCGCCATGCGCGGTCTGGTCTGGGACGGGGAGGGCCATAAGGGATCCATCCCGGACTTCGAGTATAGAGGCCTCTATGTCCAGCGTCCGCTTCTGAATTTCGGCCCGCGTTATCGCGCCGAGGACGAGAGCGGGATCATGGATTATCAGCCGCCGCACAATCTCGGACGCGACTATGCGATCCTGGTGCCTCAGGTCGACGGCGACGGTCATGATATCGCAGGCGTTCGCGGAATCGCAATTGAAGCGCCCCTGGGCACCAATCTCGGCTTCAACTATGCCGCCAACCCGGATTTTGAGGATCTGGACAATCTGAACGGCGCCTTCATCCCGTTCCACAAGACGCGCGCCGCCCGGGTGTCTGCGGGCGACGAGCGGCCGTCGTTGGAGGAACGCTATGGCGATCAGGCGGGCTATGTCGCGGCGGTCGAGGCTTCCGCTCGCCGGCTGGTCCAGGCGCGTTTTATGCTTCAGGAGGACGCCGACCGCTACATTGAGAACGCGCGTCGTCATCCCGTCCTGCCTTGATCCTTGCAGGCCATCGGCGCCGAACTTCCGGCGACGCAGAAGCCCGGGCTCGCCTATGCGGGCTCGGGCTTTTCCGTATCCTATTGCGGAGCCTTAGGTCGGGGGGCGGCACTGGTGGCTGGATGCGAGGGCGGGGTCGCCTCGGCCGTCATAGACGGGGACCGCCGGATAAGGGCACAGCGGACGGGTCAGTTCCACCCCGCTGGCCGGCGTGCTGCCGCGATAGCGCGCCGCTACGATGCGCCGGGGAGCGACGCCCTCCTCGACCCATCGCTCCAAAGCGAGGCTCATGTCGTGATCGGCATCGGCGACCAGCGGCATAGAGTTGCGAGTCGAGGTCGAGAAGTTGGTGGCGCCGCCGCCCAGGGCGCAGTGGCCCATGCCGGGGACGAGATACAGTTGGGCGAAGTCGGAGACGTCGCCGCCGGCCGTATCGATCACCCGGTCGAAATAGTCGATCGTGTCATAGGCGGACACCACGGGGTCCTGCCAGCCGATGAACAGGATGAGCTTGCCGCCTCTCGCCCGGAAGGCCGACAGGTCTGGGTTCACCGCGTCCGTCAGCGGCGCCATGGCGGCGCGAATCCGATCCACCCCGGTCGACCAGTCGAAGCTCCACCAGTTCCATTCCGGGTCGTTCAGCGACCAACGGCGGAAATAGTCGATGCGCTGCGGCTCGTCCGGCTTGCGCGGGTTGGCCCAGTAGACGTCCCAGCCCTCGGCCAGACCCTGTCCCTCGACATATTCGCTGCCGACCGGCCAGGCGGGGTAGATGGTCTCGCCCGTGTCCGCGCGCCGGGCGCCTTGACGCATGCCGCTCAAGGCGCTGATCTTGCGATCCGTCAGGCAGGTCGCGGCTTCCTCGCCCGGTCGGCAACGCAGGTCCGCCAGATCGACGGTGCATCGGCGCGGGTCGACCACTATCCCGTCGGCGACGCCGTCCAGGCCGTCGCAGTCGCGAAGCGCCTTCCGGCTGACCAGTTGAAGGTCGGCACGGGTGAGGATCGGATTGAGGTTGTCTCCTGGCGCATGGTTCTGAAGAAATTGCCACAGGAAGCCGAAATTCAAGTTGGTGCGGTTAGCCCCTGGCGCGCCGGCGATGATGCCGTCGAAATCACCAGGATAGCGTTGGGCCGCCGTCAGCCCCTGATGGCCGCCTGTCGAGCAGCCGGAGAAATAGGACTGGCGCGGCGCGGCGCCGTAATAGGTCTGGGTCAGCGCCTTGCCTGCGCGGATGGATTCATGGACTGCGCGATGACCCCAGTCGGCGATGGCCTCGCGATTGTCGAAGCCGAATTCCAGATCGTCGCCCACATGGCCGGTGTCGGTCGCCACCGCGACGTCTCCCCGACGGACAAGATTGCCCATCAGGTTGTATCGGATCGAGGAACTGTAGCCGCCGTTGCCGACCATGTGGATGCGTCCGTTCCAGGCGGCGAGCGGCATCCAGACCTCAAAGCCGATCCGCGACCGATCCGTCGGCTCCGCCACACCCTGGATGCGACACAATGTTGGCAGGTCGCCCACGGCCGCCTGTCCGGGAACGGCCAACTCGCCAGCGGGGACCACGGTCGCCTCGATAACCCGGGCGCCGGGCAGGTGCTGTTCGGCCATGGCGCGGCACTGGGTAGCGCTGTCGGGTGCGGAAGCCTCGGCAGTTCCGACCAGAAAGGTAATGGCTGAGGCGCCCGCCAGCATCGGCCTGGTCCCAATGCGTCGGTGGAGTCGCGGGGCGGGGGAGGTGGCGTCATCGGGCATGGTGGGCTCCTTGTGGCTTAAGGTTTCACAGCGCGCCCGTCAGGGCGGCGACGGCGGTCATCACCAGGGTTGTTCCGAACGCCCAGAGGAACATGTGTTTCTGGTGATCGCGCAGGCTGACCTGGGACAGACCGATGAGGATGAAGGTCGAGGCGGTCAGCGGGCTCAGCGGGAAGCCGGTGGTCATCTGGCCCAGAATGGCCGCTCGGCCGATCGCAGCCGGGTCGTGGCCCACGGCAGCGGCCGTTTCCGCGAAAACGGGCAGGACGCCGAAATAATAGGCGTCGGGCGTGAAGACGAGGCTCATCGGCATGCCGGTGACGGCGACGATGCCGCTCAACCAGGGAACGGCGAAGGCCGGCATATTCGTCGCCGCGGCCTGGGCCATGGCGGTGATCAATCCGGCCCCGTTCATTATTCCGGCGAAGACGCCAGCGGCGCATATCATGGTAATCACCATCACCACATTCCCGGCGTGGGCGGCCAATTGTTCCTGCTGCGCCTTGGCCGTGCGGCGGTTGATAGGCAGGGCGATAACGAAGGCCGTCATGAACAAGAGCGGCGCCGGCATCTTGGGCAGGGGAACCCATTGGGCGTAGAGGTCCTGGAACAGCAGGACGACGAGCAGGACCGTCAGGCCGAGATTGATCCAGAACAGGGCGTTCATGCGTCCCGCCGGCGCGGAGCCGTCGATCTCAGACGCGCCGACTTCCGGCGGAGGGCGGTTGTTTCGAAGCCCCCCCGCCGGGGCCAGCCGCCTGCGTTCGCGCCAGCCGAGGAAGCCGGCTGCCAAAAGGACCCAGGCGATCCCGGCCAGCATGGCCGGGGCGACAGGCGTGAATATCTCGTCCACTCCGGCCTCGAGGGCGCTCATGGCCCGCGCGGTCGGTCCGCCCCAGGGTAGGAGATTCATCACGCCGGCAGACAGTCCGATGATGGTGGGCAGGACGAGCGGCTTGACGCCTAGGCGACGATGGACCGGCAGAAGGGCGGTCACCGAAATCAGAAAGGTCGTTGCTCCGTCGCCGTCCAGCGCCACCAGCATGGGGAGGATGGCGGTGACAACGCACAGCCTGACGGGATCGTCTTGGACCAGCCGCAACAGCCCTTTCACCAAGGGTTCAAACAGGCCGACATCGATCATCAGGCCGAAATACAGGATGGCGAACATCATCATGGCAGCCACGGGCGCCACGGTCTTCAGTCCGTCGACCGCCATGACGCCGACGTCCTCCGCCTGGCCGCCGATGAAGACGCTGATCAGGGGAACTAGGATCAGCGCCACCGTCACCGGCACGCGCGCAAAGAGGATCAGCCCCAGAAAGGCGCCGATCGTCAAAAAGCCCTGCAGCGCAAGGTCCATACCGCTCCTCCCTGTTCCTTACCGGCCGCCGACGCTTCCTCGCCGGCTGCTGAGCCGTCGGGGCGTCGTTATTCGCCGGGAGACGTCTAAGACTTCAATGTTATGCGCTCTTGTCGATCTCCATCGCGAGCACATAGGAACTCAGGCTTTTGCCGTGGGCGTCGAGCGCGAGGGACCGGGTCACCCCGCCGCCCAGGGCCTTGTGCAGAACGAAATTGAGAGCGCTCAGGCCGGGGATCTCGAAACGGTCGATTTCACCCTGCACCGTGCCTCCCAGGCACGCTCCGACGCGCTCGACGGTGACCTCCCGAACCAGCAGTTCATAATCGGCCGGATCATAGGCGATGACCGAGATATTGGAGATGTCGCCCTTGTCGCCGGTTCTCGAGTGAGCGATTTCGCGCAATCGCATCAGGTGGTCTCCCAGATGATATCCGGACGGACCAGGCTTCGATCCAGAAGGGTCGAGGTCATGGCGATCACCGGATAGGCGGTCTGGAAAACGCCGCCGCCGCCTGCCGGTCCGTTTGTGTAAAGGGCGTCTACCTCTCGGCCCACTTGGCGGGCGCCGGTAAGCGTTCGTGTGCGCGCCGCGATGCGGGCGCGAACTTCGCCGGCGTCGTCTCTGCGTGTCGAACCTGGCAGGAGCGAATCCACGCCGATCAGGTCAAACCGCGTCTCCAGGATTTCATCACCCATCATATCCAGACGTTCCCGCATGATGTCGAGCGCCAGCCGGCCGCGCATCTGCGCCCCCGGCCCGCCATATGAGATTTGCCCTTCGCCGACGAAGCCGTCCTGATAGCCTACCGAAACCTTGAGTTGATCAGGGCGCTTGCGGCCGCCGCCGCGCTCGACCGAAACACGGTCCGGTCCGGCTTGGTGCACGATCACGCTGGAGAAGTCGGCTGTCACGTCGGGACTCAGGTAATTGCCAGGATCGTGCAGTTCATACAGAAGCTGCTCCTTCACGCCGGCCACGGTCACGGCGCCGCCTGTACCTGGGACTTTGGTCACGATGAGGCTTCCATCGGGCGAAACCTCCGCGAGCGGGAAGCCGAGCCGGGCCAGGCCCTCCACGGTCTTGTAGCCGGGGTCCGCGAAATAGCCGCCGGTGACCTGTCCGGCGCATTCCAGAAGATGCCCCATGATGGCGCCTCGACCTAGCTTCTCCCAATCGTCGAAAGCCCAGCCAAACTCGAACGCTGCCGGAGCCAGGAACAGCGAGGAATCCGCTATCCGGCCCGTCAGAACAATGTCAGCGCCTGCGGCCAGGGCCTCCACTACAGGCTCAGCGCCCATGTAGGCGTTGGCGGAGATCGCCCGCTCCGCCAACCCGTCGAGAGCGCCATGTGTCGTGGCGATCTGCAGAACGTCGTCGCCGATCACGGCTGCGATCTTCAGGCCGCTCAAGCCTAGACCTCGCGCTGTTGCAGCCGTCGCGCGGGCCGCGCCCACGGGATTGGCCGCCCCCATATTGCTGATGATGCGCGTATTCTGGCGTGCGCAGGTGGGCAGGACAGCCGTCATGCGCTCAATCAGCAGAGGGTCGTACCCGCCATCGGGATCGGCCATGCGTGATCGGACGGCTCGTGCGATCGTGCGCTCGGCCAGGCATTCGAAGACCAGATAGTCCAGCCGGCCATATTCGGCCAGAACGACCGCCGGCTCGATCCGATCGCCGGAGAAGCCGGCTCCGGATCCGATTCTTACAGCTGATTTTTCGCGGATGTATGCATCGGACATGACGCTATGTTTCGCGTCGCTTATAGAATTACAATGACTATTGCCTGATCAACTTATTCATCGTTAGCATAGATCGAAGGGAGCGCGGACTATGTCGCATCAGATCGAACTGCGGGAGTTGCGGCTGTTCCGGGGCGTCGCAGAACACGGCAGTTTCAGCCTTTGCGCTGAACATTGTGGTATTTCCCAGCCGGCGCTTAGCCGCACGATCAAGCTGATGGAGGACCGGTTGGGAGTTCGATTGTTCGATCGGGACACGAGAACTGTTGCGTTGAGCAGCTATGGTCGTCACCTGCTGCCGATCGCCGAGCGGGTGCTGCGAGAGGTCGAGGCGGGGCTGGACTCTCTTGATCAGTTGGCTTCGGGCGCGCGTGGCCGTATCGTTGTGGCCAGTTTGCCGTCCCTTTCGGCGACTGTGCTGCCTCGCGCCATCTCGGCCTTTCGCGAGACTGCGCCGGATGTCGAGTTTGAACTGATCGACGCGCTGTCGGGTGACATCGCTGAGGCAGTCATTCAGGGGAGAGCGGATCTGGGTTTGGCATTGCGGCCGATCAAGGATGATCTCTTCAACTATGAGGAGATTGGCTTGGACCGTTTTGGCCTGGTCTGTCGTGAGGACGATCCCATGGCCGTGGGCCCGCGCGTTTCCTGGCGCGATTTCGAGATGCGCCCCTTCATTGCAATGGCGTCCAACAGCAGCGTGCGCTTGATGACGGACGCCGCTTTCGTCCAGGTGCGATCACCGGTCAAGCCGCTCTATGAGTGTTCACAGATGGCTACAGTCGGGGCCCTGGTGCTGAACGGCTTGGGCGTTTCGGCCCTGCCGCGCCTGGCCATGCCACTGACCGCCGCGTCCGGCCTGGTTTGGAGATCGTTGTCGCAACCTTCGCTGAAACGGTCGGTGGGGATCATTACGCGTCGTAACCAGGCAGTCAGTCCCACGCTCGCGTCGTTCATATCTACCGTCATCAGGCATTCCGATGCGGTTTTGGGGAGATGCAAAGCGCATTTGAGTCAAGCTGACGGTGCTGGGGACGCGGGCTGAGAACTTCAGCGGTTGGTGCTCCAAGGGGGAACCTCCAAGCCGGTCATCCGAACAAGCCTTATTTCTTATCGCTCGTCGCCGTCGGATCGACGTCGGCCTCCGCGCCAATGTGCGTCGTCTCGACCGCTGTCGTCGCAGAGGATGGCGACAGCGCGAGCGCTTCGACATACCGCAGCAGGGGCTCGCGCTGCGCTTGCGTCAATCTCTCCCAGGCCTGAAGCAGACGATGACGCTGTTCGTCTGACGCCGGGTGGTCCTCTTCCCCCAGCCCCAGGAGTCGCGGAACCGTTGTGGCCAGCGCCAGCGCCAGCTGGCCCAGGCGCACGGCTGCAAGGCCGTTCAGGCCCTTCTCATACTTCTGGATCTGTTGGAATGACAAGCCGACCTTGCTGCCGAGCGCGGCCTGGCTGAAGCCCAGCGCCTTTCGTCGGTCACGGATGCGTCGGCCGATGGCTCGATTGTAATCCAGCTTCGCCTGCAGCTCGGTCACGTCGGTCCTCCTGATCTTGAACGTCGATACGCTGGATCTCGCTAGGGGCTTCTCTGACGGTGACCGCTAATTGACGGACACCGGCCCGGAACGTCCGGGAGGTGCGACGCGTCGCTCGACGGGCTCGGCGGCCTGCTGCGCGGATGCAGCGGAGGAAGGGTGATTGTGAGGCGACCGGTTCATGTCGTGACGCGTCACGTAGAGAAACAGGGTTCCCGCGATCCAGAGCACCGCGAATGGCAAGCTCAGGATCAGCATCGTCCGGCCGCGGGGCGCCAGCAGCACGCAGGCGAGCGCGACCAGGGGGAGAGCTGCGCCGTAAGTGATGTAGAGCGGCAAGCCGGTCGCGTTGAACAGGACGATGCCGAGATAGAGCACCACCCCTGCTCCCACGAGGCCGTTGAAGCTCGCGTATACGCTGTCCATAACCGGCCGGGGTTTGGTGTTCCTGCGGATACGATATGACCGCAGCCGCTTGCCGTAGCGTCCAGGCCGCCAGGCGATAGTCTGACCTCGGATGGGAGACTTCCTGCGCCTCATCCCTCAGTTCCCGGGCCTGGCGCCCTCGAGCGTTTCCGCCCTTTGGCGCTGTGCCAGCCAGATGCGCATGCGGAGGATTTCAGCGTCCCGGCTGCGGATCACATCTTCGGCGAGCGCCTTGGCTTCAGGGTCGGATCCCTGTTCGAGCTCGATGCGGGCCATGGCGACGGCGCCTTCGCTGTGGGCGATCATGAGGCGTATGAAGTCCGCATCGGCCTTGTCGCTCCAGTTGATGTTCATGGCCTGATGCAGCCGCTCGTTCGCTTCCTTGAAGGAACGGGTCGCCGCGCTGTCTTGGGGCCTGTCGCCATGGCCGGCATGTTCGTCGATGGGGCGCGCGTCGACGGAGCCGGCTGTATCGATGGCGGTTGACCCCCGCTTTGTCACCACGCCCAAGAGGAAGGCTGAGAAAGCGAGGAAGACGACGATGATGGCGAGGCCGCTGATACGTTTCATGAGCGGGTCTCCGTCGACGCGCGCCGTGTGCCGCGTCGATCCTGATAGGCGAGCAGGCGCAGGGCGTTAAACACGACCAGCAGCGTGGAGCCTTCGTGGACCGCCACAGCGGGCCCGATGCCCAGCCCGAGGATGGTGGCCGGAACGAGAAAGGCCACGACGCCGAGGCTGACGACCAGGTTTTGCCGGATGACGCTCCGCGTTCGCCGGCTTAGGCCGACCGTGAAGGGCAGTTGGGCGAGGTCGTCGGACATCAGAGCGACGTCCGCGGTCTCCAGCGCGACATCCGAGCCGGCGGCGCCCATGGCGATCCCGACGGTGGCGGTCGCCATGGCGGGAGCGTCGTTGACCCCGTCGCCGACCATAGCGACCTTCGTCTCCTCTCGAAGCCGCTTGATGGCGTCCACCTTATCTTCGGGCATGAGATCGCCCCAAGCCTCAGTAAGCCCGACCTGTCCCGCGATGGCCTGGGCGGCCTTCTGATGATCGCCGGAGATCATGATCATGCGTTGCACGCCCAGATCGCGCAGCGCGGCCAAGGCCGCTCTGGCCGCCGGCCGGGGCGTGTCCAGAAGACCGATCACGCCGAGATCGCGCGCGCCGGCGCGGACGACCATCAGGGTGCGCCCTTCGAGCCGCAGCCGGGTGACCGCGAGCGTCGTCTCGTCGCTGAGCGGCGCGACGCCGTCCGCCCCGAACATTTCGGGCTTGCCGATCCAGATCGTCTCGCCCGCCCATCGGGCGGTGACGCCTTTCCCCGTCAGGCTTCTGAGGTCTGAGGCGGGAGACGGGGTGAACTGGCCGAGACGTTCTGCGCCATCGCGCGCGATGGCGGCGGCCAGGGGATGGTCGCTGAGGCGCTCGACGGCGACGGCCGCCGACAGAAGATCGGCTTCGCGGGTTCCTTGGACGGGAATGATGTCGGTGATGCGCGGACGGCCTTCCGTCAGGGTGCCGGTCTTGTCAAAGGCGATGGCGTTGAGTGAACCGAGGTTTTCCAAGGGGGCGCCGCCCTTGATCAGAACGCCCGCCCGAGCTGCGCGCGCCACCCCGGACAGAACGGCGCTAGGCGTGGCGATGGCCAGGGCGCAGGGGCTGGCGGCGACCAGCACCGCCATGGCGCGGTAGAAGCTGTCGCGGAAGGGCTCGTCGATCACGACCCAGGCGAACAGCAGGACGAAGGCGAGCCCGAGCACCACGGGCACGAAGATGCGTTCGAATTTGTCGGTAAACCTTTGAGTGGGCGACTTCTGAGTTTCGGCTTCGCTCACCATCCGCACCACCTTGGCAAGGGTGGTGTCGCTGGATTTGCGTGTGGTCTCGATCTCGATGGCGCCGGCGCCGTTGATGGTGCCGGCGAACACGGCCGAGGTATTGGCGATCGAGGACCGCCCCGATCGCGCCTCTGCGGGATCGGCGACCGGCTGCTTGTCCACCGGCATGCTTTCGCCTGTGACCGGAGCCTGGTTGATGCTGGTCGTGCCCAAGAGGACGAAGCCGTCAGCGGGCAGGCGTTCATTGGGTCGCACCACGATCACGTCACCGATCTCGAGCTGTTCCACCGGCGTCTCTATGAGGTCGTCTCCCCGCCGCACTCTCGCCGTGCGCGGGGCCAGTTCGGCCAGAGCCTCAATGGCCCGTTTGGCGCGGCCCATAGCGTAGTGTTCGAGCGCGTGGCCCAGGCTGAACAGAAAGAGGAGTAGAGCTCCTTCCGCCCATGCGCCTAGCGCCGCCGCGCCCGCCGCCGCCACCAACATCAGGGTGTCGATCTCGAAACGCCCGCGTTTCAGGTTCTCGATGGCTTCGCGGACCGTGAAGAAGCCTCCGAGCCCATAGGCGACGAGGAAGAGCGTCAGCGGCGCCCATCCGGAAAGTCCCGGAACCAGTTTCTCCAGGGCGAAACCGATGCCGAGCGCGCTGCCGGATCCCAGGGCGAAGACGAGCTCGGTGTTGGCGCCGAAAACCCCGCCATGGGCATGATCGTGATCGGCATGTTCGCCTGTTCCTTCGTGGTCGTGATCGCCTTTCTCGGGTTCAAATCGTTCGGGCGGGGGCGGGAAGGGAGAATGGGAAAATCTCAGCCTGTGGTCCGCGAGGCGTTGCTGAAGGGCGTCCCGGCTAGTCCGAGTGTGATCGAACTCCAGGCGCAAGGCGCCCGCCACGTCCAGAGCCGCTTCGAGAACACCGGGTTCTTCGGCCAGGGCGGCTTCGAGCCTGCGGGCATGGCGGGCGTGGCGTACGCCCTCCACCCAACCGATGAGATGGCCGAATCGCTGGCTGATCTCGGCGCCCGCCTGCAACGCCTTGCGCCTGACGTCCGCTGGAGAAAGCGCAGCGGGGTCGTAGTGGAGGCAGAGTTGAGATGCGCCGTTCGTTTCGGCGACATGGACTTGGAACAGGCCGGGTGCGCTGCTGAGCCGCTTGACGAGGCGTTCGACGCAGGCGTCGGACGCGTCGGGGGCTTCCGGCAGCAGGACGGGGATGTCCATTCTGACCGTGTTAGGCATGTCTGAACTCCGGAGGTGAGACGGGGGCGGGTGGAGGGCCGATCTGCGGCGCGGCGCGCTTCGCCTCGGCTTCAAGGGAAGCGGCCTGCACGGCGCCGCCGGCGAGAAAGGCGATTGCGGCTAGTATAGCCGTCAAGGATGTCACCAGGCGCGCGCGTTCCATGAGGTTTTGCTCAAGGCAATTGCAGGACGGCGCCGAACCAGCCGAACTGCTGCGCCGCTTCGAGCAATTCGAACAGCGGAACGGCGAGAAGGAAGAACAGTCCGTCCTGGATCGTGCGCACGAAGAAGGTCGGACGAATGCAAAGCTCGGCCTCATCACGCCAGAGCCTCGGGTTCGGCATGAAGCGCGGGGTGCGCCGCCGATAGGCGTCGTAGGTCTCCCCGAACGTCTCGCTCAGGTAGCGCTCCTCCCGGCCGACGACGGTGCGGAACACAATCCAGCAGGCAAGGACGAACACCAGCCCGACCGACAGGCTGCCGGACATCGCCCCGGCTCCGAAGGCGCCGATGAAGCTGAAAACGTAGAGGGGGTTGCGGCACAGGGAGTAGGGGCCGCTCGTCACGATCTCCTGTTTCTTGCGGCCACCGATATAGAGGGAGCACCAGGCGCGGCCGATGATGCAGAGCATGATGGCGATCAGACCGAGATGCTCGACCGCGTGTTCGAGCCGTGGCTCGGCCTTCACCATCAGCGTCCAGGCCAGAAGGGCGAAGAGGCCCACGAGAATGAAGAGTTTGCGCCACCGCTGAACCGAGCGGAGATCGATCGGAGCGGCCGAGCGGCGGCCCGGGGCGTTCATTGGGCTTGTCCCTTATTGGCGACGCCCCGGGCGTCCTTGAGAATGTCGAGACCGCCTTTGAGGGCGATGGCCGCTACGATCAGCCCGACCACAAGGTCGGGCCATGCCTGGTTTAGCGCCATGACCAGGCCTCCGGCGACGAGGATGCCGCCGTTCGAGGCGAAGTCATTGAAGCTGAAGGTCTCGGCTGCGCGCATGTTGACGTCGTCGCCGCCCTGACGCCGGATCAGCATCAGGCAGATCAGGTTCACCACCGCCGCGATGACGGCCAGGCCCATCATGGTCCAACCGACCGGCTCGGTCCCGACGATCCAGCGCCGCCCCACGTCGATCAGCACCCCGGCCGCGAAGACCAGCAGCATGATCCCTGACAACCGAGCGGCGCCGCGCTTCCACGCCATCGCCCGCCCGACCGCCAGGAAGCTGATCAGGTAGACGATGGCGTCCGATCCGTTGTCGGCGGCGTTGGCCAGCAGGGCGCTGGACTCGGCGAACAGGCCGCCGAGTCCGAGCATGACGAACAGTAGGACGTTCAGCACCAGCACGATCAGCAGCGTGCGGCGCTGAAGCCCCTCTCCATGATGAGATCCGCTCAATCCTCTATTCCTTCCGTCTTGCGGTGTTTGACGGCCTTAGCCGCGAAGGTCGGCAGCACCAGCAGCGTCAGGGCGGTCGCCGTCAGAAGGCCGCCGATGACTACTGTCGCTAGGGGTTTCTGCACCTCGGCGCCGGCCCCGGTGGCGATGGCCATGGGGATGAAGCCGACGATGGCGACCAGGGCCGTGGTCAGCACCGCCCTTAGACGACTGAAGGCGCCGAGCAGGGCGGCGTCACGCGGCGTCTGGCCCGCCTGCAACCGCTCGCGGATGGCCTGCATCAGCACCAGGCCGTTCAGGGTCGCGACGCCCGACACTGCGATGAAGCCGACCGCCGCCGAGACCGAGAAGGGCATCCCCCTCAGCAACAGCGACAGCGCCCCGCCGACCAGGGCCAGCGGCACGCAGGCGAACACCAGCCCGGCCTCCGCGAACGATCCCAGCGCCATGAACAGCAGGATGCCGATAAGGACGAAGACCACGGGGATGACCAGGCCCAGCCTCTGCTCGGCCCGCTTCAGGTTCTCGAATTGCCCGCCCCATTTGAGCGAATAGCCCGCGGGCAGCTGGACCTGCTGATCGACCTGCTTCTGGGCGTCGGCGACGAAGCCGCCCAGATCGCGGCCGCGCACATTGGCCTGAACCACCATGCGGCGGCTGCCGTCGTTGCGGCTGATCTGGTTCTGGCCCTCCTTCACCTGAATGCGGGCGACCGAGGACAGGGGGATGGCTGCGCCGCTGGCCGTGGTGACGGGCAGGGCGTTCAGGGCGGCGGGATCGTTACGCTCCGCGTCCGACAGGCGGACCACCACGTCGAAGCGGCGGTCGCCCTCGAAGATTTGCCCAGACTCGGCGCCGCCGATGGCCGCCGAGACGGCTTCGGACACGTCGGCCGCCGACAGGCCGTAGTTGGCGGCGGCGAAGCGGTCGACGCTGACCGTCAGGGTCGGCAGGCCGGACGCCTGCTCCACCCGCACGTCGGCCGAGCCGGGCGTATCGCGCAGGGCGTTGGCCACCTGATCCGCCGTCGCCTGAAGCTGGGTGAAGTCGTCTCCATAGACCATGACCGCCAGATCGGTGCGGACCCCGGAGATCAGCTCGTTGAAGCGCAGTTCGATCGGCTGGCTGAACTCGAAGCTGTTGCCCAACTGGGCGGCGGAGGCCTTTTCGATGCGGGCGATCAACTCCTCCTTCGGCAGCTTCGGATCGGGCCATTCCTTGCGCTTCTTCAGCACGATGACGGCGTCCGAGATGTTCGGCGGCATGGGGTCCACCGCCGCCTCGGCCGTGCCGGTGCGCGAGAACATGGTCTTCACCTCGGGCTGGGCCTTGATGGCCCGCTCCAGCGCCATCTGCATGGCGAGGGACTGCTCCAGCGAGGCCGAGGGCACGCGCAGGGCCTGCATGGCGATATCGCCCTCGTCCAGCGTCGGGATGAACTCTCGGCCCAGGGTGGTGAAGGCGAACCCGCCGACGACGAGGGCGCCGAGCGCCGCCGCCAGCACCGTCTTGGGGTGCGACACGGCGGAACGGATGGCCGGTTCGATCCAGCGGCGCGCGTGGCGCAGCAGGAAGGTCTCATGCTCTTCCGCCTCGCCGTTCTCGTCGACGTGGACGGTCTTGGGATCTCGCACCAGCAGGGCCGTCATGGCTGGGACGAAGGTGAAGGAGAAGATGAAGGCGCCGACCAGGGCCAGCATGACCGTGGCGCCCATGGGGATGAAGGTCTTGCCCTCGACTCCTTCCAGCATCAGCAGGGGGGTGAAGACCAGCAGGATGATCAGCTGGCCGAAGGCGGCGGGCTTGACCATCTGCCGCGCGGCGCCGGCGGCGACGTCCAGGCGTTCGTGTCGGGTGAGGGCCCGACCCAGATCCGCCCGGCGCTGGCTGAGCATCAGCAGGGTGTTCTCGACCACCACCACGGCGCCGTCGACCAGCAGGCCGAAGTCCAGCGCCCCTAGGCTCATCAGGTTTCCGCTGATGCCGAAGCGGTTCATGCCGATGACCGCGAACAGGAAGCTGATCGGGATCATCAGGGCCGTGATCGTCGCCGCGCGGATGTTCCCCAGCAGCAGGAACAGCACGACGATGACCAGCAGGGCGCCTTCGGTCAGGTTCTTGGCCACCGTCTTGATGGTCGAGTTGACCAGGGCGCTGCGGTTCAGCACCGGCTCGGCCACGATGTCGGGCGGCAGGCTGGCGCCGATCTCTTCCAGCCGTTCGGCGGCGGCCTGGGCCACGGTGCGGCTGTTCTCGCCGGCCAGCATCAGGGCGGTGCCGATGACCGCTTCATGGCCGTCGCGGCTGGCCCCGCCCAGGCGCGGCGCCTGGCCCATTTCCACGGTCGCCACATCGGCGACGCGCACGACCAGGCCGTTGCGGTTAGCCACGGGCGCCTGAGCCAGATCCTCGACGGTTTGGGCCAAGGCGTCGGTGCGGACGGTCAGGGCTTCGCCCGCGCGCTGCACGTATCCGGCCCCCGCCTGGGTGTTGGCGCGCTCCAGCGCCTGCATCAGGTCGCCCAGGCCCAGACCGTAGCCCGCCAGGCGAGCCGGGTCGGGTCGGACGGCGTATTCCTTCACATAGCCGCCGTTCACGTCGACGCCCGCCAGACCGCGCGCGGTCCGCATCCGGGGCGCGATGATCCAGTCCTGCACAGTGCGCAGATAGGTCGCCTGCGCCTGGGGAGACGCCAGCCGATCGCCTTCGGGCGTCAGATAGGCGCCATCGGGCTGCCAGCCAGGCTTTCCAGCTCGCGCCGCCTTGGCGTCGAAGGGCTTGAAGTCGACGGTCCACATCAGGACTTCGCCCAGGCCCGTGGTGATCGGAGCCAGGCCGGGCTCGACGCCTTCGGGCAGGTTTTCGCGCGCCTGGGCCATCCGCTCGGCCACCTGCTGGCGGGCGAAGTAGATGTCGGTGGCGTCGGTGAAGATGACCGTCACCTGGCTGAAACCGTTGCGGCTGAGGGAGCGGGTGCTCTGAAGGCCTGGAATCCCGGCCATGGCCGTTTCCAGCGGGTAGGTGACCTGGCGCTCCATCTGTTCGGGGGCCAGGGCGGGGGCCACGGTGTTGATCTGCACCTGGCGGTTAGTGATGTCGGGCACGGCGTCGATCGGCAGCTTCGTCAACTGGAACAGGCCCCAGGCGGCGACCAGCGTCGTGGCCAGGACGATGAACCAGCGGAAGCGGACGGACGCCTCGATGATGGCTTTGAACATGATCCCCTCCCTTAGTGGCCGTGCTCGGCTTCGCCCTTGGCCAGTTCGGCCTTGAGGAGGAAGGCGTTGGTAGAGGCGACGCGCTCGGTCCCGGTCAGGCCGCGCAGGATCTCCGTGGAGCCGCCGGCTCGACGTCCGGCCAGCACAGGCTGGGCGCGGAATCCGTGATCGGTCTTGATGAAGACCACCGTGGCGCCGTCGACCGTCTGCACCGCCTCGGACGGCACGGTCAGGGCGCCGCCGGACTGGCCTTCCGTGACCACGGCGCCGGTGACGGGCGAGCCAGCGGGCGGCAGGCGGCCGCTTTCGACCCGGGCGCGGATCACGGTCGCGCCGCTGTCCTGCAACCCGGCGTCGGCGGCGACGCCCGTGACCAGGGCGTCGAACTCGCCCTGCGGTCCGGTAACGCGCACGTGTGAGCCGGGGCGCACCTGGGCGGCCAGTTGCGGCGGCGCGTTGAAGACGAGTTCGACCCGCGCCGGATTGGTCACTTCGGCCACGACGCCGCCCTGGGCGACGAAGCCGCCGGGACCGACCTGAACATTGGTGACGACGCCGGAGATGGGGCTGACCACGCTCATCCGGCCGGACGCATTGGGCGAGCCGGCCGCCGTCGCCCGGGCCCGCGCGGCGCGGGCCGCCGCCTCGGCGCTCAGTTCCTGGGCCTGGGAGGTTTCGACCTCCTGGCGGGCGACGACGCCCTGATCGGCCAGGTTCTGGTTGCGTTGATGCGCTTGGCGCGCGACGGCTGCGGCCGCGGAGGCCGCATCAATCTCGGCCCTGAGCGCGGCGCCTTCGCCGCTGACCAGGCTGACGAGAGCCTGGCCCGCGCGGACCGTCTGGCCCGGAGCGACCAGCACCCGCTCGACCGTGCCGCCGACCACGGCGCCGACAGCGGCGCGCGCGTCCACCATGGCTTCGACCCGGCCGGACAGGCGCGTTTCTCCACCCCCGCCGCGTGCGACGGAGACGACCGCGATGCCGGCGGCCTGTTGTTGTTCGACGGTCAGTTCGACCTCGCCCTCGGCGGCCTGGCCGTCTTCGGCATGACCGGCCTCTCCCTCGGCGGGCGCGGCTTCACCCGCCGGTGCAGCCTTTTCGGGGGCAGCGGGAGGGGCTGCTTCGGGGCGCTGCAGGGCCATGTAGAGGCCCCCGCCGCCCAGCAGGACGAGTGCGGCGACGCCGCCGATGAGGAGGGTTTTGTTGGAAGTGCTTTTGCGCATCAGGGATTTCCTTGGAAGGGGGCGCGGCCGTCGAGGCGCGCCAGATCGATCTCGGCGCGGACGCGGGCCAAGCGGGCGTCGACCGCGGCGGCGCGGGCGTTGATGAGGCCTGTGCGGGTCACGCGCAGCTCAAGCTGGGAGATGCGCCCGGCCTCGGCGCCGATGCGCGACAGGCGATAGGCCTCATCGGCTGAAGCGACGCCAGCGTCGGCGGCGGAGACGCGGCTGGCCGAAGCCGTCAGGCGAGCGACGGCGGCGGCCCGGTCGGCTCCGGCGTCCTGACGCGCCTGCATCACCCGCGCCTCGGCGGCCCGAAATTCGGCGCGTGCGGCGTCGATGTTCCCGCGGTTGCGGTCGAACAGGGGCAATGGCAGGCTGAGACCGACGGTGAGGGCGGTCTCCTCCTCGAGCCCGAACCGTGTCACGCCGACGCTGGCGGTCACGTCAGGGCGACCATTGATGCGTTCAACAGTGATGCGGCGTTCGGCGGCGGTGCGCTCGGCCTCGGCGACGCGCACGGTCGGAGCGTCGTCGATCTCCGGGGCGGAAAGCGTTGCGGAGGCGTCCAGCAGGCTGGCGCTGACCGAGGTGGCGGGCGTCGGCAGCATGGCGACGGCGCTGAGGCGCGCGAAGGCGGCGTTCTGCTCGGCCCTGGCTTCGTCCAAGCTGGCGCGGGCGGCGGCGGCCTCGCTCTCGGCCTGGATGCCGCGCAGCAGGGGCTCGCGCCCTTCCTCGACCATGGCCAGGGCCGCGCGGGCGTCGGCCAAGGCCAGGGACAGGGCTTCTTCAGCCAAGGTCGCGCGCCGCTGCGCGGCTTCGGCTTCGGCGTAGGTGAGGGCCAGCCGCCCGGCCGTGTCGATCATGGCCAGGTCGCGGCGCAGGGCGGCGGTTCCCGCCTCGGCGCGGGCGACATTCACACGCGCCGGTCGCCGGCCCCATAACTCAAGGGCCTGGCTGAACGACAGGCTGAGGTCGGCCGCGTCGACGCCGGAGTAGGGGCCTGAGCCGCCGAGATTTTCTCCGGTCAGCGACAGGGTGGGGTTGGGCCGCACGCGGGCCTGGCGCACGCGCGCCTCGGCCGCATCGACCAGGGCGCCGGATTCGGCGGCGGCGGGCGTCTGGTCCAGGCGGGCTAGGAGGTCCGTGTACGAGGGAGCGGGATCGGCGAAGGCCGGCCCTGCCAGCGCACAGGCCAAGACGGCGAGCGCGCAGCCGACCGCAAGGCGCGGCCGACGACGAGGTGTCGAAGACATGTAGGTATTTCCAGAAGTGAAACGGAAAAGGGCGCGCGGAAGCGCTGGCCTTTGCTCAGCCTCGAGGCGGCCGCTTCAGTCCGTTATTCGGGAAAGAGGCCGCGCCATCATTGAGGGGCGCGGCGTGTGTCGTATGACCGGACAGCTCAGCGCTGTCGATTTCGTCTGTCACGTGTCGCTCGCTGGCGGTGTGGTGACAATGACCATGGGAGCAAAGACCCATGTCGCCGCCGCTCCCATTGTGGTCGCCGGCCGAAGGATCGTGATCCAGGCTCTGATGAGCGGCCAGCGGCTCGGGCGCGCAGGCGGCGGCGTCGGTGACGGGAGCGACGAGAAAGGCGGCGATGACCAAGGTCAGCACCGCCGAAATCCTCGCCAAAGTCGCCATCGACCAGACCATAGTTCGGCTAGCTAACGGCCTGAGATCGGGATGGCAATCTGTTATAAAGTCCGCGAAAAACGAGCGTTACGGGCTATTTCGATGGCGACGGAACAATTGTGGGGGGCCTGAGGCGAGCTCCGACCTCTCCGAGGCGCCCAGAAGTCGTTGTCTAACCGGATGTTGCGAACGGATGGATGCGCCCTCACGCGGCGAGCGTCGCCCGTCATCATCGCTTGCCTTGCGGCGGCGATCTCAGGCCCGGATCATGCAAAATGAGGCGCCGAGACGCGAAGACTTGAAGCATAGCGCGACGGTAGCCGGCGAGATCATGTCGCGCCATGCTGTCGCAGACGCCTTGCAGCGACAGTATTCTGTGGCTTTTTGTCGTGTGCGGGTGAAGATGGCTTCCTTGGCGGGCTTGCGTCCCGGTTGACCGATAGAGATTTCGCCTTGTCGCACGGCCCGAAACGCAGGAATCGCCATTCGCCCGAGGCTTTTTCGCGCATCGGAAGAGGGAGGGTTCGAAGCGGAAGGCTGCGTCCTTTCGTCTGGATTCTGGTCGGTCTGGCCATGCTGGTCTGGTCGCTGCTCGCTTGGCTCCTCTACAGCTTCACCGACCCTGTGCTGGCCTGGCTCGCAACCTCTCTCGAACTGGTTGTGAACCAGGGACAAGATGCCGCGAGGACCTTGGGCGGCGCGCCTGCCGGCGACGTTCTGGCGGCGCTGGACACCAGCCGTTGGGCGGGCCAGTTGCTGGGGATGGTCAAGGGCGCCGGCAAGGCCGCTGTTGTCGTTGTCTGGCTGATCGGCCTGCTCATTCTGGCGATTCTGCCGCTCGGCTTGTCCCTGATCGGCCGCTTCTATGTTCGGGGCCGCAGGTGAAATCCGGGTGTGAAGCCGCGGGACTTCAGGCGCCGCGGTCGCTGGCTCAAGCTGTGTCTCCGTGAGGCAGCGTCCGCCCGGCGCCTGATAGCGGCGCAGGTGGAATTCAGGGAGGATCGCCAGCAGATGCTCGATAATGTCGGCCTGAATCTCTTCATCGTCGGTCCAGGCTGATGTGGTGGAGAAGCAATGGATTTCCAGCGGCATGCCCTGCGCGGTCGGTCCGCTACGAATGAAAAGGCCGCAGGGAAGGATTGAGAATCCATAAGATGTCGTTGATCTCAGCCTGAGCGAGGGCGCTGCATCGCGACCATTGGCGTTCAGGGTCGAACACGCCGCTCCGGGCTTGCTCTAAGGCGAAATGGTCGGCTCCGCGGATGGATCGCAGGCATCGCGCCGCTCGCCTCCTTCGCGATGCCTGCCGTCGCCAGTTCCCCGGGTCAGCGATAGACGAGACCGCCATCGGTCAGAATGGCCTGGCCGGTGATGTAGTCGGAATCGTCGCTGGCGAGGAAGGCGACAAGCGCGGCGACGTCTTCGGGTGTCTGCGCGCGGCCCAGCGCGATGCCTTCGACATATTTCTTGTAGGTCTCGCCCTTCGGCGCGCCCGTTAAATCCGAAAAGCGCTCATCGATCTCAACCCACATGTCCGTGCCGACAATGCCGGGGCAATAGGCGTTCACCGTGATGCCGTGAGCGGCGTATTCCTTGGCCGCGGCCTGGGTCAGCGCGCGGACTGCGAACTTGGTCGCGGAATAGACGCCGAGCATGGCGAAGCCGTCATGACCAGCGATCGAGGACGCGCTGATGATCTTGCCTTTGTGTCCGCGGCTCTGGAACTTCTTGGCGGCGGCCTGGATGCCCCAGACGACGCCATCCACATTGATGCGGAAGATGCGGTCGAGATCCTCGGGTTGCACATCGGTCAACGGTTTCACCTGGGCGATGCCGGCGTTGTTGACCATCACGTCGAAGCCGCCGAGCGCCTTCTCGGCATGGTCGACGGCGGCGTAAACCTCGTCGCGGTTGCTGACGTCGGCGACGAAGGTCGTCGCCTTTCTGCCCAGCGCCTCAATCTCCCTGGCCACACGTTCCAGCTTGTCGGCCTTGATGTCGACGAGTGCGAGATTGGCGCCATCCTGCGCCAGACGCAGCGCGATGCCGCGACCGATGCCCTGGCTCGCTCCAGTGACCAGAACGGATTTTTGCTTGACCGTCATGAGCCTTATCCTTTCGATCTGTTACAAAGGGTCTGTGCGGCGAATAGTTTCAGCTTGCGATGGCTCGATGACACCGAAGCATGTTCTCCGCTTTGATCCAGATCTATCGACAGTCAATATGTCGCAGCTGCTCTTTGACCGGAGAGAACATGCGATTTGCTGGGGCGCCGTCGCCGGAGCGGGGGCTAGCCGTCATGGGCTGAGGTAAGAACGCCCTTTAAACGCCACGGTGCGATTGCAGCGTGATCGAAGGCCGAACGGTCATCCAAAATGGGCGAGGGCGGCTCTCCGGGGAAGGTCCGAGCGGTCTTCCGGTTCAGGCGCCTTGTTGGTGCAATATTGTCCCGATAGATGCCGGGTGGGCAGCTTGAGGTGGGGGCTGAGAGGAAATCGCCTTGTCCTGTATCGCCGCTTTCGCCGATCCTCTCACACCGGAAGCCCTCATCGTTGGCGCGGCGCGGTGCTGGCGGGATGCTTCCGATCGTCGTCTCCCTGTCATGCCGGCCCTTTACGCCCGGCTTGAGATACGCGGAGCGGCGCTTCTGGCTCCCGCCATCGCTGCTCTTATGGCGATGTACGAGGCTTGGTCGGGCCAATGCTTCAATGCGGGGGAACAGGCGGCTTCGGCGCTGACTGAGGACGAACGGACCCTGTTGGTTTGTCTGGACGCGGCCGCGCCGCCTGCTTTGCTCAATCCCTTGCGACCCGGGCTTGAAGAACCGCTTCGGATCGCGCTCCGTTCGACACGGATACTCGCACGGGGCGTGTTCGGTCGGGATCTCAGCGGGCCATCAGTCGCGCCCGTGCCGTCCCGGGGCGCCCCGCGATTTTTACATGGCGCCACGGCGTACCGTCCGGCTTCACGGGACTTGTGATCGACTGGATCGCCATTAGGCGCAGTGGAGGGGCGCCGACGCTTTTCGTTATCCGCGCAAGCGCATGCGGGTCAGCGTGGGCCCTCTGCGCTCTTTTGCGATGACCTTTACGTCGGCGGAGCACGAGCCGCGATCCCAAGGCTGGAGGTTGGGATATTGAAGCTAGAGGTCGCGTCGACAGAATATGGTGTTCGGGCGCCGCCGCTTACGTCACCGCACCTTTTTCGCCTCCTTCATCATCATCCAGGCGATGTCTGTGAGTTGATCGCAGGGCAGACGGGTAGACGGGCCGCTGAGGCCCAGGGCGGCGCGGACCTCGCCGTTCTCCCGCCAAGGCACGGCGACGCAGTGAAGATCCGGTTGATGATCTTCGAGATCAAGGGCGAAGCCGATCCGCTCGATCTTGCTGATTCTCGATCGGAGGTTCGGGCCGAGGGCGTCAGGACGGACCACCGATACGCGCTTGTTGAGCCCGCGCATGAAGGCGAGGAAGACAAGGCCGATCGCCGAATCTTCAAGTCGCTCGCGTTCGCCTACGCGGCACGTGGTGCGCAAAGTCCGGTCGGATTCGATCGCGTCGAGATAGTAGGTTTCGTCGCCATTTGGCGCTGCAAGATAGACCGTCTCGCCCGTCTTGCTTGCAATCGCCTCCAAGGCCGGTCGGATGCGAATTCGCAGCGCCTCATTGTCTCCGCCGAGGCGCGCGAGATTCAAGAGGCGGCCGCCCAGGTAATAGCGCGTGTCGCCGATCCGGCGACTGACATAACCTAACCGGTTCAGCGTTTTGAGGATGGGGTGCGCCGTTGTCCTGCTCAGTCCGGCTCGCATGGCGATGAGGTCGAGCGCGGCCGCACCACCCTCGCGCGCGATGATATCGAGGATCGCCGCCGCGCGCTCGATCGGCTGGTTCGAGGAAAGCTCGGCTGGCGGAGCCAGGCTCGTAACATCGGATACTTCCATGACTCATACTTAGCGCGTTTGAGGCCGAGATTGTTCAGAATTGCCGGTCTTCTATCGGGGGCCGTGCCGGCAGTGCTGGCAGGCTCGGCCCCGCAGCGCATGGAGCAGATGAGGCGCTGGGATATCGGTGAGTGATTCGGCGCGAAAACCCGCACGATGATCATGTCGCACCCAACGACGATGTCTGCGTGCTCCTGCTCCTTGCCGAGTGAAGAACGTGGCGAATGATCGACCGTAACCCTGCTCCAAATTACAGGAATTTTTCCGCGACTTCTCGCTTTCCCCAGGGCTCGACGTGCGTGATCTTGTCGGTCTTCGGATAGTAAAATCCGGAGGCATTCAGGTCAGACTTGCCGATCTGGACGCCCACTGAGAATTCCTCTCCATCTCTCACGCGCTTCCTCCTTCTCGGCAGGCTTTCACAACGGCAATCGTGGTGGCGCCGTTATGGAGACAGGACGTATTCTAGGCGATCGATCAGTGCTTTTCGTCGATCGGGAGCCGGCTTGTCCAGATTTTGCTGCTTCCATCGGACGGCGGGGAGATTCCGGGCCTCGGGTATCCCCATGGAATCCCAGTCAGGGTTTCCGCGCCTGAAGCCCAGGAGAAAACGCCGGTGCTCTTCTGACATCTCGCCGACCATTGCCGTGATGATCGCTTCGCGGGCGGCTTCCAGATCGGTCAGTTCGACCGGTTTCGTCGTCATGCCGACAAATCCCCGCTCGAACTCTTCCGTCAGCGGTTTACGGCCCGGAACAAGGATTTCCGCGATGGGCCGATTATGGCTGACGACATAGACCAGAAAGGCCCGGCGCAGCTCGTCGCTGATTCCGTCCTTGGCCAGGAGATCGCGCACATCGAAGAGGTCGCGAGGGTGCTGGCGATCAAGCGCTGCGACGATCTTGCCGGCATAGAGATCCGCTGACGATACGACCTGCATCTCGGCATAGCCGAACATATCCTCGACGATCGGAACGACGGCTGTGATGACGGGGGCGTAGACCGTGCCGCGAAGCACGAGATGTTCGACCACTTCCTGCGCGAGTTCATGACGGCGATTATGGCTGCGACGAAGCTGTGCGATCTTCATGACCATCCTTTCCCGGAGCCGATCCCGGCTCTTCTGACGTGGCGTCAGCGGCTGATGGAAAGGAGGAGCTGAGACAGCGATGCCAGGGAGCCGATGAGCAGCCCGGCGCCGAGCGCGACGACGCCGAACAACAGCACCGGCCACGCGATCCGCCATCCCAGGCTCAGCCGGTTCCATGGCTTGCCTTTGACGGCGAAGGGTCTTGGAGGAACGATCGCCTTCCACCCTTCGCGAGGACCGTTCTCGTCAGGGCGGTCGCCGTCGGTCCATCCCGAATCCGTCGTCCCTACGCTTTGGGGGGTGCCGTTCTCATGGTCCCGAAGCAGATAGGCCGCCGACAGACTGTCGGAGACGCCCAGCTTTGCGCGCGCGCTCTTGAGATGATCGTGGATGGTGTAGATGGAGAGGTTCAGCGATCTCGCAATGTCCTTCGGTCGCATCGGCTGGACAAGCAATCGAAGGATTTCGCGCTCCCTTTCTGTCAGAGTCTCAACGCCCATGCAGATGAGATAAGACTTAAGGTGCGATTATAACAGCATATCCGACAAGAATGGGTGCGATTGTCTGAAGGGATGTGTCGTGCTGGCGTCGGTCTGCTGAAGATCGTTTCTCGGGGTCTTCAGCAGCCTCCCGTCGCGGAGCGCGTAGTGTCGAGCGGTTCCGTCCTGGCGCGCCATTCCCGCCGCAGGCTCGAAGGCTGGGTTCCGAGGAAGCGCTTGAAGTGCGTCGACATATGGGCGTGGCTCGGGAAGCGCAGCTCGTGGGCGATGTCTGAAATCGTCCGATCGGTGGTGACAAGATATTCGACCGCGCGATCGAGTCGCCTCCGAAGGAGAAACCGATAGGGCGGCATTCCCGTGGCGGCTT
This sequence comes from Brevundimonas sp. KH_060, assembly GCF_057838275.1. Taxonomy (NCBI): domain Bacteria; kingdom Pseudomonadati; phylum Pseudomonadota; class Alphaproteobacteria; order Caulobacterales; family Caulobacteraceae; genus Brevundimonas; species Brevundimonas sp. KH_060. The sequence goes on from NZ_CM174463.1 coordinate 1,548,207, forward strand.
TGAAGCACGCGCTGAAATGATTGGCGCTCAGGCCGGCGACCTTGGCGAGGCTGCCGAGGGTGATGTCGTCGGAAATGTTCGTATCGATATAGTCTAGGACCCGGCTGAGCCGCCGCGGATCGAGGCCGCCCTTGGCCGGGCGCTCGGCGCCCAGCGGCCGACTATAGTTCCGAAAGAGATGGACGAGCAGCAGCGTCGCGGCCGCCTGGACGACGAGTCCGCCCGAGGGTGAGGACTGATCGAGTTCGCGTCGCAGCCGATGGCCGACGGCTTCGATCTCCAGATCACGCACGCCGATGACGGTTTCGATGTCGGCGTCCGTCTTGCCGCCGAAAGCGCTTCCGACCTGCTCGACCAGGGCGCGGTCGAACGCCATGACGAGAATGCGCTGGTGGCCCGTCCATCGCTGATAGAAGGGCCGATTTCCCGCGTTGATATGGATGCCGCCGGCGCGGACCTCGGTTTGCTCGAGACGGCCGCTGTCAGGTCGACGCCATTCGAACAGGAAGGGAGCGCCTTCGTGGATCACGGCGGTCATCTGCGGCGCACCGAGCTGGCAGCCCGGGTTGGGCGCAAGCGTGCCCTGGGCGATATGGAAGCCGTCGAAGCTCAGTCCTTGACGGACCTCGAACAAGGGCGGGGGATCGTCCGCGAAATCGATCAGAACTGGTCGTCTCGGAACCATGGCGTTTATCCCGCCCAGCCGGGACCGCGCGTACCGCGGCCGCGTCGCGGCGGCGGAATCGCCTTGCCAGCGAGCTGGGCGTCATTCGCGAAACGGATTGATCCCTTCATCGGGCCAGCCGACCTCCCTGCGAGCCTCGCTTATCCATCTGAAACTAACGACTAACAGGACTATATTTTCAATACCGATGGTAGCAATCGGGAAGGGCGCTCAGCACCGCTGATAATCCCGAAGCGGGAAGATCATCTCCGTTTGGCATGGCGATCACCCGCCCAAGCTTCCCGAAACGGGCGCGATTGTTGTGCGCGGGGTGCGCAGGCGGTGCGCGACGCGACCCGCGCAGCCGACAAACCACAAAGTCCGCAAGGATTCCGGTCGCCGTTCGTCTGAGGTAGGATCAGGAGGCGCGGTGGTCCGCGCGTTGGTGTCCGCCCGCATGGTCGACGACCCCACATTGAAAGCGTGGTTCGCCCAGCAGATTTTTCCGCTGGAGGCGACGCTCATGCGTTTCTTGCGGCGACACTGGCGTCAGCGGGGCGAAGCCGAGGACCTGCGCCAGGAGATATTCATGAAGGTCTATGAAGCGGCGGCCGCCGAGCTTCCGCTGCATCCGCGAGCGTTCCTGTTCGCGACCGCGCGAAACCATCTGGCCGATCGCGCACGGCGGGAGCGCATCGTCTCCTTCGACCTCATGGCGGACCTTGATGCGCTGGGCCTCAGCGACGACCTCCCGACGCCGGAACGCGATGTCGTCGCGCGCGATGAACTTCGGCGGATGCAGAGCGCGGTCGAGCGATTACCGCCCCGGCTGCGCGAGGTTGTGAAACTGCGTCGTATCGAAGATCTCAGCGCGCGCGAGGCCGCCGAACGAATGAATGTGACGGTGACGACGGTGAATGAACAACTCGCCCGCGCCATTCGCTTGCTGGCCGACGGATGGAATGGCGGCGCGCGCACGACGCGGGCGGGCGATCGCCGTCGGGAGGCGCGACTGTGATGACTCGGCGCGAAGAGATCGAGAACGAGGCGGCGCTGTGGGTGGCGCGGCGCGCGGACGCCGAGACCCGAGAGGCCGAGGCGGACGCTTTCGCCGCGTGGATTGCGGCGTCGCCCGACCATAAGCTCGCCTATTGGCGGCTTGAGCAGGTCTGGGAAGAGGTGGACCGACTGAAGGCTCTGCGCAAGCCCGGGACCCGTCCCGCGCGCTCTAGCTCGCCCCGCCTGTGGTGGATCGTCGGTCTGGCGGCCCTGCTGATAACCGGCGTCTTCGTCGGCGCCCGCGAGATGTCCGGCCACCGGTTCGAGCATCGCGAGAATGTCGAGACGGCGAGCGGCGAGCGCCGCCTGATCTCGCTCGCGGACGGCAGCGCCGTGGAGTTGAATACCGCGACGAAACTGCGCGCTGACGTGTCGCGCGAAGCCCGCGAGGTATGGCTGGAGCAAGGTGAGGCCTATTTCGAGGTCGCGCACGATCCTGGGCGCCCCTTCGTCGTTCATGCGGGGGCGCGCACCATCACCGTTCTCGGGACGCGGTTCAGCGTGCGCCGCGACGGCGACAGGGTGACTGTGGCGGTGCGCGACGGGCGGGTGAAAGTCGCTTCCGAAGGCGCGGGCGCCGCGCCGCCGCCGGCACTGCTGACGCGCGGCGAGATGATCGTCGCCGACGGTCCGTCCATCTTCGTCGCACCGCCGTCGGAAGAGAAGGTCGAAAAGGCGCTGAGCTGGCGGGCGGGGCTGATCACGCTCGACCAGGCGACGCTCGCCGAAGCCGCCGCCGAGTTCAACCGCTATAACGCCAAGCCCATCGTCGTCGCGCCGGACGCCGCCGACCTGCGGATTTCGGGCGCGTTCGAGGCCCGCAACACGGCCGCGTTCGGCCGTCTTCTGCGAGAGGGCATGGGTCTTCAGGTCGACGACGGCAAAGATCGGATGATGATCTCGCGCTGATACGAGCGACGTTCCAAGGGGACGCGCTACCCGTTCCCGCGGCATCCAGGACTGCTGGCGGCTCAAGAAGGGCTTATCGATCCCGCCTCTCGGAAGGCGCGCCGTGCGGGACCATATTTCACCCTTGAAGAATGCTATCACAATGCCTAAAATGATAGCATCGCTGGCGTCCATAGGAGTTTTGCTATCATGGCTGCTGTCACCATTCGCAATCTCTCGGAGGAGACCCATCGCGCCCTCAAGCTGCGGGCCGCCAGTCATGGCCGTAGCGCAGAAGCCGAAATCCGCGACATTCTTGAGAGGGCTGTTCGGCCCGCCAAACGCGTCCGTCTGGGGTCGGCGATGGCTGCGGCCGGGCGGCAGGCAGGCGTCACCAACGCTGATGTGGAAGCGCTCGAACAGCATCGCGATCGCAAGCCCGCGTCCCCGATGAGCTTCGAATGATCCTGCTCGACACCAACGTCATCTCCGAGACGATGAGGCCGGAACCCCATCCCGACGTCGTCAGATGGCTCGATGAACAAGCCGCCGAAACCCTATACCTTTCCAGCGTCACGGTTGCGGAAATGCTGTTCGGAATCGGTGTGCTGCCGGCGGGACGTCGCAAGGACAGGCTCGCGGCGGCTGTCGACGGGATCGTCGCTCTCTTTGGCGACCGCATCCTTGCCTTTGACCTCGTAGCGGCCCGCCATCACGCAGCGCTTGCGGTCAAGGCGCGCACGGCGGGCAAGGGCTTTCCGACGCCAGATGGGTATATTGCGGCCATCGCTGCTGCCCACGGTTTTGCTGTCGCCACACGCGACGTCAGCGCGTTCGCCGCCGCGGGTCTGCCTGTCATGAATCCCTGGGCGTCACCCAACTGAACGATCGATGTCGCCGGGATCGCGCTGGGACGTCGTCCCTGCGGCCCGGTTCCGGCTCCCCATGACCGCTGGCAGGAGACGAACAGTCTCGCGGTTTGCTGGGCAGGCGCAGAGATCGAGCCGAAAAATTCTCCGAACCCGTCGCAAGGTTCTTGCCTGCAAATCGTCTGAATTCCTGAAGCCGACATAACGGCTCGGAGGGGACGACATGAAGAGACTCGCGATTCTGCGCGGGGCCTTGGCGGGCGGCGTATGCGCCTTGGCATTGGCGACGGCCGCGCATGCCCAGGCGCCGCGCCCATTCGATCTGCCGGCTGGCGATCTGAGCGTCACGCTCGAAGCCTATATCCGCCAGTCCGGCGCTCAGCTCATCTACCAGCCCAGCGATGTTCGCGGCCGTCGCAGCGCGCGGGTGTCGGGCTCGCTGACGCCCGAAGAGGCGCTCGACCGCCTGCTTGCCGGGACGGGTCTTCGCGTCGCGCGGGATTCGACGGGGGCCATGATGATCGTTCGCCCCCAGCCCGGCACGGCCGGGGAGGGCGCGACCGGCGACGCGACCCAGGTCGGTGACATCGTGGTTACGGGCAGCCGCATAAGGGGAGCCCTTCCGACGGCTCCAGTGCGTCTCGTTACCAGAGAGGAGATCGACCGATCAGGATTTGGGCAAACCGGTGAGATCGTCCGAAGCCTGCCAGAGAACTTCTCAGGCGGCCAGAACCCCGGTGTGCTTGGCGCAACCGCTGGAAACATCAACAACACTAACCAATCGAATGCCTCCACGGTGAACCTGCGTGGGCTTGGCACGGACGCAACTCTGGTCTTGGTGAACGGACGCCGCCTGTCCGGGGATTTTCTCTACCAGGGTGCTGACATTTCCGGCATTCCGCTTTCCGCGATCGACCGGATCGAAGTTGTGACCGACGGGTCGTCTGCGGTTTATGGATCCGACGCCGTTGCTGGCGTAGTCAATTTTATCTTACGCCGGGATTTCGACGGCGTGGAACTCGCCGGTCGGTTCGGCGGCGCGACCAACGGCGGCGGCTTTCAGCAGACCTATACCGCGCTTGGCGGCGTGTCTCGCGACAGCTGGCACGTGCTGGCGAATGCGGAATACTCGAAGCAAGACGCGATCAAGGCGTCTGACCGCGACTTCACGGATGAGATGCCACCCGATGTCGACCTGTTGCGGGCGGAGGAGCGCACCTCCTTTTATTCGAGTCTCGGCGCCGACATAACAAGCCGCATTTCGGCGACGCTTGATGTGCTCGCGAGCGAACGGAGGGCGACGAGCATTTCGCAATCGACGCTGGCCGCGCCACAGTATCAAGTCGACGTGACGACGCCGGCTTATAGTGTCGGCGGGTCGGTTGATTTTACGCTCAGTGACACATGGAAACTCACAACGACAGGCGTTCATTCCTCCAGTGAAAGCAAGTTTTGGCAGGTATCTCCAGCTATCCGAAGCAATACTCACCTGGAGAACTCGACACAGTATTTCGAGATCACGGCCGAAGGCGTTGCGCTCAGTTTGCCAGGAGGTGACCTACGCGTTGCCGTAGGGGGCGGATACCGTGACGAAATCTTCGATCAGGGCAGCGAGACAAGCGCGACCGTAGTCAGTGGGTCGCGCAACGTGAGCTACCTCTTCGGCGAACTTTATGCGCCGCTGATCTCTCCATCCGCGACTCGCGTGGGCCTCAATGAACTGGCGGTCAGTATGTCGGCCCGTGTCGAAGACTACAGCGACTTCGGATCGACAACGAACCCGAAAGTCGGCTTGCGGTATGTCCCAATTCCTCAACTATCGCTGCGAGGGACGTGGGGAAAGTCATTCAAGGCGCCATCGTTCACGCAGATGATCAGCGGTCAGCCGATCTCACTCTATAATGCTAGCACGTTTGGGTGGACCGGCGGGGGAACAGCGCTTTGGGTAACAGGCAGCAATCCCAATCTGCGGCCAGAGGAATCAACATCCTGGACGCTCGGTGGCGAGTATCGACCCTGGCAGACAAGCGACGCCACATTCTCCGCGACCTATTTCGACATCGACTATACTGATCGAGTGATCGTTCCGATCTCGCCATCGTCGCGGGCCTTGGTCGACGCGCAATTCGCGCCGTTCATCCAACGAAATCCCACGCCGGAGGAGCAGGCCGCCGTGATCGCGGCGGGCACAAGCTTCAGGAACTCGACGACCACTCCTTACGACCCGTCGAATGTCGTCGCCATTCTCTTCAACAATTATGCGAACGCCACATCCCAGAAGATTAGCGGGGTCGACCTATCCTACCGCCAGTCGTTTGAGCTGCCTTTGGGGGAGGTCTCTGCGTTCGCGAATATGACTTGGACGGAGGTGGTCCAACAGACCATCCCAGGCACCCCGGAAGCCACCAAATCGGGCACAATTGGGAACGTACCTGATCTCCGAGCCCGCGCGGGACTGACCTGGTCGAAAGGCGGGCTCTCGGCAACGGGAACGATCAACCATGTGTCTGACAGCACCGATACGGGGGTGGTCCCTGCCGTGGGGATCGGATCTTGGACGACATTCGATGCAAATGTCTCGTACACGTTCCAGCAGAGCGACGGCCCTCTCTCCGGCGTTCAGATCGCCTTGTCGGCGATAAATCTGTTCGATCGAGCCCCCCCCTACGCCGCCAGTCCGTCGCGTCTACAGCAGGGTCTCTATTTCGATTCCACAACCGCATCCGCAGTTGGTCGGTTCGTAGCGCTCAATATCCGCAAGCGCTTCTAGGCAAAGGAAGCGGGCAGTCGTGATCACGAGACGATCGCTGCTCGCCCCATCTATTTCGAGGTGTTAATGTCGCGCTTCAATCGGTTCGCCTGTCTCGCCGCCGCTTCAGTGGTAGTGGCCAGCGACGCGAACGCACAGACTATTCCTTCCCCAACGATGCTGGTCGAAATCGGGGATATCAGCAATCCGGTCATCTCACCGGACGGTGGGCGTGTTGCGTTTCGGGTCGAGCGAGCCTCAATCGAGCGCAATTCATACACTTCCGGCTGGTATGTCGCGTCTCTTCGAACGCAGACCGGGGCGGTATCGGTAGGTGACGGAGGGGAGCCGCTACGCGACTCGTCCGGCTATTCGATCGGCGACACGCCCCAATGGTCGCCCGACTCTATCTGGATCTATTACCGCGCCCTGCTGAACGGAGAGGTTCAGGTTTGGCGCGCTGCGGCCGACGGAAGCCGTGTGGAGCAGGTCACCAGCGACGAAGCGGACGTCGATGCTTTCCAACTCAGCCGAGACGGGCGACGGCTCCTGTATTCCGTCGGCGCGACTCGTCGAGAGATTTCAGCGGCAGAAGAGAAGGAGTACGACGCTGGCATTCTAATCGACGGGACGGTGCCAGTCGGTCAGAATGTCTTCCGATCGGCATATGTAAATGGCAGGCTTGCAACGCAGAGGTACACCGGCAACTGGATGGCCAGGGCGGGGCTCCTGCACAGCGCTCCTCGTCATTTGCGCGTTGTCGAACTCGATTCCGGCACAGTGAATGACGGCGCACCCGCCGATCTCGCAAGCTTCGCCGACGAACGAGGCACCGCCGATCCAAGCTCAGACCGCCTTCTCGCAACGACGACGCTTTCCGGATCAATGACCGCATATGTGTCGGGCGCCGGATCGGAACGAAGGCTGCACGTTCGAGGTCGCTCCAGTGATATTTCTTGTGATGTAGATGCCTGCCGTTCGGGCACTATTGAGAGCATAGCTTGGCGCGAAAGCACCGGCGAGGTCGTCTTCTCGGTCACCGTGCGGGACAGCGGGTATGCCCAGTCGCTCTACGCCTGGAACCCCGTCGAGAATGACGTGAGGCTGATCGTAGCTTCCGACGGCTTACTGAGCGGCAATCGAACTCCGAACCGATCCTCCTGTTCAATCTCTTCCCATTTCGCTGCTTGCGTAACTGCCTCGGCGGGGCAGCCGCCGCGAGTGGAGGCCATCGACTTGAATTCCGGCGTGCGAACCGTTCTGTTCGATCCGAACCGCTCACTTGCCGAAGTGGATACCGTCGAAACACGATCCCTCGCTTGGTCAGACAGCGAAGGCAACAGGTTCACAGGTCAGCTGTTTCTGCCGGCGAACTCCAAATCTGACGAACGGCTTCCGATCTTCATCACCTACTATGTGTGCCAAGGCTATCTTCGCGGTGGCGTCGGGGACGAATGGCCGCTGGCGTCCTTGGCCGCGTCCGGCATCGCGTCGATGTGCGTCAACAAGGGGCCGGCAGTTGCTGGCGAGCGAACCGGCAATTTCGCGCTGGCAGCATCCGGAATCCGCGCAATTGTGGGCCAACTCGATGAGCAGGGCATCGTCGATCCCCAGCGCATCGGAATGGGCGGACTCAGCTTTGGAAGCGAGGTCGTCCTCTGGATCGTCGAGAATACGAACCTGCTGACCGCCGCGTCGGTGACATCGACGGCCGTCACACCAACGTACTATTGGTTTCATGCCCTTCAGCCGGATTTCTCTGATCATCTTCAGCGGGGATGGCAGCTTGCGGCGCCTTATGAGACGCCAGACCGATGGGCGGAGTTCGTTCCCACTCGGATTAATGCGCCGCTGCTCATGCAGATGCCGGAGCAGGAGTATTTGCAGACGATGGAATACTACTCCCAACTCGTGTCGACTGGCTATCCGGCAGAGATGTTCGTTTTTCCGCACGAGCCTCACGTCAAAATCCAGCCGCGTCACAAGCTGGCGGCCTATGAGCGAAACCTGGATTGGTTCCGCTTCTGGCTTTTGGGATATGAAGATCCCGACCCGCGTAAAGATGATCAGTATCGGCGCTGGACGCAGCTCAGAGATCCACAGCATGCCGGAGCGGGGCGTCACGCGCTTGGTGAATTGTCGTGAGGTGTCGGTCCCAACTGCGCGTCCACGCCTCCGCACACCCCAAGCGCAGGAGCCTGTTGAAGTCGCTGTTCCGGGGCGCGCCGGGACTATCGAGGTAACCCTGAACAGCGTCTGTCGCGAGGAGGCCGGCACCCGCCAAGTTGCCCTTGAGTAGATAGTCTCTCAGCGCATTGCGGTTACGAGCCGCTCAACTGCTTTGCTGCCGTTCTCCGTTCCATCGGGAACTATGGCAAGGTATCGCAATGTCGTCATACAACGCAGATCGGCGTGAACATTGCGGCATGATCCGAGGCTTCGTTCAGCAGGAGATCGCCGGATTGCACCCAGCAGTGCGCGGCGAATGGATCCAGCTTCACGCCAAGGACCAGATCGGCTCCGAGGCCGCGGCGATGGATAAAATCGAGCAATGCGAGGGAGTCCCTCAAGCACGTCGGCTCCACAGGCACCAACCTAAGCGCATGATCGAAATTCGAGGCCAGCTCGACGATGTTCGTCCTCGACGGCGCAGTTTCGGAAATTTGTTGCCTTCGCCGCCTGTAGGTTTCGAGCAAGTCGTGGAAGGATGTACTCTTCATCCGCCTTGATACATGCCAGACTGTCGCCGCGACCTCCAGAACGTGGCGATTGAAGAAACCCCGACTTGTGCGGGGTTCGACGATGGATCGCGACGGTTGTTCGACCATGACTGGCCGTACTTCGGACGCCGTTTGATTGGTTCTGACAAGAACTCCCGTGTCGACCAAGCTGGCGAGCTCGCTTGAAATCGCCATCGGCGACGCCAGCCATTCCGAGAAAGCGAACTCTGCTTGCGGTCGCAACCGGAAGTAGCGATCTCGGTTCTCGTCAAGAAACACTGTCTGGCCGCTGCACCTGCAGAAGGTGACGTTGTCAGCTAGGGCAATGCTCATGGGACCTCCACGGTCATGCGTCTGAATGGCGCGCGAAACAATCTCGCGCGCCATCCGACCGGGTCACTCGGAGATGCCGGTGATTTCCATCAGCTCGTCAGGTTCATCGACGGTGAGGAACTGCCCCTGGGTCTCGAGGCTTGCCGCGCCCAAGTCGATCACGACGTCTTCATGCTGTTCGATGCGTTCCATTTCTTCTCTCCATCAAGCTGTCGTCAGGGCATGACGACGCGTTGAATTCTATCTGGAGGCAAGCGACGGCGTCTCGTTACAAAGACCTCGCGCAACCTCTGCGCGCTAGATGTGCGCGGGTAAAAACAATAGCTTGCGAAAGACCTTCCCAAATCGGTAGCGATTGTTGGGAGAGGGCGGCCGAGCAGCGCGGAGTTTCACAGCGAAAGCGCCCGTCCGAGTCGCTGGAAAATATTCGCACGACCGGCGCTCAGGTTTTTGGGTGTCGTGCGTCTTCTATATTGGGACCGGATTATCGGAAAGGAGCCCTGCCCTGATTGATGGTCGATGACGGCGTGCTGAGGGACTGGTTCTGCAAGGAGGTGCTTCCTCTCGAACGCTCGCTCACGGCCTTCATCCGCAGGAACTGGAGGGTGGAGGCCGAGGTCGTGGATTTGCTTCAGGATGTTTATGAGCGAGTTCTGTCGGGCGCGGCGCGGGGACTGCCCGGCCATGTCTCGGGATATGTCTATGAGGTCGCCCGCAACCATCTGATCAGCCGCGCCCGGCGCGAGCAGGTCGTGTCCTTCGACCTGGTCGCCGATCTCGACGACATCATGCCGGCGGCCGATGAACTGACGCCGGAGCGGATCGCGACGGCGCGCCAGGAACTTCGCCGTGTCGAAGCCGGTATCGAGGCCCTCCCGCCTCGCTGTCGCCAGATCGTGGAGATGCGCAAAATTGACGGCCTGTCCTCGAAGGAGGTGTCGGCCGAACTCGGCATCGGTGTCGACGCGGTCAATCAACAGACCAGCAAGGGCATGCGCGCGCTGGCCGACTTCATCTTCGGCGGCCGGGTCGGGGAGGGGCGCGAGGGCGACGGCGGCGATGCTCGGCGGAGGCGGGTCCAATGAACCACGAAGAGATCGCCAACCGCGCAGCCCTGTTCGTCAGTCGCAGAGATGAGCCCGAATGGGGCGCTGCCGACGAGGCAGAGCTTCAGGCCTGGCTTGCGGAATCCTACGCGCACAAGGCCGTCTACTGGCGTTTGTCGCGAAGCTGGGAGATCGCGGATCGGCTGGCGGCGAGGGGGCCGCAACGCACGCCATCCGCCGCGCGGCCGTGGTGGCGACAAAAGGGGCCGCTGGGTTTCGCCAGCGCGACCGCGCTGGCCCTGATCGGTCTGCAAATCCTCTCGTTCAGCTCGGACGACGACGATCCTGCGCCGCGCCTGGCGGCAGCGACCTATGCGACGCCGGTCGGCGGCCACGAGGCGATCGAGCTGGCGGACGGCAGCGTCGCCGAACTCAACACCGCGACCCGCGTGCGGGCGGCGGCGACTGACGACACGCGCCAGGTCTGGCTCGACGAGGGCGAGGCCTTCTTCAAGGTCGCCCACGATACGGCGCACCCCTTCGTCGTCCACGCTGGCCGCTATCGCGTGACGGTCTTGGGGACCAGCTTCTCCGTGAAGCGATCCGGTCAGGATGTGTCGGTGTCGGTGTTGGAAGGGCGCGTGCGGGTCGACGATACGCAGGCGTCGAAACCGGCCCATGAACTACCGGTCCTGAGGGCCGGGCAGATGGCGATCCTTCGGCCGACGGAGACCCTTGTCAGCATCGGCGATGGCGAACGCGTCGAACGCGCCCTGGCCTGGCGCGACGGCATGTTGAGTTTCGACGGTGCGGCGCTGGCCGACATCGCCGCGGACTTCAACCGCTACAACGATCGCAAGATCGTCGTCGCGGATTGCGACATGCGCGCCTTTTCCGATCGACGCATCATCGGGGAGGGACAGCCACGCATCTTCCGGCCAGCCGGGCTCGTGTGGACCGCACCCACGGCGCGATGAGGAGGGGCGGCGTCAACCGCCAACGGCGCCGTCATCCCGTTCGCTTGGCCGCCGCCAGCAGCGGATCGAACAATTGCTGCCAGAGGCGACGGCGGTCGATCGGAATGTCGGCGCGTAGCCCCATTCCCGGCTGGAGCGCGCGGCGCTCGCCATAGGCGGTGACATAGTCCCGTTCGAGCGAGACGCGGACCTCGTAGACGGGAGCGGTCTGTTCGATCAGGAACGCCGCCTCGCCCGGTCTCGTTACGGTTCTGGCGATCTCGACGATCCGCCCTTCGACAAATCCAAATCGCTGGAAAGGGAAGGCCTCGACCTGCAAGCGAGCGACCTGGCCGACCTCTAGAAAACCCGCAGCGCGCGTCGGCACCAGCAACCGAGCTTCCAGGGGCGAGCCTTCGGGCGCGATGGAGAGGAGGGGAACCTCGCCGGACGGCAGCATGCCGACTCGCGCCTGTACGGCCGAGATCGTGCCCGCGACCGGAGCCCTGAGGACATGGCCGCGCGCCACTTCAAGCTCGGCGCGCCGTTGCGCCAGGCTGGATCGGTCCCGAGCGATCGCGGCGAGGTCCTCGGCCTCCCTTGCAGGAATAGCGGCCATCTGACCTTGAAGATCAGCCGCGGCGCGGTCGAGCTCCGACAAACGGCTGTCGATGTCGGCGACGGCCAGGCGTTCCGCCAGAACGGTGCGGCGCCGGGCGTCGACCTGGGCGCGGGGGGCATAGCCGCGCGCCTGGAGTTGTGAAAGACGCTCGGCGTCGGCTTCGGACAGCGCGAGCGCTTCAACCTGGACGCGGCGCTGGCTTTCCAGGATCGCTCGGCTTCTGCGGTGAGCGGCGACCTGATCGGCGAGTCGTCGCCGATCGTCCGCATATCCCTGGGCGACAGCCGCGCGGCGACTTTCCAGCGATGCTTCCTGATGTCCGGTTTCGGCAAGCTGGACGTCGAGCATGGGGCCCTGGCCGATGCTGGCGATATCCGAGGTGAACTCGATCAGGGGAGCGCCCTCGGCGACCGCCTGGCCGTCGCGGACCAGCACGCGAGCGATCCGGCCCGACTGGACGGTGCGTACCTGCACGACGCCGGCCTCGGGGATGAGAAAGCCGGGAACCGTCTCCTTTCGGGTGTATCGGCCGAAAATGAGGGTCGTCGCCAGCACCGCGCAGAGCAGGGTCAGGACGACCGTCCAGATCGTGAGGGACGGGGGTTGGGCCAGACGGACTTCGCCCCAGAGCCTGAGGCGTTTGGCTTCGATCGCTTCGTTGCGAAACAGGCTCATTGGTCGGCCATCAGGCTGGCGGCGACCGGCACGCGCGCGCGGTTCGCGTCGGTGATCTCCGTGATCGCGCCCTTGTCGACCAGAAAGACGCGATCGGCGCCGAGAATGGCCGCTTCGCGGTGCGCCACCATGATGCGCGTGATCTTGAGGTCCGCCAGCGTGGCCATCACCTGTCGTTCAAGCTCGGGATCGAGGTTGGCCGTGCCCTCGTCCATGAAAAGTATGGCGGGGTCCTTGTAGAGCGCGCGCGCCAGCAGGAGGCGCTGTTTCTGGCCGCCGGAGAGAATCGAACCCATGTCCCCGATCAGGCTGTGATAGCCCATGGGCGTCCGCATGACGTCGTCATGGACATGGGCCAGGCGGCAGACCCGTTCGACCTTGTCCATATCGATATGGGCGTCGAAGAAGCCGACATTGTCAGCGATGGTGCCGGACAGGAGTTGGTCGTCCTGCATGACGACGCCCAGCCGGTCTCGAACAGCGCGTAGTCCCAAGGCCCGCATGGGGTGACCGTCAATCAGCACGTCCCCTTCGGTCGGTTCGTAGATGCCGATCAACAGCCTGAGAAGGGTCGATTTGCCGCCGCCCGACGGGCCGACGAAGGCGACCGCCTCGCCGGGCCGTATCGAGAACGCCGCGCCATCCAGCACCCAGGGGTCGTACTGGCCATAGCGAAACCGCAGGCCACGCACTTCCAGGCCGCCCAAAAGCGGCTTGGAGAGCTGTGCAGGACCGTCGAGCCCACGCTCCGCTTCCGCGTGCACGATATCGGAGAGGCGTTCGAGGTGAAGCCCCAGCATACGGAAGGTGAAAAAGGCGCCGATCAGGCTGCTGACCCGGCTGGAAAACTGTCCAGCGTAACTCTGGAAGGCGAAAAACATGCCCAGGGTCATGTGACCGTCGAGGACCTGGAGGGCGCCGAAGTAGAGCATGGCGAGACCGTGGAGGGTCTGCCAGATGCCGAGACCTGACCCACCCCAGAGACCGAAGGCGCCTTGTCTGAAGGCGACGTTCTGTTGTTCTGCGACGGCGTTCTGCCACAGGCCGTGCCGCTCGGCCTCGCGACCGCCGATCTTGATCGCGCGGGCGGCGCGGACGGTCTCCAGAAAGACGCTGTCAGTCCTGGCCGAGAGGTTCAACTGCTCGTCGGCGAAACGACGCACGGTTGGAAAGGCCGCCATCCTGACCAGGAAGATCACGACGAGATTGATCAGAACGAGACCGGCGAGGATGGGCGAATAGAGGACCATGACGATCGCCACCGGCAGGACCATCACGGCGTCCAGCACCACGCCGACCAGGCCGCCGGTCAAAAAGGACTGTGCAGGCCCTAGAGATCCGAACCGGGAGAGGACGTCGCCCACATGGCGACGCTCGAAAAAGTCCGTGGGCAGCCGAAGAAGATGCTTGAGCAAATTGCCGGACAACTGGATCGACAGGCGCTGCCCGGCGTGGAGTTGAATGAAGCCGCGCAACGTCTCAACCGCGGTCGAGACCAGGGCCAGTGCGCCGAACCCGACGACGATCGCCACCAGAAGGTCGCGGTCGGCGCGGCCGATGACGTCGTCGATCACGAGCTGGCTGGCAAGCGGCGATATGAGGCCGATGCCCTGGAGCAGCAGCGTCAGGAGGAAGACCTGCAACAGGAACGGCTTGAAGCCGGACAAGCGGCTCCACAGATCTCCCAGTCGGACCTTGTCGACGCGCGATTTCTTCTCGAAGTCCGGAGACGGCGTCAGTTCGAGGGCGACGCCGGTGAAGTGTTTTGACACCTCGTCCAGCGGCAGCTTGCGTTCTCCGCGTGCGGGATCGGCGATCCAGGCATGTCGCTTGTCGACCCGGCGCAGAACGACGAAATGATCGAGACTCCAGTGCAGGACGGTTGGCGTCTCGAGCAATGCAAGCTCGTCCAGCTCGCACCGGACCGGCCGTGCCGTAAATCCCAGGGCGTCGGCGATCGATACGAGGCTCTTCAGACTGCTTCCGCCCAGCGAAATCGGAAAGCGGCGACGCAGCTCCGGCAGCGTTTCCCTGCGACCATGAGCGGCCGCCACCATCGCGAGGCAGGCCAGGCCGCATTCGGCCGCCTCGGATTGCAGGACAAGTGTTTTACCGAACGGATGCTGCAACGCCGTCCCTTCTGCACTGAACCGGTGAGAACCGCTTGCGCCCCATTGCGACGGTCATTGAAGGCCCGACGGCGCGTCCTGTCGAGGACCCGTGTTATTTTTTCTGTTGTGACCGTTCGCCGCTCTCTGAGCGCGAGCATTGATCGCCGCCTCGATCCATTTGATCGGCTGCGTCCATGTCGAGCGACGGCGCTTGCTCCTCGGATTTGCGCGGAAAGAAGCGGCGCTCGTATTCCCACCACAGGGTTCCTGTCGGCACATCCGGATGACCGAACCGGGTCCCCATCGCTCGCCGCACCACCTTCCAGACGACGAAGGCGATCACGCCCAGGACCACGATGGCTGATAGTTCGCGCACCACATTCAGGGCGTTCATCCGCCCATCCTCGATCCGGCGCCGTGTGTTTCGTCGCATATCGGCAGGCTCGGAAGACTCTCGACGCCGATGAGGCCCTCACCGCCATAAACGAGAGGCACGGCTTCGGGAGCGAACGTCTCCACGATCGGACCCGCCTCGGCTGCATTTTTGGGCCAGTAGCCATCGACGGCGGCGGCGCGGATGTTGTTCACCATGTCCACGGTCGGCATATGCGTTCGCAACCGAGTCATCGCGAACAGCCGTTGGTCGGGCGTTTGTCCGATGCAAACCGGTTCCGTACGGACAAAAGCATCGGTCAGCAGGGCGATCGGCAGCCCGCGCGCGACAAAGAAGGCGCGTTGCCGTTCCGCGCGCCGCTGCGTTTCTGCGGTGGCCTTCAGTCCTGACGCTTCAGCCGCGCTCACGAGAGCGAAGTCGGTGTGGTGAAGGAGCACGACTGACTGGTCCTCCACAGATACGGCAGGCGCGGGAAGAAAGAGAAAGTGAGCGCAGGCTGACGCGCAAATATCGACGACGTCCAGACGTAGGTTGCGGGCGATCATCTGCTCCGAGAGCCGGATCGCATCGACACCTGAGCCGCCCGGACTGGAAACCCGGATCGACCTGGTGTCGTCGTCGATCAGAGCGATCGCCCCGTCGATCACATCGGGCGTCAATTGCCCGCAAACCTCGATCGTCCCGCCGTCGATCTTTCTTGCGCCGGGGGCGCAACGGGGCGGCTCTTCAACTTCCGTCGATCGGGCGCACCCCGCCAGAGCGGAGATCGCTAGGGCCAGACACGGGCCAAATAGGAACGCTGGCCAATCCAGCCCTAACGACAATCTCATCGCTGGATATTCTGCAAGGACGGGATTTGATCCAGCCCCCTGTCCCTTACGAAGTCATTGAGCATGTCTCGGGCGCCATCACGGAGAAATTGGTAGGACTCCCCGATTCCGGTCCGGAAGCCAGCGCTGGTCGGAGTGACGTTTACGCCTGTTGAGACGTCTTCCTGCTGCTCCATGCTCACGCCCAAGCCGCGCCCGACCCCGACGCCGCCGCCGACATAGACGTCGCGGCCTCCCACGCCGACTTCACCGTAAAAGGCGCCGGTCGTATAAGAACCGAAAAAGACGTTCTGATTTCCGCCATCTACTTTGCGTTGCGCGGTGACAACTATATCGTCCACCCGCGTTGCCGGTTCGCCTCCACTTCCGCCATGGATGTATTCACATTCATCCATTGTCAGTGTTCGCATTATCAGCCTCCCGATGATTATGCTCGCCTATTGAGCTACTTATTATTCATTTTCAGCGGCGAACGTTGTCAAGGGATGGGTAGGGAGTTTTACGACCTAGGGTTGCGACATTGTGTCCCTATCGAGGCCTGAAGAAGGCTTGCGCGTGGACGGTGCTTGGCTGACCGGCAGCGAGCCGGTCGCTTTGAGGCGCGGCGGAATCATGCGCGCCAAGCCCCGGATGCCGCGGCCACATCGGGATTGAAAGGACGTCTCCCACGGCCGCATGAACGGGCGTATTGATCGATGCTCAGGATGTTTTTGCTTCACGGCGGGCCTCGGACCAGAAGGTGCGGTAGTCGCTCGTGGCAGCGAGCAGATGAGCATGCCCTCCTGCGGTCAATCGACCGCGGCGCAGGAACAGGATCTGGTCCGCATCGTCGAGGAGACCGGGTCGGTGGGTGATGAGGATGAGCGTTGTCCGGCCGCAATGACTTTCACGCAGCGCTTTGATGGCGCGCTTCTCGCTTGGGGCGTCAAGAGACGACGTCGTCTCGTCGAGAATGACCGCAGGGACGGACACCCCGAGCAGGCGCGCGAGCTCGAGCTTCTGGATCTGTCCGCCTGACAGCCGCTCGCCCTGTTCGCCGACGGCCTGGTCGAAGTCGACCGCGCGGCCGCTCTCGTAGAAACCCCACCCGGCGAGCAGCGCCGCCAGTTCCGCCTCGCTCTGCCGGGTCGGCGGATACAGGGCGTTTTCGCGCAGGCTCCGGTTGAACAGCCCCACGAACTGCGGAACGTAGAGAACGCGCCGATGCCGCTCATCAATGGGCTCTGCCGCCATGTCGGCGCCGTCGATCAGAACGCGGCCCCGCGACGGATCGAGAAGGCCCGCCATCAGCCGGGCGAGCGTCGACTTGCCCGCGCCGTTCGGTCCCGCGATCACCACGAAACTCCCCGGAGCAATGGCGGCGTTCGCGTCGGTGAGAACCGGAGTATCGCCATAGGCGTAGAAGAGGCCGTCGAGCCGGATCGCTGCGGCGCGCGGGGCAGGGGAGATTGCCGTTGTTCGGTTCTCGACTGCGGGATCGCGCGCCATCGCGAGGTCGAGCACTTCGGCGATATTCTCGATCGCAACGCCGGCCTGACGGATGATGAATCCCAGCCCGCCCAGCGGCAGGGCGAGTCGGAAGGCGTAGGCCTGGAGCAATACGAAATCGCCGACCGTCAATCGCCCGCGTCCGACATCCATACCCCCGAGGACGAGGATCGCCACCAGGCCCGCCCCGACCACCACATACTGTCCCAGCGCCGTTCCGAACAGCAGAAGCGCCAGGCGCGAAGCCTCGGTCTGGCGCGCGCGGCCGAGGACAGCGACGCGCTCCACCTCGCCATCGAGATTGCCGTTGAAGACCACCCGACGTGCGTTTCTGAGGATGTCGCCCAGCAACTGCGACACGGAGGCGGCGGATCGATTGGTCGCCTGCGCCTGAGCCTGGAAGCGCTTCGCGGTCAGGCGTGAGGCGAGGAAATAGCCGAGCAGCACCGTCGCCAGCAGGGCGACATAGAGCGGTGGGACCAGCGTCGCGACCACGACGAGCGAGGCGACCACCTGGATGATCAGCGAGGCGGCGCGGCTGATCAGCCCGTCGACGACGATCTGTAGGCTGAACGGCAGGCGTTCCAGCGCGCCCAACATCTCCCCGCTGTCGGCGTCGCGCCGCCGCGCGATCTGCGGCAGCCGCTGCGCGGTCGCGCGCTCGATCAGGTGGCGCGACAGCGCTCCGAGCTGGCGCGTCGTGAAGATGTAGCGGGCCGCGGACAGCGGCGCGGTCCCGGACCAAGCGAGAACGAAGGCCGCGACCAGCGGCGCGAGCGACCAGGGATCAATGGGGCCGGTTGAAAGCCGGTCGACCAGCAGCTTGAGCAGATAGGGACCGAGGACGCCCAGACCGATGCCGGCCAGGTCGATCGCTATTCCCGCGACGGCGTCGCCGCGCGCTTCCAGCCGGCGATCGAACGTCAGCCGCGTGAGCGCAAGGATCACCGTCAGGGTCGACATGCCGTCCTTTCCTGCCGCGTTCGCCTTGCGGTCCGCTGGACGCGGACTCGGCGACGGCGGCGCGCCCAAGCTACAGGGCAGGGGGCTTGCCCGGCTTCACGATTCTTCCGGTCTCCATTGATACTCGCTTTCCCGATCGGGAATTCTGCTAGGCTACCGGGCGGTTTGACGGGTTTGCCTTCCCGATCGGGAATGTGGGTGGCGGTAAATGAAGAAATCGCCTATGAGATTCCCGATCGGGAAAGGAGTTTCACGGTGATTGAGGAACAGGCTCACGACTACGCCCGTAGGCTCGGCGCTCTGATCCGAGCGCGCCGCGAGGCTGTCGGTCTGCGAATGGAAGATCTCGCAGGGGCTGCCGGCGTCGGCGTGCGCTTCATTCATGACCTCGAAACCGGAAAGCCGAGTTGCCAGCTCGGGCGGTCGCTGGCCGTCGCCGCGTCGCTCGGCCTCGATCTGATCGACCTTCTGGAAGAGGACGAGGCGCGTCGCCGTGACCCCGCGCCGGAGCAGTAGACGTGCTGACCATCTATAATGAAAACGAGGAGGTCGGGCACGTCGAGGACGACGGCGGCTTTGTCTATTCGCAAACTTGGCGCGGACGACGCGGGGCCTTCCCGTTGTCCGTCACCATGCCCTTGGCCGAGCGGGAGGTCGAGCCGAGCGTCTTTCTCACCTGGGCCGCGAACCTGCTTCCGGAGGCTGACCAGCTCGTCATGGTGGGGCGCAGCCTTGGCGTGTCGCCTGGCGACACGATCGGTCTTTTGGAACGAATCGGACGCGACACCGCAGGCGCCTTGTCTTTCGGTGCGCCCGGCGGCCGCACCCGGTCCGGCTGGGCGCCCATCGCGCGCGATCAGGACCTCGAGCGGATCATCGACGAACTGCCGAGGAAGCCGTTTCTAGCAGGAGACGACGGGGTCTCCATGTCGTTGGCGGGCGTGCAGTCCAAGATCGCCGTCGGGCGCGACGAGCAGGGCCGACTCTACATTCCGGTAGACGGCGCGCCCTCGACCCACATTCTCAAGCCCGACAGCGATCGTTTGCTCGGAAGCGTACCCAACGAGGCCTTCTGCCTGACCCTGGCGCGACGTTGCGGATTGCGTGTTCCTTCCGTGACCACGGGACGCGCCGGAGGACGATCCTATCTCCTGATCGAGCGCTACGACAGGCGCGCGATCGGCGACGAATGGAGGCGCCTCCACCAGGAAGATTTCTGTCAGGCGCTCGGCCTGCCGCCAAGCGCCAAATATGAGCGGAACCGGACCGGGCCGAAGGGACCTTCCGCCGCCGACATGCTGATGGTCGTCAGGAAACATGCATTGGCGCCTGATGTGCTCGCGCTCCTTGACGCCATCGTGTTCAACATCCTTGCATGCAATACTGACGCACACGCCAAGAACTATTCGCTCATGGTGACGAATGGTCGTCCGACATCAGCGCCGATCTACGACGTCATGTGCGCTTCCGTATTCGACGGGATCACGCCGAATTTGGCGCAATCGATCGACGGTAAGACCCGAGGCGATCACCTCAGGCGCCGACACTGGACGCGATTCCTGCAAGCGGCAGGCTTCGGCGCCGCGCCGATGCTGCGGCGCATTAACGCCTTGGCGACACGGGTGCTGGCGGAACTCCCGTCCGCTCAAGCGGACGTTACGGCGATGGCTGCCGGCGGGGCCGGACTGAACGAGGTCGTAACCGCAATAAGGCGCAGAGCCTCGATGATTCTCGAGGGATTGGCCGATCCCGCGGACCGCGCCGACTGAAAGGCGCGGGTGGCCTCGATCCTACGGTCCTCTGAAGCAGAGGGGCTGCGTCGCGCCTTTTCGCCAGGCCTCGATCACGCCCGCCGTGAAGACGATGAGCAGCACGAAATAGGGCGTCTCCAGCGCTGCGATGTAGCCGCGCGGCAGGAGGGAAACGTCCAGAGCGGCGCCGACATGCACCAGCACGGTCAGGAGCTGGACCCCGCCCGCCGCGAACAGCCACCGCCGCCGACCGCCCGTGCGGATCAACAGCACGATCAGCAGCAGGAGCACGGCCGTATCGACCACGGCCACGGCCCAGAAGGGCGGCGCGGCGTTCGGCGGCGGCTGCAACCGGGGCGAGATCAGCACCGCGAGGAGATTGCCGATGACGGCGGCCTGTTCGGGCCGGCCGCCCTTCCACAGCGCGAATCCCGTCACCGCGAGGGTCAGCCAGAAGCCCGCCGCCCCCATCCATTGTTCGACCGCGAGCGCCATCCCACGCCGATTGACGCGGCGCCGGCGGCGCGATGTCAAGCATCGGCGACCAGGCGGGGGCGTGCGATGGAGGCGGTCGGGCGAATCTGGGCGGCGTCAGGCTTTTCCAGGCCTGTCCCCTGCAGCGTCGTTGGCCTGACGCCGATGTGCGGCGCGGCGTCGGCCAGCGCCGCGTGCATCGTCATCGCATGGCCGCGGGCCTGGCCCAGGGCCTCGACGGTCCGTGTCGCGGCTGCGACCGCCTCATGGCCGAGAACGGCCGAGAAGCCATGGGTGCGCCGGATCGCTGAAGCCTGCGCGATCAGCAGCGCGGCCTTTTCCAGGGTCGTATCAAGCGCCGCCTCGGTCTCGAACAGGGCGTCGGCGAGGGATTGGGCGATGTCGCGTCGTTGCATGGGGCGTCCGTCTCGCGCTGGCGGCGCAAGTCCTTTGTCAGAGAGGGATGGGGCGCCGCTGGGCCCGTCAGCGCTGGGCCAGCAGGGCGGCGTCGATGGCTTGGGTCTGGTGGCCGAGCGAGAGGGCGACCGCGAGCGCGCCGACGAGGCAGACGCCGAGCAGGACCGCTCCCAGGGCCGTGACGATCAACCGGCCGAGCGTCCGGTTCAGGACCGGCGTAAGCGCGGCGCGTTCGGAGGGCGGTCGCTGTCGGGTCCCAGCACGAATGCGATGCAGATGATCTCGCGAAGCAGATCGAGCGGCGAGAGGTTGCGGCTGTGTCTCCGCGTCTCGTCCAGCAGATACTCCACCGCGTCCTTCTGCGCTCGTGTCAGCGCCAGGTCGTCGAACACCGTCTCCACGTCGCCCCAGGTGTAGCGCGGCAGCGGAATGACCGGCTGGGGCATGGGCTCCTCCTTTCGCCGAGGGATCGAAACCCGATCCCGACCCGGACGAAAGGGCTTCCGGTTCCCTAGGAGACCGGTCTGCGTAGTCCATACGTAACGCCGCGCGATAGAGCGCCGCGGCTTCCTCGCGGTCGCGCAGGCCGAGCTTCTTCAGCGCATTGTAGATGTGGGTGTCGGCCGTGCGCGGACTCATCGTCCGTCGGCGACCGATCTGTTTGGAGGTCAGGCCGTCGGCGACGTCGCGAAGGCATTGCTCCTCGCGCGGGGTGAGCCGGTCGAGGTCAACCATCGCCGCCGCCCGGGTCGTCATCCGCCCGGCCTGTGACATGTGGGTCCGCCGACAGAGCGAGCGCCTCGACGTAGCGGAGCAGGGGTTCGCGCTGATGGTTCGGCAGGACCGACCAGGCCTGGAGCAACCGCGCGCGTTCGCCGCCGTCTTCGCCCTCGTCCCAGGACTTGAGGCCGATAAGCGCCGGCGCCGTGGTCGCCAGCGCGAGCGAGAGCTGGTGCAGCCGTGAGGCCGCGACGCTGTTGCGTCCGTTTTCATACTTCTGGATCTGCTGGCACGAGACGCCGATCTTCGCGCCGAGCGCCGTCTGGCTCAGGCCGAGTTCCTTTCGCCGTCGCCGAACGCGCTCGCCGATCGCGCGATTATAGTCCTGTTTGCTTTGCGAATCCGGCACGTCGGTTCTCCTGACGCTCGATCGGCCATTTGGCCACGCATCGTCCTGCCGCGGCAACCCTGCGAGCTTGCGGCCGCCGCCGTGCCCGCGCTTCAAACCCCCGCAATGTCCCTTGGAGGGAGACGCACGGGGTTCGAAAACTTGTAGTTTGCGACGCCAGAAATGATGCGCCGACAGGTATTTGGCGAAAATTCCGGTCAATCCGTGAAGATCGCTCCATACGCTGACGCTTATGCTTGGCCGGCGGCGACATGCCGCGCGCCGTCGACCGGCGACCGAAAGGAGGGGCATGCGCGAAGCGCGGACC
The DNA here is from genome assembly GCF_057838275.1 of Brevundimonas sp. KH_060. Lineage (NCBI taxonomy): Bacteria > Pseudomonadati > Pseudomonadota > Alphaproteobacteria > Caulobacterales > Caulobacteraceae > Brevundimonas > Brevundimonas sp. KH_060. The sequence goes on from NZ_CM174463.1 coordinate 1,570,652, forward strand.
GATTGCTGTCCTCCCGCTTGGAAAGAGCGCGACGCCTACGATCGGATGCTCGAGCTCGACCTGGCGGGATGGACTTGGGAGGCGCTGCGTCGTCGGCCCGACGACGCGGGCCGCATCCTTCCGCTTGTCGGGACTCGGCTGGTGCGGCGCTCTCCGCCCCTACGAGTATTCGAGACCCAAGCCGAAGACGGACCGGAGATTTGGGGTTGGCGATTTCCGCGGCCGCCGGTCGCCGGCGTCGGTCTTCTGGCGCGCCGATCTCGACCCGGCCGTACTGACCGTGCGCGCCGCTCCCGTCGCAGCGGCCGATGGCGACGCCTTCCGGTTGGACCGACTGCCGTGCCGGGCGATCGTCCGCCGTTTCGGCGGCGGACGGGAGCAGATCATCATCGGCGAAGGCGTTCGGTCCATCCGGATCGAAGTGAGGGAAGGGAGCGTGCTGAGCGGACCGGTCCGGCTGGCCTACGACCTCGCGGGGTTCGTCGATCTCGATATCGGACTGCGGGTGCTCGGCCAGCTCGAAGCCCTCCACCGGTTCGACCGTTTGTTGCCCACGCTCTTCCGGGGGGAACCACGGGCGCACCGTTGGGCGATGGCCCTTCGGGCCTGGGACGGTCGGCGAAACGGCGCGAGCCAGCGCGAGATCGCCATCGCCCTGTTCGGTCCTGATCGCGTGACGACCGACTGGTCGACGGGCGACGACATGAGGAAGCGCATTGTCCGCCTGCTCCGCACCGGGGAGCGGCTGATCGCCGCAGCGGGGCCGGAGTTGCTTCGCCGGACGGCGCCGTGAACCGGACGGGACTTGCCGCCGGGCGGCCGGGCTTTGTGTCGCGCCCCGCGCACGATCCGCTACTGCGGGTTGTGGCCCCCAACGCAAGGTTGTCACAGGAATGTGAACAGCGTTTGGATTGCGGCGTTACGTGAGCTCTGCTGAGCTTCGAACGGCAGCGCTGCCCGACGCAACCACCCCTTACATGGAGTTACGATTGATGCGTGCATTGTCCTATTGCGAACTCGACCTTGTCGTCGGAGGCCAATCCAGCGGCCAGACCGGCGGCCAGACCCCGGCGCCCAGCTCGCCGCCTTCGAATAACAATGGCCAGACGACCACCACCACCACCCACAACAATACGCGCGGCGGCCAGGTGAACTACAACATCAACCAAACCCCCACAGGCGTGACCGGATCGGTCGGGGGCAGTTACAGCTGGAGCCGGTCGGAAACGACGGTCACCGTCGTCACGACTCCGAACTTCCCTCGCGGCAATGAGCGCGGCCCGGCGGCCGATCTGGCTGGGCTTTATTGAGCCTCGTGCGCGGCGGCGGATTCCATATCCGCCGCCGCGCGTTCAAAGTGCAGGCCATGGTGCGACCAACCCTTCTTTCCGGACTGGCGCTCGCCGCGCTTTCGGCAGGCTGCCAGCATCCCGCCTGGGCTGCGCAGGCGAATGCTGAAACGGACTTCGTTCAGGCCCGTTCAGCCGTCGCCGCCATCGCGGCGGGCCAGGTGACATGCAGCTACCCCGGCGACTCCGTCGTTCGTTTCATCGGGGAAAGCGGGCCGTCGCTCACCGCCTGCGTCGAACGTTTCGCCGGGCGAAGCGGGATGACCCTGATCCTCAGTTCACCGGGCGGCGATGCCGCGGATGCGATCCGGGCAGCCGAACTCATGACCGGGCGCGGTTGGACCGTGATCGTTCGCGGCATGTGCTCCTCCAGCTGCGCGAACTATCTGCTGCCCGTCGCCGCGCGCATCGAGGTTGAGCCTTACTCGGCGGTTCTGCTGCACGGAGCGCCCTACGATGAGGAGGGTGTCTATCAATGGTTCCTTCCGGGCGTTCTCGAACGCCAGCGGGCGGCGAACCCGAATGTCAGCGATGCGATGATCGATCAGGCGCGGCGCTTCACCCGTGAACAAGCGCGTCTTCTCGTCGAGCGGCACAAGGCGTTCGCGGGTCAGAGGACCGTAGATTCAGGCTGGTACGATCTTTCCGCCTTCCCGCAGCCCGAGGGCGGGTTCGGCGGACGCACCTTCGCCATCGTCGACCCTGACTTTCTACGATCCAGTCTACCCAACCTCGAAATCGGGCGCTTCTGGTTTCCAACCTCCGCTGCGGAACGGGACGCCCTGGCTGAGGTCATCGAAGGAACGCGCATCATTTATCGCGCTGGGTACGAACCCGCGGGGTGATTTGGGCGAAGAATGGAGTGGCATACATTTGGCGGCTTGTTGTTCTGAAGCCGCTGTATTTACTTTCTTAATCCTAGGAGAATGAACATGCGTGCACTCGATTATCTCGAACTCGATCAGGTCGTCGGCGGCCAGTCGAACACGACCACAGCAAACCAGAACGGGCCGGGGACGACCACCACCACGACCGGCAGCTCGCGCACCGTCACCGTCGGCGCTGACGCGACGATCGGCTCGGACGGCTCGATCACCGGGGGGCGCATTTATGTGTCGGTCGCTTGGGGCGACGGGCCGTCGACCGGCGGCGGAGGCGGCGGACGGAGCGCGCCGATGGGCGGCGGCTCGGGCATCGTCAACATGCCTGTTGTCGAGATTAACAGGCCGTCGGACGGCGCACGGCAGACGCAGCCCGCGGCGGATCTCGCCGGCCTCTACTGAGCAGAACGGCGGGGCGGGCGATCAGGCGCCCGACCCGCCATCGTTCGGAACGACGACACGCCTCATGTTTTTACGCCGCCACGCCCAAAGTTTCCTTCTCATCGCCGTCGCCCTGATGCTGCCCGCCAACGCGCTCGCGCAATCGGGCGAGACGGAACGGGCGGGTTGGCGAAACGCCAAGGCTGCCGTGGACGCCGTCGTCGCCGGTCGCCGCCTCTGCGAGGTCCAGTCCGACAATCGCCTACGCTATATCGGTCCGATCGACGCCGGCCTGGCCGACTGCCTCGCGGGTCTCGCCGATCGACGCGGCGTCACGCTCGCGATTTCCTCGCAGGGCGGCGACGCCGAGACGGGGATCGACGCCGGGTATCTGCTGCAAGGCCGGGACTGGACGGCGGAGGTCCACGGCCTCTGCGCTTCCGCGTGCGCCAACTACATCCTTCCGGCGATGCGGGCGGTCGCCGTCGAGCCCTTCTCTGCGGTCCTTCTCCACGGCGGAGCCGATGACGAGGACCTGATCTATGAGGCGGCTGTGGACCAGATTCTCGCCCGGCAAAAAGCCGTCGCGCCCGACGTCGACGAGGCGACGGTCGCCGAGGCCCGTGTGTTCACGCGCGACCTTGTGCGCACGATCGTGGCCGCTCACCGCCGCTATGGGGAGGACTTGGGCGTATCATCGGCATGGTTCTCGCTCACCGGATTCCCAACACCGGAAGGCGGTTACGGGCCGATGGGATTTGCGCTCGCCGACCCGACCTTTACGGCCGCCGCGCTTGGCCGCGTGAGGGTTCGATCCTTCTGGTTTCCAACGACCGACGAGGATCGGCGGCTCTTGTTCTCACTGTTCCCCGATACGCACATCGTCGTCAGGGAGACGACGCAATAGCGGCGCGGTTCTGATTCTCGAGGCCGAGGCGGCTTCCGGCCAGCCGAAGGCCGCGCGCGCGAGTTTCCGCACGGCGACGGGTCTCGACCCGAACAAGGCCGACCGCGCGGCGGTGAACGCCTGCTGCGCTGAATGGGAGCCTTATCGGCAAGAGGATAGCGGCGCCTGTGATCGCGTGCGAAGTCCTGGCGATCGGCGACGCCCGCATTCTGTGGCTGCCCGACAGGATCGGGGAACTGCCCCCGTCATCGAAAACGCCGAAGAAAAAAGCCAGCGAAACCCCGGCCGCGAGCACGGCGCCTTGCGACTGGGTGGCGTTTCGCGACCGCGCGGGCTGGCGATGGGTGGGCGGCTGCCGGCGACCCGGCTGCGGCGGACGCCGTGCGGGTCTTCAGCCGCCAGGCGCTCTACGACAAGCCGTAGGCTCAGTCTCATGGCCGGGCGCTCGCGGCGCCAGCTCACGCCGCGGCCGCTGCGCCTTCGCAGCGTCGGCCGACGTCGCCGCCGTGGGACAGTCCGGGGCGATGCGTGGGCGAAAGGTCACCGCTTCGCGCCGTTCGAGAGGGGCGACGAACGCGGGCGCGCGCCAGGCCTGACGCCGCAGAAACCCCAGGCTGCTGTTGTCGAAACAGCCTGATAGGAGGAGGATGACCGGAGGCGGCGGCCATGCTGGATCAGGCCAGGGTCGTAGTTCGACAGGCGAGCGGCGAAGAACGGCTCGATAATGAGGAAGAGGACCGTGACGCAGCACCGAATCTACTCCACGAGCTTCGCCAGCGTGTATCCGCACTATGTCGCCAAGGCGGAGAAGAAGGGTAAGACGAAGGCGCAGGTCGACCAGATCATTCGCTGGCTGACCGGTTTCAGCGAGGTCGAACTCGAGGCTGAGCTGGCCGCACAAACCGATTTCGAGACCTTTTTCGCCAAGGCGCCTGCGCTCAATCCCGCCCGCTCCCGGATCACCGGCGCCGTCTGCGGCGTCCGCGTCGAGACGATCGACGAGCCGCTGATGCGAGAGATCCGATACCTCGACAAGCTGATCGACGAGCTGGCCAAGGGCAAGGCGATGGAGAAGATCCTGCGGACCGAGGCTGCGCTCTGAAGCTTCGCTCTTAAGGCGACGACCACGCCGATAATCGAGCGCTCGGCTGTAGATAGGCGAATTGAGAGACGTGCGCTGGGCCTTATGCGCGACATGTTCAGCAGCACGGGCTCGATCCACCTTACCAGTGCGCTCAGTTCATGTTCCAGCTTCGGCCGCGCGTGACGGACCGCGCGGCTTACGCGCCGTCATCGCTCGGCGGGGTCTGGTCGGACCAGGGAAGGATAGGACGTCGCCGCGAGTACTCGGTCCACGTCGTGACGTCGAGGATCAGCCGATATTTGTCGCGCAAGCGCTCGAACATCAGCCGGTCGCGCGGCTCCGGCTTGCCCGGTTTCGCCGCTTTCGACTTGAGATATCGACCGAGAACGGCGAGCAGAAAATCCGGCGCGCTGATCCCCAGATGCGGCTTCGAGACGAACTGGACGGCGAAGTCCACCGGGCGACGGTCGTCGCGCGCCTTGAGACGGTCGAAGGCGTCCTGGATCAGCCCTTTGACCCTGTGCGCCGAGACCTTCTCGTTCTGCTCGATGTAAAAGGACGCGAGCTGACTTTCCGCGGCTTTCAGGCGTCGCTCGATGATTGCGCCGAGCAGTCGCAGATAGGTCTCCTCGTAACGACTGGGGTCGTCACAGTCGGCGAAGGCGACATAGCCCTCGAACCGCATCCCCTCGAGCCGCCTGACATAGGCGATGCGAAGGTCCTCGGTGGCGTCGACGAAATGCAGGCCGCGCTTGCGCAGGGCCGCCGGGTCTCCGTCCAGATACATGTCCGCCAGCGCGGCTTCGAGAACCTGGCCGGCCTCGATCGCCATTCGGGGGCCGTGCTGGCTCACCGCCATGCCGATCGCCAGGACCTTTTGTCCGCCGCGGTCGAATTCCGCCTCGTCCACGAAGATGAAGAAGGGCGCCCGGTGCTGACCGCGCGGCGCGAAGCTCGGCTTCATGCCTTCATCCTGCAACGCCTTGCGCCACTGCGTCCTCAGGCGGGGCGCCATCGCGGGCTCGTGGTGGGCGACGAACCGGACCAGGCCGTCGACGCGGTTGACCTCCTGCTGGATGACGCGCGCGTCGTTGACGCCGCGATGCCGGAAGTGGTCGGCGATGCCGAATTTCCCGGCGTAGTAGAGTTCCTGCCGCAGCCGGCGCTTTCGTTCGCGCGGAACGTGAGGCTGCGCCGGGTCGCTGATGCTCAGCCCGGTCACATAGTGCGCCTGGCCGATCTTGGACCGGCGCGTCTTGTCCTCCGCCAGCACGAAGCCTTGCGCCTCGACAACCGACCGCAGCGCATCGATGGCGGGGAGCTGGTCATCCCCCGAGAAGGTGAGATCGTCGGCGTACCGCGTGTAGGTCGCGTTCGCTCCGCTCGCCAAGGCCGCGCAGGCGAGATCGAGAGGAAGCGCCACGGCGTTCGAGATCACCGGGCTGGTGGGCAGGCCCAGCGGCAGGCCGCCGCCGATCGTGACGAATCGCGCGAGCAGCTCGGCCACGTCGGGAACTAAACCCAGCTTGGTGAACAGGGCGGCGACGCGATCCGTCGTGATCGAGGGGAAGAAATTCTCCAGGTCGGCGTTCAGCAGCGCCGAGCGCCCCGCGTGAGCCGAAGCGTTCTCCCGGATGTTGCGGCCGGGGCGATAGCCGTAGACGGCGTCGTGCGGATAGCCGGGCAGGGCGATGCGGAAGAAGGTCTCGAGCCGGCGCGCCAGCGTCCGATATCCGGGCTTGCCCAGCAGCGGCTCCCACACCGTTCGATGGCCGCGCCTGCGATTCCGCTTTGGAATGTCGTGGCGAAGGAAGACCGGAATGTCCTCGATTGAAGCGGCGTCGGCGGCTCGCTGGAGGGCTTCGATCTGCTCTTCACGGGTCCTGGGAGGATCGAAGGCGAGGATGGCCTCGAATGTCGCCTCGTCGGTTCCGATCGCCGTGATCAGCGCTTCGCGGGTCGTGACGCGTCGAAAATCGGCGGGAAACGTCATGGACGGCGCGCGCCGAGAGGGGCGGCACGCGATACGAAGCAAGTGGTGCTGAATACAGCAGACGCGACTCGCGCCTTGAACCTTATAGCCATGCCGCCCCCACGGCCGTTTATAGGCCCATACCCCTGAAGTTCAAGGCGAGCACATGACCGGGCCTGCCTGCTCTTTGCAAGGCAAGTCATCGTAAGGGGAAGGCCTTCCCCTGAGCGGGAGCCCGCCCGCGGTCTCCCGCTACCCCTTCGAGCAGGGGGCTTCGCCCCCCGCAACGCCCCCCATTGACGGTCGCCGCGCGTTCGCGCGGCGGCTTTGTTTGGGCCTCTCCCTGAAGCGGGGGGTGGCCGACGCGCCCTTCTGGACGCGCCCCGGCGCGCGCCAAGCGGCCGTTGGCCGCTCCTCCGCTTCGCTTCGGCCCCGTGGGTGACGCCCGCCTTGCAGGGCGCGTCCGGCAGGACGCCTTCGCCGTCCACCCCCCGCTTCCGGGAGAGGCTGTGGGGTTTGGGGCGGGGAAGGAGGATCGCCATGCGTAAGGACAGCCAGCCGCAGCGCCGCCCGAAAGGGAAAGGGAAAGGGAAGGGGCGGGCTTCGCCCGCCGCCGAACCGCGCGCCAACCTCTATGACGAGGTGACGGCCAAGATCATCGCGGAACTCGAAGCCGGGACCTTTCCATGGGTCCGGCCGTGGGGCCGCGCCGGGGCGGGACGTCCCGGCCTGCCGAGAAACGCCGCCACCGGCCGCCGCTATTCGGGCGTCAACGTCCTGCTCCTGTGGGGCGCGGGCTTTTCCGAAGGCTACGCCTCGCAGAACTGGCTGACCTTCCGTCAGGCCCTCGCGGCGGGCGGGAGCGTCCGCAAGGGCGAGCGCGGGACGACCGTCGTCTACGCCGACCGCTTCACCCCCGAGGCCGAGAAGGAGCGCGCCCGCGAAACCGGCGAGGACGCCCGCGTCGTGCCCTTCCTCAAGCGCTTCACCGTCTTCAACCTCGACCAGTGCGAAGGGCTGGACCGGCTCGTCCCCGAACCTGCGCCGCTTCCCGAACGCGAGATCGTCCCGCGCGCCGAAGCCCTGATCGCCGCCACCGGGGCCGATGTCCGCATCGGCGGCGAACGCGCCTACTACCACCCCGGCGAGGACTATATCCGCATCCCGCCGCAGCCCGCCTTCTTCGACCAGATCAACTACTACCGCACGACGCTGCACGAACTGATCCACTGGACCGGCCACCCGACCCGGCTCCGTCGCGACCAGTCGGGCGGCTTCGGAACCCCGGCCTACGCCCGCGAGGAACTGGCCGCCGAACTCGGCTCCGCCTTCCTGTGCGCCGCGCTCGGCGTCGCCCCGACCGTGCGGCACGCCGACTATCTGGCCAGTTGGCTGACCGTCCTGCGCTCCGACAATCGCGCCATCTTCCGCGCCGCAGGGCAAGCGTCCAAGGCCGCCGACTATCTCTTGGCCTATGCGCCAGAGGCGGACGAGGCCGCCGCGAGCGTCGCCTGTGAGATGGGGAGGGCGGCGGCATGATCCTCCTGACCCCCGAGCTTCGCGCCGCGCTCCTCGCCAACGCCGCCGCCCATCGTCACGCGCTCCAATCCGGCGCGGTCGAGCCCGACCCTGTGCCCGTCGTCAAATTCTTCAGTCCGGTCGGCGCGGCGACATGGCTCGCGACCGAACTGGATGAAGACGGCGACACCCTGTTCGGGTTGGCCGACCTCGGCTTCGGAACCCCCGAACTCGGATCGTTCAACCTTGCCGAGATCGAGAGCGTCCGCCTGCCGTTCGGGCTCGCCATCGAGCGCGACCTGCATTTTTCGACCCATTTCCGGCTGTCGGTCTGGTCCGCCTGGGCGCGCCGCGCCGGGTCGATCATCCGCGCCGAAGCCCTTCTGCGCCGGGCCAGCCCGCTCGGCGCGTTCCCCGATCCGAGCGCCGACCCCGGCCAAGGATGAGCGCGCGGCTCTTCCCGCGTATCCCGGCCCCGCCCGTCACTCTGGAGGAGATCAAGCGGACGGGGCCGGTCACTCCCGAAGGAGAGACTGTCATGCAACTCGCAAACATCGACCTTGGCAAGCTCAGCGTGTCCAAGCTGAACATGCGCAACGGCAAGGCCCCGCCCGACGTGTCGGACATCCTGCCCACCGTGCGCGCGCGCGGCGTCCTCGTGCCGCTTCTCGTCCGACCCTCCGGCGAAGGCGAGACTTTCGAGATCGTCGCGGGCCGTCGCCGCTATTTCGCGGCGCGCACCGTCCTCGAGGAAGGCGGGGAGGTCGAACCCCTGCCGTGCGCCATCATGGAGCCCGGCGACGACGCCGCCGCGCTCGAAGCCTCGCTGATCGAGAACATCGCCCGCCTCGACCCCGGCGAGGTGAACCAGTGGGAGACCTTCGCCGGACTGATCCGAAAGGGACGCACCCCCGAACAGATCGGCCAGACCTTCGGCCTGACCCTGCTCTACGTCCGGCGCATCCTCGCGCTCGGCAATCTCCTGCCGGGCATCCGCGCCCTCTACGCCGCCGACAAGATCGACGCGGCCACCATTCGTCACCTGACGCTCGCCAGCCGCAGCCAGCAGAAGGACTGGCTCGCTCTCTACGACGACCCCGAGCAATATGCGCCCACCGGCCAGTCCCTCAAGGCGTGGCTGTTCGGCGGCCAGTCGATCCCGACCAAGGTCGCGATCTTCGACCTCGACGCCTATCCGGGCCGGATCAAGGCGGACCTGTTCGGGGAAGACGGCTATTTCGAGGACGCCGACACCTTTTGGACGATGCAGAACGAGGCGGTGGCGGCGCTGCGCGACCGCTACCTTGAAGACGGCTGGTCCGCCGTCGAGATCATGGATACGGGCGAGCATTTCTACAGCTACGACCATGAGAAGACGCCCAAGGACAAGGGCGGCAAGGTGGTCATTTCGGTCAGCGGGCGCGGCGACGTGACCGTCCATGAGGGCTATCTTTCGGGCAAGGAGGCCCGGCGCGCCCGCGCCGCCGCCGCCAAGGCCGAGGCGCAGGCGCAAGGCCTGCCCCCGGGCGCAGGCAAGCCCGAGACGACCGGCGTCATGCAGGACTATATCGACCTGCACCGCCACGCCGCCGTGCGCACGGTGCTGGCGGACCATCCCGCCGTCGCCTTCCGGCTGCTCGTCGCCCACGCCGTCTCCGGATCGTCGCTGTGGACCGTGCGGACAGCCGACCGCCGCGTCCGCAACGAGGCCATGGCCGACAGCGTCGAGACCGCGAGCGCCGAAACCGTCTTCGACGCCAAGCGCCGGGCCGTCCTCGCCCTGCTCGGCTTCGACGCCGAGGACGAAAGCGTCGCCCGCGCGCAGGCGCGCGAGACGCCGGTCGTCGAACTCTTCGCGCGGATGGTGAAGCTCTCCGACGACGAGGTGTTCGCCGTCGCCGCCGTCATCATGGGCGAGACGCTGGCGGTCGGCGGCCCGTTGGTCGAGGCGGTCGGGGCCTACCTCAAGGTCGATATGGCCGAGTGGTGGACCCCCGACGACGCCTTCTTCGGCCTGCTGCGCGACCGCGCCGTCGCCAACGCCCTGCTGCGCGATGTCGGCGGCAAGCGGATCGCGGACGCCAATGTCGCGGAGAAGGTGAAGACGCAGAAGACCATCCTGCGCGATTTCCTCGCCGGGTCGGGCGGACGCGCCAAGGTGGACGGCTGGACGCCCAAGTGGATGGCCTTTCCTCCCGCTCGCTACACCGACCGGATTTACGCTCCGGTCGATCGGTGGGGGGCGGTCAAGACCGTCATGCGGCGGCTGCCGCCGCCGCATGCGCTCGAACCTGCGCCCTACGCCATCGCGGCGGAATAGCAACGGGACGGGCGGCGGCCTCCGCCGCCCGTTTCATCGGCCCGAAAAATCGCGCGCCGCCCGGCGCCCCTGCAGGGGGCGCCGGGCGGCGCATTCTTTTGGTCAATCCTCCGAAGGTGGTTCGTCTCCATCGCTCGTCGGAGGAGGAGGCGGCGGCGCTGGAGCAGGCAGATCGACGCCGCTCTCTTTTAGGATGCGCCAGGCCAGTTCGATCTCGCCTGCGACCGGCATGGGCGTCCCGAACCGCTCCAGCCACATCGCTGCGATGGATTCAAAATCCGAGCTTTCCGTCACGTCGATGCTTCCCCGCTCGCCATGACCCTAGGTCAGAATGCGCCCGAAGACTGCAAAGGAGTGTAGCGCGCCGCGAGGCGTTCGCTCGGGCCGGTGGCGGCTCGGAGTGCGGGTCCTGCGGGGACGCTCCGAGCCGCCGGCCGCGGTACCGGAACAGCGGCGCGTCGAGCCTAGAGAAAATCATCGCAAGGTCCATGGGGAAGCGGCCCGGTGCGCCGCAAGGGGGGGCGAGCTGGCGCGCCGGGCCGCACGCATTTCCGAGCGCGGAACTGCAACGGCTAAGCGTTCGGGCGCGGGGGAGGGTTCCCTCATCATGGCGGGATGCACCCCGCGACGTCGGTATTTCAGTTGATACCTCGCGTCATTCGTCTAGCGTCCGCGCTTCCGAATGCTGGGAAGGGGAATGTTCATGACCGACGACGCTGCGCCGACCGCCAGCCTCATCGACCTGACGGCCGATGTTGTCGCCGCCTATGTCGCCAACAACACGGTCGCCGCCGCCGAACTGCCGCGCCTGATCGCCTCGGTTCACGAGGCGCTCGCCGGGGCCGCCGCGCCTGCCGAAACGGTCCTCGACGAACCCGCGCCGGTGCGCGCCGTCACGGTTCGCAAGTCCCTTGCGAACCCCGACCGCATCCTCTCGATGATCGACGGCAAGCCCTACGCCAGCCTCATCCGCCACCTTCGCGCCCACGACCTGACGCCTGACGACTACCGCGCCCGCTATGGTCTCGCCGCCGACTATCCGATGGTCGCGCCGGGCTATTCGGAGAAGCGCCGCGCCGCCGCCAAGGCCATCGGCCTCGGCCGCAAGCCCGGTGAAACGCCAAAGCAGGCGGGCCGACCGGCGAAGGCGGCCGCCGCTCCAGCGCCCGCCAAACCCGGCCGCAAGCCGCGCGGGGCCAAGACGAGCGGCTGACCGGAACGCCGCGCCGTCGCCCGGGGGGGAAGACTGTCATTGAGTTGAGGCGCGCCGGACCAGCGATGCGCGCGCCGTGAAGCGTCAACGGGGTCATGTCATGCGCCGTCATCCGGCGTGATGGCGGTAGCTCCGACCATGCGGGGCGAGCCGATCCATCCGACTTGGGCTTGAACCTACGTCCGCGCCGTGCCGTCCGAAACCGGGGCGCGGGCCTCTTTTCCCCGGCGGCTGCGCCGCTTCCTCGCGGCCGCTTCGCTCCAAAACAGGCCCGCGCCTCCGGTCCGCCGCTACGCTCCGGCCCCAAGGGGTTCGTGCGGCCCCGCCCGTCCGAGACGGTTCGCCTGTCGTCGGGGATCGGCCCCGACGCACGATCGGAAAGGAACCGCAACATGTCGCTCGGAACCGTCGTCTTGAACCCCGAAACCAACAGCTATGCCGGCGGGCTCGCCCTCCTGGGCCGCCGCCAGCCGCTTCCCATCGCCATCGTTCCCAATGTGGAGAAGAAGCGCGACAACCAGCCCGACTACCGCATCTGGTCCGGCCCCAGCGAACTCGGCGGGGCGTGGGTGCGGGAAGGGCGCGAGTCGAAGCGCCCCTATGTCTCGGTCCGCATCTTCCACCCGCAGATCGGCGACCAGCCCATCTACGCCACCCTCGGCAAGGCCGCCGGGCAGGATGATGAAGACGTCTTCGCCATCATCCCCAACAGCGTCGTCTGAACGTCGCAGCCCCCGCGCCCGACCGGCGCGGGGGTCCTTTCCGGCGTTCGGTCCGCGCCCCGGACGTTTCGCCGGGGGCGCCTGAACGGGCCTGCCGGACGGCGTCGATCCCGTCTTCCTTCGCGCGCAGCCGGACCCGCCTTTCGGCGCTCCGGCCCGCGAAAGGAGACCGACATGACCGACAAGGATGAAGACGACGCCGTGGCGCGCGCCGCGCGCGCCCGCAAGGGAAGCCCCTTTCTCTCGACCGCGCAGGCCGCCTGGTATCTCGGCCTCGACAGCCGCACCCTCGACAATATGCGCGGGCGCGGCGAGGGGCCGCGCGCCCGCCGCCACGGGCGCTATGTCCGCTATCACATCGACGATCTCGACCACTGGTCGCTGACCAACCGCAGCAAGGTGCGGGGGCGGTTCGATGTCTGATCGCGCCCCGTTCCCGTTCGTCCGCTGGCTGGCGCGAAGCCGCGCCGCGGACCGCCGGGCGCGCCGCTGGCTAGGCGCGGCCGCCGCCGGGGCGACGCTCGTCGGCCTGTCCGCTGCGCTCGATTTCGGCGTCCGGCCCGCGCCGCGCCTCGTCTGGAACGCCTCGGCCAGCGCGCCGGTCGGCCTCTGGCGCATCGATCCGCGCGCGCCCTTTCGCGTCGGCGACATGGTGCTGGCGTCGCCGCCCGCGAGCGTTCGCCGCCTCGCCGCCGAGCGCCGCTACCTGCCCATGAACGTGCCGCTGCTCAAGCGCGTGGCCGCCGCCGACGGCGACCTCGTCTGCGCGCTCGGGCCGTGGATCTACGTGAACGCCCGCCTCGTCGCGACCCGCCGCGAGGCGGACCGGCTCGGCCGACCGCTGCCCTGGTGGCGCGGATGTCGCCGCCTGAAGAACGGGGCGGTCCTCCTGCTGATGGACGCGCCGGACTCCTTCGACGGACGCTATTTCGGACCCGTCCCGCGCGCCGCCGTGATCGGAAAGGCGACCCCGCTGTGGCTGCGCTAAAGCGCGTCGCGCTCGCGCTCGTGCTCGGAATGACCGGCGCGCCCGCCGTCGCCGACCCGGCGCCCGCCGCCCCGGTCGCTGCCGTCGCGATCCCGCCCGCCGTCGCGCGATGGACGCCGCTGATCCGCGAAGCATCGCGCCGGTTCGGCGTGCCCGAGGCGTGGATCGCCGCCGTGATGCGCGCCGAAAGCGGCGGCCGGACCCATCTCGACGGGCGTCCGATCGTCTCGCGCGCAGGCGCGATGGGCCTGATGCAGGTGATGCCCGGCACCTACGCCGCGATACGGCGGCGGTACGGACTCGGGTCCGATCCGCACCATCCGCGCGACAACATCATGGCGGGGACGGCCTATCTGAAGCTGATGCATGACCGCTTCGGCTATCCCGGCCTGTTCGCCGCCTACAACGCCGGTCCTGGCCGCTACGTCGAGCATCTGGCGACCGGGCGGCCGCTTCCCGGCGAGACGCGCGCCTATATCGCCCAGCTCGCCCGCGGGCCTGCGACGCCCGAGATGCCGCCCGCCATCCTGTCCGGCGAGAGCCTGTTCTTCGCGCTCACCCGACCGGCGGCGTCGACCTCCGCCCCGCCGGACAGGATGGCGTCCGACAGTCTGTTCGCGGTGCGGCGACCGCTGGACGAGCGTCCGTGAGGCGAGGGGGATGTCCGCTCAGACTCGCCCATCATCCGGCGCGGGGCGGACCGCCTCAAGGACGACGGGGCCCCACCATTTTTCCCGGCGGACAGACGTCAGCCTTCCCGATCGAACGCCGGGCGCGCCGGGAAAAATCGTTTCCCCCATCGCCGCTGCGCGGCCGCTTCGCGGTCCCTGACCCGGCCCGCCCCGCGCCGGAAACGACCCCTGTCTTTCACTCGACAGGAGGTTCAAATGACCTTGGAACAGCATATCGAAGAACTGCGCGCCGAGCTTCGGGGCGTCCTTGATCCGCGCGAACTGCGTCAGATCGCGGCCGAACTGGAAGCCGCTGAAGCCCAGCGGGCGATGCTCGAAACGGCGTCGCTCGAGCTTCTGGAGCAGGGGTGATGAGCCCCTGCGACCGCGCCGAAGACCGGCGCGAACTCGCCCGGCTCCTGAAGGGCCGGGCCGAAATGGAGGCCGATGCGATGGCGCTCGAAGCCGAGTTCGGGACGACGCGCAGCGCTCGGCGCCGAAGCGCCATCAATGACGATCTCTATCTTCTCATGCTGATGAGGGTATCGCTCGACTGGAAGATCGAGGTCATCAAGGCGCGGTTGAGACAAGCGCGAGGCTGATCCAGCGGAGAGGCGGCGCTTCGGCGTTGCTTCCCTTGGTGCCGCGGACGGGGAAGGAGCCGTGCGGGCTGCTGGGGAGGGCGCAGGAGGAAGGGGAGGCTATGGCAAGATAAAGCAACAGCGCCATCTCTTCGGGATGGCGCTGCAAGTGATTGTCTGCACATCGTTTTTTCAGAAGAGAAATGGCGCCATGTTCGGCGCGATGGCGCCATAGGGCGCCACAAGCCCGCAACTGCTGGGTTTCCGACGGCGCCATGGCTCTTAAGCGCGGGGTGAGCTCATGGCGGTGTTGATCTAAGCTCCGCCGTGAGTAGGGATGGCTGCGACGTGTTGGGGGATTTTCATTGTCTGAAGTCGAAGAACTGTTTGCCGTCGTTGATGCTTTGGAGAAGATCGCGGCGGTCAGCGACGAGCCGGAGGTAAGGAAATCGATCCAGGCGATCGGCGACGCGTGCAACGCTGTGCATGAAGTCTTTTCCGGATCGTGGATTGGCTATCACGCTCGAACGTACCAGGAAGGCTTTGAGGCTGAGCCCGGAGCACGCTTCGACAGCGAGTGGGGAGTACGCGGGAGCGGCTTGAGCGGAACGACAGGCCGATGGGTGCAGTATGGTCGCGACGCTGTCCGTCGGTACATATTCGGGCAAGCCGGATATGACTCGCTCGGTGAACTGCCCGATCGCGCCAGCATCATCGAGCGAGATTTCGAACGGCTCAAAAGCCAGGCCATATCCATCCTTTCCAGCGCGCTTTCCGAACGCGATGACACCTATCTCGCCAAGCTCAAGACCGACCTCGAAAAGGTGAAGGTCTTTTCAGCGCATGAAGCCGCTCAAGCCTGGCAGCCGAGCGGTCAGTATATGACGCGAGACTCCGAGGCCGCCGCTGGCGGCGTATTGACGCCGGCGCATATCGCGTTGCTCGGAGAGATCACGGCCATCGCCACCGTGTTCCGTGCCGGCCGGGAGGCCGCCGAAATCGTGCGGCAGGCTGCCTCCCACATGGAACGGAACGCTCGGAAGACACGCCGCGTGGACCGGGTGGGAACGAACATCTTCCTCGGCCACGGCCGTTCGCCCCAATGGCGGGAGCTGAAAGACTTCATCCAAGACCGCCTTCATCTGCCTGCGGATGAGTTTAACCGGGTGCCCGTGGCTGGCGTGACAAACATCGCCCGGCTCGCCGAAATGCTCGACGCCGCCGCCTTCGCCTTCATCATCATGACCGCTGAAGATGAAACCGCTGAGGGCACGATGCAGGCGAGGATGAATGTCATCCATGAAGTCGGTCTGTTCCAGGGACGTCTCGGATTCACCCGCGGCATCGTCATGTTGGAGGAGGGATGCGAGGAATTCTCCAACATTCAGGGATTGGGCCAGATTCGATACCCTAAAGGCCGCATCTCGGCCGCCTTCGAGGATGTCCGCCAGGTGCTTGAGCGTGAAGGTCTCATTTCGTGAGCGCCTAGTCGGCGATGCAAATTTCGCCTGGGTCAAACGCTTCCGTGCGTTCGAACGCATGTAGGTGTCGTTTCGGTTTTGCCCGGCGGGGGCGATAGGGAGTGTTCGACTTAGCCGGAGTTTAACGCTGTGTCCGACGAGGACGATCTTGAGCCGCGCCTAGGCCGCATCCGTTCGCTCGGGAAGGCGCGCGGTCGCAGCTATGTCGGCCGCGTCGTGAAGGCGGCGAATCTGGCGCGCGGCGGTGCAGCGTCTGGATGGGGCAGGCGGGGTTTCTCTGGGGCGCGGATCGGACGCGGCGCAGGCGTTGGCCGCGTCCTCGCCTCACGCGACCGCTTCTCGGCGCTGCGTCAGCGCCGGGTGATCATCAAGTCGCGCATCGTGCGCCTCGACGGTCCCAAGGGATTCGCTCCGGCGCGCGCGCACCTACGCTACGTCGAGCGTGACGGAACGACGCGCGACGGGGGACCGGGCCGGCTCTATTCGGCGGATGCGGACAGTGCCGACCGCCGGGCCTTTCTCGATCGTCAGGACGGCGACCGGCACCACATGCGCTTCATCGTCTCGCCCGAGGACGGCGCATCCTACGACGATCTCAAATCCCTGACGCGCCGCCTGATGGAGCAGGTCGAAAAGGATCTCGGGACGAAGCTCGATTGGGTCGCGGTCGATCACTTCAACACCGCCCATCCGCACACCCACATCATCGTGCGCGGAAAGGACGATCACGGGAAGGACCTCGTCATCGCCCGCGACTATCTCTCGCACGGGATGCGCGAGCGCGCCGCCGAACTCGTCTCGCTCGACTTGGGTCCGCGCAGCGACATCGAGATCACAGACAGGCTCGGTGCGGAGGTGTCGCAGGAGCGGCTAACGAGCCTCGACCGGCGGCTCCTTCGCGACCTCGACGCCGGGGGCGTCGTCGTGGCGTTCGAGCGCGATCCGTTCCAGCAGACCTTGCGGGCTGGCCGGTTGCAGACGCTCGGCCGTCTCGGCCTGGCGCGCGAGCTGGGGGCAGGGCGCTGGGCGCTTGCGCCGGACTGCGAGGAGACCTTGCGGCGTATGGGCGAACGCGGCGACATCATCCGCACGATGCAGCGCGCCTTCACAGCCCATGGCGTCGAACGTCCGGGTCTGGACGCGGTGATCGCCGATCCGTCCTCGATGCAGCCGATCGTCGGACGGGTGATCGAGCGCGGCCTGTCCGACGAACTCAACGATCGTCACTACCTGATCGTCGACGCCGCCGACGGCCGCGTCCACTATGTCGACATCGGACGCGGCGAGGCGACGGAAACGCTTCCGACGGGCGCGGTCGTGCGCATCCGAGCGACGCCCACGGGCGCCCGCGCCGCCGACCGCACCGTCGCCGAGATCGCGGCGGCGAACGGAGGCCGCTACAGCGTCGACCTTCATCTCCGTCACGACGCGTCCGCGACGCAGGATTTCGCCGAGACGCACGTTCGCCGGCTCGAGGCCATGCGCAAGGCCGGCGCCGGGGTCGAGCGCGAAGCCGACGGCCGCTGGTCGATCGCGCCCGACCATGTCGCGCGGGCGGCGGCGTTCGAGGCCGGGCGCGCCAAGGCCGCGCCGGTGGCCGTCGATAGGCTTTCCACGATCCCGCTCGAACGGCAGGCTACTTTCGACGGTGCGACCTGGCTCGACCGCCAACTGGTTGCATCCGCGCCCGAGGCGACGCGCGACGCGGGGTTCGGGCAGGAGATCGCAGAGACGAAGGCCCGCCGGATGCGTTGGCTCGTGGGCCAGCAGTTGGCCGAGGAGGATCAGGGCAAGATGGTCTATCGTCGGGACATGCTCGCCCAGCTCAGGCGGCGCGAGATGAGCCGCATCGCCGGGACCCTCTCGGACGAACTCGGTCTGGGCTATGTCGAGAGCCGGTCGGGCGACCGGATCGAGGGCGTCTATCGTCGGCCGGTCGATCTGGCCTCGGGGCGCGTCGCGCTGATCGAGAAGTCCCGCGAATTTACCCTCGTGCCCTGGCGGCCGGTTCTCGACCGCCATGTCGGCCGGACGGTGTCGGGCGTGATGAAGGGTGACGGCGTCAACTGGACGATCGGGCGTGGGCGGGGCGGGCCGTCGATCACCTAGGCAGGAGGCGATGTGCTGATGAGTGATTGCAAGAGGGCGGGCGCCTACCTGGCGTTGGCGCGCGACTATGCCGAGGCGGCAGGCGTCGTCTTGGGAAAGCGGGCCGATCTGCGCTCCTACTGGCACTTGATCGCCCATGCCCTTGAGTTGGCGCTCAAGGCCCAGATTCTGCGTGTCGACGGCGAGGAGGCGTGGCTGATGTCGTCGGTCGGCCATAGTCTTGAAAGAGCCATGACGACAGTCGTGCGAAACGGGGCGTCAGCCCCGATACCACGGGACATCGCTCACTTGATCGAAGTGCTCGACGCTCCCCACTCCAGGCAGGAACTGCGCTATCCGTCTCTTCTTGGCTCTCCTGTCTGTTTCGCCCCCGCCGCCGCGCACGCGGCGCTTGCCGGGCTTTTGGAGATCGTAGACGGCGACCTCGCAATCGCGAGGCGCGGTTCCTGACCGGATGGGCAGCCTGGCGCGTCCGTGCGCTTGAATGCGGATAAGCAGTCTAACGATTCGATCCGCATGACGGGAGTCTCGCCTCGCCGCCCGCGCGCGCGTTGGCCGGCGGCGGAGAAACACCGTGACCCCTACCAAACTTCTCGTCGGCCAAATCCTCGTCTGCTTCGCCATGGTGACCCTCGGCGTCTGGGCGGCGACGCAATGGGCGGCCGCGATGCTCGGCCATCAACCGCAACTCGGCCCGCCGATGTTCACCCTGTTCGATGTCCCGGTCTATCGTCCCTGGGCGCTGTTCGGCTGGTGGTTCCATTACGAGGCCTATGCGCCCGACGTCTTCGACCGGGCGGGGCTGCTGGCGGGGGCGTCAGGCTTCCTCGCCTGCGCGGCCGCGATCGCCGGCTCGCTCTGGCGCGCACGGCAGAACCGCAAGGTGACGACTTACGGTTCCTCGCGCTGGGCCACGCACAGCGAGATCGCGCGCGCCGGATTGATGCAGCCGTCCGGGGTCTTCCTCGGCGTCAAGGACGGCGACTATCTGCGCCACGATGGTCCCGAGCATGTGATGGCC
Organism: Brevundimonas sp. KH_060; assembly: GCF_057838275.1. NCBI lineage: Bacteria > Pseudomonadati > Pseudomonadota > Alphaproteobacteria > Caulobacterales > Caulobacteraceae > Brevundimonas > Brevundimonas sp. KH_060. The sequence continues at coordinate 1,589,850 of NZ_CM174463.1, forward strand.
TTCGCGCCCACCCGTTCTGGCAAGGGCGTCGGCCTGGTCGTGCCCACCCTTCTGTCGTGGACGGGTTCGGCGGTCATTCATGACATCAAGGGCGAGAACTGGACGCTCACCGCGGGGTGGCGGGCCCGTTTCTCGCATTGCCTGATGTTCAACCCGACCGACCCCCGCTCGGCGCGCTACAATCCGTTGCTCGAAGTCCGCAAGGGTCCGGACGAGGTGCGCGACGTTCAGAACATCGCCGACATCCTGGTCGATCCGGAAGGGGCGCTCGAACGGCGCAGCCACTGGGAGAAAACCAGCCACTCCCTGCTGGTCGGGGCGATTCTCCACGTCCTCTATGCGGAGGAGGAGAAGACGCTCGCGCGCGTCGCCAGTTTCCTGTCCGATCCTCAGCGCAGCTTCGCCCATACCCTGCGTCGGATGATGGAGACCAACCATCTCGGCGCGCCTGAAAATCCGATGGTTCATCCGGTCGTGGCGTCGGCGGCGCGGGAGGTGCTGAACAAGTCGGAGAACGAGCGGTCCGGCGTTCTGTCCACGGCGATGTCGTTTCTCGGCCTCTACCGCGATCCGGTTGTGGCGGAGACGACCTCGGCCTGTGATTGGCGCATCGCCGACCTTGTGGACGCAGCGGCGCCGGTCTCGCTCTACCTCGTCATTCCGCCGTCGGACATCAGCCGCACCAAGCCCCTTGTCCGCCTGATCCTCAACCAGATCGGACGGCGCCTGACCGAACGGCTGGAGGGCGATCCGCAGAAGAGACGGCGACACGACCTGCTGATGATGCTCGATGAGTTTCCCGCCCTAGGGCGACTGGACTTCTTCGAGACCGCGCTCGCCTTCATGGCCGGCTACGGCATTCGCGCCTATCTGATCGCGCAGAGCCTCAACCAGATTTCCAAGGCCTATGGCGAAAACAACGCCATTCTCGACAACTGCCACGTCCGCATCGCCTTCAGTTCGAACGACGAACGGACCGCCAAGCGGATATCCGACGCGCTCGGCACCGCCACCGAGCTGCGCGCCCAGCGCAACTACGCCGGCCACCGCCTCGCCCCCTGGCTCAGCCATGTGATGGTCAGCCGACAGGAGACGGCCCGCCCGCTGTTGACGCCCGGGGAGATCATGCAGCTTCCGCCGGCCGACGAACTGGTGATGGTGTCCGGCCTCGCGCCGATCCGGGCGAAGAAGCTGCGCTACTATGAGGACCGCAACTTCAAATCACGGGTTCTGCGGCCTCCGGAACTCGCAGACGATGGGTATGCCGACCGCCCCGCTGCGCGTTCCGACGACTGGGGCGGTCAGGTGCGCGAACCGCATGTCGCGCTCGTCTCTCCGGACGAGGACGAACTGATCGCGGCGATCGCAGAAGAGGGCGGTCTCCAGCAGCAACGGCATCCGGGCCTTGCCGAGGAAGGCGCCGAGGCGACGCAGGAGCCCGAGGTCCACGACGCGGCTGCGACCGGCGAGGACGACGGCGATCCGGCGCTGGACCGGCGCGCGCTGACGGCGCTGAGGAATGTCTCGCGCGCTCACGCGATGAATGAGGCGACGGGCAAAGGAGACGACCTGCTGCCCGATTTCTAGGCCTGGCGTACTCAGATCCCAGGTGACGGCGGCGGTGCGTCACGCTAGGCGATGCGCCTCTACAACGCTCAGGAGACAGCAATGAACAACAGCGACCTGGCCGACAAGATCGCGGCCGAGCACGGGACCTCGAAAGCCGACGCCCGCAAAATCGTCGACGCGGTTTTCGCCGCGATCGCCGATGCGGCCGCTGGCGGCAGCGAGATTGCACTGAACGGCTTCGGCAAGTTCAAGGTGAAGGATAGCCCTGCGCGCGAAGGCCGCAATCCGGCGACGGGCGAAACGATCAAGATCGCGGCGTCCAAGAAGCTGACGTTCAGCCCCGCGAAAGCGGTCAAGGATAAGCTGAACGGCTGATCTCAACGGAGCGCGCGCCATGTGCGCGCGCTCCGCCAATGATGATTGCGTGGGCTGAATAACCCGTTTGCGAGAGTTGATCCCGTGCGCTGCTTCATTGTTCGATCTTCCGGGGCCGCCTATCGTGCCGGACATACTGAGCCCTTCGGAGGGGGTGGATGCAGGTACTGACAGGTTTAGGAATGGCTGCCGCCCTTGTCGCTTCGGCGGACACGGGTTCGGCCGACAAGGCCGATCTCGCCGCTGTCCTCGCGCAATGGGATAGACACGAGCATCCCGACCTTAGAGGCGTCGTCGTGCTGCGCGACGGGCAGTCGGTCGCTGAACGCTATTACAATGGTGCGACGCCGGAGGAGCTTCACGATGTTCGCTCCGCCGGAAAAAGCGTGACGGCGCTGGTCCTCGGCATCGCAATCGATGACGGGGCGGTTCGCTCGGTGAACGACACGGTGTCACAATACTGGTCTGCCGCTGAGGGGAGCGCCATCGGGGCCGCGTCTTTGGCCGACGTGCTGACGATGCGGTCGGGCTTGGCTGCCTTCGACGAAGACCCTGCCTCGCCCGGAAATGAGGATCGGATGGATGCCGCGCCCGATCCATTAGCTTTTGTCCTAGCTGTTCCGCAGGCCGACCCTCCGGGTTCGCGATATCGCTATAATTCCGTGACCGCCTACACGGCCGGCGTCGTCGTCACCGAGGCGATGGGCGCCAAAATGAGCGCGTTCGCCGATCTCCACCTGTTTTCGCCGTTAGGCGTCGCGCGCTGGCGATGGGATGATGACGCGGCGGGCGTCACGAAAGGGCAGGGCAATCTCTGGCTCACGACGCGTGGTCTGGCGTCGATCGGCGAGATGGTGCGTAACGGCGGGCGGTCAGGAAATAGCCAGGTCGTAAGCGAGCGATGGATAGCCGAGATGTTGGCGCCAAAGGTGAACATCGCGGCGGACGATCCTTACGCCGATAGCTATGGTTATTTCTGGTACGGCAAAACCTATCGGATCGCCGACACTGACATTGCCGTTTCGTTCGCATCAGGGAACGGGGGCAACAAGATCTACGTCGTCCCGTCCTGTCGTCTCGTGACAGCGGTCACGTCCTCCGCCTATGGCCGAGGCTATGGCCAGAGGCGATCGGAGGCGATCCTGAAATCCGTCCTTGACGCAGAAGTCGCAGCAGGTGGCTGCCAGGGTTGAGTAATGCGGATGATGACAAGCGCCGTCATCGACTGCGTCCGTGCATTTGCGTGAGAATAACGGGGATAACGGCCTGAGCCGCCTCGTCTGATCTTCGCTGTCGACCCGTCGCGCGTCGCGACGGCCGACGGACGAGGCTCATGAATAATCGTGCCAAAGGCGCCCAAGCCAGCCGGCTTCCTGCCCCGGTGGAACGCGCATGAAGCCGCGCCACCACGTGTATCTCGACGACGAACTCACCGCCGAGCTCGATCGGCTCGCGCGTGGACCGGGGACGTCAAAATCCGCCATCGTCGCCGGCGCGCTGCGCGAGCATTTCCGCCGCCGCGGAATGCGCGAGATCGACGAGCTGCTGAAGCCGCGCCTCGACCGGATGGCGGCCGATCAGCGGCGTCTCGCCCGCGATATGAACGTGCTGCTGGAAAGCGTCTCGCTCTTCCTCAGCTTCCAGTTCAGCCTTACCGCGCAGATTCCCGAGCCGGATGCGGCCGCCCGCGCGATCGGGCGCGAACGATTCCAGAAATTCATCGATCAGGTCGGACGGCGGATCGCCGGGACTGAGACGAGCGACATGCTGACCGTCCAGGAGGACGCGGCGTGACCGGCGCCAACCCCGTCACCTTCGGTCGACGCCGCGCCATGCTGCGCACGGCGATGGGGCCGGCGATCGCCGAAGCACTGGCCGATCCCGTGGTCATCGAGATCATGGTCAATCCGGATGGTGCGTTGCGGCTGGATCGGCTGGGTGAAGGCCGCACCGACACCGGCGTGAGAATGACGCCGCAGGACGTTGAACGGATTGTCCGTCTCGTCGCCGATCATGTCCGGGCGGAGGTCCATCCGAACGCGCCCATCGTCTCGGCCGAACTTCCGACGTCGCCCGACGGGAGCGGCGGCGAACGGTTCGAAGGCCTTCTCCCTCCGATCGCCACGGCGCCCTGCTTCGCCATCCGCAAGCCCGCCGTGAAGGTCCATCGCCTCATCGACTATATCGCGGACGGGATGCTCGCGCCGGTTCAAGCCGACGTCCTTCGACGTGCGGTCGTGGATCGCAAGAACATCCTGATCGCCGGCGGCACCTCGTCCGGAAAGACGACATTCGCGAACGCGCTGCTCGCCGAAATGGCCGGGCTCGACGAACGGATCATCCTCATCGAGGACACCCGCGAGCTGCAATGCGCGGCGGTGGACACCGTCCCGCTGCGAACACGGCCCGGCGTGGTCGGCATGGCCGAACTCGTGCGCTCGACCCTTCGCCTTCGGCCCGACCGGATCGTGGTCGGGGAGGTGCGGGGCGCCGAGGCGCTCGACATGCTCAAGGCCTGGAATACCGGCCATCCGGGCGGGATCGCCACGCTGCACGCCAACTCGGCGCACGCCGCGCTTTACCGGCTCGAACAGCTCGTCGCCGAAGGCGTCGTCACCGTGCCGCGCCGCCTGATCGCCGAAGCGATCGATCTCGTCGTCTTCATCCGCGGTCGCGGGGTCGGGCGGCGGATCGAGACCGTCGCCGAGGTGTCGGGCCTCGACAGCGACGGCGCCTACGCCGTGACCGACCTCAATCCCCCTCAGCTCAAAGCCCTTCTCAGAGGAGAACTCCCATGACGCCTACCGTGAATCCGCGCCTGTCCGCCTCGGTCGTCCTGGCCGGGGTCCTGATCCCGGTCGTCGCTCTCGCGGCAGGCTCCGGCATGCCCTGGGAAGAACCGCTCCAGAAGGTGCTGGAGTCGGTTCAGGGGCCGGTCGCCAAGATCGTCGCGGTTCTGATCATCATCACGACCGGGCTCGCCCTGGCGTTCGGAGAAACCTCGGGCGGTTTCCGCAAGCTGATCCAGATCGTGTTCGGCCTGTCGATCGCCTTCGCTGCGTCGAGCTTCTTCCTGTCCTTCTTCTCCTTCGGCGGCGGAGCGCTCATCGCATGAACGTCGAGGGCTTCGAGGTTCCGCTGCATCGCGCGCTGACCGAACCGATCCTGCTCGGCGGCGCGCCGCGCGGCGTGGCGATCCTCAACGGGACGCTGGCCGCCGCGATCGGGCTCGGTCTCCAACAGTGGGTCGCCGGCCTCATCATCTGGCTCGTCGGACACAGCCTCGCGGTCTTCGCCGCCAAGCGGGACCCGGACTTCGCCGCCGTCGGCGTCCGCCACCTTCGGCAGAAGGGATGGTGGTCATGCTGAACCTGAAAGAATACCGTCGCACCGCCGACCTTCTCGCCGATCATCTGCCCTGGGCGGCCCTGGTCGCGCCCGGCGTGGTCCTCAACAAGGATGGGGCGTTCCAGCGCACCTTGCGCTTTCGAGGTCCCGATCTCGAATCCGCGACGGAGGCCGAACTGGTTTCGGTCTGTGCGCGGGCGAACAACGCCTTGCGCCGGCTTGGCTCGGGCTGGGCGCTGTTCTTCGATGCGGTGCGCGCCGAAGCGCTCGGTTATCCTGACAGCGCCTTTCCCGATGCGGCGTCCTGGCTGGTGGATGAGGAGCGGCGGGCGCATTTCGACGGACGGCGCGGGCAGCATTTCGAGAGCCGCTATCACCTTACGCTCTGCTACTTGCCGCCCGCCGATCAGGTCAATCGCGCGGAGCGCGCGCTTCTGGAGCGGGACACCCCGGACGTCGGTCGCGATTGGCGTCAGGAACTGCGGGCATTCGTCGCCGAAACCGATCGCGTCCTAGACCTTCTCTCCGGTTTCATGCCCGTGGTGCGCGGCCTGGACGATGCGGAGACGCTGTCATTTCTTCACGCGACGATCTCGACGCGGCGCCATCTGGTCGCCGCTCCGTCGACGCCGATGCATCTGGACGGTCTTATCGTCGACACCCCGCTGTCGGGCGGCATCGAGCCGATGCTGGGCGACGAGCATCTGCGGACCGTCACGATCCTGGGCTTTCCCAACGCGACCCGTCCCGGTCTGCTCGACGCGCTCAATCATCAGGACTTCGCCTATCGCTGGGCGACCCGCTTCATCTGTCTCGACAAGACGGAGGCGAACAAGACGCTGACCAAGATCCGGCGCCAATGGTTCAACAAGCGCAAGTCGATCGCGCAGTTGATGCGCGAGGTGATGACCAACGAGCCGGTCCCGCTGACCGACACCGACGCCGACAACAAGGTGGTCGATGCGGACCTCGCCTTGCAGGCGCTCGGCGGCGACCATGTCGCCTTCGGCTATCTGACCACGACGGTCACCGTGTCCGACGTCGATCGCGGTGCCGCCGAAGAAAAGGTCCGCGTCGTCGAGCGGATCGTCAACGGGCTCGGCTTCACCTGCATCCGCGAGTCCGTCAATGCCGTCGAAGCCTGGCTCGGAAGCCTCCCCGGCCATGTCTACGCCAACGTCCGTCAGCCGCTTGTCCACACGCTGAACCTCGCCCACCTCATGCCGTTATCGGCGGTCTGGTCCGGTCCCGTTCGAAACGTCCATCTCGACGGCCCGCCGCTTCTCTATGCGGAGACGAGCGGGGCGACGCCGTTCAGGCTGTCGCCCCATGTCGGCGACGTCGGCCACATGCTCATCGTCGGACCGACCGGCGCGGGCAAGTCGGTGCTGTTGGCGCTGCTCGCCCTACAGTTTCGCCGCTACGCCGGATCGCAGATCTATATCTTCGACAAGGGGCTGTCGGCGCGGGCGGCGACGCTGGCGATGGGCGGCGACCATATCGCGCTCGGGGAGGGGGACGCGCTGGCGTTCCAGCCGCTCCGCGACATCGACGACGACGCCGAACGCGCGTGGGCCGCCGACTGGATCGCCGAACTTCTCAGCCATGAGAAGCTGATCATGACGCCGGAGCTGAAGGAGATGCTCTGGTCGGCGTTGACGAGCCTTTCCAGCGCGCCGTCCGAGGAGCGCACCCTGACCGGGTTGTCCGTCCTGCTGCAATCCCAGGCGCTGAAATCCGCGCTCGCGCCGTGGACGCTGGAAGGTCCGTTCGGACGACTGCTCGACGCCGCCGAAAACCGGCTGACGCTCACCGACGTGCTGTGTTTCGAGACCGAAACCCTGATGGACACGCCCAGCCTTGTCCTGCCCGTGCTGAGTTATCTCTTCCATCGCCTGGAAGCCCGGTTCGACGGTCGTCCGACCCTGCTCATCCTCGACGAAGCCTGGGTCTATCTCGATAATCCGACTTTCGCCCAACGCATCCGCGAATGGCTGAAGACGCTCCGAAAGAAGAACGTCAGCGTCGTCTTCGCCACGCAGTCGCTGGCGGACATCGCCGACAGCAGCATTGCGCCGGCCATCATCGAAAGCTGCCCGCAACGCATCTTCCTTGCGAACGACCGGGCCGTCGAGCCGCAGTCCCGCGCCGCCTATGAACGCTTCGGCCTGAACGAGCGTCAGGTGGAACTCATCGCCCGGGCGACGCCCAAGCGGCACTACTATCTCCAGTCGCGCGGCGGAAACCGGCTGTTCGAACTTGCACTCGGCCCGGTCGCGCTCGCGCTTTGCGGCGCGTCCGACCCCGCGACGCAAGCCTTGATCGACGACCTCCTGAAAGCACCGGGGCCCGACGCTTTCGGCGCGGCCTTCCTGCGCGAGCGCGGCCTTGCCTGGGCCGCCGACCTCCTCAGCGATTTTCCCGGCGCGGCTGAAGCCGCGCCATTCAACTAGCAGAAGGAGCCGACCTCATGAATTCCCGCATCCTCATCGCCGCCGTTCTGGCCTCGACCGTCGCCGCCGGCGGCGCGCTCGCGCCCGTTTCGCCGGCCCACGCCCAACTCAAGGTCTTCGACGTCACCAACTACAGCCAGAACGTCCTGACGGCCGCGCGCACCCTCCAGCAGATCAACAACCAGATCACGGCGCTCCAGAACCAAGCGACCATGTTGCAGAACCAGGCGCGCCAGCTTCAGCGTCTGGACTTCTCCTCGCTAGACCAGCTCACGCGCTCCATCGAGCGCATCGACGGCCTGATGGCTCGCGCCGAAGGCATCGCCTTCGACGTCGCCGCCACTGATGCGGCGCTGCGCGAACAGTTTCCGCAGACATTCGATCGAAGCCTCAGCACCGACCAGATCGTCCAGCGCGCGCGCGCCCGGCTCCAGTCGTCCTTGCAGGGCTATCGTCAGGCGATGCGCGTTCAGGCCCAGGTCGTCGAGAACGTCCGGGCCGACGGCGCCTTGCTCACCGATCTCGTCGCGCAAAGCCAGGTCGCCACCGGCGGCTTGCAGGCGCAGCAGGCCGGCAATCAACTGATGGCGCTCGTCGCCCGTCAGCAGCTTCAGCTTCAGTCGATGATGGCGGCGCAGTATCGCGCCGACGCCATCGAACAGGCGCGCCAGCGACAGGTCATGGAAGCGGCCCACGAGCGGACCCGGCGGTTCATCGGAACCCGCCCCGCCTATACGCCGCAATAGGCCGCGCACGATGGACCCGGCCCCGGACCTCAACATCATCGACCGCTTCCTGGCGGCCTTCTCGCAATACATCGACAGCGGGTTCGGCCTGCTCGGCGGCGACGTCGCCTTTCTCACCACTATCCTGATCGGGCTCGACATCACGCTGGCCGGTCTGTGGTGGGCGATGGACGCGGACAAGGATGTCCTGGGCCGGTTCCTGAAGAAGATTCTCTATGTCGGAATCTTCGCCTTCATTCTCGGCAACTTCCAACAGCTCGGCGAGATCGTCTTCCGCAGTTTCGCCGGCCTCGGCCTCACCGCGGGCGGGGGCACGATCGGCCCCGACGACCTGCTGAAGCCGGGCAAGCTCGCTTCCGTAGGCTTCGACGCCGCCAAGCCGATGCTGACGGCTATCAAGGACATGCTCGGCTTCCCCGCCTTCTTCGGCAACGCCCTGTCAATCCTCGTGCTGTTCGTCGCCTGGCTGGTGGTGGTGCTGGCCTTCTTCATCCTCGCGATCCAGCTCTTCCTCACGATCATCGAGTTCAAGCTGACGACGCTGGCGGGTTTCGTGCTCGTGCCGTTCGCCCTGTTCAACAAGACGAGTTTTCTCGCCGAGCGGGTGCTCGGCAACGTCGTCTCGTCGGGCCTCAAGGTCATGGTGCTGGCCGTCATCGTCGGCATCGGCGGCGGCTTCTTTGAAATGTTTCTCTCCGCCGGGATGGGCGAGCCGGACGTGGCTTCGGCGATGACGCTTGTTCTCGCCGCTCTTTCGCTGCTCGGTCTCGCCATCTTCGGACCGGGCGTCGCCTCCGGCCTCGTGTCCGGCGCGCCGCAACTCGGGGCGGGTGCCGCGGTCGGCACGGTCGCGGGCGCGGCTCTTCTCGGAGCCGGCGGCGCCGCGCTCGGCGCACGGGCGCTCGGCGCTGCGGCGTCCGGCGGCATGGCGAGCCTGCGCGCGGGAACGGCGATGGGCTCGGCGGCTCGCGCCTCTTACCAACTCGGTCAGAACGCCGCCGGAAAGTCCACCATCGGAGCCGGCGCGTCAGGCGTCGCTCGCGCCGCGGCGGGAGCGATGAAGAAGGGAGCCCGGAACGCCGGATCGCGCCTTTCGCAGCCGTTTCGCGAGAGCGCTCAGAAGGGACAGGACGCGGCGTGGAACGCGATGAACAGCACGCGGCCCGCTGGCTCCGCCCCCGCTGCAGCCGTCCCAGGCGGGAGCGCCGGCGCTCATGCCGACGCTTCCAGCGCTCCGGCCTGGGCGCAGCGCATGCGCAGCGAACAGGCGTCCCGTCACCGAAGGCACATGATCGCGCAGGCCGTGAAGGACGGCGACCGTCCGGGCGCGCCCGCCAATCCCGACATCAGCCAGAAGGACGACTAGCATGAAATTCAAGCGCCCCATCCAACGCTATGGCCGGACCCCTCAGCCGGAAACGCCCTACCAACGGGCCGGTCAGATGTGGGACGACCGGATCGGCTCCGCTCGCGTTCAGGCCCGCAACTGGAGGCTGATGGCCTTCGGCTGCATGATGATCAGCGGCGGTCTCGCGGCCGGCAATGTCTGGCAGTCGACCCAGAGCCGCGTGGCGCCCTATGTGGTCGAGGTCGATCGGCTGGGCGAGGCGCGATCGGTCGCGCCCGCTATCCAGAACTATCGTCCGACCGACGGCCAGATCATCTGGCACCTCGCGCGCTTCGTCGCCAACGTCCGTTCCGTCTCGACCGACCCCGTGCTGGTCAAACAGAACTGGTTAGAGGCGTACGACTTCGCCACGGACCGTGGAGCGCGGTTTCTCAATGAATACGCCCGCACCAACGACCCGTTCGCCATGATCGGCGAGCGCAGCGTGTCGGTGCAGGTCACTAGCGTCGTGCGCGCATCGGATTCGTCGTTCCAGGTGAAATGGGTCGAGCAGACCTATGAGCGGGGCAGCCTCGCCAGGACCGAGCGCTGGACGGCGATCCTGACGACGGTCTTTCGCACCCCGAAGACGGCCGACGCGCTTCGCAAGAACCCTCTTGGTCTGTTCGTCAACGCGATCGACTGGTCCCGCGAACTCGACACGACCGCGCCGACGCAGCCGCCGGTCGGAGCGGCGCCGCCTCTCGTTCCAGCCATCACCGCCATCGAAGGAGATACGCCGTGATCCGTTTACCGCTTGCCGGGGTCTCCGCCCTGGCGCTCGCCGCGTGCGCAGGGAAGACCCCGCCGCCCGCCATCGCCTACGACCCCGTCGACTTCCAGCCCGCCGTCGTCGCGGCGGAACCGCCGACCCCGGTCGAGATCGTAGAAACCCCGGTTCCGTTGCCGCTGCCGGGCCAACTCCAGCCTGCGCCTTCCGCGCGCCGCGAGACCGGCTCGCCCACGGCCAGCGTCGAGGCCGCAAACCGCGCCGCGACGCAGGAGCCGTCACGCTCGGGCTACGTCAACGCCGTGCAGGTCTACCCCTGGACCGATGGGGCGCTCTACCGGCTCTACGCCGCGCCGGAACGAGTCAGCGACATTGCGCTTCAGCAGGGCGAGGAACTGATCGCGGTCTCGGCCGGCGATACAGTGCGTTGGGTCATAGGCGATACGGTGAGCGGAGCCGGCGACCATCGGCGGGTGCATGTCCTGGTCAAGCCGTTCGCGGCAGGGCTGCACACCAACATGGTCATCACCACGACGCGTCGCGCCTATCACCTCGCGCTCGAAAGCACCGATGCGACCGCGATGGCGGCGATCTCCTGGACCTATCCGCAGGACCGGTTGCTGGCGCTGCAAAGGGGAAATGACGCAGCGGCGGCGGCGCAGACCGTCGCGCTCGCCGTCGCCGTCGAGAACCTGCGCTTCCGCTATGCGATTACCGGGGATGCGCCGCCGTGGCGGCCGCTCCGCGCCTGGGACGACGGGGCGAAGGTCTATATCGAGTTTCCGGCCCGGCTCGATCAGGGGGAGGCGCCGCCGTTGTTCGTCGTCGGCCCGCTCGGCGACGCCCAACTCGTGAACTACCGGGTCAGCGGACACCATTACATCGTCGACCGGCTGTTCGCCGCGGCGGAACTGCGCATGGGCGAAGCGCCGCAGCGGGTCGTGCGGATCACCCGGACCGATGGCGATCAGCGGCGGGGCCGGAGGGCGTCGCAATGATCGACGAGCCCGACACGCCCCGCGAGACCCCGCCGCGCGAGGGTGCTCCCAAGTCGTCCCCCGACGCCTTTACCCTGCGCGCCGCGCCGCGCCGCATCGTCCGGTTCAAGCGCAGCGTCGTCATCGGCGGCGCCGCGGCCGGGGCGGCGGCGATCGCCGGCGTCGCCTGGCTCGCGCTGGGGCCAGCGACGCTCCGGGTCGCAGAGCCTGCCGACGAGCCGGTCGTGACGGATCGCCACGCAACCGCCGACGCCGTCGCGGATCTCCCCGGCGACTACGGCTCCGTACCGCAACTGGGGCCTCCGCTTCCGGGCGACCTCGGACGGGCGATCCTGGATGAAGAGCGCGGAGGAGACGGCGCTTCCCTCGATGCAGGAGCGCCGCCGCCGTCAGCGGAGGAACAGGCGCTTGAGGCGGAACGCCAGCGTCAGGCGACGCAGGCGGGTCAGGCGCGCGAGTCCGGCGTGATGGTGCGGCTCCCGCGTCAGGCACCCGCCACGGCCGAAGTCGCCCAGACGGGGACGGCCACGGCGGTCGCGCCCGCCGGGGCAGGGGAGGGACAGCCTGGCATCGATCCCCAACGCGATCCGAACGGCCAGCAGCGCAAGATCGATTTCGTGGCGCAAGGGCCGTCCTCGACGATCAACCCACATCGCATTCAGGAGCCGGCTTCGCCGTATCAGGTCATGGCCGGCAGCGTCATCGCGGCCAGCCTGATGACGGGTCTGCGCTCCGATCTTCCTGGCTTCGTCACCGCCCAGGTCTCGGAGAACGTCTACGACTCCGCGACGGGGCGCATCCTGCTTATCCCGCAAGGCGCGCGGCTGGTAGGCAGCTATGACAGCGTCGTGGCCTTTGGTCAGAGCCGGGCGCTCCTGGTCTGGCAGCGCATCATCCTGCCTGACGGCGCTTCGATCCAACTCGACAACCTCCCTGCGACGGATGCTGCGGGCTACGCCGGGCTCGCCGACAAGGTGGATTTCCACACATGGCGGCTCCTCAAGGGCGTCGCGCTTTCCACCCTGCTCGGGGTCGGAACGGAGCTGACCGTCGACGGCGAGAGCGACCTCGTCCGGGCCGTCCGCGAGTCGACGCAGCAGTCCAGCAGCCAGGCCGGACAACAGATCGTCACCCGGAATCTCGACGTCCAACCCACCATCACCATTCGCCCCGGATTTCCGCTGCGCGTGATCGTCCACAAGGATCTCGTGCTGCGTCCGTGGGACCGCTGAGAGGAGAGACCCCATGCTGAAGCTGGGCAAACTGCCTGATCGGACGCCGATCAAGCTCACCGTCACCGTCACGCCGGACCTTCATCGGTCGCTGTCCGACTACGCCGCCGTCTATCGCGAGGCCTATGACGATAAAGCCGAGATCGCGGACCTTGTCCCGGCGATGCTCGAGGCCTTCCTCGCCGGCGACAGGGAGTTCGCCAAGGCGCTGAAGGCGAAGGGAGGCTGAGATGGGCGTCATAGGAAAGTTCAAGCCGACCAAGCAGGGCGGCTGGGAAGGCCGCATCGAAACCCTTCTCATCGACCGGAAAATCCGGTTCGTTCCAAACGACGACCGCCGAAACGACAACTCGCCGGACTATGTCGTCATGCTCGGCTGGTCGCGCGTCGGCGAGGCCTGGAAGGCGACGTCGCGGGGAGAGAATCCGCGAGACTATCTCCGCGTTCGGTTGAACGACCCCTGGTCGGAGCCGAAGCGTGCGACCCTGTTTCCAGCGCCGGACGGCGCCACCGCCGAGCTTGCCTGGAGCCGCCAGCATCGGATGCGGGATTGGGGCGATGAACCCTGACCGCCGATCTGTGTCGTCCGTTCCGGAGAAAGACGTTCGTCCGTCGCGGCGCGGCGGCCACTTTTCCGCGGATCTCGCGCGTGACGCGCAAGCGCACTTCCAGAAGCAGTCGATAGGGGAAGTTTCTGAAGTCGAGGCGCGGGCGATGCTCGCCGATCTGACGGACTTCTTTCGTATCCTCATCGAATGGGATTCGAAGCGTAGAGCAAAGCCTGGACGGTCTATTCCAAATTCACGCAAGAAGGAGTGATGAGGCGGATCTTGCCTTGGTGTCGCGTTGGAATAAAATTCCATATGTAATTGAAATATATAGCAACATTCGCAATTTTGCGAGTTATTTGCTTGATTGGTTCTCCCGGCTCGCTAGGATTCTGCGTCCGGCGTTGTCGATGCTCTTTTCTGGATTGAGCCGTTGCCGCGCCGTTATCGCCTTTGCTCGGCGACCTTAGCGGGAGACAGATATGGCCAGTCGGAAAGTCGCGCGTTCTGCACCAGTTATCGAGATAAGACGGGCTGTTATGTATGCTCGTGTTTCATCGAAGGAGCAGGATCGGGAAGGATTTTCCATCCCGGCTCAAACCAAGCTGATGAAAGACTACGCCGATGCCAACGATATTCAGGTGGCGCGGGAATTTGTCGACGTTGAAACCGCCAAGAAGAGCGGGCGCACCAGCTTCAACGAAATGCTGCAATACGTCCGCCGGCACCCTACAGTTCGGACGCTTCTGGTCGAAAAGACCGACAGACTCTATCGCAATCTCAAGGACTGGGTGACGGTCGACGACCTCGACATCGAAATTCATTTCGTAAAAGAGGGCGTCGTCCTCTCGCAGGACTCCCGCTCTTCCGAAAAGTTCATGCACGGCATCAAGGTGCTGATGGCGAAAAACTATATCGACAATCTGTCGGAAGAAACCCGAAAGGGCATGTTGGAGAAGGCCGAACAGGGCCTGTGGCCGACAGTCGCACCGATCGGCTACCTGAACGTCGAAGGTCCCAACGGTAAGAAGATCATCACCATCGATCCGGCGCTCGGTCCGCTCGTTCAGCGCCTATATGAGTGGTATTCTACAGGCCAGTACTCGCTAAAGGAGGTCTCCAAGAAGGCTCGGCAGGCTGGCTTGACCTACCGGAAGAGTGGCGCTCCCATAGGCGTAAGCACGGTCCATACGATCCTGCGGAACCGAATTTATACCGGCGCCTTCGAATGGCTGGACAAGGTCTATCAGGGCTCCCACGCGCCGTTGGTTTCCGAGGACCTTTGGGGCGCGGTCCAGGATGTCCTGGATGGGCGCAAGGCGGCCAACATTCGCGCCAGCGTAAACGACTTTCCGTTCACCGGCATGATGACGTGCGGTCATTGTGGTTGCGCGATGGTCGGTGAGATCAAAAAGCAGCGATACATTTATTACCACTGCACGGGCTTCAAAGGAAAATGCGGCGAGCCGTATGTCCGCGAGGAGGTCCTGGAGCAGCGATTCGCCGGCCTGTTGCGGCAATTGCGATTCGATGATGCTGCTTTTGAACTGATCCAACGCGCCTTGCGCGAAAGTCTTCAGGATGAAACCCGGGAGCGTAGGGCGGCAATCGAGCGGCTCCGCGGCGAGGCCGATCGGCTGCAGGCCCGCATCGAGCGGATGTACGAAGACAAACTCGACGGGGTGGTCTCCGACGACTTCTATCGCCGGATGCAAATCGTGTGGCGCGAGGAGCGGGATCGTTGCCTGAAGGACATTGAGCGGCACCATAGCGCTGATGACGAGTATATCGATAACGGGATTGCGCTGATCCGTCTCGGACGGGAAGCGCACGATCTCTTCGAGCAGGCCTCCGCTTCAGAGAAGCGAAGGGTCCTGAATCTCGTACTTTCGAACTGCTCGTGGGCTCATGGAGAGCTTACAGCAAAATTCCGCCAACCATTTGATTTGTTGTCGGAAACTATCGCCCAGTCTACCTTCTCAAAGAAGGAGAAAACGGGCGATTTGCCCGAAAATGAGAAATGGCTCCGCGGGTAGGATTCGAACCTACGACCAGCCGATTAACAGTCGGCTGCTCTACCACTGAGCTACCGCGGAACATCCCCTCGGGGGAGGCCGGCGTATAGCAGCGCCTTTTCGATTCATGCAACGGGTAAAAGGCAGAAATCGCCAAATTTTTTCGCAAAGCCCTGCGCTACAAGGCTCCGCATGACTCCAATCCATGTGAACGACCCTGAGGACCCACGCATCGCCGCCTTTCGCGATGTGAGGGAGCGCGATCTGACCGGTCGGCAGGGGCTTTTCATCGCTGAGGGCGAGGTGGTGTTGCGCGTGCTGGCGTCCGAGGCCTCGCTCTGCACGCCGGCGTCCGTTCTGATCGCTGAGAAGCGCCTGGAGAACCTGCGAGAACTGCTGGAGCGTCTGCCGGACGACGTGCCGGTTCATGTGGCGTCGCAGGCCGTCTTGAACGCCGTGGCGGGCTTTGACCTGCATCGCGGCATTCTCGCCCTGGGGCGCAAGCCTGAGCCCGTCGAACCGGGCGCTCTGCTGGACAGTCTGCCGAAGCGGGCCGTGGCGGTCGTGGCGTGTGGCATCGGCAATCACGACAATATGGGCGGGCTGTTCCGCAACGCCGCCGCCTTTGGAGCTGGAGCGGTGCTGCTGGATCAGACCTGCTGCGATCCCTTTTATCGCAAGGCGATCAGGGTCTCGGTCGGCGCCGTGCTGCGGACGCCCATGGCGACGGGCCTGGACGCTGAAGCCATGATCGAGCTGTTGCGGGGCAGGGGCTTTGAGGTGCTGGCGCTGACGCCGGCGGCGGAACAGACGTTGGCGGAGCTGAAGCCGGGGAGGCGCACGGCGCTCCTGTTGGGCAGCGAAGGGCCGGGGCTGCCGCGAGAGATCATCGCACGCTGTCGTCCGGTCGGCATCCGGATGGCGGGCGGATTCGATTCGCTGAACGTCGCCACGACCAGCGCTGTCGCCCTGCATCATCTGACGACGGCGGGAGCGGGGTAGATCAGAAACAAGAAAGCCGCCCCGGAGGGCGGCTTTCTCGATGTTCATCGCGATGGAGGCCTGACCGGGAATCGAACCCGGGTGCAAGGATTTGCAGTCCTCTGCGTCACCACTCCGCCATCAGGCCGTGACCTCGTATTTCAGAGGCCCCGCCATCGCGAGGGCCGTCAGCTATCAGATCGGATTGTCCGCTGCAACGCACGGACCTATAAGCGCGTCACATTTCTTCGCCTAAGCCGACCTGAAGGACTTCGGATTATGGATTTCGCCGCCGCCCGCAAGGTGATGCTGGACTCGCAGGTCCGCGTGAACGACGTCACCGACCGCCAACTGCACGCCGCCATCGGCGCTGTGGAGCGCGAGCGATTCTGCGCTGCCGCCCGCGCCTTCTCGGCCTACGCCGATGTCGAGCCGGAAATCACAGGCGACCGCCGTCTGATGCTGCCGCGCGACGTGGCCAAGCTGCTGCAGGGGCTGGACGCCCGCGCTGGCGAAAAGGCGCTGGCGATCGCTGGGCCGTACGCCGCCGCTGTCCTGGCGCACATGGGCCTGTCGGTGACGGCCCAGGAATCGGACGCGGCCGTATTCGACGTGGTCGGCGCCGCCCTGGCTGAGGCTGGGGTCGAGACCGTTGTGGCGCCGTTGAGCCAGCCGCAGGGCGAAGGCTACGATCTGATCATCAGCGAAGGCGCGGTCATCGCTCGCCCCGAATCGTGGATTGCAGCTCTGCGTCAGGGCGGCCGCCTTGCCGTGGTGGAGCGCGATGGCGCCAGCGGCGCGGCGGTCCTTTATGTGCGCGGTCGTGAAGGCGTCTCGCGACGCGAGCTGTTCGACGCTGCGCCGGAGTTGCTGGCGGAAATGGTCCCGGCGCCGGCGTTTGCGCTTTAAGGCCATTCGCGGCGACGGAAGGGGCGTCGCTCTGCGTGAAAAAAACTTAACTGGCGTCGGGCGGGCCTAGCCTCCAACTACGCGGATACAAGGCACTACAGGCGCGCCGGATGGGGGCGTCAGGCAGGGACAGGTTCATGTTGAAACGCTCGCGCGCGCTCGCTTCGGTCGCACTGGTCGCATTGACGATGGGGGCGACGCCGGTCTTCGCCGAGTCGTTGCAGGAAGCCATCGGTCTGGCCTACCGCACCAACCCGACCCTGTTGGCGCAACGGGCGAATCAAAGGGCTCTGGATGAGAGCATCGTCCAGGCGCGCGCTGGCCTGCGCCCGACCGTCAACGCGTCGGCGGGTGTCGATTACAGCCGGACGCGCACCGATCGTGTGACGACGACGATCCCGGGCCAGACCTTCCCGATCGACACCAATGGCGATGGCGTGCCTGACGCCACCGGCACGTTGCCGGGCAACAGCAGCACCAGCGGCGGCACGATCGAAAGCGACGGCGCCAGCGCCAGCGTCAGCCTGACGCAGAACATCTGGACGGCCGGACGCGTGTCGCACGGCATTTCTGCGGCCGAGGCCAATGTCCTGGCCGGTCGCGAGAACCTGCGTCAGGTCGAGCAGCAGGTCATGGTGACGGTCATTCAGGCCTACGCCGATGTCACCCGCGATCTGGAAGTCCTGCGCATCCGCCAGGAGAACCTGAAGGTGTTGCGCCGCCAACTGGACGAATCGAACGCTCGATTCGAGGTCGGCGAGATCACCCGCACCGACGTCGCCCAGTCCGAAGCCCGTCTGGCGCAGTCCGAATCCGATCTGGCCGGCGCTCAGGCGCAACTGTCGGTGTCGCGCGCGGCTTACGCCGCCGTGGTGGGGCAGGCGCCGTCCAACCTGCAGACTCTGCCGACGCTGCCTGGCCTGCCGACTGATTTCGACAGCGCCATGGACGTCGGCCTTGCCGAGAATCCCGGCGTGCTGTCGGCCGTTCACGCACAGCGCGCGGCCGAGGCCAATGTGGCGGCCGCGCGGGCGGAATATCTGCCTTCGGCGCGTCTGAACGCCTCCTACGGCGGGACGGCCAACGACTTGTCGGGCTTTGACCTCGGAGATCGCACCAGCTTTACGGCCGGCGCCACCGTCTCGGTGCCCTTGTTCACGGGCGGCTTGAACCGTTCGCGCGTCGCCCAGGCTCTGGAGCGGGCCAACGCCGCCCAGATCAACGTCGAGGGCGAGCGTCGCACGGTTCTGCAATCGGTCAGTTCGGCCTATGCCCAGAGCACTTCGGCGCGTTCCAGCGTTCAGGCGGGCGAACAGGCGGTGCGCGCCGCTTCGGTCGCCGCCGAGGGCGTGCGCCAGGAAGCGCAAGTCGGCCTGCGCACCACCCTGGACGTGCTGAACCAGGAGCTCGAACTGCGAAGCGCAGAAGTCGCCCTGACCAGCGCTCGTCGCAATGAGTATGTGGCTCAGGCCCAGCTTCTGGCGGCTATGGGCCGACTGGGCGGTCCCAACCTGGATCCGACGATCGAGGCCTATGATCCGTCCGACAACTATCGTGCGGTGCGTAATCGCGGCGCCCTGCCGTGGGATGGCGTGATCGAGGCCATCGACCGCGTGGCCGCTCCGGCGACGACGCCCGCCGTCGACGTCGAAGACGCCCCGGTCGACCGCCAGATGAAGGGCGAAGTCGTTCGCACTGCTCCCCAGGGCTGAAGACTGAACGACAAAACGTCCGTTGATTCCGACGGGCGTTGATGCGACGACAGGATTCAAGGGGGAGGCGAGTCTAACAACTCGGTCCCCATCGTCGCCTGCCTAGTCCGCATCGGTTGGCGAATGTCCCCGTTCGAGCGCCCAGGTTGAGGTTCCGACATGACCGAACAAGCCGCCCAGGAACCGACGATGGAAGAGATTCTGGCGTCGATCCGCCGGATTATCTCTGAAGACGACGCTCCGGCCGAAACCGCTCCCGCAGCGGAAACGGATCCTGAGCCCGCGCCGGAGCCAGAACCCGTCGTTGCTGCACCTGAGCCCGTGCCGGCGGAAGACGAAGTGCTGGAACTGACCGAGCCGTATGAGGCGCCGGCTGCTGAAGCCATCGGCGATCTGGACGTTGCGGACGCCGCGCCGTTCCCGATCGAGCCCACGCCGGCTGCGCCGCAGCCTGTAGTCGATGCGGCAAAGGTCGAGGCCCTGGTCGGTGAAACGGCCGCCGCCAGCGCCGCCTCGGCCTTCGCAGGACTGGCCGCCAGCTTCCAGAAGCCTGAACCTGCGCCTGTGGCGTCGGCTGCCGACATGAACTTCATGAGCGGCAATACGGTCGAGGCCATGGTCCGTGAGATGCTGCGCCCGATGCTGAAGGACTGGCTGGACGCCAATCTGCCGACCATCGTCGAGGCGCAGGTCCGCAAGGAAGTCGAACGCATCGCCCGCAACGCAGGCTGATCGCTTCCAAATCTCGCTGAGTTTACGACGCCCCTCAGTCCGCTGTGGGGCGTTCGTTTTTCCAGTCGAACAGGGCTTCCAGCAGGCGCACGGCCTGACCGCGCTCGCTAGCCAGCTCGGGATCGCGGCCCAACAGCAGGCGTGCATCGTCGGCCGCCGCCAGCAGCAGCGAGCGATGGCGGATCGGGTCTGCGAAGCGATAGGCCGGGAAGCCGCTCTGCTTCAGGCCCAGCGGGTCGCCGCCGCCACGCAAGCGGAAGTCTTCCTCGGCGATGACGAAGCCGTCCTCAGTGCGGCGCAGGGTCTCCAGCCGCTCCTTCGCCGTTTCGCCCAGCGCGCCGTCCTCGCCGCCGTACAGCAGGATGCAGGAACTGGCCTTGGCGCCGCGTCCCACACGCCCGCGCAACTGGTGAAGCTGGGCCAGACCGAAGCGATCGGCGTGTTCGATCACCATGATGGAGGCGTTGGGCACGTCGACGCCGACCTCGACCACGGTCGTGGCGACCAGAACGGGCAGGCGGCCCTGCGCGAACTCGGCCATCACGGCTTCGCGCTCGGCGCCCGGCATCTGGCCGTGGGCCAGGCCGACCTCGGTTCCCAGGTATTTGCGCAGGTCATTCGCCCGATCCTCGGCGGCGGCCAGGTCGATGGCTTCAGATTCGGCCACCAGAGGGCAGATCCAATAGGCTTGCGCGCCGGCCTCGACCGCCGCCTTCAGCCGCTTCGCCACCTCGCTGATGCGCGCCAGCGGCAGGACGGCCGTGGTCACGGGCGTGCGGCCGGGCGGCTTCTCCATCAGACGGCTGACCTCCAGTTCGCCGTACTGCGTCAGTTCCAACGTGCGCGGGATCGGCGTCGCCGACATGGTCAGCAGATGGACGCCGCCCAGAGCGGAATCCCCCTTGGCCTGTAGTCGTTGGCGCTCACGCACGCCGAAGCGATGCTGCTCATCGATGACGGCCAGGGCCAGACGGTCGAATTGCACCGCATCCTGGAACAGGGCGTGCGTGCCGATGGCGACCTGGGCGTCGCCCGAGGCCAGAGCAGCCAGTTTGCCACGCCGCTCAGCCGCCGTGTCGCGTCCGGTCAGAAGCAGGCTGGACACGCCCGCCTGATCCAGTAGGGGCGACAGCTTGTCATAATGCTGGCGCGCCAGGATCTCGGTCGGCGCCATCAAGGCGGCCTGGAAGCCGCTGGAGGCCGCATCGGCCAGCGCCAGCGCCGCGACGGCGGTCTTGCCCGAGCCGACATCGCCTTGAAGCAGCCGGCCCATCTGTTCGCCGGACGCCAGATCGGCGCGGATTTCCGCGACTGCCTGTTCCTGCGCGCCGGTCAGGGTGAAGGGCAGGGCGCCCAGCAGTCGGGCAGAGGCCTCGCCGGGCGTGATGCGGGCGGCCGGAGTGATCTGGCGCGCGCGGCGACGGCGCGCCAGGGCCAGTTGGTGGGCGAACAGTTCGTCATAGGCCAGACGCTGGCGCACCGGCGTGTCGGGCGCGAGGTCCGATTCGTTCGCGGGGGCGTGCAACGCCTCCAGAGCCACGCGCCAACCGACCCAGCGCCGCGCCGCCAGCCAGTTCGGCTCCTGCCATTCCGGCAGTTCGGGCGCGAGGGCCAGCGCGCCCTGCGCCAGCTTGCGGATCTGGCGCGAGGTCAGCCCCTGCGTCGCCGGATAGACAGGCTCGGACAACGGAATTTCATCCGCCTTTTCGACGGGCAGGATGTAGTCCGGATGGGCGATCTGGACTTCGCTGTTGAAGCGCTCGACCTTGCCCGTCACCAAGCGGCGCGACCCGCGCGGGGCCAGGCTCTCGATATGACGCGGCGAACCAGCGAACCAGATCAGGTGAATGTAGCCCGTGTCATCGATGGCGCGCACCTTGATGGGGGCGCCGTGTTTGTGCGGGGGGATCAGACGGTCGATCGTCACCTCGAAGACGCCGATCTCGCCGTCGACGGCCTCCATCGCCGTGGTGCGCCGACGTTGGATCACGCCGCTGGGCGACAGGAACAGCACGTCGCGCACCAGCGGACCCGCCACCTTCTGCACCAGAGGGGCGCTGCGCGGCCCCACGCCTTTCAGCGTGGTGACGTCCGCGAACAGGGGAAAGAGAATCTCGGGCCTCATCATTGGACAGCATAGCTGGCGAAGCGGCGTCTGGAACGCTATCTGATCGGCCTCTTACCGAAGTGAACGGACAGGCAAGGAAACCGCGTGGCCGATATCGACGCACGTCCCGAGGACGCCCTGAATTCTGACGACCGCAAGACGCGCCTGGGCCGCATCGCCTTTCGCGCCTGGCGCCGGGGCTTCCGCGAGGCGGACATGGTGCTGGGCCCGTTCGCCGATCAGGTTGCGCCGACGCTGAACGACGATGAACTGACCGAGTTCGAGCGTTTGCTGGATGAAGAGGACCAGTACCTCTACGCTTGGATCATCGAGCGTGAACCAACCCCGCCCGAGTTCGAAGGGCCCATGTTGGCTCGTATCCGCACCTTCATGCGCGAACATGTTGCGGCCGAAGTGGCCAAGGGCATCGGTTGATGGACGCGGCGCTGGCGCGGATCGACGCGGAACTGGGCGGCGCGCCGGAGGGGCTGGACGCCCTGATCGTCGCCGAGCGGATCAAGACCCAGGGCGGCGTCACCCTGTTCGTCGCGCGTGACTATCAGCGCACAGGAAACTTCATCCAGGCATTCCGTTTCTTCGCCAAGGATGTTGAAGTTCTTGAGTATTCGTCATGGGACTGTCTGCCCTATGACCGGTTGAGCCCGACGGCCTCGGTCGCGGCGCAGCGTATGGCGACGCTGACGCGGCTGGCCGCGCGTGATCCGTCGGAACGGACGCCGCTGCTGGTGGTGGCCACGGTTGCGGCCGCCGCCCAGCGCACGCCGCCGCGTAGCGCCGTGACCGGCGCCGGGTTCGCGGCCAAGGTCGGCGCCGATCTCGATACGGGCGCTCTTGAGCGCTACGTCGCGGCTAACGGCTATGTGCGCGCCTCGACCGTGTCGGAGCGAGGCGAATACGCCATTCGAGGCGGGGTGATCGACGTCTTCCCGCCGGGATTCGAGGAGCCGGTGCGCCTCGACATGTTCGGCTCCGAGCTGGAATCGATCCGCGCCTTCGATCCTGAGACCCAGCGCTCGACGCGTCAGTTGAAGGCTGTCTCTCTATCGCCGGTGTCCGAAGTGCTGATGGATGCAGATTCCATCTCGCGTTTCCGCAGCGGCTATCTGAATCTGTTCGGCGCGCCGGGTGATGAACCCATGTACGCCGCCGTCAGCGAGGGCGCACGCCGTCAGGGCGTCGAACACTGGCTGCCGTTGTTCTACGACCGACTGGATACGCTGTTCGACTACCTGCCGGACACGGCGCCGGTCTTCCTGGACAGTCAGGCGGAGCAAGCGCGCGGCGAGCGCTGGAACCTGACCGTCGACGCCTATGAGGCGCGCAAGGAGGCGGCGCGCGGCAAGGGCGGGGCGGCCTATCGCGCCCTGCCGCCCGCGCGGCTCTATCTGGAAGACGGCGACTGGAATAGCGCCCTGGCCGGTCGCGCCGTGCGCCGCCTGTCGCCGCTGGCCGCCGGTTCGGGCGAGGATGCGGGCGGCCGCCTGGGCCGCAGCTTCGCCGCCGAGCGATCGCAGGACAGCGTCAACCTGTTCGCCGCCGTGGCGCAGCACGCCGAGGCGCTGAAGGAGCAAGGCAAGCGCGTCCTGTTCGCCTCATGGTCCGAAGGCTCGGCCGAGCGTCTGGCCGCCATGCTGGGCGATCACGGCCTGACGCACGTCGTGGCGGTGCGCGACTGGGCCGATGTGCAGGGCGCGCCCGACGGCATCTATCTACGCGCGGTGCTGCCGGTCGAGCATGGCTTCGCCACCGACAATCTGGCCGTCATTTCCGAGACCGACATTCTGGGCGACCGGCTGGCGCGGCCCAAGCGCAAGCGGCGGGCGTCCAACTTCCTGGCCGAAGCCTCGGCCCTGACGGCGGGCGATCTGGTCGTTCACCTGGATCACGGCATCGGCCGCTATGAGGGTCTGCGGACGCTGGAGATTCAAGAGGCGCCGCACGACTGTCTCGAACTCCTCTATGCCGGTGAGAGCAAGCTCTACCTGCCGGTTGAAAACATTGACCTTCTGACCCGCTACGGTACGGACGCAGAGGGGGTTCAGCTGGACCGACTGGGCGGCGCGGGCTGGCAGGCGCGCAAGGCCAAGGCCAAAGAGCGCCTGCGCGCCATGGCCGAGGGGCTGATCGCCCTGGCCGCCAAGCGGGCGCTGCGCGTGTCTGACGCCATCGTGCCGCCCGCGGGCCTGTTCGACGAGTTCTGCGCCCGCTTCCCCTATGAGGAAACGGACGATCAGCTGAACGCCATCGGCGACGTGCTGGAAGACCTCGGCAAGGGCACGCCGATGGATCGCTTGATCTGCGGCGATGTCGGCTTCGGCAAGACGGAAGTCGCCCTGCGCGCCGCCTTCGTCGTGGCCATGACAGGCCAACAGGTCGCCATCGTCTGCCCGACGACCCTGCTGGCGCGTCAGCACTTCAAGACCTTCTCGGAACGCTTCGCCGGTTGGCCGATCAAGGTGCGCCACCTGTCGCGGATGGTCACGGCCAAGGATGCAAACGAAACCCGCGCGGGCCTGAAGGACGGCAGTTTCGAGATCGTCGTGGGCACCCACGCGGTGCTGGCCGATCAGGTCGGCTTCAAGGACTTAGGCCTCGTCATCGTGGACGAGGAACAGCACTTCGGCGTCAAGCACAAGGAGAAGCTGAAGTCCCTGCGGGCCGATGTTCACCTGCTGACCCTGACGGCCACGCCCATCCCGCGCACCCTGCAGATGGCGCTGTCGGGCATCCGCGAGATGTCGATCATCGCCACCCCGCCGGTCGATCGTCTGGCGGTGCGGACCTATGTCACGCCGTGGGATCCGGTGCTGGTGCGCGAGGCCTTGCTGCGCGAGAAGTATCGCGGCGGTCAGGCCTATTACGTCGCGCCGCGCCTGAAGGATCTGCCGGACATCGAGCGGTTCCTGCGCGAACAGGTGCCCGAAGTGAAGTTCGTCGTTGGCCACGGCCAGATGAGTCCGACCCAACTGGAAGCCGTCATGAGCGCCTTCTACGACGGCGAATATGACGTCTTGGTCTCGACCACCATCGTCGAGAGCGGCATCGACATTCCAACGGCCAACACGCTTGTCGTGCATCGCGCCGACATGTTCGGCCTGGCCCAGCTTCACCAGATCAGAGGCCGCATTGGCCGGTCCAAGGCGCGGGCCTTCGCCTATCTGACGACCGATCCGACCAAGCCGTTGAGCCTGTCGGCGGAGCGGCGTCTGCAGGTGCTGCAGTCGCTGGATAATCTGGGCGCGGGCTTCCAGTTGGCCAGCCACGATCTGGACCAGCGCGGCGGCGGCAACCTGCTGGGCGACGAACAGTCGGGCCATATCCGCGAGGTCGGCGTCGAACTGTATCAGCAGATGCTGGAAGACGCTGTCGCCGAACTGCGCGAGCAAGGCGAGGCGACGCCGGATCGCGGCTGGTCGCCCTCGATCAATGTCGGCGCGGCCGTTTTGATTCCAGAGGATTACGTCCCAGACCTGAACGTGCGTCTGAGCCTGTATCGTCGCCTGTCCGACGCCGAGAAGATGGAGGATCGCGAGGCCATGGCCGCCGAGCTGATCGACCGGTTCGGGCCGCTGCCGGATGAGGCGCAGCAGCTTCTGCGGATCGTCGGCATCAAGGCCAACTGCCGCACGGCCATGATCGAAAAGATCGACATCGGGCCCAAGGGCGCGGTGCTGACCCTGCGCAACAACACCTTCCCCAATCCGATGGGGCTGGTCGGCCTGATCCAGAAGAACCACGCCTTCTGGAAGATCCGCCCGGATCAGAAGATCGTGGTGAAGGGCGACTGGCCGACGCCGGAGGACCGCCTGAAGGTGGCCGAGCGCATCACCGCCGATCTGGCGCGGGTGGCGGGGGCGGCCTAGCCCCCGCACCTCAGCCGACGCGGGCCTTCATGCTACGTATCAGGGCGTCGAACAGGTTGACGTAGTCATCGGTCCACGGCCGCACCTCGGTCGGCTCCAGCTTGCGCCAGCGACCGTCGGCCTTGAAGTCGGCCAGTCCCTCGGCGGTCGGCGAGATGACCAGAGCTTCGGTCGAAGCCTCGGCCATCAGCGCGGCCTCGGGGTTCTCGACGTAGACCTGATGTAGTTCAGCAGCGCCCAATTCGCGTGCGGCGGCGACGGCGGGCAGGGTGATCTCCAGATTGCGGTTCGACAGGTGCAGCACCACGACGCCTGTCGGCTTCAACAGCTTCAGATAGCCTTCGATCGCTTCGCGGGTCAGCAGATGGGTCGGCACAGCGTCGGACGAGAAGGCGTCGATGACCAGCAGGTCATACGTGCCGCGAGGCTCCTTGTTCAGCGTCAGCCGCGCATCGCCCAGCACCGTGCGGATAGGCCCGTCGGCGCAATCCGAGATGAAGGTGAACCAGTTCGGATCGCGTGAAATGCGGTCGACCATGGGGTCGATCTCGAAGAAGGTCATTTGGTCAGAGGCGCGCTTGTAGGCCGCCATAGCGCCCGAACCCTGACCCACGACGCCGATGACGGCGGCCGGGCTGCGAGCCTGGATCAGCTCCGCCGCCTGGCCCAGGGGCGTGGTGCGGGCGTAGTACATGGTCGGGGCGCAGGCGAAGTTCGGATGGCGCGCCTGGGCGCCGTGCAGGGTGGTGCCGTGCATCAACACATGGATGTCGCCGCCCATCTTGGGATCGGGCGTGACCGCCACGCGCATGACGCCGAAGAAGCTGCGCTCGGACAGGCTCCAGTCATAGCCGCGGCCGATGTAATGGGCGGACAGGGTCATGGCTGCGACCACAGCCGTGAACATCAGCACTCGATCCCGAACCACGAAGGCGAGGATGGCGGCGACGCCCAGGATGATCTGAGCCGTCGCGGTCAGGCCGAACTCGCTGAAAGCTGCTCTCAGAGGCGGGTTGTAGCGCAACATCTCGAACAGCAGGGGGACGAAGAGGGCGATCACCAAACCGGCGGCCATCAACCAAAATTCATGCTTGGCTGGACGATCGCCCAGCCAGGGACGGGCCAGGCAGACCAGCACCATGACAAGCGGATACTCCAGCACCGTCTCGAACACGACCGGCGCGATCAGGGCGGTGAAGGCGCCGCCCAGCACTCCGCCCAGCGACAGCAACAGGTAGAATTCAGTCAATCGGTCCGGCGCTGGACGCCGCGCCGCCATTTGTTGGTGGCACATCAGGGCGGTGAAGAAGAAGCCCAGAAGGTGCAGGCCCAGCAACGCCAGCCACTGACCCGTCGTCATTCCGACCAGGGCGGCGATCAGCACCGTGAGGAAGGCCTGCAGCATCAGGGTGATGTGCAGGGGAATCCAGGGCTTCGCCTGGAAGGCGATGACGAAGGTCAGCAGATAAAGCGCCAGCGGCGCAACCCAGAGGAAGGGGGCGGAGGCCACGTCCGTCGAAAGGTGAGCGGTGACGCCCAGCATCAGGCTGGATGGAGCCGCCGCGAGCAGAACCAGTACGATCTTCCGACGCCAGGGAATGGGCGGGCTGCGGTCAGCGGCTTTCTTGGGCTGGGCGATGCTCGCGGCGCGCGGCATGAGGATCGTGAGGCCCACCAGCATGACCGCGAAGACGCCGTAACCCACCGTCCAGCCCCATCTTTGTCCCGACAGGGAGGCCAGCGGTTCGATCAGGGCGGGATAGGCCAACAGGGCCAGGAAGCTTCCCAGGTTGGAGGCGGCGTAGAGGACATAGGGGTTCGCGCCGTCGGGTCGCCCTGCACGAACACGCGCATACCAGGCCTGCAACAGGGGGGCCGTGGCCGACAGGACCGCGAACGGGGCGCCGACCGACAGCGCCAGCGCGCCGAGCAGCCAGCCGATCGGGGCGGCCGGATCAGGATCGCCAAGCGCCTGGGTGATGCTGAGCGGCAGGAAGACGGCCGCCGCCGCCAGCAACACCAGATGGATCGTCGCCTGCGCCCTTATCGACGGAATGCGTTGCAGCAGGTGGGCGTAGAGATAGCCCGCCAGCAGCGCCGCCTGGAAGAAGACCATGGCGGTGTTCCACACCGACGGCGATCCGCCCAGCAGCGGCAACACCAGCTTGGTCGTCATCGGCTGAACGACGAACACCAGGCTGGCCGAGGTGAAGACCGCGACGGCGAAGGCCGCAGGTGTTATCGCATCGACGCTGCGATGCGCCGGCGTCAGAGTTTGATCGGTCATTCGCTGCTTTCGACGTCGGGCGGCTGATTCCGTCCGGTGAGGCTATGACGACTCGTGGACGGAGCGAATTCCTATGTTGCCGCAGGACATCGAGGCGATCGCCGAGGCCGTGATTCGTCGAGCGGAAGCTGCTGGCCTGATGATCGCCACGGCTGAAAGCTGTACCGGCGGTCTGGTGTCGGGCGCGTTGACGGCGATTGCAGGATCGTCCGCCGTGCTGGATCGCGGGTTCGTCACCTACAGCAACGAGGCCAAGGTCGAGATGCTGGGCGTGGACAGCGACCTGTTGGCGAGCTTCGGCGCCGTGTCCGAACCGACGGCCCGCGCCATGGCGGAAGGCGCCGTGACACGCTCGCGAGCCTCAATCGCCGTGTCTGTGACGGGCATCGCCGGGCCTGGAGGGGGCTCGTCGCAGAAACCTGTGGGACTGGTGCATTTCGCCGCGCATGGCCCGAACGGCCGGACCGTGCATCTGGAGAAACGCTTCGGCGACATCGGACGCGATGCGATCCGGTTGGAAAGCGTGCGAACGGCCCTGGGGTTGCTGATGGACGCCGTGTCGGAATGAGCGAGGCTGTGATGACGGTGGATGCGCGCGGGCACAAATGCCCGGTCCCCAGCCTGCGTCTTCGCAAGGCGCTGGAGGGGCGGGCGTCGGGCGTCCGGCTGACCCTGCTGGCCACGGACGCCATGGCGCGGATCGATGTGCCGTTCCTGATGCAGGAACTGGGCGGCCGCGTGGTTCAGATCGACGAGACGGACGGCGTCCTGAGCATCACTGTCGAGACTGGCGCCGCTCCGACAGGTTGACGACCGTGTCGGGCAGGGCGGTCGGTTCGGGCGGAACCGCGCGTGTCTCCCACTCAATTTCCAGCTCTGTTGCGAAGGCGCCGCCGTAGAAGACGGCGTTGACGTTCCACGACAGCCAGATCAGCAGCACCACCACGGCGCCGACCGAGCCATAGGTCGCGCCCAGGTGAACGATCTGCTCCACATAGATGGTGCACAGCCAGGAGAAGAAGGTGGACATGACGGTGGCCACCAGTCCGCCGATGATGGCGGCCTTCCAGGCGACGCGTTTGGCGTGGGCCATGGCGTAGCGATAGAGCATGGTCAGCCCCAGCCACAGGCCCAGCGCAGGCCATAGGCCGTCCAGCGGCAGGGCCAGCCAGCCGACGGGCTGATCGGCATAGGCGTGCTCCATCAGGCGTGAAGTCACCACGGCGCCCGAGACGATAGTGAACAGCACGAAGGCCGCCAGGGCGACCAGGAAGGCCAGCATGTTGAACTTGAAGAAGCCGAGCGGGTTGGTCTCGTCGTGGATCAGGTTCAATCCGGCCAGCAGGGCCTTGAATCCACGGTGCGCCGCATAGGCGCCGATCACCAGGGCGATGGCGCTCTGAGCCGAGACCGTGCGGGCCGAGGCGTTCGCCAGACGGTCGATTTCATTCAGGAACAGAGTGCGCGCGGCCGAAGGGATGACATCCGCCAGGGCGGCGGCCTGCTCGCTGACCTGTCCGATAGTCAGAACGGCCTTGTAGAAGCCGATCAGGATGGCGATGGCCGGGAACAACGCCAGCAGGGCGAAGAAGGACACGCCGCCCGTATAGAGCATGACGTCGCGACCCCAGCTACGGCTGAAAGCCCGCGTCATCAGGCGTAGCCAGAGCCGGGGTTGGGCCGTGATCGGCTTGGAAAAGGTCAAACGGCAGTCTCGATCGTCAACGAAGGGGGCGGATTAACCCCATTCGCAGCAAGGTGAGAAGTCCCAATGTCGTCATCGGATGATCTGCCTTGCCCATTGCGGGCCTCGTCGGCGCCGGTATCATGGCGGCTCTGGAGCGGTCGCGGGGGCGAGCCGTCCAGGCCAAGGAGACAGTGTTTGGAATCGGATCCGCGCGTTCTGGTCGTCTCCGACGCCGACGATCAGCTTGGCTCGCTTTGCGAAGGACTGGACCGACTGGGGTGGCGCACCGTCACCGCGCGCTCGCTTGACGCCGCGCTTCTGGCGGTGTCGGACCTGCCGGTGGATGCGGCCGTGGTTGAGTTGAAGAGCCTTGCTGAAGGCGGGCTGGAGCGCCTGCGCCGTGCCGCCGCTCCGCGCTATCTGTCGATACTGGGCCTGGGCGCCGCATCAGAGCGCGGAGGCGAGGAATGCGACCTGGTTGTGTCGACGCATCCCCATCCGCTGCAGACGGCCTTCCGATTGGAGCAGCTGACGCGCGCTGCGGTGGCAGAGGAAGAATTCAGGCTGCGTCAGGCGACGTTTGCGGCTCATGGCGTTGACCTGCCCGAGCCGACGATGGGCGACACGCCTTTACAGGTGCTGACGGCGGGCGCGGCGGATCGCCGTTTCCTGGCCCTGTCCAACGCCCTGGCGGCGGCGGGCGCAGAGGCTGTGGCGGCGCCGACCCCCTATACGGCTTTCGATTATCTGCATGAGCGCGCCTTCGACGCCGCCGTGCTGTGGGGGGATCGGGACCATGCGCCGGCCTTGTCGATCGCGGCGGGCATGCGTCGCAACACGCGCCTCTATCATATCCCCCTGACCCTCTATCTGCGCGAGAAGGTCGAGCCTGACCTGGCGGCCCTGTTCGAACGAGGCTTCGCTGACGTCGCCGCCGCAGAGACTTCAGAGGAGGAAGCGGCCGAGCGGGTGTTGGCCCTGGCGCGCAATCATCGCCGTCGGCAGGGCTTGAGGCGGGCTCTGGACGCTGTGCGTGGTTGCGACCTGATGGATCCCGAGACCGGGCTGTTCAGTCGCGACCTGTTCGCGGCGCATCTGGCGCGCCTCGCCAAGGGCGCGCGTGAACGGAGCCGACGCCTGTCCGTGTGCGTCCTGCGCGTGCCGGATAGTGAAACCATGGCGGCGGTTCGCACGGGCGGGTGGCTGGAGCGGGCCATGCCCCAGATCGGCGCCATGGTGTCGCGCCTGGTGCGGGTGGAGGACACGGCCGCGCGTCTGTCGTCGGAAACCTTCGCCCTGGCTTTGCCTGCGACGGATCACGCTGCAGCGCGCCTGACTGCGGAACGGATCGCGGCGGTGATCGCCTGCACCGCCTTTGACGCGGGGCCGAACCGCTCGCCTTTCGTGGTTGAGCTCGACGTCGGCGTCGCCGAGATGCAACCGGATGAAACTCCGACCGCCTTGCTGGAACGCGCTTCGGCCCAGGTATCATGACGTTCTAGGCGTCGGTGTCGTCGTCCAGCTTGTGGCCGTCCAGGCGCATGGCGTCACGCTCGCGTTCGACCTTGGCCGCGTCACGTTCGGCGCGGGTGCGGCCGAAGGTCAGGCGGTTGGCTTCGGCCGTGTGCTTGGCGGCGGCTTTGTCACGGGCTTTTCGCGCCTTGTTCAGGTTGACGACCTCACCCATCAGACATGACCGTCCGGGCTGTCCTTGGCCCAGGCGCGCTTCAGCGCTGGGCACGCGCCGATGCGCTGGACATAGGCGTCATACGGTTCGCCCGCGGGCATGGCCGCGCGGAACCATTGCAGCAAACTGCCGAACAGGATGTCGAGGGCGGAGAAGTCGCCCAGGATGAAGCCGCCATTCTGGATCGCCGTGCGCCAGCGACGGTCCAGCTCGGCATAGGCGGCCTTTTGCGTCTCGTTCCAACTGGCGGGCGGACCGGAGGTCAGCACCGTCTCCAGCACATTGTTGTAGAGGCCCAGCCACGACAGATATTCCGCTCGGCGCGGATCGGCCGGTCCCGGCGCCAGGTCTGCCTCGGGGTGGCGGTCGGTCAGGAACAGGAAGATCAGCACCGATTCGATCAGTACCTGCCCGTCGACCTCGAGCGCCGGGGCCTGTTTCAGCGGATGGGGGTTGGCCGGATCGGTTCGGCCCTGGCCCTCACGCCGCAGAATATCGACGTAGTGGACGCGATAGTCCGCGTCCAGCTCCTCCAGCAACCACAGAAGGCGGGTCGAGCGGGACTGCGGCGCGTGGTGAATGATCATCGACATTGTGAACTTTCTCGCCTGGCTTTGCGGTGAACCCTCTAACGGCCGGGCCGTTCCGAGGCGGTCCCCATAGTAACGGAGAGCGTCAATGATAAACGCCTCGATGATCAAGGAACATCAGGAAGTCGTCGGTTCGGACGGCGGCCATGTCGGTCGCGTGGACCATGTGATGGGCGACCAGATCGAACTGGCCAAGCTGGATCTGGGTTCAGGCCTCAAGCACCACATGATCCCCGTCACCTGGGTCACGCGTGTGGATGAGCACGTGCATCTGAACATGACGAAGGATGAGGCCAAGGCGCGCTGGACCGAGAAACACTAAGGCGCCGCCTTACCGCGATTTCACCGGAGGCCCTGCTGCAATCAGCGGGGCCTTTCGCCATATAGAGAATGTGATTGACGCGAAGGGGCGACAGACTTGATCCGACTGATCCTGAACCTGCTGTGGTTCTTCCTGGGCGGTTTCGCCTCGGGCCTGGCCTGGCTGTTTGGCGGGCTGCTGCTGGCGCTGACGGTCGTGGGCCTGCCGTGGGCGTTTTCGGCATGGCGCATCGCCAGCTATTCCTTCTGGCCGTTCGGGCGCGAGATCGTCTGGCGCGATCCGAACCCGGCTGACCTGGGCGCGGGTTGCCTGGGCGTCGGGCTGAACGTGATCTGGCTGGTGCTGGCGGGATGGTACATAGCCCTGGCGCATCTCCTGATCGCCGTCCCGCAGTTCGTCAGCCTGATCGGCATTCCGTTCGCGCTGAAGAACGTCGAACTGGCCAAGCTGTCGCTGGCGCCGGTGGGGCGGACGATCCGGGACAGATAATTACAGCTACTGGGTCAGCTAATTGCAGTTACTGGGTTAGCCAAACCTCTTTGACTTTACAGTTTCGAACGCCAATGGCGACATGAGCAGTGCCGCCAGGCCTCACTTCAGTCGGCGCGTAGAAAGCAATCACGACGTCTTTATACTGCGCGGAAACCAATGGTCCACGCGGCTGAAACCAAGGATGCTTCGTCTTGATCGCTTTTGCAGCGATCTCATCATAATCGCAACTTTGTAGTATCGGCCACGCCCTTTCGCAACTGCCCAGACCGAGTGCAGCGGCAATGACAAAAAGGGCGTGGCGCTTGTTCATGTTTTTACTGCGGCGAGATCATCTTCTCGGGACGGACCCACTCGTCGAACTCTTCGTTCGTCAGATAGCCGCCGCCGACGGCTTCCTCGCGCAGGGTGGTGCCGTTCTTGTGCGCCGTCTTGGCGATCTTGGCGCAGGTGTCGTAGCCCAGCTTGGCGTTCAGGGCCGTGACCAGCATCAGGCTGTTTTCCAGACCGTGCTTGATGTTGTCCTCGCGCGGCTCGATGCCGACGACGCAGTTGTCGGTGAAGCTGATGGCTGCATCGGCGACCAGGCGGACCGATTGCAGGAAGTTGTAGGCCATCACCGGGTTATAGACGTTCAGCTCGAAGTGGCCTTGCGAGCCGGCGAACGACAGGGCGGCGTTGTTGCCGAACACCTGGACGCAGACCTGGGTCAGGGCTTCGCTCTGGGTCGGGTTGACCTTGCCCGGCATGATGGACGAGCCTGGCTCGTTTTCCGGCAGCGACAGCTCGCCCAGGCCAGCGCGCGGGCCCGAGCCCAGGAAGCGGATGTCGTTGGCGATCTTGAACAGCGAGGCGGCGACCGTATTGATCGCGCCGTGGGTGAAGACCATGGCGTCGTGAGCGGCCAGGGCCTCGAACTTGTTCGGCGCCGTGGTGAAGGGCAGGCCGGTGATGCCTGCGATCTGGGCCGCGACCTTTTCAGCAAAGCCGATCGGGGCGTTAAGGCCGGTGCCGACGGCGGTGCCGCCCTGGGCCAGCTCCATCAGGCGCGGCAGGGTCTGCTCGATGCGCTCGATGCCCATGGCGACCTGGTGGGCGTAACCGCCGAATTCCTGGCCCAGCGTCAGGGGCGTGGCGTCCTGGGTGTGGGTGCGGCCGATCTTGATGATGTGCGCCCAGGCCTTGGCCTTGGCGTCCAGCGCAGCGTGCAGGTGCTTCAAGGCCGGGATCAGGTCGTTGACCACCTGCTCGGCGCAGGCGACGTGCATGGCCGTCGGATAGGTGTCGTTCGACGACTGGCTCATGTTGACGTGGTCGTTGGGGTGGACCGGCTTCTTGGAGCCCATCTCGCCGCCCAGCATCTCGATGGCGCGGTTCGAGATCACCTCATTGGCGTTCATGTTCGACTGGGTGCCCGAACCCGTCTGCCAGACGACCAGCGGGAAGTGGTCGTTCAGCTTGCCTTCGATCACTTCATTGGCGGCGGCGATGATGGCGTCGGCCAGCTTGGCGTCCAGCTTGCCCAGGTCGCGGTTGGTTTCGGCGGCGGCGCGCTTGACGATGCCCAGAGCACGCACGACCGGCAGGGGCTGCTTCTCCCAACCGATCTTGAAGTTTCCGAGGGAGCGCTGAGCTTGCGCGCCCCAGTAGCGATCAGCGGCGACCTCGATGGGGCCGAAGGTGTCGGTTTCGATACGAACGTTGCTCATGTGCGCGGGACTCGTCTCTCAGGCGTGGCGGGAAGATGCCGGGCGGTGTAGCACGCAGACGCGGCGGGGCAAGGCGAGCCGCACATCACGAAAGGCGGACGACGCGTGGACGGCTGGATCGGAACCGGAAAGGTCAGGGCGCGCGAGCAGGGCGGGGCGGTCGAGATCGCCATCGACGGCCTGACCACCCAGGCCAAATACTACAAGCCGCTGGTCTATGAGTTCATGCGCAAGGAATGGACGTCGCGACCATCGTGGGGCGACTACGTCGTCGAGATCGTGATGGAGCATGTCGGCGACCCGCCTTGGATGGACCTGGATAATCTGGCCAAGGCCCTGCTGGACGCCATCAAGGGCTATCTGTTCCACGACGACAGTCAGGTCGCCCGCCTGCTGGTCGAACGCCGCGAGGGCGAGCGGGAACGGATCACTATTCGCGTCTTCCCTAGAACGTAAGGCCACGAACATAGGGGCCGCGCCGGGCGCGACCCCTATTCTTTGATCAAATCAGACGAAGCGGATCAGCCCGCCGCGTTCGAGATCAACGTCTGCACGTCCTTCGGCTTGGCGATGTTCGAGCCGGCGGTCTTGTAGGTGGTCAGCTTGCCGCCTTCCCACAGGCCGACTTCCAGCGCCTTGCTGACCGGATCGATCAGCAGATAGGCCGCGTTGACGCCGCCCTCATGCTGCTTGTTGCCCGAAGTGAACAGGACGGCGCCGTCTTTCTGCAACGGCGCTTGAGTCTGCATGTTGGTCGCCAGAACGTCGAACTTGTCGCCCATCAGCGTCTTCAGATCAGCCGTGATCGCGCTGTCTTCCAGAAGCTTGGTCTCGTTCGGATATTTGCCGATCTGAGCGTTCAGCGCGCTCCAGTCCGCAGCGGCGGTTTCGGTCGCGGCAGGCGCGGCTTCGGTCGAAGCTGCCGGGGTTTCCGCCGGCGGCGTCGCTTCAGGCTGGCTGCAGGCGGCCAGCGTCAGGGAAACGGCGGCGACGGACATCAGGGACAGGCGCATGAAAACAACCTCGCTTAGGTAAGGAAGAGGGAGGTTATGGCAACGCTTGTCTGCACCCGAAGGTTGCGCGCGCTTTGGCGCGAGGGCGTTATTTCTTGCGGAATTGGTCCAGCGAAACGACCTTCGGTCCGTCGTCGTCCGAGGGCGGAGGCGGGGTGGCGTCCGGGTCGCGCGCGGGCGGCGACAGGGGCGCGATCTCGGCTTCGACGATTTCAGGCTCGTCGAACTGCAGCAGGAACTGCACGCTGGGGTCGTAGAAGCGGACCACGGCGCTGTAGGGCACGGTCAGCACCTTGGGCGCGCCGCCGAACTTCAGCATGACCGAGAACAGATCCGGCTCGACCGCCAGATCCCAGTACTGGTGCTGCAGCACGACCGTCATTTCGTCCGGGTATTTGGCCAGGACGTCCGGCGGGACGCTGACGCCGGCGCCGCGGGTCTTGAAGGTGATGTAGAAGTGGTGGGCGCCAGGAATGCCCTCGGGCTCGGCCGCGCGCTCAAGCGCCAGGCGGATCACGCCGCGCAGGGCGTCCTGGGCGAGTTGCTCATAATGCATCTCGTCGACAGGGGGAGTTTGATCCGTCATCGGCGCCTCAAGAAAGGGGAACGCGCGACTGTTACCCGCCCAAGGCGAGCGACGGAAGACGCAGAGTCGCCTGCGGCAAAGGAATTTCGATGTCGGGAGAAGCGCCGGGATTCTGTTGCCAGGCTCCCGACAGGCCCCGCCTAAGGATCTGAACCCCTAGGACTTAAGTGTTCGAAATCAACCGAACCGCATTACGCGGCGAGGCGGACTTCTCCAGCGAAGTTATCGTTCGCAGTTAGATAAAGGCCCGATACGGTGGGCCAGGACGAGCGAAAGCAATCCTCTTTACACGTCCGTCGATGCTAGTCGGCCCCATGCTGCCTCCGCCGATAACGCGGGGAAGAAGTTGGTGGAGCCGCCGGGAATCGCACCCGGGTCCGGTCCGCTTATTACAGGCGCGTTTATCGCCATAGCTCGGGCGAACCCGAGCAGGATCAATATAGTATGGGCGGCGCGGCCTTCCAAGGGGCTGGCGAAGAAGTTCAGGCGAAACCGGGGTGACGGGGCCAGTCTCTCTGCTGGTTGCGGAACCAGGTCAGCTGGCGCTTGGCGTAGTTGCGGGTGGACTGTTTCACGGCCGCGACAGCGTCGGGCAAGGGCAGTTCACCGGCCAGATGCGCCGCCAGTTCGCGCACGCCGACAGCCTTCATCGCGGGCAGGTCCGGGGCGAGATCGCGGGCGACGAGGGCGCGCACCTCGTCCAGCGCGCCGTGCGCCATCATCATGTCCACACGCGCATCGCATGAGGCGTAGAGGCGCTCGCGCGGCGGCTCCACGACCAGGGCGTCATAGCTGCCGGGCGCCAGCAGGGGCTGGGTGTCGGCCCTCCAGTCACTAAGCGCGCGTGCGCTGGCGCGATGCACGCTGAGGGCGCGGACCAAACGCTGGCGATCACCGGGGAAGACGGCGGCCTCGGCGGCGGGGTCGACCTCAGCCAGATGGCGGCGGAAGACGGCTTCGCCGCCAGTGTCATACTCTGCCTGCACTGCCTCGCGCACTTCGACCGATACGGGAGGAATTTCGGCCAATCCCTTGGTCAAGGCGTTGAAATAGAGGCCGG
The DNA here is from genome assembly GCF_057838275.1 of Brevundimonas sp. KH_060. NCBI lineage: Bacteria > Pseudomonadati > Pseudomonadota > Alphaproteobacteria > Caulobacterales > Caulobacteraceae > Brevundimonas > Brevundimonas sp. KH_060. Next base: position 1,627,006 of record NZ_CM174463.1, read on the forward strand.
TGCCGCCGACCAGCAAGGCAGGTCGCCTCTCGGCCGTCAGTTCAGCCAGAAGGTCCATGACAGCTCGGCTCCAGCGGCCGACGGACCAGGCGTCGGCGGCGTCGGCCACGCCATAGAGACGGTGCGGGATTTCGGCCTCATCCTCGACCGAGGGGCGGGCGCTCAGCACGCGCAGGTCGGCGTAGAGCTGCTGGCTGTCGGCGTTGATGACGACGGCGCCCGTCGCGTGCGCGGTTTCCATCGCCAGGCGCGACTTGCCCGAGGCGGTTGGGCCGGCGATCAAGGTGACGAGGGGTTGGGACAAAGGATCAACTCGCGAACGGGAGCTTAGGGCGATAGAACGCCCATCATCGGCCCGGCAAGTCCGTCGGGCCATGAAGGAGTCTCCATCGTGACCGACCGCGCCGCCGTTCTCGCCGCCCTCGACGCCGTGACCGACCCGAAGTCGGGCCAGGGCCTGGCGGCGGCCGGGCTGGTGCAGGGGCTGGTCGTGGCCGATGGTCGCGCGGGCTTCGTCATGGAAGTCCCGGCCAATGAAACCGCGCTCTACGCCCCCGTGCGCGATGCGGCTGAAGCAGCGCTGAAAGCACTGCCGGGCATGGAGCGGGTGTCGGTCGTCCTGACCGCCGAAGCCGTGACCGCCGCGCCGCGCCGTACGGCGGGCCTGTCGAAGGCCGCGACCGATCAGGGGCGGCCCAAGGCGCCGGTTCCGACGGATCGCCCCGCCCATGTGAAGCGCGTCCTAGCGGTCGCCAGCGGCAAGGGTGGCGTCGGAAAGTCGACGGTCTCGGTCAATCTGGCGGCGGCTCTGGCAGCGCGCGGTCTGTCGGTTGGGGTGTTGGACGCCGATGTTTATGGCCCGTCGCTGCCGACCATGCTGGGGATTTCGGGCCAACCTGCCTATGAGGACGGCGCCATGATCCCTCACCTCGCGCATGGGCTGAAGGCCATGTCGGTCGGCCTGCTGACCAAGGCCGAGGACGCCATGATCTGGCGCGGACCGATGGCGTCACAGGCCATCACCCAGATGCTGACCCAGACGCGCTGGGGGACGGAGGAGCAACCGCTGGACGTTCTGGTCATCGACCTGCCGCCCGGCACCGGCGACGTTCAACTGACACTGATCCAGAAAACGCCGCTGGACGGGGCGGTGATCGTTTCGACGCCGCAGGAAGTGGCCCTGGCCGACGCCCGCCGGGCGCACACCCTGTTCGCCAAGGTCGGCGTGCCGACCCTGGGCCTGATCGAGAACATGAGCGGCGAGGTGTTCGGGACTGGCGGCGCCGAGGCCGAGGCCGCGCGCCTGGACGCGCCCTATCTGGGCGACCTGCCGCTGGACGGGGCGCTGCGCCGCGCGGGCGATGCGGGGCGGCCATTGGTCGCCGTTGACCCGCAGCACCCGGCGTCCGACCGTTTCCATCAGATCGCCGCGCAGGTCGCTGCGGCGCTGGGCCTCTGAGGGCGAGGATGATGGCTGAACAGGAAACGCCCGTGGTCGTCTGCGGCATCGACGGCAGCGCTCATGCCGCAACGGCCGTGCGTCTGGCGGCGCAACTGGCCAAGGCGAAGGGCGGCAAGCTGGCGCTGGTGGCGGTCAATCCGCTCAGTTCGGCCAGCGGCCACCCCGACATTCGCGCCTGGAAGGTCGAGGAGCAGGAGGCCATCCTGACCCGCTCGATGGCCGAGGCCCGCCGTCACTGCAAATCGGTCGAGGCGGTGACGACAGAGGGGCGCGACGTCGCCGACGCCCTGATCGCCGCCGCCGCGCAACTGGGAGCGGACCACATCGTCGTGGGCACAGGCGACCGCAAGGGGGTGGTGAACTGGCTGATGGGCTCGACAGCCAAGGCCGTGGCCGCCCGCGCGCCGGTCAGCGTGACGATCGCCCGCTAGATTTAGGCGGGCTCGACCACCACGGCGGTGCCGTAGGCCAGCACCTCGGTCACGCCGGGCATGATCTCGTTGGCGTCGTAGCGCATGGCCAGGATAGCGTTGGCGCCGATCTCCTGCGCATGGGCGATCAGGTCGTCATAGGCTTCCTGCCGCGCGGCTTCGGCGAGTTTGACATAGGCGCCGACCTTGCCGCCGATCATCGACTGCACACCGCCGATGGCGTCGGAGATGACGTTACGCGAACGCACGGTGATTCCGCGCACCACGCCCAGTTGGCGCACGATGCGATGACCGGCCAGGTCATTGGTGGTGGCGACGATCATACGGCTCTCCCTTAGATTCAACGACGGTCCAGAACGGTGAAGGCGAAGGCGTGGTCGTCCTTCTCGCCCGCTTCGTGCGGTTCGAACGCGGTGCGGACGAAGGCGGTTTCGTCAAAGGGCGGGAAGACCGCATCGCCTGTAGGCTCAGCCTCGACCTCGGTGATGTAAAGACGCCTGGCGCGGGGCAGGGCAGCGGCGAAGACCGCTGTGCCGCCGATGATGCAGACTTCGTCCACGCCGTCCTCCGCCGCCTGTTCGCGCGCGATGGACAGCGCTTCGTCCAGAGTGGCGCAGACCACAGCGCCTCTGGCCAGGCCCGCCTCAGCGTAGGATTCATCCTTGGTCAGGACGATGTTCAGGCGGCCGGGCAGGGGTTTCAACGGCAGGCTCTCCCAGGTCTTCCGACCCATGATGCAGGGCTTGCCCACGGTCACGGCCTTGAAACGTTGCAGATCTGACCGCAGCCGCCATGGTAGGTCGCCGTCCCGACCGATGACCCCGTTGCGGGCGCGGGCGACGACGAGGGCGATGGAGGGAACAGCCAAGCTGGTTTTCCGTTGTTGCTGGAACTTCACCAAAACAAATGCCCTCGGAGCCTCTTGTGAACAAGTACGCCAAGCCCCTGATCGTCGGTTTCATCGTTCTGTTGGTCGTCTCCTTCTGTATCGGCTTCCTGGGGGGAGCGGTCGGGGCGGATTTAGGGATGCTGCCGATGATGGCGGGTCTCTTCGCTGGCGCCTTCACCACTTACATCATGGCCAATCTGGCGGGTAACCGGGCCGGTGTAGCGGCATCCGAAGCTGATCGCGCCGCGGCAGCCAGCCTGACGCCGCCTCCCGGCAAGGCTCTTGTCATCGTCTATCGCGAGGGATTCGTGGCGATGGCGGCGGGCATGAACTTGGCGCTGGACGGTCGTGAGTTCGGCCAGATCAAGGGCGGTAAGTTCACCGCCCTGGCGGTCGATCCGGGCGAGCATGAACTATCGGCCGGCTTCGGTGGTCTGGCCGGGCCGCAGAACAACGCTGCGACCGTCAGCTTCGTGGCGCGCGAGGGTCAGGCCTTCGCCTATCGGGCCACGGTGTCGATGGGCGCGGTCAAGAACAGCGTCGTGCTGGTGCCCGCGCCCGAAGACAAGGATGCGCTCAGCGCAAGACTGGCGCGCATGCCGATGACGGCGCCGGACAGCGCCGCCTCGACCTGATCAGGCGTCCGGCTCTAGCAGCTTCGAGCGGAACAGAAGGCCGCCGATCACCGCTCCGATCGCCGGGGCGAGGAAGAAGACCCAGACCTGGCTCAGCGCCTGGCCTCCGGCCAGCAGCGCTGGGCCGAAGCTGCGGGCCGGGTTGACCGACACCCCCGTCACCTGGATGCCGACGATGTGGATGACGGCCAGGGTGATGCCGATGGCGATCCCGGCGAAGGCGCCATGCCCCTTGGCCCCCGTCACGCCCAGGATGGCGATCAGGAAGATGGCGGTGGCGACGATCTCGAAGATCAGGGCGGCGTGCAGGCCGTACCCGCCTGGCGAGCCGGCGTCGAAGCCGTTCTGGCCCAGACTGGCGAAGCCCGTCTTGGCGATCATGCCCAGGATGGCCGCGCCGATGATCGCGCCGATGAACTGGGCGATCCAGTAGACGATCATGTCCTTGGCGCTCATGCGTCCGGCGACAAAGGCGCCCAGGCTGACGGCCGGATTGACGTGGCAGCCCGACACCGGCCCGATGCCATAGGCCATGGCGACGATGGCGAAGCCGAAGGCCAGGGCGATGCCCAACTGCCCGACGTGATCAAACCCGCCCAACACGGCGGCCCCACACCCGAAAAGCACCAGAACCAACGTGCCGACCAGTTCGGCGGCGAACTTCTTGACCATGAAACCCTCCCGTTTCCAGTCACCGCCTGATGGCGGATCGCGGGGAGGGTGCGCTTAAACAGTCGATTTCGCCAGTCGTTGTTACGTGGGTTTACGCATCGGTCTTCAGCCAGCTCAGCCATTTGCGTTGCATCGCGGCGTTCAGATCCACGTCGGCGCGGTCGCAGTAGATCAGCAGCATGCCCAATACGTCCGCAGCCTCGTCGGCCAGGGCCTGCGGGTCGGCGGCGCCGCGGGCGCGGCTGGTCAGACGTAGATGCTCGGCGGTCAGCTCGCCTAGTTCTTCCTGCAGCTTCAACAGGGCCCAGTCGCGGTCGCGGTCGATAGAATGTTCGCGCGCATAGATGTCGGAGATGCGGAGGACATCCGCCTGAAGATCAGTGAGTTTCATCGGGGTGATGTCAGCCTTAGACGGCGACGGCGGCCTTGATATGCGGCCAGGACTGGTAGTCGTTCAGCACGAAGTCAGACAGCTCGAAGCCAAACAGGTCGTCCTTGTCCGCGACCGTCAAGGTCGGCAGGGGCAGGGGGGCGCGGCTCAGTTGAAGCTCGGCCTGCTCAATATGGTTCAGATACAGGTGGGCGTCGCCGAACGTATGAACGAAGTCGCCTGGCTCCAGCCCCACGACCTTGGCCAGCATGTGCGTCAGCAGGGCGTAGGACGCGATGTTGAACGGCACGCCCAGGAAGACGTCGGCCGAGCGTTGATACAGCTGGCAGCTCAGCTTTCCGTCGGCGACGAAGAACTGGAACAGGCAGTGGCAGGGCGGCAGGGCCATGTCGTCTACGTCCGCCGGGTTCCAGGCGCTGACGATATGGCGGCGGCTGTGGGGGTTGGTCTTTAGGCCGTGCACCAGCTTCTGGATCTGGTCGATGCTCGAGCCGTTCGGGGCGGCCCAGGAGCGCCACTGCTTGCCATAGACGGGGCCGAGGTCGCCGTTCGCGTCGGCCCATTCGTCCCAAATGCTGACGCCATTGTCCTTCAACCAGGCGATGTTGGTCTCGCCGCGCAGGAACCAGAGCAGCTCGATGAAGATCGACCGCGTGTGCAGCTTCTTCGTCGTCAGCAGGGGGAAGCCCTTGGACAGATCAAAGCGCATCTGGCGGCCGAACACGCCCAGGGTGCCTGTGCCGGTTCTATCGTCACGCCGCACGCCGTTGTCGAGGATGTCCCGCAGCAGGTTCAAGTACTGCCATTCAGGATGGTCGGCGGGCGCGGCCGCCGTGCGGGCTTCGAGATCGGTGAGGGCGACGACGGCGTTCATGGGATGAGAGGATGCCGCTGATTCGTCGCCGAGGGCAGGCGCCTGATTCGCTTGCTCACAGAAAAGAGAAACGCCCGCCGATCTGATCGGCGGGCGCCCCCTTATTCAAGCGCCGTGATGGCGATCAGTAGGTCGGCGCCAGGCGCTCGTTCTGCACCCAGCCGATGTTGTCGTCGGCGTCCAGAACCTCGACCCAGTCGCCGCGCGCCTTGCCGGTGGGGAACACCACGTCGCGGGCGGCCAAGGGCCGGATGGTGTCGCCGTCAGGCGCAGTGCGGAGGATCGTCGGCAGCGCCAGGCTGCGGCTCGACATCGACGGGCGCTCAGCATAGCGACGGCGGTCGTCTTCCTCGCGGCGGATTTCATCGCGGATACGGCGGCGCTCGGCTTCGCGCTCGCGCTCGGCCCGTTCCAGTTCGCGGCGCTCATCTGCGACCTGGCGGCGCGCGTCAGCTTCACGGCCGGCGGTTTCGGCGGCGATCGCCTCGCGGTTGGCGCGGGTGACATCCGGAATCTGGGAGCCGGTGCCGCCCAGGCTGGTCACCAGATCGGCATAGCCGCGCACCATCGCCAGGGCGATGACCTTGCCTTCGTCTTGGCTTTCATAGCCCGCGCCGACGCGGCCGCCGAAATGATTGTCGCGGATGCGCAGGCCGCGCAGATCGTCCTTGTTCGCCACGGCGCGCGTGTTGCCGACCGTTTCGGCCAGAGGCACGCTGGCAAGCGAGAAGACGACCTGGGCGTCTTCCTTACCGCGACCGATGTCCTTCTTGAGATCGCGAATCCGTTCGACCGTATTGGCGTTCAGGGCAGGGGCCGGTCCTTGAGCGGGTTGCCCGCCCTGGCCGCCGAGGACGTTGCCAGCCATGTTCGCGGCGGCGTTCAGAGCCTGCATCTGCAAGGGGTTTAGCCCCGCCTCGGCGCCAAGTCCGCCCAGACCGCCCAGACCGCCCAGACCGCCGAAACCTCCGAGGCCGCCGCCGCCGACGCCGAGACCGCCGCCCATATCTCCGCCCGTCGCCGCAGCGATGCCTGCGGTGAGCAGGGCGCGTCCGCCGACGGCGGCCAAGGAGCCGAGCAGGCCGGACCCGCGGTCGTTGTCGGTCGGCTCTATCGGGTTGGCCAGTTCAGCGACCAGGACAAAATCGGCCGTGCGGACGCGGGCGGCGCCGCCGAGGCTGCGCTCACGCTCCACCAGATCCATGCCGCGTCCACGTTCGATCAGGGTGAAGCAGCCGGATTCGCGGATCACGGTGCGCAGCAGTTCGGTCGGCGCGCCCAGGCCCATCTGGTCGAAGAGAACGCCTTGCGTTTCGGCGATCGCCACAGTGCCCAGGTTCTGGGTGCAACGCGGCGTCTCATTGATGACTTGAGCCGCTTCCGCATTGTTGCGGCGGCCGAAAATTTGCGCGTCCGCCGGCGTAGCGGAGGCTGCGATGAGAGCGGACGTTGCCGTCAGGGCGAGGGCGAAGCGATTCATGATGTCTGCGGCTGACTGTTGAGGTTCAACCGGCCTTAGCTTTGCTGTGGCAGCAAAGCAATCAAAGGTATTTGAAGATTATCCTAAAAAACCGCCGGAATTTAAAAACTCGACCTCTTGAGGCGTGGTGCTGCGATACAGGCAGGCGTTTCTGTGCGGAAAGCGACCGAAGCGGGCGATGATGTCGCGGTGGATAACGGCGAACTTATAGGTTTCCGGTTCGCTCTCCGCATTGAGGAGAGTCAGAAGCTGTTCCTGATCCGTCAGCGCTTCAGAGTGCATCAGGGGCATTAAGATGAAGGCGCGCAGTTCCAGAGCGACGTTTTGGTGGTGACCTCGCCGGATCGCTTCCTTCGCAAAGCCGAGCGCCAGGGGATCGGTTGCGAACATATGGGCCGTGTCGCGAAAGGCGTTTCGCGGCAACTGATCCAGCAGGATGATCAGGGCCAGGGCGGCATCAGGCGTTTCGATCCAGTGATCCAGTTCTCGGCGTGCGGCGGCGTAATGAGTGTCGCAGCAGCGGTCGGAGAATGTGCGGTCGAAGGCGACGTCCTTGGCGAACCATTTGTCCGGCCCGGCGTCAGACCAGAAATCCAGCACTTCAGTAGGGGAGAGGAGTGGCGTCATGCCGCAAGCCTAGCAGCGGCGCGCGAAAAAACACGGCCTGAGCCGCGTCGCTTGCATTCACAATCAAGGGAAAGATGGTCGGAGTGATAGGATTCGAACCTACGACCCCCGCGTCCCGAACGCGGTGCTCTACCAGACTGAGCCACACTCCGACTTTCGCAAATCAAACGTCCCGTGGGCCGCCATCTGCGTCGAGGAGGGGGCTTATAGCCATGCCGACCGACCCTCGCAAGCGGGTAAATGAGGCTCCGGAAAAAAGTCTCGGCTCGATGAAAATTCTTTCGTTTTCAGGTGTTGCATCCCCCGAAACCTTGGCGTAGATGACCGCCCTCGCCGCGACGCACAGCGCTCGGCGGGGAACACCGGACCGCTGGGGAATGGTGTAATGGTAACACTACGGTTTTTGGTACCGTCATTCTAGGTTCGAGTCCTAGTTCCCCAGCCATCGGTTTTTGCTGAAGAAATCGCCCTTCGGGGCGTCTCCTTGAACATCACGACTGCAAGCTCCGTGGCGAAGAACAAACGTCTTCACCCGCGAATTGCCGCGATCGATGAAATCCCCCGATCATTTCCGGAATCAAAATAGCGTAGCCGTTCTTATCGCGTTGGCATGCGGCCATGGCCGCTCGATTGGTGAGGATGCGCTCTTGAAGACCTGGTTCGGCGGAATCGCACAGCAGCGGCCTTTGCAGCATGACGCGACCTGCGCCTGTCATTCGCCCCAAGCGCAGAAGCTGCTCGCTCGAATGGAAGCGGGCATGTCGCGACGCTCGATGCTGGCCGGTGCGGCCGCGGGCTTCGCCGCAGCCGGGCTTGGCGTCGCTTCGCCGGCGTCCGCACAAGCGTCGGCCAAGCCGCGCCTGCTCGCCAATGTGCGTATCTTCGACGGAACGAGCGCGCGTCTGATCGAGGGCCGAAACCTCCTCATCGTCGGCGACATGATCCAGGCGCTGGTGCCGGCGGGCGAGATTGTCACGGACGCTGATGTGGTGGATTGCGGCGGGCGTGTCCTGATGCCGGGCATGATCGACGCTCACTGGCACGCCATGCTGGCCGGCATTTCGCAGATGGCGGCGATGACCGCAGATGTTCCCTATCTGCACCTCGTGGCGGCCCAGGAGGCCGAGCGCACGGTGATGCGGGGCTTCACGACCGTTCGCGACATGGGCGGCCCCAGCTTTGCGTTGAAGCGCGCGATTGATGAAGGGCGTTTCGCCGGGCCGCGCATCTATCCGTCGGGCTCAATGATCTCCCAGACCTCGGGGCATGGCGATTTCCGGATGCGGGCCGACTTGCCCCGAACGTCCCAAAGCACGCTCAGCGTCGCCGAACAGGCGGGAATCGCCGCCATCGCCGACGGCGAGGCCGAGGTGCTGCGCCGCGTGCGCGAACAACTGATGCTCGGCGCCAGCCAGGTCAAGATTCACGCGGGCGGCGGCGTCGCTTCGACCTACGATCCGGTCGACGCCCTGCAATATACGGAAGCCGAGATGAAGGCGGCGGTGGCCGCCGCGACGGACTGGGGCGTCTATGTCTGCGCCCACACCTATACGCCCGCAGGCATCCAGCGGGCGGTCGCTTGCGGGGTGAAGTCCATCGAGCATGGACAGATGGCGGACGAGGAGACCGTGCGACGCATGGCGGATGCGGGCGCATGGTGGAGCATCCAGCCCTTCCTGGCGGACGAGGACGCCAATGTTTACCCCTCGCCTGAGCAGCGCGCTCAACAGCAGATCATCGCTGAAGGCACGGCTCGCGCGGTCGAATGGGGCCGCAAGCACAAGGTCAACATGGCTCTGGGCACCGACATCCTGTTCAGCCCCAAGGGCACGACGACGCAGGGCAAGCAACTGGCTAAGTTCGCGCGCTGGTATGGCGCGGCCGAAGTGCTGCGGATGCTGACGGGCGGCAACGCAGAGATCCTGAAGCTATCAGGGCCGCGCAATCCCTATCCGGCGAAGCTGGGGCGCATCGAGGCCGGCGCCTACGCCGATCTTCTGGTGGTCGAGGGCGATCCGCTGGCGGACATCTCGGTAATCGCCGCCCCGGAGCGCACGATGAAACTGGTCATGAAGGCCGGGCGCATTCACAAGAACACGCTCTAGGAAGCCCGCCGTCAGCGCCGTCAGGCGGAAAGCAGCGCCAGCAAGGCGAAGCTGGCCAGCCAGTGCTCGCCCATATAGTCGCCGGTGACGTGGGGCAGGGCGGCGTCCAGATGGATGGCCGCCGCCTTTTCTCCGACGGTGCGGCGCGGATCATCGGCGGGCAGACCCGCCACGACTTCGCGCCAGCACCAGCCGCGGCTCAGATTCAGGCCGTCCAGATGGGCGATCTTGCCGTCGGTGCGGTCGCTGACGCGAGCGGGTGCCATCAGGGTCGCAGGCCGCCCCTCGGCCAGGGCGGGCAGGAAGGCGTCGAACCAGGCGCGGAAGGCTTCAGGCGACAGCACGCGCCGCATCAGGGCGGCTTCCATGAGGGCGGGCGACAGGAACTCGTCCTGCGACGGCTCCCACGCCTGGCAGTCGCGATCCTCGGCATGCCAGCGCAAGGCGGCGTCGCGGCAAAGGGAGGCCAGGTCGGCGTCGTGGGCGTCGGCGTAATCCAGCGTCAACCGAAGGGCGAAGGCGGTGTTGTAGTGCGTGCCCGTGCGCACCGGATAGTCGGCCAGCGGCAGGAAGGCTTTGAACCGTTCGACGAAGACGTGGGCCAGAGGACGCAGGGTCGCGGCCCAGCGGCGGCCTTCATCGGTGTCGTGGCGTGCCAGTTCAGCGGCCAGCATCAACAGCCAGGCCCAACCGTAGGGGCGCTCGAAACCGCGCGCCTCTGGACGCTCCAGATAGGCGACCTCTCCGGCGATGTTTTCCGGCGTGAACAACTCGTCGGCGAGGGCGCGAATGCGGGGCGCCTCAACCATGTCGGAGTGCAAGCGATAGAGGGTGAACAGGGTCCACCAGCCATGCACGCAGGAATGCCAGTCAAAGCTGCCGAAGAAGATCGGATGCATGTCGCGCGGCGTGCGGGCGTCCTGCGGTTCCGTCAGCACATGCATGATGTGGTTGGGATATTCCCGCGTCACATGGCCCAGCGCCGTTGCGGCGAAACGGGAGGCGAGGGCGGGGTCGAAGCTTTGCGTCATGATCCGAACCGGAAAGCGAGGAAGTACATCAGCAGTATATTGGCGAACAGCATGACGACCGCCGTCGGCAACTGGGCGCGGATGACGCCATTCAGCGGCGAGTTGCGGTCGGGCAGCTCCAGCAGATTGGCGGGCACCACGTTGAAGTTGGCGGCCATGGGCGTCATCAGCGTCCCGCAGAATCCGGCCAGCATGCCGATGGCGCAGACGATGGCCGGATCGCCGCCGAACTGATGCACCACGATAGGCAAGCCGATGGCGGCGGTCATGACGGGGAAGGCGGCGAAGGCGTTGCCCATGATGACGGTGAACAGGGCCATCCCCGCGCAATAGGCGAACACCGCCATGAAGGCCGAGGTCATGGGAATGACCTGCGCGATCAGATCGCCGACCACCTGTCCCACATCAGCGGCCAGGAAGACCGCGCCCAGCGAGGCCAGCATCTGCGGCAGCAACGCCGCCCAGCCGATGGAGTCCATCAGCCGACGGCCTTCCTGAACCGGCGCCATGACGGGCGGACGGAACCAGGCCATGGCGGCGAACAGGGCGATGACGCAGCCCAATCCCAGTGAGATCAGCGTGGTCTGGACCGGCGAGATCAGCCATGCGCCTGCTGCTGTGTGCTTGGCCAGCAGGGTGCCGCCGACCGCAACCAGCGGCACCATCAGGGCGGGGACGAACAAGGCGTTCTTCCAGCGGGCGGCGCTGGCCTGGCGTTGCTCGGGCGAGGTGGTGGCGGGCTTGCCGACGCCCAGCTTGCCGGAGGCTCCGATAATCACCAGGGCGATAACCAGCATCCCGTTGCCGAACCCGCCCAACCAACTGCCGAACAGCATGGACAGGGCGATCAGCCCCCAGAACAGGGCGCTGCGGAACCGCGTCGGGTTCTGCGGATCACGCAGACTCAGGATAGAGAAGGCCGCGAACATCAGCCCGGTCGCGATATAGGCGTGCTCAAGCGTGATCATTGGCCGGCCTCGACGTCGGTCGAGGCGTTCGGAACCGCCATGTCCTTCTTCACCTGACGGTCGAACATCAACAGGCGCGCGCCGTGGACCAGGAAGGCGACGATGGCTGTGGGGATGGCCCACAGGGAAACATGCAGCGCTTCGACCCGGATGCCTGCCTGCTCCAGAAAGCCGACGATCAGGACGATTGAGCCGATGGCGATGAAGATGTCTTCGCCGAAGAACAGGCCGATGTTGTCGGTGCCCGCCGCCATGCCGCGAATGCGGAAACGGGCCTTGTCGGTCAGGGGGCCGTGCTCGCTCTCGGCGGCGCCTTCAGCCATGGGCGCGATCAGGGGGCGTACCATCTGCGGATGACCGCCCAGAGAGGTCAGGCCGAGCGCCGACGTCGCCTGCCGCACCAGCAGATAGATCAGCATCAGCCGCCCGGCGGTCGCCGCCTTGACCTTGGTCACCAGGTCGCGCGCCCGCTCCTGTAGGCCTGCGCGCTCCAACAGGCCGATCACTGGCAGAACCAGCCAGGTGATGTGGAAATAGCGGTTGTCGTTGAAGGCCTGACCGAAGCGCGAGATCGTGTCGATCCCGGCCTGGAACAGGCTGTGAGCATCAGCGCCGGGGCCGACCGCCGCCAGCACGCCGGTGGCGATGGCGGCGATCAGGATGACCACCAGCGGATTGATCCGCGCAACAAAGCCCGCGACCACGATCGCAATGCCGATCAACACAAGCATGGGCTCAGATCCTCCCCAGAATCTGTCTTGAAATTCGTCCCCGCCGAATGGTCGCGCGGATCATCCGTCTGCGGAAGCGTCTTTCGCGCCGAAGCCGCCGCCGCCGGGCGTTTCGATGACGAAGACGTCGCCCGGCTCCATGGCAGCTTCGGCTGTGGGGCCCAGAGGCTCGATCCGCCCCTCAGCGCGTTCGACCCGGTTGACGCCGACCGCACCCGGTCCGCCGCCGGCGGCGCCGAAGGGCGGCACGCGGCGATGGTTGGACAAGATGGCCGCCGTCATCGGCTCCAGAAAGCGCATCCGCCGTACGGCGCCGTCGCCGCCTCGATGCAGGCCTTCGCCACCCGAACCGCGCCGGATGGAAAACTCTTCCAGAAGCACGGGAAAGCGCGTTTCCAGCACCTCGGGATCGGTCAGGCGGCTGTTGGTCATGTGGGTCTGGACGGCGGCGGTTCCGTCGAAATCCGGCCCCGCGCCTGAACCGCCGGCGATCGTCTCGTAATACTGCCGGGCGTCGTCGCCGAAGGTGAAGTTGTTCATGGTCCCCTGGCTAGAGGCCAGAACGCCCAGCGCGCCGTATAGCGTATCGACCACGGCTTGGCTGGTCTCGACATTGCCCGCCACCACGGCTGCGGGGTAGCGCGGGTTCAGCATCGAGCCTTCCCGCACGATCAGTTCGATCGGCTTGAGACAGCCCTCGTTCAGCGGAATGGCGTCGTTCACCAAGGTGCGGAAGACATAGAGGGTCGCCGCCCGCGCGATCGATAGCGGGGCGTTGAAGTTGCTAGGCAGTTGGTCGCTGGTTCCGGTGAAATCGACAACGGCACTGCGGGCCTCGGCGTCTACGTCGATGCGGACGCGGATGACGGCGCCGTCGTCCATCTCATAGGCGAAGGCACCGGGCTTCAGGGCGGCGACGGCGCGACGCACGGCCTCTTCGGCATTGTCCTGAACGTGGCCCATGTAGGCCGTGACGACGTCGCGACCGAACTCGACGGTCATGCGGATCAGTTCCTGAGCGCCGCGCGTGCAGGCGGCGACCTGGGCCTTGAGGTCCGACAGGTTCTGATCGACGTTGCGCGAGGGCCAGGGACCGGAGGCGAACAGGGCGCGTGCCTCGGCTTCGCAGAGCCTTCCGGCGTCCACCAACAGGAAGTCGTCGATCAGCACCCCTTCATCGTCCACGCTGCGCGAGTTGGCGGGCATGGAGCCGGGCGTGATGCCGCCCACGTCGGCGTGGTGGCCGCGCGCTGCGACGAAGAAGGCGGGCGTGTCGTCGCCATCCAGAAACACCGGCAGGATGACGGTGATGTCGGGCAGGTGGGTGCCCCCATTATAGGGCGCGTTCAGCATATAGACGTCGCCCGCCTTCATGCCCCGAGCGTCGCGCCTCTCGCCGCGTGAGGCAATCACGGTGCGGATGCTCTCGCCCATTGAGCCCAGATGCACCGGGATATGCGGCGCATTGGCGATCAGCGATCCTCCCGCGTCGAAGACGGCGCAGGAGAAGTCCAGCCGCTCCTTGATGTTCACCGAATAGGCGGTGGCGCGCAGGGCCTCGCCCATCTGTTCGGCGCAGGCCATGAAGCGGCTGTTGAACACCTCCAGCATGATCGGATCGACGTCCGTGCCGATGGCGGTGCGGGCGGGCAGGGCGACGACCCGCTTCAGCAGCAGGTTGGCCGCCGCATCGACCGAGGCGCGCCAGCCAGGTTCGACGACCGTGGTGCCGGTATCCTCCAGCAGGACCGCCGGGCCGTCGACATGGGCGCCGGGCTTCAGCGCCTCGCGCCGATAGACGGGCGTCTGGCGATCCTCACCCGCCATGCGGACGGTCAGGGCGGCGACAGGCTCGGGCGCCGAGGCATCGCCATCGGCGGCCTGTGTCGTCTCCGGCGTCTGGTCCGAGCGGCCGACAGCTTCGACTTCCAGCGTCTCGACCACCAGGGCCTTGTCCTCGGCGAAAAAGCCGAAGCGGCGGCGGTGCGTCTCCTCAAAGGCGGCGGCCATGTCGACGGCCGAGCCGAACGGCACAGTCAGGGGGGTGTCGGACCCTGCGAACTTGATCTCGGCGCGGGCGATGGTCGAGACGACAGCGGCGTCGAAGCCTTGCGCCGACAGGTCAGCGCGAGCCGCGCCGGTCAGTTCTGCGATCCGTTCATCGAGTACGTTGTCCGTTGCCGGTGCGAGGGGCATGGCGACAGTCGTCTGGCGAATGGCCCGCACCTCGGCCAGGCCCATGCCATAGGCCGACAAGACGCCTGCGAACGGATGCAGCAGCACCTGGGTCATGCCCAGCGCATCGGCCACCAGGCAGGCGTGCTGCCCACCCGCGCCGCCGAAGCAGTTCAGCACATATTTGGTGACATCATAGCCGCGCTGGATGGAGATGGAGCGGATCGCCTCGGCCATGTTCTGCACGGCGATGGTGACGAAGCCTTCGGCCAGTTCGCCGGGGGTGACGGGGCGGCCGGTGGAAGCCTCGACCTCGGCGGCCATGTCCTCGAACTTCGCGCGCACCGCCTGCGCGTCCAGCGGCAGATCAGCGTCAGGGCCGAAGACGGCGGGGAAGAAGTCGGGGCTCAGCTTGCCCATCATGACGTTGCAATCCGTCACCGTCAGCGGCCCGCCGCGCCGATAGGCGGCCGGCCCCGGAGAGGCGCCGGCTGATTCCGGCCCGACCCTCAACCGCCCGCCGTCGAACCGACAGATGGAGCCGCCGCCCGCCGCCACGGTGTGGATGCTCAACATCGGCGCGCGTAGCCGCACCCCGGCCACCACGGCGTCGGATGTCCGTTCATAGTCTCCGGCGAAGTGGGACACGTCAGTTGAAGTGCCGCCCATGTCGAAGCCGATGACGCGGTCGAAGCCTGCAGCCTTTGCGGTCTCGGCCATGGCCACCACGCCGCCCGCCGGACCTGACAGGATAGCGTCCTTGCCGCGGAAGGCGTCGGCGGCGGTCAGTCCGCCCGAAGACTGCATGAACTGCAACGGCGTCGCAGCGCCCAGATCGCCGCCGACCCGGTCCACATAGGCGCGTAGGATCGGTGACAGATAGGCGTCCGCGACCGTCGTGTCTCCGCGCCCGATCAGCTTGATCAGGGCGCCGACTTCATGACTGACAGAGACCTGGTCAAAGCCGATCTCGCGTGCGATTTCCGCCAACCGCCGCTCATGTTCGGTGAAGCGCCAGCCGTGGACCAAAACGATGGCCAAGGCGCGGAAGCCCGCCGCATGGGCCGCATTCAGATCGGTGCGCGCCTTCGCCTCGTCCAGCGGCCGGTCAACGGCCCCGTCGGCGGTCAGTCGCTCGTCGATCTCGACCACGAGGTCATAGAGTTGATCGTTCAGGCGGATGTGACGGGTGAACAGTTCGGGCCGGGCCTGCCAGCCGATCCTCAAGGCGTCGCCGAATCCCGCCGTGATCGCCAGCGCCGTGGGCTCGCCCTTGCGTTCCAATAAGGCATTGGTGGCGACTGTCGTGCCCATGCGAACTTCGCCGACCAGTCCCTCCGCCAGCGGGCCGGGGGCGGCCTGTAGTATCCGGCGAATGCTTTCGACGGCGGCGTCGGCATACTGCTCAGGGTTCACCGACAGCAGTTTGCCTGTGCGGAGCAAACCATCGGGCGCACGCGCGACTACATCGGTGAAGGTGCCGCCGCGGTCGATCCAGAATCGCCAGCTCAGGTTCGCGTTTGTCATAAACCCATGTTTATGGCCGATATCCGTGTCGGCGCCAGCACTCACATCAGTCAAGCAAGGGCAGATTGACAGGAATGGTTGAATGAGGCGTATATGAATATGGCCTCATATTTAATTCCAAAAACACAAGGGGCATAAGGGGAAGAAGCGTGAGGAAGAGCAATCTATTCGGAGCCGTATGCACTGTGGCGCTCGCCGTAGCGGCGAACGCTCAAGCCCAGTCGGAACCCGCCCCGGACGTCGCAACCGTCGAGGATATCGTGGTGACGGCGCGTCACCGCGCCCAGAACCTACAGGATGTGCCGATCTCCATCACCGCCTATTCGGGCGATAATCTGGATCGGATGAACGTCAACAACGTGCTGGAGTTGAGCGGCCTGGCGCCAGGCCTTCAGGTGCACGGCGGGGACTCCTCGGTGGCGCCGAAGGTCTATATCCGCGGCGTCGGTTCAAACGACTTCAACCCGACCAATCCCAGCCCGACCGCCGTCTATGTGGACGGCGTGATCCGCGGCTCGTCGATCATGCAACTGGATTCCTTCTTCGACCTGTCGCAGGTCGAGGTGCTGCGCGGGCCGCAGGGCACGCTGTTCGGCCGCAACACCACGGGCGGCGCCCTGAACATCACCAGCCGTCGCCCGACCGATTACTACACGGCTGACCTGACGGCTCGTTACGGCTCACGCGAACGGATGGAGCTGGAAGGCGGCGTCGGCGGCCCGGTGATCGAGGACGTCCTGGCCTTCCGCGCGGCGGCCAACTACGTCCGCGACGACGGCTATACGAAGAACCGCCTGACCGGCCGCAACGTCAACGACAGCGACCGCTGGGCAGCCCGGATGTCGTTGCTCTATACGCCCAACGATCGTGTCGAGGTGCTGGCGCACGTCGGCGGCGGCAACAGCCGCAACGGCGCCCTGCAGGGGCAGGCGAGGGGGCTGATCCCCAACACCGCCGAGGCCACGGGGGCAGACGGTTGGTGCCTGCCCAGCTTCTACGGCACATCGGCCTGCACCGACGCCCTGGGCTATGTCGATACCGACGGCGATCCCTACGCCGGCGACTATTCGATGGAAGGTCGCGACCGGCTGAAGCTGTTCAACGCCGACGTCACCACCACGGTCGATCTGGGCGAGCTGTCGCTGGTGTCGGTCACCGGCTTCGTCAACGCCCGCCACCGCGACGATGAGAACACGGACTCCGGCCCGAACAACCTGATCAAAGGCTTCTACCGCGTCGATCAGGACCAGTTCACCCAGGAGTTCCGCCTGCAGTCCAACAGCGGCGGCCGCTTCGACTGGGTTGCTGGCGTCTTCTACATGAACGACAGCCTGAAGTCGGACAGCGCCTTTGAGATCGGCCTGGACCTGCTGAATATGCTGCCGGACCCGATGGCCGGCGTCGCCATGGGCGTGGGCACTGTCTCTTACCCTCACAGCCTGAAGACCGAGAGCTACGCCGTCTTCAGCGAGGTAGACTACAAGCTGACCGAGCGCCTGTCGCTGGTCGCGGGCCTGCGCTGGTCGCGCGACGACAAGACCATGGACTATCACAGCCGCTTCACCGAGGCGGGCGTGACCCTGGTCGACTTCCACGGCTCCAAGTCGTTCGAGAGCATTTCGGGCCGGGCCGTGCTGAACTATGACATCAGCGACAACTCGCGCGCCTATGTCAGCTACAACCGCGGCTACAAGAGCGGCGGCTTTGCGGGCGGCATGATCACCGACGTTCAGGACCTGGGTCCGTATGACGACGAAGTGCTGAACGCCTATGAGGTCGGCTTCAAGAGCGAGCTGTTCGGACGTCGTGCGCGCCTGAATGCGGCGGCCTTCTACTACGACTATCAGGACCTGCAGGTTTACAGCTACGTCGTGCGCGGCCCGACCAGCGTGCCGATCCTCGACAACGCCTCGGACGCCGTCATCAAGGGCGCCGAAATCGAACTGACCGTTGCGCCGATGAAGGGGCTGGACATCTCGCTGGGCGCCGCCGTGCTGGACAGCGAATACAAGAACTACATCTCGGTCGGGGAAGACTTCTCGGGCAACCGCCTGCCGACTGCGCCTGAGTTCACTTTCAACGGGGCTGTGTCCTATCAGCACAGCCTGGGCGACAAGGGGGATCTTCTGATGACCCTGTCGGGCTCCTATCGCTCGAAGTTCTACTTCAGCTCGGGCAATGTCGAGCGCCTCAGCCAGGACGGCTACTGGACCGTCAATGGCGAACTGGGCTGGGCTCTGCCGGACGGCAAGACCGAGGTCGGCCTGTGGGCGCGCAACCTGACGGACGAGGTCTATCAGCGCGGCATCGTCAACCTTGAGGCGCTGGGCATGGACCGGGTGTCGATGGGCGAGCCTCGCTCGGCTGGCGTCTATCTGCGTTTGCGTTACTAAGGGACGCTTGGCGGCGTTCGGCCTGGTCGGACGCCGCCGGTTCTTGATCGAAACGACGGGCTGGGGCGTGATCCGACCTCGTCGCAGACGAGGCGTTGATGCAACTGCAGAGCTATTCCACCTATCTGGCCGCTGAGCTGCGGGACAACCCTCCGCGTCTGAAGGGGCAACGCACGCGCGCGCGCCTTCTGCTTGCCGCAGCTCAGGTGCTGGAGGAGCGCGGCTATCACGCCATGCGCGTGGGCGACATCACGACGCAGGCCGAAGTCGCCGAAGGCTCCTTCTACGTCTACTTCAAGGACAAGACCGAGATTTCCGTCGAGGCGCTGACGCGCTTCTTCGATGACTATGTCGCCAAGGCGATGACGCCCGCGACAGGCAATACGCCATTCGCCAGAATCCGTTCGACCAATCGCCTGTGGTTCCGCGTCTGCCGGGCGAATCCCGGCCTGATGAAGTGCGTCTTCCAGGTCGGCGACTATGTTCCCGAGTTCCTGCAGATCAGCCAGAAGATCAACCGCCGCTGGGCCGAAGTCGTGGCCGAGAGCATCCAGCGCCGTCGCGCCGAGGACGACCCGGACGCCGTGCGCCTGGCCGGCTATATGCTGGTCGCCATGGCGGATGAAATCGCCCGCAAGATGATCGTCTTACCGGATGAATCCTTCATCGAGGTCTTGGCGCGCATGGGCGCCGCCACTGACGACACCCTGTCGGACGCCGTCAGCGTGGTCTGGCACCAACTGGCTTACGGCGACGCTCCAACAAGCGACGACCTGCCGGAAGCGGCCTTGAGGTTGGCCGGCTTCCTGTCGCGGTCGCGGCCCGCCGCCTAGAGCGGTTGGCCCTGGCGGCGACGTAGTCGATCCAGCTTGAACAGCAGCGGCGCGCTGCACGCCAGCATGAGCGCCGGGCCTGTCGCGAACAGCAGGGGAATGGCGGCCAGAGCCGAATCCGGCTGCGCCTGCCCCCCAGAGACATAGCCTGCAAGGCCCAACAGCACCCCGGCGGCCGCGCCGCCCAGAGCAAGGCCCAGTTTCTCACCCGAAACCCAGACGGCCGTCAGAAGGCCGAGGTTGGCTTCGGCCTCTTTCTGGTCGCGGGCCGCAACCACGCTGGGCATCAAGGCGAAGGGCAAGACATAGCACCCCGCCTGGCCCAGCCCCGCCAGTGCGGCCACGGCGGTGGCGAGGGCCACATCGCCCGGACCGCACCACACATAACCAAGAGTGGCCAGGGCATAGGCGGCGGCGGCGGCGATGGCGGCGCGCGTCGCCCCCCAACGGTCGGCGAACTTGACCCACAGAGGCATGGCCGCGACCTGAACGATCGCCCCCGCCAGGAACAGTTGCGCCAGCATCCCTGAGGACGCCTGGATCTGATAGGTGACGGCATAGGGCATCATCGCCGACTGGGCGCCCATGGCGACCGTCTGGAAGGCGTAGCCGATCCACAAGAAGCGATAGGCCGGATTGCCCAGAGTGGCGCGCACCCCGGCCGCCAGCGCCTTGGCCGGTTTCAGCGGCGCGCCGAAATCGCGGCTGCGGTCCTGCAGCTTCCAGACTGCACGCAACGACCCCAGCAAGGCGCCGCCCGCCATTAGCGCCAGCAACATCCCCATGACGGCATAGCCGGGACGACCTCCGCCCGCCATTTCGACCAGTAGGGGCGACATGCCGCCTGCCACCATGAGGCCGAACGCCAGGAAGCCGACACGCCATGCCACGACGCGGGTCCGGTCCTGCTGGCGCCGTGAAATTTCTCCCGGCATGGCGGCGTAGGGAATGGAGAACAGGGCGTAGGCCGTCGTCGCCGCCATATAGGCGGCCATGACCCAGACCACGGCGCCGAAGCCGGTCAGGTGCGTCGGCGGGGCGAACATGGCCGCGAACCCTAGTGGAAACAGGGCCGCGCCTGCCGCCATCAAGGGCCAGCGTCGCCCCATCCGCCCACGCAGCCGATCCGACCACAGGCCCACGACAGGGTCGAACACCACTTCCCATATCTTCGGCAACAGAAGGACAATGCCCGCCGTCGCCGCCGGCACCGCCAGGGTGTCCGTCAGGAAGTAGAGCAGCAAAAGCTGCGGCGTGATCAAGAAGCAGGCCAGGCCGATGTTGGCGAGACCATATCCGGCCAGCAGGCGAGGGCGCAGAGGCGTCGCCGGGTCCACGGTGCTTGGCGTCTTGACGGCGGCGTCCATTAGTCCTCCACGGCCAGACGGCGCAGCGCCATCTTGTCCACCTTGCCGACCGGCAGACGCGAAAGGTCCGGCTCGATCACGAAACGCTTGGGAATCTTGTAGTTGGCCAGCCGCTCGCGGCAATGGGCCTGAAGCTGAGCGGCGTCGACGTCAGCGCGGGCGATCACGAAGGCGACGCCCACCTCGCCCCATACGGAATCGGGAACGCCCACGACAGCGGCCTCGGTAATGGCGGGATGGGCTTCCAGCGCGATCTCGATCTCGCGCGGATAGACGTTGTAGCCGCCGGACTTGTACATTTCCTTCAGCCGTCCGGTGATGCGCAGGCGGCCGTCGTCCAGCCAGGCGCCGACATCGCCGGTGCGGAACCATCCGTCCTTGGTGAAGGCGTCGGCCGTGGCGTCAGGCCGGTTCCAGTAACCGAGGAACAGAGGCGCGCCCTTGGCCTCGATCTCGCCGTCGGCGCCGGCCTGTTTGACCAGCGATCCGTCTTCGGCGCGCAGGCGGACTTCATAGTGACGGGTCGGCCGCCCGACCGAGGCCGTGGCGAAGACGACATCGGCGTCCCCCTGAACGGTCATGTCGCCGGTGGCGGCGATGGGGCCGCAGGATTCCGTGAGGCCGTAGTTGGTGCCCATGCAGGTCGCGACGGGGATCAGGGCCTTGATCGTTGGCGCGGGCATGGCCGCGCCGCCCCAGAAGACGCGCCGCACAGCCGACAGGTCCGTCTGGGCGAAGGCGGAATGCGCCACCGTCATCTCGAACACGGACGGAACCGTGCCCCACAGGGTGACGCCTTCCGACGCCATCGTGCTCAAGCCCGTTTCGACGTCGAACTGTTCCAGGAAGGCCAGCTTGCCGCCGTTGACCAGAACCATGGCGGTGATGTCGCCGACGCAGCCGATGTGGTTGATCGGCAGGTAGTTCAACATGCACAGCGGTTCGCCGCGCAAGGGTTCGCCCTGCTCCAGAGCCGGCAGGATCAACCCTTCATGATGCAGTACAGCGCCCTTCGGCTTGCCCGTGCTGCCTGATGTGTAGACGATCAGGCAGGGATCACGCGTCGCGACAGACCGCTTCCGTTCCGCCAGGGCTTCGTCGGACACGGCCTCGCCCTGGGCGACATAGACGCTCAACGGCAAATGGGCGCGCGCGTCCAATTCGTCTTCGCCGATCAGGACGAGGTCAGCTGAAACTTCCGCCGCCAGGGCTTCCAGATCCTCGACGTAATCTCGTCCAGCCACACGGCGACGCCCGATGATCAGGCGCGGCGTGCAGTCGCTGACGACATAGGCCAGCTCTTCATAGCGGTAGCGGGGGTTTAATCCGACCCAGATCGCCCCAACCGCCGCCGTGGCCAGAAAGACGGTCAGAAAGTCAGGGGAGGGCGGGGCCAGCATGGCGACGCGATCGCCCTTGCCGACGCCAGCGGCGATCATGGCGCGAGCCAGGGCGTCGACGTCGCGCGCCATATCCCCATAGGTCTGAACCTGACCGTCCAGCGTCGTCGCCGGCGCATCAGGCGTCTGCTCGCCATACCAGGCGGCGTAGTCGGAAATCAGCGTCAGCAGCGGCGAATCTCCTACCGCCGACATCGTCCTGGAAGGCATCAACCGCTGCTGAACGCTGGACATCAAGCCCTCGCTTCGACGCTATCAGGCACCCAGACGCTGAGCCAGGTCGCCACCAGGGCAGGGCGCTCGCCGCCCTCGATTTCGATCACGGCGTCCATGGAGCGACGCACTCGTCCAGCTTCATCCGTTTGCTCCGGTCCCTTGACGAAGCGACCCCGCACGCGACTGCCCGTCGGCACCGGCGCGACCAGACGCATACGGTCGAATCCATAGTTCAGGAAGTAGCCGCCTTCAGGTTTGAAATTGCCGCCGGCGCCCTCGATCGCTTTCGCCGCCAGATGGGTCAGCAGGGACACCGTAAGAAAACCAAAGGCGATTGTTCCGCCATAAGGGGTGTTGTCCTTGGCCCATTCGGGATCGTTGTGAAAGGGATCGCTGTCCAGGGTCGCGCGACCGAAGTCGTCAATCATGGCCTGCGTGACCTCGACCCACCCCGAGACCATCTCTGAAGCGTGTTCAACCGCCTGAACCATCACTGAACCCTAAAATTGAAGATGACCTCATATTCACAGTTTCGAGCAGGGGTGCAAGAGGGGTAGCTGCATTCCTGAGCGAGGCGGCAGACGAACTTATGCGCGTGAGAACGAAAATCGTAACTGTGGCGCTTATCATCTACCGAACCTATCTTGGTCGGTGGATCGAAGCTGATCGATAGCACCTTTGGCTTTCAAGCCGTCTCGCTTGGGATCGAAAGCGAACGATTCCAGTTTCGTGTCACAGGGTGACGCATCAATCTCCATGCGAAGAGATCAACCGGATGAGTGAAAAGAAGAAAGTCTGCGCCGTCATCGGCGTTGGGCCCGGCAACGGCGCCGCTCTGGCGCGACGCTTCGCGGCTGACGGCTATGCCTTGGCCTTGATGGCGCGATCGTCGAAAAACACTGAAGCCCTGGCGGAAGAACTGGCCGACGCTCGTTCCTTCGCCTGCGACGTGGGCGATGCGGCATCGGTCGCCGGCGCCTTCGCGGCGGTTCGGGCTGAGATGGGTGAAGTCGATGTGGTGGTCTTCAACGCAGGCTCCGGCGTCTTTGGCGCACTCGACGATGTGAGCGCCGCTGATTTCGAGGCGTCCTGGCGCGTGAACAGCCTCGGCCTTTTCCTGGTCGCGAAGGAGGTCACGCCGGCCATGAAGGCCGCGGGCGAGGGCGCCATCGTCGTTATCGGCGCCACGGCGTCACGACGCGGCACGGCGCGAACCACGGCCTTCGCTCCAGCCAAGGCGGCGCAGCGCAGCCTGTGTGAAGCCCTGGCGCGACAGCTCGGTCCGGACGGCATCCACGTGGCGCTGATCATCCTCGACGGCGTCGTCGATTTGCCGCGCACTCGTGAAGTCATGAAGGACAAGTCAGACGACTTCTTTATCAAGCCCTCGGGCGTGGCCGACCTTGCGTCGATGCTGGTCCGCCAGGACAGGTCGGCCTGGACCTTCGAGGCGGAAGCCCGCCCCTTCGGCGAAACCTGGTGACACTTTGAAGCGGAGACCAGACCTGGTGCGCTCAGGTCTGGTCAACCCGCCTGACCGCCATTCAATGGCGGTGGCCGATGAAGATGGTTTCGCTATGCGCCCAGTACTGAACAACCCTTCGGCCTTGATTGCTTTATGCGCGCCTTATGCGGCGGGCAGCTTTCCGAATGGCCCGCTTACGCCCTGAAAGCGTCTCTTCCGGCTCTAACTGAGCTGGAGATGTCGGCATGACCGATGTGATTTATGTGGCGATCGGCGTCGGGGCTTTCGTGGCCTTCGCGGCGCTGGCCATTGCGCTGAAGAGGTTGTGACCATGTGGCTGAACGTCCTTTGGGGCGCCGGCGCACTCGTCATCGCCGGCTATATGGTCGCGGCCCTGCTGCGCCCCGAGCGGTTCTGAGCGGAGCCGCCACCTCATGAACATTCAAGGATGGGCGGAAATCGCCCTGACCCTGGGTCTGGCCGTCGTGCTCGGCTGGCCGATCGGGGTCTATATGTCGCGCGTCTGGAACGGCGAGCGAACCTGGCTGGACCCGGTGCTGAAGCCGGTCGAGGGCCTCTTCTATCGCGCCGCGGGGGTCGACCCAACGCGCAAGCAGGGCTGGCTAGCCTACGCCGGCGCCCTGTTGGCCTTCAACCTGGCGGGCTTCCTGCTGCTGTACGGCATGCTGCGTCTGCAGGGTGTCTTGCCGATGAACCCGCAGGGGTTCGGCGGCCTCAGCCCGCACCTGGCCTTCAACACCGCCGTCAGTTTCGTCACCAACACCAACTGGCAGAGCTATGGCGGTGAAACCACCGTCTCGACCTTCAGCCAGATGGTCGGCCTGACGGTGCAGAACTTCGTCTCGGCCGCCACCGGCGCTACCATCGCCGCCGCCCTGGCGCGCGCCTTCATCGCCAATCGCGGCGAGGCGCTGGGCAACTTTTGGGCCGACCTGACGCGCACCAGCCTCTATGTCCTGCTGCCCATCGCCTTCATCGTGGCCGTGGTTCTGGCCGGTCTGGGCGTGGTCCAGTCGCTGGCGGCCTCGGCCCAGGCGACGACGCTGGAAGGTGGTCAGCAGACCATCAGCCTGTTCCCGACCGCCAGCCAACTGGCCATCAAGCAGTTGGGCATCAACGGCGGCGGCGTGTTCAACGTCAACTCGGCTCACCCGCTGGAAAACCCGACGCCGCTAACCAATCTGATCACGGCGATCAGCATCAACGTCTTGGGCTGGGCGGCCTTCTTCGCCTTCGGCCGCAGCGTCATGGCCAAGAAGGACGTGCGCGCCTTGGTGGTAGCGGCGGTCCTGCTGCTGGGCGCGGCGGGTTCGGCCCTCTACGTCATCGAAAGCCAGCCGGCGCCCGCCCTGGTCGCGGCCAGCGTGGATACGTCCGTCGGCAATATGGAAGGCAAGGAGGTCCGCTTCGGCGTGCCGTCGTCCGTCGCCTGGGCGACCCAGACGACCGGCGCCTCGAACGGTTCGGTCAACTCCATGCACGCCAGCTACATGCCGCTGGGCGGGGCTGTGACCATGTTCCTGATGCAACTGGGCGAGATCCTGCCCGGCGGGATCGGGTCGGGCATCGCGGTCATGGTCCTGATGGCCATGCTGGCGGTCTTCGTCGCGGGCCTGATGGTCGGCCGCACGCCCGAATACCTGGGCAAGAAGATCGAGGCGCGCGAAATCCAGTTCGCCATGCTGGTGGTGCTGGTCGTGCCCCTGTCCGTGCTGGGCTTCTCCGCCGTCGCGTCGGTCCTGCCCGAAGCCCTGGCCGGTCTGCTGAACAAGGGGCCGCATGGTCTGTCCGAGATTCTCTACGCCTATACTTCGGCGACAGGGAACAACGGCTCGGCCTTCGCGGGCCTGACCGCCAACGCCCCGTGGTGGAACACCACCCTGGGCCTGGCCATGCTGCTGGGCCGGTTCGTGCCCGCCGTCGCGGTTCTGGCCGTGGCCGGCGCCCTGGTCGTCAAGCCCCGGCTGGCGCCCTCGACCGGCACCCTGCCCACGCACGGTCCGCTGTTCATCGGCCTGCTGATCGGGGTGATCCTGATCCTCGGCGGCCTGCAGTTCTTCCCCGCACTCTCTCTGGGACCGATCGTGGAGCATTTCGACATGCTCCAGGTCACGGCCCGGTTCTGATCGGATATCCGTCATGACCCAAGTCACGCTCGATCCGTCGAGCTCCCGATCTGTTGCGCCCATCGCGGGCGGGCTGACCGGGGCCATGCTCGGCCGGGCGCTCGGCGACGCCGTCGTCAAGCTGAACCCGACCAAGCTTCTCAACAACCCGGTGATCTTCGCCACCTGGATCGTCGCGACCCTGGCCACCGTTTCGGCGGTCGCCGCCGTGGCGACGGGGCAGGCGGCGGGCTTCGCCATCCAACTGGCCCTGTGGCTGTGGGCCACGGTGTTGTTCGCCAACGTGGCGGAAAGCATCGCCGAGGGGCGCGGCAAGGCGGCGGCGGACAGCCTGCGCGCCGCCCGCGTCACCACCAAGGCCAAGCTGATCGTCGACCCCGCGACGGGCACGGTCGTCCCGACCCCGGCGCATGAGCTGGAGATCGGTGCGATCGTCCTGGTCGAGGCCGGGGACGTCATCCCCTCGGACGGCGAGATCATCGAGGGCGTCGCCTCGGTCAACGAGGCCGCCATCACGGGCGAGAGCGCGCCCGTCATCCGCGAAAGCGGCGGCGACCGCTCTGCCGTCACCGGCGGCACCACGGTCGTCTCCGACTGGATCAAGGTGCGCATCACCTCGGCGCCCGGCGCGACCTTCCTGGATCGCATGATCGCCATGGTCGAGGGCGCGGACCGTCGCAAGACGCCGAACGAACTGGCCCTGTCGGTCCTGCTGGCCGGTCTGAGCCTGATCTTCCTGATCGCGGTCGCGGCCCTGCTGGGCCTGGGCGCCTATTCAGGGATCAAGCTGGATCCCATCGTACTGGGCGCCCTGTTCATCACCCTGATCCCCACCACGATCGGGGGCCTGCTGTCCGCCGTCGGCATCGCCGGCATGGACCGGTTGCTGAAGGTGAATGTTCTGGCCACATCGGGCCGCGCGGTGGAGGCGGCAGGCGACGTCGACACCCTGCTGCTCGACAAGACCGGCACCATCACCTTCGGCAACCGCATGGCGACCGAGGTCATCCCCGCGCCGGGCGTCCGCCCCGAAGCGGCGATGCGCGCGGCGGTCATGGCCTCTCTGGCCGATGAGACGCCGGAAGGCCGCTCCATCGTCGAACTGGGCCGCAACGCCGGGGTGACGGGCGACATGCCCGCCGGAGCCAGGACCATTCCCTTCACCGCCGTCACCCGACAGTCGGGCCTCGAAGCCGACGGCCGCTCGTGGCGCAAGGGGGCGGTGGACGCGGTGCTGAAGGCGTTGGGCGTGGCCGAAAGCGCCGCCCCGGCCGAGTTCCGTGCCGCCGTAGACCGCATCGCCCGTTCGGGCGGCACACCCCTGGCCGTGGTCGAGAACGAAGCCCTGGTCGGCGTCATCCATCTGAAGGACGTGGTCAAGCCAGGCGTAAAGGCGCGCTTCGCCGACCTGCGCCGCATGGGCCTGCGCACCGTCATGATCACCGGCGACAACCCGGTGACGGCGGCGGCCATCGCATCCGAAGCCGGGGTCGACGACTTCCTGTCCGAGGCCACGCCGGAGGACAAGATGCGCCTGATCAAGGCGGAACAGGCCAAGGGTCGTCTGGTCGCCATGTGCGGCGACGGCGCCAACGACGCGCCCGCTCTGGCTCAGGCTGACGTCGGCGTGGCGATGCAGACCGGCGCCCAGGCCGCGCGCGAGGCGGGCAACATGGTCGATCTGGACTCAGACCCCACCAAGGTCATCGAGATCGTCGAAGTCGGCAAGCAGCTGCTGATCACGCGCGGCGCCCTGACCACCTTCTCGATCGCCAACGACGTGGCCAAGTATTTCGCCATCATCCCGGCGATGTTCGTGGTCGGCCTGCCGTCGCTGGCGGCGCTGAACGTGATGAAGCTGTCCAGCCCGGAGAGCGCCATCCTGTCGGCGGTCATCTTCAACGCCCTGGTCATCGTCGCCCTGATCCCGCTGGCGCTGCGCGGGGTGAAATACCGCGCCGTGGGGGCGGGCAAGCTGCTGGGACGCAACCTGCTGATCTACGGCCTGGGCGGCCTGATCGCGCCCTTCGTCGGCATCAAGCTCATCGACATCGTCATCTCCGCCCTCGGCCTAGCCTGAAGCCGGCCCTGAGGCGCAAGGAAAACTATCATGCGTAAACGTAAGAAACTCGATGGTTCGGACCTCAACAACGCCCTGGTGGGCGGGGCCTGCCTGGTCGCCGTCATCACCCTGGGCCTGTGCACGGCGCCCACGGACGCCAAGGCCCAGGATGCTGCGAATGGCGCCCGCCCCGAGGTCGCCTTCAACGCCGCCATTGGATCGGACTATGTCTTCCGGGGCGTCAGCCAGAACGAAGGCGACCCGGCGATCTCGGCCGGGGTCGATGTGACGCAAGGCCTGTTCTACGCCGGGGCTTGGGCCGGGAATGTCTCCTTCGCCGGCGACGCGGACACCGACGCCGAGATCGACCTTTATGCGGGCGTTCGCCCTGCGTTTGGCGGCTTCGACTGGGACTTCGGCTTGGTCAGCTATTTCTACGCCGGCAAGCCGGACGGCGCCGACTATGACTATATGGAGCTGAAGGCCGCTGCCTCGCGTGCGGTCGGCCCGGCGACGCTGGGCGCGGCGATCTACTATTCGCCGGACTTCTTCGGCGCATCCGAGGACGAGGCGACCTATGCCGAGGTCAACGCGGCGATCAGCCCGGCTGACAAGTGGACGCTCTCTGCGGCCGTGGGGCGTCAGTGGGTGTCGTCGGACTTCGACTACACGACCTGGAACCTGGGCGCGGCCTATCAGCTGACGGAGCGGCTGGGCTTGGACGTCCGCTATTTCGACACCGACGAGCACGACTTCGGCTCCGCCTATGACAGCCGCGTCGTCGCTAGCCTGAAGGCGAACTTCTGATGCTGAATCATATCCGCCCGGCGGTCGTCATGATCGCCCTGTTCACCGGCGTTCTGGGCGTCGGCTATCCGTTGGCCGTGACCGGCGTGGCCCAGGCGGCCTTCTCGGATCAGGCGAACGGCAGCCTGGTCCACGATAAGGAGGGGCGGGTGGTCGGCTCAGCCCTGGTCGGCCAGGCGTTCGCTGCGCCGGGGTATCTGCATTCCCGGCCGTCGGCGGCGGGCGAAGGCTACGACGCCTCCGCCTCGTCCGGCTCCAATTTCGGCCCGCTGAACCCCGATCTGATCGCGCGGGTGAAGACGGACGCGGACGCCTTGCGAAGTGAGACGGGGGCGAAAGTCATCCCCGCCGACGCCGTGACGGCCTCCGCTTCGGGCCTCGACCCACATATCTCTCCGGCCTACGCTGAGCTTCAGGCCGTCCGCATCGCCAAGGCGCGCGGCGTAGGGGAGGCGCAGGTGCGCGAAGTGATCCGTCAGCATGTCGAAGACCGCACGTTCGGCGTTCTGGGACAGCCGCGCGTCAATGTCCTGCTGACCAACCGGGCGCTGGACGCCCGCTTCGGCCGCCTGACGACCGAGGGCGGATGACGCCGCTCGTTCTCTCGACGGACCAGACCCCGGCCGCCCCGCGAAAGCGTGGGCGGCTGAAGGTTTTTCTCGGCATGTCCCCGGGCGTGGGCAAGACCTATGAGATGCTGCGCGCTGCGCGCAGACGAAAGGCTGAGGGCGAGGACATCGTCGTCGGCGTGGTCGAGACCCACGGCCGCAAGGAGACGATGAGCCTGCTGCGCGGGCTTGAAGTCATTGCCCGCAGGCCTATCGCCTATCGCGAACGGACCTTGCTGGAGTTCGACATCGATGCGGCCATCGCGCGCCGCCCGGCCCTGCTTCTGGTCGACGAATACGCCCACTCCAACGCGCCCGGTTCGCGCCACCCGAAGCGGTGGCAGGACGTGGAGGAGATCCTGGAGACCGGGATCGACGTCTGGACCACGCTGAACGTCCAGCATCTGGAAAGCCTGTCGGACGTGGTGCTGCGCATCACGGGCGTTCGGCAACGCGAGAGCGTGCCCGACAGCGCCCTGTCGCGCGCCGACGACATCGAGCTGGTGGACATCACGCCGGAGGAGCTGCGCAAGCGCCTGGCCGAGGGCAAGGTTTATGTGCCGGAGACGGCGCGACTGGCCTCGGACAACTTCTTCAAGGTCGAGAATCTGACGGCCCTGCGCGAACTGGCCCTGCGCCGCGCGGCCCAGACGGTGGACGATCAACTGACCGCCCGTCTGCGCGAACAGGGGGCCGCCGGGCCGTGGGCGGCGGGGGAGCGCATCCTGGTGCTGGTGGCGGGCGACGCCATGGCCGGCCCCCTGGTTCGGACGGGGCGGCGCATGTCCGACATGATGATGGACGCGCCCTGGACTGTGGCCCACGTCGATCGGCCGTCTGGCGCGCGGCACGGCGTCGGCTCTGCGGGCAAGCTGTCTGATGCGCTGAAACTGGCCGAGCAGCTGGGCGGACGCACCGTTGTCCTCAGCGGCGACGACGTGGTGCGCGCCATCATGGATCACGCCCACAACAACCATGTCACCCAGATCGTGCTGGCCAAGGCGCGCGACAGCCGCCTGTCGGAATGGCTGGGCCGGTCTCTGGCCGCTGAACTGCTGCGTCAGGCACGCGGCGTCGCCGTCCACGTCGTCACCGACGAGGTCGAGCCACAACCGAAGGCGCCGAAAGAGGGGCGTCTGAACCTGACCGGAGGGTGGCGTGGCTACGCCGTCGGCGCGGCCTGCGTCATTGCGGCGACGGGACTGGCCCTCTTACTGGACCGGACGTTCGAGCGTGTGGACCTGGGCGTCATCTATCTGACGGCGGTGCTGGCGGCGGGCGCCCTTTACGGGCTGCGGCCAGCCCTCGCGGCGGCGACGGTCGCCTTCCTGACCTACAACTTCCTGTTCCTGCAACCGAAGTTCAGCTTCGCCATCGGCTCGCCGACGGACGTGCTGACCCTGATCGTGTTCTGGGGCGTGGCCCTGACGACCGGCGCTCTGGCGGGCCGTGTGCGCGAGCAGGCCAGGGCGGCCCAGCGCCGCGCCTCGGCCGTGTCCGCCCTGCTGGCCGCCAGTCAGCGCCTGACCGGCATCGGCGACCGGAGGGAGGCGGCGCGCATCCTGGCCGAACAGACGGCGGCTGCCGCCGGCGCCGGAGCCGTGGTGCTGCTGCCTGTCGAAGGCGAGCTGACCCTGACGGCCGGGGCGCCGGGCAAGCCCGAACTGGACGCCGAGACCATGGCCGCCGCACGCTGGGCCTGGGAGAAGGGCGAGCCCGCCGGTCACGGCACCGGCACCCTGCCTCAGGCGCGCTGGACCTTCCGACCGCTTCAGGGCGTGCGCGACCGCGCGGGCGTCGCCGGGATCGAGGCGGCGGCGCTGTCGTCGGGTTCGGACGAAGAAAAACTGGCCCTGGCCCTGTTGGACCAGGGCGCAGTGGCGGTTGAGCGCGCTGAACTGGCCGGGCAAGCGGTCGAGACCGAGACCCTGCGCCGTACCGACCGCTTCCGCGGTGCGCTGATGAATTCGGTCAGCCATGATCTGAGGACGCCGCTGTCGACGGTGCTGGGCGCCTCGACCACACTGATCGACCTGGGCGACAAGCTGAAGCCCGCTGTGCGCGCCGACCTTCTTCTATCGATCCGCGAGGAGGCCGAGCGTCTCAGCCGCTACGTCGGCGACCTGCTGGACATGACCCGGCTGGAAGGCGGAGGCCTGAACATCCGTTCCGACTGGGTCGACGTGCGCGACGTGCTGAACGCGGCGGGCAAGCGGGTGGCGCGGCGTCTGGGCGAACGCAAGCTGGCCCGCGACTTCCCGGCCCAACTCAGTCTGGTCATGGTCGATCAAGGGCTGCTGGAGCAGGCGCTGGTCAACATTCTCGAGAACGCCATCGCCTACAGCCCCGACGGATCGACGGTCGAACTGGCCGCCTATGAAGATCGGGGCGCGGTCGTCATCTCCATCGAGGACGAGGGCAAGGGCATCCCGACCGCCGAACTGGAGCGCGTCTTCGACAAGTTCCGCCGCATGGAGGAGCCGTCGGACCGCACCAAGGGCGCAGGGCTCGGCCTGGCCATCGCCAAGGGCTTCGTCGAGGCCATGAACGGGCGTATCGCCGCCGCCAGCCCCATTCAGGATGGAAAGGGCACCCGTATCCTGATCAGCCTGCCCAAGGCCGTCGTCACTCACCCGAGCCTGCTTTAGAGTCCGCTACATGCCCGCTGTCCGACCTCAGATTCTCGTCATCGACGACGAGCCCCAGATCCACCGCTTCTTGTCCCCGGCGCTGGACGCCGCCGGCTATGAGCCGCGCCGCGCCGACAGCGGTCAGGAGGGCTTGCGCGGCATCGCCCTGTGGAGCCCCGACGCCGTGGTGCTGGATCTCGGCCTGCCCGACATGGA
This sequence comes from Brevundimonas sp. KH_060, assembly GCF_057838275.1. Taxonomy (NCBI): domain Bacteria; kingdom Pseudomonadati; phylum Pseudomonadota; class Alphaproteobacteria; order Caulobacterales; family Caulobacteraceae; genus Brevundimonas; species Brevundimonas sp. KH_060. Next base: position 1,659,148 of record NZ_CM174463.1, read on the forward strand.
CGGCAAGGACGTGCTGGCCCGCGCCCGCGAATTCTATGCGGGCCCGATCATCATCCTGTCGGCGCGCGACAAGGAGGCCGAGAAGATCGCGGCCCTCGACCTGGGCGCCAACGACTATGTCGAAAAGCCCTTTGGCGTCGGCGAACTGCTGGCCCGATTGCGCGCCAACCTGCGTCAGGCGCCGCGCGCCGAGGCGGCGGGGCCTCTGACGGCGGGGGAGGTGGTTATCGACCTGGAGCGGCGCCACATCACTCGCGCAGGCGAGGCTGTCCGCCTGACGCCCAAGGAATACGATGTGCTGGCCTATCTGGTGCGCAACGCCGGCAAGGTCGTCGGCCACCGCGACCTGCTGACCGCCGTCTGGGGCAAGGCCCACGCCAAAGACACCCAGTATCTGCGCGTCGTCATCGGCCAACTGCGTCAGAAACTGGAGGTTGATCCGGCTCAGCCGCGCTTGATCCTGACGGAGCCCGGCGTGGGGTATCGCCTGGCGGATTAACCCCGCGTCTGTGGCGGGTATGGCCCCTACAGTTTCCGTCGGTTCAGGCGACGATGCGCACCGCCGCCTGAACCGCTTGTGTCGAAGCCTCCTAGTGGACCATGAAGCGGGCGGAGCCGCTCATCCGGTGGCCGTCCGGACCTTCAGCAGTCCAGGCGGCCGCATAGCTTCCCGGCGCCAGATGCGGCAGGGGCGCGCTGACGGTTCGTGAGGCGGGAGCGGAGGGCGCCGTGACCGTGATCGGCGCTCGTCCCTGGGCCGTCAGGATGACGGTCTTGAGCGTCATCGGGTGCGGAAAGGTCACGCTGAAGCGCTCGGGCGAGCCGTGCGTCATGGCGCCGTCGGCCGGGCTGGTGACGATGCCCGAAGCCTTTGCCTGCGAGCCGCCATGTCGGGCATGACCGGCGTGCGGGTCTTGAGCAGCGGCTACGCCGGCCACGGAGGCCAGCACAGCGGTGAGAACCAGAGTTTTCAGCATGACCAATCTTCCTTTCAGATCTTAAAACCAGGCCTTGATGCCGACGACGAAGCGCGTGTCTTCGGGATCCTGGCCTCTGGCCTTGGCGTAGTCGGCGGTGTCGCCCAGCGAACGGGTCCACTCGACGCCGACGTAGGGGGCGAACTCCTTGCGGATTTCATAGCGCAGACGAAGACCGGCGGTGACCGAGGTCAGGCCCGAGCCGATCTCAAGCTCCGGGATGTCGCTGGCCGACAGAGCCACTTCGATCGCCGGTTGCAGGATCCATTTCTGGGTGATGCGCTGATCGTACTCGGCCTCGGCGCGGGCGGTCAGATCGCCCTCGGTCGAGAGGAAGGCGGCGGCGCTCATCTCGAACCAGTAGGGCGCCACGCCCTGAATGCCGACCGTCAGGTGGGTGGTGTCGTCGCCGTCAGGACGGAAGTCCTGGCGCACGCCCGCCTGCACGTCCCAGAAAGGGGCGATGGCGCGGCTGTAGAGGGCCTGAACCTCGGCCTCGTGTAGCTTGCCGTCGATCTCGCCTTCGCCCTCGGTCTTCCACCAGAAGCGGTTGATGTCGCCGCCGGTCCAGCCTTGGGCGCCCCAGCTGTAGCCGTCTGCGCCGTCGCCGAAGCTGGCCTCAATGGAGTCGATCAGTACGGCCGTCGAGCGGATGTCGCCGTTCTCAGCCAGAAGCTGTTTGCGCGAGGCGGCCATGACGGCCGGATCGAACAACAGGTCGGCGGCGTGAGCCGGAGCCGAGCGAGCGGCGGCGGGAGGCGGAGTTTCGACCATGCGGCCGCCGACGGCGTCCACGCTGGTCGGGATGTTCGGCCCGCCGCGCGCGGCGCTCATGTCATGACCGGCATGAGGATCGGCCGGGGCCGCGCCGTGTCCGGCGTGGCCGCTCATATCGTGTCCGGCGTGCGGGTCGGCCTGAGCCGGAGCCATGGCGTGGCCCGCGTGGGGATCTGCCGCAGCAGCGTCGTGTCCAGCGTGGCCGCTCATATCGTGCCCAGCGTGTGGGTCGGCCTGAGCGCCGGCAGCGGCGCCATGCATCGGGCAGGTCTTACCGTCGCGCATCATGGGGCAGTCATGCGCGGGCTTGGCGGTCGGCGTCGTCGCCTGGGCGGCGGGAGCATGTCCCGCATGACCGGCATGGCTCTGGGCCAGGGCGGGGCCGCCTGCGGCCAACATCAGGGGGGCGAGCGCCAGGGAGAGGGAAAGGGACTTCACGAGGCAGCTCCAGCCAGCGGGCGAACGGTGACGACGTTGAACATGCCCGCGTGCATGTGCATCAGAAGGTGACAGTGGAAGGCCCAGTCGCCGGGCGCGTCTGCGGTCAGGTCAAAGGTGACCTTGCCGCCGGGGGCGACATTGACCGTGTGCTTCAGCGGCTGATTGCCGTCGTGGCCGTTGACCAGTTCGAAGAAGTGGCCGTGCAGGTGGATGGGGTGGGCCATCATGGTGTCGTTGACCAGGGTCACGCGCACTCGCTCATTCAGCTCGAAGCGGATCGGCTCGACCACTTCCGAGAATTTGCGACCGTCGAAGCCCCACATGAACCGCTCCATATTGCCGGTCAGGTGGATCTCCATGGTGCGTGAGGGCGTGCGAGTGTCCTTGTTCGGCGTCAGCGAGCGCAGGTCGGCATAGACCAGGACGCGGTGATCGACGTCATCCAGGCCTTGAGGCCGGTCGGCCAGACGGTTGGACGGGGCGGGGGCGATGGCGTCCACGCCAACGCCGACAGCCATGTCGGCAGGAGCGTTGTTCGGATCGCGCATGCTCATGCCCGAATGGTCCATCGGCGCAGCCGCGGCAGCGCCCGCAGCGGCGCCGTGACCCATGGCCGCGTGGTCGGCGCCCGCAACGCCGTGCGCGCTGTGATCCATGCCGCCCATGCCCATGTCCTTCATGGTCAGGTTGGGAACCTTGCGCAGCGGCGGAACCTCGGCCGTCATGCCCATGCGCGGCGCCAGGGTGGCGCGTCCCAAGCCTGAGCGATCAATGGCTTCGGAGACGATGGTGTAGGCGCGGTCCTCATGCGGGCGGACGATGACGTCATAGGTCTCGGCGACCGAGATCTGGAACTCGTCGACCTCGACCGGCCGGACGTGCTCGCCATCGGCCTGAACCACGGTCATGGCCAGACCCGGAATGCGGACGTTGAAGATCGACATTGCCGAGGCATTGATGATGCGCAGACGCACGCGCTCGCCGGGCCGGAACAGGCCGGTCCAGTTCTCTTCCGGGCCATGGCCGTTGACCAGATAGGTGTAGGTCGTGCCGTTGACGTCCAGGATGTCGCGCGGGTCCATGCGCATCCCGCCCCACATCCGGCGCTCTTCCAGGTTCAGGCGATCCGAACCGTCCAGCAGGCCGGCCAGGGTGGTCTTCTGCATGTTGAAGTAGCCGGGGCTCTTCTTCAGCTTGTCCAGGATTTCATGCGGATGCAGGAAGCTCCAATCCGACAGGACCAGGACGTGTTCACGGTCATAGGCGACCGGATCGGCGCCCGCCGGGTCGATGACGATGGGGCCGTAGTGGCCCATGGCCTCCTGAAGGCCCGAGTGGCTGTGATACCAATAGGTGCCCGACTGCTTGATCGGGAACTCATAGACGAAGGTCTCGCGCGGCTTGATGCCAGGGAAGCTGACGCCCGGCACGCCGTCCATCTGGAACGGCAACAGCAGGCCATGCCAGTGGATCGAGGTATCCTCGTCCAGATTGTTGGTCACCGACAGACGCACGTTCTGACCCTCGCGCATCCGCAGCAGCGGCGCGGGCAGCAGGCCGTTGACCATGAAGGCGTGGCCGGTGCGGCCGCCGACGGTGAAGCTGGCGTCGCCCACGCTCAAGTCGATGTTCGGCCCGGTCAGGGTCGGCAGGTCGGCGCGCAGGCCCGGCGATCCGGTCTGCGCCCATGCGGGCAGCAGGCCTTGGAGGCCCAGAATGCCGCCGCCCAGGGCGGCGCCTCGCAACAGGGTTCGACGGTCAAGTGATGTTGTCGCCATGAAGTCCAAGTCTCAAGAAGCCGTTTGCCTTAGAAAGGCGTGCGGGGAGGGGGTCTGTTCAGGATACGCAGGCGACGCGGTCGCCCCTTGCATCACCGTTGCGGCAGGGCGCCGCAGCTTCGATCAGGACGCGGCGACGGCGTCTTAGCGCCCCAGGGCCTGATTCAGTTTCTGTCGAGCGCGAGCGATACGGGTCTCGACCGCCTTGGGCGTGACGCCCAGAACTTCAGCGATCTCGGCATGGGAGCGGCCTTCCAGCGAGGCCAGCAGGAGCGGCGCCTTGAGCGTGTCGGACAGATTGGCCAGGGCCTGGTTCATTTCGGCCATGCGGCGGCGGTCGTCCAGTTGAGTTTCGGCTTCGGGCGCGTCTTCGCCTACGGCCATGGCTTCGGGCGTGTCCAGCCCCATGACGCCGCGCACGATGCGACGCACGGTGCGCTTGCGGCCCCAGTCGCGGCATTTGTTGATGGCGATCGAGCGCAACCAGGTTTCAAAGGACCGCGCCGGATCATAGCGTCGGATCGCCAGCCAGGCCGAAACATAAGTCTCCTGCAGCAGGTCGTAAGCCTCATCCGTGTCGCCGACATAGCGGCGGATAAAGCGATAGAGGTCGCCGCTGGTCGCCGCCATCAGGGCGGCGAAGGCTGTGCGGTCGCCGCGCGCGGCGCGCGCCTCGTCTGTGTCGCCCCCGGCCGTCACCTCGGCCTTACCGAGGCTCTTGCGTAAGGGCGCCGGCGATTTCCTTGTCGAAGATGCGAGCTTGTTCCGGCGTCAGAACCGCGCGCATCTCGAACACATGGGCGATGGTGGCCTTTTGCAAGGCGCCCATGGCGTCATGGAAGTGATCGACAGCTGCGCGGACCTCGGGGCTGTCGCCCTGACTGGCGGCGATGGCGTTGGCCAGTTCACGGTTGGCGGCGCGCACGTCGGCTTCCAACGCTTCACGTCGCAGGGTGAAATGTTCTTCGATTCCATCCAGGCGGGCGTCCTGATCTGCGGTCAGGTCCAACTTCTGATGCACGATATCGTGCACGCTGGGGGTCGCATGCTGCTTCATCATCCAGCCTGCGGCCAGCCAGGCGGCGCCGCCGCTGGCCAGGGCGGCCAGCACCACGGTCAGGGCGATGGACTTCCAGTTGGCGCTCATCCGCCGACCTCGAAGCGGGTCATCGGCGACAGACCAGCAGAGACGCTAAAGACCTGGATGTCGGAGTGGTTGGGCTTGAAGGCCTGCCCCAGCATGCCGCCGTTGGTCACGCCGACCAGCAGGGCGACGGCCATGACCGCCAGGCGCACCTGACCCGAACGGCGTTGCTCCTGCCGCTCTTCAATCCGTCGCCAAACCTGGTTCTCCAGCCCAGCCAACCGCAAGGCTTCCTCAGCTGGAAACGGTGTCGCCAGGATGCGGTCGATGTCTTTTGTCATTCTGCACCTTTCGCGGGCCCTGTCCTTCATACGCGAGACGACGCGCCTTCCCTTGGAAAGGCGTCTGAAAGGCGTACGCATCCAGGGCGTATGGTTCCAATCGTTGTAATCCCTACGCCATGTCGGGGCTGTGACGAAAGCGGTTGAGCATCACGGCCCCGACTTGACGTCAGAGCGAGGCGGGCGGCGGCTGAACGCCCATGACCGCCACGATGGCCAGGATCGTCAGCGCCAGAGCGAACTCGACCACCAGACTCTTCTTCAGGTGCGGCATGGCCTGGCCGGCATCATGAGCCATCAACGGCGCCAGACGGAAGCGGTTGGCCGCGGCCAGGCAGACCATCAGCCCGAACAACGCCAGCTTGATCGCCAGCAGCACGCCGTAGGGGCTGTCGCCCAGGCTGAGCGCCTTCGACAGACCGACCAGATAGGCGCTGTTGATGAGGCCCGTTACGACCAGGGCGCCGACCGCCGCCGTACCGACCCCGGCGAAGCCGGTCAGACTGCGCGCCATCCCGGCGTCCCAGGCGGGATCGCCCGACGGTCGGCGAACGATCAGGACAGCAAAAGCCGCGAGGGCGCCGACCCAGACCGAGGCCGCCACGGCATGCACGATGTCCGAGGCCAGGTGGAGCATATGCCCCGGCCCTTGCGTCGCCGCGCCGTGGCCGGTCCAGGAGAAACTGGCCGAGACAGCCACGCCCAGCAACGTCAGCAGACTCCACATCAGACGCCCCGGCCGCAGCAGCAAGACCGCGCCCAGAGCCAGGGCGGCCGCCAGAGTCCGCACGACCAGCGCCTTGCCCAACCCTATACCCGTGACCATGAAGGCCAGAGCTTCAGGCTTGAACGCCTCGCTCAGCGAGCCCGCCATCATGGCGGTCTGAGCCACCAGGGCGACGGGCGCGGCCAGTATCAGGACCGCCGCCGCCCAGGCCGTCGCCGGACGCGGCCAGCCCAGGCCCAGCGGCCCGACGGCGCGCGCGCTGTAGAGCATGAAGGCAGGCATGCCGAGCAGCACCGCCCCGGCGGCGTATTGCACGCCGCGCAGGACGATGATCCAGACCTCGACCATCTCAGCGAACGGTGAAGTCGTAGCTGCCGGTCATGCGGTGGCCGTCAGTGGAGGCGATGCGCCAGTTGACGACATAGGCGCCGGCGGCCAACGGCCGCGCCAGGGTTCCGGTGATGGTCTTGCCGTCCTGGCTCACCTGGGTCCGGACCGTCGCCTTGGCGCCGGCGGCGTTGACCACGTCGAAACTGGAAAAGGCCGGAGCCACGCGATCGCTAAAGGTCAGGGTCACCACACGCGGCGACGCCACGGCCGACTTGGCCGCCGGCGTGGCGCTGACCAGGCGAGCGTGCGCCGCCGCCGGGGCAGCCGACAACAGGACAGCGGCAGAGACGGCGATGAAGGGAAGGGGGGACAAGGTGGACATGATCGTCTCCAGATGGAGGCCGTTGAGGCCCTGAAGACAGTTACGGACGAAACCCACGACACCCTCAGGCATCGCATCAATGCCGAGCAAAATTCGACGAGGCGGAGACGACGCTTTGTTTGGGGGCGACTTGTACCATCCGTCGTCAGCAGACGAGGCCCCCTGGCATACCTGAGGCAAGCGGGAGGCGTGTGGCGGACAGGGTGGGATTCGAACCCACGGTAGGCTTCCACCTACGGCGGTTTTCAAGACCGCTGCCTTAAACCACTCGGCCACCTGTCCCACGCGAGTCGGTTCGCGTTCGCCTGTGCATAGCGGCAAGGCGGGCGTGACCCAAGCGGAAAGCGTCAGGCGCGGCCAGCCTTCGACAAGTTGCCCGATCGCGTGACCAGCCAGATGCCGGCGCAGACCAGAATCAGTGCGATCAAATAGCTCCAGCGCAACATGGACTCGCCCAGGAAAAGCGCCGACAGCGACACGCCGAAGACCGGGATCAGGAAGTTGAAGGCCGCGATCATCCCCACAGGGTTGTGCTTCAGCAGCAGGCTCCACACCGCAAAGGCGACCGAGGATAGCAGCGCCAGGTAGAGCAACAGCGCGCTCGACGTGAGATCGAAACCTTGCAGCTCTCCGCCCATCCCCATGCCAGCGGCCGTCAGCATCACGCCGCCGATAAACAGTTGCCAGCCGGTCATCACCATGGGGTCAAGGCTGCGCGATAGCCGCTTGCCATAGATGGAGGCCGCCGCCAGAACGAAGGCCGCGATCACGATGAAGCCTTCGCCCAGCAGGGTGAAGTCGAAGCCGAGCGCGCCGCCGCCCAGGTTGACCACGACCACGCCCATGAAGCCGATCAGGCAGCCCAGCGCCTTGCGGCCGCTCAGCCGGTCGTCCGCATAGATAAAATGGGCCAACACGACGCTGAAGAAGACGCTGGTCGCGTTCATGATCGAGGATTTGACGCCCGATGCATGCGCCAGGCCGATATAGAAGAAGACGTATTGGATGGCCGTCTGGGTCAGCCCCAACAGGGCGACCTGTCCCGCCTGACGACGGCTCATCGCCAGAACAGGCTTCTTCATCGCCATGGCGACGATCAGCAGGATCGCTCCGGCCAGGGCGAAACGCCACCCCGCAAACAGCAGCTGGCTGGCGATATCGGTCGGCGCGACCTTCAGCAGGGCATAACCGTTCTTGACGGCGGGAAAGGCGCTGCCCCACAGCGCGCAGCACAGGGTGGCGAGAAGGAAGACGCCTGTGCGGGTCTTATACAGGGAGGGGGACAAGGCGCTCGGTTCTGACCGTCAGTCGGGGGAGGGGCTTTGTCGCAAGGCCATACGCGCAAACGGGACGTTAACCAAACCGGAAACCTCCGCCGTTAATTTCGCCAAAATCCATAGTCGGCCGGAGTAAAAACACCATGTGGGCGAGACTGCTGAAAGGCGCGATGATCGCCGCCGCCTTCTCGACCCTGGCGGCGTGCGCCAGCTTGGGCGGCAAGGGCGATGCACCTGTCGGCGCACCCGTCGTGACCGATCCGGCTCCGATCGTTTCGGGCACCATGCGTCCCTATCAGATCCGCGGCCGCTGGTATCATCCGAAGGAACAGCCGAACTATGACGAGGTAGGGCAGGCATCCTGGTACGGCAGCTACCATCACGGTCGTTCAACCTCGACCGGCGAGCGGTTCGACATGAACGGCCTGACCGCTGCCCATAAGACATTGCCCCTGCCCAGCCTGGTCGAGGTGACGAACCGCGCCAATGGGCGCCGGGTCATACTGCGCGTCAATGATCGAGGGCCGTTTGTCGACGGTCGCATCATCGATCTGTCGCGCGGCGCCGCCGAGGAACTAGGCCTCCTGCAGCAAGGCGTGGGGGACGTCCGCGTTCGCTATGTCGGCCCCGCGCCGCGTCAGGGCGGAGGAACGGTCCTCCGCCGAGCAGACGCCGACAGCGCGCGCCAGCCTCGACCAGCTCAGCCTCCGGTTCAGACGCAGTCGCAAGGACCGCGCCCCTATTACGAGAACGCAGCGGCTCCCTCCCAACCCGCCCCGCAGCCCAGCTACGCGATAGCGCAACCGCCGGCATCGAACGCCTATTGGGTTCAGGCCGGCGCCTATTCTAACCGGCGAGGGGCGGACCAGGTCGCACGACGCCTCGGCGACAAGGCTGTGGTTCAGAATATCGACAAGGACGGTCGACCGTTGTTCCGCGTCGTGGTCGGTCCCTGGCCCGATGCAGGGGCCGCCGAAAGAGCCCGTCAGGCCGTCATGGCGCGCGGCTTTGACGATGCCTTGTTGATAGGCGACTGAACGGGCTTGCTTCCCGCGCCTCGCTCGCCATTGTGCGCGGGTGCAGCGAGGCAAATTCATCACTTTCGAAGGCGGCGAGGGCGCCGGCAAGACGACTCAGGCGCGCCTGCTGGTCGAACGCTTGCGCGCCCGCGGCCTCGACGTGCTCCAGACGCGCGAACCTGGCGGATCGCCGGGGGCCGAGGAGATCCGCAACATCGCCGTGTCGGGCGAGGCGGATCGCTGGTCGGCGCGCACCGAGACCCTGTTGATGTATGCGGCGCGCTCGGACCATCTGGAGCGGACGATCTTGCCCGCGCTCGAGGCTGGGCGCTGGGTGGTCTGCGATCGCTTCGCCGATTCCAGCCGTGTCTACCAGGGCGCGGGCGGCGGAACGCCGGAAAGCCTGATCGAGGCGTTGGACGACGCCGTGGTCAACGGCGACCAGCCGGACCTGACCCTGGTGTTCGACCTGCCGGTCGAGGTTGGTCTGGATCGAGCTTTCGGGCGCGGTCTGTTCGAGACCCGCTTCGAATCCAAAGGCCTCGCCTTCCATCAAAAACTGCGCGACGGCTTCCTTCAGGTGGCCGAGCGTCATCCCGAGCGCTGCGTCGTTCTTGACGCAACGGGTGAGGTCGACGACGTCTCGGCCCGGCTCTGGGCCGTGGTGGAGGAGCGGCTGCTTTGAGCGAGCATCCGCGCGACCGTTTCGACCTGATCGCCGATATACAGGCCGAGGAAGCCTTTCTGGACGCGCTGGATCGAGGGCGGTTACACCACGCCTGGCTGCTGTGCGGGGTCGAGGGATCAGGCAAGGCCAGCTTCGCCTATCGCGCCGCCCGACGGCTGCTGGGAGCCGCGCCGGACCCGTCGCGCGGACCGCTGGGCGCCGCGCCGCATGATCCCGTCAGCCGTCTGGTGTCCGCCCAGGCCCACCCGGATCTGCTGGTGCTCGAGCGCGCAGTCGAGGGCGGCAAGTTGAAGCGCTCCATCTCGGTCGATCAGGCCCGCGACCTGCCGGAGTTCTTCGCCAAGAGCCCGTCCCAGGCTCGGCACCGCGTCGCCATCATTGATGCGGCGGACGATCTGAACATCAACGCCGCCAACGCCCTGCTGAAGATTCTTGAGGAACCGCCTGAAAGCGGCGTGCTCTTCCTGGTCACCCATGCGCCCGGCCGGTTATTAGCCACCATCCGCTCTCGCTGTCGGCGGCTGACCTTCCCGGTTTGGTCCGAGGCGCGTCTGACCGACCTGGTGCGTCAGCGCACGGGCGTGTCCGACGATGAAGCCTTAGCCGCGGCGGCCATGGCTGGGGGCTCGCCTGGCGCGGCTCTGGATCTGGCGTCGGGCGCCATGACCGAGGTCGACCGTCTCGCCCGCGCCTGGGTTGATGGACCAGAGATTGATCGCGCGGAACAACTGGCTGTCGCCGACGGCTTCCGTGGCGCCGAGGGGCAGGCGCGGTTCGAGGCCCTGATGGATCGCCTGATCGCAGCGGTGAAACGCCGAGCCGTCGACTCTGGCGGCCGTGAAGGCGCCCGCTGGGCCGAGCTGTGGGGGCGGCTGTCCGACCTGCCCGATCGCGCCATCGGGCTGAATCTTGATAAGGGAGACGTCCTGGCCGGAGCCTTGGCCGACATCGCCCGCACGAAAGCCGCCGCCTGATATGCTCATTGACAGTCACGTCAACCTGCACGCCCCCCAGTTCGACGAGGATCGCGAGGCGGTGATCGACCGTGCGCGCCAGGCGGGCGTGCGGCTGATGGTCGAGATTTCCGACAAGCTGTCGACCTTCGAGGCGACGCACGCGCTGGCGATGAACAATGCCGACATCTGGTGCACGGTCGGTGTCCATCCGCACGAGGCCAAGGACTACGCCGACCTGACGGCTGATCGCCTGGTGGAGCTGACGGATCGTCCGCGCGTCATCGGCATCGGCGAATGCGGCCTGGACTTCCACTATGACCTCAGCCCGCGCGACGTGCAGGCGGCGGTCTTCCGCCAACATATCGAGGCGGCGCGCCGCACCAATCTGCCTCTGGTGATCCATACGCGCGAAGCTGATGAGACCATGGCCGACATCCTGCGCGAGGAACACAGCCGCGCGCCGTTCAAGCTCCTGATGCACTGCTATACCAGCGGGCTGGAACTAGCTGAAACAGCGATGGAACTCGGCGCCTGGTTCTCGGTTTCAGGCATCGCCACCTTCAAGGCGGCCGAGGAGGTGAGGGAGGTCATCCGTCGGATGCCTGAAGACCGCATCATCGTTGAGACCGACTGCCCCTACCTGGCCCCCATCCCACATCGTGGCCGTCGGAATGAACCCGCCTATGTCGGCCTGGTGCTGGAAAAGCTGGCTGAGATACGCGGCTGGACGCCCGAACAAGCCGATGAGCTGACGACCGAGGCCTTCTTCAACCTGTTCGACCGCATTCCCAGGCCCGCCGAATGAGCCGGCAAGGCGAGTTGGAAGTCGTCATTCTCGGCTGCGGCTCGTCCGGCGGCGTGCCGCGCGGCGACGGCGACTGGGGCGACTGCGACCCGTCAGAACCACGCAACCGGCGCACGCGCTGCTCCATGCTGGCGCGCCGCCATGGCCCGGACGGCGTGACCAGCGTGGTGATCGACACCTCGCCCGACTTCCGCCAGCAGATGCTGGCCGCCGAGGTCCGCCATATCGATGCGGTTCTCTACACCCACGATCATGCGGATCAGACACACGGCATCGACGACCTTCGCGTTTTCGCCGCCCACGCACGTCGATGCATCCCGGCCTGGATGGATGCGGCCACCCACCATGCCCTGACGCGACGCTTCGACTACATCTTTGAAAGCCACCACGGCTATCCGGCCATCGTCGAGGGCCATCGCCTTCCCCCGCACGGCCAGGCGTGGAAAGTAGAGGGGGAGGGTGGTCCCATCCCCGTCATGACCTTCGACCAGATCCATGGTCCGATCCGTTCGGTCGGCTATCGCCTGGGGCCGATCGCCTACTCCAGCGACGTTTCGAGTTTGGATGACGCCGCTCTGGAGGCTGTGCGCGGTGCCCAACTCTGGATCATCGACGCGTTACGCTACACGCCGCACCCGACGCATGCGCATGTTGATCTGGCCTTGGAGTGGATCGCCCGCGCTGAAGTAGAGACGGCAGTGCTGACGAACCTTCATATTGACTTAGATTACAATATATTATCACGCAATCTTCCACCAAGTGTCGAGGTTGCCTACGACGGTTGGCGAGGGCGCTTCGCTCTCTAGCCGGTTCGGCTGGCTTGAGGTGCCGGAAGGAAGACTGGGCGCCACGCTTCACTGGCGCGTGACACCCTTAGTTCATGATCAGTGCGTAGCCGGCCTGTTGGTGATGAATGACCGTCATCAGCGCAGCCAGATCGACCTGCACCCCAGGCGCCAGATCGGCTTCCGTCAAACCATGCGCGACCATGGATTGGCCGCAAAGACGGACCTGAACCCCGGCTGCCGTCAGGGCGCGAATAAGGGCGCTGTTGGGATTTGTCGCGCCCTTGTTCCGCGCAGACCAGGCTGCATCGGACAGAGAGGCCAAGGAAGCGCCGCCGTGCATCACAACGACGATGCTCCGTTTCTCTGCGGTGACGCCGTTTGCCGCCAACATATTCGTTAGCCGAGCCACGCGTTCCAGGCCCTTTAGCGGCTTGTCGTCAGGGCCGCCCTGGGTCAGATCCACAATGACGCGGTACTCGCGTTGCGGGTCCGGCTGCTCACCGGCCTGCGGCAGAGGCGTGAAAGCCCCATAGCCCACGACAGTCTCAGCCTGCGCTGGAACCCCGAGCACGAGAACGAACAGTGCGGCCAAAGGCGCAATGAAGATGTTGCTCATGACGTATCCCAGCGTGAAACTCCTCACGGACATTAGGAGATGATCTTCGCGCCGTCGACCAAGGACAGCTCAGCGATACGTATATTTCGCATAATATATCTTAGGCGATAAAAACCAACACGCCTCACAGATCATCGACGCTCGCCTCTGCGGCTGCTTGCGCTTCTTCCTTCAGCCAGGCGGCAAAGGCTCTGGCGGGCGCTGACGCGCCGCTGCGCTTGATCAGGACGTAGTAAGCCAACGCCGTGCTCAGCGCGCCGTCAGCGAAAGGCGCCACCAGGCGGCCGGATGCCAGATCCCCGGCTACGAAGGCATAAGGCGCCAAGGCCACGCCCTGGCCGTGTGCCGCCGCCTCGATGGCCAGCGCTGTCTGATCGAACCGCGGCCCTGCCTGGGCGTCGATGTTCGTCAGTCCACGCGCCTTGAACCAGGCCGCCCAGTCCGGGCGCGGTTCCTCCAACTCGCTGGGACGCAAGTGGATCAGCACATGGCGCGCCAGGTCTGACGGACGACGCAAGGCGTTTTCGCCCATGGTTAACGAAGGCGCGCAAACCGGGGTTACGTCAGCGTCCAGCAGTTTTTCGGATCGCACCCCAGGATAGTCGCCCCGGCCATAGCGGACGGCCACGTCGACCCGTCCGCCGCTGACATCGGCCAGGCGCATGTCAGCGGACATCCACACCTCGATTTCAGGATGCGCGGCCGCGAAACGGGCGATGCGCGGCGCAAGCCATTTCGAGGCGAAGGACGGCGGTACGCTGACCGCCAGGGCGTGACGCCGGTCGGGGCGATACAGCAGATCCCCTGCCCGTTTCAGATAGTCGAAACCGTCACGCAGCAAGGGGTAGAGCTCGGCGCCCAGTTCGGTTAGGGCGATCTGGCGGCCTTCGCGGTGGAACAGCGGCGCGCCGGCGTGTTCCTCCAGGATGCGGATCTGCTGGCTGATGGCGCCGGGTGTGACCGAGAGCTCTTCGGCGGCGCGGGTGATGTTGAGACGACGCGCTGCAGCCTCGAACGCCTTCAGGGCGTTGAGCGGCGGGATCCGACTTTCGACGGCGGCTTCCTTGCGGCGGGTCATCGGCTCATCCAGTCGGGCGTCGGCAGGCCGCGTGCGTTGAGGAAGCCAGGGTCATAGATCTTGCTGGCGTAACGCTGGCCCGCGTCGCACAGCACGGTCACGATGGTATGGCCGGGGCCCATGTCGTGGGCCATGCGGATGGCGCCCGCAATGTTGACGCCGCTGGACGGGCCGAGCGACAGCCCCTCGTCCCGCACCAGATCGAACAGGATGGGCAGGAACTCGGCGTCCTCGATCCGATAGGCGTGATCGACCGACAGGCCGTTCAGATTGCCGGTGATGCGGTTGACGCCGATGCCCTCGGCGACCGAACCGCCCTCGCCTTTCAGCACGCCTTCGGTGAACCAGCTGTAGAGAGCGGCGCCCGGCACGTCGGCCAGTCCGATTTTCAGGGCCGGGTTCTGTTCGCGCAGATAGGTCGTGGTTCCGGTCAGGGTGCCGCCTGAACCGACAGCGCAGATGAAGCCGTCTATGTGGCCGTCGGTCTGTTTCCAGATTTCCGGACCGGTAGCTTCATAGTGAGCCAGGCGATTGGCCAGATTGTCGAATTGGTCGGCGTAGAAAGCGCCGTTCGGTTCGCTGTCGCTCAGTTCCTCGGCCAGACGGCGCGAGAAATGGACGAAGTGGTTTGGGCTGGCGAAGGGCGCCGGATCGACCTCGATCAGACGAGCGCCGTGCAGGCGAACGGCGCGCTTCTTCTCTTCCGTCTGGGTGCGCGGCATGACGATGACGACCGGGTGGCCCAGCGCCGCGCCGACTAACGCCAGACCGATACCGGTGTTGCCCGCGGTGCCCTCGACGATGGTCCCGCCCGGTTTCAGCGCGCCCGACGCCCGTGCCGAGCGGATGATGCTGAGCGCCGCACGATCCTTGATCGAGCCGCCGACGTTCAGGAACTCGGCCTTGCCCAGGATTTCGCAGCCGGTCAGCTCCGAAGCGCGCTTGAGGCGCACCAGAGGCGTATTGCCGATCAGGCCGAGGACGTCAGGCGCGACAATCATGGAAAATCCGAACCATGGGGAGGAGCGATCCTCTTAGCCACAGTTCAGATTTTCTAACAACCGCCCTAGATGTGGATCACGCGGCCATAGGCGTCCAGGGCGGCTTCGTGCATGGCCTCAGACATGGTCGGGTGCGGATAGACGATGCCGTGAATGTCTTCCTCGGTCGCTTCCATGGTGATGGCGGTGACGTAGCCCTGGATCATCTCGGTGACGTCGGCGCCGATCATGTGGGCGCCGATCAGGGCGCCGGTCTTGGCGTCGAAGATGACCTTGACGAAGCCTTCGGTCTCGCCCGCCGCGATGGCCTTGCCGTTCACCTTGAAGGGGAAGCGGCCGATCTTGACCTCACGGCCTTCGGCCTTGGCCCCCTGCTCCGTCACCCCGACCGAGGCGACCTGCGGCTGGGCGTAGGTGCAGCCGGCAATGGGCGAATGGACGTTCGGCGTCTTGTAGCCGGCGATGTGCTCGGCGGCGTGAATGCCTTCGTGCGAGGCCTTGTGCGCCAGCCAGGGCGCGCCGGCGCAGTCACCGATGGCGTACAGGCCCTTCACATTGGTCTGGCAGTGGCTGTCGGTCTTGATGTGGCCGCGATCCAGTTCGACGCCCAGCGCCTCCAGCCCGATGCCGTCGGTGTTGGCGGTGATGCCGACGGCCGAGATGCAGACCTCGGCCTCCAGGCTTTCGGCCTTGCCGTTGACTTCAAGATCGACCTTCACGCCCTTGGAATCCTTGGTGACCTTCGTCACCTTGGCGCCGAGCTTGAACTTGATGCCGCGCTTCTCAAAGCCCTTCTGGGCGGCCTTGGAGACCTCTTCGTCCTCGACCGGCATGACGCGGTCCACGGCTTCAACGACCGTCACCTCAGCGCCCAAAGCCCGGTAGAAGCTGGCGAATTCGATGCCGATGGCGCCCGAACCGATAACGACGAAGGTCTTGGGCAGCTTCTTCGGCGCCAGGGCGTCGCGATAGGCCCAGATCTTGTCGCCATCCGCCTCCAAGCCGATCTGCGGCAGGGCGCGGGCGCGGGCGCCGACGGCCAGCATGACGGTCTTGGCTTCGATCGCGCGCGTGCCGCCAGCCTTCAGCGCCACGACGACCTTCGGCGCAGCCGCGCCTTTCTCAAGCTTGGCTGAGCCCTCGATGACCTCGATCTTGTTCTTCTTCATCAGGAAGCCGACGCCCTGATTCAGTTGCTTGGCCACGCCGCGCGAACGCTGGATGATGGCGTCAAAATCGAACGACGCGCCCGAGGCGGACAGGCCGTAGTCCTTCAGGTGCGACAGGCTTTCGAACTTCTCGCCCGACTTCAGCAGGGCCTTGGTCGGGATGCAGCCCCAGTTCAGGCAGATGCCGCCCAGGTTCTCGCGCTCGACGATGGCGACCTTCTGGCCCAGTTGGCTGGCGCGGATGGCCGCGACGTAACCGCCGGGGCCCGAGCCGATGACGACGAGATCGAATTCAGCAGCCATGATCAGATCAACTTCTCGATGTCGGCCTTGATGGCCTCGGGTTCAGTCTGGGGCGAATAGCGCGCGACGACGCGGCCTTCGCGGTCGGTCAGGAACTTGGTGAAGTTCCACTTGATGGCCTGGGAGCCCAGGAAGCCGCGCTTCTGTCGGGTCAACCAGGCATAGAGGGGGTGGCGGTTCGGTCCGTCGACCTCGACCTTGTCAAACAGGGGAAAGGTCACGTCGAAGCTGCTGGCGCAGAAGGCGGCGATTTCCGCCGCCCTGCCCGGCTCCTGCGCGCCGAACTGGTTGCAGGGAAAGCCCAAAACCTCGAACGGCGCGTCGGCGAAGTCGCGGTGCAGCTTCTCCAGCCCGTCATACTGACCGGTGAAGCCGCACTTGGACGCCGTATTGACGATCAGCAGCGCCTGACCGCGAAAACGATCCAGCGAGACGTCCGCGCCGTCGATGGCGCGGGCGGAGAAGTCATAGACCGAGGTCATGACTTCACCCCTCCCACTTTTTCAGCACATGATCTCATCCGAAAACCGCTGACACTTTTCGGGATCATGTGATTAGGCCAGCATCGCCACGGGATCTTCGATCAGCGGCTTGAACGCCTGCAGGA
Source organism: Brevundimonas sp. KH_060 (assembly GCF_057838275.1). Classification (NCBI taxonomy): domain Bacteria; kingdom Pseudomonadati; phylum Pseudomonadota; class Alphaproteobacteria; order Caulobacterales; family Caulobacteraceae; genus Brevundimonas; species Brevundimonas sp. KH_060. The sequence continues at coordinate 1,676,292 of NZ_CM174463.1, forward strand.
AGCGGGCGCCCGTCGCGCCGTCGACCACGCGGTGATCGCAGGTCAGGGTCACGGTCATGACCGTGGCCACGGCCAACTGCCCGTCCTTGACGACCGGACGTTGCTCGCCTGCGCCCACGCTCATGATGCAGCCTTGCGGCTCATTGATGATCGAGGAGAAGGACTTGATGCCGAACATGCCCAGGTTGGACACTGAGAAGGTGCCGCCCTGGAACTCTTCCGGCTTCAGCTTGCGCTCGCGCGCGCGCTTGGCCAGATCCTTGGACTCGGTCGCGATCTGGGCCAGACCCTTGGTCTCGGCCTTGCGGATGATCGGGGTGATCAGGCCGCCGTCGATCGCCACCGCCATCGAGACGTCGGCGTTGTGGTGCATGGCGATGCCTTCCGGGGTGTAGGAGGCGTTCGCCTCCGGCACCATCTTCAGGGCCAGCGCAGCGGCCTTGATGACGAAGTCGTTCACCGAGACCTTGATGCCCTGCGGCTCCAGCATCTTGTTCACCTTGGCGCGGACGGCCATCAGCTGGTCGATCTCGCAGTCGATGAACAGCGGGAAGTGCGGCACGTTCTGGATGCTGTCGACCATGCGACGGGCGACGGCCTTCTTCATGCCGTCCAGCGGGATCAGATCGTAGCTGCCGTCCGGGATGCCCATCTGGGCCAGCGACATGACCTTGCGCGGTTCGACGCCTGCCGCAGGGGCAGCAGCAGCCGAGGCGACCGGCTTGGCGCCGCCCTTGCCTGCGGCTTCCACGTCACGCTTGACGATACGGCCATGCGGGCCGGTGCCGGCCACGCTCTTCAGGTCCAGACCGGCCTGAGCGGCCATACGGCGCGCCAGCGGCGAGGCGAAGATGCGGCCGCCGTCATCAGACTTCGGCGCGGCCGGAGCAGACGCAGCCTCGGCCTTCGGAGCCTCAGCCTTAGGCGCTTCAGCCTTCGGCGTCTCAGCCGGAGCATCAGCCTTCTTTGGCGCAGGCGCCACGTCGTCGCCGGACAGACGGGCGATCGGCGTATTGACCTTCACGCCTTCGGCGCCTTCCGGAACGAGGATTTCCAGCACTTCGCCTTCGTCCACGGCTTCGACTTCCATCGTCGCCTTGTCGGTCTCGATCTCGGCGATCACATCGCCGGCCGAGACTGTGTCCCCGACTTTGACGTGCCACTTGGCCAGGACGCCCTCTTCCATCGTCGGAGACAGGGCGGGCATCAGGATGTCGGTCATTGAGCGGTCTCCGTCTGCTGGCTGGAAGCCGCCTTTTCGTGCGCGGCGTCCCAGCTGTCGCGGATAGCCTTAAAGGCTGTCGGCTGGTCGAAACCGTGCATGTCGGCGTAGGCGTGAGAGAAATGCCAAGCCAGTTCGGCCAGCACGACGCCGATGTTCGCCGGTTCGCGCAGAGCCGGGCGGATGTTCATCTGCGGCCCGTCGACGTTCCACCACACGCGGATCAGTTCCAGCACCTGTTCATCGGCGCCGTCGAGCCCCTCGGGGATCGATAGAGCCTTGGCTTCCAGGGCCTCCGTCATGCCATCACCTTCTTCACGGCGGCGACGATCTTGTCGACGCCCGGCAGAGACAGGGCTTCCAGATTGGCGGCATAGGGCAGCGGCACGTCTTCCTGGTGCACGCGCAGCGGCGGAGCGTCCAGGTAGTCGAAGGCGTGTTCAATCACGCGGGCCACCACTTCGGCGCCAACGCCCATCGGACCCCAGCCTTCTTCGGCCGAAACTAGGCGGTTGGTCTTCTTGACGCTCTCAACGATCGTCTCGTGATCCAGCGGACGCAGGGTGCGCAGGTCGACGACCTCGGCCGAGATGCCTTCTTCAGCCAGCTTTTCGGCGGCCTGAAGGGCGAAACCGACCATGCGGCTGTGCGCCGTGATGGTGACGTCCGTGCCTTCGCGGCGGACCTTGGCCTTGCCGATCGGCACGACGTAGTCCTCAACGTCCGGCACGTCGAACTCGTGACCGTACATCATCTCGTGTTCAAGGAAGACGATGGGGTTCGGGTCGCGGATGGCGGCTTTCAGCAAACCCTTGGCGTCAGCAGCGTCATAAGGGGCGATGACCTTCAGGCCCGGAACCTGAGCGTACCAGGCCGAATAGTCCTGGCTGTGCTGGGCCGCCACACGGGCGGCGGCGCCGTTCGGGCCGCGGAACACGATCGGGCAGCGGATCTGGCCGCCCGACATGTACAGCGTCTTGGCCGCCGAGTTGATCACATGGTCGATCGCCTGCATGCCGAAGTTCCACGTCATGAACTCGACGATGGGCTTCAGGCCCGCCATGGCGGCGCCGACGCCCAGGCCAGCGAAGCCGTGCTCGGTGATCGGGGTGTCGACCACGCGGCGATCGCCGAATTCCTGTAGCAGGTCGCGGCTGACCTTATAGGCGCCCTGATACTGGGCGACTTCCTCGCCCATCAGGAAGACGGCCTCGTCGCGGCGCATTTCCTCAGCCATTGCGTCGCGCAGGGCGTCGCGGATGGTGGTCTTCACCAGCTTGGCGTCAGCGGGGATTTCCGGGTCGCGCAGTTCCACCTTGAGCTGAACCGGCGCAGCAGCGGCCGCCACGGCGACAGGCGCTTCGGCCTCGACAGCGGTCATCGGCTCGGCGGCCTTGGGCGCAGGCGCAGAGGCGCTGTCTTCGCCCGCCAGACGGGCGATCGGCGTGTTGACCTTCACGTTCTCGGCGCCTTCGGCCACGAGAATTTCCAGCACTTCGCCTTCATCGACGGCTTCGACTTCCATCGTCGCCTTGTCGGTTTCAATCTCGGCGATCACCTGGCCGGCCGACACGACGTCGCCTGCCTTGATGTGCCACTTGGTCAGCGTGCCCTCTTCCATCGTGGGGGACAGCGCCGGCATCAGAATGTCCGTCACGTATCAGGCCTCCACGTAGACGTCGGTATAGAGCTCGGACGGGTCCGGCTCAGGGCTCTCTTGAGCGAACTGCACGGCTTCGGCCACGATGGCCTTCACTTCGTTGTCGATCGCCTTCAGTTCTTCCTCGGTCGCCTTGGCGGCGGCCAGCAGCATCTTCAGGTGGTCGATCGGATCGCGGGTCTTCTTGACCTCGTCCACCTCTTCCTTCGTCCGGTATTTGGCCGGGTCGGACATGGAGTGGCCGCGATAGCGGTAGGTCTTCACTTCCAGGATGTAGGGGCCTTCGCCTGCGCGGGCGCGGGCCACGGCGCGGGCGGCGGCGTCACGCACGGCCAGCACGTCCATGCCGTCGACCTGTTCGCCCGGAATGCCAAAGCTGGCGCCGCGCTGATACAGTTCGGTCGTGGAGGACGAGCGCTCGATGCTCGTGCCCATGGCGTACTGGTTGTTCTCGATGATGTAGATGGCCGGCAGCTTCCACAGCTGGGCCATATTGAAGCTCTCGTAGACCTGCCCCTGGTTCGAGGCGCCGTCGCCGAAGTAGACGAAGCTGACCGAGTCATCGCCGCGGTACTTGCCCGCGAAGGCCAGGCCCGTGCCCAGCGCCACCTGGGCGCCGACGATGCCGTGACCGCCGTAGAAGCCGGTCGGCACGTCGAACATGTGCATCGACCCGCCCTTGCCCTTGGACGACCCGCCGATGCGGCCCGTCAACTCGGCCATGACTTCCTTGGGGTCCATGCCCGCGACCAGCATGTGGCCGTGGTCGCGATACCCCGTGATGATCTTGTCGTAGCCCTGCTTGACGCTCTCCTGAACGCCGACGGCCACGGCTTCCTGACCGATGTACAGGTGGCAGAAGCCCCCGATCAGGCCCATGCCGTACAGTTGGCCCGCACGCTCTTCAAAGCGGCGGATAAGGACCATCTCGCGATAGAAACGCAGCAGGTCTTCCTTGGAAGCCTGAGGCGTGTTCGGAATCTTGTCGCCCGTGCTGGGCGAGTTTTTCTGAGCGGCGGCTTTCGCCATCCGGCATCTCCCGGCTTACACCCCTGTTTCAGGGACTCTTATCGTTACAGAAAGGGGCTTTAGCAGCCTTCGTTCCCGAAACGCAAAGCAGCCAGCCGGGCTGTAACAATAGTTCAGGAGGCGCGCGTCGCGTCAGGGTTGTGGCCAGCAGGGCCGTTCAGCCGCACCACATAGTCGCGCGGGTCGGCGAAGCCGATCACCGCCCTCGCCCGTTCCTCCAACAGATCCTTCGACAGGCTCTCTGTGCGCAGATAGCGGACACGGACTTCCAGATCCTGGCGCTGCTCGGCCAGGCGGCTCAGCTGTGTCTGGCGCTGCTCCAGCAAAGCGTCGCGTTCACCGCCACTTAGCAGGCCGCGTTCACCCGTCAGGGCTTGCACGCCCAGATAGGCGATCAGCAGCAACAACAGGATGGACGGCAGGTAAGGCTTCATCTGCTCGGGCACGACGGACGCTCCTTCTGAGCGCGCATAAACACAGTGACCTATCAGTGAGGGAAAATGCCTAACGAACCGTAGCTTGGCCGTAATTGCGAACGCCGCCCCCGAGGTCCGGAGGCGGCGCCCAGCACATCTTCGTGATGCGGCTTATTTCAGCAGCATGCCGTCGCCGAAATAGGCGGCCTGGTCGCCCAGCATTTCTTCGATGCGCAGCAGTTGGTTGTACTTGGCCGTCCGGTCCGAACGGGCCAGCGAGCCGGTCTTGATCTGACCGCAGTTGGTGGCCACGGCCAGGTCGGCGATGGTCGAGTCTTCGGTCTCGCCCGAACGGTGCGACATGACGGCGGTGTAGCCCGCGCGGTGCGCCATATCGACGGCGTCCAGCGTCTCGGACAGGGTGCCGATCTGATTGACCTTGATCAGGATGGAGTTGGCCAGGCCTTCGCCGATGCCCGCGGCCAGACGGCGCGGGTTGGTCACGAACAGGTCGTCGCCGACCAGTTGGACGCGGTCGCCGAGGCGGTCCGTCAGCAGCTTCCAGCCGTCGAAATCGTCCTCGGCGCAGCCGTCTTCGATCGAGACGATCGGGAAGCGCTCGACCAGGTCGGCCAGATAGTTGACCATGCCCTCGGCGTCGAAGGACTTGCCTTCGCCCACCAGCTCATACTTGCCGTTCTTGAAGAACTCGGTCGAGGCGACGTCCAGCGCCAGGTGGAAGTCCTCGCCCGCCAGATAGCCGGCCGCCTGGCCCGCCTTGGTGATGAAGGTCAGGGCTTCGTCGGCCGAGGCCAGGTTCGGGGCGAAGCCGCCCTCGTCGCCGACGTTCGTGTTGTGACCGGCATCCTTCAGCGCCTTCTTCAGCGCGTGGAAGATTTCGGCGCCCATGCGCAGGCCTTCCGAGAAGCTCTCGGCGCCGGTCGGCATGATCATGAATTCCTGAATGTCGATCGGGTTGTCGGCGTGGGCGCCGCCGTTGATGATGTTCATCATCGGCGTCGGCAGGATGCGGGCCGAGACGCCGCCGATGTAGCGATGCAGCGGCAGGCCGGCCGAGATGGCGCTGGCCTTGGCCACGGCCAGAGACACGCCCAGCATGGCGTTGGCGCCCAGGCGCGACTTGTTCTCGGTGCCGTCCAGTTCGATCAGGGCCTCGTCGATGCGGCGCTGGTCCTCAGCGTCCATGCCGGACAGGGCGTCGAAGATCTCGCCGTTGACGGCGTCGACCGCCTTTTCGACGCCCTTGCCGCCCCACAGATCCTTGTCGCCGTCACGCAGTTCGACAGCTTCGTGCGCGCCGGTCGAGGCGCCCGACGGCACCGCCGCGCGGCCGAAGCTGCCGTCTTCCAGCATCACGTCCACTTCAACCGTCGGATTGCCACGGCTGTCGAGAATCTGGCGGGCGACGATGTCGACGATATCGGTCATGAAACTTTGCGCTCTGACTGAGTTGGGAAAGGTCGGGCCGGTTTAGACCAGACCCGCTGGAATCGCCACAGCCGAGACTGCGGCGAACATATGCGAAAACGGCGCGCGAGAAGCTCGCGCGCCGCTGAACATGCGCCCGGCCGAAGCCGGATCGCCAGAGGAGACCTTAGTCTTCCTTCTGGGTCAGAACCTGACGGCCCTTGTACATGCCGCTCTTCAGGTCGATGTGGTGGGGACGACGCAGTTCGCCGGTGTCCTTGTCTTCGACATAGGTGTTGGCGCCCAGGGCGTCATGAGCACGACGCATGTTGCGACGCGAGGGGGATACTTTGCGCTTCGGAACGGCCATGTCCGTCTCAATCTCTAAGTCGGTGCGCCGGTGAAGACGCGAAAACAACAGCGGCGGCCCCCCGATAAGAGCCGCCACGCGAGGGCGGGCTTATGCATGAAGACGCAACCGATTTCAAGGGTCTCGGCGCAGGTCGACGGAATAGACGTCAAACCCCTGCCGTAAGGCTTTCCGCCACGGCCTCGCCGATAGCCAGAGAACTGGTCAGGCCAGGGCTTTCAATGCCGAACAGGGCCATCAGCCCCTCCATTCCGTGATTCGCCACGCCGTGAAGCTGGAAGTCTGGCTGCGGCTCGCCCGGTCCGTGCAGCTTGGGCCGGATGCCGGCGTAGTCGGGCGTCAGCCGCTCCACCGTCACGCCCGGCCAGAAGCGGCGGATGTAGCGCGCGAACTCGTCGGCCTTGGCCGGATCGACGGAATAGTCCTCGGTCTCGACATAGGCTAGGTCGGGGCCGAACACGCCCTGCCCGCCCAGATCCTTGCGGTAATGGGTGCCTAACGCGCCAGGAATGGGCGGCGGATAGATCAGGCGGTTGAACGGCGCTGGTCCGGTCAGGCGGAAATAGATTCCCTTGCCCAGATGGCGCGCCGGAATATCGGCGGCGGGATAGCCATCGATTCGCGCGGCAACATCTTGAGACGACAGGCCGGGCGCCGTGACCAGAAGACGGCTGCTCAGGCTCATCGCCCCCTCCCCGCCCACACGGATCGAGAATCCGCCGCCCGGCAGGCTTTCAGCCCTCTCGAACGGCGCCGAGATCACGACCGAGCCGCCCGCGTCCTCGATCTCGCCCTGTAGCGCCAGCATATAGCCGTGGCTGTCGAACACCCCGCTCTCGGGTGAGAGGATAGCGGCGTGGGCGTTCAGCTCCGGTTCCAGCCCCCGCGCCTGGGCGCCGGTCAGATGCTCCAGCCGCTCGACGCCGTTGGTCGTCGCCTGCTGGAAGATCGCCTCAATGCGTTCAACCTCGGCCTCTTCGGTCGCCACAACCAGTTTGCCGCACTTCCAGTGGTCGACCTTGCGGCTTTCCAGGAAGTCGTAGAGGGCGCGCCGCCCCTCGACGCAGAACTTCGCTTTCAGCGAGCCGGTCGGATAGTAGAGGCCGCCGTGGATCACCTCAGAATTGCGCGAGGAGACGCCCTGGCCGATGTGCGGCTCCTTCTCCAGCACCAGCACCGTCAGGCCGCGCCGCGACAGCGCCCGACCGCAGGCAAGCCCCACAGCCCCCGCGCCCACGACCGTCGCATCGAAGTCGAAAGGCGCGCCCATGGTCCTACCTCTTGCCGTAGAGAGCCTTGGCCCGGCCCTCGAAACACTGGATCAGCTTGTCGACCGCCCGGTCGAAGTTCGCCTGAAGCATCATGTCCAGCATGCGCGACTTGAAGGCGAAGTCGATGGAGAATTCCAGTCGCGTCCCCTGCGGATGCGGATGAAACTCCCAGCGGTTCTTCAGATGCTTGAACGGGCCACGGATCAGGCCGACCTCGACCTTGGGCGCGTGAACGTCATGACGCACCCAGGTCGAAAACTTCTCAGTCAGGAAGGCGAACCCGACCCCGGCCTCTGCATCCAGCAGATGCACGCCCGGCGCCTCGTCCCGCACGTTCCAGACGCGCATGGAGGTGATCCACGGCACGAAGTCGGGATAGGCGCGTACGTCCGCCACCATGGCGGCGAGTTGCTCGGGCGCATAGGGCAGGATGCGCGTTACGCGATGGACGGCCAAGGGTTCAGCGGCCGTTCCGGGACGACAGCTGGGCCTCGCGCGCTGCGCGCAGCCGGGCGAAATCGTCGCCCGCATGGTGCGACGAACGCGTCAGCGGCGACGACGACACCATCAGGAAGCCCTTGGCCCTGGCGATCGCCTCATAGGCCTTGAACTCTTCCGGTGTGACGAAGCGGTCGATGGCGGCGTGCTTGCGCGTCGGCTGCAGGTACTGACCAATGGTGATGAAGTCGACGCCGGCGGAACGCATGTCGTCCATCACCTGCATGACCTCTTCCTTGGTCTCACCCAGACCGACCATGATGCCGGACTTGGTGAATTGGTTCGGGTCACGCTCCTTGACCATCTGCAACAGGCGCAGCGAATGGAAGTAGCGGGCGCCCGGCCGGATCTTCAGATACAGGCGCGGAACAGTCTCGAGGTTGTGATTGAAGACGTCGGGCGTGGCGTCGATCATTACCTCGGCCGCGCCGTCCTTGCGCAGGAAGTCAGGCGTCAGGATTTCGATGGTGGTGTTCGGCGCCTGGATGCGAATCTGGCGCACCACTTCGGCGAAGTGGGCGGCGCCGCCGTCCGACACATCGTCACGGTCCACCGAAGTGATGACGACGTGGTTCAATCCCATCTGGGCGACGGCCAGGCCGACCTTGCCGGGCTCTTCCGGGTCCAGCGGCTGCGGCAGGCCGGTCTTGACGTTGCAGAAGGCGCAGGCCCGCGTGCAGGTGTCGCCCATGATCATCAGGGTGGCGTGCTTCTGGCTCCAGCACTCGCCGATGTTCGGACAGGCGGCCTCTTCACAGACGGTGTGCAGCCCCTTCGAGCGCACGATGTCCTTGGTCGCGTTGTACTGGCCCGAGCCGGGCGCCTTCACGCGCAGCCAGTCAGGCTTCTTCAGCACCGCCGATTCCGGGCGGTTCTGCTTTTCCGGGTGACGAAGCTCAGACGGCTTCTTCTGCAGGGTGTCGATCAGCGTGACCATCGCCGGCGGTCTGGCTCCTGTTTCTGAAGGCGGTATGTCGGCTTTCCGATGTGTAAAGGCAAGGCACAGACGGTTTCAGTCCGACAACAGAACGTCATCACGCGACGTTACGCATCTTTTCAAGGCGACCTTACGTCACTAGGTTCCGGCCTCTTGTAACCGAGAGGGCCGCGCCAGAGCTCTCCGAAGGAGGACGTGCTTGTTGCGGGCTGCCCTGGACCCCAAGGTCTATGAAGAGACCCTGTTCGACGCGCTGATCGATGCGCGCGCCCGCTACGGCGACAAGGAGATTCTGGAGGACCAGGATCGCCACCCACTGACCTATACGGGCTTGATCCGCGCCGCCTTCGTGCTGGGCCGCAAGATCGCCAAACTGACCCAGCCGGGCGAGCGCGTCGGCGTTCTGCTGCCGTCCAGCGCAGGCGTGGTTGTGACCTTCTTCGCCCTGCACGCCTTCGGCCGCGTGCCCGTCATGCTGAATTTCACATCGGGCGAGGCCAATCTGAAGGCTGCGCTGAAAACCGCGGGCGTTAAGAAGATTTTGTCGGCCAAGCGCTTTGTCACCCAGGCCAAGCTGGATGACCTGATGGAGGCTCTGGACGAGGTTTCCGAGATCGTCTGGCTGGACGACATCCGCAAGACCATCGGCTTTGCCGACAAGATGTACGGCCTCAGCGCCGGCATGGCCCCCAAGCGGTTTCGGGTGAAGACCGATCCGGATTCGGCGGGTGTGGTCCTGTTCACCTCGGGCAGCTTCGGCGCGCCCAAGGGCGTGGTGCTGAGCCAGAAGAATCTGGTCGCCAACGCGCGCCAGGTCGCGGCGCACATCGACCTGAACCCCGACTGGGTCATGTTCAACCCGCTGCCGACCTTCCACTGCTTCGGCCTGACCGGCGGGGTGCTGCTGCCTCTGTTGCAGGGCCTGAAGGCGTTTGAATATCCGTCGCCGCTGCACGCCAAGCAGATCACCGACCTGCTGCCCCAGGTGAAGGCGTCAATCCTGTTTGCGACCGACACCTTCCTGAACCAGTACGCCCGTGTAGCCGAGCCGGGCGATTTCGCCACCCTACAGTTCGCCGTGGCGGGCGCGGAAAAGGTTCGCGACGAGACGCGCCAGATGTTCAACACCAAGTTCGGCGGCGTCGAGCTGCTGGAAGGCTACGGCGCCACCGAGGCGGCGCCTGTGGTGGCGGTGAACCACCCCGACCGCAACCGGCCGGGCACGGTGGGCCAGATCCTGCCGGGCATGGAATACCGGATCGAGCCGGTCGAAGGCATCGAGGTCGGCGGCCGCCTGTTCCTGCGCGGGCCGAACGTGATGGAAGGCTATATTTCGCCGAGCGACCCCGACAATCTGGAGCCCCTGGCGGGCGGTTGGCACGACACCGGCGACATCGTCGATATCGACGCCGAGGGCTACATCACCATCCTGGGGCGTGCGAAGCGCTTCGCCAAGATCGGCGGCGAGATGGTGTCCCTGACGGCGGTCGAGGGCATGGCCGGCGGCGTCTGGCCGACAGGTCATCACGCCGTCATCGCCGTGCCCGACAGCAAGAAGGGCGAGCGCCTGGTTCTCGTCACCGACGTCGCAGGGGCTGAATCCGCCCGCCTGACAGAATGGGCCCGCGACAACGGCGCGCCCGAACTGGCCGTGCCGAAGAAGATCATCAAGGTCGAGACCATCCCGGTCCTGGGCACCGGCAAGACCGATTATGTGACCATTCAGAAGATGGTTGAGGACGAACTGAAGCGCGCCTGACAAGGCGCTTGCCGTTCGGCGCAAGTGTCATAACCTCGGCCGTCCGGTCCCGCTCGCGGGGCGTAACGGCCGAGGAGACTTCATGGCCCGACGTTCGACATCCCTGGCCACCTGGGAACCGCATTTTCTCAGCATCCTGAGAATCGTCTCAGGCCTACTTCTGCTCCAGCACGGCGCGCAAAAGATCCTGAGCTTCCCGCCCGGCGGGCGTGGCGGCGTGGTCGATCTATCGACGTTGGCAGGCTGGTCCGGCCCGATCGAACTGGTCGGCGGCGTCCTGCTGGTGCTAGGCCTGTTCAGCCGCCCGACCGCCTTCATCCTGTCAGGCTTCACCGCCGTGGCCTACTGGATGGTCCATGCGCCGCAAGGCCCCTACCCCATCAACAACGGCGGGGAGCTGGCGGCGCTTTACTGCTTCGTCTTCCTGTATCTGGTCTTCGCCGGGCCGGGGCCGTGGTCGCTGGACAACGCCCTACGCGGCGGCCGCCGCTGAGACAGGTGGCGCGGCGTCCGGTCAGCCGATCCGGACGCCCGTCATCGAAATCGAACCACCGTCGATCACATCGTTGAAGAAACTCAAGGATTCGCCGGGCGCCTGTTGAGCGGCGACGTAGAGCAGCGGCAGGTAGTGCTCGTCCGTCGGCACGCTGAGCTGCGCCTGTTCGGCCAGATGGACCCAGTCGATCAGGGCGTCATGGTCGCCCGTCGTGAAGGCGCGTTTCACCGCCTCGTTGAAGTCGACGGCCCAGTCATAGGGCTCGCCGCCCGCGCGTTTCCACATCCGGAGATTGTGCACGAAGTCGCCCGAACCGGCGACGATCACGCCTTCATCCCGCAAGGGACGCAGGCGCCTGGCCAATTCATAATGGGCGCGGGCGTCGATGGTGCGATCCAGCGACAACTGCACCACAGGCACGTCGGCGTCCGGCCAGACATGGGCCAGCACGGACCAGGTTCCGTGATCCAGCCCCCACTGCATCGTCTGGGCGGCGCCGGTCAGCTCCGCCACCCGGTCCGCCAGAGCAGGCGAGCCGGGCGCGGGATACTGCATGGCGTGAAGTTCAGGCGGGAAACCTCCGAAATCATGGATGGTTTCCGGTCGCTCCTGCGCCGTCACGCCCAGCCCGCGCGTCTCCCAGTGGGCCGAGACCATGACGACGCCTTTCGGTTTGTCGATCTCCTCCCCCAGCGCGCGCCAGGTGTCCGCGAAGGGACTGCCCAGCGCGTTCATGGGAGAACCGTGACCGAAGAAGAGTGCGGGCTGGCGCATGATTTTAACCGTGAAGTTTCTTGGCGATCTCAGCGATATGTTTGCCTTGGAAGCGCGCGCCGTCCAGTTCGGTTTCGCTGGGCATCCGCGAGCCGTCGGGGGCCGAAATGGTCGTGGCGCCGTAGGGCGAGCCGCCGGTGATCTCGTCCAGGCGCATCTGGCCGGCGAAGGCGTAGGGCAGGCCCGCAACCAGCATGCCGTGGTGCAGGAAGTAGTTGTGCAGACCGGCGAAGGTCGTCTCCTGGCCGCCGTGCTGGGTAGCCGAGCCGGTGAAGGCGCCGCCGACCTTGCCCAGCAGCGTCCCTTGCGCCCAGAGACCGCCGGTCTGATCCAGGAAGGCGCGCATCTGCGAGGCGGCCGTGCCGAAGCGAGTGCCTGCACCGATGATGATGGCGTCATAGTTCGCCAGATCGGCTACGGCGGCGACCGGCGCGACCTGGTCCATCTTGTAGCCCGAGCTGCGCGCCAGCTCTTCCGGCACGGTTTCCGGGACGCGCTTGATGTCCACCACGGCCCCTTCGACCTGGCGCGCGCCTTCGGCGACGGCCTCGGCCATGCGTTCGATGTGGCCATAGGTCGAGTGGTAAAGGACGAGAATCTTAGGCATCACGGCTCCGGTTGAATCTGAAACGATGCTTACGGTAACTGCATCAGTGTCTGATTTAACGTCATGCTGCGCCGCCGCAAGCCCTTCCTCTCAAAAATCCGACAAACCGATGGGACAGACCCGCGCATAGAAGGCGGGATCGGCCGGAACCCGCGCGCCCCGCGATTGCAGGAAGCGGTGCTCGACCACCATGGCCTGCTGCTCGATGTTCAAGCCAATCCACTCGCAGCGGTCATCCACCGGATAGGTGTAAGCGCCCGGCCCATCGCCCGCCTTCAGCTTTCCTGTCAGCAGATTGACGCCGTTCTGCGCCTGCCAGACGTGAACCAGTTCATGAATGAAGACCGCCTGAGTCCGCAGCGACGCCTGCGACAAATCCGGCGTCAGGGTCGCCCTGGGCCAGACGATCCAGTCGCGTCCGAACCAGCGCCCCGGCACGAAGGCCCTGTTGAACGGCCAGGGCGATCCCAGAAAGCGGATGTCGTCCAGCCGCAGGTCACGCCCGAACACTTCGCGCGCCAGAGCCGCCTCGCCATGCGCCATTGGTCGGATCATCGACCGACCCATTCCCAGTGCCAGGGCTCATAGACGTAGGGGACGAAGCCGAACCGCCCGGCGTTCTTGACCAGCCAGCGATAGGTCGGGGTCTGGCTCATATGGCGACGGCTGTGGACGTCGGTGGAATCGACGCCCATGCCCTGCAGGTGGCCGACATACAGATCGACCGCCGTGCCCGTCCTGTGCGGTGAACAGACTGCGCGCCTCAGGCCGTCGCAATTGCCGTCGCGCGCGCATCGCGCCGCATCGGCTTCGGGATCACGGAAGGACGAGAAGACGCGCAACAGTTCCGGCTCGGCGGCGATCTCAGGCACTTCAGCGCGGGCCGCCGCCGCCATGGCGCGATAGGCGTCCAGCACGTCGCGGCGCAGCAGGCGCGTCAGGCGCTCGGCGTGTTCCTCGCCCGTCGTCAGATAGGCCAGGTCGCCGACAGGCGGCGGATCGGGACACTCCCCCCTCACCCGCGCCATGACGAAAGGCCGCCGTTCTTGCCACAGGCCGCGCAGCACCTGGAACGTCGCCTGGTCGAACCGCCCGCTGGCCGTCAGTCCATATCGGCCCTGAAACGCCGCCAGAGCCTCGGCGAATCCCGCCGACGTCGGATCGCAGGGAGAGCCGACCTCCTGCTGCATCAGCGGCACATAGGCTTCCCAACCCAGTTCCGAAAGCCCGAACGGCGTCCACTCCAAGGCGTAGAGCGATATGGCGTTCGCCTCAGCCGTGTCGTCCCATGCGCCGGGCGTCCGGTCGCAGATCTGGGCCGTCGGAACCGGTTCCGGCGCCTCGGCGCGCGCGTGTCCTGCGAAGGCGACGGCGGTCAGGGCGGCGAAGAGAGAGGCGGACGCTTTCCACATGGCCGCAGCAGGCCTCAGGATGAGAGTCGCCGCAACCCCTTGCGCGGTCTTCGCGCCTGCGTCGAAAACCTGCATGGTGACGGTTGCGGCCGACTCGCGCCGCGAACGGGCCGTGACCGCATGACCGCAACCGCCGCGCCTTCGTCCGCCATTGCAGCGCCCGACGCGCCACGTCGATCCAACGCCATTCTGGCCGCCTTCTCAGGCCCGTGCCTGCCACTGGCGGCCTTCGGCGTGGCCCTGCCCGTCACCCTGCCGGAATTCTACGCCACCCATGTCGGCATCGAGATGGGCATGGTGGCCGCTGTCTTCATGGCCGTACGGCTGATCGACATCTTGTTCGACCCCTTCATCGGCTGGGGCATGGACAAGACGCGCACACGCCTGGGCCGCTATCGGCCGTGGATGGCCGTGGCGACGCCGATCCTGATGCTGGCGGCGCTGATGATGTTCGTGACGGTCCAGCCGGGCGCCGGGCCGGTTTATCTGTTCGCCTGGCTGCTGGTTCTCTACCTCGGCTTCTCCATGGGCACGTTGGGCCAGTTGGGCTGGGCCGCCGTTCTGGCGCCGCAGTACGACCAGCGCAGCCGGGTCTATGGCTGGTGGCAGGTGTTCAACATCATCGGCGTGATCCTGATCCTGATCCTGCCGACCATCGTGGTGAAGACGGGCATCGGCGACTACGCCGACGGCGTGCGGATCATGGGCTGGGCCATCATCATCGCTCTGCCTCTGACCATCGGCCTGGCCATGGTCGCCGTGCCCGAGCCCGTCAACGCCGGCGCCGCGCCGCACGGCGGGCCGAGCGCCTACCTGGCCCTGTTCAAGATGAAGACGGTGCGCAAGCTGCTGATCGCCGACCTACTGCTGGGCATTGCGCCGGGCATCACGGGGTCGCTGCTGTTCTTCTTCTTCGGCCAGATCAAGGGCTACGACCACACCCAGGCGTCGCTGTTCATGCTGATCTACTTCATGGCCGGCCTGGTCGGGGCGCCTATCTGGGCCTGGCTGGCGACCAAGATCGGCAAGGATCGCGCGCTCGCTGTCGCCAGCCTGATCTTCGCCGTCTTTTATGTCGGGGCGACGCTGGTTCCGGGCGGCAACTTCGCCCTGACGGCGGTCGCCATGTTCATCGCCGGTCTGCCCTATGCGGCGGGCCTGTTCCTGCTGCGCGCCATGATGGCCGATGCGGGCGACGAGGTCCGGCTGAATACCGGCGTGGACCGCACCGGGCTAATGTTCTCCATCCTGTCGGCCACGACGAAGATGGGACACGTCTTCGCCCTGATTCCCTACGCCATCCTGCCGCTGGTTGGGTTCAAGGCCCTGCCGGGGCCGGAAGGGAACAGCGACTTCTCCCTGTTGATCCTGCAGATTCTGTTCATCGCCGTGCCGGGCCTGCTATTGGCGGCCACCGCCTTGGTGCTGAAGGGCTATCCCCTGACGCCGCAGCGGCATGATGAAATCCGCGCCGCCCTGGCGCAAAGAGACGCCGGACACGCCTGAATGACCCACCCCGTCGACCGCCTGAAGGACATCATGGTTCGCCTGCGCGATCCGAACGGCGGCTGCCCCTGGGACGTTGAGCAGACCTTCCAGACCATCGCCCCCTATACGATCGAAGAGGCGTATGAGGTCGCCGACGCCATCGAGCGCGGCGACATGGACGAACTGAGGGTCGAACTGGGCGACCTGCTGTTCCAGGTCGTCTTCCACTCGCGCATGGCCGAGGAAGCCGGGCATTTCCAGCTGGAAGACGTGGCCGAGGCCATGGCCGACAAGCTGGTTCGACGCCACCCGCACGTCTTCGGCGACGAAGCCGCCAAGGCCACCGGCCCGGCCCAGAAGGACCGTTGGGAAGACATCAAAGCCGCCGAGCGCAAGGCCAAGGAACAGCATGGCGTGCTGGACGACGTGCCAGTCGGCCTGCCCGCCCTGACCCGCGCCGCCAAGCTGGCCAAGCGCGCGGGCCGTGTCGGCTTCGACTGGCCCTCGACCGACGAGGTCTTCGACAAGCTGGCCGAAGAGGTCGAGGAACTGCGCATCGAAATCGCCGCCGGCGACAAGGAAAAGGCGCGCGAGGAACTGGGCGACCTGCTGTTCGTCGTCGCCAACCTGGCCCGCAAGATGGAGGTCGAACCGGAAGACGCCCTGCGCGCCGCCAACGCCAAATTCGTGCGCCGCTTCGCGTTCATCGAGGCCGAGCTGAAAAAAGACGGCCGCACGCCAGAACAGTCCGACCTGCCGGAAATGGACGCCCTGTGGGACGCCGCCAAGGCGGCCGAGCGCGCGTGAGCCAGGGGCCGTTCGACCTCATCATCTTCGACTATGACGGGGTCATCGCCGACAGCGAACTGCTGAACAACAAAGTGATGGCCGAACTGCTCAGCGAGATTGGCCTGCCGACCACGCTGGACGACGCTCTAGCGCTCTACCTCGGCAAGCGATGGCTGGACTGCGAGCAGATCATCTCGGAGCGCCTGGGCGCGTCCTGCCCGCCCGGCATTCAGGCCGAGTGGACGCGCCGTTGCCACGACCGCGCGCGGCGCGACCTGACGGCCGTCGCGGGGTTCGAGAGCTTTCTGGCCGAGCGTAGCGAAGCGCGCTGCATCGCCTCGTCCAGCCCGCCGGACTGGATCGAGCTGGGGCTTCGCCATTTCGGGGCTCATGAGACTTTTGCCGGGCCGATCTTCAGCGCCGCAGTCCACGTCAGCCGGGGTAAACCGCATCCCGACCTGTTCTTGTACGCCGCAGACGCCATGAAGGCGGCGCCGCAATGCACGTTGGTGATCGAAGACAGCCCTGCCGGCGTCCTGGCGGGAGCCGCGGCGGGCATGACCGTCGTCGGTCTTTGCGCGGGCGGCCACATCCGCGGCGATCACCCGCAGCGCCTGACCCAGGCCGGAGCGCATCAGGTGTTCGACAGCTACGCAGCCCTGGCCGCCTGGATCGCGGACGACGCTCAGACGTAGCGCAGTTCCTGTAGGTCGATCTCGCGGATCAGCTTGCGCGCCGTCTCTTCATCGATCAGCCGCTGGCGGCCTAAGCGGACCAGTTCCTCACGTTCAGCGACAAGGCCGGTCAGGCGGAGGCGTCGCTCGATCTCGTCGGCGCGGCGAGCCTGAACCACGGCGTCCTCCTCCATGCTGGCGCGCATGTCGATGCGGTGACGATAGACCTCCATGACCCGCGTCGCCGTCTCCGCATAGAAGTCAGGGTCCAGCTTGCCCTCGGCCATGGCGTGCTGGGCGTCCTCGATGGCGCGGATCGCGGCCCAGGCGGCGGCGACGCGGGAGCGGCTTTCTTCTGCCTGATGATCATCCTCGGGCGGGAGCTGCACGCCCTTCAGCAGGCGCGGCAGGGCGACCGTCGCCAGCACCAGGGAGACGATGATCACCCCCGCCGCCAGAAAGATCGCCAGATTGCGCGCTGGTAAAGGCGAACCGTCGCTTAGATAGAACGGCAACGTCAGGATGCCCGCCAGGGTGATCGCCCCGCGCACCCCGGCCAGCGACATGACGGCCACCAGCCTCAGTCCGACCTTGG
The DNA here is from genome assembly GCF_057838275.1 of Brevundimonas sp. KH_060. NCBI lineage: Bacteria > Pseudomonadati > Pseudomonadota > Alphaproteobacteria > Caulobacterales > Caulobacteraceae > Brevundimonas > Brevundimonas sp. KH_060. Next base: position 1,693,717 of record NZ_CM174463.1, read on the forward strand.
GCGGCGCGCTGCGGCCCTTGCGGCGGAACAGCGTCAACTTCAGCGACATCCACACCCACGCGAAGCGCAGGGCCGCCAGCGCCGCGACAATGGCGAAGACGTAGACGGCCAGCCACCAGACTTCGCTGTGCTGGGTGGTGCGGATCACCTCGGCTGCGCGGGCCATGATGGACGGCATCTGCTCGCCCAGAATGACGAAGATCAGCCCGTTGGCGACGAACTGCACAGTGTCCCACACGACAGCCCGACGAATGCGCGTCGCAGCCAGGGCCGATCCCTGCCGCTCGGTGAAGCTCATGGTCACGCCGGCCGCCACCGCCGCCAGAATGCCCGAGGCGTGGATCGCTTCGGCCGCCAGATAGGCCGCGAAAGGCATCAGCAGGCTGATCAGGATCTGGCCGCCGACGTCCTCGCCCCAACGGCGGCTGATGAAGGCCTTCACCAAGCCGATGATTAGGGTGACGGCGATACCCACCGCCACACCCGCCACCGCCAGCCAGGCGAAGGTTCCGAAGGCGCTGGATAAAGAAAAGGCGCCGGTCGTCGCCGCGATCACCGCGATCCGCATGCAGGTCAGGCCGGTCGCGTCGTTCAGCAGCGACTCGCCTTCCAGGATGTGCACCAGGCGTTTGGGGATCGGCGCCCGTCCGGCGACGGCCTGGACCGCGATCGGGTCCGTCGGCGACAGGATCGCCGCCAGGGCGAAGGCTACGGCCAGCGGCATGGCCGGGATCATCCAATGGATCAGGAAACCCAGGCCCAGAACGGTGAAAACCACCAGCCCAAGCGCCAGCTCAAGGATCACCACCTTGTCCCGGAACAAGGCCTCCTTGGGGATGCGCCAGCCGTCCACGAACAGCAACGGCGGCAGAAACAGCAGGAAGAAAATATCCGGCTTCAGGTCAACCGACTGGCCCGTGATCAGCACCACCCCCGCCCCCAGGGCGATCTGCACCAAAGGCAGGGCGATGCGCGTGATGCGAGCCACCCATCCCGAAAGCACCACGGCCAGCAACAGGAAGAGGACGGTCTCGATCAGATGCATGACAGGATCAGTCGATCACGTCCGGATACAGTCTTTCAAATCGACCCAGCGCGGCGGGATGCAGCCGGACCGTCAGATGGACCCGGCCTTCCTCGTCCGTCTCGCGTCCCGTCACCCGCCCGTTGGCGTAGAGCCAGGCCAACAGGTCGCCACGATGCGGCTCGACCGTCAGATGCGTCTCCGGATCATCATCGATCAGGCCGGCGATGGTTTCGCGCAGGACCTCGATCCCCTCACCGGTCCAGGCGGACACGGCCACGGCCTGTCCCTCGCGCGCCAGGCGTTCGGCCTGGCCGACGACGGCTTCGCGGGTTTCGGGCTCCAGCAGGTCAATCTTGTTCCAGACTTCGAGGATGCGGCGCGTCTTGCCTTCGGGCGTCGGAATCTGCTCCAGCACCGCCTCGACGTCCTTGGCCTGGGCGGCGCTGTCGGGCGAGGCGATGTCGCGCACATGCAGGATCAGATCGGCCTCGCCGACTTCCTCCAGCGTGGCGCGGAAGCTCTCGACCAATTCGTGCGGCAGGTCCGAGACGAAACCCACGGTGTCAGCGATGATGGCCGGGCGTCCCTGTGGCAGGCGGATGGTGCGCTGGGTCGTGTCCAGGGTGGCGAACAGCAGGTCCTTGGCCATGACCTCGGCCCCGGTCAGACGGTTGAACAACGTCGACTTGCCCGCATTAGTATAGCCGACCAGGGCGACCGACGGGAACGGAACCTGTTTGCGCGCCTTGCGGTGCAGGCCGCGCGTACGGCGCACCTCTTCCAGTTCGGCCTTCAGACGCACGATGCGGTCGGCGATCATCCGCCGGTCCAACTCGATCTGGGTTTCGCCGGGGCCGCCCGTGCCGCCCGTACCGCCGCGTTGGCGCTCCAGGTGGGTCCAGGTCCGGACGAGTCGGGAGCGTTCGTATTCCAGCCGCGCCAGTTCGACCTGCAGACGCCCTTCGCGCGTGCGAGCGCGACGGCCGAAAATCTCGAGGATCAGGCCCGTCCGGTCGATGACCTTGATGTCCCAGAAGCGTTCCAGGTTGCGCTGCTGCACCGGGGTCAGCTGATCGTCGATGACGACCGCCTCGGCGTCGGCGGCCAGGATCAGCGACGAAATCTCGTCCAGCTTGCCACGCCCGATCAGGGTGGCGGGCGTGACGGAGCGCAGGCGCACGATTTCCTGCGCCCGCACGTCAAGGTCCAGCGCCTGGGCCAGGCCCACGGCTTCTTCCAGGCGTTCGTTCGCATGGCGCGCATTGTCGCCGCGGCGGTCGGGGTGAATGACGACGGCCCGGATCAGCGGGACGGCGTGGTCAATGAGTTTGGAGGTCAATCAGTCTTCTTCGGCGTCGGGCTCGTACAGTTGCACGGGCGCGGACGGCATGATGGTCGAGATGGCGTGCTTGTAGACCAGCTGCGATTGGCCATCGCGACGCAGCAGCACACAGAAGTTGTCGAACCAGGTGACGATGCCCTGAAGCTTGACGCCGTTGACCAGGAAGATGGTCAGCGGGGTCTTCGTCTTGCGGACGCTGTTCAGGAAGGTGTCCTGGAGGTTCTGTCGTTTGTCTTGCGACATGGCAGGTTGATCCTGTTCTTGGTCTTTTTCATCGGCGGCGGAATGGCCGCGAGGCGGGACGTCGCCCGCATCCGCGACCTTAGCCACGCCCCCGCCGGTGCGGCAACGCCTTAAATGGCTTCGCGGCGCGCCTGTTCCAGATAAATCTCGCGCAGACGGGTCGCCACTGGGCCGGGTTTGCCGTCGCCGATGCGGGTTCCGTCCAGAGAGACGATCGGCATGACGAAGGAGCTAGCGGCCGTGACGAAGACTTCGCGCGCGCGCTTGGCTTCCTCGACGCTGAAGGCGCGCTCGTCCAGTTCGATGCCTTCGGCCTCGACCAGTTTCATGATGGCGGCGCGGGTGATGCCGCGCAGGATATTGGCCTGGGTGTCGCGGGTTCGCAGTTTGCCGTTCTCGTCGATGATCCAGGCGTTGGTCGATGAGCCTTCCGTCACCATGCCCATTTCATCGAACAGGATGGCCTCATAGGCGCCGCGCTCGCGCGCCGCCTGCTTGGCTAGCGCGTTGGGCAGAAGGCCGACGGTCTTGATGTCGCAGCGGCCCCAGCGCATGTCCGGGTGGGTGACGCCGGCTGCGCCCTTGGCGGCCAGAGCCTCGCCCTTTCTCAGGTCGATCGACTTGGCGGTGATGATGACGCTCGGCGCCACGTCTTGCGGAAAGGCGTGGTCGCGCGGCGCCGTGCCGCGCGTGATCTGGATATAGACAATGCCGTTTCGCACGCGGTTCCGGCGGATCGTCTCGCGTAGCACGATGCCCAGGGAATTGGCCGACATGGGAATGTCGATCCGCAGTTCCGTCAGGCTGCGGGCCAGTCGGCTCAGGTGTCCCTGATAGTCGGCCAGCTTGCCATCAAAGACCGACCAGACCTCATAGACGCCGTCGGCGAACTGGAACCCGCGATCCTCGATATGGACCACGGCCTGACTGTGCGGCTGATAGATGCCGTTTACATAGGCGACCCTGGACATCAGGCGCCCTCTCCTTCTTCGTCTCCGCCGCGTGCGGGCGACACGCCCAGCGACTTAAGCTTGCGATGCAACGCAGATCTTTCCATGCCGATGAAGGCTGCAGTGCGCGAGATGTTTCCGCCGAACCGCATGATCTGAGCCGACAGATATTCCCGCTCGAACACCTCGCGCGCCTCACGCAACGGCAGGGCGATGATGCGGTCGGCGCCCAGAGAGGTCGGGCTGGCGGACGACGCCACCTCCTGCGGCAGCATGTCCGCCGTAATCGGCTCGTCCGGACCGCCAGTCGCCAGGATCAGCAGACGCTCAATGTTGTTGCGCAACTGGCGCACATTGCCCGGCCAGGGGTGGACCTGAAGCACCGCCAGGGCGTCGTCGGCGATCCGCCGATGCGGCAACCCTTGAGAGGCCGAAAGGCTCTCCACGAAATACTCCACCAACTCAGCGATATCCTCGCGACGTTCCGACAGCGGCGGCACCCGGATCGGCACCACGTTCAGCCGGTGGAAGAGGTCCTCACGGAAACGGCCTTCGCTGATTTCCACGCGCAGATCACGCGAGGTCGAGCTGATGACGCGCACATCGACCTGAACGTCCTGCTCGCCGCCGACCCGACGGAAGCGTTGCTCGACCAGTACGCGCAGGATGCGGCTCTGGCTTTCACGCGGCATGTCGGCCACGTCATCCAGGAACAGAGTGCCGTTATGGGCTTGCTCGAAAACACCGATCTTACGCGGGCGGCCATCGACGCCTTCTTCGCCGAACAGTTCGACGTCCAGGCGTTCGGGCGCCATCCCGGCGGCGGAAATGGCGACGAACTCGGCTTTGGCGCGCGGACTCGCATCGTGAATCTGGCGCGCCGCCAGCTCCTTGCCGGAACCCGGCGGTCCAGAGATCAGGATGCGGCTGTTGGCTGGCGCGACCTTGGAAATGGTGCTGCGCAGGGTCTGGGCGGCGACGGACTTGCCGATCAACCCGCTGGGCGTCAGCGTCTGGGCGCGCAGGCGCCGATTTTCCCGCTTCAGCGCAGCCGCCTCCAGGGCGCGCTCCACCACCACGACCAGCCGGTCGGACTTGAAGGGCTTTTCGATGAAGTCATAGGCGCCGCGCTTCAGGGCGCTGACAGCGGTTTCGATGTTGCCGTGGCCCGAGATCATGACAACCGGCAGATCTTGATCCAGCTCGCGCACGACATCGAGCAGTTCCAGCCCATCCAGGCCGCCGCCCTGCATCCAGATGTCGAGCACCGCCAGCGACGGCTTGCGCGCCCGGATGGCGGCCAGAGCCTCGTCCGAATTGGCCGCCGTGCGAACCGAGTGGCCCTCGTCCTCAAGCAGGCCCGAGACCAGTTCGCGGATGTCCGCTTCGTCGTCAACGACCAGAATATCAGCACCAGTATTACGCATGACGCCTCGCTTAACTCGCCGCGCTCGTCGCGCCGGAAGCGCGATGAGCGGACTTATGGTTCTGGGTCAGTGGGAAGATCAGGCCTACCCGTGCGCCCGACAGTGTTTCCGCGTCAGCCAGCCGCAACTCGCCGCCGTGGTCCTCGCAGATGCGCTTGACGATGGCCAAGCCCAAGCCTGTGCCCTTCTCGCGCGTAGTGACATAAGGCTCAGTCAGCCGGTCTCGATCCTTGGCCGGCAGGCCGACGCCATCGTCCTCAATCGTGAAAATAGCGCGCTCATCCTCAATCTCGAGCCTGGCGATGATGCCCAGCGCCCCTTCAACAACAGGGTCGCGCGCTCGCTTGGCGCTGACGGCCTCGCCGGCATTCTTCAGGATATTGGCCAGAGCCTGCCCCACCATGCGGCCGTCGCATTGCAGCACGACGCTGGGCAGCGGCTCCACCAGATCCACCTCGATATCGGGCATGGCGACGCGCTGCGCGAACACCGCCTCGCGCAGCATTTCAGCCGGGTTCTCCATCGAGAAACGCGGAGCCGGCATCCGCGCGAAGGATGAGAACTCATCCACCATTCGGCCGATATCGCCCACCTGACGGATGATGGTCTCGGTGCAGCGATCGAACACCTCGACGTCGTCGCCCACGCGCTCACGATAGCGGCGACGCAGGCGTTCCGCCGAAAGCTGGATCGGCGTCAGGGGATTCTTGATCTCATGAGCGATGCGTCGCGCCACGTCGCGCCAGGCCGCGTTGCGCTGAGCCGTGACCAGACGGGTGATGTCGTCGAAGGTCAGCACCATCTCGCCGCCCTGTCCGCCCTCGATGCGGACACGCAGACGCATGGCCTCGCCATCGCGGCTGACGTCGATGTCTTCTTCGATGTGGGCCTCGCCACGCTCGGACAGTTCGCCCAGTTCCGGCGCAACCTCGGCCAGACGTAGCCCCTGCACCTGCTCAGGGTCGAGGCCCAGCAACTGACTGGCGCTGTCGTTGATGGCCGAAATGCGCCGCATACGGTCCAGGCCGATCACCCCCGCACTGACGCCCGACAGAACAGTTTCGATGAACAGGCTGCGCCCCTGCGCCTCATCCGACGCGGTCTTCAAAGCAGCCTGCTGGGTCTTGATGTCCTCTGTCATCCGATTGAAGGCTTCGGACAGGACGATGATCTCGGACGGCGCCCCTGAGTTGTCGACGCGCGCGTCCAGGTCGCCGCCGGCCACCTGATCCGCCGCCTTCACCAGCCGCCCGATCGGCGCAGAGATCGAACTGGCCGCCGACATGGCCAGCCAGACCGCCCCCACCAACACCAGCAGGGCTGTCTCCAGATAGCTGAGCGCAAAGGCCGCCTGAATGCGGGCGCGGCTTTCCTCGGCGGCGCGATAGGCAGTGATGGACTCCTCGCCGTTGCGCATCCGCTGGATCAGGCCCGGCGCCAGCGGCCGCACGACGTAGAGGTAGGCGTGGCCGTAATCCGGCAACGGATAGAGGGCCCGCACCATGTCCGGGTTCTCTGTCACCGTCGTCGGCGCCACTTCGCCGCCGGCCACGGTTTCGAAAGCCTCGCGCGGCGGCGCGACATAAGGCGGCGCGCCCGGCTGTTCGCCGCTGGCGAGAACGCGCCCCTCTTCATCCAGAATGTAGAGCGCCGGATAGCCGAAGAAGTCGCCGATCTGCGACAGGGCGCGCGAGAACTGGATCCGGTTGTCGAACAGGTCGCGCACCCCGCCCAGTTCGGTCGCCATCGTCTCCAGATCGACCTCCAGCCCGGCGCCCACGTCGGCGACATAGGCGCGGCCGATCTCGGCGCCGTTCTCGACCGCCGAACGGACGTTTGTGCTGAACCACTGATCCACCCCCCGGTTGACCAGCAGGCCGAACACCAGGGCGATCAGCACCGCCGGCACGACCGAGACGAGCGAGAAAAGGGTGACGAAGCGCAGGTGCAGGCGCGCGCCTGGATCATTCCGATTGCGCGTGAGGCGCAGCACCCGCCCGCCGATCACCGCCGCCAGGCCCGCGATCAGGATCAGATTAGCCAGGAGAATGAAGAGCACGACCTGACTGGCCGCCGTGCGCGCATCACCGCCCGCCGTGGCCCCAGGCGCGATGGCCACCAGCCAGATGGCGGCGGCCGTGATCAGAAACGCGATGGCGTAGGCGGTTCCGAACAAGGCCCGTGCGCGACCATCAGCCAAACGCCCCCAGAGCGAGCGCTCTGAGGTCTGTTGCTCAGCCGTGGAAACGGGCGTGTCCGACATCAGGCCACAGCTTCGAACACCTGTGGCTCGTTTTCAACATCGAAGTTGCTCAAATGCGTCACACCTAGCCATAGGTCGGTCAGGGCGGCCTCAACCTCTTTGGGCGTCTCCAGGCGACACAGACGGGCCTTGGCGGCGCGACGCTCCAGCGGATCGGCGGGCCAGGGCGCCTGTTCGATGTACCAGCCCAGATGCTTGCGGAACATCTTCAGCCCCAGCGGTAAGCCGTAGAAGTCGGCCGATGCGCGCAGATGTTCGAGAACGATGGCCAGGCGCTCTTCGCGATCCGGCTCCTGAAGTTGCGCTCCGTCGATCAGCGCGCGTTCCAGATGCGCCGCCAGCCACGGCCGCCCATAGACGCCGCGCCCCAGCATCAGGCCATCGGCGCCCGAACGGTCCAGCGCCTCGCGCGCCTGTTCGGCGGTGATGATGTCGCCGTTGACGATGACGGGGATGGCGACCGCCTGCTTGACCTCGGCCACGGCGTCCCAGTCAGCGACGCCGGTGTAGAATTGCTTGCGCGTGCGGCCATGCACGGTGACGGCGGCGACGCCCAGCGCCTCGGCCCGACGCGCCAGATCGGGGGCGTTGTGGCTGTTCTCGTCCCAGCCCAGTCGCATCTTGACGCTGACCGGACAGCTGACGGCGCCGACGACCGCCTCCATGATCCGCGCGGCCTGATCCGGCGTCCGCATCAGGGCCGAGCCGCAGGCGGCGCCTGTGACTTCCTTGGCCGGACAGCCGAAGTTCAGGTCGATAATGTCGGCGCCCGCCGCCTCGGCCATGCGCGCGCCCTCGGCCATGGCCGCCGCATCGCCGCCGACTAGCTGGATCACCGTCAGCGGCAGGCCGCCGCCGACGGCTGCGCGCCGCACCACGTCGGGACGGGCGCGCGCCAGTTCAGCCGCCGCCACCATCTCCGTCGCCACATAGGCGGCGCCCAGCCTTGAGGCCAGCACACGGAACGGCAGGTCCGTGATCCCGGTCATGGGCGCCATCAGCACCCGCCCTGCGATCTTCACATCGCCAATCTGCAACCCGGTCGTCATGAGGCTCCTTAGCACCGATGAAGGCCCCTCTCGTCAAGCGGAACCGGGACGCCTAGAAGACCCGCATGGGATTCTCAGCGATCGTCGTCGCCGCCGGTTCAGGCTCCAGGGCGGGCGGCGCCAAGCAGTGGCGCGTCGTCGCCGGCAAGCCGGTCGTGCGCTGGTCGGTTGAAGCCTTGCTGGACGCCGGGGCGCGTGAAGTCGTCCTCGTGATCGCCGCCGAGGCCGAGGCGGAGGCGCGCGACGCCCTGTCCGGCCTGAACGGTTGGCGGGCCGTCACCGGCGGAGACACGCGCGCCGCGTCGGTGTGCGCGGGCCTGTCCGCCCTGACCGGCGCCGACAGCGAACCCGTGCTGATCCACGACGCCGCCCGCCCCTTCCTGAGCACCGAAGTGATCGCGCGCCTGCTGGAGGGCCTGCATGAGGCCGACGGCGCCCTGCCCGCCCTGCCCGTCGCCGACAGCCTGCGCCGGGGCGATCAGGACATGGTCGTCGGCGCCATCGACCGAGAAAACCTGTGGCGCGCCCAGACCCCGCAAGCCTTCCGTCTCAAGACCATCCGTGACGCCTATGCCGCCTGGCCCGCCGACGAAGCCGCCACCGACGAGGCCGCCGTGGTTGAGCGCGCGGGCGGCCGCGTCCGACTGATCCCGGGCGATCCGCGCCTGATGAAGCTGACCTATCCAGAGGATTTCGCCATGGCCGAGGCCCTATCCGCCGCCCGCACCGTCACCCGCATCGGTCAGGGCTACGACGTCCACCGCTGGGGGCCGGGCGCGTCCGTCTGGCTGTGCGGGGTCGAGATTCCGCACGACCAGACCCTGATCGGCCATTCGGACGCCGATGCGGGGCTGCACGCCCTGACCGACGCCATTCTGGGCGCCATCGCCGACGGCGACATCGGCGACCACTTCCCGCCCAGCGATCCCAAGTGGAAGGGCGCCTCATCCGACCGCTTCCTGGTCTACGCCGCCGAGCGGGTGGCCCTACGCGGCGGGCGCATCATCAATGTCGATGTGACCCTGATCTGCGAGCAGCCCAAAGTGAAGCCGCATCGCCTGGCCATGCGCGAACGGCTGGCGGAGTTGCTGAAGCTGCCGCTGGACGCCGTCAGCGTAAAGGCGACCACCAGCGAGGAAATGGGCTTCGTCGGCCGCAACGAGGGCCTGGCGGCGCAGGCCGTGGCCTCCATCGAAATGCCCGCCTGAAGCCTCAATCAGCCGCGCCGGATCGGCAGGCCGTGCAGTTCGACGCGCAACCCGCCCAGAGCCGACGGCGCAAAACGCACCGTCCCGCCATGCGCCTTCATCGTGGACAGGACGATGGACAGGCCCAGACCGCTGCCGCCGATGGGGGCGTCGGCGGTGCGGAAGAAGCGACGACCCAGGCGCTCCAGATCAGCCGCTGACACGCCCGGGCCGTCGTCCTCGATCACCAGAACGGCGTCAGGCCCTTCGCCGACGACCGTCACGCAGATCCGTGTCCGCGCCACGCCACGCGCATTGGCCATCAGGTTGGCGACGACCGTTTCAAAGCGGTCCAGCTGAACGTGAAGCTCAAACTCTTCGCGCGGCAGATGCAGGCGGTCGTCGGCGCCCGTCGCCTGGAACAGGCTCCGCAGATCGATCCAGCGCTTGGCGGCATCGTCCACCGCCGCCTCGTCCTCGCGGGCGAGCGTCAGCAGGCCCGTGACCAGGCGCGCCGTCCGGTCAACGGAGGTCTGGATCTGCTCCAGCGCGTGTTTGCGCACGGCCGGATCGTCCGTGACGGCTGCGATCTGGGCCTGCACCCGCAGACCCGCCAGCGGCGTCCGCAGTTCATGGGCCGCCGCCGCGGTGAACTCCGTCTCTCGACGACGCGCCTCGCTAACACGCGCAATCAGATCATTCAGCGCCGAAGCGAAGGGCAACAGATCCTTGCCGCCCGGCGCGACGTCGATCGACGTCAGATCGTCAGCCCGGCGACTGGCGAGCGCTCGGGTCATCTGCTGGATCGGCCGCAGGCCCGCCCCCACCGACCACCAGATCAGAACGCCGAGCGCCAACAACCCCAGCACCGCCGGCGCCAGCAGGCCGGTGACGACGCTACCCACCAGGTGTTCGCGGATCGCCAGATTGTCGCCTACCATCACGCGATAGCCGCTTTCAGGCATGTGGACGGTGTAGACACGCCAGCGCTGGCCATCGATCACGCGCTCGGAGAAGCCGTCCTCACCATCCGCCAGCATTTCTGTCGGAGCGCTGCGCGAGCGCGCGATCAGCTCTCCCTGCATCGACCATATCTGACAAGCCAGTTGGCGCTCATAGGCGGTAAGTGGGCGGCCCCCCTCCTCATTGGCTACAGGAGACAGGCTGCCCGGCCGCATCATGGAAGACACCAGACGGGCCGATTCCATCAGCCGGCGATCCAGAACCCTTTGCACCTCATGGCGCGTCTGAATCTCGACCCAGACAACCGCGCCGCCCCACACCAACGCCGTGACCAGGGCGAGGATCGCGAACAGCCGCATCCGAATGGACATCATTGGAGCGTGTATCCCAGGCCGCGCACAGTGCGGATGAAGTCAGCGCCCAGCTTGGCGCGCAGGTGATGGATGTGGACCTCGACCGCGTTCGAGCCGATATCCTCCTGCCAGCCGTAGAGCCGCTCCTCCAGCTGACTGCGGGACAGGACGTGGGACGGGCGCTCCATCAGGGCCTCAAGGATGGCGAACTCGCGTCGCGACAGATGAAGGTCGCCCTGCCCTCGCCAGGCCAGCCGCGACTTGGGGTCAAGCGTCACGCCTTCATGCGACAGCGCCGGTTGCGAACGACCCAGCAGGCGCCGACGAACCGCCCGCAAGCGCGCCGCCAGTTCATCCAGATCAAACGGCTTGCCGACATAGTCGTCAGCCCCTGTGTCCAAACCGGCGATGCGATCGCGGCTGTCGTCGCGCGCCGACAGGATCACCACGCCCACGTCAATGTCCCGCTGCCGTACGAAGCGCAGGATTTCCAAGCCGTCGCCATCCGGCAGACCCAGATCAAGAACGACCGCGTCAAAGGTCGAGCTTTCCAGCGCGGCCAAGGCGTCTTCGACCCTGGCGACCGGCTCGACGGTCCAGCCGCAGGCCCCCAGGCCGACGCGCAGTCCATCCGCCAGCACCGGATCGTCTTCTACAGTGAGCAATCTCATTGGCTATTGATGCGAAGCTCGGCTTAAGCCTGACTTAAGCTCATTCTCCGACCTGACAGGAATGAAGATCATTCTCGTACGCCTCCTCGCGGCCCTGGCCGTCCTCATACTGCCGGCGCCGAGCCTGGCCCAAGGACTGGGCCAGGGCTTCGGCCAGCCGCTGCTTTCCCCTGAAGAGGCGTTCACCCTTCAGGTCTCGCGAGAGGCTGACGGCGACATGGTGTTCGTCTGGAAGATCGCGCCGGGCCACTATCTCTACAAGGATCATACCGCCGCCACCGCACCCGACGGCAAGACTGCGCTTCCTCTCCGCCTTCAAGCTGGAGAAAAGAAGGACGACCCCGGCTTCGGCATCGTCGACATCTGGCGTGACGCCGGGCGCGCGGTCCTGTCGGCGGACGCGCTGAAGCGCGCGAACGATCCCGCGTCGATCAACATCACCTACCAGGGGTGCCTGGAAAATTCGATCTGCTATCCGCCGACCACCCGCACCGTGGACGTCCCCGCCCTGCCGAGCGCCCGCATCGTCTCGCGTGAGGCCGAGGCCGCGACGGCTCAGGCCGCCGCCGTACTCGCGTTGCAGAAGACGACTGAAGCTCCAGCGATCCAGGCCGCCGAGATGACTGAAGCAGAGCCAATGCTGGATGCTGCGTCTGACGCAGGCGTCGTACGGCCCACGTCCGCCATCCAACTTCAGCAGAGTCAGGGTTTCGTCGATCGATTGGCGGATCAGGGGGGAACGGCCTGGGTGCTGCTGGCCTTCTTCGGCTTCGGCGTTCTGCTGGCGTTCACGCCCTGCGTCTTCCCCATGTACCCGATCCTGGCCGGCGTCATCGGACGAGGCGTCGACGGGCAAGGCACGGGACGCGGCCTGCTGCTTTCGGTCGCCTATGTCCTGGGCCTCGCCGTGGCTTTCGCCCTGCTCGGCGTCGCCGCCGCATGGTCGGGGCAGAACCTGCAGATGGTGTTGCAATCGCCGTGGGCCGTGGGCGGCCTGGCCGTCCTCTTCGTCATCCTGGCGGTCTCGATGTTCGGCGCGTTCGAGCTTCAGCTGCCCTCAGCCTGGACCAGTCGTCTGTCGCGCGACGCCGGAACGGGGCGCCGATCCGTAGCCTCGGCGTCAGGCCTGGGCTTCCTCTCGGCCCTCATCGCCGGGCCGTGTGTCACCGCGCCCCTGGCGGGCGCCCTGCTCTATATCGCCCAGACGGGGGATGTCGTCCTGGGCGCGGCCGCCCTGTTCTTCCTGGGGCTGGGCAAGGGCGTGCCGCTGATCGTCTTCGGGACTGCTGGCGCGCGCTTCCTGCCCAGGGCCGGAGCATGGATGAACCGCGTGAAGATCGTCTTCGGCTTCACCTTCCTGGGTATGGCCTGGTGGCTGGCCAGTCGCATCCTGCCGCCTGTCGCGACCCTGGCGCTGGGCGCGGCCCTGTGCTTCGCGGCCGCTGCCGCCCTCGGCCTGTTCCGTCCGGCGGCGTCGGGCGTCCTGAACAGCATCGCGCGCGCGGCTGGCCTGATCGCCGCCGTCTGGGGCGTGCTGCTGATGATCGGCGTGAGCCTCGACGCCGTCAGCCCCTGGCGGCCCTTGGCCCCGCTGGCGCGCCCCGCAGTCGCAGCCAACGGCGCCTCGCCTCTCGCGGCCGTACCGGCAGCGGTGGTCGCCGATAACGCTGCGCTGGAGACTGCCGTCGCGCAGGCCGCCGCCAAATCCCGGCCTGCCCTCGTCTATTTCACGGCGGAATGGTGCGTCAGTTGCCGTGTGATGGAGCGCGAGGTTTTCCAGAACGGCGAAGTCCTGGCCGAACTCGGCGCAGTCGATCTGATCGAGGTCGACGTGACACGCAGCACGCCCGAAGTGCGCGATCTGCTCGACCGCTATGGCGTCGTCGGACCGCCGACGATGATCTTCCTGTCGAAGACGTCAAAGGAAGCGCCTGACAGCCGCTTGGTCGGCGAGGTTCCGGCTCGCGCCGTCCTGACCTCGCTGGAGCGCGCGGGGGCTGCCGAATGAACAGTCTGTCGCTCGGCCCCCTGGTCCTGTCCGGCGAGCGCTTCGCCATCATCGTCGGCGTCGTCGTCTTCATGATCGGCTCCAGCATTCTGGTCAGCCGGATCAGCGGCCGCTTCAACCTGTGGAGCACGGTCGTCGCCATCGGCGGCGTCGGTGTCGCCCGCCTGGCCCACGTCATCGCCAACTGGGAGTATTTCAGCGGCGATCCCATGCGCGCCTTCGCCGTGTGGCAGGGCGGGTTCGCCTGGTTCTGGGTTCTGCCCTTCGTCGCCCTGGCCACCTTCCTGATTCTGAAGACCCGGCAGGAACGGGCCTGGGCCATCGCCCCTGTGGCGGCGGCTGCGCTGGTCTGGGTCGCGACGCATCAACTGGCTTCGGCCACCGAGCCCTTGCCGCCCGCCGAACTGACCCTGGTCCAGTTGGAAGGGCAGCCGATCGATCTGGCCCAGTCGGTCAATCAGCCCACCGTCATCAACATTTGGGCGACCTGGTGCCCGCCCTGTCGCCGCGAAATGCCGGCCCTGGCGCAGGCCGAGCAGTCTCACCCCGACGTCCGCTTTCTGTTCATCAATCAGGGCGAGAGCCGGGAGACGGTCGGCGATTATCTGACGCACGAGGGTCTGTCCCTACGGCACGTCCTGCTCGACACCGGCATGGCTCTACCGCGTCACTATCGTACGGTCGGCATTCCGGTGACGCTCTTCCTTCATGCGGACGGCAGCCTGGCGAAGGCGCACATGGGCGAGATCGCGCCCGAGCAGATCGCCGCCGAGATCGCTCGCCTGAACAAGGCCTCGCCCGCCGCCTTAAGCGTGACTTAAGCGGGCGCCTCGACCAAGAAGCATCAACCGTCGCCTTGGCGCGGCCCCTCCCCCGCCTAACCGTGCGGCCATGCGCCGAACGAAGCAGGAAAGCCTGACCCGATGAAGAACCCCGCCCTCGTCATGAAGCTCGCTGTCGCCCTGACCCTGGCCGCGTGCGGTCCGGCCGACGCTGGCAACGCCCCGGCGGCTGTCGCGGCGGCTGGAACGTCGGGCGCTCAGGATCTGCCCATGGTGGCGGAGGTCGGCTTCAGCGACCTGCTGCGCGATCCGGCGACGCCGTTCATCGGCGCCGAGAACGCCGATATCATCATCATCGGCTTCATGGACTACAACTGCCCCTACTGCAAAATGATGATCCCGGAGCTGGAGGGCCTGATGAAGGCCGATCCCAAGGTGCGCATCCTCTACAAGGAATGGCCCATCTTCGGCGCCGTGTCCGACAACGTGGCCCGTCTGGCGATGGCCGCCAACTACCAGGGCAAGTACCATGAGGTGCACAAGGCCTTCATGAGCACCAAGGGTCGCATCGAGACTGACCAGCAGGCGCGTAGCCTCGCTCGCGCAGCCGGGGTCGACATGAACCAGCTGGATCGTGACCTGGCCACGCACCGCGAGGAGATCGACGCCGTGATTCTGCGCAATACGCGCGAAGCCTCGGCCCTGGCCCTGAGCGGAACGCCCGCCTTCATCATCAACGGCAACCTGATCCCCGGCGGCATGCCTCAAGCGCAGTTGGAAGCCGTCATCGCCCGTATCCGTGCGGGCCAGCCGCTGCGCTGATCCTTCAGGCTTCACTTTACGCTCGCCTCTGAACGGCAGGCTGGCATAGTCGCCAAATGCGAAGCCTGCTGTTCAACATCGCCTATTGGGCGCTTTCCATCACCTACGGCCTGGCCGCCGCCTTTGCGGCCCTGGCGCCCGGGCGCAAAGCCACAAGCTGGATCATTCGCCGCTATGTCCGGCGGATGGTGCAAGCCATGAGCCTGTTCGCGGGCATTCGAATCGAAACGCGCGGCAAGGAACGAATTCCGACTGGCGCCTTCATCATCGCCTCAAAGCACCAAAGCTGGGGCGACGGCTTCGCCACCTATGACCAGTTCGACGACGTGGCTTTCGTCACCGGCGACCATCTGGAGAAGTTCCCCCTGCTGGGAACGGTGCTGAAGAAGCTAGGCGCCATCGTCGTCAACAACTGCGGCGGTCACGCCGCCCGCGCCGCCCTGAAGGAACGCGCCGCCGACGCCAATCGCGAAGGCCGCAAGATCCTGATCTATCCGGAAGGCCATCTGGCCAAGGTCGGCGAGAAGTTCCGCTATCGCTCGGGCGTCTGGCACATGTATCGCGACTTCGACATGCCGGTCGTGCCGCTGGCGACCAACCTGGGCCTGTTTTGGCCGTTGGAGGAGTTCCGGAAGACCCCCGGCACGGCGACGCTGGAATTCCTCGAACCCATCCCGACCGGTCTGTCCAAGGCCGAGTTCCTGGCCCGGCTGGAAGCCGCCGTGGAAGGCAAGACCGCTGAACTGATCGCCGAGGCGACGGGTCAGCCGGTAACGCCGGCTGTTCTGGTGCTGCCCGCGAACGAAATGAGCAAAACACTGGAACCGCAGCAATCCTCCGCAGCTTGACGCCCTTACTGAACCTGTCGCCGAGCCAGGATCATTTTCGCGACCAAGCCAATCAGCCCGCCAATCGCTGCACACACCGCCGCTGCCGTCAGCGCAGCGACGATCCACCAGTGACCACTCCAGTCGGTCTCAGAGCTGAACAGCGCGTCCCTCAGAACGACTAACGGGCCAACAGCGGCCCCGGTAACTGCAAAAACAACGACAACATTACGCTTCATAGACGTCACGATGCAGCCTCCCGAATAAAGACCGAGGCTTAAACGTAAAACAACGTTACGGCAATATAGCCTGTCAGGCGGCTGGGATCACCGCACCTTCATACTTCGAGGCGATGAAGTCCTTGATCGCCTGACCGCGCAGGGCGTTGGCCAGCGCTTGGACGCGCGGGTCGTTCTGATTGTCCGGACGGGCGACCAGATAGTTCACATAAGGGCTGTCGGCGCCTTCCAGCGACAGCGCGTCGGTCTTGGGCTTCAGACCGGCGTCGAGGGCGTAGTTGGTGTTGATCACCGCGCCATCGACCTGCGGCAGGATACGCGGAATGGTGGCGGCCTCGACCTCCTGGAACTTCAGCCCCTTGGGGTTGGTCGCAATGTCGCGCACCGTCTGCAGCGGGTTCTGGGGGTCCGTCAGGGTGATCAGACCCGCCGCCTGCAGCAGCAGCAGGGCGCGGCCGGTGTTCGACGCATCGTTAGGCAGCACCACTTGGGCGCCGTTCGGCAGATCGGTCAGAGCCTTGTGTTTGCGTGAATAGAGACCAAGCGGCTCGACGTGGATTCCAGCCACGGTGACAAGGCTCGTGCCCCGCGCCGTGTTGAATTCGTCCAGATAGGGCTTGGTCTGGAAGTAGTTCACATCCAGTCGCTTTTCAGACAGTTGCACGTTCGGTTGAACGTAGTCGTTGAAGACCTTGATCTCGATCGGCACGCCCTGCGCGGCCAGGATCGGCTTCACCTGCTCCAGGATTTCAGCGTGCGGCACGGCGGTGGCGCCGACCAGCAGAGGCGCGCCCTCGGCCCCCGCCTTCTTGTCCGCGCCCTGACCGCAGGCGGCGAGCGTCAGGACAGCAGCGGCGGACAGCAGCAGCGAACGGCGGATCATGGGGCAGGCTTTCGAAAAATCAGCGGTGCGAGACCTTAGCGACCAGACGGTCGCCGATCATCTGCAGAATTTGTACGAGAATCAGCAGCAGAACTACGGTCACGACCATGACGTCGGTCTGGAAGCGTTGATAGCCGAAGCGGATGGCGAGGTCGCCCAGACCGCCCGCCCCCACCACGCCCGCCATGGCGGTGTAGCTCACCAGGGCGATGGCGGTGACGGTCGCGCCGGCGATGATGCCGGGCATGGCCTCGGGCAACAGGGCGCGCGTCACGATCTGGAAGGTCGAGCCGCCCATGGCCTGGGTCGCCTCGACCACGCCCTTGTCCACCTCGCGCAACGCCGTCTCGACCAGACGCGCATAGAAGGGCGCGGCCCCAACGACCAGCGGCGGAATGGCGCCCGCCACGCCCAGCGAGGTGCCGACCAGCAGCACCGTCACCGGCAGCATGACGATCAGCAGGATGATGAAGGGCACCGAGCGCAGCACATTGACCACAAAGGACAGCGCGGCGTTCAGCACCGGATTGGCCGCCAGCCGCCCCTTGCCCGACAGATAGAGCAGCACGCCCAACGGCACGCCCAAGATCACCGTCAGCACCATCGATCCGCCCAGCATCAGCAGGGTGTCGATCGTCGCCTTGCCGATATCGGCCCAGTCCACATTGGCGAACATCAGACCGCCTCCACCACGACGCCGCGCGCGACCAGTTGCGCCAGAGCCGCCTCGGCGTCGCCTCCAGTGAAGGCCACCGTCATCTGGCCGTAGGGCTCGCCCCGGATACGGCTGATCCGACCCGACAGGATCGAATAGTCCACGCCGACAGTCCGCGCGACGCGGCTCAACTCCGGCTCATAGGTCGCGGGACCACGGAAGGTCAGGCGGGCCATGCGCGCCCTGGCGGGCGCGACCGAGGCGTCTATCGCCTCCTCGCCCTCGGCCAGCATGGCGCGGGTCACAGCGTGCTGCGGATGCAGGAAGACATCGGCCGTCGCGCCCTGCTCCACGATCTTTCCATCTTTCAGAACGGCCACCCGGTCGCAGACGCGGCGCACCACCTCCATCTGGTGGGTGATGAGCACGATGGTCAGGCCCAGATCGCGGTTCAACCCGTCCAGCAGGGTCAGGATGTCCTCGGTCGTCTCAGGGTCCAGGGCGCTGGTCGCCTCGTCGCACAACAGGACGCTGGGCCCGCAGGCCAGGGCGCGGGCGATGCCGACACGCTGCTTCTGACCGCCCGACAACTGAGACGGATGCTTCTTCGCGTGATCGGCCAACCCCAGTTGAGCCAGCAGTTCCGCCGTGCGCGCCTTAACCTCGACCTCGGGCCGCCCTTCCAGCCGCAGGGGAAAGGCGACGTTGTCCTCGATCGTCTTGGCGTTCAGCAGGTTGAAATGCTGGAAGATCATGCCGATGCCGCGCCGCGCGGCGCGCAGTTCGGCCGGATTCAGAGCGGTGATTTCCTGGCCATCGACGAAGACCTTGCCCGCGTCGGGCGTCTCCAGTCGGTTGATGGCGCGGATCAGTGTGGACTTGCCCGCCCCCGAACGGCCCACCACGCCGAACACCTCGCCGCGCGCGACGTGCAGGTCGATGGCGTCCAGCGCCGTACGGTCGCCCGCTGCGCTGCGATAGCGCCGGGTCACCCCCTCCAGTCGGATCATGTCAGTCGGCGTCCAGAGCAGCGGCAGGGATGATAGTGACGCTCTCGCCGCAGCCGCAGGCGTCCGTCTCGTTCGGATTGCGGAAAACGAACTTCGACGCCAGCTTCGTCACCTCATAGTCGATCTCGGTGCCGATCAGGAACAGGACCGCCTTGGGCTCGATCAGGATGGTGACGCCCTTGTCCTCCACCACCTCGTCCAGCGGCTGGGCTTCTTCGGCGTAGGCGAAGGTGTATTCCTGCCCGGCGCAGCCGCTGTTCTTCACGCCGACGCGCAGGCCGACGTAATCCTTCTCGGCGTTGTCCATGATTTCGCGCACACGCGCGGCGGCGGCGTCCGTCAGGGTCACCGCCTTGGGCCGGGGCCGCCGGGGCCGGGTCGTCGTCGTCTGAAGTTCGGTCATCAGGGCCTCCTCAGAACATGTTCAGGGCCAGCTTGGCCTCGTCGCTCATCTTGGAAGAATCCCACGGCGGATCGAACACCAGATTGGCCTTGGCGCTGCGGACGCCCTCGACCTTGGCCACTGCCGTCTCGACCCAGCCGGGCATTTCGCCGGCGACCGGGCAACCCGGCGCCGTCAGCGTCATCTCGACCAGCACGTCGCGGTCGTCAGACACGTCCACCTTGTAGATCAGACCCAACTCATAGATGTCGACCGGGATTTCCGGGTCGTACACCGTCTTCAACGCCTCGATCAGGTCGTCCGTCAGCTTATCCAGCTCAGCCTGGGACAGGGCGCTCTTCTGCGGCTCGTCCCAGCTGGCGGCGAAGGCGTCGCTGTCGCTGATCGCGTTGTCGGTCTTGGCGTCCATACTCGTCACACGAAGAAGTTCCGCGCCTTGATCAGCGCGTCCACGAAGGCGTCTGTATCCTCCATGGTGTTATATAGGGCGAACGAGGCGCGCGCGCTTGCGCTCACGCCCAGTCTTTTCGCCAGCGGCTCGGCGCAGTGCAGACCGGCCCGCACGGCGACGCCGTAACGGTCCATGATCTGTGCCACGTCATGAGCATGCGCGCCCTCGACGGTGAAGGTCAGGATGGCGCCCTTCCCTTCCGCTTCGCCCAGAATCCGCAGCCAGTTGTGGCCCTGCAGGCGCTCGACGGCATGGCGATACAGCGCCATTTCATGCGCCTGAATCGTCGCCGGATCATATTGCGACAGCCATTCGACCGCCGCGCCCATGCCAATGGCCTCAAGGATCGGCGGGGTGCCCGCCTCGAACCGATGCGGCGGCTTGGCGTAGGTCACGCCTTCCTTCTCGACCGTGACGATCATCTCGCCGCCGCCCTGATACGGCGGCAGGGCGTCCAGCGCCTTAGCTGAACCGTACAGGACGCCGATGCCCGTGGGCGCGAACAGCTTGTGCCCGGTCAGGACATAGTAGTCGCAGCCGATAGCCTGCACGTCCGGCGCCGCGTGGACCGCGCCCTGGCAGCCGTCGATCAGCACCCGCGCCCCGGCCGCATGGGCTAGGCGAGTAATCTCGGCGACCGGATTGATGGTCCCCAGCACGTTGGACATATGGGTGACGGCGACCAGCTTAGTCTTCGGCCCCAGCAGGGCGGCGAAGGCCTCCATGTCCAGCGAACCGTCGTCCTTGATCGGCGCCCATTTCAGCACCGCTCCGCGCCGTTCGCGCAGGAAATGCCATGGCACGATGTTGGAGTGGTGCTCCATCTCGGTGACGATGATCTCGTCGCCCGGCTGGATCGACAGGCCGACGCCGTTGGCGACCAGATTGATCGCCTCGGTTCCGCCCTTGGTCCAGACGATGTTGTCGGCCGACGGCGCATTCAGGAAACGGGCGACGATCTCACGCGCCCGCTCATAGGCCTCGGTCGCCTCATTCGACAGGGTGTGCAGACCCCGGTGGACGTTGGCGTAGCTGCCCTCCATCGACGCGACCAGGGCATCGATCACGGCGCGCGGTTTCTGCGCCGAGGCGGCGGTGTCCAGATAGACCAGCGGCTTGCCGTTCACCTGCCGCGACAGGATCGGGAACTGCGCGCGGGCGGCATAGGGGTCAAACCCCGTCACAGTTGCGTTGGTCACAGGCGAGCCGTCAGCCATTCCCGTACCAACTCTCTGGCGCCTTCATCCTCGATGCGGTCGACGACCTCGATCAGGAAGGCATGGGTCAACAGAGCGCGGGCCTCATCGGCTGAAATGCCGCGCTGCTGCATGTAGAACAAGGCGCTCTCGTCCAGCGTCCCGACGGTCGCCCCGTGGGCGCACTGCACCTCGTCGGCGTAGATGATCAGCTCGGGCTTCACGTCGATTTCGCCGCGATCCGAGGCGATCAGGCCGTGGTGGCCCATGCGGGCGTCGGTGTCGTCAGCGCCCCTCTGAACCAGGATCTTGCCCTGGAAGACGCCGCGCGCCTCGTCCCGGACCACGCCCTTGATCAACTGGCTGGTCGTGCCGTTGGGCGAAACGTGGTCGATCACCGTGGTCAGGTCGAAGTGGCGCGCGCCGTTCAGCAGATACAGGCCGTCCACGCGCGCATCGGCGCCCTCTGCCCCATGACGCAGGCGCGTCTCATGACGCTGTAGTTTGGCGCCGGTGGCGATGATGGTCTGGCGATAGCGACCGCCCGCCTCCAGCCGCACCTCGGCCTCGGCCACCGAAATGGCGTCGGCAGGTTCGTCGGCCAGGACAACGCGGATCACTTCGGCGTCGGCAGCGACGTCGATCTCGACCTTGTTGTGAGCGACATAGGCCGAGCCCTTGCCCTCATGCGTTTCCAGCAACAGCAGGCGCGCGCCGGGGCGAGCCACGATGCGCGCCGCCGCTGTATGGCCGGTGCCCGTCGCGTCCGAGATGAAGCGTAGACGCAGCGTCTGATCGCCCGAGGCGATATAGTCCTTCACCCCGACCGGGCGGCCGTTGGCGAAGACGATGGCGTCGCCGCCCAGATCATAGAACGGCCCCGGCGCGCCCACGACGGCGGTGCCTGAAGGTTCGGGCGCTTCACGAAGGAAGCGCTTCAGATCACTGTATTTCCATTCCTCGACCCGCCGCGAGGGGAAGGTCGCGGCATCGGTCAGGTCCAGCCGAGCGAGCGCCTTCATGCCGCCTCCGGCAGGAACTTGTCGTAGCCTTCCGCCTCCAGCTCATGCGCCAGTTCCGGCCCACCCGAGGCGACGATGCGGCCGCCCGCCAGAACGTGCACCCGGTCCGGTTTGATATAGTCCAGCAGGCGCTGATAGTGGGTGATCACCAACATCGACCGGTCGGCACGGCGCATAGCGTTCACGCCGTCGGCGACGATGCGCAAAGCGTCGATGTCGAGGCCCGAGTCCGTCTCGTCCAGGATCAACAGCGACGGCTCCAGCAGGGCCATCTGCAGGATCTCCATTCGCTTCTTCTCACCGCCTGAGAAGCCGACGTTCAGCGGACGCTTCAGCATGTCGAAGTCCATCTTCAACGCGTGCGACGCCGCCTTGACCTGCTTCAGGAAAGCCGGGGCCGAAACCTCTTCCTCACCACGCGCGCGCTTCTGCGCGTTCAGCGCCGTGCGGATGAAGGTCATGGCCGGCACGCCCGGAATCTCGATCGGATACTGGAACGACAGGAATAGGCCCGCCGCCGCGCGCTCAGCCGGCTCGAGGTCCAAAAGGTCGGCGCCGTTCCACGAGGCGGAACCGTCCGTCACCTCATAGCCGGGACGGCCCGACAGGCTGTAGCCCAACGTCGACTTGCCCGCCCCGTTCGGCCCCATGACCGCATGAACTTCGCCCGCAGGCACATCAAGCGTCAGGCCCTTGAGGATCGGCTTGTCGGCGACGGAGACGTGGAGGTTGTTAATCTTGAGCATCAGATCAATCGATTACGAAATTAGGTTGAACCTGGAACTTGGCCGTTCCTTTGGTGGGTGCCGAAAAGGTTGCGGTTGTCTTCTGGGTGTCAAAATCCAGCTTCGCTCCTTCCATCATGATCCTCACAAGCCGCACGTATCGGCTGCGGTCTTCGATGGGGCATCGGGCATCCAGAGGAACTTCGCGAATAAAATCCCCCATCTCGCCGTTCTTGGATGGCGTCATTCCACTCCAGTAACGACCGTCAGCCTTGTCCAAAAAGCCAGAATCTATGCAGTCCGCTCTAAGGACATATTGATCCGGGTCCGAGTCGCTCTTTGGTGAACGAGTAAGGAGTATCTCAATCCGCGTATTCGGCGTGTCCACACCATCTATAGAAATCAAACGACCATCGAAGACAAAGGCGTTATCAGTCTCTGCCTTCTTATCGGATGCTGGCGAACAAGCCGAAATTCCAACCAAAATAACAGCCGCAGGAATAGCCTTCACCCCACGCTCCCCTCAAGGCTGATCGCCACCAGCTTCTGGGCCTCGACGGCGAACTCCATCGGTAGTTCCTGTAGGACGTCGCGGACGAAGCCGTTGACCAGCAGGGCCACCGCCTCCTCTTCCGACAGGCCGCGCTGCTGGGCGTAGAAGAGCTGGTCTTCGGACAGGCGGGTCGTGGTCGCTTCGTGCTCAAGCTGAGCCGAGCCGTTGCGGACCTCGATGTAGGGGATGGTGTGGGCGCCGCACTCCTTGCCGATCAGCAGGCTGTCGCACTGGGTGAAGTTGCGCACGCCGCTCGCCTTGGGGTGGATCGACACCAGGCCGCGATAGGTCGAGTCCGACTTACCGGCCGACACCGTCTTGGCGATGATGCGGCTGCGGCTGTTCTTGCCCAAGTGCAGCATCTTAGTGCCGGTGTCGGCCTGCTGATGCCCGTTGGTGATGGCGATGGAATAGAACTCGCCCGAGCTTTCCTCGCCCTTCAGGATGCAGGACGGGTATTTCCAGGTGACGGCCGAGCCCGTTTCGACCTGCGTCCAACTGACCTTGGAGCGATCGCCGCGGCAGTCGGCGCGCTTGGTGACGAAGTTGTAGATGCCGCCCTTGCCCTCGGCGTCACCGGGGTACCAGTTCTGCACGGTCGAGTATTTCACCTCGGCGTCGTCCAGAGCAATGATCTCCACAACGGCCGCGTGCAGCTGATTCTCGTCGCGCATCGGCGCCGTGCAGCCTTCCAGATAGGAGACGTAGCTGCCCTTGTCGGCGATGATCAGGGTCCGCTCGAACTGGCCGGTCTGGCTAGCGTTGATGCGGAAATAGGTCGACAGCTCCATCGGGCAGCGCACGCCCGGCGGGATGTAGACGAAGCTGCCGTCAGAAAAGACCGCGCTGTTCAGGGCTGCGAAATAGTTGTCGCTGACCGGGACGACCGTGCCCAGGTATTGGCGCACAAGATCAGGATATTCACGCAAGGCTTCGGAAATCGGCATGAAAATCACGCCAGCCTTGGCCAGTTCCTCCTTGAAGGTGGTGACGACCGAGACGCTGTCGAACACAGCGTCAACGGCCACCCGGGGCGCGCCCTGGACGCCGGCCAGAACTTCCTGTTCCTTCAGCGGAATGCCCAGCTTGGCGTAGACTTCCAGCAGTTCGGGATCGACCTCATCCAGTGATTTCGGCCCCTCCTTCTTAACCGGCGCGGCGTAGTAGTAGAGGTCCTGATAATCGACAGGATCGTATTTCACCGCCGCCCAGGTCGGCTCTTCCATCGCCAGCCAGCGCTCATAGGCGGCGAGACGCCATTCCAGCATCCACTCCGGCTCGTCTTTCTTTTCGGAGATGAAACGGATGATGTCGGGGTTCAGGCCCTTGGGGGCGAACTCCTGCTCGACGTCGGTGGTGAAGCCGTACTTGTACCGCTCCAGCTCCGCGACCGTATCGATTGTTTCCTGAACGATAGCCATAAGTTACGCGACTTCCTTTACGCGCTCTTGCAAGCGCGCCTTGTGCTTGTCCCAGGCCGCGACCCAGGCGTCGGCGAAGCGGGTCCAGTCGGCCTCGGTCGTGCCCCATCCGCCGGAGACGCGCACGCCCCCGGTCGCCAGATGATGCAGGCCCATGGCGCTGATCGCCTTGGATGGCTTGACCTTGCCTGACGAGCAGGCGGAACCGGCGGAGACCATGACGCCGACCAGATCCAAAGTGATGAGTTGCTGCGGGCTGTCCCAGCCCTCGACCGCCATGAACAGGGTGTTGGGCAGGCGCTCGACGGCGCCGCCGATGACGGTCGCGCCCGCCGCCGTGACCTTGGCCTCGGCCGCGTCGCGCCAGGCGACATGAGCCATGGCGGCGTCCAGATCGCGCGCGGCGCAATCAGCGGCGACGCCGAAGCCGGCGATGCCCGGCACATTCTCGGTTCCCGCGCGCAGGCCGCGCTCCTGACCGGCGCCGTGCAGAATGCGGATGGCGGACACGCCATCCTTCATCACCAGTGCGCCCACGCCCTGCGGCCCGCCCAGCTTGTGCGCCGAGAGCGTCAGGCTGTCAGCGCCGAGCGCGCGCATCGTCACCGAAACCTTGCCCGCCGACTGGATGGCGTCGACGTGCAGCCAGCCGCCAGCCGCATGGACCAACTTCGCCGCTTCGGCGATCGGCTGAAGAACGCCGCTTTCGTTGTTGGCGTGATGGATGGCGACAACGGCTCGGCCCGGACGCGCCAGCGCCTCGGCCAGCCAGTTCAGATCGACCACGCCATCCGCATCCACAGGCAGAACCTCGACCGGAACGCCGCTGACGGCGGCGGCCTCGGCCACACAAGGGTGCTCGGTCGCGCCGACGATCAGCCGCTCGCAACCGGCGGCCAGGGCGCTGTGGATGGCCTGGGCGTTGGACTCGGTCCCGCCCGAAGAGAATATGATCGCCGTCGGATCGGCACCGATCAGATCGGCCACCTGAGCGCGCGCCGTCTCGATGCGTGCGCGAGCGCGGCGCCCGGCGGCGTGCACGGCCGAGGGATTGCCGTTGTCGGCCAGAGCCTTCGCCATAGTCTCCTGAACTTCAGGACGAACCAGACCCGAGGCGTTGTAATCCAGATAGACACTCACGCTGCGGCCTCCATGGACGCCGCATCCTTCTGGCCCATGCGCGCTCGGTTGGTGCGCTTTTCGATCACATCAGCCAGACTGACTCCGGCCAGATAGCGATGGATCTCGGCGCCCAGATCTTCCCAAAGGTCGTGGGTGATGCAGCGTGCGCCGCCCGTCATGCAGCCGCGCGGCGTGCCATGGGCGGCGCAGCGGGTGGCGCGGATCGGTTCGTCTACGGCCAAGACAATGTCGGCCACGACCGTCTCTTCCGGCGCCTTGGCCAGACGATAACCGCCGCCCGGCCCGCGAATGCTCTTCACCAGCCCGCCCTTGCGCAGCCGTGCGAAGAGCTGCTCCAGATAGCTGAGCGAGATTTCCTGACGGGTGGCGATTTCGGCCAGTGACACAGCCCGGCCCGAGCCGTTTTTCGCCAGATCGGCCATCGCCATCACGGCGTAACGTCCCTTTGTCGACAGGCGCATCCCTATAACCTCAAAATTCTAACGCTTTTCGGGGCGGCCATGCTAAGACCCCCGGCCTCGCTGGCGAGTGCGTCACGCACCGGGGACTTAGAAAGTCCTACCTCCCCGGTCAAGTATTATCCGTCCGGCGAAACCTCTATTGATTGTAGGGATCGCGATCCATGCCTGAAGTCATCCTGCCCGGCGCCTCTGGCCGTATCGAAGGCCGCTATTCGCCCGGCAAGCGCCCCGACGCGCCGATCGCTCTGATCCTGCACCCCCACCCCAAGGCGGGCGGGCATATGAACAACCCTGTCGCCCTGACGATGCACCAACTGTTCGTGCAGCGCGGGTTCGCCACCCTGCGCTACAACTCGCGCGGCGTGGGCAAGTCCCAGGGCGAGTTCGACAGCGGCATCGGCGAACTGGCCGACGCGGCCACCGCTCTGGACTGGCTGCAGGCCAACAACCCCGCCGCCACCCAGACCTGGGTCGCCGGCTATCAGTTCGGCGCCTACATCGGCATGCAGTTGCTGATGCGCCGCCCCGAGACGGACGGCTTCATCTCGGTGTCGCCGCCCTCGAACATCTATGACTTCAGCTTCCTGGCCCCCTGCCCGGCCTCGGGCTTGTTCCTGCACGGCACGGCCGACACCGTAGTGCCTCCGGCCGAAGTCGAGCGCGTGGTCAACAAGCTGCGCACCCAGAAGGGCATCGTCATCGACTACGAGCTGGAAGAAGGCGCGACCCACTTCTGGCAGGACCACATCGGCGCCGTCGAGCGCCGCGTCGGGGCCTACCTGGACAAGCGTCTGGCCGAAAAGCCGGCCTGACATCCTGACGATCAGCGCGGAGGTCCAACCTCCGCGCGGGTCCGCCACAGGGACCAGGCTACCCCCGTCGCCAGGATCGCCGCCGTCACCGATAGTGAGACAGCGGGCGGCACCTTCTCGATCCCCAGCAGGGGCGCCGCGAACACCTTGGCGCCGATGAAGACCAGCAGGACAGCCAACGCCTGCTTCAAATAGGCGAAGCGGTGGATCACCGCCGCCAGGGCGAAATACAGCGCCCTCAACCCCAATATGGCGAAGATGTTGGACGTGTAGACGACATAGGCGTCCGTCGTGATGGCGAAGACCGCCGGGACGGAGTCCACGGCGAAGATCACGTCGGCGATCTCGATCGTCACGAGGGCCAGGAACAGCGGCGTGGCGTGCAACTTCATCTCGCCCGAACGACTGTGCGTTCGGACGAAGAAGGCGTGACCGTGCAGGTCGTTCGTCACACGCATCCGTCGCCGGAACCACTTCAGCAGCGCATTATCGGCGATGTCCGCTTCCTCGCCGCGCGCAAAGAACATCTTCACGCCCGTGAGGATCAGAAAGCCGGCGAACAAGTACAGCACCCAGTGATAACGGGCGACCAGCACGGCCCCGCCGCCGATCATGATCGCCCTCAGGACGATGACGCCCAACACGCCCCAAAACAGCACCCGGTGCTGATAGAGACGCGGCACGGAAAAGGCGCTGAAGATCAAGGCGATGACGAAGACATTGTCCATCGCCAAGCTTTTCTCGACGGCATAGGCGGTCAGATATTCGACCGCGCTATCCGCCCCAAGCCACGACCACAGCCACGCCCCAAAGGCCAGGGCCACGGCGATGTAGAAGGCCGACAGCCCCAGGCTCTCGCGCACCCCGATCTCATGATCACGCCGGTTGAACAGCCCCAGATCCAGCGCCAGCAGGGCGATGACGATTGTCAGGAAGCCGGCCCACATCCAGACGGGCTTGCCCAACCACTCCAGCAGCAACAGTTCCATCGACGCCTTCGCGAGCCGTTTCAAACGACGCGGCCGACATCGCGATGAAGGGTCGCCAGAGGGGCCCGGTCCGCTCTAGGTCAACGCCTAGAGACGGCGAGCGTTGCCTAATGCTCGCCTTCCGCCGCCGCTACAGCCGCCGGACGGTGAGCGCGGACGCACCAGACGACGCTGACGATCATCAGGATCATGGCGACGATCTCGATCACGGTCGGGCCGCGCTGTTCCCAGATGAAACCGTAGATGAAGGCGAACAGAGTCTCCGACACGATCATCTGGCCCAACATGGTCAGCGGCAGCAGGCGGCTGGCCTGGTTCCAGAAGGCGTTGCCGATGACCGAGGCGAAGATCGCCACGCCCGCGCTGACCCCGATCAACCGCAGCCAGGCGTCATCCGTCATGCCGCCCAGCATGAACAGCGACGGAATGACCAGCAGCAGCGCCAATGCGCCCGTGACCACGCCGGTCAACAGCGACCACTCATGCGGGGTGACATCAGGCAAGCGCCCCATCCAGCGGCTGTTGCCAACAGCGAAGGCGGTCCAGGACAACAAGGCCGCAATGGCGCAGCCAAGCCCGATCAAGGTCGCGGAGCCGCTTTGCGCCGCCGCGCCGCCGCCCTGGCTGAGCGACTCCCAGCCGATCAGGCCGACGGCCAGCGCCGCCACGGCGATAGGCGGCGCCACGCGCGACAGCGGCGGCGAGTCCTTGTCCCGCAGGCCCCACAGGGCCACCACCACAGGCACCATGCCGACGATCAGGGCCGAGGCCGCGACGCCTGCGTAATGCACCCCGACCACCAGAAAGGCGAAATAGACCAGATTTCCCGCCAAGCTCAGCCAGACCAGGGCGCCCCACGCTTTACGCGTCAAAGCCGCCGTCACCCGCCGCCAACGCGGCGCGATCAGCAGGACTGCGATCAGGCCATAGGCGAGATAGCGTCCGGCCGTCAGCAGCAGGGGCGAGGCCTCCGGCACCACCTTCGGCGCCAGGAAGACCAACCCCCACAGGGCGCCCGCAGCAAGACCGCTGGCGATGCCCCAGAAGCGCGATGACGCCGCCACTATTCCGCTCCTGGCTCGACGATTTGGCCGCCAGTCATGGGCGTCGGGACGCCTGTCGTGCCGGGGAAGCTGATCGGCAGGCCCAGACGACAGCGCGCGGCCAGGAAGGCGAAGGCCTCGGCCTCGATGGAATCTCCGCGCCACCCCTTGTCCTCGGCCGTCGAAACAGGGACGCCGACACGCTCGCGAATGGCGGCCAGCAGCACGGGGTTATGGCGTCCGCCGCCGCAGACGACGATCTCCTTCGGCTGTTCCGAACAGCGCGCAACGCCCAGCGCCACGGCCTGCGCCGCGAAGGCGGTCAGGGTGGCGGCGGCGTCTTCCAGCGACAGCCCCGCCACCGGATCCAGTGAGAAGTCGAAACGGTCCAGCGACTTCGGCCCAGTCGCGGCGAAGTAAGGATGGGCCAGATAGGCGTCCAGCACGGCCTGATCGACGCCCCCCGCCGCCGCCAGACGACCGCCCTCATCCATCCGCTTCTTCATCCGCGACTGGACCAGCAGATCGACCATGCCGTTGGCCGGGCCAGTGTCAAAGGCCTCCAGCCCGCCATCAGCATGGATCAGGGTGATGTTGCCGACCCCTCCCAGATTCAGCACGGCGACCGGGCCCGACATTCCCGCCTTGCGAACCAGCGCCGCGTGATAGATGGGCGCCAGCGGCGCACCCTGCCCGCCCGCCGCCACGTCGGCGCTGCGGAAATCAAAGGCCGTTGGCACGCCCAGCCCCTCGGCCACGCTGGCGGCGTCGATCAGTTGGACGGTGCGGCCCGGCTGGTCCAGCGTCGGCGCCTCGTGCAGCACCGTCTGGCCATGGACGCCGACCAGATCCAGCGCGCTGGACTTCACCCCACTCACCGCCATGAAGCCGAGCGCAGCGGCCAGATGCGCGTCGGCCACCGCCATGCGGGCGTCCTCGAAGCTGTCGGGTTCTTCCTCGTCGCGTTCCCAGTCGAAAGCGTCGTCGATCGCGTCCTCGATGATGGCGCGCGTTTCGCCGTCCAGCTTCATTTCGCCGGCGGGGCCGAAGGACAGGATGTCGTGACCGTCCGTCTCGATCACCGCCATGTCCACAGCGTCCAGCGAGGTGCCGGTCATGAAGCCGAGCACGCGGAGGGTCTTTTTCGAGGAGGTCGTCATAGCGGCTTGACTGCCACGTCGGGCGCGACGTAGCTAGCGCCCATGATCGCGCAACCGGCCCTTTTCGCCGCCTATTACTACGGCCTCTACTCGTAGAGCGGCCGCGATCCTTGCCGCCCCTCCCTCGGCGGCATTATTCCTCGGAAGACGGCCGCCGGTTCTGATGCTACGGACCCGACCATGACCGAGCCTACGACCCAAACCGTTTCCGAAACCGCCTTCAAATCGGACTTCCTGCGTCTGATGAAGGCGCGCGGCTATATCCATCAGATCACGCACCCGACCGAACTGGACGAAGCGGCGGCGACGGGCGTGGTGACGGGTTATATCGGTTTCGATGCGACGGCGCCGTCGCTGCACGTCGGCCACCTGACGCAGATCATGCTGTTGCGCCGCCTTCAGCAGGCCGGACACAAGCCGATCGTCCTGATGGGCGGGGGCACGACCAAGGTCGGGGACCCTTCGTTCAAGGACACCCAGCGCCCCCTACTGACCGAGGAAAAGATCGCCGAGAACATCGCCGGCATCAAAAGCGTGTTCGAGAAGTTCCTGACCTTCGGCGACGGCCCCAGCGATGCGCTGATGCTCGACAACGACGAGTGGCTGTCCAAGCTCGGCTACCTGCAATTCCTGCGTGACTACGGCACCCACTTCACCGTCAACCGCATGCTGAGCTTCGACTCGGTCAAGCTGCGCCTGGAACGTGAGCAGCCGCTGACCTTCCTCGAGTTCAACTACATGCTGATGCAGGCGACAGACTTCCTGGAACTGAACCGTCGCTACGGCTGCAATCTGCAGATGGGCGGCTCGGACCAGTGGGGCAACATCATCAACGGCGTCGAACTGACCCGCAAGGTGGACCAGAAGGCCGCCTTCGGCCTGACCACGCCCCTGCTGTCCACCGCGTCAGGCCAGAAGATGGGCAAGACGGTCGGCGGCGCCGTGTGGCTGAACGCCGACGCCCTGGCGCCGTTCGACTACTGGCAGTACTGGCGCAACACCGAAGACGGCGACGTGGGCCGCTTCATGCGTTTGTTCACCGACCTGCCGCTGGATCAGATCGAGCGTTATGAGGCGTTGGAAGGCGCCGAGATCAACGACGCCAAGAAGGCGCTGGCTGACGCCACCACCTCCATGCTGCACGGCGCCGAAGCCGCCAAGGCCGCCCGCGCCGCCGCCGAGGCCGCCTTCGAGAAGGGCCAACTGTCGGCCGACCTGCCGACGATCGAACTGTCGAAGGATGAAGTGATCGGCGCCATGATCGCCGCCGTCACGACCAAGGCGGGCCTCAGCGCCTCCAACGGCGAGGCGCGTCGCCTGGCCCAGGGCGGCGGCCTCCGCCTGAACGACGAGGTCGTCAATGACGGCGCCCGCCTGATCGAAGAAGCCGATCTGAACGCCGACGGCGTGCTGAAGCTCGGCGCCGGTAAGAAGAAGCTGGTGCTGGTGCGGCCGGTGTAAGGAGAGACCTGTGACCGACATCACCGAAAACACCCCTGCACCCGCTTTTGACCTAGCGACCGACGGCGGCGGGCGCGTGTCGCTGGACGGGCTGAAGGGGAAGACGATCCTCCTCTACTTCTACCCCAAGGCCGATACGCCCGGCTGCACGACCGAGGGGCAGGACTTCTCGGCGCTGACCGACCGGTTCTCGGCGGCGAACGCCGTGGTGATCGGCGTATCGCGCGATGCGGTGAAGAAGCTGGACCGCTTCAAGGCCAAACATGACCTCAAGGTCGTGCTCGGTTCGGACGAGAACGGCGTGGTCACCGAAGCCTGGGGCGTCTGGGTGCTGAAAAAGCTGTACGGCCGCGAATACATGGGCATCGAGCGCGCCACCTTCCTGATCGACGGCCAGGGCGTGGTCCGTCGCGCCTGGCGGAACGTCAAGGTGAAGGGGCACGCCGAAGAGGTGCTGGCCGCCGTCGAAGCGCTCTGATCGGCGAGCGGGGTTCGGAAGGCCCCGCTTGACCTCTCCGCCTCAGCCCCCCCTAAGTATTGTCAGGGATTGTATCCTCAGGGGCTGACATTGACCAAACGCCGGTCGTCCCGGCGTGACGCGGAGAGTATAGATGTTCAACAAGAACAAACCCCTCGACAACAGTACTTCGAGCGGCCTGGGCATTCCGACGCCGCCGGAACCGGCCAAGCCGACGCCCGCACCCGCCGCTCCGATCGCCGCTGCGGCCGTACGGACGCCCGAACCGGCACGCCCCGCCGCACGATCGTCTAGCCTATCGACCCTGTCGGCGGGCGTGAAATATGAAGGCAACATCTCCGGCGCGGGCGAGCTTCAGGTCGACGGCTCGCTCAAGGGCGACATCCGCGTGGTGCGCGTGGTGATCGGCGAAGGCGGCGCGGTCGAGGGCACGGTCCACGCCGATATCCTTGAGGTGCGCGGCCGCGTCTCGGGCGCCATCGTCGCCAAGCAGGTCAAGCTGTTCGCCACCTCGCGCGTCGAGGGCGACATCACGCAGGAACAGCTTTCGATCGAACAGGGCGCCTGGTTCCAGGGCCGCTGCACTCAGGCCAAGCGCGACACGCCAGGAGCCAATATGCTGGAAGGCCCCGCTCCTGCCGAGAAGCCCGCCCCCGCCAAGGCGGACGCCAAAGTCGAAGCCAAGCCCGCCGCCTGATCGTCGCGACGGATAGAAATGAGAAAGGGCGGCCCGCGAAGGCCGCCCTTTTTTATGCGTCGGTCTGGCGGCTGGATCAGCCCTCGCGGGTCTCGCCCACGCGAGCCGCAAGCGCGGCGCCCATGAACGGATCCAGGTCGCCGTCCAGAACCCCTTGCGTGTCCGAGGTCTCAACCTCGGTCCGCAGGTCCTTCACCATCTGATACGGCTGCAGGACATAAGATCGGATCTGGTGGCCCCAACCGATGTCGGTCTTGGCGTCAGCCAGAGCCTGAGCCGCAGCCTCACGTTTCTGAAGCTCCAGCTCGTACAGACGCGCCCGCAGCATCTTCCAGGCCTGTTCGCGGTTCTGGTGCTGCGAACGACCGGCCTGGCAAGCCACGACCGTATTGGTCGGAATGTGCGTCAAACGCACGGCCGAGTCCGTCTTGTTGATGTGCTGACCGCCAGCGCCGGACGCGCGATAGGTGTCGGTGCGCACATCCGACGGGTTGATGTCGATCTCGATCGTATCGTCCACGACCGGCGACACCCCGATGGAGGCGAAGCTGGTGTGACGCTTGGCCGCCGCGTCATAGGGGCTGATACGGACCAGGCGGTGAACGCCCGATTCCGACTTCAGCCAGCCATAGGCGTTCGGCCCGGCGATCTGCAGGGTCGCGGACTTGATGCCCGCCTGTTCGCCCTGTTCCTCGGCCTCGATCGTGACCTCATAGCCGTGGGCGCGAGCCCAGCGGCTGTACATCCGCATCAGCATCCCGGCCCAGTCGTTGGACTCGGTGCCGCCGGCGCCGGAGTTGATTTCCAGATAGGCGTCATTGCCGTCGGCCTCGCCGGACAGCAGGGCTTCAAGTTCGGCGCGGGCGGCGCGTTCCTTGATGGCCTTCAACTGCTCGCGCGCGTCCTCGAGGGTGGCTTCATCGCCCTCCTCATCGGCCATGTCGGCCAGCATGATCCCGTCTTCGAGATCTTGCTCCATTTCCTTGACGGCGTTGACCTGGGCTTCCAGGCGCGAGCGTTCGCGGCTGACGGCCTGGGCCTGTTCGGGATTGTCCCACAGCGTCGGATCCTCGACCCGCGCGTTCAGCTCATCGAGCTTTCTTAGAGCGACATCCCAGTCAAAGTCGCCTCCTGAGCAGAGCGACGCTCTGCTCGATGTCGGCCTTCATGGCCTCGACATCCGGTCTCATCGCAATCTCCGCGATATAGGGTGAAACGGCGCGCCTGATGACAGGCGCGCCGGGTGGTGGGCTTACCTAGAGGGTCAGTAGAGGTCGCTCAAGTCCTCAGCCGGCTGCTTCTTGGGCGGCGGCGGAGCCACCGGCGGCGGCGCGACCGGCGCGGGAGCCTGAGACTTGGCTTCCTGCTCGCGACGAATGACCTCGTAGTAGTTCTGCGGTCCTTCCTGCGCAGCCGGACGCGGCGCTTCTTCACGCAACTGGCGCTCGGTGCCGGGTCGGAACGCTTCCTCGATGCCGTTCACGGTGCGGAAGATGGCGTTCTTCGGCTTCACGAAGGGGCGCGCGGGACGTTCCTTCAGAGCGTCTTCCATGAAATCGATGAAGATCGGCACGGCGGTCGAGGCCCCCGCCTCGCCCCCGCCCAGCGAGCGGTTGTCGTCGAAGCCGACGAAGACGCCGACGACGATGTCAGCCGAGAAGCCGACGAACCAGGCCGAGCGGTATTCATTGGTCGTGCCCGTCTTGCCCCCGACCCAGCGGCCCAGACCGCGGGCGCGGGCACCGGTGCCGCGCTGAATCACGCCCTCCAGCATGGAGCTCATCTGATAGGCGGTGATCGGGTCGATCACCTGGGTTCCGCGGTCCTGCAGACGCGGCGATTCCTGGCCGCTGAAGCCTCGGCCGCAGTCGCGGCACTGGCGACGGTCGGCGCGATGGATGGTCTGGCCGTTCCGGTCCTGGGCCAGTTCGATCAGATAGGGATCGACCCGGCGCCCACCGTTGACGAAGGCGGCATAGGCGGCCGTGATGCGGTACGGCGTCGTTTCACCGGCGCCCAGCGACATAGCCAGGTTCGGCGACATGTCGTCCACCACGCCCATCTTCTTCGACAGGTCGACGACGTTCCTCATGCCCACCGCCTGGGCCAGACGCACGGTCATGACGTTGCGAGACAATTCGAGGCCGCGACGCAGGCTTTGCGGGCCGTAGAACTGGCGGCTGTAGTTCTGGGGCGTCCAAGCGCGGCCGCCGGGACCGCCGGGGAAGCTGATCGGCGCGTCCAGAACGATCGAGGCAGGCGTGAAGTCGCCTTCCAGCGCCGCCGCATAGACGAAGGGCTTATAGGCCGAGCCGGGCTGACGGCGAGCCTGGGTCGCGCGGTTGAAGCTGGACAAGGCGTAGGAATAGCCGCCGACCATCGCCAGGACGCGGCCCGACTGCGGCTCGATGGCGACCAGGGCGCCGTTGACGGCCGGCACCTGCTTCAGGGCGAATTGGCCGCCCTGACGCTCGACAAAGATCAGATCGCCACGCTTCAGAGGACGGCGTCCTGCGTTGGACCATGTCACGTCGGCAGCGCGCAGCGTGCCTGTCTGATCGTCCTTGGCCGTGCGAACGCGAATCGCGCCGCCGCTAACGTTCTCGACGGCGGCGGCCTGCCACGAGCGACGCTCGGGCGGGGTCGTCCGCTTTTGTGCTTCGGCCTGCCAGCCCTCGGCGAAGTCGGTCGTGCCCCACGCGCCGCGCCAGCCGTGACGACGGTCATAGTCCTCAAGGCCGCGCATCAGGGCGTCGCGCGCCGCCGATTGCAGCTGCGGATCCAGGGTGGTGCGCAGGTAATAACCGCCGCGATTGACCTCTTCCTGGCCGAACAGGGCGATGGCGCGACGACGCGCCTCTTCCACAAAGAAGTCGGCGTCAGCGTATTCGGCGCGACGCGGCGCCGAACGGGTGCTCAGCGGACGGGCCAGAGCAGTCTGCAACTGTTCGTCCGACAGCCATTTGTTGTCGGCCATCTCGCCCAGCACCCAGTTCCGGCGGCCCAGCGCGGCCTCGGGATAGCGTTTGGGGTGATAGTTGGTCGGCCCCTTCGGCAGGGCCGCCAGGAAGGCCGCCTCGTCCGGCGTCAGCTGATCCAGCGACTTGCCGAAATAGTTATAGGCCGCCGAGGCCACGCCGTAAGAGCGATAGCCCAGGTAGATTTCGTTCAGATACAGCTCGAGGATCTGTTCCTTGCTCAGCGTCGCTTCCAGACGGCTGGACAACACCGCTTCCTTGAGCTTGCGGTTCAGGCTGGTTTCGCTGGTCAGCAGGACGTTCTTGGCCACCTGCTGGGTGATGGTCGAACCGCCCTCCAGGCGACGCCCGGACAGCACGTTGAAGACGTTCTTGAACATGGCCCGACCGATGCCGGACACGTCGATGCCGCCGTGACTGAAGAAGTTCTGATCCTCGGCCGCCAAGAAGGCGTGAACGACCGTCTGCGGCACCTGGTCATAGGTGACGTAGATTCGGCGCTGATCCGAGAACTCGCCGATCAGGGTGCCGTCCTCGGCATAGACGCGCGTCGCCGTCGCCGGGCGATAGTCCGCCAGCTCGGAGGCGTCCGGCATGTCGTGCAAGACCCAGGCGGCGTAGATCGCCACCACCACCCCGGCCACGGCGATGGCGCCCAGCAGGGCCACGCCCGCCATGACGAACCAGCGTTCGGCTATCTTCACCATGAACTCCGCAAGACGCGCCCCATGTTCCGTCGTTTATCGCGCGTCGCGCGGCGCGCAAAGCGGAACTGCACTTATCCCTTGTCGCGCAGCAGGCGCGCCTTGTCGCGCTGCCAGTCACGCTCGGCCGAAGTCTCGCGCTTGTCGTGCAGCTTTTTGCCCTTGGCCAAGGCGATTTCCAGCTTCGCCTTGCCTGCCTCGTTCAGATACAGGCGCACCGGCACAATGGTGCGGCCGTCGCGCTGAACGGCGCCGATCAGCTTGTCGATCTGCTTGCGGTGCAGCAGCAGCTTCCGATGGCGACGCGGCTCATGGTTGAACCGGTTCGCCATCTTGTAGGGCGGGATGTCGGCGTTGATCAGCACCATTTCGCGCCCCTCGGGCGAGACGTAGCTTTCGGCGATGTTGGCCCGGCCGTCGCGCAGCGCCTTGATCTCGGTGCCCAGCAGTTGGATCCCGGCCTCGATATGATCCTCAAGGAAGTAGTCGAAGCGCGCGCGTCGGTTTTCGGCGATCGTCTTTTGTTTCGGCGCGTCTGCTGCCATCAGGCGACTCCGGCCTCGGCCAGCGCCTGGTCGATCGCAGGCTTCACGGCGTCGGCTGTCAGCGACAGCGGCAGACGAACCTCTTCCGTACAAAGACCCAGCTTGGCCAGGGCGTATTTGGTCGGCGACGGTGAATTGTCGAGGAACAGCGCCTTATGCAGGCCGATCAGGCGTTCCTGCCACGACCGGGCGGCGGCGAAGTCACCGGCCTGGATGGCGTCATACAGTGCGACCATCGCCTCGGGCGCGACGTTCGACGTCACGGAGATGACGCCCACGCCGCCGTGGGCGGCATAACCCAAATAGCTGGAATCATCGCCAGAAATCAGGTCGAAGGCGCCGTCGATGTTGGCGCGCATCCAACTGGCCCTCGCCACGTCGCCGGTCGCGTCCTTGATGCCGACGATGTTCGGGTGCGCCGACAGGGCCGCAACCGTCTCGTTCGACAGGTCCACGCCCGTGCGTCCCGGCACGTTGTACAGCAGGATCGGCAATTGCACGGCATCGGCCACGGCTTCGAAATGCGCGTGCATCCCGGCCTGCGACGGGCGGTTGTAATAGGGGGTGACGACCAGAGCGCCGTCGGCGCCGACCGTCTTGGCGAAGCGGGTCAGCTCGATCGCCTTGTCCGTCGCGGACGACCCGGCGCCGGCGATGACGCGGATGCGCCCGGCGGCGATCTCGACGCACTGTTCGACCACGCGCTTGTGTTCGTCCAGGTGCAGGGTAGCGCTCTCGCCCGTAGTGCCCATCGGCACGACGCCGTGAACTCCAGCGGCGATTTGACGTTCCAACAGGCGCTTGAAAGCGGCCTCGTCCACGTTTCCGTCACGAAGAGGTGTGATCAGGGCGGTGATCACGCCCTTGAACAAGGGGGCGGTCATGGGAACAACATACCTGCGCGGAGAAATGGGCGGCGATCCGCCCGTCACTAATCGGCAAAGGGTAGGTTGCCCGCCGCTTGGCCGCAACCAAAGATGAATGAGGATCAGATATCTGATGATCGCGACGACCGTGGCCGCCGCCCTGGCGATACTGACTCCACCGGCTCAGGACGTGCTGAACAGCACGCCGACGCCCTATTCCGCCAGTCAGGGCGGGATCATCAGCAGCCAGGACGCCGCCCTGGTGCAGCAGGGTCTGACGGCTGCGCGGGCGCGCGACGTCGTCGGCACGCAGTCCATCATGGCGCGCATTTCCGATCCTGCGGCGCGCAAGCTGGTCGAGTGGGCGCTGGTCGACACCTCGGACAAGCAGATGTCCTACAGCGACCTGGCGCTGGCTCAGACCGACCTGGCGAACTGGCCGCGCGGCGATTCGCGCCGGGGTGCAGGCGAGCGCGCCCTGGACATGGCGGGCCAGTCGCCGGACGCCGTACTGGCCTTCTTCAACGGAACCGCCCCGACCACGGCCCAGGGCGCCATCGCTCTGGCCGGGGCGTTGGAGCAGACGGGCCGCCGCCAGGAGGCGCAGACTCTGATTCGCGACTGGTGGCGCACCCAGAGCTTCGATGAAGCTCAGCAAAGCCGCATCTATTCGCGCTGGAGCGGCTGGCTGACCAGCGACGACCATGTGACCCGGCTGAACATGCTGCTGCTGGGGCCGCACGGCCCCGCGACACGGGCCATGGTCGCCCTGGCCCCGGCCGACCGCCAGGCCGTCGCCAACACCGTCATGGCGCTGCGCACCGCCTACGCTCCCGACGTGATCGTCAGCAGCCTGTCGCAGACCCAGGCCAACGATCCGGCCGTGGTGCTGGAGCGGGTGCGCCTGCTGCGCTCGGCCGGCCGCCAGTCCGAAGCCTTCCCGCTGCTGTCCGCCCTGCCCGCCGCGCCGTCGCACGCCGACGGCCAGAACACCCTGTGGAGCGAGCGCCGCAACTATTTCCTGGACGCCCTGCAACAAGGCAACGCCCGCGCCGCCTACGCCGCCATGAACGGCCACGGCTTCCCCTCGGGCGAGCGCAAGGTCGACGCCGAGTTCTTCGCCGGCTGGGTCGCCCTGACCAAGCTGAACGACCCGGCGACGGCGGCCCAGCATTTCGAAGTTCTGCGCAACGCCTCCTCGACCCCGATCACCCAGGGTCGCGCCCTCTACTGGCTGGGCCGTGCGGCCGAGGCGCGCGGCGCCCGCGAGGACGCCCAGCGCTGGTATCAGGCGGGCGCCGAACACTGGCAGACCTTCTACGGTCAGTTGGCGGCGGAAAAGGCAGGCGCGACGACCCTGACCCTGCCGGGCGAACCGTCGCCATCGCCGGAAGACGTGAACCGCTTCGAAGGCAATGAGGTGGTGCGCGCCACGCGCATTCTGGGCCAGATCGGCGAAAAGACCCTGATGCGGGTCTTCGCCTATCATCTGGATGATGCGCTGCCCTCGCCCTACGACCTGTCTCAACTGTTCGACCTGATGCAGGGCTACGGCGACCAGTTCGGCTCGATGATGGTCGGTCGCGCGGCCAGCCAGCGCGGCTTCGTCATGCCCGAGCGGATGTATCCGATCAGCCTGCCGCAACAGGTTCCGGGCATGGCGCCGACGGAGTTCGCCCTGGCCATCACTCGTCAGGAATCCAGCTTTGACCCCTTGGTGCGTTCGCACGCGGACGCACGCGGCATGATGCAGCTTCTGCCTGCAACCGCGCAGGGCGTGGCCCGACGCATGGGGCGTCCATTCAACACTGAACAGTTGTGGGATGCTGAAATCAACATGACCCTGGGCAGCTATCACCTGGGTGAGTTGATGAACAACTTCGGCGGCTCGCCCCTGCTGGCGGCGGTCGGCTACAACGCAGGGCCCGCGCGCCCGCCGCAATGGACGGCCCGGTGCGGCGACCCGCGTCAGGCCCAGGTCGACCCCATCGACTTCATCGAGTGCGCGCCCTTCACCGAGACGCGCAACTACATGATGCGGGTGATGGAGAACATGCAGGTCTATCGCGCCCGCCTGAACGGCGGCTCAGCGCCGCTGACGCCCTCGGCGGACCTGGCGCGGGGCACGCCGCCCAACACCGGCCCGCGTCCCTATCAGCCCTGATATCAGTTACTGGGTAGACGGCGGGCCGCCAGCAGCGGCCCGTCCAACGCCTCCAGCCAGACAGCGTCCAGGTTGAAGACGGTCTTCAGCACGCACGGCGACAGAGCCTCGGTCGGCGCGCCCTCCGCCGCCGTCCGTCCCTGATCCAGCACCACGACCCGATCGGCGAAGCGCGCAGCCAGAGTCAGGTCATGCAAGCTGACCAGAACGCCATGCCCGGCGTCAGCGCGCGCCCGCAGCCGCTCAAGCACCAGAAGCTGGGCGTCGGGGTCCAGGCCAGCGATCGGCTCGTCCGCAACCAGCAAGGGAGCGGAAACCGTCAGGGCGCGTGCCAATAGAACGCGCGCCCGCTCGCCGCCCGACATCTCGGCCACGCCACGATCCGCCAGATGACCCACGCCGACCTCGTGCAGCGCGACACGCGCGCGGTGCAGCGCGACACGCGCGCGGTCCAGCGCGGCCGCGCCCGCCAGGAAAGGCGCGCCCAGCGCCGCCAGCTCGACCGCCGGCAGGTTCCACGCGATCGAACGGTCCTGCGGCAGGTAGGCTGCACGCTCGCCGCGCTGACGCTCGGACAGACGCCGCACCTCATCACCGCCCAAGCGGGCCGAGCCTTGCGTCAGCGGCGTCAGGCCCAAGGCGGCGCGCACCGCCGTCGACTTGCCCGCGCCATTCGGCCCGCACAGGGCGACCACTTCACCCGCCCGCACCGACACGGACGCGCCTTTCAGCACTTCGGCCCCGCCAACGCGGGCATGGGCGTTCTCAAGAGCCAACAGAAGACTCACAGTCGCCACTCCCGCGCCGCGCGCCAGGCAATCAGGGCGAACAAGGGCGCGCCGACCAGGGCGGTGAAGACGCCCAATTTCAGTTCCTGATCCGTCGGCAGCATCCGCGCCGCCAGATCGGCGGCCACCAGCATCAAGCCGCCCGCGAGGGCCGATGGCAGAAGCAATCGCCCCGGATCGCCGCGCACCGCCGCCCGCACCAGATGCGGCGCCGCCAGACCGACGAAGCCGATGACGCCCGCCACAGCCACCGCCGCGCCCGCCGCCACGGCCGCCGCCGCCAGCGCCAGCACCCGCATTCGCCCCATCGACAGGCCCGACGCCCGCGCCGCCTCCTCGCCCAAAGTCAGCATCCGCAGGCCTGGCGACGCGCTGCGCGCCAAAAGGCTGGCGACCAGAACGGCGGGCGCGACCCAGGCGATATCAATCCAGCTGCGGTTCTCCACCGAGCCCAACAGCCAGTTCATCACTTCGGCCGAGGCGATGGGCGACGGCGACAGATTGAAGATCAGAGCCGTCAGCGCCCCCGCGAAACTGGACAAGGCCACGCCGAACAGGATCAGCGCCTCCGGCGTCCGCACCCGCGCGGCCAGGGCGATCAGCAGCCCGCCGCCGACCGTCGCGCCGAACAAAGCCGAAACCTCCACCGCGCCGGGGATCGCCGCCAGCCCCAGCACGATGGCCGTCGCAGCGGCCAGGGCCGAGGTCGCTGACACGCCGAGCACGCCCGGCTCCGCCAGCGGGTTGCGCAACAGCCCCTGCATCACCGCCCCCGCCAGCCCCAAAGCCGCGCCTACGAACAGGGCGCAGAACGCTCGGGGCGCGCGCACGAGCCACAGCACCTCGCCAGGCCCTGAGCCCGGATTGCTCAAGGCCGTCATGTAATCGGCGGCGTTGAACCGGGTTTCGCCCAGCGTCACCGCCAGCACGATCGCCAACACGATCACCGCCGCCAGGCCGATATTCAGCGTCGCAGTCCGGTTCATGACGCCTGCTCGGCCAACTGCGCTGCGGCGTCCGCCGCGAACCAGGCCGGGCATGTCAGAGTCGCACCGGGCAGTTCAGCCGCCGTCCGACCTCGCATGGCGCGCTGCATCACCGGATGCCGTCCCGCCCCGCGCCAATCCGAACGCGCCAGGTCGAAGAAGCCCTTCACGAAAAGAGCAGGCGGCGTCAGCAGCACGCGTTCGAGTCCCAGAGGCTGATAGCCCGGCCGTTCGACCCCATTGCGAAACCCGGCCGCGCGCAGGACAGCGTCCATCAAGGAGCCGGGGCCGGAGGTGAACCCGCTGGCCGTGACATAGACGGCCTTGCGCCCTCGGCCTGCGCCTTCAGCCTTGGCCAACTGCGCCTCCATACGCTGCGTCAACGCCTTGCCTCGCTCCGGGCGCCCCAGAGCCTGAGCGACGACATGAATGTTGGCGCGAACCCCATCCATGTCCGTGGCGTCGGATATGGTGACCGTGCGGACGCCATCGCGCTCCAAAGCGGCCAGAAGGCGAGCGTCGCCGCCCCAGTAACGCACCGCCACGTCTGGTCGAAAGCCGACAGCGGCCTCCAACGTCGGTCGCACTCGCCGATGACCCTGGGCGTCAGCACGCAGCCAGGAATCAGGATCATCCGCTCTCGGCGACAGGCCCAACTCCGCATCGGGCGCCAGGGCGAGGACAAATTGATCGGCGCATTGATCCAGGGCCATGACCCGCAAAGGCTCAGCCGCCGCGACGCCGCTCCAACACGCCATCGCCGAAACGACGGCTGTGATGACGAGCTTCACGAGGCGGTCAATCCCGCAAACAAGGCGTCCATCTGGGTGCGGACCAAGGTCTCACGATCCGCCCAGTCGAAATAAGGCTTGGTCGTCATGATGGAGACCAAGCCATGGGCGCTGGCCCAGATGACCTGCGCCAGCGTGCGGGGATCACCTCGCAGCGCGCCTTGATCGACCGCCTCTTCGACCACGCTGACAAAGGCGCGAAACAGGTCGGCTCCGCTTTGCTGCGCCACGGTCTCGGCGCCGTGGCGCGTCTGGACCTGCGGGGTCAGATAGGCCAGCCGATAGGCGTTGGGATTGGCGAAACCGAACGCGATGTAATTCTCGACGATCCGGCGCAGCCGCGCCAAGGGAGGCGCATCCTCAGCCAGGGTCCGTTGGTGTTGCTCGGCCAGGGTGTCGAAGGCGTTGCGGCAGATCTCGTTGAGGATTTCACCCTTGTCCGCGAAGTGCATGTAAAGCGCGGTCGACGACAGGCCCACCTCGTCAGCAATCTTGCGAATGGTCGCGCCTTCATAGCCCCGCTCGACGAAAATACCTTCGGCCGCCGCCAGGATTTCCGCACGGCGCTCGTGCCCTTCACCCTTGGGTTTGCGTGTCGAACGCGACGATGCGGCAGGTGCGAGCGACACTCGAATGCTCCCCAAGTTGAACTCCCGTGTGGGGGCCAGTGATAGCCGCAAAAGCCGGCTCCGGCCAAATATATTGCTTTACATAGATGTTAGTATAACATTGATCTTCGAATGGGAGGGCGACGATGCGAAGGGGAACGGTCGCCCGCGCGGACGGCGATGCTCTGAAGTCTGCGCGCATCACGCTGACAACCCGTCAGACGCTAGGTCTTACCCTCATCGTCACCGGCGTTTTGGCCGCCACGACAATCGCCCCTTTGTCAGGTTCTGTCGTACTTCTAAGCCTCCAGATTGGATTCATGAGCCTGGCCGCCTGGAGGCTGTTCCTGCTCTGGAACAGCCGCCTCCAGCACCTGTCCGCCACGCCACAGATATGCCCAGCCCCGTCGTGTCCATGGCCCCGCTATACCGTTGTGTCAGCCCTTTATCAGGAGACGTCCGTCCTGCCGCAACTGATCGAACGGTTGTCAGATATCGACTATCCGAGAGAACGCCTTGAGGGGTTTCTGGTGCTTGAGACGGACGACGCTGCGACGATCAAGGTTGCTCTGGACCTGCCCAGGCCCGACTGGCTTCAGGTGTTGATCGTGCCGCCCGGCGCGCCCAAGACCAAGCCGCGCGCCCTGAACTACGCCCTGGCGCGTTGTAGCGGCGACCTGATCACCATCTACGATGCAGAAGACGACCCCGACCCGCTGCAACTGCGCG
This sequence comes from Brevundimonas sp. KH_060, assembly GCF_057838275.1. Lineage (NCBI taxonomy): Bacteria > Pseudomonadati > Pseudomonadota > Alphaproteobacteria > Caulobacterales > Caulobacteraceae > Brevundimonas > Brevundimonas sp. KH_060. Next base: position 1,737,592 of record NZ_CM174463.1, read on the forward strand.
AGGCCGCGACGCGCTTCATCTACGAAGGCGAAAGCCTGGCCTGCCTTCAGGCGCCGCTACGAATCCGTTGCAGGAACAAGGCCAGCGCCAGCCCCTTTCTCGACCGGCAGTTCGCGGCCGAGTACGCCGCCCTGTTCGAAGTCACCCTGCCGGCCATGAGCCGCCTGGGGCTGCCCTTTCCTCTCGGCGGAACCAGCAACCATTTCCGAGTGCCTGTCTTGCGAGCGCTGGGAGGCTGGGATGCCTGGAACGTCACCGAGGACGCCGATCTGGGCTTTCGCATCTGGCGCGCCGGCTATCGGCTCGGCGTCATCCAGAGGCCCACCTATGAACCGCCGCCTGGTCCCTTGCCGCTCTGGCTGCCGCAACGCACACGCTGGCTGAAAGGCTATCTGCAAACACTGGCTGTCCATACACGCTACAAAGAGGGAATGGGCTGGCGAGGCTGGGCGGCGCTGGCCGTCACCGTCGGCGCTGGCGTGGCGTCCGCCGCCATCCACGCCGCCTGCGCCGCCTGGGTGTTCAGCGTGGCCCTGACCTCTATCGTCGCGGGACGCCTGCCTCACTTTTCGCCGCAAGGCAGTATCGTTCTGATCTCCGGCGTCATCGCCGCCTGGCTTTTGAAGCACCGCGGCGCACGGCAGGCGGGCGCTTCCTATGGCCTGGGCGACATGCTGGCCTCCCTCGCCTATTGGTGCCTGCTCAGCCTGGCGTTCGCTCACGCCGCCATCCGCCTGATCTTTGAACCGCATCACTGGGACAAGACCCCGCATCAGGCTGAACCCGAACCCGATATCGCCATGATCAACGGCGCTGACGCTGGACGAGCGGCCGCCTGAGCGCCTATCAGCGCGCATGGCTCCGGTTCTCTCCTCCTCGCCCGAAACCCTCGTCACGCGTGGGTGGTCGGACTACGCTCTTCTAGACAGCGGCGACGGTCGCAAGCTCGAGCGTTACGGCCGCTACACCGTCGTGCGACCCGAGCCCCAGTGCTTCTGGAAAGCGCACGACGAGAACGCCTTCGAGCGCGCCAACGCCATGTTCGATCCGCAGCAGGAGGAAGAGGATTCCGGTCGCTGGCGCTTCGACGCCCACGGCCCGATCGACGCCTTTCCGCTGAAGTGGCGCGACGTGAGCTTCATGGGGCGCTTCACCCCATTCCGGCACCTGGCCTTCTTCCCGGAACAGGCGGCGAACTGGGAGTGGCTGGACGCGCGCGTCCGCACCCTGAAGCAACCGAAAATCCTGAACCTGTTCGGCTATACCGGCGTGGCCAGCCTGGCCTGCTCGGCGGCCGGCGCGCACGTCACCCACGTCGACGCCTCCAAGAAGTCCGCCGCTTACGCTCGCGAGAACGCCGAACTGTCGGGCCTGTCCGACCGCCCGATCCGCTGGATCGTCGAGGACGCTCGCAAATTCGTCGCGCGCGAGGTCCGGCGCGGCAGCAAATACGACGGCATCATTCTGGACCCGCCGAAATATGGGCGCGGCGCTAATGGCGAGGTCTGGCGCCTGTTCGAGGACATGCCGGAACTGCTGAAAGACTGCGCCTCCTTGTTGTCCGACGACGCCTCCTTCCTGTTGCTGAACGCCTATGCCGCGCGGATTTCCGGCCTGTCGCTGGCGCACATGATGGCCGAAGCGACCCATGATCGCGGCGGCCGCATCGACTGGGGCGAACTAGCCCTGTCCGAAGACGGCAAGAACGCCCGCGCCATAGGCCTGTCCTTCTTCGCCAGATGGAGCGCCTGATGACCGAACGCCTCATCACATCGCTGACCAACGACACGATCAAGGCCGTCCGCGCCCTGCACATGCGCAAGGAGCGCGAGGCGACGGGCCGCTTTCTGGCCGAAGGGCTGAAGTTCATCGGCGAGGCGCTGGACCAGGGCCGCGCGCCGGTCATGCTACTGGTCGGTCAGGACGCTCGGCCGCACCCCCTGCTGGACCGCGCCAAGGCCGAAACGCTGAAGGCCGGCGGCCAGATCATCGTCGTCACCCACGCCATCCTCGAAAAGATCAGCCGTCGCGACAATCCGCAGACGGTGCTGGGCGTATTCGAACAGGTCTATACGCCGCTGACCTCCATCCAGCCTGACGCCAGGCCCTGCTGGGTGGCGCTGGAGCAGGTTCGCGATCCGGGCAACCTGGGCACCATTATCCGCACGGCGGACTCGGCCGGATGCGGCGGCGTCATCCTGATCGGCGATTGCGTCGATCCCTTCTCGGTCGAAGCGGTGCGTGCGACCATGGGCTCTGTCTTCGCCGTGACCATCAGCAAGGCCTCGCGTGAAGAGTTCCTGGCCTGGCGCGCCTCTTGGCCGGGCAGCGTGATCGGCACCCGCCTGGATGCGACGCATGGCTATCGCGACAGCCCCGTCCGTCACCCCGCCCTCATCATGATGGGCAATGAACAGGCGGGGCTGACCGATGAACTGGCCGCCGCCTGCGATCTGAACGTCAAGATTCCGATGCGCGGCCGGGCCGACAGCCTGAACCTGGCGATAGCCACGGGCATCATGGCCTACGCCGTGACCGACGCGGCCTATGGCTCGAATCTCTAAGCCTCGCCTTCGGTCCTGATCCGGCCCATGCCGATCAGGGCCAGGACCGTCAGAAGAGCCGCGACCGTCAGATAGACGCCGACCGCCTGAAGCCCGTAATGACCCGCCAGCCACGTCGCGGCGTAAGGCGCCAGCGAGGCCCCGAGAATCCCCGCCAGATTGAAGGTCATGGATGCGCCGGTGTAGCGCACCGTCGTCGGGAACGGCCGCGCCAGCGCAGCGCCCAGCGGACCGTAGGTGCAGCCCATCAGGCTGAAGCCGATGATGAAGAAAGCCACCACGCCCGCCATGCCGCCGCTGCCGAACAGCGGCGCCAGGATCAGCCCGAACAGGGCGATAGCGACCGAAGTGGCCAGCAACGTCCGCCCCTGCCCCCACCTGTCCGCCGCCAGAGCCGCTAGCGGGATGAACAGGCCGAAGAAGCAGACGCCCAGCAACTGAATCGGCAGGAACTGCTCACGCGTGTAGCCCATGCTGGTCGTGCCCCAGCCCAGGGCGAAGACAGTCATCAGATAGAACAGGACAAACGTCGCCAGCCCGGCCAGCGTCCCTGTCAGCAGGGCAAACTTGTGGTGCGCCACAAGCGTCAGAGCGGGTGCCTGAACGCGTTCTGCGCGGTCGATGGCGCGTTTGAACTCAGGCGTCTCGGTGATCTTCAGCCGCATCCAAAGGCCGACGATGACCAACAGCGAACTGGCGATGAAGGGAATGCGCCAGCCCCAGGCCATGAACTGATCCTCGCTCATGACCTGGCCCAGGGCGATGAAGCTCAGGGTCGACAGGATGAAGCCGATCGGCGCGCCTAACTGCGGAAACATGCCGAACCAGGCTTTCTTACCCGGCGGGGCGTTCTCTGTGGCCAGCAGGACCGCGCCGCCCCACTCGCCGCCCAGGCCTAGTCCCTGTCCGAACCGACACAGGGCCAACAGCAGCGGGGCGATCACGCCGACCGAATGCCAGGGCGGCAACAGGCCGATGGCGATGGTCGACAGGCCCATGGTCATCAAAGCCGCCACCAGCGTCGCCTTTCGCCCCACCCGGTCGCCGAAATGGCCGAAGACGACCGCGCCGATCGGCCGAGCGAAGAAGGCGATGGAGAAGGTGGCGAATGAGGCCAACATAGCCGTCATCCGGTCTCCGCCGGGGAAGAACAGGTCCGGAAAGACCAGCACTGCCGCCGTGGCGTAGATGTAAAAGTCGTAGAACTCGATCGTCGTACCGATCAGGCTCGCGAACAGAACGCGCCGCTTGGAGGCAGGAGGCGGTGAAACGGCGGCGTCGGTCACGCGGAATCCTTACGGTTGACGCACGATCATTGCGGCGTGGCGCATCTATGCGTCAAGCGCAGGATCAGGTTCCGCGAGGCTTGACCCGGTTGGTGGCCGCCGCATTGGCAGGGTCTTCCGGCCAGGGATGGCGTGGATAGCGGCCACGCATCTCGCTACGGACCGCCGCCCACGACCCGGCCCAGAACCCCGGCAGGTCTTTCGTCACCTGCACCGGTCGTCGCGCAGGCGACAGCAGCGACAGCGTCAGGGGAACGCGGCCGCCGCCGACGGTCGGATGAATCTTCACCCCGAACAGTTCCTGCACTCGGATCTCGACGCGCGGCCCGCCCTCGGCGGCGTAATCGATGCCCGCGCTGCCCAACGGCGTCGTCAGGCGTACAGGCGCCAGATCATCCAGCCTGCGTTGCAAGTCCCAGGGGATCAAGCCACGCAGGGCCTCGGCCAGCTTGCCGTCGCCGATGTCGGCCAGCGACCGCGCCCCGTCCAGAACTGGCCACAACCAGTCTTCTCGCGCCGCCAACAGACCTTCGTCCGAGACGTCGGGCCAGGCGTTATCCAGTCCACGCAGAAAGGCCAGGCGCGCCCGCAGCGCCCCCGCCTGCTCCCCCCATTTCAGCGCGCCCAGCCCCCCGGTCTCAATCTCCGACTTCAGCGCCGCCGTCATGGTCGCCCGGTCCGGGGCGCCCACGACCTTTTCATCCAGCACAATCGCGCCGATGCGGCGGATCCGGCGGATCACCGGCTTGCCCGAAGGTTCGCGCGCCAGCCGATCCTCGACCTCGATCAGACGCGACAGATCGGTTTCCAGCGTTGCCGCGTCCAACGCCGCCGCCAGACGGATGCGATCGCGCGCGTCGCCGCCGCCCAGTTCAGCCACGGCCAACCAGGACTCGCGAGCCAGATGGTCCGTCGGCTCGATAAAGGCGCCGCGCCCCGAGGCCAGCAACACCTCGCCCGGCTTGCCCTTGGCGCGCGCGATGCGCTCGGGGAAGGCCTCGGCCAGCAGCAGGCCCGCGTCCGCCTCGCCATCCCGCCCGCCGCCCGCAGCGCGCGCCCAGCGTTCGGCTAGCTTCATGGCGTCGCGACCACGCGGCGAGCGATCCCGCTCTAGCCCCTTCAGGCGGTCGTGCAGATCGACGCCGTTCCCGCCCAGACCCGGCTCGCTCAGCACCGCCGCGATCTTCGCACCGCCGAGGGCGTCGCCCTGATCCGAAGCGACCGCGACCATGTGCGCCAGACGCGGCGCCAGCGGAATGCGCGTCAACCGTCGCCCGTGCGGCGTCAGATCCCCCTTGTCGTCCAGCGCGCCCAGCCGGGTCAGTACTTTGCGCGCCTCAGCCATCGCCCCGGCGGGCGGCGGGTCCAGCAGGGCCAGCCCATCGACCGACTTCGCACCCCAACGCGCCAGATCAAGGGCGAAGGCGGTCAGGTCCGCCTCCTGAATTTCCGGCCGCTGATGGGCGACCAGACCGCGCGTCTGTTCCTCGTCCCACAGGCGGTAGCAGACGCCGGGTTCGACCCGGCCCGCACGGCCGCGCCGCTGTTCGGCCGAGGACTTGCTGACCTTGACGGTCGCCAGCCGTGTCAGGCCGCTGGAGGGCTCGAAGCGCGGCACGCGCGACAAGCCGCCGTCGATGACCACGCGCACGCCTTCGATGGTCAGGCTGGTTTCGGCCACCGAGGTCGCCAGCACCACCTTGCGGCGACCGGGCGCGGCGGGCTCGATGGCGCGGTCCTGCTCGCCCTTGTCCAGCGCACCATACAGGGCGACGACATCGACAGCCGGATCGCGCAGCCGTTCATTCAACCTCTGAACCGTGCGATGGATCTCGCCCTGCCCCGGCAGGAAGGCCAGGATAGAGCCGGTCTCGTCTTGCAGGGCCTGGATCACGGCCTTGGCCATGGCGTCCTCGAACCGCTCGACCGGATTGCGGCCCAGATAGCGGGTCTCGACCGGGAACATGCGTCCTTCGGCCTCGATGACGGGCGCGTCTTCCAGCAAGCGCGACACCCCCGAGATATCCAGCGTGGCCGACATGACCAGCAGGCGTAGATCGTCACGCAGCACCGACTGGCTCTCACGCGCCAGCGCCAGGCCCAGGTCGGCGTCGAGGCTGCGTTCATGAAACTCATCGAACAGGACGGCGCCGACGCCTTCCAGCGCCGGGTCGTCCAGAATCATGCGCGTGAAGACGCCCTCCGTGACGACCTCGATTCGCGTGTCCGGACCGATGCGGCTCTGAAGACGGGTGCGATAGCCGACGACGCCGCCCGCCTTCTGGCCCAGAGTGGCGGCCATTCTGTCGGCTGCGGCGCGCGCGGCCAGTCGTCGCGGCTCCAGCACCAGCACCTTGCCGTCGCCCAGCCAAGGCTGGTCCAGCAGGACCAGGGGCACGACCGTCGTCTTGCCCGCGCCCGGAGGTGCGGCCAGCACGACCGCAGAGCTCTGGGTCAGTGCGGCCTTCAGTGGTTCCAGAACAGCGTGAATCGGCAGCATGGCACGGGCTGTAGCGCCTTCTGCCAGGGTCACGAAAGCGTCGTCCGCACATCATCCTTCGTAAACCGCGTTGCGTGCGAGCCCTCAGATGGCTAGCGTCCCCGCCCAAGAAGGCGACCCGGGAGGGGTCGTCGCATAAGTTTGGGGGCGCACCTGCATGTCTGCAGATGGCGTAAAGCCAGCCGGAAACCGGCTATTTCTTAAAAAATCCATCGCCCAGATTCAGAAAGAAGCCGCCAAGAGCGAGCTGAAACGGACCCTCGGTCCGATGAATCTGATGAGCCTGGGCATCGGCGCCATCATCGGCGCCGGCATCTTCGTTCTGACGGGTCAGGTGGCCTCGGCCCACGCCGGCCCGGCCATCATGTTCTCCTTCGTCATCGCCGGCATCGCCTGCGCCCTGGCGGGCCTGTGCTACGCCGAACTGGCATCGACCATGCCGGTGTCGGGTTCGGCCTACACCTATGCCTACGGCACCCTGGGCGAGGTTTTCGCCTGGGTCATGGGCTGGCTGCTGGTGCTGGAATACGGCGTCGCGGCCTCGACCGTGGCGGTCGGCTGGTCCGGCTACGTCGTGTCGATCCTGAATGACTTCGGCGTAAGCGCCAGTCTGTTCCCGACAATAACCTATCCAGGCGGTGAAGGGCCCCAGTGGGCTACTCCGCTGATCCAGTACGTCGCCTCGGGCGAGAACGCAGGCTTCCCGCTGACGGGCACCTTCAACCTGGTCGCGGCCGTCGGCATCGCCGCCGTGTGCGGCCTGCTGGTGCTGGGCGTGTCGGAATCGGCGAACATCAACAACGCCATCGTCGTCATCAAGATCATCGTCCTGCTGACCTTCATCGCGGTGGGCCTGCAGTACATCAACCCGGCCAACTGGGACCCCTTCATCCCGCCGCAGGGCGAGAGCTGGGACCAATTCGGCGTGGGCGGCATCTTCCGCGGCGCTTCGATCATATTCTTCGCCTACGTCGGCTTTGAAGCAGTTTCGACCGCCGCCGCCGAAGCCAAGAACCCGTCGAAGGACGTGCCCATCGGCATCCTGGGCGCCCTATTCGTCTGCACCCTGATCTACATGGTCGTGGCCGCCGTCATGACCGGCGTCGTTCCCTACCTGGAGCTGGCTTCGCCGGCCCCGATCGCTGTCGCCATCGACCGCATGGGTCTGGAATGGGCCAATGTGCCGCTGGCCGGCGCGCCCAACGGGCAGCTGAACATGATCGCCTTCCTGGTCAAGATCGGCGCCATCACCGGCCTATCCTCGGTCATGCTGGTGCTGTGCTACGGCCAGACGCGCATCTTCTACACCATGGCGCGCGACGGCCTGCTGCCCAAGGCGTTCGCCGTAGTGCACCAGAAGTTCCGCACCCCCTGGATCGGCACCATCCTGCTGGGCATCGTCATCGCCATTGCGGCGTCCTTCCTGCCCATCTCGATCCTGGGCGACCTGGTGTCGCTGGGCACGGCGACGGCCTTCGCCATCGTCTGCCTGTCGGTCATCGTCCTGCGCATCAAGCACCCGGAGATGGAGCGTCCGTTCCGCGTGCCGGGCGGCATCGTCACGGCCGTGCTGGGCATCCTGGCCTGTCTGACGCTGGCGTCGTTCAACTTCATCCCGATGGTGACGCACGCCCTGAACGACAACCCACTGCCGCTGACCATCCTGGGCGTCTACGCCCTGGTGGGCGCCTTGATCTACGGCCTGTACGGCTTCGCCCACTCGAAGCTGGCCAAAGGCATCGACATCACCGAGGACACGACTCTGGAATCGGCGGTCGAGGCCATGGGCCACGGCGTGGACAACAAGAAGGACTGATCTCGATCGGTCGGCCTAAAGCCGCGTAAAAACGCAGTAGGCCCAAGACAGAGAAAGGCCCCGGAGCGATCCGGGGCCTTTTTTCATGTCCAGACGGGATTGCCGAAACCGCCGCCCTCGCCTACAGCCTCGGGCGAACCTATGCGGATGTGGCGGAACTGGTAGACGCACCAGATTTAGGTTCTGGCGCCGCGAGGCGTGGAGGTTCGAGTCCTCTCATCCGCACCACGTTCTTCAGCCGTTCAGAAGGCCTGTCAGCACAGCAGGAAGCCCCTGCGGCAGGTCCTCAGCGATCAGCCCCGGCCCGAACCGGCGCGCCGTTTCTGAGTGGATCCACACCGCCGCCCTCGCCGCATCGAAGCTATCCATATGCTGGGCGATCAGACCGCCGATCATACCCGCCAGCACGTCGCCGCTGCCCGCCGTCGCCAGCCAAGGCGAACCGTCGCCGTTGACCGCCAAACGCTCGTCCGGCGCCGCAATGACGGTCGAAGCCCCCTTCAGCACGATAACCGACCCTGCACGCCGCGCGGCTTCCTGCGCCGCGCCCTCACGTCCCAGTTCGACCAACAGTCCGGGGAACAGCCGCTCGAACTCGCCTTCATGCGGGGTCAGGACGTCGTCGCGGTCCAGCCATCCGAACAACTGTTCTGATCGATCGCGAAACAGGGTCAGGGCGTCCGCGTCGACCACCAGCGCAGCCCCCGTCCGCGCCAAGGCGGCCAGATTCAGCACCGTGCTTTCATTCAAGCCCGCTGCGGGCCCGATCACGACGGCGTCCATCGGATCGGCCAAGGCCTGAAGCTGATCAGGCGTAGCGAAGCTGGCCAGCATCACCGCCTCCAGCGCCACCGCCAGAACCGGCGCCGCGTCGGGCGGGCAGAAGACCTTGACCAGGCCGGCGCCTATCCTCAACCCAGCCCGAGCCGACAAGCGCGCCGCCCCCGTGGACATGACCCCGCCTGAGACGACGCCCAGCCGCCCACGCGCGTGTTTGTGGCTCTGCGGCCCCGGCTGAGGGAGCAGATGACGCCACTCTGACGGACTGTTACCGAACTTCATGTGGATTTCCGTTCACGGAAGGCCTTAGCGGACGAAAATCGCTTGCCATATTGTGCAATGCAATGTCCCTTTACCACCCGAGCGTCGGACCAACAAAGGAGCCGGCTCGGGACCCGCCATGAAGAAGATTGAAGCCGTCATCAAGCCGTTCAAGCTGGATGAAGTGAAAGACGCTCTCCAGGATATCGGAGTGCAGGGCATGACCGTGCTGGAGGCCAAGGGATATGGTCGCCAGAAGGGCCATTCGGAACTCTATCGCGGCGCCGAGTACGTCATCGACTTCCTTCCCAAGATCAAGATCGAGGTCGTGGTCGCGGATGACCTGGCCCCTGCCGTGGTCGAGACGATTCAGAACGCCGCCCGCACCGGCAAGATCGGGGACGGCAAGATCTTCATCACCAACCTCGAAGACGTCATCCGCATCCGCACGGGCGAAACCGGCGCCCAAGCCATCTAGTCTAACGGCCGCCTCTCGGGGCGGCCGATTTCAATTCCCCAGCTACAGGACCTCCCCCCATGAGCGCCGCCAACAAGATCCTGCAAGAGATCAAGGACAAGGACGTCCAGTACGTCGACCTTCGCTTCACCGACACGCGCGGCCGCGTCCACCACGTGACCTTCGACATCGGCATGGTCGATGAGGAGTTCCTGGAAGACGGGACCATGTTCGACGGTTCGTCGATCGCCGGCTGGAAGGCCATCAATGAGTCCGACATGCTGCTGAAGCCGGACCTGTCGAGCGCCTTCATCGACCCCTTCTATCAGCAGACGACGCTGTTCATGTTCTGCGACGTGCTGAACCCGGACACGGCCGAGCCCTACAACCGCGACAGCCGCTCCATGGCCAAGAAGGCCCTGGCCTATGTCCAGTCGTCGGGCGTGGGCGACACCGTCTTCTTCGGTCCTGAGGCCGAGTTCTTCGTCTTCGACGATGTGCGCTGGAACACCGCGCCGCACGACACCCGCTACAGTTTCGACTCCAGCGAGCTGCCGGCCAACACGGGCGCCGAATACGCCGAGGGCAACCTGGGCCACCGCCCGGCGACCAAGGGCGGCTACTTCCCGGTCAACCCGGTCAACTCCGGCCAGGATCTGCGCGGCGAGATGCTGGCCGTCATGAAGGACCTGGGGCTCGATCCCGAGAAGCATCACCACGAGGTCGCCCCCGCACAGCACGAACTGGGCCTGAAGTTCAGCGACCTGCTGACCATGGCCGACCGCATGCAGCTGTATAAGTACGTGATCCACAACGTGGCCCACGCCTATGGCAAGTCGGCGACCTTCATGGCCAAGCCGATGTTCGGCGACAACGGCTCGGGCATGCACGTCCACATGTCGATCTGGAAGGACGGCAAGCCCCAGTTCGCGGGCGACCAGTACGCCGGCCTGTCGCAGGAATGCCTGTGGTACATCGGCGGGATCATCAAGCACGCCAAGGCCATCAACGCCTTCGCCAACTCGACCACCAACTCCTACAAACGTCTAGTGCCGGGCTATGAAGCACCGGTGAAGCTGGCCTATTCGGCCAGCAACCGCTCGGCCTCGATCCGCATCCCGCACGTCACCTCGCCCAAGGCCAAGCGCCTGGAAGCCCGCTTCCCCGATCCGATGGGCAACCCCTATCTGACGTTTGTGGCCCTGCTGATGGCAGGCCTGGACGGCATCGAGAACCGCATCGATCCGGGCGCCGCCGCTGACAAGAACCTGTACGATCTGCCGCCGGAAGAGCGTCACTCGATCCCTGAAGTCGCCGGTTCGCTGAAGGAGGCCCTTGAGGCGCTCGACGCCGACCGCGCCTTCCTCAAGAAGGGCGGCGTCATGGATGACGACTTCATCGACGCCTACATCACGCTGAAGCAGGAAGAGGTCGCCCGGCTGCAACTGCACCCGCACCCGGTCGAGTTCGACATGTATTACAGCTGCTGATCTCTGGATCAGCCTGGTACAGAAAGCCCCGGACGATCCGTCGTCCGGGGCTTTTCATTTACGCTTGGTCGTAACGGGCGGCCGCCTCGGCCAAGGCCTTGATGTCGTCAGCGCACAGCAGCGGGCGCAAAGCCTCGAACTTCGCCTCAGACCAGCCATAGACGTCGAGCGCCAGCAACTCCTCGATCACGGCGTCGGAAAAACGCTTGCGTATGGGAACCGCCGGATTACCCGCCACGATGGCGTAGGGCGCCACATCCTTGGTGACGATGGCCCCGGAAGCGACCACGGCCCCCTCGCCGATCGTGACGCCCGGCATGATCATGGCGCGCATGCCGATCCAGGCCCCGTCCTTGATCACGGTGTCGCCCTTGCCCTGATAGGCGTCCAGAATGACCTCGGCGAAGGGATAAAGGCTGAACCAGTCTGTCCGGTGGGTGTGGTTGCCGCCCAGCAGGATCACAGCCTCGGCGCCGATGCAGACGCAATCGCCGATCCGCAGCTGGTCGATAGGCCACTGCGGCTCCCATGCCTTCAGGCTGTAGGGATCGCCATAGAGGTAGCGGACGACGCTTTCCTCGAACGAGCCGGTCCAGGCGTTGCTGTAGTAGCTGCGTCGGCCCTTGATGTGGATGTTCGGATTGGCGACCGTCTCGTGGAGCAGTTCAACCTTGGACCAGTGCCGGTCCGGGGCGGTATGGGACATGAAGCGACCTCAAGATGCTTGTCAGCGCCCGGATCGCCTCACCGCCCAAAACCTGATCAGGCCGCCAGGCCGTCGGCCGTATCAGCCTTCTTGCGGCGCAGCTCGATGATGCGGACGCACCAGATGGAGACCTCGTAGAGCAGGACCATCGGCACGGCCAGCATCAGTTGGCTGATCGGATCAGGCGGCGTCACCACGGCCGCGACCACGACCACGGCGACGATGGCGTATCGACGACCCTTGGCCATCATCTGGCTGTTGATCAGGCCTGCCAGGCCCAGCAGGGTCATTACGACCGGCAACTGGAAGCATAGGCCGAAGGCCAGGATCAGCGCCGTCACCAGGTTCAGATAGTCCGACACCTTGGGCAGCAGTTCCGCCGCCACGCCCTCGCCGATGATCTGCTGGCTCAGCGAGAACCACATCACGAAGGGCAGCATGACGTAATAGACTAGCGCCGCGCCCAACAGGAACAGCACCGGCGCCGCGAGCAGGAACGGCAGGAAAGCGCCCTTCTCGTTGCGATAGAGACCGGGAGCAACGAAGCGGTACAACTGCCAGGCCAAAACCGGGAAGGCCACGATGACGGCGCCCAGGCCCGCCAGCTTCATCTTGGTGAACAGGATTTCCAGCGGCGCGGTATAGATCAGGCGCACGCTGTTGTGGTCCACGTCAGGCACGGGGATCAGCCCCGCCGTGCCCAGGATCAGGCTGAATGGCGACACATGGCCGTTCGCGCCCACCGTCTGGTGGAAGGCGGCCGAGACCACATAGGGCTTCACCAGGAACAGATAGAGGGTCTCTGAAAAGGCGAAACAGCCGATGAAGGCGATGATGAAGGCGACCACGCAGATCATCAGCCGCGAACGCAGCTCGATCAGGTGATCCATCAGGGGCGCGCGCGAAGCCTCGATATCGGCTTCGTCGTGATCAGCGCGGCTCATAGATCAACCTTCTTGGTGCGCGCGGCCTTGGGGCGTGAGGCGTCGGCTTTCGTCGCAGTCTTCGCAGCAGGCTTTGCGGCTGGCTTACGCGTCTTGGGCTTAAGCGCTCCGTCGGCAGAAGAAGCGACGCTCGCCTTCCTGGTTCGCGGTTTGGCGACCGATTGCGGCTCCGATGCGGACGCAGCGGCGGCGGCCGGGGCCGTATCCGGCCACTCGTCTACGCCTGTGGCCACGGGCTGAGCAGGCGTTTCCACGGGTGCAGCGGCCGGCGCTTCAATCGGCGCCTCCAGTTCCTTGCGGATGTCCTTGAAGGCCTCGTCCGCATCCGCGCCCAGGGCGTACATCCCCTGCCCCGACCGCAACGCCTCAACCTCCTTGCGAAGGTCGTCCAGTTCGGACTGGCGCGCCATCTCGTCGAAGCTGGCGCGAAACTCATTGGCCATGCCGCGCGCCTTGCCGACGAACTGGCCGACCCGGCGCATGAGCATAGGCAAGTCCTTGGGCCCTACGACAAGCAGGGCCACCAGACCGATGACAAGGATTTCGAACCCGCCGATTCCGGGGCCAAGACCACCCATGATTCAGCGTCTTCCGGCGAAAGTCAGCGGTTCAGTTCTTCTTTTTCGGCGTCCGTGCGCGGCAGGGCGCCCGGCGCTTCCTTGCCCTTGGCGTCCGTGTCGTCCTTCAGGCCGTCCTTGAAGGCGCGAATGCCCTTGGCCGCGTCGCCCATGATGCCAGACAGCTTTCCGCGACCGCCGAACAGGACCAGCACGACGACGACGACGATGGCCCAATGCCAGATGCTCATGGAGCCCATGGCGATACCTCCTCAAGGGGACTCACCGAGACGCGGCCCCACCGACTGATTGTTGTGCGTCATATAGGCTGAGTGATGGCGACGCGCCAAGGGACGCTGTACGCATCGCGGCCATGAGTCTCAACGATCACGTCATCATCCACACCGACGGCGCCTGCAAGGGCAATCCCGGCCCTGGCGGCTGGGGGGCGATCCTCCAAACCGGCGGAGGGCACGAAAAGGAACTCTGGGGGGGCGAGCCCCTGACGACCAACAACCGCATGGAGATGATGGCCGCGATCATGGCGCTGGAGGCGCTGAAGCGCCCTTGCCGCGTCGATCTGCACACCGACAGCAAATACGTCATGCAGGGCGTGACGGAATGGATGCGTGGCTGGAAGGCGCGCGGCTGGAAGACCGCGGACAAGAAGCCGGTCAAGAACGAAGACCTGTGGCGGCGGCTGGACGAAGCCCGCAACCGCCACGAGGTCAAATGGCACTGGGTGAAGGGCCACGCCGGCCACATCCTGAACGAGCGCGCAGACGGGCTAGCCAATCGCGGCGTGGCGGAGATGCGTGGGCGCTAGACCGCGCGCACCTTCAGCAGGGGGCCGGAGACCGATTCGATGATGACGCTCTCGCCCGCCAGGGGCGAAGCGCCCTCGATCTCAGCAGGCCATTCCGATCCCGACACGAAAACCCGACCGCGCCCGCCGACAAAGGCTTCGACCACGCGCGCGCGTTCGCCTACCAGACGGACGTCACGATCATTGATGTCGGGCTGATCCTTGGGATTGACCCGCTTGATCAGGCGACGCGACAGGATGGTCGATGCCAGCGTCAGCGCCGCAAAGACGCCGATCTCGACCGGCAGGCCCAGTTGCGGCGCCAGGGCGGACAACAGGGCCGTCAGCCCCGCCGCCACCGCCGGCCACAACAGCCATTCGGTCGAGGCCGCCGCCTCTATCCCCAGCAGCACCACGCCGATCGCCAGCCAAAGCCAGAACGGCTGGGCGGCGTAGAGGGAGACGAACCAGTCCATGGCTTACTCCGTCGTCGGCACGGAGCCGCCCGAACGACGCGGCGCGGCGCGCGCGGCGGTCTGGCGCGCGTCCGTGCGGACCTGCTGTTGCTCCCTGGCCAGGCCGACCAGTTCGCCGACGCCCGCGATGGTGCCGACCAGCGCGCCCATTTCCGACGGCACGATGACCGTCTTCTGCTGCGGGCTGCGGGCCAGTTCGGCAAAGGCCTCCACATACTTCTGCGCCACAAAGTAGTTGATGGCGTTGACGTCGCCGCGAGCGATCGCTTCGGACACCATGGCGGTGGCCTTGGCCTCGGCCTCGGCTTCACGTTCACGAGCCTCTGCGTCGCGGAAGGCGGCTTCCTTGCGGCCTTCGGCTTCCAGGATCGCAGCTTGCTTGGCGCCCTCGGCGCGGGCGATGGCGGCCTGCTTCTCGCCGTCCGCCTCGGTGATGACAGCGCGGCGTTCGCGCTCCGCCTTCATCTGGCGGGCCATGGCGTTGGTGATGTCCACCGGCGGCGTCAGGTCCTTGATCTCAATGCGGTTGGCCTTGATGCCCCACGGCTCGGTCGCGGCGTCGATGACGTGCAGCAGGCGCGTGTTGATGGCGTCGCGCTGCGACAGCACTTCGTCCAGCTCCATCGAGCCGACCACGGTCCGCAGGTTGGTCATGCACAACTGGGCGATGGCGTAAGGCAGGTTATCGACGCGATAGGCGGCGCGTGCGGCGTCCATCACCTGAATGAAGACGATGCCGTCCACCTTCACCATGGCGTTGTCCTTGGTGATGACCTCTTGGGTCGGGACGTCCAGCACCTGCTCCATCATGTTCATGCGGTGGCCGACGCGCTCGACGAACGGGGTCAGGATGTGGATGCCCGGCGTGAGGGTCTTGGTGTATTTGCCGAACCGTTCCACCGTGAATTCACGCCCTTGCGGCACGATCTTGATCACGCTGAACAGGAAGATGATCGCGAACACCGCGAACATCACAAAGAAAATCAGCGAAAAATTCATAAGGCCCTCCAGTTGGACCGGGAGCTTAGTCGCCGCAGCCGTCCCGCGCCACCGAATCCGGTTCCGTCAGCATGACATCCGCGTCAGCCATCCTGCGCGCCATGCGAATGATGCGTCGCGTCTCGTCCCAATCCACCTTGGCCAGAGCCGCCTCGAACGGAAAAAAGACCGCTTCGGCGGCGTCGTCGCCAGCGACAGGCTCGCCGGACATCCAGACCGCCGCATAATCGATCAGGACATAGTGCCGCCCCGCCTCGGGAAAGAGGCCGTCCACCACGTCGACCAGACCGATCAGTTCGGCCTCCACGCCCGTCTCCTCGCGCAGTTCGCGCAGGGCGGCGTCAGCCAGGCGTTCGCCCGGCTCCAGACGCCCGCCAGGCAGGCTCCACTCCCCCACGCGAGGCGGCGTGCCGCGCCTGATCAGCAGCACTTCATCGCCTTTCAAACACACTACGCCCACGGCCGGCGTCGGAATCATGTTTTGCCCTTGATTTGACCGCCAGAAGGCAAGGTTTTGCGCTTCCACCACGGGCTGCCTTTTGCCACAAGGCCGATATGACCCTCCCGACGCCAGAATCCCTCGCTGAACTCAAGGCCGCCCTGCCCGGCGCCTGGACCCAGGACGCCGCCGAAATGGCGCCGTGGCTGACCGAATGGCGCGGCCGCTGGACGGGGCAGACGCCGCTGCTGCTGCAACCGCGCACGACCGAGGAAGTCGCCCGCGCCGTCGAGATCTGCGCCCGTCACGGCACCGCCGTGGTGACGCAGGGCGGCGGCACCGGACTGGTCGGCGGCCAGATCCCTTATGGAGAGGTTCTGCTGTCCACGCGCAAGCTGCGGACGGTGCGCGACGTGACGCCGCTGGACGACGCCATGACGGTCGAGGCGGGCGTAACCCTGCTGGAGGCGCAGGAACTGGCGAAGGAGAAAGACCGCTTCTTCCCCCTCAGCCTCGCGGCCGAGGGCTCGGCCACTATCGGCGGCGTGATCTCGACCAATGCGGGCGGCACAGCCGTCCTGCGTTACGGCATGATGCGCGATCTGGTGCTGGGCATCGAGGCGGTCATACCCGACGGTCAGGTGTTCAACGGCCTGAAGCGTCTGCGCAAGGACAACACCGGCTATGACCTGAAGCAGCTGTTCATCGGCGCCGAAGGCACCTTGGGCGTCATCACCGCCGCGACGCTGAAGCTGTTCCCCATCATGCGCAGCCGCGCCACCGCCATCGTCGGCCTGGAAAGCCATCACGACGCCGTCGTTCTGCTGGCCCGCGCCAAGGCCGAGACGGGCGGCGGGGTCGAAGCGTTCGAGCTGATGAAGCGGCTGGGCATGAGCCTGGTGCTGAAGAACATCCCCGACACGCGCGAGCCGCTGGAATCGACGCCGCCCTGGTATGTGCTGATCGAACTGACCTCGGGCGAGCCGAACGGCGCCGAGGCGGCGATGGAGCGCCTGCTGACCGCCGCCTTCGAGGAAGGCCTGATCGTGGACGCCGCCATCGCCCAGAACGACGCCCAGAAGGCCGAATTCTGGCGTCTGCGCGAAGAGCACTCGGCCGCGCTCAAGCCGGAAGGCGGCGGATGGAAGCACGACGTTTCGGTTCCCGTCTCGCGAATCGCGGACTTCATCGATGAGGCGACAGCAGCGGTTGAAAAATTCCACCCCGGCGGTCGGGTGTCAGTCTTCGGCCACGTCGGCGACGGCAATCTTCACTATGATGTGATCCCCGGCGTCGGCGAAGACGTGCCCGCCTTCATCGCGCGCTGGATGGAAGGGTCAGAGGTCGTGCATGACGTGGTCGCCCGCTACGATGGGTCGATTTCCGCTGAACACGGTCTGGGGCGGCTGAAAACCGACGAGGCCCGGCGTTATAAATCACCGCTTGAAATCGCAACGATGCAGGCGATCCGTCAGGCCATCGATCCGCAGCGGATCATGAACCCAGCGGTCCTCTTCTGATGACTGACGACCGTATGTGACGTTTCAGGCGGTTCAAAACATCGTCGAAGCGGCCTATGAGGCCCGCTCTTGAGACGCATAGGGAGTCGATCGTTTTGCTGATCGTCCTGTCCCCGGCCAAAAAGCTGGACTTCAACCCGCCCGCCACCGACGCCCCCGTGACGCCACGGCGATGCGCTGATGAGACCGCCGAACTGGCCAAGGTGACGCGAGGGCTGAGCCGTGCCGACCTGCGCCGCCTGATGTCGATCTCCGACGCCCTGGCTGAGTTGAACTATCAGCGCTTCCAGGCTTTCGACAACGAAACACCGGAGGGCGCGCTGCAGGCCGTCTTCGCCTTCGCCGGCGATGTCTATGAAGGGTTGTCGGCCCGCACCCTGTCGGCCGACGACCTGACGTGGGCTCAGGACCACCTGCGTATTCTCTCGGGCTTCTACGGCCTGCTGCGGCCGCTGGATGCGATTCAGCCCTATCGGCTGGAGATGGGCATCCGGTTGAAGACCAAGCGCGGTGCCACCCTCTATGACTTCTGGGGCGAGCGCATCTCGCTGCGCCTGAACGAAGACGCCGAAAAGCTGTCCGAACAGACCCTGGTGAACCTGGCCAGCCATGAGTATTTCGGCGCGGTCGACGCCAGGGCGCTGAAACTGCCGGTCGTGACTCCGCACTTCAAGGAAAAGAAGGACGGCGAGGCCCGCATCATCTCCTTCTACGCCAAGAAGGCGCGCGGCGGCATGGCCCGTTTCGCCATCGAGAACCGGCTCGAAAAGGTCGAAGACCTGAAGGCCTTCGATCGCGACGGCTACCGCTTCGACAAGAGCCTATCGACGGACACGGACTGGATATTCATCAGGGAAGGAAAATCCTGATCGCCAGATTGAACGACTGCGGTTAGGTTGCATTGCAGCATCATCATCCACGGGTTCTTTCTGTCATGTTCGCGATGAACGATCTCAAGGGCCGCGTCGCGGTCGTATCCGGCTCGACCTCGGGCATTGGACTGGCGCTGGCGCGGGCCGTGGCCTTGTGCGGCGGCGATGTGGTGCTGAACGGCCTGGGCGACCCCGTCGTCATTGAGAAGACGCGCGCGGACCTGGCCGCCGAAACCGGCGTGCGCGTCCTCTATCATCCCGCCGACATGACCCAGCCGGATCAGATCGAGGACATGATCGCCACGGCGCATCGCGAACTGGGCCGCCTCGACATCCTGGTCAACAACGCCGGCATCCAGCACGTCGAAGCCGTCGAGAACTTTCCCGCTGATCAGTGGGAAAAGATCATCGCCATCAACCTGTCCTCGACCTTCTACGCCACCAAGGCGGCGATTCCGATCATGAAGGCGCAAGGGCGCGGGCGGATCATCAACATCGCCTCGGCCCACGGTCTGGTCGCCAGCCCGTTCAAGTCCGCCTATGTCGCCGCCAAGCACGGGGTGATCGGCTTCACCAAGACGGTGGCGTTGGAACTGGCGCAGGATAACATCACCTGCAACGCCATCTGCCCCGGCTTTGTCGAGACGCCGATCGTCGCCAAACAGATTGAGGATCAGGCCCGCACCCGCGGCATGAGCAAGGAAGACGTGATGAAGAACGTCATTCTGGGCTCGCAGCCGACCAAGCGTTTCGTCACGACCGACGAACTGGCGGGTATCTTCCTCTATCTGGCGTCGGACCTCGGCGCCTCGGCCAACGGCGCTCACTTCTCCATCGACGGCGGCTGGACGGCCCAATAGGTTTCACTCGGCCATAAGGGCCGCAAGACGGAGAGTTTGATGGCGACAAAGCGCAAACCCGTCTGTCTGGCCTTGCAGGGTGGCGGCGCCCACGGCGCCTTCCAATGGGGCGTGCTGGACCGGCTGCTTGAAGCCGATGTGCTGGACGTGCGCGCCGTCACCGCCGCCTCAGCCGGGGCGATGAACGCCGCCGCCCTGATCACCGGGCTGGAGCGCGGCGGCGCAGAAGGCGGGCGTGAAGCTCTCGATTATTTGTGGCGCGAGGTGAACCAGTCCGGCGGCCGTAATGTCTTCGGCGACAGCTCCGTTTGGTCCAAGGCACTGACGCCCGACTGGCTGAAGGGCACGCCGATGTGGCAGGCAGGTCAAACCCTGGCTCTGTCGATGAGCCCCTATTCCTTCAACCCCTTCAATCTGAACCCATTGCGTCGGGTGTTGGAGACGGCGGTGGATTTCGAGGCCCTACGCACGTCCTCCATCCGCATGTTCGTCTCGACGACTGCTGTGCGCGCGGGTCGATCTCGCATCTTCAAGTCCGATGAAATGGCGCCCGAGGTGCTGCTGGCCTCGGCTTGCCTGCCCCAACTGTTCCAGGCGGTCGAGATCGAAGGCGAACCCTATTGGGACGGCGGTTATCTGGCCAATCCGGCGCTGTGGCCCCTGTTCTACACTGACACGCCGGACGATATTCTGCTTCTGCCGCTCAACCCGTTCCAGCGTGACGAGCCGCCGCGCGAAGCAGGCGACATCAACGACCGGCTGAACGAGATCGTCTTCAACGCCCCGTTGGTCGCCGAACTGAGGGCCGTCGCCTTCGTCCAGGACCTGATCGCCGAGGGCAAGCTGAAGCCCGGCGAGGACCGACGGCGCAGCATCCGCATCCACGTCATCGAGGCCGACGAATGGCTGGGAGATGAGTCGCTGCACTCCAAATTCGACACGGAGTGGACCTATCTGAACAAGCTGAAGCAGCACGGCCGGACAGCCGCCGAGGCATGGCTTGAAAGCTGCCTGCCAAAGGTCGGCAAGGCGTCCAGCGTGGATATAAAGGCGCGGTTTCTTTAGCCCACGAAGCCCGCTGCTCGACGCAGGCGGTCGTTGATCGCTTCGCCCAGCCCCTTGGCCGGGATGGGCGACACGGCGATCCCGGCGGGCTTTGTGCGGTCCGCCTCACGCAGCAGGCGGAACAGATTGGCCGCCGCCTCGCGCAGGTCGCCGGTCGGGCTAAGACTCCAGCGCGGATCGCCGACGCCAGCGCCGAAGCCCAGCAGGATTTCGCCGTCCCTGGCGCCTTCCGCCTCGATCCGCACCGGCGCGTCGGGCGCATAGTGCAGAGCCAGGCGGCCGGGAGAACGATGCCCCTGCCCGCCTTCAGCCAACGGCCCGACAACCGCCTCGATCTCTTCGCGCGTGACGGAACCGGGACGCAGCAGGGCGACCTGACCGTCCAGCACCGAGACGACCGTGCTTTCCACCCCCACGGCGCAGGGGCCGCCATCGACAGCCGCGCCCACCGCGTGGCCCGTCTCTTCCAGAGCGTCATCGAAGGTCGTCGGACTGGGCCGTCCCGAGCGATTGGCCGAGGGCGCGACGACCGGCCCGCCGAAAGCGCCGATGACCGCCCGCGCGCGCGGATGCCCCGGCACGCGCACCGCCACGCTGTCTAGCCCCGCCCGCGCCAGATCACTCACCCGCTCACGATCGCGCACCGGCGCCACGATGGTCAGCGGTCCCGGCCAGAAAGCCTCGGCCAGCGCCCGCGCCTTTGCGTCGAACACGGCGATCGCCTCGGCGTCCACGGCGTTGGCGACATGGGCGATCAGGGGATTGAAGCGCGGCCGTCCCTTAGCCTCGAAGATTCGCGCAACGGCCTGCGGGTTGGAGGCGTCGGCCGCCAGTCCATAGACTGTCTCGGTCGGCAGGATGACCAGACGCCCCGTTTTCAGCGCCTCAGCGGCGATTTCGGGGCTGTCGCCCCTGACGGGTCGGTCGGCGGGCACGGTCGGCCTTTCCTTACGCGGCGTCAGCCGTTCAAACAGAGGGCCACAGTGCGCGGAATCTCGACCAAAGTCCAAGCAGGCTTGCGCCCGGCGACGCGGCGGCCGACAGAAGCGCAACGTCTTTCTGAGGATAACCGATGAACTACCGCGCCCCCGTCCGTGACATCGCCTTCGCCCTCGACGCCGTGGCCGGGATCGGCCAGGTGGCGGCGACCGGCGCCTTTCCCGATTACGACGCCGATGTCGCCTCGGCCGTGCTGGACGCCGCCGGTCAGTTTTCGGAAGAGGTTCTGGCTCCGCTGAACCGCCCCGGCGACTTGGCAGGCGCCAAATACGCCAACGGCGCAGTGACCGCCGCTCCCGGCTTCGCCGACGCCTATCAGCAGTTCGCAGCGGGCGGCTGGACCAGCCTGACCGCCTCGGTCGAGGCCGGCGGACAGGCCCTGCCCAAGGCGCTGGAACTGGCGGCCTATGAGACCGTCCACGCCGCCAACATGGCCTTCGGCCTGTGCCCCATGCTGTCGCTGGCCTCCATCGAGGCGCTGGAGCAGGTCGGCAATGAGCATCAGAAGACGACCTATCTGCCCAAGCTGGTCAGCGGCGAATGGACCGGCGCCATGGTGCTGACCGAACCGCACGCCGGGTCCGACCTGGGCGCCCTGACGGCGACGGCGGTTCCCAACGGCGACGGCACCTACGCCCTGACCGGCCAGAAGATCTTCATCACCTGGGGCGATCACGACGCCACGGACAACATCGTCCATCTAGTGCTGGCCCGCCTGCCCGACGCCCCCGCCGGGCCCAAGGGCATCAGCCTGTTCCTGACGCCCAAGTTCGCCGTCAACGCCGACGGCTCGCTGAGCGAACGCAACGCCTTCCGCCCGGTCGGCGTCGAGCACAAGCTGGGCATCCACGCCTCGCCCACCTGCGTCATGAGCTATGAGGGCGCCCGCGCCGAACTGGTCGGCCAGCCGAACCAGGGCCTGGCCCATATGTTCGTCATGATGAACGCCGCACGCCTGGCCGTCGGCGTTGAAGGCGTCGGCATCGCCGAGCGCGCCTATCAGCACGCCCTGGCCTATGCGCTGGAACGCCGTCAGGGCCGCAGCGCCTGGACCGGCGAAAAGGACGCGCCGATCTTCGACCACCCTGACGTGCGCCGGATGCTGTCGGTGATGAAGGCCAAGGTCGCCGCCGCCCGCGCCATCTGCCTGTCGACCGGCGTCGCCGCCGACCTGGCCCGCCACGCCGCCACCGAAGAAGAACGCAAGGTCTGGAAGGGTCGCGAAGACCTGTTCACCCCGATCGCCAAGGCCTGGTCCACCGACGTCGGCTGCGAAGTCGCCTCTCTGGGCGTTCAGGTCCACGGCGGCATGGGCTTCATCGAGGAAACCGGCGCGGCCCAATACTATCGCGACGCCCGCATCACCCCGATCTACGAAGGCACCAACGGCATTCAGGCCATGGACCTGGTGGGCCGCAAACTGTCGATGGACGGCGGCGAGTCGGCCAAGACTCTGATCGCCGAAATGAAAGCCACCCTGGCCCAGATCGATCGCCTGTATGCCGGCAAGCCGGTCGAGCGCTTCGCCACCGCCATCGAAGCGGTCGAGGACGCCACCCTGTGGCTTCTGGACGCCAAGTCGGACCCGGCCCGCGCGGCCGACGTGCTGGCGGGCGCTGACGCCTATCTGAAACTGATGGGCGATGTGGTCGGCGGCTGGATGCTGGCCAAGGGCGCCCTGGCCGCCAAGGCGAAACTGGACGCCCATGACGGCGACGCCGCCTGGCTGCAAGGCAAGCTGGACCTCTATGAAGTCTACGCCGCCAACGTCCTGGGCCACGTCTCCAGCCGTCTGGCCGCCGTGGGACAGGGCGGCGATCTGCTGCAACGGATGAGCGTTGAAGCCCTGGCGGGCTGATCGCCGTTCTATGACTTGAGCGTAAAGCGCCTCCTGTGCCACCTAGGCGCGGGAGGCGTTTGCCTGTGAAAGCGATATTCAACACTGCGATTTTCGTTACCGTTGCCCTGTTCAACGGCCCATCGCTCGCCGCAGAAGAGCCGCCTGTCGCCTGGGTCACACGCCCTGTCCCGACATCGGACGACTTCCCTCCCTTCGCCGCCGCCATGGGCATCAACGGCTGGGTCGAGGTGAACTGCCTGGCGACGGCGGAAGGGCTGCCCAACGCCTGCACCGCCATGCGCGCCCGTCCGGATGGACTGGGCTTCGCCCAGGCGGCGGTCCGCATAGTCGAACGAGCACGGTTAACGCCTGCCGCGCCTGACGCCTCACCTGAGAAGCGTGAATTCACGGTGCGCGTGCCGTTCAACGCTTCGCCATTCAACACGGAAGAACCGGCGCCTTGGTCTGGACCGACGCCCAACGCCGCACAAATGGAAGGCGGCCGCCGCTTCGCCCAGCGCAGCGTCGAGCCCGCCATCCGGCTGAGACGTTATTGGCGGCTGGACCAGATGCCGCCCGAAATGCGCCGGGCGACCGAAGGCTGGATCGCCGAACTGTTCGGAAATCTGGAGACGGAGCGCCAAAGACAGGGCCTGGTCATGGCGCGCGTCCTGGCCCTTCGCGGCTTGGACGCCCTGCCGCCCAAGCAGCCGGATGACTGGAGCGAAGCCTGGACTCCTCAGTTGCGTGAGGCTGGCAGGGATGTCTTCCCTAGAACACCGATGATCGAACTGCGTCGTCGATACTGCGCCCGATACGACTGCGGCCCCGCGGCGCTGTCGGCCGACACCACGTCCTAAGAACGCACAGGAAACCTGAACATGATGACGCTTCTGGCGAGCCTGGCCCTACTGGCTGAACCCGTTCAGTGGGAGACGCGCCCTGTCGTCGAACGACATGACTACCCGGCCCTGGCCAAGGATTTGCGGATCAACGGAACCGTCACCCTCGAGTGCGCCAACAACGAAGACGGCGCCTTGGCTCGATGCGCCGCCATGTCCGCAAACCCTGCCGACGCGGGCTTCCAGGAAGCGGCGCTGGCGATCGTGTTCCGTGGGCGCGTCGCCCAGCCCGCGAATGTCCCTTTCACGATCGAACTGCCCTTCAGCACCCTGACCGAAGGCGACGAACCGCTGCGTCAACCATGGGAAGGCCCTGAGCCTGGCCCCGAGCATATCCAGGCCGCCCAGGCTTTTACCGACAGCTTTTATGGCGGCAGCCGCTCTGCGACCGAACGCTCGATCCGTGACTGGAAAGTCGACGAAATGCCGCCTGAGAAGGCAGCCCTTCTACGCGCCTGGATGGCCGAGCTATACCCTGACCTTGAAACCGAGAAGGCTTGGCACACAGCAGGGGTCGCCCGCGTACTGGCACGACACGGCCTGGACTATCTGCCGACCAAGAAGCCGATCGGCTGGGATGTCTGGTACGCTCAAGTCACACAAGCTAGCCCGGAAGACCCGGCCCTGATCAGGAACGAGATGCGCCGCCGCTACTGCGCGGCGTTCGACTGCGGTTCCGGCGCGGCGTCTGACTGATCCAGCAGGGCGATGGCCTCACGCACATATTGGGCGTGGGCGACGACGCCCAGGTCCATGCCTTCGCCGCCGCCCTGCACTTCTTGAACCAGCACTCCCGCTATGAAGGGATGCTCCGGCACGGGCGCCCCCGGCACGCGACGCGCAGCGGGCGTCCAGAAGACCGGGCCGCCGGAATTGCCCTGGGCGACCACGAAGTCGAGCAGGAAGATCGGGAAATGCCTAATCGGCGTCAGCGGCCAGGAGCTGATCCGGCCCAGGCGCAGGATCGGAAAGCCCGCCCGATTGGCCGAAAGCCCATGCGGATAACCCAACGCCAGCAACTCGTCCCCCGGCCCCATGCGCCAGCGATCGAAGGCTTCGGCGTCGGCCAGCCATCCCGCGGGAATCGCCGCCTGTGCGAACGCGGGCGGGGCCGTGACCTCCATCACCGCCACGTCGCGTTCCGGGTGCGCGGTCCACAGCGGCGCGCCGCTGGCGTCGCGGATGGCCAGGGTTCCGGGCGTGAACTTCCAGGCGCCGTCCGCCTCGGCCGTGCGCCAGCCGATCCGCGCCTCGTTTCCGGGCATGACGTCCAGCACATGCCGCGCCGTCACCAGCACCACGCGCGGCGCGCCGTCAGGCCGGGGCGCGGCGATCAGGAAGCCTGTGCCGACCTTCCTCTGACCGTCGCTGATGGCCTGATCCAGTTGCACGGTGGCGTTGATCACTCCGACCGTCAGATCCCATTCGGGCGGCGGGGCAGCAACGACGGCGGGTTGTTCGGGCGGAAGATCCTGAATGATCATGACGCCATTTGACGCCGAGCGTCGCCGGGCACAAGGTCCGGCTCAAATCATATTCCAGGGGGAAGCCCACGCCATGAACCGTCGCGAACTGATCGCCTCGACCGCCGCCGTCGGCTTGGTCGCCGCCTCCCCTGCTATCGCCCGCCAGACTACCGGAGCCTCAATGTCCAAACCCACGCCGCCCGTCGCCAAGAAGGTCCCCGTCCGCATCGAGCAGCTGGGCCGGGTCCGCGTCGACGACTATCAGTGGATGAAGGACGACAACTGGCAGGCCGTGCTGCGCGATCCCTCGCTGATCAAGGCCGACGTCAAGGAGCACCTGACCGCCGAGAACGCCTATCGCGAGGCCATGATGGCCTCCACCCTGCCGCTGCAGGCCACGATGTTCGAGGAGATGAAGGGCCGCATCAAGGAGGACGACAGCTCTGTTCCCGCCGCCGACGGCCCGTGGGAATACTACGTCCGCTACAACACCGGCGACCAGCACCCCCTCTATTGCCGTCGCCCGCGCGGCCAGAAGGACGGCGAGGTCATCCTGCTGGACTGCAACAAGCTGGCCGAGGGCAAGGCCTATTCGGAAGTCTCTGCGACCGAACACAGCCCCGACCATGCCCTGTTCGGCTATGCCGAGGACGCGCAGGGCTCCGAAGTCTACAAGATCTATGTGAAGGACCTGGCCACCGGCGAGGTTCTGCCCAACCCGATCGAATCGGCCAGCGCCAACTTCACCTTCTCGCCCGACAGCCAGTGGATCTTCTGGACCAACCGCGACGACAACGGCCGCCCGGACAAGATCTTCCGCCGCCCGGCGCGCGGCGGCGAGACCGCCCTGGTCAATGAGGAAACCGACGAGGGCATGTTCCAGGGTGTCGGCCGCACCGCCGACGACGCCTTCATCGTCATCTCCATCGCCAATCAGGAAACCTCGGAAAGCCGCATCATACCGGCCGCCACCCCCACGGCGACGCCCGTGGTGGCCGAGCCGCGCCACGTCGGCCGCCTGTATGACCTCGACCACTGGGGCGACCGTTGGGTGATCCGCACCAACGCCGACGACGCCGTCGACTTCAAGGTCATGGAAGCCCCGACCAACGCCCCGGCCAAGGCTAACTGGAAGGACCTGATCCCCCACACGCCCGGCCGCTTCATCGAGGGCGTGGCTCTGGTGAAGGACTATCTGGGCCGTCAGGAGCGCGCCGACGCCAACACCAAGATCGTCATCCGCGACCGCACCGGCGCCGAACACGAGATCGCCGTGGACGAGCCCGCCTACGCCCTGTCGCTGGGCGGGGCGTCGGAGTTCGACACCACGGTCATGCGCTATGGCTACAACTCGCCGTCGACGCCGACCTCGACCTATGACTACGACCTGAAGACGCGTGAGCGCACCCTGCGCAAGGTTCAGGAAATCCCCTCGGGTCACAATCCAGCGGACTATGTCGTCGAACGCCTGAACGCCCCGGCTTCTGACGGCGAACTGGTGCCGGTGACGGTGCTGCGTCGCAAGGACACGCCGGTCGATGGTTCGGCGCCGCTGCTGCTCTACGGCTACGGCTCCTACGGCATTCCGATGGCGGCCAGTTTCGCGACCAACCGGCTGTCTCTGGTGGATCGCGGCTTCATCTACGCCATCGCCCATATCCGCGGCGGCTCGGACAAGGGCTGGAACTGGTTCCTGACCGCCCGGCGCTTCACCAAGAAGAACACCTTCACCGACTTCATCGCCGCCGCCGAACATCTGATCGCGCGCAACTACACCAAGGCCGGAAACATCGTCGCCGAGGGCCGCTCGGCCGGCGGCCTGCTGATGGGGGCCGTCACCAACATGCGGCCGGACCTGTGGGCGGGCGTGATCGGCGGCGTGCCCTTCGTCGACGTCATCAACACCATGAGCGACACCAGCCTGCCGCTGACCCCGCCGGAATGGCCCGAATGGGGCAATCCGCTCGAGGACGCCGCCGCCTACGACTACATGCTGAGCTACAGCCCCTACGATCAGATCGAGGCCAAGCCCTATCCGGCTCTGCTCGCGACCGGCGGCCTGTCCGATCCGCGTGTGACCTATTGGGAGCCCGAAAAATGGGTGGCCAAGCTGCGCCCGGCTTCGACGTCCGGCAAGCCGGTCCTCTTGAAGATCAACATGGAGGCGGGCCACTTCGCCTCGTCGGGCCGCTTCGACTATCTGAAGGATATCGCCCACGACTACGCGTTCGCCGTCTGGGCGGTCGAGAAGGGCTGGGAAAAGGCGTGATTGTCCGGCCGTTTGCGGAGGCCGACCTGGCGGCCGTGACGGCCATCTACGCCGACAGTGTGCTGAACGGCACGGGGACGTTCGAACTGGACGTCCCCTCGACCGACGACATGCGGGCGCGCCTGGCCGCGCCCGCCGCGCTCGGCCTGCCCATCCTGATCGCCGAAATCGATGGAGCGGTCGCGGGCTACGCCTATGCCGCACCCTATCGCCTGCGCGCGGCCTATCGCTTCATGGTCGAGGACTCGATCTACGTCGCAGAAGCGTTTCGCAGCCGCGGCGTGGGCAAGGCGCTGTTGGACGCCCTGCTCAGCGCATGTGAAGCCCTGGGAATGCGTCAGATGGTGGCGGTGATCGGCGACAGCGCCAACACCGGCTCCATCGCCCTGCACGAAGCGGCTGGCTTCGCCCATGTCGGCGCCTTCCGCGACGCCGGATGGAAGTTCGACGGGTGGCGCGACGTCGTCTTCATGCAGAAGGCGCTCGGCCTCGGCGGCGCGGCTCCCCCCGACGCCCACGGCCTGGATTGCGGCCGCTAGAGTCTGAATTCGCAGATTTTTTAGCAAAAGCGCCACAATGCGCTTGACCGAAAGCGCGACGAACCGTATTCGCCCCTCCTCTCCTCCTCGCGGGGAGAGAAACGCGGGTGTAGCTCAGTTGGTTAGAGTGCCGGCCTGTCACGCCGGAGGTCGCGGGTTCGAGCCCCGTCACTCGCGCCACTCCTTCTCAGAGATGAGGGAGTGGCGCGCCACCCCGCCTTCCACTTCTTCTGAAAATCGCGATTGACCGCAGCCGCATATATCAATGCGCGACGGTCGCCGCACGCCGCACTCAACAGCCGAACTTATAAGCCCCGATGCACGCTCCGCTGTACGGGCCCTTGCTGCGCGGCAGGCCTCTTCCGGATCAATAACCTGAGCCGCTCCCACAGAGGCTCCTAAGCCGACCTACGCCTAGAACCCAAAGCGGCCAAAAGAAATGGGCGGCGGATCATAATCCGCCGCCCATCCTTATTCAAACCGCTTGGCTTAGAAGCGAGCGGTCAGGCCGACGAAGTAGCGACGGCCGAGCACGTCGTAGGTCGACGGATCGGTGTTCGCCTGCACGCCCGGATCCCAGACGCGCGGTTGCTGATCGCCAACGTTGTTCACGCCAGCACGCA
Organism: Brevundimonas sp. KH_060; assembly: GCF_057838275.1. Classification (NCBI taxonomy): domain Bacteria; kingdom Pseudomonadati; phylum Pseudomonadota; class Alphaproteobacteria; order Caulobacterales; family Caulobacteraceae; genus Brevundimonas; species Brevundimonas sp. KH_060. The sequence goes on from NZ_CM174463.1 coordinate 1,766,627, forward strand.
GCGAGACCGTGTCGTTGAGAGCCCAGCTGCCCATCAGGTCGAAGTAGTGAGTCGCATCAAGCTTCTCATCCGAACCGTAGATGGTCATCTCGCCCACACGACGCCAACGCGCCGTAGCCGAGAACGGACCCTTGGCCCAGTCAACCGACGCCAGCGACTTCCACTCGGGGAAGGTGTTGCCGAAGTCGTCCGAGATGGTGCCCTTGCGATCCGTGAACGCGCCGCCGGCGACGACGCTGTCTTCACGCTCGGCCAGCCAACTGACCACGGCGTTGAAGTTCAGCGTGCCCCAGTCCGGAGCACCCAGGTCCACCAGGTCGAAGCGCCAGTCGAACTGGGCGTCGACGCCAGCCGTCTTCAGAACACCCAGGTTCTCCAGGTTGGAGGTGGCGTCGAAGATAGCGCCGCTCAGCGGGTTACGCTTGAACAGCTGGCAGTAGGAGTTGTTCGGATCATAGGTCGGGTTCTCACCCGCACCGTTGAAGCAACCCTTCAGCATGTCAGCCGCCGAGATGCTGGAGATCACGTCTTCGATTTCGATGTTATAATAATCGATAGCGAACGACATGTTCGAGAACAGCGCCGACTCGAAGCGCGGCTGATAGACCACGCCGAACGACCAAGTGTCAGCCGTTTCTTCCGAAAGATTCGGGTTACCGCCATCCCAGCCCGCAACTTGGTTGTCGGTGTAGATGAAGTTGTCGGGATTGGCGACGCCCTGAGCGATACACAGTTGCTTCACCTGAGCGGCGTTCGGGCCATTCATATAGAAGCCAGTGCTATCGCACGGATCACCGCCGGCGGCCGAAGCGTTCGCTTGACCGATAGCCATGTAGTTGACGCCCAGCGGCGAGTAGAGTTCGCCAACCGACGGCGCACGAACGGCGCGGTTGTAGCCGCCGCGCAGACGCAGACCGTCAATGATGGTCCAGTCCAGGTCAGCACGGTAGGCTTGGGTGCCGCCGATCGAGCTGTAGTCCGAGTAACGATAGCCCAGCGTCATATCCAATTGCTGGATGAACGGCAGGTTCGAGAGCAGCGGAACCAGGGCTTCGCCGAACAGGTCGATCGAATTAACGCTGCCGTTGACCGACGGCGATGGGTTGAAGCCGGCGATCTCCACGCCACCGATTTCGCCGCCGTCCGGCAGGCCATCAGCACCGAGGTGCGGCAACTTCGGATTCATCTTCTCGAGCGAAGGATCCGAGTCGAAGCGGTAGCTGTTCTCGCGGTACTGAACACCCATGGCGACGCGAACCTCACCAGCCGGCAGGTCGAACGCCTTACCCTGTAGGGTGCCTTCAACCACGTTCTGCTCGACGGTGGTCGCTGTGCGCGACGTACGGCCAATGTAGTTGAGGCAGCTAGCCGAGATCGGCGCCAGACCGAAGGGGTTGAAACCGCCCTCGCACAGCATCGTCCCTTCATCTACGCCATCGCCGGCGCCGCCCCATGGATCATCCAGCAGCGTCTGCACAGACGAACGCGACACGTTGCCCGTCTGCGTTTCGTTGGCGCTGACGCGGCCGAACGATGCATAGACGTCATAGGTCCAGGAGCTTTGCGGCACCTGACCACGGATACCGCCTGTGACCTGGTAGACGTTGTAGTCATAGCTGGCGTGGCGGCCGCCGAGATCCGTGAAGCGCTTGCTCAGCTGGAACGAGGAGTTGGGATTGGCACGCGAGTCCAACAGAGCACGCAAGTCGGCGCCGATGAACGGGTTGGTTGACGGAACGCGGAAGCCGGTAGCGCTGGATGCCGGCGTAGCGGCTAATTCCTGATCCGCAACGTACTGGTTGAAGAGGGCATTGCCGTAGAATTCGGCGTTGTCATTCACCTTGTAGCGCGCGCTCGAGTAAACGTTCCAACGTTCCAGCGGGAGCTGCAGGTAGTTCAGCGCGCCAGTGTTGAACACATAGTTCGAACCTGGGACATGGAAACCATCGTACTCGATACCACCCGGGCTCTTGAACCCCAAGGCGCCCTGGTGTGCAAACAGAGTTCCATCGGCATTGTAGCCAATAGCGCCCGTGTTCTTAGCGTCCTGGCTGTTAAAGTACTGCTTGAAGAGAGCGTCGCTTGGCAGATTGTTGGCGTCAAATGTCGTTGAGCCCAGCGGCGTCGTTCCCGAACCGCCGGAAATCGCAGCGAATTCGCGGCCCGCATTATAGATCATCGAGCGCGTCGAACGGTTGATCGAGATGACCGCGTTGCCCTTGTCGTCAGCGAAATTGCCACCGATCGTCAGGGAGTAGCTTTCGGTCTCGCCGTCATTACGGTCCGTCTGGCCGTACTGGGCGTCGATTTGCACGCCTTCGAAGCTGTCGTTGATGATGAAGTTGGCCACGCCAGCGACGGCGTCCGAACCGTAAGCGGCCGAGGCGCCGCCCGAGATGGTTTCGACCGACTTGATCAGGGCCGTCGGGATCAGGTTGACGTCAACCGAACCGTCCGAGTTCGACGGCACCAGGCGGCGGCCGTTCATCAGCACCAGGGTGCGCTTGGAGCCCAGGCTGCGCAGGTCGAGGTTGGCCTGACCGCCGTTCGACGGGTTGTTCGAGGTCGACGAAACCGACGGCGTGAACTGCGGCATGTCGTTCATCAGCGAGTCGATCGTGACAGCGCCCGTCGCTTGGAAGTCTTCCGCGCTGACGGTCACGATGGGGCTGCTGGACTTGTAGTCTTGGCGCGCGATACGCGAGCCGGTGACAACGATGTCGCTAACCTGGCTGACCTGATCGTTTTCTTGGGCCACCGCCGGCATGGCCAGGCCCATAGCGGCCGCGCCGGCAATCATAGTCGTAGAAAGCAAACGCTTACGATTTACTGAAAAACGCAATTTTACACCTCCAAATAAGAGAAGACCAAACACGGCTCCTGCCGAATTCCGCCTCCCCCTCACTCTTGGCTATCCGGATTGGGCAGCCATGGTTGTTGCTGATAGACCGAGCCGCCACAAAAGCCTCATATTTTTGCCGCTCTAGAACCCTCCCGAACCGGATTGTCGCAGAAAAGCCACGCCGAAGCCCTTCGAGGGTCGGAAATTAAACCCACCGTTGCCGCGTTATGGCAAAGAATAATTCAGGAAAATGTCGTTGTTTTTAGAAATTTTCGCCTCATGGATCGCATTCAACGCAGCAACCCCGCCGCCGCTTCAGGAAACTCAGGTTTCCGCCGAATACCAAAATCTCATGGCCTGCTCCGCCGTGACGCCTGACTCCGATCGCCTGACCTGCTTCGATCGCGAGATCGCCCGTCTTAGGGCGGCTGAACAGAGCGGCGCAGTCATCATCATGCCCCGCACTCGCGTTGAAGAAACTCGCAGAGCCCTGTTCGGCTTTGCCGTTCCCAGCCTCCCCGACATGATGTCCGGAGACGCGGCGCTCGAAGCTGTCGAGACCACTCTGGTCAGCGCCAGTCAAAACGACGGTTGGGTCTTCCGCCTTGCTGACGGCTCCGTCTGGCGACAAGTGGACACGACAGCGCTCAACTTCCGCCCTCGAGAAGGGATGCCTGTTCGAATTCGTCGCGCCGCCGTCGGCAGCTATATGCTTAAGGTCGGCGACAGCCCCGCAGTGAGGGCGCGCCGCCAATAGCGGATAAGAGGATAGCCCCGCGCTGCGCGCTAGACCTACTCACATAAAGAAACAAAAAGGCGGCGGACATGAAGTCCGCCGCCTTCTCTTACATCGTCAATGCTTAGAAGTTTGCGGTAACGCCGAAGAAGAAGTAACGACCCATGGCGTTATAAAGCTGCGGGTAGGTATTATTGTTACCCGTCGTCCCCACGCTATAAGATAGAGGGGGATCGGAGTCGAAGACGTTGTTCACGCCAGCGCGCACCGAAATATTATCCCTCATCTGCCAAGTTCCGGCCAGATCGAAATAGTTCTGGGAGTCCAGAACGCGATCGATACGGTCGCTCGGCGAGTTGTTCAGGCTGCCATCCGAACCCAGCACCGCGATTTCGGCTTCACCATAGTAGCGCCAGGTGCCGTTCAGGTTCAGACCATCAATCGGGGTGTTCCAGTCAACACGGAAGCGGTGACGCCACTCGGGGTTCGGCACGCCGCACTGGTTGGCGTAGAAGCCGGCGCAGTCGTACGTCGAACGGGCCAACCCCAAACCGGTGTCGGTCTCAAGCTTGTCCAGCCAGGTGCCAACAAGGGCGAAGCCCAAGCTGCCGACGCCGTTCCAGCCAAAGTCCGCCAAGTCGACGTTGTAGTTAGCTGCAACGTCGACGCCCGAAGTCTTCAGGCCGCCGATGTTGGTGTTCAGGTCCACCACGTTGCCGGTGCCGACCCAAAGCTGACCGTTAGCGTTCCGCTGGATGTTGTTACAGGCCGTCATGAAGCCGCCCTCGTAACAGGCGTCCAATGCGTTCTGCGGGCCGACCGATGAGATCAGGTTGTCAATCTGGATGTCGAAGTAGTCGAGCGTCAGGTTGAAGCCCGGCAGGAACTCAGGCGTGAAAACCACGCCGAAAGTCAGAGTGTCCGAGCTTTCCGGCGTCAGGGTCGTCTCCCCGCCCTGCAGCACATTGTACTGACCGGCGGGGCTGCTCAGGTTGCCGCCGTCAGCTTGGCCTTGCGACACCTGCCAGGGATTGGTGCCCACGCAGGCAGCTTGCGAGGCGGTTCCGTCCTCGTTCGGGTCGGTGAAGTCGCAGGGATCATCATCCATATCGAACAGGTTGAAACCCTGCGCGGTGAACAGTTCGATGACGTTCGGCGCACGCACAGCGCGCTGAGCGCTGGCCCGGAAACGAACCGAGGGAACAGGCGCCCAGTCGCCGCCGATCTTCCACGAATCCGTACCGCCGCCGAGGTCGTACTCCGAGTGACGATAGGCCAGGTCGAGCGACAACTGGTCAGCGAAAGCCATGCCTTCTGCAATCGGAATCTGAGCCTCGACGAAGACGTCGTAAACTTGGTTCGCGCCATTCAAGCCCAGGGTCGGACCGCCCTGACCGGCGCCGTCGCCGCTCGAGAACGACACGTCAGGCGTCAGATCCAGAGCGTCGCGGCGATATTCGCCGCCGAAGGCCGCCTGCACGCTACGCGTCGCCCAGGGCGACTTCACGCCATAGGCGCCCAGATCGACCGTCAGCGAACCCGAAGCCACCTGCTGGGTCGTCCAGCCAGTCGCAACCAGCGGCACCTGCAAATAGTTCAGAGCCTCCTGCGACACGCCGCCCGGTTTGAAGATGTCGTAAGGGACGCAGTCGGCGTCGATGCCGGCCAGCACGGACCGGCAAACCGGCGTGTTGGTGCTGGGATCCAGCACGACGTCCAGGGCACGCGCCAAGCGGGTGTTCGAAAACTCATTGCGGTAGATGTTGGTGAACTGCGCACGCGAGTACTGGATCGACAGATCGTAGCTCCAGGCGTCATTCAGATCGCCGCGAGCGCCGATCACGCCGCGATACGACTGGAAGCGGATGTCGGACTGACGTCCGCCGCCTTCAACGTTACGCCGCCCGATGTACAACGGCACCAGGTTGGGGTCCTCCAACAGGCGGAAAGCCTCGTTGCCGCCTGGCGTGGTGGAGCCGGGAGCCGAAAGCGAGAAAGTCTTGTCGTCGTTCTCGATCACCCAGGTATTGTAGGCGGCGGTAGCTTGCGCACCACAGCCAAGCGCTGCCGCCTGCTGCGCGTTCAGCAGCGGACTGTCGCAGTTAATGAACGACGAGCCGTCGGTGGTGCGAAAGCCGTTCTTGAACTCGCCGAAGAAGTTACCTGACGGCGCGATCTGAGCGATCGTCGAGTAATCGCTATACATGAGCTGGGTGTACACTTCGATCTTGTCGGTCACGTCGTAGTGACCGAAGACCCCCAGCGTGTACCGCTCATCAGGGCGCTGGAAATAGTTGGACGGGCCAAAATTATAGGCATCCGTCGCGCCAACATAGTTACGGAATCCAGCGTTATTCACCGTATAGGCGAAGCTCGGCAGCGGATTGACGTCAATGTCATCCGTAGCGGGGTCACCGTCGGTATCGATCAGGAATTCATTGCCGCCGAAATCCGTAAACTGCCCAGGGAATGACGTACCTGAACCGCCGCAGTTGAATTCACCGGGAGGCGTGCTGGCCGCCGGCGCCGAGAGCGAACAGGCCGAATAATCGTAGTCGCGTCCCAGAACCTTATTATTCTTCCGATAACCAGCATACAGGGTGATGTTGCCGCGATCATCGGGGGCGTTTACGCCCATCAGCAGGTTCACTTCACGGCTGAACCCCGTGTAAACATTATCGTCGGGCAGCTGATACTGTGACGGGTTGGAGGCGGAACGACGCGCGATGACGTCACGCAGGTTGCCTACGCCGTCATAGTCGTTGTTGTGCTGGTTGAAACCGTACTGGGCGTCAATCTCGATGCCCTCGAAGTTACGGCGCATGATGAAGTTCACAACGCCGGCGATAGCGTCCGAACCGTAGACGGCCGAAGCGCCGCCAGTCAGCACTTCAACGCGCTCGACCATCTGGCCGGGAATCTGGTTCAGGTCAGCCGCGTCGTCTTGCGGCGAGCCGTAACCCATCCGCTTGCCGTCAATCAGTACCAGAGTGCGCGACGAGCCCAGGTTTCGCAGCGACACCGTCGCCGTGCCGGAAGCGCCGTTGGCGACCGTCGAGTTCTGCGCGGCGAAAGCTTGAGGCAGTTGGGTGACCAGGTCTTCAACGCGGGTTACGCCCTGAACGTCGATGTCTTCGCCCGTAACCTGGGTCACAGGGCTGGTGGTGGTCAGATTCGGCTGACGCAGACGCGAACCGGTGACGACGATGTCGCTGACCTGGCTCGGCTGATCTGCTTCAGGACTCGGCGTGGTCTGGGCCGCGGCAGGGGCGGCGAAGCCAACCAACGCGAGGCCCGCGATCATCGTCGACGCCAGCAGACGCTCACGTTTGATCTGAAAATTCAAAGCTCGTCCTCCTGAGTTGTGGCCGACTCCGGCGAAGTCCCCCTCCACCTGCCGACCACGGATACAGCCAAGTTCCGTATCGATCGGAAATTCAGCCTGCATCCGATCAGAAGGTTAGGCACGGAGCACGACTACAGACTACGCAAATTACATGGTCGATAGAATTGCGCCGCAGCTATGTCGCAATTTCGCCACGCAATGACTCCTAGTGACACGCAATCATCTAGCATGCGATGGTACTCATTCTTCAAACTCACAATTTCGGAATGCGCCAAAAATGCGAACGATGTTGACCTTCTGCGTTGCAGTGATCGGCACATTCGGCCTCACCTGCGACACATTGGCGCAAGTTCAATCCTCCGAGCGTTCGGCGCTCCTGAGCGCGCTCTCGGGATGTCGCGCCATGCCGGACGCCGCCGCTCGCCTGAACTGTTTCGACAGAACGGCGGATGCTTTGGATACGGCGGAACGCCAGGGCGACCTTGTGATTATGGAGCGCCAACAGATTCGCGAAGCGCGGCGCCAGCTCTTCGGCTTCAGCGCCCCGGCCCTCCCCACACTCTTCGGCCGTGGCGGCGGCGGGGCCGACACTGAGCCAGAGGTCGATTCCGTTGAAACGACCTTGGTGAGCGCCGGTCAAGATCACGAGGGTAAGTGGACTTTCCGCCTGGCCGATGGCGGTGAGTGGCGACAGATCGATTCAGCGCCTGTCCGCTTCCAGAATCGAAACGGCACGGAAGTCAGGGTGCGCCGCGCTGCCCTGGGCAGCTATCTGTTGACCGCCGGCAAGAGCCGCGCCGTTCGTGTCAAACGACAGTAATCGGAAGCGAACGGCATACGCTCTCTCGTGAGTCCGGCTATGATCCGAATTGCTCTCCTTTGAGGAGAAGCGGTTGCAGGATTCGCTCACGCAAGGGAGGCTGGCCATGATCCCCTATCTCCGTCAGTTCGACTTCGCCTATGGGCGGCGCGATCAGGTTTCCCCGTTGATTCAGCGCGTGATCGCCGACAATCCGGGGCCATTCACCTTCACCGGCACAGGAACCTATATCGTCGGGCGCAACTTGCCGGGCGCCGAGGTTGCAGTGATTGATCCCGGACCGGATGATCAGGCTCATCTTTCAGCCCTGCTTCGCGCGATCGAAGGTCGAACCGTCAGTCATATCCTGGTGACGCACACCCATCGGGACCATGCGCCTCTCGCCCGCCCGCTGGCCGAGGCCGTCGGCGGCGCGCCGATCCTGGCGGCTCAACCACCCGAGCGGACCCTGCACGCCTCTGGAGCGCTGGACGAGGACGATGACGCCGACTTTCATCCCGACGAGGTTCTAACGGGAGGCGAGTGGATCGAAGGCGACGGATGGACGCTGGAAGCCATGTCCACGCCAGGGCATGCCTCAAACCATATGGCCTTCGTGCTGAGACAGGAGAACGCCCTGTTCAGCGGCGACCATGTAATGGGTTGGTCGACCACTGTGGTGGCTCCGCCGGACGGCGACATGGTCGACTATATGAACAGCCTGGACGCCGTGCTGGCGCGTGGCTTCTCGACGATATGGCCGACGCACGGCCCGGCGATCACCCAGGTCGCGCCCTTCTTGAAGGCTTATCGCGACCACCGGCTGGAGCGTGAGGCCCAGATCATGGCTCGACTGGCCTCAGGAGATCAGAAGATAGCGGACATGATCCCCGCCCTATACGCCGCCGTCGATCAGCGTTTGTGGCCGGCCGCCAGCCTTTCGGTGCTCGCGCACCTGATCAAGCTGGAGAAAGAGGGGCGTGTTCAGGCATCCCCTCAGCCGGAAATGGCCGCGACCTGGCGACTAAACGATCCCGCGCTTTAGGGTCTCAGCTCCGCAACCACGGCCTTGGCGAGGCGACAGGCCTCGTCGCCGACCTGAAGGCTGTCGCGACCGGCGACGCGAACATCTGTGCGGCCGGGACGGATCCGGACGGTGACATCATGCGTCAGGCCAAACCACGCGCCTTCCTTGCGCCCATCCACGCGGAACGGCGCCGTGCCCAGAACCGTGAACCCCGCCTTCTCAAGCGCCCAGGCTGCGGTTTCCGGCGCGACCTGGGTCGGCGCAGAGGCCAAACCCTCGCAGGCCTGAGACCGGGTTTCAGGCACGCGCGCGAGGCGCCGCTCGGCCGCTAGAATGCGCGCAAAGGCTGGCGGCTCCGACGGATCGGTCGTCACATCGCGCGGCGCATCGGCAAAACGGCGTTCCTGAATCAGATAACCGCCCAGGGTCACGCCTGCGATCGCCAGCGCCGCCCCTGCGATTCCCAACAGCCGACGCTCGCGAAACGCCATCAGGCAGGCCGTCAGGGCGGCCGCCAGGCCCAGGTAAGCCAGCACCCGCCCCGCCTTCAGGGCCAGCACGCCCAAGCTGAAATCGGCGCTCCACACGCCCACCCGCGCACCGCAGACCGCAACCAGCAACAACGTCGGCGCCAGAAACGCAACGAGCAGCAGCATCACGGCCAGAGACTGGCCTTTGGGGCGTGTGGTCGACATGGCGTCCTCCGTCGCTATCAGCCGGCGGCGGGCAGTTGGTAGTCCTTCATCCGCTCGCGCAGCGTCTTCTTATCGATCTTGCCCGTGGCGCCCAGAGGAATGTCATCGACGAAGACCACATCGTCCGGCATCCACCACTTGGCGATCTTGCCCTGCAGGAAGTCGAGATGCTCCTGCTTGTTCTCGGCCTCGCCTTCCTTGAGCTTGACCAACAGCACCGGCCGCTCGTCCCACTTGGGATGGGCCGCGCCGATGACGGCGGCCAGCGCGACCTTGGGATGGCCGACAGCGATATTCTCGATATCGATCGAGCTGATCCACTCCCCGCCCGACTTGATGACGTCCTTGGCGCGGTCTGTGATCTGCATGAAGCCGTGAGAATCGACGCTGGCGATATCACCCGTGTCGAAGAAGCCTTCGTGGTCCAGGATGTCGCCGCCCTCGCCCTTGAAATAGGCGCCGGAGATGGTCGGTCCCTTGACCATGACTCGACCATAGGTCTTGCCGTCATGCGGCATATCTTGGCCGCCGTAGTTCTTGATCTTCAGCTCGACGCCCAGCGGCGGCGTGCCCTGCTTCATACGCCAGGCCATCTGCTGATCATAAGGCAGCGCCTTCAGCTCAGGCGTCAGATTGGCGATGGTGCCGATGGGCGAGGTCTCGGTCATGCCCCAGGCGTGGACCACCTCAACGCCGAACTTGTCCTGGAATCCGCGGATCAGAGCCTCGGGGCAGGCAGAGCCGCCGATCAGCACCTTTCGCAGGGTCGAGAACTTCAGATTGTTCTCCACCATATGACCGAACAGCCCCTGCCAGACCGTGGGCACGGCGGCCGAGAAGGTGACGCCCTCGGTCTCGATCAACTCATAGATGGAAGCCCCGTCCATCTTGGCGCCCGGCATGACCAGCTTGGAGCCCGCCGCCGGCCCGACAAAGGCGATGCCCCAGGCGTTGGCGTGGAACATCGGCACCACGGGCAGAATGACTTCGCTGGGCGTGCCTCCGACAACCGTCGCCTGCATCCCCAGCAGCGTATGAATGAAGTTGGAGCGGTGAGAATACAGCACCCCCTTCGGATTGCCGGTCGTGCCAGAGGTGTAGCAGAGGCCGCAGGCCGTCTGCTCGTCAAAGCCGCCCCAGGCCACATCGTTCGACGACTGCTCCAGCACCGCCTCATAGGCCTGGGCCTTCGGCAGCTTGGCCTGAGGCATGTGAGCGGCGTCGGTCATGACAATGACGCGCTCGACTGACGGGCAATGCGGCAGAATGGCTTCCAGCAGCGGCACGAAGGTCAGATCGGTGAAGATGATCCGGTCTTCGGCGTGGTTGATGATGTAGGCCAGTTGCTCCGGAAACAGGCGTGGGTTCAGGGTGTGGCACACGGCCCCGATCCCCATGATTCCGTACCAGGTCTCGATATGGTTGCCGGTGTTCCAGGCCAGGGTCGCGATCCGGTCGCCCGGCTTCACGCCCCAGGCCAGCAGAGCGTTCGACACGCGGCGCGCCCGTTCATGGATCGCGGCGTAGGTGGTGCGGACGATCGGCCCCTCGACCGAACGCGCTACGACCTCGCGCTCCCCGTGCCAGTTCTTCGCGTGATCGAGGATCTTGTCGACCGTCAACGGCCAGTCCTGCATCATACCCAGCATTCGGCGTCTTCCCTCGTCTATGCGCCTTGGTTGAAAGCGGCGCTTGCACCCACGCTAAGACAGGTGAACCGCGACAAGCAACGTGACGCAAGGGAAGGCCGGCCGCGACAGATCGCCGTTTCAACGCACGATCAAGGCTTGCATCCAGCTCCATCCGGGTGAATGAGCCGCCCATGACCATACTGATCGCCATCACCGGCGGCTCGGGCTCTGGCAAGAGCACCCTGGCCGAGGCCCTGATTTCCTCGTTGCCAGAGGGCGTCGCCACCCTGTTGCGCGAAGATTCCTACTATCTGGATGCGGCGTCTGTGCCCGGCTTCGATGCGACGACGCACGATTTTGACGATGTCGCCGCTCGCGATCACGATCTGCTGATTTCCGACCTGACCGACCTCAAGGCCGGGCGCAGCGTGACCGCCCCGCTCTACTCCTTCATCCATCACGGACGCGAGCCAGGCGGCGAGCCGGTTCCGGCCGCCCAGGTTGTCGTCGTCGAAGGCACGCACCTGTTGTGCACGCCCGCCTTGACCGCCCTGTTCGACATTCGGGTTTTCGTCGACACTCCGGCGGATATCCGCTTCATCCGCCGACTGCTGCGCGATCAGACCGAGCGTGGACGCACGGCCGAATCGGTCATCCATCAATACCTCGCCACCGTCCGTCCCGGTCACGAACGCCTGACGGAACCCTCGCGGGTTCACGCCGATTTCATTGTTGCGGACGCCACCGCCGCGGTCCGTCTGGAAGACCCTCAGGCCGTCGTGCGCCTGGCCGCGCCAGTGTTAGCCCACCCGCTGCTTGAAGCTTGGCTGAGCTAACGCCTTTCGCTCGACGCGTTAACCGAGATCGTTGCAATCGTGGCAAATTAAAGGCAGGATCATCACCTAACGATTGGTGACAATCCGATGACCGTTTCGGTCCATGTTCTCGAAGACCCCCGACGCGACGCCTTGGTGCGCCAAGCCCGGCTGCATTTCGTCGAGGAAGGCTATGCCGGCACCAAGATGGAGCCCATAGCCAGAGAAGCTGGCGTATCGACAGCCACCCTCTACGCCATGTTTGAAAACAAGGCGGCGCTCTTCGCCGCCGTGATTGACGAGGCTTCCGCCGATTTCGCCGAGCGAATGGCCAAGGTGAAAGGCTGCAACGGCCCGGCGCAACCGAGGCTGAACAGTTTCCTGACCACCTACGCCGTTTTCATCAGCGACCCGTTCGTCAGGGCCATCTTTCGCCTGGTCATGACCGAGCGCCGCCGTTTTGAGAGCCTGGCGAGCGCCTTCTATGAGCAGGCCAAGCAGGATTTCGGCACGGTGCTGGTCTCCGCCCTGGCCGAAATGGCCGCCAAGGGCGAGTTGAAACTCAACAAGCCGTCCTGGGCCGCCAGCCAGCTGATGGGCATGGTGGAGCACCCCCTGTTCTTTGTGCCGACAGTGACCGGGGATCAGGTTCTGCCGGCTCGATCCCCTGCCGCAATCGCCGAGGACGCCGTGGAGACCTTTCTGGCTCGCTACGCCGTCTGAGCGGCTTCAAGACCGCCCTCTAGGGCCACAGACGACTGCGGCTCCAAGACTGATCTTGCGTCGTCCGATCAAAGCGCAGACGGTCGTGCAGGCGGAAAGGACGATCGCGCCAGAACTCGATCTGCACAGGCTTGACCCGCCAGCCGGTCCAGCGATCCGGACGAGGCACCTCCTGACCGTCAAATCGCACGGTCTGTTCCACCACCCTCGCTTCCAACGTCGCCCGGTCCGCCAGGGGGCGCGACTGGTCCGACACCCAGGCGCCGATGCGGCTTTCACGCGCCCGACTGGCGAAATAGGCGTCAGCCTCTGCCGCGCTGACCGGCTCAACCGGGCCGCGAACACGCACCTGACGGCGCAGGCTCTTCCAGTGGAACAGCAGGGCGGCGCTTGGGTTGGCCCACAACTGACCGCCCTTGGCGCTTTCCTGATTGGAGAAGAAGGTGAAGCCTCGCGCATCGACATCCTTCAACAGGACCATGCGCACATCGGGATAGCCGTCGGCGTCAACCGTGGCCAAGGCCATCGCGTTCGGATCGTTGGGTTCAGCCGCTCGCGCGGACTCCAGCCATTCCAGGAACAGGGCGATCGGCTCGTCTCGTTCGAAAAGGGTTTCGTCCGCGTTCGCTTCAAGCTGGGCGGCATAGTCTGCACGAGACGGGCTGGGCGGGATCACAGACTGGGTCATGTCGGACCTATAGTCCCGCTTGAGGTTCTCGTCACACAGCCTTCGTTCAATCCTGCGTCAGCTTTGCAAACAAGGTTAACCCTGTCTTGACCATGTGGCCCGCACAGTGGCCCCCATGCGCGCAGACAGCCTCTCCATTATGGATGCTCGGCGCCTGCTCGGCCTGAACGGCCCCGCGGGGCCGCAGGCGTTGGCCGCCGCTTTCCGCGTCGCTATCAAGGCTTCCCGACCGGATCAGCCTGGCGGCGACGCCGAACGGTTCCGTCGCACAATCGCCGCCTATCGCCTGTTGCAGACCGAGACGCGCGCCCTGCCCGCGCCAAGCAAGGGTTCAGAGGCTCCCGGCGTCCAAGCTGCGCCCGCCGCGTCCATTCCGCCGCCGCTTATAGTGTTGACGCCGATGCAGGCTCTCAGCGGAGGCAGCGTGATCGTCAAGGCCTGGGGGCGGAGCCTGCTGGTCCACGTTCCGCCGGGCGTGCGGACCGCCGACCAGATCCGCCTGAAGGGCTGCCCTGCCCTGTTGCGCGTCTTGATCCGCCCCGCCGACGGCCTGTCTGTTCTGGGAGCGGACCTCTTTATGGATTGGCCCATCGCGCCGCGCCTGATGCGCGATGGCGGACGCATAGAGATCGACACGCACGCCGGACCGCAAGCCGCCTGGCTGGTGCCGGACATGGTCGAGCCCGTGCGACTGCGCCTTCCCGGCCTCGGCCTGCCCGCCCGGGGCAGGCGGGCCGCCGGCGACCTGTTCGTCAAGCTGGTCCCTTCTGACGACCTGCCTTCGGCCGCCGAGGATATGCTGCTTCGCTTCACTCGGGTCTGGACGCCGGAGCGGATGGCGGCTTAAGCCTCGCCATCATGTCGCACAACACCTTCGGCCACCTGTTCCGCATCACCACCTGGGGCGAAAGCCACGGCCCGGCCATCGGCTGCGTCGTTGACGGCTGCCCGCCGCTGATCTCGCTGACCGAAGCCGACATCCAGCCCTGGCTGGATCTGCGCAAGCCCGGCGGCAGCCGCTTCGTCACCCAGCGGCAGGAGGCCGACCAGGTCCGCATCCTATCCGGCGTCTATGATGACGGAAACGGCCCGGTCACGACCGGAACGCCGATCAGCCTGATGATCGAGAACACCGACCAGCGCTCCAAGGATTACGGCGAAATCGCCCGCGCTTTCCGCCCTGGCCACGCCGACTACGCCTACCAGGCCAAGTACGGCGTCCGCGACCATCGCGGCGGCGGGCGTTCGTCGGCGCGCGAAACGGCCAGTCGCGTGGCGGCGGGCGCCGTGGCTCGAAAAGTCCTGGGTGAGAGTGTGCGCATCCGCGCCGGAGTGGTCCAACTGGGCCCGCACCGTATTCCCGATGAGGCGATCGACTTCGACGCCGTTTACGACAACGCCCTGTTCGCCGCCTCGGCCGAGGTCGTGCCTGCGTGGGAGCAATATCTGGACAGCGTGCGCAAGGCCGGCTCCTCCATCGGCGCCGTGGTGGCGCTGGAGGTTACGGGCGTCCCCGCCGGCTGGGGCGCGCCCCTCTACGCCAAGCTGGACGCCGAACTGGCCTCGGGCCTCATGTCCATCAACGCCGTCAAAGGCGTCGAGATCGGTGCGGGCTTCGGCGCTGCCGAACTGTCGGGCGAGGACAACGCCGATGAGATGCGCTTGAGCGACGGCGGCCAGCCCGTCTTTCTGTCGAACAAGGCAGGCGGGGTTCTGGGCGGCATCTCGACCGGCCAGCCGCTGACGGCGCGCGTGGCGTTCAAGCCTACCTCCTCCATCCTGACCCTGCGCCAGACCATCAACCGTGACGGGGCCGAGGTCGATCTGCGCACCAAGGGCCGCCATGACCCCTGCGTCGCCCTGCGCGGCGTCCCGGTGGTTGAGGCCATGGCCGCCATCATTCTGGCTGACGCCAAGCTGCGACACCGCGCCCAGATGGGCTGACGGCCAATAAGAAACAAACACAGTTGCAAATAAGATTTGGCGATCCTATCTAGGTTTCAAGCATTCCTCGGATGGGAGACCGAACCATGATCGACATCAGACCTTTCAACACGCTCGGCGGCGCCAACCACGGCTGGCTGAACGCCAAGCACCACTTCTCGTTCGCCAACTACTACGATCCCAATCGCATGGGCTGGGGTCGGCTACGCGTCTGGAACGACGATGAAATCGGCGCCCGGTCGGGCTTTCCGCCTCACCCGCACGCCGACATGGAGATCATCACCTATGTTCGCACCGGCGCCATCACCCACGAAGACTCGATGGGCAACAAGGGCCGGACCGGCGCGGGCGACGTTCAGGTGATGAGCGCAGGCACGGGCGTGCGTCACTCCGAGTTCAATCTCGAGAACGAGACGACCACCTTGTTCCAGATCTGGATCGAGACCGACAAGCCGGGCGCCCAGCCCTCCTGGGGCCAGCGCGAGTTTCCCAAGAACGACCGCTCGGGCCGCTTCACCGTCGTCGCCTCAGGCGACCCAACGGACGAAGCCCTGTCGATCAACGCGGACGCCAGGATCCTGGCAGCCACGCTGAAGGCCGGCGAAAGCCTGTCCTATGACCTGGCCGCCGGGCGCCGCGCCTATCTGGTGCCCGCCGTGGGACAAGTGGAGGTCAACGGAATCACGCTGAACGCTCGCGACGGCGCCGGCATCGTCGACGAACCGACAATCACCATCACAGCCAAGCAGGACGCCGAACTGGTCATGGTCGACAGCCTGTAGGACCACGCTGATCGAAAGATCACAGGGGGCGCTCGAAAGAGCGTCCCCTTTCTTTTGCGCGCTGACAGAAGGCGCTGGCCACGGCAGACTGCCCCAATGATCCAGCGCTTTTCCGCCCTCGCCCTCTGCCTGTCCTCCGCCCTGATGCTTCAGGGCTGCGTCGCGGGCGCCGTCGTCGGCGCCGGAGCCGCCGTGGTCGGCGGCGCGGCCAAGGTGACGGGCGCCGCCGTCGGCGCAGGCTTCGACGCCGTCACCACCTCGGACGAGGAAACCAAGGCCAAGCGCGAGCGCGAACAGCGTGAATACGAACGCGAACAACGCCGCTGCGAAGAGAGACAGCGTCAGGGCAAGGACTGCTAGGCTCCTTCGGCTTCGAGACGTTACACCGACAACCCATTGAATCTCTTTTCGCCGACTGCTAACCGCCACGGCTCGCAGAAGGAGATTTATGCGCAGAGCCCTCCATTGAGCCCGCCCACGCGGGATTCCTGCGCCTGATTGGGCGCAGTCTCTGTTTGCATATCTATCTGCGGAAAATTCATGTCACACATGGACACGATCATTCGTGCCTATAGCCCGTCGACCGACACGGCCTCGCTGTCGGACATCTGGCTGCAAGCCTCCATCCTCGCGCACGCCTTCATCGGCGAGGAACGTCTTCTCGAACAGCAGGGCCTGATCGAGACCGAATATCTTCCCAACGCGGAAACCTGGGTCGCTTGCCGTGGCGGCCAGCCGGTCGGCTTCATCAGCCTGATCGACTCTTTCATCGGCGGCCTTTTCGTCGCTCCCGACCAGCAAGGCCATGGTATCGGGCGCGCCTTGATCGCGCACGCCCTTTCACTGAAAGGAACGCTGATGCTGGAAGTCTATACGGGCAACGAGCAAGCGATGCGCTTCTACGAAGCCCTCGGCTTCCGGGAGCAATCGCGCCGGGCGACAGACGATTCAGGCCTGCCCTTCGAGAACGCCCAGATGCTTCTGGCGGCCTAAGGCCATCCCAGGGCGGTTCGCCGCCCTGCCCTCGCCCTATCGCACCCCGATATACTTGTGCGTCTGAACGCTGAGGCGCCATTGCGGGTGAGTCAGGCAGTATTCGATGGCGGCGGCGGTGTTGGCGGCCTGATCAGGACCATCCATCGGCTGAAGCCAGAAACGCTTAAAATCGAGGTGTTCGAAACGGTCGGGCATGGCCAGGGACTGAGGAAAGACCAGCTTCAATTCCTGACCAGACGCCTGGACCACGGGCGCGTCAGCCTTGGGGCTGATGCAGATCCAGTCGACGCCGTCCGGCGCCGCCAGGGTGCCGTTGGATTCGATGGCGATCTCGAACCCGCGCGCGTGCAGGGCGTCGATCAGCGGCGCATCCAACTGCATCAACGGCTCACCGCCCGTGCAGACCACCAGCTTGGGGTCGCCCTCGCGACCGCGCCACATCCCAGCGACGTGGTCGGCCATCAGGTCGGCGGTCTTGAACTTGCCGCCGCCGTCGCCGTTCACCCCGACGAAATCGGTGTCGCAGAAGCTGCAGATCGCGGTCGCGCGGTCCCGCTCCAGCCCGCTCCATAGATTGCAGCCGGCGAAACGCAGGAAGACCGCCGGGCGCCCCGCCTGCCCGCCCTCGCCCTGCACCGTCAGGAAGACTTCCTTGGCCGAATAGGTCATGCGGCCGCCCATTGCGCATAACCCGCAGCGCGAAGTTCGCAGGCCGGGCACGCACCGCAGCCATAACCCCAGACATGACGGTGCGTTCGGTCGCCCAGATAGCAGGTGTGGCTGAACTCGATGATCGCCTCGACCAGGGCGCGACCGCCGATCTGATCCGCCAGTTCCCAGGTCTGGGCCTTGGTTAGGAACATCAGCGGCGTCTCGACCGGCACGGACTTGTCCAGACCCAGCGACAGTGCGCGGGCCGTAGCCTGGATCGTGTCGTTGCGGCAGTCCGGATAGCCGGAATAGTCGGTCTCGCACATGCCGCCGATCAGGACTTCCAGCCCCCTGCGATCGGCCAGAGCCGCCGCCGCGACCAGGAAGATCAGATTGCGTCCCGGCACAAAGGTGTTCGGCAGGCCGCGTGCATCCGCCTCAATGGCGCGTTCGGTCGTCATCGCCGTCTCGCCAATGGCGCCGAAGCCCGTCAAATCGACCACATGATCGGCACCCAGACGGCCGGCCCATTGAGGCAGGGCCTTAACCAGTTCCTCGCGAACAGACTGGCGCGCCTGCATCTCGACCGCATGACGCTGGCCGTAATCGAAACCGACGGTCTCCACCCGATCGAAACGCTCCAACGCCCAGGCCAGACAGGTGGCGCTGTCCTGACCGCCCGAAAAGAGGACAAGAGCTGTTTTTTCAGAGTGTTGCACGATTGCGCTCATGACAAACCTGCGGTCGGCCCGCAGGCCGCGCGCATTCGAAAAAAGGAACCAGGGTCGGATAGATGGGACGTCGCCTCCTATACGCCAGAGCGACGGACTCGGCAAAGGACGCGAGACTGAAGAATAAACGAAGCGGCTTAACCCTTCCGCAAAAGATTCTCTGAGATTGTAAAAGAACCTCAGTAGGAGCCGGCCGGATGCCGACGATTGAAGTGCTGACCGACCGCGTGGAGCCGGTGGCGAAAACCGCCATGACCGGCGACATTCTCGCGCGGTTCCAGCGCGAGCCGGACACCATGGTGATACCGGTTGTCGATGGCGATCGACCTATCGGCCTGATCGAGCGTGGAGATTTCCTGCTGAAACTGGCCGGCCCGCTGGGCCAGAGCCTGTATGGCGCGCGCGAAGTCATCCACGTGATGGACCCGGAACCTGCCGTAATCGAATCCGGCGTTCGCGTGGACGCCTTTTCATCCATCATCCTGAAGAGCGGCCCCGGCGCCTTGATGCGCGGCTTCATTGTCACGCGCGGCGGGGCCTATCGCGGCGTCGGCACGGCTGTGGCCCTGCTTCGCGCCATCAATGAGGACCAGCGTCACGAGAACCAGCGTCTGGTCGAGCAACTCCGTTCCTCCGACGCGGCCGAACGCGCGCTCCAGACCGCGGCGCGCGACAAAAGCCGCTTCATGGGCCTGCTGAACCGCGAACTCAGCACCTCCATGAACGGAGTGCTGGCTGTGGCCGAGTTGCTGCACCGTCAGCCGCTGAATGAAGCCGCCAAGGCCCATGCCAGAACCATCATGGATTCGGCCGAGGACATGCTGGACAGCCTGCGCGACGCCCTCGACCTGGCTCGCGCCGAGGCGGGCGAACTGCAGATCACGACAACCGCCACCCCCCTGCGCACCCTGATGGACGAGTTACAGAGCCATTGGTCGCCGCGCGCAGCTCAGGACGGCGTCACCCTGATGGTCGGCTATGAAGGCGACACGGAACTGGCGGCCATGGTCGATGCAGACCGCCTGCGCCAAGTGTTCAACAACCTGATCGGCAATGCGCTGAGCTTTGCCCGTCACGGCATGGTCGAAGCCAGCCTCAAGGCGCACGCCCACGGCGACCGCGTCCAGATCGAGGCCCGCATCCGCGATGACGGCCCCGCCGACGAAAGCCGCACCAGCGGCCTGCTTGACGCTTCGGCGCCTGACGCAGGGCTGGGTCTGGCGATCAGCCGACGCCTGATCGAGTGCATGGACGGCCGCATCTGGGCCGAGAACAATACAGGGCGCGGCGCCACCTTCGCCTTCGACCTGTCGGCGCCGATCGCCTTCATCGAGCGCGACGAACCGACCAATGTCGCCGATCTGGACAGCCTTCATCTTCAGGCGCGGCCGCATGTGCTGATCGCTGACGACAACGCCACCAACCGCGTCGTGGCGCAGGCCCTGTGCGAGATGTTCGGCTGCACCTCCGAAACCGTCGAGGATGGCCAGGAAGCGGTCGAAGCCGTCCAGTCGCGGCCCTTCGACCTGATCCTGATGGACATCAAGATGCCGCGCCTCGACGGCGTCGGCGCGACGCGCGCCATTCGCGCCCTCGACGGTCCTCAGCGCGACATTCCGATCATCGCCCTGACCGCCAACGCCGATCCGGACGACGCCAAGGCCTATCTGGCCGCAGGCATGGCCGCCGTGGTGGAGAAGCCCATCAAGCCGGAACGCCTGCGCCTGGCCATGAACACCGCGCTTGAACCGGCGAGCGCCGCCTCTACGCGAGCACGAGACGTCGCCTGACGGCGTTCAAACCGTCGCCAGATCGCCCAGTGCTTCTTCGTCGTCCTCGTCATAGCCGACGAGACGCAAGGCGCGCGCCTTCACCCCCTTCAACTCCGCCCAGCGCAGCAGGCCTTCCTCGCGCCCGTGCGTGATCCAGATTTCTTCCGGCGTCAGTTCCTCGAAGGTCTGGATCAGTTCGGGCCAGTCCGCATGATCCGAAATGACCAGAGGCAGCTCCACGCCTCTTTGGCGCGCCCGTGCCCTCACGCCCATCCAGCCAGAGGCGAAGGCGGTCACGGGATCGGCGAACCGGCGCGCCCAGCGGTCCTGAATGGCCGAAGGCGGCGCGATCACCACCTCGCCGCCCAAGGCCCCCGCCTTCAGCCCCGTGGCGGGCGCCAGCGGCCCCAGGTCGATTCCTTCGTTCTGATAGAGACGGTTCAGACGCTCAAGCGCGCCATGCACATGAATGGTCCGATCCCAGCCCGCCTCGCGTAGCAGGCGAATAACCCGCTGCGCCTTGCCCAAGGCGTAGGCGCCGACCAGGTGGGCGCGCTCAGGAAACTGCGCCAGAGAATGAACCAGGCGCGCAATCTCCTCTCCATCCGGCGGATGAACAAAGACGGGCAGCCCAAATGTCGCCTCCGAAATGAAGACATGGCAGGGAACCGGCTCGAACGGCAGGCAGGTCGGATCGCGTCGTCGCTTGTAGTCGCCGGACACCACCATGGTCAGGCCGTCTCGCTCGATGACTGCCTGGGCCGAGCCCAGCACATGCCCGGCGGGTGCAAAGCGCACCGCCACGCCGTTGATCTGCGTCGTCTCTCCATAAGCGGCGGGCTGCGTCCGCCCGGCGAAGTCGGGTCCGTATCGTTCGGCCATGATGGCCAGGGTCTCGGGCGTCGCCAACACGGCGCCATGCCCCGGCCGCGCATGATCAGAATGGCCGTGCGTGACCACCGCCCGGTCCACCGGTCGCACGGGATCCACATAGAAGTCGCCGACAGGACAATAGAGCCCCGCCGGCGCCGGCCGCAGAAGATCTTGAGGTCGGATCATCAACCTATCCGCTCGCTGGACAAGGAGGCCCCCGACGGGCGACCAAGGCGAGACTCAACACAGGACGCCTCGATGACGGATTCGTTCCTAGACACCTTATTGCCGCAACTCGCATCCGGCGCGGCCCACACCCACGCCCTGGGCTTCGCGTTCGAGGGCCTGGACAGAGACCGCGTCCGCATCCGCGTTCCCTATCGTGATGATCTGGTCGGCGATCCCGAGACAGGCGTCCTGGCCGGGGGTCTCGTCACCACTCTGCTGGACCACGTCGGCGGTCTGGCCGTCTGGGTGGGGCTGGGAACGTTTCGACCTGTGGCGACGCTCGATCTTCGCGTCGACTATATGCGCGCCGCAGCGCCAGGGCGCGACCTGCTGGCCGAGGCGCGATGCTATCGCCTGACGCGCAATCTCGCCTTTGTGCGCGCCTGGGCCTTCGAGGATGATCCGGCCGATCCCGTCGCCGCCGCCCAATCCGCCTATATGGTCAGCGCCGAAGGCGATCACCGCGCCGGCGCGAACCTGAAATCCAGGACCGTCGCATGACCGCCTCCCTGCTCGACAGCCTGCCCTACGCCCGTTTCCTGGGCCTCCAGACCCAGATGAACGGCGACGAGATCACTGTCGTCATGCCATTCGCCGACAAATTGATCGGCAACCCGATGCTGCCGGCTCTGCACGGCGGCTCGACCGCAGCCCTGCTGGAGATGACGGCCATGGCCCAGGTCTCGCTGACCTATCCACGACTGCGGCTGCCGCGCCCGATCAACGTCACCGTGGCTTATCTTCGCTCTGGCCGCCCCATCGACGTCTATGCGCGCGCCAGGATCAACAAGGCGGGACGCCGTGTCGCCCATGTCGTCGCCGAAGCGTGGCAGGACACCCGGCAGGAACCGATCGCCTCTCTCACCGCTCACTTCCTGCTGGACCCCGAAAACGCAGGATCGTGACACGCGACGGTGCGACAACGTCAATTGTAAAATTTGTAAAGAAAGCTCTACCCAAATTAGTTAATGCACGTTAACACTTTCTCGTTGTTCTTTTTCAACGAGGGGTAAGTCATGGATCGCAACGAAGTCATCGCCGGTGTCGCTGGCGAACTGCACGCCACCGAAAAGGCGCTGGATGACGCCATCGCCCACGCCGCCACCCTGGTTCAGGCCATGATCGGCGCGCGCTCGGCTCTGTCGCTCTCGGCCGTCGCCGCCGCAGGCTCCCAGACCAAGGCGATGGAAGCCATCTCCGCTCTCAGCACCGCTCGTGAAGCCGTGATCGCTTGCCACGCCGAACTTCAGAAAGATCACCGCCGCCTAGGCTACGGCACCTATGCGCTTGGCCCGCTCGCCAAACCGGACGAATGGGATAGCCGCCCGATGGGCAGCCAGGAGCGCCACCTGCGCGTTGCATGAATTCGACGTAACCTTCGGGAACTACGCTCCGATTTCATGAGCAATTGATATATGATTGCCCCCATTGTCTTGACGACGATGGGGGCTTTCGTTGTTTGGATTCATCTCTGAATACATTGGCGCAGGAACCGTGTTCCTGGTCTGCCTTTTTGCTCTGACCAAGGGGGGGGGCGCCGGAGAGAATCGGCGCCACCGTGGTGCTAAGCGGCTGGTTCCTGTCCATTCTCGCCCAACAGTATATTGGTTACGCCTCAGCCCAATGGCCCGTCCTGCTGATTGACGTAATCGCACTAAGCATCTTCGTCGCTCTGGTCTGGAAATCACCGCGCACTTGGCCTGTGTGGGCCAGCGCTTTCCAACTTCTGTCCGTCGCCAGTCACGCCATGGTGTTGATGAAGCTCCGACCAGAAATTTCCGCCTTCTACACCGTCATCAACATGGCGGGTTACGGCATCGTCATAGCCTTGGGTATCGGAACCTTCTTCGCTTGGCAGGAACGCCGCGCAATAGGCATGGACGAGCAATAGGTAGATATTCCTATTGAATTCAGATAAGCTAGCGTGACGCCTCACTCGGTATCCGCACCATTGCCCCTGTCCCACGCCCAGATCTGGAAAGCTATTGACGCTCTTGCGCGACGTGAAGGCGTTTCGGCTTCGGGGCTGGCGCGACGCTCGGGGCTGGACGCCACCAGCTTCAACCCCTCCAAACGACTGGGGCCAGGCCAGCCGCCCCGCCCTCGCTGGCCCTCAACCGAAAGTCTAATGCGGGTGCTAGAGGCGAGCGGCCTGAGCCTGGGTGAGTTCGCCGCACTCGCCGACGACGTAGCATCGCAACCTCGCGCCATTCCGTTGCTGGGCCTCGCCCGCGCAGGCGACGAAGGCTTCTTCGACGACGCCGGCCTGCCCATGGCGGAAGGCTGGGATCAAACCGATCTTCCGACTCACAAGGACAGTCTGTTCAGCCTAACCATCGACGGAGATTCCATGGAGCCGGTTTACCGACCAGGCGACAGGGTCATCGTCGACCTGGACGCTACAGAGGTCCGGCGCGGCGACCGGGTGGTGGTTCGCACCGCGGAGGGCGAGACCCTGGCCAAGGAGATCGCAGCCCTGAATGGCCGCGAAGTCGTTCTGGCATCACTCAATCCGCACTATGAGCCGCGTATCCTGCCACGCGACCAAGTCCTGTGGATGGCCCGCATCCTTTGGGTCAGCCAGTAGAACAGCAAAAGGCCGCCCCTTGCGAGACGGCCTTCGCATTTTGATCGACGCGGGGAAGAATCCGCCGATTAGTTCGGCGCTACGTAACGAGCGTTGACCCAGCCGCCGCCAGCGATCTGCACCCACTCGCCTTCAGAACCCACGGCCGTGAAGGGTTGGCCAGCCGACAGGCTGCCGGTCTGGCGATATTGGGCGCCCGGTCCGGTGCGGATCCGCAGGTTGGAGGTTGCGCGGTACATATTGGCGTTGCTTTGGCTCGCGGCGCGCGTGCGCTGCTGGTTGCACCCGATATAGGAACCGGCCGCTGCGCCCGCGCCGGCGCCGACGACGGCGCCCAAGGCGCGCTCATTCTTCGACACCTGGCTGCCCGCCAGGCCGCCCAGCACAGCGCCGATGGCGGCGCCAGCCTGCTGACGGCCGCCCGGCGCGTCGCAGTTGGTGATTCCGTTAGCCTGAGGCATGGCGCTGGCTGTCATAGGCACAGCGGCGGCGGCCAGAGCGGCGAACATTGCGGTGGCGGCCAAACCCGCCTTGAAGGTCTTCGACATGAGGCTCTCCTGTCATCGAGTTGTCGATGAAGGAACAATGCCTCGCCCAAGCTGAAGGCTCCCCCAGCCTCGTCGTTATATGCCGTTCATCTTTCTTGCTGGGCGCAGAAGCGCCTGACGCTCCGGCGCATCCAAGTCCGTATGAGAAAAACAGATATTGTTCATTTCCTCCCCCATTCGGGGGATGGGCAGAGGCCGCATTGTCGTGCGCTATGGCGTCCATGGGCGCACTTGGAAAAGCAGACGTGGCTCTGGATGTGCTGTGGCGCAGCCTTTACGGCCAGCCGCTGCCGATCTCCGGCTCTGCCGAGCTCGCCCTGCAGGTCATTATGGAATGCGAGCGAAAATCATGGTCCCCAGCACCCGTACCCGACGCCATCGCCGATCAATCTGGTTGCCGTCCCCGTTTGAGAGTTTGCTCTTGATGCTGGCTGTAGCGTCCTTAGTCGGGGCCGTCTTCGTCGCCTGATCAGCCCATAACGAAGACGGGCCGCTGATGACATCAGCGGCCCGAAACCTCTTAATCCTTAGCCCTCGGCTAGGCTGCCTGAGGCGCCCTTCTCGATCAGGTCGATCGTCTGGGACAGGCCATAGATAGCGGCGAACGATCCGAACCGCGGCCCCTGAGATGCGCCCAGCAGCACCTCATACAGCGCCTGGAACCAGGCCCGCAGCGGCTCGAATTCATGCGCCTTGCCCACGGCGTAAACCTCGCCCTGGATGATCTCGCCATCGGTCGTGTCAGCGGGCAGAGCCTTCAGGCGTTCCGCCAGATCCAGCAGCGCCGCCTTCTCCTTGTCGTCAGGCAGACGATAGGTCTTCGAGGGCTTCACGAAGTCCTCGTAGTAGTTCAGCGCATAGCCCATCAGCCGATCCAGCACCGGCTCGTTATCGGGCGTGGCGTCCGGCAGGTATTTGGCGAAATAGGCCCATAGCTGGTCCTTGGTCGAGGCGTTGGCCACGCCGACCAGGTTCAGCAACAGGGCGAAGGACACCGGTGAGGCGCTCTCGGGCGGATTTCCCGAGTGGATGTGCCAGACGGCGTTGTCCATCCGCTTGGCCGGTTCCTGCGCCTTGTACTGCTCGATGAAGGACAGATAGTCGTCTGTCGCGCGCGGGATGACGTTGAAGTGCAGGCTCTTGGCCGACTTCGGCGACTGGAACATGTACCAGGACAAGCTCTCGGGCGTGCCGTAGCGCAGCCAGTCCTCCATCGTCAGGCCATTGCCCTTGGACTTGGAGATCTTCTTGCCCTCGATGTCGAGGAAGAGCTCATAATTGAAGCCTTCAGGCGGGACGCCGCCGATGGCGCGGCACAGCTTGGACGACTCGCGCACGCTCTCGATCAGGTCCTTGCCCGACATCTCATAGTCGACGTCCAGCGCCGTCCAGCGCATGGCCCAGTCCGGCTTCCACTGCAGCTTCACATGGCCGCCGGTAACGGGAACCTCGGTGCGGCCGCCAGCGGGGTCGTCAAAGACGATGGTCCCGCGTTCGATGTTGCGCTCCAGCGTCGGCACCTGCAGCACATGGCCGGTGATCGGGCTGATCGGCAGGAAGGGCGAATAGGTCGCCCGGCGCTCTTCGCCCAAAGTCGGCAGCATGATGCCCATGACCTTGTCGAAGCGCTCCAGCAGGGTCAGCAGGGTCGCGTCGAACCGGCCCGACCGATAAGTCTCGGTCGAGGACATGAACTCATAGTCGAAGCCGAAGCTGTCGAGGAAGGCGCGCAGGCGGGCGTTGTTGTGCGCGCCGAAGCTGTTGTGCGTGCCGAACGGATCGCGCACCTTGGTCAGCGGCAGATGCAGGTCTTCGCGCAGCATCTCCGGATTGGGGATGCCCTCTGGCACCTTGCGCAGGCCGTCCATGTCGTCGCTGAAGGCGATCAGGCGGGTGGCCCAGTGATCGCCGGTCAGGGCGCGGAAGGCATTGCGCACCATGGTCGTGCGCGCCACCTCGCCGAAGGTGCCCATGTGCGGCAGGCCCGACGGCCCGTAACCCGTCTCAAGGATCACCGGCTTGATCAGCGCCTCGAAGGTCGCCAGAGCCTCGTCCGTCTTGCCCGCGTCGATCAGCAGTTTCGCGGCGTCGCGCTCTGCGTCAGACAGCCGTTTTTTGAGCACGTGGGCCAGCAGGTTGCGCGCTTGCTCAAACGGCCACGAACGGGCCTCACGGGACAGGGTTTCGAGGTTCTGTAGCATGTACCGGGCTTTGACGCCTTGGAGGCCCGGGGTCAACAGCGGCGGCGTTTTACAGCCGCGCTTCGGCGTTCCTCGGCAGTTGCATCTGGTTCTCGAAACTCATGGCCAGATCGCCGTCCTGATTGGTCACCGTCGTCTTTGTACGGACGACGCCGCGGTCGGGCTGGCTCTTGGACGCGCGGATCTCGATGATTTCGCGACGCACCGTCAGGGTGTCGCCGGGCCGCACGGGCCGCACCCACCACAGGGCGTCGACGTTCATGCCCAACAGCGGCGTCTGGCCAAAATAAGCCTCGTCCACGAACTGACGCATGACGCGCGAACAGACGTGCCAGCCGCTGGCGATCAGGCCGCCGAAACGCCCCGCCTCGGCCGCCGCCTTGTCGATATGCATGGGCTGGGGGTCGAACTCGGTCGCGAAGGCGATGATCTCGGCTTCGGTCATGGTGAAGGGCTCGCTGTCCCAGCTTTCACCGACGGTCAGGTCGTCCAGATAGCGATCGGTCATACACTCAAACTCCCATTGCTCAGTCTGACATAGCGGCTGAGACGGTTTTCGCCAGTCGACTTTCCGCGGGGCTTCGCTTGACCGGAAAGGCGGGGCGTGAGCATTGCCCGCCTCATGCGGACATCCGATTTCGACTTCGACCTGCCAGAGGCGTGCATCGCCCTGCGCCCCGCCGACCCGCGCGATTCCGCACGGTTTCTGATCGTGAAGGGCGGCGATCTTCAGGACCGGATCATCCGCGAGTTGCCGGATTTCCTGCAACCGGGCGACGCCCTGGTCTTCAACGACACCCGCGTGATCCCCGCGCGCCTGTCGGGCGTACGCCATCGCACCGGACCGGAAGGCGAGCTCCTGTCGGTGCCGGTCGAGGCGACCCTGCACCACCGCGACGCCCCCGATGTCTGGAGCGCCTTCATGAAGCCCGGCAAGCGGCTGAAGGTAGGCGACCGCGTTCGGTTCGGACGCGAGGAAGACAACGCCTGCCTTCTGGGCCAGGTCGACGCCGAGATCATCGCCAAGGGCGAGGACGGCCTCGTCACCCTGCGCTTCGATCTGGCGGGCCCGGCGCTGGACGACGCCATCCGCGAGGTCGGAGTCATGCCCCTGCCCCCCTATATCGCGGCCAAGCGGGCAGAAGACGATCAGGACCTGAAGGATTATCAGACCGTCTTCGCCGAGCATGACGGCTCGGTCGCGGCGCCGACGGCGGGCCTGCACTTCACCCCCGCCCTTTTGGACGCCATCCGCGCGCGCGGCGTGACGACCCATGCCGTGACCCTGCACGTCGGGGCGGGCACCTTCCTGCCGGTCAAGGCGGACGACACCGCCGATCACAAGATGCACTCCGAGTGGGGCGAGGTCTCGGCCGAGACCGCCGCCGCCCTGAACGCCGTGCACACGTCGGGCGGACGCATCGTCTGCGTCGGCACCACCTCGCTTCGCCTGCTGGAGAGCGCCACGACCAAGGACGGCGTGGTCCAGCCATTCCACGGCGACACGGCCATCTTCATCACGCCGGGCTATCGCTTCCGCGCCTGCGACGTGCTGATGACCAACTTCCACCTGCCGAAGTCGACGCTGTTCATGCTGGTCAGCGCCTTCGCCGGACTGGAAACGATGCGCGCCGCCTACGCCCACGCCATCGACAGCGGCTACCGCTTCTATTCTTATGGCGACGGAAGCCTGCTGTTTCGGGAAGACGCCCAATGAGCCACATCGACGACCTGCCCGAAAATCTGGCCGCGACCTTCGACATCCTGGCTTCGGCGGCCAGTGAGCTTCAAGACCCCTGGTGGGTGTTCGGCGGCGCCGGCATGGCGCTGTCGGGCCTGTCGGAATGGCATGTGCCGGACGTCGATGTGATGACCAGCCCGCGCGACGCGCGGCGTCTGATCGAGGCTCTGCACGGCGAAACCGTGGAGGACCCCGGCGAAGGCCTGTTCCGATCGCAGGTCTTCGGCCAGATCCTGACCACGCCGGTGCCGGTCGAGGTCATGGCGATGATGGACGTTCGCGCAGGCGCAGATTGGACGCCGGTCATCTTCACCACACGCCAGGCGATCGAGTTGGACGGGGGGATGCTCTACATCCCCACCGTCGCCGAACAGATCGAGAAATGCCGACTGTTCGGCCGCCCCAAGGACCTGCAGCGCGCGGAGCGTCTCGAGACGCTCCTGCGCTGAGACTGGCTCAATACCGGAAGCGCAGACCCACGGTGTAGAGGCTCTCTTCGTAGCGCACATCGCGCGGATAGACGCCCTCGCCGTCGTCGTAGAACGACCGGAACGGCTGGCCCAGGATATTGGTCGCATCGAAGCTGACGGTGATCTGTTCAGTCGGCGACCAGCCCGCCGAGAAGTCCAGCCGCGCCACGTCGTCGACGTGCTCGCCAATGACGCCGTTGCCGAACTTCGTGCGCAGATTATAGGCCAGCCGCGCCGTCCACGGCCCGTTTTCGTACATGCCGGTCAGGTTGTAGGAATACTTCGACACATAGGGCAGCGCTCCGTCGATATAGGTCGCGTTGGCCTGCACCCCGAACGACCGCGCCCATTCAGGCACGACGTCGTAATCGAAAAAGGTCGTGAAGGACGCCTCGACGCCCTGCAGCACGGCGTCGTTCAGATTGACCGGCCGCGTGACGCGCAGGACGCCATAAACTGGATCGTCCACGTCCATGGTCTGATCGGCGATGAAGCCTGAAATCTCGCGCCGGAATACAGCCAGCGTCGCAGCGCCGGTATCAGCGAAATAGCGCTCCAGCGTCAGGTCGTAATTGGTCGACTGGATCGGCTTCAGATCGGGGTTGCCGCCCGTGGCCGTGCGCCGTCCGGAGGTATCGGCCGACGGGCTGACGAACAGGCTGGGGTTCAACTGACCAAAGGCCGGACGCGTCCGCGTCTGGTTCGCCGCCATGCGCAGGATGAGGCCGTCGTCCAGCATGAAGCGCACGCCCAGGCTGGGCAACAGATCGGTGTAGCGTCCGCCCTGATCCACCGGCGTGAAGACCTCAGTTTCACCTTCAGTCGAGCGGCTGGTCCCGCGCACGGTGAAGTCGGTGGCGACGATGCGCAGACCCAGTTCGCCCTCGATCGGAATGCGGGTATTGAAGGCGAAGTCGGCCTGGCCATAGGCCGTGTAAGCCGTCTCGGACGCCTCATAGGTCTGGACCGGGTTGATCGGCGGACGGCCCGGTTCGAACCCGGCCAGGGCGCGCAGGGCGTCCATGTTTCCACGCAGGCTGCCATAGGTCGGCGACACCCAGGCGCGGATGGCCTGCACGTCGCTGCCGTTAAACCCGGCCGGAATCAGGGCCAACTCGACCGGAAGCGAGGTCAGCGGCAGACCGAGGTCTTCCTGGTTCTGATACCGCTCGCCGTTCTGATAGGAGCCGTTGCGGTCGACGTAACGCACCCCGAACTTCAACTGCGGGATCAGGCTGTTTCCCGTGTCATAGGTCAGGTCGATTTTCGCCTGCCAGTCGTCGCCCGCGCCAATGAAGTGGCGGTCAAACAGGCCGCGGTAGACGTAGTTGTTCGGGTCGGCGACGTCGAAGTCACGGAATTCGAAGGCCCCTCCGCCGTCCTGGTCCGGCGTGTCGAAGTCGATCAGCGTCACGGGCGAACGGGTGAAGGCCGTATCAAAGCTGTAGTTCGAGAACTCATAGGTGCTGTCGGTGCGCGCCAGATCGAAGGCGATCTGAAGCGGTCCGGCGTTGTAGCTGCCGCCGATCGCCGCCTGCCAGGTGTTGGTCTTGCCGGTCGAAGCGCCCTGCCACTGCTCCGGACGACGCCCCGCGACCTGGGTCAGGCTCTGGATCTCGTTGCGACCGTCGCGCAACGCCACATCCTCGAACCGGGTGGTCTCGTGGTTCAGCGGCACGATGAACTGACGGTCCGAGATCTTGTTGCGATAGCCCTGATAAAGGGCGTCGACATAAAACTCCCACTGGTCGTTCGGCCGCCACTGCAACGCCAGATTGGCCGACGGCCGCCAGCGCTCGCCAGTCCCGTAGAAGATGCCCACAGCGTCGGGATAGCGCGCACCCTGAACCGCCGGATCGGCCGACTGCCCGTCCACTCGGACGATGCCGCCGCTGTCCCAGCGCACGGAGTCGAGATAGCGCAGACTGGTGTAGGACAGGTTCAACAAAGCCCCGACCTCGCCCGCCCCTGTGTTCCAGCGATTGCTGATCAGGATGTCGCCGTTCGGGTCATAGCTTTCCGACTGGGTGGCGTAGGAGCCCTTCACCGACGTCGACAGTTCGAAGCCGTCGAAATCGAACGGCCGCCGGGACCGCACATTGATCAGGCCGGCGATGCCCGATTCCAGCCGCCAGGCCGAACTGGACTTGTAGACTTCCAGCGCTGCGATAGCCGCCGCCGGAAAGTCCTGCATGGCTACTGCGCGACCCTGGTCCGTGAAGATGTCGCGGCCGTTGTAGGTGGTGGCCACGTCAGGCAGGCCGCGCACGATCACCCGCGACGCTTCCCCGCCCCCGCGCTCCACCTGGATGCCCGTGACCCGCGCCAGGGATTCCGAAGCGTTCACGTCAGGCAGCTTGCCGATGTCCTCGGCGACGATGGCGTCCATCACCTCGTCGGCGTTGCGTTTCAACGCCTGGGCAGAGCGCAGGCTGCCGCGTAGACCCGTCACCACGACGTCCTGAACCTGAACAGGGCTGTCCGAGGCGACCGGCGGCGGCATGACTTCAATGGAATCCTGAGACCAGGCAGGGTGGGCGACGGCGAGCGCGAGCAAGGAGACGGAACCCAGGGTTCCCGAACGGAGCAGCATTAATCAGGCGACTTTCACGGTTTCGTGCGCTGCCCTAACAGCCGCGTGATCGTTCGGTTGCCAAATAACCGTCGCTATTCAAACAAAGGCGCGGACGCCGGATTACCGCCACAGAACCGCCTCAGGACGTGACGCCCCAGGACTGGCGGCCTTCCCCCGTTCGGCCTAAGACGCGGCTCCTTGCAAGGAACGCCCATGCCTTTTCCGTTTGAGATCTCCGCTGTCGAAGGCCGCGCTCGCACCGGCCTGCTGAAGACCACGCGCGGCGACATCCGCACCCCGGCCTTCATGCCCGTCGGCACCGCCGCCACGGTCAAGGCGATGACGGTGGATCAGGTCAAGCAGACCGGCGCGGATATCCTGCTGGGCAACACCTATCACCTGATGCTGCGCCCAGGTCCCGAGCGAATGGAACGCCTCGGCGGGCTTCACAACTTCATGCGCTGGGACAAGCCGATCCTGACGGACTCCGGCGGCTTCCAGGTCATGAGCCTGTCGGGCATCTCCAAGCTGACCGAGGAGGCCGTGACCTTCTCCAGCCATATCGACGGCTCCAAGCATGTCCTGACGCCGGAACGCTCGATCCAGATTCAGGCGGATCGTCTCGGCTCCGACATCGTCATGCAGTTGGACGAATGCGTCGCCTGGCCCGCCGAGGAAAAGCGCGCGCGCGAGGGCATGGAATTGTCGGCGCGCTGGGCCCAGCGCTCCAAGAACGCCTTCGGCACGCGCGATGCGCAGGCCCTGTTCGGCATCCAGCAGGGCTCGACCTATGAGAACCTGCGCCGCGAATCCTCGGAACGCCTGCAGGAGATCGGTTTCGACGGCTACGCCATCGGCGGCCTGGCCGTCGGCGAAGGCCACGAAGCCATGTGCGAGGTGTTGGACTATGCGCCCGAGTTCCTGCCCAAGGACCGCCCTCGCTATCTGATGGGCGTCGGCAAGCCGATCGACCTGGTCGAGGCGGTCTATCGCGGCGTCGACATGTTCGACTGCGTCCTGCCGACACGCGCCGGGCGTCACGGCCAGGCCTGGACCTGGGACGGCCCGCTGAACCTCAAGAACGCCCGCTTCGCCGAGGATCAGGATCCGCTGGACATCGAAGTCCCCTGCCCGACCTCGCAAGACTATTCAAAGGCTTACCTGCACCACCTGATCCGCGCCGATGAGATTCTCGGCAAGATCCTGCTGAGCTGGCACAACATCGCCTTCTTCCAGGCGCTGACGGCGGCGATGCGCGCAGCCATCGCCGAGGGCCGGTTCGAGCAGTTCCGTCGCGACTTCCGCGCGCGACACCTGAAGATCTAACCGCGACGCGGAACGAACCCGGCCGGAGCCGCCGGCGGCGCGCAGTTCCGCTGCATCCCCACGCCTTTCAGGAAGGAGCGGCGACGCAGTCCCGCCTGGATGGCCGACTGGACATGCTTGCTGTGGGCGTCGGCGCCGGTCAGGCGGCGCACCCAGCTGCGGGCCGGAATGAAGTCCGTCACTGTGCCGCGCACGGCGTCCAGCGTCGCCCCGGCGGCGGCGTCGGCGGCGCGTTCGCTCATGAAGGTTCCATCGTCGGTGGGCGCCGCGTCCGTATCCGGACCCAAAGCCTCATCCAGGCGCGCGATCTCGGCCGCGATCACCGAGCATCGGCTCATGTTGCGCACGTCATAGGGATTGGATTCCGCCTGCAGCAGAATGGTCGGGATTTCCTGGCGCTTGAGATTCAGATCCTCGAGCGGCGCAGCCACGGCGTCGCCTAGCCCCGTGCCTACCTGATCCACCCCGTCTCGCGCAGAGGCGCCGGCGTTGCAGCCGGCAAGCAACAGGGACACAGCGATGACGGTCAATGAAATCTGGCGCATGCCCGCGTTTAATCACGCCGCGCGCTTTAAAGCCAAGCCGGTCTCCCTCGACATCAGGCCAGAAGCCCACCTAAGCTGACGTCATGCGCACGCTAAACGCCCCGCTCTATAATCTGACGTGGCTGGATTTCGTGATCGCCGCAGTCGTACTGGCGGCGGCGCTCGCGGTTGTCTGGCGGCTCCACGGCCCCTTACGACGGCGCGGCGTCGGAACCTCGTATGTCAGTTGGCTGGACGAACGCCTGACGAAACTGGAGCGCGCGGTCCGCAACAAGA
This sequence comes from Brevundimonas sp. KH_060, assembly GCF_057838275.1. Taxonomy (NCBI): domain Bacteria; kingdom Pseudomonadati; phylum Pseudomonadota; class Alphaproteobacteria; order Caulobacterales; family Caulobacteraceae; genus Brevundimonas; species Brevundimonas sp. KH_060. Next base: position 1,800,175 of record NZ_CM174463.1, read on the forward strand.
ACGCGCAACCCTAGAGGCTTCATCATCTTGGAATTTTTAGGGGAGTGGTACGCCCCCTCGGGCTCGAACCGAGGACCCTCTGATTAAAAGTCAGATGCTCTAACCAACTGAGCTAGGGGCGCACATCGCGTTTGCGAAGAGCGCGGAACATACGGATGAGCTTCGCGGCGGGCAAGTGGAAATTTCAGGAAATTTTTCACCGCACAAACAAGGCTCTGACGACAGCTGACGCCTCGAAACCAAGGCGCTTCCAGCACGCGATTCATTCCAGGTTCACATGAACCCTTTAAAGGCGCGACGAGAGGAACCGGCTTCGCCTCTCCACGTTTCCAGCCCCTAGAGGGGGATCAAAAATGAATCGATCCATGTTGAATCGTCTGATGATCGGCGCCGCGTTGGCCGCCACCGGCTTCCTGGCCGCCTGTGAACAACCTTACAGCGAACCGACGCCCGTCGAAGCGCCCGCGCCCGTAGAGGCCCCCGCCGCCGAAGACGCCGCCGCGCCTGCTGTCGCCGAGGCTCCCGCCGCGCCCGAAGCAGCTACGCCGGTGGAGGCGCTTCCGCCGGACCAGCGTTCCTCCGAAGAGACAGTGCAACCCGAAAGCGATACGCTGTTTTACTGATTCTCCTGACGAACGGGGCTAAGCGCTCATGATCGTCTCGCAACCAGGGTTCGGATTTGACGTCGAGGCTTCCCCTCCTTCTTGCCGGCGCGGCAGTATGCGCCCTTGCAAGCCAGGCCGCCGCCGAACCCCGGGCTCAGATTCGCGGTGAAATAGACGGCGATCTTAAACGTCAGCTCGAACAGGCCATTGGCGATGTGGACGGCGCGCCGTCCAATCGCTTCGAGGCGCGTCGTCGCGCCCGCGCGGCGCTGACGTCGGCCCAGGCCCTGCTGCGATCAGAAGGCTACTATCAAGCCACAGTCGAGGATCAGGTCGAGGGCGACGACAAGCCCGTCGCCGTGGTGCAGATCGCGCCGGGCCGTCGTTTCGTCCTGGGCGAGACCACGATCAACTGGGCCGCCCCCGCGCCGGACGCCGAGACCAGCGCCGCCGTCATCGAGGACATCCGGCTCAAACCGGGCGAACCGGGCCGCGCCGCCGGAATCCTGGAAGCCGAGGGCCGCGTGGTCGCGGACCTGACCCGGCGCGGCTATGCCGACGCCATCGCCCTGCCCCGCCGCGTCGTGGTGGATCACGCCACCTTCCTGGTTCAGCCCGGCTTCAACATCAACTCCGGCGAGTTGGTCAGGCTGAACGGGATTCAACTGCGGACCCAAGGGCCGACCAAGGAAAGCTGGCTTCAGAGCCTGGTCCCCTGGAAAGAAGGCGATCGCTACGATCCGGAGGACGTCGCCGAACTGGAACGCCGCCTGCTGGACACCGGCGTCTATGACGGCGTGGGCGTGGCCCTCTCGCCGCTGGACGATATCCGGCCCGATGGCCTGCGTCCGGTCGTCGTCACCCTGGCCGATCGGCCGGTCAGTCTGCTGGAAGCCGGCGCCAGCTATTCGACCTATGAAGGCGTCGGCGTCGATGTCTTCCGTACGCGCTACAACCGCTTCGGCCGCGCCGACACCCTGCGCTACGGCGCGCGGATCGCCAGTATCGACAGCCGCATCGGCGGCGAGTGGTCCCAACCGCACTGGCGCAAGGCCGGTCGAACGCTGAAGCTGTCGTCGTTCATCGTCAATGAACAGACCGACGCCTACGACCGCAGCGCCATAACCATGGCCGCGGACCTGTCCCAGCGCCTCGGCAAGACATCCTGGTTCAGCTACGGCCTGGGCGTCGATGCTGGCCGTTACACTGAGTATCGGTTTGATCCGGTGACGCAGGCGCCGATCACCTTCGACCGCGATCTGGCCATCGTCACCCTGCGCGGCAGCGCCTTCATGGATCGCTCGAACGATCCGCTGAACCCCACCTCGGGCTATCGTCTGTCGCTATCGACCCAGCCGACTGCGGTGGCGGGCGAGGATACGGTCCTGTTCCTGCGCACCGAGGGGCAGGCCACCGCCTATCTGCCGCTCCAGGACGACGCCAAGACCGTGTTGGCAGGACGCGCCCGCATCGGCTCCATCATCGGCGGCGAAGAACTGACCGTGCCGTCGGACCGTCTGTTCTATTCCGGCGGCGGCGGCTCGGTGCGCGGCTATTCCTATCAGAGCATCAACCCGCGCCTGCCCAACAATCGACCGCGCGGCGGCCTTTCGCTGTTCGAGACCTCGGTCGAGGTGCGACGCGACATCGGCGAGAAGTTCCAGGCCGTGGCCTTTGTCGACGGCGGCGCCATCGGCTTCCAGGAAACGCCGAACCTGACCAACATGCGCTACGGTGCGGGGGTCGGCGTGCGTTACAAACTGCCGTTCGGCCCTGTTCGCGCCGACATCGCCTTCCCGCTGAACAAGCGCGAGGGCGACTCCGGGTTCCAACTCTATCTCAGCATCGGCCAGGCGTTTTGACCGACACACCTCCGCCTCACGAAACGGGCGCAGACGTCGCCGATACGCCAGCCAAGAAGGCCAAGCGCAAGCGCACCCGTCTGCAACTGGCGGCCTTCATCGCGGGCGCGACCTTCGCCGGTCTGTTGGCCCTGATCGTCGTCGCCCTGGTAGGCGGGCGAATGTATCTGGTGTCCGATGCAGGACGCGAACTGATCACCAGCTTCGTCGCAGGCAAGAAGATCAGCCGTTACGGCCGTATCAATGTCGAGGGGCTGCAAGGCGACCTGTTCAACGACTTCCGCCTGAAGCGCGTCACCGTGACTGACGAGAAGGGCGTTTGGCTGGAAGCCACGGACGTCCGCGTCGACTGGTCCTACTGGCCTCTGCTAGCGCGGCGCTTCCACGCGACGGAAATCAGCGCGGGCCAGATTCGTCTGTTGCGCCGCCCCGAGTTGGAGCCGCCGAGCGAACCGGGCGGGCCCCAGGCCATCTCCATCGACATCGACCGTTTCAGCGCCAATGTCGAACTGCTGGAGGGGTTTTCCAAGGAATACGGCCGCTGGACCCTCAGCGGCGACGCCGCCATTCCGCGCAAGGGCGTCAAGACCGCCAACGTCAACGCCTACAGCCTGAACCGCAAGGGCGACTATCTGCGCCTGGCCGCCGCCTTCGGCGACAAGCCCGAAGACCTGCGCGTCAATCTGCGCGCCAATGAAGCCCAGGGCGGCCCGATCGCCGGGTCGCTGGGCTATTCGCCGGATCAGCCCTTCTCGGCCGTCGCCGTGGTCAACGGCGAAGTCATCGACGTGGCCGTTCAGACCGGCCAGTTCCGCCCCCTGCTGGTGCAAGGAAGCTATGGCGACAACGGCGCCAAGGTGTCGGGTTACGCCGACTTCTCCGGCTCCGACCTGCTGGAGCCCTTCGTGGAGCGTATCGGCCGCACCGCCCGCTTCGGTTTCGCCATGACGCCGGACGCCAAGCGCGAAGGCTATCAGGGCGTGGCCTGGCGCCTGTACGCCGACAACATCCAATCCAGCGCGCGCGGCCTGATCCGCACCACGGACAACACCTCGCCAGACGGCATCAGCCTGGAGTTGAACACCCCGTCGCTCAGCCGCCTAGTGGGCAGCCCTATCGCCGGTCCGGCGGCCTATACGGGCGTGTTCAAGGGCGACGCCCAGGTGTGGAGCCTGCAAGGCTCGGCCAGCTTGCTGAATGCCGACATCGCCTCCTATCGCGCCACGCGCATCTCCGGCCCGGTCAACATCGCCGCCAACAAGGGCCGCATCGACGTCACAACCGACGTGCGCGCCGTCGGCGGCTCTGCGGCCGGCATTATCGGCGGGCTGCTGGGCTCTGCGCCGCGCATCCAGATGGAAGGCACGCGCATGGCGGACGGCGCCATGCTGCTGAAGAAAATCGACGCGCGCGGCCAGGGTCTGACCCTGACCGGCTCGGGCGGACGCAGCCTCAACGGCGGCCTGAACTTCACCGGCCGGGCGGACCTGACCGACCTGTCGCGCATCCAGCCCGGCGCGCGCGGCGCCTTCGGCGGTCCGATCCGCGCAGCTTCGGCCAAAACGGGCGCGCCCTGGACCCTCAACTTCGACGGGCGCGGTTCGCGCATGGCTATCGGCATGGAAGAGCTGGACCGCCTCCTGGGCGCCGCGCCGCGCCTGCAACTGGCCGGCTCGATGAACGGCGGCGTCATCTCCATCAATCGCGGCGAACTGACCGGCGCCGCCGGACGCGCGGGCGCCAAGGGCCTGATCGAGGGGCCCAAGCTGCGGCTGGCGCTGGACTGGAACGCCCAAGGTCCGTTCGGCGTCGGCCCAGTCGCCATCGACGGCGCCATGTCGGGCGACGGCGCCCTGACCGGCACCCTGGCCCAACCGCGCGCCGACCTGCGCGCCGCCTTCGACAAGGTGGCGGCGGGCGGTTTGACCCTGACCAACGCCGATCTGGTGCTCAGCTTCCGCAAGGGCGCCGATGCCTCCGACGGGCGCGTGGTGCTGAACTCCGGCTCCAACTACGGACCGGCTCACGCCTCGGGCAACTTCTACCTGGGCGGACCGCGCCTGCGTCTGTCGGATGTCGACGTGAACGCCGGCGGCGTGGCTGCCCAGGGCGATATCGCCCTGTCGAACAACTTCCCCTCCAGCGCGGACCTGACCTTCACCGCGCGTCAAGGCGCCTTCCTGGCCTCGGGCGAGGCCAACGGCCGTGTGCGTCTGACTGAAGGCGCAGGCGACCAGACCGCCGTGTTGGACGTAACCGGCCGCAACGTGCGCCTGACCGGTCAGGACTGGACCTTGCGCAACCTGTCGCTGAAGGGCCAGGGCACGCTGGACCGCCTGCCCTTCACCTTGGCGGCCGACGTGGGCGGCGCCAATCCGGTGCAGTTCAACGGCTCGGGCGAATACGCCCGCCAGGGACAGGCGCAGAGCCTGACCCTGCGCGGCGGCGGCCGTGTGCGTGAGATCGCCTTCACCACCCGCGCCCCCGCCGTTTTCGCCCTGAACGGCGACGGCCGCGTCGCCCGCCTGGACCTGGGCGTCGGCGGCGGCGTCCTGACCGGCGAACTGAAACAGGACAGCGAAGGCAGCGTCATCCAGGCCGACATGACCAATGTCGAAATGGGCTCTCTCGTCCCCGACCTGCGCGGTCAGGTGACAGGCCGTGTCTCGATGCAGGGTCAAGGCGACACGCTGCGCGGATCCGCCAATGTCGATCTCAAGCAACTGCGCAGCCTGGACGCGCCGCGCGGTCTCGCGGTCGACGGCACGCTGAACGCCGACCTGACCGGCGACGCCCTGCGCCTGCGCGCCGAAGCCCACAACGGCACGACCGTTCAGGCCACCGCCGACGTCACCCTGCCGGTCGAAACCTCGGCCGCGCCCCTGCGCCTGGCCATCGCCCGGACCGAGAACCTCTCGGGCCAGATCGCCATCCGCGGCCAGATTCAGCCCATCTGGGACCTGTTCCTGGGCGGCGCCCAATCGCTGTCGGGTCAGGTGAACGGCCAGGCGACCCTGGCCGGCACCCTGAACGCGCCGCGCCTGAACGGGCGACTGGACCTGAATGAAGGCGCCTTCCGTGACGGGACGACGGGCCTGCGTCTCGAGAACATGACCCTGGCCAGCCGCTTCAACGACAGCCAGGCCGTGATCGAACGCTTCCAAGCCACCGACGGCGTGAAGGGCGAAGTGTCCGGCAGCGGCGACCTGGGCCTGCGTCAGGGCTCGCCCTCAACGCTGCGGCTGGAGCTGGCGCGCTTCCAGATCATCGACAACGACATCGCCAAGGCGCGGGCCAACGGTCGCCTGACCGCGGTGCGCGGCGCCGACGGCAACATCCGCCTGACCGGCAATGTGAACATCGATGAGGCCGAGATTTCGCCTGACCTGCCCGGCTCTACCGGCATCGTCAAAATGGACGTGGTCGAAATCAACCGCCCCGGCGGCGACACCGTCGAGACCGAGAAGAAGGCCGCCGCCGGTCCGCAGATCGGCCTGGACCTGACGCTGACCGGGCGCGAAATCTACCTTCGCGGCCGGGGTCTGAACGTCGAGCTGCGCGCCGACGCCCGCGTACGCGGCACCATCACCCAGCCCGAACTGAGCGGCACGGCCAATGTGGTGCGCGGCGATTATGAGTTCGCGGGCAAGCGTTTCGTCTTCAATGATCGCGGCTCGGTGATCCTGTCCACCGATCCCGCGCGCATCCGCCTGAACCTGGAAGCCGTGCGCGAAGACCCGGCCCTGACCGCCGTGATCAAGGTCACGGGCACTGCCGTCTCGCCCAAGATCGAGCTGACCTCCACCCCCGACCTGCCCCAGGACGAAATCCTGTCGCAGGTGCTGTTCGGACGTTCAGCGGCGCAGTTGTCGCCGTTCGAGGCGGCCCAGTTGGCCTCGGCCGTGGCGTCCCTGGCCGGCGGCGGCGGCTTCGACGTGGTCGGCAACCTGCGCGAACTGGCCGGTCTGGACCGTCTGTCCTTCAGCGGCGAGGCTTCCAGCCTGACCGTCGCGGGCGGGCGCTACATCACCGACGACATCTATCTGGAGGTCATCGGCGGGGCCGAGCGCGGCGCAGCCGTCAATGTGGAGTGGCAAGTCCGTCGCAACCTGGCGATCACCTCCAAGTTCGGCGGCGAAGGCGACACCGCCCTGTCAGTCCGCTGGCGTCGCGAAGGTCCCCGCCCAGGCGGCGATCGTGGCGACCGCCGCCCCAACGCCGGCGCCCGACGCTAACCCGAGCAAGGCAGGCTGAGAGGCTGCCTTGCTCGCTTGCTCATTTTGTTCTTGATTTGTTCTAATTCATTCCGCATCCTGTGGACATGAGTAAGGCGATTAACGGACGCGGCGCACGCTCCAACGCCTCGGGTCGGTACGAAGCCGATCGACGCGAGGCCTACGACGACGGCTGGACGGATCAGGACGAGGCCGCAGCCCCGCTTCGCACCACCCTGTCCCCGGAACACGCCCGCACCATCATCGCCAAGAACACGAGTCCCGACGTCGGCTTCGATCGCTCCATCAACCCCTACAAGGGCTGCGAACATGGTTGCATCTACTGCTACGCCCGTCCGTCCCATGCCTGGATGGGCCTATCCCCGGGCCTGGATTTCGAGAGCCGGATCTTCTTCAAGCCGGACGCCGCGCGTCTGCTGGAACAGGAGCTCTCAAAGCCCCGATACGTCTGCCGGCGCATCCACATAGGCGGCAACACCGACCCCTATCAGCCGGTCGAGCGCGAAACGAATTCGACCCGTTCGATCCTGGAGGTCATGCAGCGCTTCAGCCACCCGTTCAGCATCATCACCAAGTCGGTGCTGATCGCGCGCGACGCAGGCATCCTGGGCGACATGGGACAGCGGGGTCTGGCCTCGGCCTTCGTCTCCATCACCACCCTGGATCGCAGACTGGCGCGGGCGATGGAGCCACGCGCCTCCACGCCCGCCAAGCGGCTGGAGGCCATCAGCCGCCTGGCCGAAGCTGGATGCCCGGTCGGCGTCGGCTTCGCCCCCGTCATTCCCGGCCTGAACGACCATGAACTCGAAGCCGTGCTGGAGGCGGCGCAGAAGGCCGGCGCGACCTCGGCCATGTATGTGACCCTTCGCCTGCCGCTCGAGATCAAGGATCTGTTCCGCGAATGGCTGGCTGACGCTCGCCCCGACCGCGCGGCGCGCGTCATGTCCCTGATCCGCCAGACGCGCGGCGGCAAGGACTACGACCCTGACTGGTCCCAGCGCATGAAGGGAACCGGCCCCGTCGCCGAACTGATCGCCACGCGCTTCAAGGCGGCGGCCAGGCGTTACGGTCTGGACGCGCCGCGCCAGCCGCTGGACATCACCCAGTTTCGCGTTCCCGCCGACGCCCGGCCGCAGTTGGAACTGTTCGACATTCCCGCCTGACGCCGCCTAGGATGACGCTAAAGCTGGCAAGGTGAGGACCATCTCCATGCGCGGAACCCGGATGATCATCGCCGCAGCCGCGGCCATCAGCGCCGGCGGTTGTTCCGTCAACGTGCCGGAAAACGCCTTCCTCTACCCCGATGCGCGTATCGCAGCCGAAAAGATCGAACTCACGCCCGGTCCCGCCATGCCGGCATCGGCGCAGACCCTGCCCCTGCCCTATGCCGGCGGTCAGTTGGCGACGACCCGACTGTCTTCCGCAAAAGGCGATCAGGCGCCGCTGATCCTGTTCTGCGGCGGCAACATGTTCCGGCAATCAGCCTATGGCGGACTGGTGGGCGAACAGCTCTCGGCTTTCGGCGACGTTCTGCTGTTCGACTATCCCGGCTACGGCGCCTCGACCGGCGCTTCCGACATCGCCTCCATGAAGGCGGCTGTCGCAACCATGGCCGCTCATGCACGAACGACCGCTGACCGGGAGCAGCGACGTCTCATCCTGTGGGGACACTCCCTCGGCGGAACGGTTTGCGCCGAAGGGGCCGTGAACGCCAAGGCCGACGTTCTGGTGCTGGAGACGACGACGCCGTCAGCCAACGCCGTCGTGCAGGAGACCCTGGGCTGGAAGCGGGTGCTGGTTCGCGTGCGCCTGGCCCAGCCTCTGGCCGAGATCGATATTCCTTCGACCCTTGCCGACTATCCCGGCCAAATCATCGTCCTGGAGGCCGGACGCGACACGGTGCTTCCGCCCGTCCTGAGCCGCCGCCTGGCCCAGGCGCTGACCGCCAAGGGACGGTCTGTCGACCACATGGTCTTCGCCGAAGCCGGTCACAATGACGTTCACAGCCAGGCTGACTTCAGGTCCCGAATGGCCGACGTTCTCGCCCATCCCTAATCTGTTCGGCTTGATCGCATCTAGCGCCGGAAGACGCCGACCAATTCGATGTGCGTCGACCAGATGAACTGATCGATGGGCGTGACCTTCTCCAGCCGGAAACCGGCGTCGACCAGGACGCGCGCGTCGCGGGCGAAGGTCTGGGGATTGCAGGACACGCCGACGACGACCGACGCCTTGGTGCCCGGCAGTTGCTGAGTCTGCTCCAGAGCGCCTGCGCGCGGCGGGTCCATGACGATGGCCTCGCACCCCTTCAGGTCATAGGGCGACAGCGGACGACGGAACAGATCGCGCGCCTGGGCTTCGATCCCCTTCAGGCCCTGAGCCGTGCTGAGGCCCGCTTTCAGGGCGGCGATGGAGGCGGCGGCGGAATCGGCGGCCGTTACGCTGGCGATCTCGGCCAGAGGGAAGGTGAACGTGCCCGCCCCACAGAACAGGTCCGCGACCTTCTTGGCCCCCCTCACCGCCTCGACCGCGCGTTCGACCATGGCCGCTTCCGCAGCAGGCGAGGCCTGCAGGAAACCGCCCGCCGGCAAGGGCACGGACGCGCGTCCGAACCGCACGCGCGGCTGGCGCGCCATGACCAGCGTATCGCCGTCCAGGCTGAGCCGCGCCAGATCGGCCTCGGCCGCCGCCGCAATGGCCAGCGCCAACTGGTCTCCATTCAGACCGCCCGAACGCTTCTCGACCCCCGTCACATCGACGTCCAGACCCGTGTCGGTCAGGGTCACGTGCAGAGTCGGCGCCGATTTCGGATGCCCCAAGAAGGGCGCCGCGACCTTGGCCAGGGCGGGCAGAGCCGCCGTCAGGTGCGGGTCCGACAATGGACAGTCCGTCAGCTCGACCACCCGCCACGACTTGCGCGCCTTAAAGCCCAGGGCAACGCGACCGTCCGGGCCCTGACGCGCGTGCAGCGCCAGACGACGGCGGCTGGCCAACGGCGTCGCCACCGTCGCCTCAACCTCGGTTTCCAGCCCCTCGCGCGCCAGGGTCTGGAGCACCACCTCGCGCTTCCAGGCCAGATAAGGTTCGTCTGCCCAATGCTGCAGCGGCGCGACCCCGCACTCGGCATAGGTCTGTGAATGGATCGGGCGTCGGTCGGGGCTGGCCTCGATCAGGTCGAACCGTTCAGCCCGGCCGTCCTTGACCTCGGCGGCGATCACCTCGCCCGGCAGGGCGCCCGGCACGAAGACCGGGCCGTTGGCGGTGTCGGCGATCCCGTCGCCCTGGTGGCCCATGCGGGCGATGGTCAGCGTCTGCGTCATGCAGCGGCTTCTAACGGCTTCCGCGCGAAAATCGAAACATGAACGAAGATGAACGCAGCGATCAAAAGCCGTTCAGCTTCACGGCCCTATCAATGGTTGCAACAGACGGCGACCTGATCCGTTCAGGTGCGGCATCCGTCGAAGGAAAAAACGATGATCGCTCTCATCTCGAAAAAAGCCTCGGCCGCCGCCATCGCCGCCCTGGCCTGCGCCTCGGCTGTCGCCCTGCCCGGCGTCGCCTCAGCCCAAAGCTACGGCTATGACTATCCGCCGGCCTATGGCTACGGCAACAGCGGTTACAGCCAGGGAACCTACTATGATCCCTGCGCGCGTGATCAGCGTCAACGCGCCACGACCGGCGGCCTGCTGGGCGCCGCCATCGGCGCCGTCGCCGGCTCGCAACTGGCCGCGCGCGGCCGCCGCACCGAGGGCAGCGCCCTGGGCGGCGTCCTGGGCGCCGCGATCGGCGCCGGCGTGGGCAACAGCTCGGCCGCCTGCGACAGCCGTTATCGCCGCGAAGCCAACTACGGTTATCAGGGAACCTACGTCCCGCCGGCCTATGGTTACGACAACCGCGGCTATGACGACGGCCGCCGCTACGACGATCGCCGCGACGGCTACGACTACTACCGCGATTATCCCCAAACCATCGATCCGGGCTTCAGCCCCCAGACCAACAGCTATCAAGGCTATGGCGACGAATGCCGCCTGGCCGAGAGCAACATCCGTCTTCCCGACGGTCGCATGGAGACGCGCTACGTCCGCTCCTGCCGCGACCAATCGGGCCGCTATCGCGTCGTCGATTAAGTTTCAGCCCCCCTGTCAATCGACGATGTGAAGAGGGCCGCCGGACATCCGGCGGCCCTCAAATCGTTTGGGTCAGGCTTTTTGCGCCCAGAGTAGGAACTCGACGTTGCCGTCGCCGCCCGTGATCGGGCTGTCGGCGACCTCGCGCACGATCCAGCCAGTCGCTTCCAGCCAGTCGCGCACCTTGGCTACGGCGGCGGCGTGCGCCTCAGGATCCTTGACTACGCCCTTCTTGCCGACCGCCTTGGGGCCGTCCGCCTCGAACTGAGGCTTGACCAGGGTGATCAGATCAGCCCCCGGTGCGGCCAGATCGAGCGCCGTCGGCAGCACCTTCGACAGGCTGATGAAGCTGACGTCGCAAACGACCAGGGACGGCGCTTCGGTGATGACAGCAGGCGTCAGGTCGCGGGCGTCGGTCTTTTCCAGGTTCAACACGCGCGGATCGGCGGCGACTTTCGGATGCAGTTGCCCCGTGCCGACGTCCACGGCGAAGACGCGCGCAGCCCCGCGATCCAGACAGACCTCGGTGAAGCCGCCCGTAGAAGCGCCGACGTCCAGCACGACCCGCCCCTCGGCCGCGACCGGCCACAGGTCCAGCGCCCGGTCCAGCTTCAAGGCGCCGCGCCCCACCCAACGATGGGCGGCCTCGGCCTCAATGACGGCGTCCTCAGCGACCTTTTCCGAAGGCTTGGCGACCGTGCGGCCATCCGCCTTCACCAGCCCCGCCTCGATGGCTGCGCGGGCGCGGGCGCGGGTGTCGAAAACGCCCCGCGCGACGAGAAGCAGGTCGATCCTCACGCCCTTCTCCCCTCGGGGGAGAAGGTGTCGGGCGAAGCCTGACGGATGAGGGGGCTGTGTCCGCAATCTCGGCGGTCGAGGATGAGGAAGACGTCCCCCTCATCCGTCTCGCTGTGCGAGCCACCTTCTCCCCCGAGGGGAGAAGGGATCACAGGGCTTCCAGCCGTTTCAGCGCGGCCTGCAGCTTGGCCTTGCCTTCTTCCGCCTCGGCCAGCTTGGCGCGCTGTTCATCGACCACCTCGGCGGCGGCGCGAGCGACGAAGTTGGGGTTGCCCAGCTTCTTGTTCACATGGCCGATATCGCTGTCGAAGGCAGCGATCTCCTTCTCCAGACGCGCGCGCTCGGCGGCCAGGTCGATGATCCCGGCCAGCGACAGCGCGACCGTCGCTCCGCCCGAGACGAAGGTCACGGCCCCGGCGGGTGCGGCTTCTGCCACGGCGACCTCGGACACGCGGCCCAACGTCAGGATCAGGTCGCGGTGGCGCGCGATACGCTCCGCCGTGGCGGCGTCCGGGGCGACGAAGGCCAGCGGCGGCTTGGCCGACGGCGGCACGTTCATCTCGGCCCTCAGGGCGCGGATTTCGCCGATCAGATCGACCAGCCAGCCGATCTCGGCCTCAGCGCCTGCGTCCACGAAGGCGTCCGGCAGCACCGGCCAGGTTTCGCCCATCAGCAGGCCGTCGCGGCCAGAAACACGGGCAGCGCCTTCCTTGCCCAGCTCGGCCCACAGCTCCTCGGTGATGTAGGGCATGACCGGGTGCAGCAGCTTCAGCGTCTGGTCGATAGTCCAGGCCGTCATGGCGCGGGTTTCAGCCTTGGCCGCTTCATCGGCGCCGTTGAACACCGGCTTGGCCAGTTCCAGATACCAGTCGCAGAAGACGTTCCAGATGAAGCGGTACAGCGCGCCCGCCGCATCGTCGAAACGGCCGCCTTCGATGGCGTCGGACACCTGACGTTCGGCCTTGGTCAGTTCGCCACGGATCCAGCGGTTGATCGTCTGCTGCACGCCAGCGGGATCGAAGCCCTCGACGCGGCGCGCCTCGTTCATCTGGCTGAAGCGGGCGGCGTTCCACAGCTTGGTGCCAAAATTGCGATATCCTTCAATGCGCTGCTTCGATAACTTGATGTCGCGCGTACCTGACAGGATGGCCATAGTGAAGCGCAGCGGATCGGCGCCCAGCTCGTCGATGATGCCCAGAGGATCGATGACGTTGCCCTTGGACTTCGACATCTTCTGGCCCTTCTCGTCGCGGACCAGACCATTGATGATGACGCGCTTGAACGGCACCTCGCCGTCCATGAAGTGCATCCCCATCATCATCATCCGGGCGACCCAGAAGAAGATGATGTCCGCCGCCGTGACCAGATCGCTGGTCGGATAGAAGCGCTCCAGATCCTCGGTCTTTTCCGGCCATCCCATGGTCGAGAAGGGCCACAAGGCCGAACTGAACCAGGTGTCCAAAACGTCCTCATCCTGGGTCAGCACGACCTCAGAATCATAGTCCGACATCGCCTGTTCTCGGGCGTCCTCTTCCGTCTCGGCGACGTAGATTTCACCGTTGGGGCCGTACCAGGCCGGGATGCGGTGGCCCCACCACAACTGGCGCGAGATGCACCACGGCTCGATGTTGCGCAGCCATTCGAAATAGATCTTCTCATAGCTCTTCGGCTCGAAGACGGTGGCGCCGTCCTCGACCGCCTTCAGGGCGGGCTGGGCCATGACCTTGGCGTCAACGTACCACTGATCCGTCAGCCACGGCTCGATGACGACGCCCGAGCGGTCGCCGTGCGGGACGACATGCTTGGTCTTCTCGATCTCGCGCAGCCAGTTCTCTTCCTCGGCGCGCGTGACGATGGCCTTGCGCGCAGCGAAGCGGTCCATGCCCTCGTATTCAGCGGGCACGTCGGGCGTGTCGGCGGCGGTGATGCGGCCGAAAGCGTCCATGATGTTCAGCGCTTCAAGTCCCGCACGCTTTCCGACCCCGAAGTCATTGAAATCGTGAGCAGGCGTGATCTTCACCGCGCCCGAACCCTTGGTCGGATCGGCATAGTCGTCGGCGACGATGGGGATCCGACGGCCGGTGATCGGCAGGGTCACGAACTTGCCGACCAGACCCTTGTAACGCTCGTCCTCCGGATGAACGGCCACGCCCGTGTCGCCCAGCATGGTCTCAGGCCGGGTCGTCGCGACGACGATGAAGCCGCGCGTCTCGAACTCAGTCGCCTTGCCGTCTTCATCGAAGGCGACCGGGTGCGGATAGGTCACGCCGTCGGCCAGCGGATAGGCGAAGTGCCAATAGGCGCCGTCGACCTCCTTCTGCTCGACCTCAAGGTCCGAGATGGCGGTCTGGAAGTGCGGATCCCAGTTCACCAGTCGCTTGTCGCGATAGATCAGGCCGTCCTTGTGCAGTTGGACGAAGACCTTGCGGACAGCGGCGTTCAGCCCCTCGTCCAGGGTGAAGCGTTCGCGCGACCAGTCGCACGACGAGCCCAAGCGGCGCAGCTGGCGCACGATGGTCCCGCCGGATTCGGCCTTCCACTCCCACACCTTCTCGATGAAGGCGTCACGGCCCAGGTCGCGACGGCCGATATTGCCCTCGGCCGCCAGCTTGCGCTCGACCACCATCTGGGTGGCGATGCCCGCGTGGTCGGTGCCCGGCAGCCACAGGACAGCCTTGCCCTTCATGCGGTGATAGCGGGCCAGGATGTCCTGAAGCGTGTTGTTCAGGGCGTGGCCGATGTGCAGGCTGCCCGTTACGTTCGGCGGCGGAATGACGATCGAATAAGCGTCGGCGGCGCCGTCAGTCGGCTTGGCTGCGCGCGGAGCGAACAGGCCGCTGTCCTCCCACTGGGCGTAGATGCGCGGCTCGGCGGCCTTGGGTTCGAACGTCTTCTCAAGCATGGTCATCTCGTTTCCCCGAGGCGTCGCGCGAATACGCCGCCGATCGGGGCTGGAATTCTTCGGTAAAGCAAAGGGCGGTCCCGCCGGAACCGCCCTTATGTGACTTAATGATCGCCGCGTCCCACGGCTAGGTCAAATCAGTGGCGGCGGGGCGAGAACCAGCCCTCATCCGTGCGCTGGACCGATCCCGCCACCGCCAGAACCGCCAGGGTCTGCTCGATCCGGTCCGTCTTGCGACGACCGATCCGGCCATCAAAGCGACGCGCCAACTCCAGCGGTTGCAGCGGCCGGCCTTCGCGACGCAGTTCTTCCAGCAACACGCCCGCCAGGATCGCTGGCGCATCAGGCAACGGCGCACGCATGTTCACCTTATCGAGCGGCACCTCAATCTGCACGGCGCGGGCCGACGATCTGATGCGTCCCGCCTGATAGCTCGGCCGCAGAAAATGGATCTCTCCCCTCTCCTCCTGTGCCCGCCGCGCGCGGTTCAGTTCCAGCAAAGCGCCGAGCGTCGCTTGATCCGTCATGCCGTCGCGCCAGCCGTAGGCCGACGTCACCTCTTGATCCAGCCGCTGATGCAGATGATGCAGCAAGCCGACCTGACCACGATCATAAAGTTCACGCTCGGCCCCGGTCAGTTCGGCGCCCTCCTGAAGGCGGCGTCGAATATTGTAGAGTCCGGTCATCGTCAGATCTTCGTGCTGGACCAGAACCTGGCGACGACAATCGTCGATCTCCTCGGCCAGGGCGCCTATCTCCGCGCCTGCGCCTCCATTGAGATCGGGAAAGGGAAAGCCGTCGAAGCAGACCTTCTTGTTGTAGACAGGCCGATCCTCCAGCCGCCCGCCGCGCGCCAGGGCCCACAGCCCATGCACGTGCGACGACAACACGCCCAGGATGCGCGGATCGTCCGAGGCGACGGCGATCAGGGTGTTGTCCGGCAGGATGTCCGCGTCCAGAAAGCGGAACCATCGGTGCTTGGCCGTCTCCACCGTGGCGATATAGCGGGACAGCCCCTCCAGCGCCGGGCGGAACTCGCTGCGCGGCTCGCCGAACACCCACCAGTTGTCGCGATAGGCGGCGCGATTGTTGCGGTCGCGTTCGGGCTTCACCGCCTCCAACAGATGCTGGAAGACGGCGGGGTGGCTGCGACGCGCCTCTTCCTCGGTCCATCCAAACAGATCGATGACCTTCACGCCGCGCGGGCGTGACGCCAGATCGCGCCCGTTGCGATAGGCGCGGATCGGATTTTCCGCCCCATCGCTGGACGCCGCCAGCAACTGCTCCGCCCGATCAGGCGACACCATGAAGCCCCCGCCGTGCAACTTCACGCCCGGCGAGCACAGCAGCGCATTGGCCTTCAGCGGCTGCGCCTCGCTGACCGACGCTCCAATGGTCAGATCCGGCCCGATGTCGCCGCGCTGTTCGCGAAGCACGATGTCCGGCGTTTCGCCGTCGTCCATCCGCTCATCGACCACCGTCAGCAAGCGGCCCTGCCCATTCGGTTCGCCGCGCTCGGCCACGGTCATGGCGATACGGACGTCGGCGCGGTCGGCGCCCTTGATCCACGGATGGTCAGGAATGGCGAAGGTCAGGCGCATCGGCGGCGCGCCGTTCAGGTGATGCTCCAGCACGCGCCGGGAAAAGGTCTGGGTGATCGAGTTGGTGGTGATGAAGCCGAACCGCCTCAGCGCGCTGTTCTTCGCCGTCAGGATCTCGGCCGCGCGGTCCCACCAAGCCGTGACCAGATCAGCCGAGCGGAACCGCCCCTGCCGCACCCGCCACAGGGCGTCGACATAGCCGTCGCCCAGTTCGCCACGCACGTCCTTGCCGCCGATGAAGGGTGGGTTGCCGATTATGAAGTGCGCGGTCGGCCAAGCCGTCGGGCGCGGATCAATGTAGCGGGCGATCTCACGTTCCTCGCGAACCACCGCTGCGGTAAGGCCGTCGCCCCGGCTCAACACCCGCGTGTGGGTCAGCGGCCGCCCCTGTTCGTCGCGCACCAGTTCTTCGCGCGTCCACGTCAGCAGCGCGTCCGTATGCTGGATGCGGTTGAAGTTGCGCAGGATCGGCTCGGTCGGCTTGGCGTCGCCGGCGTTCCTGAAATGCCATTGCAGATAGCCGATCCACATCACCATCTCCGCGATCCAGGCGGCGTGAACGTTCTTCTCCAATCCCCAGAACTGCTCGGGGCTGACCGTGTGTCCTTCCAGGCCGAGGGCCGTCTGGGCGTCCCCCAGATCGGTCAGGGCGGTCAGGACCTCGCTCTCGAGATCCTTCATCATGTCCATGGCCACATAGAGGAAGTTGCCGGTGCCGCAGGCGGGGTCCAGCACCCGCGTCGCACAAAGCTCGCGATGGAAGTCGCGCATGGCGCGGCGCGCCCGCACAACGTCGCCGCTGGCGTAGTGGCCGACCGCCAACCCCGCGACCGCTTCCCACTCAGCGCGTAGAGGCTCCATGATCGTCGCCTCGACCAGCCGCCGCACATAGGCCTTGGGCGTGTAGTGGGCGCCGAGCTCTCCCCGTTCCGTCGGGTCCAGCGCCTGCTCCAGCAAGGCGCCGAAGATCGCCGGCTCGACCGAAGCCCAGTCGCGCTGGGCGGCCGCGATCAGGGCCTCAAGCTCGACCTCCGTCACCGGCACGGCGGCCTCTTCCTTGAACAGGCCGCCATTGAATTGGCGCAGGTCCTGACGAACGGCCGAGCAATGACCGCCGCTGTTCATGCGGCGAAAGAAATCCGCTGCGCTGACATGAAAGCGATCCGCCATCCCGCGATAACTTTCCAGCAGACGCAGGAATCCCCGGTCGTCGATCAGCTCGACGCTGTCAGCGAACATGGCGAAGATGCACTGCATGACAAACAGCGAACTGCGCTTGTCCCACGCCGCCCGCGCCACGACATCGACGCGGCCGCCGGGATCGGTCGGCGCCCGCTTGCGGATGGAGCGCACCAGCCAGGCCAGTCGCTCGGCGATGTCGCTGGTCACGGCCGCCACATGGCTCGCCGGGTCCAAGCTCATAGGCTCATCCCAGACCCGGCGCAGGCGATCCCGCACCGCTGGATCACGCAGATCGTCCATGGAGATGCGGCAGCGCGCCAGGTCGGGGAACGGCACATAGCCCTTCCCCTGTCGGTCAAAGTCGGCCCACAGGTGGATGGAGCGACCGACGTCCACGACGACGATGAAGGGCGGCCATTCATCCAACGCCTTGGCGTAGGTCTCGGCCTGACGCTTGGCGTCCAGCATCAGTCGCTCGATCGCGCCCGCATCGCCCTTCGGCGGTTTGCGCCCACGCCCGTTGAACAAGGCCAGATGCCGCTGCGGGTCCAGTTCGCCGCCGGGCGCCCGCTTCTGCGACTGCTTGGCCTCCAGCACGAAGGCGCCGCGCCGATAGCAGTCGATAAATCCCCGGTGCGCGCCGCCATCATGAAAGCGGAACTCCACCCGCCGCTCAAAACAGTAGCCGCGATCGCCGACCGTCTCCTGATCCGGCGCCGTCACCCCGATCAGGACGCACAACTGGCTGATGAAGGTCTGATAGTGCGAACGCTCGCTGATCGTCGCACCGCTCCAGCGCGTGATGAACGCCTCAACATCCATGGATTGTTCTCCCACCCCTGAGAGAACAATATTAGGTTGAACTTTTGCGCAAACACAACCTTACATTATCACGCACAACCTGCACACGATAAGCCTCAGCGGCTGCCGAAATCCTTCAGCACAGTCCGCGCCGCATTGTGTCCTGGCGCGCCCGTCACCCCCCCGCCCGGATGGGCGCCAGATCCGCACAGATAAAGACCGGGAACCGGCATCCTGTGGTCGGCGTGGCCCAGCACGGGCCGGGCGCTGAACAACTGATCCAGCGTCAGCCGCCCGTGGAAGATGTCACCGCCGATCAGGCCGAAGCGCCGCTCCAGATCGCGCGGCCCCAGCGCGAGCCGCCCGACCACCGAGGCCTTGAACCCCGGCGCATGGGCCTCGACCGTCTCGATCATCAGATCAGCCACCTTGTCGCGGTGCTCGTCCGCCAGATCGGGCGAGACGTGCTGGCAGAACAGGCTGGCGACGTGCCGCCCCGCCGGGGCCAGACTGTCGTCCAGGGTCGAGGGGATCAGCATCTCGACGATCGGCTTGGACGACCAGCCGTTCAGCCGCGCCTCGGCATGAGCGCGGTCCATATAGGCCAACGACGGCGCGATGATGATGCCCGCCGTCAGGTGATCGCCATCACTCGGCAAGGCAGTGAATCGAGGCAGCTCGGACAAGGCCACATTCATGCGGAAGGTGCCCGAGCCCGAGGCGTAACGGCTCATCCGTTCGGTGAAGTCCGCCGGGACAACGGCCGGATCGACCAGCCGGTCGAACAGCAGACGCGGGTGCAGGTTGGACACGACGGCGCGGGTGCGGACCACATCACCCGCCTCGGTCACGACCCCGACCGCCCGGCCCTTTTCCGTCAGCACCGCAGCGACCGGCGCGTCCAGCCGGATATCGACGCCCTGCTCGGCGCAGGCAGCGGCCATGGCCTGGGTGATCGCCCCCATGCCGCCGATGGCGTGGCCCCAGGCGCCCTTCTTGCCATTCACCTCTCCGAAGACGTGGTGCAGCAGGACATAGGCCGAGCCGGGCGTATAGGGGCTGGCGTAGTTGCCGACGACGCTGTCGAAACCGAACAGGGCCTTGATCGGATCGCTCTCGAACCAGCCGTCCAGCCAGTCGCCCGCCGACTTGACGAACAGGTCCAGCAGGTCGCGCTGCGCCGCCAACCCCAGGCCCGAGACCCGCCGCCCCAGCGACGCCGCCTTCAGCATTTCCGGCAGGGCCGCCAGCCAGCCGCCTTCCACCACATTAGGCGGGGTGGTCAGGATCAGGTCGCGCAAGATGGCGGCGACCGTCTCCAGCCGCGCCTCATAGTCGGGCAGGCGTTCGGCGTCGCGCACCGAGAACTTGGCGACCTCGGCCTGGGTCCGCCCCTCGCCGGTCAGCAGGTAACGCCCGTCGTCAAAGGGCAGAAAGTTCGCCGCCCGTCGCTCGACCACCCGCAGCCCGTGGCGCGGCAGCTCCATGTCGGCGATGACGCGCGGGTTCAGCAGGCTGACAGTGTAACTGGCGGTCGAGTTGCGGAAGCCGGGATGGAATTCCTCGGTCACCGCCGCCCCGCCGACGACGCCGCGTCGCTCCAGCACCGTCACCTTCAGCCCGACCCGCGCCAGATAGAAGGCGCAGACCAATCCGTTATGCCCGCCGCCCAGGATGACGACGTCCGTTTCCGCCTGCGCCATGCGCGCTCCCTCCCGCTTGAGGGAGCGACGCTAGTCCTAGGCCGCGCGTCCCGCCAGATAGCGGCGATGCAGCAGCGGCTTGCCCAGCCAATAGGCCAGCTCCGCCGGGCGGCCGATGTCCCAGACAGCCAGGTCGGCGGCCTTGCCCGCCTCAAGCGTGCCGATCTCGTCCTGCAGGCCCAGCGCGCGGGCTGCGTTGCGCGTGGCGCCCGCCAGCGCCTCTTCCGGCGTCAGGCGGAACTGGACGCAGGCCAGATTGATCGCCGCCGTCATCGAGGCGACCGGCGAGGTGCCGGGGTTGCAGTCCGTCGCCACCGCCATGCGCGCGCCATGCTGGCGCAGCAGGGCGATCGGCGGCGCCTGAGTCTCGCGCAGCATCAGGAAGGCGCCCGGCAGCAGCACCGCCACCACGCCCGCCTCGGCCATGGCCTTCACGCCCGCCTCGGTCGTGTGCTCGATATGGTCGGCCGACAGCGCCTGATAGCGGGCGGCCAGCGCCGCCCCGCCGCCATCCGACAGTTGGTCGGCGTGCAGCTTGACCGGCAGGCCCAATTCCTCGGCCTTGTCGAACAGGCGGCTGACCTCCTCGACCGAGAAGGCGATGGGCTCGCAATAGGCGTCCACGGCGTCGACCAGCCCCTCGGCGTGGGCGGCGGGCAGGATTTCATCCACAGCCTTGTCCACATAGACGGCGCGGTCGGCCTTATGCTCCGGCGGGACGGCGTGCAGGCCCAGGTAGGAAGTGCGCACCCGCACCCCGGCCTCGCGCCCGATGCGGCGAGCGACGCGCAGCATCTTCAGCTC
Organism: Brevundimonas sp. KH_060; assembly: GCF_057838275.1. Lineage (NCBI taxonomy): Bacteria > Pseudomonadati > Pseudomonadota > Alphaproteobacteria > Caulobacterales > Caulobacteraceae > Brevundimonas > Brevundimonas sp. KH_060. Next base: position 1,820,795 of record NZ_CM174463.1, read on the forward strand.
GCTGTCGTGATCCAGACCATAGCCGGACTTGATCTCGACGGTGGTGACGCCGGTGGCCTTCAGCCCCTCCAGCCGCGCCAGGGCCGAGACGTAGAGCTGATCCTCGCTCTCTTCTCGCGTGGCGCGCACGGACGAGACGATGCCGCCTCCGGCGCGGGCGATCTCTTCATAGGTCGCGCCTTCCAACCGCCGCTCGAACTCACCCGAGCGGTCGCCGCCGAAGACCAGATGGGTGTGGCAGTCGACCAGCCCCGGCGTGACCCAGCGCCCGCCCAGACTGTCGGTTTCCACAGCTTTGTGCACAGGCAGGTCCGCACGCGGCCCGACCCAGGCGATGCGCCCGTCCTTGATCAGGATGGCGGCGTCCTCGATCGCGCCATAGGGCGCTCCACCCTCGGTCATGACGGCGACGTGGCAGTCAGTGATGAGACGGTCGTAAGTCAGTGTCATTCGTCAGTTTCCAGCCTTCCAGCGGCCTGTCTCAAAGCTTCTACCATCTGTGGATCAACGACCTCGGCCGGAGCCAAATGGCTGATCACGTACCAACGCCCCCAACGCCAAGGCTCCAAAGGCATGTCGCTAACTCTAATGCGGCGAGTAAAAGCGATCACAACACCCTCCGCAGGCGCCTCACCACAATTGGTACTGACACTGGTCATGCTTTTCCCAGGCGGAGTACTTCCATGAAGGGCAACCATGGGGCGGAGCTGGCTCCGGGCCTCCGTTACAGGTTTGGCTCTTGCTAGGAAAACGGCGTCTGCGTCCCTCCACAAACCCTGCTGAAAGTCCAGACTCTCGGCGTAGGTCGGAGCAAAGTACGAGCAGGACCAAGCGGGAGCAGCGCCTACACATCCTAGCAGGAAAACAAAGGTCGACGCCCAACGTCCTGTCATCGTGCGGCTGCTCCAGCCAGAATTTCACAGAACCAGCGGCCCGCCGTCAGGGAGCCGAGGTCGCCGATTTCCAGCGACGGGTCGTATTCGGTCAGGTCGACGGCGCGCACCTTGGCGTGCGCGCCGATGGCGCGGGCGGCGTCGAAGAAGTCGTGGACCGAAACCCCTCCCGGCCGCGCGCCGGGGCTGGCGGGCCACTGGCTGCGGTCGATCACGTCGATGTCGAAGTCGACGTAGATGACCTCGCACAGGGACGACAGGCGCTCCAACTCCTCGACCACGATGTTGGCCAGACCGCGCTGGCGGCACTCGCGGGCGGTGCGGACGCTGATGCCGGCGGCCTCGGCCTTTTCATGCGCGCGGCGGGTGTTGGCGAAGGGCGCGAGGCCGACCTGGCTGATACGGCGGCCGTCCATGCCGTCATCCAGCAGGGCCTGGATCGGATTGCCGTTGGTCAGCCCCTGATCCGTGTCACGCAAGTCGAAATGGGCGTCCAGCGTCAGCACGCCGACGCGATCGAGCCCAAGGGCGTGGACGCCGGGCCGGGTGATGGCGTTGTTGCCGCCGACGAGGATGGTCAGATCGCGATGAGCTTGAGCCGCCACCGCGTCGCGCACGGGCTCAAAGGCGTCAAACGGCGAAACGGCCTTCAGCGTCACATCGCCAGCGTCGTGAACCTTGATCTCCAGCTCCAGACCCGTCTCGACGTCATAGGTCGACAGGCGGGGCAGAACCCCACGCAGCGTCTTTGGACCCAGGTCACAACGGCCCGGCGTCAACGACCGCTCGTTCAGCGGCGCGCCGATCAGGGCGACGGGAGCGTCGGGGTGATTGCCCACCAGATCGCCGACAGAACGCCACCCCAGGGCTTCAGACGGTTGGCTCATCAGGGTCATCCTTTGGTCGGGGAAAAGCGCGCGACCAGATCATAGGCCGCGCCGGGGAAAATCTGTGAGGCCCAGGTCACGCCATGGCCGTCACGCCAGGTCCGGCGCTCCAGCCTCAGGCAGGGCGCACCGTCAGCCAGGCCCAGACCCGCCGCCGTCTCGCGGTCGGCGCCGACGGCAGAAATGCGATGCTCAGCCTCGGTCCAGGGCATATGCGCCAGCAGCCAGCCGCCCGGCGGCTGCGTCGTGAAGTCGGCGACCTCCGCCTCGGGCGCTGCGGACAGAGAGATCAGACGGCGCTCGAAAACGAACGGCAAACCGTCGGCCAGGTGCAGGGTCTGCAGTTCGATCACCCGCTCGCCCAGCCCGTCTTCCTCGCCGCTCGCCGGGCGAACGATTCGACCCAACAGGCGATGAGAATAGGCCAGGCCCCGGCTCTCGATCTCGCCTTGAATATCGGGGATGGAAACCAGGGCCGAGGAATGCAGCGGCGGATGAGCCACCACCGTGCCGGCGCGACGCCGCCGCACCACCAGCCCGCGCGACGCCAGATCAGACATGGCGCGCGACACGGTCATGCGGGCGCAGCCGTATTCCGCCGTCAGTTCAGCCTCGGTCGGGATGCGGAAACCCGGCCGCCACTCGCCTGAGGCGATGCGGCGCTCGATGTCGCCCGCGATGCGGCGATGAAGCGGCTCCTGATCCATGAAACAAAAATGCCTCTTGCACGCGATATTGTCTAGACATAACAGTGCGACCAACGCACGACGGCGGCTGACGCCGCATGGAGGATTCGATGGCCACGCCCAACACCCGTATCATCCGCAGCCCGCGCGGGCCGGAAAAGACCGCAAAGACCTGGGCGGCCGAAGCCGCCATGCGGATGCTGATGAACAACCTTGACCCCGAAGTGGCCGAGCGTCCCGAAGACCTGGTCGTCTATGGCGGCATCGGCAAGGCGGCCCGCAACTGGCAGGCCTTCGACACCATCGTCGACCAGTTGCAGAAGCTGGAAGCCGACGAGACGCTGATGGTCCAGTCGGGCAAGCCGGTCGGCGTCTTCCGCACCCATGCCGACGCGCCGCGCGTGCTGATCGCCAACTCCAACCTGGTGCCCAAGTGGGCGACCTGGGACCACTTCAACGAGCTCGATAAGAAGGGCCTGGCCATGTACGGCCAGATGACCGCCGGCTCGTGGATCTACATCGGCACCCAAGGCATCGTTCAGGGCACCTATGAGACCTTCATGGAGGCGGGACGCCAGCACTATGGCGGCGACTGGTCGGGCAAGTGGATTCTGACGGCAGGCCTGGGCGGCATGGGCGGCGCCCAGCCGCTGGCCGCGACCATGGCCGGCGCCTCGTGCATCACCATCGAGTGCCAGCGTAGCCGCATCGAGTTCCGCCTGCGCACCCGCTACGTCGACGTCATGGCCGAAACGCTGGACGAAGCCCTGGCCCTGCTGGAGCAGTCGTTCAAGGACAAGAAAGCCTTGTCGATCGGCCTGTTGGGCAATGCGGCTGATCTTCTGCCTGAAATGGTCAAGCGCGGCGTTCGCCCCGATCTGGTGACCGATCAGACCAGCGCCCACGACCCGGTCAACGGCTATTTGCCCTCGGGCTGGACCGTCGCCGAGTGGGAAGAGAAGCGCGTCAGCGACCCGGCCGCCGTCGAGACCGCCGCCCGCGCGTCGATGGCGACCCACGTCAAGGCCATGCTGGACTTCCAGAAGATGGGCGTCCCCACGACCGACTACGGCAACAACATCCGTCAGGTCGCCTTTGACGAAGGCGTCGAGAACGCCTTCGACTTCCCCGGCTTTGTGCCCGCCTACATCCGCCCGCTGTTCTGCCGTGGGATCGGCCCGTTCCGCTGGGCCGCGCTGTCGGGCGATCCCGAGGACATCCGCAAGACGGATGAGGCGATGAAGAAGCTGTTCCCCGACAACGCCGGCCTGCACCGCTGGCTGGACATGGCGGGCGAGCGCATCGCCTTCCAGGGCCTGCCGGCGCGCATCTGCTGGATCGGTCTAGGCGACCGCCACCGCGCGGGTCTGATGTTCAACGAGATGGTCGCTTCGGGCGAGCTGAGCGCCCCCATCGTCATCGGCCGCGACCATCTGGACTCAGGCTCCGTCGCCAGCCCGAACCGCGAGACCGAGGCCATGATGGACGGCTCGGACGCCGTGTCCGACTGGCCCCTGCTGAACGCCCTACTGAACACCGCATCGGGCGCGTCGTGGGTGTCGCTGCACCACGGCGGCGGGGTCGGCATGGGCTATAGCCAGCACTCGGGCGTCGTCATCGTCGCCGACGGCACCGAAGAAGCCGCCAAGCGTCTGGAGCGCGTTCTGTGGAACGACCCGGCCACAGGCGTCATGCGCCACGCCGACGCCGGATACGACATCGCCAAGGACGCCGCGCGCGAACATGGCCTGAACCTGCCCTCGCTGGACCTGTAAGCCTATGACCACCACCATTGAAATCGGCGCTGCGCCGCTCACCCTCGCCCAGCTTCGCTCGGTCCTCAACGGCCCGGTCACGGTCAGCCTGACCGACGCCGCCTGGGCCAATGTCGAGAAGGGCGCGGCTGTCGTCGCCGCCATCCTGGACGAAGGCCGCACCGTCTATGGCATCAACACGGGCTTCGGCCTGCTGGCCAACACCAGCATCGCGGCGGAAGACCTTGAAACCCTTCAGAAGAACCTGGTGCTCAGCCACGCCTGCGGCGTCGGCGAGCCACTGAGCGCGGACACCACCCGCCTGCTGATGGTGCTGAAGATCGCCAGCCTGTCGAAGGGCGCCTCGGGCGTGCGTCGTCACACGCTGGAGACCCTGATCGGCATGGTCAACGCCGAGATTCTGCCGCTGATCCCGGCCAAGGGCTCGGTCGGCGCCTCGGGCGATCTGGCGCCGCTGGCCCATATGTCGTGCGTCCTGATCGGAGTCAGCGAAGCCCGCTATCAGGGTCAGACGCTGGACGCCGTGTCGGCTCTGGCCAAGGCCGGGCTGAAGCCCGTCGTCCTGGGCCCGAAGGAAGGCCTGGCCCTGCTGAATGGCACCCAGTGTTCGACGGCTCTGGCCCTGACCGGCCTGTTCGCGGCCGAAGACGTCTTCGCCGCCGCCATCGCCGCGGGCGGGCTATCGGTCGACGCCTTGCTGGGCTCGGACGCGCCGTTCGATCCCCGCATCCACGCCCTGCGCGGCCAGCCGGGTCAGATCGACGTGGCCCGGCGCCTGCGCGAGTTGCTGAGCGGCAGCGCCATCCGCGAGAGCCATCGTCACGACTGCGCCAAGGTGCAGGACCCCTACTCGCTGCGCTGCCAGCCGCAGGTCATGGGCGCGACGCTGGACGTGCTGCGCAACGCGGCCGCCATGCTGGAGCGTGAAGCCAATGCCGTGACCGACAATCCGCTGGTCTTCATCGAGGACGGCGACGTCATCTCGGGCGGCAACTTCCACGCAGAACCTGTTGCATATGCAGCCGATCAGATCGCCATGGTCCTGTGCGAGATCGGCAATATCAGCGAGCGTCGCACCTCCATCCTGGTCGACCCCAAGATGACCGACCTGCCCGCCTTCCTGGTCAAGGACAGCGGCGTGAACTCGGGCTTCATGATCGCCCAGGTGACGGCTGCGGCCCTGGTGGCCGAGAACCGCATGGTCGCCCATCCTTGCGTCATCGACACCGTGCCGACCAGCGCCAACCAGGAAGACCACGTGTCGATGGCCACCCACGGCGCACGTCGCCTGCTGGACATGGCCGCCAACACGGCGACCGTGGTCGGCATTGAACTGCTGGCAGCAGCGCAGGGAATCGAGTTCCGCCGTCCGCTGACCTCGTCGCCGGAACTGGAGCAGACCTACGCCATCGTGCGCGAGGCCTGCGGCGCCTATACGGAAGACCGCTATTTCGCGCCGGACATCGCCCGTGCGACGGAAGGCGTGCGCGCGGGTCGTTATCGCGCCTTCGCCGGCGATCTGTTGCCTTCGGCTTGAACCGGACGGCGGTTGAGCGCTTTCGTAATAGGCACGAACGCAGGATGCCGCCGACCATGAACAAAAGCGCCGTCATTCTGGCATCCGCCGCCCTGGTCCTGACCGGACTGGGCGCGGCGGGCTGGGCCGCCTGGAATTCGACCTCGGCGGCGCATGGCGGGCGGGCGTCAGGCTCAGCCGTCGCCATCGACGTCGTGCCGCCCGTCGAACCCGATCTGCCGGTCGGCTCCATCATGGCTGTTGGGGAGTTGCGGGGCGGATACGAACACGATCCCGAACGGCTTGCTGCCCTGCCCGGCGACGACGAACCCTATGTCGAGAGCGCCTGGCTGGAGCTGATGCCCGACCTGCCTACGCCGCCGACGCATGACGCGCCTCCGACCATTATCCGACCCACAGCGCCTCCGCCCGCTCCGCAATTGAAGCAGGACGACTACGGTTTCGGTTTCGATACGCCCCAGCCCGACTACGCGGCTGAGCGTGAAGCTCGCCAGTCCGCGCTCAAAGACCCACCGACGCCTGACACGCGAGCCGCGTCAGACAGCGTCTTCTATTGAAAAAGGCCCCGGCGAAACCGGGGCCTTTTCCTTGTCAGCGCATCGTCGTGACGGAGACGGTGTAATCGCCTTCCTGCGCCGAGCTGAGGCTGTTGGCGCGGAAGGAATAAGAGCCGGGGCGCAGGTCCTGAGTGACCATGGCGCTGGTGCCGCCGCCGCTGTCGTCGTCGGAGGCCAGGCTGTCGCCGTCGCATTGCGGCCCTTCGTGCAGCGAGAGGTAAGCGTCGAACTGCGCCGAATCCATGCGGACCGAGACATTGCCCCCGCGGCTGACGTTCAGGACGTAGCAGTCGTAGAAGGAGCCGTCGTCGGCCTGACGGTCGCTGAACTCCAGTCGGCCCTGGCGGCTTTCACCGACCGAGATCGGCACGATCTGGGTGGTCGGGCGCAGGCGCTGGCCTTCCGAGATGCTGAGGCGGAAGGAGCCGGTCTGGCCCTCGCTCAGCGTGTTCGCGCGGATGATCCAGTTCCCGCCGTTGGAGACGAAGCGCAGTTGCGAGTCGGTCCCCATGTCCGGACCGTCGTCGTTCGTCACCGAGGTCTCGTCGCAATCCGTGCCCGCGCCCGCCATCAGGAAGGTGTCGAAATCCGACGACTGCATGGTCACCGTATAGGCCTGGCCCGATTGGGTCTGCACCACGTAGCAACGGTAGTGCGACCCGTCGTCCATACGGGCATCCTTGCTGCTGAAGTTGCCGGTCACGGTCTGCCCAGGCCGGATGGAGCTCTGGGCCGCGGCGGCGCCGGCCAGAAGCAGGGAGGACGCGAGAACCGACGTCATCAACAGGGCGCGCATGGGAATCTCCTTGGGTGCGACGCAAAAATCGTAGGGCGAAAATGCCCAGCTTATTTGACAGGAAGCAACGAAACTCGTTTCAAAGCCGCTAAATTTGAAGCGTTTACGCAAAAGCACACGGTTCGCAGTTGCCGAATGGCGAGTTGGAACCGTTCGATGACCGCCTCGGTCGAGACGGTCGCCGCCTGGATGACGCCCGAGGCCATGCCGACGACATCGGCGCCCAGGCGAATCGCCTTGGCCGCATCTACGCCATCACGCACGCCGCCCGATCCGATCAGCAGGGCGTCGGACAAGGCGTTGCGTGTCTCAGCCAGGGCGCGCGCGGTCGGAATGCCCCAGTCAGCGAAGGCCAGGGCATGCGCCTTGTCCGCCGCATCAGCCGCGCGCTCGCCCTCGATCAGACCCCAGTTGGCGCCGCCAGCTCCGGCGACATCGACCCCCGCCGCGCCCATGGCGATCAAGCGCTGGGCCGTCACGGCCGAAATCCCCGCTCCCGTCTCCTTGACGATGACCGGCGCGTCCAGATCGCGGATCAGGGCCTGAAGCGCCGCCCCCACGCCCCACCAGTCCCGATCGCCTTCCGGCTGACAGGCCTCCTGCAGCGGGTTCAGGTGAACGACCAGGGCGTCGGCGCCGATCATGTCCAGCGCCCGGCGCGCCTCGTCCCGACCGAAGCCGCGCGTCAGCTGGGCCGCGCCGATGTTGGCCAAGATGGGCGTATCCGGCGCCTTCAGCCGCAGCGAGAAGTCCAGCCCGCCCGCCGCGCCGCCTTCCAGCGCCGCCCGCTGCGAGCCGACCGCCAGGGCGATGCCCAGGTGCTGCGCCGCCTCGGCCAGGCGGGCGTTGATCGCCCCGGCGCGCGCCGGGCCGCCGGTCATGGCGCTGATCAGGAAAGGCGCCTTCAGCCGCCGCCCCAGGAAGTCGACGCCCAGATCGATGCGTGCATGATCCAGGTCCGGCAAGGCCTCGTGCACGAAGCGCCAGTCGTCAAAGCCCGCAGACAGGGCATGACGCCCGCCGCCGGCCAGCACCACGTCTAGGTGCTGGTCTTTCCGGCCCAGGATCAGGGCCGAGGCGGCGGCGTCGTCAGGTTCGCTCAGGGCTGCCGCTCCGTGATCAGCACATAGTCGCCGGTCGAGTTGGAGCCGAAGCTACGCGCGCGCAGCACATAGGAACCATCGCGCGGCGCCGTCCAGTTCAGACGGGCGTGGGTGTCGGACAGGCTGTCATCGTCCTCTTCCAGCTTGAAGTAGTCGCCGTCCTTCTCCTCGCCGACCTCGACCACGGCGTCGAAGCTACTGGCGATCAGGGTGAAGCGCAGCTTCTCATCCGCCTTGGCCTTGAAGTGATAGGCGTCGTAGTAGACGCCGTCGTCGGTGAGGCTGGCCCGCTCGCTCAGCCGCCCGCGCACGGTCGAGCCGATCAGCAGGCTGCCGGGCGAAGGTTCGTCGCCCAGATCCTGCAGCTCCAGCGCATACAGGCCCTTGGCGTCGCGCGACCATGAGCGCGCCCGCAGCACATATTCGCCCGTTTCCGGCAGGGTGAAGATCAGACGCGCATCCGTTCCCTGGCCCAGACCGTCGTCGTCGCTGGCGATCTCGTTGAATTCCTCTTCGTTTTCGCTCAGCTGCAGATAGGCGTCGAAGTCGCCGGACCGCATGACGGCCTGGATGCGCTGCCCTTCGGTCCCGCTGAAGACGAAGGCGTCATACAGGCGACCGTCATCATCGGTGGCGTCGCTGTTTTTCAGTTCGCCCTCGACCGTCTGCCCGAAGGCGATGGCGGACGGCGGCGGCGGCGGGGCGATCTCCTCGATCTTCAGCGTGTAAGGCCCCTCGCCGCTGGAGAAGGCGCGCGCCTCGATCAGATAGTCGCCGTCCTCGGCCAGGGTGTGGGTCAGGCGAGCATTCAGATCGCCGGCGCTGTCGTCGTCGGTCGCCAGGCTGTTGTGGTTGGCGTCGAACAGTTCGAGGTAGGTGTCGAACCCGTCCGCCTCCATGGTGATCGCCACGCGCTGTCCGGCGCGGCCGCTGAAGCGGTACAGGTCCGCCGGAGCGCCGGAATCGCTGGTCGCGCTATCCGAGTTCAGGCGGCCCCGCGTCTCCTCGCCGACCGTCACCGACGTCGCCGTCGGCGCGGGCGGCCCCTGCTCCAGCGACAGGCGATAGTCGCCTTCGGCCGAGCCGTTATAGGAGGTGGCGCGGATCAGATATTCCCCCGCCTGCGGCGCCGTGAACACCAGGCGCGCGTTCAGGCTGGAGCCGCCGTCGTCGTTCTCGGCCATCTGCACGAAGGCGCCGTTCACGATGCGGCCGACACGCAGGAAGCTGTCGAAGTCGTCGGACTCCAGATCGATCTTCACCCGCTCGCCCGCCGACGCGCGGAAGGCGTAGGCGTCATAACGCTTGCCGTCGTCATCCTCGGCGCTGCTGGAGCCCAGGCTGCCCGTCTCATCGCGACCGATGGCGATGCGGCCCGGCCGCGGCATCCGCGGCGCGGCGCGCTCCTTCAGCGACAGCTGATAGTCGCCGGTCTCCATGCCCGAGAAGGTGCGGGCGCGCACGATGTAGACCCCGGCCTCGGGCGCGGTGAACCGCAGACGCGCGTTCAGATCGCCCGCGCTGTCGTCATCGCTGGCCAGCGATTGCCGCAGGGAGCCTTCGGCGTAGACTTCCAGATAGGTGTCGAAATCGTCCGACGTCATCTCGGCTTCCAGCCGCTGACCGGCGCGCAGGTTCACGCGATAGTCGTCATAGCGATAGCCGTCGCTCCCGCGCGTGCGGGCGTCGCCATCTTCCAGCCGACCGCGGATGTCATCCCCCAGCCGGGCGTCGGTCGCCGATTGGGCCCAGGCGGCGCCGGTGGACAGAAGAGCGACAGCACTGACCGCCGCGAACAGGGAATAACGCATAAAAACCTCTTTGCTGGCGTCATCATAGACGCCGAACCGCAGCGCCTGTAAATCGCGGCAACGCTTTCCAGTTCCCGGCAGATGGAGCCAATTATGGCTGTCGAACCCGCTCGCGCCTCGCTGATCGACGGCAAGGCCTTCTCACAGACCCTGGTGGAGCGCGTCGCGGCCGCCGCCGCACGGCTGGAATCCGCCCATGGCGTCAAGCCCGGCCTGGCCGTCGTCATCGTCGGCGAAGACCCCGCCAGCCAGCTCTATGTCCGCAACAAGGGCGAGACGACGCTGAAGGCCGGAATGCGTTCGGACACCCACCGCCTGCCGGCCGAAACCACCCAAGCCGAGCTGCTGGCCCTGATCGCGTCGCTGAACGCCGATGCGGGCATCCACGGCATCCTCGTGCAGTTGCCCCTACCCAAGCACATCGATTCGGCCGCCGTGCTGGACGCCATCTCGCCGGACAAGGACGTAGACGGCTTCCACGTCGTCAACGCCGGACGCCTGGCCGTCGGCCTGCCGGGCATGATCCCCTGCACGCCGCTGGGCAGCCTGATGCTGCTGAAGGATCAACTCGGCGACCTGTCGGGCCTGAACGCCGTCATCGTCGGCCGCTCAAACATCGTCGGCAAGCCGATGGCGCAACTGCTGCTGGGCGAAAGCTGCACCGTCACCGTGGCCCACTCGCGCACCCGCGACCTGCCCGCCCTGTGCCGCACCGCCGACATCCTGGTCGCCGCCGTCGGCCGCCCCGAGATGATCAAGGGCGACTGGATTAAGCCGGGCGCGACCGTCATCGACGTCGGCATCAACCGCGTCCCCTCACGCGATCCGGTCAAGGCTGCTGAAGGCAAGACCCGCGTGGTCGGCGACGTGGACTTCAACGAGGCGGTCGAGGTCGCCGGCCGCATCACCCCCGTCCCCGGCGGCGTCGGCCCCATGACCATCGCCTGCCTGCTGGCCAACACCTACACCGCCGCCTGCCGCGCGGCGGGCGTAGAGCCGGAAGACCTGAACGGCTGAGATCTTCGTCAAAAATCCGGCCTTGAAGCGGAGCCTTTCGGCCCCGATAGTCTTTAGCGATCAGCGGTCATGAGGGCCGCCGCGCAGGAGCTTCTTCATGGCTGGATTTTCGCCTCGTATCGCGGCTGTCGCCGCTGTCGTTGTCCTGGCCCCCGCCGTGGGCGCCTGCGGCTACAACACCATTCCGACCAAGCAGGAGCGCGCCGAGGCCGCCTGGGCCGATGTCCAGAGCCAGTATCAGCGCCGCGTCGACCTGGTGCCGAACCTGGTCGCCACCGTTCAGGGCGCGGCCATTCAGGAACGCACCACCCTGACCCAGGTGATCGAGGCCCGCGCCAAGGCCACCAGCGTCAACATCGACGCCTCCAACCTCGATAACGCCGCCGCCTTCCAGCAGTATCAGCAAGCTCAAGGCGAGCTTTCCAGCGCCCTGTCGCGACTGCTGGTGACGGTCGAGGCCTATCCCCAGCTTCAGGCCAATCAGAACTTCCTGACCCTGCAGTCGCAACTGGAAGGCACCGAGAACCGCATTTCCGTGGCGCGCCGCGACTACAATGAGGCCGTGCGCGACTACAACACGACGCTGCGCACCTTCCCGAGCGTGATCTGGGCCAAGACCCTGCACGGCGGCTCCAAGCCCATGCAGTTGTTCACCGCCACGGCCGAGGCTCAATCCGCGCCAACGGTAAACTTCGACCTGGGCGCCCAGCCCGGCGGCGGCGCGCCTGCCCCCAGCGCTGCGCCGGGATCCACGCCGCCCGCGGCCGCCCCCGCCCCGGCGGCGCAGTAAGCCTGCAATGAACCCTTTCCCCCTCGCCCCGAGGGAAGGCGCAGCGTGGGGCCTGATCCCCGCGCTGTTGCTGAGCCTCGCGCTGTGGCTGGCCGCTCTGCCCGGCGCCAGCCTGGCCGCCGAGATCAAGTTCCCGGCCCTGACTGGGCGGGTGGTCGACGACGCCCAATTGCTGACGCCCGCACAGGAACAGGCCCTGACCGGCAAGCTGGCGACGCTGGAACAGCAGACCGGGGACCAGTTGGTCGTCGTCACCCTGCCCTCGCTTCAGGACCAGGAAATCGAGGACTTCGGCTATCAGCTAGGTCGCCAATGGGGCATCGGGCAAAAGGAAAACGACGGCGGCGCCCTGCTGATCGTCGCGCCGAACGAGCGCAAGGTGCGGATCGAGGTCGGCTATGGATTGGAGGGCGTGCTGACCGACGCCTATTCCTCCCTCATCATCCGTAACGACATCCTGCCGGCCTTCCGTCAGGGCGATTACGCCGCCGGCATCATCGCCGGGACCGACTCCATCATCGCGCAACTGACCGCCGATCCGGCCGAAGCCCAGGCGCGCGCCGAAGAGGCCAAGAGCGCGGCGACAGCGACGACCAAGCCGGTTCTGCCCGCCATCGTCATCCTGGCGGTGTTCGCCTTCATCTTCTTCAGCATGGTCGGCGCGGCGGCGGGCGGCCGCAAACGGCGCGGGCGCGGCGACGGCCTGTCGCCCATCCTGATCTGGGCCGCTAGCGAGGCCCTGCGCAACCGCGACGACGATGATCGCGGCGGCTGGGGCGGCGGCGGAGGCTGGGGCGGAGGCGGCGGATTCGGCGGCGGTGGTTTCGGCGGAGGCGGCGGCGGCTTCGGCGGCGGCGGCGCCTCGGGGGGATGGTGATGCAGTTCACGAACGACGACCACGCAAGGGTGGCTCAGGCCATCGCCCAGGCCGAGGCGAACACCTCCGGCGAGATTTTCTGCGTCGTGGCGCGGCAGGTGTCCTCCTATCGTGACGTCAGTCTGGGCTGGGCGGCGGCGGCGGCGCTGCTTCTGCCGCTCGGACTGATTCCGTTCGGCTTCAACGGCGACTGGCTGACCTTCGGCGGCGGGTGGGAGATCGCCCACGCCCCCGCCGCCTCGGCCGAGATCGGACGGGCGCTGGCCGCCTATGGACTGGTGCAGGCCGGCGTCTTCGTGGCCGTCTTCCTGTTGTCGCTGATCCCGGTCGTACGCAGGATTCTGACGCCCGCCGCCCTGCGCCGCACGCGCGTCCGCCGCGCGGCCATGCAGCAGTTCCTGGCTCACGGCCTGCACGTCACCGAGGCGCGCACCGGCGTTCTGATCTTCGCCGCCCTGGCCGATCATCAGGTCGAGGTGGTGGCCGACGAGGGCATCCACTCCTGCGTCAGTCCCGAGGTCTGGGCCGACGCCGTCGCCGCCCTGACAGGCGCGCTGCGGCGCGACCGCCCAGTCGAGGGCTTCGAGAAGGCGATCGCTTTGTGCGGTCAGGTTCTGGCGGAACGCTTTCCGCCCAAGCCCGCTGATGAAAACGAGATCCCCGACAAACTGGTTGTCATCTAGTCCGGTTATCAGGACGGCTATCGGGGCCTCGCGACCGCCGCATTGAGGCGCGACAGTCGCTGCGATCGCGGGCAAGGAATCCATGCCGAGACTTCTGACCTACAACGTCCATCGCTGCGTCGGCGTCGATCGCAAGCTGGACGTCAATCGCATCGCCGATGTCATCGCCGAGCATGAGCCCGACGTCGTCTGCCTGCAGGAGCTGGACGTGGGCCGCGCCCGCACCGGCTGGGTCGATCAGGCCGATTCCATCGCCCAGCGCCTGGCCATGAGCGTGCAATTCCATCCCGCCATGAAGGTGGAGGCCGAGCTTTACGGCGACGCCATCCTGACTCACCACCCCGAGCGGCTGGTGCGCGCCGCCGCCCTGCCCACCCTGCCCGGCCTCAAGGGGCTGGAGCCGCGCGGAGCCCTGTGGTCGGCGGTCGATTTCGACGGCGTGGTGGTCAACATCCTGAACACCCACCTGGGCCTGGTCCCGCGCGAGCAGCGGCTTCAGGCGGCCGCCCTGATCGGTCGGGACTGGCTGGGCGATCCAATGTGCGAGGGGCCCACCATCCTGACCGGCGATTTCAACGCCACCTCCATCACCCGCCCCTATCAGGCCCTGACCCGGCGGTTGGACGACGCCCAGCGGCGGCTGGGGCTGAAGCCCTCGATCAAGACCTTCCCGTCCACCTTCCCGGCCATCCGCATCGACCACTGCTTCGTCAGCCGCGAGATCCGCGTGACCGGCGCACGCACGCCGTCATCGCCCCTGGCGCGAGCGGCCTCGGACCACTTGCCGCTCATCATCGATTTCGAGATCGATCAGCCCAAAGGTCAACCCGGCGCCTGACCGCCCTCTGACTTGGGCCGGGTGCGGTGCGAGCGGTTCAGCCGCTTCCACGGCCGCCAGGCGTCTGTAGAGGACACCGGATCGCCGAACTGCCACTCGGCGAACATCCGCTCGACCCGCGTCGGCTCGGTGGCGCCCAGCGGCTTCATGCGTTCATGCCCAAAGGTCTGAATCGCCTGACCGACCGAGCCCAGCAGGGTCTCCGCCTCAGCGAAAGCGTCGCCCGACACGCCGATGAAATGACCGAGAGAGTGACGACGGAACCGCTGAATCACCTCGCTCTGCGCTTCCGTCTCAGCCTCGACCGAAACGTCGCATTCCGTATCCAGCCCCATCGAGCGGTTGTTCAGGTTGCTGGACCCGATCCGCAACAGCTTGTCGTCGATGATGGTCATCTTGGCGTGGACGATGATCCGCTCGCCTTCGTCCGTCACGGGATAGAAGGCGGTGAAGCGGTCGTGACGATCCGCCTGCTCCAATCGGTACAGAACCTCGGCCCGCGCTGTGTCCATCGTCATGCCGTCGAACCAACTGGGGCTGCGGCCTGTCGAAACCAGCACCACCTCCGGCCCGTCCGGCTCGTCCAGCCGCGCAGCCAGCGCCGCCGCCAGCAGTGGCGAGGTGAAGTACTGGTTCTCCATATAGATGAGCGAGCGCGCGCGCCGGATGCCCTCCAGATGCAGGGCCTCGTTCTCGCGCACCTCGGGACGGCCGCGCACCTGAGGCTCGGTGCGGGATATCCCGACCGACACCTGCGTCAACGCGGGCGTCACGCGCTCCGGCCATGAATCCGCGCATTTGGCCGTAATCGGCGCGATCACCTCGCCGGTCGCCCGCCTCCACCGCTCGCGCGCCAGTTCGCCCAGAGCCTGCGCCGCCGGACCGTCCATCACGCACATGACCTCATGCCTGGGCGCAGGAATGACCCCGGTCGGCTCGCACCGACGCGGATCGCCTGAAAAATGCTCTTCGGTGTCCCAACGGTCCGTCGAGATATCGCCGCCGCCGCAGAAGGCGATCTGGTTGTCGATCACCACCACCTTCTGATGGTGACAGGCGCCCAGTATCCCAGGCCCGTCCAGTCGAAACTCGACGATGCGGCGCCGGAACCAGCGCTGCGCCTTGTGCGGGTAGAAGCCTTGCGAGGCGGCGATCAGCAGAGGCGAGCGCCAGATCAGCAGGCGCACGTCCAGGTCAGGCTTGTGCCGCACCAGAGCCTTCAACTGATGACCGATCTCGGCGCGCCGGTCGTTCAGCGGTCCCTCCGGATCCAGACGCGTGCGCGGGTCGAACTGCCAACCGAGAATCAGGATGGAACGCTCGGCCTTGTGCAGCGCCGACGCCAGGGCGTCGAAATAGGCCTTGTTCTCCATCAGGGGGGCGAACCGATGCGCCTTTGCGGACCGCCACACTCCGGTGGCCGTCTCAAGCAGGCTGCCCTCATAGAACTGGTCTGCTCGCATACCCCCCGCAATGGCTGATTCGCGTGACGGCCGGATGGCCCTCCTGATCTCACTCAGACGCCGGTGAGGCCGGATCGTTCCATTTTCGCATCAGTCCGGTCAATGGCGCCGCTTCATCTGTTCGCCGCATTGTCGCCCGAAGATGTTTCTGGCATACTGCGATTATGCAAGCTCTGATCGAGATGCTGGCCGGCCTGATCGCCCTGCTCGCCGCAGCGGCGTTGTCGCAATTTGGCGTCGATCTGAACGCCCCGCAAAAACCGAACCGCGAAATTCAACGGGTGCAGGATTGCGGCGACAACAAGCCCGCAACCACGGTCCATGTGACCGCTCCGTCGTCCTGCTGATCCACAGATCACGCTGACCCGCGTCGGCAAACGACGATCTAATCCGCGCTCGAGCCTTTTCGCCTTACGATCCAGCCGTTAGGGTCCCTGCCTTGCGCCCTTCGCCGCCTTCGCTGGCGATCAGTGATCGAGACCGACGCCCATGAAATCCCGCCATCGGCCGCCGCTCAATCTGACCGACTCCGAACCCGCCTCTACAGAGACGGAGCCCTCGGTCACGCCCGAATCGATCGAGACCCTCGACGAAGCGACGCCCGAGACCGACCTGGAGCCGCTGTCCGACGCGCCCCAGCGGCCCATGTCCGAACGCCAGCGCCGTCGCCTGGCCGAGCAACAGGCGCTGGCCGAAGCGCGCGCCGCAGAGGCCGAAAAGGCCGCGCGCGCACTGTCGCCGTTCGCCGAATCCGCCGACGCCCCGCCCGCCACCGTCACGCCTGCTTCGCCCCCGGCCAAGACGTCCAGCAAGCGCAAGGGCAAGGCGACGGCGTCCAACGGCGCGGCCAACGCCTATCTAATCGCGGGTCTGGCCTCCGCCTTGTGGGTCGGCGGCCTCGCGTCCTGGTTCGCCTACGAACTGGGCTCGGGGATGATGGAGCTCGATCCCCTGCGGCTGGCGGTCTACGTCCTGATCCTGCTGGCGCCGGTGGGCCTGTCCATCTTGCTGGCCCACGCCGTGCGCCAGGGCGCGGGCCTGGCCCAGGAAACGAAGCGCGCGCGGGAAATGGCCGACGCCCTGGTCGGGCCGACCGCCCTGGCCGCCAACCAGGCCGGGCAGGTGCTGAACACTCTGCGCGAAGACATCGACCGCGCCGCGCAATCGGCTGAGCGCGCTCGGGGCGACCTGGCGTCGCTGCGCGAGGCCCTGGTCAAGGAATCCAATCTGCTGAACGAGGCCGCTGAACTGGCCGGCGGGACGGCGCGACGCCTTGCCGAACAACTGTCGCACGAACGCGAGCAGATGGGCGTCCTCGGCGGCAAGCTGGAAGGTCAGGCTTCGGCGGTTGTCGAAACGGTCGAGCGTCAGTCGCGCATGGTGGCCGACGCCTCTGACCTGGCCCAGACTCAACTGCGTGAGGCCGAAGCCGCCCTGGCCGCCCGCGCCGCCGATCTGGCGGCAGCCGCCAACGAAGCCCAGGAAGCCGCCCGCGCCGCCTCCGACGATCTGGCCCGCCAGACCCTGCGGCTGGAGACAGCCGGCTCCGGCGTCGCCGAACAGATTCAATCCGTCGAGGAAGGTCTGGGCCAGCAACGCGCCGCCCTAGTCACGGCCGCGTACGCCCTGCGCACCGATCAAGAAGACTTCTCGGCCCAGATCGAGAGCCAGCGCGCCCAGCTCCTCGACCATCTGTCGCAGACCCGCACCGCCGCCGACGACATCAATCTGCGCGGCGACGAAGCCGCCGCCGCCATCAAGGCCCAGGTCGACGCCGTGATCGACCAGTTCAAGGCCCTGGTCGAGATGTCCCAGCGCGAGGCCGACGGCTTCGACCACGCCACCAAGCTGTCGCTGGACCGCTTTGAAAGCCTGGCCGCCGAATCTCGCGACCTGTTGGTCGAGGAGACCCGCCGTTCACTGGAGGCGCTTCAGGCCACGGCGGACGAGCAGCGCGCCGCCGCCCAGGCCGCGATCGAACAGGCCCAGATTCGCGCCGACCGCCTGGGCGAATCCCTGTTCGACGCCGCCCAGAAGGCTGATGAAGCCGCCGAGGCCCGCATCGACGGCGCCCGCCGCATTGTCGCCCAGACGGCCGACATGGTGGACCTGACCGGCCAGAAGCTGGTCGACAGCCTGCAGACCACCCTGGTTCAGGTCACCGACGCCCTGACCTCGGTCGAACAGGCCGTCGCCGAAATGGATCAGCGCGCCGCCCGCCTGCCCGACGAAGCTCGCGCCCGCGTCGAAGCTGTGCGTCTCACCGTCGAAGAAGGCCTGAGCGCCCTGACCGCCGCCTCGCGCAAGGCGGCCGAGGACACCGAGGCGCTGGACGCCGGGTTCCAGGATCGCGTGCGACGCAACTATGAAATGCTGACCGAGGCTGTGCGCCTGATGGGCGCCGTCTCCGGCGAGGGCGGCCAGCCGCGTCGCCGACCGACGACAGTCCCCGCCCCGCGCGAGGTCGCGCCTGCGCCCGAGCCCAAGCGGCCGACGGCTGCGCCGGGCCTCGCATCCGGCCTGGCTTCGGGTCTTGGCCTGCGAGGCCGCATGCGCCCTGAACACCCGGTCGAATCCGAGATCGAACCGATCCCCACGGCCCCGACCCCGAGCTCGGCTCCGACGCCTGAACCGCCCCACGCCGAGCCGACACGCATTGGCGACGCCCTAAGCTGGCGCGATCTGGTTCAACCGGAATCGGCGCCCGCCGCGCCTGCCGAGCCTGCCGTCCCGTTGGAGCTGAACGCCGCCATCGGCACGCCGGAAGAGATCGACGCCCTGGCTGGACGCGTCACCTCGGCCATCCGACGTATGGGCGTCGACCCCAACGCCCTGTTGCCCCGCCCCCGCGTAGAGGAGGCCGCGCAGGCCTTCGCCGGCCACGACCCGGCGCGGGCGCGCCAGATCGTCCGCCGCGTGGCTCCGGCCGCCGTCCGCAGCGTCTCTCGCCGGGTGCTGAGCGACGACGCCCTGCGCGCCGACGCCGAAGCCTATGTCCGCGCCTTCGCCCATGGGTTGAAGCTTCAGGCGGAACGCGGCGACGCCGAGGATGTGCAGATGCGACTGGCGACCGACGAGGGCCGCGCCTTCATGCTGCTGGACGCCGCCGTAGGCGATCTGAGCTGACCGCCTCGCCTTTACATTACGCCATTGCGGCGCCGGTCAGGCTTGACCTGGCGCCGCATTTCAAAGCACCGTTCATGCTGCGGCGCGCCACAACGGCGCTAGAGGGGGTCTATTTCCTTTGATGGGTCTGGATTCCAACGGTCGCCCTGATCGGCGCCCCGTCATCTCAATTTGCGCCTGGTCGCCGTCGTATCGGGCCTGGGACCCCGTCGAGGATCTGTCCGGCGATCCCTGGAACCCGCCCGGCGCGCGCACCTTGGCGACGCCCGGCGACGCCTCGGCCGAGACCCTGGCCGAAACTCTGACGGGCCTGCTGTCGCGTGGCGATTGCTCGGCCCTGCTGCTGGTCGGGCGCACCGTTCACGCCGGACCGATCCGGGTGCAGATGCGCGCCGAGAACCGCCGTCTGGGCGAGCCGGGACGCCTGGACAGCACCGGCCCCAGCATCGCGCGCGTCACGGCGCCGGTCGCCGACATCCTGCGCGATCTGACGGAGGCGGGGGTCTCGGCCATCGCCGACTCTGACGCCGAAGAGGATGCGGGAAGCTACATCCTGTATCGCATTCTGGCGGATCTGCCCGACAGCCTGGAATCTCCGTCCATCGGCCTGCTGCGGATTCCTGACGGCGAGGGCGAGAACACGGTCCGGACGGCGGTCAAGACGGCCGCTTCGGCCATGGCGCGTCGACTGGCGCCCCTGCCCCGATCAAACGTGGCCTGACGCCGCTTCCTTCGATCGCACCCACAGACCGACCAGCCCCCCGGCTAGCGCCAGCGCCGCCATGACTAGATAGGCCTTCAACCCGACGGCGTCGTACAGCGGCCCGCTGGCCAGGGTCGCCAGACCGATCAACACCCCGGCCGAAAGGGCCGAGCCCAAGGTCTGGGCGGCGGTGTGGCTGTCCGGCGGACACAGACGTTCGACGATCTGCACACCGGCCAGATAGGTGGCGGCGAACGTCAGGGCGTGCAGCATCTGCAACGGAATCAGCATCCACAGCGGCGGGGCGAAGGCCATCAGGCTCCAGCGCAGGACCGCCGCCCCCGCGCCGATGAACAGCATGGTCCACGGGCCGATGCCGATACGGCGGCGCCACGGCTCGACGCACCACATGAAGCCGATCTCGACCACCACGGAAAAGGCCCACAGCATCCCCGTCACGCTCTCGGCCAGGCCCTGGGCGCGCCAACTGATGGCCGAGAAACCGTAGTAGAAGGCGTGCGTCGCCTGCACCGCGCCGATAGAAAAGATCGCGGCCATGAAGACCGGGCGTCGCAACAGCCGCCCCAGCCCCTGAAATCGCTCCAGCTTCGACACGGGGCCGCCTTCAGACACCGGCTCGGCAGGCAGGACGCGCCAGGCTGTGATCGCGATCAACAGGGAGGCGGCGACCGTCCAGAAGATGACGGCGTCCGAAGTCACGCGCGTCAGCAGCGCGCCCATAGCCAGATTGGCGACGACAAAGGCCGCCGAGCCGCACCCGCGCGGCAGGGAAAAGGCGAATCCCTCACGCCGGGCGACGCGCAGGGTCATCACGTCGCTGAGCGGAATCAGGGCCGCCGCCGCCGTCGCGCCCAACAGCCAGAACAGCGCCCAGAGGACGAATCCCTCGACCAACCCCGCCCCGCCGTAGCCGACCGCCATGACCAGCCCCAGGAAGGCGATGGGCGTGCGCCGCAGAACGAAGCCGTCAGCCCAGACCGCCAACAGCGGCCCCGTCACCGCCCGCGCCAACATGGGAATGGCCAGCAGGGCGCCGATCTGGGCGCCGCTCAGCCCCTGGTCACGGAACCACAGGCCGGCGAACGGCAGGGTCACACCGCTGGCGCTGAACAGCAGGACATATTGCAGCGCCATGCGCGATGCAGCTTTCATCGGCGCGCGATAGCAGACTTCGGGGTTTTTGTGGTCTAGACATTAGACATGAGCCCTGACCGCAAACTGCTCGCTTTCGCCGGTTTCAACGGCGCCATGGCCGTCGTCCTGGGCGCCTTCGCCGCTCACGGCGCCGGTCCCGCCATCAAGACCCTGCTGACCACGGGCGGCCACTATCAGATGGTGCACGCCGCCCTGGCCGCCGCCCTGGCGCTGTTCGGCACGAGCCGACTGTTGAGCCTGGCCGGATGGCTGGCCAGCACAGGCGGGCTGATCTTCTGTCTGGCGCTGGCCATGATCGGGCTGTTGAGCCTGCCGATCATGGGCGCGGCGGCGCCGGTCGGCGGAGCCCTGATGATCGCCGGATGGGCCCTGCTGATCTTCGCCGCCTTCCAGTCCAATCCCGCCAAGGCCTGACCGCTTCAGACCTGACCGATCCTTTTCTCAGAAGGGCATCTTTCGTGACCAATACTGTGCGCCGCGACCTCTACCCGGAAATCGAAGCCTACGCCTCGGGCTGGATGCAAACCGACAGCGTCCACGAGATCTACTACGAGGAAAGCGGCAATCCGCACGGCGTGCCGGTCATCGTGCTGCACGGCGGCCCCGGCGGAGCGGTCAATCCGGGGATGCGGCGCTATTTCGACCCGGCCCAATACCGCATCGTCATGTTCGACCAGCGCGGCTGCGGCCTGTCGCGGCCGAACGCCTCGCTTGAGAACAACACCACCTGGGATCTGGTCGCCGATATCGAGCGCCTGCGCGAAATGCTGGGCATCGACAAGTGGGTGGTCTTCGGCGGCTCCTGGGGTTCGACCCTGTCGATGACCTACGCCATCAAGCACCCGGAACGGTGCCTGGCCCTGTTGCTGCGCGGCATCTTCCTCCTGACGAAAAAGGAACTGCACTGGTTCTATCAGGACGGCGCCTCGATGATTTTCCCAGACGCCTGGGAGCGTTTCCTGGCCCCGATCCCCGAAGCCGAGCGCGGCGACCTGATGGCGGCCTATTACAAGCGCCTGACCGGCGATGACGTCGAGGAGCGCAACCGCTGCGCCGTGGCCTGGGCGACCTGGGAAGGCGAGACCGTCAGCATCCAGGGGCCGTCAGGCAAGCCGGACAAGTTCGCCGATCCTGATTTCGCCGTGGCCTTCGCCCGCATCGAGAACTGGTATTTCACCAACGGCGGCTTCTTCGACAGCGAGCACTGGATCCTCGAGAACATCGAAACCATCCGCCACATCCCCTGCTGGATCGCGCAAGGCCGCTTCGACGTGGTGACGCCGATCTCGGGCGCCTGGTCCCTGCACCGCGCCTGGCCCGAGGCCAAGCTGGACATCATCGGCGACGCCGGCCACGCCTCCAGCGAGCCCGGCATCATCGACAGCCTGATACGCGCCACCGACTGGGCGGCGACGCTCTAAGGGCGGCGCACCCTCGATCAGGGGCTATTTCGGATTGGTCTTCTCGACCATCTCGCTGAGTTGGAAGCCGATGCGGCGCGCCTCGCGCTCCTCCGGCTTTTTCATGGCGCTGAGCACTACGTTGATCTGGCTGTAGTGCTGGATCAGGCGCACCGGCTTGCCGTCGGCGTTGCGGCCGAAGAACATGATCAGGTCCGGCCCCCAGAAGCCGACGTCCATGATCTGCATAGCGCCGTCGCCGGGCAGGCCGACCACGCGCGCGCCGATTTCCTCGTCCTTGTCGAGGTTGGCCTCGAACTCCTCGATCAGCTTGGACAGGCGGACGAAGGCCCACTCGGCCGGGTTGTCGCGCATCCGCAACCCCTCGGCCTGGACCGCCGCCTCATTTTTCGGATCGGCCAGCACGGGTTGAGGACAGGGCGTGTCGCCGCAATCGGAGAACATAGCCGGATCGGCCTTTGGAATGTCGGCAGCTTCGGTTTCGGGCGTTTGAACAGTCATGACGACAGCCTAACGCCCGTACGGGTGATTAGAACAGTCCCTGCCCCTTCGGCAGTTCGACATAGCGGTGCACCCGCATCGACAGGATCAGGCCGAAGCCGATCATCACCGTCATCATGGTCGATCCGCCATAGGACAGCAGCGGCATGGGCACGCCTACGACCGGCGCCAGCCCCATCACCATCGCCCCGTTGATCAGCACGAACAGAGCCAGGAAGGCCGTCATGCCCGCAGCACTGATCCGGCCGAAGTGGCTGTGCGACAGGGCTGCGATCCGAAGCGAGATCAGGATCAGCGCGACATAGCAGGCCAGGACGGTGAAGGAGCCGAGGAAGCCGAACTCTTCGGACACGGTCGAGAAGATGAAGTCCGTATGGCGTTCCGGCAGGAACTCCAGCTGGCTCTGACTGCCCAGGCCGTAGCCCTTGCCCATCAACCCGCCGGAGCCCAGGGCGATCTTGGACTGGATGATGTTGTAGCCGGTGCCGGAGGGATCGGCCTCCGGGTTCAGGAAGGTCAGCACGCGGTTGCGCTGATAGTCGTGCATCACGAACATGACGAAGGGCGGGATCACGGCCACGGCGGCTGCAGCGCACGCCACGATCACACGCCAGCTCAGTCCCGCCATGAACATGACGGCCGCCCCGGTCAGGCCGATGATCATGGCCGAGCCGAGGTCAGGCTGTTTGGCGACCAGCAAGAAGGGCACGCCGATCATCCCCACGGGGATCAGCAGCTTCCATGACCAGCGCGCCTCCTGCGCTGAATGGCCGTGGTACCAGCGCGCCAGGGCCAGCACGAGACCGATCTTGACGAACTCGGCCGGCTGAATGCGGGTGAACCCCAGGTTCAACCAGTTCTTGGCCCCGCCCGCCGTATAGCCCAGCGGCGTGAACTCGATCATCAGCACCAGCACCAGCAGCACGCCGTACAGCGGATAGGCTGCGCGGAACCACCATTTCGGATGCACCATGGCCAGGCCGATCATGCCGACCAGCAAGACGCCGAAACGGATCAGGTGCTTGGCCGCCCAGGGCTGCCAATGCCCCCCGGCGATCGAATACAGCATGGCCGTGCCGATCCCGGCCAGGATGCACAGCAGGCCGATGACGCGCCAATCCAGCTCAGCAAACTTGCTGGACAGACGGTCGCGTTCGCCAGGACGGGTCAGGGCGGATGCGGTCATTGTCCGGGCTCCGTCAGCGGCGGCGGGGCGACGACGTCGATGCCGGCGCCGTCGACCGGCTCGCCTCGCGCCTCGGCCTCGCGCGCGCCGGCGTCTTCCTGGGCCTCAAATCCGGCCTGTTCGATACGGGCGCGGATCTCGGGGTCCTTCAACAGGGCCACCTTCATCACCTCGCGGGCGCGCGGCGCCCCGGCCGTGCCGCCGCCCAGGCCGCCGTGCTGGACGATGACCGAGACGGCGTACCGCGGATTATCCGTCGGCGCATAGGCGACGAACAGGTTGTGATCCTTCTGGTCCCAGGGACGCCCTGCGCCCTTACGTGAGCCTGAGCCGTAGTTGCGCGCCTGCGCCGTGCCGGTCTTGCCGGCCATCTTGACCGTGCCCAGACCCAGCTGGCTATTGCGGAAGCCCGTACCGCCAGCGGCGGTCACCGCCTCCATCCCGTCGCGCAGAACCTGCAGCATCTGAGGATCGTAAGGCAGATCAGCGAAGGCGCTGCCGCCCTGCTCCACCCCGCCGACCGACTTGATCAGGCGCGGCGACACCGCCTTGGATCCGTTGGCGACACGCGCCGTATAGACCGCCAACTGCAGGGCGTTCACGGTCAGGGCGCCCTGACCGATGCCATAGCTGGGGTTCTCGCCCGGATACCATTTGCCGTCGCCGCGCACGGGGTTCTTCCGGCGCCATTCGCGATCAGGCACCAGCCCGGCCTTCTGGCCGGGAATGCCGATGTCGAACGTCTGACCGAAGCCCATGTCCCGCGCCGTCTCGGCGATGGCGTCCGGTCCCATCTCGGTCGCCAAGGTCATGAAGTAGACGTTGCAGGAGGCCTTGATGGCCCCGCGCAGATCCAACGCCCCGTGCCGTCCCAGGCAGGCGAACCGGCGCCCCAGATAGAAGCTGCCGTTGCAGAAGATGCGGCGGCTGGGGTCCAGGCCCCGCTTCATCGCCGCCAGGCCCACGATCGGCTTGAACGTCGAGCCCGGCGCGAAGGTGCCGCTCAGCGCCTTGTCCAGCAGCGGCCGCCGCTCATAGTCCGCCAGGGCGCGGTAGATCTTGGACGGAACACCCGACACGAACAGATTGGGATCGAACGACGGCGACGACACCATGGCCAGGATGTCGCCGTTGCGAACGTCCATGACGACGATGCTGCCCGCCTCTTCGCCGAACACCTCCAGCGCGCGCTGCTGGACGTCATTGTCCAGCGTCAGCACCACCTCGGAACCCTGAACCGCCGGACGTGATCCGGCGATGTCCTCGGCCACGACGCGGCCGCGCGCATTGACCTCGACCCGCTTGCCGCCCTCGACGCCGCGAAGGTCCAGATCCAGCGATCGTTCGATGCCCTGACGGCCGATGCGGAAGCCAGGGTTGAACAGGATGGCCGGCGGCTGTTCGCCCTTGTCGCGGATCGCCTTCACGTCGCGGTCAGACACCTTGGCCACATAGCCGACCACATGGGCGTAGGCGCCGCCGTGCGGATAGTAGCGGGCCTCGTTCATGTCGGCCATGACGCCGGGCAGTTCCGCCGCGTGCAGATTGACCTTGGAGAACTCCTCCCAGGTCAGGTCGCTCTTGACCGGGACCGGCGAGAAACGCGGCGCGGCGTTGACCTCGCGGATGATGGTGCGGCGACGATCCAGGGTGTCCGGCAACAGCTGACCCAGCAGGTCCAGCGTCTGATCCAGATCCTTGGTCTCGTCACGAACCACCAGCACGCGGAAGCTGGGCCGATTCCCGGCGATGACCACGCCGTTGCGGTCTTTGATCAGGCCGCGCGGCGGCGGCACCTGGCGGAAGTTGAACTGGTTGCGCGTCGCCAGGGTGGCGAACTCTTCCGACTTGAAGAGCTGCAGATGCGCCAGGCGCCCGACCAAGGCCAGCCCGCCCACGACCGTCGCCCCGCCCAGCAGCATGGTGCGCCGCAGGAAGGAGCCCTGCCGCTCGTTCACATCGGAAAAGAAGATATGCGGTTCGCTGCTCATCGGAATCGCACGTCCGCGTCGTCGAAGCGCTCGATCAACCAGTCAGCCAGGGGGAAGAGCAGAAGCGTCGGGATCATCTGGCCCATAACAGCCAATAGATTGGGAGCATTCCCAAGGCTGCCGCGCGTCACGAAATAGGCGACCGCGAAGGCCAGGCCCGTCGAGGCGACATAGAGGGCGAACAGGACGATGGTCGCCTGTCCCGCCAGGTATTTCGACGCCAGCAGCATCGCGCCATAGATCAGCAGCAGGCTGAGCGCCCACATCCCCGTCTGGCCGCCCCAGAAGAAGTCGAGGAACACGCCCAGTCCGAACAGCACCGCCGGCGCCAGCATGGACGGGCGGATCAGGGGCCAGGCGAAGGCCAGCACCATGGGCCAGACCGGCTCCGGCAAGGTCAGGCCGAACAGGCGCAGCGGAATGGCGAACAGGATGGTGGCGGCCGCGGCGATCAGCGCCGGGTAGCCGATCCACTGCATCGGACCAACCATCCGCACGGTGATCGTCCGTCTCACTCGCGGCCTCCGTCAGGCGCGGTCGGCGCCGGCGCTTGCGCCGAGGGTTGAGGCGGCGTGGCGACGGTCGGCCGGGGCGCGGCGGGGCGCGGTCTCGGCTGAGCCTGAGGCGGCGGCGCGGCTGCGGGCCTAGCCAGCGCGGTCGCAACCGGCGCCGGCGGCGGAACGGCGTTGGCGGCGCGAACACGCTCTGCAGCGGCCTGGGCGGCGGCGGCGCGGCGCGTGGCCACGTCCTGGATCGCGGCGGCCTGGGCGGCGTTCGGCGGCGGCGCCGTGTTCAGGCTCGCCAGCGGGCCTGCGTTCAGGGCGTTCTGATCCGCCAGCTGGCTGAAGTCCTGGAACAGCAGGACGCGCACATAGTCGATGGCCGTGCGGTCGCTGTAGAGCTTGACCCGCCACGAGCCGTCCACGCCCTTGGCCACGACGCCGACCGGCAGACCGCGCGGGAAACCGCCGCCGTCGCCCGAGGTCAGGATGCGATCGCCCTCCTGCACCGCCCCCTGCCCCCGTACATAATCGAGGCGCGGGCTGCGGCTGCCGTCGCCGGTCAGCATGGCGCGGGCGTCGGTGCGTTCGACCATGACCGGAATGCGCGAGGCCACGTCGGTCAGCAGAACCATACGGCTGTGTGCGCCAGAAACGCCCGAGATGCGGCCGACCAGCCCGTGCTCGCTCAGCACCGGATTGCCCACCCGCACGCCCTTGCCGGCGCCGACGTTCAGCAGGCGCGACCGGGCGAACGGGCCGCGCGCGTCGGTGATGGCGCGGCCGGCCGTCATGGCGATGGGCGGCTCGGTCTGCAGGCCCAGCAGTTGTTCATAGCGAGCATTGAGATTCTTCAGCGCCAGGGCGTCGTCGCGCCAGGCGCTCATCTCCGCCAGCTCGCGACGCAGACGACGGTTCTCCGACACGGCGAAGAAGTAACCTGTGACGTAATCCACGGCGTCGCCGCCCCAGCGGACCGGCGCGGCCAGGACGCCGCCCGTGGTTCCGGCGGCGCTGTCGAATGCGGCGCGCGTAGGCCCCAAGTCGTCGGCCGCCTGTTGCGGCCGGTCGGCGAGCAGAAGCATGACCGCAGCGACGATTCCGCCGACGACCATGACCGCGGCCGTCCAGGCCAGCGGCACCTTCAGATTCTCGAACGGTCCGTCGCGAAACGCCACGGCCAGCCTTCCTGCTAGAGCTTAGGAATCGGCGGGCTCAAAGCCCGCCGAAAGCGTGAGCCTGTCGCAGAAACCCGCTCCTTTTCAGGAATGCGGCGCCTGCGACAAGCCGATCAGTCTCAGAGCGACGACTCGAGGACGCCCTTCATCCACGACGGGTGCTCCAGCACCTTGCCGCAGCCGATGGCGACGCACGACAGCGGATCGTCCGCCACCTGCACCGGCAGGCCCGTGTGGTCGCGAATCTCGGCGTCCAGGCCACGCAGCAGAGCGCCGCCGCCCGTCAGCATGATGCCCTTGTCGGCGATGTCGGCGGCCAGTTCCGGCGGCGTGGCTTCCAGGGCGACCTTCACGGCTTCGACGATCTGCGAGACGGGTTCCGCCAGGGCTTCCGCAGCCTGACGCTCGCTCATCTTCACTTCGCGCGGCACGCCCTGCATCAGGTCGCGGCCCTTGACCTCGATCGACAGGCCTTCGCCGTCGGTCGGGATGCGAGCGGTGCCGATGTCCTTCTTGATGCGCTCGGCGGTCGTTTCGCCGATCAGCAGGTTATGGTTGCGGCGCATATAGGCGATCAGGGCGTCGTCCATCATGTCGCCGCCGACGCGGACCGAACGCGAATAGACGATGCCCGACAGCGACAGAACGGCCACCTCGGTCGTGCCGCCGCCGATGTCGACGACCATCGAACCGGTCGGTTCGTGGATGGGCAGACCGGCGCCGATCGCAGCCGCCATCGGCTCGTCGATCAGGCCGACGCGACGGGCCGATGCGTTCAGGCAGGAATCATTGATGGCGCGACGTTCGACGGCCGTGGCGCCCGACGGGACGCAGACGATCATCTTCGGGTTCACGAAGCCCTTGCGGTTGTGAACCTTGCGGATGAAGTGCTTGATCATCTCTTCGGCGACTTCGAAGTCAGCGATGACCCCGTCGCGCATCGGACGGATGGCTTCCATGTGGCCGGGCGTACGGCCCAGCATCTGCTTGGCTTCCAGGCCGACGGCGTGGACGATCTTGCGGCCGCCGACGTTACGCAGGGCGACGACCGACGGCTCGTTCAGGACGATCCCTTTGCCGCGCATGTAGATCAGGGTGTTGGCCGTCCCCAGATCCATAGCGATGTCATTGGAAATCATGCCGAAGAGGGGTGAAAGCATGGGCGTCGGTACCGCTTTAGTTCGGGCCTGCAAGGGCGTGAATTTCATTCGTCCGCTGTGGCGACGCCCCACCCCCGCTTCACGTTGGTCGTAAAGCTGTCCTGACCGTCTTCGCCGAGCCGACTACAGGCCCGTTTGCCCTCATGCCGCGGGGATTGCAAGCGCCTATGACTCCTCGATCACAGGCTTGTCACGGCAAGGCTTGAAAGCCTTACCGCTCAAGCTTTCCAGCCCCGCTTGCGGGTTCGCGGCTCAGACCGCCGCGACGCCCTCGGCATGGAGCACGCGCTGCACGGCCGGGCGCGATTGCACCAGATCCAGATGGGCGTTCAGTTTCGGAAAGCGCGCCTTGTCCAGCAGGCCCGCTTGACGCGCCCAGCGCGTGAAGACCAGCAGATAACCGTCCGCCATCGAATGATCTTCGCCCATGACCCACGGACCGGCCAGAAGATGATTCTCGGCCAGGTCGTACTTCTCCAGCGCGATCCGCACGGCCTCGTCCTTGGCCTCGCCATCTAGGGGCGGCTTGGAAAACAGCGCCTTGCCGATCGCCGGGTGCAGCGACGACGCCAGCCAGCCGTTGAAGGCCTGCATCCGCGCAAACTCGAACGGATCGTCCAGATCGGCCAACTGGGCGTGCGGATGGGTCTGGGCGACATAGGCGAGGATGGCCGCATTTTGAGTCAGCACGCCCTTGGGGGTCTGAAGGGCGGGGGTCACGCCTGCCGGGTTGATCGCCAGGTACTCCGGCGTGCGCTGCTGGCCGGCGCGCAGGTCGATCTTCTCGATCACATAGTCCGCGCCCGCCTCTTCCAGGCCGATGTGCGAAGCGATGGCGCAGGCGCCGGGCGAATAATAGAGCTTCAGCATCGTCGTTCTCCGATCAGTCTAGGTTGCGTGCAGCCTCGCGACGCTTCACCCACTCGCGCACCGCCAGCATCAATACAAGCCAAACGCCCGCGACCGCCGCCAGGATCACCGAAGTCCAGATTCCGTCGCCGCTGACCGCCGCCATGAACGATCCGCCGAAGAAGGCGACCAAGGCCGTCTTGGGCAACACCCCTAGAGCGCACCCCGCCAGATAGGCTGGAAACGAGGCCCGCACCGCGCCGAAGGCCATGTTCACGACGATGAAGGGCGCCGAGGGCACGTTGCGGATGATGAAACTGGCCGAAAAGGCGTTGCGGCCGACGAATTTGCGGATGCGCTCGACCGTTCCGCCGCCGTAACGTTCCAGCGTCCGCGCGGTCGGTCCTCGCCCCAGCCAATAGGTGACGGCCGCCGAGGCGATCGTGGCGATCCAGCTATAGAGAAATCCGAACCACGGCCCGAAGGCCACGACGCAGGCCGCGATCAACAGGAACTGCGGCACGCCGATGAAGGCCGACAGGGTGAAGACCAGCACCGCCGCCGCCAAGCCCCACGGCCCGATGCGATAGCCCGCCAGCCAATGCTCGAGCTGATCCTCGGCGCCCAGCGCCAACTGCGTCTTGCCCAGGGCGAACAGGGCGATGATTCCCGCCAGCAGCAGCAGGGTCACGGCCAGGGTGCGCCACCGCTTGGCCTCCATATTCAGCAGAAAATCGACGACCCGCCGCATAAATTTCGTCCAAATCGCCTTTTGATCGTCCAGGACGCGCACAAACGTTGTGCGCCCCTGCGGGGTTGCGTATCAAGCCTCAGCCTCCCCGGCCCCATCACTTCCACCAGACGGGATAGACATGTCCAGCCTTCAGTCCGCCTCCCTCGCTCGCGTCAAGCCGTCGGCCACCCTGGCCGTGACCGCACAGGCGCGCGAACTGAAACGCCAGGGGCGCGACGTGATCGGCCTGGGCGCCGGCGAGCCTGACTTCGACACCCCGGACAACATCAAGGCGGCGGCGATCGAAGCCATCAATCGCGGCGAGACGAAATACACCGACGCCGACGGCATGCCCGAACTGAAGGCGGCCATCGTCGCCAAATTCGCCCGCGAAAACGGCCTGACCTACGAAACGAACCAGATCCATGTCGCCTCGGGCGGCAAGCCGGTGATCTACAACGCCCTGGTGGCCACGCTGAACCCCGGCGACGAAGTGATCGTCCCGGCGCCCTACTGGGTCTCCTATCCCGACATGGTGCTGCTAGCGGGCGGCGAGCCCGTCACCGTGATCGGCCAGGAAGCCGACGGCTTCAAACTGCGTCCCGAAGTGCTGGACGCCGCCATCACGCCCAAGACCAAGTGGATCATCCTCAACTCGCCGTCGAACCCGACCGGCGCCGCCTATACCCGCGCCGAGTTGGAGGCCCTGGCCGTGGTGCTGCGCAAGCATCCGCAGGTCTGGATCCTGACCGACGACATGTATGAACATCTGGTCTATGGCGACTTCGACTACGTCACCATGGCCCAGGTCGCGCCGGACCTCTACGACCGCACCCTGACCTGCAACGGGGTATCCAAGGCCTACGCCATGACCGGCTGGCGCATCGGCTATGCGGGCGGCCCCAAGCCCCTGATCGACCTGATGCGCAAGGTGGCCAGCCAAACGACCTCCAACCCTTCGTCCATCAGCCAGTGGGCGGCGGTCGAGGCCCTGAACGGCCCGCAGGACTTCCTGGCTCCGCGCGCCGCCGCCTTCGAGAAGCGCCGCGACCTGGTGGTCTCCATGCTGAATCAGGCGGACGGCATCCGTTGCCCGAAACCGGAAGGCGCCTTCTACGTCTATCCGTCGATCGAGGGCCTGATCGGCAAGACGGCGCCGTCGGGCGTGGTCATCACCGACGACGAGACCTTCACCGCCGAACTGCTGAACGCCGAGGGCGTGGCCGTGGTCCAGGGCGCCGCCTTCGGCCTCAGCCCCTACTTCCGCATCAGCTACGCCACGTCGGAATCCGTGCTGGAAGAAGGCTGCACCCGCATCCAGCGTTTCTGCGCCAGCCTGAAATAAGTCTTCAGTGAACCGGCGCCGGCGGAATGTTCAACGTCGGCGCCGTTTTCAGGATGAAGCCGCTGCACCACTCGAACACGCGTTCAGAATTGTCGACAGCGCCGCCGGGAATACGTGACAGACGACAGGCGGCGTCCGGCTCGCCCTCCACCTCAGGCCCCGCGTAGAGCACGATCGGGCCGTCCGGCAGACTGCCCTCACGATACAGCATGATGATCGGCGGCACGGGGCGCACCACCAGTTCGGCGTCGTCCCGCGTCATCGCCTCGCCCAGCAAGGCGCGCGCCTGACCGCCGGGATCACCCGGCTCCAGACGGAACAGCTCGGCCTTCAACCCGTCCCCCGGCCTTTGCGGCATGAGGAAGCGCGGCGGCTCCTGCGCGGCCAGTTGCCCGGCGACGAGCAGCGCCGCCAGCATCACATCGCCCGACTGACGGCGAAATCGGCCAGAGCCTCCAGCGCCGAGCGCCACGGCCCCGCAGGCAGCACCTGCAAGGCCGTCTTGGCCCGATCGGCGTACTCCGTCGCCGTGTCGAGCGTGGCCTCAACGGCGCCGCTGGCGACGATCAACTGCCGCGCGCGATCGAAGTCTTCAGGCTTGCGGTCGCCTTTGGTGATGACGCGGTCCCAGAACAGGTCTTCGGTCCCCTTGGTGCGCTGAACGGCCAGCAGCAGCGGCAGGGTGGCCTTGCCCTCATTGAAGTCGTCGCCCGCGTTCTTGCCCAGGGTCTCGGTCGCGCCGCCGTAGTCCAAGGCGTCGTCCGCCAGCTGGAAGGCGATGCCCAGACCCATGCCGTAGTCGCGCAGCGCCGCGACCTGTTCGTCGGTCGCGCCGGCCCCGACCGCGCCGGATTCGGCGGCGGCGGCGAACAGCTCGGCCGTCTTGGCGCGGATGATCTGCAGATAGGTGTCGAGGTCGAGATTCAGATCGTGGGCGCGCGTCAGTTGCAGCACCTCGCCTTCGGCGATCACGGCTGAGGCCCGCGCCAGAATGCCCAGGGCGCGCAGGGAATCGGTCTCGACCATCAGTTCGAACGCGCGGGCGAACAGGAAGTCGCCGACCAGCACCGACGAGGCCGAGCCCCAGATCAGGTGCGCCGCGACCTTGCCACGGCGCATTTCCGAACCGTCGACGATGTCGTCGTGCAGCAAGGTGGCGGTGTGGATGAACTCGACCGAGGCGGCCAGCTTCTTGGGGCCTTCAATGGCGCCCGTCTGACCGATCGCGCGCGCGGCGGCCACGGTCAGCAAGGGGCGCAGACGCTTGCCGCCCGCCGACACCAGGTGCTCAGCCAACAGGGGGATCACCGGCACGTCCGACTGCATCCGCGCGATGATCAAGGCGTCGACCGCCGCCATGTCGTCCTTGGCCAGATGAACCAGGGCGTCCACATCGCCCTTGGGACGGGGAGCGACGGCGAGAGCTGCGTCCACGGAAATCTCTTTCAGCACAGGGGCGAAGGGGGAGATTCGCCCGAAATTCACACGCATCCGCTTGCCCGGACGCGATGCGGCGCACAATGGTGGCGGCGTTATGATGGGTCAAGCCGAGTCATCCCTTACTGTCGCCGCAGATGTGGCCGAATCCGCCTTTCTGGGGGGGCGCGTCCGCTTGCGCCAACCGACGAAGGGCTACCGCGCAGGCATGGACGCCGCCCTGCTGGCCGCCGCCGTCGAGGCGCGCCCCGGCGAACGACTGATCGAAGCGGGCTGCGGCGCGGGCGCCGTCCTGATGCAGATCGCCGCCCGACGCCCCGGCGTCCTGCTGACCGGGCTGGAGCGCGACACAGCCGCTGCGGCTCTCGCGCGTCAGAATGCCGAACTGAACAACGCCGAGGCGCGCACCGCCATCATGGACGGTGACGTGGCGCGCGGCTTTCGCGCCCTGGACCTGACGCCGTTCGATTGGGCGATCAGCAATCCGCCCTTCTTCGACGACCCCAGCGCCTTGCGCGCGCCCGCCGAGGGCAAACTCGGCGCCTGGATGGCCGACGACGGCCTGACCGCCTGGGCGAGCTTCCTGCTGAAAGCGGTGCGCGAGGGCGGACGCATCGTCATCATCCACCGCGCCGATCGTCTTGCCGACATCCTGAGCCTTCTGGCGCCCAAGGCGGGCTCCTTCGCTGTCCGCCCGATCCACCCCTACGCCGATCAACCCGCCAAGCGCGTGCTGGTCCAGGCGATCAAAACCGGCAAGGCGCCCTTGCGATTGCTGCCGCCCCTGATCCTGCACGACCGCGACGGCGCCAAGCACAGCCCGCAAGCCGAAGCGATCCTGCGCGGCGAGGCGGGTTTGGGTTTCTGAACACGGCTTCACTCGCCTTTCTTCCCTTGCGGGAGAAGGAAGAAAAATAGAGTCCAATTCGTCTGAATCGTCTGAAATCCGCTGCGGCGCGCGACGGCGCTTTCCGAAACCGCGAGGAGCCTAGCACAGGCGAAAGGATAGGCTGGTCGATTACAGGGCGGCGTCCCTTCTCCCCTTGTGGGAGAAGGGCTATTGCACCTCCCATGTCCTTGCGATCCCTCTTCGCCACCCAAGTCTATGACGCCTCCCTCGCCTCTTCGCGCGGCTGGGCGGAACTGCATGAGGAACTGCTCGACCTCTGCCTGGTCATGGCCGAGGAGGACGAGGCCGGGATCGAATGGTGCCGGGCCAACCACTATCCGGGCTACACCTCCTACGGCTCGATCAACGACCTGCCGCAGCGGTTCCCCGAGTTCGCCGAGCTGAAGAAGCTGCTGGACAAGCATGCGGCGAGCTTCGCCGAAAACCTGCATTTCGACCTGGCCAAGAAGTTGCGGCTCGACAATCTATGGGTCAACGTCCTGATGCCCGGCGGCGGACACACCGGCCATATCCACCCGCACGCCGTCCTGTCCGGCACCATCTACATCCACGTGCCCGACGGCGCCTCTTCGCTGAAGATCGAAGACCCGCGCCTGGTCATGATGATGGCTCGCCCCGGCCTGACCGCCGACGCCGGCGAAGCCGAGCAGCCCTTCGTCTATCTGAAGCCCGCGCCCGGCACGGTGCTGATGTGGGAAAGCTGGCTGCGCCACGAAGTGCCCGCCAACCGCGCCGAGGAACAGCGCATCTCGATCAGCTTCAACTACGCCTGACGCCGGTTCGCCCTTCCCTCGCCGCATTTGCCCCGAACCTTGCGTCAACAGCGAAGCTTTGGAGGGAATGGATGCGGGTTTTCAGCGCGGCGGCGGCGATCGCCATGTTCACGACAGGCGCCCTGCTTCTGGGCGCATGCGGCGAAAAAGCGGACGCTCAAACGGCCCCTGCCCCTGATCCCGCCGCCGCGACCGAAGGCGCGCCCTATGTCCTGACCGGCACCCAGGTCTGGAGCGTGCCCGACCCCGTGTCCGGCCGGGACTATCAGGTCTTTGTCAGTCTGCCCGCCGGTTATGACTCCAATCCCGGACGCCGCTATCCGACGCTCTACGTCACCGACGCCGACTACGCCTTCCCCATCATCCGCCAGATCGCCCGTCGGGTGAATCTGGATGGGCCGGTGATCGAAGAGTTCATTCTGGTCGGCCTCTCCTACGCCAAGGGAGACGGCGGCGCCGACAGCCGCCGTCGCGACTACACCCCGACGCCGAACGGCCCGCGTAATTCCGCCGGCTCCGTACACGGCGGCGGCGCGGCCTATCAGACCTATCTGAAGACCCAGGCCCTGCCCTTCGTCGAGCAGAAGTTCCGCACCGATCCGGCGCGCCGCGTCCTGCTGGGCCACTCCTACGGCGCCTTGCTGGGGTCGCAGATCATGTTCACCGACCCGGCGATGTTCAGCGGCTATGTCCTGGGCAGTCCCTCCTTCTGGTTCGACAAGCGCCACATGATGAAGATGGAGGCGGACTACGCCCGCACCCACCGCGACCTGCCCGCCGAGGTCTTCATGTATGTCGGCGGCTTTGAAGGTCCCGGCCCCACCGCCCGGCACGACAATAAGACGGACATGGTCGGCGACATGCGCATGATGGAACGCCTGCTGAAATCCCGCGCCTATCCGGGCCTCAGCGTGCAATCGACAGTGCTGGAAAACGAGGACCACCTCACGGTCGCCCCCGTCGGATTCACCCGCGCCCTGATGACGGTTCTTCCCGCGGGCTGAGCCGCCTTCAAACCGCCCCGCCTTACGCCTAGAGATTTGCCCAAAGGGTCTACGACGGCTACACCCCCCGTCAACTTCCCCATCCGCACTGAATCAAGGGCGCGACGCGACGTATGGCGCAGCAATATATCTTCCAGATGCAGGGTCTGACCAAGACCTTCCCCGGCGGCAAAAAGATCTTCGAGAACATCTGGCTGAGCTTCTACAACGACGCCAAGATCGGCGTTGTCGGGGTCAACGGCTCGGGTAAATCCACCCTGCTGAAGATCATGGCCGGTCTGGACAGCGAGTTCCAGGGCGAAGCCCGCGCCGCAGACGGCGTCAAGCGCGGCTACCTGGAGCAGGAGCCTCACCTCGATCCGGCGCTGAACGTGCGCCAGAACGTCGAGGCCTGGTGCGAAGAGAAGCAGTGGGTCAACCGCTTCAACGAAGTCGCCGGCGAGCTGGGTGAAAACTACACCGACGAGCTGATGGAGGAGATGACCGCCCTCCAGGAGAAGATCGACGCCGGCGACGTCTGGGACATCGACAGCCGCATCGATCAGGCCATGGGCGCCCTGCGCTGCCCGCCCGACGACTGGGAAGTCACCAACCTGTCCGGCGGTGAAAAGCGCCGCGTGGCCCTGGCCCGTCTGCTGCTGTCCAAGCCCGACATGCTGCTGATGGACGAACCGACCAACCACCTGGACGCCGAGTCGGTGGCCTGGCTGCAGCATCACCTGGAGAACTTCCCCGGTTGCGTCATCCTGGTGACCCACGACCGCTACTTCCTGGATCAGGTCACCAAGTGGACGCTGGAGCTGGACCGCGGCAAGGGCCACCCGCACGAGGGCAACTACTCCTCGTGGCTGGAAGCCAAGACCAAGCGCGTCGTGCAGGAGCAGTCGGAATCCGAAGCCCGCCAGCGCGCCCTTACCCGCGAACTGGAATGGGTCCGCTCGGGCGCCAAGGCCCGCCAGGCCAAGTCCAAGGCCCGTCTGGCCGCCTATGAGAAGATGGTCGCCGATCAGGAAAACAGCCGTCAGGCTCAATCCTTCGCCGTCATCCAGATCCCGCCCGGCCCGCGCCTGGGCAACGTCGTGCTGGAAGTCGACGGGCTGAAGAAGTCCTATGGCGACAAGACGCTGTTCGACAACCTGACCTTCAAGCTGCCGCCCAACGGCATCGTCGGCGTCATCGGCCCCAACGGCGCCGGCAAGTCGACCATGTTCAAGCTGATCACCGGCCAGGAAACGCCCGACGGCGGCACCATCAAGGTCGGCGAGACGGTCAAGCTGGCCTACGTCGACCAGTCGCGCGACGACCTGAAGCCGGACGACACCATCTGGCAGGCCATCTCGGGCGGCACCGACATCATGATGGTCGGCAAGCGCGAGATTAACACCCGCGCCTATGTCGGCAGCTTCAACTTCAAGGGCGGCGACCAGCAGAAGAAGGTCGGCCAACTGTCCGGCGGTGAGCGCAACCGCGTCCACCTGGCCAAGACCCTGGCCACCGGCGGCAACCTGATCCTGCTCGACGAACCGACCAACGACCTGGACATCGAAACCCTGCAGAACCTCGAAGAGGCTCTGGAGGAGTTCGCCGGCTGCGCCGTGGTCATCAGCCACGACCGCTGGTTCCTGGACCGTCTGGCCACCCACATCCTGGCCTTCGAAGGCGACGGCCATGTCGAATGGTTCGAGGGCAACTTCGAAGCCTACGAACAGGACAAGATGCGCCGCCTGGGCGCGGACAGCATCATTCCCAAGCGCATCCAGCACCAGAAGTTCGGTCGCTGATCGAACTGACAAGATGACAAGCGGCCCTCCGAGCGATCGGGGGGCCGTTTTTCCTGCGCTCTACCCTCCCGTTCATCCCGGCGTCCGCCGGGATGAACGGTATTGGGTGGATGAGAAGGGCTGGCGCTCAGGCGAAAGCGGGATAGTCTGC
Source organism: Brevundimonas sp. KH_060 (assembly GCF_057838275.1). Classification (NCBI taxonomy): domain Bacteria; kingdom Pseudomonadati; phylum Pseudomonadota; class Alphaproteobacteria; order Caulobacterales; family Caulobacteraceae; genus Brevundimonas; species Brevundimonas sp. KH_060. Next base: position 1,858,433 of record NZ_CM174463.1, read on the forward strand.
ATTCATGACCCAGCGTCCCGCCGTCCTGATCATGCAGCGGCATCTGGCCCCGCTGAGCGCTTTCCTTGAAAGCGCCTACGACGTCTATCGCTTCTGGGAAGGCCCCCCGCTTGAGGCCGCTGGCGACATTCGCGCCCTGATCGTCGCGGGCGAGTTCGAACTGGACAAGGCCCTGATCGAGCGCCTGCCCAATCTGTCGCTGATCGCCTGTTTCACCGCCGGCTACGATGGGATCGATGTGGCGTGGTGCCGCGCGCGCGGCCTGCCCGTCACCCATGCGCCCGGCGTGAACCACGAAGACGTGGCCGACCACGCCATCGGCCTGATCCTGACCGCCCGCCGCCAGATCGCTGAGGGCGACCGCACTATCCGCGCCGGCGGCTGGAGTCTGTCCACGCGCAGCATCACCACCTCCCTGAGCGGGCAGAGACTGGGAATCGTCGGTCTGGGGCACATCGGCGAAGCCGTGGCGAGACGCGCCGAAGCCATGCGGATGGAGATCCGTTGGTGGGGCCCGCGCGAGAAAGACGCCGCCTGGCCTCGCACCGACAGCCTGACCGACCTGGCGCGCGGTTCAGACATTCTCATGGTCGCCTGTCGCGCGGACGAGAGCAACCGGGGCCTGATCTCCGCCGAGGTGATCGAGGCCCTTGGTCCGACTGGCCTGCTGGTCAATGTCGCGCGCGGACAATTGGTCGATGAGGACGCCGTCATCGCTGCGCTAAAAGACGGCCGCCTGGGCGGCGCCGCCCTGGACGTCTTTGTTCAGGAGCCGACCGAGGCGGCGCGCTGGGCGGGCGTGCCCAACACCGTCCTGACGCCCCACACTGGCGGCGCCACGACCGAAGCGGTGCAGGGAATGTTGGTGTTGCTGATGCAGAATCTCTCGGCCCATTTTGCGGACGAGCCGCTGAAGACGCCTGTCGCAGACTGAAATTCTGCGCCTTCGGGCGGTCTCGACCCTTATTCCAGAGGCAGAAAGAACGATCCGTGCCTGCATTCCGCAGATAGCGTGAGTGCGCGACCAGATTTTGCTTGCATAAGCGTATAAGGATATCTTTATACGACTTATGACACTGACCGCTGACCAAACCGTTGAAGCCCTGCGCGCCGCCGGCGAACCGACCCGCCTGCGCGTCCTGTCCCTGCTGGCTGCGGAAGAGCTGTCGGTGATGGAGTTGTCGCGCGTACTGGACCAGAGCCAGCCGCGTGTCTCGCGTCATCTGAAGCTGATGGCCGATGCCGGTCTGATCGAGCGATTCCCGGACGGCGCGCGCGTCTTCTACCGCCTGTCGCACGACGCCCTGTCGCGGCGGCTGATCGACACTGTGCTGGACCTGCTGGCCGACGACGAGGGCGAAGCCGACCACCGTCGTCTCGACGAAGTGCGCAAGGAGCGCGCCATCGACGCCGCCCGCTATTTCGAACAGATCGCGCCCCAGTGGGATCAGATGCGCAGCCTCTATGTCTGCGAAAGCGCCGTCGAGGCGGCGGTCGCGCGCGCGGCCGGGTCCGGCCCGTTCGAGCGCGTGGTCGATCTGGGCACCGGGTCTGGCCGGATGCTGACCCTGTTCGGCAAGAAGGCGAAAATGTCGGTCGGTCTCGACCTGTCGCAGAACATGCTGAACATCGCCCGCGCCAATGTCTCCAAGGCCGGGCTGGACAAGGTTGAACTGCGTCACGGCGACATCTTCTCGACCCGCCTGCCGCACGAGAGCGCCGACCTGGTGATCGTCCATCAGGTGTTGCACTACCTCGCCGACCCCGCCGCTGCGGTAGCCGAGGCTGCGCGCCTGGTCATGCCGGGCGGCAAGTTGCTGATCGTCGACTTCGCGCCCCACAAGTTCGAGCACCTGCGCGAGGCGCACCAGCATCGTCGCCTGGGCTTCTCGGACGCCGAGATCCGCGAGTGGCTGACCGAAGCAGGTCTCACGACCTCGGCGCCCATCGCCCTGCCGCCCGACACCGAGGGTTTGACCGTTCACATCTGGACCGGCGAACGCGCCGCCCAAATCGCCCAGAAGACCGCCTGATGGCCCCTTCCTCTCTCGCTGAAGCCCGCGCCCTGCTGCTGTCGCCGCTGGGCCCCGTTGCGCGCGCCGGTTCGAACCGCAGCGCCGTCAACGTCTCTTTCGAGTTCTTCCCGCCCAAGTCGGACGTGGCCGAGGCCAATCTGTGGAAGGCGATCCGGCGGCTGGAGCCGCTGAACCCGGCCTTCGTCTCCGTCACCTACGGCGCCGGCGGCTCGACGCGCGAGCGGACGCACCGCACGGTCCACCGCATCATCAGCGAGACCACTTTGCGTCCTGCCGCGCACCTGACCTGCGTCGAGGCCAGCCGCGCTGACGTCGATGAGGTCATCGAAGGCTATAAGGCCATCGGCGTCGATCACATCGTCGCCCTGCGCGGCGACCCGCCTGGCTCGACGGGGATCGGCGGCGCCTATACGCCGCGCGCCGACGGCTACGCCAACGCCACCGAACTGACCGCCGCCATCGGCCGCGTCGGCGGATTCGAGGTGACCGTCGGCGCCTATCCGGAAAAGCACCCGGAAAGCCCGTCGATCGACCACGACATCGAGGTGCTGAAGGCAAAGGTCGACGCAGGCGCCACTCGCGCCGTGACGCAGTTCTTCTTCGACATCGAGGCCTTCCTGCGTTTCCGCGACCGGGTGCGGGCGGCGGGTGTGACCATTCCCCTGATCCCCGGCGTCATGCCCGTGTCCAACTTCGCGGGCCTGAAGCGGATGACGGCGGCGTGCGGCGCGGCCCTGCCCGACTGGCTGGCGGCCCACTTCGACGGGCTGGACGACGACCCGGAGACGCGCAAGCTGCTGGCCGCCTCCATCGCCGCGGAGACCTGCGCGCGCCTGCAGGAAGAGGGCTTTTCGGACTTCCACTTCTACACCCTGAACCGGGCCGAGCTGGTCTATGCGATCTGTCGGGTCCTGGGCGTGCGTGAAACCAAGGCGGTCGCGTAAATGAGTTCGTTCCTGACCCGCGCCGACCGCATCGCCGCCCTTCATGCGGCGGCCAAAGAGCGCATCCTCGTGCTGGACGGCAGCTGGGGCGTGATGATCCAGCGCCGCGACCTGACGGAGGAAGACTTTCGCGGCGAGCGTTTCCGCGACCACAACCACCCGCAGAAGGGCAACAACGACCTGTTGATCCTGACGCGACCCGACATCGTCGCCGACCTGCACGACCTCTACTACGCTGCCGGGGCGGATATTTCCGAGACCAACACCTTCTCCTCGACGACCATCGCCCAGGCCGACTATGGGCTGGAGGACGCGGTCTATGACCTGAACTACGACGGCGCCCGCATTGCGCGCGAGGTCGCCGACCGCTGGACCGAGAAAGAGCCGCACAAGCCGCGCTTCGTCGCCGGCGCCATCGGCCCGACCAACCGCACCCTGTCGCTGAGCCCCGACGTCAACGACCCCGGCTATCGCGCCGTCACCTATGACGAGGTCTATGAGGCCTATAAGCAGCAGGCGCGCGCCCTGCACCACGGCGGCGTCGACATCTTCCTGATCGAGACGGTGTTCGACACCCTGAACTGCAAGGCCGCGATCAAGGCGATCAAGGATCTGGAGGACGAGGGGCTGGAGCCGCTCCCCCTGTGGATCTCGGGCACCATAACCGACCGCTCGGGCCGCACCCTCAGCGGCCAGACAGCCGAGGCCTTCTGGAACTCGATCCGTCACGCCAAGCCGTTCGCCGTCGGCTTCAACTGCGCCCTGGGCGCCGAACTGATGCGGCCGCACATCGCTGAGCTGAGCCGCGTCGCCGACACCCTGGTCAGCGCCTATCCCAACGCGGGCCTGCCCAACGCCATGGGCCAGTATGACGAACAGCCCCATGAGACGGCCCACTTCCTCGAAGAATGGGCGCAGTCGGGTCTGGTCAACATCGTCGGCGGCTGCTGCGGCACCACCCCCGACCACATTCGCCACGTCGCCGAAGAGGTCGCCCCGTTGAAGCCGCGCGAAATCCCGGAACGCCCGGTGGCTATGCGGTTAAGCGGACTGGAACCGTTCGAGCTGGTGGCCTGACCGGCGATGAAACACCTTCCCCCCAAACATGACGCAGTCATCAAGGGTCAGAAGCTGGCCTATCGCCTCGCTCCCGGCGATGGCGCCACCCTGGTGCTGATCAATGGCGCGGGCGGCCCTATGGAAGGCTGGTTCCGCCTGTTCCCTGACATCACCCAAGCAGGAACCGTCTTCGTCTATGACCGGCCGGGCGTGGGCGAGTCGCCCCCGCCTATCTTGCCCCAGACCAGCGCCGAGGTCGTCGAGACGCTGCGCGATCTGCTGAAGGCGACAGGCCTGACCCCGCCCTACCTGCTTGTGGCCCATTCCTTCGGCGGGCTGCACGCCAACCTGTTCGCGCGACAGCACCCCGAGGAAGTCGCTGGTCTCGTTCTGATCGAACCGACCACGCCGGAGGATGTGACGGCTCTCAAGCCGCTTCAATCCGGCGCCCAGCGCTGGGTGAACGGACTGCTGAATCGCCTGTCGCCGTCCAACCCGGACGGCGAAGTCGCCCATGAGCTGGAAACCGTGCGCCAGTTGGCGGCGGCGGCTCCTTTCCCGGACGTGCCGCTTGCGGTCATCGTCGGCGGCAAGGCCCCGAAAGACTGGCAGGCGCGGCCAGAGGCGCAGGCCCTGAGGCGTCAACACCTGGAGGCCCTGTCCCGTCTGTCGCCCCAAGGGTCGCTGATCCTCGCCGCCCGAAGCGGGCATTTCCCGCAGATTTCTGAACCCACCGTGGTCCTTGAAGTCATCGCCCCGCTGGCGGCACGCCTCGCAGCGAACCGTTCGAGGGAGCAGCGACCGGCATGACCAACCCCGCCCCGGACCTGGCTTCCCCCCTCATTTCTCTTGCCTCGCGAGCCGCCTTCCTCTCCTCGGAGAGAAGGCACAGTCAGAGTCTCTGAATGCGTCCTGTCTTCATCAACGTCGGCGAGCGGACCAACGTCACCGGCTCGGCCAAATTCCGTAAGCTGGTCGTCGACGGCGACTACACCGCCGCCCTGTCGGTCGCGCGCCAGCAGGTCGAGGCGGGCGCCCAGGTCATCGACGTCAATATGGACGAGGGCCTACTGGACGGCCCGATGGCCATGCGGACCTTCCTGAATCTGATTGCGGCCGAACCCGACATCGCCCGCGTGCCGGTCATGATCGACAGCTCCAAATGGGAGGTGATCGAGGCGGGCCTGAAGTGCGTTCAGGGCAAGCCGATCGTCAACTCGATCAGCATGAAGGAGGGCGAAGACGCCTTCCGCCACCATGCCGTCCAGTGTCTGCGCTACGGCGCCGCCGTGGTGGTCATGGCCTTTGACGAGGTGGGCCAGGCCGACACTGCCGCCCGCAAGATCGAGATCTGCACCCGCGCCTACGACATCCTGGTCAACGAGGTCGGCTTCCCGCCCGAGGATATCATCTTCGACCCCAACATCTTCGCCGTGGCGACGGGGATCGAGGAACACGACAACTACGCCGTCGATTTCATCGAGGCGGTCCGCGTCATCAAGGCCACCCTGCCCCATGCCCGCGTCTCGGGCGGGGTGTCGAACGTCTCGTTCAGCTTCCGCGGCAATGAGCCGGTGCGCCGGGCGATCCACAGCGTCTTCCTGTACCACGCCATCAATGCGGGCATGGACATGGGCATCGTCAACGCCGGCGACCTGCCCGTCTATGACGACATCGACGCCGAACTGCGCGAAGCGGTCGAGGACGTGATCCTGAACCGGCCGCAGCGGACAAACGTGTCCAACACTGAACGTCTGGTGGACATGGCGCCCCGCTACAAGGGCGAGAAGGGCGCGGCCAAGGTCGTCGACCTGAAGTGGCGCGACGCCACCGTCGCCAAGCGCATCGAACACGCTCTGGTCCACGGCATCACCGATTACATCGTCGAGGACACGGAAGAAGCCCGTCAGGCGTCCGAGCGCCCGTTACATGTCATCGAAGGCCCCCTGATGGACGGCATGAACGTGGTCGGCGACCTGTTCGGCTCGGGCAAGATGTTCCTGCCGCAGGTGGTGAAATCCGCCCGCGTGATGAAGCAGGCCGTGGCCCACCTCGAACCCTTCATGGAGGCCGAAAAGGCCGGTCAGGAACGCCAGTCTGCAGGCAAGATCCTGATGGCGACGGTCAAGGGCGATGTCCACGACATCGGCAAGAACATCGTCGGCGTCGTGCTTCAATGTAACAACTATGAGGTGATCGATCTGGGCGTCATGGTCCCGGCCGATCGCATTCTGGACGCCGCGATCGAGCACAAGGTCGACATCGTCGGCCTGTCGGGCCTGATCACGCCTTCGCTCGACGAAATGACCTTTGTCGCCGCTGAGATGGAGCGACGCGGCTTCGACATTCCGCTGCTGATCGGCGGCGCCACGACCAGCCGCACCCATACGGCGGTCAAGATCGAGCCGAAATATCACAAGGGTTCGACTACCTACGTCATCGACGCCAGCCGCGCGGTTGGCGTGGTGTCCGGCCTGCTGTCGCCCACCGACAAGGCGAAGAACGAAGCAGCCACTCGCGACGAATACATCCGCATCCGCGAGCAGTACGCCCGTGGGCAAGAGGTGAAGGCCCGAGCCACCATCGAACAGGCGCGCGATAACCGCTGGCGGCCGGATGAGACACAGAGCCCTGCTCCGGCGCCGTCCTTCCTTGGCGCGCGCGCCTATGAGGCATGGGATCTTCAGGATCTGGCCGACCACATCGACTGGACGCCCTTCTTCGCCAGTTGGGAGTTGATCGGCCGCTATCCCCTGATCCTAGAAGACGAGATCGTCGGCGAGGCGGCGCAGGATCTGTTCCGCGACGCTCAGGCCATGCTGAAGCGGATCGTCGAAGAGAAGTGGTTCACGGCCAAGGGCGTCGTCGGCTTCTGGCCCGCCAATGCGCGTGGCGACGACGTCGTCGTCTGGAGCGATCAAACCCGTACAAAGGAAGCCGCACGCTTCCACGGCCTGCGTCAGCAGATCAAGAAGTCCAACGGCAAGCCAAACCTGTGCCTGTCCGACTTCGTGGCGGAAGACGGCGCCGACTATCTGGGCGCCTTCGCCGTCACCGCCGGTCATGGCGAACTGGAAAAAGCGGCCGAGTTCAAGGCGGCGGGCGACGACTATTCCGCCATCATGGCCACCGCCCTGGCCGATCGACTGGCAGAGGCCTTCGCCGAACGGCTGCACAAGGAAGTCCGCACCCAGCTGTGGGGCTACGTCCCCGACGAGCAGACTTCAGTGCAGGATCTGATCGAAGAGAAATATCAGGGCATCCGCCCCGCCCCCGGCTACCCGGCCCAGCCCGACCACACGGAAAAGGCTACGTTGTTCCGGCTTCTAGACGCAGGCGCCAATGCGGGAATGGAGCTGACGGAGTCCTTCGCCATGACCCCGCCGGCCTCGGTCAGCGGCCTCTACTTCGGCCATCCGGGCAGCCACTATTTCGGCGTCGGCAAGATCGACCGCGACCAGATCGAGGACTACGCCGCGCGCAAGGGTTGGGATGTAGAAACCGCCGAGCGCTGGCTGGCGCCGATCCTGAACTACGACCCGCTGGCGCTGGCCCGCGACAGCGCGGCCTAAGAACAACGCCCTCGCCCTAGTGGGCGATGGGCGGGCGGTGAGGTTCAGGCGTTTCACCGTGGATCTGTTGCTCGGCGCATCCTGCGGCCAGGAAGTCCAGCAGCAGGCGCACCGACGGCAGCAGGCCGCGCCGCGACGGAAAGACCGCGTGGACGATCCAGCGTTTGGGCCGCCAGTCCGGCAACAGGTCGACCAGCCGTCCAGCGTCCAGGTCGCGCACCACCGCCACGGTCGGCAGCAGGGCGACGCCCAGCCCCTGCACGGCGCCCTCGTGCAACATGTGCAGGTCGTCGGTGACCAGGCGAGGCGCATGGCGAACCGAGGCTGTCATCCCGTCCTTGTGGTGCAGGGCCCAGACGTGGTCACGGTGCGCCGGCCCGAAATCCAGACTGGGCCAGCCCGCCAGGTCGGCGGGGCCAGAGGGCGACGAGAACCGCGCGATCAGATCAGGCGAGGCCACCAGGCGGTGTACGCTTTCATCCAGCTTGCGCATGACCAAATCGGTGACCTCCAGCGGCGGTTCACGCACGCGGATGGCCAGGTCGAAGCCCTCGCCGATGACGTCCACCCGGCGGCTGGTGCTGTGCAGATGCACCTCGACCTCGGGATAGACGGCCATGAAACGGGCGATCAGCCCGCCCATCTGATAGGTCAGCAGGCCGGGCACGCAGGCGACGCGGATCACCCCGCGCGGCTGAGCCGCCACATTGTCGATCACCGCCTGGGCCGCCTCGGCCTCGACCAGCATGGCCAGGCAATGGCGGTAGTATTCCTGCCCCACCTCAGTCACCGAGAATTTGCGCGATGACCGCTGGATCAGGCGCGTGCCCAATTGGTCCTCCAGAAAGGCGATGCGTCGGCTGAGCTTGGACTTCTGCATGCCCAGCGCTCGCGCGGCGGGCGCGAAGCCGCCGTGGTCCACCACCTGGACGAAGTAATAGAGGTCGTTGAGGTCTCTCATCGTTCTATTGATAGGACGCAGCGAGGCGATTTCGCAATCTGCTCAAGACAGCGTTTCATCGTCATAAAGCCTCCAACGCGATCGGCGAGGCCCGGTCGCCACAGGAGACACACCATGAAGAAGGTTCTTGGACGTTACGGCAATGATCGCGGCCATTGGGTCGGCGACGGCTTCCCGGTTCGCTCGCTGTTTTCCTATGACAGCGTCGGCAAGCAGGTCAGCCCCTTCCTGCTGCTCGACTACGCCGGTCCGCACAACTTCGAGCCTACGACCGCGCGTCGCGGCGTCGGTCAACATCCCCACCGCGGCTTCGAGACCGTGACCATCGTCTATGACGGCGAAGTCGAGCACCGCGACTCGACCGGTCAAGGCGGCGTCATCGGCCCCGGCGACGTCCAGTGGATGACGGCCGGCGGCGGCATCCTGCATGAAGAGTTCCACTCGCCCGCCTTTGCGCGGAGCGGCGGCCCATTCCGCATGGTGCAGCTGTGGGTCAACCTGCCCGCCAAGGACAAGATGACCCGTCCCGGCTACCAGTCGATCCTGAACGCCGACATTCCGTCCGTCGCCCTGCCCGATAATGCAGGGACCGCGCGGATCATCGCCGGCGCGATGGAGAGCTCGAAAGGCCCGGCCAGCACCTTCACCCCCATCAATGTGTGGGACGTGCGGTTGAACCGGGATGCTGAGACGACGCTGGACCTCCCGGAAGGTCATACGGCCATCGTGGTCGTCCTGTCCGGCCACATCACCGTCAACGGCGACCAACCGGCCGGCGCCGCCGAGGCCCTGTTGCTGGACCGCAAGGGCGACAGCGTCACCCTGAGCGCCGATGCGGACGCGACTTTGCTGATCCTGACCGGCGAGCCGATCGACGAGCCCATCGTCGGCTATGGCCCCTTCGTGATGAACAGCGAGGACGAAATCCGCACCGCCATCACGGACTTCAACAGCGGCCGCTTCGGCGACATCCCAGCCGCCTGATCCCTCTCACGAAAACGTAAGGCCCGGTCTTCGGACCGGGCCGCAACCGACAGCCTTGACCGGACATTCGTCCGATCGCGGCCCCTTGCCCGAAAGGAAAGACGTCCATGTCCGCTTCCACCCTGCCCGCCAACTTCAACGGCCAGCGTCCGGTTATCGACCCGAACGACGCCGTCATGCTGCTGATCGACCATCAGAGCGGCCTGTTCCAGACGGTGGCCGACATGCCGATGACCACCCTGCGCCGTCACGCCGCCGCCCTGGCCTCCATGGCCACCCTGGCCAAGCTGCCGGTCATCACCACCGCCTCAGTGCCGCAGGGTCCGAATGGCCCGCTGATCCCCGAGATCCACGCCAACGCCCCCCACGCCCAGTATGTGGCGCGCAAGGGTGAGATCAACGCCTGGGACAACCCTGACTTCGTCGCCGCCGTGAAGGCGACGGGCCGCAAGACCCTGATCATCGCCGGCACCATCACCAGCGTCTGCATGGCCTTCCCCGCCATCAGCGCCGCCTATGAAGGCTACAAGGTCTTCGCCGTGGTCGACGCCTCGGGCACCTATTCCAAGATGGCTCAGGAAGTGACCCTGGCCCGCGTGGTCCAGGCCGGCGTCATCCCCATGGACATGGCCGCCGTCGCCTCGGAACTGCAGAAGACCTGGCACCGCGAAGACGCCCAACAGTGGGCCGAGGTCTACACCCAGATCTTCCCGCCTTACCAACTGCTGATCGAAAGCTACGGCAAGGCCCAGCAGGTCGCGACCGACCACGAGGTCCTCGACTCGCAACGCGACTGACTAATGCCCGCCGGCTTCGCCTCGCCCCTTCAGACGGGACGGAGCCGGCGTCATGCGCGCGCCTCGCAAAGGCGCAACTTCCCGGAAAGGAGCCATTCAATGGCCAGCGAACCGATCCGCGATCCGAAGTCGGATCACCTTCTGACCCCCGAGAACTCGGCCTTCGTCATCATCGACTACCAGCCGGTCCAGGTGAACTCCATCGCCTCGATGGACCGCCAGCTGCTGGTGAACAACATCGTCGGTACGGCCAAGGCCGCCGTCGCCTACGGCCTGCCGATCATCCACTCGACCGTTAACGTCGAGACGGGGCTGAACAAGCCGCCGATCGGTCAACTGCGTAAGGTCCTGAAAGACTACCCGACCTATGACCGCACCACGATCAACTCCTGGGAAGACGTGGAATTCCGCAAGGCGGTCGAGGCCACCGGCCGCAAGAAGCTGATCATGACGGCCCTGTGGACCGAAGCCTGCCTGACCTTCCCGGCGCTGGACGCCCTGAAAGAAGGCTATGAGGTCTATGTCGTCGCCGACGCCGTCGGCGGCACCTCGGTCGCCGCCCACGAAATGGCCCTGCGCCGCATCGAACAGGCCGGCGGCAAGATGATCTCCGTCCCGCAGCTGTTCTGCGAACTGCAGCGCGACTGGAAGCGGTCGGAAACCGTCCCCGCCTTCATGAACCTGTTCATCGAAACCGGCGGCACCGCCGGGATTCAGTTCTCCTACGACCGAGACTGATCCTTCGGGGCGGCCCGTCCCCCCGACGCGGGCCGCCCTTTTCTTCCCCAGGAGACCGGCCATGGCCGAGCTGTTCATCACCGTCGGCCTGCGCGCCAAGGCCGGCAAAGAAGACGCCCTGAGACAGGACCTCATCGCCGTCGCCCAGACCTCCCGGACCGAAGACGGCGCTCTGCGCTATGAGCTGTTCGAGGACAGCGACCAGCCGGGCCTGTTCGTCTTCTTCGAGCACTGGGCGTCCGAAGAGGCCCAGTCGAAACACCACAACGACGGGCCGCACATCCAGCACTTCCAGGCCAATGGCGCGGCCAACGTCGAGAAGATGGAGTTCTTCCACCGCCTCGAGCGCCTCGTCTGACTCTCCGCCCCTTTCGATGACCCACGCCGAGGCCTCCATGATTTCTCGAAACGTCGCCGTCGCCGCCCTGGCTCTGCAACTGCTGAGCGCCGCCGCACCTGCTGTCGCCATGCCGACGCCGCCTGCGCAGGCCGTCGCCGCGACCACCCTGCCCGCCTCTGGCGACTACAGGATCGACCCCACGCACGCCCAGGTCCGCATGAGCTGGAACCACCTCGGCCTGTCGAACCCCGGCGCTGTGTTCGAGACCGTCGAAGGCATCATCCGCATCGACGAGGCGAACCCCGAACGCTCCAGCGTCTCGGTGAGTCTTCCCGTCAGCGGCGTGGACACCGGCGTGCCGCAGTTGGACGCAGACTTCCTGACCGACAAATTCTTCGACGCCGCCCGCCACCCCGACATCACCTTCCAGAGCCGCTCGGTCGAGCGCGTGGGACTGAGCCGAGCCTTCAAGGTGCAGGGCGACTTGACGGTGCGGGGCGTCACCCGCCCCGTGACCCTTGACGCTGTGTTGAACGGCGCCGGCCCCCATCCCATGATCGGCGCACCCGCAGTCGGCTTTGCAGCCACAACCGTGCTCAAGCGTTCGGACTTCGGCCTGACCGTCGCCCTGCCCATGGTGAGCGACGAGATCAAGGTCGAGATCACCCTCGAAGCCGTCGCCGATCAAGCAGGAGCCTCATGACCGACCAATATTTGCTGATCGGCCGCATCCTTCTCGTTCTGCTGTTCCTGCAAAGCGGGATCACGAAAGCTATCCGCTTTCAGGAGGGACTGGGCGAGGTGCGAAGCAAGAAGATCCCCTTCGCGCACCTGGCGCTGCTAGGCACAATCGCCTTGCAGATCATAGGCGGCGGCCTGTTGATCGCAGGCTGGTTCACCACGCCCGTCGCCGCCCTGATGGCCCTGTTCACCCTGGCCACGGCGGTGATCTTCTATGACTTCTGGAACGTAAAGGGCGATCAGCGGGCCGCAGCCCTGAACGGCTTTTTCGAGCACATCAGCATCATCGGCGGCTTCCTGATCCTGATGGCCGCCGGGCCAGGACGCTTTGTGCTCTGACACAGTGCAGGTTACACTCAACACCATCTGGGAGCAGGAGAAAGCCCAATGATCGAACTCGTCATCGACCAGCGCCGCAAGGACCTCGGCGGTTTCGAGGTGGGGCGCGTCCTGCCCTATGCCAAGCGCCGCACGGTCGGCCCCTTCGTCTTCTTCGACCACATGGGACCGGTCGACATGCCGGCGGGAATCCCCAAGACCGTCGACGTGCGCCCGCACCCGCACATCGGCATCTCGACCCTGACCTATCTGTTCTCGGGCGAGATCACCCACCGCGACAGCCTGGGCGTGCAGCAGGATATCCGTCCGGCCGAGGTCAACTGGATGACGGCGGGCAGCGGCGTCACCCACTCCGAACGCTTTGAGCGCGCGCGGATGGAAGGCCTGCGTCTGGAAGGCATCCAGGCCTGGCTCGCCCTGCCGAACGGTCAGGAAGAGATCGATCCTTCGTTCCAGCACGTCACCACCGCCGACCTGCCGACCTGGATCGAGGGCGGCGTGAAGGGCCGCCTGGCCGCGGGCGAGACCATGGGCATGAAGGCCGGCGTCAGCACCTTCTCGCCGCTGCACTACCTACATCTGGAGTTGGAGCCCGGCGCGCGCTTCCAGACTCCAACCGACCATTCGGAAAGCGCGATCTATGTCGTGCAAGGCCTGGTCGAGATCGACGACGGCCGCCCGCTGGGCCACGGCCAGATGGCGGTGCTGGAGAAGGGTGTCGCCTCGGTGATCTGTGCGCTGGAGCCGTCCACCGTCATGGTGCTGGGCGGCGAGCCGGTGGGCGAACGCTTCATCGACTGGAACTTCGTCTCATCGTCCAAGGAACGCATCGAACAAGCCAAGGCCGACTGGCGCGCCGGGCGCATGAAACTGCCCGACATGGACGATCAGGAGTTCATTCCCCTGCCGCCCGATCCGACGCCGCCCGCCAACCCCATGTCCTGAACGGCGACGTTCTGACGGGAGATTGAGCGAGAAGGCCGACGCAGGACCGCCTGCGTCGGCCTTTTGCTTATGCCTGAGCAGGCGCTGGCGGCAGCGTGTCCGTATCCTCCTCGCCGCGCGACACCACCGTCGCGACGACCAGATCGCCGGTGACGTTCAGCGAAGTCCGGCACATATCCAGGAAGCGGTCGACGCCCAGGATCAGGCCGATCCCTTCCGGCGGCACGCCCACCATGGCCAGGATCATTGCGATGACCGGCAGCGACCCTGCCGGAACCCCCGCCGTGCCGACTCCGCCCAGGATGCAGACCAGCATGACGATCACCTGCTGGCCCAACGTCAGGTCGACCCCGAAGAACTGGGCCAGGAACAGCACCGTCACCCCTTCGAACAGGGCTGTGCCGTTCTGGTTGGCGGTGGCGCCGACAGTCAGGACGAAGCGGGCGATCTTGCGCGGCAGGCCCAGATTCTGCTCGGCCACACGCAGCGACACCGGCAGGCTGGCGTTCGACGAGGCGGTTGAGAAGGACACCACCATGGCCTCACGGATGTCGCGGAAGAACTTCAGCGGCGACATCCCGCCCATCAGCCAGATCACCAGCGGATAGACCACGAACATATGGATCGCCATGGCGCCCACGGCCACGGCGACGAAGGCGCCCAGGCGGATCAGCAACTCCCAGCCGAACAGGGCCGCCAGGTTGAACATCAGACAGGCGATGGCGATCGGCGCGATGCGGATCACGAGGTTGATGAGCTTCATCATCACCTCGAACAGCCCCTCGATGGTCTGTTGCAGTCGGTCGGTGGCGGGGCTCTTGGTCATGACCAGGCCGACGCCGAAGAACAGGGCGAAGACCATGACCGGCAGGATCTGGTTCTCCGCCGCCGCCGTGAAGACGTTGGACGGGATCAACTCCAGAAAGAAGTCGCCCGCCTGCACCGACTTGGGCGCATTGCCGACGATGGACGCCGCACCCGCGCGCCCCTGATCCAGAAGCTGCTGGGCCAGGGCCGGGTCAACCCCGTCGCCGGGCCGGAAGACGTTGACCATCACCATGCCGATCAGCACGGCCACGGCGGAAATGAAGACGGTGAATCCCAGACTCTTGGACCCGGCTCGGCCCAGAGCCTTCAGGTCGCCCATCTCGGCCACCCCGATGACCAGGGCCGAGAACAGCAGAGGCAGCACCAGCATGAACAACAGGCGCAGGAAAATCTGCCCCGCCGGTCCCGTGATGTTGGAGGTCAGCCACTGCACCCAACCGACGTCCCCTCCGACGGTCAGATTGACGATGAGTCCGCCTGTGAGACCGACCAGAAATCCGATCAGCATCAACACATGAAGCGGCAGTCCGCGCTTGGCCGTGGTCTCCATCCGGTCCCTTCCCTATTCCCTCCCCCTTGGACTAACGGACAGGAAGGCCATAGATCAACCCACCGGGTCGCGACGACCATTGAGCATTCAATCCGCGCTCAAGATCCAACGACGACTGTGCGCCCAGGTTCCGGTTGAATATCTCCCCGTAATTTCCGCCAGCAGAAACAGCGTCTTTAGCCCATGTTCTCGACAGATCGAGGCTTGGGCCGAAGTCACCTTCATCACCCAGAAGACGCCGAACCCTGGGATCCGCGGAATTCTTGGCCATGTCTGCGGCATTTTCGCGCGTCACGCCCAATTCCTCGGCCAAAATCAGGGCGTTGAGCGTCCAGCGGACCACCGCTGTCCAGCGGTCGTCGCCACCACGCACCACCGGCCCCAGAGGCTCCTTCGAGATCACATCCGGCAGGATGACGTGCTGCTGCGGGTTCGGAAGGGTCGTGCGCGCCGCCGCCAGGGCCGAGATGTCGGCGGTGAAGGCGTCGCATTCCTCGCGCGCATAAGCCTGACGCGCCTCGCCTTCAGTGGCGACCACGACGGGCCGATACTCGATGCCCCGTCGGCGGAAGTAGTCCTCGACGTTCAGCTCGGTCGTCGAACCGGACTGGACGCAGATGCGGGCGCCGTTCAGTTCGGCCGCACTGCTCAGATTGAGCGCGCGCCGCACCATGAAGCCCTGGCCGTCGTAATAGTTGATCCCGGCGAAGCTGAGCTGCCCCCCGACATCCCGGCTCATGGTCCAGGAGGTGTTGCGCCACAGCACGTCCACGCGCCCCTCGCGCAGGGCGTCGAACCGCTGCTCCGTGTTCAGCGGCACGAAGCGCACGGCGTCGGGGTCGCCAAAGATGGCGGCCGCCGTGGCGCGGCAGAAATCGACGTCAAAGCCCCGCCAGGCGCCGCGATTGTCCGTATAGGCGAAACCGACCAGCCCCTCGTGCACGCCGCAGTTCAACCGGCCGCGCTGACGCACCGCCGCCAGTGTCGGGCTGGGCTGCGCGTCGGTCGCGGCGGCCGGAGCCTGACGTGAAGGCACGCGCGTTTCCGGCTCTTGCGGCTCAGCCGATCTCTGACAGGCGCCGGTCGCCAGGGTCAGCACCACCGCTACGCCCGCCGTCGCTCCCGCGCCGCCTCGCCATCTCCGCATCCGATCCACCGCTCCGTCTTGCGCCCCGCAACAGTTTAGAGCCCTCTAGGCCCCGAACCGCAACCCGCTGGAGTCTCCATGCCGCCCATTTCCGACCGAACCCGGCTGATCGCCAGCGCCACACGGCGCGGTCAAGGCCGCCGCCCGGTCAATCCTCCGGTGGAACGCGCCTCGACCATGCTCAGCGACGACCCGGCCCGGATGCAGGACGGCGCGGACGGTCCCGTCTACGGTCTCGACGGCACGAGCGCCGCACGCGAGCTGCGCGCCCTGCTGGCCCAGATGGAGGGCGGTGCCGACGCCTTCCTGGTTCCCTCCGGCCTGGCGGCCGTGACCGTCCCCCTGATCGCCCTGCTGCGTCCCGGCGACGAGGTGCTGACCACCGACGCCGTCTATGGCCCCACGCGCCGCTTCCTGACGCGCCACCTCGCTGCGCGCGGGATCACCGCCCGCTTCCACCCCGCCGACGCCTCGACCGAGACCATTCTGGCGGCCCTCAACCCACGCACCCGGCTTCTGCTGATCGAAGCGCCCGCTTCCCTAACCTTCGACATGGCGGACGCCCCTGCCCTAGCCGCCGCCTGCCGCGAGCGCGGCGTCCTGACCGTCATGGACAACACCTGGGCGGCGGGGCTGGCCTTCCGTCCGCTGGCGCACGGCGTCGATATCAGCGTCCAGGCCCTGACCAAATATGTCGGCGGCCATTCCGACCTGCTGATGGGCGGGATCGCCGCCGGCGCGCCGCACATCCTCCGCGCCATCGCAGACGCCATCGAAGATATGGGCTGGCACGTCTCGCCCGACGACGCCTGGCTGGCGCTGCGCGGCATCCGGACCCTGCCCCTGCGCTATGAGGCCCAGGCCCGTTCAGCCCTGGCGATCGCCCAATGGCTGAAAGCCCAGCCAGAGGTCGCCGACGTCCTCTATCCGCCCCTGTCCGGCTCGGTCGGTCATGAGCTGTGGCGACGCGACTTCGGCGGCGCGGCCTCTCTGATGGGCGTGGTCATGAAGGGCGGCGACACAGCGGCGGCCCACGCCTTCATGCGCGCGCTCAGCCTGTTCGGCATGGGCTATTCCTGGGGCGGCTTCGAGAGCCTGATCACCCACGAAACACCGCAACTGGCCTATCGTCAGCATACGCCCGGCCTGCCCGGCCAACTGCTGCGCCTGCATATCGGGCTCGAAGATCCCGCCGACCTTACGGCTGATCTGGAAAAGGGATTGGAGGCATGGCGCGCCCAGCAGGACTCGAACCTGCAACCGTCCGCTTAGAAGGCGGGTGCTCTATCCGGTTGAGCTATGGGCGCCTTGGGGTGCAGCCGTCCGACCTTAGTGGGTCCAGGACTGCTTGCGGTTGGTGGCGAAGTTGTCGGCGTAGGCCTTGATGATGACCGGCGCCTCGTTCGGCTCATGCAGGCGGAAGGCGATGCCGTGGCGTTCGGCGTAATCGACCGCCTCTTCCTTGGTGTCGAAGGACAGGCGGACCTGACCGTTCATGTCGGTCGAGCTGGTCCAGCCCATCAGCGGGTCGATGGTGCGGGCCGAAGCCGGCTCGAACTCCAGGCGCCAGTCGCGCGCCTTGGCCTTGCCGGACTGCATCGCGGTCTTGGCCGGGCGATAGATGCGAGCGAGCATGGACGGAATCCTTCGGACGGGGAACTCGCGGGGTGCATACCCCGCCGCCGCCGCCCGGTCCAGACGCCGCAAGCTGCATCAGGCCGCCAAAGGTTAGGCGGCGAGCGTAGAAGAACCGGCGTCGATCCAGCGGCGCGCAGCACGCTGGGCCTCGGCGATCTCGTCGTGCTCCATCTCCTGGCTGATGTCGCGGCGGTATTCCCGCGCCTCGATCGAGCCCTTCATGGAGGCCAGGTTGAAGATCATATGGGCCGACACCCGATCGATGGGACACCCGTCCAATCCCGCCGAATAGGCCAGGCCCAGACGGAACAGGGCGTCGCCGTCCATGTCGGGCGTCGGCAACGGCAGGGTCTCGTGCGCCAGGGGCGCTTGGTTCAGCGGATTCATCAGCAATCCTCCCTCGCGGCGTCGTTCTGACCCCGCTATCGGACATCCATTCAAATATCGTCGGTTTAAAATTAGCGTTAACGCGCTCAGCCCCCCTGCGACACGGCCCTTGCCCGCATACGAGCGCAAGCTGAAAGGCTGGTTCAGCGGCGGTTCATTCGGCCGGCCTGAATGTCGACGCCAGACAGGGATTTCGCTTCTTGAATGGAGTTGCCAAATGAACCGCCTGACCAAGGCCGCCGTCGTCGCCCTCGCCCTGGCGACCACGGCCGCCCCCATGATGGCCCAGGCGCAGGATCACCGCGGAGACCGCCGCGAGTGGCGCCAGGACCGTCGAAACGACCACCGTGAGTGGCGTCAAGATCGACGCGACGACCGTCGTGAATGGCGCCAGGATCGACGCGATGACCGCCGTGACTGGCGTCAAGACCGCCATGATGATCGCCGCGAATGGCGACAGGACCATCGCCGATACGATCGCTGGAGCCGCAACGACCACAACTGGTGGCGCGGCCGGTCCGAGTTCCGCGACTATCGCGGCGCCCGCAACGGCTACTGGTACGCGCCGGGTCATGGCTATTATCGGGTCGAGCCGCGCTACTACGGCTATCGCTGGCGCACGGGCGCTTATCTGCCGCCTGCCTATCGCTCCTATTACGTCAACGACCCCTACTTTTATAATCTGAGGCCGGCGCCGCGCGGCTACCGTTACGTCCACGCCGGCAACGACATCCTGCTGATCGCCGTCGCCACGGGCCTGATCGCCAGTGTGTTGAGCGACGTCTATTAAGAGACGCTGGACCAAGGTTTCGCTTCGCCCCGCAAGGCTCTGTCTTGCGGGGCTTTTTTCATGACAATGCTCTGCGATCGACGTTCAGCAGCAGTTCATGGCCCAGCGTCCATTCTGTCCGCAAGCCGTCCAAGTTCGGACGTGCGAGGACTTCGACCATGAAACGTTCTCTTCTCATGTTCGCGGCGGCCGCCACCTTCCTCGTGCCCGCCGCGGCCCCCATGACCGTTCTGGCCCAGGATCGGCCGCAGATGCGCGAGGACGGTCCTCGCCGGTCCGAACGTGGCCAACCGCAACGCCAGCATCGCGACGCCGACCGCCCGCGCCAGGAAGGCACGCGCCCGGAACGCCGGCCCGATGGGCAGCGCCCTCAGCGACCGGAGCGCAGGCCAGAACAACGGCCAGAGCAGAGGCCAGAGCAGAGACCGGACTGGAACCGCCCCGATCGTCCCAACCGACCGGACCGGCCACAGCGCCCGGATCGGCCGGACCGGCCTCAGAGACCCGATCAATCGCGGCCTGACAGGCCCAATCGCCCTGATCGGCCCGACGGGCATCGTCCCGACCGCCCCGACTGGAATCGACCGGACAATCATCGTCCAGATCGCCCTCAACGCCCGGATCGACCCGACTGGAACCGGCCGAACCGACCGGATTCACATCGCCCGGACCGTCCCGATCGCCCTGACTGGAACAGGCCCGGCCGCCCGGACGCCCACCGTCCGAACCGACCGGATCGTCCAGGCCAGTGGAACCGGGATCGCGACTATCGCGAGTTTCACAACCGCTGGAACCGCGACCAGTGGCGACGCGACTGGGATCGACGCCACCGCAGCGACTGGTGGCGCTATGACACGCGCTTCCGCAGTTGGAGCGGGACGCGGATCGGTTTCTATTTCGCGCCAGGCTACGGCTACTACAGCGTGCCGCGCACCTATTGGAACCGGCAGTACTCTGTCGGCCAATATCTGCCGGACGTCTTCTGGCGCTATCAGGTGAACGACTGGCGCACCTACGGCCTGGGCTATCCGCCTCCAGGCACGCGATGGGTCTACGTCGACAATGCGATCTATCTGATCGACGACTACGACGGCTACATCATCGAAATGGTCCGCGACGCCTGGCGCTGGTGACACAACAAGAAAGCCCCGGAGATCGCTCTCCGGGGCTTTTTAGTGGGCTGCGGTCAGAAGGCTCTGCCTTGGCTGCTTCGCGCCGCCCTTTGGGTCTCGACCCGACGCAACCCCGCCATTCACGCGCATCCTGTCGCTCAAGCAGCGAGCGACCGCGTCGCGAGCGTTAGCGACCAGCCGGGGGTTTGGGGGCCGCAGCCCCCAAGCATCAAAGCCCCAGCTTGGCCTTCAAGATATCATTGACCGCGGCCGGGTTGGCCTTGCCGCCAGTCGCCTTCATGACCTGACCGACGAACCAGCCGATGGCCTGGGGCTTCTCGGCGACGGCGGCGGCCTTGTCGGGGTTGGCGGCGATGATCTCGTCCACCGCCTTCTCGATGGCGCCGGTGTCCGTGACCTGCTTCAGGCCGTGCTTCTCGACCACTTCGGCAGGCGAGCCTTCGCCGTTCCAGACGTAGTCGAAGACTTCCTTGGCGATCTTGGACGAGATGACGTTCGTCTCGATCAGCTCGACCAGTTGGGCCACATGGGCGGCGGGCAGCGGGTTGTCGCTGAAGTCCTTGCCGTCGGCGGCCAGACGGGCCGAGACCTCGTTCGTCACCCAGTTGGACACCAGCTTGGCGTCGCGGCCTTTCGCGGCGACCTCGAAATACAGAGCCTTGGCCTGTTCCGAGATCAGCACGCCCGCGTCGTATTGCGACAGGCCGTATTCGCTCATGAAACGGCGGCGCTTGTCGTCAGGCAGTTCCGGCAGCTCGGCCTTGATGGCGTCGATCCAGGCCTGTTCCAGCTCCAGCGGCAGCAGGTCGGGATCGGGGAAGTAGCGATAGTCCTGCGCCTCTTCCTTGGAGCGCATGGAGCGCGTCTCGCCCGCCGTCGGGTCGTACAGGCGCGTCTCCTGCGTGATCGAACCGCCGTCTTCGAGGATCTCGATCTGGCGGCGCGCCTCATACTGGATCGCTTGAGAAATGAAGCGGAAGCTGTTGACGTTCTTGATCTCGCAGCGCGTCCCCAGGAAGTTGAAGTCGCCCGTTTCCTTGAACTTGTCGTAGTTCCCGGCGCGGCAGACCGACACGTTCACGTCGGCGCGCAGGTTGCCCTTCTCCATGTCGCCGTCGCAGGTGCCGAGGTAGATCAGGATGGTCCGGATCTTCTTGACGTAGGCGACCGCCTCTTCCGGCGTGCGGATGTCGGGGCGCGAGACGATCTCCATCAGCGCCGTGCCCGCGCGGTTCAGGTCGACGTAGGATTCGGTCGGCGACAGGTCGTGGATCAGCTTGCCCGCGTCCTGCTCCAGGTGCAGGCGCTCGATGCCGACGTTGAAGAAGCTGCCGTCCTCGGCCTCCACCTCGACCACGCCCTCGCCCACGATGGGGTGATACAGCTGGCTGATCTGATAGCCGGTCGGCAGGTCGGGATAGAAGTAGTTCTTGCGGTCGAACTGGCTATTCAGATTGATCTGGGCGTTGAGGCCCAGACCCGACTTCACCGCCTGCTCGACGCAGTATTTGTTCAGGGTCGGCAACATGCCGGGGAAGCCCGCGTCGATTAGCGACACCTGCTCGTTCGGCCCCGCGCCGAAGCCGACCGCCGCGCCCGAGAACAGCTTGGCCTTCGAGGCGACCTGGGCGTGGATCTCCAGACCCATGACGATTTCCCAAGCGCCGGTGCGGCCTTGGATCAGTTTGGAGTTTTCAGTCATGCTCACCACCAACGGTCCGGCTTGGCGACGAAGCCCGCCGCGTCTTCGAGGGCGCCCGCGACCTGGAAGACGGTCGCTTCGTCCAGGGCCTTGCCGATGACCTGAAGGCCCAGCGGCAGTCCGTCGGCGCTGAGGCCGGCGGGGACCGAGATGCCCGGCAGGCCGGCCAGGTTGGTCGTCACCGTGAAGACGTCGTTCAGATACATGGTCAGGGGGTCGATCTGCTTGTCGCCGATGGCGAAGGCGGCCGACGGGGTGGACGGCGTCAGGATGGCGTCCACCTGGCCCCAGACATTGTCGAAGTCCTGAGCGATGCGGCGACGCACCTTCAGCGCCTTGACGTAGTAGGCGTCATAGAAGCCCGCCGACAGCACATAGGCGCCGATGGTCAGGCGGCGCTGGACCTCCTTGCCGAAGCCCTCGGCGCGCGAGGTCGCATAGAGGTCGTCCAGCGACGTGAACTCTTCAGCGCGGTGGCCGAAGCGCATCCCGTCATAGCGCGCCAGGTTCGACGACGCCTCGGCCGGGGCCACGATGTAGTAGGTCGGCAGGGCGTATTTGGTGTGCGGCAGGCTGATCTCGACGATCTCGCAGCCGGCGGCCTTCAGCCACTCGACGCCCTGCTCCCACAGTTGCTGGATCTCGGCGGGCATGCCGTCGAGGACGTATTCCTTGGGCACGCCGATGCGCAGGCCCTTGACCGACTGGCCGACGGACTGGGTCCAGTCCGGGGTCGGGACGTCCAGGCTGGTCGAGTCCTTGGCGTCGAACGAGCACATGGAGTTCAGCAGCAGGGCCGAATCCTTGACCGTCTTGGCGATCGGCCCGGCCTGATCCAGGGAGCTGGCGAAGGCCACCATGCCGTAGCGGCTGGCGCGGCCGTAGGTCGGCTTGATGCCCACGGTGCCGGTGAAGGCGGCGGGCTGGCGGATCGAGCCGCCGGTGTCGGACGCCGTTGCGGCCAGGCACAGGTCCGCCGCCACGGCCGAGGCCGAACCGCCGGAAGAGCCGCCCGGCGTCAGGTCGGCGTTCGAGCCCTTGGACTTCCACGGGTTCTTCACCGGACCGAAGGCCGAGGTCTCGTTGGACGAGCCCATGGCGAACTCGTCCATGTTCAGCTTGCCCAGCATCACCGCCCCGTCGCGCCACAGATTGGCGGTGACGGTCGATTCATACGGCGGAACAAAGCCGCGCAGCATGTTGGAGCCGGCGGTCGTCTGCACGCCCTGGGTGCAGAACAGATCCTTGATGCCCAGCGGCGCGCCTTCCAGCGCCCCGCCCTCGCCCTTGGCCAGACGGGCGTCGGAGGCGCGCGCCTGTTCCAGCGCCTTGTCCGCCGTCACCTCGACATAGGCGTTCAGCGTCGGGTTCGAGGCCTCGATGTTCGACAGGAAGGCCTTGGTCAGCTCTTCGGACGAGAAGGTCTTGGCCTTCAGGCCGTCGACGGCGTCGGCCAGCGTCAGCTTGGTCAGATCGGTCATGACTTACTCCACGACCTTGGGCACGACGAAGAAGCCGTCGGCGGACTTGGGCGCGTTGGACAGGACGTCGGCGACCTTGTCGCCGTCCGTGACCACGTCGTCGCGCAGGCGCAGCGGTTGGGACACGTTGGAGGTCATCGGCTCGACGCCCTGCACGTCCACCTCGTCCAGCTGTTCGATCCACTTCAGGATGCCGTTCAGCTCCTGGGCCAGCGGCTCCAGGCGGTCCTCGGGGGTCTTGATGCGGGCGAGATGCGCAACCTTGCGCACCGTCGCGGCGTCGATGGCCATGCGGCCCTCCAAAGCATGAGAGTCTAAGGGGTCGGGATTAGCGTTTCGCCGCCGCTTCGACAAGGATTTGGGTGCAGGCGCGAAGACAGCTTGACCGTTGCGGCCAAACGCCCCCTATCGAAGGCCGTGGCGACGCCTAAGTATGAAGCGCAGATCACAGGAGATGCGACCATGAAGATCACCGGCCCCCAAGTCCGCGCCGCCCGCGCCCTGGTGCAATGGCCGCGCGACCATGTGGCCCGTCTGTCCGGCCTGACGGTGGACGCCCTGGCCGACTTCGAGCGCGAGAACGTCGATCCCGGCGACGAGGCCCGCAGCCGCCTTCAGGCCGCGCTGGAGGAAGGCGGCGCCGTCTTCCTGCACGAAGAAGACGGCGGCCTGGGCGTGCGGCTGAAGTTCACCCGCAAGGAAGTGCGCTCGATCCGCAACCTGGAGAACGAAGGCGGGCCGGTCGGGGACGACGACGTGTGAGTCACTCCCCCTCACCCCTCATCCCGGCGGAGGGAAAGGGCCCCACGCTTTGACACGCGCCCCATCTGGGCCTAACGCGCCCTCGTGCCTGTCTTTGACCTTTCCGAACTGCCCGCCGCCTGTCCGCCCAACACCCCGTGGCTGGGTCTGGATCTGGGCGAGAACACCATCGGCGTCAGCGTGTCTGACACCGGGCGCATCATCGCCAGCCCGCTGGAGCTGATCCGCAAGACCAAGTTCAGCCAGGACGCCGAACAACTGTTCAGGATCATGGACGGCCGCAAGGTCTCGGCGCTGGTTATCGGCCTACCGCTGAACATGGACGGGACCGAGGGGCCGCGCGCCCAGTCGTGCCGCGCCTTCGCCCGTAATCTGGAGCGGTTCCGGCCCGTCAACGTCGCTTTTCAGGACGAGCGCCTGTCGACCACCGCCGTCGAGCGGTTCCTGATCGACGAGTTGGACTTGACCCGCAAGCGCCGCGCCGACGTGGTGGACCGCACCGCCGCCGCCTGGATCCTGCAAGGCGCGCTGGACCGGCTGCGCGGCTGAGATGGCCGCCATCATTGCAGGCGTCCTGCCGGTCTTCCTGCTGCTGGCGCTCGGCTATGGGCTGAAGAAGTCGGACTATCTGCCCGACGCCGCCTGGCGGCCGATCGAGAAGCTGGCCATCAATGTCCTTTATCCCGGCTTCCTGATCCCGGCGATCTGGAACGCGGACCTGTCAGGATCGGCCGCGGGCGCGGCGGGCGCCGCCGCCGTCACGGTGTCCATCATCATCTCGGCCCTGACCCTGCTTTCAAAGCCTCTGCTGCCCCTCAGCGGCCCGGCCTATACCAGCGTCTTTCAGGGCATGATCCGCTGGAACAGCTTCGTCTTCCTGCCCGTCGTGCAGGCGACGTTCGGCCCCGCAGGCGTCGGCCTGGCCGCCGTGGTCATCGCCGCCATGATCCCGGTCAGCAACATCCTGAGCGTCGTCGTCCTGGCCAAATGGGGCGCGGGCCAGCACGGCGCCTCGCCCAAGGCCCTGTTCCGGGCGATGATGTCCAACCCCATCCTGCTGGCCTGTCTGCTGGGACTGGCGCTGAACTTCTCGGGCGCGCCGCAGCCGCCCGGCGTGGCCGAGACGCTGCAACTGCTGGGATCGGCCGCCCTGCCTCTGGGCCTGATCGTGGCGGGCGCGGGCCTCAGCTTCCGTGAACTGGCTCGCACGCGGGTGACGGTGGGCGCCGTGGTCGTGGTCAAGATGATCGTGACGCCGCTGGCCATGTGGCAACTGGCGCGCCTGTATGGCGGCGATGAGATGGCGCAGGGAATCGCCCTGTTGTGCGGCGCCGCGCCCGGCGCCGCCTCGGCCTATGTGCTGGCGCGCCAGATGGGCGGAGACGCCCCGCTGATGGCCGGGATCATCGCGGCGACGACGGTATTCTCGGTCATCGGCATCCCTGCGGCCCTGCTGCTATTCCATCTGGCCTGAGTCCCGCCTATAGCCACGTCTCAATGACCCATGCAGCGCCCGTCTCCGACCTCATCAAGGAACGGCTGACGCCGTTCCCCCGCGACCACTTCCTCGCCGCCGGAGACCTCCATCCGCCGGCCGCCTTGGCCTTGCTGGACCTGGCTGACGCCTTCGTCGACTTCAACCGGCAATCGGCCAAGGGCGTGGACCTGATGCGCGGCCAGACGGTCGTGAACCTGTTCTTCGAGAACTCGACGCGAACCAGTTCCTCCTTCGAGATTGCGGCCAAGCGTCTGGGCGCCGACGTCGTGACCATGCCGGTCGCCTCTTCCTCGGTGAAGAAGGGCGAGACGCTGATCGACACCGCCGTGACGCTGAACGCCATGAAGCCGGAGATTCTGGTGGTGCGCCATGCATCTTCGGGCGCGGTGGACCTGCTGTCGCAGAAGGTCGGCTGCGCCGTCGTCAACGCGGGCGACGGACGCCATGAACACCCGACGCAAGCCCTGCTGGACCTGCTGTCCATTCGCCGCGCCTTCGGCGACGTCGGCGGGCTGAGCATCGCTATCTGCGGCGACATCGCTCACAGCCGCGTGGCGCGCTCGAACGTCGCCCTGCTGCAGATGATGGGCGCGCGGGTTCGGTTGATCGGGCCGCCGACGCTGGTGCCGGGCGACGCCGACCGCTGGGGCTGTGAGGTCTTCCACGACATGAAGGACGGCCTGAAGGACGTTGACGTCGTGATGATGCTGCGCCTTCAGCTGGAGCGGATGGCGGGCGCCCTGATCCCCTCGACGCGCGAGTATTTCCGCTTCTGGGGCCTGGACCGCGAAAAGCTGGCCTGGGCCGCGCCGAACGCCAAGGTCATGCACCCCGGCCCGATGAACCGCGGCGTCGAGATCGATTCCGACGTGGCCGACGATCTGAGCGTCTCCCTGATCCAGGATCAGGTCGAGATGGGCGTCGCCGCCCGCATGGCCGTTCTGGCCGCCCTCGCCCACCGCCGCGCGGGAGGCGCCGCATGACCGCCGCTCAACAGCCCATCGCCATCATAAACGCCCGGCTGCTGGACCCGGCCAGCGACTATGACGGCCCCGGCGCGGTCCTGATCGAGAACGGCCGCATCGTCGAGGTTATCCACGGACAGGCGACGCAACGCCCCGAGGGCGTGCAGATCATCGACGCCGAGGGCCGCTGCCTGGCGCCCGGCCTGATCGACATTCGGGTCAAGACCGGCGAGCCCGGCAATGAACCCAAAGAGACGCTGAAGTCGGCCAGCCTGTCGGCGGCGGCGGGCGGCGTCACCACAATCGTCGTCCAGCCGGACACCGACCCAGCCATCGACGACCCCGCCCTGATCGACCACATCCAGCGACGCGGCGCGGCGCTCGATCTGGTCCACGTCCGCGCGGCGGGCGCGGCGACGCAAGGCCGCGACGGCGAGCGCATGGCCGAGATCGGCCTGATGCACGAGGCAGGCGCCCTCTATTTCACCGACGGCGACCGAGTGATCCGCAACACCCGCACCCTGCAACGGGTGATGTCTTACGCCGCCTCGTTCAACGCCCTGATCGCCTGCCGCCCGACCGAGCCGTGGCTGTCGGAGGGCGCCGTCGCGACCTCAGGCGAACTGGCGACGCGACTGGGCCTGTCGGGCGCGCCCGCCATCGCCGAGCGCATCCAGCTGGAGCGCGACCTGGCCCTGGTCGAGCAGACCGGCGCACGCTTCCTGATCGACCAGATCTCGACCGAGGGCGCGCTGGAGACGCTGGCGCGCGCCCGTGCGCGGGGGCTGGAGGTCGCGGCTTCGGCCTCGATCAACCACCTGTGCTTCAACGAGATCGACATCGGCGACTACCGGACCTTCTATCGGCTAGACCCGCCGCTGCGCGCCGAAAGCGACCGGCAGGCCCTGGTCGAGGCGGTGCGCGACGGCCTGATCGACGTCATCACCTCGGCCCACTGTCCCGAACCGGCCGAGAACAAGCGTCGCCCGTTCGCAGAGGCCGAGCCGGGCGCCGTGGGTCTGGAGACCCTGCTGCCCGCCGTCCTGACGCTGCACCACGAATACGGCGTCGACCTGCTGGACGTGCTGCGGCCGCTGACTCAAGGCCCGGCGGCCCTGCTGGGGCTGGAGGCCGGAGAGCTGTCGCAAGGGTCGCCCGCCGATCTGGTGCTGTTCGACGCCGGGGCGCCGGTGGTGATCGACGCCTCGACCTTGCGCTCCAAGTCGAAGAATTCGCCCTTTGACGGGCGCCGACTGCAAGGGAAGGTCTTGCTCACCGTCGTCTCGGGCCGCATCGTCCACGACGCACGTTAAGGGGAGCGAATCATTTGCAGGATCTAGCGGGGCCGGCGCTCCTTACGCTCGGGCTTGTGGCTGTCGGCGGATACCTGCTGGGCTCCATTCCGTTCGGCGTGGTGCTGACCCGCGCGGCGGGCGCGGGCGACGTGCGCAACATCGGCTCGGGCAATATCGGCGCGACCAACGTCCTGCGCACCGGGCGCAAGGATCTGGCCATCGCCACCCTGATCCTGGATGCAGGCAAGGGCGCGGTCGCCCTGCTGATCGCGCGGCATCTGCTGGGGACCGATGTCGCGGGCGCCATCGCCGGCGGCGCAGCCTTCCTGGGCCATCTGTTCCCCGTCTGGCTGGGCTTCAAGGGCGGCAAGGGGGTGGCGACCTTCTTCGGCCTGATCCTGGCCGCGTGCTGGCCGCTAGGTCTGCTGGCGGCGGCGACCTGGCTGATCATGGCCTTCGCCCTGCGCTATTCCTCGCTGTCCGCCCTGGTGGCGGCGGCGCTGACGCCTCTCTACGCCCTGCTGCCCCTGCCCGCGCTGGGCCTGCCGGCGCCGCAGCCCATCTTCATCATGGCGGTCTTCACCGCCGTGCTGATCTTCATCCGGCACCATGAGAACATCGGCCGCCTGCTGAAGGGCGCCGAGCCCAAGATCGGGGCGAAGAAGGCGTGACGCCGCTGTCGGAGGCCGAGCGTTTCGCCCGCCTCCGGCTCGCCCGGACCGATCGCGTCGGCCCTGTGGCCTTTTCCCAGCTGTTGCAGCGGTTCGGTTCGGCCGAACGCGCTCTGGACGCCCTGCCCGACCTGATCCGCAGTCGAGGACGCAGCGGTTATTCCATTCCCGCGTCTGAGACCGTCGAGGCCGAATTGGAAGCGGGCTCCCGCATCGGCGCGCGGCTGGTCCTGTGGGGCGAGGCCGCCTATCCCGAAGCCTTGGCCGCCGTCGATCCGCCCCCGCCCCTGCTGTGGACCCTGGGCGATCCGGCGCTGATGCAGCAGCCCTGCATGGCCATCGTCGGCGCCCGCATCGCCTCGGCCGGCGGTCAGCGGATCGCGCGCGGTCTGGCGCAACAGTTGGGCGAAAGCGGCCACGTCGTCGTCTCGGGCCTGGCGCGCGGCGTCGATGCGGCGGCGCACCTGGGCGCGCTGGAGACCGGCACCGTCGCGGTTCTGGGCGGCGGCGTGGATGACGTCTATCCGTCCGACAACGCCGACCTGTACCGCCAGATCGTCGAGCGCGGCTGCATCGTCTCGGAAAGCCCCGTCGGGGCACGGGCTCAGGCGCGCGACTTCCCGCGCCGCAATCGCATCATCTCAGGCCTGTCGCGCGGCGTGGTGGTGGTCGAGGCTGAGATTCGCTCCGGCTCCCTGATCACCGCTCGGCTGGCGGGCGAACAGGGCCGAGACGTCTTCGCCGTACCGGGCTCGCCGCTGGACCCGCGCTCCAAGGGGCCGAACGAGCTGCTGCGTCAGGGCGCCATCCTGTGCGAAGGCGTCGAGGACATCGAGCGGGCCTTCGCTTCCTTGAGGACGCTGCGCGAACCGCCCGCTGATTCGCCGTTCGATGCGGGATCGCAGGATCAGATCGACAATGAGGTGCTGGACCGCGTCGAGGCCCTGCTGTCGCCGACGCCCATCGCCCGCGACGAACTGGCGCGCGCGGCCAGATTGTCAATTGCGGAAACAGCCGCCGCCCTGCTGGAGCTGCACTTGGCAGGGCGGGCGACCTTGCTGCCCGGCGGCCTGGCCTCGACCTAGGCCGGCGCGGCGCGGCGCGCCATGTCCGCCGCGCTTTCCAGAAGTCCGGCCAACCGCTCATCCCCGTCCCAGCGGGCCATTCCGGCCAGTTCCGTGGCCATGGCGGCCACATACTCCCGAACCGGATAGTCCGTCAGATCAGGGCTCGCCGCCTTGCGGCGCCGCTGCGCTGTCTTGTTCATCGTCAACCCTCCCGAGAACGCCTGAGAGGAACACAACTTAAGGAGGTTTGT
This sequence comes from Brevundimonas sp. KH_060, assembly GCF_057838275.1. NCBI lineage: Bacteria > Pseudomonadati > Pseudomonadota > Alphaproteobacteria > Caulobacterales > Caulobacteraceae > Brevundimonas > Brevundimonas sp. KH_060. The sequence continues at coordinate 1,888,054 of NZ_CM174463.1, forward strand.
AAACTCACGTTACCCGGAAAGGTTGCTGTTATAAAATGCGCCGATTGACTTCCGCTCTCGCCGCAACCACGTTCGCGCCCCGTTTTCCCCGATAGAGCGCCATGAATCTCGTTATCGTCGAGAGCCCCGCCAAGGCCAAGACCATCAATAAATACCTGGGCTCGGACTATAAGGTTCTGGCTTCCTACGGCCACGTCCGCGACCTGCCGTCCAAGGACGGCTCGGTGCTGCCCGACGATGACTTCGCCATGCACTGGGAGGTCGACGCCAAGGCCTCCAAGCGCCTGTCCGAGATCGCCGAGGCCGCCAAGGCCGCCGACCGCGTCATCCTGGCGACCGACCCCGACCGCGAGGGTGAGGCGATCAGCTGGCACGTTCTGGAGATCCTGAACAAGAAGAAGGCGCTGAAGGACACGGACGTCCAGCGCGTCACCTTCAACGCCATCACCAAGTCCGCCGTGCTGGAGGCCATGGCCAACCCGCGCCAGTTGGATATGGAGTTGGTGGACGCCTATCTGGCGCGCCGGGCGCTGGACTATCTGGTGGGCTTCAACCTGTCGCCGGTGCTGTGGCGCAAGCTGCCGGGCGCCCGCTCGGCGGGTCGCGTCCAGTCGGTCGCCCTGCGCATCGTCGTTGACCGCGAGATGGAGATCGAGCGGTTCAAGGCTCAGGAATACTGGTCGATCGAGGCCGACCTGATCGCCGACAGCCCGCCCTTCACCGCCCGTCTGGTCAAGCACGAAGGCAAGCGCGTCCAACGCCTGGACATCGTGTCCGAAGCGATGGCGACGGCCGCGCGCGAGGCCGTCAGCAGCGGCGACTTCACCATCAAGTCGGTCGAGAAGAAGCCGACCAAGCGCTCCCCCGCCCCGCCCTTCACCACCTCGACCTTGCAGCAGGAAGCCGCGCGCAAGCTGGGCTTCACCGCCCAGCGCACCATGCAGGCGGCGCAGAAGCTGTATGAAGGCGTCGACGACACCGGCGGCCTGATCACCTACATGCGTACCGACGGCGTCTTCGTGACGCCCGAGGGCATCGCCCAGGCGCGCGAGGCCATCGGCCAGCGTTTCGGCCCGGCCTATGTCCCGGCCGAGCCGCGCTATTACAAGACCAAGGCCAAGAACGCCCAGGAAGCGCACGAAGCCATCCGTCCGACCAACATCCTGCGCAGCCCCGACACCCTGCGGCTCGATAGCGATCTGCAGCGTCTGTACGAACTGATCTGGAAGCGGATGATCGCCTCGCAGATGGAATCGGCGCGTCTGGACCGCACCACGGTCGAGATCGAGACGCCCGACGGCCAGACCGGCCTGCGCGCCACGGGTCAGGTCGTCGCCTTCGACGGCTTCATCGCCGCCTATGAAGAAGGCCGCGACGAAAAGCAGAAAGGCGCCGAAGACGACGAGGACGAAGGCGGCCGCCTGCCTGCGCTGAAGGAAGGCGCCAAGGCCAAGGTCGAGGCGATCCGCACTGATCAGCACTTCACCGAGCCGCCGCCGCGCTTCTCGGAAGCCACCCTGGTCAAGAAGCTGGAAGAGCTGGGCATCGGCCGTCCGTCGACCTACGCCTCCATCCTGACCACCCTGCGCGACCGCGAATACGTCCGCATGGACAAGAACCGCTTCTATCCCGAGGACAAGGGACGGCTGGTCACGGCCTTCCTGGAGCAGTTCTTCGCCAAATGGGTCGAGTACGACTTCACCGCCGCGCTGGAGACCCAGCTGGACGAAGTGTCGGCGGGCGATCTGGACTGGAAGACCCTGCTGCGCCGCTTCTGGCAGGACTTCCACGCTGCGACCCAAGCCGCAGGCGAACTGCGCACCACGGCCATTCTGGACCACCTGAACGAGGCGCTGGGCCCGCACATCTTCCCCGACAAGGGCGACGGTTCGGACCCGCGCGAATGCCCCCTGTGCCATCAGGGGCAACTGAGCCTGAAGACCAGCCGCTTCGGCGCCTTCATCGGCTGCTCGCGCTATCCGGAGTGCAAATACACCCGTCCGGTGGCCTCGCCTGACGCGGCCGACGGCGGCGCGGAGAGCGGCGACCGCGAACTGGGCGTCGATCCGGCGACCGGCCAGCCCGTGCACCTGAAGATCGGCCGTTTCGGCCCCTATGTCGAAACCACGCCGCCGGATGCGGACAAGCCCAAGCGCTCGTCCCTGCCCAAGGGCTGGTCCCCGGCCTCGATCGACCTGGAGAAGGCGCTGCGCCTGCTCAGCCTGCCGCGCGACGTGGGTCCGCACCCCGAAGACGGCAAGATGATCACCGCCAGCCTGGGCCGCTATGGCCCGTTCGTGGCGCACGCGGGCACCTACGCCAACGTCGCGGACATCGAGGAAGTGTTCGACGTCGGCCTGAACCGCGCCGTGGCCCTGCTTGCTGAAAAGCGTGCAGGTCGTGCGGGTCGCGCCTCGGCCGCCGCACCGCTGAAGGAACTGGGCGCCCACCCGGAAACGGGCGAGGCCGTTCAGGTCATGGCCGGTCGTTACGGCCCCTACGTCAAATCGGGCAAGATCAACGCCACCCTGCCCAAGGGCACGGCGCCCGAGGACATGACGATGGAGGCCGCCCTGCCTCTGCTGGCCGCCAAGGCCGGCGCCGCGCCGAAGAAGAAGGCCCCCGCCAAGAAAGCCCCGGCGAAAAAACCTGCGGCGAAGAAGGAGCCTGCGGCCAAGAAACCGGCCGCAAAGAAGGCCCCCGCCAAGAAGGCTGCCAAGGCTGCGGACGCTGAATAAGACAAAGCGCCCTCGTTCTCACGAACGAGGGCGTTTTTCCTACCGCCCCGCGACCAACTCATTGCGGACGCGGCGGCCCAAGGGATCGCGGCCCGGCCAGCTCTCCCCCACGGAAGCCTCGACATAGGGCGTGCAGAAGCGCGAGATGATCATGCGCGGGCGGATTTCGTTCAGACAGACGCGATCCCCCTCACGCGCCCAGCGCGCCGTCAGGCGGCGGCCATCCGAAAACAAGGCGCGATAACCACCGTCGCGGTCGAACCAGTGCTTGACCCAATCACCGTCAGGATAGTGGGAAACGACCGTATTGCCGAAGGCCGCCTGCATGGCGTTGGCGTTTCCGCCGCCGCCCGATGCTGAAGCGCTCACAGGCGCGGCCAACATCAGCGTGATCAACACGGCTGCGCGCATTCGGCGTCCCTCTCCCAGTCGAATTCCCAGTCCCGAGGCGGACCATACAGGCCGAAACGCCGTTGCCAAGCAGCCCGTTCCGAACGGAAATACTTGACTGAGGCGTAGGGCCTTCTTTATACGGCCGCAGGCTCGGAACAGGACTGGCGATGCGCGCCGCCCGCTCGCCCAAGAGGGGCGGTTCCGTCAGCTGAAGGCGTTTGCGAACGCTATCCTCCGTCCCTTCAGGACTGCATGACTGAATTTTCCAAGCTGGGCCTTTCGCCCACGACCCTGCAAGCGGTCGCCGATACCGGCTACACGACCGCCACGCCGATCCAGGAACAGGCCATTCCCGTGGCCCTCGCCGGACGCGACGTCCTCGGCATCGCCCAGACCGGCACCGGCAAGACAGCCGCCTTCACCCTGCCCATGGTCGACCGCCTGGCCTCGGGCCGCGCCCGCGCCCGGATGCCGCGCGCCCTGGTGCTGGCCCCGACCCGCGAACTGGCCGACCAGGTCGCCGAAAGCTTCGCCAAATACGCCAAGGGCACCAAGCTGAACTGGGTGCTGCTGATCGGCGGCGTCTCCATGGGCGACCAGGTCGCCGCCCTGAACAAGGGCGTGGACGTGCTGATCGCCACGCCGGGCCGCCTGCTGGACCTGTTTGATCGCGGCAAGATGCTGCTGACTGGCGTCGAGCTGATGGTGGTCGACGAAGCCGACCGCATGCTGGACATGGGCTTCATCCCGGACATCGAGCGCATCTTCAAGCTGACGCCGCCGCGCCGCCAGACCCTGTTCTTCTCGGCCACCATGCCGCCGGAGATCACCCGCCTGACGCAGCAATTCCTCAAGGATCCGACCCGGATCGAGGTCTCGCGCCCGGCCACGACCGCCGACACCATCACCCAACACATCACCCGCCTGCCGACCTCGGACCCCAAGGCCAAGCGCACCGCCCTGCGCGCCCTGGTCGAGCGCGGCGAGGTCCAGAACGGCATCGTCTTCTGCAACCGCAAGTCGGAAGTCGACATCGTCGCCAAGTCGCTGCAGGTCCACGGTTTCGACGCCGCGCCGATCCACGGCGATCTGGACCAGTCCCTGCGGATGAAGACACTGTCCGATTTCCGCAGCGGCGCGCTGAAGCTGCTGGTCGCCTCGGACGTCGCCGCGCGCGGCCTGGACATCCCGGCCGTCAGCCACGTCTTCAACTATGACGTCCCGCACCACGCCGACGACTACGTCCACCGCATCGGCCGCACCGGCCGCGCCGGCCGTCTGGGCGAGGCCTTCATGATCGTGACGCCATCCGACGACAAGTCGTTGGACAAGGTGCTGAAGCTGATCAAGAAGGAACCGGTCGAACTGCCGCTGGACGGCATCGACTTCGCCTCCATCCAGGACCGCCCGCGCGACGACAGCCGCTCGGGCCGTGGCCGCGGCCGCAGCGACCGCCCCGAACGCGGCGAGCGTAGCCGTTCGCGCAAGACGGTCGACGCCGCCCCGGCTGAAGTCGCCGAAGCCGTCGCCCCCGTCACGGCTGAGGTCGTCACGCCCAAGACGGAAGACGCTCCGCGCCGTTCGCGCGGCCGCAAGAAATCCGACGAGCGCGACCCTGCGGCGGCCTCCGCCGTCGCCTCCGCACCCAAGCCAGCTGCGTCCAAGTCCGCCGGCGAAATCCGCGGCAGCGCTTTCGGTGATGATGTGCCGGCGTTTCTGCGGCGACCGGTGATTTTTGCTGATTAGCGCCACGATTCTTGATTTAACTCTGCGTTACGGAAGGCCGGGCTAACCTCCTGGCCTGAACTTTCCAGGGGCGCTTCAAGGCATGACCACCCAGGTCGAAACCACGGTCCGCAGTCCAGAAGCCTATGCTCTGGCGCACCGTGCTGTGGACGCTATGCAAGAGGCTGGCGTCTGGCCGACCCCGCTGAACTTCGAGCTCTGGCTGCATTATCTCAGTGCGCCCGACAGCCCGCTAAGCCAGGAGATGGCGCGCCTGCTGGCCAGCGGCGCGCCCTTCTCCGACACCACAGCCGAGATGCTGGCCGCCGAGTTCCTGCCCCGCAGCCGTCTCTCCGAAGAGATTCGCGACGCAGGCGCCGTGCTGAACCGCGAACTGGCGGCGGTGGCGGCGGCCATCGACAAGGCGCGCGAGAGCCAGGCCGATTACGGCGACACCCTGGCCCAGGCGGCTGACCGCATGGCTTCGGCGCCCGACACCGATAGCCTGGGCGTCATCGTCTCCTCGCTCAGCGACGCCACGCGGCGGATTCGGCGCCATACCTCTGCGTTGGAGCGTCGTCTGGAATCCTCCAACCGCGAGGTCGTCAAGCTGCGCGACCATCTGGAGCAGGTTCGTCGCGACGCCATGACCGACGCCCTGACCAACCTGGCCAACCGCAAGGCGTTTGACGAACAACTTCAGCGCATGTGCGACGAAGCCGAGGCCGATGGAACGCCCATCGGACTGGCGCTGATCGATATCGACCACTTCAAACGCTTCAACGACACCTGGGGCCATCAGACGGGCGACCAGGTGCTGCGCTATGTCGCCAGCGTCCTGGCCCGCATCGCGCGCGCGCCGCGTATCGCCGCCCGCTATGGCGGTGAAGAGTTCGCCGTCATCTTCCCGCGTGAGACGGCAGGCGCCGTCGAGGCCGCCCTGAACGCCGCTCGCGAAGAGATCGCCTCGCGCAGCCTGCGTCGTCGTTCGACCAATGACGACCTGGGCGCCGTGACCATTTCCGTCGGCTTCGCCCTGCGCCACTCTGGCGAAGCGGCGTCACAGTTCCTGGGGCGCGCCGACGAAGCGCTCTACGCCTCCAAGCGCACGGGCCGCAACCGTGTCACCAACGCTGAATTAACAGCCTCCGCGGCCGCTTGAGCCTCGCCTCAGTAGGACAGGCGTAGACCCACCGACAGGGTGCGCGGCGGTGCGTAGCCGGCCACCCCGCCCGCAGTCTCGGACACCTCGACCTCGGCGTCGAACAAATTGTCAGCCGCCACCCACAGCAGGGTCCGGGATCCGGCGCGCCATTCCGCGCGGGCGTCGACGGTGACGGCGGCGTCCAGCACACGGCTGTTCAGATCATCCTCGAACCGCTTGCTTTCATAGCGAGCCTGCATCGACAGGCCGAGCCGGTCCGACGCCTGCCAGTCCAGTCCTCCGGTCACGCTCCAGATCGGCGCCTGAGCGGGCCGCAGTCCCGTCAGCTGCGGCGCCGCTGAACCGCCGTCCATGCGGGCGTCGGTGATCGACAGAGCGCCGTTCAGGGTCAACCCGCCTCGCAGCGCCTGACGCGCCGTCAACTCCACGCCCTTTGCCTCGATCGTCCCGGCGTTCTGGCGCTGACGCAGCACGCCGCCCGCCGGAACAAAGCCCGCCCGCGGAAAGGTTCCCGGCCCCTCAGCGATGGTGACGTTGACGATGGCGTCCTCGATCCGGTTCCAGAACAGATTGACGCCGAGGGCCGAGATCGGCCCCTCGAAGACCAGACCCGCCTCGATCCCTTGCAAGGTCTCGGGAACAAGGGCTGCATTGGCCTCGGTCAGGTCGTTGCCGACGCGGAACGGGCGGTGCAGCTCATTCAGACTCGCTGGGCGAAAGCTGGAATAGGCCGCAGCCCGCGCCGCCCAGCCGCCGCCGATGAACCGCCGCGCCGCCAAGCGGGCGCTGACCACTTCGCCCGAGCGATCAGGATCGCTTTCGTCCAGCGTGGGCAGGCCCGTGGCGCGATCCCACTCTCGCCGCTTGCCGTTCTCATTGCGCCAACCGTCCAGGCGCAGCCCGCCCGCCACCAGCCACCGGTCGTCGCTCCATGACCCTTCGCCATAGAGGCCCGCGACGGAGGTCTCGCCGCCGGCAATCCGGTCACGGGTGAAGGCGCCCTGCATGAAGCGGAAACGCTCACGCGTCTCGCCCTCGTTGAAGCGAGCGTCGGCGCCCAGCTCCCATTCCAGCCGTCCTCCGGCGATATCTCGCGCCGAGCGACGCAGGGCCGCGTTGACGCCCCACCCGGTCGCTGGCGTTTCATACTGGTCATTGGCGGGCGTGGTTCCGCTGCGGTCAGGCGACACGGCGACGGAGGTGTTGGCGAAGTCGCTTTCGCGTCGCCACGCCTGAAGCCGCCAACCATAGCGCCCTTCGTCCGGCCTGCGCGCCGCCGTGGCGGACAACAGGTGGCCGCTGGCGCTGGATCGCGCGCCCGCCAGACCTGAGCCGCGCTCTTCGTCATAGATGGACCCCCGCAGCGACAAACTCGCCTCGCCCAGCGGCGCATCCAGCCGCAGGGCCGCCGCGCGCGCCTCCAGATCCAGCGGCGTATCCGCCGCCCCGGCCGCCGCTCCGCGCACAGGGGTATAGCCGTCGCTGGTCTCATACAGGGTGGACGCCGTCAGCCGCGCCCGTCCGATATCGAACCCGCCGGAGCCGGCCAGCCGCGCCCATCCCCGTTCGGCGACCGAGGCTGACAGCACGCCGCCGCGTTCTCGCTCGCGCAACTGGATCACGCCCGTCAGGGCGCCCGCGCCATAAGGACCGGCTCCGGCCCCACGCACGATGTCGAGGTTCTCCAGACTCTCCGTTGGCAGTTGCGACCAGATCACCCAACCGCCGAAAGGATCGTTCATCGGCACGCCGTCCAGCGTCACCAGCGTCCGCCCTGCGCCCGACGGCGCAATGGCGCGCAGGGATATCCCTTGCGTCGTCGGATTGGCCGCCAGACTCGAAGTGCGTCGGAACAGGGACACGGCCGGAACCGCGCTCAGGGCCTCGTCCAGCCGGTCAGCGCGCGCCAGCGTCTCTTCGTCCAGCCGAATGACCGAAAAGGCCGCCTCGCCCGCCGCAGGCGGCAATCGCGCCGCCGTCACCACGACTTCGTCAACGACGTGCGCCTGAAACTCGATCAACGCTGAACTCCCTGCCAACCGCTCGGCGACCGGATCAGGGATAGTCGATGCCGTCAGGCTTGTCGTCTGCCGAGCTTCAGCATCCGCGTGTCAAATGACCGCCGCCCGAGAAGACCTCAGCCCGCAATAACGCTCAAACGGCGCCGCCGGTCGAGGCGCTGAACAACAGCGCCAGAACGCCGCGAACGATCAGACCAAGCGCCATCACGCCGACCGTGGCGCCGATCAGAAACACCGCGCGAAAATGCCGGTGCAAGAAATAGAGGATATCGCCTGCCATCTGCGTCAATCCAAAAGGTTAACAGCATGATGACACACGGTTCGGCGAAAACCGCAACAAGCGTTCGTGATCAGACCAGGCGGCTCTGCACCAGGGCCGCCGCAACGAAGCTGGCGAACAGCGGGTGCGGAGCGAACGGGCGGCTGCGGTATTCGGGGTGATACTGCACGCCGATGAACCAGGGGTGATCCTTGCGCTCGACCGTCTCGGGCAGCACGCCGTCCGGCGACAGACCGGCGAAGAACAGCCCGCCTTTTTCCTCCACCGCCTCGCGATAGTTGATGTTCACCTCATAGCGGTGACGGTGGCGCTCGTTGATGTCGGTCTGGCCGTAGATCTCGGCGATCTTGGAGCCGGGCGCCAGGGTCGAGGCGTAGGCGCCCAGACGCATGGTGCCGCCCAGATCGCCGCCCTGTTCACGCTTCACGCGCTCATTGCCCTGGACCCATTCGGTCATCAGGCCGACGACAGGTTCGTCCGCCGGGCCGAACTCGGTCGAGGTCGCCTTGGGATAGCCCGCCAGGTTCCGCGCGGCCTCGATCACCGCCATCTGCATGCCGAAGCAGATGCCGAAATAGGGAATCTTGCGCTCGCGGGCGTAACGCGCCGCCTCGATCTTGCCCTCGGCCCCACGCTCGCCGAAACCGCCGGGCACCAGGATGGCGTGAGCGCCTTCCAGACGTTCGGCGCAAGCCTGCGGGTCGCCGGCGAAGGTGTCCGCCTCGACCCAGTCGATGTTGACCTTGGCGTTGTTGGCCACGCCGCCGTGCTGCAGGGCCTCGATCAACGACTTATAGGCGTCCTTCAGCACGGTGTACTTGCCGACCACGGCGATGTTGACCTCGCCGTCCGGATGCAGGCGGCGACGCACGATCTCGTTCCAGCCGGACAGCTCCGGCTCAGGCGCGTCGGTCATGCCGAAGTGGGCCAGCACCTGCGTGTCCAGGCCTTCGCGGTGATAGTCCAGCGGCACGGCGTAGATGTCGGCCGAGTCCATCGCCTGGATGACGCTGTCCGGGCGGACGTTGCAGAACTGGGCGATCTTGCGCTTCTCGTCAGCCGGGATCGGCGCTTCGGAGCGGCACAGCAGGATGTCGGGCTGGATGCCGATGGAGCGCAGTTCCTTGACCGAGTGCTGCGTCGGCTTGGTCTTCATCTCGCCGGCGGTCTTGATGAAGGGCAGCAGCGTCAGGTGAACGAAGCACGACTGCCCGCGCGGCAGATCCTGCTCCAGCTGACGGATCGCCTCGAAGAAGGGCAGCCCCTCGATGTCGCCGACCGTGCCGCCGATCTCGACCAGGACGAAGTCCACATCCTCGCCGCCGTCCGTCTTGGCCGGGTTGAGGCAGAACTGCTTGATCTGGTCGGTGACGTGCGGAATCACCTGAACGGTCGCGCCCAGATAGTCGCCGCGACGCTCTTTCTCGATGATCGTCTGATAGATGCGGCCGGTCGTGATGTTGTCCGACTTGGCCGCCGAGACGCCGGTGAAGCGTTCGTAGTGGCCCAGGTCGAGGTCCGTCTCGGCGCCGTCGTCGGTCACGAAGACTTCGCCGTGCTGATAGGGGCTCATCGTGCCCGGATCGACGTTGAGATAGGGGTCCAGCTTGCGCAGGCGGACCTTGTAGCCCCGCGCCTGCAGAAGAGCACCGAGAGCGGCGGAGGCGAGGCCTTTTCCAAGAGAGGAAACCACGCCGCCGGTGATGAACACATAGCGAGCCATGGGCGGACACCTTACTCCATGATTCGTCCTGCGCGGAGAGGCTCAGGAAAAATCCAACTGTTGATCAAAAGAAGAAAGCGCGCCTTGCGGCGCGCTTCCCCAAACTCGATGGCGGCGACGCCCTTATTGAGCGGGCGCGCCCTGGCCGGCCGGCAGGCTGGCTTCCAGATCGTCCAGCGACGGGGCGACCGGAGCGGCCGGCGTCGCCGGTGCGGCTTCGGGCGTAGCCGGCGCCGTCTGCTGAGGCTGGTCCACGGCGATGGAGCCCACCGCATCGGCGTCGATCACCGAACGCGACCCGCGCGCATAGTTGCCCGCGATCGTCAGGCTGATGGCGCAGACGAAGAAGGCGATCGCCAGGATCGACGTGGTGCGGGTCAGCAGATTACCTGCCCCGCGCGCCGTCATGAAGCCCGAAGGACCGCCGCCCATGCCCAGGGCGCCGCCCTCGGAACGTTGCAGCAGGATCACGGCCGACAGGGCGACCGAGATCAGGATCATGGCGACGAGCAGAATGGTCTGGAGCATGGCGTCATTCATGTGGGCGCAGAAGCGCGCCGATCAAGCGGCCGCCTCTAACATTGATGGAGAGTTCGGGCAAACGCTCAGGCGCGCGGTCAAACTGCGCGGATGATGCCCAGGAAGTCTTCGGCCTTCAGCGAGGCGCCGCCGACCAGGGCGCCGCCGACCTCGGCCACGCTCAGGATCTCCTTGGCGTTCGACGGCTTGACCGAGCCGCCGTACAGGATCGGCGCGGCGCGGCCGCCCTCGCCCAGCTTGACGACCATGGCCGCGCGCACGGCGGCGTGGACTTCCTCGATCTGCTCCAGCGTCGGCGTCAGACCGGTGCCGATGGCCCAGACCGGCTCATAGGCGACGGCGAACGCCTTGCCCGCCAGCGAGGCCGGAAGCGAACCCGCGACCTGACGGCTGACGACCTCGACCGCCTGCCCCGCTTCGCGCTGCTGAAGCGTCTCGCCGATGCAGATGATCGGCTCCAGACCGGCGGCCAGGGCGGCCTCGACCTTGGCGGCGACGTCGGCGTCGGTCTCGCCGAATCCGGCGCGGCGCTCCGAGTGGCCGAGAATCACCAGACCGGCGCCCGCATCGCGGACCATCTCGGCCGAGACCGAGCCGGTGTAGGCGCCCGACGTCTCGGCGTGGCAGTCCTGCCCGCCGATTTCGACGACGCCGCCCTTCAGGGTCTGCGCCATGCGGTCGATCAGAGTGGCGGGCGGGCACAGGGCCACGCGACAGGCCGCAGCCTGCGCCTTCAGCGCCTTCTCGAGGGTTTCAGCCTCGGCCAGGCTCGCGCCCAGGCCGTTCATTTTCCAGTTGCCGGCGACCAGCTTCACAGATTGTTTCATGCGGCCTGTCTAGTGGCGACGGCGGCGGAAGCCAAGATGTCGTCAAGCCTCACTTGCAGCGGCGGCCCTGCACCCCCTATACGCGACCCTTGGCGCCCTTTCGACGCCGGCCCTCGTCAGGTTCTTCTTAGATGATCACGCACTTCCGCAACTTCGCCAAGTCCAAGTGGGCTGGGGGCCTGTTCGCCCTGATCATTCTCAGCTTCCTAATCGTCGGGGCCCAGTCCGACATCTTCGCCAGCCTGGGGCCGCGCCACATCATCAGCGCCGGCGACCGCAGCGTCGATTCCAACCAGTTCCGGGCCGATTTCGAGCGCGTGCGCGCCAATCTGCAGGAGCAGGCCGGCCGCCCTGTCAGCTATGACGACATGGTCAAGGAAAACCTGCACCAGCAGTATCTCGACAGCCAGACCCAGCGTCTGGGCTTCCTGTCGTGGGCCTGGAAGAACGGCATCCGCCCCGGCAAGGAGCTGGTGCTGGCGGAAATCCGCAAGATTCCGGCCTTCTTCAACCAGATCACCGGCCAGTTCGATCAGGATCTCTACGCCCAGGCTCTGGCGCAACAGAACCTGACCTCGGAAATGCTCGAGCAGGACCTGCGCGACCAATACGTCACCGCTCACGTCGGCTCGGCCGTCTTCGCCGGCCTCCAGGCGCCGCGCGTCTACGCCGCCCTGCTGGCGGGCCAGGCGCTGGAAACCCGTGACGGTCGCTGGTTCTCGGTCACTCAGGACATGGCAGGCCGCGCGGGCGCCCCGACCGACGCCCAACTGACCGCCTTCATGAAGGAAAACGAGGCGCGTCTGCGCAGCCCCGAGTTCCGCATGATCTCCCTGGTGCTGTTCACGCCGGGTCCGAGCGATGCGCGCCCGACCATCTCTGAAGAACAGATTCAAGAGCGCTATGAGTTCCGCAAGGCCGCCCTGGCCGATCCGGAGAAGCGCACCTTCGTCACCCTGACCGTTCCGACCAAGGAAGCCGCCGACAAGATCGCCGCCGATCTGCGCGCCGGCAAGAATCCGGCCGAGGTCGCCAAGGCCAACAACATCCAGCTGGGCGACTACAAGGGCACGCCGCAGGCCGCCGTGGGCGACCCCGCCGTCGGCGCCGCCGTGTTCGGCCTGGCCGTCGATCAGGTTTCGGCGCCGATCCAGGGTCGTCTGGGCTTCACCGTCGCCAAGCTAGCCGCCATTCAGGCTGGTCAGGCCGTGACGCTGGAAAGCGCCCGCCCCGCCCTGGTTCAGGAACTGCAAGCCGAAGCCGTCAAAGCCGCCACCTACGCCAAGGTCGAACAGTTCGAAAAGGCGCGCCAGGAAGGCAAGAACCTGGCCGACGCCGCCACGGCCGCCAAGGCCCGCGTCATCCAGCTGCCGCCCTTCACCCAGCAAGGCCAACTGCCGGACGGCCAGCCGATGAACGCCCCGCGTCAAGTTCTGGAAAGCGCCTACACCCTGACCAAGGGCGGCGAGAGCGACGTGATCGACGCCGGCGACGGCCAGTACTTCGCCGTCCGCCTGGACGACATCCGCCCGTCGGCCCTGCCGACGCTGGAAGAAGTCCGCGCCCCGCTGGGCCAACAGTGGACCCTGCGTGAGAACGCCCGCCTGCTGTCGGCCAAGGCCGAACAACTGGCCGGCCGCGTTCGCGCCGGTGAAGACATCGCCAAGGTGGCCGCCGAAGCCGGCGCCCCGCTGACCGTCCGTACGGGCGTGCAGCAGAGCCGCGAGTCGCAGGCCCAGGTCGGCGACGGCGTGCTGCGCGGCCTGTTCGGTCAGAGCAAGGGTCAGGTCTTCTCCGACGCCCAGTCGCAGACCGCCTTCGTCGTCGGCCGCGTGGACGCCATCCACGCCGCCAACCCGGCCCTGGCCGCGCCGCTGGCTGAACAGGCCCGCCCGCGTCTGACCGAAGAGCTGGCCAACACCCTGGCCGACCGCACCATCGCCGCCGCCGCCGCACGCACCAAGTCGCGCAACGACCCGGCCCTGGCTCTGCAAGCCCTGGGCGTGGAGGCTGCGGCCGCTGCGCCCGCGGCTCCGGCTGCGCCCGCTCCCGTCAAGAAGTGATGCACGAAGAACGCGACGCCTTCATCGCCGGCCTGACGGCCGGCCGCCCCCAGGTTCTGGTCCGCCGCCTGGTCGATGATCTGGAAACCCCCGTCTCGGCCTTCCTGAAGGTCGGGCACGGGCGGCGCTACGCCAGCCTGTTCGAGTCGGTCGAAGGCGGCGCCGTCAACGGCCGCTATTCCTTCGTCACCCTGTCGCCGGACGTGGTCTGGCGCTGCCGGAACGGCAAGGCCGAGATCGCGCGCGGCGCCGACGTCCTGTCGGAGACCTTCACCCCGGAAGACAGACCCGCGCTGGAATCCCTGCGCGCCCTGATCGCGGCGACGAAGTTCGAGCTGCCTGCCGATCTGCCGCCGATGGCCGCCGGTCTGTTCGGCGTCTTCGGCTACGACATGGTGCGGCTGCTGGAGCCGCTGGGCGCCGCAAACCCCGATCCGCTGGACCTGTCCGACGCCGTCATGGCCCGTCCGGCCCTGGTCGCCATCTTCGATTCAGTGAAGCACGAGATCGTCCTAATCTCTGCGGCCTATCCCGATACGGCGGCCGATCCGAGCCAAGCCTACGCCGCCGCCGAAGCCCGGCTGGGGGATTTTGAGGACCGCCTGCGCGGCCCCCTGCCGATCCAGCGCGAAGTCGAGCCGGTTCCCGCGCCCAACTTCCACTCCGACGTCGATGAGGCCGCCTTCGGCCGCATGGTCGCGCGGGCCAAGGACTACATCGCCGCCGGCGACATCTTCCAGGTCGTGCTGGCGCACCGCTTCTCGGCGCCCTGGAGCCAGGACCCGTTCGCCTTCTATCGGTCGCTGCGTCGCGGCAACCCGTCGCCCTATCTGTTCTTCCTCGATTACGTGGATTTCCAGTTGGCTGGGTCCAGCCCGGAAATCCTGGTCCGGCTGAAGGACGGTCGCGTCACCATCCGTCCGCTGGCGGGCACCCGTCCGCGCGGCGCCACGCCCGATCAGGACAAGGCGCTGGAAGTCGAACTGCTGGCCGATCCCAAGGAGCGGGCCGAGCACCTGATGCTGCTGGACCTGGGTCGCAACGACGTGGGCCGCGTCTCCACGCCCGGCTCGGTCGAGGTGACGGAAAGCTTCGTGGTCGAGCGCTACAGCCAGGTCATGCACATCGTCTCCAACGTGAACGGGGCGGCTGATCCCAAGCTGGACGCAGTGGACACCCTGTTGGCCGCCCTGCCCGCCGGCACGCTTTCGGGCGCGCCCAAGGTGCGGGCCATGGAGGTCATCGACGAGCTTGAGACCGAAAAGCGCGGCGTCGGCTACGGCGGCGGCGTCGGCTACATCTCGGCCAATGGCGAGGCGGACATCTGCATCGTCCTGCGCACCGCCATGTTCGCGAAGGGCCAGATCTTCGTCCAGGCGGGCGCGGGCGTCGTCGCCGACAGCGACCCGGCCGCCGAATATGCCGAAACCCTGGCCAAGGCCCGCGCGCCGATGAAGGCGGCTGCGGAAGCGTGGCGCTTCACTGCGACCACTCGCGGCCAGGGCGTCGGCGGATCAGTCTAAGGATTGGAAACCGTGGAACCCTGGTCAAACGACACGCCGGGGCCCACGACCATGGTTCCGGCCAGTAGGACCGCCGCTGTGGCGGCGAAGGCGGCTGCGGCAAGCAGGCGCAGGGGTTTCGGTTGTTCCGCCGGGGCCTCGTTCAACAGGGCGCGGGCGTCACGAATGGCTTCGATGGGGGTCAAGACGGATTTCTTCCGATGGCGATGCTCCTGTATCGCCCGGACAGCTTAACGTCCGCTTTCAATCGGCCCGCCCGCCTTCCATGTTTGGGCCACCCTGCCTCCCCGTCCTAAGAAGCCTTCGCCATGATCCTCGTCGTCGATAACTACGACAGCTTCACCTACAATCTCGTCCACTACCTCGCAGAGCTGGGCGCCCAGACGCATGTCGTCCGCAATGACGACCTGACCGTCGAAGAGGCCTGGGCCTTGCAGCCCGAGGCCGTCCTGTTGTCGCCCGGTCCCTGCGCGCCGGATCAGGCGGGCATCTGCCTGTCGCTGATCGAGACGGCCGCCGAGACCATGCCGATCCTGGGCGTCTGCCTGGGCCACCAGTCGATCGGTCAGGCTTTCGGCGGCGAGGTGGTGCGCGCCAAGACCCTGATGCACGGCAAGACCTCGCCCATCCTGCATGAAGGGCGCGGCGTCTTCGGCGGCCTGCCCTCGCCCTTCACGGCGACGCGCTATCATTCGCTGGCCGTGCGCCGCGAAACCCTGCCCGACGCGCTGGAAGTCACCGCTTGGACCGAGGACGGCGAGATCATGGGTCTGTCGCACCGCACGCGGCCGATCCACGGCGTCCAGTTCCATCCGGAATCCATCGCCACGGAACACGGCCATGCGATGATCGCCAACTTCCTCGATCTGGCGGGCGTCAAGCGATTGGCGAGCGTGTGATGGACAGCATCAAGCCCCTGCTGGCCAAGCTGGTCGACGGACAGGTGCTGACCCTGGATGAGGCCAAGAGCTTCTTCGCCGCCTGCTTGCGCGGCGAGCCGACCCCGTCCCAGGTCGCCGCCGCCGTCACCGCCCTGCGCATCCGTGGCGAGACTGTGGACGAGATCGTCGCCTTCGCCAGCGCCATGCGCGAGGCCGCCCTGTCGCTGAACCACCCATTCGATCAAGTGATCGACACCTGCGGCACCGGCGGCGACGGCCAGCACACCTACAACGTCTCGACGGCGGCCTCCTTCGTTCTGGCAGGCGCAGGACTGAAGGTCGCCAAGCACGGCAACCGCGCCATCAGCTCCAAGTCCGGATCGTCCGACGTTCTGGCCGCGCTGGGCGTCAATCTGGACGCCACGCCCGCCCAACAGGCGCGTGCGCTGGATCAGGCGGGCATCGCCTTCCTGTTTGCGCCGACCTATCACGGGGCCATGCGCCACGTCGGGCCGGTGCGCGGCGAGATCGGCTTCCGCACCGTGTTCAACCTGCTGGGGCCGCTGTGCAATCCGGCGGGCGCCACGCATCAGGTCATGGGCGTCTAT
Organism: Brevundimonas sp. KH_060; assembly: GCF_057838275.1. Classification (NCBI taxonomy): domain Bacteria; kingdom Pseudomonadati; phylum Pseudomonadota; class Alphaproteobacteria; order Caulobacterales; family Caulobacteraceae; genus Brevundimonas; species Brevundimonas sp. KH_060. The sequence goes on from NZ_CM174463.1 coordinate 1,904,541, forward strand.
GATCCCGCCCTGCTGGAGCCGCTGGCCGAGGTTCTGGGCCGACTGGGCGCCCGGCGCGCCTGGACCGTCAACGGTCAGGGTCTGGACGAACTGACCACCACAGGCCCGACCGAGGTGGCCGAATGGAAGGATGGCGCCGTGCGCCGCTTCACCGTCACGCCCGCCGACGCCGGACTGCCCCTCGCCACGCTGGACGACCTGCGCGGCGGCGACGCCGAGTATAATGCGGCGGCCCTGACCGCCCTGCTGGCGGGCGAGCGCGGGCCTTATCGCGACATCGTCCTGCTGAACGCCGCCGCCGCCCTGGTGGTGGCCGGGCGGGTCGAAGATCTGAAATCGGGCGCTGAACTAGCCGCGACCGTCATCGACGACGGCCGCGCCGCCGCCGCCCTGGCTGAACTGGTGCGCGTCTCCCACGCGCCGATCGAAGACGAGGACGCCTGATGAGCGACGTTCTGGACCGCATCGCCGCCTACAAGCGCGAGGATGTCGCCGCCCGCAAGGCCGCCGTTTCGCAGGACGCCATCGAGGCGCGCGCGAAAGAAGCCTCCGCACCGCGCGGCTTCCGCGCCGCCTTGGCCGGCCGTTTCGCCGAAACCGGACGCCCGGCCCTGATCGCCGAGATCAAGAAGGCCAGCCCCTCCAAGGGCCTGATCCGCGCCGACTTCAACCCGCCCGTCCTCGCGCAGGCCTATGAGCGCGGCGGCGCGTCCTGCCTGTCCGTCCTGACCGACGGCCCCAGCTTTCAAGGCGACGACTCCTATCTGACCGCCGCCCGCGCGGCCGTCGCCCTGCCCTGCCTGCGCAAGGACTTTCTGGTCGATGCGTGGCAGGTCGCCGAGAGCCGGGCGCTGGGCGCCGACTGCATCCTGATCATCATGGACATGGTGGACGACGCCCTGGCCGCAGAGCTGCTGGCCGAGGCGACCCGTTGGGACATGGACGCCCTAATCGAAACCCACGACGCCGACGAAATGGCGCGCGCCGCCAGACTGGTTCAAGGCCGCGCCGACGCCCTGATCGGCGTCAACAACCGCTCGCTGCGCACCTTCGAGGTTGATCTGGCGACGACCGAGCAACTGGCGGCGCTCAGCCCTGAAGGCGCGCTTCTGGTCGCCGAAAGCGGCCTGTTCACGCCGCAGGACGTGGCGCGTGTCACCGATGCCGGGGCGCGCGCCCTGCTGGTCGGCGAAAGCCTGATGCGTCAGGCCGACGTGGAGGCGGCGACGCGGGCCTTGCTGGCCTGAGTCCTTATAAACCCGCTCATCCCGGCGGAGGCCGGGACCCAGTGCTTTGGCCAAGGGCACGACCGTGGCCGCCCCAAGCTCGGTTCACTAAAAAACTGCGCGCGCGGTTCTTACTGGGTCCCGGCCTCCGCCGGGATGAGCGGTAAGTGGGGGCGCTACCCCGCCTTCGCCGCAATCACCCGCAGCACTGCATCCGCCGCCAGTTCCGACGGGTCCGGTCCGCCGCGTCCCATAAGGTCCAGCGCCTCGGTCTGACGGCGCGCCTGATCGGCCGCCGCCTCGGGATCGGCCAGCAACCGCGCGACCGCCTTGGCCAGCGCCTGCGGCGTCGCCTCGTCCTGGATGAACTCCGGCGCGATGGCCTCGTCGGCGGCGATGTTGAACAGGGTGATGTGCCTGGCCGTCACCAGCCGCTTCATCAGGACGTAGCTCAGCCCGTCGATCTTATAGGCGATGACCATCGGCGCGCCCGCCAGCGCCAGCTCGGTCGAGACCGTGCCGCTGGTGGCCAGAGCGGCGTTGGCGGCTTTCATCGCGTCGTACTTGTCGGCTTCCTGCACGACATGGGCGCGGAACGGCCAGGCGGCGACCCGGCCCGCCACATCGGCGGCGACGGTGCCCGCCGCGACGACAGCCACCTCCAGCCCCGGAACCTGCGCCTTCAACTGCTTCACGGCCTGCTCATAGACGGGCGTCATGCGCGTGATCTCGCTGGGTCGGCTGCCCGGCAAGACCAGCAGCAGCGGTGCATCCGCCGCCATGCCCCGCGTCGCGCGGAAGCGGGCGCCATCGGCCCCCGCCATGTCGACGTGCAGCGCCTGCGAGCCGACGACGGTCGTCGGCAAACCCGCCTTCTCGAACCACGGCGCATCCAGCGCATAGAGGGCCAGCAGGTGATCCACTGCCCCGGCCAGCGTCTTGGCCCGCCCCGGACGCGAGGCCCAGACCTGCGGTCCGACGTATTTGATCAGCGGCGTCTTCGGCGAGGCGGCGCGGATCGCCTGCGCCACGCGGATGGTGAAGCCCCAGCTATCGATCAGCACCACGGCGTCCGGCTTCTCCACGGCCGCCAGCGCCGCCGTCTCGGCCACGCGCTTCTTGACCCGCCCATAGGCCTTGAGGCCCTCGATCCAGCCCAGGATCGACAGTTCGGCGATGTCGAAGGGGCTCTCGACGCCCTCAGCCGCCATCTTCGGGCCGCCCACGCCGACGAAGATCACGTCCTTGCCCAGCCGCGCCTTCAGCGCCCGCGCCAGCCCGGCGCCCAGGGCGTCGCCCGACGCCTCGGCGGCCACCAGCATGACCTTCAATGGACGGCTCATCGCGGCTCTCCCCAGACGAACAGGCCCAGACGGTCGGCCGCCTCAACCAGACCTTCGTGGTCGATGACGATCAGCCGTCCCTCGAACCCGCCGATCCCGGCCAGACCCGCAGCGGCCGCCAGTTCGACCGTCGTCGGTCCGATAACAGGCATGTCGACGCGCAGATCCTGAATCGGCTTGGGCGCCTTGCCCAGCGCGCCGCGCGCAAAGCCGGGCGAGCCGCGCAGGTCGGCCGGCAGGCCCGCCACACGGCGCAGCATCTCGTCCGTGCCTTCCTGTGCCTCGACCGCCAGCACCAGTCCGTCGCAGACGACCGCGCCCTGACCGATATCCAGTTCACCTGACTTTTCAGCGACATGCAGCGCCTTCTTCAGGTCCGCCAGCTGCTCCGCCGTCGGCGCCACGCGGCCCAAAGCGCCCGCCGCCAGCATCTCGCCGCCCAGAATGTCGTCCGCGCCCTCGACGGCGAAACCTTCGTCCTCGAACACCGACAGGATCTTGCGCAGCAGGGCGTCATCGCCCTTGGACGCCGCCGCGATGATGCCCGGCAGTAGGGATGCCCCCTTCAGATCGGGCTTCAACGTCCTGAAATCCGGCCGGTTGACGTAGCCCGCCAAGCACACCGCGCGGCAGCCCTCGGCGCGCATGGCTTTCACGATCTTGCCGATCTCGGCCATGCCGAAGTCCTGCCCCGGCCAGCGGTGCAGGTGAGCGTCGGCGAAGCCCTTCAGGCGGATGATGAAGACTTCGCGCCCCTCGGCCTCGCAACGCTGGGCGACGCGGATGGGCAGGTCGCCCGAACCCGCGATCAGGGCCAGCTTGGGCGGGGTCGTCATTCCGCGCCCGGCAGGCACAGCGGGCGCTTGCCGCCGTCACGGATGAAGGCGGTGATCTCCATGATCTCGGGCAAGTCGGCATAGGCCTGCTCGACCCGATCCAGACGCTCGGCGAAGACGCCTTCGCCCTCGAACAGGTCGCGGTAGGCGGCCAGCAGGCGGCGCACCGCGTCCTTACCGTAGCCCTTGCGCTTCAGCCCGATCAGGTTGAGGCCGTGCAGGCTGGCGTGATTGCCCCAGACCGAGCCGTAGGGAATGACGTCGCGCGTCACGGCGGCCAGACCGCCGACGATGGCGCCCTGCCCCACCCGGCCGTTCTGGTGCACGGCGCACAGGCCGCCGAGGAACACCTTGTCGCCGACATGAACATGACCGCCCAGGGTGGCGTTGTTGGCCATGGTCACGCTATCGCCGACCACGCAGTCATGGCCGACGTGGGCGCCGGTCATGAACAGGTTGTTCGAGCCGACGCGGGTCACGCCCGTCCCTTGAGGCGTGCCCCGGTTGAAGGTGCAGTGCTCGCGGATCAGGTTGTTCTCGCCGATCTCCAGCCGCACCGGCTCGCCCTTGTAGCCGCCGTGCTGCGGATCGCCGCCGATGACGGCAAAGGGGTGGATCGTCGTATTCGCGCCGACGCTGGCGTCCTGCTGGATCACCACATGGCTGACCAGACGCACGCCGGAGGCCAGGGCCACGCCCGGCCCGACGGTGCAGAACGGGCCGACCTCGACCCCGTCCGCCAGGGTCGCCGAGGCGTCGACGACGGCGGTCGGGTGGATGCTCACTGGGCGGGCTCCGCCACGGTGACGACCATGGCCATGAACTCGGCCTCGGCCGCCAACTTGCCGTCGATGAAGGTCTCGCCGCGGAACTTGTAGGCATCGCCGCGCGCCTTAATCACCTTGACCTCCATGCGCAGCTGGTCGCCCGGACGCGCGGGCTTGCGGAAGCGCACGCCGTCGATCGACATGAACATGATGACCTTGTCGGCCACCGCCACGTCCAGCGACTTGGACATCAACAGCGCGCCCGTCTGGGCCATAGCCTCGACGATCAGCACGCCCGGCATGACTGGATCGATCGGGAAGTGGCCGGGGAAGAAGGGCTCATTGTGGGTGACGTTCTTGATGCCGACGATCGAGGTCGCCGCCACGAAATCCTGCGCCTTGTCGACCAGCAGGAAGGGATAGCGGTGCGGCAGGCGACGCATCACCTCGGCGTAGTCGATGTTGTTGTCTTCGCTCATTCTTTCGATTCCTTCGCGCCCTTCTTCTGGGACGCCTGTTTGGACAGCCACACCGTCTCGCGCAAGAATTGGCGCAGGGGTTTGGCGGGATAGCCGGACCAGATCTCGCCCGGCGGGATGTCGGCCAGGACGCCGCCGCCGGCCGCGACGCGCGCGCCTTCGCCGATGGTGATGTGGTCGCCCACGCCCGCCCGACCGCCGAAGATGCAGTTGTCGCCGCTGGTGACCGAACCCGAAATGCCGGTGTGCGCCGCCATCAGGTTATTGCGGCCGATGACGCAGTTGTGGCCGATCATGACCAGATTATCGATCTTGGTGTTCTCGCCGATGACGGTGTCGTCATAGGCGCCCCGGTCGATGCAGGAATTAGCCCCGACCGTCACCCCGTCCTGAAGGATGACGCGGCCCAGTTGCGGGATGTCCACCGGACCGGCCTTGGACCCGGCGGCGCCGAAGCCCGCCTCGCCGATCCGCGCGCCGGCCAACAGCTTCACCCGGTCGCCCAGCAGGGCGAAGCCGACGGTGACGCCGGAACTGATCACACAGTCGCGGCCGATCTGGACGCCCGGCCCGATGACGGTGTTGGCGCCGATGCGGCTGCCGCGCCCGATGCGTACGCCTTCGCCCAGGACGGCGCCCGGCTCGACCACGACGGTGTCGTCCTCGGCGGCCTCGGCGGCGGTGATGGCGCGATCCAGACGGACGGGTCGGTGCAGCAGGGCCGACGCCCGCGCCCAGGCGGCCTGCGCCTCGCTGGAGACAATGACGGCGGCGTCAGCCGGCGCCGCGTCCACCGCCGATGGCGGCACGATCACGCACCCGGCTTTCGTCTCAGCCAAGGCGGCGGCGAACTTGCGATCGCCCAGAAACGCAATCGCGCCCCGGTCCGCACTGGACAGGGGCGCGACGGCCGAGACGATGACCTCGCCGCCCCGGACCACCTCCCCGCCGATATGCTCGGCGAGGGCGGCGACCGTCAGGGGCGACAGGGTCTGGAAGAACCTCGGATCGGGCATGGCCCGCCTTAGGACTGCGGCTGGGCCGGAACCGGCATGCGGTTGAAGCTCAGCGTCGGCAGTTGGGCGTTCAGGCGCTGGATGACGGTGTCCGTCACGTCCATGGCCGGGTTCATGATGAAGACGCTCTCGCGGTCGATCATGATGCCGCAGCCCTTCTCCTGGTAGACGGCGACCAGCAGGGGCTCGATGGTTTCCGAGATCTTCTGGCGCTGCTGGGCCAGGGTGTAGCGCAGCTCGTTGTCGCGGGTGCCTTCCAGTTGCTGAGCTTCCTGGATGCGGGTCTGCAGTTGCTGGCGACGCTGGTTCATCTGGTCAGCCGGAATGGTCGCAGCGCCCTGTTGCAGAGCCTGAGCTTCGGTCTGGATGGCGGTGGCGTAGGGCTGGAGTTCGCCCTGAACTTCCTGAGCCAGTTGCTCCATGCGGGTCTGAACGGCCTGACCGACCGTCGACTGAGCCAGGACACGCTGGTTGAAATAGACGCAGACGCCGGGGATGGCGGGACCGGGGTTGGTCGGACCTTGCGTCTGGGCCAGGGCGGCCGAAGCGGTCAGCGAAGCGAGGGCGAAGGCGCCGATAGCGATGAGTTTCATAATCTAAGCCTTGGTAGCGGCGGTCAGACCGCGGTTAGAACTGGGTAGAGGTCGAGAAGCGGAACGTCTCGGTCTTGTCGTAGTCTTCCTTGGACAGAACCTTCGACAGGTCGAAACGGATCGGCCCCATCGGCGAACGCCAGTGAATGCTGACGCCGGCGGCGGCGCGCAGCGACAGTTCATCGACGATGTTCGGGTTACGCAACCCCGTCGTCGGATCGACCATATAGCGGTCGTCCAGCTTGCCGATGGTGCCGAAGTCCGCGAACAGCGAGGTCTTGATGCCGTATTCGTCGGGCAGATAGTTCGGCACCGTCAGTTCAACCGTGCCGATGGCGTAGAAGTTGCCGCCCAGGGCGTCGGTCGTGGTCAGGTCGCGCGCGCCCATACCCGCCGTCTCGAAGCCGCGGAAGGTGTTGCCGCCCTTGAAGAAGCGGTCGTTGATGCGGATCGGATCGCCGCTCCAGCCGCTGACGTAGCCGGTCTGGCCCTGAACGCTGACCACCCAGTTCGGGCGGATGCCGTAGTACCAGGAGGCGTCGGCCTCGGTCTTGATGTAGTTCACGTCACCGCCGATGCCGGCGAAGTCCTGACGCAGCGACGCAGACCAGCCGCGCGTCGGCCGAACCGGGTCGTTCAGACGGTTCACCAGCAGGGTGTAGCCCGCCGAAGAGTTGATGTAGGAGCCCGCCTGGTCGCACAGCGCCGACGAACCGGCGCCCACGCCGCCGCAATAGCCGAACGGAATGACGACCTCGTCGTCCTTCAGGAAGTAGCGCGCGCTGAACGAAGCATAGCCGTTCAGCGGATAGGTGATGCGCACCCCGCCCCCGGTCGAGCGATAGTCGTAGGACGAGTATTTGCTCAGGTCATAGCGCATGTGGAACAGGTCGAAGCCCGCCCGCACGTCGCGCCCCAGGAACTTCGGCTCGGTGAAGCGGAAGTCGATCTGCTGACGCAGCGAGCCCCATTCGGCGCGCGCCACGACGTTCTGGCCCCGGCCGCGGAAGTTGCGCTCGGTGATGCCCAGGTTCAGCACGAAGGAGTCGACCGAGCTGAAACCCGCGCCGACCGACAGTTCGCCGGTGGGCTGCTCTTCCACGGTGACGTTGACGACCGAACGGTCCGGCGCGCTGCCGCGCGTCTCCTCGATCTTCACATCCTTGAAGAAGCCCAGGGCGCGCAGGTTGTTGCGCGACCGCTCGACCAGCGAACGGTTGAAGGCGTCGCCCTCGCCGACCATCAGCTCACGGCGGATGACGCTGTCCAGGGTGCGGGTGTTGCCGACCACATTGATGCGGTCGATGTAGACGCGCTGGCCCTCGCGCACGTTGAAGGTCACGTTGACCGTGTCCGTCTCGGGGTCGGCGCGATAGGTCGGGTTGATCTCGACGAAGGCGTAGCCGGCCGAACCGGCGGCGAAGGTCAGGGTGTCGACCGCCGCCTGGATGCGATCGCTCTCATACAGATCGCCCGAACGGATCGGCAGCAGCATCTGCAGGAAGTCGGCGTTCAGGCGGTCGTTCTCGGTGACGACCTTGATCTCACCGAAGTTGTAGCGGTCGCCCTCGTCCACCGTGACCGTCACACCGAAGGCGCTGTTGTCCGGCTTCAGTTCGGCCACGGACGACAGGATGCGGAAGTCGTAATAGCCGCGGTTCGTGTAGAATTTCCGCAGTTGCTCGCGGTCGTAGTCGATCCGGTTCGGGTCGTAGTTGTCGTTCGAGCTGAACAGACGCCACCAGGCCGACTGTTTGGTGACCATGACCTGACGCAGGTCGCTGTCCGAAAACGCGGTGTTGCCCAGGAAGGTGACGGCGGCGATGCCGGTTTCCGGTCCTTCGTCGATCTCGAAGACGACGTCGACGCGGTTCTGCTCCAGCTGGACCAGCTTGGGCGTGACGGTCGCCGAGATGCGGCCCGACAGGCGGTACAGTTCGACGATCTTGCCGACGTCTTCCTGAACCCGCGCGCGGGTGTAGATGCCGCGCGGGCGGATGGTCACTTCATCGCGCAGCTTCTTCTCGGCCAAGGCCTTGTTACCCTCGAAGGTCACCTGGTTGATGATCGGGTTCTCGGCGATCTCGACGATCAGGTCGCCGTTGGCCTGCAGGCCGATCTGAACGTCCGCGAACAGACCCGTGCGCGACAGGGTGCGCACCGCCACGTCGATGGTCACGGCGTCGATGGTGTCGCCCGGCTGGATCGGCAGGTAGGACAGCACCGTCGTCTGATCGATACGCTGGTTGCCCCGCACCACGATGCGGTTGACCGCGGCGCGCTCGGCTTCCGGCTGCGCCATCTGCACCTGCGGCGTCTGGGACGCTGCAGCGGGCGCTTGGGCCGGCGCAGGAGTCGCCTGCTGGGCCAGGGCCGGTTGCGCCAGTCCGGCGGCGAAGGTCAGGGCCAGGGCGCTGACCCCGAGAATGCGGCCAGGAGTCTGGGTCATGAGGCGACTGTCGTTTTGGTTCATGCGGAATACCATCGGGGGCTGGCGTCGGCTCACGAGACGAGCCCGCCGAGGAATTTGAAGAGATTGAGTTTCTGCAGATCGTTCCAGGTCGCGAACAACATCAAACCCGCCAGCAAAGCAAGACCGACCCGATATCCCGCCTCCTGAACACGGGCGGCCATCGGGCGGCGCGCCACGGCTTCATAAGCGTAAAACAGCAGGTGCCCCCCATCCAGAACGGGAATAGGCATCAGATTTAAAAAGCCGATTCCGACCGAAAGTATGGCCGCGAAGCTGGTCAGCGTCAGCAACAGATTGCGAACAATGGCCCAGGGCTCGGGATTGGCCGCGACCGCAGCGTTGGTCAGGGCGCCGGAAGCCTTGGCGATTCCCAGCGGACCGCTGAACTGATCGCCCGACTCGCGGCCGGTGAAGATGCGGCCGATGTAAGTCAGGGTGGTGTTCAGGATGGCGCCGGTTTCACGCACCCCCTGCCCCACCGCTTCAATGGGGCTGTAACGGACATGGCGGATTTCGTCGCGGGTCGAACCAAGCGCCAGACCGATGCGGCCGACGCTGACCCGACCGGCGATGCGGTCGGTCTCGACCCGGCGCTCGGGCGTAGCCGTCAGTTGCACCGCCTGATCGCCGCGCTCGACGGTGAAGCGCACCGGATCGCCGCTGCTCAGGGCCACGACGCGCGTCACCTCGCCCCCGTCAGAGATCAGCTTGCCGTTCACATGGGTGATCAGGTCGCCCGGCAGGAAGCCCGCCTGCGCCGCCGGCGACTGGGCCTGGACCTCCATCACCCGCGCGGGGCGCAGTTCGACGCCCACCAGGCTGAACAGCAGGGTGAAGATGAAGATGGCCAGCACGAAGTTGGCGAACGGTCCGCCCGCCACGACCAGGGCGCGCTGCCACAGAGGCTTGAAATAGAGGTAGTCGCGCTCGGCGCCCGGCCCATGCTCGGCCGTCACGGCCTGGCGCAGCGCCTCAAGTCCCGCACGATCCGGCACGCCGGTCGCATCCAGGTCGCCCGAGAACTTCACATAGCCGCCCAGCGGCAACCAGCCCACGCGCCACTCCACCCCATGGCGGTCGACGCGGCGCAGCACGGCGCGGCCGAAACCGATGGCGAAGCGATCCATCTTCACGCCAAAGGCGCGCGCGGTCAGGAAGTGACCCAGCTCATGCACCGTCACGACGACCGTCAGGACGAGCAGGAACGGCACGACGTAAATCAGGACCTGGCCGAAGGCGCCTATCATGCCGGTCAATGTCTCCTATGGCCCTTAGGCGGCTACGATCAGCGAGGCGATGGCGTCGTTCGCGATCCTTCGCGCCTCCGCATCGACCGCCAGGGCCGCGTCGCAAGCATCGTCGGAACCGCAAGACACGCCCGCGCCCGTCGCCTTTTCAAGGGTGTCGGCGACGACTGCGGCAATATTGAGAAAGCCCAGCCGTCGGTCAAGGAAAGCCAGGGCCGCCATTTCGTTCGCCGCATTGAAGACGATGGGCGCCACGCCGCCCGCCGCCAGGGCTTCGCGCGCCAGACGCAGCGCCGGGAAGCGCTGTTCATCCGGCGCCTCGAACGTCAACCGTCCCAAGGCCGCCAGGTCCAGCTTGGGCGCCGGCCAGGCCAGTCGATCCGGCCAGGACAGGGCGCAGGCGATCGGCGTGCGCATGTCCGGCGCGCCCATCTGGGCCAAAGTCGAACCATCCACATATTCCACAAGGCTGTGGATGATCGATTCCGGGTGCACCACCACATCGACCCGGTCTTCCGGCATGTCGAACAGATAGGCCGCCTCGATCAGCTCCAACCCCTTGTTGGCCATGGTGGCGCTATCGACCGAAATCTTGGCGCCCATGCTCCAGTTCGGATGGGCCACAGCCTGTTCCGGCGTAATCCGCGTCATGGCCGCGCGCGGCAGGGTGCGGAACGGCCCGCCCGAAGCGGTCAGCACCAGCCTGGACACGCGCTCCGGCGCCTCGGCCGGAAAGACCTGGAAGATGGCCGAATGCTCGGAATCGACCGGAATCAGACGCCCGCCGCTGCGCTTAACCCGCTCGATCAGCGCAGGACCGCAGCAGACCAGGCTTTCCTTGTTGGCCAGGGCCAGGGTCGCGCCCGTCCCCGCCGCCGCCCAGGCCGAGCGCAGGCCCGCCGCCCCGACGATGGAGGCCATGATCCAGTCGGCGGGCCGCACGGCCGCCTCGACGATGGCGTCCGGCCCTGCCGCCGCCTCGACCCCGGTTCCCGCCAGGGCGTCGCGCAGTTCGTTCAAGCGCGCCGGATCGGCCGTCACAGCGATGCGCGGCCGCCACCGGCGGGCCTGCTCGGCCAGACGGGCGATGTTGGCGCCGCCGGTCAGAGCCTCGACCTCGAACGCGGCCGAGCCCGCCGCCTGGGCCTGCTCCATCAGGTCCAGGGTCGAGCTGCCGACCGATCCAGTCGAGCCCAGAATGGTGACGCGCCGCGCGATCATGCCGCCCGCTCCAGCATCAGGACGATCAGGCGCCCGGCCGACACCACGACCACGGCGAACATCAGCCCGTCGACACGGTCCAGCAGACCGCCGTGGCCGGGGATCAGATTGCCCGCGTCCTTGACCCCGAAACGCCGTTTCAGCGCGGATTCCCACAGATCGCCGCCCATGGTGGCCAAGGCCGCCGTCAGCCCCAGAACCCCGCCCCAGAGGGCGTTCAGCAGGCCCATGTCCAGCCAGCCCGCCATGGCGGCGCCGGCGATCATCCCAGCGGTCAGGCCGCCGATGAAGCCCGACCAGGTCTTGTTCGGCGAAAAGCGCGGCCACAGCTTGGGTCCGCCGACGAAGCTGCCGACCAGATAGGCCAGGATGTCGGCCGACCACGCCACGGCGAAGACCAGCACGGTCCAGTACAGCCCCTGCACCTCGTGCAGGTCGCGCAGCCAGATCAGCAGGATGCAGGGCCAGCCGAGGTAGAGCACCCCATAGGCCGTATCCAGCAGGGACTCACCGCGCGTGCGGGCGAACAGGCCCGCCGCCAGGGCCCCGAACACCATCAGCACCAGGGCCAGTGAAATCTGCCCGACGTGGGCCGCGATCACCGCCACGACCAGGGCCAGGGCTACGCTGATCCCGATCGGCCGCCACAGGCGCGGCGCGCACATCCGCGCCCACTCGAAGGCCAGCAGAACCGCCCCCGCGACCACCAGGGCGCAGAACCAGTCGCCGCCCGCCCACGTCGCCAGGACCGCCGCCGGCGCCAGCACGACCGCCGAGGCGGCGCGCAAGGCGATATCTCGAGGCTTCAACGCCATATCAGCCCACGACCTCGCCATAGGCTTCGTCCATGACCTCGCGCCCGCCGTAGCGGCGCTCACGGCAGCCGAACTGAGCGATGGCTTCAGCCAGGGCTTCCGCGCCGTAGTCAGGCCACAGGATCTCCTGGAACACCATCTCGGCGTAGGCGGCCTCCCACAGCAGGAAGTTGGACAGGCGCTGTTCGCCCGACGTCCGCACGATCAGATCGACCGGCGGCGCGTCCGCCGTCGACAGACCGGCGCCCAGCGCCGCTTCGTCGACAACCACGTCTTCGCCCGCGCGCGCGCGATCGACCAGCCGCTGGGCCGCATCCACCAGATCCGCCCGGCCGCCATAGTTGAAGGCCACCTGCAGCAGGAATTTCTCATTGTCCGCCGTCTGGGCCTCGGCCCGCGCGACGATGGCGGCGATGTCGTCCGGCAGGCCCTTTCGGCGCCCCAGCACCTTCACCCGCACGCCCGCCGCATCCAGCCGGTTCAGATCGCTGCCGACGAAGGCGCGCACCAGGCCCATCAGGTCGGACACCTCGTCAGCCGGACGGTTCCAGTTCTCGGTCGAGAAGCCGAACACCGTCAGGCATCGCACGCCCAGCTCCGGCGCCGCCTTGATCGTGCGGCGCAGGGCCTGGACCCCCTCGCGGTGACCCACGGCGCGCGGAAGGCCCCGGCGCTGCGCCCAGCGGCCGTTGCCGTCCATGATCAGGGCGACGTGACGTGGCCCCTTTGCAGGCGCCGTGGCGACGGGCTCGGCCGACATGATGGGGGCGTCCTTCCTGAACAGATCTGACCGCGTCAGACCTGCATGATCTCGACTTCCTTGGCCTTCAAGGTCTCATCGATACGCTTGATGGCCGCATCGGTGTCCTTCTGGACCTCGGCCTCCATCTTCTTCTGATCATCCTGGCTGATATCGCCGGCCTTTTCAGCCTTCTTCAGCTCGTCGTTGGCGTCGCGGCGCACGTTGCGCACGGCGATCTTCTTGTCCTCAGCGTACTTGCCGGCCAGCTTGGCCAGGTCCTTGCGGCGTTCTTCGGTCAGCGGCGGGATCGGGATACGCAGCGTCTGACCGTCGACGACCGGGTTCAGGCCCAGACCCGCCGAACGGATGGCCTTCTCGACCGAAACCACCATCCCCTTGTCCCAGACGCTGACCGAGATCATGCGCGGCTCCGGCACGCTGATCGCCGCCACGGCGGTCAGCGGCGAGGTTGCGCCATAGGCCTCAACCACGACCGGCTCCAGCAGGCCGGCGTTGGCGCGGCCGGTACGCAGGCCAGCGTAGTCGTCCTTCAGAGCGGCGACGGATTTGTCCATCCGGTCACGGAAAGTCTTGAGATCGGGTTTGGCCATGACGTGTGTCCTTGGTCCTGTCGTTTGATGACGAAGCCGCTCAGGCGGCCTTGTTGGTGATGACGGTGAAGGTGCCTTCTCCCGTCAGCGCCTTCTGAATCGATCCTTCCTCGCGGATCGAGAAGACCACGATCGGAATGCCGCTGTCGCGCATCAAGGCGATGGCCGAGGCGTCCATGACGCGCAAGTCCTTGGCCAGGACTTCCTGATAGGTCAGCGTCTCATAGCGGGTGGCCGTGGCGTCCTTCTTCGGATCGGCGGTGTAGACGCCGTCGACGCTGGTGCCCTTCAGCAGGGCGTCGCAGCCCATTTCGGCTGCGCGCAAGGCCGCGCCGGAATCCGTGGTGAAGAAAGGCGCGCCGACGCCAGCGGCGAAGATCACCACCCGACCCTTTTCCAGGTGCCGCATGGCGCGGCGGCGGATGTAGGGTTCGGCGATGGCGGCCATCGGAATGGCGCTCTGGACCCGCGTATCGACGCCGATCTTCTCGAGCGCGCCCTGCATGGCCAGGGCGTTCATGATGGTGGCCAGCATGCCCATGTAGTCAGCGTTGGCGCGGTCCATGCCCTCGGCGGCCTTGGACAGGCCCCGGAAGATGTTACCGCCGCCGATGACCAGGCAGATTTCGACGCCCTGGCGCGCCACCGCGGCGACGGCGGCGGCGACCACGTCCACGGTCGGCATGTCGATGCCATAGGGCTGGTCGCCCATCAGCACCTCGCCCGAGACCTTCAGCAGGACGCGCTTGTAACGAAACTCAGAGGGGGCGTCGGGCATGATCAGGGGTCCGTGGATACAGGGGGTTAGCATCCGCGCGAAGTGAATCGGCGGCTCATCATAGACGAAGGGCGCGTCAGCCTTCAAAGCCGAACGCGCCCTTTTGAAATTTCTTCCCTTTCGGGAAGGCGTTTCGAGTTAGTTGCCGCCGGTCATCGAGGCGACTTCCGACGCGAAGTCGGGGGTTTCGACCTTCTCGACGCCTTCACCCAGCGCCATGCGGACGAAGCCGGCCAGCTTCAGCGCGGAGCCCAGCTCCTTGCCGGTGTTGGCGACCAGTTGTTCGATGGTCACGTCCGGGTCCATGACGAACGGCTGCTTGGTCAGCACCACGTCCTTCTGGAACTTGTTGATCTGACCTTCCACGATCTTTTCGATCATGTTTTCCGGACGGCCTTCTTCCTTGGCCTTCTCGATCAGGACGGCGCGCTCTTTTTCGATCGCGGCCGGGTCCAGGTCCGAGGTGTCCAGCGCCAGCGGAGCCGTAGCCGCCACGTGCATGGCGATCTTGCGGCCCACTTCACGCAGGGTTTCCTTGTCGCCAGCGCCTTCCAGGGCGACCAGCACGCCGATACGGCCGACGCCCGGCGAAACCGAGTTGTGGACGTAGGTCGAAACCACGCCTTCACCGACCGACAGGCGAGCCGCGCGACGCAGTTGCATGTTCTCGCCGACGGTGGCGATCAGGTTGGTGACTTCGTCCTGAACGGTCTTGCCGTTTTCCAGGGTCGCGCCATGGATGGCGTCGACGCCGTCGTGGTGCAGGCCCAGTTGAGCGAATTCCTTGGCCGCGGCCTGGAACAGGTCGTTGCGGGCCACGAAGTCGGTTTCGGCGTTGAACTCGATGGCCGAGGCGACTTCGCCCTTGCCGTCTTCGCGCACGGCGACGGCCACCAGGCCCTCGGCGGCGACGCGGTCGGCCTTCTTGGCGGCCTTGGACAGGCCCTTGGCGCGCAGCCAGTCGATCGCTGCTTCGATGTCGCCGTTGGTCTCAACCAGCGCCTTCTTGCAGTCCATCATGCCGACGCCCGAACGCTCGCGAAGCTCCTTCACGAGGGCGGCAGTGATCTCGGCCATGTTCTTCTCCTGAAATTCAAAATGGGCGGCCGGACTGTTTAGCCCGGCCGCATGTCAAGTTGACGTCGGTCCGGCGCGCGGCGGCGCCGGAACGTCAGTCTCAGCCCTCGACCTTCTCGGCCTCGGCGGCGACCAGCTCTTCAGCCACGCCTTCCGTGCCGGCCGGAGCCGCTTCGGCTTCAGCCTTGGGGGCGTCGGCTTCGCGCAGCATCGGCTCGACCGGAGCTTCCGAAGCGCCCAGGTCGATGCCTTGGGCGACGGCGCCGGCGGCCAGGCCGTCCAGGACAGCGTCGGCGATCAGGTCGCAGTAGGTCTGGATGGCGCGAGCGGCGTCATCGTTGCCCGGAACCGGATAGGTGATGCCGTCCGGGTCCGAGTTGGTGTCCAGGATGGCGATGATCGGGATGTTCAGCTTGCGAGCTTCCTGGATCGCGATCGCTTCCTTGTTGGTGTCGATCACGAACATGATGTCCGGCACCGAACCCATGTCCTTGATGCCGCCCAGCGACAGTTCCAGACGGTCCTTCTCGCGCTGCAGGGTCAGCAGCTCTTTCTTGTTACGGCCTTCACCGCCGGCGCCGACGATGGTTTCCAGCTCGCGCAGGCGAGCGATCGAGCCCGAAACGGTGCGCCAGTTGGTCAGCGTGCCGCCCAGCCAGCGGTTGTTCATGTAGTATTGGGCGCAACGCGTGGCGGCTTGCGCAACCGGGTCGGCGGCCTGACGCTTGGTGCCGACGAACAGCACGCGGCCGCCCTTGGCGGCGACGTCGCGCACAGCCACCAGAGCCTGGTGGAACAGCGGCATCGTCTGCGACAGGTCGATGATGTGGATGTTCGAGCGCGAGCCGAAGATGTAGCGGTCCATCTTCGGGTTCCAGCGGTGCGTCTGATGGCCGAAGTGAGCGCCGGCTTCCAGCAGCGTACGCATCGAGAATTCAGGCAGAGCCATGATCGTCTTTTCCTTTTTCCGATCAAACCTAGCGCGGGCGGTTAAAAGGATCGGCTGATCCCTCGGAACGGTGCAGACCGGGATGTCTCCCCAAGCCGCGCCACGCCCACGTGCGAAGTGCGCCGCGCATGTAGGCGAAACGGCCGAAAAAGGCAAGGCGTCGAAGATGATGGGCTTTTAACTTGTCCGCGCCGGGCGGTCCCGGACAAATGGCGTCATGCGCCCGTCCCTTCGCCTGTTGTCCGCCCTGTTGCCTCCTCTGGCGTTCACCTCGCTCGTCGCGGCTCCGCTGACCGCCACAGCGCAAGTCCAGGCACAGGCGCCGGCTTCCTCGGAAGCGTATCGCCAGGACGCCTTGGCTCTGCCCGCCCTGATCGAGGCGAAGTACGCCTATCTGGAACGTTTGCCGGACGGCCGCTTTCCGATGTCGCCCGAACTGATCGCCCAGGCCGAGGCGGTTCACGACGCCGCCTCCCTGCTGAGATACGCCGAACACGTCCTGACGGCCCTGGCGGACCATCACGCCATCACCGGATCGTCCTTGGCCGACAGCTGGGCCGTGGTTCCCAGCTACGCCGATCTGTGGATCGAACAGGTCGAGGGTCGCTGGACCATCACCGACGTTCGCGACGGATCGCCCGCAGCCGCAGCGGGCGTCCGTTCAGGCGACCGCCTGCTCGCGCTAGACAATCAATCTGTCGACGACGCCATCTCCCTCTTCTGGAGCAAGGTCGGCCTGGCGCCAGAGGGCGAACGCGCCGCCTTCGCCGCCCGCGTCTTGGCGGCCGGACGGCGGGATCGCCCACGCAACCTGATGATCGAGAGCGCCGACGGCGTTCAACGTCGCCTGACCCTGCCCAACCTCTACACGACGCAGCGCGACCATCCGCCGGTGCACAGCCGACAGGCCGGCGACGCCCTCGAGATCCGCATCAACGACGCGCTCGGCGATCAGGCGACCATCGCCGCCTTTGACAACGCCATGGCGACGGCCCGCCCCGGCCAGACCATCATCCTCGACCTGACCGAAACGCCCGGCGGCGGCAACACCGTGGTCGCCCGCGCCATCATGGGCTGGTTCGTCGAGGCCCCCGCCGCCTATCAGATCCACACCCTGCCCGCCGAAGCGCGCGAAACCGGCATCGAGCGGCGCTGGATCGAACAGGTGTCGCCGCGCCCCGGCAAGCATCACGACGGCCCCGTCATCGTCCGCGTCGAGCGCTGGACCGGCAGCATGGGCGAAGGCCTGGCCATCGGTCTCGGCGCCCAGGGCGCACAGGTCGTCGGTCGACCGATGGCGGGCCTGCTCGGCGCCATCTACGATCTGCGCCTGCCCAACAGCGGGCTAGTCGTCAAAATCCCGGTCGAGCGTCTCTACGCTGTTGACGGAACCCCGCGTGAAGCGTTCCGCCCGCAACCGGACTGATCAGAAACTGCGGCCGTCCACGCGCTGGGCCATCCAGTTCCAGGGTTCGACGTCGGTCAGGGTGCGGATGTTGACCGCCGCCACCTCACCGCCGTCCGGCGCCACGCCATAACCGAACGGCTGCACCCCGCAGGTCTTGCAGAAGCGGTGTTCGATCTTGTGCTGGTTGAAGAAGTAGGACGTCGTCGCCTCCTCGCCCTGGGTCAAGCGAAAAGCCGAACGCGGCGCAAAAGCCAGGACGAAGCCCTTGCGATAACAGTGAGAGCAGTTGCACTCCATCAGGCCGTCCAGCCCGACATCCACCTCATAGGCCACTGCGCCGCAGTGGCATGAACCGGCATGGGTCTTCACGCTCGTCTCGCTCATCAGGCGTCCTCCAGCATCACCACCCCCGGCGCCGACTTCAACGCGCCGCGCAGCGCCGCGTCCAGCCGGTATCGTCCGGGCAGCTTGATCTCCACCTCGGTGCGGCCGCCCAGCGTGGCCTGCAGCCAGACCTCGCCGCCCTTACCCTGCGCCCGCGCCCGGTCCAGCCGAGCCTTCAGCGCCTCGGCGTCCGCCGATTGCGCCGACAGGATGACGCGTAACCCTATCTGGGCGTCGTCCAGCAGCACGTCCATGCGGCTGGCGTCATCGCCGAAGAAGCGCACCTCGCCATCCGCCGCCTTGGCCCGAACCTTGACCAGAACCGACGTCCCGACTTCCAGGACATCGCGGCAGCGTCGAAGTTGCTCCGGCGGGAACAGGCATTCGAACTCGCCCGTCGGGTCCGAGAAGGTGACGAAGGCGAACTTCTCGCCGGTACGGGCGCTGGCCCGCTCCTGACGTCGGCGCACCACCCCGGCCATCTGGAAGGCTTCATGCCCCGCCTCGGCCAGGCCTTGCGCCTCGGCCACGAAGGTCACGCGCTTGCGCTTCAGTGCAGGCGTCAGTTCCTCCAGCGGGTGGCCCGACAGATAGAATCCGACGGCGTAAAGCTCCTGATCCAGCTTGTCCGGCCCTGCCCATGGCTCCATGCTCTTCAGGCGCGGGCGGGCGGCGGCGGCCTGATCGGCGCCGAACAGGCTGACCTGGGACGAGGCCCGCTCCGCCGCCACGCTCTGGCAATAGGCGATCAGCACATCAGCCTGCTCGAACAGTTGTCGGCGGTTCGGATGAATGCTGTCGAACGCGCCCGCGCGCGCCAGGCCTTCCAGCGCCCGCTTGTTCACCGCCCTGGGATCGACCCGCTCCAGGAAGTCGAAGATGTCGGGGAAGGGTCCGCCCGTCTCGCGCACCTCGATGACATGTTTCATCGCCTCAAGGCCCACGTTGCGGATGGCGCCCAGCGCATAGAGCACGCTGCCCTGCCCGTCCTTCCACGACACGTCGAAGTCAGCGGACGACCGGTTGATGTCGGGCGCCAGGACCGGAACCTCGAAACGGCGGCAGTCCTGATAGAAGACCGCCAGCTTGTCCGTGTTCGACAGATCGAGGCTCATCGAGGCCGCGAAGAACTCGACCGGGTGATTGGCCTTCAGCCAGCCCGTCTGGAACGAGATCAGCGCATAGGCCGCCGCGTGCGACTTGTTGAAGCCATAACCCGCGAACTTGGCCACCAGATCGAAGATGGACCCCGACTGTGCCTCCGGCACGGACTTCTCGGACGCGCCCTTGACGAAGCGAAGGCGCTGGAAATCCATTTCCTCCTTCTTCTTCTTGCCCATGGCGCGACGCAGCAGGTCGGCCTCGCCCAGACTGTAGCCCGCCAGAATCTGGGCGATCTTCATCACCTGTTCCTGGTAGATGATGACGCCGTAGGTCTCGGTCAGCACCTCCTTCAGGCTGGGGTGCAGATAGTCGACTTCGGCCCGGCCGAACTTCCGGTCGATGTAGGTGTCGATCATCTCCATCGGCCCCGGCCGGTAGAGGGAGATCAGGGCTGTGATCTCTTCGATCGAGCCGCAACGCATCTTGCGCAGGGTGTCGCGCATGCCCTGGGATTCCAGCTGGAACACGCCGACCGTCTGGCCCGAGGCCATGAGCTCATAGGTCTTGGGATCGTCCAGCGGCAGCAGGCCCCAGTCCTGAGCCGCGCCGCGCCGTTCCAGATAGCTCTTGGCCCGATCCAGCACCGTCAGCGTCTTCAGGCCCAGGAAGTCGAACTTCACCAGGCCCGCCGGCTCCACCCACTTCATGTTGAACTGGCTGGCCGGAATGGTAGAGCGCGGATCCTGATAAAGCGGCACCAGCTCCGTCAGCGGCCGGTCGCCGATGACGATGCCCGCCGCGTGGGTCGAGGCGTTGCGGTAGAGGCCCTCAAGCTCCAGCGCCGTCTCCAGCAGCGTCTTGACCGAGGCCTCGGCGTCGCGCGCTTCGCGCAGGCGCGGCTCCAGGTCGATGGCCTGGGCCAGGGTCACAGGGTTGGCGGGGTTGGCGGGCACCATCTTGGCCAGACGGTCGACCTGGCCCAACGGCATCTGCAGAACCCGCCCCACGTCACGCAGCACGGCCCGCGCCTGCAGAGTGCCGAAGGTAATGATCTGGGCCACCCGGTCCTTGCCGTAGTGGTCCTGAACATAGTCGATGACCTCTTCGCGCCGCTCCTGACAGAAGTCGATGTCGAAGTCGGGCATCGACACGCGTTCCGGGTTCAGGAAGCGCTCGAACAGCAGGCCGAACCGCAAGGGGTCCAGGTCAGTGATGGTCAGCGACCAGGCGACCAGGGAGCCCGCCCCCGAGCCCCGCCCCGGCCCCACCGGGATGTCATGCAGCTTGGCCCATTTGATGAAGTCCGCCACGATCAGGAAGTAGCCAGGGAACCCCATCTGCTGAATGATCCCGACCTCCCACTCCAGGCGGGCCCAGTAGTCTTCCTCAGGCGCATAGGGCTGGTTCTTCTCAAGCCGCGCCTTCAGCCCCTCGCGCGCCTGGTGGGCCAGTTCGTCGTCTTCCGAGCGGCCCGCGCCCGTATCGAAGCGCGGCAGGATCGGCTTGTGCGTCTTGACCAGGAAGGCGCAGCGGCGCGCGATCTGAATGGTGTTGTCGCAGGCCTCGGGCAGGTCGGCGAACAGCTCGCGCATCGCCTCGGCCGACTTGAACCAGTGCTCGCCGGTGACGCGGCGGCGATCCTCCTGGCCCGTGAAAGCGCCATCGGAGATGCACAGCAAGGCGTCATGCGACTTCGCCTGCGCCGCCTTGGCGTAATAGACATCGTTGGTCGCGACCAGAGGCGCGTCGTTGGCGTAGGCCCATTCGACCAATCCGCCCTCGGCCACAGTCTCGCTGGACAGGCCGTGGCGTTGCAGTTCGACATAGAAACGGTCGCCGAAGGCCCGCTTCATTTCCGCCAGGGCCGCGGCGGCCTCCGCCGGCTTCTTCTGCACGAACAGAGGGTCAATGGGGCCGTCCGGGCCGCCCGACAACAGGATCAGCCCTTCGGACTTATCCACAACCTGTCCCCAGGGCACCCCCGGCTCGGCCATCTCGCCCGCGTCCAGGTAGGCGGCGGACGACAGGGCGCACAGGTTGAGCCAGCCCTGCTCGTTCTGAGCGATCAGCACGACCGTCGGCGTCTTGGCCCAGCGCTGGGCGACCTGCCCGCCAATATCGAGCACCGGCAGGGCGCAGGCGACGATGGGCTGAACGCCCGCATCCTTGGTCGTCTGGCTGAACTCCAGCGCGCCGAACAGATTGGCGCGATCGGCCACGCCCACCGCCGGCATTCCAGCATCGGCGGCCATCTTGCCGATCTTGCCGGCCTTGATCGCGCCTTCCAGAAGCGAATAGGCGCTGCGGACCCGCAGGTGGACAAAGCCCTGACTGTTCACCGGATCCGCCAATCGAAAACTCCGCATCGCAGCACCGCTTCAAACGGCGCGTCGTCATCATGCAGGGAGTCGCCCCTCAGTGGGGCGCGGTCATGTCACCAGGAAGGCCGCCTGCCAGACCATCCAGACGAAGCCGCCGCAGGACGCAAGCGACAGCAGATCCCTCACCCAACGCGTCATTGGTTTTATCCCCAGATCAAATGTTGCCCATTTGTTCTAAGTTGCTCATTTGTTCTCGTCAACCTCAATTCGCGAGGAAGCCGAGACGAGTCAGCGCCGAGGCCAGGGCGGCCGAATTGGGGGACTGGGTCTTGCGCAGCAGGCTCGCTCGGAAGAACTCGACCGTACGCGGACTCAGCTCCAGGTTCTGGGCGATCTGCTTGGTCGTCAGGCCCTCGACCAGCATCTCTGCGACCTGACGCTCGCGGCGGGTGAAGGTCAGTTCCTCACGGACCGGCGTGGACGCCAGGGCCGCCGCCCCGCGACGCAGGGCGCGGACCAACTCATCCATCGTCGTGGGCTTAGACAGAACATCGTCCACGCCCAGGCGCATGGCGTCGACCGTCGTCCGCACGTCCACAAAAGCGCTGACGACGATGACGGCGTGTCGGTTCAGGGCGCAGAAGGCGGCCACGAGATCCAACCCTTCGACGCCCGGCATCTTCAGATCGGCGACGAGGCAGGTCGGATCGGCGTCGGACGCCCACATCAAGGCGTCGAGCGGTTCATGAAAACCGATGGCGGAGAACCCGGCCTCGCGCACCGCCAAAAGGGTCAGCTCCAGCAGCGCCCGGTCATCATCGATGATGGCGATTTCAGCGATAGCGCGCCCAACCCTTGCTGCATCTTGTCCATTTCGACCGCCGTCCACGCCATCACGCATCATGTCGTTGAAACTACGCAAGGCTTAGCGCCGGAAAAACCTCGTAGTCCCACGCAGTTGATCCCGCGTGAGCATACGCAGAACGATATTCCGGTTACGCCAAGGTGAACATGGAGGCTCGCTGTGTTGCAAAGCGCCGTATTCCTGACCCGGCCTCCGTCAGGATTCGCGCAAGGCGCACGGTGGCCGGCCCTGATCGACATGCGGCGCGACCAAGCCCGGTCATTGGGGCTCGCCGGCGTGGCGGCCAGCGTGGACGACATCATCATCTACGCCATGGAAGGATCGCCCGGCGCTCTTGACGGCTTCCTTCAACTGCTCGGCGCCAGTCCCTGCGAGACGGCGTCGACGGAGGCCTGGCGGCAAACGGTGCAGTTTCGCATCCACCGTGTTCTGGCGCTGTCTCAACCGCCGCTCAGACCAGACGAGACAGCGGTCTTGCGGCGCGCGATCGACCCGGTTCATCCCAGATATGCCGACGTCCCGCCGCTGCTGGGCGCGGCTGCGCTGCATTGGACCATGATGCCCTATCGCACGCCCCTGAAAGCGACGACGCGGCTCACTGCCTCCTAGTAGGCGTGGCTTTCAGCCGCGCGCTGCTCCAGATGCCCGTCCTTCAGGGCGAAGACGCGGTCCATGTGCCCGGCCAGCTCCATGTTGTGTGTAGCGATCAGGGCGGCGACGCCCGTGGTCTTGGCCAGCTCGCGCAAGGACTCGAACACCGCCTGGCTGGTGGCGGGATCCAGGTTGCCGGTCGGCTCGTCCGCCAGCAGCAAGCGCGGGCTGTTGGCCAGGGCGCGGGCGATGGCGACGCGCTGCTGCTCGCCGCCCGACAGTTGCGCGGGCTGGTGCGTGACGCGCTGGCCCAGACCGAGCGCCGTCAGCTTCTCGGTCGCGCGACGCCGCGCCTCCCCTTCCCCTACGCCCGCGATACGCATCGGCAGGGCCACATTGTCCAGAGCGTCGAACTCCGGCAGCAGGTGGTGGAACTGATAGACAAAACCGATGCGGTGCAGGCGCAGGCGCGTGCGTGCGCGTTCGTCCAGACCGCCGACGTCCTCGCCGTCGATCAGCACCTGGCCGCTGGTCGGCCGCTCCAGCAGACCCGCCGCATGCAGCAGGCTGGACTTGCCCGAACCGGACGGTCCGATCAGGCCGACGACCTCGCCCGGCATGACCTCCAGATCGACGCCTTTCAGCACCGTCAGCCCGCCTTGGGCCGTCGGATAGGTGCGCGTCACCCCGCGCAGAGACAGGATGGCGCCGTTTGTCTTGGCGGCGACGGCGGGCTTCTTCTTCAGCAACCTATTCAAAGCGCAGGGCCTCCACCGGATCGATGCGCGACGCGTTCCACGACGGCGGCAGGCTGGCCAGGCAGCTCATGAAGAAGGAGAAGACGGCGACCCAGGTCACGTCCCACGGGTCCACCTTGGCCGGAACGGAATCCAGCATATAGACCTCGGCGTTGAACAGTTGGACGCCCAGCAGGCCTTCGAGGAAATGCTGGATCGCCCCGATGTTCCAGCAGAACAGCAAGCCCAGAACCAGGCCCGCGATCGTGCCGCCGATGCCGATGGCCGCACCCGACATGAAGAAGATGCGCAGGATGGACGACTGGCTGGCGCCGACGGTCCGCAGGATGGCGATGTCGCGCGTCTTGTTCTTCACCAGCATGACGATGCCGCTGATGATGTTCATGGCGGCGATGGCGACCACCATGCCCAGGATGATGCTCATGGCCACGCGCTCGACCTTCAGCGCGCCCCAGATGGCGGCCTGACGATTGCGCCAGTCGGTGACGACATTGCCCGGCCCGGCGGCGCGCTGAACCGGCGTCAGCAGGTTTTCGACCAGATCGGGCTCGGCCACCTTCATCTCGATGACATCCCAGACGCCGTCCTTGCCGAAGAAGAGCTGCGCCTGCTCCAGCGGCATGAAGATGAAGGCGCGATCATAGTCCGCCGCCCCTGACGTATAGATTCCGCCGACGATATAGGTCTTCTCCAGCCCGCCCAGATTGCCGAAGGTGCTGTCCGCGCCGGTCGGCGTGTAGAGGGAGATCGGGTCGCCTTCACGCAGGCCCATCTGTTCGGCCAGGCTCTTGCCGATCAACACCTGGTCGCCGCCGTACTGGCCCTTGCCGAACCGTTCGCGCGCCTCAGGGGTCAGGCTGTCATAGACGAACTTCGTCGAGGTCAGATCCTGCGGCCGCACGCCGCGAACCATGCCGCCGGTCGCCGCCCCGCCCGCGCGGAACATGGCCGGGCTTTCGATCAGGGGCGTCACCGCCACCACGCCCGGCACGTCGGCGATCCGCTTCAACGCCGCGTCGCGATCGGGCGCGTAGAGCACCGGCCCCTGCACATACATATGGCCGTTGAACGACAGGATCCGGTCCATCAGCGTGCCGCGAAAGCCCGCCATGATGCTCATCACGCTGATCAGCACGGCGACGGCCAGCATGATGCCGATGAAGCTGATCATGGCGATCAGCGCCACCCCGCCCTGCTTGCGCTTGGCGCGCAGATAGCGGAGCGCCAGCCCGATCTCCCAGCTGGAAAACGGGCCGGCCGGCTTGGGCGCAGGCTGCGGGGCGGAAGCCGTCGCGGCGTCGGTCATTTCGTCAGCAGCTCCAGGGCGGCGTCCAGCGACAGGCTCTGCTTCTCGCCGGTGGCGCGGCGCTTCAGTTCGACCACGCCGTCGGCCAGGCCCTTGGGCCCGATGGTCAGCTGCCACGGCACGCCGATCAGGTCGGCGGTGGCGAACTTGCCGCCCGGACGCTCGTCGGTGTCGTCGTAGAGGACGTCCTTGCCCAGAGCTTCCAGCTTGGCCACGGCCTCTTCACAGGCGGCCGAAACAGCCTCGTCGCTGGCGCGCAGGTTGATCACCACCACGTCGAACGGCGCGACCGAGTCCGGCCAGATGATGCCGCCCTCGTCATGGCTGGCCTCGATGATGGCGCCCAGCAGGCGCGATACGCCGACGCCGTAGCTGCCCATGTGGACCTCGGTGTCCTGACCGTTCGGCCCGGCGACCTTGGCCTTCATGGCGGACGAGTATTTGGTGCCGAAGTAGAAGATGTGGCCGACCTCGATGCCGCGCGCCGACAGGCGGTCGCCCTCTGCGGTCTGGGTCTCGAACTGCGCCGCGTCGTGCATTTCCTCGGTCGCGGCGTAGAGGGCCGTGCGCTCGTTGAACACGCCTTCCAACTGCTCGACGCTGAGGTTGTGGCCGGGCGCATCCATCTCGACCAGTTTGCGGTCGCAGAAGACCTCGCTCTCGCCGGTCTCGGCCAGGACAATGAACTCGTGGCTCAGGTCGCCGCCGATGGGGCCGGTGTCAGCGCGCATCGGCACCGCCTTCAGACCCAGGCGGGCAAAGGTGTTCAGATAGGCGGCGAACATGCGCTTGTAGGCGATACGGGCCGAGGCCTCGTCCAGATCGAAGGAATAGGCGTCCTTCATCAGGAACTCGCGGCCGCGCATGACGCCGAAGCGCGGACGGCGCTCGTCGCGGAACTTCCACTGGATGTGGAAGAGGTTCAGCGGCAGGGCCTTGTAGCTCTTCACATAGGCCCGGAAGATATCCGTGACCATTTCCTCGTTGGTCGGTCCGTACAGCAGCTCGCGCTCATGACGGTCGGTGATGCGCAGCATCTCCGGGCCATAGGCGTCGTAGCGGCCGCTTTCGCGCCACAGGTCGGCCAGTTGCAGCGTCGGCATCAGCAGCTCGACGGCGCCGGCCTTCACCTGCTCGTCGCGGACGATGTCTTCGATCTTGCGCAGCACCCGCAGGCCCAGCGGCAGCCAGGCGTAGATGCCGGCGGCCTCCTGCTTGATCATGCCCGCGCGCAGCATCAGTTGATGCGACACGATCTGGGCGTCGGAGGGGGCTTCTTTCAGGATCGGCAGGAAGTAGCGCGACAGGCGCATGGGAGGATTCTCGGCAAATTCAGTCAGGCCCGAGGTTTAACCGGGCGAAGGGGACGAAAGCTAGAGCGCGTTCGCGTGGGTGATGTCGGGCACGGGGGTCCAGCCGATCCAGACGATGGCGACGATGATGAGCCAGACGATGATCGACACCCAGGTCGTGGTGATGAACTTCTTCTTGAGGTTCGGGTTCTTCGGCGCGCCCCACTGGGTGCCGTCCGTCGGCGGATCCTTGATCTGGTCCGACATCCCCAGCGGCAGAATCGCGAACAGCACGATCCACCACACCGTCAAAAAGGTGGCGACCAGGGTGAAGGGGCCAAGGGGCATCGTCTCTAAAGTCCGTTCATCGCAATCATCGTCGCGGCGCGATAAGGAAAGGCGCCACAACAAGGACGCCCTGAATGCCACAGATTACGCTGGAACACTCCACCCATTTCGACGCGACCGACTGGCGCGCCCTGGCGCTGGAGATTCATCGCCTCTGTGTCGAGACGGTCGGCGCGACCCTTCCGGCCTGCAAGACACGCATCGTACGCTGCGACCGCCTGATCATCGCCGACGGCGACCCGGATCAGGCCATGGTCCACTGCGACCTGCGCATCCTCAGCGGCCGCACGCAGGATCAGAAGACCGCCCTGGGCGAAGCCGTGCAGGCCGCCCTGCTGGCCGGCGTCGCGCCGTATGACGGTCCCCGCCAGATCTCGGTCGAGATCGGCAACCTGGATCGCGACAACTATCGGAAGGTAACGCTTTAAAGCCGTCCTCTCCCTCCCCTTCGTGGGGAGGGAGAAAGTTCGCGGATCAGGGATGCGGCCGCCCGATGCCGTAGCGCGCGGCCCAGTATGGCAGGATGTCGTCGTCCTGCAGGAAGCGCGCGCCGGTCTCTTCGCTGACCTGAGCGTCGGGCCAGTCGAACTCGCCGTCCAGCACCAGCAGGGGGCAGCTCTGGTTCGCCTCCCCCACCTCGGCGATCACGGCCGGGCGCGGGCGCGGGTGATCCAGGTGGGTCACCGTCAGATGCTCGCGCAGGCGCGGATACAGGCCCAGCACCCCCTCGATCCGCGCGCCGGGCGGGCAAAACCACGGCCCGCCCTGATCGTCGAACCAGTCGGCGTTCAGCAGATACAGACGGTCCGCCATCAGAGCCTCAGCACCACGGTTTCCACGATCGGACGACGATCCCAGATCTGCTGGCTGGCCTTCTTCAGGGTCCGGCTGACGGCCTGTTCGATGACGGCTTCGTCCTCCAGCGCCTCGCCCTTCAGGCCGCGCACCGTGTTCTCGACGCGCTCGGCCATGTCGTCCAGCACATCACCCAACGGACGGTCGGCGTCGCCAGGCAGGCCGATGCCGCGCACGTCGATGTCGCTGGCGATCCGACCGCGCTTGTCCAGGGCGAAGCTGACGATCAGGATGCCGTTGCTGGCGGCGTGCTTGCGCTCGCGCAGGGCCTCGCCCGCCTCTTCCACCAGCATGCCGCCGTCGACGAACAGGCGACCCGAGGGCACTTCGTCGATGATGGCCGCGGGTCCAGGGGCCAGGCGCACCATGTCGCCGTTACGCGGCGTCACCGTCTCCGGAACCTGCATATCCTTGGCCAGGTTGCCGTGCTCGATCAGGTGGCGGCGCATGCCGTGGGTCGGCACCGCGATCTGCGGCCGCGCCCACTGATACATCTGGCGCAGTTCATCACGGCACGGGTGGCCCGAGACGTGGATGCCGGGGTGATCCTTCTCGGTGTAGATGCGGATTCCACGCTCGGCCATCTTGTCCTGCAGACGACCGATGGACAGCTCGTTGCCGGGGATGACCCGCGACGAGAAGATGCAGTGATCGCCCTCGCCCAGCTTGATGAAGGGATGCGTCCCTTCGGCCACGCGAGACAGAGCCGCGCGCGCCTCGCCCTGGCTGCCGGTGCACAGATACAGGATCTCGTCCGCCGGCCAGACCTTCGCCTCCTGTTCGGACAGGAAGGGCTTGATGTCGTTCAACATGCCGACCGACTTGGCGGCGGCGGTGATGCGGTGCATCGAGCGCCCGGCCAGGGCCACGCGGCGCCCGGCCGCCTCGGCGGCGCTGATGACGCTGTGCATCCGCGCGACGTTGGAGGCGAAACAGCCCACGGCGACCCGGCCTTTCAGGCCCTGGATCAGCTCGGCCAGCTTGACCTTCACATCGCCTTCAGAACCGGCGACGCCGTCCACGAAGACGTTGGTGGAGTCGCACACCATGGCCAGGACGCCCTCGTCGCCCAGCTTCTGGATGAAGTCGACGTCAGTGCGCTCGCCCACGACCGGATCGTTGTCGATCTTCCAGTCGCCGGTGTGCAGCACCGTGCCCAGCAGCGTCTTAATGGCCAGGCCGTTCGGCTCGGCGATCGAGTGGGTGATGGTGACGTATGTCACCTCGAACGGGCCCAGGTTCACGGTCGAACCCAGCGGCGCCTCGTGGAGCTCGACATCCTCATAGATGCCGGCGTCGCGCAGCTTCTCGCGGATCAGGAAGGCGGTGAAGGGCGTGGCGTACAGCGGCGCCTGAATGCGCGGCCACAGCCAGCCCAGGGCGCCGATGTGGTCCTCGTGCGCGTGCGTCAGCACAATGCCCAGGATGTTCTCGCCTTCCAGGAAGCTGGGGTCCGGCACGATGACGTCCACGCCGGGCGTGGACTGGTCGCCGAAGGTCACGCCGACATCGACGATGATCCATTTGCGGTCATGCGCCGGGCCGAAGCCATAGGCGTTCAGGTTCATGCCGACCTCGTTCGAGCCGCCCAACGGCAGGAAGACGAGTTCGTCGTTTTGATTTTGCTTTTTCATACGGCCTTACAGATGGGAGTTCCGCCGCCAGATTTCGAGTAGGCCGCGGATGGTCAGGTCCGGATCAAACCGGTCGATAGAGTCGGTTGCGCCCTCGAACAGGGAGGCGACGCCGCCGGTGCCGATGACCGTCATGGGCTTGCCCCACTCGGCCTTGATACGGTCCACCAGCCCTTCGATCAGGGCGATATAGCCCCAGAAGACGCCCGATTGCATGGAAGTCACGGTGTCGCGCCCGATCACCGTATCGGGGCGCTGGATGGCGATGCGCGGCAGCTTGGCCGCCGCCTCGTGCAGGGCCTGAAGCGACAGATTGATGCCGGGCGCGATCAGCCCGCCTTCAAAGGCCCCCGCCCCCTGCCCGTTCGCGCCGGACACGACATCAAAAGTAGTCGCCGTGCCGCTGTCGATCAGCAGCAGGTCGCCCTCATAGACCTGCAGCGCGCCGATGGCGTTGACCAGACGGTCGGCCCCGGCCTCGCTGGGCTTATGGATGCGCACCTCAATGCCCAGTTCGACGTTCTCGCCGATCACCAAGGGTTCGACGTTCAGATAACGCCGCGCCAGGTTGCGCAGGTTGAAGATCGACTGCGGCACCACGCTGGAAATGATGCAGCCATCCATGTCGGCCATGGTCTGGCCCTGACCGCGCATCTCGAACAACTGGTGCAGCCAGACGGCGTACTCATCAGCCGTGCGCATGGGATCGGTGGCCGTGCGCCACTGGAAGATCCACTCCTGACCGTCATGAACGGCGAACAGGGTGTTGGTGTTGCCTTGCTCGATCGCCAGCAGCATCAGGCGGCCTCTCCGAAGAAGACGTCGCCTGCGGAGATGACCCGCAGACTTCCGTCCGGCAGTTTCAGGCGCAGGGCGCCGTCGGCCTCAACGCCGTCGGCGACCCCGCTCAGGGTTTCATGGCTCAGCCGGGCCGTGCATGGGCCGAACAGGCCCGGCGTGCGCGCGACCCAGGCGTCCAGCACCGGCTGAAAGCCCAGACGCGTCCAGCGTTCCAGCCAGGCGTCAAAGGTTTCGGCCAACGCCCTGGCCCCCTCCTCCATCGACGGCGGGGCGGCCACATCGTGACGCAGATGCTCGACGATGCAGGTGGTCGGGCGCTCGGTCCCTTCGGGCGCATGGGACAGGTTCACGCCGACGCCCACAGCCAGCCACAGACCGCCAGACGGCGCCGGACCGGACTCGATCAGTATGCCGGACGACTTGCGGCCATCCAGCAGGACGTCATTGGGCCATTTGATGCTGACCAACGCGGGCGGAACATAGCGGTCCAGCAGATCGGCCACCGCCAGGGCGGCGGCGAAGGTCAGCTGCGCCGCCTCGGCCGGAGAGCGGTTCAGCGTCAGCAGCAGGGTCGTGGCCAGATTGCCGTCCCGGCTGTCCCAGGCGCGGCCGCGACGGCCCCGCCCGGCGGTTTGACGCCGAGCCGCGATCCACAGCGGCCCGGCCTCGCCCGCCTCGGCGCGACGACGCGCCTCGGCGTTGGTGGAGTCGGTCTCTTCGAGGATCAGGACCGGAGCCGCCAAGGCCCCTTATCCGATCCCGACGCCCCCGGCCGCCGCGCGCGTCAGCGGCTCCAGCCAGGTCAGGGCGATCAGCAGCACGGGGAAGCTGAAGGCCGCAGCCGCCCAGCCGATCCACTGCGAACCGGCCGGCGCCTTGTCCGTCGTCACGTCGAACTCCGGCGTGTCGAACCAGATCACCTTGATGATGCGCAGGTAGTAGAAGGCCGCGACGACCGAGGCCACCAGGCCCGCAGCGCCCGCCATCCAGTAACCGGCGTCAGCGGCGGCGCCGAAGACGTAGAACTTGCCCCAGAAGCCCGACATCGGCGGAATGCCGACAGCCGACAGCGACAGGATCGTCAGGGCGACGGCCGTCACCGGGCGGTCCTTCTTCAGACCGGCCAGGTCGGCGATCTTGCGGATCGGACGGCCATTGCGGCTCAGCGACAGCAGAATCGCGAAGAAGCCGATCTGGTCCACGACATACAGGGTCATGAACATCAGGGTCGCCTGAACGCCGACCTGCGTGCCTGCCGCCACGCCCAGCAGGGCGTAGCCGATGTTGATGATGGACGAATAGGCCAGCAGGCGCTGGATGTCCTTCTGCATCAGGCCGCCGAAGGCGCCGACGGCGAAGCTGATCAGCGAGATCAGGATCAGCACCTGCGCCCACTGCGCATGAGCCAGGCCGAAGCCTTCGACCAGCACGCGGATGATCAGCACCATGGCCGCCACCTTGGGCGCGGTCGAGAACAGGGCCACGACCGGCGTCGGTGCGCCTTCATAGACGTCCGGCGTCCACATGTGGAACGGCGCGGCCGAAACCTTGAACGCCAGACCGCAGATCAGGAAGACCAGGCCGAAGATCAGGCCCGGACCGGGGTTGGCGGTGGCGAAGGCGGCGATGTCCTCGAACCGCATCGAACCAGCGAAACCGTAGATCAGGCTGGCGCCGTAGAGCAGCAGACCCGACGACAGGGCGCCCAGGACGAAATACTTCAGACCGGCTTCCGAGGCCTTCAGATCGTCGCGGCGATAGGCGGCCAGGACGTAGAGGGCCAGCGAGTGCATCTCGATGCCGATGTAGAGCGAGATCAGGTCGCCCGACGACGCCATCATACCCATGCCGACCGAGGCCAGCACGATCAGGATCGGATACTCGAACTTGGCGATGTTGTTGCGATGCATCCAGCCGTCACCCAGCACCACGGCCAAGGCGGCGGACAGGAAGATCACCGCCTTGCCGTAAACGGCCAGCGGATCGGCCACATAGGCCCCGTTGAAGGCGGAACCCAGCGGGCCGACGACGGCCAGAGCCGTCGCCGCCAGCAGCAACAGCACCGACAGGCCGGAAACCAGGCGCGTCGACTTCTCGCCGGTAAAGGCGCCGAGCATGAGCAGCACCAGCCCGCCGACCGCAAGGGTCAGCTCCGGGGCGGCGAGTTGGAGAGCGGAGGACAGATCAGGCATTATGGTCTCACCCGCCGATCGCGGCGCGATAGGCGCTGGTCAGGGCTTCAACAGTCGGCCCGGTGTAGTCGAGAACGGCGTTGGGATAGAGGCCCAGCCAGATGGTGCCGACGATCAGGGGCACGAAGATCAGCAGCTCGCGCTTGTCGATGTCGGTGATGTTTTCCAGCGCCGGATTGGTGATCGGGCCGTACATGACGTTGCGGAACAGCGTCAGCGCATAGACCGCCGAGAAGATCACGCCCGAGGCCGCGATCAGGGCCGCCCAGGTCGAGACCTGATAGGCGCCCGTCATCGTCAGCACTTCGCCGATGAAGCCCGAGGTACCCGGCAGGCCGACGTTGGCCATGGTGAACATCAGGAAGATGGCCGCATACCAGGGCATCCGCGCCGTCAGGCCGCCGTAGAAGGCGATCTCACGCGTATGCATCCGGTCATAAACCACGCCGACACAGAGGAAGAGCGCGCCCGAGATCAGGCCGTGGCTCAGCATCTGGAAGACAGCGCCCTGAATGCCGGTGTCGTTGCCCGCGAAGATGCCCATGGTCACGAAGCCCATGTGGGCGACCGACGAATAGGCGATCAGCTTTTTGATGTCCGTCTGACGGAAGGCGACCAGCGAGGTGTAGACGATGGCGATCACCGACAGCGTCAGCACCAGAGGCGTGAACATCTGCGACGCCTGCGGGAACATCGGAATGTTGAACAGGATGAAGCCGTAGCCGCCCAGCTTCAGCAGGATGCCGGCCAGGATGACCGAACCCGCCGTCGGCGCCTGAACGTGGGCGTCAGGCAGCCAGGTGTGCACCGGCCACATCGGCATCTTCACCGCGAAGGAGGCGAAGAAGGCCAACCACAGCAGCGGCTGCACCGCCGGGTCGAAGGCGTACTGCTTCAGTTCCGGAATGCTGGTGGTGCCGGTCGTATGGGCCATCCACAGCATGGCCAGCAGCATCAGGACCGAGCCCAGCAGGGTGTACAGGAAGAACTTGTACGCCGCGTAGATGCGGTTGGCGCCGCCCCAGATGCCGATGATCAGATACATCGGCACCAGGGTGCCTTCGAAGAAGATGTAGAAGAGGAACAGGTCCAGCGAGGTGAACACCCCGATGACCATGGTCTCCAGGATCAGGAAGGCGATCATGTATTCGACGACGCGCGTCTCGATCGACTTCCAGCTGGCCACGATGCAGATCGGCAGCAGGAAGGCCGTCAGCAGGACGAACAGGATGGAGATCCCGTCCACGCCCAGGTGATAGCTGGCGCCCGCGAACCAGGCGTAGTTCTCGACGAACTGATAGGCCGGGTTCGACGGATCGAACTGCGCGACCAGCAGGACGGACACGGCCAGCACCACCATGGTGGTGATCAGCGCGATCCAGCGAGCGGCCGGGGCCGCGGCGTCCTGACCGCCCTTGTTCAGCAGGCGCGCGATCAGGATCGCGGCCGCGCCGAGAAGCGGCAGGAAGGTGACGATGCTCAGAATGTGAGGCACGAGGCTCAGGCTCCCCACGTGAAGATGGCGAAGGCAAGGAACGCAGCCACGCCGATCAGCATCACGAATGCATAGAAGTAGACGAAACCGGACTGGAACCGGGACAACCAGCCGCCCGACTTCAGCGAAGCCCAGGCCGCGCCGTTCGGGCCCAGACCGTCGATGATCTTCACGTCGCCGATCTTCCAGAAGAAGTCGCCGAGCGCCTTGGTCCCCTTCACGAAGGTGGCGTCATACAGCTCATCGAAGAACCACTTGTTGTAGAGGAAGGTCCACAGCGGGCCCTTGCGGTCGGCCATCTCCTTGGCCGCGCCTTCCTTCACGACATACAGCCAGTAAGCGATGGCCGTGCCCAGCAGCGTCACGATCAGCGGCGCCCACTTCACCCAGGTCGGGACGTTGTGGCTTTCGTGCAGGACGTGGTTCTCAGCTCCGACGAAGATGGCGCCGCGCCAGAACTCAGCCTCATGATGGCCGATGAAGTGCGGGGCGAAGATCATGCCCGCGAACACCGCGCCGATCGACAGCACCAGAAGCGGTACGACCATGACCAGCGGGCTTTCGTGCGGCTTCAGCGGACCATGGTGATGGTCGTCATGCGCATGATCGTCGTGGGCATGATGATCGTCATGAGCGTGGGCGTCCGCATGGTGGGCGCCCTCCTCTTCCTTCCACACCGGCTTGTTGTGGAAGGTCATGAAGATCAGGCGCCACGAATAGTAGGCCGTCAGCAGGGCCGCCGAGATGCCGATGACGAAGGCGAACATGCCCGCGGCCGAGTGGCCGGTCGCCGCCGCCGCATAGGCGCTCTCGAGGATGGAGTCCTTGGAGTAGAAGCCGGCGAAGCCGCCGACGCCGGGCATGCCCAGGCCGGTGATGGCGATGGTGCCGATCATCATGGTCGCATAGGTGACGGGCAGCAGCTTCCACAGGCCGCCCATCTTCCGCATATCCTGCTCATGGTGCATCCCGTGGATCACCGAACCGGCGCCCAGGAACAGCAGAGCCTTGAAGAAGGCGTGCGTGAACAGGTGGAACATGGCGGGCTGATAGGCGCCGACGCCCGCCGCGAAGAACATATAGCCCAGCTGCGAACAGGTCGAATAGGCGATCACGCGCTTGATGTCGTTCTGCATCATGCCGACGGTCGCGGCGAAGATGGCCGTGATGCCGCCGATGATGGCGATGAACTGCGACGCGACCGGCGCGTGCTCATACAAGGGCGACAGCAGGCAGACCATATAGACGCCGGCGGTGACCATGGTGGCCGCGTGGATCAGGGCCGACACAGGCGTCGGGCCTTCCATCGCGTCCGGCAGCCAGGTGTGCAGGAAGAACTGCGCCGACTTGCCCATCGCGCCGATGAACAGCAGCAGACCGGCCAGATCCAACGCCGACCAAGTGTGGCCCAGGAATTCCCAGCCCGTCCCGGCCTTGCCCGCGATCAACGGGAACAGCTTGGCGAACTCGATCGTGCCGAACATCCAGAACACGGTCATCATGCCGAGCAGGAAGCCGAAGTCGCCGACGCGGTTGACCACGAAGGCCTTGATCGAGGCGGCGGTGGCCGAGGGCTTCTTGTACCAGAAACCGATCAGCAGATAGGACGCCAGGCCCACGCCTTCCCAGCCGAAGAACATCTGCAGGAAGTCGGCGGCCGTCACCAGCGCCAGCATCATGAAGGTGAACAGCGACAGATAGGCGAAGAAGCGAGGACGGCTGTCGTCCTCCTTCATGTAACCCCAGGAATAGAGGTGAACCAGCGAGGACACCGACGTCACCACGATCAGCATGACAGCCGACATGGCGTCGACGCGGATCGACCAGTTCGACTGGAACTCGCCGACGTGGACGAACGGCGCCAGGTGCACGGTGAAGGCTTCCAGCCCACCCCAGGTCCACTGGCTGAACACGATCCACGAGACCGCGCACGAGAAGAACAGCAGGCCCGTAGTGACGGCCTGCGAGGCGACGTCGCCGATCCGGCGACCGAAGAAGCCGGCGATCATGGCCCCCAGCAAGGGGGCGAAGACGCCGAGAGTGACGAGAGTCTGGATAGTCACGGTTCCGATCAGCCCTTCATCACGGAGGCGTCGTCGACCGCGATGTCGCCGCGGTTACGGAAGAAGGTCACGAGAATGGCCAGGCCGACAGCGGCCTCGGCCGCGGCGACAGTCAGGACGAACATGGCCATCAGCTGACCCGACACGTCGTTCAGGTGCGTGGAGAAGGCCACGAAGTTGATGTTCACCGCGAGCAGGATCATCTCGACCGACATCAGGATGATGATGACGTTCTTGCGGTTCACGAAGATGCCGAAGACGCCGATGGTGAACAGCATGGCGGCGACCGCCAGATAATGCTGGAGCGAGATATCCATTACAGAAGCTCCTCGGGGGTGACGCCCTGGCCCGTGGTCACGGACTTGATCTCGACAGCCTTGGCGCGCTCGCGGTTGGCCTGGGAAGCCAGGTCCTGGCGATGCACGCCCGGACGGTGGCGCAGGGTCAGGACGATGGCGCCGATCATGGCGATCAGCAGGACCACGCCCGCCGCCTGGAAGAAGTAGACGTAGTCCGTGTAGAGTACGCGGCCGATCGTCTCGATGTTGGTGACGTCAGGCCCGGCCGGAACCGGCGAGGTCGCGTCCCTGGCGGCTCCGCCCTGAACGACGGTGATCGACACCATGATCATCTCGGCCAGCAGCACGCCCGCCACAATGCCCGCCAGCGGCAGGTAGCGCGCGTATCCTTCGCGCAACTTCACGAAGTCGACGTCCAGCATCATGACGACGAACAGGAACAGCACCGCCACGGCGCCGACGTAGACGACGACCAGCAGCATCGCCAGGAACTCGGCGCTCAGCAGAACGAACAGGCCGGCTGCCGAGAAGAAGGTCAGGATCAGCCAGAGAACGGAGTGCACGGGATTGCGCGCGGTCACGACCAGAAGGGCGGAAACCACGGCGACCGTCGCCAGAAGATAGAAGGCCAGGCCTTGCAACATGTGCGGGACGACGCCCCTCTTCAAAACCAATGGCCCGGACGAAAAGCCCGGACCCTTCCAGAAATCGGCCCCGGCCCGAAGGTCAGGGTCAGCGTGACGGAATCGCCGCTCCGTTTAGCGATACGGAGCGTCGAGTTCCAGATTCTTCGCGATCAGACGCTCCCAGCGGTCGCCGTTGTCCAGCAGGCGCGCCTTGTCATAGAGCAGTTCTTCGCGGGTCTCGGTGGCGAATTCGCTGTTCGGTCCCTCGACGATGGCGTCCACCGGGCAGGCCTCCTGGCACAGGCCGCAGTAGATGCATTTGACCATGTCGATGTCGTAGCGCGTCGTGCGGCGGCTGCCGTCGGCGCGCGGTTCGGCCTCGATGGTGATGGCTTGCGCCGGGCAGATGGCCTCGCACAGCTTGCAGGCGATGCAGCGCTCTTCGCCGTTCGGATAGCGGCGCAGCGCGTGTTCGCCACGGAAGCGCGGCGACTGCGGGTTGCGCTCGAACGGATAGTTCACCGTCGCCTTCGGCTTCATCATGTACTTCATCGACAGGCCGACGGCGCCGAACACGTCGGTCAGCATCGCGCCCTTGGCCGCCTGAACGATACGGGTCAGCATTACGATTTCACTCCGGCGCAGTCGCGTTGATAGCGCGCGCTTTCCTTGTCGAGGGTCTGGCAAAGGCGTTGGCGTTCCGCCTCGCGCCGTTCGATTTCCTGCACCTTGCGTTCCCACTGATAGACCGACACGGGGTCGGCCTCATAGGGCGCGCAGGCCGACGCCAGCATAGGCGCGGCCAAGGCGAACATCAGGGCTGCGGCTTTCGTCTTCATCCGCCGATCCGGCGTTCGCAGCCGTCCCTGTCGAAGCGCGGGTCGTCCCGCGACAGACGTTGGCAATAGGCGCGCTTGTCCGCCTCCTCTCCCCGCTCCCGGTCCAGGCGCTCGAGGCGCGCAGACGCGGACTCGGGCGCAGCAGGGTCCATCGGCTTGAAGGTGCAGGCCGACAGGCCGGCGGCGAGCGCCAGCGCGATCAGGAATGTGGCGCGGACGCCCATCATGCCCCCACCGCGAAGACGCGCCACGCCGCCACGAAGACCACGGCGATCAGCGAGGCCGGCAGGAAGATCTTCCAGCCCAGACGCATCAGCTGGTCATAGCGGTAGCGCGGCACGAAGGCCTTCACCAGGGCGATCATGAAGAACCAGAAGACGACCTTGGTGATGAAGACCAGCAGGTAGAACAGGTTGGCGACGAAGGCCGGGACGCTGTTCAGGAAGTCGGTCGGGAAGCCCGGATTCCACCCACCGCAGAACAGCAGGGTGATCATGGCGCACATGAAGACGATGTTGGCGTATTCGCCGATCATGAACAGCAGGTAGGGGGTCGAGGAATATTCGACCTGATAACCGGCCACCAGTTCCGACTCCGCTTCGGGAAGATCGAACGGCGGGCGGTTGGTCTCGGCCAGGGCCGAGATGAAGAAGACGATGGTCATCGGCAGCATGACGATGATCGTCGGCAGGGTCTCGAGGCCGCCGCCGAAGGCGTTCCAGTTCCAGAACCAGCCGGACTGCTGGGTCACGATCTGGGTCAGATTCATCGTCCCGGCCAGCAGGATGACGTTGATGATGATGAGGCCCATCGAGACCTCATACGACACCATCTGCGCCGCCGAACGCAGCGCGCCCAGGAACGGATACTTCGAGTTCGAAGCCCAGCCGCCCATGATGATGCCGTAAACGCCCAGCGAGCTGATCGCCAGAATATACAGGATGCCGACGTTCAGGTCCGCGACCACCCAGCCCGGTGCGAATGGGATCGCCGCCCACGCCACGAAAGCCAGCACGAAGCTGATCAGCGGGGCCAGGATGAAGACCACCTTGTCCGACCCGGCGGGGATGACGATCTCCTTCAGCACGAACTTGAAGAAGTCGGCGAAGGATTGCAGCAGGCCGAAGGGACCGACCACGTTCGGACCTTTGCGCAGCTGAACGCCCGCCCAAATCTTGCGGTCGGCCAGCAGCAGGAAGGCCAGGGAGATCAGGATACCGACCACCACCAGCAGAATCCCGCCGACCGTGGCGAGGGTCCAACCGAGAGGCGTGGTCCAGAAGGAAGTCGCAGCGTCCATGATTTACTCCGCCGCCAGGGCGACCGGCGCCGTCCGCTCAGCGGACAGTTGGGCCATGGTTTCACTGGCGCGCGCGATCGGGTTGGTCAGGTAGGGATCGGCGATGACGGAGACGAAGGCGACGTCGCCCAGGTCTCCCTTGGCGCCCAGCTTGGCGACGTCGAAGGTCGCGGCCGGAGCCAGATAGTCGATGCGGCCGAAGGTCGGATGGTCGCCCATCAGCTTGGCGCGCAGTTGTTCAAGCGTGTCGAACGGCAGCTTGTGGCCGACGCGCTCCGACAGGGCGCGGATGATGGCCCAGTCGTCCTTGGCCTCGCCCTTCGGGAAGACCACGCGCTCGGCCATCTGCACCCGGCCCTCGGTGTTGACGTACAGGCCCGACTTCTCGGTATAGGCCGCGCCCGGCAGGATCACGTCCGCGCCGTGCGCGCCGCGATCGCCGTGCGAACCCAGATAGACGCGGAAGGCGCCCGATGCGTCTGCGTTCACCTCATCGGCGCCCAGCAGGAACAGAACGTCCAGCGCGCCCGGCTTCAGCATGCCGGCGACATCCAGACCGCCCTCGCCCGGCAGGAAGCCCATATCCAGGCCGCCCACACGCGCGGCGGCGCTGTGCAGGACGTTGAAGCCGTTCCAGCCGTCCTTAACGACGCCGACCTTCTTGGCCAGCGCGCCCAGGGCGTTTAGCACGGCCGGGCCGGTCTCGCCGGTTAGGGCGCCCGCGCCGACGATGATGGCGGGACGTTCAGCCTTGCTCAGGAAGTCGGTCGCGGCCTTGGGCAGCTTGCCCAGGGTCTTCGAACCGGCGCCCAGCCAGGCGTAGTCATAGGTCAGGTCGGCTTGCGGGCCGATGACGCCGACTTCGACGCCGCCCTTCAGCCAGCTCTTGCGGATGCGCGCGTTCAGCAGCGGCGCTTCCGTGCGCGGATTGGCGCCGACGATCAGGATGACGTCAGCGTTTTCAATACCTTGCAGGCCAGAGTTAAACAGCCAGCCCTCACGCGTCTCGCCGCCCAGCGCTGCGCCGTCCTGGCGGCAGTCGGTGTTGGCCGAGCCGAGCGAACGGAACAGATCCAGCAGAGCCTTCATCGACTCGGCGTCCTGCAGGTCGCCGGCGATGGCGCCAATGCGGTCAGCCGAGGCGGCCTTGATCCTGGCGGCGACGGCGCTCAGCGCCTCGTCCCACGAGGCCGCGCGCAGCTTACCGTTTTCGCGTACCCACGGGCGGTCCAGACGACGCGCCTGCAGGCCGTCGACGGCGTAGCGGCTCTTGTCCGACAGCCACTCTTCGTTGATGCCCTCGTTCACGCGCGGCAGCACGCGCATGACCTCGGCGCCGCGCGAGTCGGCGCGGATGTTGGAGCCGAGCGCGTCCATCACGTCGATGGTCTCGGTCTTCTTCAGCTCCCACGGGCGGTAGTGATACTGCCACGGGCGGTGCGTCAGGGCGCCCACCGGGCACAAGTCGTTGACGTTGCCCGACAGTTCGCTGTCG
Organism: Brevundimonas sp. KH_060; assembly: GCF_057838275.1. Classification (NCBI taxonomy): domain Bacteria; kingdom Pseudomonadati; phylum Pseudomonadota; class Alphaproteobacteria; order Caulobacterales; family Caulobacteraceae; genus Brevundimonas; species Brevundimonas sp. KH_060. Next base: position 1,944,690 of record NZ_CM174463.1, read on the forward strand.
ATGTTCTTTTCCAGATAGGTCGTGATCTCGGCGCTCTCGCCGCGCGAGATCATGCCGATGTCCGGCACGCCGGCGACTTCCGTGATGAAGCGGACGCAACGCGTGCACTGGATGCACCGCGTCATGAACGTCTTGACCGTCGGGCCCATGTTCTTTTCTTCGACCGCGCGCTTGTTCTCGCCGTAGCGCGAACCGTCGCGGCCATAGCCCACGGCCTGATCCTGCAGGTCGCACTCGCCGCCCTGGTCGCAGATCGGGCAGTCCAGCGGGTGGTTGATGAGCAGGAACTCCATCACCCCTTCGCGGGCCTTCTTCACCATCGGCGTGTCAGTGAAGATTTCCTGGCCGTCGGCGGCCGGAAGCGCGCACGAAGCCTGCGGCTTCGGCGGTCCAGGCTTCACCTCGACCAGGCACATGCGGCAGTTGCCGGCGATGGACAGGCGCTCGTGGTAGCAGAAGCGCGGGATTTCCTGCCCGGCGCGCTCGGCGACCTGCAGCACGGTCATGCCCGGTTCGAACTCGACTTCAACGCCGTTGACCTTGGCGATAGGCATTACGATTACTCCGCCGCGATCGCGTGGCCGGCGAAGTTCGCGCGGCGGCTGCGGTAGGTGTGGATGCGCTCTTCGATCTCGTGACGGAAGTGCCGGATCAGGCCCTGCACGGGCCAGGCGGCGGCGTCGCCGAGAGCGCAGATGGTGTGACCTTCGACCTGACCGGCCACGTCGAGCAGCAGGTCGATCTCGGACGGGTCGGCGTCGCCGATGGCCATGCGTTCCAGCACGCGCCACATCCAGCCGGTTCCTTCACGGCACGGCGTGCACTGGCCGCAGCTCTCGTGCTTGAAGAAGTAGCTGATGCGGGCGATCGCCTTCACGATGTCGGTGGACTCGTCCATGACGGTCACGCCGGCGGTGCCCAGCGACGAACGAAGCTCACGCATGGAGTCGAAGTCCATCAGCGCGACTTCGGCCTGCTCGCGCGTGATGACCGGACAGGATGCGCCGCCGGGGATGATGGCCTTCAGGTTGCCCCAACCGCCGCGAACGCCGCCGCCGTGATCTTCGATCAGCTGACGCAGCGGGATCGACATGACTTCTTCGACCACGCAGGGCGTGTTCACATGCCCCGACAGGGACATCAGCTTGGTGCCGGTGTTGTTCGGACGACCGAAGCCGGCGAACCAGTCCGCGCCGCGACGTAGGATGGTGCCGACGACGGCGATCGATTCCACGTTGTTCACGGTCGTGGGGCAGCCGTAGAGGCCAGCGCCCGCCGGGAACGGCGGCTTCAGGCGCGGCTGGCCCTTCTTGCCTTCCAGGCTTTCCAGCAGGGCCGTCTCTTCGCCGCAGATATAGGCCCCGGCGCCATGGTGGATATAGACGTGGAAGTCCCAGCCGTGGACGTTGTCGTCGCCGATCAGCTTGGCCTCATAGGCCTGCTTGACGGCGGCTTCCATGCGCTCGCGCTCGAGGATGTATTCGCCGCGCAGGTAGATGTAGCAAGCGTGCGCCTGCATGGCGAAGGAGGCGATCAGCGCGCCTTCGATCAGCAGTTGCGGATCATGACGCATGATCTCGCGATCTTTACAGGTCGCAGGCTCGGACTCATCGGCGTTGATGACCAGATAGTGAGGACGATCCTTCACTTCCTTGGGCATGAAGGACCACTTCAGGCCGGTCGAGAAACCGGCGCCGCCGCGCCCGCGCAGGCCCGAGTTCTTGACGTTGGTGATGATCCAGTCGCGGCCAAGGTCCAGCATGTCCTTGGTGGCGTTCCACGCGCCGCGCTGCTTCGCCCCCTCAAGGCCCCAGTCCTGGAGGCCGTAGAGGTTGGTGAAGATCCGATCCTTGTCTTGGAGGATGCCGACCATGATCCCTTAAAGTCCTTCCGCCATGCGGCGCTTGTGGTGGCGGGTGCGCTGGAAGACGGCGTAGATCACCAGCACCCATCCGATGGCCAACAGGCCATAGGCCGCCATCACCGCGTTGTCAGTCAGGCCGAAACGGCCTTCACGTGCGAACAAAACCAGAGCGGCCGCCACCACGATGCAGGCCAGCCCCGCCCAGCGGGGCCGCCAGCCGACGCGACGCAGCTCGGCCCGATAGGCCGCCCTGCCCGCTTCTGTTTCGAGGTTCGGCCGCGCCATTAGGCCGGAGCCTTTTCAGCGACAGGCTCCGAGTTCGGCAGCTTCTTGATCTTCTTGGCGGCCGAACCGTCGTACAACGCCGGGTCCGTCAGGACGCGCGCGCCGCCCTCAGGCGCGGCGTTGTGACGGCCGACATAGCTGCCGGCCTTCGGCGTCTTGCCGGCGGCGAAGTCGTCGATGATCTGGGCCATGTTCTCAGGCGTCAGGTCTTCGTAATAGAGGTCGTTGATCTGGGCCATCGGCGCGTTCGAGCAGGCGCCCAGACACTCGACTTCCTGCCAGGTGAAGCGGCCGTCAGCGGACAGCTCGTCCTTGGGCCCGATCTTCTCGCGGCAGACACGCATCAGATCGTTAGAGCCGCGCAGCATGCACTGCGTCGTGCCGCACACCTGGATCAGGGCGGCCTTACCGACCGGCGTCAGTTGGAACATGGTGTAGAAGGTCGCGACCTCCAGCACCCGGATATAGGCCATGCCCAGCAGCTCGCCGACAGCGCGCAGCGAGGGCTCGGACACCCAGCCTTCCTGCTTCTGAACCAGCCACAGGATCGGGATCACCGCCGACTGGCGACGCGATTCCGGGTACTTTTTGATCCACCACTCGGCCTTGGCCATGGTGTCCTTCGAGAACTCGAAAGACGCCGGCTGTTCCTTGGCGAGGCGACGAACGCTCATCTGTCCACTTCTCCGAACACCATGTCGAGCGAGCCGAGGATGGCGGACACGTCCGCCAGCATGTGGCCGCGGTTCATCCAGTCCATCGCCTGCAGGTGACGGAAGCCGGGGGCCGACAGCTTGACGCGGTAAGGTTTGTTGGTGCCGTCCGACACCAGATAGACGCCGAACTCGCCCTTGGGCGCTTCGACGGCCGCATAGACCTCGCCTTCCGGGGTGCGGAAGCCTTCGGTGTAGAGCTTGAAGTGATGGATCAACGCTTCCATCGAACGCTTCATCTCACCACGACGCGGCGGGGCGATCTTGTGGTCCTCGGTCAGGACAGGCTCGCCGGGGCAGTTGCGCAGCTTGTGGATGCACTGTTCCATGATCCGCACCGACTGGCGCATCTCTTCGACGCGGCACAGGTAGCGGTCCCAGCAGTCGCCGTTCTTGCCGACGACGATGTCGAACTCCATGTCGGCGTAGCAGTCGTACGGCTGAGCCTTGCGCAGATCCCAGGCGATGTCCGAACCGCGCAGCATGACGCCCGAGAAGCCCCAGGCCAGGGCATTTTCCTTGGACACCACGCCGATGTCGACGTTGCGCTGCTTGAAGATGCGGTTCTCTGTGACCAGGCTTTCAATGTCGTTCAGCGCGGCCGGGAACTCGGCGCACCAGCGGCCGATGTCGTCGATCAGCTCGGGCGTCAGGTCCTGGTGGACGCCGCCCGGACGGAAGTAGTTGGCGTGCAGACGCGCGCCGCAGGCGCGCTCGTAGAAGACCATCAGCTTCTCGCGCTCTTCATGGCCCCACAGGGGTGGGGTCAGGGCGCCCACGTCCATGGCCTGCATGGTCGCGTTCAGAAGGTGGTTCAGGATGCGGCCCATCTCCGAGTACAGGACCCGGATCAGTTGGCCACGATACGGCACGTCCAGCTCCAGCAGGCGCTCGATGGCCAAGCAGAAGGCGTGCTCCTGGTTCATCGGCGAGACGTAGTCCAGCCGGTCCAGGTAGGGGATGTTCTGGAGGTAGGTGCGCGCCTCCATCAGCTTCTCGGTGCCGCGGTGCAGCAGGCCGATGTGCGGATCAACGCGCGTGACCAGCTCGCCGTCCAGCTCCAGCACCAGACGCAGCACGCCGTGCGCGGCCGGGTGCTGCGGGCCGAAGTTGATGGTGAACTTGCGGTCGTCCATCGCCCGCGCGTGCGGGGTCAGACCGTCTTCATAGTCCTCGAACGGGTCGATGGCCGCACCGAGCGGCGCTGGCATGTTCTTGACGTCGGCCATTACTGCGCTCCCGCCTTTTCATCGCCCGGCAGGACGGTCGGATAATCGGCGCCTTCCCATGGAGACAGGAAGTCGAAGTTGCGGAATTCCTGAGTCAACTTCACCGGCTCATAGACCACGCGCTTCTGCTCTTCGTCGTAGCGGACCTCGACATAACCCGTCATCGGGAAGTCCTTGCGCAGCGGGTGCCCCTGGAAACCGTAGTCGGTCAGGATGCGGCGCATGTCCGGGTGATCCGAGAAGATCATGCCGTACATGTCGAAGGCTTCACGCTCGAACCAGCCGGCCGACGGATAGACCGCGCTCACGCTTGGGACGGGCTTCACTTCATCGGTCGACACCTTGACGCGAACGCGCGCGGCGCGCGTCAGGGACAGCAGGTGATAGACCACCTCGAACCGCTCGGTGCGGTCGGGATAGTCGGCGCCGCAGACGTCCATGCACTGCTGGAAGCCGAACTGATCGCGCAGGGCGGTCATGACGGCGACGATGTTCTCGCGCGGGGCGATCAGGGTCAGCTCGCCATAGGCGACAACGGCCTCGACGCCGAGCGCCGCGACCATTTCCGTGCCCAGAGGCGTAAGGGCGGATTCGCGCTCCGCGACGCGCACCAGTTCGCTCATCGCTCGATGGTCCCCGTACGGCGGATCTTCTTCTGCAGCTGCAGGATGCCGTAAAGCAGGGCCTCGGCGGTCGGCGGGCAGCCCGGAACATAGACGTCCACCGGCACCACGCGATCGCAGCCGCGCACAACGCTGTAGCTGTAGTGGTAATAGCCGCCGCCGTTGGCGCACGAGCCCATCGAGATGACGTAGCGCGGGTCCGGCATCTGGTCGTAGACCTTGCGCAGGGCCGGAGCCATCTTGTTGGTCAGGGTGCCGGCGACGATCATCAGATCCGACTGGCGCGGCGAACCACGCGGCGCGGTGCCGAAACGCTCCAGGTCGAAGCGCGGCATCGACAGGTGGATCATCTCGACGGCGCAGCAGGCCAGGCCGAACGACATCCACATCAGCGAACCCGTGCGGGCCCAGGTGATGACGTCATCCAGCGAAGTCGTCAGGAAGCCGCGCTCGCCCAGCTCGGTGTTTACCGACTCGAAGAACTTGTCGTGAATCTTGGGATCATAGCCCTCGACGGTCGAACGCGCAGCCGAGCCGGCGGGGACCAGGGGGCTAGAGGGGGCGATTACTGCCATTCCAGGGCTCCCTTCTTCCATTCGTAGATGAAGCCGACCGTCAGGACGCCAAGGAAGACCATCATCGACCAGAAGGCGAACACCATGCCGCCGTGCGACAGGTCGAACATCGACACCGCCCACGGGAACAGGAAGGCGATTTCCAGGTCGAAGATGATGAAGAGGATCGACACCAGATAGAAGCGCACATCGAACTTCATGCGCGCGTCGTCAAAGGCGTTGAAGCCGCACTCATAAGCCGAGAGCTTCTCGGTATCGGGGTTCTTGGGAGCCAACGCCCAGGCCGCCAGCATGAAGCCGGCGCCGAGCACGATGGCGATGCCCAGGAAAACGACGATCGGAAGATATTCTAGAAGAAATTCGTTCATTCGAGCTGCCTCGCCCGCCGGGAGGTAGGGGGCGGATTCGGGGCTTCTTAGACCCAACCTCGCCAGGGTTCAAACCCATGTCGGCAAAGGTTTTTTATTGCGAACGGTTCGCAGTTTTTTGGGCGATTTGCCGCAGGCCGCGCGATTGCCTCTTATGCCGCTGATCCGCGAAATGCGTCGTCGCCTCCAACATAGCCGAGAGCTTGCGTATGAACCTGGCCGCCCGCCTGCTGAACTCAATCGAACGCATCGGCAATAGGCTGCCAGATCCCGTCTTCCTATTCCTATGGCTGATCCTCGGCCTCGTGGCCCTCAGCCTGGTCGGCGCAGGGCTGGGCTGGTCGGCGGTCAACCCGGTGACGGGCGAGGTGCTGCAGGCGCAGAGCCTTCTTTCCCCCGCCAATCTCGAACGGCTGTTCATCGGCATGCCGCGCACCCTGGCCGACTTCCCGCCGCTGGGGATCGTCATCACCATCATCTACGGCGCGTCGGTGGCCGAACGAACAGGCCTGTTCTCGACGGCGATCCGCGGCGCCCTGCTGAACGCCCCGCGCTTCATCCTGACGCCCATCGTGGTGGTGACGGGCATGGTGTCCCACCACGCCTCGGACGCCTCCTATGTCGTGGTGATTCCGCTGGCCGCCGTGATCTTCGCTGCGGCGGGTCGCCACCCGCTGGCCGGTCTGGCCGCCGGATTCGCCGCCGTCTCGGGCGGATACGCGGGCAATCTGTTCCCCGGCGCGAGCGACGCCCTGATCCTGGGCATCACCGAGCCCGCCGCCCACCTGATCGATCCGTCCTACGCCGTCAGCATCGCCGGCAACTGGTTCTTCATCGTCGGGGTGGTGTTCGTCTTCACCCCCATCGTCTGGTTCCTGACCGACCGAGTGATCGAGCCGCGCCTGGGCGCCTGGATTCCGCATAACGCCGCCCCGATCGCCGCCGAGGAGAAGACGCCCCTCACCGCCGCCGAAAAGCGCGGCCTGGCGTGGGCGGGCCTGACCATCCTGGCCATGATCGCCGTCTGGGCGACGGTGACCTTCCTGCCCGGCTCGCCCTTCGTCGACGCCGACGCCGAACCGGCGCAACGCTACAACCCCCTGTATCGCTCTCTGGTCGCCTTCTTCGCCCTGACCTTCTTCATGGCGGGCGCAGCCTTCGGCGCGGGCTCCGGCTCGATCAAGACCCACCACGACCTGGTGCGGATGATGCGCGAGGGGATCAGCCAGCTGGCCCCCTACATCGTCCTGGCCTTCTTCGCCGCCCACTTCGTCGCCATGTTCAACTGGTCCGGCCTGGGGCCGATCCTGGCGGTCAACGCCGCCGCTTCCCTGCGCGAACTGGCCCTGCCGACGCCGCTGCTGCTGATCGTGGTGGTGCTGGTGTCCTGCATCTTCGACCTATTCATCGGCTCGGCCTCGGCCAAGTGGTCGGCCCTGGCGCCGATCGTGGTGCCCATGTTCATGCTGCTGGGCATCAGCCCCGAGATGACGACCGCCGCCTATCGCATGGGTGATTCCGTCACCAACATCGCCACGCCGCTGATGAGCTACTTCCCGCTGATCCTGACCTTCGCCCAGCGCTGGGATCCGAAGTTCGGCCTGGGCTCGCTGATGGCGACCATGCTGCCCTATGCAGGGGCCTTCCTGATCGCAGGGCTGATCATGGTGGCGTCCTGGGTGGCGCTGGACCTGCCGCTGGGGCCGGGCGTAGGCGTGCACTACGAACCGCCCCCGCCCGCCACGGCCTCGCAACTGCCGGCGGACGGCGGAATCGCCGGCCCCGCAGCCCCGCCGCAGGCCGCTGCGGCGCCCGCTGCGCGATGATTTGATTTATCCACAGCCGCGTCGCTTGACGTGCGACGCGGCCCCGCCTAAACGACGCCCCTCGCCGCGGCGCACAGCGCTTCGGATGGGAACGCGGGTGTAGCTCAGTTGGTTAGAGTGCCGGCCTGTCACGCCGGAGGTCGCGGGTTCGAGCCCCGTCACTCGCGCCACTCCTCTCAGGGATCTGAGGGAGTGGCGCACCGCCCTTCCCTCTCCTCTCTCTGAAAATCGAGATCGATCACAGGCGCTGCTTTCACGCGCCTGCTTGGCCGTGACCGGCTGTAGACCCTCGGGACAAGCCCGAGGGCGACATCGGCGGGCGCCTAGTTGATCGGCAGTTTCTCTTGCGGCGTGACGAACGCGGCCTTCCCGGTCAGCTCGCCGTAAAGCATGGTCAGGTCCTCGAACACACGGCTCCAGGCGAACTGCTCGACCGCCTTGACCCGCGCCGCCTGACCCAGAGCCTCCACGTCACGCGCGAACAGGGCCTCGATCGCCTCGGCGTAGTCGACCGGGTCGGCCGAGGCGGCCAGTTGCCCCACGCTCTCGTCCACCGTCTCGGCGACGCCGCCCGCGTTGACGCCGACCACGGCCCGGCCGCAGGCCATGGCCTCCAGCACGATCAGGCCGAACGGCTCCTTGTCGTTGGCGTGCACGAAGGCGTCGCAGCTGGCGATGATGCGGGCCACGGCGCGCGGGTCCTTCTCATAGGGCAAGGAGATGACCCGATCCTCCGGAGGCATCCCCGCCCCCGCGCCGACCAGAACCAGATGATAGGGCGCGCCCAAGCGCTGCACCGCGTCGATCAGGACGCCGACGTTCTTCTCCTTGGCCGGACGCCCGGCGAAGCACAGCAGCCGCGCGTCGGCGCCCAGGCCCAGTTTCTTCAACAGCCAGTCGCGATCGCGACGGTCGGGGTGGAAGGTGTCCACTTCGACGCCCAGCGGACAAATCACAATGTCGCCCACGCCCGCCTCTTCCAGGCGCTGAGCGATGAATCGGCTGGGCGAGACGACCCGATCGAATTGGGAAAACAACTTGGCCCAGCGCTTCTCGACCGGCTTCTTGGCCCATTCGCCGAAATGCAGCGCCGCCAGCGCCGCCGGGTCCGAATGGCAGAATCCGACAACCGGGCAGCCGACCCTCTGGCCCGCCTCCAGCGCGCCCTGGCCCGGCGTATAGGGATCGCCCGCCTCGATCAGGGCGGGGTTGAGCGACGACACCCAGGCGCCCCAGCGCCGCACCGAGCTGGGCCAACGATAGCCGTCGCCGAACGGCAGCTTCGGCGCATGAAGACGGACGACGCCGTCCGGCTCCGCCCTGTATCCCGCGCCCGGCACGACCAGATTATGCACCACGCCCGGCCTATTGGCCTCCAGCCATGTCTTTTTCGACAGCAGATAGCGCTTCACCCCGCCCGAGCGCGGCGCGAACAGCATGGTGGTGTCGACCAGACGCGGTCGGGAATCAGCGGCGGCGGTCTTCATCGCCCGCAAGGTGTCGGCCACCTCTTCGTCCAGGCCGGGGAACAGCCTCAGTTCGCTCTCTTGGACGTCGATATGGCTCGCGCTCATCCGGTGGACCTTCTGCTTGTCGTTCTTCACGCTAACGCTAAAGCTCCGGCTTTGGATGCGATGGGCCCGGTTAATCTTCACCGTGCTTTTCGGCCCCCTACCGCTTGCAACCGCTGCGCTCAAGAGGCCGTCGCAATCCGGTCGCACGCCGCCGCTTTTCATCTGCCGTTCAGGTTGATCTCCCTACGGCCGGTCTTGCATTCGCCTCAAATTCGAGAAACTTGGGGCGTGCGGGCGTGGACCCTGATAGGAGGGTCGCCTTCAATCCTTGCGCGTGCGACCACGAGGGGTTTCTTACGAATGCGTATCTTGCTCGCGAGCGCTGTTGCGATCGCTCCCCTGCTGGTCGCTTCCGGCGTTCAGGCTGAACAGGTCATCTCCAACGGGCGGACGACGCCCATCAGCACCGCGACCGCCAACAACGGCGCTCCCGACGACGTTCGGCTCGCCAACGGCGGCTCGATCACCGTGACCTCCGGCGCCGCCGTGACGCTGAATTCCAGCAATGACGTGAAGCTGGACGCCGGCTCCAAGATCGACATGCTCAAGGCCGCCGACGGCGCTACGGGCGTCCTGGTCAACGGCGGCAACACCGGCGACGTCACCATCGGCGGCTCCATCAACATCACCGACTCCATCGAAGAGTATAAGGACGACGACAAGGACGGCGACCTGGACGGCCCGTTCGCCGACGGCACGAACCGTCACGGCGTCCGCGTCGGCGGCTCGGCGCCGCTGGTCGGAAACGTCCGCATCGAATCGTCCGGCGCGATCAAGGTCGAAGGCAATAACTCGTCGGGCCTGACCGTCGAGGCCCCCCTGACCGGCAACATCTTCAGCCAGGGCCAGATCAGCGTCATCGGCAATAACACCTACGGCATCCACACGACGGGCGACGTCACCGGGGACGTCACCCTCTTGGGCAGCGTGACTGCGGTCGGCGAAAACGCGGTCGGCGTCGCCGTCGATGGCGCGGTCGACGGCGCGGTCAAGATTCAAGGCGCTGTCACCAGCACCGGCTATCGTTACACCACGGCTCCGCCGAGCAAGCCCACAACGGGCGAACCTCGCGAGGGCGTGACCTATCTCGAGAACCTCGACGCCGACGACCTGTTGCAGGGCGGCCCGGCCGTTCGCATCGCGGGCGACGTCGGCAAGGGCGTGCTGTTCGACGTCGCCCCGTCCTATGGACCTGGCGGGATCGAGGGAGACGACGACGGCGACGGCGTCAAGAACGGCGATGAGGACGACGACGGCGACGGCAAGAAAAATCGCGAGGACGACGACCGCGACGGCGACGGCATTCCCGACGCTCAAGAAACGACGGCCTCCATTCGCACGTTCGGCGGCGCGCCGGCGGTGTTGGTCGGATCGGCCGACAAGGACATCAGCCTCGGCGCCGTCGGAACCGGCGACAATGCCTATGCCTTCATCAACCGCGGCGCCATCGAAGCGGCCGGCGTATACAAGAACATCGACGCCACCGCCGTTCAAATCGGCGGCACGGGTCATTCGGTCAGCCTAGCCGGCGGCCTGAACAACCAGGGCACGATCACCGTCACGGCGAACACGGGCGACAGCACCGGCGTCCTGGTCGGCGCGGGCGCGACGGTTCCCGGTATCGTCAACTCCGGCGTGATTCAGAGCGTCTCTGCTGGTTCCGAAGCCAATGTGGCTGCGGGCGTGCTGATCAACCAGGGCGCCAACGTCACCTCATTCAGCAACTCCGGCTCCCTGTCGGCCGGTGTGAACGGCTCCAAGAGCGACGCCGTCGCCCTGCGCGATGAGTCCGGCACGTTGACGTCGATCAACAACACCGGCAAGATTCAAGCCGTCGTCAGCCCTGAAAAAGACGTGGCCCAGACCGGATCGGCCATCGCCGTCGATGTCAGCGCCAACAGCACGGGCGTCACCCTGGTGCAGGACGGCGTGGTCGTTCCCGATCACAAGCTGCCCGACGCCGACAAGGACGGCGTGCCCGACATCAACGAGCCCGCCATCCGCGGCGACATCCGCCTGGGTTCGGGCGCCGACGTGCTGGACATCCGCAACGGCACGGTGAACGGCGACATCTCCTTCGGGACCGGCGCAGACCGCCTGTCCATCAGCGGCGGCGCCGTGGTGACCGGCAAGCTGTCCAACGGCGACGGCCAGCTGGACATCGACATCTCCAAGGGCACGCTGGACGCTCGCCATACGGGCCAGCTTCAGGTCAGCGACCTGAACGTCGGCGCGGACGGCAACTTGATCGTGACCCTGGACCCCGCCAATGGCGCGTCCGGCGGCTTCAAGGTCAGCGGCAGCGCCGATCTGGCCGACGGCGCGGGCCTGGGCGTGCGCTTCAACTCCCTGATCCAGGATCCGACCTCCTTCACCATCATCGAGGCGGGCGACCTGAACGTCGGCGCCATCGACCAGGATCTGCTGCAGTCCAACTCGCCCTACGCCTTCGTGGTCAACGCCAACGTCGACGAAGCCGGCGGCAAGCTGACGGTCGACGCCCGCCGCCGCACGGCGGAAGAGGCCGGCATGATCAAGGCCGAGGCCGCCGCCTATGACGTGCTCTACGCCGGTCTGGCCGACAATGAGCTGATCCGCGCGGCCATGCTGAACCAGACGGACCGCGACGGCTTCTTCAACATCTATCAGCAACTGCTGCCCGACCACTCGGGCGGTCCGCTGCTGTCGCTGGCCAGCGGCGTCGACGCCGTGACCCGCGCCCTGACCGGCCGCAACGCCGCCGCGGCGCCGGGCGAGACCAGCGCCTGGGTGCAGGAGATCAACTTCTACGCCGACAAGGACAAGACCGACACCTACGGCTTCCGTTCGGAAGGCTTCGGCCTGGCGGGCGGCGTCGAGCGCGGCACCAACATGGGCGCCTTCGGCCTGACGGCGGCCTTCACGTCGTCGGATCTGGAAGACCCGGAAGCGGCGGCTGAGGAAGTGCTGTCGGCCAATCTGCTGGAGCTGGGCCTCTACTGGCGCGCTCAAGGCCAGTACTGGACGACCTGGGCGCGCGCAGCGGGCGGTTACGCCTCCTTCAGCGCCACCCGCAAGCTGGTCGCCGACGGCATCAATCTGAAGAACGAATCCGACTGGCACGGCTTCACCTTGGCCGCCGCCGGGGGCGCATCGTACGAGCGCCACTTCGGTCGCCTGAGCATCCGTCCCGAGGCCTATGTCGAATACTTCTCGCTGAGCGAAGACGCCCGCACCGAACGCGGCGGCGGCGACGGCTTCGACCTCGACATCGATGAGCGCGACGGCCACATCTTCTCGGGCGTGGCCGCCGTGAACATCGGCTACGGCTTCGGCAAGGAAGGCTGGATTCGCCCCGAGGTCCGTCTGGGCTGGCGTCAGAACTTCTCGGTCGACGCCGGGACCACCATCGCCCGCCTGGCTTCGGGCGGCGACGCCTTCACCCTGGAGCCCGCCAGCATCGAAGGCGGTGGTCCGATCCTCGGGTTCCGCCTGAACGTCGGCAACGATCTGGGACTGCTGTCGATCACCGGCGACGCCGAACTGCTGGAAGACTACGTCCGCTACACCCTGCTGCTGCGGGCCAGCTTCAAGTTCTGACTTTTCTTCGGAACGCGAATGAAAAAGGGCCGCTGGATTCGTTCCGGCGGCCCTTTCCCTATCTTGCCGCAACCTTGCGCCTTTCTATGATCCCACTCGAACCAGAGGGGGTTTCATATGAACAAGTTCGCCTGGGCGGCCTGCGCCCTGATCCTGAGCGCCCACGCGCCTGCGATGGCGCAAACCGCCGTCCAGACAGCGGCCGCGCCTAGTCTGCCGACCGCCGATCGCGGCCTGTTCACCGCGCAAGACCTGTTCGGCATGGAGGTCGCCTCCGACGCCCAGATCAGCCCTGACGGCGGCCAGATCGCCTATGTCCGCCAGACAGCCGACATCATGACCGACCGGATGCGGCCGACCATCTGGCTGATCGATGTGAAGACCGGCCGCCATTCGCCCCTGATCGCCTCGGCCGGTTCGCACCGCCAGCCGCGCTGGTCGCCGGACGGCTCGCGCCTGTCCTACATCTCCAACGCCGAGGGCGGCGCGCCTCAACTGTTCGTGCGCTGGATGGCGTCGGGCGAATCCGTCCGCGTCACCAACCTGCCCAACACCCCGTCCAGCGTCACCTGGTCGCCCAACGGCGAGCAGTTGGCCTATTCCGTCCTGGTCCCCAGCGACAAACCCAAGATCGGCTCGCCTCTGGCCAAGCCCGAAGGCGCCCAGTGGGCCCCGCCGCTGGAGATCATCGACAGCGTCTCCTACCGCTCTGACGGCCAGGGCTATCTGAAGCCCGGCTTCCGCCACGTCTTCGTCGTCGGATCTCAGGGCGGCGGCGCCCGCCAGCTGACGCACGGCGACTTCCATCACGGCGGCGGCCTGTCCTGGTCGGCCGATTCCCGCACCCTCTACCTCAGCGCCAACCGTCGCCCCGACTGGCAGCGCGAAGCCGCCGACAGCGAAGTCTTCGCCCTGGATGTCCAGACCGGCGGCCTGACCGCGCTGACCAGCCGCGCCGGGCCCGACAATGCGCCCGTCGCATCGCCCGACGGCCGCCGCATCGCCTACCTCGGCTATGACGATAAGCGGATGGGCTATCACAACACCCGCCTCTATGTGATGGACGCCGACGGCTCGAACAGCCGCGTCCTGACCGAGAGCCTCGACCGTTCGGTTCAGTCTCCGGCGTGGAGCCGCGACGGCCGCTCGGTTTATGTCGCCTATGACGACCAGGGCCGCACCAAGGTCGCCCGCGTGTCGATGGACGGCGCCGTCACCACCCTGATCGAGGATCTGACCGGCGACGACTTCGGCCGCCCCTATACCGGCGGCGGCTTCACCGTGGCCGACGACGGCGCCATCGCCTATACGCGCGGCGATTCCAGCCGCCCGGCCGACGTCCACGTCCTGAAAGGCGGCCGCAGCACCCAGCTGACCCGCCTGAACGCCGACTTCCTCAGCGCTCGCCGCCTGGGCGAAGTGCGCCGCATCCAGGTCGCCTCCTCCCACGATCAACGCGCGGTCGAAAGCTGGCTGACCCTCCCGGCCGACTATGTCGAGGGCCAGCGCTATCCGCTGGTGCTGGAGATCCACGGCGGTCCCTTCGCCGCCTACGGCCCGCACTTCGCCACCGACAACCAGTTGTTCGCCGCTGCGGGCTACGCCGTGCTGTCGGTCAACCCGCGCGGCTCGACGTCCTATGGGGATGAATTCGCCAACCTGATCCACCACAACTATCCGTCGAACGACTATGACGACCTGATCAGCAGCGTCGACGCCATCATCGCTCAGGGAATCGCCGACCCGAACAAGCTGTTCGTCACCGGCGGTTCGGGCGGCGGCGTGCTGACCAGCTGGATCGTCGGCAAGACCGACCGCTTCAAGGCCGCCGTCGTCCAGAAGCCGGTCATCGACTGGGCAAGCTTCGTACTGACGGCTGACAACCCGGCCTTCTTCGCCCGCTACTGGTTCGGCGAATATCCGTGGGAGAACCCGGAGACCTACTGGCGCCGGTCGCCGCTGTCGCTGGTCGGCAATGTGAAGACGCCCACCATGGTCGTCGTCGGCGACGAGGACTACCGCACCCCCGTCAGCGAGTCGGAGCAGTACTACACCGCCCTGCAACTACGCGGCGTGCCCACGGCCCTGGTGAAGATCCCCGGCGTCGGCCACAGCCTGGCCGTCCGCCCGTCCCAGAACGCCGCCCGCATGAACGCCATGATCGAGTGGTTCGCGCGCTACAAGGACGGCGCCCCGGCCACGCCGACGCAATAAGACCCTGCCCCCGCGCCCGTCATGGCGGCGGGCGCGGGGTTCAGCGTGGCGTTAGTTGACTTTTAACCAGAACACTTACAGAACATCATCAACGGTTCACGCCTTGTTCTGGATTCTGCGCCATGCTCACGAAGAAACAGCACGAACTCCTGATGTTCATTCATGAGCGCATCCGGGAGACGGGCGTTTCGCCCTCCTTCGACGAGATGAAGGAGGCGCTGGATCTGGCGTCCAAGTCCGGCATCCACCGCCTGATCACGGCGTTGGAGGAACGCGGCTTCATCCGCCGTCTGGCCCACCGCGCCCGCGCGCTGGAGGTGGTCAAGCTGCCGGAACAGGCGACGACCGCTGCTCCGGCCAAGGGCCGCGCGCCGTTCAAGCCTGACGTGATCCAGGGCGGCGGACTCAATCCGCGCCCGGCCGCCGCCGAGGCCGCCAACGACGTCCGCGACCTGCCCCTGCTGGGCAAGATCGCCGCCGGCACCCCCATCGCCGCCATCCAACACGAGCGCGAGCGCCTGCCCGTGCCGGAATCCATGCTGGGCGCCGGCGAGCACTATCTGCTCGAGATCGAGGGCGACTCCATGATCGAAGCGGGCATCCTCGACGGCGACACCGTCATCATCAAGCGAGTCGAGAACGCCTCTTCCGGCGAGATCGTCGTCGCCCTGGTCGAGGGTGAGGAAGCCACGCTGAAGCGCCTGCGCAAGAAGGGCCAGTCCATCGCCCTCGAGCCCGCCAACAGCGCCTATGAGACCCGCATCTTCGGCCCCGACCAAGTCGAGGTTCAAGGCAAGCTGGTCGGCCTGCTGCGCCGGTATCATTGATGCGCGCCGCCCTGTGATTTCCGCTCATCCCGGCGGAGGCCGGGACCCAGTGCTTTGGCTTCAAGCAGGGCCGTTTGAAGTTGCCTTCTCTCTAAACCTGAACGCCAGCACGGTTCTTATTGGATCCGGCCTCCGTCGCGATGAGCGAGTTAGGATGGAGCCCCGCTCCACGGTCGCCGTCCCCGCACCTCCGCCGCCCAGAGGGCGCGCCAGCCGCCCGCCTCTTCCCGCCACAGCTCCACCGAGCCGCCGCGCGCATGGTCGGCGCCGTCCAGCACCAGCCGCCCCTTGCATGACGGCGGCAGGACCGCGACCACGGCCCTTACGCTGACCACCTCCGCACTGCGGCACATCTGGTCCATCTGCGCCTCGCCCGGCGTCGCCTTGCCCCACCACAGGGCCAGCGCACCGTCCTCGCCCTCCGGCGCGCAGAAGGACCGCTTGCAGGTCCAGCCTTCGCCCGGACGCCCGACCGCCTCCAGCCCACGCCGCCGGGACCACAGGTCGCTGGCGAACTGGCGCACCACAGGCCGTATCACGACCGCCTGTTCTCCCTGCCGATACGCCCCATTGGCCCCGCCGTCGCCGATCCAGACATCCGGCTGCGCCGGGCGCGGCCAGATCAGCACCGCCGCCGCGAAGGGCAGCCCCAGCCAGCGCCACCACCCGCGCCACAGACACATGAACAGTATGCCCAGGAAGGCCACCGGCAAGGCCGCCGCCGGGGCGCTGGGGATCGCCTGAACCGCGCCGGGCAAACCAGCCGCCCAATGCCCTATCGCCAGCATGACATCCACCGACTTCCCCGCCAGCCACAGGAAGGGCGCGCCCAGGCCCAGCGGCTCCAGCGCCGCGCCCAGCGCCAGGGCGGGCATCATGACGAAGTCCGCCAGCGGCGCCGTCGCCAGATTGGCGATCAGCCCATAGACGGCCGTGCGGTTGAAGTGCTGCATGGCGAACGGCCCCGTCGCCATGCCCGCCACGAGGCTTGCGGCGCAGGCGGCCAGCAGCCAACTGCCGAACCTCTGCACCGCGACGATGGGCCAGGGCGCGGCGAACTCGCGGATGCGGCGCGGCCAGACCTCGACTAGGGCGACCAGGGCCGCCGTCGCCGCGAAAGACATCTGGAACCCCGGCGTCACCACAGCCTCGGGCCGCAGGAGCAGGACGACGAAGGCCGCCGCCGCCAGCGACCGCATCGTCACCGCCTGTCGGTCCGCCAATACGGCCAGAAAGGCGATTGCGGCCGTCACCGCCGCCCGCTCGGCCGGCGGCGGCGAACCCGAAATGACCAGATAGGTTCCGACCGCGATCAGACCCGCGATCGCCGCGACCTTCTTGCCTGACACGCGCAACGCCAGCCACGGCCAGGCCGCGACCAGCAGGCGCACCGCGAAAAAGACGAAGCCCCCGACGACCGCCATATGCAGACCCGAGATCGACAGAATGTGCGCCAGGCCAGAATCTCGCATGGCGTCCAGATCCGGGCTCTGGATCCACGTTTCATGCCCCGTGGTCATGGCCGCCGCCACCCCGCCGGTCCGCTCGCCCAGGCGCGCCACGATCCGTTCGGCCAGGGCGTAGCGCACGGCGTTGACCCGCATCGCCATCCGCACGCGCCAGGGCGGCGGCGCAAGATCGACGGGCCGCGTCGGTCCAAGGGCGAACAGCGTCCCGCCCATGCCCTGGAAATAGGCGTTGCGGCCGAAGTCATAGGCGCCGGGGCTGGCGGGCGGCGGCGGCGGGTTCAGGATGCCGAAAACGCGGATCGCCGCGCCAGGCGGCGGCGGCGCGCCCTTCACCGTGACGCGCAACCGTTCGGGCGTCGCCTCGGACGTCAGGCCCCGCACCCGCACCGGCGCCACGACCACCCGAGCGCCGTTCTGGCCCGGCGAATCCACGTCCATGACCCAACCCTCGAGCTGCGTGGGCTTCAAGTCAGCGGGTGCGATCGGCGCCGCGACGGCCACAGCCCTCAGTTTGGCGACCGCCAAACCGCCGCCGAAACAGGCCAACATCAGCAGAGCCAACGTCCCCCAACGCGGCAGGCCCCACATGCGCCCGACGATCCAGGCGCCCAGCAGCACGACAGCCGCCGCCGCCAGCGGCCACGCCGCCGGTTCATCCTTCAGCGTGAAATAGGCGGCGCACCCTGCGCCGAAGCAGACGGACGACCAGAGGGGCCAGCGATCCGCCTGCGCACGCACGTCATCGCCAAGACTGTCAAATAACCGGGCCACAAGGGTTCGCTTCCCCACGGGCGGGCGTATAAGACCCTGCCCTATGGACCCTGCCTCTATGACCTCCCCTTCCTCGACCGTCGTCACCCGCTTCGCCCCCTCGCCTACAGGCTACCTGCATATCGGCGGGGCGAGAACCGCGTTATTTAATTGGCTGTACGCCAAGGGGCGCGGCGGCAAATTCCTGATCCGCATCGAGGACACTGACCGCGAGCGTTCGACCGACGAGGCTGTGAAGGCCATCTTCGACGGCCTGTCCTGGCTCGAACTGTTCGGCGACGAAGAGCCGGTCTTCCAGTTCGCCCGCGCCGACCGTCACCGCGACGTGGTCAATGAACTGCTGGCGACCGGCCACGCCTATCGCGACTTCCTGACCGCCGACGAGACCACGGCCCTGCGCGACCAGGCCAAGGCCGAGGGTCGCGACTTCGTCTCACCCTGGCGCGACCGCGAGCCGTCCGTCGACGACCTGGCCAAGCCGCACACGGTGCGCTTCCGTCGTCCGCTGGATCAGGCCGTCGCGGTCGATGACGCGGTACAGGGAACCGTGCGCTGGGACTCGGCGTCGCTGGACGACCTGGTCATCCTGCGTTCGGACGGGGCGCCGACCTACAACCTGGCCGTGGTGGTGGACGACCACGACATGGGCGTGACCCACGTCATCCGTGGCGACGACCATCTGAACAACGCCGCGCGCCAGAGCCTGATCTACGACGCCCTGGGCTGGACGCGGCCGACCTTCGCCCACATTCCGCTGATCCACGGCCCGGACGGCGCCAAGCTGTCCAAGCGTCACGGCGCGCAAGCGGTGCACGAATACGCCGACATGGGCTATCTGCCCGAGGCCATGCGCAACTATCTGGCCCGGCTGGGCTGGGCGCACGGCGACGACGAACTGTTCAGCGACGAGCAAGCTCTCGCCTGGTTCGACCTGACCGGCGTCAACAAGGCCCCGGCTCGCCTGGACTTCGACAAGCTGGCCCACGTCAACGCCCACTGGCTGCGTCTGGCGGACGACGACCGCCTGGCCAAGCTGACCCTGGACGCCCATCTGGCGCGCGGCCGCACGTTGCAGCCGGATGACGAGGAACGGCTTCTTCACGCCATGCCCTTCGTCAAGGATCGCGCCAAGACCATCCCCGAACTGGCCGATCAAACGGCATTCGTGTTGCAGGTGCGTCCGCTCGCCTTAAACGAGAAATCCGCCGGATTGCTGCAAGGCGAAGGCCGTCAGCGAATTTCACGACTGCGTGAACGACTGGGTCTTTTCCAGAGCTGGGACGTCTTTGCTCTGGAAGCCGAGCTTAAGGTCTTCGCCGAAGAAGAGGGCGTAGGCTTCGGAAAAATCGGACCTTCCATGCGTGCTGCCTTGACGGGCGGCTCGACGTCGCCAGATATCGCACGCACTCTTTGCGCTCTCGGGCGCGACGAAAGTCTCGGACGCTTGGATGATGCGCTGCAACAGACTAAGTGATCACCCATAACCAACTCAGGCCGTCCGCCTCCCCGCGCGCCGGTCGAAAGAAGAACAAGGGGCCTAGATGACTGAACAAGCGAAACCCGCCGGCTCGGCGACCCTGTCCTATCAGGACAAGAGCATCGAGCTCCCCGTCCTCTCCGGCTCGACCGGCCCGGACGTCATCGACATCCGCAAGCTGTACGGCGGCACCGGCGCCTTCACCTTCGATCCCGGCTTCACCTCCACGGCGGCCTGCGAATCGGGCCTGACCTACATCGACGGCGATGAAGGCGTGCTGCTGCACCGCGGCTACCCCATCGACCAACTGGCCTCCAAGTCCAACTTCCTGGAAGTCTGCCACCTGCTGCTGCACGGCGAACTGCCGAACGCCGCCCAGTTCGAAGAGTTCGAGCAGAGCGTCACGCGTCACACCATGCTGCACGCCCAGTTCGACCGCTTCTTCGAAGGCTTCCGCCGCGACGCTCACCCGATGGCGATCATGGTCGGCACCGTCGGCGCCCTGTCGGCCTTCTATCACGACAGCCTGGACATCCATGATCCGGTCCAGCGCAACATTTCGGCCATCCGCCTGATCGCCAAGATGCCGACGATCGCGGCCCGTGCGTACAAGTACCACATCGGCCAGCCGTTCATCTCGCCACGCAACGATCTGTCGTACGCCGAGAACTTCCTGCGCATGTGCTTCGCCGTGCCGGCCGAGGACTATCATGTCGATCCGGCCCTGGTGCGCGCCATGGACCGCATCTTCATCCTGCACGCCGACCACGAACAGAACGCCTCGACCTCGACCGTCCGTCTGGCCGGTTCGTCGGGCGCCAACCCGTTCGCCTGTATCGCCGCCGGCATCGCCTGCCTGTGGGGCCCGTCGCACGGCGGCGCCAACGAAGAGGCGCTGAACATGCTGAAGGAAATCGGCACGCCGGACCGCATTCCTGAGTTCATTCAGGGCGTTAAGGACAAGCGCTACAAGCTGATGGGCTTCGGCCACCGCGTGTACAAAAACTACGACCCGCGCGCGAAGGTCATGCAGCAGTCGGCCTATGAAGTGCTGGCCGCCACGGGCCGCGAGAACGACCCGCTGTTCCTGGTTGCCAAGGAGCTGGAACGCGTCGCCCTGCAGGACGAGTATTTCACCTCGCGCAAGCTGTTCCCGAACGTCGACTTCTATTCGGGCATCACCCTGTCGGCCATGGGCTTCCCGACCACCATGTTCACCGTGCTGTTCGCCCTGGCGCGCACCGTGGGCTGGATCGCCCAGTGGCAAGAAATGATGGCCGATCCGTCGCAGAAGATCGGCCGCCCGCGTCAGCTGTACACCGGCCCGACCGAGCGCGACTACGTGCCGCTGGCCCAGCGCGGCTAAGCCGTCGCACGACGCGAAACACCGAAGCGCCGGGGCGAAAGCTCCGGCGTTTTTTCTTGGCCTTGCGAAAGATCAAGGCCCGACCGCTCAGGACGGGCTAAGTGACAGCTCTCCCTGCTCTCCATGAGGATTCGCCATGCAAGGCTATCTCGACGACATCGAACGCGCGACGCTCGACAATGACGACTTCCGCCGGGTGCTCTACACTGGCCGCCACCTGCAACTGGTGCTGATGACGCTCCAGCCCGGCGAGGAGATCGGCGAAGAGGTCCACGAGGGCCACGACCAGTTCTTCCGCATCGAACAGGGGCAGGGCCAGATCGTGATCGACGGCCTGTCGCGCCCGGCCGAAGCCGAGTCCGGCATCATCGTGCCCGCCGGCGCCCGCCACAACCTGATCAACACAGGGACCGAGCCGCTGAAGCTCTACACCCTGTACGGCCCGCCCGAGCACCGCGACGGCGTGATCCATCCGACCAAGGCCGACGAAGCCGAAGAGCATTTCGACGGCAAGACGTCGGAATAGGATTTCACATTGAAGGGAGTGGTAGGCGGCGACGGGTTCGAACCGCCGACCCTCTCGGTGTAAATCGCCCCAGATGCCGTTTCAGGGCTTTTCATCACATTACAAAACTCGCCTAAGTGACTGAACGTAAAAGAATTGGGGTTTGCACGCCTGTGCACGGGTTTGCAGTGAATCTTGCACGGACTGCCCCCCTATTGCCCCCCTTGATGCTAGGCTGGACGCGTCTGATTTGCTCAGGACGCTGCCTCCATGCCAACCCAGGTCATCACGACAGATCGCCAGATCGTGGGCCTCAAGCCGCTCGACTGTCGGTTCGAGCGCCGTGTTTCCGGCGCCCGAGGTCTTAGCCTGCGGGTCTGGCCGTCTGGCCTGAGGCAGTTCGAGGTTCGATACGCGGTCAAAGACGGACCTCGGCGTCGGGTGATCCTTGGCGATTATCCCGAGGTGTCGCTCGCCGATGCACGGCAAAAGGCGACCGAACTCAGGCTGGAACTTCTCAAGGGCTTCGACCCCGTCGCGGAGCGCGCCGCCGCCCAGCTTCCCGCTCCGCCCCAGGACTCTTTGGACGAAGTCGCGGAGACCTACTGGGCTGCAGCGGAGCTGGGTCTGCATGGCGGCCGCCGAAGGCCCAAGCGTCCGAGGACGATCGCCAACGAGCGCCACCTCTGGAAACGTCATATCTCGGGATCACTCGGCGCGACGGCGCCGAGGGATTTGAAGCGCGCCGAGGTCAAGACCTTCATGCGTTCGCTCGTGACCGAGCGGCGCCTCTCCGCCGCCAGCGCGGCTTCGATTGGCGGGCTTCTTCACAGCGTCATGGCCTTCTGTGTTCAGGAGGAGATGATCGATGCCAATCCCGTGGCCGGTCTCGCTCGGCCTTTGGCTCTGGTTTCACGCGACCGGATGCTGGACGACGCCGGACTGAGGCTGGTTTGGGACATTGCGCTGGACGGCGTACAGCCACGGCCGCCCGGCTACCTCAATGTCGGCCTTGCGGCGCGGCCCGAGCCGGTCATGGCGCTCGCCATCCAGTTGCTCATGCTCACCCTGACACGCCGCAACGAGGTCGCGGGCGCGCGAAAGGCAGAGTTCGACCTGGACGCCGCGCTCTGGGTGATTCCGGCGGACCGGGCCAAGGCCAACCGTCAACACGTCGTCCCGCTGAGCCCACAGGCTCTGGAGGTGCTCGCCGCAGCGATCGCACTCGATCCCGACAGCCCCTTCGTCTTCCCCTCCCCGCGCGTCGCCGATCAATGCATTGACGAGCAGGCGATCACGCGAACTTTTTCGCGCATCTTCGAGCGCAGGAAGCTGCCGCTTCGATCGCCTCATGATGTCCGCCGAACGGGCGCGACGACCTTGACGGGGCGCTACGGCATCACCCGTTTCATCGTCGGTCTCGTGCTCGGCCATACGCCAAAGGACGGCGCAGCAGTCACGGCCGTCTACGACCGCTATACCTATGTGCCGGAGAAGCGCGACGCTCTCGTCAAATGGGCGGAGCACCTTACCGGAGCGCGATCCGAAACTACTGCTGCTTCGGCTGCCGACGAAGCCATTGTTCCTGGGCGAACCGCAGACCTGGAGGCGGCCAAGGTCCGTGCGCTCGCGCTCTGCTTCGAAGGCCGGGCCCAGCAGGCGGTGCTGACGATGTGCATGGCGGCCAGTCGGGAGGGCTCGGTCTCACCTACCCACCTGGATTTGCTTTCAGCCGTCGGCCTGGACCTCGCCAGTCGCAACGACTGGTCAGAGTTGGAGGCGTGGATCAACGGCTTCGGTTGAGGAGCGAGATTGAAAGCTGTGGACGGTAGGATCAACGAAACTACCCCCGAGGGCCCCAAAACGCTGCCTATTGCGATCCTGAGGCCGGCCGCCACTACATCTTGACGTAGTTTTCGACACGTGAGACGAATCGCCTCAAAGTGAAAACGGATTAACACTCCCTTTCCATGCGCCGCGACTCGGCATATCGAGTCTGTCCGGGTTGGGTTTGGCTGTTCCGATTCCGTTGAAATTCGACCGATCCGCCGGCGCCGTGTTCGGGCGCGGCTTGCGTATCAGACGAAGGAGCGTGCCTGACGACTTCAGCGTGACATGGTGGGGAGAGGACGACCGTCCCGACTTGCAGGTCTTCAAAAGAAGGCCGCCCTCTCTCCGGTTACCGACTCATCCGGGTCGGCGGCGCGATCTTATGCATCGCGCTCGCGAGCACACAACCGTTGCCGCGACAGAGCGCCCCCTCGGATTCAACTCCCCTTGAATCGAAAGGACTCTCTGATGAGTTCCGGAATTGCATACCGCTGCGCCCTCCCCGACCCTTCTTTCGAGTCCGCCTGGGATTCCATCAAGATGGACAAGACGGTGAAAGACCGTCTTGTCGCGCAGGCGATCCTCGCCCTGACCGTTCGACGCTCCGTCTCCTTCGACGTCGCGCCGCTGCACGGCCTGATCGTGCTCGCGGGGGTTCCCGGCACTGGCAAAACGACCCTCGCTCGGGGCCTGGCGACGAAGGTCGCCGCGATGCTGTCCCCGTCGAAGGTGAACTTCATCCAGGTCGATCCCCATGGCCTCGCCAGTGCGTCGCTCGGCAAAAGCCAGCAACAGGTCACGACGCTGTTCAACCAGACCATTCCCGAGGCGGGCATGGGCGGCTTTGCCGTCGTCCTGCTCGACGAAGTCGAGACTCTGGCGGCCGACCGCAAGAAGATGAGCCTCGAGGCCAACCCGGTGGACGTTCATCGCGCGACGGACGCCGTTCTCGCCAGTCTTGATCTCCTCACCCGCCAGCACAAAAACGTTCTGCTGATCGCCACCACAAACTATCCGCAGGCGGTGGACAGCGCCTTCCTCTCGCGCGCCGATCTCATTGAATACATCCCGCCCCCGAACAACGAGGCCCGAGCGGAAATTATTCGCGATACCCTGGAAGGACTGGGCCGCCAGTGGCCGTCGATCCGCAAGCTCGAAACCGACATGAGCCTGTTCGTCGCCGCATCGAGCGGCATGGACGGCCGCCGTTTGCGCAAGGCCGTGGTCAGCGCTCTCGCAGGCTCCTTGGCCACCGCCCGCGATCCCAACCTGGTCACGAGCCAGCAGGTGCTTGCGGCGATCAAAGCCTCTGCGCAGGCGAACAAGGAGGTCGGCCGTGAAGCTGCGTAGGGACATCGCGTCCGTGCCGGTCCGCACGGGAGCCGAGACCTGGTCGGAGATCGTCGCACTGATCACCCGACCGGATTCGGTCGACGTCGACCAACTGACGGCGGCGGCAAGCGTCATGGCCAGCCTGCTTTCCGAGGACCATTATTCGAAGCATCCGCTGACCCTCAAGGGTGATGGTCATCGTCTGGTGATCTACGGCGCCTATGGCTCGGACGCCGTAACCCAGGGGACCGAGGTTGCGGCCCTGGACTGGAACCCTACGGGGAAGTCCTGGACGCTTCACGTGCCCTGTGAACCGGAGGATCTCGACTGGGTCACGACGACCCTGAAGACCCGGGCCCCTCGCCTCGCGGTCCACGCCCTCGGCGACGGCCCAGCAGAGACCCAGGACGATGCCTCGGCGGCCGCCAATGATTCAGCGGCGGCCCTGAGCATAAACTGGGGAGCCGCGAACTGATGGCCGTCTCAACCTTTACCTACACGCGCACCCATACCGCCGCCTTCGTGGCGGACCACATGCGCAACCAGCTGAAACGCATTGTTCAGGCTGCGGGGCTTTCGCCGGAGCAGTTGGCGGACGATTGGACCGTCGTCGGACCCGCCGCCCGGACCTGGCTTGAGAGCGGCCATCTTGAAGTCGTGACCATCGAATTTTTCAAACCGGGTTCGAGCACGCTTCAGCTCCGGTGGGACTTCCCCGTCACCTATGACGGCAGCGGCATGGACGACGACATGTGGGTCGATCGAGATCACGTTCAGCGCACGATCGACAAGGTGGGCCGCCCGCCTCTCGGGTGCACCTACCGGATCATCCTGAGCTGCAAGCGCGGACGACCGGATGTGTCCGGGATGTCGAGCACATCGCACCTCTCGACGGCTGGTCTCGTCAGCCGGTCCACCGGAACGGCGATCGCCACGCACGACATCACCACGGGGCTTAACTACTGGAGGCCGGCATGAGCAAGGTCAGCGAAGCGTTCGCTACATTCAAGAGCCGCCTGGAGCTCACTCAGACGGAAAAGGACGACGCTAGCCGTCGACAGAAGGACGTCCGCGCCACCGTCCAGGCGTCCTTCCAGGTCGACCACGATTTTCTGACTGGCTCCTATGGACGACACACCAAGACCAAACCGCTCAAGGACATCGATATCTTCGTCTGCCTGGGGTCCAAGGAAGATCACCGACGTAAGGCGCACCCGAAGGCCGTTCTCGACGATCTCGAGGCCTGCCTCGTGGATGCCTACGGCCAGGATCAGGTGGAGCGCGACCGGCGATGTGTGACCGTCTGGTTCGAGAAGCGACACCAGACCCAGCATGAGGATGGCAAGGTGGTCAGCCTCGACGTGGTCCCCGCGTTCCAGTCGGGTTCCGACTACGAGATTCCCGACGAGGACCTCGGGAAGTGGATCAAGACCAATCCTGCGACTCACAACGACCTGACCACCGCCAAAAACAAGGCGCTGAGCGGAAACTGGGTGCCGCTTGTAAAGATGCTGAAAAGCTGGAACCGCGCGAATGGAAGGCCGATCGAACCGTCGTTCCTCGTCGAGGTCATGGCCCTGGATCTGGTCGATGGCCCGTTCAATACCTTCCCGGACGAGGCGCGCCGCTTCTTTGCGGCCGCCGCGGCGAGCATTGAGGATACCTGGGACGATCCGGCCAAACTCGGACCGCCGGTGTCCGACGAGATGACATCCGCCAAATGCGTCGCGGCCCGCAAAACGCTGAAGGAGGCCGAGATGGCGGCGACACGCGCCTACCGAGCCGAAGCGAATGGCAGCGAGACAGAGGCGGTCCGAATTTGGAAAGGCGTCTTCGGCGACTTCTTCCCCGCCTCCTAATCATTCGGACGCAGAGCCGGCGTCGCGCAGCCTCGCGGCGACGCCGGCCTTCATGTGCCTCTCCAGATAGGCGCGCCGCATTTCATAGAGGCCCGGCATAACCAGGGGACTGGAGACGCGACGTGCATACAGGGCATTCTGTATATTGCGGCTGGCGTCTCGGGCGTCATCTGAGGAGATCGTTCCGGCCTCCACGCGCGCCAGGACGGACTCCAGCTCGCTCTTGGTCTGGTCCTGGCTTTCGGCGGTATCCTTCTGCCTGAAATGTTCCCTGACGGACCAGACAAGCACCGGGGCCACTGGCATCCAGGTGACGGCGACGTCGCTCAGCGGAAGCCGGACAATCCAGCATGCGATGAAGAAGGTCGCGGGAATCCCGATCGCCAGAACCAACGCGATCGAGCCGTTGAAGCGTCGAAGCGTGGCGTCGTACCAAAGACTGCTGCGCTGGCAGAGCAACCGGCCGGCCTCCAGGTTTGCGCCGCCGACTTCAGCCGGATACCAATCCACGATTCCCTTGTCGCTGTGGCGTCTCGACCAGGCTTCTGCTGCAGCCTCTATGACCTCGGCATCGATCCGCTTGCCCGCGCTCAAGCCGTTCCAGGGCAGCCGAAGAACCGAGCAGTCGAAACATTCGGCGATTTTGGCCCCATTCCGTACAAACCGGCGTTGGGCGCGGTCGAGGATGGTGATGTCGAGGAGAGTAACGACAAGGCTGAACGCCGCGACTGCAGAGCGCGCCGCTTCGACGAACAGGCCGGTAGCGGCCCCGATCACCGGAAGGACAACGGTCAGGACCAGCTGCAGAATGAAGATCAGTTTGGCGCGGTGGAACATCTCCTGCCGCGCACGCATGAGCTGAAGGTTTTCAGGCCGATTCTGCCGCTCTGGAATGTCGTTCATGCTGCCTTCTCGTCCCGACCTGAAAGGCCGCCAAGGAGGGTGGTCGGCTCCGGCGGCGTCCTTGGGTAAGGCAAGGATGCCATTGCGGCAAACCAGGTTGGTTCCAGCGGCTCGAAGACAGGGGATTGCGTTCCTGAAATGCCAGATGGCCGCCCTGAATCCGCAGTTATTTTGCATGAAATCTAAATCAAATACGTTGCACTAGAGATCGGGCGCTCCCATATTCGCGCCTGGAGGTGGTCATGTCGGCCCTGAACGATCTGAAGAAGCGGCTGAGACCCGGTCAGGTCTATCGTCGCCAGGACCTCGAGAAGTGGTCCAATGCGGTGGACCGCCATGTGCGGCAACTGCTCGACGAAGGCCGGCTCGAGAAGGTCTCCGGCGGCGTCTACATGGCGCCCCGCCAGACCCGTTTCGGCAAGGCGCCCGCCAAGCCCGAGAAGCTTGTCGAGGCCTTTCTGAAGGACGACCGCTTCCTGATGGTGTCTCCGAGCGCGTTTAACGGCCTCGGGGTCGGTTCGACCCAGCTCTACAACGAGCCGGTGGTCTACAATCTGAAGCGCCATGGGCGGTTCAAGCTGGGCGGCCGGACCTACGACTTTCGCAAGAAATCATCTGTTCCCGCTCGCCTGACCCAGGAGGTTCTGCTCGTCGATCTGCTGCAGACTATGGACCGGTTGGCCGAGGACAAGGCCGAGCTCCTGCCGAGGGCGCTGGAGCGGGCCCGATCCATGGATCCGGTTCGTCTTGCCAAGGCCGCGCGCGACTTCGGTTCGGTCCGGGCCGGACGGCTCGTGACCCAGGCCTTCCAGGCGGCCTGAGGAGATGGCGCTTCTTCACGACACCGACGACTATGCGATCCTGATCGAGGTCGTCGCGGGCGAGATGGCGATCGATCCCGCCCTTGTCGAGAAGGACTACTGGATCATGCACGTCCTCTGGGGCCTGCAGCAGCTCGGAATGTCCTTTGAGCTCAAGGGCGGCACGTCCCTGTCCAAGGGCTACAGTCTCATCGACCGGTTCTCCGAAGACATCGACATCCTCATCCACCCGACTGATCCGCTGCCAATGGGCCGCAATCACACCAAGCCGACCCATGTCGACCAGAGGCGCGCCTTCTTTGACGGCCTCGTGCCACTACTGAAGGTTCCTGGCGTCATCGAGGTTCTAAGAGACACCGCTTTCGACAACGAGAAGCTATTCAGCGCCGGTATCCGCCTGATCTATCCGGAGCTGACCCCCCTGCCGGCAGGGGTGAAGGCCGGCGTGCTGCTTGAAGCCGGTTTCGACCAGGTCTCTCCGAATGCGCCGCGCCTCATCTCGTCATGGGCCTGGGACCGAGCGAGCGCCGCCGGCGTCGAAAACCTGATCGACAACCGCGCCGTCGACGTCCGGTGCTACGACCCGGGCTATACGCTCGTCGAGAAGCTCCAGACCATCTCGACAAAGTACCGCCGGCAGCAGGTATCTGGCGAGATGCCCACCAACTTCATGCGTCACTACTACGACGTCTACTGCCTCCTGGCCGATGAGCAGGTCCGCGCCTTCATCGGCACCGAAGCCTACCTCGGCCACAAGCGCGCCCGCTTCCCGGCCCAGGACGAGCCCGTCCTGCGCAACAATCCGGCCTTCACCCTTGCGGACCCGGCGACCCGTCAGCGGTACGCCGAGGCCTTCGACCTGACCCGGGCGCTCTATTACCGCGAACAGCCGGGCCTTGAGGCGATCCTGGCGCGGATCGACGCTCACCTCGACGCGATGTGAACGTCCATGTCCGGGAGCGTCTCCTTCTCGTTCGCCCCCCACTTCCCGCTCAAGGACGTGGCGGCTCTTGGCCGGACGCTTCAAACTTCGGGCCACCTGGTTCCCGGCTTCATTCCGCCGTCCGTCGGCTACCTCGACATCGCCGCGCTCCGCTACGGCCAGGACCTTGAGGGCTGGAACTTCGTGGTCATGGCCGACCGCAACTTCATCTCACGGATGGCCCAAGCCTGTCGTCTGGACGCAGACACGCCGCCGGACGAGGCCCAGTTGTGGGCTGTGCGCCTGATGGCTCTCTGCCAGGCGATGGACCTCGACCTCGATCCGTCGATCTCCTTCCACGAACTGGCGCATAAACAGGGTGAAGCCGCCGCCCTCGACGAACTCGCGTGGTTCCGCGCCGCCGATCGCGGAGGAGCCGCCCTGGAGTGGATCGATTTCTCGTTGGGCCGCACGAGGTCGTTGACGGTCAAAGCTCCGGCGCCGCGAGAGACGCACAATCTCGCCAGACCCCTTCGTCGCTGGCGGAGGAATTATCTCGTCGCCCTCAAGATCGCGACCCTCGAACTCGAGCGCTTGACGCCAGTTGTCCGTTTCGAACGCCTCATCGATTGGATGTACGACGACTTCCAGCTCTGCGGTCCCGCCGCCGTCTTCGCCGCCGTTTACTTCTCGGGGCGGCGACCATCCAAGATGATGAAAGGCCTCCGTGGCGTTGACAGAGCCAAGGCCGTCGCCGGGGTACGCAACGCAGCATGGGACATCACCTACCTCAGCCACTTCACCGAGGCTGTGCGGGACAGCGAGGCCAAACGCACGCGGACGATCCTGGCGACGCGCGACGACGCGCTGGCGATGGTCGCGCCCCTGACCCTCCTCGGCCCAGAGCCCGATGAGGACTGGCCGAGCCTGGGGCAGGCACTGGAGCAATGTTGGCCGAAACGCGAGGCCAGACGACATGCCGAACGCCTGATGAGCTGCGTTGAGAGAGTTCAAACGGAGGGACCGCGGATCCTCCCCCACGGCGCGACGAGCATCGACACCATGATCGCCGAGTTGGAACGCCGTATCCTCGGCGGATAGCCTGCGCCCCGCCGCCTAGCCCGCTGAACGCTAGAATAGACGTCGTCGAGTCTTCGTGCCGCGATTGAGACAGTTTACAACAATCTGAATTAGCCATGCCAAGCTGCGCTAAGTCAGCAAGTTTCAAAGCAGGCATTCCTGCCCGGAGCGCGAATGCCGACCTCTATCAATCGCGAAATATCGCACGCTACGAACAGCGACTTTCCGCCCGTCAGCTAGCCAAGATGGAGACATGCCGTTGACTGACGAGACCACTGCGACGGAACGGCGCGACACGGAGCGTCTCGCCCTGGCGATCGTGGAAACCTGCGTACGCAACACAGGCCTTGAGACCCTGCATGCCGGAATGTTCCCGCGCTCCGCCACCGGCGACTACGCGGACGTGAAGGTCGTCACGCCCTACGGAGACATCCCCTGGACGAAGGTCAGCCGCATTTCCGACGACGAGATGAAGACCCTGATGATCGAGGTCGTGGACCGGGTCTTCACCTATCTGAACTTTCCCGAAGAACTGTCGGGCATACGCACAGCTACCGCCGCCTGGGATCGACCGCGCCTGAACACCGATCTGATGAAGACGGTCCGCCGTCGACAAGCCGGACGTGAAATCGGGACGCCCGATCGGGAGCCGACCTAGACGTCGGCAATCGATTTGGTCGATGGGAAAGCCGGGCCCTACACGTTCGCCTATACAACCGGCGGCATCGCTAGATCGCCCAACCGTTCAGCCCTTGCCGCGCAACCAGGCCATGAAGAGGTTGAAGACCACGCCGCCTGAGGTCGAGCGAATCCTGCGGGCGTGGCGGCCCTTGCCGCGATAGACCTCAAAGCCCGATTGCCCCGTCATGGGATCTGTCCTTTCTTCGCGCTCCAGATGCGTGATTCCGCAGTGCCAGTCTGGCCCATCTCACGAGGCGAGGAAACGGGCCATCGGCGCCGACCGTCGCGCGACCAGGCGACAGTTCGGCCCGCTCGGCGAGAGACGAACCGAACTGTCTATGAAGGCGAGGTCGGTCGCCTCCATGGCGTCACCTTAAGGCAAAGCTTGATCGGCTAGAAGCCGAAGTCGATCTGGTCGACATGGACGGGACGTCCGCGCCGCTTTGGTGCAGGCGGCCTCGCAGGCGCGTTCGTCGAAGCCTTCAACGTCTCCTGTCGATCGCAGGCTTCGTTCGACGTCGCCGCCACGGAACGCATCGGAGCCCGCCGCGGCATGCCGGGCAACCGCAGCCTCGAAGGCGGCGCCAGCGGCTTGGCCGCGCCCCGCGTACCTTTCCAGGCCGTGAGTTCGCTCTCCCACCAGCCGACTCGGCCCGGCGACACCGGCACCGGCGTCGGAAAATCACCGCTCTGCTGCATCCGCCACGCCGTGGTCCGGCTGATGCCCGCAATGTCCCGGACCCGATCCCACGGCAGCAGCCGGTCCTCCGGTCCGCCGGTATCGACAATTTCACCATCCACCCGGAAACTCATGGCGCGAGGCCCAGCCCGTGATCAGCCTTCCTGGCGAAGGCTGCATGGAGAAGACGGGCGTCATGCTCCGCATCCAGGTAATCCCGTCCCGCCCAGGCCTCGATCACAGCCTTCAGGGCGAAGCTCGTCGTCGGGTCCGCAAGCAACCCGTCCAGCGTCACAGCTTCAATGGCGCTCGTTTCAGGCACGACCCCGGCCCCTTGCCGCCGCCGGCGCGCCGGTCCTCACCTCGGTGATCTGGGCTTTCGCCCAGTCCCGCAGGAGGCCGCGCGGATAGTAGGGCCTGGAGCGAATATGGCGGCACGGCGGGCCGTGGGATCCCGTCGACCAGAGGCGCGCCAGAGTGGCGGGCTTGAGCCGGACGCCCAGCAGCGCCAGAAAGGCAGAGGCCTCGGCACGCGTCAGCAGATCATCCTCGCCAGACAGCGCCGCAGGCCCCGCAACATCCGGGATCATGGCGTCGCTCCTTCCGACCGGCACTGACGTGAATTGACGACGGCCCGCCCCGCGCTCAGCGCGAGATAGCATTCGATGACGGCGGCGACATAGGCGCGGGTCTCGGCGATGTCGGGGATCCGCCCCAGACGCGCTACGCGCCCCGGCCCAGAATTATAGGCCGCCAGAGCCAGTCTCAAATCGCCGAAATGCAGGATCTGACGGGCCAGATAGTCCGCCCCTCCTCTCAGGTTTTCAATGGGATCGAAGCGGTTCCTGACCCCCAACTCGAGCGCCGTGGCCGGCATCAACTGCGTCAGACCGGCGGCGCCGACCGGCGACACCGCATCATGCCGGTAGGCGCTCTCCGTCACGACCAGGGCGTGCAGCAGCTTCGGGTCCAGCCCGTGGGCGGCGGCGGCATGGGCGACCGCCTCCCGGAACGGCTGGTCCAATGGCCGGAGCCTCGGGGGCGCCTCTCCCTCTCCGGCGCCGGCCGCCACAACCTCGTCCGCCGGCGCGCGGCCGAACAGGTCGCCGCCCGCCGCGCTCCAGTTCACGCCTTGAGCCCGGGCGCTGCCGCAAGCCGCCGCCATCAGCAGCGCGGCGATCATCACTCTCACCATGTCAGGATCTCCCTGTAGACGCCGACCACGTCGGATCGGCGCACCGGCCCGAAATACCGGCTGTCGAAGCTCCCCGGCGTATCGCCGAGGAGGAAGACTTCGTCCGTCGCCAGGACGCGGCACTCGCGCCAGGCCGGCAGAACCGCGCCCCGTCGATCCCGGTCCGGCGCTCTCGTATGCCGCCCCGGGGTCCGCACCCCTCCCTCGGCGGCGCAGACCCGGTCTCCTCCGATCGCCGCAACCCGCTTGAGCAGCAGGACGTCGCCAGGCATGCCCAATCGCTCGAGATAGGGCCTGGCCGTCCAGGGCTGAGGAACCGCCACGACCGCGCCCGGCTCGATCCTCATGCCCGCGCGCAGGTAGAGGCCGCGCGGCAGGCTGGGGCTTTCGTTGATCAGCGCCAGAGCCGGCCGTTCGCCGCCGAACGACATGGCCGCCAGGAAGACGCCGACAGCCGAGACCGTCGCCCTTCGCCGCATTGTTCCCTTTCCTGTCATGACCTGTAGGGCTCCAGGATCAGGTCGCGCGTGATCATGACCCGGACCGGCGCCCCTGGCTGAAGCCTGATCGACGGACGAACCTCCAACTCGCGATCCACCAGCCGGCCGCCGACCTGCGCCCCCTCGATCGCGGCCGCATCCCCGGCGTCGCCGAGCCAGCCGCCCGAATTCCGACCGCTGTCGTCCCGGGCCATCTGGCCCAGTGTGGTGACGGCGCCGGCGAAGAGGGTTCCGACCAGGAGGGGAAACAGCCGGCGATCGACCTGCCCCCGCACCCCGATTGCGCCTTGCGCGTCCACACCCGGTTCACCCTCCAGGATCAGGCTCTTGCCATTCGGCAGGATCAGACGTTCCCAGACCAGGAAGGCCCGGCGGTCGCCATAGGCGCTTTCGCCCTCATGGCGACCGATCAGCCGCGTCCCCTGGGGGATGAGCAGATG
Source organism: Brevundimonas sp. KH_060 (assembly GCF_057838275.1). Lineage (NCBI taxonomy): Bacteria > Pseudomonadati > Pseudomonadota > Alphaproteobacteria > Caulobacterales > Caulobacteraceae > Brevundimonas > Brevundimonas sp. KH_060. The sequence goes on from NZ_CM174463.1 coordinate 1,978,197, forward strand.
GCGTCCGCTGACGGTGTCGAAGACGTTCTGGGTCACCATGGCGACGACCGGCCCGGCGCGCGCCGTGTCGACGCCGGTCAGCAGGGCGGCGGGCACTACAGCGCCGGCCTTGAGCTCAAAGGGCGACAGCGGCGCCGCCAGCACATTCTCATTGTAGGCCGCGCCCCGTCGCCCATTCGCCGCAGAAGCCTCGCCCGCCCGCGGCGCCGACGCCACAACCGGCTCAGCGACCGATGAACCCCCGCCCCTGCCAGCATCGAAAAACAGGGCCGAGCGCGCCGCCTGGTCCGCGGCGCTCGCCCCCGTGGACCTAGGCGGCGGGGGCGGGCGATAGGCCTGAGCAGGATAGGCGGAGGCCGGCGTCGCCACGGCCGAAGGTTCAGCCGCTTCCAGCGCCGCCCCGCCGCGAGGGTCCGGGAGCCGGTCGTAGCTCGAGGGCTGGCGAGTGACGATCTCGGTCGGGCGCACCAGGCCGCGCCCCTGCTCCGGCTTCTTCTCTGCGGCACGCGCCTGGGCGCCGGCGCGAAGCTCGGGCTGGACCACGAAGGCCCAGGCCAGGGAGCCCGAGACCAGGATGGCGCCGCCCATGACCACGACCTGGACGACCGACTTCCGAAGCCGGATCACCGGTGGGCGAGGCGCGCGCAGGGAAAGACCCGGCGCCGGCTCCTTCGGCTGAGGCGTCTCCGCTGCCGGATCGGGCTTCCCAAGGTCGGTCATCGACCCGCTCCCGCAAGGCGATGGATGCGCACGACCTGAGGCCGGCGATCTCCAAGACGCAGTTCGGCGCGGTCGAACAGGCGGTCGACCACGAACAGACCGCCCTGCTGCCGGTAGTTGACCATCTGGGCTTCACCGTCAGGCGTCAGGACAAACAGGACCGGCGCCTCATCGACCTGCAGGTCAGCGTCGAAGGCGATGAAGGTGCGCGTGCCGTCGTTGAAGACCGACGACGGCGTCCAGCGCGCGCGCCGGCCCTGGGACTCGATGCGGTAGCGGGCGTCGAGCGGTCCCTGCGGCGTCACCAACGGGTCCGCTCCCTTCGGTTCTTCGCCATCCGTCCCTGCCGCAGGCGTCACCGGTTCATCCCAGGCGATCGCCGCGTTGAAGGCGTCGGCCGCGCCGCTCTTCAGGTCCAGCAGATAGACCCGACGATTGGTGGTCAGGACCAGGTTGGTCTCCAGCCCGCGCTCGAGCGGCTTCAGCAGGACATGGGTCCGGCGCGCAGCTCCCGATCCCGAGGCCACCTCGCCGATCTGCCAGCGGATCGTGTCGCCCGCCGCTTTGGACACCAGGGTCTCGCCCTCGCCCAGCGTCAGGGTGGTGACCCGCAGGGGCGCGGTCCAGACCTCGAACACCCGTCCGGGCGACCAGGCGAAGACCTGGACCCCGCCGACGAAGCCGTCCGCACGCGACGGGGCGCGCGCCGCCTGGTTGGCGATGGCGATGGCGGCCCGTCCGCTCGGGCCAACCCTCGTTTCAACGACTGGCGGCGGCGGCCCGATCGTCGCCGCGAGATACGGGACCTCGGTCGGAGAGATGACCGGCTCGTCCGGCACGACGCGCACTTCTTCGAAAGCCGCCAGGACGACTTCTTGAGCCAGGCCGGGTTCGGGCGAATCCATCCCGCCTCCAGCAAGGGCGGCGCAGCCAGCGAGCAGCGATCCAGCCGCCGCCAGCGTGAGTGTCGGGGTCAGGAGGCGTCGGGGGTCCATGATACGTCCTCGATCTTCAGTCCCAGGGGGTTCTTCATCAGCTCGGCCTCGGTGCGGGGCGGCTGGAGGCCGGTGGTGATCAGCGCGCGCCAGCGTTCGCTCCCGGCCTGCTGGCCATTGACGAAGCGGGTCTCACGCCATTGCAGGTCGTAGGTCCGCTCGGTGCGGCGAACGACGTTAAGGACCTCGACGTTGACCGCCTCGCGCCCGGCGTCGGCGAAGGGGTCGTGGGTCTGGGCCCAGGCATTGAGGAAGGCGGCCGCCTTCGGCGTCATGAGGTCATAGGCCCTCAGCCAGTTCTGCCGGATGACGATGGGGTCGATGCTCTTGGAGCGGACGTCGCGGATCCAGCCGCCGAGCGCATGGCCGACCTGGGCCTCGCTGGGTTCATAGCGGCCGCCGATGGCCGTGATCCTCTGGGTCTCGCCCCAGTCCGACACCTCCACCACAAAGGGTTTGACCACGGCCCGGTCGGCCTGGACCCACCAGCCCGCGCCGAGGAAACCCGCCATGACCAGATTGGCCAGGGCCATGCGCCGCCAGTTGCGGGCATGGGCCAGGGACAGACCCATGCGGTCGTCCCAGACCTGGCCGGCCTGCTGGTAGGGCGTCGAGTCCGGGGCGGAAGTTCGGGCTCTCCGGGGACGGAAGAAGGGATGCATGGCTCAGGGTTCCTCGGTCTTGAGGGAGGGCGACAGGACGCCGCTGGTCTCACCGGACGGCATCAGGCCGCGTCCGGCGTTGGCGACGAAGAAGGCCTGGAGGGCTGCAGATCGGCCCTGCGGTCTGCTCTTCGCCGGGGCGTCGCCGCCCGCCGCCGCGCGGTGGAAGTCCCGGCGCGCCGCCTCGGCCTCCCGGGCGATGGTTTCGGGCTTCCGCCCGGGACCTGCTCCGCCCGTCGAATCCGGATTGCTTCCGGCCCGCTCCTTCCCGGACGTCGACGCCGGCCGCGGCTCCGCAGCCGATGCCGATTCCCCCTGCGGGCCGGCGTCCGGAGACCAGGCCCGCTGGGCCTCGCTGACGCCGGGGCCTCCAGGCGCGGATCTCGGACCCGACGGCGAAGGGTTGTCATTGGAGGCGCGCGCCGGCCCGCCAGGCCTGGGCGAGGCCGGAGCCGACGGCGGGGATGAAGGCGAAGACGGGGGTGAAGGCGAACCCGAACCGGAGGGCGGCGCCGACCGCCCTGCCCCCGCGCTTGACGCCGCGCGTGCCGGACCGGCCAGACGCGCGGCGGCCCCGCCTGCTCCGACCAGGCCGACGCCCGCCAGGAGCCCTGCGCCGCCGACCGCCAGCCCGCCAGTGATGAGCGCGCCCGCGCCGAGAGCCGGACCGCCGGTGACCAGGGCCGAGGCCAGGTTGGGAATGAATACGGCCAGCATGGCCAGGAGGATGGCGGCGACCAGAATGGTCAGGGCTTCATAGATGTCGGGATTGGCCGAGGGCTGCAGCTGGTCGAAAACGGTCCGCGCGCCCGACACCACAATGGCCAGGGCCAGGACCTTCAGGCCCGAGGAGACGACGTAGCCCAGCGGCCGTTCGGCCAGGAAGGCGGACTTGCTCCATATGCCGAAGGGCAGAAGGATGAAGCCGCCCAGGGTCACGATCTTGAACTCGACCAGGGAGACGATGATCTGCAGGGCCAGGACCGCGAAGGCCAGCATGATGCCGATCATGGCCAGGCCAAGGATCAGGGCGTCGGTCAGGTTGCCGGCGATGTCGAGCGGGTTCTCCACCGGCGCCGGGGTGTCGCCCAGGGCCTTCACGATCCGCCAGCCTTCCGCGAGGATGGCGCCGGGGTTGAGGAAGTCGGCGCGGCTGAGATCGCCGCCGCCCGCCGTCAGCCCCAGCTCCAGAAAGCCCGCGTAGATGGTCTCCGACAGGGCCTGCCAGTCGTTGATCAACCAGGCGAAGGCCCCGATCAGCAGGATCTTGCCGAAGCCGGAGGCCAGGACCTCGCGGTTGGGCGACAGGGCCCACTGGATCCCGGTCAGGGCCACGACCAGGGCGATCAGCAGGCCGAAGACGCTGTTGACCGGACCCTGCAGGGCCGAAAAGCCCGCTGAGACCGTGTTGGAAAAGACCGCCATCAGTTCGTTGGGGGTCTCCACGCCGACCGAGATCGCCATCGCCCTGTTCCTCAGTTCCGCGCGTTCGACAGGGGGTCGAAGGCCGGCGGGTTGGGGACCGCAACCGGCCGCGACCAGGTCCGGCGGCGCGCTTCAGCTCCGGCGGTCCGCTCGGCGGCGTCCCGGGCCGCGCCCTCGGACAGGAGCCGGGCCTGGGCCAGCATGATGATCCGCAGCGCGGCCAGGTCTTCGGCCAGGACCGCCAGCATCTGATTGGACGACTGGACGGCGGCCGTCTGGCCCTGGGCGGACTGGCTGGCCTCAAGGGCCCCGGAGAGACGTTGGCCCCGTCCCTGCCCCAGCCGTTCCAGATCGGCGGCGGTCCGGGCCAGGTCCTCGGCCGTGCGCCGCGCATTGGCGCTCCGTCCCCGGCTCTTTTCCAGCAGACGCAGGGCGTCCGCCCCTGACAGGTCTTCGGGATAGAGGTCCGCAAACTGCCGCTCCAGCCCGTCGACCGAGGTCGCAAGCCCGCGCGCCGTCCGGGCCAGTTCAGCCATGTCCTGAAGCGCCTGGCTGTTCCCGGCCAGATGGCTGTAGGGCGAGGCCGCCAGGCTCTTCGCCTCATTGGCCAGGCTCTCGAGTTGGCGCGCGGCCTGCAGCGCATTCTCCAGATGATTGCGCGGGTCGAATACGACCTGCTGGGCCTGCACGCCATCGGCGGCCATCAGGGCCGCGACAGCGACGATGACCACAACAGGCCTATTCGGCCGCCAGCGGCGGGGCGAAGGCGTCGAAAACGGAATCCACATGTCGCACTCCCTTGGCTTTGAGGAATTCACGAGCGAAGCCGGCCTCACCGGATCGCGTCAGCACGGCGTCGATAAGGGCCTGGTCCTCGGGCGACCCAGCCCCGCACAGGGCCAGGGCCACGCCCGACAGCCGCAGGTCGAACAGCCGCCGCCCCTGGGGCTGGCGCCAATAGTAGGCGCGCTTGGGCGCAGCGAAGGCGATCAGCTCCAGCTGGCGCCGGTTCAGCCCAAAGCCGCGATAGAGTTCGGCCGACGACGGCTCGAGCGCCCGGGGATTGGGCAGGAAGACCTGGGTCGGGCAGGACTCGATCAGGGTGGCCGCGATCGGCGAGGCCGCGACGTCATCCAGGCTCTGGGTGGCGAAGATCACGGCGACCCGCTTCTTGCGCAGGGTCTTGAGCCATTCGCGGATCTTGGCCGCAAAGGCCGTCTCGCCAAGGAAGAGCCAGGCCTCGTCCAGCACCAGCAGGGTCGGCCTGCCGTCGAAGCTCTGCTCCATATGATGAAACAGGGCCGAGAGCACCGGCGCGACCGCCGAGGGCGTCGCCATCAGAGCCTCGAGCTCGAAGGTGTCGAACCGGCTCGTCGCCTGGCTCCCTCCGGCCCCGTCCAGGAGGGCGCCGTGCGGCCCTTTCAGGGTCAGAGCCTCAAGGCCCGCCGCCACGGCCTTGTTCTGGACCAGGGCGCAGAAGACGGTCAGCGTCCTCTGTTCTGGCGGCGCCTCGCCAAGCGCCGCCAGGGCCGCCCATATCTCCTCACGAACCGCCGGCGTCGGCTCGAGCCCGGCCTGGCGCACCGTCTCGGCGATCCATTCGGCGGCCCAGGCGCGTTCGTCGTCTGCGTCGATCCCCGCCAGGGGCTGAAGGGAGAAGGCCGCACCCGGCTCCAGCGCCCGCCAGCGGCCGCCGGCCGCCACCGTCGCCGCCCGAGCCGAGCGGCCCTTGTCGAAGAAGACCACCCGCGCGCCCGGATAGCGGAACCACTGCAGGGCGAGGAAGGACAGAAGCGCGCTCTTGCCCGAGCCCGTCGGCCCCACGACCATGGCGTGGCCGACATCGCCGACATGGAGCACCAGGCGAAATGGCGTGGAGCCGGTCGTCCGGGCGACCGCGAGCGGCGGCCCGTCCAGGCAGGCGTCGCCGGCCGGTCCGGCCCAGACCGCAGAGACCGGCAGGAGGTCAGCGAGGTTGAGGGTCGAGACCAGGGGCCGGCGCACATCGGCATAGGGCTCGCCCGGCAAGGAGCCGAGCCAGGCCTCCACGGCGTTAAGGTCCTCGATCCGCGCCGTCAGCCCCTGGGCGTTGAGCGCCGCCTCGATCGCCCGGGCCTTGGCCGCAGCCCCCGTCTCGGTTGGATCCATGACCGTCACCGTCAGGGTCAGGTAGCCGAAAGCGCAGGCCTCGGCGCCGAGCATCTCCAGGGCTCCGTCGCATTCCTCCGTCTTGGAGGCGGCGTCGGTGTCGATCAGGGGCTGCTCCTCGCGGGTGATAGCCTCCCGCAGCAAGGCCCCGACGCCCTTTCGCTTGGAGAACCAGCGCTTGCGCAGCTTGACGATCTCCCGCTCGGCCTCGGACTTGTCGAGACCGATCCAGCGGGCCGTCCAGCGATAGGCGAAGGGCAAGGCGCCGAGCCCATCCAGTAGGCCGGGGCGGGTCGCCGAAGGCAGGCCTCGCACCGACACCGTCCTGAGCCATTGATCGCCCAGCCGGGGCGCGGTCCCGCCCGTCAGGCCGGCGTCCGCGAGCCAGACGTCGAGAAAGACCGGCGTCTCCGGCGGCCGCACCGGATGGGGCCTGGGAGAGACGCAAGCGTGCAGCCAGGTCAGCAGGGCCGCATCCTCGAGCGGCGCGATCTCCGGCAGGGCGTCCGCCAGCAGATCAAAGGTCGCATCGGCCTCTCGCCGGAAGGTGGCCAGGGTCTGGCGCCAGTCCTGCCCAGCCCGGGCCAGGCCGTCGAACAGCCACCGCTCCAGCCGCCGCGTCTCGTCGGCCGGCGGGAGCCAAGTCAGGGCCAGGCGGAAGTCGGTCTCGAAGGCCGGTTCGGCGTCCTCGAACCGGTCGCGCCGTTCGGCGTCGACCAGCCAGGCCGCCTCCGCCTCGAACGCGCTCTCGGGATAGGCGGCCGCAGGCCGACGCTGCGCCTCCACATGCAGGCACCATCCGGTGCCGAGGCGCTTCAGGGCGTTGTTCAGCCGCGCCCGGACCGCCATCAGTTCCTCTTCGGTCGAGGACTCAAGATCGGGCCCCCTGAAGGAAAAGGCCGTGGTGAAGGAGCCGTCCTTGTTCAGGACCACGCCGGGCGAGACCAGAGCGGCCCAGGGCAGATGATCCGCCAGGCTGGCGGGGCGACGGCGATGTTCGTCGAGGAAGCGCATGACGGCCTCACGCGTCCAGATGACCAGGCAGGGCCAGATGGCGCCGCAGGACGTCGAAGAAGCGCCGGTCCGCCCGCGCCGCCCACAGGCCCACCGCATGGGCGACGGCCCACCACAGGAGACCCAGCCACCAGATGCGCAGCGCCAGACCGAGCACCATGGCGGTCGTGCCCATGAGGATGGCGTAGTCGCGCGGCATGCCGGCCATCAGCACGGGCTCGACCAGGGCCTGGGCCACCGGCAGGTCCCAGCCCTCGGGATGCAGATTGTCGAGGGAGCGGGCCATCAGGCGATCTCCACCCCGCCGGCGAAGCCGAAGAAGTCGAGGAAGAAGGTCGAGGCCGCAAAGGCGATGGTCAGCCCGAACAATATGCCCAGGGCCCTGCGCATGGAGGAGCCGCTCTCGCTCATGGCCACGCCGGCCCCGAACAGGACCACGGCGATGACCGCCGCCGCCTGGACGACCGGGCCAGTGATCGACTGAACCACCTGCTGGATCGGCCCTTCCCAGGGCATGCCCGATCCGCCCGCCAGGGCCGTGCCCGCCGCCAGAAGACCGCTCGCCAAGGCTGCGCCGAACAGGCGCTGTCCCACTCTCCGCTTCATGATCCGCCTCCAAGGGTTCAGCGCATTTCAGCGCGCCGCACCCCATTGCAAGCAAAACAATCCACAGGCTGTCAACAAGAAATAATACGATATTTCATAGAGTTAAAATGAGTTTTTGAACGACTGGTTCACGAGTTTTGAAAGCGTCGCCGCGAGTTGAGCCATCGGGTAAAGCCCGACCTGCGACCTCGAGCGATGACGAAGAGCGGCGCGGGCGGGGAAACCTCAAGCCGGCGCCCGCATCGGCTCCTACTCATCTTCCCTAGCCATTTGGCCTCAGGGTCGCCGCTCAAGAGCGACCGGCGCCGCCTGCCAGAATTTAGCCTCAATCTATATGCTAGCCGCAGGGTCCCGGATTCACCTCAGGCGCCCAGATGCACCCCCTCATTCACGGCCAGACCCTTTCGCCCTCGGACTTCCAGGCCCTTGTCGGCGGCAAGGTCAGGACCCTGAGCGAATGTGTTTTCAATGATGTCGACCTGTCCGGCCTGAATCTGAACGGCCTTCTGTTCAAGCGCTGCAGCTTCAAGGGAGCGGACTTCACCAGCGCCCAACTCGAGGACACGCGCTTTGCCGGCTGCCGCGGCGCCATGGCCAATTTCACCGCCGCCAGACTGGATGCTTCAACCTGGAAGTCCTGCGACCTCAACAATGCACGCTTCACCGGCGCCAGCCTCTCGGAGACGGTCTTCACCGGCTGCAAGCTGACGGGGGCGGACTTCTCGCGATCGCAGCATGTCGGGATCACCTTCATCGAGACCACCCTGGCGTCCGCCCGCCTGCCCGGCTTCTCCTTCCGGAACCAGACCCTCGAGACCCTCGACTTCAGCCATGCGGATCTGGCGGGCGCTGACTTCAGGGACGCCGTGCTGAACGCCTGCAGCCTGCGCGACAGTCATCTGGTCGACGCCCGCTTCGACAACGCCGACCTGAGGGGCGCCGACCTCGGCGGTCTTCGCCTGAACGACGCCCGACGCTTCAGAGGCGCGACCATCTCGCGCGCCCAGGCCGGGGCCCTCTTGGCCGAACTCGGCCTAAAGGTGGTTTAGCGGGCCTGGTGTCAGCCCGTCAGGCCTGCGCCCCAGCTGAAGTAGAAATACCAGGCGATCAGCAGCACCAGTCGCGGCGCCGTGGCCGAGCGGGTCAGTGTCCCGAGGATGATGGCGATCGCGGAGGTGAAGGCCCCCATAGCTGCGGCTTCCAGCAGAACGCCTGTTTCGCCCGCCATCAGCCCCCTGATCGCCGACGGCGCCGCCATCACCAGGGCCAGGGCCGTTCCGGCCAGCACGAAGGCTATCCTGCGCGCTGCTGGTGAGAGGGCAGCAGTCGTAGTCAGGGCCAGTAGGCCCTTCTGCTCGCTCCGTCCCGCATGGGCCGTGGTCGCGAAGACCAGCAGCAGCATGGCCGCCGGCCCGGCTGCCGCAGAATATGGCGCGAAAAGACCGGCTGTCGCCGCCAGCACCATGGCCAGCAGGCCCATGCGGCCGCCGGCCATCAGCCGCGCCTCGGCAAGGACCAGCGCCAAGCCCGCCAGTTTGCCGGCTCCGGCGGGCCTGGCGCCGGGATCGGCTGGGCGCGCCTTCCCCGGCTCGAAAATCTTGAGCCAGGCCGCCCTCTTGCGGGTCGTGCCGGCGGCATGGGGCGCATAGACCAATCCCGCCAGCAAAGGGATCAAGGCGGCGACGCCGAGCCAGGTCAGGCGAGCGGCCAGATAGCCGTCGGCCAGGACGCCGCTCATGACGTCCAGATGGATCGGCGCGCTGCCGGGCGCGATCTCGGCCCCGCCGATGATGAAGTTGTCGGTCCCGCCCTGCCCGTAGCTGATCGGCGACATGAAGCCGGGCAGATCCGTCATGTTGGCGGCGTATCCGCCCGCCTGTCCGCCCGCCATCACAAACACCAGCGAACCCATCCAGAAGACAAAGAACAGGACCTCGCCCAGCGGGCCGCGAGTCCAGCGACGGGCGTCGAACAGGAGGCGCAAGGAGGCCACCATGGCGACCGGCGGCGCGGCGATGACCCACAGGGTCAGGATGATGCTCGCCGGGTCCACCTCGTTCAGCGGCAACAGCAGAAGGGCCAGAAGACAGCCCGCCGCCGTCGTCGCCGCCAGCACGGCGGCCAGCACGGCGATGTCGGCCAGCCAGCGCCCATAGGCGATGGCGACGCGGCCCGCCGGGCTGACCTCTTCCACCTGCCAGGGCTGGCGACGGGTCACGTTGGAGCGAAGATAGATGAAGGCCACGGGAAGCAGGAGGGTGGCGATGACCACCCCGAGCGTGACACCCAGAACCGGCGATGTCAGCCACGGCACGCGGTCTTCCACCGCGATCATCGACGAATCCGCCCCGCGCGCCGCGATCATGAACCGCGCCCCGACCGGCGCCACCAGCAGCAGAATCCAGAGGCCCGTGCTCCGGCCGTAGCGGACGAGCGAGGTGGTCAGCGACGACCCGAAAACAGCGAGGCTCACGCGGAAGGTCCCGCCACGGGCGTCAAACGGCCGCCCTCGACCCGCAGCACGGCCATGCCGCCGCTGATGGCGTCCGTCAGGTGGGAGGTCATGATGACCACGGCGGTCTGCGCCGCGCGACTGATCAGGGCGCCGACACGCTCGCGGGACTCGCCGTCCAGCTCGGCGGTCGGTTCGTCCAGCGCCAGCAATCTGGGCGATCCCAGCAGGGCCTGAGCGAAGACCAGACGCCGGCGCATGCCGCCGGAGAAGGTCGAAATCCGGCCGTTGGCGTCGCTGCTAAGGTTCAGCGCCTCGAGCAGCATGCGGAACTGGGCCTCTGCTTCGCGGGCGTTCAGGCCTTTCAAGGCCGCCATGTGCAGGCCGAACTCGCGGGCAGTCAGGTCCTCAGGCAGATCGACTGCCTGCGGGGCATAGCCCAGCGCACGCCGCAGCTGACCACGAGCCCCCGGCAGGGCGCTGCCCTCCCAGAAAAGCGATCCGCTGCTTGGCTTTTCGGCTGTCGCGCAGAGGCGCAGCAGAGTCGATTTTCCCGCGCCGCTGGGCCCGGTCAGCAGGGTCAGGCCAAGTGGAAAGACGTGACTCACATCCTCCAGCACCAGTTTGCGGCCATACCGCCTCGAAACCTTCTCAAGGCGCAGGGACGAGGACGTGTCGGTCATGACGGAATCGGACATCTGCAAGGTCCAGCCGACCCCATTGCATTTGTATGGGCGGCAAGCTTGGCCGCGCCAGTTAATCCTCCGTCATGACATCCTGTTCAGGCGCACGACTGGTGCTCCAGGACATCTCGTCCCCAGGCAGGACGCAGCTGTTGAGAACCGGCCGCCGCGCCTCGACACCACTGACGAACCGCCCTCTACCCAGCCCGATGAAACGACTGACGCCTATCGAACACGCCAAGGCCAAGGGCAAGACCGTCACCATGAGCATGCCGGACCGCGGACCGGAGATGCGGGCCCAGATCCTAGCCTGGCTGGTAGAGCGTCCCGGCGACAGATGGTTCTATGCCCAGGGCGACAACTACGCTTTCGAGACCGCCGCTGACGCGGCGGCGTTCAAGCAATGGCTGATGAGCGCGCTCGCCGCCTGAACGGCGACGTCCGTTTTTAGGTCCGAAGCCAAGGTCGGCTTTCGACCGAGGCTGTGTAAAAACGTCTTGGTATGGAGCGAATTAGCTTAGCCTTCTGAGGTCAGCAGGAGGTGGGTATGAGCCGCTTCGTTCAGGGTGCAGATCGCCGGCAGCAGACGCTGCTTCCCGAGTGTCTTGATGACTATGTGGCCGAGGATAATCCGGTCCGGGTGGTCGATGTCTTCGTCGACGAGCTGGATCTGAAGGGGCTGGGGTTTGAGGGGATGACGCCCGCAGCGACGGGACGGCCCGCTTACCACCCGGCCATGCTGCTGAAGCTCTACGTCTACGGCTACCTGAACAAGGTGCAGTCGAGCCGGCGACTGGAGCGTGAGGCGCAGCGCAACGTCGAACTGATGTGGCTAACGGGGCGGCTGGCGCCGGACCACAAGACCATCGCCGACTTCCGCCGCGAGAATGGCCCTGCGATCCAGGCGGCCTGTGCGCAGTTCGTGGTGCTGTGCCGACAGTTGGGCCTGTTCGGATCGGCCCTCGTCGCCATCGACGGTTCGAAGTTCAAGGCGGTGAACACCCGCGACAAGAACTTCACCGCCTACAAGGTGAAGCAGCGGATCGAGCAGGTTGCCGAGCACATCGCCAGCTACCTCGAGGACCTCGATACGGCCGATCGGCACGAGGGGGATGGCGTGGAGGCACGGTCGGTGAGGCTGGTCGAGAAGATCGATCGCCTTCGCGCCCAGATGGCGATGCTGAAGGTCATGGAGGCTGAGGTCGAGGCGTCGCCGGACGGCCAGGTGTCCCTGACCGATCCCGACGCCCGCGCCATGGCGACGTCAGGCCGGGGGAGCGGCATCGTCGGCTACAACGTCCAATCCGCCGTCGAGGGCGAGCATCACCTGATCGTCGCCCACGAGGTGGTGATGACCGGCTCGGACAAGCAACAGCTGGCGAACATGGCGGGTCAGGCCAAGGAGGCCATGGGCGTGGAGAGGCTCGATGTGCTGGCGGACCGGGGCTACTTCTCCGGCGAAGAAATCCTGGCCTGTGAGGCCCTGGGCGCGACGCCCTTCGTGCCAAAGACGCTGACGTCAGGCGCAAAGGCGAATGGGCGCTTCGGCAAGCAGGACTTCGTCTATCTGCCAGATCAAGACGTCTACCGTTGCCCGGCCGGCTCCCTGCTTCCGTACCACATGACCGTCGTCGAAAGAGGCATGACGCTGCATCGGTACTGGGATCGGGCCAGTTGCACAGGCTGTAGCATCAAGGCTCAGTGCACGCCTGCGGTCGAACGAAAGGTCACGCGGTGGGAGCATGAAGCGGTGATCGATGCCCTTCAAACCCGAATGGACCTGAGGCCCAGAGCCATGCGTGAACGGCGAAGCCTGGTCGAACACCCGTTCGGCACCATTAAGGCCTGGATGGGCCACTCCCACTTCCTGATGAAGCGGTTGCCCAACGTGAAGACCGAGATCAGCCTCCACATCCTGGCCTACAATATGAAGCGGGTGATGGCGGTGATGGGAACCAGGCCGTTGATGGAGGCGATCCGGGCCTGAGCACGAGGCGTCCTGCGCTTCGTCTCAACCTCCGCCCCGCCGTCGCTCAGCACGTTTTTACACGGCCTCGACCCATTGCGGTCATTCGGGCTGCTGATAGCTGAAATCTAGGCGCCTTTGGGGGTGGCTATGGCCCGCCGGACACTAATCCTCCTGATCTCCCAGCAGGTCCGCCGCGTCAAACTCATAGTCCAGCAGATCAGCTGGTTTGCAGTCCAGCGCCGCGCAGAGTTTCGCCAGGGTGCGGAAGCGGATGCCCTTCACCTTGCCGGTGCGGAACAGGGATAGCTGAGTCTCGCTCAGGCCGACCTGTTGCGCCAGGTCGCGGGCCTTGAGGCCCTTGCGCACGATCAGCTGGTCAAGGGCAACGCGGATGGGCATCAAATCATTTCGTCGAGTTCGGCCTGAACCCGGCCCGCTTGTTCCATGACTCGGCCCAGCAGGAACAGGGCGCCGCCGATCATACCGAGCGTCATGCCCGAGACATCAAAATACATCCAACCGCCTTGGCCGCCGTTAATCAGCCGTATGATGTTGGTGACGCCGAAGACGCTGAGCAGGCCGCCGAAGCCGAGCGCCAGACCGACGCGGCGCAGGGCGGCGGCCATGACCGGCTGGATCAAGCGTCCCTTGGCCAACTGCCCCATGGCGCGGCCGATCGACCAAACCGCGAACAGGTAGAAGAGCTGCGGCAGATCCTTGATCGCCTGCGCCAGCCAGAGATCTGCGAACTCGGGAGAACCGGCCGGCTCCCGCATCAGGAAGGCGATGGGCGAGGCCACGTGCATCAGCACCAGCAGCAGGCCCACACAGCAGACCATGAAGATCGCCAGCCAGTTGAACTGGCGGCACATCAGCCGGAAGCGGTCGGTTTCGGTCTTGCTCAAAGAGGCCTCTCCGGCGGGGCTGAACCTGTCTTGTCTTTAATCTTGACTTAAAGACGCACGCTTTGCAACTTTAACTCAGAGTTAAATGCAAGGGAGCGCAAGCCCATGGCCGCCGCGATACAGACCTACGCCCTGACCCGACGGTTCAAACAGCATCCGGCCGTGGACGCGGTGTCGATGACGGTGCCGGACAAGGCCGTCTACGGCTTCCTGGGCCGCAACGGCGCGGGCAAGACGACGACGTTGAAGATGCTGCTGGGCCTGATCGCCCCGACCTCGGGCGCCGCCCGCGTGGCCGGGGTGGATGTGGCGCGCGACCGGCTGGCCGCCGCCCGGCGCATCGGGGCCCTGCTGGAGGCGCACGGCTTCTACGGCAATCTGTCGGGGCGGGAGAACCTGGACCTGACCCGCACGCTGCTGGGCCTGCCGAAGAGCGAGATCGACCGGGTGCTGGAGGTGGTCGAGATGACCGACAACGCCGGGCGACGTGTCAGCGACTATTCGCTGGGCATGCGGCAACGGCTGGGTCTGGCCCGGGCCATGCTGGGCGCGCCGCCGGTGCTGATCCTCGACGAACCGACGAACGGGCTGGATCCGGACGGCATCGCCGACATGCGCCGCTTCCTGCGTGCCCTGCCCGAGCGGACCGGAGCGACGGTGCTGCTGTCCAGCCACCTGCTAGGCGAGATCGAGCAGACGGCGACCCACGTGGGCATCCTGAGCCACGGCAAGCTGGTCTTGGAGGGCGAGCTGGGCCGGCTGAAGGCCGATCTGGCGCCCGAGGTGGTGTTCCAGACCGACGACCTGACCCGCGCCGCAGCGCTGGCGACCGCGCTCGGTTTCACCCTCAAAGTGACGGAGGACGAGGCGGTGGCCCGGCTGAAGCCCGGCGAGGACGCCCGCGCCGCAGCCGCAGCCCTGAACCGCGCCCTGATCGAGACCGGACTGAACGTCTTCGCCATCGGGCCGCGTGCCCGGTCGCTGGAAGGCATCTACCGCGAGGTCTCGCAACCCCAACACCGGCTGGAGGCCGCCTGATGCTTACCGTTCTTTCCGTCGAGGCCCGCAAGCTGAACCGCTCGCTGGCCGCCCTGCTGGCCGTCGCGGCGCCGTCGCTGATCGCTGTCTTCGCCTTCTTCATGCTTCTGCGCGCGGACAAGCCCGAGCCGTGGGAGATGTGGTTGGGCAGCGCGGCGGGCATCTGGGCCTTCTTCATGCTGCCAATGAGCGTGACAGCCCTGACCGCGCTGGTGGCGCACATGGAGCATGGGCCGAAGAGCTGGGACCATCTGCGCGGCCTGCCCCTGCCCCGCTGGAAGATCTACGCCGCCAAGGCGGTCTGCGTGCTGGCCGTGGTGGCCATTATGAGCGCCGCGACCCTTGGTCTGACCATACTTGCGGTGAAGCTGGCGGTGATAATCAAGCCGGTCGTCGAGCCGACTGGGCCGATGGAGCTGATCCGCTGGATCAAGGTCATGGGCATGATGTTTGGCGCGGCCCTGTTAATGGTGGCGATCCAGCTGTGGACCGCACTGCGCTACGCCAGCTTCGTGCCGGGACTGATGGTGGGGATCGGCGGCACCTTCTTCGCCGTCGTGGCGACCTCGGCTAAGCAGGGCGTCTTCCTGCCGTGGCAGATGCCGGTGAACATGCTGGCCTCAGAACCGTGGCGTGTGACCGCCGCGCTCGGGCTCGGCGGCGGGGTCGGCCTGCTGGCGCTGATCGTCCTGATCGTTCACCTATCGCGGCGCGAGGTGCTTTGATCGCGACGGCGCGTCCGGTTGGATAAGCGAGGCTCGTCATGTCGTCGGGAAGATCATGCAGAGCAGTCCTGCAATCCGAGGCAAGCACAGGAACCTTGCCAGCACAGTGACCGTGCTTCGTGCCCGTCCGCTTTCCACACCTAGCTGACGTCGGCGGCGCCTGCTTTCCGGCCTGGAGGCCAATGTCCGCCGTCGGCGCCAAAGGCCAAGGTCGGCTTTGGACCCTAGCGCACCTTGATAGCTGTATTGCCGAGCAAAGGCAGGATCCGCATGTAGGCCAGAGAGGCGACAAGTTCGACGAGCGTTTGTGTCACGATCACCGCTGGCAAAAGCGGAGCCGCATCCGGAATGGCGAAAGCGAGTGGAAGCACGACAAGCGAGTTCCGCGTCGCCGAACTAAATGCCACGGCGCGTGTCGCGCTCGTCTCCAGCCGGGCGATCCTGCCTACTAGCCATCCGACCGATGGCGCGAGCACTGCAAAGGCAAGATACAGCGGCAGAGCCGTCAGAGCGCCGTCCAGCGCCTGTCCCATCTGCGGCGCCACGGACGCGATCACCACGAAGAGAACGAGCGCGGTCGCGGGGACCGGCAGAAGGCCCAGCGTATCCTTTAGCTGCAAAAGCGCGTTGCTCCGGTTGGCTAGCATCTGGACCGCGCCGGCGAGCGCTAGAGGAGCCACGATCAACCAGATGAAAGCATGGATGAACGGCTCGATGTGGATCAAACCGACAGCGTCTCGTCCCAGGAATGCACCGAGATAGACGGGCAGTAAGAGCATTTGCAGCAGAAGCAGGACCGGCGTTGTCGCAAGTAGCAGTCGAGCGTTCGCTTTGCCGATGTGCGCGAACGTCACGACATAGTCGATGCAGGGGGCTAGCAAGACCAGAAGTACTCCGATCCGCACTAGCGGGTCCGACGGCAGGAACTGCACCAGACCGAAAACCAGCGCTGGGATCAGGATGAAGTTGGCGACGCAAAGAGCGCCCAGAAACCTGAAATTCCGCAATGACCGCCCTAGATCGGCAAGCGGCACCATCAGAAAGGTCGCGAACAGCATCACCGCTAGGGCAGGGTTGATCCATGGCTCCAGTCGTTCCGTCGATGGGAACGCTAAAGCCGCGAGGCCCCCGCAAACAACCGTGACCAGGTAGATGGCGACCTGGTGGGTTTCGAGCATGTCACGCAGCTTAGCCATGCGGCGACGAACACCAGGGCGCTGCGCGGGTCAAGCCGAGTTCCCACCCGAACCTCCCCCTCCTCCCCAGGGAATCCTGAATGCCCGCTGTGAGCGTGACCGACGCAAGCTCGCGGCCAGGGGCAGGTTCGACGCCGCGCTCTGATCAGCCTGACCGCGCGCTGTCGCCCGCCGTCGCAGAAGATGCGGCGCGAACGAAACGAACCCGTTCGGCGCGCAGCTCCGGCAGGGGCGAAAATCCTGACTGCGCGAAGGCGCGCTGCTGCGGCTGGGCCGAGACGGCGTCCTCGGCGCGCCACCACAGGAGATTGTTCGAGGCCTTGGGAAGAAGGCCGCCGACGATCCGTTCGATATCGCGAAAGCTCAGTTCGACCTCGGCGCCCTTCTGGCGACGGAGATATCGAACAAGAGGCTCATACTTCGCCATGTGTCGCCCCGTTTCTGTCTCACGCGCCGCAGGGTGAATCGCCTGCCCAAAAGCAAGCGAGCCCCAATAGCGACGGTCGTCGCCGGAGAGAAGGTCCGGCCTTGAGCTGCGTCTGCCAGATTTTATGGCGGCCCGACTGTTCCGCCGCAAAGGGGGGCAGTGGACGGAGAAGGCCGGGCCGCCGCCCCGACCGAAGCAGGGGACCCAACTCAACTCGCCGATCCGCCTTGAGGTTCCTTCAGGCCCCTCTCGCTGTTCGCCAGCCCTCCCCCGCCTCACCTAGCCCGGCGTTTTCCCGAGGCCGCCGACATCCTGTCCGACTGGGCCCGCCCTCTCAGGCCAGCGTCCTGAAGGTGATCGAATAGCGTAGCGCCGTCATCGGCGAGATCGAATGCTCCCAAGCCCGCCGCGCCTCGCCGGAGAGCCGATAGGCAGACCCAGGCTCCAGCGGCGCCGCTGACCGACGCCATCCCGCCCCATCCTTCTGGCGCAGGCGCATGACGCAGGGCGCCAGCAGAGAGACGCCGAGGATTTCGCCATAGACTGGCCGATCGCGATGCCAGCCGATCCCCACGCCAGGGGCGTACTCATTGGCGAGGGCCTGAACGAATTCGCCGCGGTTCAAGCCGACCCGCTCCACGAGACGGGCCAGCAGGACCTGCAGGAAGTCCGGCCAGGGATCGGCGACATCCAGTCTGCCCCGTTCCACGTCATAGCGCCGACCAAAGGCGGCGATGCGCCTGAAGCCAAGGTAGCCCAGGTGTTCATAGGGCTTGAAGCTCAGTCCCTGGAGCTGCGCCGCCAGTTCGGCCCGTTCGACGGCGGACAGCATGTCGGGCCAGTAGTCGAACCCGCCCGGCTTTGTCGCCGAGGCAGGGACATGGCCGAACAGGTCGGTCTGGACCGCCGTCATGTCAGCGCCAGTTCGTCGACGGCGGTCTGGGCCGTCGCCTTCTCAAGGTTGGAGATCGTCACCCCCACCAGTCGGATCCCCTTGACAGGCGGATAGAGCGACTTGATCAGCAGGCGGCTGACCTCTCTGAGGCGGGCTTTCGATGCGACCGGCTCAGCGAAGGACCGACTGCGGGTCGATTGCTGGAAATCGGCCCACTTCACCTTCACCGTCACGGTCCGCCCCAGCGAACCGGCCTTCTCGCACCAGGCCCAGACCTCGTCGGCCATTTCCTCGACGCCGGCCTCGATCGCTTCCGGTTCGACGAGGTCCTCGGCGAAGGTGGTCTCGGAGCCGCTGGACTTACGCTCGCGGTCCGGATTGACCGCCCGATGATCTTCGCCTCGGGCGATGGCGTAGTACCAGGGGCCCGACTTGCCGAAATGATGTTGCAGGAAGGCCAGCGACTGGCGGCGCAGATCCGCCCCCGTTTCGATGCCTAGGCGGGTCATCTTCTCGGCCGTCACGGGTCCTACGCCATGGAAGCGCTTGACCGGCAGGTCCTGGACAAAGGCCTCACCCCGTCCCGGCGGCACCACGAACTGGCCGTTCGGCTTGCGCTGGTCCGAGGCCAGCTTGGCCAGGAACTTGTTGTAGGAGATTCCGGCCGAGGCCGTCAGCCCGGTCATCTCCAGAATGCGGGCGCGGATCTCCTCGGCCGTGGCTGAGGCCGAGGGCAGTCCCCGACGGTTGGCGGTGACGTCGAGATAGGCCTCGTCCAGTGACAGCGGCTCTATCAGGTCCGTGTAATCGGCGAAGACAGCGTGAATCTGGGCCGAGACGGCGCGATAGACCTCGAACCGGGGCGGCGCGAAGATCAGTTCGGGGCAACGCCGCAGAGCGGTGCTCGACGGCATGGCCGAGCGCACCCCGAATTTGCGCGCCTCATAGCTGGCGGCGGCTACGACCCCGCGCGAGGCGGCGTGGCCCACCGCCACCGGCCGACCGCGCAGGGCCGGATCATCCCTCTGCTCCACCGAAGCGAAGAAGGCGTCCATGTCCACGTGAATGATCTTGCGAACCGCCGCTTCTCCCATAGCGGACGGCTAGCAGAATAAGAACAAAAAGAGAACGACAAATCACACGTCAGGCCGCCGATTGAAGGATCTGATCCGGCCCGCGACCTCGGGTCTAGTGGTCGCCACAACTGCAGCCCGATAGGAGATACAGGCTCCTGAACCGTTCCTGGAACCCGCCGCATGAACACCATCGCCCTCGGCCCCCTCATACTTTCAGGCGAACGGTTCGCCATCCTGGCCGGGGTCTTCGTCTTCCTGATCGGCACGGGCCTGCTGGCCAGCCGCGTCAGCCCCCGCTTCAACCTGTGGAGCACCGTCGTCGTCATCGGCGGCCTGGCGGCCGCGCGCCTGGCCCATGTGATCGCCCAGTGGTCCTATTTCAGCGACGATCCTCTGCGGGCCCTGGCGATCTGGCAGGGCGGCTTCAACTGGTTCTGGGTCCTGCCCGTCGTCGCCCTGTCGCTGGTCTTCCTGCTGCGAACCCGGCGAGAACGCGCCTGGGCGATCGCGCCGCTCGCGGCAGCGACCCTGGCCTGGACCACGGCCCATCACCTGGCCTCGGCCACCGAGCCCCTGCCCCCGCCGGTCCTGACCCTTGCCGCCCTGGACGGCCCGCCGATCGATCTGGCGGCCAGCGATGGGCGGCCGACCGTCATCAACCTCTGGGCCACATGGTGCGCCCCGTGCCGACGCGAGATGCCCGCCCTGGCCCAGGCCGAACGCGCGCATCCCGAGGTTCGCTTCCTTCTCATCAACCAGGGCGAAGGCGAAGCCAAGGTGCGCGACTTCCTGAAGCGCGAAGGCCTGGCCTTCGATCACATGCTGCTTGATCCCGCCATGGCGACGCAGCGCCACTACCGGACGATCGGCATCCCCGTGACCCTATTCCTTCACGCCGACGGTCGATTGGCCAAGGCTCACACGGGCGAGATCGCGCCCGAACGGATCGCCGCAGAGATCGCGCGGTTGAAATCGCCCTGAAGCCTCTCGCCCGGCCGGGACGCCTCCCCGACCTGCCCCGGTCGCGCCGGGACCTGAAGGAGCGCTCTCAGCTCAGAACGCGCACCGATATCGGGCAGTGATCCGAAGGATGTTCGGCCTCCGGCACGCCATAGACATATTCCTCGAACGATCCCGGCTCGATACGTGCTGCGGCGTCCACGCCGACGACGATGAAATCGATGAACTCCCGATACCGCGCCTTGCAGCCCGCCGAACGGGCGCCTCCGGCAAGGGTCAGCGCCGCAGCCGCTGGCTCGCCGTCATTGAGCCCGTCGAAGAAGGCGTCGCCTCGGCTCGCCATGCGCCGGTTCCAGTCCCCCAGTACGGCAAAGGCCTCCCGGGCATGAGCCCGCTCATCGACCCAGGACTCGAGGACCGGGAGTTGATCAAACAGGACGGGGCAGTCGGGATCGTTCGAGGCGCGCCCTGAATTACAGCCGGACTTCAGGTGAACAGCTAGAAGCCGCAGGGGCCGTCCCTGGACGACAGTGATGTCGACGCCCCAGCGCAGGTTGGGGTTGCCGAGAGCCAGAGCCGAGAGGTCGCCGTTGCGCGACCAGGCGACGCCCTTGCCGATCGCGAATCCGACGGCCTGGTTCTGGATGTAGCGCCCAGGAAGCCCCCGGCATTCCGGGCCGCGCTCGCTCGCCGGGCGGGTCGACATCACGACATCATACTTCGCCGGCTCGAACACCCGTTCCGCCGCGGCCTGGTTCTCGACCTCCTGGAGAGCGATCACATCGGCCCCCAAGGCATCAGCATGACGTCGCAGGACGGCGTAATCGGCTTCCACGCGCGGTCGGCACCCCTGGCCGTCGAGCTCTGCCAAATGTTCCAAATTCCAGCTGGCGATCTTGAGCGGAGCCGCGTCCGACGGGACGGAAAGGACCCCGGCGCAGCCGGACAGAAGAGCGGCGGCGGCGAGTACGGCGAAGAGAGATTTCATGCGTGGCTCGTAGCGGGATGAAGCTTAACCGCGCCCCAACATGGCCGCGCCTGCCGCTGCCTATCCCAGCGACCGCCTCGCGCCCAGGGACTTCCGGACGCGGACAGCCATCAACCCGAGCAATCAGGCCAGGGATCGGATGTGATACTCGCCGTCTGCAAACCCGCTCACCGCGATCACAGCCTCGACGCGACGCCCTGACGCGGTCCGGCGAATGTGGGCGATGCAATTCACGGCCTCTCCGATCATGCGAAACGGGACCTGGCTCGCAACCTCTCCGATGAGGTCCTCCATGCGTCGCAGCGCTTCCGGGGCCGAGTTGGCGTGGACCGTGGACAAGCCGCCTGGGTGGCCTGTGTTCCAGCTTTTCAGGGTCTCCAGCGCGGCGGCCCCGTCCCGCATTTCTCCGATGACGATCCGATCCGGCCGCATGCGCAAGGCGTCGCGCACGAGCTCCGCCACGCCGATGACTAGCGGCTGGCGACGGGTCATGACCGACACGACGTCCCAGGCCGAACACTGCAGTTCGGGCGTATCCTCGATGAGAAAGACCCGGTCCCCGGCGA
The DNA here is from genome assembly GCF_057838275.1 of Brevundimonas sp. KH_060. Classification (NCBI taxonomy): domain Bacteria; kingdom Pseudomonadati; phylum Pseudomonadota; class Alphaproteobacteria; order Caulobacterales; family Caulobacteraceae; genus Brevundimonas; species Brevundimonas sp. KH_060. Next base: position 1,999,647 of record NZ_CM174463.1, read on the forward strand.
AGGCCGGCTCAGCCAGAACGGCGTTGGCCAGCGTCGTCTTTCCCGATCCCGTTCCGCCGGAAATCAGTATGTTGCGACGTTCCGATGCAGCGACACGCAAGGCATTCGCCTGCCCCTCGCTCATCACGCCGTCGCGCACATAGTCGTCCAATCCCCAGATCACGGCGGGAAGCTTGCGTATCGAGAAGGCAGGCCCAACGGCGACGGGCGGCAACACCCCCTGGAACCGCTCACCTGTCCCCGGCAGGACGCCGGACAGCCGGGGATTGTCCCGTGTCACCGTCTCCCCCACGTAGTCGGCGATCAGCCGGACCGCCCTCTCCCTCGCCTCGGGCGACAGGACGCAGCCCGTGTCGCTTCGTCCCGCGCCCACCCTGTCCAGAACCAGTCGTCCGTCCGGATTGGCCATGATCTCGACGACGGCCGGTTCCTCGAGCGCAGCGAGCACCGTCGCGCCCAAAGCGTGGCGCAACGCCTCCAGCTTGCGCTCGGCGATGATCGGATGGGGCGCCACCTAGTTGGCCGGCGCGAAAGACGACGGCTCGCCCCTGACCTCCGCACGCCCTCCATCCCGCCTGCCCGAGACGATCCGGGCGGCGGTCGCGTCCAGCAGACGCTCGATGCGCCGCTCCACCGCCGCCTGCACCGTCGGATCCTCATCGACGACAGCGTCCGGCAGACGCAGGAAGAAGGCCTTGGCCACCTCGATCAGAAGCTCCTGCACGATCTGCATGTCCCGCCCGGTCGAGCGCATATGGTCCCTCAGCGACCGTTCCAGGTTCAGCAGCCGGTCATCCGGATCGGCCTTGGGGTTCCTCGCCAAGCCTCGCACAATGGCCTGGCTCGCCGCCTGGCTCAGGGCGATGCGGCCTACCCTGGCCTCACGGTTGAGGCTCGACACCACCTTGGGGTCGTTGAGATAGACCTGCACGCGCGTCGCCAGCTTTTCACTTCTAGCCATCGCTCCCTCCTTGCAGTTGATCCAGGACCGCCTGTTGCGCCGCCATCTCCTGGGCCACCCGCCCATAGATGTCGGCGGCGCGCGAGGCGGCCTTCCTGTCGTCCATGGCGCCCGCGACCTCCTTGAACAGGGGCAGGCTGGCCATGGCGTCCCGGCCCAGACTGCGCCGTCCGAGCCAGGGATGGGGCGGCCGGCCCGGCGTATCGACGCGCAGCGCCTGGTCCGGCGGCGATCCGCCTGCGCGACTGCGAAAGGGCTCACGCCGATCATAGAGAAGCTTCTCGCAGAGAAGCGGCCGCTGACCCGCGACGAAGACCAGCTGCCGGTCGTCCGCCAGGGCGCGGATCTCTCCGGGCTCCAGCAGGGGCCGCTCAATCTCCGAGCGCGACACCGAGCTGCTCCCTGCGCCGAACCCTGACGGCGCACTGCGGCTCGTCCGGGTCTCCGTAACCGAGCCGGTCAACTTCGACACCTTGTCCTGGGTCAGAGGATCGAGGGCGGAAAAGGCGGTGTAGACATGGCAGTTGTCGAGGATGGTGTTGTGCGGGCCGTAGGTCTCGACGATGTCGTTCAGGGACTGGGCCACGAACATGGCCTTGATCCCGTAGCCGCTCATCAGCCTCAGCGACTTCTCGAAGAAGCCGAGCCGCCCCAGCAGCGGAAACTCGTCCATGACCATGAGCAGCTTGTGGCGCTTGATCCGCCCGGCGGCGTCGCGCTTCTCCTCGGCCGTCAGGGCCTGGGCCGCCGCGTAGAAGAGCAGCCGCACCAGGGGGCGAAGCGCTGCGGCATCGGCCGGCGCCACCTGAACATAGAGGGACATGGGCGCCTCGGCGCACATCAAATCGCCCATGGCGAAGTCTGAAGCGGACAGGACCCGCTCCACGTCCTCGCCCGCCAGCCACTTCAGATAGGAGCGCGCTGTTCCCTGGACCGAGGTGCGGAAGCGGTCATGCATGGCGGCATAGCCCTTCACCGCCGTCTGGATGAAGGGATGCGCCTGCGGCTCGCCGTCCGCCCCTGAGCGATGCAGGGTCTTCAGCATGACGTCCGCCGCCTCATCGAGGTCGGCCAGCAGCGCCCGCACCTTGAGCAGGGTCTTGTCCTGATCCTCGGCCGTATAGAGAACGTGCAGGATCACCGCCTCCAGGATCTCCGAAGCCGCCTTGTCCCAGATCGCCTCTTCGTCGCGCGTCCCGCCGGGATCCGACAGGATGGCGACCAGCCTCTGCACCTGCGCCAGTTCTCCCGGTCCTGACTGGATCTCCGCCAGCGGGTTCCACCGCGCCGAGGCCGCATCGCGAGGCGCCAGATAGAGGGTGTGCGAAAACCGCGACCGCCAACCGGCCGTCACAGCCCAGAGCTCGCCCTTGGGATCATGGACCAGGACGCTGCCGCCCCATGACAGAAGGGTCGGAACCACATGCCCCCTGCCCTTGCCGCTGCGCGTCCCGCCCGTCACCAGGGTCGGCCGCAAGTCTGTCGTCGCCAGCACCCGCCCCTTCAGCACGCCCAGAACGGCGCCGGATTTCTCCAGCAATCCCGCCCTCCGCGCTTCGACCAGGCCTCCCCATCCGCGCCGCCTGCGAACGGCCGGCGGACCATCGGCGAAAACGCCCAGCCCGAGGCCGCCCACTGCGCCCAGCAGGATGAGAGGCGCGCTGTCCGCCAGAGCTTCGGACGCTTCTGCATGAAAACGACCACGCCAGACGAAGATCGCCCATGGCGGATAGAGGGCGACGTCCGCACCGAGCCGCCAGGCCCTTCCGAGGGCCTCTTCATAGTCATAGCGCCAGGCGAAGGCCTGCGACGCCGCCTGGCAGCCAGCCGTCAGGCCAAGACACAGACAGAAGAGACGCAGACCCAGGCCGTTCACGGCTCCGACCCGGTCGGCGACAACGGCTCGGTCTCGGCGTTCAGCACCAGGAGCGCCGCAGCCGCCGTCCGGCGCTCGTGATAGGCCTCGATAAGGCCGACGGCATCGTCGGGGCGGCCTGAGACCATTCGCTCCGCCTCGACCTCCAGATCGGGAAAGACACAGGCCTCCGCCCCGGCGAAGCGAGCGAGGCGTCCTTGAACCGAGGCGAACGCCTCGTATAGAGCGATGTCGCCGATGCTGCGAACACGCCAGCGCCAGAGCTCAGCCAGCCTCTGTGCGGCGCTGGTCGCCGTGATCAGCCCCGGCGGCGGCTCTCCAGGATCTCTCACCGTCATTTCGAGAAGGCAGAGGCGCCGAAAGCCGTAGCGCTGGCCAAGGGAGGCCGCGTCCAGACGCAGGGCCAGGAAACCTCCCGCGCCGCCGCGCTCCACCAAGCCCTCTCCTCCCAGCCAGCAGAGAGCCTCGCGGACAGGCGTGGTCGAGAGATGCAAGGTTCTGGCCTCGTCCGCGATGACGATGGGCCGGCCCGGTGCGTGACGCCCTGCAGCCACAGATTGTCGCAAGGCCTCCAGGGCCTGACCGAACGGATCGCGAATACGGCTCATGGCGCTCCCCGGGGTTGCGCGATAAATCGTCGCCACACGGACAAGAAAACTTCTCCCGTACAAGCACAGGTGGTCTAATCCGCCGGATTACGACGGGGGGACCGCCCATAATCGGCGGTAAGCCCGCCAGTTTGTGGCGGGAATGCTGGAGTTTCCCTCCTCTCACACCGGCATGGCGCATGGCGAAACCCTGCTTCGCCTTCACACACGAAAGGTCGCGGCGATGATCGAGCCTTCCGATACTGTCAGCGATGGCGCAATGCTCTCATCGGCGCTGAAGGCGGTCCGGCGGCTTCGGAATCTCACGGCCCCCGAAACCGCCGCGCGCATGCATATGACCCTGCGCACCTACGAGCGGTTCGAGTCAGGCGAGACCCGCCTGAACGTCGACTATGTGCACCGTTTTGCACGGGCGACGGACAGCGACGCCAATGGCATTCTCCTCGCCGTCGTACTCGGCGCGCCTGGCTTTGCCGTTCACTGTGCGGACAACCAGCTGGCGACCGTCCTGACCTCGGGCCTGCACAACCTGGTGCGCACCCTCGGCGCCGACGTCGAATTTCTGACGGCGCGGGACGTCGTCGAAACGACCGGCGCGATGTTTGACGAACTTATCAGGCAAGCTGGAGAAACCCGCCAGATCAAGGCCAGCATCGCCGCCGGCCGGGCTGACCTCGACGCCACGCGCCCCCGACCAGGACGGTGACCAAGGGGCGGCTCGCAGGGCGACGACGCCGGAAATAGGACGGATATCGCTTCGTATCTCTCATCCGGACGCGCTCACTGGTCCCGCCGCAACCGCGGCGATCAACCTGGAGAGACGATCATGACCATCCAAATCAAGCGGTTCGAACTCGGCGCCGCACGCGCCCTGACCCGCGACGGCTTCGGCGGCCTCTATACCGAGGTCCACGCCAACGACAGCCGCCAGCCGATCGGCTGAACCGCGACCTGCGGTCGACGGCCTTGTGTCGCCGACCGCAGCCTCCGGGCCCGCCGCCGTTCAGCGGGACTTCGCCTTTCGCCTCAGCCCGGCCGCCGCCTCCTCGGCCAACAGGGCTCGGAAACGCAGCCAGATCGAAGCCCCGAGCCAACTGGCCGTCCGTGATCGCTGATGCAGGCTCAGGGCCTCGCGCGACAGCTTCACCGCCAACGCCCTTTCCTCCTCAGGCGGCATCCTCCTTGCCTCCCCGCGCGACAACACTGAGCCTGCCGTCAGGCAGAGGACGCTGCAGAACGGCCGCCTCCCGCCATGGCGCGTGCATCCAGCATTCGATCTCCTCCGGCTGGGTCAGGATGACCGGCATGGCCTTCGGATGAACGGCGTGAACCTCGGCGTTCGCCTCGCAGGTCAGGAAGCCGAACAGGTCGATCGTCTCAAGACCGGTCTTGATCTTTCGCACTCCGGTCCAGTCCGGCGTCCAGATGCCGGCGAAGAAGGCCAGCGGCCGATCCTCAGCAAGGGCGAACCAGATGTCGCCGCCCGCCTCGCGGTTGAACTCGCTAAAACTGGTGAAGGGGACCAGACACCGGCTGGGCGGCGCCAGATGCGGGGCCCAGTGCCGGCTGCCGGTGTTGCGGATATTGGTCAGTCCCTTGTCCGGCTCAAGCTTCAGGAGTTCGGCGAAATCCACGTTGCCGCCCCGGGCGCGCTGCTTGTCGGCGCGCCGACCCGTCGCCTCGAAGATCGCCTGCGGGGACGACGGCATGCCCCAGCGCGCCAGGGCCAGTTCTCGCACGCCGTCGGCACTCGTCCGCACGATGGGGGCCGAGTAGTCCGGGAATATCCCGGGCATGGGCGCCAGGTTGCCGGTCAGATCACGCATGGCCTTTGCCGCCTGGCGGATCGCGACCTGCCCCTTCGTCAGCGAATAAAGGTTGCACATCGCCCGAGCCTCTCACGCCGGACAGGCCTTGTGGAGTCGCCCCCTAGCGCGGCCATCTGGGATGTTCCGGACGCTTCACAAAGGCGTCCGGCAACCTCTGGCGTCCAGCCGAGTCAGAACCGCTCCAGATCTCGGGATTGCCCGTCCAGTCGATCGCCGCCGTCCGCACAGCGTCGAAGGCGTTCACGACCGATTGGTGCTCGGGCGTGGCGGGGCGCAGCTGGATCATCAGTCCCTCCAGAATGTCCCGAGCCTCCTTCAGCCGGGCGAGATCGTGATCATTGGGTCGGGCGCGTCGCGGCGTTCTCATCCCAAGGCCTCCCTTGCGCTAATCTCAGCAGGCTTCTCCAGGCGCCAGAAGAGGCCGATCTGCTGGCCCGGCGGCGTGCCCATGAAGAGCATCCGCCCCGAACACCCCAGGCGCCGACACCGGCAGGTCCGGCCGAAGAGGATCAGGTCCGGCCCATTGAGCCGCACCATCAGGTCCAGGTCGATGCGCAGGTCGAGCTGGCAGGCCTGGCAGCGGGCCATAACCACCCAGCCACGCCGACGCATCTCCGAGGCCGAGACCGGCGTCGCCAGGTGATAGGCGATCGGTCGGTGCTCATAGTTTCGAAAGCCCATGGCTCAGGCGCGACCGCCTGCGGTCAGCCGCTCATAGAGCGCCCTGCCCTTGGCGGCGGCGTCAGGCGACATACGCGCCAGCTCCGCGGCGATCCGGGCCTGCATATTGAGCAGCACAGGGTCTGCTCGCGCGGCCTCTCCGTGATGCCAAACGGCCATCAACCGCCCCAACGCGACATCCTCATGCGTGGGCTCCATGATCGACAACGTCTGACCTTCCAAATTCGTTTGCATGGCTCAGCTCCAGGACCAGCCGACCGACCCTGGACCGCTCTAAGGCGCCAAATCCCACCCGAACAAGTTTTTTGTTCTCTTTTTGTTCCCACCCCTGTGGAGAACCTCTCGCCCGCCTGTCGGAGACCGACCGCCGTGCATCTCAGATATCGCTTCGTATCCCTGACGCTGCGGCGCTCCGTGGTTGCCGCCGAACTGCCCGGCAAAACCGCCAAAGGAGTTGACCCAATGTCTGCCCTACCGCTCCGTCGCCTTCATCTGGGAAGCGCACGTGGCCTGACCCGCGACTGCCTCTGCGGCATCTACTTCGAGATCCAGGCCCTCTGGAGCCGCTACCCGGACGGCTGATACCGGTTAGGCCGTCAGACCGAGATATGCGCCGGATATCGCTTCGTATCCCCCGCGTCCCGGCGCTCACTGATCCCGCCGCATCCCGTGGCCAACTTCAGGAGAGACCCTCATGGCTTCCACAAAACTGACCCGGATCAGCTTCGGCCCCGCACTGGCCCTGACGCGCGACGGCATCCTTGGCCCCTATCTCGAAATGCTCATCATTCCGAGCCGCACGCCGGTCGATTGAAATCCGCGGGCGGCGGCGCTCGCCGTCGCCCGTTCTTTTCCGGAACTCCCTCATGCCCACGCTGCTCTGGAGCGCGCCAACGGTCTTCATGACCCCTGTGCACGAAGACATCGTCGTCCTGGACGTCAGAACCGACCGCTATGAATGCCTGGTCGACGCCGCGGCCTGGCTCAAGCCTGCAGCGGACGGAAGCCTCACCGTTCCTGACGAAGGCGCCGCGCGCCAGCTGATCGAAGCAGATCTGGCGTCCAACCGCCCTCCGCCCTCCCGGCACGCCTTCATACCTGCCCGACGGGCGCTGGCCTCGTCCGCGCCCGCCTCGCGATGGGACGTGCTGCGGGCCGGTCTGGTCCTCGCCGCCGCCACAGCCTCCTTCCGAGCCCTGAGCCTCGGCGCTCTCGTCAGGTCTCCGGAACACGCCCCAGATCCACCGGCACGCCAAGACGAGCGCCGTCTGGCGGAACTGGTCGGCGCCGCTCAGGCCGCAGCCCTCTTTGTCCCCTTCGAGGGTGAATGCCTCCAGCGCGCCCATCTTCTACGTCGCCTGCTATGGCGCGAGGGCTTCAGGCCACAATGGATCTTCGGTGTCAGAACCTGGCCGTTCGGGGCCCATTGCTGGCTGCAGATCGACGACCTCGTGGTGGGCGACACCCTGGACCGGGTGCGCTTCTACACGCCGATCATGGCCGCCTGACATGGGCGCCTATCTCATCGTCCAACCCCTCGCCGAAAGCCCTGAAGCCGGATGTCTGGCCGAGGAAATCCGAACCCTCGCCCGTGCATCCGGCCTCGTAGACAAGGACCTGAACGCCGACGCCTGGATCGCAACCGGCGGCCCTCATCACCCGCCCGTTCGTGAGATCGGCGGCTGGCGGCTCGTCGGCGACGTGATCGATCGACGGCGTCCGGATTTCACTCGGGAGTCCGATAGGAATCCCTGGGACTATGAGCGCAAGATGCTGGCGCGCCTCTGGGGCCGCTTCATCGGCGTCCGCTTCGGCGCCGACGGTCGCATCGACGCCATCCTTCGCGACCCGTCCGGCGCCCTCGACTGCGTCGTCTGGCGTCACGACGACCTCCTGCTGATCGCGTCCTCGCCGCCGTCCTGGCTGCTGGATCGCCTGCCGCCGGACTGGCGGATCGCCCCGGATCGCCTGGCTGCCGCCCTGCGCAATCCGATCATGACGGTCGACGCCCTCCTGTTCGAAGGCCCGACCGGCGTGGCGCCGGGCGGCATTCAACCCCTGCCCCTGGATCAGCCGGCGTCAGCGCTATGGTCTGCATCGGCCTTCGCCCGCAAAAGCCTTGCCGAAAACATCTCGCTTCCCGTGGCCGAACACCGCCTGAGAGGCGCCGTTGAAGAGGCCGTGACCGGGCTCGCCTTCTTGGGAGGTCCCCTGGCGTCAGAGATCTCGGGCGGACTGGATTCGAGCCTGGTCGGCGCCGCTCTGGTCAATGCTGATGTGGATGTCAGGCTCTGGCTCAACGCCTATGGCGCCACGCCGGAATCCGATGAAAGGCGCTGGACCACACCCCTGGCCCGCCGCCTGGGCATCGACCTCGTCAGCACGCCGCACACCACAACGCCCCTGTCCGACGCGCTTCTCGAAGGCTCCAACCAGGGCATTCGTCCCGGCCTCGCCGCTCTGGACACCGCCCATGATCTGGATTGGGCGAACCGGCTTCAAGCCGCAAGCGTCAACGCCCTGATGACAGGCAAGGGCGGCGACTCCGTCCTGATGCAGGGCGCCGGCGCTGATGTCTTCACCGATCTCTGGCTCCGCCGCGGCTGGCGCGCCGCCCTGTCTAGGGAAGGTCGCGCTGTCGCCCTCGCGACCGAACGCTCGCTCTGGTCCCTCGCCGGGGACGCCAGGCGTTTCCGTCAGGACGGCGGCCGCCCCCCTGCCCGGGACGACGGCCTTCTCCCGTCGGCCCCGGAGACCTCGGTCGCGACGGCCTGGAAGCAGGACGCCGCCGCCTTCGGGCCGGCCAAAGCCTGGCAGATCGCCGGCATACGCGACAACATCAACCGCCACGGCCCGTCGCGTCTGACGGAACGGATCGACGTCCGTCACCCGCTCTGCGCCCAGCCGGTCGTCGAGGCCTGCCTGGCCATCCCGAGCCACCTGCTGGTGCTGAACGGTCGCGACCGTGGCCTGGCGCGGCATGCCTTCCGCGACAGCCTGCCGCCCGAGATCCTGGATCGCCGGTCCAAGGGCGACATGAGCCGGATCTACGGCAAGATCGTCCTCGACCACCTGCCCTTCCTGCGCCCCTGGCTGATGGAGGGACGGCTGGCCAGCCTCGGCGTCATAGACCCCGAGGCCGCCGACCGCATCCTTACCCGCGAGAGCCTGATCTGGCGTGGCCACTACGGCCCCATCCTGACCGCCGCCGCCTTCGAGGCCTGGGTCAGGGTGTGGGAGCGTCGGCTTTCGCTCCATTCTTCGCCGGCTCAGGCGGCAGGGTCTCCTCGAGCCATTTCACGATGAGATCATACTGGTCGCGGATATTGGCCGGGCTCCAGCGCGCATGATACTCGCCCCAGTAGGTGGCCAACCGCGTCTTCTTGCCGAGACGAGCCAGGGCGCTGAAGGTCCGCTCGGCCTGGGTCATGGAGACGTAGTCCCTGTCGGCCGCGATCAGGAGGACGGGGTTCCTGACCTGGTCCGCCTTCAGCCAGGGGCTCTCAGCCACAAGCCTGGCGGGATCTCCCCACGGCGTCGCTCCAGTCTCGCCCTGGCCAGTCTCCACCCATCCCTGCTGGTTGCGCATCATCCTTCCGTCGTCCGGCATGATGCGGGTCGCCGGGACGAACTCGCCCCAGTTTCCAAACATGTCCGACGCTGCCGAAGAGAGAATATAGGACTGATATCGATCCGAACGGCTGGCGACGATCAGACCGATATAGCCCCCCATGCTGTGACCGTAGTAGGCCGTGCGATACCGCGGGAGTTCGGGATGAGCCGCGAATGCGGCGTCGACGGCGAGGTCGATACTGTCTTCAAAGAAGGCGTGTGTCCGCGATCCGGGCTGATCGAAGGGCATGGCCGGGGTCAGCACCGCATAGCCCAAGCCGGCGAGGACCACCGGTCGGATATTATAGGTCAGCACCAACGGGCCGAACCACCCGCCAAAATCGACCGCACCCGGATAGGCCGAAACAATCAGGCCGCGGATCGGCCCCGACGGCAGAAACAGAGTGCTCTGGGCGTCCTGCCCCAGGGCGTCCTTGTGATTGATGATGACGGGTCGGGTCAGGACGACATCGGCCCGATCGGCGTTGACCGCGTCGATGGCGACATTCTCGTCCCCGCGTCGTAGCATCAGGGTCTCCACCAGTTCCTTGCGCTCAAGCGCCAGTACGGCGCCGGCGGAGACACCCAGAAGCCGGGTTTCTTCACCCCGCCCCGACGGCCCGACCCGCTCACGCCGACCGTCCGTCCCAACGACGAATGCGGTCCCCGCAGCGTCCAGGGCGAAGGTCCGGCCGCTCCGCTCCGCCTCCTGTCCGACTCGACGCGGACGCTCCGGGTCAGGCGCCCGCGCCCAGCGTAGCGACGCCTCGTCTCCGGTCACCCGATGCAGTCCTCCCTCGTCCAGCGTCCACAGGCCGCCTTCGGCGTAGAGCGACAGGCTTGTTGCCTCGGCTGAAGCCAGGATGGCAGGCGGCGCCGTCAGGGCGGCCGTCAGGTTTCTCGGCGGCGAGGCGTCCAGACCATGCCAGTCGGCGCGTTCCCCTCCGGCCAGCCGCCCGTACAGGACCGGCGTCCCGTTCAGCCAGTCCGCCCGCACGCCCCTCAGGATCTCCATGTCGTCCCCCGGTCGAACCGGCGAAGGCCAGTCACGGGTTTGTCCATCGTTCTCGACGGAGGTCAGCATCCCCTCGGTCCAGCGCTGGTCGTCATGCCGCCCCCAGACCAGCACGCCGCCGGAATCGGGCCGCCACCGCAAGAGCTGGGGCGCGATGTCCAGGGTTCGGTCAGGTTGCACGCGCTGACCATCCTCCAGTCGGATCATGGTCAGGCGCTGGCGGAAGGGTTCGTCGAACTGGACAATCGGGTTGCCGAGCGGCAGGGGTTCGCCGCCCGCCAGAACCGCTATGGCGCGGGCGTCCGGCGACAGGGCGATATCCGTCATCAGACCCGACATGAGTTGGCGATCGATTGCGCCCGTCGAGGCGTTCACCACCACCAGCGCCTGCTCGGGCGTCGGCGTTTCCGGGCTGACCACGCCCCCGTCGGCGTCGACCACGGTACGCGACGGAACCCGGCCCTCCGAGGTTCGCGCCCAGGCCTCTGTCGTCAGTTTCTGGCCGCTGTGGAAGAAGCGGAGGAAGGCCGAAAGATCGCCAGTCGGACGGACGACGGCGGCGAACTGATCCGACGATATCCAGGCCAGCATGGCGCCCTTGACCGGCAGCTCAGGAACCAGGCCGGTCCAGCGCACGCTGCGCCCGGCCACGTCGGCGATCCCGATCTCGTGGAGGTCGCCCCGGAACCGGTAGACAATGAGGCGGCGGCCGTCCGGCGACCAGTCGCCTCGCAAGAGGCCGACCGGCTCTTCCGGCAACAACCGCTCCGGCCTCGGCGTCTCAGCCTTCAGGTCCACGCGCCAGAGATCCATGATGGTCCAGTGCGCGCGCTGCATGTGGTCGTAGTTGGTGATGGTGTCGTAGTCGTCGCGCTTCTCGTACACGGCCCAGCGGCCGTCCGGCGCTATTGTGGACCGCCCGAAGGCCTCGAGCTTGACGATGTCGTCGACCGTGATGGGGCGGTCGGTCGCCTGGAGCGGGGATGCGGAGCAGGCAAGCGCCAGCACCATCGCCGCAAGGCGAAGCATGGCCTTTATGTTCATGATGGGTCCTACCAGCGCTTGATGAGCTGCAGAGCGACGACGCGCCCCATGGGATTGGCCTGGCCGGCGTCGAAGCCGTAGCCGACGGGGGAGTCATAGAAGGGCGGATCTTCGTCGAAGAGGTTCTGGACGCTAAGGGCCAGCCGCATCCCCTGACCGAGGCCTGACGACGGCGACCAGCTGACCTGGGCGTCGAAGGTGTTCCAGTCGTCCACGGTCTGGCCGCGGCGATCCCGGACCGAAGAGACATGGCTCCAGTGGAGGGAGGCGCCGAGCGTGCCACGGGTCCAGCTTACGCCGCTCCGGGCGCGCAGCCTGCCGGGATAGCCGACCAGCCCCACCACCTGCCGCGCCTCGGCCGTCGGCGTAGGACGGCTCTCATAGTCGATGATCCAGGAGGCGGCGGTTTCCAGGGTCAGGTCCTGGCCCGCGAGACTGAACGGATACCGCGCCGTCAGATCCAGTCCCCGCACCTTCACGGCACCCGTATTCACCCACCGCGTATCGACAAGGGCGGCGTAGGTCTCCGGCGGATAGAGGGCCGGGAAGCCCTGGACGTTGGCGTAGGACTGGATGAGGGCGAGATCGGCCGGGTTGGTGGCCGGCGAGATCAGGGTGACGAAGGGCGCCAGGCTTGGATCGATCAGAGCCCCGGTCGGGTTTTCCGCCACCGGCTGGGCGATGCGGTCGGTGAACCGGGTGTCGAAATAGTTCAGATCAAGGACCAAGCCGCCCTGGGGCCGCCAGTCGAACCCCGCCGTGAAGGTGTCCGCAGTCTCGGGCTTCAGGTCGGGGTTTCCGCCATAGATCAGGAGCGACAGCGCCTGGCTGCCGTTGGCGCGCGGGAGCAGGGTCCCCGACACCCCCGGCGTGTCATGGACCTGAGGCAGGGAGGCCGCCCTGAAGGATGTTCCCCAGGAGGTCCGAACCATCACACCCTCCAGTGGTGACCAGGCCAGACCCAGCCGCGGATTGGCGGTGTCGCCGAAGTCGTCATAGGTCTCCAGCCGTCCCGCCAGGGATAGGTCGAGCGACCGGATGCCAGGGCGGGCGTTCCCCTCACCGACAAGCGGTATGCGCGCCTCGGCGAAGACCGCCGCGATCTCCCTCGAGACTTCCGGCGTCGCGAACAGGATCGGCTGAACCGAGCTGTTCAGGGACAGGATGGAAGTCTCAAACGTCTCGCTGCGCCACTGGGCCCCGACAGCCACCCTCATCTCCCCGCCCGGCAGGGTCCATAGAGGGCCTTCGGCGAGGATATTGGCCGAGGCTGATCGGCTGTGATCGCGCGCCTCGCTGAAACCACTGCTGATGAAGTCGAGCACGGCCGAGTTGTTCGGGCCGCCGAAGAGGTTGAGATAGCCGTCTCGCGCCGCGCTGAAGGACGTCGCCGGGTTGTCCGGCAAGGTTCCGAGAGCCTCTCCCACGAAGCGGCTGTTGATGCGATTGTAGTTGCCGATGTCGGCCCGCTCCTCCGCCCAGGCGCCATAGGCCTCGACGCTCCAGCGCGCCGGAAGCTGGTATCGCGCCGCCAGGGTCACGCCGCCGCTCTCCGAGCGCCCGTCCTGACGGGTCGAGCCGATCTCGTCGAGAAAGGAGTATCCGATCACATGGGAAGCCGAGCCGTTCGGTGAAACGAACCAGGGATTGGCCGTCGTCACGTTGAAGAGGCCGGCCCCGGCGCTTCCGGCCAGAAGGAAGTCGCGTCGGCTGTAGCGAAGGTCCGCCGTCAGATCGAGCGCGTCGCCGACCGACTGGGTGAGACGTCCATAGAGGCTGTAGCGTTCGATCTTCGGGGTCAGGTCATTGCCCAGCATGGAGGAACGGCGATTGGCCTCTCCTGCCGCGAAGTCTGCCGGGGTCAGGGCCTGTCCCGATGGTCCCGGACGAATGGCGTAACGCGACACATAGGCTCCGGCGGCGGGATCAAAGGCCAGGATATTGCCGGGCGCGCTGTAGAGGGAGCGATGATCCGTCCCGCCGAACGGACGAAGGTCCCCGTCGGCCGTGTAGGCGCGGTCGCGACTGCTCAGGGCGTTCACGTGCTGGTATTCCGCCGAGAGATAGGCCGCCCCGCCCGTCCAGCTGCGGCCCGCGAGATGGGAGAGGATCAGGTCCTCGCCTCCGCCCCTGGCCGCCGACGCCCGAAGCCGCGTCTCCTGTCCGTCGAAGCTCCGCCGCAGGATGACATTGACCACCCCCGCCACCGCGTCCGCGCCGTATAGAGCCGAAGCGCCGTCGAGCAGGACATCCACCCGCTCTACGGCCGCCGACGGCAGGGCGGAGACGTCCGCGAACTCCGCCCGGAAGCCGGAGCCGGCCATGCGGCGGCCGTTGACCAGCACCAGGGTGGAAGACGGCCCAAGCCCCCGCAGGTTCACGCCGGTGCCGAAGGCCGAGTTCGACCCGCCCCGATCCGAGCCTGCGCCCTGCACCAGAGGGGTCGCCGCTCCGGCGTAGTTCTGCGGCAGGCCCGTCAGGATCTCGGCGACGGTCCCCTCGCTGCGCTTGTCCAGCGCCTTGCGATCCATGGTGATCACCGGCGACACTGACGGCCCCGCCTGACGGATCAGACTGCCCGTCACCACCACCTCGTCCACCACCGTCACGGCTGCGTCCGCATGATCGCTCACCGCCGCGCGACGCAGATAGACCACGCCCGGGCGCGTCTCCGACCAGGTCAGACCGGTGCCCGCAAGCAATCGGTCGAGCGCCTCGGCTGGCGTATAGCGCCCCCGCAAGCCCGGTGAAGACCGCCCTTCCGCCAGGGCGGCGGCGTAGAAGAGCTGCTGATCGGATTGTGCAGCGTACCGTGTCAAAGCATCCCGCAGTGAGCCCGCCGGAATATCATAGGCCCTCGGCGCCTGGGCGCAGGCTGCGCCGGCGGCCGCCAGGGCCAGGACGCAGATCGCCCCGCCCGACATCATGCCCGGTCTCGTCATTCATACTCTCCTCCGACGCCCCTCGCGTCACAGGAGAGGAGACCCCTGCCCCCGGCCTACCCCGGAGAGGTCCCCGAATTATTCTCAGCCGCCGTCCACCGGCCTCCCAGCTGCCGACAAGAGAACCGACCCGTCGCCCCTCGTCGTCGCCCGCAGCCCCAATGCCCCTGAGGCCGCAGAAACGAAGGCGTCCCGGTCGCCGGCCTTGAAGACCCCGTTGACGGCCACCGCGCCATCGGCGCCCGGCGCGAGGGCGACAGGCCTGGTCAGATACCGGTTCACCTCGGCCACAGCCTGGTTCAGCGGCGTGTCGACGAAGACGATCCGTCCTTCCGTCCAACCCACGGCCGCCGCGACGTCTACGGCCCGAGTCGCCACCCCCTTGTCGGTGACGCTGGTCTGCTGGCCGGCGGCCAGCCTCGCTGGCGTGCCCGATCCATCCCGCGCCACATCCACAGCGCCGGACACCAGGGTCACCCGAACGCCTAGCGCGTCGCGCCGGACATCGAACACCGTCCCAACCGCCGTGACGCTCGTCCCGTCCGCCTGGACGATGAAGGGCCGCGACGGATCATGGGCGACCGTGAACAG
The DNA here is from genome assembly GCF_057838275.1 of Brevundimonas sp. KH_060. Classification (NCBI taxonomy): domain Bacteria; kingdom Pseudomonadati; phylum Pseudomonadota; class Alphaproteobacteria; order Caulobacterales; family Caulobacteraceae; genus Brevundimonas; species Brevundimonas sp. KH_060. The sequence goes on from NZ_CM174463.1 coordinate 2,014,806, forward strand.
CGCCTGCCCCCGCTCCAGATCCACCACGCGCTGTCCGTCCGAGAAGCGCACCTGCAGCCGGGTGTCGGTGTCCAGTTGCACCGAGGAGCCGTCGGCCAGTTGCACCAGCTGCTGCTCGCCCACCCCGGTCTCGAAGCCGCTGCGAGCGCCCAGCCAGACCCAGCTGCCATAGAACAGCGCCACGATGACGAGACCGGCGGCCAGGGCGAACAAGGCGGGCGGCAAGGGCCGCGAGCGCTTGCGCTCAGGCCCGCTGGACAAGGCCGCGTCAAGCGCTGCCTGGATCTGCGGGCTTGCGGCCAGGCGTCCGGACTCGGTCCAGGCGATTTCGACCCGCCGATAGGCGTCGGCGTTTTCCGGCCTGGAGCGCCAGGCGAAGAAGTCCTCGATAGTCTGGGTGCTGACGCGCGGTTCACCGAGACGGGCATGCCATGCCGCCGCCTCCAGTTCCGCCGTCTCAACCCGCGTGTTCGGGCCGGTCATGTCGCGCCCCATGCTAGCGCCGAAGCTGGGCAGCAAGCTGCGCCAGAGCCTTGGTCATCCGCCATTCAACGGTCTTCGGCCTGATCCCGAGCCTTTCGGCGATCTGCGCATTCGTCAGTCCGCCGAACCTCGACATCACAAAGACATTGCGGACCTCGTCTGGCAACCCAAGGATGAGTTGCTCCAGAAGGACGGAGGTCTCCTGACCGCCCTCCGTGACGCCGTTCTGAGCCCAATCGGCCGCCTCTATCAGGGCCTCGCGTCTCACGCCGCGCGCCGTCCACCCCGCGCCCAGCCGGGCAGATACCTTCAGCAGCAGCGCCCGAGGATGGCGCACCCCGTCGCCGTCGCCATAGGCCGCCAGCACCCTCCGCCAGGTCTCATGGGCGATATCATCGCCGTCATCGCCGAAGCGCCGACGCAGCCGCCGAGCGAGCCACGCGGAATGCCGGCGGTACAGGTCCGCCAGTCCATCGCTAGGCTCTCGCTCCAGCTCTCCTGTCCGATCCGACACGGGCCCGCCTCCTGTGATCAGAGGCGGACCCGGCCGATGCCGGGTGTTGAGAACGTGATTGAGACACGCGCGAGCGCCTTTAGCCCCCGCAGAACGGGAGCCTGGACATACGCGTTCGCCACGCCGGAGCACCGGAACGTCGTCTATAGCAGAAACAGCTCAATCGAGGTTCTCACGCCTCGACGCCCCACGGGCGCATCAAGGAGTCTCGACCAAACCGAGTCCTCGCGCAACCCGCGGTTTGCGAAAGCTCACCGCATGAGGATAAGTTGAGCCGTCCGTCCGGATCGCCGCCGCCGTGTCCAAGCGCTCACGCGCCAAGGGCGTCGGCCATGACAACAGCCATGACTTCTCACCTTTCCGGACGGACGCCTTCCTGGGCTCTTTACGCGGGAGCCAAGGCGGGCCAGAGACTCCGGAACGCCAAGCTTCACCATCCGGTCGCACCAGGGGGCGCCGGCCTGGATTCCGCCCACCTCCTGACGATCGCCGGGGGGCGGCTGATGAATCAACGCAATCGCAAACGTTCGCTCGCCGACGTCGTGGGCGTCGAGGCCTGGCATGACGGATTCTCGGCGAAGAGCGGAAAGGCGAAGCTCCACATCGACGTCGTCTTCGGCAAGGCGAGGATGGGCTCCGCTCCCTCGGATCGCGTGCAATTCCGCCTGGCGCTCAAGCAAGCCGAGGTCGTCATCGTGATCCCGCCTGGGGAGCCCGTGGGAGTCGATCCGGCTTCCGTCGTGCGGGACGCGCCGGAAGTGAAGGGGGTCATGACCCATCGCTCGGAAACGGAAAACGGCTCCGTCGTCGACGCTGGGCTCCAACTGAGGATCGATCCGGCCACGCTCGGCGGCAAGGCCATGCTCGGCGCCTCCGCCCGCCGCAAGACCTCCCAGAGGCAGGTGCTCGAGTCCGCCGCCAAACTGGCCGGGCTGGAGGTCAAGCACATGAGAAACAGCGAAGGCGAGCACCGCTGGATAATCGGGGCCGGCGTCGGCGCCCTGCTCGACGGCCGCCCCTGGCCGAGCGACAAGCCGCGCCTCAAGCTCGTCGATCAGCGCGCCCCCAACGTCAGGGCGCTAGAGCCTACCGTTCGCGTGGAGGTCCGCTGCCGCCGCGAGGACCTCGAGATCACCGACATTCGCTTCAAGGACCCCGCACGCCAGCAGGCCTTCCTCCTCAGGGAGGGCCACCGCAACCGAATCGCCGCCGCCGAGGCCCTCATCCGGTCCCGACTGTTGCAGGAAGGCCTGATCGACCCCAAGGCGGACCTGGGCGACGACTTCCTCGAGCTGACCCTGGCCGACACCATCGTGGAGTGTTGAGATGAGCGACGACTTCATGACCCGGCTCGAGCGCATCCTCGAGGCGGACACGATCGATCTGCGCTCCCTCGCCGAAATCGGCGGCGGCGACCCGGCCAGCTTCTACGTCGGAACCAATCTCGACGGCGTGGACGTGCGCGGCCAGAATCTTGAAGGGATGAAGCTCACCGGCCTGACAACCGCCCGGGTGCACAAGGACGAAGATACGCAGCTTCCCGCCCCTCCCCTGGAGCCTGTGGTCGAGATGATTGTTCTCCTCGCGGTGGAGAATGCCGGACCCCGCTTCGTTCCGGATCGTGACCCATGGATTCGCTTCTTCACTCCGAATGAAGAGGAAGCCTTTTTCCAGGCCGCCGACGGTTTTCACGGCGCAGTCATCGTCGTCGCGCCTCGTGATCGAATGGCCCGAGCCTTCCCGGTCGGCCAGAGGCTCAACCTCATGGGGCTGGAGAGCATTTGCCTGGTCGCACACCCGCTTCCCATCGCCAGTCGCCACCTCATCCTGGCGAGTGAGGCGGGCCCTTTCCGCCTTGTGATAGGCGTGCAGTCTTCAGTTTTCCACACGGGCGCTGTGAGCGCCGACATGCGGATGCTGCTGAAGCTTCTTCTCAGATCGCGACACTGGGAGTCCGTGCGGCACATGGCCCCCGATCCCGTCTCCTATTTTGCAAGAGTGGCCATACGCCGATCCACGAGACCGCTCGATGCTGCGGCGGCCATCTTTGACAAGGCGGCGGCTCTGGGTCTGTCCACGCACGATTGCCTGTTGTTCGCCCCCCACAAGGGTGCGTGGGGACGCGGTGATAACGACTGGCCCGTTTTAATCCGCGCCCGCCATGTCACCAGCACCCTGGATGATCGCGCCTTGGCCGCGCTTTTACCCCAGCCACGCTCCCTCACAATCCTCGATGACTACGCATCAGGGTTGGCCGAAATGCTCAGCCGAAGCGGCTGGGTCGACGTCCGCACTACACACGGAGAGAGCAGAGAAGGCGAGGTTGAAATGATCCTTCCTCTGGCGCCGCATGAAATCCGCCTTCCTGTCGTCGATACCCTGTCGGTAAAGGCACCGCACACGCGCCTTGAGCGTGAACAATTTGGGAAGGCCCATTTCACAGACGTCGATCGCATCATCCTTTCACCTGATGTCGATGCACGGACGGTGGCCTACGGCATCGTTCATCATCGGGTCCTGACGCTGAGTGGGCGGGATCTCCTGGCCTGTCCGAACCAACCGAGCACGCTCTGGTCTCTGATCGGCGCCCAATTTGTCCGGATGTATGAGGAAGGCTCCGCCACGGAGTTGTCCCTCTATATTCGCCTCTTGCTCGCTTCAGCGTTTAACCGGGGAGCCGTGCACCATGGCCACGCCGACATGTTGTGGGCCGTCGTTGAGGGATACACGCTCCCTCCCGAACTCAGGATCGTCCACGTCGAACGCGCTGGAAACGAAGTGCGCGCCATTCTCGCCGCCATCGATCCTCGAGGCCCTCGGAGTCAATCCCCCGGGGCGATCGTGCACCTTCTGATCGACAGGGATGGCGTGGCGGCTAGCGACGATCCCATACTGAGAGCAAATGACCAGAGGGCTCCTCTAGACAACGAATTCCCGCGCCTTCTCTGAGTCGCAATGCGCCCTCCCCCTGACACAACCATCTGATCCCGCCCCCGACGCTGGCCGCAACGCTTTCACATGCTAGACTCCAAATCATGAGGAAAGATCTGGATCACCTGCCCGAACGGCAGCAGCGCGAACTGGAGCGGATCAAGACGATCCTGCTCGAGGAATTCGACCGCGCCATCCACGCCGGCGGCGGCCCGACCCAGTCCTGGCGTCGGGACGGCCGCATCCTCAAGATCATCCTCTTCGGTTCCTATTCGCGCGACGACTGGGTGGATGCGCCCGACACGGGCTACCAGTCCGACTTCGACATCCTGGTCATCGTCAGCCACGAAAAGCTGACCGAGACGTCCCACTACTGGCACATGGCCGAGGACCGCATCGAGCGCGATCCGACCGTCGGCCGCATCGTCAACATCATCGTCCACACCATGGGCGAGGTGAACCAGGGCCTGAGCCAGGGGCAGTATTTCTGGACCGGCGTCATCCAGGACGGCGTCGAACTCCACGCTCTCCCCGGCTACGCCTTCGCCACGCCCAAACCTCTCACGTCCCAACAGGCAGCCGAAATGGCAGCGGGATATCTAACCAACTGGAAAGAGCGGGTATCCGAAGCGTTGGCAGGCGCCGAGTTCTATGTCCAACGCGGCAATCGGAAAGACGCCGCCTTCCTCCTGCATCAGGCGACCGAGCGGGCCTACGCCTGCTTCCTGCTGGTCCACGCCTTCTATTTCCCGCGCTCCCACAACATCAAATTCCTTCGGTCGCAGGCGGAGACCATGGACCGCCGCTTGATCAACGCCTGGCCTCGCGAGTTGAAAACCGACCGCCGACGCTTCGAACTGCTGAAGCGCGCCTATGTCGAAGCGCGCTATTCCGATCAGTATGACGTCTCCGCCGAAGACCTTCACTGGTTGACGGAAAGGGTGAAGCGGTTGCGCGACCTCGTCGATCAGGCCTGCGGCGAGCGTATCAAGGCCCTGACGGCGGCTCTCTGAAACAGCCCGCCGATAACCCAAATTATACCCGCAGGCTGGAGCCTTCACCGTCATCCAGGCGCCGGAACACCATGACCGAGAAGAACTTTAATTACATCTCAATCGCGGGTTGGACCGGCAAGGAAGACGAACCTGCCGTGATGACCCGCGGCCGGATGTTCGAATATACGCCGACCGACATCGAGAAGCGCCTCGAGCGTCTCGACAGCGCGGCTGTCGCCTTCCTGCAGTCGCTGCCGACCTTTCTCTGCAGCGAAGTCGACCAGAGCGACAATGAAGTCGCTATGTTCATCCGGTACGGTCGGATCGTGCGCATGGAACATGTCGGGCGTGAGGTCCAGTTCACTTTCGACACCCGAGTCGATTTCGGACGCGTCGTCTTCCCCGACCTCGACACCGCCTGGTCCACCTTCGGCGCTGACCGCCTCCAGCTGTTTCGCACCCACTGGGCAGTCCGTGCAGGCGATGCGCGCGCCGTCCTGGATAATCTCGCGCCTTTCAGACCCGCCCTCGAGCGCCAGATCGAGGAAGTCACCGAGATCGCGCCCGCCGAGATCCCCGTCGAGCCCCCGCCGCGCGCAAAGCAGATTCTGGGCACCGCGGACAGCGTGGAGTCCTTCCTCCGCCTCCTCTTCGGCTCTCCCGACAAGGAGGGAACGGAAACCTTCTTTCGCGGCCACGAAGACGCAAGTTTCGAACTGACGCCATCGCTCCTGCGTCGCTGGCCGGACGGCGGCTGGCAGTTCATGCCCAATGAGGATCGGCTGTGTCAGGAACTCCTCATCGGCCACCACGACGAATTCCAAAGCGATGAATACTGCTTCGACCGCCTAGTCCGGATGCAGCATTACAAGTTGCCGACACGGCTGCTCGATATCTCGGGCAACCCTCTCGTGGCGCTGTTTTTCGCCTGTCATTCCAGTCCGGCGCCTCTGGAAGCGGACGGGGAGGTGATCGTCTTCCAAGTGTCGCCAGAGCGCGTGAAATACTATGACTCCGACACGGTAAGCTGCCTAGCCAACCTGTCCAAGCTCACTTACGCGCAAAAAAATGACCTTGATCTCCGTCTCAATCTGACCGCCTTCAACGATACCGAAGTCGCCGGGAAGCTCCTCCACTACATCCGGTCGGAAAAGGGCTTCTTCGAAAAACGCCTCTCGCCGGACCATCTGGGCTCCATTCTCTGCGTGAAGGCGAAGCGCACCAACAGCCGGATCAAGTCACAGTCAGGCGCCTTTCTCCTGTTCGGCCACGAGGCCATTCTTCCCGATGAAGGCCAAGACGGCATCGCCATCAGCCGGGTCACTGTCACGAACAAGGCGGGGATTCTGAAACAGCTGGACCGCCTCAACATCAATGCGACAACGGTCTACCCCAGCATTGAGCAGACGGCGGTTCACCTGAAAGAACAATATCGTACCCTTCCTACGCCGCTCACACCCGTCCCGGCATAAAATCGCATCAAAACGACCACCCTGAACACGCCTGAATAGCTCTCGCTACGTGGCGGTACTCTAGGTCAGCTCTGCGCCAACAGCGGTCATTGACCCCGAGGCCTAAAGCGGACCTTTGTGCTGGGCCAAGCTCTGCAAATCGCGTTGGAAGCCACTCATTGCGGCGGGAGTAGAACACACCGGTCGGCGACTGGCGTCATAATCGTCGTACGCGATTTCGCGCGCGTTACACTGACCCGGAAGTTCTGGCGCGCCTGGGTCATGGGGCCGTCGAGGATATTGCCCCTGACGATCCGGTTGGGATTGGCCATGATCTGACCCCGTGCGACCACCGGCCAGCCTTCAAAGATGATGACCTCGTCGAACTGCTTGCCTTTGGCCTTGTGCATATTCATCACCACCACCCCGCTCTCCGGCCTCTGGGCGGACGCGAAATGTTCTTGGATGAAGGCCTGCCGGGTGACCCCCAGAGCGTTCGGATAGCGGCCATGGTCGCGCCAGTCCTGGGCCAAGGCCTGACGAAGGTGGGTGCCCCGCTCCAGCAGCCGAATGTTGCGTACCTCCTGTCCGATCTCCAGCATGCGCGGACAAGGACTGCCTTCGATGACCTGCCGGACCGCGATCCAGTCACAGTCTGGGTTTCCGGTCAGCGCGAGCGCACGGCAGGCGAGCGCGACCTGATAGGCCGCGATAAGGATATTGCTCTTGGCTACGGGCTTCCCCGCCGCCTCGCGTTCACGCCATTTGGCACCGGCGGTCCGGACCTGTGTCGCCGCCGCCATGTTGCCCTGGGTCGGCTTGTCGCCGCCCCGACCGTTGAAGAAGTTAGCTAGGAGGTCGACGAAGGCGTCGAAATGATCGGCGCCGTCTCCTTGTTCCAGAAGGAAGGCCACCATTTCCGCCGCGAGCACCGGCCCTTCCATGTCGACCGCAGCCGAGTGCTGGATCGCCGCCATGGCGCCGACCGGACTTCGAAAGGCATCCGACACCATGCGCGTCATCTGTTTGGTCGGCACCAGCACCGCCAAAGACCAATCCTTGCGGCCGGCGTCAATCAAGCGGCGGCGTGTCTGTAGCGTCCGTCCGACTAATGATCCGAAGGCTTGGTTCTGGTTGGCTGCGAAGGTGACGATAGATAGTCCGGTGTAGTCAGCCTGTCGGAAGCGGCCCGTCAGAACGTCATTGCCGAACAAGGCGATTTCAGTGCCCCTGCTGCGGTGGTTGTCCGTGCTGAGGTCAAACTCCTTCGGAGTGAATGCCTCCCTGAAATGATCCAGACGCTCCGGATCGGCCCCAATGAAGTCAAAGATACGCTGTTCGGGATCCGCCAAGGCGATGAGGCGGCTTTCCCGACCTAGCGCCTGCACCACGCGCCACTGCTCTCCGCTCGTGTCCTGGAACTCGTCGAGAATGATGGCGGGATAGCGCAAGGCCACCAAGTCCCTGACCCGCTGTGATCCAGCCAGAATTCGCCAGACCAGATCCGCGAAAAGGGAAAAGGCGACCCGACCCTCCTCGGAGGCCAGCCTGCGGCGCTCGGCCTCGACGTCGGCAGCCCGCGCCGCGGCTTGGGCCTCGGTGATCTGAGAACCGCGTGGATAGCGGCTGCGGATCGGTGCCAAGGCGATCGCCTCGGCCGCGGGGGTGAGGATAGACAGGCGTCGCGGCAGCCCGACGAGGTATGCATGGGTTTTCAGGAGACGCCAGAAGAAGGCGTGATAGGTGTCGACCTCGATCCGCTTTCGATCGGCCGCTGCGACCCCTTCCTCCTCGTCGATCGCCTCCATGACACGCGAGACCGTGGCGCGCGCGAAACTGAGGAAGAGCACCCGCTGCTCGACGCCAAGGTCCCGGCCTGCGATTTGGGCCGCTTTGAGGATGGAGACCGTGGTCTTGCCCGACCCGGGTCCACCGATCACCAGCAGTGGGCCGTCGGCCTTCAGAACATCCTTCTGACCCGTCGTGAGATCGACCACGATCGTCAGACGCCTTCCACGACGATGTCCGCATTGGGCACGACGGCGTCTTCGGCCGGTGGAGGCGCGGCTGGGGCTGCAGGATCGCACTCGCCCTTCAGGTCGAGGCAAGCGGCCCGGATCCAGGTGGGCATCTCGTTCTCCGAGCACTGCGCCAAGAAGTCCGCGACCGCCCAGGCACCTTTAGCGTAGCCGAAGTAATCGCCGAGCGCCGCGATCACCTGGCCTTTCGGGTCAACGTATTTCGCCAGCAGATGCTGCGGCCAGTCGACGAGATCAGCGAACCGCTCCAGGGCCTCTTGGGTGGTGTTCTTCAGCACCAGATCCTCGAACCCCTTCTCCTCGTGCATGAAGAGCCGGTCGACTTGGGCCTCGATCAGCGCTTTGGCCGCGCCCGTCTGCTTGTCGCACACCGCGAAGACCTGTTTATTGAGGTTACGGTAGAGGCCCGCTAGGTCGGCGATTTGGTTCTCCGATCCGGCATCTATGGTGCAGACGCCCAGGGCCTCGAGCGAGGCGTATGTCGCAGGATTGAGCTCGGCCAGACGCCGCGCCGCCGCCGGAAACGCCGACGCCTCGGTCGCCCCCTCCGCAATCAGAACACGGCGTGCCAGGAGGCCCTCGCAGAAGCGCGTCCTGAACTCCTGCCGGAAACGCTTGTGTTTGACGCTCGCTGGCAGGGTCACCGAGGCCTGAACGAGATCGCCCTGGCCATTGCGGGACAGGATGACCGTTTCGCTGAGCGTGAACTCCTCCAGGACATAGGGGGAGTGAGACGTGAACAGTGACTGGGCCGACAGTTTACGCAGTTCGTGGACGATGCGCTTCTGGGCGTATGGCGGTATGGCGGTCTCGGCCTCCTCCATCGCAAAGATGACGTTCTGCTTGTCCTCGGCGATCTGGGACAACATCGCCAGTACGAGCATGTTGATGGTGCCGGTCCCCTGACGGAAGAAGGGTGCCGCATGGTCGCCGTCCCCTGTCGCGATAAAGGCTGTGACTACCTTCCTTAGATGCTCCCGCGTCAGATTGGAGACCTTCAGGTGAGGCTTCACGCCCCACTCGCGTGGCACATACTTCTTGAGTGCGGTATTGATGCTTTCGAGCACGCCGCTGATGCCGAGGTTCGGGTCGCTGGCGACATCAAAGCCGCCCAAAGTGTCGATGGTGTCCTCCCACATTTGCGGGCGGATTTCCTTGAGCCGCAGAATGATGTCTAGCAGGCTGCCGTGTTCCAGGCTTAGGGCCCGCGACCCCGTCCTCAACGACCGCAGATAGAGGAAGCCGCACTTCTGCTTGTCCTTCTTGGAAAAAAAGGTTGGTGCCTCCCCTTCCTCCAGGGTCCGAGCGAAGTACGTCGCGCCGGTGAAGTCGTCCTCCTCGGCATCATACGCGCCGATGAACTTCACCCGAATGGCGGCCGAGATCGCGGCGGCGTCGACGCCCTGAGGCTCCGGCTCGGCGTAGAGATCGCCGGCGGCGGTGTCGAACCACTCGATATGATCCGCGAACCGGGCCTTCTGGTCGTCGGAAAGATCCGTGACCACGGCCTCGATCTCGATGGTGGGCGCTTCGCCACCCTCCTCTCCGGCGGGCGCGCGATACCGGCCAAGATGGAAGTCATGCTCATCAACGCAGGGGCGGCGATTAAGACGGTCAGGTCCCAGAACGAGGTCGAGGGCTTCAAAGACCGTCGACTTGCCGGTGTTGTTGTCGCCGATAAGGACGGCGTGGTCGGGAAGGGTCAGGGCGGCCGACCTGATACCCCGAAAGTTGCTGATCGACAGCTTGCAGACCTTCATGTCATCCCCCGCCTTTTCCGACCGTAGCGTCAGTCGTCTCTCGTCAAGCGCCGAGACTACACACGTCTTCAGCGATAGTGGAAACACCTTTAGCGCGCATCCAACTCCCCACCGCCCCTCGGATCGGCCCGGGTGCGTGCACTGCAAACCAGACTTCACCATTGCCCCTTCGAGCCCAAGGCGACCACCGGTGGCGAAGGCCGTGAAGCTCCAAGTGCGGTCATAGAGTACGTTGAGATAGTCCGGCGGACGAAGTTCGACCAAAGCTGGCCACGCCAGCCGAGACGCCCGATCCAAGCGTCGAATCCAGTGCCGGACACGCTGGCGAATTCAACTCCGCGCGATAGAGTCGGCTCTTCCATCCTGCACATCGAGGCAAAGTGACCGATACCAGCGCAGAAACCTCGAGCTTGTCTCAGAAAGTCCGGATCCTCGAGATCGCGGTCCATGACCTTTCGTCCGCCGCCATCCGGGCCGACCAAGTCGAGGTCCTAGCGAGACTCGGCGTCTGGATGGCCTTGGGGATGCTGCCGTCGACCAGGACTCGGAAGAGAGAGCCGCTCGACCTTTTCCATCTGGAGTTGGCCCAGGCCTATTGCCTGACCGCGCCCCGACGCGTGGGCCAGACCGACGGGTCCGATCCGTTCGCCGATACGGCCCAGACCCTCTCCGACCTCGCCAAGCGGGCGGGTCATGCCTTCATCGATCTCCACCGCGCCAAGGGCCTTGCGTCCTCCAGCCCCGAGCGCGGCGAGCTGATCTGGCTCATGCAGGGCGCGACCCTGGCCGTGCGAAGCGCCCGCCACCTGCATCAGACCCAGGAGGCGACCCGCTGGATCGCCGGCCGCCTCGACCGGTCCTTCGCATCGACCCATGGCGTCTCCGCGTCCCAGTTCCTCGACACGATCGACACGGTCGTCACCTTCGTCGAGGCGCGGTTCAAGGTGTTCCTCGACAGGCTCAAGACCTGGTTCCGCAAGTCGACGGCCAACGCGATGATCGAGGCGTTCGTCGCCGGTCTGCCGGACCCCGAGGCCGAGGCGATCCGCGAGGCGCATCCGCGCGCCACCCGCTCCGCCAAGTCGGTCCATCGGGACCTCTTCGTCCGCAGCGAGGCGGAGTATGTCGCGCTGTTCAGCTTTTCGATCGACGACGTCTGTGCGGCCGGAACGGACAAGGACCAGATGATGGCGATCCTAGATCTCTTCGCCCATGCGTTCGGAGACCTCAGGATCGAGGACCTGAAACACGTCCATCTCGCCAATCCCGTGCGGGGTCGCCCCCTCATCCGCCTTGAGGCCGGCGTCTATTTCTGCTGCCTCCCCCAGGGCCTCGCTGCAGACATGGTCGAAGGCCTCGGTCGCCTATGCGCCGAGACCGCCCCCCTCAAAAAGCGGTTCGAAAAGGCCAAGGCCGACTGGCTCGAGCACAAGCTCCATTCGGTGGTCGTCGCGGCGTTTCCCAACGCGGACGTCCGGCACACCGTCAAGCGCAAGGATCACATCGACCATGAGGAGCGCGAAAGCGACGTGGTCGCTCTCATCGACAAGACGGTCATCATCTTCGAGGCCAAGTCGGGCGGGATCGACCCGGCCGCCCTGCGCGGGGCCGCTCACAGCCTGAAGGGGGATCTGTCCAAACTCCTGGTCGAACCCTCCCGGCAATCGCTGCGCCTGAAGCAGCATATCGAATCCGCCGTCGCGCCCATCGCGCTGATGACCGCCAGCGGCCCCCTGGAGATCGATCCGAAATTCGTCCGCAACATTGTGCGGGTAAACATCCTGTTCGACACCTTAGGTCCCTTGTCGGCGCACTGGCCCAAGCTGAAGGCCGCCGGCCTCATCCCCGTGGATGAGGACATGGCACCGACAATGAGCGTGTTCGAATTGGAGACCGTGTTCGAGGCGCTCACCCTGCAGAGCGAGCGTTGTCACTATCTCACCCGCCGCACGGAGATCGAGCGCAGTGCGCGCTATATCGCCGACGAACTCGACCTTCTCGCCTTCTATCTCGAGACCCAGTTCAACATCGGAGAGGCTGAGTTCAGCGCCCGCGACCTGACCCTCTACGGCAAGTCGCAGGCGGTCGCCGTCGGATACTCGGAGCGCCGCGCGGCGGGAACGCTTTCCTTCCCGATCCCGCGCGTCGCGCCCTGGCGGGACGTGCTCGCCATGCTCGAAGAGCAGCGGCCTGTCGGCTGGACCCGGTTCGCCCATCGCCTGCACTCCGTGCCCTATGACGGTCAGCGCGAGGTCGAGCGCGGCCTGCGCAGAGGTTTTGCGCAAGTCGCACGGGCTCCGGGGCATTTCTTCACGACGGGCTACACTGTCGGCCCGGTCGACCGGTGCCATTGCCTGTCCATCCTGATCGGCGCACCGACCCAGCTCGATCATGACCTCCGCTACGCCGCTGAAACTGCCTGCGAACAATCCGGCCAAGACGATGTGATGGTCCTCTACTGGCAGGTTCCACGCACGGAGAACGCCCTGGACTTCATCGGCGTGCTGCGACGGACAAATCTGTCCCACGACGTTGCGCCGGGCACGGTGTCGGTCGGCCGGATCGACCATTGAACGCCAGCCCTTGCCGGATCAGGCACCCGGCGATGTAAGCAATGTGAGAGAGACCGTCGCGAGAAGATCGGCACGCGCCGGGCGCTGTCGCCGAAGGCCAGATCACGCCGCGCAGCCTGTTCAGACCAACGTGCGGCTGTCCTTCAGCGTGTCCCGATTCGAGCGTCTATCGAGATGGGGGGTGCGGCCTCAGCTTTGATCAAGGAACTCGCCGAGACTGCTTAACCGGGTCCCCAGTCGTGCCTTGAAGCGGCTGTCCATCCCGGCTTGGCGAGCCAGATTCACGAACTGCTTTTCGGCGATGATGACATCGGCATAGGGCAGCACCGTCGTGAAATTCTGCATGTCGCAGAAGTCATTGACGTGAATAGCCCGCTTCTGGCCTTCAAGCTTCAACGTCATCTCCCGCTGTGCAACGAGAGTCGGTGTCTCCGACAGCATCCGTCTCGCTGTGGTGCCGTTGTTGTCCATGAAGCATCGCCAATCTAGGTTCAGAGCATCGGCGGCCTGGATCAGGGCCTCCTGATCATCCAGAAAAATAAGAGCGCTCTGGATCTTGCGCTTCATCGACGCCGACTGATCGCGATGTCGCGCCCGGCGGCTTTCCACATTGGCCCGGAGTTGTTCGACGCCGGCCTCAAACATCATCAGGCCATGCTGGCGGATCGCCTCGTCGCGCGCGAGCAGATAGTCGAACAAGGCGGCCTGCGGCTCTTCGGCCATTCTCTCTAGATCCCATTGAGAGAAGCTCAGGCCCAGGGCGGGCGTGCCGGCTTCCGCGACGGCTTCAAAGAAGATACTCGATAACACCCAATCAGGGTCCGGCTCGGTCCAAGGCTTCTCGTACAAGTCGGCGAGAACGCGCGCGCCCTCGATCTCCAACCTGCGACGCCGTCCCCGGAAGACCCGTCCGCCGCTCAGGGCAACTTGGGTCCGGGCGATCGCCGCTCTCAGTTCGAAATTATTGACCTTTTGGGTCTCGTAAAAGTTGGAAGTTGTCAGAGGGATCGTCACCTGTCCCGCTTCGACCGCGAGGCACAGCCGCTCGAACGCGGCGTAATCTTCGCGATGCTCCTCCGGCGCATGGGCCGCCCGCGCCAGATCGATCCATTTGTTCTGGTCCAGGTAAAGAACGATCGGCCGCCGGGCTGGGGCAGTTTCGATGGGGCTTTCGATGTCGTCACGCCGGATCATGGCCGACAGTATCGCGATTTGCCATCGCCCCAAGCGGACACGGCTGCGCAGACGGCGGGGGGTGGTTTCTTTCTACTCCTCGAACATGGCGGCGGCGCCGCTTCTGCCTGCCAGTCGAAACGAGCGAAGATCCCGCAGTCTTGCCGTCGTAACCGGGCGGTCATCTCTTTGTCGGGCTTCAGGCGATCGCCGCCCCTGCAGCGAAACCGGATGTCTTCAGGCCGGACCGCAGACGAGAGCGAAGCTCCTGGGGTCTGGTCTCATCCGCTCCAGAGAAAGTCCGAGCGGTCTAACCCGGTCGCGCACCCAGGCCTCATCATCGGGCCTGCAGTTGGCGCCGAAGATCACGCCGGTGATCACCTCCGGATCGAACCTAAAGACTTGCCCCGCGCCCTCGGACTTCATGGACCTCCACTCGTGCTCATAAGCCCAGGCGTCGGATTTGGTCGCCAATGCCCGAGGCACGACGTCGCCGAGCTTGCCCATTTGAAGCGTGTCCAGCACAGGGCGCTCTTCCTCGTACCGAACCTTCCAGAGTGGGTTCAATCCACCGCGGCGCTGACAACGAAAGTCGAAGCGCAACGCAAGGCCTGCGTGGCTGGAGCCGTAATGGCTCCACATCAACGTGCTCTCGATACAGGCTGCCAGACAGAAGACGCCAGTGGCGTCGGCCGCCATGCGAAGGCCCCTCTGGACACCATCGTGTATATCCTCGATCGATTTGCCGGCGAACTTCTTCGTCATCCACTGGATCGCATAGCTGGCCGGTATGTCCCGGCGCTCGTTCTCCGCCAAGGTGGCGATGAACGGAGCCTGCGCGGACTCGAACCCGGCCTTGGAGCCCGGCAAGGCACCGTAAGGCCAGCAATCGAAGGGGTCGTTGAAAGCCGCCGCTCCCGGATGGAAACACTTCCCTTCCAGCAAGGCGTCGAGCCTCTCTGTCCACGGCGGTGACAGGCCCGATCCTACGCCCAGGAACTTGTAAAGCAGCGGCGGGGGGCCGTCGGGCAGATCAGGATCAGTCATGGATCAATGTTAGGCGAGGGCGGAGCATCTGTCCCGCCTGGATCTCAACATGGTCTGCTAGGAGAGAGCTGCTTAGTCCTTACCTCGCGCTAGCGGTGACCGACCCTTTTCCGCGAACGAAGGTCGCTTGTTCGTGCCCAAGGCGGATCTTGCGAGCCCGCAAGGGCCAAATCTGCGCTTTCAGCCCGAGATCGGCGCATTGCCGGAAGGCGGACATTCCGAACCGCGGCTTTGATTCAGAGGCGACCGTGATCGGCTTTTCCATACAATCCCCTCAGCGCTCCAGATTCCGCCCCTTCACCGCCACCGCCACCGCCATCCCCTGCCCCACAGGTTCCAACGCCACCGCCTCACCCACCCCCAACGCCCGTCCTCCCACCTTCAGCCGCCCATAGTGCTCCACGCCCTGAGCATCGCGCACCACCACCCATGGCGCCGCCCCCGCCTCATCGTGAAACCCCGTCTTCACCACCACGCCTGCCACGTTCTCGCGCCCCAACAGCCGCACCTCCCGCGCCCCCTCCAGCCGACGCTGGTTCATCATCCTGATGATGTCCCGCCGCACCTGTAGGGTTCGCAGCTTCATCTCCATCTCCGGATCGAGCCGGTATCGCCGCCCTGTCCGCACGGCGAGCTCCAGCCCCTCCAGATGCCGAAGCCGCCCCCGGCTCAACGCCGCCCAGGCGCCCGTTCCTCCCACTCCGTCATTGACCAGGCCGTCGGCGTCAGCCGCCGCCAGCAGCCGCCGATCCAACCCGGTGAACCGGTCCGCCTGGGTCTCCTTCCAGACCCGCCGCTCGGCCTCGATGCGCGATAGGTCGCCCAGTCGTTCCTGCGCGACCTCCTGCGCTCGCGCCCGGAAGCCGTAGCCCATGTAGTCGCGGGGAATGACCAGGTCCCGTCCGTCCCCTCGCCGACCCCGCACCAGGACATGGGCGTGCGGCTGGTCGGTGTCGTAGTGGCAGGTCGCGATCCAGCGCAGTTCGGGCTCGCCCAGATCCGCCGAAACCCGCGCCATCACTTCCCGCACATAGCCCCTCAGATCAGCGATCCGATCGCCGTGCTCGGGCGAGATGATGAAGCGAAAGTGGTGCCGGTCCCCGCTCCAGCCACGCGTCTCAAGCGTCGCCTCCACCCCGTCGTCCGTACGGTCGAAGAAGTCCGGACGCGCCCCTTCGACGCCCGCGCCCGACCGGCCGAGATAGGCGACGTGCGCCGCCAGCGCCCCCGCCCGCGCCGCGGCCTTTCCGACGTGCCGCGACACCAGGGCCTTCACGATCACCCGCTGACGGACATCCATGCGGAAGACTCGGCTCGACCGTCTCTGCGCCGCCCTGAGCACGCCTGAACGGTCACCCAAAGCGAACTGCCGCGACGCCGCCAGTCTCTGGAACATGCCGGTGCGCACCGGGACGCGATCGGTTTTCAGGGACAGCGGAAGGCGGACTTCGACGCCCTCGCGGTCTAGCGCCGCGCCAGATGACAGCCGGTTCTCGATCGCCTCGCGGATGAGCATGTCGCACCTCCCGAAAAGGCCGCCGATCCTCCCGATCCGGACAACTCTCCGCAAGTCATCCAGAGCCGGATCTTCATCGGCTAACCCACCGAAAGAATAGCGAAAAGGCGAAGCCGCAAACACCGCCTTTTATCTTGCCCTAAGCCTCTTTTTCCAGATTTCCGGACATCCCCATCATCACCGCACATACCAGATCAAACCTCCGCAAACGTGGCACGACTGAGCCTTCTCCGAGCCTCCGCCGCCCACCACGCCCTCCAGTCGACACGATGAAACCCGCCCGGCCGAAGCCGAGCGGGTCAGATCGAAAGCCGATGCAGTGACGTCTCTCAGTGCGGTCGCAACCGAACCGCCAGATGCCGCACCCCCTGCTCCATCGCCTTCTGCCCGAGGTTGAGCGCAGGCCCGAACTGACGTCCGTCCGCCGACCGTCCCTCGTCGAGAGACCGTGCGAGCGTGAGGCAGCAGGTCGGCTCGAGCGCGATCAGTTCGTCGTTGGCCCGGAACGGCGCCGCCTTGCCGTGGGCGTCGAAATCCGCCCGGGCGAGGATGAGCGTTACCCCCTTCTGCTGGGCCCATCGGATCGCCAGCTTCTCGGCGCCTCTCGCCCCGGTCGTCGCGAGCGCCATGTCCGGCCATTCCGCCAGAGCCCAGTTGAGGGCGTCGAAGATCCGGGCCGCGTCCTCAGCCGCATCCGCCGACGGCGCGCCCCGGAAGGCCACGACTGGTCCGGCGTGATACGCATCGCCCGCCCTCCGGTCACGAACCGCCCGGATGGCCTGCTTGGCCTCCAGCTGCGCCGCCGTCAGGAAGCTGCCCCGGCGACTGCCTCTCCAGGCCGTCCAGACCTCGCCGCTCGCCACCGTCCAGGCATCGGAGGCGGCATCCCGGATTCTCTCCGCCGCCTGCATCGCCGCATCTCCCGCCCGGGCCTTGGCGGTCGCCTCCTGCAGTTCCACGTCCGCAGCCTCCGAGCCGTCGAAATCGCGGTCGAGCCGGCGCATCACATCGCGCGCCCGGTCTGCGTCCCGTTCGATCCGTCCGGCCGCCGAATGGAAGGCGCCGATCAGGGCTTCGCCGAGAAGCGTCTGGAAGTCCTCCAGCGCCGTGTCCGCAATCACGTCCAGAAGTTCGGTCATGAGGGCGCGCCCGAGCTGGACCAGGGCTTCCTCGGAGGCCTGAGGTCGCTGATCGCCGAGCGCTGCGGTCAGGTCGTCGAAGGCGGGTTCTGATTTCGGCGCGAAGGCCGTGATGAAGGCGGGGTTCGAGCTGTGCATGATGTCATCCAGTTCTGAAACGCCGAAGCGCCCCATGCGCAACGACCCCATCCCTGGCCACGTCGGGGTCCCCGGCAGTCACCGCAGCGGGCCTCCTCTCGAGGGCCGCGGAGGGAAACGGCGAAGCCGTTGACGGCCGGGGTGACGTGTCAGGATGGGAAGTCGTTGTGTGGGGGCATGTCCTCGTCCATCTTCGGACGAGGACGCCTTTCGGCGCCGTCGCGCCGACAGCCCCGGAAGACAGGCCATCGCCTTGGGCCGCGCCGACGGCCACGCCGTCGTCGCCTTCACCACATGGGCCTTCGCACTGAGCCCAGCGACCAACCTCAATCGACGCCGACCATTCTCATCAGGCTTTCGGCCGTACAGGGCTGCTTCTGATAGCCGACCTCGGCGTGGGCCGCGCAGAAAGCGCCGCGTGCGACTGCACGCCCGCACAGGCCGAAACCCGCCTCGCCAGAATGGCCATACGGCCAACGGCACTGGCCGAAGCCGACCGCCAGGATGGTGGTCGTCGGACTGGGCGGTGTCGGGATCAGCGCCGCCGAAGGCGCGTCCATCGCCCTGATCCTGGGCGGCCCGGACGGACGTGCCGCCGACCGCGAGACAGGGATCTCCGCCCGACGCTCCTTCGCCCGCAGCTCCGCCGCAGGGCGCGCGCGCCGGGCTTCCGGTCCGCGGGCCAGGCCCAGGCGATAGACCTTGCCCAGGACGGCGCAGCGCGAGACCCCGGGTCCCAACGCCTTGGCGATCCAGGCGGCGGTCCGGCCTTCCTTCCAGAGGGAGATCAGTCGCTG
This sequence comes from Brevundimonas sp. KH_060, assembly GCF_057838275.1. NCBI lineage: Bacteria > Pseudomonadati > Pseudomonadota > Alphaproteobacteria > Caulobacterales > Caulobacteraceae > Brevundimonas > Brevundimonas sp. KH_060. The sequence goes on from NZ_CM174463.1 coordinate 2,033,362, forward strand.
GGTATTGTCGGGGGTCCAGATGGCGGAGGTCATGATGGCGCTCTCGGTCAGCAAGCCCAATCGGCTCGCCCCGACCCGTCCTTCCTCCCCTCCCACGAAGAAGGCCCGGCGCTTTCGCGCCGGGCCCTCACCGATGATTGTCGCCGATCCCTTAGAACGGGATGTCGTCGTCCAGCGCGGCCGCTCCCGCCTCCGATACGTATGCATCGTCCGCATCGGCCTCGCGCGACGCGGAGGCGCGCCGGTTCTTCAACCGCATGTCGTCCACCACCACCCGCAGATCGAAGTGTTCGACGCCGTCCTTGCCGGTCCAGCTGTCATTCTCGACATGGCCCTGGATGACGACACGGCTGCCCTTACGGGCATAGGGGGCGATGTAGTTCTCTGCGGTCGCCTCGTTGAAGCAGACGCAGTTGAAGCCGGTCGTCCGCTCGCCCGGTTCGCCGCTGGCGCGGCGATAGCGGGTGGTCTCGAGGACGCGGAAGCTCGCCCGTTTTCGGCCCGAGCCCTGGGCCGAAAGGATGGAGGGGTCGGCGGCCAGATAGCCTTCGATGACGAGGGTCTGCATGGTCAGTCTCCTTGAAATGAGGGTTGCGGGTTCAGGCGGCCGCGCGGCGGCCCTTGCGTAGAGGAGCCGGCTCGGCGGTTTCGTCAGACGCGCTCGCCGCCCCCGGCACATCGGGTTCCGCAGCCTTGTCGGCGGCCCAGTCGAGGACAGTCAGCCGGTTCACCACCAGCTCCTTGGCCGCGCGCTCGGTCCCGTCCCTGGCCGCATAGGCGGTATCGACAAAGGCGCCGACAACCAGGGCCTCGCAGCCCTTGGCCAGGGCCCGGGCGATGACCTTCTCGTTGAGGCCCCGGGCCCAGCTGACGCAGTTGACGCCGACAATGCGGTCCTTGCCGCCCGCGTCCACACCGCGCTTCTCGAGCAGCCGGAACACCGCCTTGGCGAAGTCCGGGCTGATCTGGGGGTCGGCCGCGAGCCGGCCGGTGAACACCATGGTCTGCATGTCAGTCTCCTTGTGATCAGAGGCCGGGAAGACCTTCTCCCCGCTTCGCCTCGCCTCCCAGAACCCTTCCTCCCTCCCCGGACCGGTTCCGCCGGGCGCATCCCGACGAAACCGGCTTTCCGGTCAGGCGGCCGCGTCGTCCGCAACGGCATCGACAGGTCCGGCGCCGACCAGGGCTGCCTCCCCGGCCGGCGTCACCACGAAGACCCGGGCCGTCTCGTTGTCGACAGTCTGGCCGCCAGCTTCCGCTTCGTCGTCCGCGGCCTGGCCTTCGTCAGGCGCCCCGTCTGCTTGCTCGTCGTCGGCGTCAGGCCCCTCCGCGTCCGCTTCGTGCGCATCGGTATCGGCGGCGTCCGTGGTCTCATCCGGATCCAGACTCCATGACAGGCAGGCCGGAGCCCAGGTCCGCGCCTTGGCCTGATCCTCCGTCCAGACGACAAGGTCGCCCTTCCTCAGGCGGGCGGCGGCGTCGGTCTCCGCCCCCATGCGCTCGAGCATAGTCAGCAACTGCTCTCGGGAATGCGGGCGCAGATAGACTCCGTCCGGGGTCCACCAACGCGCAATGTCCGCATCGCAGAGGTCGGCGATCTCGGCAGCCTCGGTCCTGGCCGTCTTCCGCACGAGACTGGTCCGGTCCTCGCGCAGGTCGAGGCTAAGGGCCGTCAGCTCCGCCAGGAGGCCAAGCCGGTCGCCCAGATCCATGGCGTGGACCCAGGCCATCATGGTCAGGCCCGACGCCTCCAAGGCCCGACGGCGCTCGTCGAGGCGTTCGCGCACCGCGCCGTCGAGGGTCTCGACGATACGCCCTCCCGTCGGGTTGAAGGCCGAGGCGGTGATCGCCAGGGCCGCCTCGGACCGCCCGACCGGCGGCCAGACCGCCATGCTCCCGAACAGGCGCGCGACCAGGGTCGTCAGCGCGACTTCGGGCGCGTCCGCCAGGGCGCGGATCAGACCCCGCGTCGCCATATCGGTCCGCGTCGCATGCAGGACATGACTGACGCCCTCGACCTCGGGCGCCGGGGCCTGCGCGCGAGGCGGCGCATAGGCGCTTCGAGCGACAGCCCGCCCCGGCGATTCCGTCGCGGTCTCGACCTCATCGGCCTCGTCATCCGCTGACCTGGCCAGATCGACCTCCGCCTCGACCGGCGCGTAGCAGTCGAGCTCGACGCCGGTCCGCAGGGACGGCCGGAGCACCAGGGCGACGGCCAGCCGCTGACCGGCGCCGGCCTGGTCCTGGGCTATGCGCGCCCGGACAAAGGCCTCAAGGGCTTCAGCCCTGTCGTCGCCGGGCGTCTCCGGCTCCATCGTCGCCAAGGCCTCGGCCGCCGCCTGGGCCCGGTCGCGGGCCTCGCGATAGACAAGGGTCGCCTCATCAGAAAGGCCGCCGTAGGCGTAGTAGAGCTGCTCCAGATCGTCGGGCAGGTCCGCCCCATGGTCCCCGGAGTCGGGGTCGCCCGCGCTGAGGTGGACAGTCAGGCCCTCGGCCTCCAGCGGCGCCGCGACTTCCGCAGCCCGTTTGATCCAGGCCCGCGTCAGAACTTCCGGGTCCAGCAGGACCGACGGCAGCTCCCCGAACAGGTCCGCCTCGGTCCGACCGCCCTCGGCTGCATAGAGCTCCGGCGTCACGAGCCCGCAGCGGTGATCGCGGTTGGTGATGCGGCCCTCGCCCAACTGCTCCTGAATCCGCCACTCCTGCAGGCCGTGACCGTCCAGAACGGCCTGGGCCAACTCCGCCTGGACGTCCGCGTCCTTCAAACGGGCCAGAAGCCGGGCCTGGCGCATGGTGATCCGGCCGGACTTGAGCGCCTCCAGGGCGACCGAGGGCAGTGCGGAAAGCGCCGCCAGCCGGCGGATCTCGATCTCGCCGTAGCCCAGCGCCCGGGCGATGGCCTTCACGCCGAGGCGCGCCTTCAGCATGCGCCCGATGGCAGCGACCACGTCGGCGACATGGACCGGCACGGCAGTGTTGGTCAGGACGACGGCCGCCGCCTGACGCTTCCGGTCGGTCTCGACGAAAACCTCGATGGAATGATCATCATCGATGAATCCGCCGTCACGCAGCAGCCGAAGCGCCAGCAGTCGGCGGCGACCGTCCAGGACCATGAAGGCGGCTTCATCGCCCCGTCCCGGGCGGACGGTCGGAAACTGCAGGAGGCCGGCGGCGGCTATGGTGTCCGCCAGCTGGGGGATGTCGTCATCGGGCGCCTCGCCGTGTCGAAGGTTCTCAGGGGCGATGTCGAGATCGCCAAGGCGCGCCACGACCTGGCGGCGCGTGGAAACGAAAGGCGTCGAAGCGGAGGGCATCGAGGGCGCCGCGGCAACGACGTCTCTTGAAGCGGAACGGGTCATGGGTCTTCTCCCGCCGGTTCGGCGGAGCCTATCCCCGCCCTGCCGGCGCCCCGCCCCACCCTTCCTTCTCCTCCCGGCTCATCGGCCGCCGCCTCATTCCAGTCCCCAAACGGCATGTCAGGCAGCCGGACGCACGCGCTCAGCCCGAGCCCCGACAGGCGACGTCGCAGACGCTCCGCCGCATCCTGGCCGACAGCGTCCCGGTCGGCCGCGATCAGAACGCGCCGCACCCCGCCGGGCGGCGTCCATGCCGCGAGATTGCCGGCGGACATCAGCGCCCAGCCGGGAAGCTTGAAACGCTCGATCGCCGACAGGGCGGTGATCACGCCTTCGGCGACCAGCATCTCGGATGCGGCCGGCGCGAGCCGCACAGCGGCTCCTGCGGGAACAAGCCCGACAGTTTTGCGCGACAGGCGTAGGCCGACGGCGCGACGCCCGCTGGGATCAAGATAGGTCAATTCAACGGCCGTAAGATCCCCGCTGGGGCCTCGAACCCCGGCTGTCAGCGCGGGTCGTGTCGTCGATTGCTGGCGGTAGACTGATATCGGCGCGCAGGCGTGATGGCGCAGGTCGCTGATCCCCCCAGGGTCGCTCAACACTCTCCTTCCCTTGAGATACGCCATGCTCAGGGTCGCCTGCGTGATCGGCCCAGCTCCTTCCCAGAGATCGCGCGCGGTCCTGACGCGACAGGACCGATCCGGCGCGGCGACAAACGCACCGCCATCGCTGGAGAAGCGCCCATCGGCGTCGACCAGGCCCCGCTCACGCAGCATCCGAAGCGCGGCGCGCCAATCCGCGCCCCCGAAGCCATGGACGACGAGACGTCCATGGCTCAGCAGCAGCGAGATCGACCGGTCGCGCCGGCTGTGGCCCGGCGCCGGAATATTGGCGCGCGCGCCGCCCTGGTAGAGGTCGCCGCCAAGGGCCCGGACAATCGCATGCAGGGTCATGGCGGCCTCACATCAGGCCCAGCGCGCGGAAGCTCTTCGTGCCCTCCCGGCCCACGATCACATGGTCGTGGACCTGGATATCGAAGACCTTGGCGGCGTCGATGATCCGACGGGTCATGTCGATGTCCGCCTGCGAAGGGGTCGGATCGCCCGAGGGATGATTGTGAACAAGGATCAGGGCCGAGGCCGATAGCTCAAGTGCGCGCCGCACAACCTCCCTGGGATAGACAGGGGCGTGGTCGACCGTCCCGTCGGTTCGCATTTCCTCCCTGAGGAGAATGTTGCGTTTATCCAGGTAAAGAGCGCGAAACTGTTCGCGCGGCGCATGGGCAAGCGCCGCCCTGAGATAGGCCGTCAGGGCCGCCCAGGAAGACAGGACCGGACGGGCGCAAGCCTGGGCGCGCACCATGGCCATGGCCATGGCGCGTATTCGGACCAGTTCCGCGACGCAGCCCTGGTTAAGACCGGCGCGAAGCAGCGCCGCCTCATCGGCCGCGGCGACGCCGGCTAGACCATGAAAGGTCTCGATCATTTCCTCGGCTGCTGTGCGGCCGGCCTGCGGGGACAGGACGCGCTCGAGGATCGACGCCAGAAGGACGAGATCCGCATCCTCGGGCTGGGGTTCTATCTGGCGTTGAAGGACGACGGCAGGGTTGGTCGACATGGCGACCTCCGTTCTGGCGCTCCCGATTGGAGCGCCCCTGGCCGCCCTTCCTCCTCCTTTGCCGCAAGGGGGCAGCCTGAGGTTCGGCGTTGCCCCAACTGTCCAGCCGACCAAACACCGTTCTTCTGGACATGGGGACGCTACCCTCGTTAGAAGACCCCCATCGCCAACAACCTCACGTAGGCGCAGACGGACAAGCGGGGGCTTTCCATGACAGAAGATGCGGCGACCCTCAGTCTGCGCGCGCACCTCGCCCGCGAGATCCTGGGATGGATGAACGACGCTTTCGCTGGCGTCGATTTCGAGGCGCCGTCCGACAAGGTCATCGAAGGCCTGACCCTGGCCTGGAGCGGCGTGGTTCTTCGCGTCGAGGCCATAGACCACGCCGCCCTGACGACGACCCGATCCTGACCAACCGCCGATTCACCCCCTGGGCCTAGGGGCGCTTGACCCGGAGTAGGAACCGGAGACGGTCCTGCGACCGTCTCCGACTTTTCGACGTCAGAACCAGGCCTTGATCCCGACGACCAGACGCGTCGCATCCACGTCGTCGCCGCGGGCCTTGGCGTAGTCGGCGGTGTCGCCAAACGCGCGGCTCCACTCGACCCCGACATAGGGCGCGAACTCCTTGCGGATTTCGTAGCGCAGGCGCAGTCCCGCCGTGACGGAGGTCAGGCCCGAACCGATCTCCAGCTCGGGAATGTCGCTGGCCGACAGGGCCACTTCAATCGCGGGCTGCAGGATCCATCTCTGGGTGATGCGCTGGTCGTACTCCGCCTCGGCGCGGGCGGTCAGGTCGCCCTCGGTCGACAGGAAGGCGGCGGCGCTCATCTCGAACCAATAGGGCGCGACGCCCTGCACCCCGACCGTCAGATGGGTGGTGTCGTCGCCATCCGGGCGGAAGTCTTGCCGCACGCCCGCCTGTACGTCCCAGAAGGGCGCGACGGCGCGGCTGTAGAGGGCCTGGACCTCGGCGTCGTGCAGCTTGCCGTCGAACGCGCCCTCGCCTTCGGTCTTCCACCAGAAGCGGTTGATGTCGCCTCCGGTCCAGCCCTGGGCGTTCCAGCTGTAGCCCTCCTCGCCGTCGCCGAAACTGGCTTCAATGGAGTCGATCAGCACCGCCGTGGTGCGCACGTCGCCGTTCTCGACCAGCAGCTGTTTGCGCGACGCCGCCATGACGGCGGGGTCGAACAGCATGTCCGCCGCGTGGGCGGGCGCGGCGCGGGCGGCGGCGGGCGGCGGCGTTTCGACCATCCGGCCGCCGACCGCGTCGACGCTGGTCGGGATGTTGGGCGCGCCGCCCGCCATGGCCGACATGTCATGCCCTGCGTGAGGATCAGCCGCGCCCGCCGGGGCAGCACCCATGTTGTGACCCGCATGGGGATCGGCGGCGGGCGCCTGCATGGCGCTCATATCGTGACCAGCGTGGGGATCAGCCGCCGGAGCCATGGTGTGACCGGCATGAGGGTCCGCGGCGGGGGCCGTCTGCATACCGCTCATGTCATGCCCGGCATGCGGGTCGGTCGCAGCCGCCGGAGCGGCGCCCATGTCATGACCCGCGTGGGGGTCTGCCGCCGGCTTGTCATGCATGGTGCAGTCGTGGGCCGCGCCCTGCTCTGCGCATTTCGGGCAGGCGCAGGTCTTGGTTGTCGGTTGCTGCGTCGTCGCTGGAACCGTCGCAGCAGCCGAGCCCATGTCGTGACCCGCATGAGGGTCGGCGGCAGGCGTCGCCTGCATCCCGCTCATGTCATGGCCAGAGTGCGGGTCGGCCGCTGCCGCTGGGGCCGCGCTCATGGTGTGTCCGGCATGAGGATCAGCAGCAGGCGTCTGGGCGGGAGCCATCTGCATGGCGCTCATATCGTGGCCGGCGTGCGGATCAGCAGCGGGCGCCGTGGCAGGCGCCGCCTGCATCCCGCTCATGTCATGGCCGGCATGCGGGTCAGCGGCAGACGCCGGAGCCGGGGCCGCCTGCATCCCGCTCAAGTCGTGGCCCGCATGAGGGTCGACGACAGGCGCCTGGGCCGGCGGCGTAGCGCGCCGGGGCTGAGGGGCGGCGGCACGCGGTTTGGGCTTGGGCGCGGGCCTCGGTCGAGCTTGCGGCGGGCGCGCGGGTGCGGCCTGGGCGCCGTGGCCGCCATGCCCCCCGTGGCTCTGGGCGACGGCCGAACCGGCGGCCAGCATCAAAGGCAGAACCGCGACGGCGGCGAACAGGGCGCGGCTCATCGGGCGGCTCCTTCCAACGGACGAACCGTGACGACGTTGAACATCCCCGCGTGCATGTGCATCAGCAGGTGGCAGTGGAAGGCCCAGTCGCCCGGCGCGTCGGCGGTCAGGTCGAAGGTGACCTTCGATCCCGGCGCCACATTGACCGTATGCTTCAGCGGCTGATGCCCGTCGTGGCCGTTGACCAGCTGGAAGAAGTGGCCGTGCAGGTGGATCGGGTGGGCCATCATGGTGTCGTTGACCAGGGTGACGCGGACCCGCTCGTTCAGCTCGAAGCGGATCGGTTCGACCAGCTCCGAGAACTTGCGCCCGTCAAAGCCCCACATGAACCGTTCCATATTGCCGGTCAGATGGATTTCCATCGAACGCGACGGCGGACGGGTGTCCTTGTTCGGCTCCAGCGCGCGCAGGTCGGTATAGACCAGCACCCGGTGATCCACGTCCTGGAGACCCTGCGGCCGCTCGCCCAGTCGGTTGGCGGGCGAAGGCGCGATGGCGTCCACCCCGACGCCGACCGCCATGTCGGCGGGAGCGTTGTTCGGGTCGCGCATGCTCATGGCGCCGTGGTCCATCGGCGCGGCGGCGGCCCCGGCGGCGACGGCGCCCGCTGCTCCATGAGCCGAGTGATCCATCCCGGCCATCGAGCCGTGATCCATGCCGGCCATCCCGCCCATCCCCATGTCGGCCATGGTCAGGTTCGGCACCTTGCGCAGCGGCGGAACCTCGGCCGTCATGCCCAGACGCGGGGCCAGGGTCGCGCGGCCCATGCCCGAACGGTCGATGGCTTCCGACACGATGGTGTAGGCGCGGTCCTCAAGCGGGCGGACGATGACGTCATAGGTCTCGGCGACCGAGATCTGGAACTCGTCAATCTCGACCGGGCGGACGTGCTCGCCGTCGGCCTGAACCACGGTCATGGCCAGACCGGGAATGCGAACGTTGAAGATCGACATGGCCGAGGCGTTGATGACGCGCAGACGCACCCGCTCGCCGGGGCGGAACAGACCGGTCCAGTTTTCCTGCGGGCCGTGGCCGTTGATCAGATAGGTATAGGTGGTGCCGTTGACGTCCAGGATGTCGCGCGGGTCCATCCGCATCCCGCCCCACATCCGGCGCTCGGCCAGATCCATGCCGTCCGAGCCATCCAGCAGGCCCGCCAGGGTGGTCTTCTGCATGTTGAAGTAGCCGGGGCTCTTCTTCAGCTTGGCCAGGATTTCATGCGGGTGCAGGAAGCTCCAGTCCGACAGGACCAGAACGTGCTCGCGGTCATAGCCGACCGGATCGGCGCTCGCCGGGTCGATGACGATGGGCCCATAGTGGCCCATGGCTTCCTGCAGACCCGAATGGCTATGATACCAATAGGTGCCCGACTGCTTCAGCGGGAACTCGTAGACGAAGGTCTCGTGCGGCTTGATGCCCGGGAAGCTGACGCCCGGCACCCCGTCCATCTGGAACGGCAGCAGCAGGCCATGCCAGTGGATCGAGGTGTCCTCGTCCAGGGTATTGGTCACCGACAGGCGCACATTCTGACCCTCGCGCATCCGCAGCAGGGGCGCGGGCAACAGGCCGTTGACGGTGAAGGCGTGGCCGGTGCGCCCGCCGACGGTGAAGTTCGAATGCCCCACGGTCAGGTCGATATTCGGCCCCGTCAGCGTCGGCAGATCGGCGCGCAGCCCCGGCGACCCGGTTTGCGCCCAGGCTGGCATCAGGCCCGAAAGGCCAAGCAGTCCGCCGCCAGCGGCCGCGCCGCGCAACAGAGACCTACGATCGAGAGCCATGCTCGACATATGATAGATATTCCTTCCTTGAACGACGCTCATCGCTGACGACGCCATCGCGAGCTTCACTGGGTACTACGCATCGTCGGGTCGCCTCCCCTTGCGACAGGTCGCCACACGCGTAATTTTAGACGCCGCCTTTTCGAGGGAGCCGGTCGGACTACAGTGACGATGCGCGACACTCGCGCGCCCCGAGCCTGACCAGCACGAAAAATCATGGTTCCGGCCGTTGACCTTCCCATAAGGGGAAGGATTAGAACCGACAGGCGTCAAATGTTGAAAGGTCCGCCCATGTCCGCTCACGGCCCCGGAGTTACCGATCTACAGGTGCTCAACATCCCCAAGATCCGTTGTGGCGGCTGCGTCGCCAGCGTCGAGAAGGCCATTCACTCCGTCGACGCCTCGGCCCAGATCACCACCGACATCGAGGCTCGCCGCGTCGAGGTCTCGACCGACGCCGACCGTCAAACCCTGCTGACCGCGCTGGACGCCGCCGGCTATCCGGCCGAGGCCGCCTGACCATGAACAAGCTCAAGATTTCCGCCCTCGCCGCCGGCGTCGCCATTCTCGGCGGCGCGGGCTTCCTGCTGAACGGCCTGCCCACCGTGGCCCAGGCCTCGGACATGACCGTCTACAAGAGCGATTCCTGCGGCTGCTGCGGCGGCTGGGTCGAGCATATGCGCAAGGCCGGCTACGCCATTCGCGTCGTCCCCACCGACGACCTGGCCCCGGTCAAGGTCCGCCTCGGCGTGCCGGAATCCCTGTGGTCCTGCCACACGGCCGTCGTCGATGGAAAGGTGATCGAGGGCCATGTCCCCGCCGCCGCCGTCAACGCCTTCCTGAAGGCGCCCGGCGCCGCGCGCGGCATCGGCGTCGGCGGCATGCCCACCGGCTCGCCCGGCATGGAAGCCCCCGGCTACGCCCCCGAACGCTATGACGTCATGCGCTTCGGCAGCGGCGCCCCCGCCCCCTTCATGACCTTCGAAGGCGCGAACCCGGTTCGTCGCTAAAAGCACAAGGCCCCGTCAGTTCGCGCCCAAGCTTGTCGACGGGGCCTTTTCATATCCTCAGTCGCTGACCGGTTCGCCGCCCCGGGCGACACGGCGATGACCCGAGCCCCTGCGCGCAAGCAGGCTTCAGGGTCGTCTTTGGGGTGCGGGGGAATGCAGCGAACGCGCGGGGCGGAGACCGGCCCATGCTCCGCCACGCCCGGTCGGCCTCACCCTCGGATCCCTCTTTCACAGCGTTGAGTGGCGGCACGGTCAGAGAAGAACGACCAGGCATGAAACCTCAATGCTGACTGTGACGGGCGCTCGGTTCGGTTACTCCTGCAAGCGCCGCAGCGGCCTGTGAACCATTTCCACCGACTTGGCTGATGTCGCCAAGGGATATGATCCCCACCAGCCGCTTGCTCCGACTAAGGACCGGGAGCCGGCGGACTTGCTGTGCGCCCATCTGGGAGGCGACGTCGTCAAGGCTCTCATCATCGAAGCAGTAGAGGACCTCGGCGCTCATGATATCGCGTACAGGCGTTTTCGGACCTCGGTCTTCCGCGACCGCGCGAACCGCCAGATCGCGATCGGTGATCATCCCGACCAACCGGTCATTCTCGCCGACCGGCAGGAAACCGGCGTCGATCTTCTTCATCATCCGCGCAGCGTCGCCGATGGAGTCGCCGGGCGAGCAGACCTGCACGTCCGTGCTCATGCATTCGTTGACCTTCATCATCCTGTTCCTTGCCAATCGCCTTGTCTCGGGAACGGACGCCAAACGCGAAGGACATCATTCCTGGATCAAGGCTGTCCGCTGGGGCAGTCCCGATCTATCCGCGCCGGGGAAGGCGTCCGGACAGGTCGGGACCGCAGTCCTCGGGACGACCAGAGGACGTCATCGGAAACCGACCAGACCTCGCTCGGTTCCGGCGCCGTTCGGGTTCCTTTCTCGCGCCTTCTCGCCTTGGAGGCTTGAAGCCCTGCCGCAGAACAGACCGTAGTCGCAATGCCCAGGGCCTGGGGCCTAGGGGGCCAGCCGACGACGCGGCGTTTGCCCCATCGCCGACTTTCTCCGGGGACGACCGTGCCTATTCGGGCCGGATCGCGGTCACTTCGGATTCACGACCGCGCACCGTCACGTCGAACTGGACGCGCTCGCCGACCTTGGCCTTCACGACCACGGTCGGGGCCGCCTTGAAGCTCATCGTCATGGCGGGCCAGTCAACGCCCGGGATCGGACCGTGATCGATCGTGACCGAGCCTGCCGCCGCATCGACCTTCGTGATCACGCCCGTTCCGACGCCGGATTTTACGGCTTCGGCCGGGGCCATGGGCGTGGCGGCCATGTCGCCGGAGGTCGCCGGGGCGGCGGCCGGCGCCTCGACCGGCGCTGGTTCCGTCTTCTGGTTGCAGGCGCCGAGGCCGATGGCCAGACCGACCGACAGAATGAGGGCGTGTTTCATTTGGGTTCTCCAGGGTTGGACGCGGGGTTGGGAAGTTTTCGACGGCGAAGCAGAAGGTATCCGGCCGGGATCACCAGCATGGACAGCAAGGGCGCCGTCAGCATGCCGCCGATGACCGGCGCGGCGATGCGGCTCATGATTTCCGATCCGGCGCCGTGGCCGATCAGGATCGGCAACAGGCCGGCGATGATGACAGCGACCGTCATGGCCTTGGGCCGGACCCGAAGCAGCGCCCCCTCCCGGACCGCCGCCTCCACCTGATCGCGATCAGGGTTCAGCCCCCGATCTCTCAGCGCGTGCTTGAGGTAGATCAGCATCACCACGCCGAACTCGGCCGACAAGCCGGCCAGGGCGATGAAGCCGACGCCGGTCGCCACCGACTGGTGATAGCCCAGCAGGTAGAGCATCCAGATTCCGCCGGTCAGGGCGAAGGGCAAGGTGGCCATGATCAGCAAGGCCTCGTCGAAACGACCGAACGTCAGATACAGCAGAATGAAGATGATCACGAGCGTGACCGGCGCCACGATCTTGAGCCGGTTCGCCGCCCGCTCCAGATATTCGTACTGCCCCGAGTAGGCGATGACGACGCCCTGGCTCAGGCGCACATCCCTGGCCACGGCCTCTTTCAGATCGGCGACGACGGACGCCAGGTCTCGCCCGCGGACATCGACATAGACCCAGGTCGAAGGCCGGCCGTTCTCGGACTTCAACATGGGAGGGCCGTCGGCGATCTCGAGCTTCGCGACCGTGCCCAGGGTGATCTGCTGACCCGACGGCGTCAGGACCGGCAGCGCCCGCAGTTGCTCAAGATCATCCCGTAGTTCGCGCGGATAGCGCACATTGATCGGATAGCGAGCCAGGCCCTCGACGGTCTGGCCGATCGTTTCGCCGCCGATGGCGCCGGCTACGATTGACTGGACGTCGGCGATGTTCAGCCCGTATCGACCCGCCGCCTCCCGGTCGATGTCGATATCGACATAGCGCCCCCCGGTCAGCCGCTCGGCCAGGGCCGAGGTGACGCCCGGCACGGTCTGGGCGACCTTGGCCACCTCGCCGCCGATGCGATCGATCTCAGCGAGGTCGGCCCCGGAGACCTTGACCCCGATCGGACTCTTGATCCCGGTCGCCAGCATGTCGATGCGGTTGCGGATCGGAGGCACCCAGAGATTGGCCAGGCCCGGCGCGCGCACGACCCGGTCCAGCTCCTCGACCAGTTTCTCCGGCGTCATGCCCGGCCGCCACTGGTCGCGCGGCTTGAACTGGATCGTGGTTTCGAACATCTCCAGCGGCGCGGCGTCGGTCGCGGTTTCGGCCCGCCCCGCCTTGCCGAACACGGTGGCGACCTCGGGCACGGAACGGATCATCCGGTCGGTCTGCTGCAAAAGCTCGGCGGCCTTGGCGGTCGACAGTCCCGGCAGGGCCGAGGGCATATAGAGCAGGTCGCCCTCGTCCATCGGCGGCATGAACTCTCCGCCCAGCTGGCTCAGGGGCCAGGCGGTGGTGGCGAAGGCCAGGACGGCTATGGCCAGGGTGGTCCGGGGCCGTTTCAGCACCCAGTCGAGCGGCCGACGATAGAGCCGCGTCAGCCAACGATTGATCGGATTGCTCTGCTCGGCGGGTATTCGTCCCCGGATCATATAGCCCATCAGCACAGGGACCAGAGTGACCGACAGAATGGCCGCCGCGGCCATGGCGTAGCTCTTGGTGAAGGCGAGCGGCGCGAACAGCCGCCCCTCCTGCGCCTGAAGCGTAAAGACCGGCACGAAGGACAGGGTGATGATCACGAGACTGAGGAACAGGGCCGGGCCGACCTCGGCGGCCGCCTCGGTGATGACGGTCCAGCGCGTCTCGCCGGCCAGTTTCTGGTCGGGATGGTCGTGCTCCCATCTCTCGATATGCTTGTGGGCGTTCTCGATCATGACAATCGCCCCGTCAACCATGGCCCCGATGGCGATGGCGATCCCGCCCAGCGACATGATGTTGGCGTTCACCCCCTGGGCGTGCATCAGCAGAAAGGCCGCCAGCACCCCCAGCGGCAGGGTCAGGATGGCGACGAGCGCCGAACGCGCGTGCCAAAGGAACAGGCCGCAGACGAGCGCGACGATGATGAACTCCTCGATCAGCTTCTGGCTGAGGTTGGAGACCGCGCGGTCGATCAGCTGCGAACGGTCGTAGGTCGTGACGACCTCCACGCCCGGCGGCAGGCCGGCCTTCAGGGTCTGGAGCTTGTCGCGCACGGCCTTGATGGTGGCCCGCGCGTTCTCGCCCGAGCGCAGCACCACCACGCCGCCGGCCACCTCGCCCTCGCCGTTCAGTTCGGCGATGCTGCGCCGCATCTCCGGGCCGATCTGGATCGTCGCCACGTCGCCCAGCGTCACGGGCGCGCCGCCGGCCGCGGTGCGGATCGGTATGGCGCGGAAGTCGTCCAGATTGGTCAGATAGCCATTGGCCCGGACCATGTATTCGGCCTCGGCCAGCTCCAGCACCGAGCCGCCTGTTTCGGCGTTGGCGCGCTGGACGGCCTCGACCGCCTGCTGGTGCATGACGCCGTAGCCAGCCAGCTTGATCGGGTCCAGAACGACCTGATACTGCCGCACCATGCCGCCGATGGCCGCCACCTCGGCCACCCCCGGCACGGTCTTGAGCTCATAGCGCAGGAACCAGTCCTGCAGGCTGCGAAGCTGCGCCAGATCGTGACGCCCGGTCCGGTCGACCAGGGCGTATTCATAGATCCAGCCGACGCCGGTGGCGTCCGGCCCCAGCGCGGGCCGGGCGCTGTCGGGGAGCCTGGACTGGACCTGGCTGAGGTATTCCAGCACCCGCGACCGGGCCCAGTAGAGGTCGGTTCCGTCCTCGAACAGGACATAGACATAGCTGTCGCCGAAGAAGGAGTAGCCGCGCACCGTCTTGGCGCCCGGCACCGACAACATGGTGGTCGCCAGGGGATAGGTGACCTGGTTCTCGACGATCTGCGGCGCCTGGCCGGGGTAGCTGGTGCGGATGATGACCTGGACATCCGACAGGTCCGGCAGGGCGTCGACCGAGGTGTTCCTGACCGCCCACAGCCCGGCGACCAGCAGGGCCAGCGCCGCCATCAGGACAAAGACCCGCCCCTTGACCGAAGCTCTGATGATGCGGGCGATCACCGGCCCGGCTCCTTCATCGCCGTCCCGGCGGCGGGCGACGCCGCCGGGGGCGCGTCGCCGTCGATGGGTCGCGCCGCGACGCCCGACAGGCTGGCCTCGGAATCGATCAGGAACTGGCCCGAGGCGATGACCTGCTCTCCGGCGCGGAGGCCCGCCAGGATTTCCGTCTGGCCGCCGCTCTCGCGTCCAATGCGAACCTGGGCCGGCTGATAGCGCCCCTCAGGCAGGGCCAGCATGACGATGTCGCGCTGACCCGTGCGGATGACCGCCTCGGACGGCACAAGAAGCGCAGGCGTCGTCGCCCCGCCGAATACGACCCGGCCGAACATGCCCGGCCGCAGACGTCCGCCCCGGTTCGCCAGTTCGATGCGGCCCGTGAGGGTGCGGCTGTCGCCCGACACCTCGGGCAACAGGGCGGTCAGGCGGCCGGTGAAGCGTTCGGACGGGAAGGCCGTCAGGCCTACCTCCACGGATTGTCCGACCCGCAGTTGTCCGGCGAGGGCCTCGGGGATGGCGGCGTTGAGCCAGACGGTCGACAGGCCGCTGATCTCGGCCAGGGCGGCGCCCTGCGTCACGCTCATGCCGCGCCGGACCGCCAGGGTGCGAATGGCGCCGGCCGTCGGGCTGGCGATGGTGATGGTGTCCCGCGGCCGCCCGCTGCGTTCGACCGAGGCGATCAGGCCCTCGGACATCCCCATCAAGACCAGCCGGCGTCGCGCGGCCTGAATCAGCGCGGCGTCTCCGGTGCGGCGCACCGCCAGATATTCCGTCTGCGCCCCGCCCCAGCTGGGAACCAGCAGATCGACCAGGGGCGCGCCGGCGGCGACGACGTCGCCGGGCGCGCGATCATAGACCCGCTGCACGAAGCCGTCGGCCCGCGACTGCACGATCGCCACATCACGCTGATTATAGTCGATCACGGCCGTGGCGGTCAGATCGCCGCCCAGGCTTCCCATGCGCGCCGTCGCAAACCGAACCCCCAGGTTCTGCGTCAGGGCCGGATCAATGCGCACGCCGCCGGAAGCCGCTCCAGCCCCGCCCTCGTCGGCGTATTTGGCGACCAGGGGCATGTCCATGAAGGGCGACTGACCCGGCTTGTCGAACTTCCGGTCCGGATACATGGGATCATAATAGTAGAGGACCTTTCGCCCCCCTCCCGCGTCAGCGGCAGGCGCGTCAGGGCCGCCGGATCGCTGACCGATCACCAGGCCGGTCCCGACGCCGATCCCCACCAGCACCAGAGCGCCCAGGGCGACGCCGAGGCGATTGTAGCTGAAGCCGCTCATCGGTCGCTCCCATAGGTCAGGGTGATTTCGGCGGCGTGACGCATCACCGCCGCCTCCTTGTCCAGCGCGTCCAGCCGGGCGTTGGCCACGGCGGTGAAGGCCTGGACGATTTCGGCGAGCCCGATCCGACCGGCGGCATAGGCGGCGGTCTCCAGATCGGACTGCTGCACGACGGCGGGCAGGACGATGTCGCGCGCCCTGATCCACTGATCGTGGTCCGTGGCGTGCTGGGCCAGATCGCGCTGCAGGTCCGCCTCCAGTTGGCGGCGCGCCCCCTCGCGCTCCGCTCCCACCTTGCGCGCGTCCGCGGACCGCGCGGCGATCAAGGGTTCCTGACGCTGCCCCTGGAACAGCGGCAGACGCACGCTGGCGCCCACCGAAACCATGTCGCCGAAGGCGGGATCGCGGCGCTGATAGCTGGCCTCGACCGACCAGTCCGGACGTCGTCCGGCCCTTGCCAGGTCGAGTTCGGCCTGGGCCCGCCGATCCTCGGCATCGTAAGCCTTCAGCACAGGAAGGTTTACAAGCCCCATGCGCAAAGCCGACGAGTCCGGCGCGTCCGACGGCGGCGCGCCGTCCGTGGTGGGCGCCGGGTCGCCCGTCCACCGGGTCAACACGGCGCGCGCAGCCTCCCGTTCCGCTACCAGCCGGCTGCGCCGATCGTCCAGCGCGGCCTTGAGCTGGATCGGCGCCAGGGCCATGGCCGGACGATCCGCGCCCGACGCCACCCCGGAAGGGGCGGCGTCCCAGAGCGGTTGCAGCGCCGCCAGGACCGCGTCCACGGCGGACAGCTTGCGGTCTGAATAATAGAGATCGATCCAGGCCAGGCCCGCCGCGATCCGCACCTCGCGCAGCGCCGAGGCGTCGTCGGCGACCGCGACGCCGATCGCGGCCTCGGCCAGGCTGCGCTCGGCGCGACGGCGCGCCCGGCTGGGCAACTCCTGCTCGACGCCGACCCGCAGGGCGGTGAAGTCGTCCTCGCCGAACCGGCCCGCCATGGGGCCGGTCACGGGAAAGCCGTCCAGCCCGAACTTGAGGCTGGGATCAGGCAGCCGCCCGGCCGCGACCACGGCGGCGCGGGCCGCATCGACGCCAAGCGCGCTGGCGCGAAGATCAGGGGCGTCAGAGGCCGCCCGCGCCAGGGCGGCCTCGAAGGTCAGGGGCTCGGCTTGGGCCGACATGGCGCCGAAGGCAGCCAACAACGCAAGGACCGAAGGCAGGCCAAGCGCGCGCACTACAGCACCCCCTGGTCAGGGCGATGCCTCGAGGCGGCCGACGCCGCCTCCCCTTTCGTGCGCTCGGCGACAGCCGGAGCCCGATGGGCGGAGCGGCCTTCACCTGGGGCCACGCAAACCACACGACGAAACACGTCATGGGGGGCGGAAGACGGCGGCGAGACTTGGCGAACGCAGTCAGAAGCGCTGGTGCGTTCTACGGACTGGCAGGCCGCGACGCCTGACAGACTGGCGACGGCGAGCACAAGCACGGTCGACCTGGCCGACTGGAAACGGGGGAGCATGAATTCTCCTTTGAAACAGCGTGCATCGGCCACGAACGGCGCGACGCATGGGGCATGGCGTTCCATCGGGATGACAGGGGCGCGCCGCTTGGGGCGCCGATCAAACCGATGGGCGGATCAGGCCTGCTGTTGTGGAGGAGAATGAAGCGGAGCGGGCCCGGCCCCTTCACGCGAGACGTTCAAATGGAGAAAGGCGATCGTACCGCGCGAGGCCGGCGGAGGGATCAGGACGAGCGGCGGCATCGGCGCGGCCACAGCAGCGCACCCCATCTTGGCCATGCAGTCCGGCGTCATGTCCTTGCAGCAGTCGCCGGGGTTTTCGGACCTGTCCCCGTCCATATCCATGGCCTCGGCGCAGTCCATCGCCTCGGCGCCGATCCCGACGTTCTGGAACATCTGGATCGGCATGGCGTGCGCCGTCGACTGGCCGAAGAATCCGGCCAGAGCCAAGGCGACCAAAACTGTGCGGATCAGGTTCCACATCACGGCGTCAGGTTACGCGCTCCAAGCGTCGGCAAGTCAAGATGGGCGGCGAAGCCGACCGACCAGGCCCATATCGGCGCCGGTCGGTCGGCTTCGCCATGAAGACGTCCTAGTGGACCATGAAACGCGTTGCGCCGTTCATACGGTGGCCGTCGGCGCCCTCCGCAGACCAGGTCAGCACGTGATTTCCCTTGCCCAGAGCGGGCAAGGGCGTCGTCACGGTCGTGCCTGCCGCGGCCTGCACCGGGATGGAGACCGGACGACCGCCGTCCGTAGCCACCGTAAGCGACGTCAGCTTCATCGAATGAGGAAAGGTGATGGTGAAGACGGTCGGCGCCGTCGAAGACATCCAGCCGTCGGCCGGCGTCGTCTTCACGCCGTCTTGCGACGGAGCCGGCATCGACATGTTCCCATGACCCGCATGGGGATTGGTCGACGAGCTCTGGGCGGCGGCGGCGCCAACGGAAACCATCGTCATTGCGGCGACGGCGAGGGGAAGGATTTTACGCATATGGGTTGTCTTCCTTAGTTCGGGCTTGGTTTCGGAGAGTGGTCCATGCCGGGCATGTCCGGCATGGTCGACATGTCGTGGCCCGGCATATCATGGCCCGGCATGGGCGCAGACTGGGGCTTGGGTTGAGACGGGCTCACGTTCGGGGTCTGGGACGGACGCCGGGGCTCACGCGCTGGCGCAGCCTGGACGGGTTCAGCCGTTTTCTGAGCGACGTCCTTGGCCTGCCCCGTCGTCTCGGTCGCTGGGGCTGCTTCCGCAACCGGCGCGACGGCCGGGGCGGTTGTGGTCGCGGCCGGCTCGGCGACCGAGATCGCTTCCTTGGGTTGCGACTGTTCGGCCGCCGGCTGACAGGCCGCCAACAGGCCTATAGCCGCCAGGGCTGCGGCAATTTGAATCTTCATCATCTTCTCCAAAAAACTAGAACCAGGCCCTGACGCCGACCACCACGCGGGTGTCTTCGGCGCTTCGCCCTCGGGCTTCGGCGAAATCGCGCGTGTCGCCAAAGCGCCTGGTCCATTCGACCCCGACATAGGGCGCGAATTCACGGTGGATCTCGTATCTCAGACGGGCGCCGACCTGCAGGGTGGACAGACCTGACCCGATACCCAGCTCCGGAATATCTTCCGCCGACAGGTTCACCTCCGCACGGGGCTGAAGGATCAGCTTCTGGGTGATCCTCTGATCATATTCGACCTCGGCGCGCGCCGTCAGTTCGCCCTTGCTGGACAGGAAGGCTGCGGCGTCGACTTCAAACCAGTAGGGCGCCAGGCCCTGGACCCCGACGACAAGGTCAGTCCGGTCGCCCTCTGGCCGATAGGTCTGCCTCAGGCCCGTCTGGAAGTCGAAATAGGGCGTGAAGGCGCGGCTGTAGAGGGCCTGGAGTTCGGCTTCCTCGAGCTCTCCGCCGAACTCGCCCTCGCCTTCGGATTTCCACCAGAAGCGATTGATATCTCCGCCGCGCCAGCCCTGGGCCTCCCAGGCATAACCCGCTTCGCCATCCACGGATGTCGCTTCCAGTTGGTCGATCATCACGGCGCTGGCGCGAACATCGCCGTGTTCGGCAAGAAGCACCCTTCGCGCCGCCGCCATATCTTCGGCGTTGAAAACCTGATCCGCGACATGGGGGGAACCGCTTAGGGCGCCGGGCGGAGGCGGCGCCTGGGGCGGACGTCCAGGATTGTCTGCGCCTGTGGGAACACTGGGCGGCATGGCCATTCCAGCCATGCCGGACATGTCGTGTCCGGCATGAGGGTCGGTCTGTCCTGAGGGCGTGGCGCCCATAGGCATCATGGACATGTCGTGCCCGGCCGGCGTCGTCGGCGAAGGCTGCGCCTGGCCCATGGCGGACATGTCGTGACCGGCGGGAGGACTCGCCTGCCCGGTTGGAGCCGCACCCATCGGCATCATGGACATGTCATGCCCGGCCGGCGTCGTCGGCGAAGGCTGCGCCTGGTCCATGGTGGACATGTCGTGACCGGCGGCGCCGTCTCGGGCGGGCACGGTTCCTGGCGGGCAGGCCGGAGCGCGAGATGCGGTCGTCCTGGCGGAATTCGCCTCCGTGGAAGCCGCAGCAGACGAACCCGGCGCGCCGCATTCCGCGGTCGCGGCCGGAGCCTGACGCATTGTGGGCAGGGTCGCGCCATGACCGGCGTGGGTCTGGGCGAAGGTCGGCGTCGACGCCAGCAACAGCGGAACCAGAGCAACGGACAGCCGGATCATGACCCCGCGCCTTCCATCGGCCGAATGGTGACGACGTTGAACATGCCGGCGTGCATGTGCAGCAGCAGATGGCAGTGGAAAGCCCAGTCCCCGGGGTTGTCGGCCGTAAGATCGAAACTGACCTTGCTGCCCGGCGCGACGTTGACGGTATGCTTCAACGGCTGATGCCCGTCAGGCCCGCCCGTGACGAGCTCGAAGAAGTGGCCGTGCAGGTGGATCGGGTGGGCCATCATGGTGTCGTTCACCAGGGTGACCCGCACACGCTCATTTCGTTCAAACCGGATCGGTTCGACGAGCTCGCTGAACTTGCGTCCGTCGAAGCCCCACATGAACCGCTCCATATTGCCGGTCAGATGGATCTCCATCGAACGGCTGGGCGGACGCATGTCCTTGTTGGGAGCGAGCGACACAAGGTCAGTGTAAACCAGCACCCGGTGATCGACCTTCTCCAGGCCCTGCGGCCTTTCGCCCAGACGGTTGGCGGGCATGGGCGAAATGGTCTGAACCCCGACGCCCACGGCCATACTGGGCGGCGCATTGTCAGGATCGCGCATATTCATGGCGCCCATGGATCCGTGATCCATTCCAGCCATGGAGGCGCCGGCCTGAGCCCCGGCCTGGGCGCCTGCGGCGCCATGGTCCATCCCTGCCATGGAGCCGTGATCCATTCCGGCCATGGGGGCGGCCCCCATGCCCTCCATGGACCCCATGCCGTCCATCCCTCCCATGTCGCCCATGCCCATGTCCTTCATGGTCAGGGTAGGGATTTCACGCAGAGGCGGAACCTCAGCCGCCATGCCCAGCCGCGGGGCCAGGGTCGCGCGGCCCATGCCCGAACGGTCGATGGCTTCCGACACGATGGTGTAGGCGCGGTCCTCAAGCGGGCGGACGATGACGTCATAGGTTTCGGCGACCGAGATCTGGAACTCATCCACCTCGACCGGGCGCACATGCTCGCCGTCGGCCTGAACCACGGTCATGGCCAGTCCCGGAATGCGGACGTTGAAGATCGACATGGCCGAGGCGTTGATGACGCGCAGGCGCACCCGCTCACCGGGCCGGAACAGGCCGGTCCAGTTCTCCTGCGGGCCGTGGCCGTTGATCAGATAGGTGTAGGTCGTGCCGTTGACGTCGAGGATGTCGCGCGGGTCCATCCGCATGGCGCCCCACATCCGGCGCTCAGCCAGGCTCATGCCGTCCGCGCCCGAGAGCAACCCGGCCAGCGTCGTCCGATGGCGATTGAAATATCCGGGGCTTTTCTTGAGCTTCTCCAGGATCTGGTGCGGATGCATGAAGCTCCAGTCCGACAGGACCAGGACATGCTCGCGGTCATAGCCGACCGGATCGGCGCCCGCCGGGTCGATGACGATGGGGCCGTAGTGGCCGAGCGCCTCCTGAAGACCCGAGTGGCTATGATACCAGAAGGTCCCGGACTGCCGGACAGGGAACTCATAGACGAAGGTTTCGCGCGGCTTGATCCCGGGGAAGCTGATCCCCGGCACCCCGTCCATCTGGAAGGGCAAGAGGATGCCGTGCCAGTGGATCGAGGTGTCCTCGTCCAGTTGATTGGTCACAGCCAGGCGAACGTTCTGCCCCTCGCGAAGCCGCAGGAGCGGGGCAGGAAGTTGGCCGTTTATCGTGGTCGCCGTGGCCGTCCGACCATTCACGGTGAAGGGCGACTGTCCGACCGTCAGATCAATATTCGCCCCCGTCAGCGTCGGGTAGTCCGCACGCAAGCCAGGAGAACCTGTCTGCGCCCAGGCCGGCAGCAAACCCTGCATCCCCAGCAGTCCGCCGCCAGCGACAGCGGCGCGCAGCAGACTTCGACGATCAAACGTCATGGCACAGTCCTCACCGCCGGTTCGTTCCGAGAAGCGAACCTGGCTCTCCAATAGGATACGCACGCGAGACCGCCCTCCCCTCAGAGGTGTCGGTGCAGCAAGTCCGGAACGCGGACGCGGTTCCAGCGGATCAGTCGGCCAGGCCGGCCCGGAACTGCTGGGACAGCTTCTGGCGCGCCCGGGCGACCCGCATCTCAACGGCCTTGACGGACAGGCCGAGGATTTCGGCGGCCTCTGGATGGCTGCGTTCCTCGATCGCGGTCAGCAGCAGGGGTTCCTTCAGCTTGGGCGGCAGGGCGGCGATGGCCGCATGCAGGCGCTGCGCCTGCTCGAGGGCTTCGTACCGGTCTTCCGCGCCGACTTCGTCATCCGCCACAGCCATGGCCTCGGCGGACTGAAGGTCGGCTCCGCCCATGAACAGCCTGCGGATGTTGCGACGGCGGCTCCAGTCCCGGCATTTGTTGATGGCGATCGTCCTCAGCCAGGCTTCAAAGGACCGTTCCGGATCATAGCGGCGGATGGCCAGCCAGGCGGCGGCATAGGCCTCCTGAACGAGATCATAGGTTTCGTCGGCGTCGCCGACATAGCGACGGACAAACCTGTAGAGACCCGCCTTGGTCTCTCCCACGAGCGTTTCAAAGGCCACGACGTCGCCGCGGGCCGCTCTCGTCTGCAGGGGGGGGCGCTCCTGCACGGACGCTATTGAGCGTCGGCGGTGAGCGCCTCGACAACGCTCCGGTCGAAGCGTCGCGCCTGGGCGTCGTTCATCACCGTCCGCATCTCGAAGATGTGGGCGATGGTCGCCTGTTGCAGGTCGCCCATGGCGTCGTGAAAATGATCGACGGCGGGCTGAACCACCCGGCTGTCGCCATTGCTGACCCTGATCGCCTCGGCCAGCTCGCGATTGGCGGCCTGGACGCGGCCTTCCAGCAGGACGCGCTGTCCAGCGAACCGAGTTTCTATGGCTTCGATCTTTTTGTGCTGCTCAGGCGACAGATCAAGATCATTATGAACGATCTCGTGCAGGGACGGCGGCGTCTGCTTGTTCAGCACCCAGGTGGCGCCGGCCCATGCGCCGACCCCGCTCGCTGCGGCAGCCAGCGCGACCGTCACGACGATGGATTTCCAGGC
Organism: Brevundimonas sp. KH_060; assembly: GCF_057838275.1. Classification (NCBI taxonomy): domain Bacteria; kingdom Pseudomonadati; phylum Pseudomonadota; class Alphaproteobacteria; order Caulobacterales; family Caulobacteraceae; genus Brevundimonas; species Brevundimonas sp. KH_060. Next base: position 2,056,430 of record NZ_CM174463.1, read on the forward strand.
GATCGCCATCAGCCCGCTTCCAGGCGAACCAGGGGCGACGTCGCCGCCATCGAGAAGATCGCCATCTCCGATGCGGTCGTCTGAGCGAATTTCGCCCCGAGACCGCCGTTGGCGAGTCCGACCACGAGGGCGACGGCGACCGCGGCCACGCGGATCCGGTCGGTCGCCCGCTGGGCCTGGATCGCTCTTACGCGACTCCAGACGTCTTCCTCGAGTCGATCGAGCGACACGCCGTCGCCGGGCGCCGCGCGCCTCAGCCAGTTTTCTAGATCATCCATGATCGGTGCCTTTCGACGTTCTTATTGAGGATACGCATGACCCGGCGCTCATCCCTCAAGACGGGGGCCGTCCGCTCACTGTGGCGTATTTTGAGGGGCCCAAGCCAGACCGTGCGTAGGGGAATTAGAGGGGGTCTTCGCCGGGAGGGGCGAAAGCATGGTCATCACGTGCCTGGATACGACCCTCGCCTGTGGGTTCAGATCGGACGAGTCCCTGGAAGCTCGCCCGGCTCCTCGCGCTCTTACTCGCCCGGACCGCCTTCGTATGGGCCTGGAGCGGCCCGGTCGGCGCATCCTTCGTCGGCTCTTCGCCCGACGCAGCCCCACGCCCCAACCCGCCCCGACCCGAACCAAGCCGTTTCGTTCACAGTGACCAAGGAGACCCCTTTGACTTATCGTTCCATGATCATCGCCGTCGCCGCTCTCGCCGCTCCGGCCCTGGTCGCGGCGCCCGCGCTGGCGCAAACGACCACGCAAACGACCGCAGAAACCGAAGTGGTCGCCGTGCTGGACGGCTACCGCGGCGCGCTCGAGGCGCTTAGCGCCTCCCGCTCCGAAACCTTCTTCTGGCCCGACGCCCAGGTCTTCGAACAGGGCAGCGCGGAGGGCTCCATCTCCCAGTACCTGTCCCATCACCTCGCCCCGGAGCTCGAGGAATTCTCCAGCTTCGCCTTCCAGGATCATGTGACCAAGGCGACCGTCGTCGGCGACGTCGCCTATGCGACGGAGACCTATCGCTTCCGGATCGCCTTCAAGACGGCCGGCCGCGCTCCGGTCGAACGTCGCGGCGTCGCCACGAGCGTCCTGAGGCAGCGCGACGGCGAATGGCGCATCGTCAGCTACCACTCCTCGACCCGGGCGCCGCGACCCGCCTCCTGATACCCGCCCGGATCGCGCCCCACGCCCTGGCGCGCCCCGTTCCCGGCCCCTTCTTCAGCGCAAGGCCGGGAACAGCCAAGACCAGCCAGACGTTGATCCATGAGGATCAGGTCCGTCGCGCTCTGAAGGCTGAGGTCGCGCCGCCGATTGAGACGGCCACGAGGGACCTGCGAAGGATCCAATTCGAGAGGAACTCGAATGCCTTCTCCTGAAACCACCGAGACCCCGTCCACCGTCGACGATTCCGATCGTCGGGACTTCATCCATGTCGCGGCTGGAGCCATGGCCGTCGGCGCCGTCGGCATGGCGCTCTGGCCCCTGATCAACTCCATGAACCCGGCGGCCGACACCCTGGCGTTATCCTCGGTCGAGGTCGACTACGGCAAGGTCCAGCTCGGCCAGCAGATCGTGGTCAAATGGCGCGGAAAGCCGGTTTTCATCCGCCACCGCACCCCCAAGGAAATCGCCGAGGCGGTCGCCGACGACGATGCGCCTCTGCGCGACCCGGCGACCGACGCCAGCCGTCACAAACCCGGGAAGGCCGAATGGCTGATCCTGATCGGCGTCTGCACCCATCTGGGGTGTATTCCGACCTTCGGGACGGGCGACTACGGCGGCTGGTTCTGCCCGTGCCACGGCTCCCACTACGACACCTCTGGCCGCATCCGGAAGGGACCTGCGCCCAAGAACCTCTTCCTGCTGGACTACACCTTCCTGAACGAGACACGGGTCAAGTTAGGCTAGGGAACGCCCTCCCCCGCGCTGACGACGCAAGGGGAGGACTTCATCGCTCCGAGGCGCCCGAAGGCGACGCAGGCCGTGTCGCGCGCGATGACGTTACATCATCATGGCGGCGGGCGGCGCAAGCGTTCCCATCATGGCGACAAGCCCCAGAAGGACGACCGCCAGGAGCGTCTCCAGCACCAGGCTGCGCTGCAGGGCGCGGATCGCCGACGGCTTCTGGCTCTCATCCTCCAGGGCGCGATGAAGACAGGGCGTGAGGACGAAGCGATTGGACGCGGCCAGGGCCAGCATGCCGAGGAAGACCGCCAGTTTGGCGCTCAACAGCAGGCCGTAGGCCGTCGTCAGCAGTGCACCCAGTCGGTCCGGACCGACCAGGAACCAGGTGTTCACCAGACCCGTCGCGACCAGAAGCCCGACCGCAAGCGTGCCCATGCCTGCAAAGCCGTGCAGGGCGTCATGCGTCAGCCGGTCCCGTTCCGGATCTCCGTGAGGAATAGTCAGAAACAGGCCCAGCGCCGCGAGCGCGCCCAGCCACATGGCCGCGGCGAAGGCGTGGATGACATCCGCCACGAGGTGAACGGCACCCAGGGCGCCCTCGGTAGCGGCGCCATGGCCCGTCCAGGCCAGACTGGCGCAAACCACCACGCCCAGCACCGTCAGGTCGATCCAGCTCGCCCGGCCTGGACGCAGCACAAGAAGCAGGACGCCGGCCAGGGCGGAGACCACCGCTCTCGCCAGGAAGGCGCGGCCGATCTCCATGTCGAAGGCCATATAGGACAGAGACGCCGGCTTCAGCGCTTCCGTCATCGATCCCGCCATGACAGCCGTCTGCAGAACCAGAGCCGCGAGCGAGGCGATCGCGGTCACGAAAGCCGCAGCGAGCAAGGTCTTTCGCGGCCATCTTTCGACGGCCGCGGCGGACAAGGGCATCCTCAGGGCGAAGAACAGGGGCACGCCCAGCAGGAGCATGGCGCCCAGATACTGCGCCAGCCTCAGGAGGACGACCGAGATCTCGAGCACGGCCTAGCGCACGATGAAGGTCGTGGAGCCTGTCATGCGGTGGCCGTCGGGCGAAGCCACACGCCAGTTGACCGTATAGGCGCCGGCCGCCAGGGCTGTGCGCGGCGTGCCGCTCAGCGTCTTGCCGTCCTTGGAGACCTGGGCCTGAACAGGAATGACGGTTCCCTGGGCGTTGGCGACGTCGAAGCCGGAAAAGGCCGGCGCCACGCGCTCGCTGAAGGTGAGACTGATGGTCCGCGGGGCCGCGACGGTGGCGCCGGCCGCCGGGGTGGCGCTGACGAGGCGGGCGTGGGCGTCGGCCTGACCCGCGAACAGGGAAAGCGCGGCGGCCGCGCCGGCCAGGGTTGCGATCTTGAAACGGTTCATGTGTTTCTCCTTGAGGAAGCGCCCCTCTCTCATGAATACGCAAGCGCGCAGCTTTCCCCTCAAGACCGGAAACATCCACACGGGGACCTCCTCGCGATACGTCGCCTACAGCCTGACCGCCCTGAGACGCAGCGCATTGGTGATGACGCTGACCGAGGACAGCGCCATGGCCAGAGCCGCCAGCGCCGGCGACAACATCAGGCCGAAGACCGGATAGAGGACCCCGGCCGCGACCGGAATCCCCAGGGTGTTGTAGCCGAAGGCGAACAGCAGATTCTGGCGGATGTTGCCCATGACGGCCCTGGACAGATGTCGCGCCCGGACGATGCCCTGGAGGTCGCCGCCCAGCAGGGTGACCCCGGCGCTTTCGATGGCCACGTCGGAACCGGCGCCCATGGCGACGCCGACGTCTGCTGCGGCCAGGGCCGGGGCGTCGTTGACGCCGTCGCCGGCCATCGCCACGACGCGGCCTTCGGATCGAAGCTGCTCCACGACCGAGGCCTTGTCCTGGGGCAGAACCTCGGCGCGGACGTCGTCGATGCCCAGACGGCGGGCGACCGCCTGCGCGGTCGTGCGGTTGTCGCCTGTCATCATCACCAGCCGAAGGCCTGCGGCCTTGAGGTCACGGATGGCGTCCGCAGTCGTGGCCTTCACCGGGTCGGCGATGCCAAGGACGCCGGCGACGCGCCCGTCGACGGCGACGAAGATGGCCGTGGCGCCGTCCTCTCTCAGGGCTTCAGCCTCGGCCTCAAGGGTTGCGACGTCGATGCCAGCCCCCTTGAGATAGCGCGCATTGCCCAGGAACAGTCGACGGCCGTCGACCAGGCCGGTGACGCCGCGCCCCACCGGACTATCGAACTCACTGGCTTCCGAGAGCGTCAGGTTACGATCCGCCGCCGCGCGCACGATGGCGTCGGCCAGGGGGTGCTCGCTGCCCCGCTCCAGACTGGCCGACAGGCGAAGAAGCTCGACGTCGTCAAAGCCATCCGCCGACTTGATCACGGTGACCGAAGGACGGCCCTCGGTCAGGGTGCCGGTCTTGTCGAGCACCAGGGTGTCCACCTTCTCGAACCGCTCCAGCGCCTCGGCGTTCTTGATCAGGACGCCGGCGCGCGCCCCGCGCCCCACCCCCACCATGATCGAGATCGGCGTGGCCAGACCCAGCGCACAGGGGCAGGCGATGATGAGCACCGACACCGCCGCGACCAGGGCGTAGGACAGGCGCGGGTCTGGCCCGACCAGACCCCAGACGATGGCGGCGACGACGGCGATGCCGACCACGGCCGGCACGAACCAGCCAGAGACCAGATCGGCCAGGCGCTGGATGGGTGCGCGGCTGCGCTGGGCCTGGGCCACCATCTGGACGATCTGGGCCAGAAGGGTGTCGGCGCCGACCTTGTCCGCGCGCATGAGGAAGGAGCCGGTCTTGTTCAACGAGCCTGCGATGACCCTGGCCCCGGCCTCCTTGGTGACCGGCATGGATTCCCCGGTCACTAGGGACTCGTCGATAGCCACGCGCCCTTCGAGGATTTCACCATCGACCGGGATCTTTTCCCCCGGGCGGACCCGCAGCCGATCGCCGACCGCCACAAGGTCGAGCGTCACGTCCTCGTCGGCGCCGTCGTCGCGCACGCGCCGGGCCGTTTTGGGCGTGAGGTCGAGCAGGGCCCGGATCGCGCCCGAGGTCTGCTCGCGCGCTCGCAACTCCAGAACCTGGCCGACCAGGACCAGCACCGTGATCACCGCCGCCGCTTCGAAATAGACAGGCGCGCTGCCGTCCATGCGCAGCATGGCCGAGGGAAACAGGCCCGGCGCCAGCACGGCGACGAGGCTGTAGATCCAGGCCGCCCCGACGCCGAGGGCGATCAGGGTGAACATGTTGAGGCTTCGATTGAGGACAGACTTCCATCCCCGTTCGAAGAAAGGCCAGCCGGCCCACAGGACCACCGGCGTCGCCAGGCCGAACTGGATCCAGTTCGACGTCTGCCCGGGAATCCGGTCCATCAGTCCCGTCAGATGCCCGCCCATCTCGAGGGCTACGACCGGCAAGGTCAGGACGGCGCCGATCCAGAGCCGCCGCGTGAAGTCGATCAGCTCGTGATTGGGCGCAGCCTCGGCGGTGACCGTCTCGGGCTCCAGCGCCATGCCGCAGATCGGACAGTTACCTGGCCCCTCCTGACGCACCTGCGGATGCATCGGACAGGTGTAGATCGTCCCTGGCGGCGCCGGAGCCGCCTTCAACGCCTTGCCCAGGTATTGGGCCGGATCCGCGATGAACTTCGTGCGACAGCCCGCCGAGCAGAAGACGTAGTCGTGTCCCTCGTGCTCTGCGCGATGCTGGGCGGCGGCGGCATCCACGGCCATGCCGCAGACCGGATCGATCGCCTTCCCGCCTTCATGCGAAATACCGTCGTGAGCATGGCTCTGGTGAGGGTCGTGGGCCGTCGGCATGGCGTCACTCCTGTCAGCTTCCGTCCAGCCGCGTCTCTTGAAGTCTGTGGTTCAAGACGCGCTGGAAGCGTATGCTGGACTGCCCATCAAGACCGATGATGCAGACGGAAACAAGCCCAAGCTGCTGAACTGATCAGGCGCTGAAGGTCAGGCGCCGCATTACGGGAGCTCCAGCGTGAATATCGGCCAAGCCTCCCGCGCCACGGGCGTGTCCGCCAAGATGATCCGCTACTACGAATCCACCGGGCTGATCCGGCCGGCGGAACGCACCGGCGGCAACTATCGCGCCTTTGGCGATCGCGACATCAACGAGCTCCGGTTCATACGCCGCGCCCGCACGCTCGGCTTCTCGATTGAGGAGATCGTCATACTGCTCTCCCTGTGGCGCGACCGGACGCGGCCCAGCCGGGAGGTCAGGGCCGTCGCCGAGCAACGCGTCGCCGACCTTCATGCCCGGATCGCCGAAATGCAGGCCATGGCCGACCCCCTGGAGACCCTGGCGCGTTGTTGCGCAGGCGACGATCGACCTGATTGCCCCATTCTCGCGGACCTGGCTGCGGCGCGCCATTGATGCCGAAGGCGTCTGACGCCGCCCGCCCCGGCTCATCCAAGCCTCAGGCTGATCGCTTCAACACCGACCAGAGGAAGGGCTGCACCTTGCCGGTCGGCGTAACATGGTCATCCTGCCAGCTATCGATCATTTCGAAATGGTCGGAAAACTCCGCGGCCAGAGCGCGCGCATCGTAACGTCGAACCGGCAGGCCGCTGCACCGCTCGGGGCCGTCCATGGCGAACGTCGCGATAATCGCCAGCGAGCCCTCGGTCGTGCCTAGGCGCAGGGCCCTCTTGTACCCTGCCCTCTGCTCGGGTTCGGTCATGAAGTGAAACACCGCCCGATCATGCCATATCTGAAAGGTGCGGGACGGCGTCCACGCCGAAATATCGACCGCGAGCCAGCTCACGCCGGGCGCCCGTTCGCCCAACCGCTCCTGTGAGACGGCCAGGGCTTCGGACGCGATATCGACAACCGTAAGGTCGGACCATCCGCGATCCAGAAGTTGGTCCACCAGCCGGGAGGCGCCGCCCCCGACATCGACGAAAGATCGGGCGTCAGACACGTCTGCCCGGGCCAGCGCCTCAAGTGACGCGTTGGGCTCGGCTTCAAACCAGCTCACGGCGTCGGCGCCGGTCTCGCGATAGACCTTGCGCCAATGGCCTTCGCCCGCATCGCTCTGGGTCATTGCAAGCCCTCGTGACTATGGATCGTTCGCTCAGAGATCGGGGCTGACGAGCCGATTTCAACGTCATCGATGAGGAACAGGCCCGTGGCCGGCCCCATCCCGGTCGCCGCCCGCGCCGGTCTCGATCTGGACGGTGGCGTGGTCGATGCCGTGGACGTCGTTCATCTGCCCCAGCACCGCGCGGCGCACCGGTTCCGGCGCCTGGCCCGGCGCGAGCACCAGGTGGACCGAGCCGTTCACATCGTCGCTGCTCACGCCCCAAAGGTGCAGGTCGTGGACCTCCGCCACGCCAGGGACGGCGGCGATCGTCGCTCGCACCGCCTCCAGCGACAGGCCCTTGGGCACGCCTTCAAGCAGGATATGGGTGGTGTTCTTCAACAGCATCCAGGTCCGCGGCAAGACCCAGAGGCCTATGCCGATCGCGACGACCGGATCGATCCATGTCCAGCCCGTCAGCATGATGAGAAGGGCGCCCCCGATCACCCCCACCGAACCCAGCATGTCGGCCCAGACCTCGAGATAGGCCCCCTTCACGTTCAGGCTGGCGCTCGCTCCCGAGGCCAGCAGTCGCATCGACACCAGGTTCACGACCAGGCCCAGAGAGGCCACGACCAACATCCCGACAGAACCGACGGGTTCGGGCGCAACCAGGCGCAGCACCCCTTCATAGAGGACGTAGCCCGCCACCAGAAACAACAGGACGGCGTTGAAGGCGGCGGCGAGAATTTCGAACCGGCGATAGCCGAAGGTGCGTACGGCGTCGGCCGGCCGCTCTCCGATCTTGATCGCCGCCAGCGCGATCGCCAGGGCGGCGACATCGGTAAACATATGGGCCGCGTCCGACAGCAGGGCCAGACTCTTGAACACCACCGCCCCGACGACCTCAGCGATCAGGAAGGCCGACGTCAGGGCGAGCGCCCACATCAGGCGTTTGCTGCTGGCCCCCGCGCCATGAGCATGTCCTTCAGCCATGATGGTCTGCTCCTCGTCGGCGCCGATCGGCCCCGTGTTGATCATTGGCGAACCTGCATCGTCTCGCAACATTCATGATCGACCAGGGTTCTGTTCTCATAGGCCCGCCGAACATCATGTCCGGCCGGCTCCGGAACGGGTCCTTGGAGCGCTAGCGCGGGATGATCGGGATGCATCAAGGATCCTGCCAGCTGAGGCGTGATCTGGATCAAGGCGACAACGCCTCCCGCAGGGCAGGCTTGCGGATCAGGTTCGACAGCCTGCGACTGCCGGCGCAGGCTGTCCCTACAGGAGAACAGCCATGACCTATCGTGACATCATCGTGGATGCGACCCCGAGGTCCGATCTCGTCCAGACGCTGGAACATGCGCGCGATCTGGCGGCGAGGTTCGACGCCCGGCTGACGGCGGTGTGTTTCGCCTGGCCCCGGACGTCGGCGCTCAGGACGGCCGTGACGAGTTCGCCCCTGTCAGTCCTGGAGGACACGCGAAGAATGGACGCCGCCCTCGCCAGCGCCCACGACGCCTTTCTTTCGGTGTTAGGCGCCGGCTCGAAAGCCGCCGCATGGCTTTCCGGCATGGCGGAGCCCGCCCCCCTGTTGCGCCATCACCTGCTCGCCGCGGACCTGCTCGTCACCTCGTCGCCGCCGCCGACCGACTGTCTTCTGGCCGCCCCCGGCGAGCTTGCCATCCACGGCGGCGGCCCCGTCCTGCGTCTTGGACAGGCAGACGCTAGCGGCGACTTCAGCAATGCCGTCATCGGCTGGAAAGACGCGCCTCAGGCCAGACGCGCCCTGCATGACGCCCTGCCTCTGCTCAAGCGCGCACAAACCGTGACCGTGATCGGGGTCGGCGACGAGGTCGATCCGGATCGACTTGGAGACGTCGCCGTTCATCTCAAACGGCACGCTGTGACGGCCGCCGTCCGTCATGTCCCGGCGACATCGGGCGCCACGGGCGCGCAAGACCTTCTCGCCGAAGCCCGCCGTCTCCATGCCGACCTGATCGTCACGGGAGCTTTCGGTCGCGGGGCGTTGGCGCAACGCCTCTGGGGCGGCATGACCAGCGGCCTGCAGAGCGACCCTGACCTGTCCTGGCTCATGTCGCACTAGAACAGTCCCTCGCACGGGGGGCTTCGCTCATCGCCAACCTCGCCCTTGTTCGCCGTATTCAGGGAAGGAATGACCGTCCGAAGCCGGGGCGAAACGGCCCTATGGGCGGCCTGTCGACTTCCGCCATGCAGCGGCTTCGGCATCCAGCGCCGCGACGAACGCCGCCTTGGCCTCCTGATAGGTTACGCTCCCGCCGGACAGGATCCGGGACTTCAATTCCGAATAGGCCGCCGCCCGATCCGGAAAAGCCAGGAGGTAGTCACGAAAGGCCAGGTGGCGAGCGATCTGGGGCGAGCCGATTTCGTACACATGGAGGTGATGGGTGCGCGCGCCATCCGCGGCGCTCTTGCGAAAATACCTCCGGCCCTCGATCCCGAAGGCTCCCATGCTCTCGTACCCGATCGCTTCCAGGCGGCGGGAAGACCGATCGAACGCCCCCAGGCTGGACGTCTCCCCCAGCATGTCGATGACAGGCTTGGCCAGGATGCCCGGTACGGCCGTGCTTCCGATATGGTGGAGCCCGATATCGGTCGGAGCGACAGCGGCGGCCAGCACCCGCGCCTCGTCCCTGAAGTTCTGCATCCAGCTCGGATCATGGGGAAGGACCAGGGTCGCCATTCTGTCCGCGTCGCACCTCCGTCAGAAGCAGGAGCCTACCTGATCGCCATGCTCAGGTCCTGGCGTTTTCCTTACAGGCCCAGCCCCGCCTCCCTTGAGGCTGGCCGGGGCCAACGGAGATCGGCGACGGGCCGTGAAAACACTTCCATTCCCGTGAACCTGCCGCAACCCGGACTTTATAACACGTTGTCATGCCGAGCTCGCGAGCCTAACTAGCGGAACAATGACGTGGTCAATGGCGAGCCTGGCACGACTTTTCGCGGCGCTGACGCTGGTCATCGCCGCCTTTGTCGTGGTCCCTGTCTCGGACGCCGCCGCCTGCGCCCCGGAACCGGCCGCCGCGCACCAGTCTGTCGATCATGATCCTGCCGGCGGCGACCACAGCGCACCCGGGGAGAATGGTGTCTGCGCCCACGGCCATTGTCATCACACCGCTACGGAACGCCACACGACATCTGATTTTGGCTTCGCCGTAGATTTCATCCAGGCGCGCCACGACCGGCCCCACGACGACGGCGTGACGTCATTCGCCGCCGACGGACTGAAACGCCCTCCCAGAAGCTGAGCAGAGGTTTGCGCCATCGCGCGCCCTTCTGTTCATCACTTCTGGAAATGAAACATGTACTCGACAATTCGTCGTCGGCCGCGCCTTGCGGTCGGCTGCGCCCTCGCCGTTCTGGCGACTATCGCGGCCGGCCCGGCATGGGCCGACCCTGCCCCCTCATACGCGGAACTGCTCGCCCGACTGGACCAGACACCCGCTTCGGCTGAAGCCAATGCGCTTGTCGACGCCGCCGAAGCACGTGTCCGGCAAGCCCGCGTCCGTCCCAACCCCAACCTGTCCATGGCCGCCGAGAACGTCGGCGGAACTGGACCCTATAGCGGCTTTGGCGGCGGCGACCTCAGCCTGTCCGTCAGCCAGGATCTCGAACTCTGGGGTCGTCGTCCGGCGCGCGTGAACGTGGCCCGCGCCGAGGCGGGAACGGCGGGCCTGCGTCGCGATCTCGCCCTCGTGGATACGGCGGGCCGACTGGCCCTGACCTATGCCGAAGCCGAAGCGTCGCAGCGCCGGGCCCAACTGGCCGAAGAAGGCCTGACCCTGGCCCTGGCCGACGCTCGCGCCGCCCTGGCTCTCGTCGAGGAAGGCCGGGAGCCCCTCCTGCGCGGCATCCAGGCTGAAAGCGAAGCCGCCTCGGCTCGCGCAGGCCTGGACGAGGCCAAGGCCGAACAGGCCGCCGCCTTCGCACGGCTGACCGCCGTCGCCATGCTGACGGCGTCTCCGACCTCCATCGGAACAAGCCTGCTGGACGCCGGCGTCGGACCAAACCCTGTCCAGACCGACAACGTACCGACCGTGCGCGTGGCGGAAGCGGAAAGAACGGCGGCCGAACGCCGTATTGATGTCGAGCGCATCCGCGCGCGCCCCGACGTCACAGCCAGCGTCGGCGTGACCCGGTTCGGCATCGAAAACGAGACCGCCCTCACCGTCGGCCTCAGCCTGCCCCTGCCCCTCTTCGACCGGAACCGCGGAAACATCGACGCCGCGCGCGCCGAATTCCGCGCCGCCGAAGCGCGCGTGGCCCAGGCCCGGCAGGACGCCGGCGCCGACCGGGCGGCTGCGGTCGCCCGACTGGCGGCGTCCGGAAGCCGGGTTTCCGCGGCTGACGCCGGGGTGACCTCCACCGAGGAGGCCTATCGCCTGTCGCGTATCGGAGCCGAAGCCGGCCGCATCTCGCAACTGGAGCTGCGCGTCTCGCGCGCCGCCCTGATCAACGCCCGCACCGCCGCCGTTGACGCCCGCCTCGCGCGCGTTCGCGCCGAAATCGATCTGGCGCGCCTCGACGGCCGCGCCCCGTTCCAAGGAAACCCGTGATGCGCCCAGTCACATCGAACAAGACCCTCCTGATCGGAGGGGTCGCCGCCCTCGTCCTCCTGGGCGGCGGAGGCCTCTATCTGGCGCTCCAGAAGCCGGAACCGAAGACGGCTGCCGCGGAGAACGCGACAACGCCCGCAAAGGCCGAAGGTGAAGCCGGACACGCAGAGGAAGGCGAAGCGCCTGAAGGCGTCGTCGAACTGACCGCCGAACAGCAGAAGGCGGCCGGCATCGCCGTGGTCGCCGTCTCGCGCGGCGGCGGCGGCGAGACCCGCCTTTCCGGCCGGGTCGAGGCCATGGTCGACGCCCGTGCGGCCGTCGGCGCGGTGGTCGGCGGAACGGTAGAGCGCGTGCTGGTCGCACCAGGCCAGTCCGTCCGAGCCGGCCAACCGCTGATCAGTCTCGTCAGCGGCGAAGGCGCCGCCATGAGGGCAGACATCGACGCCGCCGCCGCCGCTGCGACTGCCGCTCGCCAGGCCCTTCAACGCAATCGGAGCCTTGCCGACCAAGGCGTCGTCGCCCGTCAGGAAGTCGAGACCTCGCAGGCTCAAGCCGCCAGCGCTGAAGCCATGGCCCGCGCAGCGCGCGCACGGGCGACGGCGGCAGGCTCACCCAACGCCTCGGGCCGAATGAGCGTGGTCAGCCCCATCTCCGGCGTGGTGACGAACGTGCAGGTCGGACCGGGCGGCTTCGTGCCCCAGGGCGGGGTGGTCGCCGAAGTGACCAACCCGGCGCGGGTGGAACTGGTCTTCAATGCACCGCCGCATCTGGCGGCCCAGGTTCGCGCCGGCACGCCAATCCGGGTCACTGGACCCGTAGGCGAGTTTGACGCCGTGGTCACCGGCGTGGCGGCTGACGCCGGCCTTCAGGACAACGGCGCCACCGTCATTCGCGCCCGCCCCCAGGGCGCTAGTCTGCCTCCCGCCGGGTCGCCCGTCTCGGGGGCCGTAGTGACGCAAGGCGGGGCCGGTGACCCTGGCCTCACCGTCCCTTCCGAAGCGGTCCAGACCGTGGACGGAGCGACTGTGGTCTTCGTTCAGACGGACCATGGCTTCCGGGCCGCTCCGGTGCTCGCGGGTCGTCAGGCCGGCGGTCGCACCGAGATCCTGCGCGGCCTGACCGGAACCGAACGCGTCGCTTCCACCAACGCCTTCCTGCTCAAGGCCGAAATGGCCAAGGGCGAGGCCGAGCACGGCCACTAGGGGAAGAGCATCATGTTCAAATACATCATTGAAGCTTCCGTTCGCTTCCGCTGGTTCATCGTTCTGGCGACAGTGCTCATTTCCGCCTGGGGCCTGTTCCAACTCACCAAGCTTCCCATCGACGCCGTCCCGGACATCACCAACCGGCAGGTGCAGATCAACACCCTGGCCCCGGCGCTCGCGCCCGAACAGATGGAACGCCAGGTCACCTATCCCCTGGAAACGGCCATGGCCGGAATTCCCGGGCTGGAGAGCACCCGGTCCCTGACCCGCAACGGCTTCAGTCAGGTCACCGTCATCTTCAGCGATCGGACCGACATCTACTTCGCCCGCCAGCAGGTGGCCGAGCGGATGGCGCAGGCCAGGGAAAACCTGCCCGCAGGCGTGGAGCCCGGTCTCGCGCCGATCACCACGGGCCTCGGCGAAGTTCTGATGTGGACCGTCGACTTCAAGCCCTTCGACGCCAGAACCGCCAAGGCGGGTCGTGCCGGGTGGCAGCCTGACGGCGCCTACCTGACCCCCGAAGCCGATCGACTGACGACACCCCAGGCCCGCGCCACCTATCTGCGGACGGTTCAGGACTGGATTATCGCGCCGCGCATGCGCTCCGCACGCGGTCTGGCCGGCGTCGACGTCAACGGCGGCTATGTGAAGGAATACGCCGTGCGCCCCGATCCCGCGCGGCTGGCCAGCTACGGCCTCGGGCTTGATGATCTGATCCAGGCGCTGGACCGGGCCAACACCCAGGCCGGCGCCGGCTATGTGCAGCGCGCGGGCGAAGCCCTGACCGTCCGCACGGACGCCCTGGCCCAGACCGTCGAGGACCTGGCCCAGGCGCCCGTCGTCAACCGCAACGGGCTGGTCGTCCGTGTCGCCGACGTGGCGAGCGTCGAAATGGGGCAGGCGCCGCGCCTCGGCGGGGCCAGCCGTGACGGCCACGAAGCGGTCATCGGCACCGCCCTGATGCTCGCGGGTGAAAACAGCCGCACCGTGGCGCAGTCGGCCGCCGATCGGCTGGAGGAAATCAGCGCCAGCCTGCCGCCGGACATCGTCGCAGAACCGGTGCTGAACCGCTCCTCCCTGGTCAACTCCACCATCAAGACGGTGGCCAAGAACCTGACCGAAGGCGCGCTTCTGGTCATCGTCGTGCTGTTCCTGCTTCTGGGCAATATCCGTGCGGCGACGATCACCGCCCTGATGATCCCGATCAGCTTCCTGTTCGCCATCATCGGCATGAACCGCTTCGGCATCAGCGGAAACCTGATGAGCCTCGGCGCGCTGGACTTCGGCCTTCTGGTCGACGGCGCCGTGGTGGTGGTCGAGAACACCCTGCTGATGCTGAGCCAGCGCCGCGCCGATCTGGGGCGGATGCTGACCCGTCATGAACGGCTGGGCGTCGCCGCAGCCGCAGCGCGTCAGATGGTCAAGCCGGCCGCCTTCGGCCAGCTCATCATTCTTCTGGTCTTCACCCCGCTGCTGATGCTCGAAGGCGTCGAGGGCAAGACCTTCATCCCCATGGGCGCGACGGTCATGCTGGCCCTGGTCGGCGCCTTCATCTTCTCCTTCACCTTCGTCCCGGCCATGACCGCCCTGCTGGTGCGTGATCCGAAGACGATCCACCTGGACCAAAACGGTCAGGCGCAGGAGCATGAGACCTTCCTCCTGCGCCATGCCCGTCGCTGGATCGAGCCCGCCATTCGTGCGGCGGTTGCTCGCCCCAAGGCGGTTCTGGCGGCGGCGATCGGCGCCCTCGTGATCGGCGGCGTCGTCTTCACCACCCTGGGTCGGGAGTTCATCCCGACCCTCGACGAAGGCGACATCGCCATGCAGGCCCTGCGCGTGCCCTCGGCCTCGCTGGAACAGTCCCTCGCCATGCAGATGGCGCTGGAGCGCGTCATCAAGGCCCAACCCGAAGTGAAGACGATGTTCTCGCGGACCGGCACGGCAGAGGCGGCGGTGGATCCCATGCCGCCCAACATTTCCGACGCGGTCATCGTGCTGAAGGACCGCAAGGAATGGCCTGACCCCAAACTGGCCAAGGAAGATCTGATCGCACGTTTCGAAAAGGTCGCCTCGACCCAGTTGGGCAACAGCTTCGAGTTCAGCCAGCCGATCGAGCTTCGGTTCAATGAACTGATCTCGGGCGTCCGCACGGACCTGGCCGTCATGGTCTACGGGGATGATTTCGCCCAACTTCAGAAAACGGCGGATCAGGTGGCCAACGCCCTGCGCAGCACGCCCGGTTCCGCTGACGTGCGCGTCGAACAGGCGTCGGGCCTGCCGACCCTGACCGTCAGCGTCGACCGCTTCGCCGCCGCCAACTACGGCCTGTCGGCGGCGGATGTGTCCGAAGCGGTCTCGGCCGCCATCGGCGGCGCCGCGGCGGGTCAGATCTTCGAGGGCGACCGCCGCTTCGACGTGGTGGTCCGTCTCGCGGATGCGGAACGCAACAACCCCGCCTCCCTCGCCGCCCTGCCGGTGACGACGGCGACGGGCGTGACCGTGCCCCTGTCCTCGGTCGCCCTGATCCAGGTGGCGGAGGGTCAGAACCAGATCAGCCGCAACAACGGCAGCCGCCGCATGGTGGTCCAGGCCAATGTGCGGGGTCGTGATCTGGGCGGCTTCGTCGGCGACGCCCAGGCGAAGGTCCAGGAACAGGTCCAGATGCCGGCCGGCTACTCCCTGACCTGGGGCGGTCAGTTCGAGAACCTGAAGCGAGCCGAACAGCGCCTTGGCCTGGTGGTCCCCGTGGTCTTTATCCTGATCGGCATCCTGCTGTTCATGGCTCTGGGATCGTTCGCCGAGGCTGGCCTGGTCTTCGCCTGCGTGCCTTTGGCCCTGGTCGGGGGGGCGCTGGCCCTCTTGCTCAGAGGCATGCCCTTCTCGGTCTCGGCGGCGGTCGGCTTCATCGCCGTATCCGGGGTCGCCACCCTCAACGGCCTGGTGCTGATGCAGGCGATCCGGGAGCGGCTGCAAGCAGGCCAGAGCCCGCGTGACGCCGCGCTGCTGGGGGCGTTCAGTCGTCTGCGTGCGGTCCTGACCACGGCTCTGGTCGCCATCGTCGGGTTCATTCCCATGGCGCTGGCGCATGGGGCCGGCGCCGAGGTGCAGAAGCCTCTGGCCACCGTGGTCATCGGCGGCCTGATCACCGCCACGGCCCTGACCTTGCTGGTGCTGCCGACCTTCGCCGCTATGGCGGTCAAGCACCGCAAGGCGGAGGGAATCGAAGACTGATGAGCGGGGGCCACGAAGCACAGACCGTGCAGCGTCGCACTCTGCTGGCGGCGTTGTTTCCCAACCTCGCCGTCTTCGTGGGGCCTAGGAGTCGGCGGCGTGTCCGCCGGCTCCAGCGCTCCTCTGGCCAATACGATCGACAATGGTTCCGACGCCGCCGTCTATCTGATCGGCTTCCTGGCCTGCGACCGACACGAGCTGACCGCCGCTTCGCCTCCAACGGCGGCATTCTGGTCGCCGGCGGACGGGGGGCTTGGGCTGGAGCCGTCCTGGCCTTTTTGTCCGGAGGATCATCGCCGCCATTCGCCCCGAAACGCAGATTTGAATTCCTCCACGACGCCTGAGGCGTCGCCAAAGAAAGGAGAACAACAGTGAATGCGACCAAGCCTGATTCAAACGTCGCCAACGCCTCCACGATCGATCTTCAGTCGATCCAGCGCTGGCGCAAACTCTTCATCCTCGCCGGGCTTTTCACCTTGCTGGCCTGGGCCTCCTTGGTGAAGGCGCGACCCGCCCTTGAACATCCGGTCGAGCACCTCGGCCTCATCGCCATCATGGTTTGCATCATCGGACGCGCCTGGTGTTCGCTCTACATCGGCGGACGCAAGAAACAGGAGATCGTGTCGAGCGGCCCCTATTCGCTCTGCCGCAATCCGCTCTACGTCTTCAGCTTCGTCGGCGCCTTCGGGGTCGGCGCCTTGTCAGGCAGCCTGACGGTTGGACTGGTGTTCGCCGCCGCCTGCTGGATCGTCTTCCATATCGTCGTGGTTCGCGAAGAAGGATTCCTGGGGGCGACCTTCGGCGAGACCTACGACGCCTACAGACGTCGAACCCCGCGCTTCCTGCCCAACCCCCGTCTCTGGCGTGACGAGAGCGAGCTTTCGGTTCGCCCGGCCTTCTTTCTGCGTACGATCGCGGATGGACTGTTCTTCCTCCTGGCGCTCCCCCTTTTCGAACTGCTCGAGGGCCTGCAACAGTTCGGCTGGCTACGCGTCATGCTCCACCTGCCATGAAAGCCGGGTCATGGACCGCAAACGCCTCGTGACCTCCCTCGCCGCGATCCTCGCGGGCCTGGCCTTTCTGGCAGGCGTCGCAGTCAGGCTCGCCGCCGCGGAAGCAGAAGCTGCTCGCGCCGTCTCGACCCCAAGTCCCCTTCCCGTTCCTCCCAAGTCCTTGAAGCTGGAGCTCCGCCATGTCTGACACTGTCCGACTGGACATCCCCGTCCTGCTCCCTGAAGCGCCGGACGCGTCCGACGCCTGCGTCGAACGGCTCATCAAACGCCTGAGCGGCGCGCCGGGCCTGGCCCAGGTCCACGTCACAGGGACGGACGGCGCAGCCCAGCTATGCCTCCACTATGACCCAGCCCTGCTCGCGCCGGCGGACGTCAGACGCAAGGCCCTGCAAGCCGGGGCGGAGATCAGTCAGCGCTTCGGCCATATTGTCGGATGGGTGGAAGGGGTGCGGCACGCCCGTCACGCCCGTACCCTCGAGGCCGCCATGACCGATGAGCCTGGCGTCCTGGAAGCCGCTCTGGACGCGGCCGGCGCCGTTCGTCTGGAGTTCGATCAGACCAGGACCAGCCGTGAAGCCTTGCTGCAAAATCTTGCAGGCCATGGACTGAGCTTCTCTACAACCCCCTTCCCCGCCAGGTCAGAACGACCTGAAGGCAAGACCGGCGACCATGCGCATGATCAAGGCCGCGAGGGGAGCGACGACCATGCCGATCATGATCACGCCCACGGAGGCGTTTTCGGTTCAAACACGGAGCTCATCTTCGCCCTCGGGGCCGGCGGCGCGCTCGGCGTCGGCTTTGCACTGGAAAAACTGGCGCCCGGCCTTGCCGGCTGGATTCCGCTCGCGCTCTTCCTCTGCGCCTATGGGCTAGGCGGCTTCTTCACCGTCCGGGAAGCCTTCGAGAACCTGAAGCGGCGCCGCTTCGAGATAGACACGCTCATGCTTGTGGCGGCGGCGGGCGCCGCCGCGCTCGGTGCCTGGGCCGAAGGCGCCCTGCTCCTCTTCCTGTTCAGCCTGGGTCACGCCCTGGAGCATTACGCCATGGGTCGGGCCAAGCGGGCCATCGAAGCCTTGGCCGAACTCGCTCCACGCACCGCGCATGTTCGTCGCGGCGACCAGATCCTGGAGACCCCCGTCGAGCGTCTCGAGATTGGCGACGTGGTGGTGGTTCGTCCCAACGAACGACTGCCCGCCGACGGCTTTGTCGTCTCGGGAACGACCAGCATCAACCAGGCCCCGGTGACTGGCGAGAGCATGCCAGTCGACAAGCAGCCTGTATCCGATCCTGCCCAGGCCCGGACCAGGCCCGCCTCTATCGCTTCGGCCTCCGCTGTCTTCGCCGGCACGATCAACGGCGCCGGCGCCATCGAGATCGAGACCACCCGCAAGTCCAGCGACACCACCCTGGCCAAGGTCGTGCGAATGGTGAGCGAGGCTGAAACCCAGAAATCTCCGACCCAGCGCTTCACCGACCGCTTCGAGCGCGTCTTCGTGCCTCTGGTCCTGGCCCTGGCCTTCGTCCTGCTCTTCGCCTGGGTCGTCGTCGATGAACCCTTCCGTGACAGCTTCTACCGCGCCATGGCGGTGCTGGTCGCCGCCAGCCCCTGCGCCCTGGCCATCGCCACCCCCAGCGCCGTCCTCTCCGGCGTCGCACGCGCAGCGCGCGCCGGCGTGCTCATCAAGGGCGGCGCGCCTCTGGAAAACCTCGGAGCCATTGAGGCCATCGCCTTCGACAAGACCGGCACCCTGACGGAAGGCCGCCCTCGCATTACAGACATCATCCCGCTCGAAGGCGTGGAAGAGCGCGAACTGCTTGCCGTCGCCGTCGCTGTCGAACGCCTCAGCGATCATCCGCTCGCGGAAGCGATTACGCGTGATGGCGCTCAACGCCTCGGCGACAACTCGACACGCACGGCGTCAAGTCTGCGCAGCCTCACCGGCAAGGGCGTAGCCGCGGAGTTGGACGGCGAAACCGTCTACATCGGCAAGCCTGAGATGTTCGGCGCGGACGGCGTTGCGGCCCTCGGCCAGTCGGCAACCCAGGCCGTCGATCAGTTGCGCGCCCAAGGCCGCACCCTGATGGTCGTGCGACAAGGCGCACGTGATCTCGGCGTCATCGGCCTGCTCGACACGCCGAGACCGGCCGCCCGCGAAGCGCTCGATAGGCTGCGGGCCCTGGGCGTGAGGCGGATGATCATGCTCTCCGGCGATCATCAGAAGGCCGCGGAAGCCATCGCCGGCCAGATGGGGCTGACCGAGGCCTGGGGCGACCTGATGCCGGACGACAAGGTCGAGGCGGTCAAGCGTCTGCGGGCCGACGCCAAGGTCGCCATGGTCGGCGACGGGGTCAATGATGCACCGGCCATGGCCACGGCGACGGTGGGCGTCGCCATGGGCGCCGCCGGATCGGACGTCGCGCTCGAGACGGCCGATGTGGCCCTCATGGGCGATGACCTGTCCAACCTCCCCTTCACTGTCGGCCTCAGCCGCAGGACCCGGGCCGTCATTCGACAGAACCTCTTCGTCAGCCTGGGCGTCGTCGCCTTCCTCGTGCCGGCGACCATCCTCGGACTGGGCATAGGACCAGCCGTCGCCTTGCATGAGGGTTCCACCCTTCTGGTCGTCTTCAACGCGCTGCGCCTGCTCGCCTATCGCGATCGCGGCGGAGCGGCCTGACGGCCGATATATGGAGCGCAATCGATGAAACGCTTGAGCTGGCTCACCCTCGTCGCGGCCCTTCTGGGCGCGGCCGCCTTCGCCTTCGGCATGGTCTCCCGACAGGCTCCGCCCCGTCCCGATCGTCCCGTGGCGTCGACGGCCCAGCCCATCGACGAGCATGCCGGGCATGACGACATCCCCGGAGACGCCCTTTCCACCCGCGCCTTCAAGGAGGCCAACGAACGCCTGCATCAATCGATGAACATCCCCTGGAGCGGCGATCCCGATGTCGACTTCATGCGGGTGATGATCGCGCAGCACCAAGGCGCTATCGCCCTGGCGCGGATAGAGTTGGAAAAGGGCTCGGACGCGGACGCTAGGGGCGTCGCGGAGGAACTGATCCGGACGCGTGAGTCCGAAATCGTGCGCATGCGTCTCTGGATGGCGCGCCGTGAAGCGGCAAGCACGACATCCCCAGGAGACTGACATGAGCCGCAAGGTCATCAGCGGAGGCGGCAGGCTTTCCATAAATTGGCGGCCGGGGCGCTACGGCAAGCGCATCCGTCCCATGAAGAGGGCCCGACACAAGCCCAGGCCCGTGCTCGACGGCTTCCTCCTGGTCCTGAACACCGTCTTCATCGCCAGCCTCGCCCTCTACCTCGCCATCGCCGGCTTCAATGTCGCCCGGATCCCCGTCTACGCCGCCTACGGCGTGGTTCTGCCGTTGTTCGCCTGCGGCAGCCTGTTCCTTTCGCCTCGCGGCCGCCCTGCGGCGGTCCAGGCCGCGCTTTTCACCCTCCTATGGGTCGCCGGCTCCGCCTTCCTTTTCGCGACGCGCAACGAGATGAACCCTTCAACCCACAACCATGGCCGGCCGCCGGCCTCAACGTCCCGACCGAAGGACGCCGGGACGCCCCTGGCCGTCCCATCCGGCCGGCCTGGGCTCGAAAAGGAATGAAGCGCTCCGCCTTCTCCCCTCGGCGCGGCATGCGCGTCCAGGACGGCGCCGGCCGGCTGGCTGGCTAGCTGGCTGCGGCCGCCTGGGCAGACCGCCCGGATCGCTCGCAAGGTGAAGACCGGAACCGGCAGGGTCGCCGCCGCGCCGGCGACCTGTAGCCCGACCTCGTCATT
Organism: Brevundimonas sp. KH_060; assembly: GCF_057838275.1. Taxonomy (NCBI): domain Bacteria; kingdom Pseudomonadati; phylum Pseudomonadota; class Alphaproteobacteria; order Caulobacterales; family Caulobacteraceae; genus Brevundimonas; species Brevundimonas sp. KH_060. The sequence goes on from NZ_CM174463.1 coordinate 2,077,223, forward strand.
TCGGCTTCCATCCCAGAAGGCGCATGGCGTTGGCGGTCACCAGCACGGTCGCGCCCGTATCGGCGAGAATCGCCGGCCACAGGCCAGTGACGCCGATCACCGTCGTCACGAGGAAGACGGCCTTCAGGCCCAGGGCGATGGTGATGTTCTGGCGGATATTGCCCATCACCCCCTTCGACAGGACGATCATGTCGGGAATGTCCTGGACGCGGCCGTGCAGAACCGCCGCATCGGCTGTTTCCAGGGCCACGTCGGCGCCGCCGCCCATGGCGACGCCGACGTCGGCGGCGGCGAGCGCCGGCGCGTCATTGATGCCGTCGCCGACCTTGGCGACGACAAGGCCCTCGGCTTGCAGCGCCTTGACGATGCCCTGCTTGTCCTGCGGCAGCAGTTCAGCTCGCGCTTCGACGCCCAGGCCTTCGGCGACCGCCGCCGCGGTGCGACGATTGTCGCCTGTCAGCATCACGGCGCGGATCCCCATGGCCTTGAGCCTGGCCAGACCCGCCGCCGCGTCCGGCCGCGCCTCGTCTCTCATGGCCAGGAAGCCAATGACCAGGCCGTCGACCACAACCACGGAAACCGTCTTGCCCGCAGCGTTGAAGCCCGAGATCGCCGCGTCCTGAGAGGCTGACAGCGGAGCGCGCCGGACGGCGGCCTGGGGCGACCCCAGAAAGACATGCGCGCCGCCCACGATCCCTTCGACGCCCTCGCCCGCGATCGCCCGCGCAGCGGAAGCCGGCGGGATTGGCGCATTGTCGGCTTTCGCCCGCTCAAGGATGGCGAGGGCCAGAGGGTGGCTCGAGCCGGTTTCCAGGGCCGCCGCGAGCGATACCACCTCGGCGTCAGAACACCCGTTCGCCACGACGTCGGTCACGACCGGCTTGCCGGAGGTCAGCGTCCCGGTCTTGTCGAAGGCGACGGCGGTGATCTTGCCCAGGGTTTCGAGCACGGCCCCGCCCTTCATCAGCAGCCCCCGCCGCGCGCCGGCGGAAAGCCCGGCGGCGATGGCCGCCGGGGTGGAAATCACAAGGGCGCAGGGACAGCCGATCAGGAGGATCGCCAGGCCCTTGTAGATCCACTCGCTCCACACGCCGCCGAACATGAGCGGCGGGACGGTCGCGACCAGGGCGCCGACGACGAGCACCAGGGGGGTGTAGATCTTGGAGAAGCGGTCGATGAACCGTTCGGTCGGCGACTTGGATTCCTGGGCCTCCTCCACCAGGCGCACGACCCGCGCAATGGTGTTGTCGGCTGCGGTCGCCGTGACCTCCACCCGCAGGACGCCGCCCACATTGATGGTGCCCGCGAAGACCGGGTCGCCGACCATTTTTCGCCTCGGCACGCTCTCCCCCGTCACCGGCGCTTCGTCGATCTCCCCCTCGCCTTCCACGACAGTCCCGTCGGCGGGCACGCGATCGCCGGGCCGCACGAGGATGACGGCGCCTATGGCGAGGCTTTCCGCCGGAACTTCGCTGACCTGGCCGTCGATCTCGACCAGGGCGGTCTTGGGCACCAGATCAGTCAGGCCCTGTATGCTCTTGCGGGCCCGGCCGGCGGCGACGCCCTCCAGCATTTCGCCGATCAGGAAGAGAAGGACGACAGCCGCCGCCTCTTCAGCGGCGCCGATGAAGACCGCCCCGACCGCCGCGATCGTCATCAGCATCTCGATCGAAAACGGCGTCCCGAACCGCGCCGCGGTGATCGCGCGCCAGCCGACGGGGACCAGGCCGACCGCCAGGGCGACCAGGAAGGCGCCCGTCGCCAGACTCGGGAACAGGGCGCCGAAGAGGTAGGCCGCGACCAGGGCGACGCCGCAGGCCGCCGTCAACCTGGCCTTGGGCGTCCACCACCAGGGACCGCGCGCCCTCGCATCGGACCGCGCGGCGCGTTCGCCGTTCGCCACCGGCTCCAGCGGCGCGAGGATTTCGACGCCGTAGCCCAGGTTGCGCACCTGACGAAGCACCCCGTCCGACGCGAAGCCGTCGCCGTGCTGGACTTTCAGAACCCCCGTGGAGACGGCCACGACGACATCGGTGACCCCCGGCAGCTTCCGCACCGCCGTATCGACCTTGGAGCCGCAACCTGCGCAGTCCATGCCGGTTACACGATACCGGGTTTCCAGGGTTTCCAGGATCACGAGGGACTCCTTGTTTCGAACGCCGGGCGAGGTTACTTCCTCTAGCGACTAGAGGAGCAAGCGCTAAGATGAACCGGGGCGTGACGATCGGCGAAGCGTCGAAGGCCTGCGGGATCAAGGCGCCGACGATCCGCTACTACGAGCAGATCCGGCTCCTGCCCTCGCCGCCCCGCTCCGAGGGGAACCGGCGGCTCTATGACGACGGAGACCTGCAGCGCCTGCGGTTCATTCGTCATGCCCGCGAGCTCGGGTTCGAGATCGAACCGATCCGGGAGCTTCTGGCCCTGGCGGGGGACCCCAATGGTCCTTGCGAGACAGCCGACAGCATCGCCCAGGCCCATCTCGCCGATATCGACCACAAGATCGCGCGTCTCACCGCCCTGAGGGCCGAGGTCGCCCGCATGGCGCAATGCCCCCATGGCTCCACGGCGGAATGCCGGGTGATCGAGGCGCTGGGCGACCACGGCGGCTGTTTGAACGACAGACACTAGGATCAATCTGCCGCCGTCCAGGGCGGCCTCAAGCCCGTCGCAACAAATCGGCGACAATGGCGCCGAATTGCGGGGTGTGAAGACTTCCAGGAAGGTCGCCGTCAGTCCTGACAGGCCGAGCGCGGCCGGAACGGCGCCCCGCAAAGGCGTGCGGCGCATGTGTCCCTCCGAAAACCACGGGCGATCATCTGCGCCCCCGCAGCAGGCGATCGCCCTATCCTCTCGCGCGTCTCCGCTGTCACGACGTCCACTTGGCGGGATCCGTGTCGCCGGGGAGCGCTCGCTCGGAGAGTCCCGGCGCTGAGGCTCGTATCCCTTTCGCCGGCCGACCGGGTCACGGCCGCGTCGCCGCCTCCCGGCGCTGCGACCATCGCGACGTTGCAAGGGAAACCATTTTCCCCTAACGAAATTCGATCGGGGAATTTCGATTTGCCACGCTTGCTCCGCCTCCTTTGCGTCTGCCTGGGCGTGACCGTCATGGTCGCGGTGCAGATGCATGGCGTGGTCAACAGCCAGCACCGCATCGAGCACGGTCTTCAGTTCCCCGGCGTCACCTTCGAGGACGCGTCCGACCTGGCTCACGATCATGCCCCTGACCACGGCCACAGCCATGACGCCGCCGACGATGCGCCTTCCGACGCCGCCGTCGCTGTCGACGTCGCCGATGAAGGCGGAAAGACGCCTTTCAGCCATCACCACCACAACGGCGGCGACATTCATGTCGCCCTGGCCGCGCCCGTCCATCCGATCGCATCGGGGATGATAACCGCGCTTGATCTCGGTCCCGCGCCGGACGCCCTGCCTCCGGGGGCGCTCCTCGACGCCCCTCACCAGCCTCCCAGACAGAACGCCTGATCGCCTGAAAAGCTGATCCTGCGCGGCCTCGCGGCCGTGCGCGTCCTGTTGGAGATATCCCTTGAAACCTTCCATGTCCGGTCCTGCCGGATGGCGAGGGCGAGGCGCGGCCATGTCCGCCCTCACGCTCGTCCTGACGGCGGCTTCGTCGCCGCCTGCCATTGCGCTTGTCCAATCCCCGCCGTCAGTCGAGACGGCGGGCTCCGGGCAAGTCCTCGCTCTTGAGACTGCGCTTCGGCGGGCCGCCGAAGCCGATCCGGCGCGGCCAGGCCTCGACGCGCGCCTTCGTGCGGTCGAAGCCGGCGTTCGTCAGGCCGACCTTCGGCCCAACCCCACCCTGGGCCTGATGGTCGAGAACCTGCCGACGCTCGGCGGCGGCGACATCCTGGGGCGGACCGAAACCACCCTGACCTACGAGCAAAGGCTCGAACGCGGCGGCGACCGTCCGGCTCGCACCGGCCTGGCGCAAAGCGAGGGCCTGCTCGTTGTCGCTCACGCCCGGATTGCGCAACTGGACCGCCTGGAGGCGGTGCAGCGCGCCTGGGCCGACGTCATGGCGGCTGACGCCCTGCTGGAGATCGCCCGCGAACGGCTTTCGCTGGCCGAGCGCTTCCAGACCGAGGTGCAACGTCGGGTCAACGCGGCCCGAGACCCGCTGTTCGCCGGAGCCCGCGCCGAAGCCGAACTCGCCCAGGCCCAGATCGATTTCGATCAGGCCGAGATTGCGCTTCGCGTGGCGCGCATCGTCCTGGTCAAGTTCTGGGACGGAGGCGCCGACTTTACTCTGATGCGTTCCGACTTCGAGGACACCAGCGCCGCGCGCGTCGCCGCCGGCGAGGTCGCATCGACGGACCTGGAGGCGTTTCGCGCCCGTCAGGCCATCTCCGACGCCCAGGTTCGGCTGGAGGAAGCCCGCGCCGTGCCTGATCCCACGGTCAGCGTCGGCGTCCGGCACATCTGGGACAACGAGGTCGCCCTCGTCTTCGGCGGATCAATCCCGCTGCAGCGTTATGATCGGAACCAGGGCGCCATCGACCGCGCCCGCGCCGAAGGGGCAGCCGCTCAAGCCGACCAGAACGCACTGCGACAGGAACGCGAACGCGAGATCGCCCGCCTGCAGGTCCAACTGCTGGCGCGGGCGAACGAAGCCCGGCGCATCGCCGAGGAAACCCTGCCGCAGGCGGAGCGCGCCGTGACCCTCGTCCGGGACGGCTTCGCGCGCGGGGGCTTTACCTACAACGACGTGATGAGCGCTCACACGGCCCTGCTGCAGACCAGGGCCCGCCGCGTCACGGTGCTGCAGACCTTCCACAACGACCGCGCGCGGCTGGACCGCCTGACCGGCGCGCACGCCGACCTGCTCGGCCTGGAGACCCAACCATGAAGATGTCCCGCACTTCAGCGACCGCGCTGGGCGGCGTCCTGACCGCCGTGGCCCTGTCGCTGGCCGCCTGCAGCGGCGGTGATCAGGCCGCCAAGCCCGAGGGCGAAGCGGCCGCCGCCGCCGACTACGAGCGCGGACCGCACAACGGCCGTCTGCTTCGCGACGGTGATTTCGCCATCGAGGTCACCATCTTCGAAGAAGGACCGGAGCCGCTGTTCCGACTCTACCCCTATCTGAAGGACAAGCCGCTCGACCCGAAACTGGTCCAGGCCGGCATCGCCCTGACCCGCCTCGGTCCGAAGGTGGATCGCTTCACCTTCACGCCGGAGAACGACTATCTGGCCAGTCCGGGCGTGGTGTCCGAGCCCCACTCCTTCGACGTCTCGGTCACCGCCACGCAGGCCGCCAAGCGTTCAGCCTGGTCCTATCAGTCCTATGAGGGCCGGACCGTCATCGGCGCCGAGGCCGCGCGTGCGGGCGGCGTCACGACCCAGCAGGTCGGTCCCGCCGTCCTGGGCGAGACCCTGCCGCTGAGCGGTCGGGTCGAGATCACGCCCGAAGGCCAGGCCGAGGTGCACGCCCGCTATCCGGGCCGCGTCATGTCCATGAGCGTCCAACTGGGGCAACGCGTCTCGCGCGGCCAGGTCGTCGCGCGCGTGGAATCCAGCGAGAGCCTTCAGACCTATTCGGTCACGGCCCCGATCTCCGGCGTGATCACCGCCAAGACCGTCAACCCAGGCTCGATCACCGGCAATGGCGCCCCCATGCTGGTGATCGGCGATCCGACCCGCCTGCACGCGGAGTTCTTCCTCTATCCGCGCGACGCCGAACGGGTTCGTGTCGGCCAGCGGGTTGAACTGAAGAGCCTCGCCGGCGAGCACACGGCCAGCGGGGTCATCAAGGCGATCCTGCCGTCGGACGACGTCCTCAGCCAGACCCTCGTCGCCCATGTCGAACTGCCCTACCAGGGCGGCGTCTGGCGGCCCGGCCTGGGCGTGTCGGGCATGGTCCAGGTCGGCGAAGGCGAGGTTCCGCTGGCGGTGCGCACCAAGGCGCTCCAGCCGTTCCGCGACTTCACCGTGGTCTACGCCAAGGTCGGCGACACCTATGAGGTGCGTATGCTCGACCTGGGCCGCCGCACCGAAGAATGGACCGAGGTCCTGGGCGGCATCGCGCCGGGCACGACCTACGTCGTCGACGGCGCCTTCCTCATTCGCGCGGACATCGAGAAGTCCGGCGCGAGCCATGACCACTAGGGGGATGGGGCATCATGCTTGAACGCATCATCAGCCTGTCGATCCGGCATCGCTGGGTCGTGCTGGCCCTGGTCCTGGTGTCAGCCGTCATCGGCGTCTGGAGCTTCCAGAAGCTGCCGATCGACGCCACGCCCGACATCACCAACATCCAGATCCAGATCAATACGGAAGCGCCGGGCTATTCGCCGCTCGAAGCCGAGCAGCGCGTCACCTTCCCGGTCGAAACGGCCGTGGCCGGCGTGCCGGGTCTGTCCTACACCCGCTCGGTCTCGCGCTACGGCCTGAGCCAGGTCACGGTCGTGTTCGAGGACGGAACCGACATCTACCGGGCGCGCCAACTGGTCAACGAGCGGCTGCAGACCGCGCGCGACCAGATGCCGGCCGGGCTGTCGCCGGAACTGGGGCCGATCGCCACGGGCCTGGGCGAAATCTTCATGTACACGATCGAGGCCAGGCCAGGCGCCCGCAAGGCGGACGGCACGCCCTACACGCCTGAAGACCTTCGCACCCTGCAGGACTGGGTGATCCGCCCGCAGATGCGCAACACGCCCGGCGTCACCGAGGTCAACACCATCGGCGGCTTCGAGCGTCAGTATCACGTCACGCCCCGCCCCGAGCGTCTCGCCGCCTATAGCGTGACGATGGACGAGGTCGTGTCGGCGCTGGAGCGCAACAACGCCAATGTCGGCGCCGGCTATGTCGAACGCTACGGCGAGCAGTGGCTGATCCGCGTGCCGGGTCAGGCCGCCACGGCGCAGGACCTGTCCAACATCGTCATCACCACGCGCGGCGGCGTTCCCGTCCGTATCGCGGAGGTGGCCGAGGTCGGCCTGGGCGAAGAACTTCGCACCGGCGCCGCAACCGAGAACGGCAAGGAGACGGTGCTGGCGACCGTCCTGATGCTGGCCGGCGAGAACAGCCGCGTCGTCGCAAAAGCCGCGTCGGCCCGTCTTCAGGAAGCGGCGAGAGCCCTGCCGGACGGGGTGATCGCTTCACCCGTCTATGACCGCACCGACCTGGTCGAGCGCGCCATCAAGACGGTCGAGAAGAACCTGATCGAGGGCGCCCTGCTCGTGGTCGTGGTTCTGTTCCTGCTGCTGGGGAATTTCCGAGCGGCCCTGATCACGGCGGCGGTCATCCCCATCACCATGCTGATGACCATCACCGGCATGGTGCGCACGGGCGTCTCGGGCAATCTGATGAGCCTGGGCGCGCTGGACTTCGGCCTGATCGTCGACGGCGCGGTCATCATCGTCGAAAACTGCCTGCGTCGTTTCGCCGAGGCCCAGCATCAACAGGGCCGTCTGCTGACCCGCGAGGAGCGCTTCTCCCTGGCGGGGCAAGCCTCCAGCGAAGTGATCCGGCCGTCGCTGTTCGGCGTCCTGATCATCACCCTGGTCTATGTCCCGATCTTCGCCCTGGACGGCGTGGAGGGCAAAACCTTCCACCCCATGGCCATCACCGTGGTGATCGCCCTGACCGGCGCCCTGATCCTGTCGCTGACCTTCGTGCCGGCGGCTGTGGCGATGTTCGTCACGGGCAAGGTTCAGGAGAAGGACAGCTTCCTGATGCGCTGGGCGCGCACCAGCTACCAGCCGGCGCTCGACTTCGCCCTGAGGACGCGCGTGGCGATGGTGGCGATCGCCATCGCCCTGGTCGCGGGCGCGGCCCTGGTCGCTTCGCGCATGGGTTCGGAGTTCGTGCCGAACCTGGATGAGGGCGACATCGCCATGCACGCCCTGCGTATTCCGGGCACCAGCCTTAGCCAGGCCATCGAGATGCAGACCGTTCTCGAAGCCCGTCTGGCCAAGTTCCCGGAGGTCGAACGGGTCGTCGCCAAGATCGGCACGGCGGAGGTCGCCACCGACCCGATGCCGCCCTCGGTCTCGGACACCTTCATCCTGCTGAAGGACCGCAAGGCATGGCCCGATCCCCGCAAACCGAAACTCCAGCTCGTTCGCGAGATGGAAGAGGCGGTGAACGAGGTGCCCGGCAGCAAGTACGAGTTCACCCAGCCTATCCAGATGCGGTTCAACGAACTGCTGTCCGGGGTTCGCTCCGACGTGGCCGTCAAGGTCCACGGGGACGACCTGGACCAGCTTGTGGCGCTCGGTTCCCAGATCGAGGAGATCGTCGGCTCCGTTCGCGGCGCCGCCGACCCTCAGTCCGAGCAGGTCACCGGCCTGCCCATGCTGCAGATCACGCCCAACCGGGACGCCATCGCGCGCCTGGGCCTGAGCATCGATGACGTCCAGTCGGTGATCTCCACCTCCATGGGCGGGGCCACGGCGGGGCAGATCTTCGAAGGCGACCGACGTTTCGACATCGTCGTCCGCCTGCCCGAAGACCTGCGCCGCAACACCGACGCCATCGGCCGCATCCAGGTGCCGCTGCCTGGCGCCAATGGTCAGCCGCGCGGCTTCGTGCCGCTCAGCGAGATCGCCGTGATCGCGCTGGAGACCGGCCCGAACCAGATCAGTCGCGAAGACGGCAAGCGCCGGATCGTCGTCACCGCCAACGTCCGCAATCGCGACCTCGGCTCCTTCGTCGGCGAGGTCCGTGAGCGGGTGGACCAGGAGGTCGATCTGCCCGCGGGCTACTGGGTCTCCTACGGCGGCACGTTCGAACAACTGATCTCGGCCGCCAAGCGGTTGCAGCTGGTCGTGCCGGCGGTCCTGCTGCTGATCTTCGGTCTGCTGTTCGCCCTGTTCCGCTCCTGGCGGGACAGCGCCATCGTCTTCTCCGGCGTGCCCCTGGCGCTGACCGGCGGGGTGGCGGCGCTGGCGCTGCGGGGCCTGCCCCTGTCGATCTCGGCCGGCGTCGGCTTCATCGCCCTGTCGGGCGTGGCCGTGCTGAACGGGGTGGTGATGGTCAGCTTCATTCGAGGTCTGATCGAAGAGGGCAAGCCCGTCGGACAGGCCATTCGAGAAGGGGCGCTGACGCGACTGCGCCCGGTGCTCATGACGGCCCTGGTCGCCAGCCTCGGCTTCGTGCCGATGGCGGTCAACGTCGGCACCGGCGCGGAGGTCCAGCGTCCGCTGGCCACCGTGGTCATCGGCGGGATCGTCTCCTCGACGATCCTGACCCTGCTCGTGCTCCCGGCCCTCTACAGCCTGGTGCACGGGCGTGACGCCCCGAGCGACCGGCCCAGGCCCGCCTGGCTGGACCACCTGCCCTTCCGCCGTCGTCGCACGCTCTGAGGCGACCGGCCGCCCCGCCAGGGGCGGCCGGTCATCAGCGCCCCTCCCTCTTCGTCGACGGCCGCCGATGATGGCGACCGTCGCTTCTCCCCTTCAATCGCAAGGATGCACATGACTTCCGCACCCTGCCGCGACCGACTGTCGTGGCTTCGATCACCCTGGACCCTGGCGGTCCTGGTGGTCGGCCTTCTCTTCCTTGAAGGCCTGCTCAGCCAGGTCCTCGCCCACGGCGTCGCCGAGGGTGACAAGGGCTACATCCAGGAGACCTCCGGCTTCCTGTTCTGGCCCTTCGTCTATCTGGGGGCCAAGCACATGGTCACCGGCTACGACCACCTGCTGTTCCTGTTCGGCGTGATCTTCTTCCTCTACCGGATGAAGGACATCGGCATCTATGTGACGCTGTTCGCCATCGGCCACTCGTCGACCCTGCTGCTCGGGGTGCTGATGAACATCAATGTCTCCAGCTATCTGGTCGACGCCATCATCGGCCTGTCGGTCGTCTACAAGGCCCTGGACAATATGGGCGCCTATCAGAGGTGGTTCGGCTTCCAGCCCTCCACCAAGGCGGCCACGATGATTTTCGGCCTGTTCCACGGCTTCGGCCTGGCCACCAAGCTGCAGGACTTCCAGCTCTCGCCCGACGGCCTGCTGTGGAACCTCGTCGCTTTCAACATCGGCGTCGAGATCGGACAACTGCTCGCCCTGGGCGGCATCCTCATCCTGATGGGTTTCTGGCGCCGCACGGACGGCTTCTGGAAGCACGCCTACCTCACCAACGTCGTGCTGATGACGCTCGGCTTCATTCTGACGGGCTATCAGCTCGTCGGCTTCTTCGTCATGTGATCGGAGACACCCTCATGTACAACGCAAACCGTCCCGCCAAAGCCGACCTGCCCTCCACGGCCCAACTGCTGAAGTCCACCGGCATCGCCGCCGTCGTCGCCTCCGTCCTGCTGGTCACCGTCGTCCTTCCCGCCGAATACGGCGTCGATCCCACCCGCATCGGTTCGGTGTTCGGCCTGACCGAAATGGGCCGGATCAAGCGCCAACTCGCCGAGGAAGCGGCGGCCGACGCCGCAGCCGACGCGGCCGCGGCTGTTTCTCAGGCCTCGTCTCCCGCAGCCGCATCCCCGACCGCCCCGCCGGCCGAAGCGGCCCCTGTGCCGCAGACTCCGTCGGCGGCGTCCCCCAACGCCGCTTCAACGACGCCCTCGGCGTCATCCCCCGCAGCCCAACCCGCCGCAAAATCCGACCGCACCTCGATCACGCTCGAGCCGGACGAAGGCGCGGAGGTGAAGCTGGTCATGAAGAGCGGCGCACGGGCCAACTTCACCTGGGCGTCCGACGGCGGGGCCGTGAACTATGACACGCACGGCGACGGCGCCGGCATATCCTACCATGGCTACGGCAAGGGTACGGAGCAGCGCCTAAGCGGCGTGCTGACCGCCGCTTTCGACGGCAAGCACGGTTGGTTCTGGCGCAATCGCACGGATGAAGCCGTCACGATCACCCTGACCACCTCGGGCGATTATGAGAAGGTCGAGTTCATAGACTGAGGCTCGTCGCGCCGCCTTTCGCCTCAGCGTGCGGAAGGCGGCCACCTCCGGTGATGGTCGTCGATCACGACCGGGTGGGCGTGGGCGGTGGCCGCGGCGTCGCGGCGCATCCCTTCATCAAGGTGTTCATGATCCGGCTCCAGATCGGCGTGATCATGCAGCAGATTCAGCGGATCATGCGCAGGCCAGATGACGAGCGCCAGGATCGCGCCGAGACCGCTCAGCGCCGCCAGCACGATGAAGGCCGCCTGAGGATCCGCCTCGGCCGACACCAGGCCCGCAACGGGATAGGCGATCAGCCAGCAGGCGTGCGACAGGGCGAACTGGGCGGCGAACAGCGCAGGCCGTTCACCGGCCGTCGATGACCGCCGCAGGGCGCGGCCCGCCGGCGTAATGGTCAGGGAATAGCCGAACCCCATGACGATCCAGAGTGCAATCAGCACCGGGTAGCTTCGGGCGAACAGCGCGCCGGCGATCAGCACCGCCGTCATCAGCAGGGCGCCTGACACCATGGCGCTGCGATCCGTCACGCGCTCCAGCACCTTCGGCAGGAATACGGCCGCCGTCATCGACCCGCCGCCGAACGCCGCCAAGGCCCAAGCCGTCGCCTGCTGCGACAGGCCGAAGTTCGACTGCACCAGGACGACGGTATTGACGAAGACCATGGCGCCCCCCGCCGCCGTCGCCAGACTGACCGCCAGCAGTCCGCGCAGTCGGGGCGTCAGGACGAACAGCTTCACGCCGCCGGTGAGACGGCGCAGGAAAGGCAGGGTCTGGGCCGTCGAGAGCCGAGGCAGAACCGCCGTCACCACGAACCCGGCGGAGAGGATGAAGCCGAGCGCCGTGCCGACGAACAGGTTGTGATAGCTGATGACGGACAGCAGCACGGCCGCCAGCACCGGGCTGGCGACGCTCTCCAGATCGGCGGCCAGTCGGGAAAGCGACAGGGCCTTGGTGTACTCGCCCTCATCCTCCAGCAGGTCAGGGATCATGGCCTGGAAGGCCGGCGTGAAGGCGGCGGAGGCGACATAGAGCACCGTCATCAGGCCATAGACCTGCCAGGCTTCGTTGACGAAGGGCAAGGAGGCCGCCACGGCGGCGCGCACCACGTCCAGTGAAACCAGCAGGGTCTTGCGCGGCAGCCTGGAGGCCAGGGCGCTGGCGAAGGGCGCCACGCCGACATAGGCGATCATCTTGATCGCCAGGGCGATCCCCAGGACTTCGCCCGCTCCGGCGCCCGCCAGATCATGGGCCAAGAGGCCCAGAGCCACGGTCGCCATGCCGGTCCCCAGCAGGGCCGCGACCTGGGCGATGAACAGGTGACGATAGGCGGCGTGCTTGAGCGGCGAGAACATCATGGGTCTTTCCAAGGCGGCGGCTTCACACGCCTCCTGCGGTCCTTCATCATTTGACATATCCCTACCGGGGGGATAGGTCAAACCCATGGCACACATCTCTCATGCGTCGCACCCCGACGTCATCAAGCGCCTCAAGCGGGCGGAAGGTCACATTCGGACTGTCATCCAGATGATGGAGGACAAGCGCGCCTGCCTTGATCTCGCCCAGCAGCTTCACGCTATTGAAAAGGCGGTTGCGGCCGCAAAGAAGACCCTGATCCACGACCACATCGATCACTGCCTGGCGCATGCCGCTGACGGCGATCCTGTCGAAGCGCGACAGGCGATGGCGGAATTCCGAGAGATCACGAAATACCTGTGACAGGTCTGCAGGCGGCCCGGCTGACGAGCCGCAGCCCATATCGCCACGCGGCGAACTGGAAACGGCCCGGTCAGCCCGCAGGAGGGCGATAGACGGGAAACCGGGCCGTCGCCTCGATCCGGAGGGCGAAAGAGGGTTCTCCGCAACGCCGCGGGTCTATCCGAGGTTCCTCCTCCCGATTTGGCGTCCCTCCGTCGAGCGCGTGAGCGGATCGATTGAAGGACCAGAGCGCGTCTTCCTTCCCCTGCCCCGGCCCGACCACCAGCGGCTTCACGCGCCTCATCGGGCAGATCGCCCAGCAAGTCGTTCGACATCCCAAAGTCGAAATGAAGCGACCGTCGCCGGTCGTCGCGTGACTGGGAAAGCCACACCAAACCCCACGCCCCACAGCCTCGGAAGGCTGCGAACCTTTGCCCGCCGAACAGCGTTAACGAGCTATTAACGTCGCCGGCAAGGGTGGCCATGATGGACTTGAGCGTCTCAACGGCGCCGGGCGTTGCCGGACACCTCCCTTCGGCGAAGATCGCGCATCTCCGCCTCCCCTTGATCAGTGACGGGCAGCGGGTGCGCGCCCTCGACATCCTCCTCTCCCTGGCGGCCCTCTGGCTGATCGCCCCCCTGCTTCTGGTGGTCGCGGCGCTGATCTATCTGAGCGACGGCGGCGCGCCGATTTTTCGACACGCGCGGGTCGGCAAGGATGGTCGGATCTTCGGCTGCCTGAAGTTCCGATCCATGATCTGCAATGCCGATGCGGCGCTGGAGGACCTGCTGAAGTCCAATCCCAACGCCCGGGAATCCTGGGAGCGGGACCACAAGCTGCATCGCGACCCGCGCGTCACCCGACTGGGCAAGTTCCTGCGCAAATCCAGCCTCGACGAACTGCCGCAACTGCTGAACGTGCTGCAGGGCGACATGAGCATCGTCGGTCCGCGCCCCATCGTGGCGGGCGAGATCGAACGGTACGGCGGCTACTTCCAACACTATTGCGCGGTGCGGCCCGGCATCACGGGCCTGTGGCAGGTCAGCGGGCGCAACGACATGAGCTATCGTCGGCGGGTGGCCTGCGATGTCCTCTATGCGCGAAACAAGTCGCTTCGGACCGATCTCAAGATCATCGTGGCGACCCTGCCCGCGGTCACCTCGGGTCGCGGCTCCTACTGATCGCCTGCTAGCCGGCGGCGATGCAATATTTCTTACTCGCTCCCGTACTGGCCAATACGCATTCACGAGCCCCCTCACCTCGAACTAATTGGATCGAAGCGCGAATATTTTTCGGGAGCCCGCGACTCGGTCCTGGACGGCGGAGCCCGACCAGGCTGAGACGGCGCACGCCCGGAGTGAAGTGCGCTCCCCACAGCGGATCCCATGCGGATCACGGGCAGTCTTGTCTGGATCGGCAGGCCAGAGCCCGACTTGCGTGCGCTAACAATTCTATTATCTTGGAACTATGGAATCAGAATCCGCCATCCTTGCTCTGGCCGCCCTGGCGCAGCCGACGCGCCTTGAGACCTTCCGCCTGCTGGTCCGACACGAACCCGACGGCCTGCCGGCCGGCGAGATCGCGGACGCCCTGGCCGTGCCGGCCAACACCATGTCGGCGCACCTCGGCGTCCTGTCCCGCGCCGGTCTGATCAGTTCGGAGCGTCGCAGCCGGTCGATCATCTACCGGGCGAACCTCGATCGCCTCCGGGGGCTGGTCCTGTTCCTGCTGAAGGACTGCTGCCAGGGCCGCGCCGAACTGTGCGAGCCCCTGCTGGCCGAACTCTCGCCCTGCCGCGCCTGAGGGTCATCATGGACGTCGTCATCTATCACAACCCCGCCTGCGGGACGTCGCGCAACGCCCTGGCCCTGATCCGCCACGTCGGGATCGAGCCGCACGTCGTCGAATATCTGAAGACACCGCCCAACCGCGCCATGATCCTGAAGCTGGTCGAGCGCATGGGCGTCCCGCTGCGCAGCCTTCTGCGCGAAAAGGGCACGCCCTTCGCCGAACTCGGGCTGGGAGATCCCGCCCTGAGCGACGATCAACTGCTGGACGCCATCGAGGCGCATCCGGTCCTACTGAACCGTCCCATCGTCGTGTCCCCGCTGGGCGTGAAGCTGTGCCGGCCGTCCGAGGCGGTTCTCGACCTTCTGCCGTCCGATGGGCTCAAGCCCTTCACCAAGGAGGACGGCGAAATCGTCATCGACGCCGAGGGCCGGAGGGTCCGCTGATGGTTGATGCCGCCATCGCCGATCAGTCGAAACGCCGCCTCTCTTTCCTGGACCGCTGGCTGACGCTGTGGATTTTCGCGGCCATGGCGCTGGGCGTGCTGCTGGGCACGGTCGTGCCGGGCCTGCCCGCCTGGATCGACAGCCTGTCGGTCGGAACGACCAACATCCCCATCGCCATCGGCCTGATCCTGATGATGTATCCGCCGCTGGCGCGGGTGAAGTACGAGGAACTGCCGCGCGTCTTCGCCGACAGGCGCGTGCTTGCCCTGTCCCTGTTCCAGAACTGGGTGCTGGGGCCGGTGCTGATGTTCGCCCTCGCGGTGATCTTCCTGCGTGATCAGCCGGAATACATGACCGGCGTCATCCTGATCGGCCTGGCCCGCTGTATCGCCATGGTGCTGGTATGGAACCAGTTGGCGCGCGGCGACAACCAGTATGTGGCGGGCCTGGTCGCCTTCAACTCGATCTTCCAGATCGCCTTCTTCAGCCTCTACGCCTGGCTGTTCCTGACCGTGCTGCCACCCCTGTTCGGGCTGGAGAGCAGCGTGGTGGACGTCAGCGTCTGGACCATCGCCGGCGCCGTCCTGGTCTATCTGGGCCTGCCCTTCCTCGGCGGCTTCCTGACCCGGCGCACCCTGGTCTCGAGAAAGGGAAGCGACTGGTACGAGACGCGTTTCCTGCCGCGCATCGCCCCGATCACCCTGATCGCCCTGCTGTTCACCATCATCGCCATGTTCAGCCTCAAGGGCGGCGAGGTCGTCGCCCTGCCGCTGGACGCCCTGCGCATCGCCATCCCGCTGACGATCTACTTCTTCGTCATGTTCGTGGTCAGCTTTCTGATGGGGCGGCTGATCGAGGCGGACTATCCGCGCACCACGGCCCTGGCCTTCACCGCCGCCTCCAACAATTTCGAACTGGCGATCGCCGTCGCCATCGCCGCCTTCGGACTGGCCTCGCCGGTCGCCTTCGCCGCCGTCATCGGTCCGCTGGTCGAGGTGCCAGTGTTGATCCTGCTGGTCTCGGTCGCCCTGTGGCTGGGCCGCCGCTACTTCCCCGCGACCGCCCCGAAGAAGGACGTCTGCTGATGACCTTCAACGTCGAGGCCTTGTCCGAGCCCACGCCCGACCTGATCGCTTCGCTGGAGGCCGCCGGCCTGCCGACGGATGACCTCCATGAGCCCGGTCGACGCTTCTACCGCTTCGAGGATGACGGCGGGCTGATCGGCTACGGCGGGCTGGAGCAGATCGGCCCCGACGTCCTGATCCGCTCCATGGTCGTCGTCGACGCCCGTCGCGGCGAAGGCCACGGCTCTGCAACCCTGTCCTGGCTGGAAACCGAGGCGGCCGAGCAGAATGCGTCCGGCCTCTATCTGCTCACGACCTCGGCGACCGCCTTCTTCCAGCGGCACGGCTACACCGCCTTGCCTCGATCAGCCGCGCCGACCGCCATGGCCGCCTCCAGGCAGTTCAGCGCCCTGTGCCCGGCCTCGGCGGCTTTCATGTTCAAGGAGTTGCGTCCCCAATGACCCGTCTTCGCGACCTGCCCGATCCGGGCCACCTGCCCGCGCTCGACCCGGCCTACCTGTCCAGCCAGCCCGCGCTCGGCCTCGGCCCGAACGACCATCCACCGCGTATCCTGCTTCTCTACGGGTCGCTGCGGGATCGGTCCTTTTCCCGCCTGTGCGTCGAGGAGGCCGCGCGCCTTCTGCGCTTCATGGGTTGCGAGACGCGCATCTTCGATCCGTCCGATCTGCCCCTGACCGATCAGGTCGACTATGACGACCACCCCGCCGTGCACGAACTGCGCGAACACGCCCTGTGGTCTGAAGGCATGGTCTGGAGCAGCCCTGAGCGCCACGGCCAGATTTCGGGGATCATGAAGCTTCAGATCGATCACCTGCCGCTGAACATGGGCGGCATGCGCCCGACCCAGGGTCGCACCCTGGCGGTCATGCAGGTGTCCGGCGGCTCGCAGAGTTTCAACGCCGTCAACACCCTGCGCCTGCTGGGCCGCTGGATGCGGATGATCACCATCCCCAACCAGTCCAGCGTGGCCAAGGCCTTCATGGAATTCGACGACAATGGCCGCATGAAGCCGTCCAGCTACTATGACCGCATCGTCGACGTGATGGAGGAGCTGGTGCGCTTCACCGTCCTGACCCGCGCCCACGCCGGCCAGTTGGTGGACCGCTATTCCGAGCGGAAGGCGTCAGGCACGCCCATTGATGCGGCCAACGACCTGTCCGCCATCGCGATCAGGTCGGCTTAGCGCCATGAGCCGTCCTTCGGTGTAATCCGCATGTCGAACGGTCTGACGAGACGATTTTTGAAAGGGTGCTGCCCTGCGAAAGAAGCCATATTGCCGCCGCTGTGGTTGAAGGCGCCCAGGAGATTGGCTGTGTCCCGATGACGTCCGACGGCCCTGGCGAGCTTCGCCCCCCGCATCTGAGCTACGCAGCCCTCTTCCTGCAGTTTCTGCGCTTCGGCGTCCTGGCGTTTGGCGGGCCCGTCGCCCAGATCGCCATGATCCGACACAGGCTGATCGACGAAGGCCGGTGGATGTCGAGCGAGCGCTTCAACCGGCTGCTCGCCGTCCTTCAGGTCCTGCCTGGGCCTGAGGCGCACGAGCTCTGCGTCCATATGGGTATGAGGGCTAGAGGCCGGATCGGCGGCGTCCTCGCCGGCCTCGGCTTCATGCTGCCCGGCCTCGTCCTGATGCTGGGACTGGCCTGGCTCTATTTCTCGATCGGCGTGAAATCGGGCTGGATGACCAGCGCCTTCATCGGAGTCCAGATCGCTGTCTTGGCCGTGATCGTGCGGGCCGCCCACCGGATCGGCCGGCATGTCATGGTCGACCGCAGCCTCTGGCTCATCGGCGCCGCCAGTTGCGCGGCCTCGCTGCTGGGCGTGAGCTTCTGGCTGATCCTGCCGGCGGCCGGCCTGGCCTACGCCCTGGCCCAAAGGGGCAGGCGCCTTGCAGCGGCAGCGCTCTTCATCCTGACGCTCTCGATCGGACTGGCGGCCCGCTATTGGCTCAATGGCCACGGTGCCCCGCTTGCCACGGCGGCTGCCCTCGCGCCGATGAACGCGTCCGTCGCCGCCCTCTTCTTCACCGGCCTGAAGGCGGGACTGCTGACCTTCGGCGGCGCCTACACCGCCATCCCCGTCATGCGCGCCGACGCCGCGAGAGGCGGCTGGATCAGCGACGGCCAGTTCCTCGACGGCGTCGCCCTGGCCCAGGTGATCCCGGCGCCCCTCATCATCTTCGGAACCTTCGTCGGCTATGCCGGCGGCGGTTTTCCAGGCGCGCTGGCGCTGACGGCGGGCATCTTCCTTCCGGCCTTCAGCTTCTCCCTCATCTTTTATGATCGCCTGGAACTGGTTCTCGAGAACAGGTCGCTGCACGCCCTGCTGGACGGCGTCGCCGCCGCCGTCGTGGGACTGATCGTCGCCACCGTCCTTCAGCTGGGAGCCTCTCTGGTCGACACGGTTCCCTACTGGCCGCTGGCCCTGGCGATCTTCGGCGCCGCCCTGGTCGCCGCCTACCGCTGGCGGGCGCAGCTGGCGATCCCCGTCACCCTGGTCCTAGCCGGTCTGGCAGGCGCCCTCGCCTTCTGAGGGTCGTCGCCGTGGGATTGCCCCTGTCGTTGACCGATCCCTAGCCGCAACAGCCCTTGCCATCCTCCTGGATCGGCGGACAGGGCACGTCGGCATAGGAACAGAAGACGCAGCAGTCGCCGGGCAAGGGCTTCAGCTTCACGCCGCAACCGAGGCAGTCGTAGAACCAGATGCAGGCGTCGGTGGGCATGGCTTCGGTCGCGACATGGCCGCAATGCGGACAGGTCAGCGTGGATTGGAGCAGGATGGTCGCGCTCATTTTACGGGCGCCTCAGGGCTTTCTTTACAACCGCAAGAGCCGTCGATGCGGCATGCGGGTTCGGCCCGACGGGGGCGATACAGGGCGACGGCCGCCCCGAGAAGAATGACGACCAGTCCCCCGCAGACGACGGCGTCCCAGTTCCTGCCCAGCGCCAGGCCGAGACCGCCCAGGGTC
Source organism: Brevundimonas sp. KH_060 (assembly GCF_057838275.1). NCBI lineage: Bacteria > Pseudomonadati > Pseudomonadota > Alphaproteobacteria > Caulobacterales > Caulobacteraceae > Brevundimonas > Brevundimonas sp. KH_060. The sequence goes on from NZ_CM174463.1 coordinate 2,096,088, forward strand.
GCTCCGCCGATCAGAAGAACGGCCGCCGGCACGGCGCAGCAGACCGCACAGGCGCCGGCCAGACCGAGAACCGCCCATCGCGGCCTGAAGCGGCCGCTCATCGCAGAGCCTGCAGCAGGGCCGGTTCTATACGCGGCCACAGCAGGGCGAGCGCCAGCAGACCCGTCGCAATCATCATCATGATGAGGGTGGACCTTGCCGGTCGCAGGCGGCGGTTGAAGGTGCGCCACGCCAGCCAGGCCCAGGCGGCGACCACGATCATCACGGCGACGGCGGTGATCCAGACATGGGCGCCGGACAGCCAGGCCAGGACGCCGCCGAAACCCGCAAGGGCGATGATAGGCAGGGCCAGCGGCACGACGCAGCAGGCCGCACAGGCGACGACCGCCCCTGAGGTCGCCACGATGGAGCCGACGCCGACCGCCTTCTGGTCCACGCCTCCCTTGGCCTGATCGGCCTTGAGCGGCGAACTGGGATTGAGAGACGTCATGATCAACAGCATCCACAGGTTTGAGCCAGGGTCGAGCGACCCGCAGAGTTCGAACTGGGCGCAGCGCGCCGATCCGTTGGACGGTTTGTAGGACTTAAAGTAACTTGAGGTTCAAGCCCTATTCGTTGAGGATCCAAATGGACCGCGAGCTTTCGATCGGCGCCCTCGCCAAGCGCAGCGGCGCGACCCCGCCGACGATCCGCTACTACGAACAAATCGGGCTGGTACGCCGGGCCGAGCGCCGTGACGGAGGTCATCGCACCTATGGCGACGCCGATCTCCAGCGACTGACCTTCATCCGTCGATGCCGGGAACTCGGGTTCCCGATCGAGCAGGTCCGCAGCCTGATCGATCTGCTCGAGAACGGCGGCGACCATTCCTGCCTCGATGCGCGCGACCTCGCCCGCCAGAATCTGAACGTCGTCCAGACGAAGCTCGCTGAACTCAAGGCGCTCGAAGCGGACTTGTCGAAGCTCGTGAGCGACTGCGACGCCGCCTGCGTCAGCGGCCCCAGTCCGAATTGCGCGATCCTAGAAGACCTGGCGCAGACGCGACAAAAGTCGTGTTGCGGACCGAAGGCCGCCTGAGGGACGAGAGAAACGGCCTGGCCAAGCGTCGCCTTCTGGCGCGCGCCCCCTCCCCGCCCGTCTCAGTCTGGCGAACCTCCGCCCGCTCCAACATCTTGGACAGGCCGCGCTCTTGGGCGTCGCCGCTTCGGAAGCCCGCTCGGATTGGACCAGAAGGTCACGACGGCCAGAGAGCCCAGAAGGGTCAGCGCCACACCCGTGATCGCGACGACCAGCCTGTAGGCCAGGCCTCCGACCTTGGCCGCGTGGATCGGGTACTGGGCGTTGACGACCCGAAGTCCAAGCGGCAGCGCCATGGCGTCGCGCGTCCCGACGATCCGCCCGTCAGCGGGATCAAACCACACCTGGGTCCGGCCGTTGGGCAGCCATTCCGCCGCCCGCCGCATCCGCAGGCCGATGAGACCGCCCGGCTTGGTCGGCAGGGAGACGATGCGCAGCTCGGCGTCGGGGAAACGGCCTTGCGCCGCTGTCATCATGGCCGACCAGTCCAGATCGGCGGATAGCGGCCCTCCCTCATGCTTCGGCTGGGCCATGGCCGCTTCCAGATCCACGCGCGGCGACAGGGCCTTGGCCAGGCCGTCATACAGGGGCGACAGGGCCACGATCGCCCCGGTCGTCAGAACCACGGCCAGGACCGGCGCGCTCCACACCCCCATGTCGCGATGGTGTTTGACGATCCCCGGCCGCTTCCAGGTCCTGGGCAGGACCGCGAATACGAAGGTCCGTCGCGTTGGCCACCACAGGATCACCCCCGTAATGACGAACCCCAGACCGGCCAGCCCCGCGATTCCCGCGATGGTCTTTCCCGTGTCGCCGATCAGCAGATAGTGGTGCAGGTCGAACACCCACAGTTCGGGCCGCGCCCACAGGCTGTACCAGCGCGCCACGACCTGTCCCGACTGGGCGACGTAAGCGCCGCGCGTCTTGTCTTCGTAGTTCAGGCGGTGAACGCCCAGCCGGTCAGTCGCCAGGACGACCGAACGCGGTCGGTCCGACGACGCGAACGCCCGATCCAGCGCCGCCCCGATGATCTTCGGGTCCGAAACCCGCGCCTCGGCGGCGTGAGGCACGACGGCGCGCAGCCAGTCGTCCTTGAACACCAGAACGGTTCCGGTCAGCCCCAGGACGAACAGAAGCAGGCCGATCAGCCCCCCGGTCCAGCGATGCGCCAGTCGGACCAGACGCATCAGAAGCGACGGTCCCATCCGAGGGTGAAGGAGCGGCCCCGGCCGGCGAAATAGCGCAGGTTGTCGGTCGGATTGCTGGTGTCGGAGCTGTAGGTCACATAGTCCTCATTGAAGAGGTTCTGGACCGCCAGCGACACGCCGCCAATGGCGAAGTCGTAGCGCAGATAGGCGTCAGCCACGGTGTAGCCTTCGAAATTGTTGCGCACGTCGCCGCCTTCGAAGTCGCGCGCCAGATAGGCCTGGACCTGCAGACGCGCCGACAGCGGGCCGTTGGCGTAGACGGCGGCGGCGTTGATGCGGTCCGGCGAGATGTTGGCCCCGTCCAGATCCCGGTCCACCCGGCCGTCGTCGTTGGTGTCGGTCTGACCGCGCAGGCGGGCGTAGCCGGTCGAAACCGTCAGTCCCTCGATCGGCGTACGCGCGCGCAGGTTCAGCTCCAGGCCCTCGATCTCGACCGCCTGGCGCTGGACGTCATAGACGCCGTCGGCGTTGCGAACGAGGAACTGACCCAGGTCCGAAGAGGACCAGAAGTAGGTCGCCCCGGCTTCGAACGGACCACGCTTCACCTCCAGCCCGATCTCCTGATTGTCCGAGACGACTGGACTGATGTCGAGGAAGCTTTCGACCTTCACCCCATCGACGTTGATGGAGCGCAGGATGCGTCCGACGTCGGGCACGGTGTAGCCCTCGGCGTAGCTGACGTAGGCGCGCACGCCGTCCAGCGGTTCATAGACCACGCCGCCGTTGACCAGGGTCGCCTCGAACTTGGGCTTGCCGCCCGTGACCCGGCGCGAGCCGTAGGAGGCCAGGGTGGTGAAGTCGTCGATCGACAGTTCGACATTCTCCTGACGCACGCCGCCGGCCAGGCGCACCCGGCCGTCGAACAGGCGCATGTTGGCCTGGACGAAGGGGGCGATGCTCTGGAACTCGGTCGGCGGCACCCAGGCGCGGTTGGTCGCGATCATCAACTGCTCGGTGCGATCCTTCATGGCGTCCAGACCCAGCGTCGCCGTCAGCCCCGGCACGCCCGGCACCGCCCGCTCATAGCTGGCCCGCGCGCCCAGCTTGCGCGAGCGGTTCGACGACTGGTCGAACAGGGTCCCGATGGGGGCGATGCTCGCGTCCTGGAAGGTCGCGGAGCGGTCGCCGCCGAAGGTGTCGCGCGTCCGGTTGAAGAAGACCTGGGCGCTGAAGTCGCCGCCCGCCAGATCGCTGTCGGTCAGTGAGGCTGACACCGTCTCAACCCGGTTCGCAGCAGGCTCGCCTTGAACCTGGCCGCGCATGCTGCTGGCCGGACGACCGATCAGGCGATCGCCCGCCACGACCACATAGTCGCCGTCGCCCTTCAGCTCGAAGCGATTGGCGAGCAGATCGAGGCGAACCGTGTCCGTCAGGTCCCAGCCGAAGCGGCCGAAGAAGGACAGGGCCTTGGAATCCTGAACCTCGCCCTGGGTGTTGTCGACGCCGATGCGGCGACCGTTCGCGTCATAGAAGGCGCCGCGCTGGTCGTAGGCCACGCCGAATACGCCGTCGAAATCGCCGTGGCGATAGGCGGCCAGACCGCCCAGCTTGGCCCCGATCCCGTCACCTTCCGGCCCACCCGAACTCGAGACCTGGGCCAGCATCCGACCGGTCAGGCCATCCTCGGTCGGCGCCCCGACCGTCACCTGATTGACCACCCCGCCGGTCGCGCCGATGCCTTGCAGGGCGTTGGAGCCGTAGATCAGCTCCACCCGGTCGATGAAGAAGGGGTCAATCGTATAGCCGTCCCGCGAACCGTCGCGGATCGGCGTCGATTGCGGAATGCCGTTAATGGCGAAAAGCGGCGACCGGCCGCGCAGGCTCTCGCCCGAGCCGGTCAGCTTCTGTCGCGTCGGCGAAAAAGACGGAGACAGGGTCGCAACCGCATCGATCACCGAGCCGCTGATGGCCACCTGTTCCGCCAAGGCCTTGCGATCGATGACATCCACCGTCATCGGCAGGGCGCTGGCAGGCAGGATCGTCCGAGCCGCCGTCACCACCACCTCGTCGACCGTGCTGACCGCCGGCTCCTGCCGCGCCGTCTGGGCGGCGGCTGTCGATGCGAGGGCCGTCCCTGCCAGCAAGGCTGCGACAAGGCTATAGGATCGGCGCGGCGACGGGGCGGTCGAGGGGAAAGACATCGGAGGCTCCTGAAGAAGCCCCGCGCTTAAATGCAATTGCGAGCGATTTGCAACACCAAACTACCCGAACTGCGGATTGCGCAATGTGGGTCTGGCGACGCAGCCTCATAAAGTCCTGCCTAGAGCGGCGCGCCAGGTCACCGAAGCGCGCGCATGCGAGAACTTGATCAAACTCGGATGATCGCCTCGGCTCAGAACACGCCTTAGGGCACCAAACCTGTTCAGGACATTTCAGCGAAATCCGCAGAAACTGCCCCCCTATTGCCCCCCTTGACCCAAATTACTCCGAACCCGGAACAATCTGACTCGCCAAAATCGGCATAATATACTGATTTTGCTAGGAAAATTTGGTAGGCGGCGACGGGTTCGAACCGCCGACCCTCTCGGTGTAAACGAGATGCTCTGACCAGCTGAGCTAGCCGCCCACATCATCCGACTCATCGTCGGGACAGGCTTCATGCCCTGTGGCGGTCAGCCGTTCAAGGCGCTTTTCAAACCTTCGCCGGGACGAAAGCGCGCGGTGCGCGAGGCCGGGCGGGCGATCTCCTGGCCGGTCTGGGGATTTCGGGCCACGCCCGCCTTGCGGTCCACGGCGACGAAGCTGCCGAAGCCGACCAGGCGCACGTCGCGCCCCTGAACCAGAGAGCCCGTCACCTGATCGGTGAAAGCTTCCAGCGCCAGCTTGGCCTGTTCGCGGCTTATGCCCGCCGCCTCGGCCATGCGCCCGATCAGTTCCGTTTTGGTCATGTCTGCGCCTCCCAGCGCGAACGAAGCGCGCACTTAACGCCCTGTCGACACGAAGGTCAAAAAGAAGGCGGTCCGGGTCGCCCCGAACCGCCTTCCTTCATCTGGTCATAGAGCGGGCGTCAGTGGCTGACGCTGGCCCCCTCGCCCGCCGCCGGCGTCGGAGGCGTCGGCGACATGGGCTCGGCCGCCTCGTCCCACTCGACGGGAGTCGGCGTGCCCGTCAGGGCCCACTTCAGCGCCTCATCGGCAGTGGAGATCGGCACGATCTCGAGGGCCGCCTTCACGTTTTCCGGCACATCCTCCAGGTCTTTCTCGTTCTCTTGCGGGATCAGCACGGTCTTCACGCCCGAGCGCAGGGCCGCCAGCAGCTTCTCTTTCAGGCCGCCGATGGCGGTCACCCGGCCGCGCAGGGTGATCTCGCCAGTCATGGCGATGTCCTTGCGGATCGGGATGCCGGTCAGCACCGAGACCATGGCGACGGTCATGGCCACGCCGGCCGAGGGGCCGTCCTTGGGCGTCGCGCCGTCCGGAACGTGGACGTGGATGTCGGTCTTCTCGAACACCGGCGGCTTGACGCCGATGCTGAGCGCGCGGCTGCGGACGTAGGACGCCGCCGCCGAGATCGACTCCTTCATGACGTCCTTCAGGTTGCCGGTCACGGTCATGCGGCCGCGGCCCGGCATCTTCAGGGCCTCGATGGTCAGGATGTCGCCGCCGAACTCGGTCCAGGCCAGGCCGGTGACGATGCCGACCTGATCTTCCGAATCCGTCTCGCCGTAGCGGAACTTCTTCACGCCCGCGTATTCGGCCAGCTTGGCTGCATCCACGGTGATCGAAGCGGTCTTGGTCTTGGCCATCTCGCGCACCGCCTTGCGGGCCAGACCGCCCAGGGCGCGTTCCAGCGAACGCACGCCGGCTTCGCGAGTATAGTAGCGAATCAGGTCGCGGATCGTATCGTCGGGGACGATCAGTTCGCTGTCCTTCAGGCCATGGTCCTTGAGCTGTTTGGGCAGGACGTGGCGCTTGGCGATCTCGACCTTCTCGTCCTCGGTGTAGCCAGAGACGCGGATGATCTCCATGCGGTCCAGCAGGGGCTGGGGCATGTTCAGGCTGTTGGCCGTGGTGACGAACATCACCGGCGACAGGTCGTAATCGACCTCCAGATAGTGGTCGCCGAAGGTCGAGTTCTGGGCCGGGTCCAGCACTTCCAGCAGGGCCGAAGACGGGTCGCCGCGCCAGTCGGCGCCCAGCTTGTCGATCTCGTCAAGCAGAACGAAGGCGTTGGTCGTCTTGGCCTTCTTCATCGACTGGATGATCTTGCCGGGCATGGAGCCGATGTAGGTCCGGCGGTGGCCGCGGATCTCGGCCTCGTCGCGCACGCCGCCCAGCGACATGCGGACGTATTCACGCCCCGTCGCCTTGGCGATGGATTGCGCCAGCGAGGTCTTGCCGACGCCGGGAGGGCCGACCAGGCACAGGATCGGGCCCTTCAGGCTGCCGGTGCGCGCCTGCACGGCCAGATACTCGATGATCCGTTCCTTGACCTTCTCCAGGCCGTAGTGATCCTCTTCGAGGATGTCCTCGGCCTTCTGCAGGTCGATGGCCTTGGGCTTGGTCTTGGACCACGGGATCGACAGCAACCAGTCGAGATAGTTGCGCACCACGGTCGATTCCGCCGACATCGGCGACATGTTGCGCAGCTTCTTCAACTCCGCCTCGGCCTTGATGCGGGCCTCCTTGGACAGGCGCGTCTTCTTGATGCGCTTTTCCAGCTCCAGCAGTTCGTCACGAGCGTCGTCGGTCTCGCCCAGCTCGCGCTGGATCGCCTTCATCTGCTCGTTCAGATAATACTCGCGCTGGGTCTTCTCCATCTGCCGCTTCACGCGGCTGCGGATTTTCTTTTCGACCTGCAGGACGCTGATCTCGCCTTCCATCAGGCCATAGACCTTCTCCAGCCGGGTCGGGATGACCACGGTTTCGAGCAGGGCCTGTTTGTCGGCGATCTTGACCGACAGGTGGGCGGCGACCGAGTCCGCCAGCTTGGACGGATCGGTGATCTGAGGGATGGCGCTGAGGGCCTCAGGCGGGACCTTCTTGTTCAGCTTCACATAGTTTTCGAACTGTTCGATCACGGCGCGCAGCAGGGCTTCGCTCTGCGACGGATCGCCGGCCTCGTCGTCGATCTCGACGGCTTCGGCTTCGTAATAGTCCTCACGGTCAGTGAAGCGGGTCAGGCGCGCGCGCGACTTGCCCTCGACCAGCACCTTCACGGTGCCGTCGGGCAGCTTCAGCAGTTGCAGCACCGTCGCCAGCACGCCGGTCGAATAGATGGCGTCCGTCGCCGGATCGTCGTCAACAGAGTTCTTCTGCGTAGCGAGCAGGATCTGCTTCTCGCCCTTCATGATCTCGTCGAGGGCGCGCACGGACTTCTCGCGCCCGACAAACAGGGGCACGACCATGTGCGGAAAGACGACGATGTCTCTCAGCGGCAGGACAGGGAGGATTTTGCTCTCGGTCATGATGCGTACTTTCCGGGGTCTTCGTGAATCTCAGACCCGCCGAACCGATCCGACTTGGCGTTACTGCCGCCTCGTCTCGACTCGACCCGCTATTTTTCAGCGGCTTTCGTGTGAGTATGTGGTTCTGTCTGGACGCGGTTCAAGCGTAACGGGGCGGCGGCCCACAGAAGCGTGAAAAAGCGTGTGATTTCAGACGAGCTGTTTAGCCGATCCTGAAACGATGAAGGGGCGGCCCGTGGCGAGCCGCCCCTTTTTCGCTTGGATCAGGCCGTGGCGTCAGGCGGCGCCGTCGGCGGTCTTCTTCTTGGTTTCCGAATAGATCAGCAGCGGCTGCGCCTTGCCGTCGATCACCTCGGCGTTGACCACGACCTCTTCGACGCCCTCGAAGGTAGGCAATTCGAACATGGTCTCCAGCAGCACGCCCTCCAGGATGGAGCGCAGGCCGCGGGCGCCGGTCTTGCGGGTGATCGCCTTCTTCGCCACCGCCGACAAGGCGTCGTCGGTGAAGGTCAGGGTGACGTTCTCCATCTCAAACAGTCGCTTGTACTGCTTGACCAGGGCGTTCTTCGGCTCGGTCAGGATGGTGATCAGCGCCGCCTCGTCCAGGTCCTCCAACGTCGCCAGAACCGGCAGACGACCGATGAACTCGGGGATCAGGCCGAAGCGCATCAGATCGTCCGGCTCGACGCCCTTGAGGATGTCGCCCGTGCGGCGCTCGTCGATCTCCTTGACCTTGGCGCCGAAGCCGATGGAGGCCCCTGCACCACGCGCCGAGATCACCTTTTCAAGGCCGGCGAAGGCGCCGCCGACGATGAACAGGATGTTGGCGGTGTCGACTTGCAGGAATTCCTGCTGCGGATGCTTGCGGCCGCCTTGCGGAGGCACGGAGGCGACGGTGCCTTCCATGATCTTCAGCAGGGCCTGCTGCACGCCTTCGCCCGACACGTCGCGGGTGATCGACGGGTTGTCCGACTTGCGCGAGATCTTGTCGATTTCGTCGATGTAGACGATGCCGCGCTGGGCCCGCTCGACGTTGTAGTCCGACGCCTGAAGCAGCTTCAGGATGATGTTCTCGACATCCTCACCCACATAACCGGCTTCGGTCAGGGTCGTGGCGTCGGCCATGGTGAACGGCACGTCGATGATCCGCGCCAGCGTCTGGGCCAGCAGCGTCTTGCCCGAGCCGGTCGGCCCGATCAGCATGATGTTCGACTTGGCCAGCTCGACGTCGTTGTTCTTCGTCGCGTGGTTCAGGCGCTTGTAGTGGTTATGAACGGCGACGCTCAGCACCTTCTTGGCGTGGCTTTGCCCGATCACATAATCGTCGAGGACATCGCGGATCTCCTTGGGCGTGGGTACGCCGTCCTTGGAGGTCTTGAACGCGATTTTGTGCTCTTCGCGGATGATGTCCATGCACAGTTCGACGCATTCATCGCAGATGAAAACGGTCGGTCCGGCGATCAGTTTGCGGACTTCGTGCTGGCTCTTGCCGCAGAACGAGCAGTAGAGCGTGCTTTTGGCGTCTGTGCCGGCGGCTTTGGTCATAGACCCTTCTCACTATCCGCGATCCGCCCCGACATTGGGACGAAAGGCGCTTCCTTCACGATCGATCCAAGGAATCTATCATCGAAGGTCTTCAAAAAATGACAATCACCCATCACACGTTCCGCCACAACCCCGTTGCGGCGCCGCAGCGTGCTTCGGGGATCGGACAGGACAGATAATATGGGGATCACGGCTAATGTCTGACATGGGAAGCGAAAAAGCCTTTCACCAGTCCCCTGCCCCCGGCCAGGCCATCGTCGCCTTCGATTTCGACGGCACCCTGACGATTCGCGACAGCTTTACCGAGTTCCTGAAGTGGCGGGCCGGTCCCTTCCGCTGGGTTCAGGGCCTGGCGCGGCTGATCCCGGCCGTCTTCGCCTATCTGAGCGACAAGGATCGCGGCCGGATCAAGGTCGCCTCGGTGCGCGAGTTCCTGATGGACGCCGACCGCAAGGCGCTGGAAGCCGAGGCCGAACGCTTCGCCACAGACATCTGGCCGCGCTTCATGCGCCCGGACGCCCTGGCGACATGGGAAGACTGGGGCCGTCGCGGCGCCCACCGCGTCATCGTCACCGCCTCGCCCGAGACCACCGTCGCCCCCTTCGCCCGCAAACTGGGCGCCGAGAACCTGATCGGCACCCGACTGGCCTTCGATGACCAGGACCGGGTGCTGGGAACCTTCGTCGGCGGCAATTGCCGGGGCGAGGAGAAGATGCACCGCCTGCGCGCCGCCTACGGCGCCGACATGCAGCTGGCCGCCGCCTATGGCGACACCTCGGGCGACGCCCAGATGATCGCGGCGGCGGAGGAAAAGGGCTTCCGCGTCTTCACCGCTCGGCCGTGACCGAGCCTAGGCGAGCTGGCGATCACGCCCGGCGCCCAGCCCCAGCCCGACCATCAGGATGCACAGGGCGCCGCATACCGCCAGGGCCGGAGCCCAGGCGCCGACCGCGTCATGCAGGGCTCCAATAGAAACGGGCGCGCAGGCGGACATCAGATAGCCGACCGACTGGGTCATGCCTGAAAGCTGCGCGGTCTGCTCGGCCGAACGGCTCCGCAGACCGATGAAGGCCAGGGCCAGGATGAAGGCGCCGCCGATGGCGAACCCGAACAGGGCGACCCAGATCATCGCCAGTCCCGGCGCGACGTACAGGCCCGTCAAGGACACGAGACCCAAAAGGGAGAAGCCCGCCGCCAGCGCCCGCTGATCCTTCAACCGGCGGACCAGGGGGACCAGAACCAGACCCGGCGCCGCCGTGGCCAACTGCATCACTCCGTGCAGGCCGCCCGCCGCTTCCGGCGACGCCCCCGCGCTCGTCAGGATCGACGGCAGCCAGGCCGCCACCGCGTAGTAGACGAAGGAGTTCACGCCGAAGAAGAGCGTCACCTGCCACGCCAGGCCCGACCGCCACACCGAAACGCCGCTCACGCCCGCCGCCTCGGCACCTGGCGCGGCCCCCGGCGCGGACCAACGACGCAACTGCGGAATCCAGACCAGAGCCGCCGCCGTCGGCAATACGACCAACGCCGCCAGCGCCAGCCGCCAGTCGAACGCCTGCGCCAGCGGCGCCATGACAGCCGACGCCCCGGCCGAGGCCACGCCCATGGTGATGGCGTAAAGGGTCGTCAGCTTGGTGATCTGATCGGGAAAGTCCCGCTTCAACAGGCTGGGCAGCAGGGTGTTGCCGATGGCGATGCCCGCCCCGAGCACGAACGACCCCAGATAGAGCGTCCACAACGGCCCGGCGGACCGGATCGCCACGCCTGCGATCATGGCCGCCAGCGCCAGGAAGATCGCTCGTTCCAGCCCCACAGCCCTGGCCAGCCGCGCCGCGAACGGCGAGACGACGAAGAAGGCCAGCAGCGGCAGGGTGATCAGGAAGCCCGCCTGGCTCGCCCCCAGGCCGAACGCCTGGCCGATATCGCCGAGCAGCGGCCCGGCCCCCGTGAAGGTCCCGCGCAGGGTGCTGGCCACCAGCAGCACGCCGGCGATGATCCAGAGCGGATGCAGTGAGGTACGCGTAGTCATGACAAGCCGCCGGCTACAGTCGCCTCGGGAGGAAGGCCGGCTCACGCTAGCGATGGAGCGATCGGCTAACTTCGGATATTCAGGCATGAAGTTTCGATAATCGGTCAGATCGCCATGACCTCCCTGCACGCCTGCTTCCAGAGCTTCGACCCCGACGCCTTTCCTCAGGACGCCATCGCCGTCAGCCTGGGCGGATCGGCCCATGACGTCGAACTGCCCCTGCACACCCATCGCAAAGCCCAACTGGTCGTGGCGCTGCAAGGCGGCGTCATGTGCCGGACGGAGGACGGTCTGTGGATGGCGCCCCTGGGCGGCGGCGTCTGGGCGCCCGGCGGCACGCCGCACAGCAACCGCGTCACCGCCAACGGCCGCGTCTGCATGGTGTTCGTCGAGCCGGACGTGCCCGGCCTGCCCGACCGATGCTGCACCCTGTCGCTTAGCCCCATGTTGATCGAACTGATCCGCCATCTCGCCCGCCAGCCCACGCCCGTCTATGCGCCCGGCGGCCACCTGGACCGGATCGCCCAGGTCGTTCTGGAAGAGCTGCGGCGGACGGAAATCGCGGCCCTGCATCTGCCGATCCCCGCCTCCCCCGCCTTGCGCCGCATCGCCGAGGCGCTGATCGAGAACCCCGGCGACCGATCCACCGTGGGCGAATGGGCGCGCCGCGTCGCCATGAGCGAACGCACCCTGACCCGGTTGGTCGTGCGCGAGACGGCCATGAACTTCAGCCGCTGGCGCCAACAATTGCAGATCGTCCTGGCCTTGCAGCGACTGTCATCCGGCGCCTCGGTCCAGAGCGTCGCCTATGACCTGGGCTACGAATCCGCCAGCGCCTTCATCACCATGTTCAAGACCGTCATGGGTAAGCCCCCCGCCAGATATATCGCGCAGGCCGACCGGCGCCCGCTCGATCAGGCCTGAGCACAGACAAAGCTCTCAACGTATATTGTATCTGATTTATAGGCGTGTTTTCCTTCGGCTCGACCGTCCGGCAAGGGCGGCGAGACCTCGGGGGAGGGAAACATGATCGTAGCCGTTCTATTGACGGTGCTGGCGCTGCTGGCCGCCTATTACGCCGTGCAACTGGTCCGCACGGCCAGGGCGCGCGGCGAACTCAGACCCAAGGCCGAGGGCGTGGCCATCGGCGCCGTCGCCAACTTCTTCGACGCCCTGGGTATCGGGTCATTTGCGCCGACGACGGCCTGGCTGCGGTTCCGCAAGCTGGTCCCCGACAGCTTCCTGCCCGCCGTGCTGAACGCGGGGCACTGTCTACCCACGGTGATGCAGGGGCTGGTGTTCATGAAGCTGATCCAGGTCGATCCGGTGCTGCTGATCGCCTGTATCGGCGCCTCGATCCTGGGCGCGGTGATCGGTGCGCCCATCGTGCTGCGCCTGCCTGTGCGGGCGGTGCAGACGGTGGTCGGCGCGGCCCTGCTGATCGCCGCCGCCCTCTACGCCATGACCAATCTGAACCTGATGCCCGCAGGCGGCGAGGCGGTGTCTCTGGAGGGAAATCTGTTCATCGTCGCCGTACTGGCGCATCTGGTCATGGGCGCGCTGATGAGCTTCGGCATCGGCCTCTATGCGCCGTCCCTGATCATGCTCAGCCTGATGGGGATGAACCCGACGGCGGCCTTTCCCATCATGATGGGCGCCTGCGCCTTCCTGATGCCAGTGTCGAGCCTGCGCTTCATCAGGAGCGAGCGCATCGACCTGCGCCTGGTGCTGGGCATGGCGATCGGCGGGATACCGGCCGTGCTGCTGGCCGCCTTCGTCATCACCTCCCTGCCGCTGACGGTTCTGCGCTGGGGCGTGGTGGTCGTGGTCCTCTACGCCGCCGCCAGCCTGCTGACGACCGCGTTCAAATCAACGCAGCCCGCCGCCGCACCTGCAGACGTCAAGGAAACCTGAGCCTCTTCGCTCAGGAGGCCTTGCGCCCGGCGGCTTCGGCCGCCTCCAGCTCGAACTCCTCGCGCAGGTCGCGCAGGGTGTGCTCCAGGTGCGCGTTCGCCAGGCGACGCACGGCGTCGGCGTCCCGGTCCAGCCATGCCTGCAGGATCTCGCGGTGCTCGGCCTCGGCCGTCACGTGACGGCCCTTGTGCTCCAGGTGCTTGCGGACGTAGCGGTCCGCCATGACGTGCAGGCGGGCGGTGATCTCGGCCGTCAGCACCCGCTGGCCCGGCTGAACCAGGGCCATGTGGAAGGCGCGATTCAACGGGCCGACGCTGGGCAGGCGGGCCGCAGCCGCCGCGTCCAGTTCGGCCAGCACGCGCTGAGCCGTGGCGCGCTGAGCCTCGTCAGCAATGAGGCAGGCCTGGGCCGCCGCTTCCGGCTCCAGCTTCAGGCGCAGTTCATAGATTTCCTCAGCCTCGGCCGCACTCATGCCGCGCACGAAGAAGCCCCGGTTGGCGTGCGACACCACCAGGCCGTCCTGCTCCAGCCGCACCAGGGCCTCGCGCAGGGGAATCTTGGAGACGTTCAGATCAGCCGCCAGCGCGTCCTGCCGGATCGGCACCTCAGGCGCGATCGCACCGGACAGGATCATGTCGCGCACCACCTCCATCAGGCGGTCGGACAGGGTGCGGACTTCAAGCGGGGCTGCGGCCATGCGGTTCATCAAATGGAAAAGGCTGGGCCGGTCGCCCGGCCCAGCCTTAACTCGCAATGTCCGCAATTACGATGTGGAATACGTCACACCACCTGGAAGCCGCCCCAGAAGGGATCGCGTCGATCCACCCAGATCGTGTTGAAGCCCGTGGCGATCGCCGAGCCTTCAATCGAGGGCACGATCGCCTTATGGTCGCCCACAGTCGTCTCCGCCTCGACCCGGCCAATGAAACGGCTGCCGATATAGCTTTCGTGGACGAAGGCGTCGCCGGTCTTCAACCGCCCCTTGGCGTGCAGATGGGCCAGCCGCGCCGAGGTGCCGGTGCCGCACGGACTGCGGTCGATGGCCTTGTCGCCATAGAAGACGGCGTTGCGGCCGTCGGCCCCCTGCCCCTTCGGCTTGTCGGCCCAAAGAACATGGCTGACGCCGTTGATCGAGGGCTCGTCCGGGTGAACCGGATGGAAGGCCGCCCGCACCCGCTCGCGCACCAGGCCGCTCAGTTCGATGATGCGGCTGGCGCCCAGATCATCCAATCCGGTGTAGGCGCCCTGCGGCTCGACGATGGCGTAGTAGTTGCCGCCGTAGGAGACATCGACCGTCAGCGGACCGAGGCCCGGAACGTCGATCTCGATCCCTTCCGCCGCCAGATAGGCCGGGACGTTGCGGATACGCACCGAGGTCACGCTGCCGCCCTCAGTCTCATAGGCGATGTCCAGCACGCCCGCCGGAACCTCGATCTTCAGCCGCCCCGGCGTTCGCGGCCGGATCAGGCCGTGCTCGATGCCGAAGGTGATCATGCCGATGGTCCCGTGGCCGCACATGGGCAGGCAGCCGCTGGTCTCGATGAACAATATGCCCGCGTCCGCGTCCGGCAGGGTCGGCGGATACAGGAAACCGCCGCTCATCATGTCGTGGCCGCGAGGCTCGAAGCACAATGAGGTGCGGATCCAGTCATAGCGGCTGAGGAAATCCAGCCGCCGCTCGGCCATGCTGGCCCCTGACAACAGGGGCGCGCCGCCGGCGACCAGGCGAACCGGGTTGCCAGCGGTATGACCGTCAATGCAGAAGAAGACGTCGCGCATTCAGTTTCCCGATCAGACGATCTTCACGGCCTTGCCCGAGCCGATCGGGCGCGTTTCCGCCGCCTTCTCGACCATGGCGATGACCTCGGCCCGACGGGCGCCCGCCAGCGGCATGCGTGGCATACGAACCCGCTCGCTGCCCCGGCCCATGATCATTTCAGACAGCTTGATCGACTGAACCAGATCCGAAACCGAATCCAGGTGCAGCAGGGGCATGAACCAGCGATAGATCTCCAGCGCGCGGGCGATGTCGCCGTCCTTGACCGCCTTGACCAGGGCGACCGACTCTTCAGGGAAGGCGTTTGTCAGACCCGAGACCCAGCCCTTGGCGCCCAGGATCAGGCCTTCCAGCGCCACATCGTCCAGGCCGACCATGACCGAATAGCGGTCGCCCAATTCGTTGAAGATGTCGGTGATGCGCCGCGAATCCGGGGCGCTTTCCTTCAGGGCCACGATGTTCGGCACATCCGACAGGCGACGCAGGTCGTCGTTGTTCAGCGTCTGCCGATACATCAGCGGGTTGTTGTAGAGCATGTTGGGCAGGCCGCTGGCCGCCGCCACGGCGCGGAAGTGCGCCTCCAGCTCCGCCTGCGTCGGCACATAGACCATGGCGGGCAACACCATCAGGGCGTCGATGCCGATATTCTCGGCGTCCTTGGCGTAGCGTTCGGCCCGCGCCGTTGTCAGTTCGCTGACCCCGGTGATGATCGGCACGCGGCCGTCGGCGACTTCGACCGCCGCCTTCAGCACGGCGCGCTTCTCTTCCGGCTCCAGCGAGTTGTTCTCGCCGACCGTGCCCATGACGATGATGCCGTCGACGCCGTCCTTGATCAGACCGTCCAGCACCTTCTGGGTGGCGTCCAGGTCGACCGCCAGCGCCTCATCGAATTGCGTGGTCGCCGCCGGGATCACCCCGGTCCAGTCCAACTTCGCCCCAGCCATACGCTACTCCTCCTAAAGCAGATTTATTTTCGTATACGATATCTGATCTGGAGTTAAGTCAAGCGAAGTTCGCCTATCCGGCGCTGTAACTGGTCTTGGTCAGGGTGAAGAAATCGGCCGCCGCAAAGCCCTGCTCGCGCGAGCCGTAGGACGAGGCCTTCGTGCCGCCGAACGGCACATGATAATCGACCCCCGCGGTGGCCAGATTGACCATGGTCATGCCCGCCTTGGCGCGGCGCTGGAAATCACGCGCGTGCTTCAGCGACTGGGTGACGATGCCCGCCGACAGGCCGAACTCGACGCCATTGGCGACGGCCAGCGCCTCTTCATAATCCTTGACCCGGATGGTCGAGGCGACCGGGCCGAACACCTCTTCATTGTTGATCCGCATGGCCGGATCGGTGTCGGCGATCAGGGTCGGTTCGACATACCAGCCGGGCGCCTCGCGGTTCAGGCGACCGCCGCCGGTGACGACGCGCCCGCCCTCGGACGCAGCGATGTCGATGTAGCGATAGGAGGTCTCGCGCTGGGCCTCGCTGACCGCCGGGCCGACCTGAGTGTCGGGATCGAGCGCATTGCCGACGCGCAGGGCGGCGACCTTCTCGGTCAACGCCGCCACGAAGCGGTCGTGGATGCCATCCTGCACGATCAGTCGGCTGGAGGCCGTGCACCGCTGCCCCGTGGCGAAGAAGCTGCCGTCCAGCGCGATGTTCACCGCGCGGTCCAGATCGGCGTCGTCCAGCACGATCAACGGGTTCTTGCCGCCCATTTCCAGTTGCACCCGCGCCTGACGCGCCGCGGCCCCGGCGGCGACGCCCGCGCCGACGCCTTGCGAACCGGTGAAGCTGACGCCCGCCACATCCTTGTGGTCGACGATGGCCTGCCCCACCCGGCCGCCCCCGATGACCAGATTCAGCACGCCCTTGGGCAGTCCCGCCTCATGCAGGATGGCCACTAGGGCCTCGGCCGTGGCCGGGGTATGGCTGGCGGGCTTGATCACCACCGTATTGCCGAAGGCCAGCGCCGGCGCCGCCTTCCATGCCGGAATGGCGATAGGGAAGTTCCACGGCGTGATCAGGCCGAACACGCCCACCGGCTGACGATAGGTCTGAATCTCCACCCCCGGCCGAGTCGAGGCCAGGTTCTGACCATGCAGGCGCAGGGCCTCCCCGGCGAAGTATTTCAGGATGCGGGCCGCGCGCGCCGTCTCGCCAATGCCCTCGGCAAGGGTCTTGCCTTCTTCGCGCGACAGCAGGCGGCCGACCGCCTCGCGCCGCTCCATCAGCAGCGTCCCGGCCCGGTCCAGCACGTCCGAGCGCACCTCGGGCGAGGCGCCCGCCCAGCCGTCGAACGCCGCCGAGGCCGCCGCCACCGCCTCATCGACCTCGGCCGCGCCGCCCTCGGGCGTCAACGCCACGACCTCGCGCGTGTCGGACGGGTTCAGGCTCTCGACCGTTCCGGCCCCCCGGCGCTCGCCGTTGATCCAGTGGCTCAGTTCGATGGTCGCGGTCATGGCGTGTCTTTCGTCCGTGCGTCGGTATCGTCAGAAGATAGGAAAGAAGTCAGAAGCCCAGGGCTTGAATCTGATCATAAAGCACCTTGGGCGTGCGCACCCCATGCTTCAGACTGCGCGTCCGCGCTTCATAGCGCCGCTGCGACGGCAGACGCGCGCCCTGATCGGCGAAGGCGGCGAACAGGGCCTCAGCCCGCGCGGCGTTCGCCTCGACATCGCCGCCGCCCATGATGGTCGGATCAAAGGCCAGGATCAGTTCGCCATGCATGGGCGCCGCCTTGGCGCCGCCGTCAAAGGCCATCGACTCGCGGCTGGTCAGGTCGCCGATCAACGGCCCCGCCATCAGCTCGATCATCGTCGACAGGGCCGAGCCTTTATGTCCGCCGAAGGTCAGCATGGCCCCGTCCAGCGCCGCCCGCGCATTCGTCGTCGGCCGCCCTTCGGCGTCCACGCCCCAGCCCTCGGGTATCGGCTTTCCGGCGATGTCGTGCAGCGCCATGTCCCCGCGCGCGATCGCGCTGGTGGCGAAGTCGAAGACATAAGGATACGGCCCCGGACGCGGCCAGCCGAAGGCGATCGGATTGGTGCCCAACAGCCCCTTTTTACCGCCCGCCGGCGCCACCCATGAATGGCTGGGCGTCATGGCCAGCGCGGCCACGCCCATTTCAGTCAACTGCTCGATCTCGGGCCACAGGGCGGAGAAATGGAAGCAGTTGTTGATGACCAGCGCCGCCACCCCGACGGCCTTGGCCTTCTGCGCCAACAGCGGCGCCGCACGCTCGAACGCCAGCAGGGAATAGGCATGACGCGCATCGACCCGCACCAGAGCGGGCGACGCATCCTCGATCAGCGGCTCCGCATCCAGCGACAGCTTGCCCGAGCGGATCGTCATGACGCAGCCCGGCAGCCGGTAAAGCCCATGCGAGGCGCACTCGTCCCGCTCGCCCGCCGTGATGACGCGGGCCACCGCCTCGGCGTGCGCGACCGACAGCCCCGCCCCCGTCAGCACCCGCCGCGACAGGGCGAACACCTCGTCAATCGACAGGGCGACCGTCTCCTGGGCCTCAAACACGCTCACATCGCTCTCCCGACATTGAATCGTATACGATGCTGCCGGGATGCGCGAGAAACATCAAGGCCGATCAGCTCAGATCGGCTTCATCGCTCCACATCGTCGACCGACGCCTAGGAGAGTTCGCTCATGTTATTGTCGACCTCGCCGCCGCCTCATGGCCCAAAGCGCCAAAGCGGTCAGACCGGCGCCCGCCAAACCCGCGACGCCGAAAACCAACGCGCCCATAGGCGTCGCCGGCGGTTCAGTTGAAGGATTGGCCTCCGGGCTCTCGCCCTGCCCCTTTCAAGAAGCGGCTGTGAACCCGCTGCCGCCCAAACGCAATTGGCGCAGATCCACGTTCATCTCATTGCGAAACCGCGTCGTCGCCGCGCTCTGCAAACGACGCTGCATCGTCGCGTCATTGTCCCGCATGGCGTCTTCATAGGCGACGCTCTGAACGATGAAATTCAGGATCAAGACTTCAGCCATTTCCTGTTTCTGGGCGTTGTTGAGGCCGCTGAAGGCCGGGTTGCCGCCCATGATGTTTCGAACCTGAGCCTGCACGCCCTGAACCTGAGACCTGCTCACGGTTCGCACGTCGTTGGCGATCTGCCAGTTCAGCATCCAGTAGGCGGTCATGGCGTCCGCAACGTCGCCGCGACGCAGGCCGTATTGTGCGACGTGCCGCCCCCAACGGGCGAAGAAGTCCTGCTGATCCATCGCCGCCGCAATCCCCGGGCCGTCCCCGCCCGTCGAACCCACGAAGTCCGCGAACTGGCGCTTGACGCGCTGCGTGACCGCTGGCGACGACTGATAGGTCGTGCGGCCGGACGCGGCGGCGCGACGTTCCGATGCCGCCACGCCCGCAGCAACCCCGCCTCGCGACGAGGGGCGTGCATCAGACGACGACTCCATCATGTTGTCGCGCATGGCGGCGTGCATCTGGTTCATCGCGTCTGCCGTCGCGAAGCCCTGGAAGGCGTAGTCCTGAGCCTGAGTCTGAGACGCACAGAGCAGAACCGCTGCGACCGCTCCCGCCAGAAACACCTGCTTGCCGCTCATCTCCGCCTCTCCATCACTCTGAAAAACGCTCATTCCTCAAAAGCACAACGGCGGGCGAAGGTTTCGCCCGCCGTCCCACAAATCAGCCTTTTCGGCCTTAGCCCTGCTTGCGAGCCAGGGTCGAAGCGGATTCGCCGATCGACTTCAGGGCGTTGTTCAGGGCCTGGGACACGAAGTCCAACTCCTTGCCGACAGCCGTCATTTCGGCGGACAGGCTGCCCATCTTGGGCTTCTTCTTCTGGCTTTCGGCGTCGATCTTCTCGCCGATCTCGGCCATGCGCTCCATCTTGGCGTCCAAGACGCTGCCCAGAGCCAGGGCCAGACGCAGCATGAAGCTCTTGCCGTTCAGACCGCCGGGAACGGCGTTGCCTTCTTCATCGCGGCCGCCGGTGCGGGCCTTCTCCAGGGTCTTGTCGACCAGATCCTGAACGATGTCGTTCATTTGACGTTCGATGCCGCCAGCTTCGAAAGCGCCGCCGCCAGTGGCCTGAGCCAGACCGGCTGCAGATTCGCCGATGCTCTGGAAGGCGCCGCCCGTATTGCCCGTCGCCGCCGCGAAAGCGCCGATCGACAGATCGATCACCGACTGCGGCAGACCCAGAGCCTGACCGACCTGCTGCAGAACCTGCTGGCCGATGGACGACACGACCTGGGTCAGAGCCGCCTGGACCAGCGCCGAGGTGCCGCCCGTCGCAACCGCCAGGGCCGCCTGGCTGATGAGGCTGCCGATGTTGAAGCCGCCGCCGCCGATGCCGAACATGATCTTTCTCCGAATAAGTGTGCGTTTCCGGTTCGCCGGCCAGGCGCCTCGCCCGAAAACCCGACGACCTCACGAAACCACCCGTCCCCTATCCTCGGTAGTCAGGCCGTTCCCCAGCTAGGGACTTCCCTAGCCAGCGGCGCAGGCGCGGCGGAACACGGGAGGCGACAGCCGCCGTCTGGGCCCGCACGGCCTCGGCGCGGGCGGCGTCTTCGGCGATTTCCTCCGCCGTGCGAGCGCGCCGGTCCAGGACGCTGATCCCGCCCGCCGTGACGCCAAGCAGCAGCACCTCGTCGCGCCAGACCACCACCGTCGCCCGCTCGCGCGTTCCCAGCGGCAGCGAGCGGATGAAGCGGATCTCATCGCCGCTGGGCGCGCCGCTCTGGACCTTCTTCAACATGCGGATCGAGAAGAAGGCCAAACCCAGCACCAGGGCCAGGGCGACCAGAACGGTCAGGAAGTCCATCAGCAAGGCGAACGGCGTCATCGGGTCTCCGAGGCGGAAGCCACGCCGTCGTCCGGCATGGCGGGAAAGAGGGGGGCGCGGCGGGCGGAAGCGGATTCGGACTCGGCGTCGTCGCCCTGCCCTTCGCCTTCGTCCGTCAGGTCGACTGGGCCGAGCGTCTCGCCGCGCGCCGCTTCGTCGCGCAGACGGCGCGCCGTCAGGATCACTTCGGCGACGGCGGCGAACATGTCTTCGGGCACCACAGCCTCGACCGGCACCTGTTCGTGCAGGGCGCGGGCCAGGGGAACGTTGCGGATGATCGGCACCCCTTCGCGCTCGGCCATGCCGCGCATGGCGCGGGCGATCAGACCGTCGCCCTTGCCTGCCACCACGGGCACGACATGTTCGCCGGGATCATAGGCCAGGGACACGGCGATGTGGGTCGGGTTGACCACCAGAGCGGCGGCGCCACGCACCGATCCGACGGCGCTGGACTGCGCCCACTCCTGAGCCAGCTCACGGCGCCGCGCCTTGACCGTAGGGTCGCCCTCCATGTCCTTGGCTTCCTGGCGGATGTCGCGTCGGCTCATCCGCAGCCGCTTCATGAAGCTGAAGCGCTGATAGGCCGAATCCAGGATCGCGACGAAGACGAACACCACCAGCGTCCAGCCCAGCAGATGAAATCCCGCTGCGCCGAACGCGCCCAGCACCTCGCCCGGCTGGGCGGCGGGCAGACGCAGGATGCGGTCGAACTGACCGAACAGGATCAGCCCCGCCAGCCCCAGCAGCAGAGCCGTCTTCACCAGCGACTTGGCCACCTCGAACAGGTTGTCGGTGTTGAACATCCGCTTCAGCCCCTCGCCGGGGTTCAGATGATCCAGCTTGGGCGTCATCTTTTCGAGGGTGAAGACCGGCCCGGTCTGCAGGAACTCCATCAGCGACGCGAACAGGGCCACCGGCAGCAGCAACAGCGCCGTCAGATAGACGAACCGCCGCGCCGCCGACCAGGCGACCTGTTCGAAGGCGTCGCCGAACGGCTGATCCATCACGCGGAATACGTCGTCGAACAGAGCGGCGAAGTTCTCGAACACAGCCCCCGCCAGCATCAGGCCGATCAGCAGCCAAGCCAGCAGCACGGCCGTGGAGCCGACGTCCTTGCTCTTGGCGACATCACCTTTCTTGCGCGCGTCCTGAAGCCGTTTCGGTGTCGGCCGTTCTGTCTTGTCGCCGCCGTCGTTCTTCTCCGCCACGCGCGCTCCGCCTCATCGAACAGGTATGAAAAACATCAGAAACAAGCTTTGCCGAATACAGAAACGGCACAGCTTATGGTCAAGCTTATTCCTTATCCGCACCCTGACCACTTCAGAATAAAAACAAGCTAGGATTAACCCTACTGGCAGAAATTTTCATTCCCGATCTCGTTGACAACATTCATGAGCAATAATATCGCTGTCACACAAGATCGAAATTCACATAGCTTCGGGCGAAATGCGAAGTGAGACAATTTTGCTCGGTAACAAGCACAGTAATACTTATAATTACTGCATGGAATCACTCCGCAATTGCGGAAGACTGTAGCGCTACCTCGTCGCAGCTGGTCGCTTCAGCGGCTTCCGTCAGCCAGTTTTCCCTGGCGTTGGGAAGCGGAGCGTTCGGATCAGGGCCTTGCTCGACACACGCCCAGCGAGAGGCGCGGGCAGCCCAGCAACTACTGATCTACGACAATGAGTCGCCGACCGAGGTGATCGGTTCCTCGGAAATCGTTGTTTTTTACAAGTCGGGGAGTTTCACGGCCGACGCAGGACCGCATCGCAGCAGGCCGCCGCACGGCGATCTGATCACAGCAGCGGCGCGTGAACACGACATCGACCCAGCCCTGTTGCAGGCGATCATCAGCGTGGAATCCGCCGACAATCCCAACGCCCGATCACCCGTCGGCGCGCGCGGTCTGATGCAGGTGATGCCCGCCACCGGCCGCCGCTTCGGCGTCGCCGACGAGATGCGGCTGCACGAGCCGGAAACCAACATTCGCGCCGCCTCGCGCTACCTGAAAACCCTGCAGGGCATGTTCGGCAACGACCTGCGCCTGGTGCTGGCCGCCTACAACGCCGGCGAAGGCGCCGTGCAGCGTTACGGCCGCAACATCCCGCCCTACCGCGAGACCCAGGACTACGTCCGCAAGGTCATGGCTCGCTACGACCAGCTCCTCACCGCCCGCCGTTCCTCCTTCCGATAGTTCTCACCGATCTCCCGTTCGGCCTGATCCGCCGGCAGCCTCAAAGCGCGTCTATGTCCTTCGCCAGCCCGCTGAAACTGCTCAGTCCGCGCCACAACGGCGGAGGAGTCGGCCGCTACTCGGACCTGTTCCTGGTGGCGGGCGTGGCGGCGATCATCGCCATGATGATCATGCCCCTGCCGTCGCTGGCGATCGACGCCCTGGTGGCCATCAACATCAGCGCGGGCGTGGTGATGCTGCTGGTGTCGATCTACATCGCCTCGATCGTCGACATCTCGGTCTTCCCTAGCCTGCTGCTGATCACGACCCTGTTCCGGCTGGCCCTGTCGATCGCGACGACGCGGATGATCCTGCTGGAAGGCCACGCCGGGGCGATCATCAACACCTTCGGCAACATGGTGGCGGGCGGCAATCTGGTCGTCGGCCTGGTGGTCTTCCTGATCATCACCGTCGTGCAGTTCATCGTCATCGCCAAAGGCGCCGAGCGCGTGGCCGAGGTCGCCGCCCGCTTCAGCCTGGACGCCATGCCGGGCAAGCAGCTGTCGATCGATTCCGACCTGCGCTCGGGCCTGATCGACAAGGACGAGGCCAAGCGCCGTCGCCGCCTGCTCGAGATGGAGAGCAAGCTGAACGGCAATCTCGACGGCGCGATGAAGTTCGTGAAGGGCGACGCCATCGCCGGGATCATCATCGTGGTGATCAACCTGCTGGGCGGCCTGGCCGTGGGCATGTTGCAGAACGGCATGGATTTCGGCGCGGCGGTCCAGAAATACTCCATCCTGACCATCGGCGACGGCATGGTGATGCAGATCCCGGCCCTGCTGGCGGCCATGTCGGCGGGTCTGCTGGTGACGCGCGGCGGAGATTCCGAGACCGACGCTCACCTGGGCGCCTTGATGCACCGTCAGCTGTCGGCCCAGCCCAAGGTCTTCCTGGTCGCGGGCGGCATGTGCTGGCTGCTGGCCCTGGTGCCCGGCTTTCCGACCATTGTGTTCCTGCTGCTGGGCGCAGCGGCCATGACCGCCTCCATCATGATCGAGCCGCGCTGGCGCAAGTCCGCCGGGCGCAAGATGAGGGCTCTGACCGGCCGCTCGTCCGCAGAGACCGAAGGGCCGATCGCCTCGACCCAGACACGGCCGACCGAAGGCGCCGCCATGACGCCTCTGCTGCTGGAGATCGACGGCCGCGCCCTGCGCGCGACCGATCCCGAGCGACTGACCGCCGCCCTGGAGACCCTGCTGGACGAGTTCGAAGCCTCGCTGGGCGTGGCTCTGCCGCGCGTGACGGTGCGCTACGGCCCGGCTGAGGCGGCGGACCGCTGGCGGCTGATGGCGTTCGAGGCGCCCCTGGGCGCCGGCGATCCCGGCCCGGCCGAAGACGCGCTGGATGCGACCCTGGCCGGGGTGCGCGGGCTGCTGCGCCGCAACGCGGGGATGTTCATCGGCATCCAGGAGGCCTCGACCCTGCTGAACCGCGCCGGCGAGAGCTACCCCGAGGTGGTCAAGGAGGTCGCCCGCGCCCTGCCCCTGGCCCGCATCGCCGAGATCATGCGACGCCTGGCCGAGGAAGAGGTGCCGCTGCGCAACCTGCGCGACATCCTGGAATCCCTGGCCGACGCCGGTCAGCGCGAGAAGGATCCTCTGGCCCTGACCGAGTTCGCCCGCGTGGCCCTGCGTCGCCAGATCAGCCACCGTTACGCCCCTGACGGCGTGCTGAAGGCCGCCGTGCTGGAGCCCGCGCTGGAGAAGCACCTGCGCGAATCCATCCGCGTCGGCGGCGCCGGTCAGCAACTGGCGCTGGAGCCGGACATGGCCCGCCAGATCATCGAGGCCGTGCAGAAGACGGTGCGCGACACGGACGCTGACGCCGTGCTGGCCGCCATCGACCTTCGCCGTCACATCCGCAAGCTGGTCGAGCCCGAGTTGTTCGATACGCCCGCCCTGTCGTTCCACGAGCTGCTGCCCAGCCTGAAGCTCGAGATCGTCGGTCGGGTCGCCCTGCCTGACGTCGATGCGCCCGCCGCCGCGACGCCGACCGCCCCTTCCGCTCCCCCCGCCTCCACGGCCGCTGCGGCCTGAAACGACGGACCCTGCATGACGATCAAGACGCCGACCGCCCGCAAGAGCTTCAAGACCGCCCTCCTGGCCATGGCCTCCTTGGCCACGCTGCTCGGACTGTCCGCGCCCGCTGCGGCGGGCGAGCCGCCGATCGGCAACCAGACGCTGCAGATCGCCCCGCGCGAACAGCCGGTGGGTCAGTTCCTGCAAAGCTTCTTCGGCCAGCTAGGCATGCCGGTGATCATCAGCCCCAATCTGCGCGGCACGGTGAACGGCGCCTTCAGCGGTCCGGCGTCGACCATCTTCAGTCAGGTGGCGGACGCCTTCGATCTGGTGGCCTATTATGACGGCGGAGCGGTCTACATCTATCAGACCTCCGAGCTGACCAGCCAGTCGATCCCCGCCTCGCCGCAGATGCTGCGTCGCGTGCGCGCCACGGCCCAGGAAATGGGCCTGCTGGACAGCCGCAACACCCTGCAGCCCGCCGGACAGATGCTGGTCGCCAACGGCACCCGCCGCTTCATCCAGCAGATCGACGAGATCGCCCGCGCCGGCCCTGGCGCTCGCGCCGAAGCCGCCCAGCCGACCTACGAATACCGCGTCTTCACCCTGCGCTACGCCTGGGCTGACGACGTGACCTTCGAGACAGCCCAGAGCGAAGTCACCATTCCAGGCGTCGCCTCCATCCTGCGCGCCATGGTCAGCAACGACCCTAACGGCGCCGTCGCCCGCCGCATCGAGACGCGCCGCTCGCCGCGCGTCGGCGGCCTGCGCGGTCAGGGTCTGGCGTCGCAGGGCGCGGCGCAAAATAGCCTGATGGACGCCAGCTACGCCGAAGGCGGTTTCACTCCGACGCCGGACACGCTCGGTCTGGCGCTGGCCGACGAACAGATGGCGGGCGGCGCGCCGGTCCAGCACGCGCGCATCCAGGCCGACACGCGGCTGAACGCCGTCATCGTGCGCGACACGGCCGAGCGCATGGGGGCCTATGAGGCGCTGATCGCCGCCCTGGACAAGGAGCCGCAGCTTCTCGAAATCCAGGCCACCATCATCGACATCGACACCACCCGCGCCCGCCAGCTGGGCATCACCTGGCGCTTTGACGACGGACGCGGCGGGGTGTTGTTCGGCGACGGCACCCGCAACGACGACCGCCTGCGTCGGGGTCAGGACATCACCCCGCGCAACAACGGATTGGCCATCTCGACCATCATCGGCAACGGCGACTACTTCGTTTCGCGCATCACGGCGATGGAGGACGAGGGCGTCGCCCGCATCGTCTCGCGGCCGCAGATCGTCACCCTGTCGAACGTCCAGGCCCTGTTCGAGAACACCCGCAGCTTCTACGTCGGCCTGGAGGGCGAGCGGGACGTCGACCTCTACAACGTCACCGCCGGGACCACGCTGAAGGTCACGCCCCACGTCCTGCGCGACCAGAACCAGACCCGCATCCGGATGCAGATCCAGATCGAGGACGGCTCCCTGACCGACGCCGACGTCGATGATATTCCGGTCGTGCAGCGCGCGGCCCTGAACACCCAGGCCATGATCCTGGAAGGCCAGAGCCTGCTGCTGGGCGGCATGGTGGTGCAGCAGGACGTCAACGCCGTGACCAAGGTGCCGGTGCTGGGCGATATCCCGGCGCTGGGCCTGCTGTTCCGCCGCTCGGAGCGTTCAACCGGACGGATCGAGCGCCTGTTCCTGATCACCCCGCGCCTGGCGTCCATCGGCGAGGAGACGCCCGCGCCGCGCCTGGACTTCGGCGCCGACCCCGGCTCGCCGGAAGCGCAGCCCCTGCCCGCCGCCCCGGCCCTGCCCAAGGGCGGGCCACGCATGGGCTTCAACCAGGGCTCGGCGCCGAACGATCCCCTGCCCGCCCCGGCCGCCACGCCCGCCGTCGCCGTGCGTGAAGCGCCGCCGCCCGGTTTCACCCCCTATGAACCGGCCAAGGACTGATCCGCCATGCCCGCCGACGCCGTCGCCGCACCCGAGATCGAAAGCCTGGTCCTTCGCGTCCTGGCCGGACGCGTGCGCGGCGCCTCGGCGCCGTTGGAGCGGGGCCGCGTCATCGCCGTGGGCCATGACCTGGACGCCGACATCGTGCTGCGCGACGCCAGCGCCGAGGGGGTGCGGCTGACGCTGAAGGCGCGGGCGGACGCCGCCGACCTGGACCTGACGTCCGGGTCCGTGACCTTGCTGGGGCATGAGCTGACCGCCCCGGCCCAGGCCATCCTGCCCCTCTATCTGCCGCTGCTGATCGGCGACAACGCCGTCGCCATCGGCGAGGCCGAAAGCCCGCGCTGGAGCGAAGCCGAACGCATCCTGGCCGCCGCCCGCCCCTTGCCGGATGATGACGGTGATGAGGACGCAGACTCGGTCAACGACGGCCGCAACTGGCAGTATCTGCTGAACAACACCAACGCCCTGGTGTCGCGTTCGGCCAAGTTCGTTCCGATTTTGCTGATCGCCGTCGTCACCATCTCGGCCCTGTTCGCCATCAGCTCAGGCGTCCCCGCCTGGCCCAAGTCGCAGCCCAAGCCCGCCAAGGTCCAGGCCGTCCTGTCAGAGGAAGGCTTCGACAAGCTGGTCGTCACCAAGACCGAAGCCGGCGACCTGCGCATCGAGGGGATGCTGGCCTCGGACGCCGAACGCGTGCGTTTGCAACGCATCCTAGCCGCACGCGAATGGCGCCCCCGCCTGGAGCTTCAGACCCACGACGGCATCGCCCGTCAGGTCGAGGAGCTCTACCTCGCCAACGGCGTGAAGGCGGCCGCGCGCTCGGTCGGCGCGGGCATGGTGCGGCTAGACGTCACCGGCAGCGACCCGGACGAGGCCGCCCGCCTGGAGCGGCTGGCCATGGGCGAGATCAAGGGCCTGCGCCGCATCGACGTCAGCATGTTGCCCGGCGCCGACGAGGGCGGCCGCTTCGAGGACATTCAGCAAGGCGGCGGCAAGCGGGTGGTGTCGGTGATCGGCGGCGAGCGCGGCCACGTCACCACCGCCGACGGCGCCCGCTACTTCCCCGGCGCCGTCCTGCCGACCGGCCACCGCATCGTCTCGATCGAGGACACCCGCGTCCTGGTCGAGCGCAACGGCTCCCGTTCCGAACTCAACTTCTAACCCCAGCCCAAAAGGAGAATACCCATGTCATCCCAAAGTCTGAACGGCCTCGGCATGCTGGCCGTCTCGCCCAGCCTGAACAGCGAACGCGACAAGGCCCGCCCCGGCTCCTGGTTCGAGGCCATGGCCCATTCCTGGGGCCAGACCCTGGACGCCCAGGCCGGCCGCATCGTCGAACTGTCCGAACAGATCGGACCGGGCGGCGAGGACAAGCCCTCGACCATGGCCATGCTGACCGCCGAGTCGATGCGCATGAACTTCATGGCCAACTCCTCCTCCACCTCGACCGACTCCGTCGGCAAGGCGCTGGAGACCATGGCTCGCAAGAACTGAGCCCTTCATTTCAACAGGAGGGGCTCATGTCCTTCGAAGCTTCGGCCGCTGCAGCGGCCATGCCGCCCGAGATGCTGCAACCCCAGACGCAGCAGATCGACGTCGGTTACAACGCCACCCTCAGCCAGGCGGTGCAGTTCCAAAACCTGCTGCACGTCACGCCCCTGTCAGCCCCGGCGGCCCCGACCGAGCCCAACGGCGTCATGAAGACCATGATGGGCGCCCTGGAACAGGTGAACGGTCAGGCCTCGGACCTCGCCGCCCTGGCCCAGGCCGCCGAGGGCAAGGCCGGCGGCATGACGCCCGGCGAGATGGTCATGATGACCGTCCGCGCGCACGAGTTCATGTTCAACTGCCAGCTCACCTCCAACATGGCCAACCGCACCTCGGACGGCCTGCAGCAGCTGTTCCGGCAGCAGTCCTGAGGGAGGCGGCCATGCGAATCCGATCGCTCGCCGCCCTCGCGGGCGCGGCCCTCCTGCTCGCCGCCTGCGGCCAGCAGGAGCTTTACGGCGGCCTGACGGAACGCGACGCCAATGAAATGGTCGCCGTGCTCAAGGCTCAGGGGCTGGACGCCTCCAAGACCCGCGACGGCGACAACTGGGTGCTGAAGGCGGACCGCGGCGACTTCTCCCGCGCGGTCGCCCTGCTGCATGATCGCGGCTATCCGCGCCAGAACTTCGCCAGCATGGGCGAGGTCTTCCAGAAGGAAGGCTTCGTCTCCTCGCCGATGGAGCAGCGCATGCGCATGATGTACGCGCTGCAGCAGGAGTTGGGTCAGACCATCTCCTCCATCGACGGGGTGGTGCAGGCGCGCGTCCATATCGCCGTGCCGGAAAGCGACCCGCTGGCGCAGGAGAAACCGCCCTCCTCCGCCTCGGTCTTCATCAAGCACCGGCCCGACTACGACATCTCGGCCCAGACCGGCTCGATCAAGGCCCTGGTGGTCAACTCGATCGAGGGCCTGCCCTACGACAAGGTGACGGTCGTCGCCTTCCCGGCGTCCGAAGTCCTGACCCAGCCGCAGGCGCCGGCCGTCACCCAGCTCAGCCTGCCGCTGGGCGTGCTGATCCTGGGCGCGGCGGGGCTGGGCATCTACGGCCTCTATCGGCGGCCCAAACCGCGCGCCAAGGCAGACGCCAAGCGAGGCGAGGCTTGACGTCGGGCGCCGCCAGGACCGAACGCGCCGCCCTGTGGCGCCGGGCCCGCGCCCTGGACGGCGCGGACGACGCCGCGCGCTCGCCGCGTGCGCGCGCCCTGGCCCGCCGCCTGACGCCGCCGCGCGCGCCGATGGACTACGCCGCCATCCTCAAGGCGCCCGCCTGGTCCGCCCTGCCCCTGAACGAGCGCCGCCGTCTGGCCGCGACCTGCGGCGCCGTGCTGCTGGCCGAACGGCTGGCGGCTAGCATCGACGGACGGATGCTCGGCGTCGTCGGGCGCAGCATCGGCGAAGACGCGCTGGACGCCGTCCTGGCCCTGCCGCCCGCCCAACGACCTGAGACGCCGCCGGTCGGCGCGCTGGACGCCGAAGCGCTGGAAGGTCTGGGCGCCGCCGCCCTGCTGGCCGGTCTGGCGGGCGAGACGGCCCGGCGGTTGGCCGACGGCCTGGCCCCGCCCCTGCTGCGCCTCGACACAGACCAGGCCGAGACCGCGCGCCGTCTGGCCCTGCTCCTCTGCGGGGTCGCCGCATGAGCTTTCACCTGATCGCCGCCGCGCCCGACGCGGCCCTGCTGACCGACAGCCCCGTTATTCGCCGCGAGGAGCGCGCCGTCGTCGAGACGGCGGTGGAACTTCTGGCTCAGGCCCAGGCGCGGCTGGCCGAAGTCGAAGCCCATCGCGCTTCTGAGGGCGAGGCGGGCCGCGCCGACGGCTACGCCGCCGGCTATGAGGCCGGGCTGACCGCCGCCGCCCGCGACGTGGCTGAACGCGCCGCCCGTCTGCATCGCGAGATGGAGGCCGAACGCGAGCGTCTGCGTGAGACCGCCGGACGCCTGGCTCTGGACGTGGTGCGCCGCATCGCCGCCGAACTGG
The DNA here is from genome assembly GCF_057838275.1 of Brevundimonas sp. KH_060. Taxonomy (NCBI): domain Bacteria; kingdom Pseudomonadati; phylum Pseudomonadota; class Alphaproteobacteria; order Caulobacterales; family Caulobacteraceae; genus Brevundimonas; species Brevundimonas sp. KH_060. The sequence continues at coordinate 2,126,600 of NZ_CM174463.1, forward strand.
CGCCCGAGGCCGTGCTGGCGGCCCTGGCCGAGCGCGCGGTGAAGGACGTCTTGCCCGAGGCGCCGGTCGTGGTTCACGTCGCGCCCGACGGCGTCGGCGCCGTCTCGACCCGGCTGTGGCCCATCGGCGCGGCGATCGAGGTGCGGCCCGACGACGCCCTGGCCCCCGGCGACTGCGTCATCGAAACCGCAGCCGGACGCAGCCACGCCGGGCTTGAGGTCCAGCTCGCCGCCCTTGAACGCGCCTTTGAGCGAGGGCGCGCCGCATGAGCAACGATACCGTTGAACTACGCCTGCACGACGCCCTGCGCCGCGCTCGCACCCTGGACCGACGCGGGCGGGTGGTTCAGGCTTTCGGCACCACGGTGCGCGCCACCGGGCTGAACGCCCGCATCGGCCAGCAGGTCGAGATCCGCGACCCCGCCGGCGGCCCCGTGGTCAAGGCCGAGGTCGTGGGCCTGAGCGACGGCGCGGCCATACTGACGCCCCTGACCAGCCTCAACGGCCTCGGTCCCGAAGCCGAGGTCATCGCCGCCGACGACCGGACAGAAGTCCCCAGCGGCCCCGGCCTGCTGGGCCGGGTCATCGACGCCTTCGGCCGCCCGCTGGACGGCCTCGGCCCCATCGCGGGGCCGGTCGCCATGCGCGACGTCTATGCCGACGCGCCCAATCCGCTGGCCCGGCCGCCGATCAACGCCCTGTTCCCGACCGGCGTGCGCGCGGTCGATACCCTGCTGAGCGTCGGCGTGGGACAGAGGGTCGGCGTCTTCGCCATGGCCGGCGGCGGCAAGTCGACCCTGATGGGAATGTTCGCCCGCCACTGCGCCGCCGACGTCAACGTCATCGCCCTGATCGGCGAGCGCGGGCGCGAGGTGCGCGAGTTTCTCGACGACAGCCTGGGGCCGGAAGGTCTGGCCCGCTCGGTCGTGGTGGTCGCCACCTCCGACCGCCCGGCGATGGAGCGCGTCCGCGCCGCCCACGCCGCCACCGCCATCGCCGAAGGCTTCCGCGCCCAGGGCCTGCGCGTCATGCTGCAGATGGACTCCGTCACCCGCTTCGCCCGCGCGCTGCGCGAGATCGGCCTGTCGGTCGGCGAACCGGCCGTGCGACGCGGCTTTCCGCCGTCGGTCTTCGCCGAACTGCCCCGGCTGTTCGAACGGGCGGGCGCGATCGAGGGCGGCTCCATCACCGCCTTCTACACCGTGCTGATCGAGGACGAGGAAGGCGGCGACCCGATCGGCGAGGAGGTCCGCTCCATCCTGGACGGCCACGTCTATCTGTCGCGCAAGCTGGCGCAGGCGAACCACTATCCGGCCATCGATCCACTGACGAGCCTGAGCCGCGTCTTCCCGCGCGTGACCTCGCCCGAGCATCAAGCGGCGGCGGGCAAGGTCCGCGCCTGGCTGGCCAAATACGCAGAGATCGAGTTCCTGCTACAGATCGGCGAGTACAAGCCCGGCGGCGATCCCCTGGCCGACGAGGCCGTGCAGCGGATGCCCGCCCTTCGCGCCCTGTTGCAGCAGGGCGCGCATGAAGGCGTCGCGGCCGAAGCAGCCCTGACCCAGTTGGTAGAGGCGGCGTCATGAGCGGGCGAGACCGCATCACCCTGCTGCGGCGCCTGGCCCGACTGCGGGCGCAAAGGGTCGAGGCCGCGCGCCGACTGGTCGCCGTCGCCCAGGACGCCCTGGCGCGGGCGCAGACGGCGTTACAGGCACGCGAGGAATCCATCGCCGCCCTGGGCCGCCACATCGAAACCCTGGACGAATGGTTCGCCTCGGGCGCGGGCGGCGATGCGCGCCTGATCGAAGGCGCCCTGTCGCGACGCGGCCTGATCGCCGACCGTCGCGAGGCTGAGACGGAAGCCCACGCCGAGGACCAACGGGCGGTCGAGGCCGCCCAGACCGAACGGGATCAGGCTCTGCGGGTCCTGATGCGCGCCACGGCTCGCCACGACGCCGTCGACGGCCAACTACGCCGCGCCGTGGCCCAGCGCGCCGGGCGTCGAGAGGACCAGGAACAGCTCGATTTCGAGGAACGGGGCCGCCCGCGCCTGCAACTGCTTATGGGAGGCCGCGCCTGATGGCCAACGCCGTGAACAACTCCGCCCCCGCCCGGCCCACGCCCTCCGCGCGATCCGCCGGTCCCGCCTCCTCCGCCTGGAGCGGCGGCGCCTTCGAAGCTGCACTGGACCAGGCCGCTGCGCGGCGCCATGCGCTCGAATCGGGCGAGCGCCAGCCACGCGTCGCCCGCCGTGACGAGGATGCCGAACCCGTCCGCGACCGCCCCGACGACGCGCGTCGCGAAGAGACCAAGGCCGACGACAAGGCGGACAAGGCCGAGGGCCAGTTGAATGTCGCAGGCGCGACCGGCCTGAACGGCGTCCAGGGCGGCCCCGCCGCCGTCGCCGGCTACACCGGCGACGTCGAAGCCATGGCGTCGATGATGGAGAAGGCCTGGCTGGCCGCTCAGGCCGACGCCGCCAAGGGGATGCAGGTGCAGTTCACCGACCGGACCCTGGCCCTGGCCGGGTTCGGGGTCATGCGGCTGGCCGACGGCGGCCTGACGCTGCAACTGGCCGCGCACCAACGGCCGACGCCCGAGCTGGAGCGCGCGCTGGAGCTGATGCGTCGTCGGCTGGAGGCGCGCGGCGTGGTCGTGTCCGAGGTGCGCGTCGCCCCCGCCGATCCCGACAGCGAGCATCGCCCGCCGGACGGGGTGCGGTGAGCCATGATCTCAGCGCGGCGTGAAATCCCAGCGGCCCTGGTCGCGATCGGCGCGGGCGGCGTCCAGCACGGCGCGCGCCGTCTCGGCTGGAGCGCGGCCCGCCGCCAGCCCCTCGGCGGTCAACCGCACCAAACGGCGACTCTGGCGATTATGCAGTCCTTCGGTCGGGCTATCGGCGTCCGCCGCCAGCTTTCCAGCATAGAGGCGCGCCGCCTCGGGCGAGGTCTGGATCAGGGTCAGCACCAGGGCGGCCGCGCGCTCGAACGCCTCGTCCTCCAGCGGCTGACCCACCACGTCGCGGGTCAGCCAGACGCACAGGAACTCCAGCGGCCCCACGCTGCGGGCGTTGGTCATCAGCCCCCCGCCGGGACCGGACAGGCTCGAAAAGGCCGCCGCGCCCCAAGCCGGCAGGCGCGTGGCGGGCAGGCGATCGGTCGTCAGGGCGCGGGCCAGGGCGTCGGCGGCCAGACGCCGCGCCTCCTCGTCGCCGAAGCGCGCCACGGCGGCCAGCAGTTTGACAAAGCCGGGATAGAGCGCCTCGCCCAGACCGTCGCAGACGCGCTGCAGCACGGTGACGCGCGCATCGGGCGTCGACTGGCCATGCAAGCCGTCGATCAGGGCCTGGGCCGCGCCGGCCCAGTCGGGTTCAGCCTTGAGAACGAGATCGGTCACGATGACCGAGGCATAGCCTCAGCCGAAGCCGTTGTCGCGGGTTTCGGTCAGATGATCGGCGATGACGCGGGCGGCCACGTCCATGTCCAGCCGGTCCGACACCCGCACGCGCACATCGTCGCCGGCGAAGGCGGTGAAGTCGCCGAAGGCCTGACCGCCGCGACCGTGAGCCCGCGCTTCGGCGCCCAGCGGCGTCGAGGCCGACAGATCGCGCGACCAGACGCCGGACAGAGGCGCGTTGTCGGTGCGGATCGTGGTCATGGCGGTCTCCTCGACGTGGAACGCTCCACGCTAGGCCGCCAATCTAGGCGCATCGACGGGCCCTCGCCATGCGGGACTTCCCTAGCCGCCTGCGGACCGAAGGCGCGCCGATGACCGCCGCCCTTCGCCCGCTCGACGCGCTGCAATGGACCGACGCCGCCCTCTCAGCGCTGAACATCTGCGCCGCCGCCTTTGACGCGCGCGGCCTGACCTGGCGCTCCCCCGCCTTCGCCGCCGCCTTCCCCGAATGGCGCGAGGGCGAGGCCCTGCCGGTCGTCGAAGCTCGCCTGCCCGGCCTGTCCGAGGCGATCGCGGCGGCCCGGCGCGAGGGCGCCTCAGACGCCCTGATCGTCCAGCCGGGCGGCCGCCGGGTGCATGACGCTCGCCTGGCCCTGTCCGACGGCCTGGTCTTCTTGGAGCTGTCCGACGCCGCCGAGCGGCAGGAGGCCCAGCAGCGCCACCTGGCCGACCGCGAGGAGCTGCTGACCACCTCACGCGTGCTGTCGGTGGGCGAGATGGCCACCATGATCGCCCATGAACTGAACCAGCCGATCGGCTCCATTGCCAACATCCTGCGCGGGCTGAAGGCGCGGCTGCAACGCGGCGCCCTGACGCTTGAGACCGGCGCCGAGGCCCTGGAGCGCGCGACGGAACAGGCCCTCTACGCCTCGGGCGTCATCCAGCGCGTCCGCACCTTCGTCGATCAGCGCCAGCCCCAGGTGCAGCGGCTGGACCTGGCCCGCCTGGCCCGCAACACCCTGGATCTGCTGGACTGGGAGATCACCCGCGACCGGGTGACGGCGCGCGCCGCCACGCCGCCGGACCTGCCCGCCGTCCTGGGCGATCCGATCATGATCCAGCAGGTGCTGGTCAACCTGGCGCGTAACGCCCTGGACGCCATGCGCGGCGTCGATCTGCCCCGGCGCGAACTGACCATAGAGGCGCGCCATAGCCTGGACGCGCGCCAGATCGAACTGACCCTGACCGACACCGGGCCGGGCGTGCCGGAAGAAGCCACCGCCCGCGTCTTCTCGCCCTTCTTTAGCACCCGCAGCGGCGGCATGGGCGTCGGCCTGGGCATCTGCCGCTCGATCATCGAACTGCACCGCGGCCGCCTGTGGTTCACGCCGGGCGAGACGGGCGGCAGCGTCTTTCACATCGCCCTGCCGCTGGCCGCGGCCGAGACCCCGACCGAGGAGGCCCGCCCATGAGCGCCGTCGCAACACCGGCTGGCGGACCGTCCGGCCGCATCTGCCTGGTCGACGACCACGCCGAGTTCCGCCAGTCCGCCGCCTGGTGGCTGGAAAGCCTGGGCTATGAGGTCGAGTGCTGGGACGAACCGGCCGCCTTCCTCGAAGCCATGACGGAGCGCCCGGCCGAACCCGCCTGCTTCCTGCTGGACGTGCGGATGCCGGGGATGTCGGGGCTGGAGCTGATGGAGGCGGCGCGCGAGCGCGGACTGGATCAGCCGGTGATCTTCATGACCGGCCACGGCGACGTGCCCCTGGCGGTCGAGGCCATGCGGCGCGGCGCCGTCACCTTCCTGGAAAAGCCCTTTCAGGAGAAGGCGCTGGAAGAGGCCATCGCCCTGGCCTTCCGCACGACGCCATCAGAAACAGAAGCTGAAACAACTACTTCTCCGCTGTCCCTCGCCTATCAGGAAAGGTTATCTCGCCTGACCGCGCGCGAACGCGAGGTCATGGATCTGGTCGTGGCCGGTTCCTACAACAAGGTCATCGCCTATGACCTGGGCATCAGCCCCAAGACGGTCGAACTGCACCGCGCCCGCATCATGACCAAGATGGAGGCGCCGACCCTGACCCATCTGGTCCGCATGGCCGTGTCCGGCCAGGTCGAGGAGGCGTGAGCGTGGCCCTGGACGCCCTGCCCTCCTCGCTCGCGCCCGCGCGCCCGCCCCGGCTGGACGAGCCGACCGCACGCGCCCGCGCCGCCGTCGTCGCCGCCCTGGACGGTCTGACGCTGGACGAACTGCGCGTCAGCGTTCTGATCCCCGATCACGACGAGACCTTCGTCGGAGAGCAGGTCGTCTTCGCCACGTCGCACGGCGCCGTCCGCGTCGCACCCCTGACGATCGACGGCGCGGCCTTCGAGAACGGCGACCATGCCGCCCTGCTGGCCGCCGTCTCGACGCTGGAGCCGCTGCTGGCGGCGCTGGAAGACTCAGGCGCCGAATCGCTGACGCCTGTCAGCGTGCGTTCCGACATGTTCGATGCGGCGCACGTCGAGGTCCGCCTCAGCGACGGCGAACACCCATTGCACGAGGCGCGCCTGTCCCTGCCGCCCGCCCTGGCCCTGCGCCTGCGTCGTGTCGGCGATCAAGCGCCGGGGCTGAACCTGCCCCTGCCCGTCCGCCTGCTCATCGAGGGGCCGCGCCTGTCGCCTGACGATCTGTCGAGCCTGCGCGCAGGCGACATATTGCTGATCCCCGCTCAGGCCGGAGCCTGGTCCGCGCGCCTGTCGGTTCCCGGCGGGGCGGCCGTCGGCCTGTTCGACCCCGCGACCCGAAGCTTCACTCATCAACGCAAGGAAAGCCGCATGACCGAGGCCGCCGCCCCACCTGCCGAAAACGAGCATGGACTGACGCCGGGGGCCGACACGCCGATAGCCGTGACGGTCGATCTGGGCGAGACCGCCGCGCCGCTGAAGACGCTGACCGAACTGCGTCCCGGCGCCGTCCTGCCCCTGACCGGACTGGACGCCGAGATGCGCGTCACCCTGCGCAGCGCCGGCCAGGCCTTCGCGCGCGGCCGTCTGGTGTCCCTGGGCGAAGCCTACGCCGTGCTGATCGACGCCGTCGCCGACCCGAAGGAGACCGTCTGACATGGACCTGTCCCAGTTCTCGCCGGGTTCGGCGCTCGTCACCGTCATCCTGCTGGCGCTCGCGCCCTTCGTGGCGGTGATGGTGACGTCCTTCACCAAGATCGTGGTGGTGCTGTCCCTGCTGCGCAACGCCCTGGGCCTGCAGCAGGTGCCGCCGAACATCGTGCTGAACGGCATGGCGCTGATCCTGACGCTTTACGTCATGTTCCCGGTCGGCCAGCGCATGGCCGAGGCCACCAACCACATGCCGCCCACCGCCGCTCTCAGCGACACCCAGCAGTTGTTCGCCTACGCCGACAGCGCCAAGGAACCGCTGCGCGAGTTCCTGATCAAGCACTCGTCCGAGCGCGAGCGCGCCTTCTTCCTGCGCACAGCCCAGCGCATCTCCACCCCTGAAAAGCGCGCCGAGATCACCGCGCGGGACTTCCTGGTCGTCGTGCCCGCCTTCACCGTGTCGGAGCTGGCGACGGCCTTCCAGATCGGCTTCCTGATCTTCCTGCCCTTCCTGATCATAGACCTGGTGGTGTCCAACATATTGCTGGCGATGGGGATGATGATGCTGTCGCCGACCACAGTCTCCCTCCCGTTCAAACTGCTGTTGTTCGTGCTGATCGACGGATGGGTGAAGCTGTCCCACGGCCTTGTGCTCAGTTACGTCTAGGAGAACGCCCCATGATGAACGCCCAGGCCATCGAGCTCGTCAATCAGGCGCTGTGGCTCGTCCTGTTCCTGTCGGCCCCGCCGATCATCGCCGCCTCCATCGTCGGCCTGATCGTGGCGGTGATCCAGTCGGCGACGCAGCTTCAGGAGCAGACCCTGCAATACACGGCCAAATTCTTCGCCATCGTGCTGACCCTCTTCGCCACGGCGGCGCTGATCGGCGGCTCGCTGTATCAGTTCAGCGACCGCATCTTCACCGAGTTCCCGGCCCTGGTGCGCCGCTAGGTGTTCGAGGGTCTGGACAATCTGTTCGACAACGCTATCCTGGTGGCGGTGTCGACCACGCGGGTGGCGACGACTTTCCTGCTGATGCCGCTGCTGTCGCCGCAGACGGTGCCGGCGATGGTCCGCAACTCCATCTTCCTGGTGTTCGGCCTGGCCGTGCTGACCATGCAGCCGCAGGTGGCCCAGATGACCCTGCCGACGGTCCAGTGGATCCTGCTGTTCGGCAAGGAGGCCCTGGTCGGGTTGGTCATCGGCTTCTTCTTCGCCACCATGCTGTGGGCGTTCGAGGCCGCCGGACAGATCATCGACACCAAGGTCGGCGCCACCATGGCCCAGGTGGTTGACCCGCTCAGCGGGCACCAGACCTCACTGAACGGCGAGTTCCTGGGGCGGCTGGCCAACTTCGTCTTCATGTTCTCGGGCGGCCTGCTGCTGCTGGTCGGCACCATCTTGGACAGCTTCGTCATCTGGCCCATCGGCAGCCTGACGCCGGTGCTGACCATGAGCAGCCTCAGCCTGTTCGAGGGCGAGTTCACACGGCTGATGACCCTGGCCGTGCTGTTCGCCTCGCCGGTTCTGGTGGTGCTGTTCGTCACCGACGGCGCCCTGGGCCTAGTCAACCGCTATGCGCCGCAGTTGAACGTCTTCTCCCTGTCGCTGTCGATCAAGGCCTGGCTGGCGACCCTGATCATCCTGATCATGATGACCGGCCTGGTGCAGACCCTGCTGAACGAGATCATGGGCCGCCATGACACGGTTCTGGAGGTGTTGAAGGCGATGGGACGGCGCTCCGGCTAGAAAGCTAGGGTCGTCCCTGATGGGGACCGTCCCGACTGTGAAGCCGGGCCCCTGCATGGTCCGATGCCGGTCAGCAAGATCAACCTCGGGGCTGCACGATGACCAGCATCAACACCGCCTTCTCCAACGCCGTCGGGACGCTCGTGCTCGGCGCGGTCGCGGACCGCATGGCCACAGCGGCCAACTTCGCCCAGATGGGCTTCCAGCTGGGTGTCATGCTCAACGGCGCCTTCCAGCCCGCCGCCCCCGCCTTCTCGGCCTCCATGCCCCAGGACGGCAAGGCCACGGTGGACCTGGGCGACGGCTATACGCTGGAGATCAACGAGGCCAACTCCGAGTTCGTGGTGCGCGACGCCGACGGCAACGTTACCCAGATCTGGGGCGATCCGCACTTCAACTACAACGGCCAGCACGTCGGCGACTTCTGGGACACCATGACTCTGGAGCTTGAGAACGGGACCAAGATCACCGTAAACACCGAGCCCTTCGGCAACAATCCCAACGCCACCGTCACCAGCCAGCTGGTCATCACGCGCGGCGACCAGGCCATGATCATCGACGGCGTCAGCCAGAACCGGCTGGGCGACCTGAACATCAGCATGAGCAACAACGGCTACGCCCTCGACGCCGCCTATCGCGACGGCCTGACCATCCGCGAGGATGACGCCGCTGGATCGGGCTGGACCAGCGGCATCACCGGCGACGCCGTCAGCCAGGAAGACTTCAACCTGACCAAGATCGGCAACGCCGGATTGCCCGAGACGCTTCAAGCCTTCAGCGACGCCCTGCGCGGCGTCCTGGGCGCCTGGCTGCTGACCGGCGTGTTGAGCGGATTGGCTGAAGCCCTGGGCGGCGCCTCTGAAACCAGCGAGCCCGGCAGCCCGCGCATCGCCCTCGGCCCAACGCCGACGCGCTGAACTTCACCTGCGGTTCAGCGTGAAAGCCCCGCGGACTTCGGTCCGCGGGGTTTGCTTTGTGTCACAGCAAGGGATCTGGCTCAGCGCCTGTCCAATGAAGCGGTCGCGGTGTCCACCACGCGGGCGAATTGCTCGACGGCGCTGTCGCGGACGGCGGCGGGGCCTTCCTCGCGCGCCAGGCCCGCCGCCAAGGCGCGCAGCATGGGCTCCACCACGGCCGGCGCAGTCAGATGCGGCGCGGCGCGGGCGTGACTCTGAACCGCGCGCACGAAATCGGTCAGGGCGCGGTCGATCCGGCCCGTTTCGATCGGAGAGGCGGCGCTCAGCCGCGCCGCGACCGCCTGGCCGGTCTGGGCGGACAGCACGCGCATATCGCCGCCGACCACCGCCCCGCCCTGCTGCCCCTGCTCGGCCCAGGCCTGAGACAGGGCCACCCCTCGATCCAGACTGTCCGCCGGATCGGGCAGGACCGCGCCAGCCAGCTCGACCATCGCCTGCACGGCGGCGCCGACGGCCAATGCGCGGCTCTCGGCGAAAGACGCCCCGGCGGAAACCGCCGAGGCGCCGTTCGCGCCGGTGACAGCACTAGATTCAGTCATGCGGTCAGCGGCCGTCCAGCATGTTCAGGGCGTCGCGACGCTCGTCCTCGAACCGCTGGGCCACGCCCGCCTGAACATCGGCGCGCGAGCTGGAGAAATAGGCCAGTTCGCCGTTGCCGTCGCGACGGCCGCGCTCGTCATAAACGGCGTTGATGAGCGCCCGATCATAGTCAGCGCTGGCGGCGTCGACCCCCTGGCGCTCAACCGCCGCCATGGCGCGGGTGACGACCGCCGTGTTCGGGCCGTGATGGACCGAGGTCGACCACACCACATCCTGCAGCGCGTGCGAGCGGTTGGAGATGTCCAGGCCCGCATTCTCGATCCGGGCGGACTGCACGTCATAGTGGGTGCGCTCGATGAATGCGTGCTGGGCGGCCTGGAAGGCTTCCGGCTCGCGCGCGGCGATGGCGCGCCAGGTGTCGGAGAATCCGCGCGTGCCCGCCGCCGCCCCGCCGAACTCATCGGCCCAGCGCGCGCCGTCGGCGGCCAGGAACTCCTGCGGCCGGTTGCGGTTCACCGCCAGCTGATAGGAGCCGTAGGACACTCCGCCCGGGTCGCCCGAGCCGGAAGACACCGTGCCGGGGCCGCGCCCGCCCGTCTCATAGCGCGCCGACAGGGCGCCCAGGTTCGGATTGACGCCTTCCTGGCCCGCTGCGGGCGCCGCCTCTGCGGCAAGTTCGGAAACGGGCGTCGACTGGACCGGCGTCGCCGTCTCGAGCGCCGCGCCGTTCAGGCGGATCTGCTGGCCGACCTGGATCAGCGCCGGATTGGCGATGCCGTTGTCCGCCGCCAGTTCGCGCCAGCTCATCCCGTATTGCTGGGCGATGCCCGACAGGGTGTCGCCGCCGCGCACCGTATGAACGGCGGGGGCCTCGGCCTGCGCCGCGCCTTGCCCCTCCCCCGCGCCGACCGGCAGCGTCACGGTCTGGCCGGGATGGATCAGGTTCGGATTGGTGATCTGACGGTTCGCCGCCAGCAGGTCGCCTACGCTGACGCCATAGCGTTCGGCAATGCCGGACAGGGTCTCGCCCGCCCGGACCGTGTGGGCGGGCGCGGCGTCGCGCGCCCCGGCGGCGGCGGACTGGCTGGTGGCGGAGGAAGCGGCGAGAGACATGGGTCGGCTCCAAAAGACGCGGTGATCCGTCAGGCCACTCTGGCGTCTCTTCGCGCGTCTGAAATCTGGGGCTTTCCCTAGCGGCGTCATTCGCGGCTCATCGAGCGTAGGGGATGTCCCTAGCTAAGGACGCCCCCAGCTTATGCCGCCGCCGCCACGGTCATAGGCTCGCTCCAGTATTCGCCCGTATCGTGCAGGAGCCGGTCATGACCGTCACGTCCCTTTCGTCGTCCGCCGACACTCGCGTCCTGGCCTCGCCCGTCAGCGGTCCTGTCGCTGGATCGCCCTCGACCAGCCGGGTCGATCAGGCGCTGGACACGATCCGCGATCGCCTGGACGAAGGCTTCTTCAACGACGTCTCCCAGGGCGACCTCAGGGACATCAACGCCACGCTGAACGGCCTGACGGCGGAAGAGCGCAACGCCGTCGTCTCCGAACTGTCCAATGACGAGTTGAACAAGTGGACGGACGAACTCGACAACTCCGGCTTCCTCGGCATGGGCGGCGGGCTGAACGTGGACGAGCGCCGCGACCTTCACACGACGCTTGGCGGCTCGCTGGACGCGACCCAGTTGGAGCGCGTCTACAACGCCTACGACAACCGCGAGCAGAAGATCGAGCTGGCGCAGGGCGTCGCCGCCCACGCGACTTCCGACGTAAAGACCGACTTCATCGCCTCCCTGGCGCCTCAGACGACCGAAGCCGACGGCATGGGCGGCGTGATGATCTCCGACATGGGCGATGCCGAGGGCCTGGCCGTGGCCCATGTGCTGGGCAGCCTAGGCGGCAACGCCTCTGCGCTCAGCACCGCCTATGGATCGCTGAACGACACCCAGCTGTCGGCCGTCTTCGAGGCCGGAACCCAGCAGACCATGTACACGAACATGCAAGGCGGCGCGCCGACCTACAGCTATGACGCCGGGCCGCTGGCCGATGTCGTTGACGCCGCCGCCACCAGTCCCGACGCCGAGCTGAAGGCGCGGGTGTTCGAGCTGGCGGGCCGCCAGATGGCCAGCGTCTCAGACGCCAACGGCGTGCTGACGCCCTCGCTAGGGACCGGCGACGCCGCCGACGAAATCCGCGCCAGCATGGAGGGCCTGCTGAAATCCGACGTCAACGGCGTGGTCGACGCGCTGGAGCAGGACTATCAGGCCGGCAAGGGCATGACCGCCTTCCTGCAGGAGACCCTGGGTCAGGACGGCGGCGCCGACACGATCCGCGGCCTGGTCGACCAGCTGGCGCGCGGCAATGATCTGAACGGCGACATGCTGCAACGCTTCACCGCCCCGACGCAGCAGGACGGCGGCGTCTTCTATCCGGCCGCCGAGCGTATGGGCTATTTCTCCGGCGCCCTTCATGAAGCCTTCGAGGGCGTGAACAAGGGCGCGGCCGAGAACGTCGAGACGCTGAAGACCATCTTCGGCTTCGCCACCGGCAAGCTGCCTGGGCCGGGCGTCAGCGATGCGACCGGCTGGCTGAGCGACCAGGTCTTCGACACGGCCCTGAGCCAGTATCAGAGCGGTCAGGCCGACCTGTTCGAGAGCATCGTGGCGTTGACCACCCCGACCGGCGCGGACGGCCGCCGCCCCTATGACGGCCCGGCCGAAGTCAGCTACAACGAGGGTTGGGAGTCCGTGACGCGGATTCCGCTGAACTGATCCTCAGAGTCTGGCCGCGCCCGGACGGAAAGGACGCGGCCTTGCTTGCCCCCCGTTGGCTTCTGATCCTGGCGACCCTGACCATGCTGACCGCCTGCGACTCCTCCCCCGCCGCCCCTGACGCCGCGCCCGAAGCGACGCCCGCCGCCGTCACGACCGAGAGCTTCATCGCCGCCGCCGCCCGGATCGACGCGAACGCTCTGCCCGCCCTGGCGGACGCCGTGGACGCCGACCCTGCGGGCGTGGCGAACCAGCTTCAAAGTGGTCTGGGCGGTCGTCGGGCCTTGCAGGCCTACGCCGCCGCCATGCTGGAAAGCGGACAGGCGGATCGTCTGGGGCGGCAATGGGCGGCGCTGACGGCAGACCCCACCGCCCTGTCTACCGCTGAACAGAGGGACGGCGGCGTCTGGCATCCTCGCGCCGAGGACGCCGGTTTCTTCACAGGCGGAATCGCCGCCGCGCTGTCGCAAAACCCCAAGGCCCTGCCCGACTTCGCTCAAGGCGCAGGCGTCGCCCCGCCCGCTCCCGGCCAGGACGTCTCCGAATGGCTGTCAGCACGCATCGACGCCTTGCCTCCCCCCGCCCGCGCCGCCTTCGACCAGGCTCTGCACGCGGGCGCCGTGCGCTAAGGCCCCACAGTCTAGGGAAGACCCTAGCAGCGCGGTTCGGCGAGCAACGATAGGGTGACTGCATAGGATCGGGAGGCGACCATGCAGATCGACCGGATCGGCGCGACATCGTTCCAACCTCAGACGACGCCCACAGCGGCGCGCTTCGACGATGACCCGCGCTTGGCCCTGGACTGGGCGCCGCCGCCCGCCGCGCCGGTTCAGGCCCAGGCCGTCGTCGCCCCCGCCCGTTCGGACAATGTCGTCGATCTGGACGCCGCGCGGACGCATCTGGCGCTGTCGGCCGACGTTTATAACGACACCCCCTCGCCGCCCGACGGCTGGCGCGTGGCCGGACCGGACGACCTGGACCGCTTGCGCCTGACGCCCGACCTGCTGGAGCGCGCCGATTCCGAATTCCGCGCCCGCGTCTATGTCAGCGACGAGGGCGGTCAGACCCGCTACGTCGTCGCCTTCCGCGGCTCCCAGGCGGGCGAGGACTGGCTCAACAACGGCCAGCAGGCGCTAGGCCTGTCCTCGGAGCACTATGACAAGGCCCTGCGCATCGGCCAGCGGCTGGCCGCCGTCGAGGCGGACGTCACCCTGACCGGTCACTCGCTCGGCGGCGGCATGGCCTCGGCCGCGTCCCTGGCGTCGGGCCACGACGCGGACACCTTCAACGCCTCAGGCCTGCACGCCTCTACCATCGAGAGCGCGCAGGCGGGCGGACGCCCCACGCCCGACATCGACGCCTTCTACCTCAAGGGCGATCCGCTCAGCCTGCTGCAGGACGGCGGGGACCGCATCATCCTCGGCGGCCTGGGAGCGGTTCTGCTCGGCCCGCTCGGCGGCGTGGCCGCCGGATGGGCGGGCGACGCGCCCGAGGCTGTCGGCGACCGCATCCCCGTGTCTCCCACCCCGCCCGAGGACCAGTCCTGGTGGAATTGGACGCCCGGCGCCCTGCACGGCGTCGAATGGTTCCAGTCCAGCCTGGACGCCATGCGATAAGGAGGCGGAACGGCCTCGACCCGCAGTCCGTTCAACGCCAAGATGCGCCTCTTCACGCCGATCCTTCTCGCTGGAGTTCTGATGAGCGGTTGCGACGCCCGCGCCGAGGGTTTTGTCGTCGGCACCGTCCTGCCCTCCCCGGCCAGCGTGGCCGCGCTGGGCCGGGACGGTCATTCCACCCGCGACATGGTCGAGGCGGTCCGCGACGGCGACCTGACGAAAGCTCGCCGCCTGCTGGACGCCGATCCTGCCCTGGCGCGCATCGGCGACGGACAAAATCTGGACCTGCTGACCCTGGCCGTCGCGCGTGACGACCGGGCCATGGTCAGCCTGCTGCTGGAAAAGGGCGCCCCGCCCGACGGGCCGAACGGCGAGACCTCGCTCAGCCTGGCCCTGCGCGCCCGCGAACCCTGGCACGCACAGGCCCTGCTTCAGGCAGGCGCTTCGCCTGATCCGGTCGCGCCCGGCGCCTTCTGGCCGCTGGACGAGGCCATCGCGCTCAACTCCCTGGGCGCGGTTCGCCTGCTGCTGAATCACGGTGCCGACGTGAACCGAGCCGACCGCACCGGCGGCACGCCGCTGGAGGCCGCTGTGGCCATGCGCAACTATCGCATCGCCGAACTGCTGCTGGAACGGGGTGCCGATCCCTGGGCCGTCGGCGTCAACGGCGACACCATCGCCGCCGCCCTGAACGCCCCTGTCCGTCCCGTCGAACCTGTCGAGGCCCAGGCGGAAGCGCGCGTCAAAGCCCGCATGACCGCCGCCGGCTGGCGCTTCCCACCGCCCTCGGCGCAGGCCGTGCGCGCCGACGTCCTCGCCGGCCGCTGGCCTCCCGTCGGCGCAGAAGGCGGGCGTCCGCCCTCGCCCGAACTGGTGCGACGGATGCGAGAACTGTGGTCCAATTAATGCGTCACCGCATCGCCGCCCATTTCGCACGCGAAAAAACCATCGCATTGCACACTATTGATGGATAAATTAATGCCGTATTTTTGCATTAAGAGCTATTATTTTCCTTTGTTACGACGACAGCTTGCCTAAATTGGAATAATATTTGCACACAACGCCACCACCTCGTTTAATGTGCACATGCAAAAAGGTGGCCGTTCCAACCCTGGTGGTTTTCTGATTGAGCAGCGTCGGCTGGAGAAACAGCCCGCTGAGCTGCGCGTACGCGCCTTCACGGAGATCACGCTCAAACCGACCGCCGCTAGCGGGACGGTCCAGGCGTCGCGCTGCACCGACTGCGGCGTGCCCTTCTGCCAGAACGCCTGCCCGCTGCAGAACAACATCCCTGACTGGCTGGCCCTGTCGGCGGACGGCGACGTCCGCGAGGCCTGGCGCGTCGCCTCGGCCACCTCGACCATGCCCGAAATCTGCGGCCGCATCTGTCCGCAGGACCGTCTGTGCGAAGGCGCCTGCACCCTGCAACAGTCCGGCTGGGACGGCGTCACCATCGGCTCGGTCGAGGCCTGGATCGCCGACACCGCCTTCGACAATGGCTGGGTCGAGCCCATCCGCCCCCTGGCCGAACGCGGCCAGAGCGTCGCCATCGTCGGCTCCGGCCCCGCCGGTCTGGCCGCCGCCGACCGCCTGCGCAGCGAAGGCTACGCTGTGGTCGTCTACGACCGCCACGACCGCGCCGGCGGCCTGCTGACCTATGGCATCCCGGGCTTCAAGCTGGAGAAACGCATCGTCCAGCGCCGCATCGACCGTCTGATCGAGGGCGGGGTCGAGTTCGTGCTCAACACCAATGTCGGCGTCGATGTCTCGATGGACGAGTTGCGGTCGCGTCATGACGCTGTCCTGCTGGCCATGGGCGTCTATCAGGCCCGCACCCTCGCCGTGCCGGGCCGCGGACCGAACGACACCGTGGCCGCCCTGGACTTCCTGATCGCCCAGAACCGCGTCGACTGCGGCGACGCCGCCGACGCCTCCGCGCCCCACGCGGCCGGTCGCGACGTGGTCGTCGTCGGTGGTGGCGACACGGCCATGGACTGCGTCCGCACCGCCGTCCGACAGGGCGCGAACAGCGTCGTCTGCCTCTATCGCCGCGACCGCGACAACATGCCGGGTTCGGCCCGCGAGGTGCAGAACGCCGAGGAGGAAGGCGTCCGCTTCGAATGGCTGGGCGCGCCCAAGGCCCTGATGTCCAAGGGCGAGGCTGTCACCGCCGTCCGCGCCCAGCGCATGGCCCTAACCGAAGCCACTCCTGGCGGCCGTCGCGACATCGCCCCTGTGCCCGGCTCGGACTTCGACCTGCCCGCCGACCTGGTGATCGAGGCCCTGGGCTTCGAGCCCGAGGCCTTCGCCCAGCAGCTCGACGCCGGGCTCGGCCTGACCAAGTGGAACACCCTGCAGGTGGCGCGTGGCGGTTTCGCCACCACCCTGCCCGGCGTGTTCGCCGCCGGGGACGCCGTGCGCGGCGCCTCTCTGGTTGTCTGGGCCGTGCGCGACGGTCAGGACGCTGCGGCTGAGATCGACCGTTACCTGCGCGCGCGTACCGAGGAAGCCGCAGCATGACCGACGCATCGCAACAGAACTGGCTGGCCCAGTATGAAGAAAACCGCGACCGCCTGATCGAGGGCGGCGCCTATGACGCCTCGTCGGAACGCGACGCCTGCGGCGTGGGTCTGGTCTGCGCCATCGACGGCAAGCCGCGCCGCGAGATCGTCGAGATGGCCATCAAGTCGCTGAAGGCCGTGGCCCACCGCGGCGCGGTCGACGCCGACGGCCTGTCCGGGGACGGCGCCGGCATCATGATCGAACTGCCCCAGGCCTTCTTCGCGGCCCAGGTGCGCGCCGTCGGCCAGACCCTGCGCCCCGGCCCCATCGCCGTGGGTCAGGTCTTCCTGCCGCGCACCGATCTGGGCGCCCAGGACCACGCCCGCGCCATCGTCGAGGCCGAGGCCATCCGTTCGGGCTTCTACATCTACGGCTGGCGCCAGACGCCGATGGACCTGTCTGTGGTCGGGGTCCGCGCCGACGCCACCCGGCCCGAGATCGAGCAGATCATGCTGGCCGCGCCGGAAGGCATGGAGATCGAGGAACTGGAGCGCGAGCTCTTCCTGTGTCGCCGCCGCATCGAAAAGGCGGTGCAGGCGTCGGGCCTGAACGGCTTCTACCTCTGCTCCCTGTCGGCCCGCTCGATCGTCTACAAGGGCATGGTCCGCGCCGAGCTGCTGGGCCAGCTGTATCACGACCTGAACGACCCGACGGTCGAGGCCGGCTACGCCGTCTTCCACCAGCGCTACTCGACCAACACCTTCCCCGAGTGGAGGCTGGCCCAGCCCTTCCGGATGCTGGCCCACAACGGCGAGATCAACACGCTTCAGGGCAACCTGAACTGGATGCGCGCCCACGAGATCCGCATGGCGGCCTCGGCCTTCGGCGACCGTGATCAGGAGGTCAAGCCGGTGGTCCAGCCGGGCGGCTCGGACTCGGCGGCCCTGGACAACGTCTTCGAGGTTCTGGTCCGCGCCGGGCGTCCCGCGCCCCTGGCCAAGGCCCTGCTGGTGCCCGAGGCCTGGTCATCAGACGACGTGGTGATGAAGCCCGAGCACCGCGCCCTCTACGCCTACTGCAATGCGGTCATGGAGCCGTGGGACGGCCCCGCCGCCCTGTGCGCCGTCGACGGCCGCTGGGTCGTGGCCGGCAAGGACCGCAACGGCCTGCGCCCCCTGCGCGCCGTCGAGACCGTGGACGGCCTGTTGCTGGCCGGCTCCGAGGCCGGTCTGGTCCCCCTGCCCGAGGGCCGCATCAAGCGCCGCCTGCACATCGGCCCCGGCAAGCTGATCGCCGTCGATCTGAAGCACGGCCGCCTCTACGACGAGCATGAGGCCGTCGACGCCCTGGCCGCCGCCCAGCCCTATTCGGACTGGCTGGACAACATGGTCGATCTGGAGCCCATCATCGGCCCCGGACCCGAGCCTCGCGCCGCCACCGGCGAGGCCCTGATCCGTCGCCAGATCGCCGCCGGTTTCAGCCGCGAGGATCTGGACCTGCTGCTGGACGCCCTGGTCCGCGACGGCAAGGAGGCGGTCGGCTCCATGGGCGACGACGCCCCGCCCGCCGTCCTGTCCAGCCTGCCCCGCCCCCTGGCCCACTACTTCCGCCAGAACTTCTCGCAGGTCACCAACCCGCCCATCGACCCCCTGCGCGAAGCCGGGGCCATGAGCCTGAAGACCCGCTTCAAGAACCTGGGCAACATCTTGGCCCAGGACGAGGCCCAGACCGAGGTCTTCGTGCTGGACAGCCCGGTCCTGACCACCGGCATGTACCAGCGCCTGCTGGGCGTCATCGCCGACGGCTCGACCACGGTGATCGACTGCACCTATCCGCTGCCCGCCGACAGCGACCGCTCCGGCGCCGGCCTGCGTCAGACCCTGGACCGCATCCGCGACGAGGCCGAGACCGCCGCCCGTGAAGGCGCCACCCTGATCGTCCTGACCGACGAGCACGCCTCGGCAGAGCGTCTGACCGCGCCGATGATCCTGGCCACAGCCGGAACCCACGGCCGCCTGATCGCGGCGGGTCTGCGGACCTATTGCTCGCTGGTCGTGCGCTCCGCCGAGACCCTGGACCCGCACGCCTTCGCCGTTCTGGTCGGGGTCGGCGCCACCGCCGTCAACCCGTGGCTGGCGCAGGAACTGTTCCAGGAACGTCTGGATCGCGGCGCCTATCCGGGCCTGACGCTTCACGACGCCTGCCTCAACTACAAGCACGGCATCGAGGCCGGCCTGCTGAAGGTGCTGGCGCGCAAGGGCATCAGCATCATCTCCGCCTATCGCGGCGGCTGCGAGTTCGAAGTCCTGGGCCTGTCGCGGGCCTTGGCCGCCGAGTTCTTCCCCGGCGCCCCCTCGCGCATCTCCGGCATCGGTCTGGCCGGTCTGGAGCAGGCGGCGCTCAAGCGTCACAGCGTCGCCTTCGGCGCGGCGGTTCCCTCCCCGTCCATGGGCGGCTTCTTCCGCATCCGTGCGGGCGGCGAGGCCCACGCCCACGACGCCAGGACCATCCACCTGTTGCAGGACGCGGTGAACCGCGGCGACTTCAAGCGCTTCAAGCAGTACTCGGCCGCCGTGCGCGAGCAGCCGGACGTGGCCCTGCGCGACCTGCTGGACTTCAAGGACGGCCTGACCCCGGTCCAACTGCATGAGGTCGAGAGCGTCTCGGACATCCGCCGCCGCTTCCTGTCCCAGGCTATGTCGCTGGGCGCCCTCAGCCCAGAAGCCCACGAGACCCTGAACATCGCCATGAACCGGATGGGCGCGCGCGCCGTCTCCGGCGAGGGCGGCGAGGACCCGGCGCGCTACGTCCCGCGTCCGAACGGCGACAACGCCAACTCGGCGGTCAAGCAGGTGGCCTCGGGCCGCTTCGGCGTCACCGCCGAATACCTGAACCAGTGCCGCGAGATCGAGATCAAGGTGGCCCAGGGCGCCAAACCCGGCGAGGGCGGTCAGCTGCCCGGCTTCAAGGTCACCGAGTTCATCGGCCGGATGCGCCACGCCGTTCCCGGCACGACGCTGATCAGCCCCCCGCCGCACCACGACATCTATTCTATCGAGGATCTGGCCCAGCTGATCTACGACCTGAAGGCGATCAATCCCGACGCCAAGGTCACGGTGAAACTGGTCTCGGCCACCGGCATCGGCGCCATCGCGTCCGGCGTGGCCAAGGCCAAGGCCGACGCCATCCTGATCGCCGGCCACAACGGCGGCACGGGCGCCTCGCCCCAGACCTCGGTCAAGCATGCAGGGATGCCGTGGGAGATCGGCCTGGCCGAGGCCCATCAGGTTCTCAGCCTGAACCACCTGCGCTCCTCGGTGTCCTTGCGCGCCGACGGCGGCATCCGCACCGGCCGCGACGTGGTCCTGGCCGCCCTGCTGGGGGCCGAGGAGTACGGCATCGGCACCTCGGGCCTCATCGCCATGGGCTGTCTGATGGTGCGCCAGTGCCATTCCAACACCTGCCCGGTCGGCGTCTGCTCGCAGGACGAACGCCTGCGCGCCAAGTTCACCGGCACGCCGGAGAAGGTGGTCAACCTCTTCACCTTCATCGCCGAGGAGGTCCGCGAAATCTTGGCCTCCATCGGCGCCCGCACGATCGACGAGATCGTCGGCCGCACCGACCTGCTGCGTCAGACCCGACGCGGCGGCTCGCATCTGGACGACCTGGACCTGAACCCCCTGCTGATGAAGGTCGACGTCGACCGTCCCGGCCGCTGGGCCGACAAGGTGCGCAAGCCCGTCCCCGAAAGCCTGGACGCCCAGGTACTGAAGGACGCCGCCCCCTTCCTGGAGCGCGGCCAGACGCTGGAGCTGTCCTATCCGCTGAACAACACCCAGCGCACCGCCGGCGCCGGAGTCTCGTCGGCCATCGTTCGCAAGTTCGGCCCGCAAGGTCCGCAGGGTCGTCTGAAGCTGAAGCTGGAGGGCATCGCCGGTCAGAGCTTCGGCGCCTTCGGGGCCAAGGGCCTGATCCTCGACGTCACCGGCGAGGTCAACGACTACGTCGGCAAGGGTCTGTCCGGCGCCGACATCCATGTCCGCCCCCATGAGTGGCGCGCCGACCAGCAGGTCTGCGGCAACACCACCCTCTATGGCGCCACCTCGGGCCGTCTGTTCGTGGCCGGCGCGGCGGGCGAGCGCTTCGCCGTCCGCAACTCGGGCGCCGAGGCCGTGGTCGAGGGTCTGGGCGCGCACGGCTGCGAATACATGACCGGCGGCCGCGTGGTCGTCCTGGGCCCGGTCGGCTGGAACCTGGCGGCGGGCATGAGCGGCGGCGAGCTGTTCGTGCTCGACGCTGACGGCCGCGCGGCCCAGGCCCTGAACGGCGACATGGCCGGAGTCGACGTCCTCGACGCCGAAGCCGAGGCCCGGCTGAAGGCCCTGATCGAGGCCCACGCCTCCGCCACCGCCTCGCCCCTGGCCCGCCGCATCCTCAGCGACTGGCCGTCGTTCGCGCCGCGCTTCGTCCGCATCGCGCCCAAGACCGTCCTCGCCGCCGAGGCCGCAACCACCGACGTCAGGCTGGCCCAACCGGCCTGACGTCGCCTTCCCTTCCGCAGCGTCTTCTC
This sequence comes from Brevundimonas sp. KH_060, assembly GCF_057838275.1. NCBI lineage: Bacteria > Pseudomonadati > Pseudomonadota > Alphaproteobacteria > Caulobacterales > Caulobacteraceae > Brevundimonas > Brevundimonas sp. KH_060. The sequence goes on from NZ_CM174463.1 coordinate 2,147,816, forward strand.
CCCGAGACCTTCATGACATCACCGACGATCACCAGGGCCGCAGCATTCTGTTGCGGCCTTTTCGCCGTTGCGCTTTGCGCGCCCGCCTTCGCCGCCGCCCCGCCTGATCTGCTAGCGCATCAGGTCCCGCTGGCGCTGGACGGGCCGGGCGCGGCCTGGATCCTGACCTCGACGGCCTTCGTGCTCATGATGACCCTGCCGGGTCTGGCGCTCTTCTATGGCGGCATGGTGCGCAAGAAGAATCTGATCGCCACCATCGCCCATTCGACGGCGGCCATGGCCATCGTCACCGTCCTGTGGTTCGTCGCCGGCTACACCCTGTCGTTCGGCACCAGCGACGGCCCGGCCAACGGCTTCATCGGCAGCCTTCAGGCCCTCTTCCTCAATGGCGTCGGGGTGAAAACCGCCCATGCCCTGACCCCCGGCCTGCCCGAGTTCCTGTGGATCAGCTATCAGCTGACCTTCGCCATCATCACCCCGGCCCTGATCGCGGGCGCCTTCGCCGAGCGCATCAAGTTCTCGGCCAGCGTGCTGTTCTTCACCCTGTGGCACCTGATCGTCTATGCGCCGATCTGCCATCAAGTCTGGGGCGGCGGCTGGATGGGCGAGCTGGGCGTGCTCGACTTCGCCGGCGGGGCCGTGGTCCACGTCAATGCGGGCGTGGCCGGCCTGGTCTGCGCCATCGTTCTGGGTCCGCGTCACGGCTGGGGCCGGGACAACATGGCCCCGCACAACCTGGCCTTCACCGCCATCGGCACAGGTCTGCTGTTCGTCGGCTGGATGGGCTTCAACGGCGGCTCGGCGGCGGGCGCCAATGAGATCGCCGCTGTCGCCGTCTTCAACACCCTGTTGGCCCCGGCCGCCGCCGCCGTCGGCTGGATCGCGGTCGAGTGGACGCTGAAGAAGAAGCCGACCCTGCTGGGCCTGCTGACCGGCGTGGTCGCAGGGTTAGTCGCCATCACCCCCGCCGCCGGCTTCGTCGATCCGAAGGGCGCCTTCCTGATCGGCCTGATCTCGGGCCCGATCGCCTATGTCGGCGCAGTCTGGCTGAAGCATAAGCTGAAATACGATGACAGCCTGGACGCCTTCGGGGTGCATGGCGTCGCCGGCATCGCCGGGGCCCTGCTGACCGGGGTTTTCGCCAACGCCGCCATCAACCCGTTGGCCGAAGGCGCCACGGTCTGGAAACAGGCTGTCGGCCTGGGCGGCGCCATGGTCTGGAGCGCCGTCGGCACCTTCGTCGTGCTGATGATCTGCAAATACACCGTCGGCCTGCGCGTCGAGACCGAGGCCGAGATCGAGGGTCTGGATTTCAGCCAACACGGCGAGGCCCTGCACTAGGAGCCGCCCGGAAAGAAACGCAAAAAAAGGGGGCGGCTCTCGCCGCCCCCATCGATTGACGTCGTCTACCGACCTCAGTCGTTCCGATAGGTCACGCCGCCCTTCATGACGTATTTGACGTTCTCCAGCGTCGTCACGTCGCTCAACGGGTCGCCCGAGACGGCGATCACGTCGGCGGCGTAGCCGGGCGCCAGGCGACCGATCTCGTTTTGCAGGCGGAAGTGGGTTGCCGCGCCGACGGTGGCGGCGCGGACGGCTTCCAGCGGGGTCAGCCCCGCCTGGACCAGCAGGCCGAACTCCTTGGCGTTTTCACCATGCGGCGACACGCCGGAGTCGGTGCCAAAGGCGATCTGGATGCCGGCGCGATGGGCGCGGCGCGCCATGTCCAGCATCTGCGGACCGGCTTCCAGCGACTTCTTGCGCTGGTTCGGCGTGAAGAAGCTTTCCGGACGCGCGGCCTCGCGGGCGACGAAATCGCCGGCCAGCAGGGTCGGCACCAGCCAGCCGTTGTTGGCCTTGAAGATGCGGATGGATTCATCGTCCAGGAAGGTGCCGTGTTCGATCGAGTCGCCGCCGGCGCGCAGGAAGCTGTTGATGCCGTCCGTACCGTGGGCGTGGGCGGTCACCGTGCGGCCCATGAAGTGCGCGGTCTCGACGATGGCCTGCAGCTCCTCATTGGAGAACTGCTGGTTCAAGCCGGCGCCGGTGTCCGACAGCACGCCGCCCGTGGCCGTGATCTTGATGATGTCGGCGCCCGCGCGCACGCGTTCACGCACGGAGCGACGGCAATCGTCGGCGCCCGAGCAGACGCCGTTCTGGCGCAATACGGGGACCAGGGCGCTGCTCACGCCGTTGGCGTCGCCGTGGCCGCCGTGCGGCGTCACCGTGCCGGCCGAGACCAGCAGGCGCGGGCCGGGAATCTTGCCCGCCGCGATCCCGTTGCGCAGGGCCACGACGGCGTCGCTGGCGCCGCCCAGATCGGCGACGGTGGTGAAGCCGGCGCGCAGCGTCACGAGGGCGTAGGCTGCGCCCTGAACGGCGGAGTCGGCGGCGGTGTTGGTGAAGCGAGCGACGCGGTTGCCCTCGCCCTGCTGGTTGGTGATGTGAACGTGGCTGTCGATCAGGCCCGGCAGCACGAACTTGTCCGACAGATCGACCACGTCGCCTTGGCCGACGAAGCCGTTGACGATCTCGCGCACGCGACCGTTCTCGATCACCAGGGTCTGGTTCTGGGTCACGCGGCCAGTGGCCGGATCAGCCAGCAGACGCCCGGCGTGAATGTAGGAGACGGTCGGAGCGGCGGCGGCCTGTTGCGCCATGGCCGGGGTTGAAGCGAGAAGAGCGGCCGCAAGGCCGACGACCCATGATTTTTTAGATGACAACTGCACTGTCCTCCTCCACGCGGCGAGAGGTCGCCGCCCCATTTGAAATACTACCGGCGCGAGGCCGGGATCAGGTGCGGCGGGACGGTCGCCCCGCCGCTGTGACTTCAGACCTCCTTGCGGAGCTCTAGAAGGTCTTGGTGACCGCGACCGTGTAATAGCGGCCGATGGTGTCGTAGTTCTGCGCATCGTAGGTGCCGCGGACATCCCCCACCTGCGGCGGCGCTTCATTGAACAGGTTGGTCACGGTGAAGCGCAAGGACGTGTCGTAAGGCAACGTCACCCGCGCGTTCAGATCGAACACGTCATAGGCGTCCACGCCGCGCGCGGTGCTGGTCGGCGAGGTCACGCGGGCGCTGTTGATCATCTCCGACATGTGGCGCCAGCGCAGGCCGACGTTCCAGCTTTCACGCGAGTAGGTGACGCTGGTCGACGCCTTCCACTCGGGGTGCGCCTGGCCGGCGTTGGCCTCGATCGCCGTGCCCCAGGTGCCGGCGTAATCATACGTCGGCGCGCCCGGCAGAGCCTGAATCTCGAAGCTGTTCAGATAGCTGATCGCCGAGCTGATGCTGAGCTGCCCCTCGTCCGGCAGGCCGACATCGCCCAGGTGCAGGCGCCAGTCCAGCTGCAGATCGACGCCGGTGACATTGAACTGGCCCAGGTTCAGCAGAGGCTGACGCGGGTTGATCATATAGCCGTCGTTGGTCCCGCGATCCTGCAGGGTGCAGTAGTAGTTGTTCGGATCGAACGTCGGGTTATTGCCCCCGTCGTTGAAGCAATAGCGGATGCCGTTGCCGACGCCCAGGACGCCGACCGCGTCAGCCACCTTGATCTGATACCAGTCGATGGAGGCGCTGATGTTGCTCAGCCACGGCGACTGGAAGGTCGACTGCAGCACCGTGCCGAACGAATAGGTGTCGGCCGTTTCCTCCTCCAGGTCGGGGTTGCCGCCGGTCAGGGCGAACACCTGGGCGGCGCCGAACTGGAAATCGTTGATCAGGGCCGAAGGCACGCCCAGCGAGACGCACAGCGCCTTGACCTTTTCGGCGTCGGGGCCGTTGCGGAACGAACTGCGGTAGTCGCAGGGGTCGCCGTTGGTGTTGCTGGCGGAGGGGGTGCCGATATCGACCGTCGCCGAAGAGACGGGGGAATACAGCTCGCCCACGCTGGGGGCGCGGACGGCGCGGTTGTAGCCGCCGCGCAGGCGCACCACGTCGTTCACCTGCCAGTTCAGGTCAGCCTTATAGGCATGGACGCCGCCGACCGAGCTGTAGTCGGAAAAGCGGTAACCCAGGTCCATCTCCAGCGACTTGACGAACGGCAGGTCGCGCAGCAGCGGCACCAGGAACTCGGCGAAGACCTCGGTCGTATCGACATCGCCGGACGAGGCCCGCAGCTCGCTGTAGCCCAGGATGTCGCTGGTGCCGTCGGGCTGGTCCAGGGCGCCGTCGGGACGGAAGTCGAAGTGGTTGTAGCGATAGCCCAGGCCGGCGGCGAAGCGAACCTCGCCCGCCGGAAGGTTGAACAGCCCGCCCTGCATCGACGCCTCGGCCATGCGCTGGGTCAGCTCATTGGTGTTGGTGGTGCTGCGTCGCACATAGTCCACGCACTCGGCCGACGGATCATGGTTGCCGAAGGGGTTGAAGCCGCCGGCGCAGAATTCCGACCCGCCGGTGGGGCTGTAGAGCAGGCGCGTGATGGCCGAGCGGCTGACGCCCCCGGTCTGGACGTTGTCAAAGTCGGCCTTGGATGCGCTGGCGTAGGCTTCCCAGGTCCAGTCCTTATAGCCGACCTGCCCCGACAGCCCGCCGATGAACTGATAGACGTTATAGGCGTAGGACTGCAGGCGCTCGCCCGCGAAATCCAGATCCTTCCACAGGGCGAAATCCGCCGTGGGGTTCGGCCGGGAGGCCAGGATGTGGGCGAAGTCGGCCCCGATATACGGGTTGGTCACCGGCGCCGACAGGGCATAGGCCAGGCCCGCCAGCGTCGGGTTGAAGGTGCCCTCAGATTCATAACTGGTCAGCGAACCTTGCAGGAAGAAGTCGATCTCGGGCGTGACCTGATAATCGACGCGGCTGAACAGCGAATAGCGTTCGTTCTCGTTCTGGATACGCCCACGGTTCCAGCCCCACAGCATGTTGGTGCCTGCGGCGTTCAGGAAGTGGTTGTCGGTTTCGGGATCCTTCAGGTTCATCACGGGCGAGGCGCCGCCCAGGTTGAACAGGGTCTGGTCGCCGGTGTTGAAGCCGATCTGGCCGTTGTAGAAATTACCCGCTCCCAGCACGGGATTGACGCCGTACTGACCCACGAAGACGTCGTTCACGGCGCTCAGCGTCGGTCGGTTGCTGCCGAACCAGGCCGCCCCCTGGGAGATGATGGCCGTGTTGGACTGGCGGTTGCGCACGAAATAGTAGTCGCGCTTGGACTGATAGGCCACGTCGCGCATGGAGTAGTCGAGCGAGATCACCGCCCGGCCGCGCCCCTCGGCGAAGGCGTCGCCCGCTGTGATCGACGTGCGGAAGGTCTCGCCGTCGCCGTAGTCGCTGATGCCGTACTGCGACGCGATGGTCACGCCGCTGAAGTTGCGCTTCAGGATGAAGTTGACCACGCCCGCAGTGGCGTCCGAACCATAGGCGGTCGAGGCGCCGCCGGTTATGACCTCGACATTGCCGATCAGAGCTTCGGGGATGATGTTCAGGTCAACCGAGCCGTCGGGGTTGGACGGCTGAAGACGCTTGCCGTCCAGCAACAGCAGGGTGCGCTTGGAGCCCAGGCCGCGCAGGCTGGCGTAGGCTTGGCCTCCGTTTAGCGAAGTGGAGGACGATCCGGCCGTGCTCTGCCCCATGGCGCCCGAGAACTGGGGCATCTGCGTCAGGGCCTTTTCGACCGTGACCTGCCCGGTGTTCTCGATGGCTTCGGTCGTCACGGAGACAAGCGGGCTATTGGAAACGTAGTCGCGGCGGGCGATGCGCGAGCCCGTGACGACGATTTCACTGACTTCGACGGCGGCGCCCGGATCTTCGGACGCCTCCTGAGCGACGGCGACGTTCGCCGCGCTCATCAGGGCTACTGATGCGCACCCGCCAGCCAGCAGGACACGATACATCGCGGGGCGACGGCCCCGAGAACCACTAGAAAACATGAAATCCCCTCTATTGCTGACGTTTCTTCCACCAGCGCCCCTCAGCGCAGGCTGATCCCCAAAAATCGCCCCCTTTTCGCCACTTTATTTTAAGCGAAAAATTTCGCCACTCGACCGGCGTTGTTATTTAAAATTCGAAATTATTTTCGAAATTACGCGCCGATTGCAAAATCTTTCCTCTCCTCAGGACAGCTACGGTGATGTTTTGAGGGAGAACTCAATTCGGCGCGCCGGTCGAGACGGCATGATCGACGCCCGAGAAGCAGAGCATCGCTAACCCGAGGATTCTGGCCGTCGCTGGAAATTGGTCGACCCGACCGCTCTGCTACCGCACGACAAGCAAGCCTCACCGGCTCCGCAGGAAGAACTCGACCGGCACGGACAGGCTGACGGGATCGCCGAGGATTTCCGGCGGCGGCTTGGGCAAGGGTTGCGCCCGGCGGAGCAAGGCCACGGCCTCGCGATCCAGCGCCGGGTGACCGGAACTACGCTCCAGCACCGCCGACAGGACTCGTCCTTCACGGGTCATGGTGAAGCGGACATGGGCCACGCCCTCGCGGCGCTGCGCGCGCGCCTCGACCGGATAGCGCTTGCGTCGCTCAAGATGGGCCAGCAGCGTTCCTTCCCACGTTTGCGCCGAAGCAGCGACGGCCGCCGGAGGCGCAGGACGTGCAGGCGGCGCGGTCGTCGCCGGCGCAGGAGGCGCGGCTGAAACCGCCGGTGTCGGCGCAGGCTCCACCGCCAGCGGCAAGGTCTCCACGTTCGCGGGCGCAACCGCCTGCAGGCGCGGCTGGATCGGCGGTTTGGGCTGAGCGGGCGCGGCGGCCGCCTCGGTCTGTTGCGGACCAGGCGGCTGTTCCGACGGCGGCCTGGGCGGCGCCTGCATGCGCACCAGTTCGACCTCGAAGGCTTGATCGGGGATATGAACCACCTCGGGATGAGCGGCCCAGAAGCCGCCCGCGATAGCCAGGGGCGCCGCATGCAGGAGCAACGACGCCGCCACCCCGCGCCCCCAGGCGCTGCGTTGGCGGCGCGGCCGCCGGGCCTGCGGCTCAACCAAGACGGTCGTCGACATGCCGCTGCATCCGAGTGAAGGCCGCTACGGCCCCGTCAACCACGCGACCCTCCTCCTCCAAGGTCAGGTCCGCCGCGTCCAGAGCCGCGGTAAAGCGCCGCCAGTGACCGGCCGGGCCTTCCTCCGTCGGAGCCAGGTGACGAGCGCCTCGTTCGTCGGACAACCCGAGCTTCGCCGCTTGCTTGCGCAGCAGTGCAGCGCCGAGGTTCGACCCCTCAGCCACATAGAGCCACCCCAGGGCGCTCGGCGTATCGATCGCTCCGTCCTTGCTGAATACAGCAACAGCGGACGCAACGGGATCTTCAAGACCCAGGTCGGCCAGGTCAGTGCGGATCAGCATCAGCCGACGTCGCTCGACCAGTCCCGGCAATAGGGCCTGGAGCGCCGCATCCTCATAGAGGGCTCCGATATCGTGGTGGAACAGGGCCTGGGCCGCCACGAACCGGCCATAGGCGGACAAGGTCTCGAAAGACGCCGCCGCCATGACCGACTGGTCCAGCCGATCATGGGCGGAAGCCGTGTGCGCCTTGAGACGGCGCGCGCGCGAGGGATCGATTTGGATCATCGTCATCTCCGCCTCAGAATCGGAAGTTCAGGCCGATACGGACGGCGTGCAGATCTAGGTCGCTGGATGCGCGCCGCCCCTCCTCTACCGACGAAGTGCCGACATGCTGGACCGTTTCGTAGACCGGCCGTTCGCGCGGCCTGCAGAACGAGGCGTCGATGTCGCACAGCCAGGCCATGCTGGGATCCTTCGACGGGTCATAGATTTCGACGCCGATCTGACGCTGGCTGGTGTAGTCCGCGCCGGTACCAGCTCTTGCTCTGGCGAAGTCGATGTCCTGCTTGCCGAAGCGGCTGTAGTTGTATTCCGCACGGAGCGACCAGCGGTCGCTAAGGGCGTATTCCGCGCCCGCTCCAACCGAGACGCCCTTGCGCGTCACCGAGGCGCGCTCGACGAAGAAGACGCTGGTCTCGCTGCCCAGCGGCGCCGAAACATGGCCCGAGTTGGAGACGTACTGATCGCGCGACTGGGTCTCGTGCGCCAGCGCCAGACCGCCCGCGCCATAGGCCATGAGGCGGTCGCTGAAAGCGTAGCCCAATCTGCCGCGCACGCCCGCCGTCCAGCTGACGTCGAAAGCCCGATCGGTTTCCAGATAGCCCTTCTCGGCCATGCCCAGGTCAAGAGACAGGGTCTTTACCCGATCACGCAGATAGGTGCGGCTCCAGTCAGCCTCGACGCCGACCACCCACCGGTTCGACAACTGGCGATTATAGCCCGCCTGCAGCCCCATCAGACCGCTGGGCGCGTTCCATTCCGCCGCCTCGCGCTCCGCATTGGGATTAACCGCTCCGTTCAGCGTGGTCGCATTTCCTGACGAGGACGCATACTGACCGCCGCCGTGCGCCCCGGCATAGAAGCCGGTCCAGTCCCGCGTGACCTCGCCGGACTCCAGGCTGAAGGGCGCCAGCCAGGCGATCGGCCGATCTCCGCCGAACTGCTGGGTCAGGCTGAACGAAACCGTGCGCCCGGGCCCCGGCTGCGTCACCAGCCCCAGCGGGTCCATGTAGTAGCGATCGAACAGGTTCTCGACGCGCAGGCTGGCCGTCAGCCGGTCCGTGACCCGATAGTCGGCGAACAGATCAGTCAGCGTATAGGGCTTCCAGTCCACCAGGGCGACGAACTGGCCGGCTCCCTGGGCCGTCACGTCGCCGTGGCCGATGGCGCGGGGGCCGGTGTGCTGCACCCGTCCGCCGACGGTCAGCCGCTCCTGCATCAGCGTCTGCGACAGCCCCAGCTCGAGGGTGTACTCCGGCGGGACGTGATTGGTGGCGTAGTCGCCGTAAAGCGACTTCTGACCGCAGGTGTCGGCCGTGCGGCAATAGGCGATGTCGAGATAGTAGTTGGCGCCGAAGTCCGCCGTCAGGCCGCCGATCTCATAGCGGCCGTTGAACTCCAAGCCTTCGAACCGGGCCTGATGGATGTTCTCGATGTTCAGGGCGATCATCGGCTCGGTGCGGACATTGCGCGCGATATAGTCGTCCACGACCCAGTTGAAGTAACCCAGCTTGAACTGGGCGCGGTCGCCCTGAGCCAGAAGATCATTGCGGACTAGGTTGGCGCCCAGTTCCCAGTTCTTCGACCGTTCGGGCTGAATTTGCCTGTTGGCCACGAAGCTGTTGAAGGCCGAAATGGTCTCGGTCAGGGCCGGAGCGCGCAGAGTGCTGGAATAGTTGAGGTAGATCTGGGCGCCGTCCGTCGGCCTCAGGATCAGGCCCAGAGAGGGACTGAAGCCGCCGTCGTCAGTACGGATATCCTGCTTCTCGGGCGTATTCTGAAACACCTCATAGGGATCATAGCGGTCCTCGGACCAGTAATGAGTGTAACGCAGCCCGCCGTTGAGCGTCAGCCAGTCGCGCGGCGTATAGGCGCCCTTGGCGAAGCCCGCGACCTCATGCCGGAAACCGTCGCGGGGCGTGTTCCACCCTTCCAGAACGGCGGTGTGGCGGCTGCCGCGCGTGTCTTCGCCGCGATAGGACAGACCATAGGTCAGCTCCAGATCACCGCTATCGAGGAAGAAGCGCGAGCGGTTGCTGACATCCACGCCCCACAGGTCGCTGTCGGAACCGACCCGGAAGTTCTCGGCCAGGCCCAGGCTCTTGGGCGTCGCCATCCGCCCGCCGCGGATCGGATTGCGAAGCTCCAGGTGGGACCAGTAGGCGTTGGCCTTCAAGTCGATCAGGTCGCTGTCGGACGGCGCCCACAGATATCGGGCCGTGTAGGAGTCCAGCCGCGTGCCGGCGGTGTCCGCCTGCTGCAGCGCCTGCCCCTCCCGGCTGGTCTGGCGCGAGGCCAGGCGATCGCCCGCCTCGCTGCGATAAGCGTTATAGCCCAGTTGCACCGTCTGACCGTCGCCGAACCGAGCTGTCGCCTTGGCCAGCCAGGACTCGGTCCGCAACTGACTGTTCAGCACCTCCTCGCCTGCACGATAGTTGGCGAGACCAGCGTTGATCATGGTGTTCGGCTGAACGCCGCTCCAGATCTTGGTGTCTCCGATGTTCAGGGGACGCGCGACCGGGCCGTGCTCGCCCGCATGGAAATTGCCCTGTTCGCGATAGGTGTAGCCAGCCAGCAGATCGATCGCATCGCCCGAGAAGGCCGCCACCACGCTGGCCCAACCGCTCGTCGGCTCCAGCGCGCCCGGACGGTCCATACCCGTCTCGGACGGGTCTGCCTTTCCAACCACCGAGCGATAGACATAGCCGCTGCGGTCCCCAGCCGTCGGGTCCGAGGTGTTTCCGCGCAGACCGCCGCGCACCCGTAGGCCCCAGGTCTCGCCCTCACGCACGATGTCGCCCGCGTCCAGGGTGCGGATAGCGACCGATCCGGCGTTGCCGAACGCCGCTGCGTCAGCGCCCTTGGTCACATCGACGCCGGCGATGAAGTCAGGGTCGATGAAGGTTCGGTTCGAGACGCCCTGATAACCCTGATAGACGGTGACCGCATTCTCGGCGCCGTCGATCTTGGTCGTCACCCGGCCAAAGCCCTGCAGACCCCGGATGTTCAGGTCGATGGCCCCCGCCCCGTTGCGGGCCTCGCCCGACAGGACGCCAGGCGTGCCGCGGAACACGTCCGCCGGGCTCGACCCGCGATAGCGTTCGATGCGGTCCGCGCCGATATGCGCGACCGGCGCCGGTTCGCTGTAGATCGCATCGTCATTCAGACCTGCGCCCGTTCCAGCAACGCCGGTCGAGGTCGTCGCCCCCTCCACCCGCACGGCGCCGAGCTGGATCACGCTCTCGCCTCCCGCGCGCTGCGGCGCCGGCTCCAGCCGCGCGGTTCCCGTTCCCATGAAGCGATAGGTCAGACCGCTGCCGACCAGGATGCGCGACAAGCCTTCCGACGACGACATCCGCCCGACCGCTCCCGGCGAACGCACGTCAGGCATGGCCGCGCCATAGACCAGGTTCACGCCTGTCGCCCGGCTATAGGCCGCCAGGGCGGCGCCCAGAGGCTGGGGCCGAATGTCGAACGCCGTATCCTGCGTCTGCGCCCAGGCCGGCGCGCCCGACACGCCAATCGCGCCCAGTGCGGTGGTGCCCATCAAGACGGCCATCATCAAAGCCCGGCCGTCGCCCAATCTCGTCTTCATACGCCCTCACGCGGGATAAAATCGGCAGACCCTTGGCGCCCGCCCTCGCTGAGGAAGACGAAGGCGCCCAGCCCGCGTCAGGTGCAAATGAGATTTATTTTCAATTACTGGTCACAATCGTTAGCAGCGTCCCGCCGCGTCGAATGCGCATAGGCGCCGCCTGCGCCAGTCGCTCCAGGGCCCACGCGGCCTGGGCTGTCTGGGTGATCAGGGTGACCGGCCGCGCCGCCAGAGCGTCGTCCCAGATCAGGGTGCGCCCCCCGGTCCACCGATCAAGCGCCGCCGCGACACGTCGCAACGGCTCATTGACGAAGACCAGACGCCCGTCGCGCCAGGCCAGACTCTCTTCTGACAGCAGGCGTGGCCGCTGCAGCCCGGCGCGCCCATAGGAAAGACCATAGCCCTCCTGCACGGTCGCCGCAGCTTGCCCCAACCCGACCCGCGCCGTCTTCGCCGTCACCGCGACGCGCGCGCCGTCCGCCTCCATCGCTGCGGCGAAAGCCCCCTCGCCCGCCGCGATCCAACCGCCCGCCGCTTCCACGACGAAAGGACGAATGTCCGCCATAGCCGGCTGGAACCATGCTTCGCCGCCTAGCAGGCGCAGGCGGCGTCGTCCGGCGCTGAAGTCAACGTCGATCGCCGTGGCGGTCGAAAGCTCGACACGCGATCCATCCGCCAGGGTGACGCGCGCCGTCTCGCCCGGCCGCGTCGCATAGTCGGCGAAGGGGTGCGGCCCCAGGGCCAGACGGCCACAGACAAGGGCCACAGCCGCCGTCCCGCCGAGGCCGACCCCGCCACGCAGCAACGTCCGCCGATCCATCGCCGGCTTGGAGTCGGCCAGACTGGGCAGGTGAGCTGACGCGCCCCACAGGCGTTGCAGACGTTCATAGGCGCGGGCATGGCGTGGATCAGCGTCGCGCCATGCTTCAAAACTCGCATGAAGGCTGGAATCGGCCGGGTCGTCGTGCAGACGCACGAACCAGGCGATCGCCGCCTCCACGACCGGGGCCGCCTGGGCCTGGCTTCGCCTTGCGCTCACATCTGTCTCTTATGATCCGCGCGCCAATCCAGGCGCTCCCTGTGTAGGACGAAAGACCGCGTCCCTTGTCAGGTCTCTGCGTCGAAATCCGTATCCGCCGCCAATTGGAGCGCCAGAAGCGCCCGCCCCATGTGTTCGTGTACGGTCTGACGCGACACACCCAACCGACGGCCGATCTCGGCGAAGGACTGACCTTCGATCCGCGACAGGCGGAAGACCTCACGTGGGCGGGCCGGCATGGCGGCGATGATGCGGTCCATGCGCGCCAGCTCAATCCGGGTGATCAGCACGCGTTCGGGATTGGGTCGAGGATCAACCACCGAGAGCAGGGCGTCATCGCCATCGATCGGCGGCCGCGCTGCATGGCGCCGCCTATGGTCCACAATCAGATTGCAGGCGATGCGGAACAAATAGGCCCGGACGTTGACGATAGCCGCCCCTTCGCTCGGCGCGGCTGACGCCATACGCAGCCAGCTGTCCTGCGCGATATCCTCACCATCCTCACGATGGCCAACCCGGCTGCGGACTAGGCCCCTCAGACGCCGGTCTGTCTCTCCGATCTCATCTTCGGACAGAGGAATGGGCGACGACATGGCGCAGGTCCGACAGTGACGGGGAGAAACGCCTAACTTAATTGATAACGATTCTCAATAATGAAAATAACGATGCAAGGACGCGTCAATCTATCGGCTCGCAAGCGATGACATAGTCCGCGCCGTGCCGGAGGCCGCATCGCTCGTCGCAAAGCGCGAGGGCCCGTCGCCGCATCTCCTCGACAGTCTCGCGCAGCCGCAACGCCAGCGACTGATCAGCCACAAAAGGCAACCGTCGCAACGTCATATCCAACTGCCCGTTCACCCACTTCGCCTTGTATCGATTAGGAAAGCGACGGGCCGAGAGCACCCTGAATCCGGCGCCGGCGAGCGCGTTCAACATCCACTCCGCCGGATACTCCCGATAGGGCGTTTCGTTCGCCAGCATCAGCACGGCGTCCCGCAGCCTGCCGATCTCCCGCACCATCCTGGCCTCGTCCGTATCGGCGGGCCCGACGACGTAGGGATCAAGTCCGACGACATAGAGCCGTCGTCCCGTGAGAGGCCTCAATCGGCGCAGCAGCAATTGCTGGAAATAGGGCGCGAACCCTTCCACGGCGCCGATCAGATAATCGGCCAGAACCGTGTCGTGGACCTCGCCCGCCAACAAGGTCTCGTCGGTCCAGTTGCCGAGCAACAGCCTGTCTTGCGTCCGAAAACGCGCGCCGACCGAGGCGCGCACCTGGTCTGCATGGCCGGCTGCGGCGGTCACGCCGGTCCAGGCCTCCGTGGTCAGGTCCGTGCTCCAGAGGCTCGAGTTGACGCCTGTTCCGGCGTCCAGGAACCGTCCCCAGGGGATGTCTCCCTGCAAGGCCTCGACGTGATCGAACAGGCTCATTGCGCCTCGGCCTGGGCAGCGCGAAGAGTCGCTCGACGAACCAGCCGCACGTCAAGATCATGGCCCATGGCGTCCGCCAGGCGCACCGCCGCCTTCAGGGTCATACGCTCCCGATCCCTCAGCCACAGGCAGACCTGCCCCCGTGGGACGCCAAGCCTTCTCGCCAGATCGGACTGGCTGAGACCGTTGGCTCGACACGTCTCGAAAACGCGTCCGATCATTCGCCAGACCTCGAACTGCACCCGCTCGGCCTCTGCCGCCGCGCCCTCGCCCCTCATTTCCGATCTCCGCTCAAGCTCGCTTGATGAATGTTATGATATAACATAATAGCGACTCTCTTCATGAATGGGGAGCGTCATGCACTCAAGATCGATCCTGCTCGCGGCCGCGAGTTTTTCAGTAATTTCGACAGCGGCCTGGGCGGACGCCCTGCCCCAGTCCGGTCCGGCGACGACACGTCTGGAAGACGTCGTGGTGACCGCCGACGCCCTGGGCCGGTCCGGCAAGGAGGTGGTGTCCAATGTGGCGGTGCTGCGCGGCGACGAACTGGTCCAGCGGCGGCAATCGACCCTGGGCGAGACGCTGACCGGCCTGCCGGGCGTCAACTCCGACACCTTCGGCGGCGGAGCCAGCCGACCGGTGATCCGCGGCCAGACGGCGCCCAGGGTCAAGGTCCTCAGCGACGGTTCAGCCCTGATGGACGCCTCTGAAGTGTCGCCCGATCACGCGGTGTCCGGCGAGCCCCTGCTGCTGGAAGGCGTCGAGATCCTGCGCGGGCCGTCCGCCCTGCTTTACGGCGGCGGCGCGATCGGCGGCGCGGTCAACCTGATCGACAAGAAGATCCCGACACGCATTCCTGAGAACGGCGGCGAGGGCGTCGCCGAGTTCCGCCTGGGCACGGCGGACAATGAAGAGGCGGGCGTGGTCGGCCTGACCGCCGGCGCGGGATCGTTCGCCATACGCGTCGAGGCCGCCGGCCGCCGCACCGACGACTATGAGGTTCCGAACTTCGACGAAGCCGCTCTGGACGGATCGTTCAACCGCAGTTCGACAGCGACGCTCGGTCTGTCATGGATCGGTTCGCGCGGCTATCTGGGCGCCGCCTATACCGAACAGCGCAGCGAATACGGCCTGCCGGGGCACAGCCATGAGTATGAGTCCTGCCACCCCCACGGCTCCAGTCTGCATTGCGGCGGGCACGACCACGGCGATGACGACCATGACCACGATCATGATCACGACCACGATCATGACCATGTCCCGATCGTCAACCTGATCAGCAAGCGCGTGGACGTGCGCGGCGAGATCGAGGATCCGTTCGCCGGGATCGAGCGCATCCGCTTCCGCGGCGGCTTCACCGACTATCGCCACGACGAGATCGATGACGGCGAGATCGCCACCACCTTCACCAACGAAGGCTATGACGCCCGTGTCGAGGTGCAGCACGCCGCCATCGGCGGAGTGCGCGGCGTAATCGGCGCCCAGACCTCGCGCAGCGACTTCGCCGCCGTCGGCGCCGAGTCCTTCATCCCCGAGAGCCGGACCGAGAACCACGCCCTGTTCCTGGTCGAGGAATATGTCGCCGGCGACTGGCGTTTCGAAGGCGCCCTGCGGCAGGAATGGCAGGACGCCCGTGCGCGCGGACGGCCCGACGCTGAACACAAGCCCTTCTCCATCTCCGGCGCGGCCAGTTGGACCTTCACGCCGGGCTATGTCGCCAGCATGACCCTGGCCCGGTCGCAGCGTGCGCCGACAGCGCAGGAGCTGTATGCGCGCGGCGTCCACCTGGCCACCAACACCTATGAGATCGGCGATCCCAATCTGGATGTCGAGACGGCCGTCTCGATCGAGCTGGGCCTGAAGAAAACGGAGGGCGCCACCACCTTCGCCGCCAGCCTGTATCACTATGACTACGACGGCTACGTCTATGCGCGGACCCTGGATCAGTTCGAGGACTTCCGCCTGATCCGCTACAGTCAGGACGACGCCAGCTTCACCGGGATCGAAGGCCAGGTCACTCACGACTTCCGGCCCGGCCTGTCGGCCACGGTGTTCGGCGACTACGTCCGCGCCGAGCTGAAGGGCGACGGCGGCGACCTGCCGCGCATTCCAGCCGGCCGCCTGGGCGCGCGCGGCGACTTCTATCAGGGCGCCTGGTCCGGCAACCTGGAATACGTCCACGTCTTCGAGCAAGATCGCATCGCCGCCTTCGAGCGCAAGACGCCCGGCTACGACATGATCAACGCCACCTTGGCGTATGACGTGCCTCTGAGCGGTCTGGGCCTGGGCGACAACCTTGACGGCCAGATCTTCCTGCGCGGGACCAACCTGCTGGACGAGAAGGCGCTGAACCACGCCTCCTTCATCAGCCACCTGGCCCCCCTGCGCGGCCGTAACCTCGTCCTGGGCTTCCGCGCCCGCTTCTGACCTTCCTCCCCCTTCCCCCGGTCGCGACGTCCCCAGGGCGTCGCGACCGACGTCTTGAAAGAATCGCCATGACTGCTCGTGTCCAGACCTGGGGCGACGCCGCCGCCATCGGCCTGTCCTGCCTCTGCATGGTCCACTGCCTGGCCCTGCCCTTGATCGCAGGACTGCTGCCGGTGCTGGGGCTATTCGCCGAGGCCCCCTGGGTGCACTGGGCTTTCGCCCTGACCTCCGCGCCTATCGCCGCCTGGACGTTGACCCGTCCGACGCCGAACGGCCGCCGGGCCTGGGGACTGATCGGTCTGGGCGCCCTCGGCGTCACCCTGCTGTTCCTGGCCGCCGCCGAGTGGCCGTCGCACGAGATGGAGACGCAGATCACCATCGCCGGCGGCCTTCTGCTGAGCGTCGCCCACCTGATGAACTGGCAGCGCCGGCCGCACGCCCACTAGCCTGTCGGACCCCAGATGAATTACGCAAACGCGCCCACCTAGCGTTCGCAGCGTCTCATGCGGTCATGCTTGGCGACGGCGGCAACCAGTTGGATCGCCGCCCTGGCGACTCTCTAGGCGATCAGTCTTCGAGGTCCAATGGTAGTCTTTCGCCCTGGGCCGTCGCACGAAACCAGACGCCATCCAGACGCAGCGCGCCTTCGAGGATCGGCTGTCCGGTAGCTTCGTCTTCATGAGGATAAACCTGCACAGCGATGACCTTGCCGTCATATAGCGCCGAAACACGCTCAACCACGGTATGGCCGACCAGGATGCGAGAGACGTCGAAGCGTTCGAGAGACGCCGTGACAGCAGCATCTGTCGCGGTCGGCGAGCTCTCACGCATCGGAAAGTAGCCGCGGTACCAGAGCGGCCCATTCTCACCCAGAACAAGCGCTTCCAGAGATCCGTCCGGCGGCTTCACCGCATAGGGGACGTCCAGGAAACGCCGGACGATCGCGTTCACGGCGTCGAGGTCAAGGCTGGACTCGGTGAGATGGGGTGACACGCCCCCATGCACGATCAGGAGATCGCCGAGCTTCAACATCGCGGGATGGGACCGCAGCCAGGCGCCGAGCACCGTGTCCGGCCCCAGCAACTGCGCATAGTCAGTCACGCCGAGACGGCTCGCGACTTCAGGATAGCGCGGATTGAGATAGCGCCGGTCGCCACGCAGCACGAGCGCCTCGTGATTGCCGATCAGCACATGAAGACGACCGCCTGCGGCGCGCGCCTCAGCTTCAAGTTTGTACAGCAGCCACAGGATTTCGATCTGATGCGCGCCGCGATCCAGCATATCCCCGGCGACTGCAAGATGGCCGTTCCCGAAAGTCCAGCGAAGCTGCGCGTCGATGACGCCCTGCGCCTTGAGGAAGGCGACAAGGATGGCGTATTCGCCATGGGTGTCCGCCAGAACCAGAAGCGGCGTTCCGGACGCCAGCGGTTCAATCGACGCCGCAACCTCTGGCGGAGGCCGCAAGGCGACCTCGAAGGCGGGTGCAGAGCCTACGGCGGATACCGTGACCACGCCCGCCGCAACGTCGATCCGGCGGACGTCGCCGTCCTTCCTCACCGAATCCGCCCGCCAGCCGTCCGGTAGGATCGAAACATAGGGGCCATCAGCCTCGACGGGCTGAACGTCCTGCGCCGCCGTTAACCCGGCCTCGCCCAGCAGCCCGCCCACGAGCATGAAGACCGCCGAACAGGTCGCGCAGAACGTCATGACGCCTGGCGAAGCCGGATTTCGCCGTCCGGCGTCGTTTCAGCCACAACAGGAAAGACATCGGTCACGGCATGCACGAAGCCGTCGATATCGGACGTTCTGAAATAGCCGCCTAGCTTCAACGACGCCGTCGCTTCATCCATCAGGACGATCTTCTGCACGTTGTAGCGGTTGAACTCGGCGCTGGCCTCGGCGAGGGACTGGCCATCAAGCGCGATCGCGCCTTGTCGCCAGGCCAGACGCCGGTCCACCTCGCCCAAGCCAACCGTACGCACGTGCGCCTGTCCATCGTTCAGAACTGCAGTCTGAGCGCGCGTCAGGCTCGCCACCTCGCGACCCGCAGGGTTCATCGCGGAGACCTTGCCTTGATGCACGATGATCGATGCGTCGTCTCCCGGCATGAGCCTCACGGCGAGTTCAGCACCCCGCGCTGCAAGGCGTCCGTCAGGCGTCACGATGATGAAAGGCCGGCGATCGGCTGCGACCTCGAACATCGCCTCTCCACGAACCAGTTCGACTTCGCGCTGTCCCCGGCGGTAGCGCACGACGACCTTCGAGTTGGTGTTGAGCTCCATGCGTGTTCTGTCCGGCAAGACGACGACGCGACGTTCCCCGAGCGCCGTGGCGTAGGCGGGCGATGTTAATGTCGACACCGCCAGCGTCCCGACCAGACCGATAATCAGGACGAATCCTGCTGCAACGGCCCACGGCCTTCGCCATGGCGCCGCTCGCGTGGTGGAGCGTCTCGGCGCTGAACGTCTGGGGGCTGAACGTCTGGGAGCCAACAGGTCCGGATCCGGAGGGCCGCTGCCAGCACAAAGAGCCTGAAGTCGATCAAACTCGACCCAAGCTGCGGCTTCACGCTCATAGGCGGCCTCATGCGCGGGATCGGCGTCTCGCCAGGCCTCGAAGGCGGCATGATCCTCGGGCGCGGCGTCGCTGGCCGTGAGTCTGATCACCCACTCGGCGGCCGTCTGCCTTATGTCTTCCCGTCGAGGTGACGACGCGCGCGCCATGATGCTCCCGTCTTGACCGTTTCTGTTCGCGGATGGCGCGCCAGCTCGTCAGAGCAGATGCGCAGGCTTTTCGCGAGATGCTTCTCAACTGTACTGACGGATAATCCCAGACGATCCGCTATCTGCTTGTGCGAGAGTCCGTAGACTTTCCGCAAGGTGAAAACCTGGCGCTGGCGTTCGGGCAACTGGGCGACGATATCGGCGAGCAACCGCAACTCGTCGCGCCACAGGACGTCCAGTTCAGGGCCAGGCTGATCGACGCCGATTGAGAGCGCCTCGACATCGGCCACGCTCTCGATCGCCACGATCCCTTCCCGCCGTCGCTGATCGACAGCGATGTTCTTGAGCACCCGACTGGCGAAAGCGGGCGCATTGGTCAGGGTCGCCCAGTTCTCATACGAGATGAGGCGCGCGAAGGTCTCGTGAACGAGGTCTTCGACATCGACGGCGCCGCTGCGTGAAAAGCGCCGTGCGTACGCACGCAGGCCAGGCTCCAGCGGGAGAATCTCCCGGCGGAACCACGCCCTTCGCGCATCGTCGGCATTGCTCATTGCGATTCAAGAATAGCCGCGATTGTGACGGTCGCTATCGCCAAGCAGGTCAATTCGTCCTGAACTGCGTAGCGACGACGGGAACCACCGGCGCCCCCCATATCAAGGCGTTTCATCCACGACCTCGGCGTGCTCCGGCATGATATAACGGTCGATCCAGTTGATCGCGGCGTAGAGCTGATCCCTCTGATCGGCCTCACCGATGAGGACGTGGTTGGGATCGTCGTAAATGCGATACTGGGCATCGACGCCCTGTTCCCGCCAGGCGGCGTACATCCACCCGTAAAGATCACCCGGAAGCGCGCCGCCACGATGGCTGACGAACATGGTGGGCGTCGTTACGCCGCGCGTGAAATTGATCGGCGACATACGGCGATAGACATCGGGATTGTCGATGGGCGTGCCGTAGAGCGTCGTGGCGAGCTGGTTCGTGCGCGCTCCGGCTCCCCAGCCCGCCATGTGATCAGCGAACCCGCCTTCCTTGGAGATGGCCGCCTTGAACCGATGGGTATGGGTGATGATCCAGTTGACCTCATAGCCCCCATAGCTGTGGCCGATCACCGCCATCCTGTCGGGGTCGGCGACGCCGTCGCGGATCACCGCATCGACGTTGCACATGATGTCATTGAAGTCCTGAGCGTAGGCCTCGCCCGTCCGCGACACCGCGTCGAAACCATAGAGCCCGCTCGCGCGATAGTCGGCGACCAGGACGGCATAGCCCTTGGCCGCCCACATGTCGTGTTCGAGGCTGCTGGAGGACAGGATGGTGCCGGGCGTGTAGGCGCCGTGGCTTCCGCCGTCCAGCCCGCCGCGCGGTCCGCCATGAAGGTCGACGATGAGCGGATACCGACGGCGCCGATCATGGTTTAGCGGCAGCACCAGGATCGCTTCGGGACGCACGCCGTCGGTGCTTTCGCAGCGGACGAACCTGCGTTCAGCCCGCGCGTAGGACGCCAACGGCGGCTCCGCCTTCCAGATCTGGCGCCGGGGCGAAGCCTTCCAGACCCCGCTGGCCTTGCGCAAATCGGCGACCGAAAGGCTCGCGCCGCCGTAGAGGTCGATATCGAGCCAGGCCAGGCGGCGGCCATCCGGCGACGGCAGGGCGTTGGCCGGAATCCCAGGGAGTTCGGTCTCACGCCCCTCGATGTCCACAGTAGCGAGACGCCGCGTTAAGGGATGAGCGCCGGAAATGTCCGCCAACACCGTCCGTTCGTCGAGCCAGCGGGGACGCTCTCTGGGGTCCGTGGACACGACGTGAATCCGGCCGTCGGCGATCGAGGCGATGGCGAACTGCTTGCGCAGTTGATAGCCGAGCCCTTCCTTGTCGTAGGTGAAGGCGACATACGGCCCGACCGGAGCCGCCTGCAGGAACGCGGCGCCTTGGCCGCCGATATTCGACGCCAGGACGCTTTCCTGCCCTGTGGCGGGATCGAAGAGATGCAGATCGCTGCGAGGAAAGCCTTTTCCCGGCACCGGCGTCGCCGTGGCGGCGACGATTTTGCGGTCCTGATCGGCCCACGTCATCCGCCCGATCCGCGTCTCCGGAAGATCAGCGATGCGGCGCGCGTCGCCACAGTGCTCATCAAGAACCCAGACGGCAACGTTGTGACCCCAGACTTCAGGCGCCGCGGCCTCAAGCACTCTTACGGCCGCTCCATTGGTCGGCGCGGCCGCCGGCGCGGCGAAACGCGCCGCTCCATAGCCGACCGCCACAGCGATATGACCGCCATTCGCGGCAAGGGCCACGGCTTCAATTCCGGTCGTATCCGGCATCAGTTCAGAAACGGAAACCTCGCAGGTCGCGGTCCCGCCTGACCGCGCGACGACGAGGCGGCCGCCGCCCGAGCCTTCGGGGTGATAGGCGATCACATCGGCCTGCGCCGCCACGACGGGATCATAGCCCACGCCGATATCCGTGGTCGCCCCGGTGCGGACATCGACAGTCCGCTGCAGGTAGCTGAGCGGAACATACTCGGCGAATTGGCCGCGTCCGGCGCCCGCCTGCGCCTGTGTCGTCACCGTGCTGATGAGAACGCGTCGACCGTTGTCCAGCCACTGCATTCGCGGGTGAACCGGCGTCTCCTCGGCGTTCCGCCTTATATGGGACAGCAAGATATCCGGCGTGACCGGCACGCCCTGATCCGCCGCCGACGCCGACGTGAACGACGCCAGCAGGAGGGCGCACGTCATCGTGTGGAAGGCGGTCTTCACCATTGCTTTGTCACCGTCAGCGAGATGAATCGGCCCAGAGGATTGGCGTTGGTAGGATCGAAACCGCTCCCAGACGGCGTCAGGACGAACGGCGGATCTTCGTTGAAGAGGTTCTGAACACTGAGCGCGATGGATGCGCCGCGCAGATAGGACGCCGCTTCCGGCGGCGCGCCATATCGGATGTCCAGATCGACGGTCTTCCAGGCTTCGACAGAAGGGTCTGCGACATTGCCCATATCACTATATCCGCCGACATAGTTGAGAAACGCGGCGGCCGACCAATCGCCGCGAGCCAGGGTCGCGCCTGCGCGAGCCTTGAAATCCACGGGCAGGAACGCCTGATTGAGCGCGTCGGCTTCCGGTGACATCTCGATCACCTTGCGGGTTCCCGAGAGGATATATTGGCCCGCCGCCGTCAGACCGATGCGGTTGGGACCGGCGTCAAACTCATAGCCGATGTTGAAATCGAGACCGTCCTGAAAGGTCGCCGCGTTGTTCCGCAGGCGGTTGTCGAGGATCACCTGGACATCGCTTTCATCCTGACCGGCCGGCACCGCGAAAGGGCCTGCGCGCGTCAGCGCATACTGAGCCCCGGCCAGACCCATATCCCTGAAGCGGGTGATCAGATCCAGGCTCGGATTATAGGTCAGGATCGGCGCATAGGGGGCTGTATCCCCCGCGAACAGGGTGGTGAAATTCCCAGGAAAGCCGCGATCGATCCGGTCGGTATAGGCGATGCGATAGTAGTTCAGCCCCAGGGACAGGCCTTCGACGAAGGTCGGCTTGAACTCCACGCCCCCCGTCCAGGTCGTGGCCTTCTCCGCATCCAGATCAGGATTGCCGCCCTGCAGGAGCATCAGGTTCGTGCGCCCTGTCGGGGCCCCCGCGTTCGGCAGATTGACGACCACGACGACGGCGTTCTGCGACTGCAGGTCCTCAAAGATGGGCGCCCTGAAAGATGTGCCATAGGTGCCGCGGAACAGAACGCCCGGCACGGCTTCCCACAGCAGACCCAGCTTGGGGTTCAGGGTCGAGCCGAAGTCGCTGTAGTGGTCGTATCGGGTGGCAATCGTCGCCTCCAGCCGTTCGGCGCCGGCGAAACGATTGTTCGGACCAACGAGAGGGACAATGGCCTCGCCGAATACCGAAGCGACGTCACGAGCGCCGCTGACGGTCGGCTGCGGCCTCGTGCCTGCGGTGAAGCGGTTTCGATATTCCTCGCTTCGATACGTCGCGCCCAGGGCGACCCGTATCTCGCCGCCGGGAAGGGCGTAGAGGGGGCCGTCGGCCGCCAGATCCACATACCGGGAATCCGACGCGATGCTGAAGCTCGAAGCCGGACTGACCACGCCGGCCGGAGTCGTCGAAAAGCCCGTGCGTTCGACATCGCTGTGACCGACAGCGCCGCTCAGCCGCACCTGCCAGGCTTCCGACAGGTCGTATGTCAGGGCGCCCGAAAGATCATACTGTTCTGTCGAGGGCGCGCCGATCTGATAATCGCTGGCCGTCGCCCGCACGGATCTGACGTCGCGCTTGGCGTAGAGGCCGTTCAGTTCGAGCGAGAGGTCCGGCGTGATCGTCTGAGAGATCGCGCCATAGAGACTGTGTCGTTCCGTCTCCGGGTAGAGATCATAGGGTTGGAACGGCGCCTTGCGGGAGAAGCGTCTCTCGGAGACGTCGAGATTGTCCTGCGACAGGAATTCGTAGCTCAGAAGAGCCTGACCGCTCGACCAGTTCCAGCCCCCCGTCTGGACCGCCTGAAACTCTTCCAGACCGCCCGAGGTCGCGCCGCCGTAACGCAACCGGGTCTCGTAGCCCTCGAAGTCCTTGCGCAGCACGATGTTAACGACGCCGCCGATCGCATCGGACCCGTACAGAGCCGACGCCCCATCCGTCAGCACCTCGATCCGCTCGACCGCCGACACGGGAATCAGCGAAATATCGACATACTGGAATTGGTTCGAGGCGGTGAGGCGGCGTCCGTTGAGGAGGGTCAGGGTGGTGCCGGTGCCCAGTCCACGCAGGTTCAGACCCGAGCCAGCTCCCCAGTTCGACCCTACATCGCGATCCACCCCGGAGTTGGCGTTATTCCCGGCATTGGCGCCCCCGCCGAAATTCTGCGGCAGCTTGTCGAAAAACTGCTGAAGCGTCGCGGCGCCGGACTGAGCGATCATTTGATCATTGAACCGGATAACCGGCGAAGCGCCGCTGCCGCCGCCGCGAATGTGCGACCCGACGACGACGATTTCGTCCAACTCAGTGACGCTTTCAGCGACAGCCTCTGGACTGGCGGAACGCATGTGCGTCGCCCGTCTGAGCGTCACAGTCCGTCCATCGCTGGTGACCACTTCGAGGCCTGCGGCCTGGGCGAGGCGTGCAAGGACGTCGGCGTCATCTAATCGGCCGACGATTGCCGGCGCGCGGCGTCCATGCGCGGCGTCGAACGGGAACAACACCTGTTTGCCGGATTGCCGCGCGAACGCCTGCAAGCTCGCGGCCGCGTCGCCTGCGGGTATATTGTAGGCGCGTGTCTGCGCGACTGCGGACGTCGCCGTCGCCAAAACGGCGACCGTGCCAAGCAGCAGATACCTGAAGTCCATGCCCATCAGCTCCCCCGGCCACGCGCTCCACTCGAGCGGGCCTTAGCCGTAATGACGAGCGAGGCGGCGCTATCCGCTATGCACGGCTTCAAAAAACTGAATGACCGCGTGAGCTTTATCCCGATGGAAGTCTGCGCGATGCGCTTCCACTGTCGGCATTGCGCCGCTTGCGGTCATTGAGGCGAGCCTTGGATTGAGACTTTCCGCGACTAGCGGCGCATAGGAACGCCATCGGCTCAAGCTGGGTTGGCTGGAGCGTGCACGGGGGCGGCCGCCCCTCGCAAGCGCTCCGTCAGGAAGTCGACAAACACGCGTACCCGCGCGGGAGTGTTGGCGCCGCCGACGAATACCGCATGGATCGGTTCGCGGTCGCCCGGGTTGAACGCCTCCAGAATTGGGATGAGATCACCTCGGGAGATGGCGTGGGCGACGCTGAAATGCCCGACCCGCGTAATCCCTGCGCCCGCCAGCGCCAGTTGAGCCAAGGTCTCGCCGTTGTTGGCCTCGACCGGCCCCCGCACCGTCAGCGCATAATCTCTGCCGTCTCTGCGGAAAGGCCAGACCGGCTCCTGCCTCCGGAAGTTGAAGTTGAGGCAGTCATGATCGTGAAGGTCCTCCGGCACGCGGGGCATGCCCCGTCGCGCGAGGTAATCCGGAGACGCAACGATGGTCCTGCCCGTTTCGCCAAGCCGGCGAGTGGTCAGAGGACTGTCGGGCAACGGGCCGAAACGGATCGCGACGTCGGCCTGACCCGCCGCCACATCCACCACGACATCGGTCAGGTTGATATCGACCAGAATGTGCGGGTAGAGCGCTACGAACTCCCCGATCAGGGGCACCACCACCTGACGCCCATGCGCCAGCGAGGCGCTGACGCGCAGGCGTCCGCGCGGAGCGCCCTGGTCCGCGATGCCTTGCTCCGCCTCATTAAGGTCAGCGATGATCCGCCGCGCCGCGCCCAGGTAGGCCTGACCTTCGGCCGTCAATGTCAGCACGCGCGTGGTGCGCAACATCAAACGTACGCCCAGCCGCGCTTCGATCCGGTCGATCGTTCTGCTGACCGCAGAGGGCGTCAGACCCAACATGCGACCCGCCGCCGAGAAGCTGCCGCGAGCGGCCACCGCGGCGAACACCTCCATCTCACGGGCGCGATCCACACCGCCGATCTGCATCTTTGCGTTCAACTCAAAAATCCTTGGCCTGAGCCAGCCCTAACGCTTGGCGGGTGAAACGTCCATTTGTCCGCGCGTTCACCCCTAGCTCGCGAGTCTTCCTTTCGATGAAACTGAACCCTCCCCTTCTGGCCCTCGCGGCCGGCGCATTCGGTATCGGCGTAACCGAATTCGCGCCGATGGGCCTCTTGCCCGTCATGGCCGCTGACCTTGGAGTCTCTATCCCTGCCGCCGGCCTGCTGATCAGCGCCTATGCGCTCGGAGTCATGCTGGGAGCGCCTTTGATGACGCTGACGACAGGCCGTTTGCCGCGTCGGACGCTGCTTATCGGCCTCGCGGCGATCTTCACGGTCGGCAACGCCCTATCGGCGGTCGCGGACGGCTACGGGATGC
The DNA here is from genome assembly GCF_057838275.1 of Brevundimonas sp. KH_060. Classification (NCBI taxonomy): domain Bacteria; kingdom Pseudomonadati; phylum Pseudomonadota; class Alphaproteobacteria; order Caulobacterales; family Caulobacteraceae; genus Brevundimonas; species Brevundimonas sp. KH_060. The sequence continues at coordinate 2,173,460 of NZ_CM174463.1, forward strand.
TGATGATCGCGCGGGTCATCACCTCGCTGAACCACGGGGCGTTCTTCGGCGTCGGCGCGATTGTAGCCGCCGGACTTGTGCCGCCCAATCGAAAGGCCGGCGCCGTAGCCGCCATGTTCATGGGGCTGACCATCGCCAACGTCGTGGGCGTTCCGCTCGCCACCTGGGCCGGAGACGTGATGGGTTGGCGGGCCAGTTTCTGGGGCATTGCCGCAATCGGCGTCGCTGTCATGGCCGCCCTCGCACTGACGCTGCCGAAGACTCCCGCGCCTGCAGCCGGAAACATGCTCGCCGAACTGCGGGTTTTGGGGCGCGGCCCGGTTCTGGCGGCCCTGGCTCTGACGGTGATCGGCTCAAGCGCCATGTTCACTGTCTTCACCTACATCGCGCCTATCCTGCGCGAGCAAACCCAGGCGTCCCTCGGCTTCGTCACGGCCATGCTGGTCACCTATGGGCTGGGATTGACGGTCGGCAACTGGCTCGGCGGGAAGTTCGCTGACAGGTCGGTCGATCGGACGTTGATCGTCACCCTTGCCTCCTTGTCCGTCGTACTCGTCGCTTTTACTGCGGCGATGCCGTTCGCCGGCCCGACCGCCGTCCTGATCTTTCTTTGGGGGATAGCCAGCTTCGCCCTCGTGCCGCCGCTTCAGGTGCGCGTCATGACAGCAGCCGCCGACGCGCCGAACCTCGCCTCGGCGGTCAACATCGGCGCTTTCAACCTCGGCAACGCCATCGGCGCGGCCCTCGGCGGAGCGGTGATCGCCGGCGGGTTCGGCTATCCTGCGGTCTCATTGGCAGGCGCCGCCGCATCCAGCCTGGGCTTGGTGCTGGTCCTGATGATGTCCCGCAAGCGAAGGGCCCTCGCTATCGCTGCGGAGTGACCTGCGCGACCGCCCATCGCCAGCAGCACCTTGGATGAGAGATGTCGGCGTGTTGGATAGACGGCGCTGACCGGCGGTTCTTCGCGACGGCAGTCCGCCAGGACCGGCGTCAGACGGCCCTGGCGGATGTCTTCACTGACCAGGAAGCCGCCCCGTTGAACCAGTCCCAGCCCCCGCCAGGGCGGCATCGCGCACGGCTTCGTGTTGTTCAGCCTCAGAGACCCATGGAGCCATTCGCCCTGAAGCGCCAGGAACAGCGCCTCAAATCCCGTCATCGCCTCCCCCTTTCCTCTTTTGGCGTCCTGGCGACGCGGTTCCGCGAAGATGCCGCGGCCCAGGGTCAACCGGCGCCCATGACCGCTGCATAACGACGACGTTCGAAGGGCGGAGTTCGGGCTCCCTTCAAAGTCTCCAGACGCGGCCGCAGGCGGTGCAGTTCGACCTGCTCGCCTTCCGCTCGAGCGATTTCAGCCAAAGCCAGATCCAGCATCACACCCCAGTCCGCGTCACCCACAAGGCCGGCCACCCGCGCACGGTCGACTTGGATCAGAAGCTGTTTCGCCTCGGCGTACCGTCCGTCCAAGACCAGGCACTCGCCGAGGTAAAAGCGGATCACATGGGTCAGGGGATAGTCGTCACCGAACCCCTCGCGAGAGGCCCGATAGGCCTGGTCGAGGTGACGCAGGCCCTGGCGTCGCTCGTTGGCTCGACACAGGACGGCGCCCAAGTCGTTAAGACCGACGAGCGTCTGGTGCGCATTCGGCCCTTGGCTGGTCTCGGCCCCCTTCCACACGGCTTCCGCCGCTCCAGCCGCCTCCGCATACCGGCCCAATGCAGTCAGCCCCTCGTAGCGGGTCGACTGAAGACCGAGGGTGTAGCGGCTGTTCGGGCCGAACCGTTCGGTCATCGTCGGCAACAGGGCGTCGGCTTCGACGAGCGCAGTTTCGAGGTCGCCGGTCATCAGCCTGGCCTGCGCCAGGTTTTGTCGCGCGATCAGCGTATTGGCGTGACCGACCCCCGAAATTCGGGTCCAGCCCGCCACCACCTCTTGCACCATCGGCAGAGCTTCGCCCGGCCGACCCAAGCGCATCAGCACCATGGCCTGCTGCTGACGAACCAGCAGAATGTCGCGCTCGGACAACCCAGCAGGACGGGTCTCAGCGATGGCCAAGGCCCGAGCGAAAGCGGTGCTAGAGGCGTCTAGGTCCTCGAAGAAGCCGATCACCGCCTCGGCCTGGGCGAGATGGAACCCCAGCATGCCCTTGTCGGCGGCGGAACCCAGACGACGACGCTCGGCGGCGGCGAGTGTCTTGGCCGCGGCCAGACCGCCCGGTTGAGCCGACAAGGCCTCGGCCCGGGCATGCAGCAGTCGGGCGCGCGCCGCCGCCGGCGAATCCTGCAACCCAGCCCGCTCATACGCCGCGGCGGCCAGGCGGAAAGATCGGCGCGCCTCATCGTACTGGCCGCGCTGGACGAAGGCGGTGGCCAACGACAGGTGCAGGCCGGCCGCGACTTCGGGCTGCCGAGCGAAGCGGGCGTCGACGGTCGAGCGCGCGCGCAGCGCAGCGGCCGCCAGCGTCTCCTCCGCGGCTGAGCCGGACAGCGGGTTGGTCTGTCCGAGCAGGTCGTCCACCAGGAAGGCGTAGCTGGCCTCGGCGGCCGCCGTCTGGGCCCTGGCCTCGTTCCTCTGGTTGACCGCCACCAGCGCCGCCGTCGAGGTTGCGACAAGGCCGACGGCGCCTAAGCCGACAGCCAGCCGAATCCACGGGCGCCGGGCAGCGCGCGCTTCCTCACGACGGCGTTCCGCCTCGCGTCGCTCCGTCTCCGCCTCCGCCTCGGCTCGCGCCGTTCGCCGCTGTTCAAGCGTGCCGAGCCGTTCAGCCAGCAGCGCAGCGGACTCCAGCCGTCGGGTCTGGTCGCCGGCGGCCGCCAGGGCGATATCCTCGCGCAGGAGCGGATCATCCACCTCCCCTTCCCAGCCGGCGGCGAGCGGTCGGTCCAGATCGCCGACGGTCATCTGATAAAGGATCAGCCCCAAGGCGTAGATGTCCGCGGCCATGCCCGGCGCGGCGCCCTGCGCCACCTCGGGCGCGCGATAGGCGGCAGTGTCGGAGCGGGTCGAGGCGTCATCCTCTCCTGGCGGAAAGCCGCCGCCCGAAATGCCGTGCAGGTCCAGCGCCGCCTGATCGACCAACCAGCCGCTGCCGAAGTCAGCAAGGCGGACAATGGGGGCGCCGCCCGGCCGCGTCTCGATCAAGACGTTGGCGGGCTTCAGATCCTTATGCAGCACCCCGGCGCTATGCGCGGCCGCCACGGCGCGCGCCAGATCGGCGACCACCGCGATCCGCTTCTCCAGCGACAACGCGCCGAGTCCCCCCTTCAGGGCTCCGGCCCAAGCGTGCATATCCTGCCCGGCGTCCGCCGCCTCGATGAAATAGGGCGCCGCCGTGAAGTTCCATTCCAAAACGTCGACACAGGGCCGCCGATCGCCCAGCACGTTACGCATCAGCCGGAACAAGGCGACCTCACGACGCAGACTGCGCAATCGGTCGGGCGCGTCAGCGAACTTGAAGATGCGCGTCTCTTCGACCTTCTGATGATGCGCTCGCCAGACGTCGCCGGCGCCGCTGTCGTCCAGGGCTTCTTGGAGGATCCACTGAGGGCGACCAGGAACCGGGTCCCCCGGAGCGAAGGCGAAGCGCGGGGCCAGCGGCGTCGACAACTGCTCGATCTCGACCGGGGCCCCCAAGCGGTAGCCGACGCGCGGCAGGGTCTGGACGATGTCCGCCCCCTGCTCGCTCAAGGCTCCGCGCAGCTTAGACACGGCCGTGGTCAGAGAAGCCTCCACCACGTGGATGCCAGGCCAGACAGCGTCGAGCAGCTCCGCCTTGGTGACTGCCTCGCCGGCGTTCAGCAACAGCTCATGCAGAACTTGAAGCGGCTTGCCCTCCAACTCCACCGGCTGGCCGTTAACGGACAAGGTCCAGGCCGCCTCATCGAACACCGCGTTCGCGAACCGCCATCTGCGCCGTCTCCGGCGCGGTCCGGAACCGCCCTCTGCCATGAAGCCACCTCGAATGCAGTCTGCGATCTCGAAGCCTAAGGGAGCGCGGTCCGGGATGGAAACTCTCAGCGACCGCCGGCTGACGACTTAAGAACTTCTTTAGCTCGGCGTCAGGATTCCGCGGGACCGACCGGCCAGGCTGGCCTCCTGGAAGCGCGACAGGCGCGCTCCGTCACGGAGGCCGACAGGCATGGAGAACCCGCTTTTCCCGAACCGGATCGAACGATCCGCCGCGCTGGGCGCGTTCAAGCGCGCCGGATCCACGGACCTGGACGTGCTGGCGTCCGTGAAGGCGTCGCTGATCCAGACGTCGAAAACGGCGGTCCGTGGCGGATGGGGGCTGATCATCTCAGGTGTCCTCGTCTGTCTGACCATCCTCGGCATCCCGGCGGGCATAGCCATGGCGCTGATGGGCTGGTGGGTGATTGGGCGCGCCCAGAAGAACATCCGTCTGGTCGACGACGTCCTGGTGGAGTTCACGGCGGCGCCGCAGCCGGCCTGACGCCGCGTCCACGAACAGGAGGACGACCATGAAGGGCAAGATTCTGGGTGTCCCCGCCGGCGAACTGGGCGGAGCCATCACAGGCGACGACGGCAAGCGTTACCGCTACGAGGCCGCCGATTGGCGCGGCGAACGACCCGCCTCGGTCGGGACCGCCGTCGATTTCGACGTCGAAGGCGGGACCGCGCGCGACGTCTATCCAGCCATCGACGCCTTCACCGGCGCCGGTGCGGTCCCGGTCGAGGCCCTGGCCCGGTCGTCTGGGGGCGAGAAAATCATCGGCCTGTTCAAGGACGCCCTGGCGCAGCCCTTGGCGATCCTGGTTCTGATCGCCTTCTTCCTGCCGGCCCTGTCGTCGCCGGCGCTGACCGCTTCCCAACTGGAGCTGGACAAGGTCGCGACCGCCGCCGGGCTGAACCTGGAGCAGGTCGAGCACGGAAGACGTCGCCTGGCCGACCTGGAGCGCGACCTCGCTCGCTTCAAGATGGAGGCCGCGCAGAGCGGAGGCAGCACTCCGGACAGCGTCTACGGCTACGGCAATGTCGGCGATCGCATCGCATCGCTGGAAGAACAGCGCGCCGAGATTCGCAAAGGTCTGAGCGCGATCAGCTTCCTGAAGGCCGTGGACACCGCCCTCATTCTTCGCTTCGCCGCCGTCCTCGCTGCCTTGTGGCTGATCTGGCAGGCTTGGACTGGGGCGCCGCTGCGTCCGTGGGAGCTGGCCGCAGGGGCCGCCGCCCTGCTCGCGGGCGGCCTGACCTTCCTGCTGCGATCCGCGATCCTGGGCCTTTTCACGGCCGTGAACCCGCTCGGCGAGGCCGCCGCCTCCCAGGCGGAAACCCTCATCTCGGTCGAGATCGGGCCTTGGCTGCTGCTCATCGCGGGCGCGGGCCTGATCGCCTCGGGTCTGGGTCTAGTCCGCAACCCCCTTCGACGAACCTGACCTTTGGAGTAACCGCCATGCTCATCCGTTCGCCTCCCTTGCGAACCTCGTCTGTAGCGCCTCTGATCAGCCTTTGGCGGGGCCCTGACGAATACGCCTCTGAAGCACCCGGCGTTCGGAGTTCCCGCCGCCGCGCAGACGAGCGCGTCCGTCGATGATCCCCGGACACAGACGCTGCCTGCGTCGATGGATAGTTGACAGCGACCGGACCGGCGAGGTGTCTTCGCTGTCATCCCGAATGGGAGATGGAGACATGTCCGCCCAAGCCGCGCCTTTCGCGCCGGAACTCAATCCCGTCTACCGCGAGGGCGTCACCGTCGGCGTACTCGCCGGTGACGCCCTCCGGTTCGCAGCGGACTTCCTGGATTCGATCGACGCCGGCGCCGCCGCACGCAAAAAACTGGCCGACGACGCGCGGGTGTGCCGAGCCATGGCTGAAGCCGTCGCTCGCGCGCCCTTGCGCAACTCGTCCCAAGTCCTGGCTCCAACGGACCTGGACGGTCGTTTCTTCACTCTGACGGAGCGCATGTGGCCTAACGCCGAGGTCGCCAGCTATCTCCTGGGTCATGCGGCGGACCTGATGCAGGCGCTCCCGGCGGTCAACGGCGCGTTGAAGAACCGGCTGCTTCTGGACGCCCAGCAGCTGCGTCGCGTGCGGATGCTTCTGAACATCGCCCCCAACGCCCGGCTGGGCGCCCGCCTGACCGAACTCTTGCCCCTACTTCGGGCGCTCGAACGGCCGATCGAAGGGGAGAAGCCTTTTCCTCCGATGTTGATCGACAGCGTGACCGCAGATCCAGTGTTCCATGCGGCCGCCCAAGACGCCTACCGTATCGTGCTCGGCCGCGAACTCGACGATCTCCCCGGCATGGCCAGCGCGGTGTGGTCCGGCAAGCTGGCTCTCGCGTGGCTGCAGACGCACGACAGGGGTTGGCCGCTGACCGCGATCGAGATCGCGCGGCTTGTGGAGGCCGTGCGCTCCCCGAGCAAGCCATGGAGCCGGGCGCCCGGCGTGCCCGGCGACTGGACTGACCTGGAGCCTGAGGCGGCGGCCGAAGTCTTGACCCTGATCGGCGCGCACCACCGGGTGGGTTCGGCGCGCGCCCCCTTCCCCCTAGCCGGCTTCTGCGATCGGGTTCGCACCCTGCCGCTACGCTGCCACGGCGGGATCATGTTGATCGAAACCCAAGGCCGGATCAGCGGCGGAGCGATTGGGATCGCCTCATTCGTGCTGACCGAGGACAAGGTTCTGGCCGTCGATGGCACGTCGATCTGGATCCACGACCTGAACGACGCCGTCGGCCCGCACCTTCAGGACGAGGGTGCGCGGCTGGACTACATCCGACTCTTCATGAACTGCGTTCGCCATGAGGGGGAGCGGTTCCAGCCGGCGGAGTCCTTCGAAGAGCTGGCGGATCGGGCGACGGACGCCCACGCCCTGCGCGACCTCTGCGCGGGCCATGCCCGCGTCATCGAACCGGCCGGTTTCGACGCCGAGGGCCGCTGGCTGTTTCTGCTCGTCGTCTGCCACCACCAAGGCTTCTTCGCGACTGGCCTGGCCCTCACCCCGGACGGTCTGATCGAGATGATCGACGACAGGATGCTGACCGACGATGTCCCCGTGCGGTCCGAACGCATGGACGGCCTCTTCGTCGTTCTGGAGCCGAAGGAAACGACCTCATGACCTTGATCCCTGTGGACAGCGCCCTGGCCTTGCCCGACAGCGTCGACGAGCCTGGCCTGATCGTCGGCTGGTCGTTGGAACGCGAGCATCGACGTCGGCCGGTGGGTTTCAAGTTCGGAGCCGTTGCCGCCGCCGATCCAGCGACCGCCGTCGTCGCCCCTATTCTGATGGAACGCGAGGGGCATCTGATGACCATCGCGCCGACCGGCGCCGGCAAGGGCACCGGCTGCATCGTACCTGCGTTGCTGCGCTTCGACGGGCCGGTCATCGTCGTCGATCCGAAGGGCGAGAACGCCCTGATGACCGAACGACGCCGGCGCGAACTGGGACAGGAGGTCGCCATCCTCGACCCCATGGGCGTGACAGGCTTGCCCGCAGCCTCGCTCAATCCGCTCGACATCCTGGACCCGGAAAGCCCGACCTTCGTCGATGACGCGATGGCCATGGTCTCGGCTTTGGCCAATCCCGATGTCGAGACCGACGCCAGCGACGGCGGCTACTGGCGCGAACGCGGGGCGACCTTCGTGCTGGGCGTGGTGTTGCATGTCATGAGCGACCTGCCGCCAGCCAGTCGTTGCCTGGAAACCGTGCGGACCCTGGTCAACCAGGCCGTTGGAGAGATCGGCCTCTACAGCGCCGCAACCGAGCGCCAAGACGCCTCTAGCAGCCTGGCCGGCACCGTGTTGGCGGCGCTGGAGGCCTCGCGCAACGCCGAGGCGCGCAACATCGGACGAATGCTGCGGATCGGCGCCGTTTCGACCTTGGGCGGCATTCTCTCCTTCTCCCAAAATCTCGTCGACATCGCGCGCTCGGGCATGATCGCCCCCTCGTTGCGAACCACAAGCTTCGACCTCGGCGCGGTTCAGCGGGGCGAGCCGCTGTCGATCTATCTCGTGCTGCCGCCGCACATGCTCGAGAGCCACGGCCGGTTGTTGCGCCTGTGGGTGCACACCCTGATGACCCTCATCTCGGGTCGCAGCGGTCGGCCGCCCAAATCGACCCTGTTCATCCTCGACGAGGCGGCTCAACTCGGCGCTTTCGACGACCTGCGACGAGCCATCACCCTGATGCGCGGCTATGGCCTGCAGACCTGGAGCTTCTGGCAGGACCCCAGCCAGTTGCAGAACCTCTATGCACGGGACTGGCAGACCATGGTCAACAATTGCCGCGCCGTGCAGTGCTTCGGAGCGAACACCATGCTGGCGGCCGAGGCGATGGCCCGCCTGGTCGGCTTCGGCTCGCCCGAGCAGTTGCTGGACCTCGACGACGACGAGATCCTACTGCAGTTGTCCGGGGACATGCCGGTGATCGCCCGACTGCCGAACTATCGTGCCGATCCGATGTTTGCGGGCCTGTACGACGTCAATCCCTTCCACGATCCGTCTCGCCCGGTTCAGAGATCAAAGCCGGTCCTACGCGTGTTTGAGCGAGCGCCGCCGGTGATCGAACCCGACACGCCGGCGGAGCTTCTGGCGAAGCTCAGGGCCCGATCGACGTCCGCATGATCGCCTGGGGGCCCTGCTCTCAGGGCCGTCCGTCCCCGTCCCGCAAGGCCCGCTCGATGGCCGCCGCCGATTTGTCGACATAGGGGGCCTGGGCCTCCAGCGGGCCGATGCAAAGCTGACGCAGCTCGGCCAGCAGGGCCGCCGCCATGGTCAGTTTGTCCCGATCGCGGTCCTGCGCGCCAAGATAGGCCGCCAAGTCTGCGAAGGTGTGCGCCGCCTTGAACCAGAGGCCCAGGTTGCGCTCCCGATCGAGACGAGCCACCGCGAATTCCAACGCCGAAAACGCCGCTCGGGCATGCCGACCTGCCTCAGGACCGGAGCCTTCCAGCACGGCCTGCTCCATATGGGACAGGCCCAGCGCCCGCATGGCGAGCAGTCGTCCTTCCTCGTTGCCCAACTCGGCATAGCCATCGACCGCCGCCTTGGCATCGCGGATCGCCAGGTCCAGCATGTCGCGCCGCTGGTCCTCGGGCCTGAGCGGCGCGAGATCTCTCCGAACGTTCGACCCCGTGAGAGCCGCCGAAGCCCGCGCCGTCGGATCCGCCGTCTCGCGCAAGCTGTCAGCGAGCTGAGCCGCCTCTTCCAGCCGGATGCGTGCGAGGTCGGGTCGGGCGCCTTCCGCGAAATTGAGAAGGGCGATCGCCATGTTGGCTCGCGCTTCGACCGAAAGAGGATCTCCGTCCAGGTCCGGGTCGTTCACCAACTGTCGATAGGTCTCGATCGCCAGTTCCGCGAGAGCCTCTCGCTTCGGCCCGAAGGGTGTGGTCGAGGCCTCCAGCACGAAGCGGCTGGCCTGGATTTCCCGCACGACCGCCCGCACCCGCGGGGCCGTGATCATCGTCGGTCGAAGCGTTTCGCACCACCTGTCGATCTGCGAAAACGCCTCTGGTCGGGCGGAAGCGACCGCGCGAGCGCGGGCGATCCAAGCCTGAGCGAGACGCAGGGCGGCGTCAGATCGAACGGCCGCGGCCTGCGTCCGGGCGTGAAGCGTCTCGAGATCCCGGATGGTCCGATCCAGACGGTCCAAGGCGTCATCCGAGGGTTCGCGGCCGAACTGCAAGATCGTCGCCGCGGCTTGATCCAGTTGCGCCAGAGGCGTGCTGAGCGTCTCCGTGGGCCCGGCGGGCGGCGTCATGCCGTGCGACAGCATCCAGGTTCCGATCCGCGCGATCAGTCTGTGGGCTTCATCGATGACCTCTGCTTCCGCGTCAGCCCCCATCCGGTCGATGAACCCGTGGATTCCCGTGATCAACGAGGTCGGAAGTTCAGGCGGAATCCCCTCGACCTGATGAAGTCCTTCCCCCTCGACGGCCCAGAAGCCGAGCTCCGCGCGATCCGCGAGCCGAGGCGCATCGAGAATGGACAGGCTTTGAGCGGCCAGTTTGAAACCATCGCGTGCTTCGACCAGACGGCTCCGCCCCTGTTCGCCCCCGAGGAGCATGCCCAGCAGATACGCGGCGTGCGCCCTGGCGGCCACCGACTTGGCCCACTGCAGGGGCGCTCCATTCATCAACTCGGGGGTGATCAGGACATCATAAGTCAGGATCGCAGCGTTCAGCCCCGAAACGCCGACGACAGAACCCTCTTCGTAGAGGTTCAGGAGCACGTCCGCAGCGCCGCGCCGTTTGAAGACCTCGTGGCGGGTCCCGCCATCCGGCGGAAGCGCGATCGTCTCGAGCAGGGCCAGGGCGGCGACGTTGTTACGACGAGCCAGGTCGGCCAGCCCCTGCAGCGCCGCGCCCGCCTGCTCCTCCGTTTCCGCGTCGCGCAGAGTCTCTTCGTATCGCCGCAGATCCTGCCCCGTCGCGATCCGACGCGCGACCGAGAGGGCCTGGAGCAGTCCGCCGATGACCAGAAGGTCCAGCCCCATGCGCAGAGCAAAGGCGGCGACCCCGCCTCCGGTCGGCAACACGGCCTGGACACCGGACGGGTTGTCGTAGCCCATCACCTCGATATTGCCGACAATCGGCAGGGCCTCCAGCGCCTCCGAGGCGACGTAGGCCACATACTCCAGGAGGCCGATCCCCGAAGTCGCACTGAAGAAGTGCAGACCAGTGAGTCTCCAGACCAGCAGGCTGCCCAGCATGAAGACCGCCGACAGGGCGACCAGGAGTTCGTTGTTGTAGTCTTCGCTTCCCGGCGTACGACGTCGACCCGGATTCAGGTTGGCGGCCCGATCTTCCTCGTCCCAGGCCCAACGCCGGAACACAGCGAGCACGGCGACCAGGCCCAGAACCAGCACCGGCGCGCCGAACAACGGAGGAAGCAGGGCGCCGATCGCGCCTGTCCCCAAGAGCACGGCCAGAAGGCGTCCCCAACGACGCGCCCGTCCCTTTTCGTCCAGCCCTATCCATCGGGCGACGCCGAGCGCTAGGCCGCGATCCAGCCAGAGAAACCAAGGTCTGAACCAGGTCAGCCCGCGTTCCAAGGCTGGATGAAGTCCTCGGATCAGGATCGCGGCCACAACCAGGAACAGCAATGCGCCGGTCAGGGCGACGCCGAACTGGAGAAGAGAGAAGCGGACCTCGGACATAGAATCCCCTGCAATGCAAAACCAAGGTAAAATAGGAACGGCGGGCGTGGAACCTGGGGACGCGGCGAGGGCGGAGGCCTCCTGCCGGCGTCCAGTCGCACATGCCTGGATCAGCGCACTCACGGTCTGCAGGAAGAGATGTGCTATCGGTGCGAGAGATCGCCCCAGTCCTCACGGTCGCTGCGGGGCATCTGCCCGGTCGGGCAGTGCGTGTGACGATCGCCGTACTCGTTGGTGAAGCTCGTGCGGCTAGCGACGGTAATGACCAGATCCGCACCCCGGAATCGATAGCGGTCGCCGCCCAGCGCCTCCACGCCTTGGATGCGTCGACCGCCGTCGAACGAGGCCACGCGTCCTTCGTCCAGGTACATGAGCACGCCAGTCGAGTCGGCGACGGCTTCGGCGCAACTGACGCCGATGGCGTAGTAGCCCTTCTCGATCGGCGGAAACCCGACCCGACCCTGTGTCTGCGCGGCCCCGCCGCCTGCGGCGCGGCCCTCGGACGTCAGCGTGCAGATGCCGCCCTCGTCTGACGTGCCTCCATCGATATACGTCTGGCCGTTCCAGCGCTGGAAGCCGACGCAGCCGGTTTCGTCTCCGTTGGCGATCTCGATATCGGGCCAGGCGACGCCGCGCCGAGAATGGAACCCGTAGTTCGCGAACCGCGCCTGAAACCCGATCAGGGAGCGCCAGCCCTCGCTGGTGCGGTGCAGAACCGAAACGAAATGCTGGTTCATGCCCCAACACTGATCGCCATCGGCCTTAACGACGGCCTCGGGCCGACCGTCGCCGTTCAGGTCGCGGACCTCTTCGATCTCAGCCCAAACCCCTTCGCAGATGTTCTCGGCGCCCTCGGGATCGCGCCAGGTCCAATGGCTGTCAGGCTGGGGACTGACGAATCCGGCGGCGTGCATGACGGCCGCACGCTCCTGAGCGGAAAGAGCAGAGGTCGAAGCGACCTGGAGCGCCGAAGCTGCGGCAGAAACGGAAGCGGGGTTCGCTTCAGCCGCGGCGGCGCTTCCCTCATCGTCAGCGACGGACTCCGCCCCGCAGGCTGCTCCTGACAGAGCCATACCCAGCAGGGCGACCCGGCAGATCGGGCCGGGGACCAGGGCGTTGCGCAAAGTCGTCGCAGCAGACCGCAGGAACGACGTGCGGCCTCCTCCGACGAGCACTCTGAACAGTCTGCTGGTTGCGACTGTGCGCATGGCCTGGCCCTCCAAAAAGAAGGACCGGAATAGGAATCTTGAGCCGTAAAATCTTAATGTCGTTCTCAAGCTTTTCTAAAGCGGCGCAAACACCGCCGTCGTGTAGCCGCCTTTGGACGTCGCTACGACTTGGATCCGGGGCAGGCGGGAATCGGCCGATCCGTGAATACGCGTTCGACGACCTCAACGAGGGGATCCGCAGTTTCCAGGACGAAATCGCAGACGACATGGAAGCCGTCATCACAAAAGAGAGACCCTCCGAAAGGCTTCGAAGGGTCTCGTCAGAATTTATTTTTATGTCAGTGACTTATCGGCACTTTCGGAAGCGATGCCGAAAGCCGCCGAAAGGCCTGAATTATTCCCACTCGATGGTGCCGGGCGGCTTCGACGTCACGTCGTAGACGACGCGGTTGACGCCGCGGACCTCGTTGATGATGCGCGTGGCGGTCTTGGCCAGCACATCCCACGGGAACTGGTAGAAGTCAGCCGTCATGCCGTCGGTCGAGGTGACGGCGCGCAGGGCCAGCACCTTTTCATAGGTGCGGGCGTCTCCCTGGACGCCGACCGTCTTGACCGGAAGCAGCACGGCGAAGGCCTGCCAGATGTCGTCATACAGGCCCGCCTTGCGGATCTCGTCCAGATAGATGGCGTCCGCGTCCTGAAGCGTGGCGACCGCCTCCGGCGTGATCTCGCCGGGGATGCGGATGGCCAGGCCCGGTCCGGGGAACGGATGGCGGCCGACGAAGGCGTCCGTCAGGCCCAGTTCGCGGCCCAGGGCGCGGACCTCGTCCTTGAACAGTTCGCGCAGAGGTTCGACCAGCTTCAGCTTCATGAAGTCCGGCAGGCCGCCGACGTTGTGGTGGCTCTTGATGACATGCGAGGGGCCGCCGGTCGGAGACACGCTCTCGATCACGTCGGGATAGAGGGTGCCCTGGGCCAGGAAGGCGGCGCCTTCGATCTTGGCGGCTTCGCGATCGAAGATCTCGATGAAGACGCGGCCGATGGTCTTGCGCTTGGTCTCCGGGTCCGAAATTCCGGCCAGTTCGCCGAGGAATTCCTTTGACGCATCAACGTGCACCAGCGGGATGTTGTAGTGCTCGCGGAACAGGGTCGTGACCTGCTTGGCCTCGTCCTTGCGCAGCAGGCCGGTGTCGACGAAGACGCACGTCAGCTGGTCGCCGATGGCTTCGTGGATCAGCACGGCGGCGACCGAAGAGTTGACCCCGCCCGACAGGCCGCAGACGACCTTGGCGTCGCCGACCTGTTCGCGGATCTTGGCGATCTGCTCGTCACGATAGGCGGCCATGGTCCAGTCGCCGGTCAGGCCCGCCACGCCATGGGTGAAGTTCTTCAGCAGCTGTGCGCCGCGCGGAGTGTGCACCACCTCGGGGTGGAACTGCACGCCGTAGATCTTGCGCGTCTCATCGGCGATAGCGGCGAAGGGCGCGCCCTCCGAGGTGGCGATGACGTGGAAGCCTTCCGGCAGGGCCGTCACGCGGTCGCCGTGGCTCATCCACACCGGCTCGCGGTGATCCAGGGCGCCGATGCCCGCGAACAGGGGGCTGTCCTTGGTGATGACGATCTCGGCGCGGCCGAACTCGGCGTGGTGGCCGCTCTCGACCTTGCCGCCCAGCTCGGCGCAGATCAGTTGCTCGCCGTAGCAGATGCCCAGGATCGGCGCGCCGTAGTCGAAGACGGCGTGATCGACGCGCGGGCTGTCCGCGTCGGTCGTCGAATTGGGGCCGCCCGACAGGATGATGGCCTGCGGCTGCATCGCCTTCAGGGCTTCACCCGCCTTGTTGTACGGATGAATTTCGCAATAGACGCCGGCCTCGCGCAGGCGGCGCGCGATCAGCTGCGTCACCTGACTGCCGAAATCGACGATGAGCACCTTCTGGTGTTGGGTCGGCTGGGTCATGAGGTCGAATCCGGGGCGAGCGATTGGGCGAGGGTTTGGCCCTGAAGGGCCGGAATTTCAAGGGCGGCCAATTCAAGAGCAGAGAGGCCGTGATCCGTCAGCACTGCAATCAAGCCGTCGACCGCACGCGCCAGATTCTCGTCCACCAGATGCAGGGTCGAGGTCCAGTCATGCAGGCCCGTCAGCTCGGCCCTGCCGTCCGACACGCCGCGCAGCGCGACCAGAGGCAGGCCGAAGGTCTGGGCCGCGCGGACCAGCGCCCACGTCTCCATGTCCACCATCTCGGCGTCGATGGCGTCATAGGCGGCGCCCGAGACGACGTTTCCGCCGGTCGACAGGCGCGCGCTCGGCACGCCGGGGATGGGGCACGGCAGCGGCAGGACGGCGGGCCTGTCCAGCAGCGGCGTCACGCCCTTCTCGAACCCCAGAGCGCTGGCGTCCATGTCGCGATAGGCCACGGACGACGCCTGATAGACCGCCGCATGATCCAGCACGCGCGACCCGCACGAACCCAGCGACAGGATCAGATCGGGCGTCTCTCCCCTCGCCTCCAGCCGCGCCAGGGCCGCCGTCAGCGACACCGCCCCCTCGACCGGACCGATGCCGGTCATCAAGGGGTCGATGCGGGCGCGCAGATGTTCGCCGTATTCAGCCGGGGCCGCCATCACCGGCAGGACCGTGACGGCGCCGTAGCGCTCAAGCCTCATGAAGCGCGCTCGAACAGGGCGATGAAGAAGCCGTCCGTTCCGGTCGCGGCGGGCGACAGACGCAGGCGGTTTCCTTGCGCCAGCGCGGTCAGACGCCCTCGCCCCGCCTCGGTCAGGTCCGCGCTATGAGCCGCATCGGCGACGGCGACGGGCTTGAAGTCCGCGTGTGCGGCCTCGAAGGCGGCGGCCGTGGCCTCGTTCTCCGCGCCCAGCACCGAGCAGGTGACATAGGCCAGACGCCCGCCCGGCCGCACCAGCTTGGCCGCCTGCCCCAGAATGCGCAGTTGCAACGCGTGCAGGCGCGCGACTTCTTCGGCCGTCAGGCGCCAGCAGTCCTCCGGCCGACGCCGCCAGGCGCCCGAGCCCGAGCACGGCGCGTCAATCAGCACCACATCGGCCTGACCGTTCAGATCCTCAACGCCGCCGCCGTTCGTGCCCAACAGGCGCAGGTCGGCCTCGACGCCAGCACGAGCCAGTCGCGGCTTCACATTGTCCAGACGCTTGGCCGAAACATCGCAGGCGATCAGCGACCCCTGCCCCTGCATCGCCTGCACCAGCCCCAGCGTCTTGCCGCCGCCGCCCGCGCAGTAATCCACCACTGTCGCGCCGGGGAAGGCGCCGGACAGCCAGCCGACGACCTGGCTGGCCTCGTCCTGAATCTCGAAATGACCGTTCTGGAAGCCGTCCAGCGGCTGCACATTCGGCGCAGGCTCCGCATCCAGACGCAGGCCCCAGCCTGATAGCTCCGTGCGCTTCGGCGACAGACCGGCGTCGCGCAGCTCGGCCTCGACCTCTTCCATCGTGGCGCGCAAGCTGTTGACCCGCAGGTCCACCGGCGCGCGACCGCTCAGGGCTTCGACCTCTTCGCGCCAACGGTCGCCGTGGACCGCCTTCAGGTCCGCCGTCACGAAGTCCGGCAGGGCGACCTCGGCCAGATCAACCGCGTCCTCGCCCGCCATGACGCGGCCGCGCTCGTGCTTGGACAGAGGGCGCGGGCCATAGCCTTCACCGTTGTAGAGGCCCTCGATCTCCTCCAGCGTCGCGCCGTCCAGCAGCGACAGGGCGCCGACGATCAGGGCGCGTCCGTCCTGACGCCCGCCCATGAAGGCCGACAGGCGGCCCCGCGCGCGCAGCACCTGATAGACGCGCTCGGCGATGGCGCGGCGGTCGCCCGAACCGGCATAGCGGTTCTGCTGGCTCCAGGCCTTGAGCACGGCGTCAGCGGGCTGGCGGCCCTGCGAAATGCTGTCAATGATGGCGGCGGCGGCGGCCAGGCGGGCGGCTGGGGTCAAATCAGACTCGGATGAAAAGGGCCAGAAGGCACATCGCCAGTCCCGCAAGCGAGACCAGCCAAACCAGCGACCGGATATAGGGAACGCCCAGGGCGTACAGCGGGATATAGGCGACGCGCGCCCAGAAGTAGAGGGCCGCGCCCCACGCCGTCAGCGCGCCGGTCCGATCAGCGACCTGGGCGATCAGCACGGCGCCGATGAACAGCGGCAGGGTCTCGAACAGATTGGCCTGCGCCCGCTCCAGACGACCGACGACAGGGCTGTGCGCCTCGGGCGTCTTGTCCCGCGCTCCGGCGTTCCACGACAGGCCGAACTCGCGCGTCCGGGCGAAGGCGGGCAGGAAGACCTGCACCAGAGCCAGCACCAGCGTCGCCGCCAGATAGGTGAGTTCAGTCGTCACGCCGGTCTCCTGTTCTACTAGCCCAAAACAAAACCGCTCCCGGCCGGGGCCGGGAGCGGATCAGGTCAGCCCTGACGATAGTTGGGCGCCTCGCGCGTGATCATCACGTCGTGGACGTGGCTTTCACGAAGGCCCGCATTGGTGATGCGGACGAAGCGCGCGCGTTCCTGGAAGTCCGGAATGGAGGCGCCGCCGACATAGCCCATGGAGGCGCGCAGGCCCCCGACCAGTTGGTGCACCACCGGGGCGATCGGCCCCTTGTAGGCGGTCTGGCCCTCGATGCCTTCGGGGACCAGCTTCTCGGACGAGACTTCCTTCTGGAAGTAGCGGTCGGCCGAGCCGCGCGCCATGGCGCCCACCGAGCCCATGCCGCGATACGACTTGTAGGACCGGCCCTGGTACAGGAAGACCTCGCCGGGGCTTTCGTCCGTGCCTGCGAACATCGAGCCCATCATGGCGACATTGGCGCCCGCCGCGATGGCCTTGGCCAGATCGCCCGAGAACTTGATGCCGCCGTCGGCGATGACCGAGGCGCCCGTGCCTTCCGCCGCGCGGGCGGCGTCGACGATGGCCGTCAGTTGCGGCACGCCCACGCCCGCGACGATGCGGGTGGTGCAGATGCTGCCCGGCCCGATGCCGACCTTCACCGCATCGGCTCCTGCGTCGATCAGGGCGCGGGTGGCGTCATAGGTGGCGACGTTGCCGGCGATGATCTGGATGCGGTTGTTCTCGCGCTTGATGCGGCGAACCACCTCGGCGACCGAGGCGGAGTGGCCGTGGGCGGTGTCGATCACCACCACGTCCGCGCCCGCGTCAGCCAACGCCAGACCACGCTCATAACCGGCGTCGCCGACGGTCGAGGCGGCGCCGACGCGCAGGCGGCCCTGCTCGTCCTTGCAGGCGTTGGGGAAGGCCTGGGCCTTCTGAATGTCCTTCATGGTGATCAGGCCGACGGCGCGATAGGCGTCGTCCACCACGATGACCCGCTCGATCTTGCGGGTGCGCAGCAGCTCGCGCGCGGCCTCGCGCCCGGCCGAACCTTCGCGCAGGGTGATCAGCTCGCCGGTCGTCATCAGTTCGGCGGCCTTGAGGTTCAGGTCCGTCTCGAAACGCATGTCGCGGTTGGTCAGCATGCCGACCAGCTTGCCGCTCTTGGGATCGACCACGGGGAAGCCGGTGATCTTCTTGCGTTCGACGATCTGAAGGACTTCACCCAGCGTCGTGTCGGGGGCGACCGTGACCGGGTTCACCACCATGCCGCTTTCATAGCGTTTGACGGCGCGGACCTCTTCGGCCTGCTCGTCGATGGTCATGTTCCGGTGCAGCACGCCCATGCCGCCGGCCTGCGCCATGGCGATGGCCAGTCGGCTTTCCGTCACCGTGTCCATGGCGGACGACAGCAGCGGGATGTTCAGTTTAATTTCGCGTGTCAGCTGGGTCGAGACATCAACATCAGCCGGCATGACCTCGGACGGACCGGGTTCGAGCAAAACGTCATCGAAGGTTAGGCCTTCGCGTATCTCCATTTGGAGCCTCCATTTTGCGGGCCGCGTATAGCCCCCGTTGGCAGGGAACCGCAACCCCAAGCCCGCGCTATCGTGCATATAAGAGGAATTGCCTTGAAACGGACGGCGAGAGGCCGCATTTCTCGATAATGGTTCGCATCTTGATCAACACGGCGCGGCAGCTCGCTCTCAAGATTGCGAGCTACGGCGCCATGCACCTGATCGTAGCGATCCTTGTGGCCTTCGCCCTGACGCGCGACTGGCGCCTGGCGCTGGCGGTCGGGGTGGTCGAGCCGATCTTCCAGACCATCGCCTATTCCGTCCACGACCGCGTCTGGCACCGGGTCGAGCGCCGCAAGATGCTGTCCGGCGTCGAGGAGACGGCCGAGGCCTTCACCGCCCGTCTGGAGGTGATGAACGCGCATGAGCAGAACCGCGCGCACAACCACCACGGCCATGGACACGGGCACAGCCACGCCCTGCCCCGCAATCTAAAGCAGATCGCGCTGAAGACCGTCACCTACGGCGTCATGCACTTCACGGTGGCGGTTCTGGTGGCCTACGCCCTGACGCGCGACATCCGCATCGCCCTGGCCATCGGCACGATCGAGCCTCTGGTGCAGACGGTCTTCTTCACCCTGCACGACCGCATCTGGACGCGGCACGAGGCCAGAAAGGCCGCCCGCGCCGCTGCGGCGACCGAGGCCGCCTCCGCCTAGCGCTTGTTCAGCGCCACCAGGAAGACCTCGGCGCTGCCCTTGCGGCTCGATTCGGGCTTCACGTACTTCACCGTCTCGAACTCTTCGCGCAGGCGCGTCAGCACCCCGCCTGCATCGCCGCCCTGGAAGTTCTTCGACACGAAATTCCCGCCCGGCCGCAGAGTGCGGATAGCGAAATCAGCCGCGATCTCGATCAGGGCGATGATCTTCAGGTGGTCGGTCTGGCGGTGGCCGATGGTGTTGTGCGCCATATCCGACAGCACCAGGTCCGGCGGCCCGCCGATGGCGTCCAGCATCTGCTGATCCACGCCCGGATCGGTGAAATCGGCCTGAACCAGCGTCGCGCCCGGAATCGGCTCGATCATCAGCAGGTCCACGCCCGCCACCGCCGCCGCGCCGCGATCCAGCGCCACCTGCACCCAGCCGCCCGGCGCCGCGCCCAGGTCGATGACCCGCGAGCCGTGCCGGATCAGCCGGAACTTGTCGTCGATCTCCATCAGCTTGAAGGCCGCGCGACTGCGCCAGCCCTCGGCGCGCGCGCGGTCGGACCATTCGTCCGACAGCTGACGCTTGATCCAGGCCTGACTGGACAGGGACTTCTTGTCGGCCGTCTTGATCTTCTGGCCGACCTTGCGCCCGGCTGCGGTGCCGCCCGTGGGCAGGCGCACCATGCGGCGGCGTTCCTGCGGCTTGTCGGCGGGCTTTTCGTCTTCACTCATGCTTCCCACATAGCCCTGACGGCGTTCAGCCGCTATGACCCGCGCACAATTCCGGCTCGCATAACCTCAAGGAGCGCCCGATGGCCGACCAAACCCTGACCTTCACCCTGGACACCGGCGACGGCGAAGACCGCAACGTCGTCATCAAGCTGCGCGACGACCTGGCCCCGAACCACGTCAAGCAGATCACCGACCTGGCCAAGGAAGGCTTCTACGACGGCGTGGTCTTCCACCGCGTGATTCCGGGCTTCATGGCCCAGGGCGGCGACCCGACGGGCACCGGCACCTCGGGCTCGAAGAAGCCGAACCTGAAGCAGGAATTCTCGAAGGAGCCGCACGTCCGCGGCGTCTGCTCGATGGCCCGCACCGCCAACCCGGACAGCGCCAACTCGCAGTTCTTCATCTGCTTCGACGACGCCCGCTTCCTGGACGGCCAGTACACCGTCTGGGGTGAAGTGATCGAGGGCATGGATCACGTCGACGCCCTGCCGAAGGGCGAACCGCCCCGCGCTCCGGGCAAGATCGTCAAGGCGACCGTCGCCTAAAGACGAAGGTTCAGCGGCGGGGGCTCAGTCCCCCGCCCACCATCGCATCGACACCCCGTCGAAGGTCCGCCCCCCGACCTTCAGCGTCCCCTTCAGGACGACGCCCTGATCTCCCAGATTGCGCCGCGCCTTCGCCAGCGCATCCTGGTCGAGCCTTCCATCGAACGACACCGCCCCCAGCTCCCGCGACGTCGCCTCGAAGCGCACCCGGTCCTCGGTCACGTCATAGGCCGTCGGAATCAGCCGCGTGCGCCGCGTCTTATCCCCCGCCTCGAACTCCATCATGATCGGCGCGAATCCCGCCGTCCGCTGGCCATCGCGCCAGGCCATGAAGTCGGGAACCTGGCCCATGAACAGGTGATGCAGCCGCCAATCGCCGACCTGCACCGCCGCCGCCGGGATGTAGTAGCCGGACACGTCCTCAGGCAGGTCGTGCTTGAAGGCGGTCGCCTGCGCCGTCTTGTCGGGCGCCGCGCCGCGTTCGCAGGCGGCCAGGCTCACGACGCTAGCCAGCAGAACCGCTGCGATCAGCCCCGGCTTCATGAGATTGGGCCTCACTGATCCAGCCACTGATCCAGCGCGCGGAAACCGCCGATGGCCAGTTCGGTCGAGTCTTGGAACACCGCCGGATTGACCTTCTCGAAGTCGTCGCTCGGGCGGTGATAGTCCGTGTGATAATTCACCCCGAAATACAGGAACGGCAGGCCCGCGCGGTGGAAGGCGGCATGGTCCGACGCCTCGACCCAGTTGTCGGCGCCCTTGTCGTCAGGCGTGTCCTTGCCGAAGGCCAGGGCGACCGTCTGACGCGCCGGAAGTCGCTCCAGCACCGGGCGGAAATAGGGGTGCTGATAGGTGCCCGTCACCCACAGCTTGCCGTCGCTGTCAGCCCGCGCCGTCATGTCGAAATTCAGGTTCATCGAGATCGCGTGCAGCGGCACCGGCGGCGCCTCGACGAAATGCTTGGCGCCCAGCAGGCCCCGCTCCTCTCCGTCCAGCGCCACGATCAGGACGCTGTGCTCGGGCGGATTGGCCTTCAACCGTTTGGCCAGCTCCAGCATGGTCGCCACGCCCGAGGCGTTGTCGTCCGCCCCATTGTAGATCTGGCCGTCGTTGACGCCGACGTGGTCATAGTGGGCCGTGACCACGATGTATTTGTCGGCCACGCGCGTACCGGGGATCACGCCGATGATGTTGGTTCCGCTGTAGGTCTTCGTCCCTTCGCGCGTGCGGCCCGACATCTCCCACGGCTGCAGACGCCCCATCGGCGACGGCTGGACGCCCAGCGCCTCCAGTCGGCTGACGATGTATTCGCGCGCCTTGGCCCCGCCCTCAGAGCCGGTGTCGCGCCCCTGCATGTCGTCGGCCGAGAGGATGCGCAGGTCGTCCATGAGTTGGGCGTAGTCGGCCGAGCCGGCGACGACCGGGGCTGTCGCCTCCGACACCGCTTGCGTCACGGGCGTCTCACAGGCGGCCAGCGTCAGGGCGGCGGCGATCACGGACAGGCTGGCGAGGACAGGACGCATGGAAGGGCTCCGGCAGGAATCTTTGAGGCGCGACGCTAGCGGCCCCCGCCCCCTGCGTCAGATTACGTTTCTGTCATGCCGCGTCTGCCATCAAGGTCGGGGAATGATAAGGAACCGTTCCGCCTTTGCCGACTTCCTGCGATTCTCATGTCCGACCTCTTCACGTCCGTCGAAACCCTGACCGAAGCCCAGGCGCGCGAAGAGCTGGAGCGCCTGTCGGCCGAACTGGCGCGCCACGACGCCCTCTACTACGCCGACGCCGCGCCCGAGATTTCCGACGCCGACTATGACGACCTGAAGCGCCGCGCCCTCGACATCGAGACCCGCTTCCCGGCCCTGAGCAGCGCCGTCTCTCCGTCCCAGCGCGTCGGCGCTCCGGTCTCTAGCCAGTTCGCCGAGGTCCGCCACGGCGTGCCCATGCTGTCGCTGGACAACGCCTTCGACGACGGCGAGGTGCGCGACTTCGCAGCCCGCATCGCTCGCTTCCTCAAGTTGCCGGGCGACGAGCCCATCGCCTTCGTCGCCGAGCCCAAGATCGACGGCCTGTCCGCCAGCCTGCGCTATGAAAAGGGCGTCCTGGTCCAGGGCGCCACACGCGGCGACGGCAAGACCGGCGAGGACGTAACCGCCAACCTGCGCACGCTGAACAGCATCCCCCAGACGTTGGCGGGCTCCGGCTGGCCCGACGTCATCGAGATCCGGGGCGAGGTCTATGCCCCCAACGCCGCCTTCGACGCCTTCAACGCCGCCGCCGAGGCGGAAGGGCGCCGCACCTACGCCAACCCGCGCAACTTCGCCGCCGGGTCGCTGCGCCAGAAAGACCCGAAGATCACGGCCCTGCGCCCCCTGACCTTCTTCGCCTACGCTTGGGGCGAGACCTCCGCCCCCTTCGCCGAGACGCAACACGGCGCGCTGGAGGCCTTCCGCGCCTGGGGCTTTCAGGTCAACGACCGCTCCGCCCGCGTCGAGGGCGCGGAAGGGCTGATCGGCGTCTATCAGGCGCTGGAGGCCGACCGCAGCCGCCTCGGCTACGACATCGACGGCGTGGTCTATAAGGTCGACCGGCTGGACTGGCAGCAGCGCCTCGGCTTCATCGCCCGCAGCCCCAGATGGGCCATCGCCCACAAATTTCCGGCGCAGCAGGCGACGACCGTGCTGGAAGGCATCGACATTCAGGTCGGCCGCACCGGCTCCCTGACCCCCGTGGCCCGCCTGCACCCCGTCACCGTCGGCGGCGTCGTGGTCCGCAACGCCACCCTGCACAACGAGGACGAGATCGCCCGCAAGGACGTCCGCATCGGCGACACCGTCGTCCTGCAACGCGCCGGCGACGTCATCCCCCAGATTGTCGGCGTGGTCGAAACCCTGCGCCCCGACGGCGCCCAACCCTACGTCTTCCCCACCACCTGCCCCGTCTGCGGCTCCGAAGCCGTGCGCGAGGGGGACGAGGTCAAGCGCCGCTGCACCGGCGGCCTGATCTGCGACGCCCAGATCGTCGAGCGCCTCAAGCACTTCGTCAGCCGCCGCGCCTTCGACATTGAAGGGCTTGGCGAAAAGCAGCTGATCGCCTTCCATGCGCGCGGCTGGATCAAGGAGCCGGCCGACATCTTCCGCCTCGCCCGCGACGAGGAGAAGCTGGCCCTGCTGCGCGCCGAGGACGGCTATGGCGAGACCAGCGTCCGCAACCTGATCGCCGGGATCGACGCGCGCCGCGTCATCAGCCTCGACCGCCTGATCTTCGGTCTGGGCGTGCGCGAGATCGGCGAACAGACCTCGCTGGTCCTGTCGCGCGCCTTCGGCAGTTGGACCGCCTTCCGCGACGCCTGCATGGCCGCCGCGAACGGCCTCGCCAGCGACGACTGGAAGCTGCTGGCCGCGACCCACGCCATCTCCACCCGCGTGCTGGGCCTGATGGCCGAGGCTCGTCCGCCCGCCGACGATCCGTGGCCGGAAGCGCCCATGGATCAGAAGATCGCCCTCGCCTTCCCCGGCATGGCCGCGCCTGCCCGCCGTTCGCTGGCGGAAATCTCGGGCGGCTGGTCCGACCTGACCCGCTGGGCCGCCGTCGCGCGCAACGAAGGCCCCTCCGACATCCTGAACCAGATCGCGGGCGTCTCCGGCGTCGGCCCGGTCGCCGCCGAGGCCCTGGCCCACTTCTTCCACGAGCCGCACAATCTTCAGGTCGTCGACGCCCTGCTGGCCGAGCTTGAGCGCGTCGAGGACGTGGCCGCCCCCACGACCGACAGCCCGGTGGCGGGCAAGACCGTCGTCTTCACAGGCTCGCTGGAACGCTTCACCCGTGACGAAGCCAAGGCCCGCGCCGAAAGCCTGGGCGCCAAGGTCAGCGGCTCAGTCTCCAAAAAAACCGACTACGTCGTCGCCGGACCCGGCGCCGGGTCCAAGCTGAAGGACGCCGAAAAGCACGGCGTCGCCGTCCTGACCGAGGACGAGTGGCTGGCCCTCATCGCCTGAAATATGATCTCGTAATGCACGCCGTCGCCATCGACTTCGAAACCGCCAATGAGCAGCGCGCCAGCCCCTGCTCCATCGGCCTGGCCTGGATCAACGACGGCGTCATCGAATCCGTCGAGCATCACTACATCCGCCCGCCGGGGATGCGGTTCGCCAGCTTCAACATCGCCTTCCACGGCATCGGCCCCGAACAGGTCGAGGACGCCGAGGAATTCCCCTCGGTTCTGGCCGCCATCGCCCCGCGCCTCGAAGGCCGCACGGTGCTGGCCCACAACGCCGCCTTCGACGTCAGCGTCATCCGCAACACCTGCGACCACTACGGCCTGACCTATCCCGAGTTCGACTATCTCTGCACCGTCAAGCTGGCCCAGATCAGTTGGCCCGACTTCGCGTCGCACAAGCTGAACAACGTCTGCGCCGAACTGGGCGTCGCCTTCCGTCACCACGACGCGGCCGAAGACGCCTTCGCCTGCGCCTCCGTGGCTCTGGCTGCGGCTCAGGTGCATCAGGCCGCCGACTGCCGCGCCCTGGCCGACGCCAGCCGCCTGACCCTGGGCCGCATCTGGCGCGACGGTTATACGCCCTGCTCCAACGCCGGAACCCGCCTCCGCCGCCCTCGCGGCGGCTGACCCGGCGCTTTCCTCCCCATGGCATAGGGAGGAGAAACCCGCCCAAATCCATCGCCTTAGACGTTTCGGGCGCGCTCAACTTTACCTAACGTCATGTAATCATTGAGTGAAGTTCACAATTTCAGCCTTGTTTCAGGCCGAAACCCGGATCAACCTTCTGGCAGGATCGTTCCATCGATCCATCAGAAGGAACACGCCGATGAAGACCTCCGTCCTGGCGGCGCTCGCCGTCGCAGCTGCCGCCCTCGCTTCTCCGGCCCTCGCCAGCGACCCGACCGGCCTGTGGCAGACCCCGACCAACGGCGGCCAGGTCCGCATCGAACGCTGCGGCCAGGCCCTGTGCGGCACGCTCGTCACCTCCAGCCACATCCGCGCCAACCCCGAGGTGAAGGATCAGCGCAACAAGGATCAGTCCCTGCGCGACCGCCCGTTGCGCGGCCTGCGGATGCTGTCGGGCTTCACCGGCGGCCCGAGCGAATGGCGCGGCGGCTCGGTCTACAACCCCGAGGACGGCGGCACCTATCGTGGGACCATCACCCTGACGAACGACAACACCCTGCGCCTGCGCGGCTGCATCGTCGCCCCCCTGTGCAAGACCCAGACCTGGACTCGCATCCAATAAGCCTGCCTCACAGGTCCGAATGAAAGACGCCTCCCTCGCGATCGCGAGGGAGGCGTTTTCACATCAGCGGTTCAGCGACGTCATGCCGCCCGGCGCATAGCGTTCGCCCGCCGCCGCCCCGCGCGGGAAGACGGCCTCGATCCGCGCCAGATCATCTGGCGTCAGCACGATATCCGCCGCCGCCGCATTCTGCTCCAGCGTGGCGATACGGCGCGTGCCGGGGATGGGAACCAGATCATCCCCCTGAGCCAGCACCCAGGCCAGCGCCAGTTGCGCCGCCGTCACGCCCTTGTCCGCCGCGATGGCGCCGACCGCGTCGACCAGATCGAGGTTCTTCTGGAAGTTGTCGCCCGCAAAGCGCGGGTTCGTCCGGCGGAAGTCGTCGGGCGCCAGATCGTCGATCGACTTGATGTCCCCCGACAGGAAGCCCCGACCCAGAGGACTGTAGGGCACGAAGCCGATGCCCAGTTCGCGCACGACGCCCAGCAGTTCGCCCTCCGGATCACGGCTCCACAGCGAATACTCGGTCTGAAGCGCCGTGATCGGATGCTCAGCGTGGGCGCGGCGCAGGGTGGCGGGCGCCGCCTCCGACAGGCCCAGGAATCGCACCTTGCCCTCCTTCACCAGTTCGGCCATCGCCCCGACCGTCTCCTCGATCGGCGTATTAGGGTCGATGCGGTGCTGGTAATAGAGGTCGATATGATCAACGCCGAGGCGGCTCAGGCTGCCCTCGACCGCACGGCGCACATTGGCGGGCGAACCGTCCGTGATCGCCGAGCCGTCCGGCTGGCGGTTGATGCCGAACTTGGTGGCGATGAAGGCCTTGTCGCGCCGGTCTTTCAACGCCTTGCCCACCAGGACTTCATTGGTGTGGGGGCCGTACATTTCGGCCGTGTCGAACAGGGTGACGCCCAGGTCGAGCGCGCGGTGGATCACCGCGATGGATTGGGCCTCGTCGGAGCCGCCATAAAAGGCGCTCATACCCATACAGCCCAGACCGACGGCCGAGACCTCAGGGCCGTTCCGGCCCAGCTTGCGCATCTTCATCCGCGCATTCCTTCTGATGTGAGGGGGTCGACGACGCATCCGCCGACGCGCTTCAGATGGGCGCCGTATGGCCTTATTTCAAGGGGCGCGCCTCAGATCAGGCTGGCCACGATCGACAGGATCGTCGCCGTCGCCACCGCATTCAGCGCCATGCCCAGACTGGCGAAGGCGCCCGCCGTCTGGTCCACCTGAAACGCCCGCGCCGCGCCGAAGCCGTGCGCCGACACCCCGACCGCAAAGCCCCGCGCCCGATAATCCCTGATCTTCAGCAGGTTCAGCAGCGGCGTCGCCGTCATCGCCCCGAACACCCCCGACATCAGCACGATCACCGCCGCCAGCGCCGGTATGCCGCCCAACTGCGAGGCCACCGCCATCCCGACCGGCGTGGTCGTCGCGCGCGGTGCTATGGAGGCCATGATCTCAGCCGGCGCCCCGAACAGCCAGACAATGCCCACGGCGCTGACAATGGCCGTCGCAGCCCCCGCCAGCAGGGCGCAGGCCAAAGGTTTCGCCAGCCGCCGGATCGTCGCCCGCTGCGCCCAGATCGGCACGGCCAGCCCCACCACCGCCGGTCCCAGCAGGAAGCCCAGCACCTGCGTCACTTCGGCGTATGTGGCGTAAGGCGTCTTCGTCGCCAGCAGCACTCCGATCAGCACCGGCGTCGCCAGCAGCACCGGATGGCACAGAGGATGACGCCCGCTGCGTCGCGACAGCATGTCGGCCGCCTCGAACACCGCCAGCGTCACCGCCAGCCACAGCAGGGGCGTCGCGATCAGATCGCTCACGACGCGCCCTCCTCTTCGCCGTCCGGCTCGTCGCGTCCGGCCACGGCGCGGAACACCAGGGCCGTCACCGCCAGCGTGAGCAGCGTCGAGACCGCCACCGCCACGACAATGCCGAGGCCATGGCGCGACAGGATCGCCCCCTCCTCCATCACGCCCACGGCGGCGGGCACGAACATGATCGACAGGTGCGCCGTCAGCCAGCCCGTCACCTGGGTCAGCGTCAACCGCTCCCTCGGCACAAAGGCCAGCCACGCCAGCAACAGCACCATGCCGATCACCGACCCCGGCAGGGGCAGGCCCGTCAGCCGGTGGATCACCTCGCCCGCCAGTTGGCAGACGAGCAGCAGGGCGATGGCGCCGATCATCGGTTGGGCTTCTCCTTTAGAGCGGCGCCGTCTGGGCCTTCAGCCAGTCCAGCGCCGCCTCGTCCTTCTGAACGCCGTCGGCCAGCAGCGGCCCGACCTTGACCAGAACCTCGGCGTGATAGGCGTCGACATAGGCCCGCTCGTCCGCCGTCAGCAGCGCCGTGTCGATCAGACGACGATCCAGCGGCGCCAGCGTCAGTTGCTCGAATCCGTGCATCGGCCGCTCGCCGCCCGGAACCTGCGCCGGGGCCGTGACGACCTGCAGCGTCTCGATGCGGATGCCCCACTCGCCTTCGCGGTAATAGCCCGGCTCGTTCGACAGGATCATGCCGGTCAGCAATGGCTGGTCCGTGCCCCATCCGGCGATGCGCTGCGGCCCCTCATGCACGCCCAGATACGACCCGACGCCGTGGCCCGTGCCGTGATCAAAGTCGAAGCCCGCGTTCCACAGAGGCTGGCGCGCGATGGCGTCCAGCTGGCGGCCGCTCGTCCCAGCGGGGAAGCGGATCACGGCCATGGCGATATGGCCTTTCAGCACAAGCGTGAACATCCGACGCTGATCGGCCGTGCCCTCGCCGATGGCCATGGTGCGGGTCACGTCCGTGGTCCCGTCCAGATACTGACCGCCGCCGTCCACCAGCAACAACGAACCCGCCTCCATCGGCCGGATCTTGGCCCCGACCGGCTTGTAGTGCGGCAGGGCGCCGTTCGGCCCGACCCCGGCGATGGTGTCGAAGGACAGATCCTTCAGCATCCCCGTCGCCTCGCGGAAGCCTTCCAGCGCCTCGACTACCGCCCGCTCGTCCGGCAGCGCCTTCTGGGCGACCGTATCGACCCAGTGCAGGAAGCGCGTCAGGGCCGCCCCGTCGCGGATGTGCGCCCGGCGGCTGCCCTCGATCTCGACGTCGTTCTTCTGCGCGCGCGGCAGGGCGCAGGGGTCCATGCCGCGCACGATGTCGGCGCCCGCCGCTTCCAGCCGGTCGAAATACCAGGCCGAGGACACGGCCGGATCGATCATCACCTTGCGGCCCGACAGGGCGTCCAGCGCGCCCGGCAGCGCCTCGGGCGCCTCCAGCGTCACGGCGTCGCCCAGCCAGCCGGGCAGTTCATTCGTCACCTTGGCCGGATCGAGGAAGACCTTGGCCGTCCCGTCCGCCTTCACCACCGCCTGTCCCAGCGGCAGCGGCGTGCGGATCACGTCGCCGCCGCGAATGTTGAACAGCCAGGCCAGCGACGACGGCGCCGTCAGCACGGCGGCCTCGGCTCCGGCGTCGGCGATGGCCTTGCCGATGCGGGCGCGCTTGGATGCGGCGTCCTCGCCGGAATAGCGGTCTTCGTGCGGGACCACCGGCGCCTGCGGCTGGGCCGGGCGGGCGTCGCCCCAGGCCAGGTCGATCGGATTGGCCTCGACCGCCTTCAGCCTCGCCCCGGCCTTCTCGACGGCGGCGCGCAGGCTCGTCAGCGCATCGGGGCTGTGCAGGCGCGGATCATAGCCAATCACCGAACCCGACGGCACGGCCGCCAGCCAGTCAGCCAGCTTGTTCAGCGGTTGACGCTCGAACAGGGCCTCGTCCGTCTGGGCCTTGGCCTGAACCGTATAGCGACCGTCGACGAAGACCGCCGCGCGGTCCTTCAGCACCACGCCCGCCCCGGCCGAGCCGGTGAAACCGCTGACCCAGGCCAGCCGCTCATTGGCGTCGGGCAGGTATTCGTTCTGATGCTCGTCCTCGTGCGGGACCAGCAGGCCGTCGAGACCCTGCTTGGCCATCTCGGCGCGGAGCAGAGGCAGGTGCTTGGCCCCGAAGGACGGATCGGTGGTTTCGTCGAATGTCTGGCGCATGATT
This sequence comes from Brevundimonas sp. KH_060, assembly GCF_057838275.1. Taxonomy (NCBI): domain Bacteria; kingdom Pseudomonadati; phylum Pseudomonadota; class Alphaproteobacteria; order Caulobacterales; family Caulobacteraceae; genus Brevundimonas; species Brevundimonas sp. KH_060. Next base: position 2,202,872 of record NZ_CM174463.1, read on the forward strand.
GTTCCTTATCCCTTCTCCCCTCGAGGGAGAAGGTGGGCGCCGGAGGCGCTCGGATGAGGGGGCTGTGTCAGCAGGCAAGACGGAAAGGACGTGCGCGATGCCGCCCTCCCCCTCATCCGTCATGCTCCGCATGACACCTTCTCCCTCCAGGGGAGAAGGCTCAGGATTTACGCAACTGCAGCGCGCTCCACGCATCATGATGGATCGTCTGCTCCACCACGAAGCCCAGCGGCAGATAGGCTTCCAGAATCCGCTCTTCCTGCGTCCGCAGCAGGCCCGACAGGATGGCCACCCCGCCCGACTTCAACGCGGTGCCGATCTCGGGCGCCAAAAACACCAGCGGCGCGGCCAGGATGTTGGCGAACACCAGATCATAGGGCGCGTGCTGGGCGATGCGCGCATCGCTCAGCCCATCGGCGAAATAGAAGTCGCACTTGGCGTCGTTGATCACCGCATTCTCATTGGCGATGCGGGCCGAAGGCTCGTCGATGTCGGTGCCGACAGCGATGGGCGAGCCGGTCTTCGCCGCCGCAATGGCCAGAACGCCCGTGCCGCAGCCCACGTCCAGAACCTTCTCGAACGTCTCGGTCTTCAGCAGATTATCGAACGCCTCCAGGCAGCCGACCGTCGTGCCGTGGTGGCCGGTGCCGAAGGCGGCGCCCGCGTCGATCTTCAGATTGACCCGGCCTTCGGGGATCTTGCCCTGATCGTGTGCGCCGTAGACGAAGAAGCGCCCCGCCTCGACCGGCGGCAGCCCCGACAGGCTCATGGCCAGCCAATCAGCGTCGGCCAGCTTCTCGACCACCACTTCCAGCCCCGGCGTGGCGCGCAGGATTTCGGCGATGCCCTCGGCCTCTTCATCGGTGGTGGGAAAGGCGTCGATGCGCCAGATTTCCTTGTCCTCGTCTTCTTCCAGAATGGAATAGGTCGCGTTCTCCAACAGGGGATTGGCGTCGATGGCGGCGGCGGCGGCTTCGGCCGGGGCGCGATCGCCGCGCGCGATCACCTGAACTGCGGATTCGGACATTTCTCAAACACCGTTATAATGACGAATCGCCAGTGCGGGCTTGGTTCTTACGCCCGTGTCCAACGAGGGGTCGGGGAGTTTATGGCCAAAGCACCGTCTGAAACGAAACCTGCCGCGAAAGCGGCCTCCGCCGCTTCCAAGCCGAAACCGGCGGCAAAGTCGAGCGCGACAGCGACAAAAGCTGAAGCCAAGCCCAAGGCCGTAAAGGCCCCCGCCGCGGCGAAGACCGCCGCCAAGGCCCCGGCCAAGGCGGCTGCGCCCAAGGCCGCTCCCAAGGCGGCCAAGCCTGCTGCGGCCAAGACCGCCGTCGCGCCCAAGGCCGCCGCGAAGGCGCCCGCCGCCAAGAAACCCGCAACGCCAAAGGCTCCGAGCGCCGCCAAGGCGACCACGGTCAAGGCTGCTGCGCCGAAGAAGGCCGCTGCGCCCAAGAAACCCGCGGCGCCCAAGACCGCTGCTCCGGCCCCGGTCGAAACGCCGATCGCCGCCTCTCTGGCCCCCGCGCCCATCGCCGAGACCAAGCCCGCGCCGAAGCCCGAGCCTGTCGTCGCGGCGGCCCCCGCTCCGGTCGAACCGCCCGTTCAGGCGACCGCGCCCAAGCCCGCCGCCGAGCCGGTCAAGCCGGTCGAGGCCCCCGCCCCGCAGAAGAAAGGCTTCTTCGCCCGCCTGTTCGGCTGGTGATCGGGCGCTGATCCCAAACGCAAAGAAGGCCGGAGAGGACGCCCTCTCCGGCCTTCTTCAATTCTCATAGCCGTGTCGGCTTATTCCGGCAGGTCTTCCGCCAGGATGGCCATTTCGAACATGAAGGAGCCGGCTTCGTCCTCATCTTCGAACACCACGCCGATGAACTCGTCATCGACATAGACTTCGGCGGAATCGGCGACCTTACGGGCCTTCACCTTGATGCCGCCGTGGTTGAAGGTGCGCTTCAGGTGCGTCTCGACGCGCTTCAGATCATTCTCGGTCACGGGTAGCCTCGTTCATCTCGTTGGCGGCGGACCCTAGAGAAGCCCTCTGCCGATTGGAAGCCCGCACGGCATCAGCCCACAGCCGCGTCTCAGATCACGAAGTCATAGACGATGTCGGACAGCGTATGGTCCATGGTCCGCGCGGGCGTAGCGTCGGTCGGGCAGTTGACCAGCCTTGCAGGCACCCCCGCCACGGTACAGCCCGCCGGCACCGGCTTCAGCACCACCGAGCCGGACGCTACCTTGGCGTAGTCGCCGACCGTGATGTTGCCCAGCACCTTGGCCCCGGCGCCCAGCAGGACGCCGCGCCCGATCTTCGGGTGTCGGTCGCCGCGCTCGGCCCCCGTCCCGCCCAGGGTCACGGCGTGCAGCATGGACACCTCGTCCCCGATCACCGCCGTCTCGCCGATGACGATGCCCGTGCCATGGTCCAGAAAGACGCCCGATCCGATCCGCGCCGCCGGGTGGATGTCCAGTTGGAACAGCTCCGAAATCCGGCTCTGGAAGTGGAAGGCCAGGGTGTCGCGGTCCTGCTCCCACAGCCAGTGCGCCACGCGCCACGCCTGCAGCGCCTGGAACCCCTTGAAATACATGAAGGGCTGCAACAGCGAGCGGATCGCCGGATCGCGCTCCTGCACGGCCTTCAGGTCCGCCTCGGCGGCGGCCACGATGCCCGGATCGGCGGCGAAGGCCGACAGGGCCACCTCACGCACCGTCATGGCCCCCAGTTCCGCATCGCCCAGCTTTCGCGCGATCTGGAAACTCAGCGCCCCGGCGAAATCCTCGTGCGCTAGGACGACGGCGTTCAGCTGCGACGCCAGGCGCGGCTCCTCGCGCGCAGCGTCCTCGGCTGCGACGCGCAACTGCGCCCACAGGTCCGGCTGCTTCGGCACGACTTCCAGCTTGGCCATCAGGCTTCCTTCGACTTCAGGCGGCGACCCTACGCGCCCAGCATGGCGCGCGCCAGCGCGGCCGGCAGTTCGCCCTCCCGCGCCATATGGTAGGCGCGGTACGCCGTCGCCACCGTCAGCCCGTCGCGCACGGCGCCGCGCGCGATCTCGGCCATCAGATCACGGAACGGCACGCGCGCCGACAGGAAGACCTCCGTCTCGTCCGGCGCCGTCTCGGTCTCGTTCAAACCCCACGCCACCCAGGCCATCGCCCGCTCGTCCGTGATGGAGTTGGACAGGTCCAGGTCCAGCGCCGCGCGCCAGTGCGCCGCCGTCAGCCCCGCCTCCTCGGCCAGTTCGCGCTTCACGGCCCCGAACGGGTCTTCGCCCTGCGGCGCCCCGCCCTCGGGCATCTCCCACGAATAGCGCATCAGGGCGAAGCGGTGCTGCCCGACCAGACTGACCGTCCCGTCGTCATGCAGCGGCAGCACGCCCGTGCCCACATTCTTCGGCCGCACGACCACATAATCCGCCTCGGCCCCCGTCGGCGCGACGGCCGGGTGGCGCGTCACCCGCATCCAGGGCGTGTCGACCAGGACGCTGTCGCCCAGGCTGCGCCACGGCGGCGTGTCGGGCAGGCTCTCGGCCCAGCGGGGCTTGATGTCGCGGATTTCGGTCATGCCCCTGCTATGGCGCCGCGCGCCGCGAAAGCCTAGCTATCGTCCATGAGCCAGTCAGACCTCGCTTCCGCCCTGCCCCTGCCCGTCCGTTCGGAAGAACTGCTGTCGCGCCTGGCCGTGCGCCGCTCGGCCCCGGCCCAGTCGCTGAGCCTGCCCGGCCCCTCGGACGCCGAGATCGAGCAGATGCTGCTGCTGGGCGCCCGCACGCCGGACCACGGCAAGCTGTTCCCCTGGCGCTTCGTCATCCTCGGCCCGCGCAGCCGCGCCGAGCTGTCGCAGGCCCTGACCGCGCTGGGCGAAACCCAGAACCGCACCGGCAAGGAGATCGCCGCCCTGGCCAAGCTGGCCAATCCGCCGCTGGCCATCATGGTCGTCTCCACCCCGATCCAGGGCCACAAGGTCCCGGTGTGGGAGCAGCAACTGTCCGCCGGCGCCGTCTGCATGAACCTTGAACACGCGGCCAATGCGCTGGGCTATTCGGCCAGTTGGATCACGGACTGGTATTCCTACGACCCCGCCGCCGTCGCCCTGTTCGGCGTCGAGGACGGCGAGAGCATCGCCGGCTTCATCCACGTCGGCTCCCTGTCCGAGCCCCCGCTTGAACGCCCCCGCCCCGACCTGGAGCACAAGGTGACGGCCCGGCCCTAACGCCTCACCCTTCTCCCCTTGAGGGAGAAGGTGGCCGAGCGCAGCGAGGTCGGATGAGGGGTCTCTCCGCCGTTGCAAAACCCCTCATCCGTCAGCCTTCGGCCGCCACCTTCTCCCGCAAGGGGAGAAGGACGCATCAGCGCCCCTCCTCCTCCGGCCGGTGCACGATCGACACCAGCACCACCGAGATGATCATCAGCAGGAACCACGCCCCCAGCTTGTTCAGGCTGACCATCTCCCATCCGGCCTCCTGCCCCGGATAGACCCAGGCCCGCGCGAACGTCCCCAGGTTCTCCGCAAACCAGATGAACAGCGCCACCAGCCCATAGCCCAGCAGCAGCGGCATCGACCGCCGCGTCCGGTCGGCGGTGAAGTAGAACCACCCCCGCATAAACAGCAGCCCCGTCGCCGCGAACAGCGCCAGCCGAATGTCCGGCAGCCAGTGGTGCGCAAAGAAGTTGACGTAGATCGCCGCCGCCAGCACCCACGTCGTCCACAGCGGCGGATAGTTCCGCACCCGGATATGGAAGATGCGCTGCACCCGCGCGATGTAGCTGCCCACCGCCGCATACATGAAGCCCGAGAACAGCGGCACGGCGCCGATCCTCAGCACCGACTCTTCCGGATAGATCCACGACCCGTGATAGGTCTTGAACAGCTCCATGATCGTCCCGGCGACATGGAACAGGAAGATGACCCGCGCCTCCTCCCAGCTCTCCAGCTTCAGGGCCAGCATCGCCGCCTGTATCCCCAGCGCCCCCAGCACCAGAAAGTCATAGCGCGCCAGCGGCGCCTGATCCGGCCAGAACAGAAACGTCCCCAGGATCAGCGCCAGCATCGCCCCGCCGAACAGACACGCCCACCCCTGCTTCAGCCCGAACCACAGGAACTCATAGGCGTAACGGCGCGGGCGCGAGCGGTCCGCCCACGCCTCCGCGCGGGCCATCAGACGACGGCCCCAAGCTTCGAGCGGGAGGCGGGAGGATGGGGTCATGGGTGAGCGATGCTGAATCTGGGTGAGTAGGCGCTAGTATGGCAACCTTCCTCGATGACAGCTTCATCCTCGTCACTCCAAATGCACAAGGAAGACTAGGAAAGCCTACGCTCAACGTCCTCAAAGAAGGATGCATATGGGGTCCTCAAGCTTGCCACAAGCTGAGAAAATGCGCGGAGCGTTTCGCGCACCTTCTCTTGATTTTTCAGTCCGTCGCTGAACGCCTTTTCTAGGTGTGTGTGAAGGCCTGAAAGCGCCCCGACAGTTGGAGCCCATATCTTAGCGGCCTCCTCGGGCGAAATTTTTTGGGAAAAATCAAGCTGAAACCGGTTTGCTACCACCCTATTTGTGATCGTCTCTAGACACTCACCGACCGCACCGCACAGCAAAAACACGGCGCCTCGCTTTCGATAAAATTCAAGCTTATCTATTTCTGCATTTGTTAAGGCTGCCCCCGCCTTTTCCTTAGATCGAAGTGCATTCTTTTCATTCTCGACCGCTTTCAGCAGACCATAACAAAAAACAATATGGGACGCAGTCAAGTTGTCGTTGAAATAACGACTGTACAGAGCATCCCTGGACCAAATCGCAGATTTCTCATTATAAGCGACCGTCGGATCACCATGAACAGCTGCAATAGCTTGACCTACGGAATATGACGGCAACAGTTTAGGACGACGCTTGATAGCCGCCGAAACACCACCACGTCGTCCCCCATCGTATTCAGCTTCTGGTATAGCCGCCATCTCGAGCACCAAGCGGCGCTGCGTGGGGTCCGTGCTCCGAAAATCAGACGCGGTCACCGCATTCTGACTATTATTGTAGCGAACCACCTCTCCGACGAGGTCTTCGCTCGCCGTAGAAATAAATCGGGCTAAAACATACGCTTCTTCAGGAGGATCCTCTTGAGCCGTACCAATTGTACCCGTGGTTTGAGCGCCATTAACAATTGAAAGGCCGTGAACCGTGACCTTCATCGTTCCGTCGCCCTGTCGGGACGCGTCAATTTTATGAGTAAGAATTGTCAATCCATTATTATATACAAAGAAATTTACAGCCTTTTCCTGCAAAGATCGCTGCATTTGATAATTAATGTTTGAATCGCCCGATTTCATTCCTAGAAAATCGCGGACATTCGCGGAAAACAATCTAGTGTTGTGCTGCTTATAAAGAGAGCGCAATAAACGAAGCCTGAGAGGAACAACAAAACATTTCCAATCTCCTTCATCGAATTCAAGGCCAGCACGAGCATCAAACTCAACTACATCATTAACAAGAATAGGCGTATTCGTGTCTGTATACAGTTTTTCAAGATTTTCTGACGCAATTTCCTCCGCAAATACGGCTACGCTAGCCGCATTAAAGCGTGATTTAATGATAGAATGCGTGGTCTGCTCAACGGCACTCAATTCCGAGCGAACATTTTCTGAACCTGGGCAATTATGAACAAACCAAACGTATATTTGATCTATATCGCCATCTGCGAGAGCTGAACGGAGAGCGGAAGCGCTTGGTCTGATCCGTTCAGGAACAGATGCCAGGTCCACCTCAACCAAATATGAAAGCGCCTGCCGAAGCGTCGCCGCTTTGCCCGCGTTAGCGGACTGCTTCGGAGCGTCAGCCCGATAGGACTGTGCAACGACTGCCAATCTTTGATCAGGATCAATGTAAACTACATCGCAGCTTCGATCGTCGGGACCGTCCACGACTGCGTCGGCTCCGATTGTCTCCAGATCATCATAGCCAAATTTTAGCGCCATCGCGAATAGAGCAAGGCCAGCGCTACCGAACTGCGCCAAATCTTCTCGATCTTTATAGGCGTGGGCCCAAGAGATTGGAGTCGTTGCATTCATTAGGAATCACCAAAGCTGCTAAGAAACAGTATGGCAAAGCTTTGCCGCAAGATCGAGCGCTGTTTTCTGGGACGGATTAATCCCTCTCCACAATCACCCCTCACCCCCGCCCGCGATACCCCGCCACGCCCTGATCCGGCAGCCACACGCCCTCCAGCGGCGCGCCCGTCTGCCAGAAGACGTCGATGGGGATGCCGCCGCGCGGATACCAATAGCCGCCGATGCGCAGCCATTTCGGTTGCAGCAGGTCGGCCAGGCGCTTGCCGATGGCGACGGTGCAATCCTCGTGGAAGGCGCCGTGGTTGCGGAAGCTGGTCAGGTACAGCTTCAGGCTCTTGCTCTCGACCAGCCAGTCGCCCGGCACATAGTCGATGACGATGTGAGCGAAGTCGGGCTGGTTCGTCACCGGGCACAGGCTGGTGAACTCCGGCGCGGTGAAGCGCGCCACATAAAGCGTGTCGAGGTGCGGATTAGGCACGCGCTCCAGCACCGCTTCCTGCGGGTTGGTCGGGGCGGCGGTCTGGGCGCCGAGCTGGCTGAGGCTGTCGGTATAGTGCGTCATGCTCGCCATTTAGGCCTTCCCCCCGCCAAAGAAAACGCCGCCCCGCCGCAATCGGCCTTCCCCCCGCTCCACCCGTGCTAGACTGGGCCCCCGCCAAGGGGAGAACGGCCGTGCGGCGACGAGGCGGATTTCAGACGATTCAGACGAATTGGACTCTCTTTTTTCCCTCTCCCTCAAGGGCAGAAGGACGCTGGAACGCATTGCCTTCCCCGGCGACAGCTGGTTAGCGTAGTCAAAAGCAACTCAGGAGAGACGACCCGTGGCCATTCCTGCTTCCCTCCAGTCCGGCCTGAAGCTGCCGGTGATCGCCTCGCCGATGTTTCTGGTGTCCGGGCCGGATCTGGTGGTCGAGGCCTGCAACGCGGGCGTGATCGGCACCTTCCCCTCGCTGAACCAGCGCACGACCGAGGGCTATCGGGAGTGGCTGCAAGAGATCAAGTCGCGCCTGGCGCCCGACGCCGCCCCCTTCGGCGTCAACCACATCATCCACCCGACCAACTCGCGCCTGATGGCCGACATGATGGTCTCGGTCGAGGAGAAGGTGCCGCTGATCATCACCTCTCTGGGCGCCGTGCGCGACGTGGTGGATGCGGTGCACGGCTACGGCGGCGTGGTCTTCCACGACATCGCCAATGTGCGTCATGCGCGCAAGGCGGCCGAGGCGGGCGTCGACGGGCTGATCCTGGTCGCCAACGGCGCGGGCGGGCACGCGGGCGTGGTGAACCCCTTCGCCCTGATCAATGAGGTCCGCAGCTTCTATGACGGGACCATCATCCTGGCGGGCGCCCTGTCGACCGGCCAGGACGTGGCGGCGGCGCTGATGATGGGGGCCGACTTCGCCTATATGGGCACCCGTTTCATCGCCACGACCGAGAGCGCGGCCCAGCCGCACTACAAGGATCTGATCGTCCAGTCGGGCTCGGCGGACATCACCTATACGCCCGCCGTCTCGGGCATTCCGGCCAACTTCCTGACCCCCTCCCTGGTCGAGAACAAGATCGATCCCAAATCCCTGCCCGAGCACAAGCTGGACATGGGCGAAGAGGCCAAGGCCTGGAAGACCATCTGGTCGGCGGGCCAGGGTTCGGGCGCCATCCACGACGTGCCGACGACGGCTCAGCTTGTCGCTCGGCTGACGGACGAGTTTTCGCAAGCCTGTGATAAATTCGACAAGAAGCGCCTCTAGGAAGCGGCCTCGACACTCCCCTATCGAGGCCGACCATGCGCATCCTGACGACCGCCCTGAAGACGACCGTCCTGGCGACCGCCCCGCTCCTGATCCTGGCCTCGACGGCCCAGGCGCAAGAGATGCCCGGCCGCTGGAGCTTCAGCGCCGGCGCCGCCAGCGACAACCGCTCCAAGGACGCCTCCAAGTCGGACGGCGACGCCTTCGTGTGGGGCGCGGCGGAATGGGAAAGCGAAAGCGGCCTCTTCTACGTCAGCCCCGCCGCCGAAACGATCAAGAGCGGCGGCTCGGAGCTGGAGCTGGAGCTGACCGGCGGGGTGAAGCCCCAGTGGGCCGGCTTCGACTTCGACCTGAACGTCGCGCACAAGTGGCGGGTGGACGCCAACCCCGGCTATGATGCCAACGCCTGGGAGTTCACGGCCGACATGAAGCGCTCGATCGGCCCGGCCAGCGCACGCCTGCGGCTGCAGCACTCGCCCGACGGCGCCGGTTCGGTCGAGGCCTGGACCTGGGTGGCGATGCGCGGCGGCTGGGACTTCACAGACAAGCTGAACGTCTCGGCCGAGATCGGTCGCCGCGAGCAGGACAACAGCGTCGACTACACCGGCTACAACATCGGCGCGACCTACGCCCTGACGCCCAAGCTGGAGGCCGAACTGCGCTGGCACGGCACCAACGCCAAGGTTCCGGGCGAACAATACGCCGACGCCCTGGTCGCCGGGATCAGCGTCTACTTCTGATCCGCCACGCCGCGTTTCAGGCGCCCGGTTTCACCTTTGGCCCGAAAGGGCCTAGGCTGCGGTCATGACTTTTCGACCGACGACTTTGGAACGTGCGTACCAACTGGCCGAAAGCGGCTCCTGCCGGACAGTGGGGGATGTCAAACAGGCCCTGAAGCTGGAGGGCTATGAGCGGATTCAGGATGCGCTCTACGGCTCGACCATCACCTCGGCCTTGCGTAAGCTGTGTCAGGAGAACTGGGTGTCGCCGCCGGAAACGGCCGAGCCCTGACGCCCCAGCTCTTGCATTAGAACACCAGAGGGTCCACCCTAGAGGGGTCGATCTCTCTGCGTAACGCTCTGCCTTCTGCCCCGCGCACCGAGGTCTAAGCCGATCCATACAGACCCGACAGGTCTTCAGGGACGTTCTCTGAGGCCAACTTCTAGCGGAGGTCCTGAAAATGGCTACCGGCACTGTTAAATGGTTCAACTCCACCAAGGGCTACGGCTTCATCCAGCCGGACGACGGCGGCAAGGACGTCTTCGTCCACATCTCGGCTGTTGAACAAGCCGGCCTGCGCGGCCTGGACGAAAACCAAAAGGTTTCCTACGAAATCGAGCGCGACCGTCGCTCGGGCAAGGAATCGGCTGGTCAACTGAAGACCGAAGGCTGATCCGGCTCCATCGCCGGCCACGTCAGCAATGACGGGCCGACGATGATAGGATTGAAGCGCGCAGAGGGTCCGCCCTCTGCGCGCTTTTCTTTTGCGCCCTAGGCTGCGATCGCCAGGGGCCGCAACGGGCCGAAGTCCGCGCCGCTGGGCGACTGGAACAGGCGCAGGCCGAACTCAGGCAGGATCGCCAGCAGGTGATCGAAGATATCGCCCTGGATCGCCTCATACTCAGCCCAGGCCACGGTGGCGGTGAAGGCGTAAATTTCCAGCGGCAGCCCCGTCTCGGTCGGCTGCAACTGACGCACCAGCAGCGTCATGTCCTGGCGAATGCCGGGGTGGTTCTCCAGATAGTTCTGCACATAGGCGCGGAAGGCGCCGATATTGGTCGAGCGCCGCATATTGACCGGGTCGCGCCCGGCGGCGGCCAGCTTGGCGTTCCAGTCGGCCATCTCGGCGCTCTTGTCGGCCAGGTAGTCGTCGATCAGCAGGAAACGCCGCATCCGCTCGCGCTCAGCCTCGGTCAGGAAGCGCGCGCTGGTCTGGTCGATCAGCAGCGACCGCTTGATGCGCCGTCCGCCGCTGTCCTGCATCCCGCGCCAGTTGCGATAGGACTCGCTGATCAATCGCCAGGTCGGGATGGTGGTGATGGTCTTGTCCCAGTTCTGGACCTTCACCGTGTGCAGGGCGATGTCGATGACGTCGCCGTCGGCGTTGACCTGGGGCATCTCGATCCAGTCGCCGACGCGCAGCATGTCGTTGGAATTCAGCTGAACCGAGGCCACCAGCGACAAGATGGTGTCCTTGAACACCAGCATCAGCACCGCCGCGAGCGCCCCGAGGCCCGACAGCAACAGCAGCGGCGAGCGGTCGATCAGGGCCGCGATCACCAGAATGGTGGCGACGGCGTAGATGACGATCTTCAGGACCTGCAGATAGCCCTTGATGCTGCGGCGATGGGCGCGCGGCGAGCGGGCGTAGATGGCGTTGGCCATGTCCAGACCGGCGCCAATGCCGATGGCCACAGCCACAATCATGAAGGCCCCGGCCACATTCTGGACCAGGGTGACGGCGCCAGGCGCCAGATGCGGCACGCCGCTGACCCCCTGATGGATGATGATGGCGGGCACAACACGAGTGAAGCTGCGCACCACCGGCCGAAGCAGGATGTCGAGATCGTGCACCGCCCGGCCGACCACTCTCAGGATCAGCCGGGTCAGGATGCGGCGGACCACAAAGTCCGCGATAAAGGCGACAAGGGCGAGAAGACAGAGCCCGATCAGCATCTCCGCGATCGGAAACTCCGCCAGGCGATCACGCATGGCGTCGAAATCAAACATGGCCCCAGCCTAGGCAGGGCCGCCGGGGATTTGAACCCCGGCGCGTCAATCAGCGTCAGCCGATGGCCTGATCCAGGTCGGCGATCAGATCGTCGATGTCCTCGACCCCGACCGACAGGCGGATCAGGTTGTCAGTGACGCCGCCGGCCTCACGCACCTCCTTAGGCACGGATGCATGGGTCATGATGGCCGGGTGGTTCACCAGGCTCTCCACGCCGCCCAGCGACTCGGCCAGGGTGAAGACCTGCACCCGCTCCAGCACGCGCTTGGTGCGCTCCAGATCGCCGTCGATCAGCACCGTGACCATGCCGCCGAAGCGACCGTTCATCTGGCGCGCGGCCAGTTCGTGCTGCGGGTGGCTGATCAGTCCCGGATAGATGACCTTGGCGACGCCTTTCCGCTCTTCCAGCCAGCGGGCGACGGCCAGGGCGTTCTCGTTGTGCGCCTTCATGCGCAGGCCCAGAGTCTTCAGCCCCCGGTTGGCCAGGAAGGCGTCGAACGGCCCCATGACGCCGCCGATGGAGTTCTGAAGGAACTTGAGTTGGGCCGCCATCTCGGCGTCCTTGGCCACCAGGACCCCGCCGACGATGTCGGAGTGGCCGTTCAGATATTTGGTCGCCGAGTGCATGACCACGTCGGCGCCCAGCGCCAGCGGCTGCTGGCTCCACGGCGTGGCGAAGGTGTTGTCGACCACCAGGATCAACTTGTGCGCCTTGGCGATCTTCGACAGGGCCTCGATGTCGGCCAGCTTCATCAGCGGGTTGGTGGGCGTCTCGACCCACAGCATCCGCGTCTTATCGGTGATCGACGCCTCGACCGTCGCCAGATCGGTCAGGTCGATGTAGCTGAAGTCCAGCCCCATCGACCGGCGCCGCACCCGCTCGAACAGCCGCCACGAGCCGCCGTACAGGTCGTCGCCGGTGACGATGTGCGACCCGGCGTCCAGCAGCTCCAGCGCCGTCGAGGTCGCCGCCATGCCCGAGCCGAAGCCGAAGGCCTGAACCCCGCCTTCCAGATCGGCGATGCAGGCCTCGAAGGCCTCGCGCGTCGGGTTCTTGCCGCGGGCGTATTCATAGCCCTTATTCACGCCCGGGCTTTCCTGAGCGTAGGTCGAGGTGGCGTAGATCGGCGTCATCACCGCGCCCGTGGTCGGGTCGGGCTTCTGGCCGGCGTGGATGGCGCGGGTCGAGAAGCCCTGGCGGTTCTTCAGTTCAGACATGGGCTTACCGGTTCAGGCTGAGGTGGTTGATCAGGTCGGTGCGGGTGATCAGGCCGACGAAGGTCTCGCCGTCCAGCACGATGGCGACGCGGTCGCGGTCGAAGACCGGGATCAGGGCGTCCAGGGACTCCGTAACCTGAAGCGTGTCCAGGTCGCGCGTCATGGCCGAGGACACGGGCTTGGCGAAACGTTCCTGACGCGTGATGTCGTCGGTGTTCATGATGTGAACGATGTCGCTCTCGTCCAGAATCCCTACCAGACGCCCGTCCTGGATGACCGGCAGTTGCGACAGGCCGTCGCCGCGCATCCGCTTGAAGGCGGTGTCCAGCGTGTCTTCCGGCCCGATCACCACCACGTCGCCGGCGGCGTATTTGCGGTTGATCAGATCCGACAGGTCGCCGTGCAGTTCGCGCTGGGTCAGGCCCTGATCGGCCAGCCAGGCGTCGTTGTAGACCTTGGACAGGTATTTGGCGCCGGTGTCGCAGACGAAGGTCACGACCCGCTTCGGTTCCGTCTGCTCGCGGCACCAGCGCAGGGCCGTGGCGATCAGGGTGCCCGACGACGAGCCCGCCAGGATGCCTTCCTTCAGCAGCAGCTCGCGCACCGTGGCGATCGCCTCGGCGTCGGGGATGGAATAGGCGACGTCGATCAGGTCGGCGTCGGCGGTGTCCGGCATGAAGTTCTGGCCGATGCCTTCGACGGTATAGCTGCCGTCCGGCCCGGCCACGCCCTCATTGATCAGGCCCGCCAGGGCCGAACCGACCGGGTCGGCCAGGATGATCTTCGCCTTGGACCCCTGCGATTTGAAATACTGAGCGTTGCCCGTGATCGTTCCGCCCGAACCGATGCCGGCGACGAAGGCGTCGATGTCCCCGTCCATCTGCTCGAAGATTTCGGGTCCGGTCGTCTTGAAGTGGGCCTCGGAGTTGGCGTCGTTGGCAAACTGGTTGACGAAATAGCCGCCCGGAATCTGCTGAGCCAGACGCTCGGCCATGTCGGTGTAGTATTCGGGGTGGCCGTGCGGCACGTCCGAACGGGTCAGGCGCACGTCGGCGCCCATGGCGCGCAGGTGCTGGATCTTCTCCTTCGACATCTTGTCGGGAATGACCAGCAGGACGTTGTAGCCCTTCTGCTTGCCGACCAGGGTCAGGGCCAGGCCGGTGTTGCCTGCGGTCGCCTCGACGATCGTCCCGCCGGGCTTCAGCCAGCCCTGTTTCTCGGCCGCCTCGATCATCGACAGGGCGATGCGGTCCTTGATGGAGCCGCCGGGGTTCTGGCTCTCCAGCTTCAGGAACAGACGGCAGCGGCCGGTGTCGATCCGCGTCACCTCGACCATCGGCGTCTTGCCGATCAGGTCCAGCAGCGACCCCACAGGGCGGGACAGGACAGGGGCGTCGGACATCGACATGAAGGCAGGCTCCGTTGCACGGGTTTCGAGTGAAGCTGGGCGTCGCGCCCCTCGCGGTCAACTCATGCAAGTTTTCACCCTTTCGCCGCGAAGCGCGTTAGAAAGGGCGCAATGGTCAAGACACCGAAACGCCCCGTCGCGGGCCTACCCGACAAAGAATCCCTCGTCGCCTTCCTGCGCGAGGCCGGAGAAGCCGAAAAGGCCGACATCGCCCGCGCCTTCGGCCTGAAGGGCGCCGAGCGCCGCGCCCTGCGCGAAATGCTGAAGGAGCTGGAGGCCGAGGGCCGCCTGGGCAAGCGCGGCCGCAAGGGCTTTTCCGAAGCCGGTGCCCTGCCCCCGGTCGGCGTGGTCGACGTGGTGGATCGCGACGCCGACGGCGAGCTGTACGTCGAACTGGTCAAGAGCAGCGATGACGCGCCGCGCGCCGTCCTGATGCCTGACCGCGAAGGTCGCGGCCCGGCGCCCGGCATGGGCGACCGCCTGCTGGTCAAGTTCAGCCGGGGCGTCGAAGGCTGGGAGGCGCGCCTGGTCAAGCGGCTGGACGCCGGGACCAACCGCGTTCTGGGCGTCATCCGAAAATCAGCGCGCGAAACCCGGGTCGAGCCGGTCGACAAGCGTTCCAAGGACGTCCTTCTGGTCCCCGCCGCACAGGCGACGGACCTGCGCGACGGCGATCTGGTGCTGGCCGCCATCGAGAAGGGCGAGCATCGCTATGGTCCCAAGCGCGGCAAGATCCTCGAGAACATCGGCCGCGAAGACGACCCGCGCGCCGCCTCCATCATCGCCATCCACGCCCACGGCGTGCCGACCGGCTTCTCTGAAGCCGTCGAGCGCGAGGCCGAGGAACAGGCTGTCCCGACGCTGAAGGGGCGCGAAGACCTGCGCCACGTCCCCTTCATCACCATCGACCCCGCCGACGCGCGCGACCACGACGACGCCGTCTATGCCGAGCGTGACGAAGACCCGGCCAATGCAGGCGGCTGGATCGTCTGGGTCGCCATCGCCGACGTCGCCGCCTATGTGCGCCCGAACACGGCGCTGGATCGCGAGGCGCGGGCCAAGGGCAACTCGACCTACTTCCCCGACCGGGTCGAGCCGATGCTGCCTGAAGTGCTGTCCAACGGCCTGTGCAGCCTGAAGCAGGGCGAGAACCGCGCCTGCATGGCCGTGCGCATGGTCTTCGACAAGGACGGTCGGAAGACAGGGCACAAGTTCACGCGCGGCCTGATGCGCTCGCACGCCAAGCTGTCCTACGAACAGGCGCAATCGGCCATCGACGGCCTTCTGGACGACGCGACCGGGCCGATCATGGAGGCGATCCTCTATCCGCTGTGGAACGCCTATCGCACCATGCTGAAGGGCCGCGAGCGCCGCAGCCCCCTGGCCATCGAAAGCCCCGAGCGCCGGATCATCATGGCCCCCGACGGCGGCATCGCCGCCATCGAGCCGCGCAAGTCGCTGGAAGCTCACCGCCTGATCGAAGAGATGATGATCCAGGCCAACGTCTGCGCCGCGGAAACGCTGGAGAAGACGCGCACGCCGCTGATCTATCGTGTCCACGACACGCCCAGCCAGGAGAAGATCTTCAACCTGGCCGACTTCCTGCACACCATTGGTAAACCCTGGAACAAGGGCGAGGCGCCGAACACCAAACGCTTCAACAAGCTGCTGGAAGAGACCCGCGACACCCCGCACGCCGAGGTCGTCAACGAAGTCGTCCTGCGCACCCAGATGCAGGCCATCTACAGCCCCGAGAACGTCGGCCACTTCGGTCTGCACCTGGACCGCTATGCCCACTTCACCTCGCCAATCCGGCGCTATTCGGACCTGATCGTCCATCGCGGACTGATCCGGGGGCTGAACCTGGGCTCGGACGGCCTGACCGACCGTGAGATCGCCGAACTGGGCGGCATCGCCGATCACGTCACAGAAACGGAGCGCCGTTCCATGGCCGCCGAGCGCGACGCCATGGATCGCTACATCGCCGCCTTCCTAGAAGAGCACGTCGGCGCGACCTTCAGCGGCCGGATCACCGGCGTCACCCGCTTCGGCCTGTTCGTACGGCTGGACGAGACGGGGGCCGACGGCCTGGTGCCCGTCTCGACGCTGGGCGACGAATATTTCACCCACGACGACCGCACCCACGCCCTGGTCGGCGAACGCACCGGCAAGCGGTTCCCGCTGGGCCGCCGCGTCGAGGTGCGGCTGATGGAGGCCACGCCCGTCACCGGCGGTCTGGTGCTGGAAATGCTGTCCGAACCCGATCCGCGCGATCCGAACGCCCCGGCCCCGCGCTACGGCATGCGCGGACGCGGTGGAGACGGCCCGCCCAAGCGTGGAAAAGGCCGCCCCGGCGGCCCCAAGCCCCGCAACGGCGCCAAGCCCTCCGGCGGCCTGAAGGGCGTCCGAAAGGGTAAGCGGCGGTGAACGATGCTGTTTCCCTTCTCCCCTCGAGGGAGAAGGTGGCCTGCGGAGCAGGTCGGATGAGGGGGCTGTGTCAGCAGGCAGAACGGCTGATGTTCAGGACGCAGCAAGCGTCCCCCTCATCCGTCTCGCTACGCGATCCACCTTCTCCCCCGACGGGGAGAAGGAAGGAGATTCATCTATGACCCCCCTCCCCTTCGACGCAGCCCAAGACCTCGCCGACGCCCCGCGTGTCGGCGGCGCGCAACGTCCCAAGGACGCGGCCACGCTGATCCTGACCCGCGACGCCAGGCGCCCCGAGGTGCTGATGGGCCGCCGGGCGCCGGGGCACGTCTTCATGGCGTCGAAGTGGGTGTTTCCGGGCGGACGCATCGAACGGGCGGATTTCAACGCCGCCGACGACGGAGCCCTGTCGAACGACGCCGCACGACGATTGCAGGCGGAGATGCCCGCCCGTCGCGCCCGCGCGCTGGCCCTGGCCGCCGTGCGCGAAACGTTTGAGGAAACCGGCCTGATCCTGGGCCGCGCAGCGCCTACCGCTTCAGTCGCCGGGCCGTGGCGGGAGTATCGTCAGGCAGGCGCTCTGCCTGATCTGTCAGTCCTGTCCTATGTGGCGCGCGCCATCACCCCGCCAGGCCGCACGCGCCGCTTCGACGCCCGCTTCTTCATGGCCCCGGTCGAGGCCCTGCGCGATCCCGACCGCATCGAGGGCTCAGGCGAACTGGACGAAATCGCCTGGATTCCGTTGGACGAGGCGCGAGGACTGGACCTGCCCGCCATCACCCGCTTCGTGCTGGGCGAAGTCGCCGAGCGGCTGAAGACCCCACAGCGTCCCCTGCCCTTCGTGCACATGGTGCACGGCCGCCACGTCATCGACCATCAGGACTGAGCCGATGGGAAAGCAGCCGATCACCCTGCGCCTGACCATCGCCGACCCCGTGCCGGGCATTCGCTACAGCCTTCAGGACAAGGACGGGCCTGTCGACGCCGTTACGGCCTGCGACGCGCCGCTGTCTTTGGATGTGACCGTCCTGCTCGATGACGACGATCGACTGGCGGGTCCGTTCGTCCGTCGCGAAGGCGCCGAACGGCGCTTCGTCTACATCGGCATCGGCAAACACGCTGGCGACGTCGACAGCGCCTGGGATCGACGCGCCAAGATCGACGTACACGACATTCCCGCCGAACTGCTGGCTCTGGCGCGCGCCGGGCAGGTGCTGGAGGCCCGCCTTCCCGGCCGAGGGCGTGACGGCGGACCGGCTTGCGCCACCGTCAGACCACTGGCCGCGTGGACTGCGCTCTAACGGCCTATTCGGCGACCGGCTTGGTCAGGTCGAAATCGACGCGGAAGTGGCGGTTCGGACGACGCAGTTCATAGGCGAAGGTCTGCTTGGGATGGACCTCCATCGCCCAGACGTTGGTCGTCGAGACCGAGGCGTCCTGGGCGTTAAACAGGTCGATGGATTCCTGATCGACCGGGAATTCCTGCCGCTCGGCCGTGCCTTCGTTCACGGTGTCGCCGCCGTACCAGTGCAGCGGATCGGTCTTGCCGTCCGGCTGGCGGTGATCGTGCTTCAGGCGCAGGCCCGATTCTGTGCGGGTCACGACCCAAGTGCGCGAGCGGTCTTCGCCGACCCAGAAGGGAATGCGAATCTCATCCTTCGAGCAGTCGCGCACGTGCATCAGCAGGCGCTTGCCGACGAAGTCCGAGTCGGCGGCCTCGGTCGTGACGACCTTGCCCTCAAATCGCTGGCCGCACAGTTCGGTCAGATTCGCGAAGAAGGCGTCCTGCGCCGTGGCCGCAGCCGCATCGGGCGTAGCGGCGGGCGCCGCAGGCTCGGACGAGCAGGCGGACAGGGTCAATCCGGCCGCGATGACGGCGACGGACAGGGCGTGGGCGGGCTTGAAGTCAGGCGTTTTCATGGCGAAACACTAGCGCTTCTGCGGCCCCGCTCAACGCGACATCGAAACCGTTGACTTTGAGCCCGTCCTGAGTATGTTCCGCGCCTCTCGTTTCATGCGGCTTTCGCCGTCGCAAAGGTACTTCCGATGGCCAAACCGGCTTCCATCAAGATCCGCCTGAACTCCACCGCCGACACCGGCTTCTTCTACGTCACCAAGAAGAACGCCCGTACGATGACCGAGAAAATGGTCGTCAAGAAGTACGACCCGGTCGTCCGCAAGCACGTCGAGTTCAAGGAAGGCAAGATCAAGTAAGGGTTTAACCCCCGCTTGAACCTGCAAGAATCGAAACGCCCGGTCGCAGGACCGGGCGTTTTTCGTTGTCCGTGATACGACGACAGATGCGTCAGGCGGCGCGCGCCACCACCCGATTGCGGCCGGCCTTCTTCGCCTCATAGACGCCTTCGTCGGCGCGCTTCAGCAGGGAGGCCGGCGTGTCGTCCGCTCCCCTCGTCGCCGCCACGCCGACCGAGACGGTGATGCTCAACGGCTCGCCGCCCAGGATGCGGAAGGCCGAGGCGCCGACGTCCCGACGAATTCGCTCGGCGATGCGATGGGCGTCCTCCAGCGTCGTGCCGGGCATGACCACCACGAACTCTTCGCCGCCGAACCGACACGGCAGGTCCACGGCCCGTACATTGGTCGCCAGCCGCACGGAGAACTCGCGCAGAACCTCGTCGCCCGCGTCGTGGCCCAGGCTGTCGTTAACCGCCTTGAAGTGGTCGATGTCCAGCACCAGCACCGCCACCGGGTCGCCGCCGCGATTGGCGCGCGCCACCAGGGCGTCCAGTTGGCCGTTCATGTAGCGACGATTATGCAGGCCGGTCAGGGGGTCCGTGACCGCCATCTCCAGATTGTGGTCCAGCTTCTCGCGCAGGAAGTCGCCATAGCGCTTGCGCCGCACCTGGGTCCGCACCCGCGCCGCCAGTTCCTCGGGATCGATGGGACGGATCAGCAGGTCGTGCGCGCCCAGTTCCAGCGCCTTGAGCAGGCGCGGCCGATCCTGGGTGTCCACCACGGCCAATACCGGCAGGCGCCGCGTCGGCTCCTTGGAACGAAGCTGGGCGATCAGGCGCAAGCCGTCGAACCGTTCGGACGTGATGTTGACGATCACCAGATCGACCGGACCGCGCGCCGTCTCAAGCCCTGCCTCGGCCGAGGGCTCGATCATGGGGCGGTGCTCCCGCGACAGCTCCTGCGCGATCACCTGAGCCTGAAGCGTATTGTCATCGACGATCAGAACGCGTCCGCCCGAGCCCTTGAGCCGCGCCACGCCGCCGGTGTCGACGCCGACCCGACGCCCGCTCTCCTCGCGCTCGCGCAGTTCGTCCATGACCATTTTCAGCCGGGTCAGGCTGCGGACCCGCGCCATCAGGATCACGTCGTCCAGCGGCTTGGACAGGAAGTCGTCGGCCCCAGCCTCCAGGCCCTTGATCCGATCGTGCCGCCCGTCCAGCGCCGTCACCAGCACCACCGGGATATGGCGCGTCTCCGCCGCCGCCTTGATCCGACGGCAGGTCTCGAAGCCGTCCATTCCCGGCATCATCACGTCGAGCAGAATCAGATCCGGCTGCTCGGCGCCGGCCAGGGCGATGGCGGTCGCGCCGTCATGGCAGGTGAGCACGTCGTAGTATTCGAGGGTCAGTTTGGCTTCGAGCAGCCGGACGTTCGCCTCGACGTCGTCGACCACCAGGATTCGCGCGCTCATGCCGCCCCCTGACCCAGGTGCCTGCGCACCGTCTCCAGGAAGGAAATGACTGAAATGGGCTTGGAGATGTAAGCTTCGCAGCCCCCCTGCCGTATCCGTTCCTCATCACCCTTCATGGCAAAGGCTGTAACGGCGATGACGGGGATATGGTTCAGCTCTTCGTCGTCCTTGAGCCATTTGGTGACTTCAAGGCCCGAGATCTCCGGCAATTGGATATCCATCAGGATCAGATCGGGGCGGTGCTCGCGCGCAATCGCCAGCGCCTGCAGCCCTTCGCGAGTCTGCAGCACTTCATACCCCTGAGAATCGAGCAGATCATGAAAAAGCTTCATGTTCAGCTCATTATCCTCGACGATGAGGACCTTCTTGGACATCCGCCACCCGGCTGTTGCGCCTCTTGTTCATCCGCTTTCGCGGCGGGCTGTTACGCCTTCTTGAGTGCACTGTGGCGGCGCCAGTCTTAAGTTGGCGTGAAGCTGAGACAAACGGAGTTCATGCGTGGCCATCACGGCCCTCTGCCGCGACTGTCTGTGGACCGGCGACCGCAAGGTCGCGCGGTGTCCGTCGTGCGCCTCGCGCCGGGTGATCGCCCATGACGAGCTGAGCGATCTGCACATCGCCCACATGGACTGCGACGCCTTCTACGCCTCGGTCGAGAAGCGCGATCGGCCGGAGCTGCGCGACAAGCCGGTGATCGTCGGGGGCGGCAAGCGGGGCGTCGTCTCCACCGCCTGCTATGTAGCGCGGCTGTATGGCGTCGGCTCGGCCATGCCGATGTTCAAGGCGTTGAAGGCCTGTCCCGACGCCGTGGTGATCAAGCCGGACTTTCGAAAATATGTGGCCGAGAGCGAGCGCATCTTCGGCGCCGTCCATCGCCTGACGCCGCTGGTCCAGACCCTGTCGCTGGACGAAGCCTGGATCGACCTGAAGGGCACCGAGCGGCTGAATGGCGGCCCGCCCGCCTTCCAGCTGGCGCGCCTGCAGAAATGGATTGAGGACGAGACGGGGCTCAGCGTCTCCATCGGCCTGGCGCCCAACCGCTTCCTGGCCAAGATCGCGTCCGAACTGGACAAGCCGCGCGGCTTTTCAGTGATCGGCGTCGCTGAGGCGCAAGGCCTGCTGGCGCCGCGTCCCGTGACCACCCTGCCCGGCGTCGGGCCGGTGTTCGGCCGCACCCTGCGCTCCGACGGCTTCGCTGTGATCGGCGATCTGGCCTCTGCCGACGTTAAGGATCTGATCCGGCGCTATGGCGAGACGGGCCTGCGCCTGCACGACCTCAGCCACGCCCGCGACAGCCGCCCGGTGAACCCCGACCACGACCGGCGCGGAATGAGCGCCGAGACCACCTTCAACGACGACCTGACCACCGCCGAGGCGCTGGAGGCCGAGCTGTGGCCCCTGTGCGAGAAGCTGGCCTCCAAGGCGCGGCGCGACGGCGTAGCCAGCCGCGTCGTGGTGCTGAAACTGCGCAAGACGGACTTCAAGATCGTGACCCGCCGCGTCACCCTGGCCGATCCGGTGCAGACGGCGCGCGCCCTGTTCGCCGCCGGACGCGAGTTGCTGAAGCCGGAACTGGGCGTGCCCTATCGGCTGATCGGCATCGGCATGGCCGACATCGCCGACGCCCAGGACGCCCCCGCCGGCCTGTTCGCCACGGCCGAGACCCGCGCCCTGAAAACCGAGACCGCCATCGACGCCCTGCGCGACAAGTTCGGGGTCGCCGCCGTGGTGGCCGGACGCGCTTTGAAACGGCCAGGCAAACGCGCTGGATGACGCGGCGGCCGCGCCGCGCTAAACCCCGCCCGAACCCCCTTTGAACGGAGTCGTCACATGAGCATCCACGCCCGCATCGCCGAACTGGGCATCACCCTGCCGGAACCCGCCAAGCCGGTCGCCAGCTACGTCTCCTACGTCCGCTCGGGCGAGCAGATCTTCATCTCGGGCCAGCTATCGAACGACGCCAGCGGCGGCATCAAGGGCACCGTCGGCGTGGACGTGACCCCGGAGCAAGCCGCCGAGGCCGCCCGCCTGTGCGGCATCAACCTGCTGGCCCAGATCAACGCCGCGGTCGACGGCGACCTGGATCGCGTGGTCCGCATCGTCAAGCTGGGCGGCTTCGTACAGGCCGGACCGGATTTCGAAGCCATCCCCGGCGTCATCAACGGCTGCTCGGACCTGATGGTCCAGGTCTTCGGCGACGCGGGCAAGCACTCGCGTTCGGCCGTCGGCGTCTACAAGCTGCCGCTCGGCTTCGCCGTCGAAGTGGACGCCATCATCGAGGTGAAGTGACACCTGTGAACACCTGCCTTCTTCCCTCGGGGGAGAAGGTGGCTCGCGTAGCGAGACGGATGAGGGGGCGGTGTGTTGCGCCCTCATCCTTGACCCATTCGCACGCGGACACAGCCCCCTCATCCGAGCGCTTTCAGCGCCCACCTTCTCCCCCGAGGGGAGAAGGATAGAGGTGTCGGGTTTCACGCTACAGGTGCACGACAACATCGCCGCCATAGGCCGGGACGCATGGGACGCCTGTGCGGCCCCGAGCGGCGATCCTTTCGTTTCCTACGACTTCCTCGACGCCTGCGAAGCGTCCGGCAGCGCCGTCCCGGCTGAAGGCTGGGCGGCGCGCCATCTGTCCCTGCATGATGAAGACGGCGCCGTGATCGGCGTCATGCCCTTCTATCTGAAGGGCCACAGCCAGGGCGAATATGTCTTCGACCACAGCTGGGCCGACGCCTATGAGCGCGCGGGCGGGCGTTATTATCCCAAGCTGCTGGGCGCCGTGCCCTTCACCCCCGCGACGGGGCCGCGCTTCCTGGTCCGCCCCTCTTCCGTCGTCACCCCGGAAAGCCCGCAGGGCTTATCCGAGGCCGCTCAAGACGTCGACGACAACGCCCTTGGCGGTCCCGGCTCTACGCTGCGCTCCGGCCGGGATGACGCGATCAGATCAGCCCTGCTGCAAAGCGCGCTGACGTTGACGCAGCGACTGGGCGTCTCGTCCCTGCACGTCAACTTCCCGACCGAGGCGGAATGGCGCGCCATGACCGAGGCAGGCCTGCTGCCGCGCCGCGATATCCAGTTCATCTGGCGCAACGAGGGCTATCGGACCTTCGACGACTTTCTGGCCGCCCTGTCGTCCAATCGCCGCAAGACCATCCGGCGCGAGCGGCGCGTGGCGCAGGCGGGTCTCGACATCCGCGTCCTGACCGGGGCGGAGATCACGCCGGCGCACTGGGACGCCTTCTTCGCCTTCTACATGGACACCGGCGACCGCAAATGGGGACGGCCCTATCTGACGCGGGACTTCTTCGCCCGCATCGGCGCAAGCATGGCCGACCGCATCGCCCTGGTCATGGCGTTCGAGAACGAGACGCCGGTCGCCGGGGCGCTGAACTTCATCGGCCGTGAGGCGCTATATGGCCGACAGTGGGGGACGCTGGTCGATCGCCCCTTCCTGCATTTCGAGCTGTGCTATTATCAGGCCATCGACTTCGCCATCTCGCGCGGCCTGTCGCGGGTCGAGGCGGGCGCCCAGGGGGATCACAAGATCGCGCGCGGCTACCTGCCCTCCCCCGTCTATTCGGCCCATTTCATCGCCGATCCGGCGCTGCGCGATCCGGTCGCCCGCTATCTTGAGCAGGAGCGTCCGGCGGTGGAGGCGGAGATGCAGGCGATGGCCACGGAACTGTCGCCCTATCGCCAGGGCTGACATCCCGTCGCACCTTGGACGAACACCGGAACCGTGACCGTTCCTGCGCGCTTCCTTGGAGAGTTTCACTCCCCAACAGGTAAATAGTCATGGCAAATCAACGCATCGAAGGCGCGATCGAAGAATTTGAAGGCAAGGCCCAGCGCGGCATGGGCCGCATGGTCGGCGACAGCAAGCTTCAGGTCGACGGCGCCATCAAGGAAGTCTCGGGCCGCGCCAAGAACGCCTATGGCCGCGTCATCGACGGCTTGGACGGCATGGTGGACAAGGCCCCCGCCGATCTGCGCGATCCGGCGCGCAAGGGTCTGGATTTCGCCCGCCGCAAGCCCCTTCTGACGACCGGCATCATCGCCGGCGCGGCGGTTCTGCTCGGCGCCCTGGGCCGCAAGCGCTAAGCGACGCCTCGGTCGACAAAAAAGGCCCGGACGGCGACGTCCGGGCCTTTCTCTTTGAGCCTGGTGGGAGATCAGGCCGTCTCTTCTTCCTCTTCCTTCACCGCCGCGCCCTTGGTCGGGGTGATGTCGAAGGCGATCTTGCCGTCCTTCAGCTCGACCTTCACATGACCGCCGCGGGTCAGGCGGCCGAACAGGATGTCGTCGGCCAGCGGCTTCTTGATGTGTTCCTGAATGACGCGGGCCAGGGGCCGTGCGCCATACAGTTCATCGAAGCCGTTCTTGGCCAGCCAGTCGGTCGCCTCGTCGGTCAGTTCGATGGTGATGTTGCGGTCCGCCAGCTGGGCCTCCAACTGCATCACGAACTTGGTCACCACCGAGCGGATCGTCTCGGCGCCCAGCGGCTTGAAGGCCACGATGGCGTCCAGACGGTTCCGGAACTCCGGCGCGAACAGGCGCTGGATGGCCTTGTCGTCCTCGCCCTCGACCTTGCCCCGGCCGAAGCCGATGGAGGCGCGTGCGTTGTCGGCGGCCCCGGCGTTGGTGGTCATGATCAGGATGACGTTCCTGAAATCGACCTTCTTGCCGATGGCGTCGGTCAGCGTCCCGTTGTCCATCACCTGCAGCAGGATGTTGTAGACGTCAGGGTGCGCCTTCTCGATCTCATCCAGCAGCACCACCGAGTGCGGATGCTGGTCGACGGCGTCGGTCAGCAGGCCGCCCTGGTCATGGCCGACATAGCCCGGAGGCGCGCCGATCAGACGACTGACCGTGTGGCGCTCCATGTATTCCGACATGTCGAAGCGCTGCATCTCGATGCCCAGAGTGGCCGCGAGTTGCTTGGCGACTTCCGTCTTGCCGACGCCGGTGGGACCGCTGAACAGGAAGGCGCCGATCGGCTTGTTCGGATCACGCAGACCCGCCCGCGCCAGCTTCATCGCCGCCGAGACCTGATCGATGGCCTGCTCCTGACCATAGACGACGCGCTTCAGATCGGATTCCAGCTCGCGCAGGGATTCCGTGTCCGACTTGCTGACCGACTTCGGCGGGATGCGGGCCATCTTGGCGATGACGGCCTCGACCTCCTTCTGGCCGATGACCTTCTTGCGCTTCGATTCCGGCAGCAGCATCTGCGACGCTCCCGCCTCGTCGATCACGTCGATGGCCTTGTCCGGCAGCTTGCGGTCAGTGATGTAGCGCGCCGACAGATCGACCGCCGTGCGGATGGCCGAGTCCGTGTAGCGCAGCTTGTGGTGCGTCTCATAGGTCGTCTTCAGACCCTTGAGGATCTTCACCGTGTCCTCAATCGTCGGCTCATTGACGTCGATCTTCTGGAAGCGGCGCACCAGGGCGCGGTCCTTCTCGAAGTGCTGGCGATACTCCTTGTAGGTGGTCGAGCCCATGCAGCGCAGGCTGCCGGACGCCAGGGCCGGCTTCAGCAGGTTGGAGGCGTCCATGGCTCCGCCCGACGTCGCGCCGGCGCCGATCACCGTGTGGATTTCGTCGATGAACAGGACCGCGTTCTCGTGGTTCTCCAACTCCTTGACGACCTGCTTCAGCCGCTCCTCGAAGTCGCCGCGATAGCGGGTGCCCGCCAGCAACGAACCCATGTCGAGGCTGTAGATGGTTGCGCCCTTGAGAACCTCCGGCACCTCGCCGTTGACGATCTTGCGCGCCAGACCTTCGGCGATGGCGGTTTTGCCGACGCCGGGGTCGCCGACCAGAAGCGGGTTGTTCTTGGTGCGGCGGCACAGGATCTGGATCGAGCGCTCGACCTCGGCCTGACGACCGATCAGGGGATCGATCTTGCCGTTGCGGGCCTTCTCGTTCAGGTCGATGCAATAGGCTTCCAGCGCCTCGCCGCCTTGCTTGACGACCGAGCCGTCCTCGGCCTCTTCAGGGCTGGAGCCGCCGCGCACCGAGCGGGCTTCATTGGCCCCGGCCTTCTTGGCGATGCCGTGAGCGATGAAGTTGACCGCGTCGTAACGCGTCATGTCCTGCTCCTGCAGGAAATAGGCGGCGTGGCTTTCGCGTTCGGAGAAGATGGCGACCAGGACGTTGGCGCCGGTCACTTCCTCGCGGCCGGACGACTGGACGTGGATGACCGCGCGCTGGATCACGCGCTGGAAACCTGCGGTGGGCTTGGCGTCGTCGCCATCGGCCGTGGCCAGGGCGGCCAGGTCGGTGTCGACATAGGAGCCGAGCGCCGCCTTCAGCGCGCCCAGATCGACGTTGCAGGCCGTCATCACGGCCGAGGCGTCCGGATCGTCGATCAGGGCCAGCAGCAGGTGTTCGAGCGTGGCGTATTCATGCCGGCGCTCGTTGGCGTAGTGGACCGCGCGGTGCAGGGTCTCTTCGAGAGGACGGGAAAACGAAGGCATGGCAGGTTCCTCTCAGTCCTTTTCCATCGTGCATTGCAGGGGATGCTGGTGGCGTCGCGCCGTCTCGACCACCTGGGCGACCTTGGTTTCGGCCACTTCGTAGGTAAAGACACCGCAGACCCCGACGCCATGCTGGTGCACGTGCAGCATGATGCGGGTCGCGTCCTCGCGGCTCTTCTGGAAGAACCGCTCCAGCACGTAGATGACGAACTCCATGGGGGTGTAGTCGTCATTCAGGATCAGCACCCGATAAAGCGAGGGCCGCTGAAGTTTCGGCTTTGTCTCGGTGACGACGGCGGCGCCTGCGCCTCCGCCTTGTTCACCTGGCCGTCTGTTAGGCATTCGTGGTCCGTAATCGGGGAGTGTCAAAAGATCAGATAGGGAATGATGGCCTGATTTGTAGATGCGTCCAGTCACAGCCTGCGTGACCCCGATCGCCTGACCAAAGATTCACGGGACATCTCAGCTCTGGAACCGCATCAATGCGCTTCTGTTCCCTGCCCCGGATCGTCTCCATGCCCCTGATCGCCGGACTGTTCGCCGCCCTGATGCTGGGCCAGGCGCCCGCCGCCCATCCCGATGACGTCGCCCTCGCTCCCATCATCGCCGAACGGGACGCGGCCCTGTTTTCGACCATGTTCGACCAGTGCGATCCCGGAACCCTGGCCGATCTTGTGACTGACGACCTGGAATTCTACCACGACCGGGGCGGCCTGACGGCGACGCGGGCGCGCTTCATCGACGACTATCGCAAGGGCTGTACGGCGCGGGCCGCCCCCGACGCCTGGCGCTCACGGCGCGAACTCGTGCCTGGCACGATGCGGGTCTACGCCATCCCCGGCGTCGGCGCTGTCGAGGAAGGCAGCCACCTGTTCTACGAACGGCAGGGCGACGGGCCTGAAACCCTGGTCGGACGCGCCCGCTTCTCCGTCCTGTGGCGGCTGGAGCCGGACGGGCGCTGGCGGCTGGCCCGCGCCTTCAGCATCGACCACGCTCCCATGAGCGCCGAACAGAAACCATGAAAAAGGCCCCGGCGTCTCCGCCGGGACCTCGTTCGCATTAAGCGTGCAGTTGCGCCTTAGCGGGCGGCCTGGAACTGCTCAACAGCGGCCGAAACGCGCTCGTTGATCGGCTTGAAGCTGTCCTTGACCGAGGCGGTCATGGTCTCGGTCGCCTTGCCGAACTCGGCCAGATAGGCCTCAGCAGCCGACTTGGCCCAGTTGGTCTGCAGTTCGAACAGTTCCTGCACCGAGCGGGCCTGCGAGAAGGACTGAGCGGCGGCGACGCCGTCTTCCCAGGACTTCTTGCTGTAGGCCACGGCCTGTTGCGACAGGGCCTCGGCGCCCTTCTGGGCGGCGGCGGCGGATTCGACCACGGCTTCCAGGTTCTTCTTGCCGTGCGCGTTGATCTCGCTCAGCGAGGCGACCGACTTGTCGACGCCTTCGCGGAACGCCTTGGCGCCGGCGGCCTGGATGGATTCAGCCTGGGCCTTGGCCTTGGCGGTGGTTTGTTCGACGGTCTTCTTCACGGTCTCAGCGGCGTCAGCCATGGGGAGTCTCCTGAAGCAAAAAGGGTTCTTGCGACAGGCGAACCCATCGCGACAACGGCGATATGGTGCACCTGCGAAAAGACTTCAAGTGAAATTTGTGCGACGCACAATATGATCATCGATAACCTTCCCGCTGCGACGGGGCGTGATCACAAGTCTGTTGACGCGCTGTTAACCCTCTCGAAACCGAGGGAGCGGATGTTAGCCTTTGTAACGTGCGTGATCGCAGCCGTCTTCGCGCCACAGTGACGAGGCTAGTAGCTTGCCCATGAACGCCATCTTCCGCCGTCGTTTCCTGGCCGCCCTGGTCCTGGGGGGAATCGTCCTGACGCCGACGATCGGCGTCGCGCCGCCAGAGGCGCAGTCGTCCGACAGCCGGTACGCCGCCATCGTGGTGGACGCCGCCTCGGGCGAAGTCCTGTTCTCGCGCTTCGCCGACGCGCGACGCTATCCGGCCTCCATCACCAAGGTCATGACCCTGTATCTGGCGTTCGAGGCGCTGGAGTCCGGTAAGGTCAACCTGAACGACAATCTGACCGTATCGCCGCGCGCGGCCTCGCAGCCGCCGTCCAAGCTGGGCCTGGCCGCCGGTCAGACGATCAGCCTGGATGACGCCATGCGCGCCACGGCCGTCCGCAGCGCCAACGACATGGCCGTGGTCATCGCCGAGCACATCGGCGGATCCGAAGGCCGCTTCACCCAGATGATGACGGAAAAGGCGCGCGAGCTGGGAATGGAGCAGACCCGCTTCACCACCGCCAACGGCCTGCCCGACACGCGCCAGGCGACCACGGCGCGCGACCTGTCGGTCCTGAGCCGGGCGGTCATGCGCGATTATCCGCAATACTACCGCTACCTCGGCCTGCACGACTGGTTCTACAAGGGCCGGGACTACCGCAACACCAACGGCCTGCTGGCCACCGGGCGCGGTTATGACGGCATCAAAACCGGCTTCACCAACGCCTCGGGCTACAATCTGGCGGCTTCTTCGGTGCGCGACGGCAAGCGGATCATCACCATCGTCATGGGCGGCCGCTCGACCAAGAGCCGCAACGACCATGTCGCCGAACTGATGGACACCGGCTTCGAGGTGCAGCGTCGCCGCGGTCAGGGCGAGCGCATCCAACTGGCTCAGGCCTTCTTCGAGCAACGCGGCTATGGCGTCAGCGCCGATCCCTCGCCGCCCATCGCCTACGCCTCCCTGTCCGACGAAGATGGCGAAGGCGTCGGCTCCTCGACCGAGGTGGCCTATGTCGCTGGTCCGCCGCCGCGCAACCTGCCGACTGAGGTGACGCCGCCGCCGTCGGCGCGCCGCGCCGAGAACCGCCCGCCCGAGAATCTGACCGCCGCCCTGAACGGCGGTTCGGCCGCCGCACCGGCGGCGCCGGCCCGCGCGACCCGCACCCCGCCTGCACGCGCCGCCGCCCCTGCCCCGGCTGGTCGCTGGACCGTCCAGGTCGGCGCCTTCCGCGAAGAAACCGTCGCCCGCGACTGGCTGAACGACGTCAGCCGCCGCTTCCGCACCCAGTTTTCAAGCGCCCAGCGCGACGTGCAGACGGCGAACGGCTGGTATCGGTCGCGCTTCACCGGCATGACCCAGCAATCGGCCGAGGCGGCGTGCGAGGCTCTGTCGGAGCGCCGCGTCACCTGCATGGTGATCCGCCCCAGCTGACCTCAGCGTCCCTGGTTTCTCAGCGTCCCTGGCCGTTGCGCCATCCCGGCTCGGCCAGACGCCGGGCGTAATCGCGCACATCGGCGGGCCAGGCGTTCGTCCGCGCGTCGAACGCCGTCCAGTCGCCCGCGAACAGCATCCGCACGGCCTCTTCATAATCCGGCAGGTCGCCCGCCACGGCCGTCATGAAGCGATAGGCCGCCTCGCGGCTGCGACGCATCCGGTCCGGCCCCTCCGCCTCGCGCAGGGCGGCCTCGACCAGCTTGCGCAGGGCCACCGACGCCCCGCCCGGCTGTGACGCCAGCCAGCCCCAGTGGCGCGGCAGCAAGGTGACTTCACGCGGCGTCACGCCCAGCTTGGGCCGCCCCGGCCCGCGCTTCTCCGGCTCCGGCTGCGGCGGGTCGAGCGGCAGCCGCGCCAGCACCGCTGCAAGATCGCCGCGCAGATCCAGGTCCACCGGCCGCGCATCCTCGTCCCGAAAGACCAGGACCGCCTGCCCGGCGTCGTGCGCGCTCTTCACCGCACCAGCTACCTGGGCCAGAGACCCGGTCGCGATCATCGTGTGGCCGCTGAAGGCCGTGCATAGAGACATCATCCATCCTCACTTGTAGAGGAAGGAATTACCCGGACGATATTATCGCGTCAATATTATCCGGGTAATTTATTAGCCTCGCTCGTCCATCCCGCCGAACAGGGCGCCCGCGATCCAGCTGACCACGCCGGTGACGATGGCCGCGCCGATCCCGGCCCACAGACCGTCGACGACGAAGCCGCCCAGGAACATGGCCGTCAGCCCGATCATGGCGGCGTTCACCACCAGCAGGAACAGGCCAAAGGTGACGATGGTCAGCGGCAGGGTCAGGATCACCATCAGCGGCCGCACGAAGGCGTTGACCACGCCCAGGATGACCGCCGCCGCGATCAGCGACCCGGTCGAGGTGAACTCCACTCCCGGCACCAGCTTGGCCGAGGCCCACAGGCCGATCGCCGTGACCACGGCCTGAACGATGAAACCCAGCATGACGCCTCCAACAGTAGAACCTTGACCATATAAGCGCATATCGCGGCGTTCCGCTCCGTGCGTCCGGCAAGATCGCCTGCTAGGCTGAGGGCTCTACCCCGAAGGAGACCCCCATGAGCCTTCACGGCGCCTATGATCCGGACAACATCTTCGCCAAGATCCTGCGCGGCGACATGCCCAGCGTGAAGGTGTGGGAGGACGACGACGTCCTGGCCTTCATGGACGTGTTTCCGCAGTCCGAGGGCCACGTCCTGGTCGTGTCCAAGACCTCGACCGCCCGCAATATCCTGGAGATCGAGCCGCAGGCCCTGGTCACCCTGACCGCCGCCGTCCAGCGCACCGCCCGCGCGGTCGAAACGGCGCTGAAGCCCGAAGGTCTCAGCCTGATGCAGTTCAACGGCGACGTCGGCGGCCAGACGGTCTTCCACCTGCATTTCCACATCGTGCCGCGTTGGGCCGACCGCCCGATGAAGGGCCACGGCCACGCCCCCATGGCCGACGCCGAGCAGCTGAAAATGCTAGCGGAAAAGATCGCCGCCGCACTGGACTGACGGCCTACAGCGGCCCCTTGAAGATGAAAAAGGCGCCGCCGGCGATCAGCGCGAAGCCGATCAGATGGTTCACCGTCAGCTTCTCGCCCAGATACATCACCGAGAAGATCGCGAAGACCAGCAGGGTGATCACCTCCTGCATGGTCTTCAGCTCGGCCGCCGAATAGACCTGATGGCCGATGCGGTTGGCGGGCACCGCCAGCCAGTATTCAAAGAAGGCGATTCCCCAACTGATCAGGACCACGATCCACAGCGGCTTGGCCCCGAATTTCAGGTGCCCATACCAGGCGAAGGTCATGAAGACGTTGGACAGCGCCAGCATGACGATGGGCGCGAGATAGGGCAGCGAAGGCATTCGATCAGTGTGCTTGCGTCAAACAGATTCCGCCAGCATAAGGCGGGCCACGCCGGTTTAGCTCAGCTGGTAGAGCAGCGGTTTTGTAAACCGAAGGTCGCGGGTTCGATTCCTGCAACCGGCACCACCTAACCCCATGACTTCACAACACAATGTGCCAGTCATGGGGCGGGTCGAAAAGTAGAACAAACAGCGTCCATACCCCCGGGATTGCGGGAACAGTCCCGGAATAGTCCCGAACTAGATTCGGTCCTTGTTCTCATTTCGTTCCCGTGTAGGAATCCGCCTCGGGTCGGTGCCTGAGGAGAACGAAGATGGAAACGAAACCCCTTGGCCCAGACGAGGCCTTCGCTCGCGACCTGGAGCAGCTAGACCGAGAGCTTGACCAGCGCGACTGCGCGGACATTCCCACTCCAACGGTCGATCTGATCGCAGGGCTGGTCGCGGGAATGCGACTTGTGGGGCGGCCGCAATGAGCGATTTCGTCCCAACCCCTACCGAGCTTCAGCTGGCGCAGATGGTCGCCGTCTGGCGCCAGGGCGAGGCCGCCAAGCATGACCCAGTGTTGGTCAACATGCTCGTTCGCCATGCGGCTACGCTCAATAAGATCGCCCCAGGCGCCGCTGAAAAGGTGCTCGCCGCCTTCGAGGACATGAAGGCTAGAGGCATCTCCTTGAGCACAGCAGCGGAAGTTCGTCCATGAGCAGCCACAAAGGAATGCCGAGCAAGCCTTGGCGCTGTGTGTGCGGGCTGCGCGCTTGTTGAGAAAGCGCCACCATTGGGTTCAACCGAAGATTCATCGGCTGGACCTGCGTCTCCAGCATTAACGATCCACACCCTTTTTTATCAGCGCGTTACAATTTCTGGACGGACACCGCCCCCCGATAGACCCTCGTAGTTCCACGAGGGTCTAGTGGATCAGGGGTTGTCCATGATCGGCAGCGAACTTACGCCACGCCAAAGAGAATGCCTGATCTTGTCCGCCACCATGACGGACAAGGAGATCGCGCGAGAGCTGGGTTTGTCGCCTCACACAGTCAGCCTGCACATCCGCCAGGCCATGGCGCGACTTGACGCCCCCTCTCGAAAATCAGCCTACCGGAAGCTAGCGGGAAAACCGCTATACGGTGCTCTCAGTATCCCCTCGGGGCCCGAGTCGTCCCCTCATCCCCCTATCAGCAGCCCAACGGATTGCGTCGGTCAGCTGAGCGAGGGGGAAAGAGCCAGCGGCTTTTCAGCGTTGGCTCTGGCGCCAGCCTACTTGCCGGCGCCGCCACGATTATGGGGTTCAAGGATTTGGCTGATCCTGCTAGCCGGCCTCCTTGTCCTCATATTCGGCGCCGCCTTTCTCGGCCTCCTTGGCTTCATTTCCGAAGTCGCAAACCGATGGGCTGTTGACCCAAGTCAACACTGACCTCTCAAGGGGCGCGGATAAGATGGATGCTAAGAAACTGAACCAGTTTGCCGGTGTGATCGCTGCAGATCTTCGCGAAACGGAGCTTCGGGTCGATATGTCCCTGGCTCAAGCGGGCGTGCTCCTCACCAGCATGACATCCGGTCGCAATGAAGTGGGCCTGCCCGCCCAGTTCGGCCAAGCTGCCCTCGCCAAGCTCGGCGAAGCTATATCGAACGGCATCGAGTACCGCTCGTCACTCGTCTCGCTCCACCGCTCCCTCGAAGTCGCCGGCAACAAAATCGGCGCAGACTGGTCGCTTGGCGGTCCGCTCGAGCCGAAGCCTGATGACGGCACCAAACATGGCGTGAAGACTGCCGAAATGCTGACAAGCTGATCTATGCTTGCCGCCACGCTCCTGCTCATCAATGCGCTCGCCGGCGCGCTGTTGCTCCGGTTCGGCACGTGGAGCGAAAGATTTTCCGTGGCGGTAGTCGCTGCCTACATCGTCGCAAACCCGCTCGTTTACACTTGGACCATCGGCGGAACTTTTCGGCTCGGCACCTTCCTAACAGAGCTCGTTCTATTCTGTGCCCTGTGGTGGTGCGCTGAAAAAGTCGACCGCTGGTGGCTCATTCTAGCCGCAGGAACCCAGCTCATCGTCGCGTTCTCTCACACCGTCCCCCTCTTAGTGAGCGGGCTCTATGTGTGGACCGATGTTGAACCGCCCCGGGTTTCCCGGAGGCTCCAACTCCTGAGTAGGATGGAGCCCGATGAGCAAGACGACGAACAAATTTGCGCCGGAGGTCCGCGATCGAGCGGTTCGGATGGTGCTGGATCATGGCGTGGAGCATCCGTCGCGCTGGGCGGCGATAGTTTCGGTGGCGAGCAAGATCGGCTGCTCGGCGCATACGCTGAACGAGTGGGTCAAGAAGGCGGAGGTGGACGCAGGCCGGCGCGCCGGCGTCCCGACCGACCTGGCCGAGAAGCTCAAGGCGCTGGAGCGGGAGAACCGCGAACTCCGTCAGGCCAACGAGATTCTCCGCAAGGCGTCGGCCTATTTTGCGCAGGCGGAGCTCGACCGCCCGTTCAAGCGATGATCGCCTTCATCGACGATCACCGACAGGCCCACGGGGTCGAGCCGATCTGCAGGGTCCTGCCGATCGCCCCGTCGACCTACCATGAGCATCTCGCCCGGCGCCGCGATCCGGCCCGGCGTCCGGCCCGGCTCCAGCGTGACGAAGCGCTCCGGCCCGAGGTGCTGCGCGTCTTCACCGAGAACTTCGGTGTTTACGGCGTGCGCAAGGTCTGGCGGCAGATGCGGCGTGAGAGGCTCCCCGTCGCCCGTTGCACGGTCCAGCGGCTGATGCGGGACCTGGGCCTTCAGGGCGTGATCCGCGGCAAGCCTGTGCGCACGACGTTCAGCGACAAGGCGACGCCGTGTCCGCTGGATCAGGTGAACCGACAGTTCCAAGCGCCCGCGCCCAACCGGCTCTGGGTCTCCGACTTCACCTACGTCGCGACCTGGGCGGGCTTCGTCTATGTGGCCTTCGTAATCGACGTCTACGCCCGCTACATCGTGGGCTGGCGCGTCAGCCGGACGGCCCATGCCGCCTTCGTCCTCGACGCCCTGGAGCAGGCGATCCATGACCGTCGCCCCGTCCACGGCGGCGGCCTGATCCATCACAGCGATCGCGGCAGTCAGTATCTTTCGATCAAGTACACCGAGCGCCTGGCGGAGGCCGGCATCGAGCCTTCGGTGGGCAGCGTAGGCGACAGCTATGACAACGCCCTCGCCGAGACCATCAACGGTCTCTACAAAGCCGAGGTCATCCATCGACGCGGGCCGTGGCGCACCTTCGAAGCCGTCGAGTACGCCACGCTCGAATGGGTCGACTGGTTCAACAACCGACGCCTGCTCGAACCCATCGGCAACATCCCGCCCGCCGAGGCAGAGCAGCGTTACTACGCGGCGATGGACCACGTCCCCATCGCCGCATAACTTAAACCAAATAGCCTCCGGGAAACCCGGAGCGGTTCAATGTCTCCATCAGATTAGCAGCTTGGACGGTCATTAGCGCCGCCCTTCTTGGAGGAGCATGGGAAACCTGGGCGATCCAGAAACTCGCCTCGAAGGGGCCAATGACATGCCGAAAGCTTGGAAATTTGGGACCGCCATTGAATTCTTGAACGCATGGCGCGGGAAAGACACCGTCGTCGCCGGAGTTGATGAAGACTACTACGCTGCGGAAGAGTTTGCGCTCTCAGCACGACCTCACACAGCACAAGAAGCTGCTGCACTGATTGAGATCATTCGCGAAAATGTAGAGGGCGGCGCAAGATCGGACGGCCTGGACCTGATAGCGCTCGACAACCTCTTAGATTGGACGAACGCACA
Source organism: Brevundimonas sp. KH_060 (assembly GCF_057838275.1). Taxonomy (NCBI): domain Bacteria; kingdom Pseudomonadati; phylum Pseudomonadota; class Alphaproteobacteria; order Caulobacterales; family Caulobacteraceae; genus Brevundimonas; species Brevundimonas sp. KH_060. Next base: position 2,238,546 of record NZ_CM174463.1, read on the forward strand.
AGTGGCCGTGGCATCGGCCCGCAGGCTTGAGTCTAGATGGATATTGCCGTTACCTCTCCCGTTCCAACGGGAGGGACGGAATGGCGCGTAGATCAGCAGACTTCGATGTAGCCGTTGGCGCACGACTTCAAGCCGCTCGTATAGCTAGCAACAAGACACAATCGGATATCGGCAACTTGTTGGGCGTCACATTCCAGCAAGTTCAGAAGTACGAAAAAGGCGTCAATCGTCTGCCCGCAGCCCACTACGCGGCTCTTAAGCAGGTTGTAGGCTTCGATCCGACCGATCTTCTGCAGGCTGACGGCAATCGGCCCGTTTCCATCCTGGATGAATTTGCTGCGATTCCTGGAGCAATCGAACTAGCAGGCGCTTTCGTTAGGCTCCCAGCCGCCCGTCGAAGAATTCTAACCCAAACATCCAAGGTACTTCTAGAAGAACTGCACCTCAATTCAGCATAACTATCGGGAAACAAAATGCCCTACAAGATAGAGGACGTATACCACGTCTGGACCTATGACGGATCATCAAATCCTGTAGTGCTAATGATGAGAACCTTGGATGAAAAAGAAGCTATTTCCGAAGGTGAGCGTCTCGCAAAAACAAAGGAACACCGTTTCATAAAAATCAACCGTGGAGACCAAGACGTTTGGTCTTGCGAGACTGATGCTCCTGATCGTCCAGTGATCATCAATTATAAATCGAGACCTGGACGAATTCGCTTGTGACCTCGTCTTTAATCCAATGAACAAGCGCACCCTCGACAAGATCACCAGCTTCGAAGCCGAGGCGGCGGAACTGCACCAGCGATCCCGCACGGCAGCCAACCTGCCCGCCTCGATCATCCTGCGCTTTCGCGCGCTCTGGAAGGAAGAGGCGGCGCGCCTGCTGCGGCGCCAGCGCTAGGTCGCGACCGGGCGACTCAGCTACACCGCTGGCCGCAGCGGCTAGCGATGACCCCAACATTCTGCCGGGCCTGATCACGGTCGAGACTGACCACTGGGTCAATGTGCTGTCTGCTGTGCGGGCCAAGTGCACGGCCCTACACGACGGCCTGCGCCATAGGGACATCGTGATCCATGTCCGGTCGTCGCATGAAACTACCGTCATGACACGTGCAGAAGCAGGAGAGCGTGGCGCACCGTATCGAGCACTTATGCCGAGAGGTTGAGCGCCACTCCGCCGCCAGGATTTCAGCGGAGGGCGCTCTTTTCCCCGGAACGCCGCACGGGCCAGCAAGCGCAGCGCAATACGCCAACAAGCAACACGCAGAAGAGTTCCCGCCTCGGGGAACCGTCCACCCCCTCTTGAGCTTTATCGGGCTACTCAGGAGGACGATTATGGTCGTCAGTTCACGCGCCACCCTGCGAGATCAGGCCGGGGTGAAACTAGTTCGGATAGAGCGTTTGGCCAACCAGCAGCGCGAGGTCTCTTTCCGCCTGTCCTCCCATAGAGATGGCGGCCAGCGCCTCATCATGGATGAAGAAGAGGCGCACCGGGCATTCGCACACGAGGTCGCTGCCTCTTTACGAAACCCGGTCGTTTGCAGACTGATCGAGCGTGGCGTACTTCAGAACTGAAAACCCCTCGCCGGGGCTGGGGAGCGACGACGAGGGGTTCAGCGGTTCATGAACAGCCCCAGAGGATGGGAGGGCTGCGATCAACCAACTGACGGGCGCTTGCCGGGTTCCAAAAGACACCAAATAGCGGGTGCTACGAAGGCGGTCAGCACGGTTCAGAACCATCGGAACGATCGAGTCTTAGGCGTGTTGGTCGATGGTCAACATTCCAGAGGAACTTCTATGCTTCGTTGGGCCATCATCTTCTTCATCATCGCCTTGGTCGCGGCTGTCCTCGGCTTCGGCGGCATCTCGGGCATGTCGTTCGAGATCGCCAAATTCATCGCTATCATCGCCGTCATTCTGTTCGTCGTCTCGCTTGTGGTAGGCGGCATGCGCGGGCGTGGGCCACGAATCTGACGCCTCGATCCAGGGCGCGTGAAAAGGCCCCATTCGTCCCCGGGGCCTTCTTGCTGTCAGACTTCCCGGGGGAACCGGGAGGTCGACGCTCTTGCCGAAACAACAAAAAGCCCGCCCTCCGAAGAGAGCGAGCCGGGGACGATGTCCTTACGAATCGACCCGCACCAACTTCTTCAAACAGTCTTGCATTACAACGGCGGCGCCCATTTCACAGGCACTGCCATAACCTTGTCCAGACTCGGCGCAGGCAGCCACGGCAGCATCGTACTGTCGCATGCACTCCAGTGGGGTGGCATTGGCGGCAGGAACACCGACCAGCATTGAGCCGGCCAGCGTGCCTGCGATTACGAGCTTCTTGATCATGCTTTTCCTCCCACGCGGCGCCAATGCCGCCCGGAAAGCTTGCAAAACGTCGGTTTTCCAACAACTGACGTTTGCGTGAACGTTGTTCTAGTAAGTTCGAAGCTCGACGCCTTGCAATCAGGGCCTTCAGCCCCATCTAAGCTGAGAGCCTCGGCTCATTAGGCCCGTCTGAGTCCCAATGTGGCAGACGGGTTTTCTTATGCCCGTCAGCCAGACTGATGGCGCGCCCACCTAGAAACGACGAAAGCCCGACGGTCTTGTTTAAGATCGAGCAACTGCCGTCGCCTTGAGCCGACGAGTGATGATCAGCTTTTGACCACCTGACCACCAACCCGCACGTTGTAGGTCGTGTGTCACAGCCTCTTAAATATCGCCTACATCGCGCAGCCGCACACCGGAGAAATTGGCTGCACTCAATGCATCAAACATCGCGCGGTCGCAGATGGGGGGCGCCCCCATGCGATCCTGGCGGAAGATATGGGCATCTCCCACAACGTCTTGTTTGAACACCAGGCTGGCTCCGCCGACGAGGCTGAAAAGTTGCTCGTCCTCACCGGTCTGATAATTGTGATCGCGCTTGATCCTCACGCGAGAGGAGGCTTCATCCAGCGCGTCGATGCTGCGCAGCACATTACCTAGGTAGTGCTGAGGGCCAGGGCTCCCGTCAGCAAGACTGAAGTCGCATGCCACAAATGCAAATGCCTCGGCATCCATCTGCTCAAACAGTTGCTTCAAAGGCTCAGACACAATCCATATGCCAGCGAACTCTTCTAGATCGCGCGGCATTCCGCCCTTCTCCGGGACATGAACCAGCTGGGGGCGCTCCGGATACTGATCTGGCACTCCGTTAGGACGCGAGATGACATTCATCCTCGGATAGATCAGCTTCTCTTCGTTGGCGATTTCTATGCCGGCGACCCTGCCGTTGCCTAAGAATCCGGCGTCGACCAGGAAAAACTCGCCCTTATGAGCCGTGGCTTCGACTGAAATTTCGATGGCGTCAGCTCGATTGCGGAACGGGGAAGGAGTTGAGTCGATGCTACCCGACCTTGCGAACGCCAGCTAGGGCGGTTCGCCGCTGTCGAACTGAAACGACGAAAGCCCGCCCCGGCGAACCGGAGCGGGCCTCGATCAATCTGCAATTAGCTGCAGATAATCTCCACAAGTACACATTTACCTGTCTTGCGGTCGCAGGAGTAGACGTACTCGGTGTTCTCGCCGTCAGCACAAGCCGCGCCATTCGCAGTCTGCGCCGTAGCACTGCCGCCGAAGCCAATCAGAGTCGAGGCTGCAACAAATCCAGCGACTAAAGCGCCGTTGATCATCTTCTTCATGCTTTCTCCCTCCAAATACATCTAGCATGTTGCTAGACATAGAATGGGAGAACCATTCTTACGCGCACGTCAACGCTGCAAAATTACTCATAGGTACCTACCTAGGCATCCTACCCAGGTTTGAGACGAGCCCACCACGGCCACCCTATTCGTTCGACGGCCTCAGCGTCCCTTGCCTCGCAGGCCTGCACGATGCCGATCACGTCCGACGCCCGCCCATTGGCTGTCCTGAGCGCGCCGGTCTGCGCCACCCCGAAAGCCATCCAGTCCCGCTCGTCGGAGGGCTCCTGCGGAAGGGCGGCGGACGGGACAGGCTCAGTCCACCCGGCCGGGATCAGCGCGGAACACGGCGCACTGTGCATCACGGTAATCGGAGAGCTGGCACACCCTGCGGCGAGCAGCATCAGCGGCAGCATTGCGATCAGGCGCATGGCGGATTTCCTTTTCGGCCTGGGTGACGATTGAGGCGGTGGATTGGTCTCGGGCGTCGGCCCGGTCGCGGATGGCGCTGGCGTCCTGCGCAGCGGCCGTGCGGCCCTCGGCGAGGGTCTTGTACGCCTCGGCCTGTCGTGTGCGGTCAGCGGCCCTCTGGCGGCCATCGGCGGCGCACATGGCCAGCAGGATCAGGGCGAGCGCCAGACAGGCGACGGCGAGCCAGCCGGCGGCGGTGAGGGTCCGGATCACAGGATCAGCTCCTTCGCCTGCGCCGTTCGCCGGCGGCGATCTTCCAGTCCGTTCGTGCCGCCGTTGATCGTCTTGGTCAGGCCCAGAAGATCGTCAACGTCAGCCTTGGCGTTCAGCTTGCGGTCGCTCCAGTAGACGCAGCCCACCAGCAGACCGATCGACGGATGCGAGATGATCTCCGGGTACCGCTCCAGATCGATCCCGATCTGCCGGCCGACACGGCGATAGTTGGCCCGGCCGGTCAGTTGGATCGGCCCACGCCCCTTGTAGCGCCGGCCATCGCCGGGCTGGGTGTTGCCGAGGTCCGCCCGCCCCTCATAGGCCGCACCGCTGGCGATCTCCTCCATGTATCGGAACCCGCCGCTCTCATGGCCACACTGGCCCATGAAATGCGCAAGGCGAAGACCGCTATCGAGGATGCCGTAGGTGCAGAAGTGGACGTTGGCCGCGAGGCCCAGTTCCTCGGCAATCAGCTTCTGCGCGCCCATCCGCGCGAACAGCGCCGTCAGGGTTCCGGCGCCGATGACGCCGTCAACGGACACGCCGAGGCGCCCCTGCAATCGACGTGCGTCGAGCATGGTGATCTCCAGTTCAGAATGTAAAATTGAACGCTGGACAGGCCGCTGATTCTAACAGACCGTCGTTCAGTCAACAGGGCGTGCGCTTCGGCGACATTGTAGCCAGGCGCGGCGCCTCCATCACGGAGGAACCATCGTGCCTATGAGCTTTGCAGCCGCTGTCGAGGCGTATCGGCAGACCGTTTCAGAGTGTGACGAGAAGAGCGTGAGGGCGTGGGAAGCAGCTGAGAACCTGATCTTGCATCGTGTCCCGCGCGATTTCTACGAAGCCCGTGTCGTACAGTGGGCAGCAGTCGAGTGCTTGTCCGCTGGCGAAAACGATCTCGCCTTGAACGCCCTGCGGAACGTACTCAGCTGGATGGAGCGCCAGGCGGGTCCCACATGGGCCGCAGCCTGAAGGGCTTCTGCAGCGCAACCATTCCTTTCCTTTCGCGCTTCACCGACGCAAATCCTTTGCCGGATGTGCACGGCAGCCCGGGCCCCAACCACTCGCACCCCCTGCGAAGCGCCGGGCTGCCGACCTAGTATTTCTGACAGGTTACAGCCTTCGACTGGCGTGGTTACCTGCAAGTCTCTCCTGGGGGGCTGGGCGTGGCGCCCGGAGGCCCGGCAGCTTCCATTGTCTCAATGGCGCTCGCCGGGCCTGTCCGTTTGGGAGGCTGGGGAGATCTAATGCCGAAAAACGCTTGGAGGCGCGTATCGCCCGGCGAACTGATCATTGTCGTGCTGGCGCTGCTTGTTCTGGGCCTGGCCGCCTTGGCGACGATAGGACCATTTGATCGATTGCCCGCCTAAGCTGGATAACCAGGCTAGGCCCTAAACAACGTCGATACACTCATTTGCAGTCTTCCCGCTGAGCCGGTTGTAATGAATGGCCTCGAACGAGGGCATCAGAAGTGCAGGATTCAGCAGAGTTCCAATTGGTCGCCGCAGCTTGGCTGGCAAAATTCGGAGTACCCATTCCGATCACAGGTGCGATCGATCTTGCCAAAGAGATCCTGCAAGACGGCGCGGCTCTCTTGCCGTCGCTGGATTCTCATTCCCCGCTGGCCGAGGCGGCAGCATAGGCGTCAGGTCTCTGCAGCCTGATTGCGCCCGAAGTAGAAGCCGAGGGCGAGGATGGTCGTGGTGCACGCCCTTAAACTCGGCGCGTGACTGCGCACCAAGGCGATAGGCCATGGTGGTCTCCAGTTCAGTGGTTGAGGCTGGCCGGAAGTGCGAAGCGCCACGGACAGAAACGAGCATTGTTCGATAAGCGCGCCAATTGATGCGGCCGCAGGGTCAGTTCCGTGCAAGGGTCGCTAATGGAGCCCTTAGGAAAGAAGATCAGACGCTAGATACGCTTTGGCGTGGCCTCTATGGCCAACCGCTACCCGTCAGGGCGCAACCGAGGCGGCTCTCAAGATCATTCTGGAAACCGTGAGGCCGCCATGTCCAGCAACAGCGCTCGTTCGCCTTCCATCTGGAGGCTGTCGGTTTATGAGATCACGCTCGTTGTACTGAGCGTGACCTGTTTCGCAGCAGCAGCCTGGACAGTTCGCCTGTTCTAGCCTCGCAGACTACATACGCCCTCGTTGGGAACCCATGCGCCTTGATACCCTTTGTAAACGCGCATTCCCTTTCTAAGGCGATGCGAAGCGGCCCGGAGCGCAACCACGCCCCCCTGCGGCGCACCGGGCCGCCCATCTGGAACTGTCGCACTTCAATGCTAAACTGATCGAGTCGCTGTTCCGGCACCGCGACCGGCGGCTTGGGGCGTCCGCAAACCCCGTCCCAAGCCGCCACCCTTCACCCGCCCAAATTGGAGCCCATGAGCGACCGCGTGGATCATGTCGTGGATGGACTGCCAGGCTGCAATCTTTTGCAATCTCCGCCGCGATCCTGCCGTACAGGGTACGGACGGGCGGGAGCATAATGTGCCGAAAAAGTCAGACTACCAAACGCTCGCGGATGCTTGGTTGAAGCAGTTCGGCTCCCCTATGCCGATCGCAGGCGAACTTGAAACGGCGTGGCAAATTCTCAAGGAAAGCGGCGTGGACCTGCCGCCGCCTCAGCCTCCAAAACCCAAGAAAGACCCGGCCGATTAACGGCCAATTCAGCCTCTCTAGGCCATCATCCTTCATCCAGGGTGGATAGCCGGTTTATGATGAGGGCTTCTCAATGCGGCGAAATAAACCCTCACGTCCCTCTGAGGAGGATCGTGCAAACCCAGACGATCATACAATCATGGTGACCATGGTCACATTGCTGGCGATCGCCGGAGTGCTCCTTTTGGCGCACTGACTACGGCCGAGCGAGCAAGTGTAGCGAACCTGGTCACTCGCTCTTCGCCTTTGCGATCTCGACCTCGGCCGTCTGCTTGCCCGTCTTCGCCACCTCCCACGCCTTGCCGATGTAGAGAGCGCCAACGCCCGCGAAGACGCCGCCGATGAAGATGGCGCCATCGTTTCCGTTCTCGACCCGATAGGCGATCACAATGGTGGCCCAAGACGCCGCGAACGACGTGGCGATGATGGCGAAGGGCCGGGCCAGATCGCCGATGAAAACCTTGATGCGGTCCACCCTTGTCGCGGGTGGCTGGTCCTGCGTTTCGTTCATGCTCCAGTTCCGTTCTTGATGCCGATGCCAGCGACGAAGGCCGCGATGCCAGCCAGCAGCCAAGGCGCGGTCTGACGCAACCAGTCGACTAGAGCCTTGGCGCCCTTCTGCTGGTCGCGCGTGCCTTCCAGGTCGTCGATTCGCTTGAAGGCTGCAGACAGGCGGTCGTTCAGGGCCTCGATCTGACGCTCGTATTCACGCGCCTCCAGCTTGATAACCCGCTCGCGCACGTCGTCGACCTTGGCGTTCATCCGCTCGACCTGACGGCCTAGTGCGGCGACCGCGTCAGTCAGCCCGCGCATGGCGTGGATTTCAGCCATGGCCTGGGCCTCCGGCTTGCTCACCGGAGTTATGATTTCGTCGCCTGCGGACATGCGGGCTCCTACGCGAGGGATTGTGTGGAAGACGAATCGGGTTCGTCAGGCTTCCGGCTCAGCCGGGGCGACGGGCTCTTCAGGAACTGGGGGGTTCGCGATGGCGTCCAGGCGCTGTCGATCCGCCTCCAGTCCCGCGCGGACATCGACAAACCACTTCGCCACGTTGGGCAGGTTCACGGCGGCCGAGGTGCCGTTCGGTAAACCAGCCGAGATCGCCGCGGCTACGGCCGCTTCGAACGCCTGGGCTTCGGGGCCTGTCATCACCGCTACAGCGGCCTCCATCTGCGACAGATAGAAGCCGGCGATCACGCGCTCAGCGGCTTCTGCTTCGGCCAGGGATTGCGGGGTGGGAAAGGTCGGGTTGGTCATGATGTCTCCAGAGATTTGAGGGTTATCGATCTTCACTTCGGCGCGGCCCATTGGCTGAACGACGAGACGACGGCGGCGACTTCGACCGTCGCGCGAAAAGGGCGACGGCAACGACGGCCAGCATGAGGATGATCGCGAGCGCGACTTCCATGGGGTGTGCTCCGGTTGTTGAGAGGTTCAGGTGCCGTTGTCGGCAATGTCGGCCTGCACATAGACGGCGGCTTGCTGGCCGGCCTTGGTGACGACGCCCATGAAGACAGCGGACTTGGACTGACCAGTCCCGACCATGCCGTAGAAGCTGGTTGTGAAAGAACTCGGGCTGTTCGCGACCAGGTCGTCGCCCGAAACTTTCACCCAGCGCATGCTGGCGCCGCTGTTGCCGCCCGCTGCCGTGACGGTCGTTGTCGAGGTGCTGACGCCGCCCGCCCCGTTGCGGCCGCCCTGGACGATGAGGGAGGACGCCGTGGCCGTAAGAACGCCGCTCCCTCCAACGATGTCCGATCCTCCGAAGCGGGGACCGCTGACCGTGTTCTGGCTCATGTAGACGTAGGCATTGGCCTTGGTTTCCGAGCCCTCGGCCACAGATGAAGGCCCCGTCCACCAGACCAGCTTCTGCGTTCCGCCAAATGCCTTTCCGTAGCGGGTGCGGGTGTTCTCGGAGGGGCTGTAGACGTACCAGTTGCCCGCTCGATATTCGGTGCGCTCGCCGGCGCTCGGATCGCGGATGGCGAAGGCTGCGGCGAGGACTTCAAACGACGAGGTCGTGCCGTCGTTGATCGAGGAGTAGCCGCTGACGTAGCCGTTGACGTCCAACACCACGCCCTTGATGGCCTTGGCCGTGCCGTCGGCCGAAGCCGCAACACTTTCAACCGTGGTCAGACGCGCTGTAAGGCCCGTGCCTGGGGTGTTGACCGTTGCCTCCAGCGAGGTGACGCGGGCGGCGTCTGCCTTGCCTGTCTGAAGGTTCGCGGTAGCGGTCTCAAGGGTGTCGACCCTGGCGTTCAGGGTTGAAGCCAGCGTGCCGTCCGCGATGGTGAGTGAGCGACCCCGCACCGACCCGGCAGAGGTCCGGTTGGGCTGGAGCCCGAACCTTGCCGCAACCGTCCCCGCCGGCAGAGTGGTTTCCGCCCCAGCGCCCGCCAATCCGAAGGAGCGAGTTATCCGGTTTCCGGCTCCGACGGGGAACATTGTCACTGGACCAGTGACGGCTGTCATCGTCCCGGCAGCGTCGAAGGCCCAGGCAGTGATGCGGGCGCTGTCCCCGGAGACCTCCTGGTCCCAGACGCCGGCGACCGTGATCACCTGCCCTGACGCGATGGGAACCAAGCCTCGCGCAATCCACGCCCCGGTGTCGGAGGACTTGAAGTAATAGCCAGACGCGTCCTGTCCGACCTTGGCGCTCCCTAAAGGCGCCGTTCCCGCTCCACCCTGGGAGAAGAAGGTCCCTGCGGCGTCATTGATTGTCGTTGGGCGCGCGCCGAGGGCTGTAGCCTCCAGCACCTCCACACGGGTCGCGTCGGCCTTCTTCGCCTGAAGGTCTGCCGTCGCCGCTTCCAGCGAACCGACCTTGCCGATCAATCCGCTGCCCGGAGTGTTGACCGTCGCCTCGAGAGCGGCGACCCGCGTCGCGTCCGCTTTTCCCGCCTGGAGATCAGCAGCCGCCGTTTCCAACGTCGTCACGCGGCCTGCGAGAACGGATGTATCGCCCTGTGCGTCCAGGTTGAGGTACTTGGCCTGGATCGTACCATTGCCGCTGGGCGATATGGTCGAGCCCCCACGGACGACCGGCCGCACAGTATGGGCCGCCGGAAAGGCGGTCCTGACGGCCTCAGTCTTCCACAGTTGTGACGCCACTTCGCGCCACCCCATACCGATCGTCAGGTCGCTCTCAACCACAGACGAAAGCGCACCCAGGTACTGCTCAGCCCTATCGAAGGCGGCAAGGTACAGCGTAACCCGTCGATCGCCCGCCGCAGGGTCTTCCGTGCGCCGAACGCGCGCCCGCACGCGGTAGGCGCCGCTGTCGCTCAGAACTGCGCCGCCCAGCGTGGAGAGGTAGACGAGCTGTAGCTCGAAGACCTTGCCTTCACCGGCGACTGCTACAATTCGCGATGGTGAGGCAGCCGCGCCGCCCTCGGCGATGTTCCGTTGGCATGATATGTGGTCCGCCATGCTCTCCGCAGCCCCCGCGCCGGAAGGCGGGGCGGCAACCTTTGACCGTGACGCGCTGATCGCGTTGATCATGGAAGAGACGACCGACGACATCGTCGCGGATGGCTGGGATCGTCTCGGCAAGCCCAACGTCCTCGTTCAGGGGTGCCGCTACATCCGGCGCAATGCGCCACCTAGTCCAGAGGGCTATGCGAACCCCGAGGCTGCCGCCAAGCAGTTCGCGGGCTTCATCGCTGACCGCCTCCTCGCCGCCCTGAAAGCCGAACAGGGGGCGAAGTGATGGCCTGGGAATACATGGTGGTCCGCTCGGAAGGGCACGTGAACGACATCTTCCGCGCGATCAGCAATGCGGGGAAAGACGGCTGGGAGCTTGTCGGACCCATCGGCTACTACATCTACCTCAAGCGCCCCGACCACTCGGATAAGGAGGGCGGGGAGTGAGACGTAACACCACGCTCATGACGATGGCGGCGCTGGCCTTGTGTGCAAGCTCGCCTGCCGAGCCTGTTAGCGCGCCAGAACCGGAAACCAACGCCGGTCCCGATCCTGAATACCCGAGCCGCCAGCAGCGTCGCCAGGCTGAACGCATGGCAAAGAAAGGACGCGCCCAATGACCCACCCCCTCACCCCGCGCGAGAACCTGATGCGTCCCATCGCAGGCATTGAGAACAGAACGGCGCAGGAAGTCTTCGACATCATGTCGGACCGCTTCCGCGCGCACCTCACCGCCCTCGCATCCGGCTCCGGCGATCATTGTGGTGACATCACCGATATGATCGGCTCCGGCGATCAGATTCCCGGCCCTGACGAGGTTACCGCTCCTTCGTCAATGGGGTGGCTAAGCGCGCAAGGGGAGGCCGCGCGGGCCGATCGGGCCGAAGCCAAGGTGGCCTTCTACGAAGCAAACACGAATGGAATATCCGTCCGGAGGACACCACCCATGACCGCTGACCTGTCCGCCCTCATCGCTAGGCTGGAGGCTGCCGAGGTGGGGAGCCGTGAGCTGGATTGGGCAGTTGGGGCCGCCCTATTCACTGGCGTTCGTGGATGCGCCGCTCCCAATGCCACCACCTCCCTCGACGCCGCCCTCGCGCTGGCGGAGAGGGTGTTGCCGGGAAGCCGGTGCCTGGCTGGGACACGCGGCCTGAAAGGAGACCGGGCGAGGGCCGCTGTGGTCCCCGAGGCCGGACGCATGGCTGGCGCCAAGGCCCCGACTCCCGCCCTCGCCCTCTGCATCGCCATCCTTCGCGCCAAACAGGGAGAGGGGTGATGGTCCGAGACGTCAAAGCTGTCGTGGTGATGCACTACGATGAAACAGGCTGGTTGGACGTGAAGATCGCAGACCCCGATGGTCAGGTCGTGGTTCTAACCGTTGATGATCGCGTCCCGGCAGATCGGGTCTACGAGCATACGATCCGCGAAGACCCGGCTGACGTTCTCGCCATTGCCCCGAGGCCGTGGGGCCACAAGGACGACGAGCGTGGCCAGTCGCTTGAAACGCGCCTGCACCACTTGGAGCATGGCCTGAAGGTGGTGAAATGACCCCCATCGTCCTGATCTGCGCCACCCTCGCCATGAGCGACGGAGACAGCGGCCGGTGCCATACGGCTGACGGCGAGCGCCATCGTGTTCGCCTGGCCGGCATCGACGCCGGAGAGGTCGCGCCTTACACGCGCTGCCGCCAGCGGCCGAACGTCTGGGCGTGCTCTCCCGAAGCCAGGGCCAGCGGACCGGCAGCAACGAACCGAGCCCGCCAGCTTGCGGCCAACGGCGCCCGCTGCACCGTGCAGAACCGCGACCGCTATCAGCGCATCGTGGCCACCTGCACGGTCAACGGCCGCGACCTGGGCGCCATCCTCGTTCGGGAAGGCCTGGCCATCTCGGAAACCAACTACGGCGATCCCTACCGACGCCAGGAGAATGAAGCCCGTGAGAGAGGAAGGGGGATGTGGCAGTGAACCTCTATCCGCCCCTCGGCCCCGCCACCGAGCGCCTGTTCCAGGAGGCGTTCGCAGAGGCAGCCTTGGTCACCCAGAAGGTGGCGCACCGGCTTATCGGTGTCAGCGTCCAGAGCTTCGACCAGCTTGTGGCTTCCGGCGCGATACGGCCTACTCCAATTTCCCCGCGATCCTATCGCTATTCCGAGGCGGCGCTGCGCCAATACCTCGCCCATGAGACAGAACTGAACGCACCACCATGTCCGTCTACAAGCCGGAGAAAAGCCCGTACTGGCACTACGACTTCGTCTTCAAGGGCGAGCGGTTTCATGGATCGACCGGGCAAGCTACGCGTCGCAAAGCAGAAGCCTTCGAGCGGCGAGTTCGCGACGAGGTAGCTGATGGGCGCCACGGCTCTGTCGCCCGTATGACCTTTGACGCCGCGGCCCTTCGCTGGTGGCAGGAGAAGGGGATCGGTCGTGGAGACGCCGTCGATGTGGAGCGTCGACTGGAGCGCCTTGTCGAGATGATCGGCCCCACCACTCCACTGACATCAATCGACCAGGCGAAAGTCGCTGGCCTCGTCGAGCGTCGCAAGAAGATGGGCACCAAGCGATCGAAAGCGGCGGACGCGAAAATTTACCTGCCCGCCCCAGCCACTGTGAACCGGGACATCATTGAGACCCTCCGGCCCATCCTCAAGCGCGCCCGGACGCACTGGACCAGCGGGCAACACGGCTTGCCCGACATCGATTGGCGAGAGTTGCGGCTATCCGAGCCGCGACCGCAAACACGCATGTATTCAGCCGCCGAAGCCAAGGCGTGGGTCAAGGCCTGCCCCGAAGGTCTAGGGCTGGCAGTCGACATGATGCTGACCTACGGCTTGCGCTTTGGTGAGCTGTTCTTTCCGCTCGACGCTCTCCACCTAGGGCCTGAGCCTACGTTGACCCTGCAGAAAGGACGCAAGCGCGACGTGATCCTGCACCTGCCGATCATCAGGCAACACGCCGAAGCGCTGGCCCCCCGCGTTGTGCTGGCGCGCGCGCACAGCCTGCCGCACCTATGGTTCCAGCAGATCACACGCACCAGCACGAAGGGGCATCAGGAGTGCATTCTGGAAGCCTTCGAGCCGCACATGGTGGAATACCGGATCAGCAAGGCAGCGGACGAGGCCGGGATTACAGGCTCTCGGCGCATCCACGGCGCCCGCCACCACGCCGGATCGACAATGCTAAAGCGGACCGCCAACATCCGCAGCGTGCAATCCTTGCTCGGCCACGCCTCCATCAGCAGCAGCCAGCGATACGCCCACGTTTTGACGAACGATCTGCGTGAGGCGCTTGAGGATTCAAAACCCCGGAATAGTCCCGGACAGAAACGCCAGAAAGAAAGCAAGACACTGAAATAGTAGAATAATATTGCCAACTCCCAGCGGTTTTGTAAACCGAAGGTCGCGGGTTCGATTCCTGCAACCGGCACCATCTCCCCCGATCAGGACGGGAATGGTCAGGTCGGCGCGTCGCGAGATGCGACGCCGATATCCGTATCGACGGATCGCGATTCTTCACGCTACCCTCCACCGATGGCGCTCAGCGCGCGAGGCCTGTGGCCGCCCGCGCCCCATCCTGCCGCCCCAGAGGACGAAGAATGCGAAAGTTCACCCTGCTGCTCGCTCTGCTCGTGATGGTTCCGACTGTGGTCGAGGCCCAGGGACGGCGGCAGCGGGCGCCGGCTCCCGATCAGCAGCACCGCGCGACGGACTGGGTTCCGCTTTCTCAATCAATGACCGAATTTCTGAACGCAGGCTGGAAGATCATCTCGCACGCCAATTATCGGACCGAGATGTTCGACCCCAATACAGAGTCGTTCTCCTTCATTCTCACGAACGGAAACCGATACGTCATCTGCATGATCGACGACCCGGCCATGAACAACTCCACCTCCAAATGCCGCGCGCTTAACTAACGGTACGCTGAACTCAGACCCGCGGGGAGGCGGACGGTCCAATCGTGGCCTTCGCGAGACAAGAGCCTCCCCCTTCCGACGCCTCAGACGTCCGGCGTCCATCCGTCGCAGGGCGCAGCATGGAGAGGCTTTGCAATATGCCGTCCATGTCCCCTGAAAACGAAATCACCTTCCGTCGCATCACCTCGGAAAACGTCAGCGAAGTCTGCGAACTCAGCGAGACCCTGTCCTCGACGCAACGGGCTGTGGTGGCCGACAACGGCGTGTCCATCGCCGAAGGCTTCTGTTCGGACGCCGCCTGGTTTCGCGCGGTCTATCTGGACGAGACCCTGGTCGGTTTCGTCATGGTCAACGACGGAGACGAGTGGGACGACGGCATCGACTGCGACGGCCCCTATTTGTGGCGCCTGATGATCGCAGCCCCGCACCAGGGCGCAGGCGTCGGTCGCCGCGTCGTCGAGATGGTGAAGCAGCGCCTGCGCCGACGCGGCTACGCCACGCTCTACACCAGCTACGGCCTCGGCGAAGGCAGTCCCGAGGGCTTCTATCGCCGCCTGGGGTTCGTGCCCACGGGCGGATTCTTCGGCGACGAAGTCGAGGTCTGCGCCACGCTGTAAGGCCGACCCCGGCTTGAGTCGCGCTTGTCGCAGAGGATGGAAGCCGCTAGGCCTTCATCTTCTCCCCTTCCCGGCCCGTTTCCATCGCAACTTCGGCCGCCTCCCTCATGTCCGAGACGACCAACAAGCTGGGTCACAGGATCCGAACGCGGGGCGCCCGCACCCGGCGCGCCCTTCTCGACGCCTTGCGCGGTCTGCTGAACAGCAAGCATCTAGGCGAAATCCGTCCGGCCGACGTGGCGGTTGCTGCGGGGGTGTCGGCGCCGACCTTCTACACCTATTTCGCCTCGGTGGAGGAAGGGCTGCTGCTGCTGTGCGAAGAAGCGGGCGAGGACTTTCAGAGGCTAGCCTCGCACATCCACGCTGACTGGTCCGGCGAGCGCGCCTTCGAGGCGGCTCGCGCCTATGTGCTGGAAGTGCTGGGCCTGTGGAGCGACCACGGCCCGGTGCTGCGGGTCGAGCACATGCTGGCCGACATGGGCGAGCCCGCCTTCGCCGAAAGCCGCATCCGCCGACTGCGCCGACTGCACCTGGCGCTGGAACGCCGCATCGCCCAGGCCCACGCCAGCGGCCTGCATCCCGAGGGCCTCAATCCCCGCCTGACCTCCTATGAGACGGCGAACCTGGTGGAATCCGTTGCGGCGGGCTTCGAACTGATGCGCCGCGCCGACACGCCCGAGGCCATCATCGACACCACCGCCCACATCGTGGTGAAGCTGACCACCGGGCGCTGACGTCGCCGTCTTCGCTTGGACAAGCTGTCCATTGCGACGGCGCTTCCATCGGCTAAAGCATGACGGTCGGCCAAGGAGTGCGTCATGTTCCGTCTTTCGTCCTTCCCCTCGATCCGCCGCGCGTCTGGCTCGGCCGTCGTGCTGGCCGCTGCGCTAACAGCCGCTCTGGGCCTCGCGGCCTGCGGCCAGGGCGCCCAAGGTTCGGGGACCAGCGCGGCCGAAGCCCCCAAGCCCCCCACGCCGACCGAGGCAGAGAAGGTCGCCCTGCTGGCGTCCCTGCCCGCCCCCTACGACCAGGCGGATCTGGAGAACGGCCGCCGCGCCTTCGCCCGCTGCCGCTCGTGCCACACCATCACGCCGGGCGGACCGAACATGACGGGCCCCAACCTCTATGGCGTGTTCGGCAGCAAGGCGGGCGCGCGGGACAAGTACAGCTATTCCCACGCCATGCGGACGGCCGACTTCACCTGGGACGCCGAAACCCTGGACCACTGGCTGCAGAACCCGCGCACCTTCCTGCCCGGCAACAAGATGAGCTTCGCCGGCCTGCCCGACGCCACGGACCGTCGGGACGTGATCGCCTTCCTGAAAGTCGAAACGGGGTTCAAGCCGCAGGGCGATTAAGGCCAGGCAATACCGGGCAAGCAAAAGGGCGGCGGACCAAGGTCCGCCGCCCTTCGCATTTCAACGACCGCCGTAGCCGCCTATTCCGCCGGGCTCATGTCCGGCTCGAGGCCGTCGCGCTTCTCCTGCGCTTCCCATTCCTCGATCTTGCGGGCGGTGTATTCCGGCGACTTGGTGAAGCGCGCCAACACGCCATAGATCACCGGCACCACGAACAGGGTCAGCACCGTCGCGAACATGGCGCCGGTGAAGATCACCACGCCGATGGTCTGACGGCTGCCCGCCCCAGCCCCTTGCCACAGCACCAGCGGCAAGGCGCCGAAGGCGGTGGCGATCGAGGTCATGATGATCGGGCGCAGACGCAGGGCCGCCGACTCGATGATGGCCTCGCGGATGGTCCGGCCCTGGTCGCGCAGCTGGTTGGCGAACTCGACGATCAGGATGCCGTTCTTGGCCGCGACGCCGATCAGGATGATCAGGCCGATCTGGCTGTAGATGTTCAGGCTGGAGCCCGCCATCAGCAGACCAAACAGCCCGCCCGCCGCCGCCAGCGGCACCGTCAGCATGATGACCGCCGGGGTGATCCAGCTCTCGAACTGAGCCGCCAGCACCAGGAAGACCAGCAGCAGGGCCAGGGCGAAGGCCCAGCCCACGGCGCTGCCCGCCTCCTGCTGGTCGCGCGCGGCGCCGCCCCAGCGGATGTTGGTCACGCCCTGCGGCTGTTTGGCGACCTCGGCGTTCAGGAACTGCACCGCGTCGTCAATGGTCGTACCGGGGTTGAGATCGGCCGCCAGGGTGATGGCCCGCTGGCGATCCAGGCGGCGACGATCCGGCGTATCGCCCGAGGTCTTGGTCGTGACCACGGCCGACAGCGGCACCAGTTGCGCCGTGCCGGTCGAGACATAGAGCGACTCCAGGTCGGAAACCTCACGGCGGCTGTCGCGCTCGGTCTGCAGGATGACGTCGTACTCCTGGCCGCCCTTGATGTAGGTCGTGGCGCGACGCGAACCGAACATGGTCTCCAGCGTACGGCCGATCTGCTGCGAGGAAACCCCCAAGGCGGCCGCCTTCTGCGGATCGACGTCGACCAGCAGGCGCGGTGCGTTCGGCTCATAGTTCAGGCGCGGACGCGAGAAGCCGGGGTTCTCCTGC
Organism: Brevundimonas sp. KH_060; assembly: GCF_057838275.1. Lineage (NCBI taxonomy): Bacteria > Pseudomonadati > Pseudomonadota > Alphaproteobacteria > Caulobacterales > Caulobacteraceae > Brevundimonas > Brevundimonas sp. KH_060. The sequence goes on from NZ_CM174463.1 coordinate 2,256,026, forward strand.
GCCGCCGCCAGAATGGGCTGCAGCCAGTTGTAGATGGCGGCGTATTCCGAACCCGTGACGACCATCTCGACCGAGTTGGAGTTGCCGCCGCCGCGCTGGAAGGCGCCGGGCGTCGAGGCGTTGACCTGCGCGCCGGTCTGGTTGCGCAACTTGCCGTTCAGCTCCTGAGCGATCTGGTCGGCAGAGCGATCACGTTCGGACCAGTCGGACAGGTTCAGGATCGCGCTGCCCGAGCTGAAGCCCGAGCCGCCGAAACCGGGCGACGAGACCAGATAGTTGGCCGCCTCGCCGTTCTCGCGATACTCGGCCAGCAGCGGCTCCAGGCCCAGCATGATCTCGCGCGTGTAGTCGAAGCCCGTGCCCTCAGGCCCGGCGATACGCAACGTCACGCGACCGCGGTCCTCGTTCGGCACCAGCTCGTTCGGCAGGTGCAGGAAGATGCCTGTGGCTCCTGCCGCGACCAAGACGATGACAGCCGCCACCCCGCCGACAGCGATGCGGCGGCCCAGCAGGGCGTCCAGCGAAGCCGCATAGGAACGCTTCAACGCATCCATGCCCGCATCCACGCGTCGCGCCACCCAACCGCCGGTGTGCGCCGGTTTCAGGATCTTGGACGCCAGCATGGGCGACAGGCTGAGCGCCAGGAAGGCCGAGAAGGCCACGGCCGCGGCGATGGCCGCCGCCAGCTCCACGAACAGGCGTCCCACATAGCCCGGCAGGAACAGCAGAGGCGCAAACACCGACAGCAGGACGACCGTCGTCGCCACGACGGCGAAGAAAACCTGACGCGCCCCGCGCTCGGCGGCCACCAGCGGCGGCTCGCCATGGTCAAGGCGGCGCTGGATGTTCTCGACCACGACGATGGCGTCGTCGACGACCAGGCCGATGGCCAGCACCAGGGCCAGCAGCGTCAGCAGGTTCAGCGAGAAGCCCAGCGGCGCCAGGACGATGAAGGTCGCCAGCAGGCAGATCGGCGCCACCACCGACGGGATGATCGCCGCCCGCAGACTGCCCAGGAAGATGAAGTTGACCAGGGCCACCAGCGCCATGGAGATGCCGATGGTGATCCACACCTCGTCGATGGCGTGCGAGGTGAAGACCGAGTTGTCAGAGCCGACCTCCAGCGTCGTGCCGGGCGGCAGGCTGTGGGCCACCTCCTCCATCAGCTTGCGCGCGCCTTCGGAGATCTGCAGGTCGTTCGACTGGGCCTGACGGGTGATGGCCAGGCCGATCTGATCGACGCCGTTGCCGCGGAACAGGCGGCGCGCCTCAGCGGGAGCCTCCTCTATCCGGGCGATGTCGCCCAAGCGGGTGACGTAGGCGGCGTTGCCGATCTGGGCGCCGGTGACGCCGTTGGTCATGGCGGCGGACGCCGCGCCCAGGGTGCCGGACGCCTGCGCGCCGGTGGCGGTCGAGGCCGAGCCGCGCGTGCCGATGGGCAGTTGGGCGAAATCGGCCGGGTCGGCGTAGTTGCGCGCCACGCGGACCGTGTAGTCCTTCTGCGCCGATTCAAGCGCGCCAGCGGGCAGTTCGACGTTCTGGTTGTTCAGGGCCGTCTCGACGTCGGTGACGGTCAACCCCCGCGCCGCCATCGCTCCGGCGTCCAGCCAGATACGCATGGCGTAGCGTTGCTCGCCAAAGATGTTGACCTGGGCCACGCCCGGCACGGTGGCGAAACGGTCCACCAGATAACGGCGGGCGTAGTCGGTCAGCTCCAGGCGATCCATGGTCGTGGAGCGCAGGAACATGATCATAATCGGCTGGCTGTCGGAATCGGCCTTGGCCACTTCCGGCGGATCGGCCTGGTCCGGAAGGCGGCCCAGCACGCGCGAAATACGGTCGCGCACGTCATTGGCCGCGTCGTCGATGTTGCGGTCCAGCGAGAACTCAATGTTCACGTTGGAGCGGCCATCGCGGCTGGTCGAGTTGATGCGCTCGACGCCCTGGATGCCGGCGATCTGCTGCTCGATCGGCTCGGTGATCCGGCTCTCGATCACCTCGGCCGAGGCGCCGGCGTAGTTGGTGCTGACCGAGACGACGGGCGGGTCCACGTCCGGCAGTTCGCGCACGGGCAGGAAGAAGAAGGCCGCCGCGCCTATGACGCACAGCACGATGGCCGCCACCGCCGCAAAGACGGGGCGCCGGACCGAAACATCAGACAGCATCATGGGCGGGCCGCCTGCGGAGCGCGTGCGCCGCCCTTGGCTGGAGCGCCGCGTTGCTGGCCTTCGGCGCCTTCGACGGTGACGGGAGCGCCCGGCTGGATGCGGTTCAGGCCGGACGCGACGATGCGGTCGTTATTGCCCAGACCCGAGACGATCTCGACAAAGCCGCTCTCGACCGCGCCGGTCTGGACCTCGACGCGCTGGGCGGTCGTGCCCGTCTCGCCGCGCGCGATGCGGTAAACGAACGCGCCCTGGCCCTCATACTGAACGGCTGCCTCGGGCACGGCCAGGCTCTGGCGGCGCCCCTGATGGACGGCGACGCGCATCATCATGCCGGGGCGAATGCGGTTTCCGGGGTTGGGGAACTCGGCGCGAGCGATGACAGCGCGGGTCTGTTCATTGACCCGCGTATCCAGCAAGGCGATGCGGCCATTGAATTCTTCGCCGGGGAAGGCGTCCGTGGTCGCGGTGATCGGCGCGCCCACGGGCAGAACGCCCAGATAACGTTCAGGCATGGGGAAGTCGACGCGGACCCCGCTGGTGTCGTCCAGGGTGGTGATGACCGCGCCCGGCGAGATCAGGGTGCCCGGCGTGACCGTCGTCAGACCCAGCACGCCGGCGAAGGGCGCGCGCAGGATACGGTCGCCGCGACGGGCTTCCGACGCGGCCATGGCCGCCTGGGCCGTCTTCAGCGCCGTCTCGGCCGTCTCCGCCATGACGCGCGGCGCCACGCCGCGGTCAGCCAGGATGCGGTAGCGGTCATACTCGCGCTGGGCGTTCTCCAGCTGGGCGCGAGCGCGGATCAGATCGGCGTCTTCCTCGCGCGCCTGCAGCTCGACCAGGGGCGCCCCCGCCGCCACGGCCTGGCCGTCGGTGAACATGACCCTGGTCACCAGTTCGGTCGTGTTCGAAGTGATGTTGACCGAGCGGCGGCTGCGGGCGACGCCCAGCACGCGGATCTGGTCAGCGAATTCGCGCCGTCCGGCCACGACCTCGGCGACGATCTGGCCGCGTCCCGCTCCCGGTCCCCCCGGACCGTGTTGCTGAGCCGCATCGCCGCCGCTGAAGGCGATCTTGATAATCGCCGCCACGACCATCAGCCCCAATACGCAGGCTGCGCCGATAATGAAAAAATGGCGTTTGAACACGCGACGCAGTCTCCCCGACAACAAGCGCCCCCGCTTAACGGGTCACCGCCGTTACGCAAATAACGTATCTGTAACGTGAGGAACCTTGGATTCCGTCGCGGAAATCGGGACTAAAATCGACGCCAGATTCCGATAATGGGCCCTCTGCCCGCAGGAATTTCACGACCCGCCACGGCCTGCCGCCACCCTGCCTGCACCCGCCAGTCGCCAAACCGGCGCACCACCGAGCCTTCCAGCGACAGCCAGCGTGCGGCGCCGTCTCCATCCGCCGCTCCGCCGAAGGCCTGACCCATCACCATCCAGTCGCGGTTGAGGCGCCATCCAGCCGTCACGTCCGCCCGCGTCTCGTCCGGCAAACCCGATCGCCAGCGCCGCGCCGCCTGAAGATCAAGGAACCCGCGATCAAAGGACCGGCCCGCCAGAAGCCGCGCCTCCCAATCGCTGTCTCCGGCCCCCGGCGGCGCGTAGCCGGCGTTGCGCCCGGCGCCGCCCTCGGCATAGCCGACATAGACGGCGGCGACGTTGCGGTCGTCGAGATAGGCCTGCCAGCGCACGCCTATCTCGATCGGCCCCAGTCCCTGATAGTCCAGGAACTCGTCACGGCCGTCCTGCCATTCGCCCTTGCCCTGAAGAGTGAGGCGATCGCTCAGCCCGTATTCCACAAACACGCTGGCCACGATGTCGCGCCGCCCGCCGGGCAGGTCGACCCGCCCGCCGTCCGAGGCGAAGTAGTCCTCGGCGCGGATATTCTCATATTTGACGATGATCTCGCCCTGCCCCTTCGGCAGGTTCCAGGCGCCTGCGTGAACCGCCTCGGCGCCGGACAACAGCCCCAGTCCGGCCCAGAGGCCGATGCTTCCCTTCCCCCGCACGGCCCCCGCCTTTTCTAGATGTCGTAACCAGGCGATTTTCGCTGCAACTGGCGCAGGGCGCCGGGCCAGGCCAGGGAAGAGATGAAGCCGATCCCCCGGCCCTGCTCCTTCGTTTCCGCCTGGGCGGCGTCAGGCGCGATCAGGACATTGTCGCGCCCCGTCGACAGGGCCGCGACCTGCTGGGCGCAGGCGCGCTCCAGGAAGAAGATCCCGACCCAGGCTTCCGCCGCCGTGCTCCCGACCGCCAGGGTGCCATGATTACGCAGCAGCATCAGCGGCTTGTCTCCCAGATCGGCCACCAGCCGTTCGCGCTCGTCGTGGTTCAGCGCCAGGCCTTCATAGCCGTGATAGGCGACCTGATGCTGCAACAGGCAGGCGTTCTGGCTGATCGGCAGCAGGCCATCCTTCTGCGCTGCGACGCCGACGCCGTTCACCGTGTGCAGGTGGATGACGAAATGCGCCTCTTCGCGCGCCGCATGGACCGCCGAATGGATGGTGAAGCCAGCCGGGTTGATAAAGCTAGTCGTGTCCTGAACGACATTGCCGTCCAGATCGACCTTCACCAGGGAAGAGGCTGTAATCTCATCGAAATACCAACCGTAAGGGTTGATGAGGAAGTGATGCTCCGGCCCCGGCACGCGCGCCGAGATATGGGTGAAGATCATGTCGTCCCACCCGTTCAGCGCCACCAGACGGTACAGCGCGGCCAGTTCGACCCGCGCCTTCCACTCCGCCTCGGAAACCTGGGATTTGAGCGACGTGGCCGCGTCCGTCATTGGTCTTCCCCCTTATCAGCGTTCAGGTGAAGCCTCTCTCCGCCCCGGCCCGACGTCAAGTCGCCGAACGCGGCCGAAAGGGCCGAAAAGGAAGACTTCGTTAACCCTGTTTTCATCGACACGAGCGAACACTGTCCGCTGGCGGCGCGGCCGCATCGTCGGGGGATGGTTCCGTGGACTCAATCGAGACGTTCGCGTCTTCCCCGCGTGGCGAGCCCCTGCCGCTGGCCAGCCTTCACCAACTGATCGACCTGGCGGCCGCTCGCCCGCCGGAAGAACAGCAACGCCTGCTTCTCGGCGTCGCCGAACTTTATCACTCGGTCGGCGGCCAGACCGGCGCGCCTGCCGCCCTGACCGAGGTCTTCGTCGCCATGGTCCGCGTCGCCGAGCAGGACATTCGACGCATCCTGGCAGAACGACTGGCCGACGCCGCCTGGGCGCCGACGGACCTGGTGCGCCTGTTGGCCGCTGACGCCATCGAAATCGCCCGCCCGGTGATCGCCGCCAGCCCCCTGTTGCTCGACGCCGACCTTATGGCTCTGCTGCAAGAGGCGTCGCTGGATCATCAGGTCCAGGTGGCCCTGCGCCCCGACCTTGGCGCCACGATCGTCCGCGCCATCCTGGATCGCGGCGAGCCCGCCGTCATGACCGCCCTGGCCGTCAACCGCACAGCGCGGCTGGACGCGGCCGACATGGCCCGGCTGGTGGATCAGGCGCGCTCTATCGCCGCCCTGCGCGCGCCGCTGACGCGACATCCGCGATTGAGCGAGGATCAGGCCCTGCGCCTCTATCAATGGGTCGGCGACGCCCTGAAGCAGGCCATCTCCCAGCGCTTCAGCTTGGACGCCGCCGCCCTGACGACAGCCGTCGCAGCAGCCGCTCGGCAAGCGACCGAGACCTCGCCGGATCAAGCCGCCGCCAATCTGGCCGCCAAACTGCATGCGGCGGACCAGTTGCGCCCCGCCACCCTGATGCGGGCCGTGCGGGAAAAGAAGCTGGACCTGTTCATCCACGCCCTGGCCCTGCTGAGCCGGCTCGAGACCGAGGCCCTGCGGCGCGCCCTGCGCGGCGACACCGCCCGGCCGCTGTTCCTGGCCTGCACCGCTGCAGGCTTGGATCGCGCCGCCTTCCCCGCCCTGCTGCGCGAGGTTCGCCAGTCGAACCACGGCCTGCCGCATGATCCCGATGGCGAGGCCTGGCGCCCGGCCCAGCGCTCGGCGACCCAGGCCGCCTATGAATTTCGTCTGCTGATGGCGCCCGAAGACGGCCCGACGGTTTGACAGCGCGCCTCCGCTCCGCTTGCGTAGGCTCGTGACTCAGTCGTTCCAGCCCACCGCCATCACCTTTGTCGCCAGCGACCGGCCCGAGGCCGAGGCCGCCCGCATACGGCTGAGCGAACGCTATGGCTCCGTTCCCGCCGCCGAGGCCCAGGTGATCGTCGCCCTGGGCGGGGACGGCTTCATGCTGGAGACCCTGCACAACAATCTTCAGCTGCGCACGCCCGTCTATGGGATGAACCGCGGCTCGGTCGGCTTCCTGATGAACGACTATGAGGAAGACGACCTGCTGGATCGGCTGGCCCAGGCCGACCGCACGGTGCTGCATCCGCTGCAGATGGACGCCTGGGTCGAGAGCGGACAGGTTCACAGCGGCCTGGCCATCAATGAGGTCTCCCTGCTGCGCCAGACGCGCCAGAGCGCCAAGCTGCGCATCAGCATCAACGACAAGGTGCGGCTGGAGGAGCTGACCTGCGACGGCTGCCTGGTGGCGACGCCGGCGGGATCGACCGCCTATAATCTGTCGGCGCACGGGCCGATCATTCCCCTGGACGCGCCCAGCTTGGCGTTGACGCCGATCAGCGCCTTCCGGCCCCGGCGCTGGCGCGGCGCCCTGCTGTCGCACACGGCGCGCGTGCGGTTCGACGTGCTGGAGCCGGACAAGCGGCCGGTCAGCGCCACGGCCGACAATTTCGAGGTGCGCCGCGTCTCGCGCGTCGAGGTGCGGGAACGGCGCGACATCACCCTGACCATGCTGTTCGATTCAGGCCGTTCCTATGAAGAGCGCGTCATGGCCGAGCAGTTCGCCGCCTGAACTGTAAAATAATCGAGGCGCCGTCACCGGATTTTAAACCTCTGCGCTGCAAAATGGCTGCTGTTGTTGAGGAGCCGCCCGTGACCAACCAAGTCATCCGCCCGCCCAATCCCCTGCGCGCCAAGGTCGGCGGCGGCTTCGGCGGCATCGACGCCAACGCCATCGCCAGGGCCGAGGAAGCGTTGAAGGCCATGTCGGCCCAGTTCGGCCAATGGCTGAACGACGAGGTGGTCAAGCTGGACAAGGCCCAGGCCGACATCCGCAGCCAGGGCTACACGCCCGAAACGGCTGAGGCCCTCTATTTCCGCGCCCACGACCTCAAGGGATTGGGGACCACCTACGAATACCCGCTGGTCACGCGCATCGCCGCCTCGCTTTGCCGAATGCTGGACGACGCCGACAAGCGGATGCAGGCCCCCTTGGCCGTGATCGACGCCCACGTCGACGCCATCAAGGCCGTCGTCCGCGACAAGATTCAGACTGACGAGCACCCCGTCGGGCGCGATCTGGTCGAAACCCTCGAAGCCCGCACGGCGGAGCACCTGGGCTAGGAATCCGCCCCTTCTCAGGTAACGGCGTGTCTAGGCCGCATTCACCGCAGCGCGCCAGCCGTCATCGGCCGGACGGTCCAGCCGTTCCAGCAGATAGGCCAGGTCTTCACGGGCGGCGTCAGGGCGCTGGCTCAGGAAGCGCTCCAGCATCCGTTGGCGGAAGGCGGCGCTGCCGGTGTCCCCGCCCTCGGCCTGGAGCGCCCGCCACGTATCGACCCCGGCGCGGAAGGCCTGGAACAGGCGCGGCGGCATCCCCGCGCGGTCGTAAATGGCCTTGAGCCCCAAAGGCCCGGCGTCATGCACCATCAGCCAGGCGCGATGATGCGGCGTGCCGGCCAACTCGGCCAGGGCGTGTTCGAACAGGCCGATCTGCCCCCGCGCCAGCGACCGCAACAGCAGCGACGGCGTCAGCACGCGACGGCTGTTCAAACCGGCCACAAAGGCAGGCAAATCGTCTGTCACCCGCGCCTGATCCACCAGATCGATCGTGGCCCGTTCTCGCGCGAAGTCGGCGAACTGAATGGCGGTCTCGGGCGCCAGGGCGTGGCGGGTGATCAAATGTTCACGCACCGCTTCGCTGGCCAGAACCACAAGCCGTTCGGTCACCGACAACGGCAGAACCTGACGATAGGCCAGGGCCGAAATCACCTCGGGCGCATCGCTGAAGCGATCCAGGGCGACGCCCAGCGCGGCCTCGGACAGGTCGGCGTTGTCGTTGGACGCCAGGGCCGCCACCGCCTCCTGCTTGCCTTCCGCAACCAGAACCGCCGCTACATCGCGCGGCACGCGCGGACGAGACGCCACCGCCACCTGGCGCAGCGCCGTACCGGCGCGCACGATCTCGATCAGGTCGTCGTCGGTAAAGGCCGGGCAACTGTTAATGATAGGCAGGGCCACGCTGTCCACGTCGCCAGCCAGCCGACGCGCCGCCTCGCGCGGCATGATGTCCGAGGCCTTCAGCGTCACCGCCACGGCCCGGCGCACCAGTTCAGCTGCATCCGCCGCCAGCACGCTGAGGATCTTCTGCGCCGCCTCGCGCTCCACATCGTCCAGAGTCATGCGGTCGATGCTGCGACACAGCTTATGGGCGGCGGCCGCGCGCTCGTCCTCCAGATCAGACTTGATCAGGCGCCGGATGTCGCTTTCCGTCAGTCTGGCCCGGTAGGCGGTCATGGCTCGGAGGCTCGGGGTTGGCGAGGAATCAATCGTCACCCCTAGCGTTACATAGTTAACACCCTCTTAGGAATAAGGCGGAAGCGTGGTCACGCCACCTTGTCCGGCGGCGGAGCGAATGCGCCCCCGAATCCACCGCCCGATCCCTGTCCGTCCTGCCCCAGCAACAGCGCCAGCAGGCTCTGATCCTGCTTCAGCCGATCCATGCGCGCGGCCAGCATCCGATCCTTCTCGCTCAGTTCCGGCGCCGCCTTGGCCGCGCCGCCGCTGCCGACGCCGACGGCCGGGAAGACCTCGCCCGCCGTACGCTGCAGATTGGCGTGCACCTCGGCCGCCGTGGCCGGGCGGCCGTTGCGATAGAAGATCGAACGGTTGGCCGACGCCGCTTCGGGGAACAGGGCCACCGCGCTGGACTGGGGCCGCGCCTGCACCGCCTCCAGCAACTTGGCCGCGCCCGCGGGCCCCAGGAAGTGCGCCGCATAGAGGTCGCCCGCTCCCGGCTCGCGTCCCGTGCGGCCGCGCAGATAGGCGGCGTTGGACGCCGTCAGCTCCCCCGCCATGGTCGAGGCGGCCTGAGGGTCGAAGCGCAGGTCCAGCACCACGTTGCGGGCCGAGCCGCGCACCTGCCAGCGCCCGTCGCCGCCCTGATAGATCAGATCCGCATACTGGCCGTAGCCGTGCTTGGCGCCGTGCCGTTTCACCGTGCCCAGCCAGGTCTGCTCGATGAACTGAAACAGGCCCGAAGCCGAGGACGTCGGCGCCCGTGCATTGGGGTTCATCGCGCTTTCACGGCGCGCGGTCTTCATCAGGAAATCGAAGTCCACGCCGGTCGAGGTCGAGGCGCGCCGGATCGCCGCCTCCACGCCGCCGGATGATGGAATCGCTTTCACGGTCATGTGTGAACGGTCGCTAACCTAGGTAAACCAAACCTTAACGCGAGACCGCCGTCGTTAACAATTTAAAGCGCCACAATAAGGCCGCAAGCGAAGCGCGAACTCTGTTCCGTGGGTGCTGGGGAGGGCCTGCGACAGGAGGCGCGTAAGTCATGATGATGCGTATCGCCGGCGGCCACGGCGTGGTCAGCCCCCTCGATTTCCAACAACGCAAGAAGCCCCTGCCCCGATGGGTGTGGGCGATGATCGGCGCCTCGGCTCTCGCGCACGTCGGCGCCGGCGTCTGGCTGTATCAGCAACGTTTCGAATTGGCCGATATCCCGCCTGCGCCGACAGAAACGCCGCCCACCATCATCGATCTGATCCGGCCACCGCTGCCGCCCAAGCCTGAGACGCCGCCAAAGGCTTCGCCCGCGCCGACGCCGCCGATCCATCGGCCGGCGCAGGTCATGCCCAGCGATGTCGCTCCGCTGGAAATTCCGATCGCCCCTGTCGTCAGCCATGACGCCGGGCCGGCCATCAACCTGACGGAACCGGCGGCCGAACCTTCGACGGGAACCACGGTCACGCCCGAACCGCCCAAGCCCGTTCCCGTCATCACCCAGCCCGACTGGGTGCGGAAACCGACGGCGGACCAACTGATGCGGGCCTACCCCTCGGCAGCCGAGGCGCGTGGGATCGGCGGCGTGGCCGAACTGTCCTGCCTGGTGCGGGTGGACGGCAGCCTGACCAGCTGCTCGGTCACATCCGAGACGCCGGGCAATCAGGGCTTCGGCCGTGCGGCGGTGAGCCTGAGCCGCTACTTCCGCCTCAGCCCGCGCACAGTGGACGGTCAGGCGGTCGACGGCGCCCGCGTCACCATGGCCATCCGCTTCGACCTGCCTAAGGACTAAAGGAACCGCGAGGGATGGAGGGTCGGCTCGGCGACGGGCCGGCCCTCTGTCGCATCGGCGACGACGGCGCCGATCAGCGGCCCCAGCAGCCATCCGTTGCGGCGCGGCCCCAGCGCGACATACAGACCCGTCGTCGCCTGCCCCGCGATCGGCAGGCCGTCCGGCGTCGTTCCCCGCACCCCCGCACGCCAGTCGATCGTCAGAGGACGCGGCGTCTGACCCAGCACCGTCCATGCAGCCGCCAACATGGCCTCGCAACGCGCCGCGTCAGGAACCACCGAACGCTCGCCCGGCTCCATAGTCGCCCCGATCACGCTGCCCTCGCCCATTGGCGCGACATAGGCGCCCGGCCCGCGCACGACGTGGACAACCAGCTTCTCCCTCACCAGACCGATCTGTCCGCGAATGGGGGCGATGCAGGCGACGGCCGCCTGCGCTTCGAGCGGCAGGCCTTCCAGCGCCGGATCAGCGCCGGTAGCCAGAATCACATGATCGCCGCGCACAGCGCCCGCCGTCGTCTGGACCCGCCAGCCCTGCCCGTCGCGCACCACGCCCTGCGCCCGCGCCGCGACCACCGTCACACCCTGCGCCAGCGCCGTCAGCGCCTGAGGCGGATCGACCTTCGCATCCTCATGCGTCGTCAGGCGCGCCGAGGCGGCGTCATACTGATGCTGAAAACCCAGCGCCGCCATCCGCGCCGCCAGTTCGGCGACGTCGCCGCCGCGCCACTCGGCCATATCGCCATACAGGCGCACGCCCGTCGCTCCGGCGAAGGCGGGCCACAGATCGCGCGCGCGGCGCAGAACCTCGGCCGCCTCGAGCGACAGGCCGTCGATGGCGCATTCCATGGCGGGCGCGATCATGCCCGCCGCCACGGCCGAGGCGTTGACGCCGCCCGGATCGACCACCGCCACGCGGCGCCCGCGTCGTCTCAGCTCCGCCGCAGCGCACAGGCCCAGAGCGCCCGCGCCGATGACCACGGCGTCGAAGGAAGGTTCGGGAGAATTGAAAAGGGGCACGGGAAGTCCTTCGACCTCCCGCGCCCCGATTTCAACTGTTGAGGACGGTCTTTTATTCAGCCGCCAGCTTGGCCGCGCGCGCCTCTTCCAGACGCTTGGTCAGGGCGACGTGCTGGCCCCACAGGGCCTTAGGCAGGCGATCGCCGAACTTCTCGTAGAAGGCGGGGATCAGGGCGGCTTCCTCGGTCCAGACGTCGGCGTCGACGTCCAGCAGGATCTGCAGGTCGGCGTCCGTCAGCGTCAGACCCGACAGGTCCAGCGCAGCCTTCGACGGCACGCGGCCGACCGGGGTGTCCACTGCCTCGGCCTGGCCTTCCAGGCGCTCGAGGATCCACTTCAGCACGCGGGCGTTGTCGCCGAAGCCCGGCCAGACGAACTTGCCTTCGTCGTTCTTGCGGAACCAGTTGACGAAGAACAGACGCGGCAGCTTCGACGCATCCGACTTCTCGCCCATCTTCAGCCAGTGGCCGAAATAGTCGCCCATGTTGTAGCCGCAGAACGGCAGCATGGCGAAGGGGTCGCGGCGCAGCTCGCCGACCTTGTTTTCGGCGGCGGCGGTGCCTTCCGAGGCCACGGTCGAACCCATGAAGACGCCGTGCTCCCAGTCGAAAGCTTCCGTCACCAGCGGCACGGCCGAGGCGCGACGGCCGCCGAACAGGATGGCGTCGATCGGCACGCCCGCGGGGTCTTCCCACTCAGGCGCGATCGACGGGCACTGACCGGCCCAGACGGCGAAGCGCGAGTTCGGGTGGGCCGCAGGCTCGCCCGAAGCCGGATCGTGCGGCTGGCCCTTCCAGTTGGTCAGGCCTTCCGGCGCTTCCTTCGACAGGCCTTCCCACCAGACGTCGCCGTCAGCGGTCAGGGCCACGTTGGTGAAGATGGTGTCGCGCGTCAGGGTCTCGAGCGCGTTCTTGTTGGTGTTGCGGCTGGTGCCCGGCGCCACGCCGAAGAAGCCCGCTTCCGGGTTCACGGCGTACAGGCGACCGTCGTCGCCGAAACGCATCCAGGCGATGTCGTCGCCGACCGTCTCGGCCTTCCAGCCGTCCAGCGCCGGTTGCAGCATGGCCAGGTTGGTCTTGCCGCAGGCCGAGGGGAAGGCCGCCGCGACGTATTTGGACACGCCTTCGGGGCTGGTCAGCTTGAGGATCAGCATGTGCTCGGCCAGCCACCCCTCGTCGCGGGCCATGATCGAGGCGATGCGCAGGGCGTAGCACTTCTTGCCCAGCAGGGCGTTGCCGCCGTAGCCCGAGCCGTAGGACCAGATTTCGCGCGTCTCGGGGAAGTGGACGATCCACTTGTCGTCGTTGCAGGGCCAGGCCACGTCGGCCTGACCTTCAGCCAGCGGGGCGCCCAGGGTGTGAACGGCGGGGACGAAGACGCCGTCGGCGCCCAGCATGTCCAGCGCGCCCTTGCCCATGCGGGTCATGACGCCCATCGACACGGCCACATAGCCGCTGTCGGTGATCTCGACGCCCAGGGCGGAGATCTTGGAGCCCAGCGGGCCCATGCAGAACGGCACCACATACATGGTGCGGCCCTTCATGCAGCCGTCGAACAGGCCATCCAGACGGGCGCGCATCTCGACCGGATCGGACCAGTTGTTGGTCGGGCCGGCGTCGGCGGCGTCCTGTGAGCAGATGAAGGTGCGGCTCTCGACGCGGGCCACGTCCTTGGGGTCCGAGGCGGCGTAGTAGCAGCCGGGGCGCTTGGCTTGATCCAGCTCCTTCAGCGTGCCCTTGCCGATCAGATCGGCGACGATGGCGGACTTCTCGGCGTCCGAGCCGTCGCACCAGTGAACACGGTCAGGCTTGGTCAGGGCGGCGATCTGCTCCACCCAGGCGACGAGGCCCTTGTGTTCAGTCGGCGCCGGATGGAGACCGGGAATCGATTGCGTCACGTCTTGCTCTCCTGAAGCTGCGCGCAGCGATCTGTCGTCGCCGTCACGCCATAAGCTGATCACGCTGTGTAACGGGGGCCAATGAACCCGACGGGACGTTAGGTCAACCGCTGCACGTTTCATTCCCCCGTTATCCGGGTCGGACCATCCACACGCACATTTAAATCGTCAGAGCGTGTCCCAAGGGCTATCTCCTTCGGAGTGAAGACGATGGATTCTGTAAAGTCGACGCCGGACGGCGCGCCGAGCGCCCTGATCTCGCCTGCGGCCGAGCGCAACAGCGCGGCCATATTGGAGGTGCTGCGCGCCCACCTGCCCGTGCGGGGCCGGGTGCTGGAGATCGCCGCCGGATCGGGCCAGCACGCGGTCGCCTTCGCAACCGCCCTGCCCGGCCTGGAATGGACGCCCAGCGATCCCAGCGCGGAGGCGCGGGCCAGTATCGAGGCGTGGCGGGCGAAAACAGGCGCGGCGAACCTGCGGCCCGCACAGGCGGTCGACATGCTGGATGACGCCACCTGGCCGAGCGCGCCGTTGGACGCCGTCGTCTGCATCAACATGATCCACATCAGCCCGTGGTCGGCGGCCGAAGGCCTGATGCAGCTTGCGGAGCGGTCGCTGACGCGCCCCGGCGGCCTGCTGTATCTATACGGCCCCTATCGCGAAACCGAGGTTCCGCTGGCGCCGTCCAACGCCGCCTTTGACGTCAGCCTCAAGGCCCGCGATCCGGCCTGGGGCCTGCGCGACCGGGGCGAGGTCGAAGCGCTCGCCCGGTCGCATGGCCTGGCCCTGACGCTGCGGCGAACCATGCCCGCCAACAATCTGAGCCTGATCTTCCGCCGGATTTAGATGGCGGCGACCACAGCCGTCAGTTCGGCGCGGTCATTCAGCAGGGCGACCTTGCCGTCACGGAAGGCCGCACCCGGCGCATCAACCGTTTCGCCAAAGATTTCAGCCGCCAGAGCAACGCCGTCGGCGAAGGCCAGAACCGGCAGGCCCTGCGCCTTGGCCAGGTTCAGCAACGCCTTGACCTGCACCAGACCGGCTTCATCCAACACGCCGCCCGGAACCACCACGCCCTGAACCCGACCGCCGCTGATGTCGTCAGCCGTCGCCGTCGCCAGAACCGTCAGACCGCCGGACACCAGGCTGCCCTCGCCCGTCGAGATCGGAGCCAGGGAAACGCCTTCAAAGCGAAGCGCGGTTTCCATGTCGCCCAGTTCGCCGAAGTCCATGCTCTTGCGCATGATCAAACCGAAGCGCAGGCGGGTTGGCGTGGGGCGGTTGCCGTATTGGCGAGAACGGGGGGCGGTGGCAGACTTGCTTTGAGCGTACAAAACGTCTCCTTCAAAGGTTATCGATCAATATTCGTTGACGACTTAAAGATATCGCCACGCCCTGCACGCCGAAATCCGACCAGACACGGCAAACGTCGCAATCCGAATCGATCGGAAGCGAATGCGTCAAAATCATCAGGGTGACTGCTGATATAGGCTTATGATGCTCAAGGTCAACTTGGCGACGAAAACGTGACCTGAACCGCTCTCGCGGAAAATCTGGTGTGAGGCGCGACGGCGGCGGCCTTGCCTGAAGGCGCGCGCCCGCCCTACACAGCCGGTCGCATCGCAGAGAGTCAGTCCGGCCATGGCCTTCACCCGCACCTATGACGGCGACGAACCCGTCCGCATCAACAAATGGCTGGGCCAGACCGGCGTCTGTTCACGCCGCGAGGCCGAGGGTCTGATCGCCGAGGGGCTGGTCAGCATCGACGGCGAAGTGGTGCGCGACGCAGGCCGCAAGATCGAGCCGGGCCAGACCCTGACGCTGAACGACACGGGCGAGGCCGCCCTGGCGGCAGGCGTCGCCATCCTGCTGCACAAGCCGGTCGGCTATGTCTCTGGCCAGCCCGAGCCGGGCAAGGTTCCCGCCGTGCGCCTGTTGACCACGGCCAACAAGGTCGGCGAAGGCGAAACGCCAAAGCGCGACGCCTCCCTGCCCCCGATCGGACGGCTGGACGAGGATTCGCGCGGGCTTCTGATGCTGTCGTCGGACGGGGTAGTGGCCAAGGCGGTGATCGGGCCGCAGTCGGATCTGGACAAGGAATACCTGGTCCGCGTCGCCGGCGCGGTGACGGAAGCCAAGCTGTCCCAACTGCGCCACGGCCTGGAACTGGACGGGCGTCAGCTGAAGCCCGCCCGCGTCACCCAGATGGAGCCGCAACGCCTGCGCTTCATCCTGCGAGAAGGCCGCAACCGCCAGATCCGCCGGATGTGCGAACTGGTCGGGCTGGACGTCGTCGACCTCTACCGCATCCGCATCGGCCCGGTGAAGCTGGGCGACCTGCCCGAAGGCCGCTGGCGGATGCTGACGGCGGACGAGCGCGCGGCGCTGATCAAAGGCTGAGCGCCTATATCCCTGCTCATCCTCGCGGAGGCGGGGATGAGCGGTAGAAAACTTATCGCAGCGCTTCAAACCACCGCTGCAGCAGGGTCGCTTCGGCCCGGTGGGCGGCGGTGCGGACAGCCGCCTCCTCGTCCACGCCCCAGCGCTCCTCGGTGAAGGCTTCGTCCAGACGCGACAGGTCCAGCGCCGCATCACCTGCCAGCGCCCCGCGCTGCACCGCCAGCCCCAGCACCGCCGAGCCGAACAGCGGAACCGCCGTCGCCAACCCGGTCAGGGCGAAATCGTCCATCTCCAGCGCCAGCGCCTCAACGCGCGCTAGAGCCTCCGGCGCCTGCGGCCGATGGATGATCCCCTCGACCGTATGCAATTCGACGCCCAGTTCGCGCGCAGCCCAGTCGCGCCACGGCCCCCATTCCGCCTGCTGGCGCTCGATCAGACCCGACGGCGTCTCGGCCAGATAGCAAAGCACGTCCGACCCGGCGTAGCGGGCGATCTCTTCGGCCACCGGGCCGCGCGTCTGGCTCACCCGGTCGATGGCGGTCGAGGCCAGACGGGTGGCGGGCATGGTCCCCGGCATCAGATGCTCGCCCTGCGCATTCCACTCGTCGGCCACGAGGCGAGCCGCCGCCTCGGTCGGCAGAACAATGGCGTTTCCGGCCGGCGTCTTGGGCGCCCGGCCGTCCAGTAGAACGATCCAGCCGCCGTCGCGCGCCTCGACCTCTGCGGCCTTCCAGAAACGCTTGATGCGCTCTTCGGATTCGCGAAAGCCCTTCTGGGCGGCGACGTTGGGATCAAGCGAAGGAATATGGGACATGGCGGACTTCTAGGCGAAAAGCTTGGTCGAGGCGAAACGATCGAGCGCCGCCTCAAGGTCGGGAAAATCGTCGGCGATGTGCAGCGCACCCGCAGCCGCCTGTTCCTCCACCGTGTGGAAGCCCCAGCCGACACCCAGCGGATGCACCCCCGCCGCCACGGCCATGGCGCTGTCGTGGCTGGTGTCGCCGATCATGACGGTCGAGGCGATGTCGGCCCCGCAGGCGGTCATGGCGGCGCGCAGCATGGCCGGGTCCGGTTTGCCCGGCCCGTCCTCGGCGCAGTGGCTGGACAGGAACAGATCGCTCCACTCGGGTCGCGCCAGATTGCGGGCCACGCCGCGCCGGTTCTGGCCGGTCGCCAGCGACAGACGCCAGCCGTCGCGCTTCAACCGTCGCAGCGTCTGCATCACGCCGGGATAGAGCGGCTCCTCATGGCCCGCCTCATACATCCGGCGGAAGCTGGCCTGGAAGGCGGCGACGAAATCGGCCAGCTCGGCGTCCGTCAGCGAGGGCTCCAGCACGTGCAGGGCGTGATGCAGGCTCAGGCCGACGATCTGACGCACCCGGTCATATTCGGGCTCAGGCAAGCCCAGCGCCTGAGCCGCCTCGCAGGCTGCGCGATGGATGGAGGCCCGGCTGTCGACCAGGGTGCCGTCGATGTCGAAGACGGCGAGCGGAGCATTGGAGGCGGTCATATCAGGCAGGCACAATGTCAAAGGCGACGGACAGGCGCGGCTGGTCGCCGCTAAAGGGCACGGTGCCGTGCCACAGGCAGGACGGGAACAGCACCAGCTTGCCCGGCTCCGGCTTCTCATACCGCAGCGGCTCCAGCGGCGGCGAGGTGGGGAACGGCGGCTGGCCCAGCGCCAGCCAGCCTTCGCGCCCGCCGGCTTCGACCACCGGCGGCACCTCGATGTAGCAGGCCGATGAATACCAGCCCTTGGGGTGGATATGGTGTTCGTGGAAACCGCCTGGCGCCAGCCGAACGGACCAACAGCCCTTCAATCGATAGCTTCCAGAGTTTCGGACGCGAACAGGATCCTCGCCCTGCCCCAACCGCGCCAGATGACGGCGGATCGGCCCGTCGATGGCGGTGAAGAAGGCGCGGATGACCGGGTCGTCGACCAGGGTCAGGTCCACCGGCGTCTGCGTCCCGTGCCGCAAGCTCTGGCCCAGCGGATGGTTCTGATAGGCGTGTTGCGCCAGCAACGCCGCCCTGAGGTCGGCCAGATAGGCGGCGAGATCGTCCCAGCCGGGCGGCGTATCGATGGTCACGGCGCCGACCAAGCCGTCCATATCGTCCAACCCCAAGACGTCCGCCTGCCCCTTCAGGCGGCTGGCCGTGGCGTGCAGAGCCAGAACCTTCTGATCCGGGATGGGCGCGGCCAACAACTGGCGCAGGATCTCCAGCGCTCCATCGCGATCACCGGAGGCGATCATGGCCTCGGCCAGACTGGTCCACGGTTCGAGCGTGTTCGGCGCCGCCTGTGTCGCCGCGCGCGCGTGATCCACGGCCAGCGCCGGATCGAACTTCAACGCCAGTTGGCCTGCCGCCATCTCGACCATGGCGGCTTGTACGCCGCCGTCGCGCGCGCGGCGGGTCAACTCGCCCCAGGCCTCACGCGGATCGGCGCCGCCATACATCAAGACAACCGCCAGACAGGTCAGCAGTTCAGCATCAGTCGGCGCGAGCTTGAGCGCGTCCAGGACCGGCGCCGCCGCAGCCTCACGACTTTCGCCGCGCATCCAGATCAGTTGCGCCAGTTCCCGCACGGCGTCCCCATAGACAGGTCGACGCTTCAAGGCCTGGCGATAGGCGTCGTCCGCCTCATCATGACGCGCGCAAGCAGACAGGGAGCGGGCCAGAACCAACCAGGTCTCAGGCGCATCGCCGCCGTTGGCGAAGGCCCGCCGCGCCGCCTCGACGGCCTCGATGTTGCGGCCCGTGTCGCCCAGAGAACTGGCCAGATTATGCTGCGCGACGATGCTGCCGGGCGCGGCGGCCGCCTGGGCGCGGCGGATGACCAGCGCCTCCTCCTTGCGGTCCAGCGCCTTCAGAAGATCCACCTGAAACGACTGAACGCCCGCCCGCTCTCCCGGCGCCGCCTGCTCCAGCACGGCCAGGGCGCCCGGCAGGTCGCCCTGCTGGGCCAGCGCCTGGGCGCGCTGAAGCCGCATCTGGACCGCCGCGCCTGTGTTCATCGCATCCGCCGCACGCCCTCGAAGGGATCTTCGTCGGCCTCGTCCTCGGAGAAGCCGAAGTGGTTGAAACCGGCCTTCATCTCGGGGCTGAGCGGGGCTTCGACGATCAGCTTGCCGCCGCCGGGGTGATCCAGTTCGATGCGGCGGGCGTGAAGCTGCAGCTTCAGCGGGCCGGACAGTTCGCGCGACTTGTCGTCGCCGTATTTGGGATCGCCCAGGATGGGGTGGCCGATGGCGGCCATGTGGGCGCGCAACTGGTGCGTCCGGCCCGTGAAGGGGCGCAGCGCCATCCAGGCCGCACGGTGGGCGGCGCGGCTGACAGTGGCGAAGGCGGTCTCGGCCGGTTCGCCCTTGGGGTCCTTGGGCTCGGCCGGGCGCATCATCTCGAAGTCGTTGATGCCGGTCTTCTTCAGCGCCATGTCGATCTGCCCGGCCGAAGGCTTGGGGTTGCCGATGACGATGGCCCAATAGGTCTTCTTGGCCTGACGGCGGGCGAAGGCCCCGGCCAGACGCTTGGCCGCCTCCGGCCCCTTGCCCAGCAGCAGCACGCCCGAAGTGTCGCGGTCCAGACGGTGAACCAGACGCGGCCGGTCCATCCCCTCGCCCCAGGCCGACAACAGACGGTCGACGTGCTTGGTCGTCTTGGTCCCGCCCTGCACGGCCAGACCGTGCGGCTTGTTCAGGGCGATGACCATGTGATCTTCATAGAGCACCAGCGACTTGGCGTAGGCCACGTCGCGCTCGGTCAGTTCGTGCAGGTCGCCGGGCTTGCGCGGATTGGCGTCGGGCAGCGGCGGTACGCGCACGGCGGCGCCGGCGGTCAGGCGGTCCTGCGGCTTGACGCGCGAGCCGTCGACGCGGATCTGGCCGCTGCGGGCCATCTTCTCGACCTGGATATGGGTCAGGTGCGGCCAGCGCCGCTTGAACCAGCGATCCAGGCGGATGTCGTCTTCATCCTCGGCGACATAGAGGGTCTGGACTTCACGGCTCATGCGCCCACTCCGGTAAACAGTTTGCGCGCGATCATCAGGCCGACGAACAGAGCGGCGATGGCGAGAACCACCGAACCCGCCGCATAAACGAAAGCCGAGACGATTTCACGGCGTTCGATCATCAGAGCCGCTTCCAGTGAAAAGGCCGAAAAGGTCGTGAAGCCGCCCAGCACGCCGACGGCGGCGAACAGGCGGATGCTCTCCTGCCCCGCGCCTGCCTTCAGCGCCAGCCAACCGGCCAGCAGCCCCATCAGCAAACCGCCCGCGACATTGGCGCTCAAGGTCGCCCACGGCCAGGCCGCGCCAGGCGCCAGACGGCCCACGGCCAGCCCCAGCCCATAGCGCGCCATCGCCCCCAGGCCGCCGCCGATCGCAACCAGCAAGAAGTGTGTCATGCTGGCGGCTTATACTGTTCCGACCTCATTTGCGAAGGCCGCCATGCACGACCTTGTCCTCGCCATCCTGCATCACCTGCTGTTCCTGGGCCTGATCGTCATGCTGGCGTCGGAACTGGCCCTACTGCGCACGCCGGAACCGCCCCTGAAACGGCTGGCCAGACTGGACGCGGGCTATGGCGTCACGGCCCTGCTGATCGTGCTGGTCGGGGTCGGACGGGTGATGGGCGGCAAGGGCTGGGCCTTCTATGAAGCCAACCCCTTCTTCTGGGCCAAGATCGCGACCTTCGCCCTGATCGGCCTGATCTCGATCCGGCCGACGCTGGCGATCCTGAAATGGCGCAAGGCCGCGCGGGCCGCGCCCGGCTATGTCCCGCCCCAGGCCGAGCTGACCGCCGCGCGTCGCGCGATCGGTCTGGAGATTCTGCTGCTGGTTCCGCTTCTGGCCTTCGCCGCCGCGATGGCGCGCTGGCCGTTCTAGGCCCTACAGGCGCGGACGGATGGCGTCCTGAACCCCACGCGCGTCATAGGCTTCCGGACGATCCGGGCGTTGGCCGCGCCCCATGACGATCTCCAGCGTGGTCGAGGTCGGCTGCGGCCCGCTGAGATCGAAGCCCAAGCCGACGCCGACGCCCGAGGTGGACCAGCCGCCGTAACGCCCCGTGCCGGCGCCGATGGAGACGCTGGGCCGCACGCCGCCCGCGCTGTCGGGGCGGCCGTCGATCCAGCGCTGCGTCACCTCGAACCAGTCGTAGCCCAGCTCGGTCGTCAGTTGAGCGGCGCGGAACAAGGCCATGTCCGCCACCGGACCGGGCGCGCCGACGCCGTTGTAGCTGACGCGGAAACGGTCACGCTCGATCTGCTGCTCGGAATAGCCCTGACCGTTCGGGCCCATCTGACGACCGTAGGGCGCCAGGCTGGCGCAGGCCGTAAGGGCCAGGGCCGAGACGGCGATCGTGACGATGGCGAGGCGTTTCATGCGCGTGTCTCCCACGCCCGAACAGCGCACGGGCGAGCTGGATTGTTCCGCGGTGAAGCTGAACAGGGGATGAAGCCCCTACAGCCCCGCCGCCGCGCGTAGGGCCGCGAAATCCTCCGGCTCAGGCGCCTCGACCGTCACACGGCCTCCGTCGGGATGGGGAAAGCTCAGCTTGGCCGCGTGCAGCATCAGGCGCGGCGCCGCGCGCCCGGCGAAGGTCAGGGCGCCGCCATAGCGGACATCGCCGACCAGAGGACGACCGATGGAGGCCATGTGGACCCGGAGCTGGTGCATCCGTCCCGTCTCCGGCGACAATTCGACCACCGCCCCGTCCTGACTGGAGGCCAGGGTGCGATAGCCGCTGGCCGCGCCTTGCGCGCCCGGCGCGTCGAACGCCACGACCCGCATATAGCTTTCACGACCGATCTCTTCACGGCGCAGGGCGGACGTGATCCGGCCGGACTTGGGCTCCGGCGCTGCCGCGACCAGCGCCAGATAGGTCTTCTGGAACTTGCGCATCTGCATCGCCTTGCCGAAGAAGCCGGCGGCGGGCTTGGTCTTGGCGGCCAGGATGACGCCTGAGGTGTCGCGGTCCAGACGGTGCACCAACTCCGGCCGCTTGCCGTTCGATCGGGCGAAGGCCCACAGCAGATCGTCCAGAGTGTTCGCCTGGATGCGGCCGCCCTGGCTGGACAGGCCCGACGGCTTGTTGAAGGCGATCAGATGCGCGTCTTCATGCACCACCCACGAACGGACGGCGGCGATTTCATCTTCGGTCAGGGAAACTGGCTGGCGGGTATTCACCCGCCGAGCCTTTAGCCGAGCGCGTCCCGCTTCGCCATGCCCATCAGGCTCGCGGTTAGCGGATCAGGCCTTTGCGGCGCGCCCAATGGGCGTAGGCGATCTGGATGACGAAGATCAGGGTGACGACCAGGGTGAAAACCACCCCGCCCGTACCGATGACTTCGCGGCCATTGCTCAGCGCCAGCACATAGACAGCGTGCGCCAGCATGGCAATCAGGCCCGCGACGAAGGCGTTGAACGCCAACTTCCGCCGAAGCAGCAGCATCAGCGCGCCCAGCAGGCCGCACCACACCGCCACGCCGAAGGCCACATCGGTCCACATCGGCGCCGAGCGCAGATAGGCAACCTGTTCCATCGTCAGCGCGCTCCAATAGGCGGCGGCCCCCGTCACCTTCTGGTACCACTGCCAGACGCCGACGCCGTTCCAGAGCACCGAGGCTGCGGCGATGGCCCACAGGTGCCACGGCGCCGCAGCGCGCTTCGAAATATCGACCATCATTCTTCCCCCCAGGGCCTTGAGAGCCGAAAACTACGCTGAAATAGATCGCTGCAACAAGGGCTTCGGCCTGCCCTTCAGACGATCACGCCGCGTCGGCTCATCCAGGCGCAATAAGCGGTCTGAACGACCAGAACAGCGATGATGACCAGGCCGAACGCGACGCCCGCGGGCCCCATGATCTCGCGCCCATTGCTCATGAAATGGATGTAGGCTGTGTCCGCCAGCATGGCGATCAGGGCGACGGCGAACACTATCGTCGCCTGGCGCCGCCGAAACAGCAGCAGCACCGCCGCCAGCAGCCCGCCCCAGAAGGCGATGCCGACCGCGACATCGGTCCACAACGGCACGGCGCGCAGATAGGCCGCCTCGGCGGGGGTCAGGCTGCTCCAATAGGCCGGATCGCCTGTCACCTGCAGCGTCCACTGCCAGACGAAGAGGGCGTTCCACAGGAAGGACAACACGCCGACCAGCCACAGGTGCCAGGGCGCCGATATACGCCGCAGAACATCGACCATTGCCGCCTCCGCAGTTTGCAGGCTCAGCCTACGCCCGACGGGTCGCTACGACAATGAACGTCGTTCAGTCAAAATAAAGAGCGCCCGTCGCTACTACTTGGCGTCCTGCGCCCGTTCCCGCATCGCGGCCCAGCGCTCCAGGCGCGCCTTGACCTTCTCCTCGTGCCCCTCGCCCTTGGGCTTGTAGAAGGTGCGCCGCTCCATCTCGTCGGGGAAGAAGTTCGCGCCGGAGAAGCCCTCGGGCGTGTCGGGGTCGTATTGATAGCCCTTACCGTAACCGAGCTGCTTCATCAGCTTGGTCGGGGCGTTGCGGATATGGGCGGGCGGCATCAGGGAGCCGGTCTCGTGCGCCGCGCGCTTGGCCGCCTTGAAGGCTTCGTAGACCCCGACCGACTTGGGCGCCGTAGCCAGATGGACCACGGCCTGAGCCAGCGCCAACTCCCCCTCGGGAGAACCGAGGAAATCGTATGTATCCTTGGCCGCATTGGCGACCAGGATGGACAGGGGGTCGGCCTGACCGATGTCCTCGACCGCCATGCGCACGATGCGGCGCGCCAGATAGAGCGGGTCTTCGCCCCCGTTCAGCATCCGCGCCAGCCAGTAGAGCGCCGCGTCCGGGTCCGATCCGCGCACCGACTTATGCAGGGCCGAGATGAGATTGTAGTGCTCTTCCCGCGACTTGTCGTAGGCGGGCGCGCGTTTCTGCAGCACGCCCGCCAGAGCCTGCACGTCCAGCGGCTCCACGTCCGTCAGGTCGAACAGAACCTCGGACATGGTCAGTAGATAGCGGCCGTCGCCGTCCGCCAGCGCCAGCATGGCCTGGCGCGCCTCAGGCGTCAGCGGCAGGGGCTTGTCCATCAGCGCCTCGGCCCGACCCAGCAGCAGGTCCAGCGAAGCGTCGTCCAACCGCTTCAGCACATAGACTTGGCTACGCGACAGCAAGGCGCCGTTCAGCTCGAAGCTGGGGTTTTCCGTCGTGGCGCCGACCAGGGTGACGATCCCCTCTTCGACGAAGGGCAGGAAGCCGTCCTGCTGAGCGCGGTTGAAGCGGTGGATCTCGTCGACGAACAGCAGGGTCTGTTGGCCCGCCGCCCGGCGCATCCGCGCGGCCTCGAACGCCTTCTTCAGGTCGGCGACGCCCGAGAAAACGGCGCTGATCGACTGGTATTCATAGCCCGCCGCCTTGGCCAGCAGGCGGGCGATCGTCGTCTTGCCCGTGCCCGGCGGCCCCCACAGGATCATGGAGCCCAGGCGCCCGGCCTCGATCATGCGGCGGATCGGCCCGCCCTCGCCCAGCAGATGATCCTGGCCCACCACCTGATCCAGCGCCTGCGGGCGCAGACGGTCGGCCAGGGGGGCGTCGGGGGGATGGATGCCGGAGGCTTCGAACAAATCAGTCATGGAACGCTCTAGATAGGCGTTCGTTCGGGCGACTGCACCCGCTACAACGTCTCGTTGAGGAGGAATCGCATGACTGAAGCCAAGCCTGACCAGGGACCGCGCGGCGGGGTGACGCCCCACCTGACCATTCCCTCGCGCGGGGCCGCCGCAGCGATCGAATTCTACGCCCGCGCCTTCGGGGCCGAGGAGGTCATGCGGATGCCGGCCGAGGACGGCGAGCGGCTGCTGCACGCCCATCTGCGCATCAACGGCGGCAGCATCATGCTGGCCGACGAATTCCCCGAATGGACCGGCGAGGCCGACATCAAACCCGTGGGCGTCAGCCTTCATCTTCAGGTCGACGACGCCGACGAGTGGTGGGGCCGCGCCCTGGTGAACGGCGCGATCCCGGTCATGCCGCTGGAGGACCAGTTCTGGGGCGACCGTTATGGCCAGGTGCGCGATCCGTTCGGCCACACCTGGTCCATCGGCGGACCGCTGAAGGGGTAACCACCCCTCTGCGGCGAACGCCGCGCCTTACGGCAGGCGGCCCGTCAGGCGGCGACCATTGCGAACGATGGTCAGTTCCGAACCCCGCTGCGCGCGGCCCAGGGCGGCGACCGTGGTGACGGCCCGGCCGTCGATCTGCACCACCAGATCGTTGGGGCGCAGGCCGATGCGAGCCGGGATGCTGTTGCGCTGCAAGCCCGTGACCACAACGCCGCTGGTGAAGGGATCCCCGCCCAGACGGTCGGCCAGCGCGGGGTTCAGCGCCACGCCCTGAAGCCCGGCCAGGGCGCCCTGCCCCACAACCGCGCCCTGCCCCGGATCAGCGTCGCCCGGCAGCGTCGAGACGCGCGCGTTCAGCGTCTGCGTCCGGCCGTCG
The DNA here is from genome assembly GCF_057838275.1 of Brevundimonas sp. KH_060. Lineage (NCBI taxonomy): Bacteria > Pseudomonadati > Pseudomonadota > Alphaproteobacteria > Caulobacterales > Caulobacteraceae > Brevundimonas > Brevundimonas sp. KH_060. Next base: position 2,281,371 of record NZ_CM174463.1, read on the forward strand.
CGCAGGACGGTCACGGCCACGGTGTCGTTCGGCGAGCGCGTACCGACGCGGAAGTTCAGACCGCCCTGATCATTGACCTCGGCTCCGTCGATGGCGGTGATGACGTCGCCTTGCTCAATGCCTGCGCGGGCGCCGGGGCCTCCGGCGTAGACGTCCGTGACCATCAGGCCCTGCGGCCGATCCAGCCCCAGGCTGCGCGCCATGTCAGAGCTGACCGAGTCGCCCTTGACGCCCAGCCAGGCGCGCTCGACCGACTTGGCGCCGCCGACAGCGGAATCCACCACGCGCTTGACCATGGCGGCCGGGACGGCGAAGCCCACGCCGCTGGACGAGCCGGTGCGCGAGAAGATGGCCGTGTTGATGCCGATCAGGTCGCCGTCCATATCGACCAGGGCGCCGCCCGAGTTGCCGGGATTGATCGGCGCGTCGGTCTGGATGAAGGAGCCGGAATCGCTGATGCCCGTCTCGGTCCGGTTCAGCGCCGAAATGATGCCGTTGGTCACGGTCTGACCGACGCCGAACGGGTTGCCGATAGCCAGGACCAGGTCACCGACCTGCTGCTGTTCCTGATCGTCGATGCGCAGGACCGGCAGGTCGCCGTCCAGGTTCTCAAGCTGCAGCACGGCGATGTCGGACCGCTCATCGGCCAGCAGCACCTTGGCCGGATATTCGCGCCGGTCGTTCAGGGTGACGCGGATTTCCTGCATGTTCTGGATGACGTGGTTGTTGGTCACCACGATCCCATCGGGGCGCACGATGACGCCCGAACCGATGGAGCCGGTCACACGCGACTGCGGTCCGCCGCCGAACAGTTCGAAGAAGGGATCGCGCACGCGCTGGACGCCGCGCGCGGAAATATTCACCACTGCGGGCGCGGCCTCGCGCACCACGGGGGCGAAGCTGGTCTTCAGCGAGCCGGCGTCGCGCGGGGCGACGCGGGGCTGTTCGGCGAAGACGCCTTCCTGCGCCTTGGAGGGCTGCGGCTGACCGCAGGCGGACAGGATCAGGGCGGCGGCGATGGCCAGTCTGGAAGTCTTCATCTCGTCCCGGTTCTACAAGCTTGGGCGTTGCACCCATTCCGCCTCGGCTTTTCGACAGGATCAAGGCCGTCGTTCAGTCCGGCGCGCGGCGGCGATCAAACGGGCGTGACCTCGTCCCGTTCCGCCCGTCGCGCGGTCAAGAAGCCGATCAGGGCGCCCAGAGCCAGCACGACAGAGGCCAGATAGAAGGCCAACCCCGGCTCGGACAGCAGGGCGTCGGCCGCAGCGGACACTGCGGGCAGCCCCCAATCCGACAACCAGGCCGCCGCCCGCCCGCCGCCCTCGCCCACGGACACCGAATAGATCCAGCCGAAGAACAGGGGCGAGGCCACCCCGGCGATGGAGGCGACGCTCATGTTCGCACCCTGAAGTTGCCCCTGCTCGCTCTCGCCGACGCGGCGGGTCATCAGGGACTGAAGCGTCGGCATGGCCAGACCCCACAGGGCGTTGGGGAACATGGCGACGATGAAGGCGACGCCCGTCGGCGCCCAACCCATCAGGGCGATGCCCACCGCCCCGCCGCACAGGCCGAAGATCATGGTCGCCCGGTCCCCGAACCGCTTGGACGCCGGGCCGACCAGCAGGCCTTGGACGATCATGTCCAGCGCCCCGACCATGGCCAGCAAGGCCCCGACCTGCCACGGCCCCCAGCCGTAGCGCAGCCCGGCATAGAGGACGAAGACCGCCGAAAACACATGGTGGGCGAAGTAGAGCAGGAAGTTCACGACCGCGAGGCCCGCCAGCTCAGCGTGGCGCTTCAGCAGGATCATGGCCCCGACAGGGTTGGCGCGCCGCCAGCTGAAAGGCATCCGCTTCTCCAGAGGCAGGCTCTCGGGCAAGATGAAAAGGCCGTACAGGAAGGCCACGCCCGACAGGGCGCCGGCCACCCAGAAGGGCACGCGCGGCCCGAACTCGCCCAGGAAACCGCCCAGCACCGGCCCCAGCACGAAACCGCCCGAGAAGGCCGCGCCGATCAGGCCATAGGCGCGGGCGCGTTTCTCGGGCTCGGTGATGTCGGCCATATAGGCGTAGATGGTGGTGAAGCTGGACGAGGTGACGCCCGCGATCAGACGCCCTACCGCCAGCCACCACAGGTTCGGCGCCAGCGCCATCAGCACATAGTCCGCCGCCAGTCCGGCGCAGCTGATCAGGATGACCGGGCGCCGACCATACTGGTCCGACAGCGAGCCGATCACCGGCGAAGCCAGGAACTGCATCCCCGCCCACAGGGCCACGAACACCCCGTTCAGCAGACCCGCGCGCGCGTTCGACCCGACGAATTCCTCGATCAGATGCGGCAGGACCGGGATGACGATCCCCATGGCCACGATGTCCAGCACCGCAGTCACAAGGATGAAGGCGATCGCCGCGCGGCGGACCTTGGGCTGATGCAGGGACATGAAGGCTCGCGGAGGTGGAGCGACGTTCTAGACGGCGCTGAGCGGCCGCGCGATCATTTTCCACTATTCGTCACCCTCGGGACCAGCCCGAGGGTGACGAGCGTTAGTGACCGGCTCAGCGCTGCGTCACCGGCAAAGTGTCGTTCGGATCACCGTCGCTGCGTGGGGCGGAGACGCCCAGAAGGCGGGCCAGGAAGGGCTGGACGTCGACGCTGTCCAGGTTCTGCAGTCGCCGTCCGGCGATGACTCCGGGACCGTGGGCGATGAAGATGGCCTGCATCTCGGGCGCGGCGTTGTCGTAGCCGTGGGCGCCGCCGGGCTTGGTCACAGGACGCGCACGGGTCGCCAGCAGCCAGCCCGGCTCGGAGGCGCAGACGATGGCCGAGACGCGCGGGTTGGAGCCGAGGACAAGGCGCGTTGGAATCTCGCTCTTGCGCCAGCAGTCCAGGTGCGGGCGCGAGCCCAGCAGGGCCTGTTCCACCTCGGCCTCGCGCCCGGCGACAGGGTTCAGGAAGGTGACGGGGCCGCCGTAGACGATCTGCACCGCCTCCGGATCGATGATGTCGTCCAGCACCGTCACGCGGTCGGGAGAGGTGGCCGCCATGCCGTGATCCGACACCACCACCAGGACGGTGTTCTCATACAGGCCCCGCGCCTTCAGCCCCTCGATCAGGCGACCGATGGAAGCGTCGACAGAGCGCATGGCCTCCAGTGTCTGCGGCGCGTCCGGGCCGTGGTGGTGGCCCATGGTGTCCACGATGTCGAAGTAGAGGGTGGTCAGGGCTGGGCGCTGGGCGGCGGGCAGGTCCAGCCAGGCCAGCACCTGATCCACGCGCGCGTCGCCGGTCATCGACTGGTCGAAGGGCGTCCAGTAGCTGGGCCGTACGCCGCGGATGTCGGCCTCCGACCCTGGCCAGAACATGGTAGCCGTCTTCACGCCCTGCCGCTCGGCCGAGACCCAGATCGGCTCGCCCTGGTCCCACCAGCGACGATCGGTGACCGCCTGCTTGTTGCCGAGCGAGAAGCGGCCCAGCTCGGCGTCGACCATGTTGTTGCCGACAATGCCATGGTGATCGGGATGCAGGCCCGTGACCAGAGTGTAGTGGTTGGGGAAGGTCACGCTGGGGAAGGACGGCTTCATCGGCCCCGACGCCCCCTCGGCCGCCAGTTGCGCCAGCACCGGCGTCGCTCCGCGCTGCAGATAATCCGCGCGGAAACCGTCGATGGAGATCAGGATGACGTTCGGCGCCTGGGCCGTCTCGACAGGCGGCGCGGGCGGCGTGGTGGCGCAGGCGGCGACGGCCAGCGTCAGAACGGCGACGCGCGCCAGCCCGAACAGACGATCAAACATGAGGGACTCCCGAAAGCGGCTTTTCGGGAATGTTGCCTAAGCTTAATCCGCGACAGACAGAAGACGGCTTGCCGGTTTTCCACCGCCGGGCCACGCTGTGATTCATGACCAGCGTTATCGAAACGAGCGGCCTGACCAAGACCTATGGCGCGGTGCGCGCCCTGGACGGCCTCAGTCTCAGCATACCGCGCGGGGGGGTCTATGGCGTGCTGGGGCCGAACGGCGCGGGCAAGTCGACCCTGTTCCGCATCCTGCTGGGCCTGATCCGGCCCACGGCGGGCGAGGTGCGGGTGATGGGCCAGCACACCGGCGATCCCGCCGTGACCCGGCGCATGGGCTCGATGATCGAGACGCCGCGCTATCCGCCCTATCTGACCGCGCGCCAGGCCTTGCGTTGGCTGGCGCTGGCGCATGGAATGGGCGCTGACGCAGAGACCGATCGCTGGCTGGATCGCGTCGGTCTGACCGAGGCGGCGGATCGCAAGGTGCGCGGCTTCTCGGTCGGCATGATGCAGCGGCTGGGCGTCGCCGCCGCCCTGATGACCCGGCCCGATCTGGTCATCCTCGATGAACCGACCAGCGGCATGGACCCGCCCGGCATCCAGGAAATGCGCGCCCTGATCCGCAGTCTGGCGGACGACGACGGCGTGACCATCATCCTGGCCAGCCACCAGTTGCTGGAGGTCCAGCGCGTCTGCGACCGCGTGGCCATTCTGAACCGGGGCAAGCTGGCGGCCGAGGGCAAGGTCAGCGACCTGACCGCCTCGGGCGAGCGCCTGCGCCTGTCGGCCACGCCCCTGGCCAAGGTCATGGCCGTGCTGGGCGAGCGTGGCAGCGTTCAGGACGACGCCGTCATGGCCGCCGTGCCCCGCGCCGAGGCCCCCGCCCTGCTGCGCGCCCTGATCGAACAGGGCGTCGACATCGACGAGGCCCGCTGGGTCGGCGCCGATCTGGAAAGCGTCTTCATGACCGAAACCTCTTCGCCTGCAGGAGGCCGCGCATGATGCTGGCCGACGCCATCCGTTCCGAAACCTGGCGCCTGCTGCAGAACCGCACGGCCCTGCTATGGAGCATCCTCTTCGTGCCGATCGCCGGACTGGCGGCGAGCATCGGGACCAATCTGTTCATCGACGACAAGATGTCCGCCGTCAGCGATCGCTTGCCGTCCCAGCTACGCCTGGAGCGAGGAACCCTCGACCTGGGTCAGGCCCTGCTTGAGGCGGCCGGAACCTTGGCCAACCCCGCCGTTCTGGCTTTCCTGCTGATCGGCGCGGCGACCGTCTTCGCCACCGATTACCGCTGGGAGACCTGGCGGCTGATCACCGCGCGCAACAGCCGCCCGAACCTGATCATGGGCAAGGCCGGCGCGATGAAGCTGATGGTCCTGGCCGGGCTAGCCTTCATGCTGGGCTCCGCCTTCATCGCCGCCCTCGCCAAGGGCCTGATCTTCGACAATCGGTTCGTCTTCCACTTCAGCGCGGAAGCGGCCAAGAGCTTCGGCCTGCTGCTCTTGCTAGCCTATGTCCGTGTGGTGCAGTTTCTGTTGCTGGCCCTGCTGGCGGCGACGGTCACGCGCTCCCTGGTCGCCGCGCTCTTCATTCCCCTGGTGGTCGGCGTGGCGCAAAGCTTCCTCGCCAAGGCCAGCCTCTTCGCCGGCTGGCAGATAGGCGACTGGCCCACCATGCTGCTGTTTCCCGGCGAAGCCTATGAAGTGCTCAAGACCCTGATCCAGGGCGGGATGACCGCCGCCATCCTGCCCGCAGGCGCCGGCTGGCGCGCCGTGACGGGACTGGCGCTGTGGAGCTTCGCGCCCTTCTTCCTGGCGCTGTGGTGGTTCCAGCGGCAGGATCTGTCGAAGGAATAGGGCCGGATCAGCCCAGCGCCTTCTCCATGAAGACGTCAGCGCGGACATAGGGCGTCTCGCGTGGCGGCAGACGGACGAAGCCGAAGCTGTCATAGAGCGCCAGCGCCGGGCCGAGCGTCGAGCTGGTCTCAAGATAGAGACGCGGCGCGCCCGCTTCGCGCGCGGCCGCTTCACAGACCTCCAGCAGGCGCCGCGACAGGCCGTAGCTCCGCGCGGCGGGCGCAATCGTCATCTTGGCGACCTCGAACCCGGCGTCATCCATAGCCATCAGGGCGCAGCAGCCTACAACTTCGCCCTCCCGCTCGATGAAGAAGATGCGGCCGCCCGAAGCCAGGATCTGCCCCTGCGGATCGTCCAGCACCTTGCGGTCCTTGGCTTCAATGTCGAAACCGCCCTCCGCCAGCCAGGCCTCATTCAACGCGCGCCAGGTCGAACGGTCCGTCGCCGACGCCGGATCGAATGCCCGCACCATACTGGTCGTCATGCCCCGTTCCGTCCCGTTTCGAGCTTCGTCTTCAGGGCGTTCAGATCGGGCAGAAACCACACGGACCGGCCTCGATTGCATTCCCTCACATAGTCGGCCAACGCCGCGGACCCGGCCGCCTCGGTGCTGATATCGCCGATGATCGCCAGGCCGACGCGATAATTGACGAACTTCTGCGTGGTCTCCCCCGCCAACCGACTGCGAAGATGCAAAAAGTCCTCGCCCAGACGCGATACCGGCATGGCCAGCCAATCTGCGTTCGCTTCAAAAGCCAGCGACAGAAAGTCATTGATGTCGGCCGTCTGCGCCAGTTGAGCGCCGTCCGGCCCGCACACGACCACGACGTGGTCGTTCCAAGTCTCCACGCGGATCATCGAACGATCCCTTCAGCAGTTTGCGAAAAAAGGGCGGCTGGATTGCTCCAACCGCCCTTCAATCTTGGTCAGACCGAGAGGTCCGATCAGGCCTCGTCGTCGCCCTCGATGGCGAAGACCGGACCGGAGTCCAGGCCCTTGGCGGCCACGTCGCGATCGACAAACTCGATCACGGCCATCGCGGCGTTGTCGCCGTGACGGAAGCCCGCCTTCATGATGCGGATGTAGCCGCCGTTACGCTCGGCGTAACGAGGAGCCAGCGTGTCGAACAGCTTGCCGACTTGCGGCACGTCGCGAACGGCGCTGATGGCCTGACGACGAGCGTGCAGGTCGCCCTTCTTGGCGAGGGTGACCAGCTTCTCGACGAAGGGACGCAGTTCCTTCGCCTTCGGCAGGGTGGTCGTGATCTGCTCGTGCTTGATCAGCGAGGCGGCCATGTTGGCGAACATGGCCTGGCGGTGGCTGACCGTACGGCCGAGCTTACGATAGGCGGCGCCGTGGCGCATCGGGGTCTCTCCTACTCAACCCTGGTTTCCCGTCCCTACTTGGCGGACGAGACCTGGGGCCTCTCATTCTAACCGCCCCAACCGATCCAACGGACCTGGGCGGAGGGTTGATGATCAGATCTGGTCGTCGAACTTCTTGGCCAGATCTTCGATGTTTTCCGGCGGCCAGTTCGGCACATCCATGCCGAGGCTCAGTCCCATGGACGCCAGAACTTCCTTGATTTCGTTCAGCGACTTGCGGCCGAAGTTCGGGGTGCGAAGCATTTCGCCCTCGGTCTTCTGGATCAGGTCACCGATGTAGACGATGTTGTCGTTCTTCAGGCAGTTCGCCGAACGGACCGACAGCTCCAGCTCGTCCACCTTCTTCAGCAGCGACGGGTTGAAGGGCAGTTCGGGCTTGCCGTCCGACTGCTCGACAGCCTTGGTCGGCTCATCGAAGGTGATGAAGATCTGCAGCTGGTCTTGCAGGATGCGCGCAGCGTAAGCCACCGCGTCAACCGGCGAGACCGCGCCGTTGGTTTCGACTTCCAGGATCAGCTTGTCGTAGTCCAGCGACTGGCCCTGACGGGTCGGCTCGACGCGATAGGCGACGCGCTTAACCGGCGAATACAGGGCGTCGACGGCGATCAGGCCGATCGGAGCGTCTTCCGGACGGTTCAGTTCGGCGGCGACGTAGCCCTTGCCGTTCTGGACCGTCAGTTCCATGCGGACCGACGCGCCGTCATCCAGGGTGCAGATCACGTGATCCGGGTTCAGCACCTCGATGTCGGCCGGCAGGTCGATCTGAGCCGCGGTCACCGGGCCGGGGCCCGTGGCGCGCAGCGTCATCCGCTTCGGACCTTCTGCGTGCATACGCAGGGCCAGTTGCTTGATGTTCAGAACGATGTCGACGACGTCCTCGCGAACGCCTTCCAGCGACGAGAACTCGTGCACCACGCCGTCGATCTGAATGGCCGTGACCGCCGCGCCTTGAAGCGAAGACAGCAGAACGCGACGAAGCGCGTTGCCGAGCGTCACACCGAAACCGCGCTCGAGAGGCTCGGCGATCAGACGCGCCTTATGCTGCGGGTCAGACCCGCCCTCGACTTGCGGTTTCTCGGGACGGATCAGCTCTTGCCAGTTTCTTTCGATCATAAAGTCCCTCGAACGGGTTTCGACGGCTCCGTGTTCTCACGTTCAGAACAACAGGAGCCGCCGGGAGAAGGGGTAGGCGGCGTGAACCTTAGACGCGACGGCGCTTCGGCGGACGGCAGCCGTTGTGCGGCATCGGCGTCACGTCACGGATGGTCGTGATCGTCATACCGACGGCCTGCAGGGCGCGCAGGGCCGACTCACGGCCCGAACCCGGACCCGAGACGTTCACTTCCAGCGTCTTGACGCCGTGCTCGGCGGCCTTCTTGCCAGCGTCTTCCGCAGCCATCTGAGCGGCGTACGGCGTCGACTTGCGCGAGCCCTTAAAGCCCATGTGGCCGGCCGACGACCAGGAAATCGCGTTCCCTTGAGCGTCGGTGATGGTCACCATGGTGTTGTTGAACGAAGCGTTCACGTGGGCGACGCCCGAGGTGATGTTCTTGCGTTCGCGGCGCTTAACGCGACCCGGTTCCTTAGCCATCGGTCAGGCCTCTCTCTTACTTCTTCTTGCCGGCGATCGGCTTGGCCGGACCCTTGCGGGTGCGAGCGTTGGTGTGAGTGCGCTGGCCGCGGACCGGCAGGCCCTTACGGTGACGCAGGCCCCGGTAGCAGGCCAGGTCCATCAGGCGCTTGATGTTCATCGACGTCTCGCGGCGCAGGTCGCCTTCGACGGTGAAGTCGCGGTCGATGGTCTCGCGGATCTGCAGGATCTCCGCGTCGGTCAGCTGGTTCACGCGGCGAGCCGGCTCGATGCCGATCTTGGCCGTGATCTCCTTGGCGTTGTGCGCGCCAATGCCGTGAATGTACTGAAGCGCGATTTCAACGCGCTTGTTCGTCGGAATGTTGACGCCTGCGATACGGGCCACGAAATTCTCCAAGTACGCGTTAATTCAGACGCAGAAACCGCTCCGGTCAACAGACCTGGAACGTGTACGCCCTTCGCGGAAGGCCGCCCTTATACAGGGGATTCCCGATGCGTCAACGGGCAAGCGCCGTGAGCAGGCTGGCTCAGGGCCATTCGACCCCCACCCGGACCTCTCGACCATCAATCGGCGCTCCGTTCTGCGTCGGAGGACGAAAGCGGAAATAACGCGAAGCTGCAAGAGCCGCCTGGCCGAATCCCATTCCCGGCGGCGATTCGTCCACCAGACGGCAATCGCTCAGGGTGGTGTCGAGACGAACGCGGCAGGCCAGGGTCGCCTGGCCGCCTCGCCGCTGACGGAAGGCCTCGCGGGGATGCAGCGCCCGCAGTTCGCCCACCGTGGGCCCGCGAATGATGCGCGGCGGCCCATCACCCACGCCGGGACCAACGTCCGAGCCGCTACCGCCCCCGCTGCCGGTCCCCTGCCCGCCCTGCCCCTGACCAGGCGTCGGGCCAGGTTCTGGGGCAACGCCGATCACCAGCGGCTGCTCGAGGGCAGGACGCGGCGGCGGTGTGACTTCCGGCTTGGGCGGCTCAGGACGTGGGCGCGCGGGACGCACGACCGACGGCGCGGCCGGCTCCCCGCCCCCCTGTGACGATGCAGGCTCTGGCGGCGGCGGAGGCGGCGGTGCGATCGGCTCAGGACGGACCAGATCGACAATGATGAGCGGCGGCGGCGCAATGAAGGGCGCCTCGGGCCGCCCTACGCCCAAAAGCACAAAGGCGCCGAGGTGCAGAAGGGCCACAAGCCCCGCCGCGCCCCAGCGCCATTGCTTCATTCGTTTCGGCCGCAACCGTCTCTCCCGCACAGGTTTCCGAACGCTAACGCTTCAGAAGCGGAGGAGATCAGACCGCGTGTCGGCTCAGGCGTCCAGCGCCGCATCGATGGCGGCGGCCACGGCGGCGATATCGCCCATGCCGTCGACCTCAGTCAGCTTGCCCTGATCTGCATAGTAGGGAAGCAGCGGCGCAGTCTGGCGGTTGTACACGGCCAGACGGTCCTTGAAGGTCTCAGGGTTGTCGTCCGCCCGGCCCTGCTCGGCGAAGCGCTTGCCGATACGGTCGGTCAGGGCGGCGTCGTCCACCTTCAGACGGATGACGCTGTCGATCTTGGCGCCGCACTTGGCCAGCATGAGGTCCAGGGCTTCAGCCTGGGCCACCGTGCGGGGGAAACCGTCGAAGATGGCGCCGCCGGCGGCCTCGGCCTCCGGCAGGCGAGCTTCGATCAGAGCGATGACGATCTCGTCGGTGACGAGGTCGCCGCGCGCCAGCACGTCCTTGACCTTCAGCCCCAGCTCCGAGCCGGAAGCGATAGCCGCGCGCAGCATGTCACCAGTCGAGAGCTGGACCATGCCCCGCTCTTCGACCAGCCGCTTGGCCTGGGTGCCCTTGCCGGCCGCAGGCGGCCCGAACAGGATCAGGTTCATTTTATATTCCGGGCTCCCCTACCCGATCAGCGACGGACAGGAGCGGAACCGCCCCGGCCACGGCCGCGCAACTTGGCCTTCTTGATCAGCCCTTCATACTGGTGCGCCAGCAGGTGCGACTGGATCTGGGCGACAGTGTCCATCGTCACCGAGACCACGATCAAGATAGACGTTCCGCCAAAGTACAGGCTGTTGCCCAGGCTGCTGACCAGGAACTCCGGCAGCAGACAGACGGCGGTGATGTAGGCGGCGCCGATCACCGTCAGACGCGTCAGGACATAGTCCAGATACTCGGCCGTGCGCTTGCCCGGACGGATGCCCGGCAGGAAGCCGCCGTACTTGCGCAGGTTCTCGGCCGTGTCCTCGGGGTTGAAGGTGATCGAGGTGTAGAAGAAGCAGAAGAAGACGATCAGGACGGCGTACAGGATCATGAACACCGGCTGGCCATGGGTCAGCTGTGCCGTCACCAGGGGCAGCCAGCTCATCCAGTCCGGCAGGTTCGCATTGGCGGTGAACTGGGCCACCGTCGTCGGCAGCATCAGCAGCGACGAGGCGAAGATGGCCGGGATCACGCCCGCGGTGTTGACCTTCAGCGGCAGGAAGCTGCGCTCGCCGCCGGTCATGCGGTTGCCTTCCTGGCGCTTCGGATACTGGATCAGAAGACGGCGCTGGGCGCGCTCCATGAAGACGATGAAGACGATGACCGCCACCGCCATGATGGTGATGAACAGCAAGGTGAAGGCCGACATCTGACCCTGCTCGGCCAGGCCCAGCATGCGCGCCACCGTCGACGGCAGAACCGCCACGATGCCCGCGAAGATGATCAGGGAGATGCCGTTGCCGACGCCGCGCGCCGTCACCTGCTCACCCAGCCACATCAGGAACATGGTGCCGCCGGTCAGAACGGTGACCGTCGAAATGATGAAGAACAGACCCGGCTGATCGATCAGGCCCGGCTGGGCGTTCAGGCCCACGGCGATGCCGAAGGACTGGGCCAGGGCCAGGAACACCGTCAGATAGCGGGTGTACTGGTTCAGTTGCTTGCGGCCCGACTCGCCGCCTTCCTTCTTCAGCTTCTCCCACGGCGGATACACCGCGCCCATCAGCTGGACGATGATCGACGCCGAGATGTAGGGCATGACGTTCAGCGCGAACACGGCCATGCGCTCGACCGCGCCGCCCGAGAACATGTTGAACATGTCCAGGATGCCGCGTTGGCCATCCGGGTTCTGGAAGAAGGCCAGGAAGGCCTCGCCGTTGATCCCAGGGATCGGAACATAGGTGCCGATCCGGTAGACCAGCAGCGCGCCCAGCGTGAACAGCAGGCGCTTGTGCAGCTCGGTCGCTTTCGCGAACGAGCCCATGTTCATATTGGCAGCAAGTTGTTCAGCGGCCGAAGCCATCAGGCGGTCCCCACGACTATGCCCGTCGTCAGATAGGCGGAAAGCGGCGCTCTTGCGAGGGCCGCTTTCGGAAAATCGTCATCCCGGTCCGGACGATCCCGGCGGAGACGCGAAAGCCGCGCCCCGACGGGATGACGATATCGGATTTTAGGCCTTGGCGGCGGTGCGCTTGGCGCGAGCCGAGATCTTGTTGGCGTCGCCCTTCGGAGCCTTGGGTTCCGGCGCCTTGCCGCGAGCGGCGTTGCGCTTCTCGAGGCGAGCCGCAGCCTTGGCTTCGGCTTCGATGCGCTGCTGGGTGACCGAGCCGCCGGCGGCTTCGATCGCCTTGATGGCGCCCGACGAGGCCGACCACACGACCAGGTTCAGCTTGGCCTTCAGTTCGCCTTCGCCCAGGACGCGCACGCCGTCCTTGACGCGACGGATCACGCCAGCGGCGACCAGGGCCGCGCCGTTGATCTCGGCCTTGGCGTCCAGCTTGCCGGCCTCGATGGCCTCTTGCAGGCGCCACAGGTTGACTTCCGCCAGCTTCGGCGCGTTCGGCACGTTGAAGCCGCGCTTCGGCATACGCATGTACAGCGGCATCTGGCCGCCTTCGAAGCCGCCGATAGCGACGCCCGAACGCGACTTCTGACCCTTGACGCCGCGACCGGCGGTCTTGCCCTTGCCCGAGCCCGGGCCGCGGCCGACGCGCATACGCTTCTTGGCGGCGCCCTCGTTGTCACGAATTTCGTTCAGCTTCATTGCCTGATCCTTTCGGGTTCTAGCGCCAGGTCCGCCAGGCAGTCCTGACTCGGCGTTGGATAAATTGAAGGGCCGCTGATTAAGCGACCCGCGTCAGCATCGCAAGATGCTTCCTTCATAAAGCGAAACGCCCTCCCCCGCGAATGGGAGAGGGCGAACCGTCTTACTTCTCGACCACTTCCACCATGTGGGCGACCTTGGCGATCATCCCACGGACGGAGGGGGTGTCTTCCAGGGTCGACTCACGGCCGATCTGGTTGAGACCCAGGCCCACCAGGGTGGCGCGCTGATCCGACTTGCGGCGGATCGGGCTCGCCGTCTGACGGACGGTCACAGTCTTGTTTTCGGTCTTGGCCATCTATCAGCCCTCCACGGCTTCCGGCGCCGAGGCGCCGTCATTGCGGCGGCCCATCAGGTCGGACACCTTCTTGCCCCGCTTGGAGGCGATCTGGCGCGGCGACGACTGAACCTTCAGAGCTTCGAAGGTGGCGCGGATCATGTTGTAGGGGTTCGAAGAGCCGGTCGACTTGCCCACGACGTCCTGGACGCCGAGGGTTTCGAGGACCGCACGCATCGGACCACCCGCGATGACGCCCGTGCCCGGAGGGGCAGCGCGCATCATGATCTTGCCGGCGCCCCAACGGCCCGAGCCGTCGTGGTGCAGGGTGCGGTTCTCGCGCAGCGGAACCTTGATCATGGTCTTCTTGGCTTCTTCGGTCGCCTTACGGATGGCTTCCGGCACTTCGCGCGCCTTGCCGTGACCGAAGCCGACGCGGCCTTTGCCGTCGCCGACGACCATCAGGGCCGCGAACGAGAACCGGCGGCCGCCTTTGACGGTGGCGGCGACGCGGTTGATGTGCACCAGCTTCTCGATGATGTCCGAATCCGGACCTTCAACGGGAGCGTTGCGGTTGTCGCGACGGTTGCGATCGCCGCCGCCGCGTTGGGGTTCACGAGCCATGCTTGCCGTTCCCTTAGAAGTTCAGACCGGCTTCGCGCGCGGCTTCCGCCAGCGCCTTGACCCGGCCGTGATAGATGTAGCCGCCACGGTCGAAGACGACGTCCGTGACGCCCTTCTCGATGGCGCGCTCGGCGATCAGCTTGCCAATCTTGGCGGCGGCTGCGACGTCCGAACCCTTGGAACCCTTGCCGCCTTCCAGCGACGAGGCGGAAGCCACCGTGATGCCCTGGGCATCGTCGATGATCTGAGCCGAGATGTTCTTGTCCGAACGGAAGACCGACAGACGCAGACGACCATTGGCCACCGCCTTGAGGCGACGACGGGTGCGCTCGGCGCGACGCTTGGCTTGTTGTTGAAGAGAGAGAGCCATGACTTACTTCTTCTTGCCTTCCTTGCGCCGGACGAACTCGCCCTGGTAGCGCACGCCCTTGCCCTTATAGGGTTCCGGCGGACGCATCTTGCGGATGACGGCGGCGATTTCGCCCACAGCCTGCTTGTCGTTGCCCGAGATCTTGATCTCGGTCTGCTTCGGCACGGCGAAGGTGATGCCTTCCGGCGGAACGATGTCCACGTCGTGCGAGAAGCCGAGCTGCAGCGAGAGATCCTTGCCCTTCAGGGCGGCGCGGTAACCGACGCCGACCAGTTCCAGGGTCTTCTCGAAGCCGTCGGTCACACCGGTCACCATGTTGGCGACCAGCGTGCGCGACAGACCCCACATGGCGCGAGCGCGCTGGGTGTCCGAACGCGGGGTCAGCGACAGTTCGTCGCCTTCCTGCGTGACTTCGATCTCTTCGGCGACGGTCCAAGAGCGTTCGCCCTTGGGACCCTTCACAGTGACGGCCTGGCCGTTGAGCGTGACAGTCACGCCCTTCGGCACAGCGATGGTTTTCTTGCCGATACGAGACATATCAGTAGACCCTGCAGAGGACTTCGCCGCCGACGTTAGCGTCGCGGGCGGCGGCGTCGGACATGACGCCCTTCGAAGTCGAAAGGATCGAGATGCCGAGGCCGTTCTTGATCGGCTTCAGATCGCTGATAGCCGAATAGACGCGGCGGCCGGGCTTCGACACGCGGGCGATCTCGGCGATTACCGGCTGGCCGTCGAAGTATTTCAGCTCGATCTCGAACTGCGGAAACTCACCGGGGTTTTGAACCAGCGAGTAGCCGCGGATGTAGCCTTCGTCCTGCAGCACGTCGAGGACGCGCTGACGCAGACGGGAAGCCGGGGTGAGCACCGACGAACGCTTGCGGGTGGCCGCGTTCTTGATGCGAGCGATCATGTCGCTCAGGGGATCGTTGATCATCATATCTGTTCGCTCCCCTTACCAGCTCGACTTCGTCAGGCCGGGAATCTGACCCATGTTGCCCAGCTCACGCAGGGCCACACGGCTCATCTTGAGCTTGCGGTAGTAAGCCCGCGGACGGCCGGTCACTTCGCAACGGTTGCGAATGCGGGTCGGTGCGGAGTTACGCGGCAGGGCAGCCAGCTTCAGGCGCGCGTCAAAGCGCTCCTCCAGCGGCAGGCTCTCGTCGTTGGCGGTCGCCTTCAGGGCTTCCCGCTTCGCGGCATACTTCGCAACCAGGGCCTTGACGGCTTCGTTGCGGTTTACGGCGCTTTTCTTAGCCATTGTTCTCTTCCCTTCCCGATCAGTTCACGAACGGGAACTTGAACTCGGTGAGGAGAGCCTTGGCTTCCTCATCGGTCTTGGCCGTGGTGCAGACAACGATGTCCATGCCCCACATCTGGTCGATCTGGTCGTAGTTGATCTCCGGGAACACGATGTGCTCCTTCAGACCCGTGGCGTAGTTGCCGCGACCGTCGAACGAAGTGCCCTTCAGGCCCCGGAAGTCCTTCACGCGCGGCAGAGCGATCGTGATGAAACGGTCCAGGAACTCGTACATCTGGGCGCCGCGCAGCGTGACCTTGCCGCCGATGACCATGCCTTCGCGCAGCTTGAAGCCAGCGATGGAGTTACGAGCCTTGGTCGGCACAGCCTTCTGGCCGGCGATGGCCGTCAGATCCTTGAGGGCCGCGTTGGCCTTCTTGGAGTCGGCGACAGCTTCACCGATACCCATGTTCAGGACGATCTTGTCCAGCTTGGGGATCTGCATCTCGTTCGAGTAGCCGAACTTTTCCTTCAGGACGCCGCGGATGCGGTCCTGATATTCGGCCTTGAGGCGCGGCGTGTACTTGGTGTCGGCCATCAGATGACGTCTCCCGTCGACTTGGCGAAGCGGACCTTCTTGTCCCCCTCGACCTTGAAGCCCACGCGGGTCGCCTTGCCGTTGGCGTCGGCGATCGCGACGTTCGACAGGTGAAGCGAGGCTTCCTTGTGCTTGATGCCGCCTTGCGGGTCAGCCTGGGTCGGGCGCGTGTGGCGCTGAACCATGTTGACGCCTTGCACGACGACGCGGTTTTCGGTCGGCAGGACCTGGATCACCTTGCCGGTGCGGCCCTTGTCCTTGCCGGTCAGGACGACGACGTTGTCGCCCTTCTTGATCTTGGCGGCCATGGTTACAGAACCTCCGGAGCCAGCGAGATGATCTTCATGTGGTTCTTGGCGCGCAGCTCGCGCGGAACCGGGCCGAAGATACGGGTGCCGACAGGCTCGTTCTGCTTGTTGACGATGACGGCGGCCGACTTGTCAAAACGAATGACCGAGCCGTCCTTGCGCTGGATGTCCTTAGCGGTGCGCACGACGATGGCGCGAACGACGTCGCCCTTCTTCACGCGGCCGCGCGGAATCGCTTCCTTCACCGAGGCGACAATGGTGTCGCCCACCGAGGCGTAGCGGCGCTTGGAGCCGCCCAACACCTTGATGCACATGACCCGGCGAGCGCCCGAATTATCGGCGACCTCCAGGTTAGTTTGCATCTGGATCATGGGATCCGATCCTTCTTCTTACGAAGCCGAGGCCGGGGAAATGATTTCCCAGCGCTTCAGCTTGGACTTGGGGGCGCATTCGATGATGCGCGCGATATCGCCGACTTTGAGAGCGTTAGCTTCATCGTGGGCGTGGTAGTTCTTGGACTTGCGGACCGTCTTGCGGAGCAGCGGGTGCAGCAGGGTGCGCTCGACCTTCACGACGACGGTCTTGTCGCCCTTGTCGGAGACGACCACGCCTTCAAGAATGCGTTTGGGCATCGGTGTTTCCTTACGAGGCCGCACGCTTCTCGCGCAGAAGCGTCGAGATGCGAGCGATGTCCTTGCGCACTTCCGAGACCCGGTGGGTCTTTTCCATCTGGCCGGTGGCGGCCTGGAAGCGCAGGTTGAACTGTTCCTTCTTGAGCTTCAGCAGCTCGTCGGACAGCTGGTCGACGGTTTGCGACCGGAGATCGGCGATCTTGGTCATTAGGCGGCTTGCTCCGTAACGATGCCGGCGTCCAGGCGAGTGACCACCTTGGTGCGGATCGGCAGCTTGGCGGCGCCGAGGCGCAGCGCTTCACGAGCCACGTCGTCCGGCACGCCGTCGATTTCGAACATGATGCGGCCCGGGGCCACGCGAGCGGCCCAGTGGTCCACCGCACCCTTGCCCTTACCCATCCGCACTTCGGCCGGCTTGCCGGAGACCGGCACGTCGGGGAAGATACGGATCCAGACGCGGCCCTGACGCTTCATCTGACGGGTGATCGCGCGGCGAGCCGCTTCGATCTGACGCGCCGTGATGCGCTCCGGCTCGACGGCCTTCAGACCGTAGGAGCCGAAGTTCAGCGAGAAACCACCCTTGGACGAGCCGTGGATGCGGCCCTTGAAGGCCTTGCGGTACTTGGTCTTTTTCGGTTGCAACATGGCCTATCAGCCCTCACGACCACGGCGCGGACCGCGATCACCGCGGGGGCCGCGCTCACGGCCTTCGTTGGACGACGGACCCGAGGCTTCCTGGGCCCAGCGCTTGTCCTGGGCCATCGGGTCGTGCTCGAGCACTTCACCCTTAAACACCCAGACCTTCACGCCAATGATGCCGTAGGTCGTCTTGGCTTCATAGAAGCCGTAGTCGATGTCGGCGCGCAGCGTGTGAAGCGGCACGCGACCTTCGCGGTACCATTCCATACGAGCGATTTCGGCGCCGCCCAGACGGCCCGAGACGTTGATGCGGACGCCCTTGGCGCCCAGGCGCATGGCCGACTGCATCGAACGCTTCATGGCGCGGCGGAACGCGATACGGCGTTCCAGCTGCTGAGCGATGTTCTCGGCGATCAGCTGAGCGTCGGTCTCCGGCTTGCGGACCTCGACGATGTTCAGGTGAACTTCGCCTTCGGTGCGGGCCGAGATGTCCTTGCGGAGCTTCTCGATGTCAGCGCCCTTCTTGCCGATCACGACACCCGGACGGGCGGCGTAGATCGTCACGCGGCACTTCTTGTGGGGGCGCTCGATGATGATGCGCGACACGCCGGCGGCCGACAGGCGTTCCTTCAGCCACGTGCGCAGCTTCAGGTCCTGATGGAGCAGTTTGGCGTAGTCAGCGCCGCCGGCGAACCAGCGGCTGTCCCACGTGCGGTTCACGCCGAGGCGCAGACCGATCGGATTGATTTTCTGTCCCATCAGGCAGCCTCGCCGGCTTCACGGACCACGATCGTGATCTCGCTAAAGGGTTTCAGGATGCGCGAGGAGCGACCGCGAGCGCGGCTCGCGAAACGCTTCATCACCAGGTTCTTGCCCACGAAGGCCTCGGCGACAACCAGGTTGTCGATGTCGAGGTTGTGGTTGTTCTCGGCGTTCGAGATCGCCGAGTACAGAACCTTGCGGACATCGCCAGCGATGCGCTTGTGGCTGAATTCCAGCTCGTTCAGCGCCTTCTGGACCGGCAGACCGCGGATCGACGCGGCCACCAGGTTCAGCTTCTGCGGGCTGATGCGGACGTTGACCAGCTTGGCGCGGGCCTCGGTCGCTTCAACGCGACGGGGGTTCTTGGTCTGGGCCATGGATTACTTCCTCTTGGCCTTCTTGTCCGCCGCGTGGCCCGGGAAGTTCCGGGTCGGGGCGAACTCGCCGAACTTCATGCCGACCATTTCTTCGGAGACCGACACCGGCACATGCTTCTGGCCGTTGTGGACGCCGAACGTCAGACCGACGAACTGCGGCAGGATGGTGGAGCGGCGCGACCACGTCTTGATCACGTCCTTGCGGCCCGACGATTGAGCGGCGTCGGCCTTCTTGAGCAGATACCCGTCGACAAACGGGCCTTTCCAGGAGGAGCGGGCCATTCTTAGCGAGCCTTCTTCACGTGACGGCTACGGATGATGAACTTGTCCGTGGCCTTGTTCTTGCGGGTACGGGTGCCCTTGGTGTCCTTGCCCCACGGCGTAACCGGGGTGCGACCACCAGAGGTCCGGCCTTCACCACCACCATGCGGGTGGTCGATCGGGTTCATGGCGACGCCGCGGACGTGCGGACGCCAGCCCATGTGACGCTTGCGGCCCGCCTTACCCAGGTTCTGGTTCATGTGCTCGGGGTTCGACACGGCGCCGACCACGGCCATGCAGCCGTCCAGGACCATGCGAAGCTCGCCCGAGCCCAGACGGATCTGAGCGTAGCCCTGGTCGCGACCGACCAGTTGAGCGTAGGCGCCGGCCGAACGGGCCAGCTGAGCGCCCTTGCCCGGCTTCATTTCCACGTTGTGGATGATGGTGCCGACGGGGATCGAGCGCAGCGGCATGGCGTTGCCCGGCTTCACGTCGACCTTCTCACCCGCGACGATGGTGTCGCCGGCGTGAAGGCGCTGAGGCGCGATGATGTAGGTCTTCTCGCCGTCCGGGTAGACAACCAGGGCGATGAAGGCGGTGCGGTTGGGGTCGTATTCCAGACGCTCGACCGTGCCGACCACGTCGAACTTGCGACGCTTGAAGTCGATCTTGCGGTACAGCTTCTTGGCGCCGCCGCCGCGGAAGCGGACAGCGATGCGACCGCCCTGACCACGACCGCCCGACTTGGTCAGGCCTTCGGTCAGCGACTTCTCCGGGCGGCCTTTGTGCAGCTCGGAACGGTCGACCAGCACCAGGGCGCGGCGGCCCGGCGACGTCGGATTGTAATGCTTCAGAGCCATCTTCTTAGAGCCCCGTCGTGACGTCGATCGACTGACCATCGGCCAGCGTCACGATCGCTTTCTTGATGTCCACGCGACGGCCCAGGATGCCCCGGAAGCGCTTGGTCTTGCCCTTTTGAACCAGGGTGTTGACCTTGAGGACGTTGACTTTGAACAGGCTTTCGACCGCGGCAGCGATCTCGTCCTTGGTCGCCGTGCCGGCGACGCGGAAGACGACCTTGTTCTGCTCCGACAGGATCGTGGCCTTCTCGGTGATCACCGGAGCCAGGATGGTGTCGTAGTGCTTGGCGGTGGGTTGAGCGGCGGCCATTATGCGGCTTCCTTCTCAGCGAAGCGCGCCTCGATGGCTTCAACAGCCGCCTTGGTCAGCACCAGTTTGTCGGCCCGCAGGATGTCATAGACGTTCAGGCCGGCGTTCGGCAGCACGTCGATGTGCGGGATGTTGCGCGCGGCCAGGCCGAAGTTGGTTTCAACTTCCGGACCCGCGATGATCAGAGCCTTGGTCCAGCCCAGCTTGCCGAAGGTCTCGCGCAGCGAGGCCGTCTTGGCTTCCTTGACCGAGACGCTGTCGACGACGACCAGGTCGCCGGCCTTGGCCTTGGACGACAGGGCGTGACGCAGAGCCAGGGCGCGGACCTTCTTCGGCAGCGAGTAGCCGTGGTCACGGACAACCGGACCGAAGGCGCGCGAACCGCCGACGAACTGCGGCGCACGGCGCGAACCGTGACGAGCGCCGCCGGTGCCCTTCTGCTTGTACATCTTCTTGCCCGTACGAGAGTTCTCGTTGCGGGTTTGAACCTTGTGCGTACCAGCGCGGCGCTTGGCCAGCTGCCAGTTGACGTAACGAGCCAGCAGGTCGCCGCGGATGTCGGAGATGCCGAAAACGGCGTCCGACAGCTCAACGTCGCCAGCAGCCTTGCCGTCGAGTTTGATGACCGAGAGTTTCATTACGCTTCACCGCCTTCGGTCGCTTCAACGGCCGGAGCTTCAGCCGGCGTCGACGCGGGTTGAGCAGCAGCCGACTTCACGGCGCCCGGGAACGGGGCGTCGGAAGGGCGAGCCTTCTTGATGGCGTCGCTGACCTTGACGTAGGCGCCGTCATGACCCGGGACAGCGCCCTTGATCAGGATCAGACCACGCTCAGCATCGACGCGGACGACGGTCAGGTTCTGGGTCGTGACGACTTCCTGGCCGAGATGGCCAGCCATCTTCTTGCCCTTGAAGACCTTGCCCGGATCTTGACGCTGGCCGGTCGAACCATGCGAACGGTGCGAAATCGACACACCGTGCGAGGCGCGCAGACCACCGAAGTTCCAGCGCTTCATGGCGCCGGCAAAGCCCTTACCAATGGTATGGCCCTGGATGTCGACCTTCTGGCCCGCGAGGAAGTGGTCGGCCGACAGTTCGGCGCCCACGTCCAGCAGGGCGTCTTCACCCACGCGGAACTCGGTTACATAGGCCTTAGGTTCGACCTCGGCCTTCGCGAAAACTTCGCGTTGAGCCTTGGCCGTGTTCTTGGCCTTCTTAACGCCAGCGCCCAGCTGAAGGGCGACGTAACCGTCGCGCTCCTTGGTACGTTGGCCGACGACTTGGCAGCCGTCGAGCTGGAGTACAGTGACCGGAACGTGTGCGCCGTCATCGGCGAACACGCGGGTCATCCCCAGCTTCTTGGCGATCACGCCCGTGCGCATGTCGGATCCCGCCTCTTTCTTTCTTAGATCTTGATCTCGACGTCCACGCCGGCGGACAGGTCGAGCTTCATGAGCGCGTCCACGGTCTGCGGAGTGGGGTCGACGATGTCGAGCACGCGCTTGTGCGTGCGGATTTCAAACTGCTCACGCGACTTCTTGTCGACGTGCGGCGAGCGGTTCACGGTGAACTTTTCGATCAGGGTCGGCAGCGGGATCGGACCACGAACGGTCGCGCCCGTGCGCTTGGCGGTGTTGACGATTTCGCGCGTCGAAAAGTCGAGGACGCGGTGATCGAAGGCCTTGAGCCTGATGCGGATGCTTTGATCCATATCGGTTGTTATTCCCATGCGGCCGGAGCCGCGTCCCTGTGAACCATTTCAAAGACCGAAGCCTCAGAGCGATCACTCGCTCCCAGGAAACGCAAATCCGCAAAAACGAGCGGCCCACGCAGTCCCCCGCGAAGGCCGTAAGTTCCCAAGAAGCTGCAAAGAACAGTAACTTAGGTCGTCCCTGCGGACCGCGTCTGCACCCGAAAGTGCACAGCCGGTCCAACAAGAGGGGTGCTTATGCCTTCCGATTCCGTTTCCGTCAAGCGCGGAAATCCCCGCCCCGTCAGGGTTTGCGACTCACGACGCCCGCGCCCCTCCTCGGCCGCTGCAACGCAACATAACACGGGCCGATCGTTAGGGACTGAGGCGAGAAAGCGGCCAGATGAACGCCGCGGAAAGGCGCGGCCGCAATGCCTTCCGTATACTGACGCAGTTATGCCGCAATGCGTCACTTTTGGGCAACATCGCCCCTGATGTGACCTCTGCATGACATGTTTGTTACGGCAAAGCGCCAAAGAGCGACCTATGTCTCGCCCATCGCCGGACGGGCCAAGCTTGTTTGGCGGCAGTACATAAGGACAAGAAAATGAAAACCGTCTTTCTCGCTTCGGTCGCCGCCGCGACCCTGATCGCCGCTCCCGCCTTCGCTCAAGACGCCATCGGCTCGGTCGGCATCGCCTACAACTACGCTGACGTCGAAGGCACCGACGTGAACCGCGGCGTCATCGACGGCACCGTCGCTTCGCCGGTGTTCGGCGACTGGACCGTGACCTTCAACGCTGAAGCCGCCTACACCGACGTCCAGCACGCCGGCGACGAAACCACCCTGGCCGGCGCCGTGCACCTGTCGAAGAAGATCGAAGACATGCGCTTCGGCGGCTTCTACGCCGCGTCGGAACTGGGCAACACCACGCTGAACACCTTCGGCCTGGAAGGTCAGAAGTACCTGGACCGCGCCACCCTGACGGGCGTCGTCTCGTACGGCACCGCGGCTGACGCCGACATCTGGACCGTGGCCGGCGACGCCGCCTTCTACGCCACCCCGCAACTGCGCCTGAGCGGCGGCGCCGCCTACACCACTGTCGACGCCGACAACATGTTCATCGGCAACAGCGACGTGGACGCCTGGTCGGCCGGCGTGGCTGCTGAGTACCAGTTCGCCAACTCGCCGTACTCGGTCTTCGGCGGCTACGACTACGTCAAGTCCTCGGACCTGGACGTCGACGCCAACGTCTTCAAGATCGGCATGCGCTACAGCTTCGGCGGCGGTCTGCAAGCTCGCGACCAAGCCGGCGCCAACCTGGGCCGCACGCACAACGGCGTGTCCGCCCTGCTCGGCCTCTAAGCGATCTTCGCGGTCTTCGGACCGCACGGATCAACGAAACCCCGGCGGAGCGATCCGCCGGGGTTTTTGTTTGCCCGGACCGGATAGGCTCCAGGCATGAAAAAGGCCCGAGGGGTTCCACGCTCCCGGGCCTTCTCCTTCAGGGGGTCGCGGCGTCAGCGGCCGATGCGCAGATCCCCTGATCCCACGATCGAGCGGGACACTCGGCCGGTCGCCTCTGCGACCCTCACATCGCCCGATCCGGCGATAGCCACCGAGACGTCGCCTGCCGTTCCGCCGAAATTCACGTCGCCCGAGCCGCCGATGGACACCTCCAGCGTCGTGGCCCGACCATTCCTCACGCGCACCCCGCCCGAGCCGCCGATGGCCGCCTTGGTCTCACCGTCGACTGAGGCGACATCGATACTGCCCGAACCGCCCACGCTGGCCTCCAGCTTGCTCGTCGCGCCCGCATAGATGGAGCCCGATCCGCCGACGGCGGCTTCCAGATCGCGCGACGTGCCGGCCCGGATGGAGCCCGATCCGCCGACCGACAGGCTCATGTCGCCATCGACGTTCGCCACCGTCCAGGAGCCGCAGCCGCCGTTGCCCAGTTCGACCGAGCGCGCGCCGCGTCCAATGGAGCCGAACACGGCGCCGCCGCCGTTCACGTCCACGTCGCGCGGCGTGCGCAGAACGATCAGCGGCGCATCTTCCAGACGAATACGACCCTTGCCGCGCACCTCGACCGATGCGCCTTCGCCGGGCTGGCGGGCGTCCGCAGGACCGCTGTTGCACGAGCCGATCTGACCGCCGTTGAAGCTCATGCCCCGGCCGCGTCCCAGACCGCCGTCGATACGCACCTGATCGCCTCGACGCTCGATGCGCAGCTCAGGCAAACCGGCCGAACCCGGCGTGATCTCGACGCCGACGTCTGCGCGGTCTTCCGGGATGACGATGACGCGCGCCACCGCGTTGCGGATGGTCACTTCATCGGCCAGGGCCGGCGCCGCCAGCACGGCGGAAGCGGTCAGTGCGGATCCGATGGCGGCGGCGATTGCGGCGGGTTTCATCAGCGGGGTCTCCCTGTCTCTGTGTCCAGGGAAGACTGAGGGCCCCACGCCCCAAAGTCAGTTTAAATCGAGGTCATGAACCCCTTTTAACCTAAGGCGACCGTCAGGTTGCGGGACCGCCTGCACGATCCGGCGCCAGCGCCGCAACCCCGTCCGTTGCGCCCACAGCGGGTTCGAAATCCCGTTCGAACGCGGCGATTCGGCTCTTCATCAGGCCCGCGCGCTTCAGCGCCACCGAAGCGGCCCAGCGCGCAGCCAGTTCGGGCTTGCTCATGCGATCCGTGGCGCGCGGCTCCCCTCCCCGACTGCGCAGGAAGGCGTTGGTGTAGAGGGCCCCGTTACGGATGCGCGATGGCCAGCTCTGAAACTCCACAGACAGGGAGACGCAGAAGCGGTCCAGGTTTTCCACCCGATGCGGCGCATAGAAGGGCCAGGTCAGCGCCTGCCCCGGCTCCAGGTCGACGATTTTGGCGTCGTCCTCAAAGGCCCGGCGATAGGGAATCTCTTCGGTTGTCTGGCGGGTGACGACCTGCTCCATGCTGCGCTCCGGCAGGTGCGCCTCGTCGCCCGGATAGACGAACAAACGCTTGCGCCCACGCATGTGGAACAGCACCACCCCGCCGGCGTCGAAATGATAGGGCACCCGCGCCTTGGGCGAGGACAGGATCAGCTGGCCGCTGGCGCTGGCCGCCTTCAACCCATAACCGCCCAGGATGCGCTCGAAGTCGACCATGGCCGCGCGCCACAGCTCGGGCCAGCCTTGCTCGACCTTGCGCATATTGACCCACAGGCGGCCCTGCTGGATCGCCTCCAGCAGTTCGGCGCCGTTCAGGCGCCCCCGAGCGCCGGTGCGCAGGCTGACCTGACCCTCATCGTCGTAGTCGTACAGGTTGATGTCGAACAGGTCGGCCGGATAGCGGTCCAGCACCTCGGCCAGCGCCTGATCCTCGGCGAAGCCGTCCGCCACCAGGGCATGGGGGTGAACCGCAGCCTGGGTGATCGGGCCCGCGTAGCGCGTCATGGAAGCCGTCATACCGCTCTCCTCATCAATCGGCCGAGCCGGCCGCTTTTTGTTTCCGCACCATGTCGGCGGCCGCTCTCAGCACGCCCGAGGCCTGACCGGCCAGACTTGTCTCACACGCCTCGACCACCGACCAACGCCGCCGGGTGCTGATACGCAGCCGCTCCGCCCGCGCATGGCCCAGCACGCCCAGGGCGGCGCTCGCCGTCGCGCACACGGCGTTGCCGACGCCCGGCCGAGCGACAACGCCCTCGGCGGTCACAAGGCCCCCGTCGTCATAGTATTTCTTGTAGCTGCCGCCGACGCCGACGCCGTAGTCGAAGATCCGATAGCCGCGTTCCGATCCCAGCCGGATCGTCTCCTGCGTCAACACGATGCCGGGCGACCAGCGCGCGACCTCCTGCTCATAGACTGGGAACCACAGGTGAAAATGACGCCCGGCGTGCATGGAATACTCCATGGCGACGACCCGCCCGTCCACGCGCAGCACGGCCATGGAAGCCCCGAAGCCGTCCTCGCCCTGGCAATCCATCAAGGCGTGCAGGACGTCGCCCGTCCAGCCGCAGGCGAAGATGTCGTGATGCCCCGTTCGCCGGTACTGTTCGCTCTTCTCGATGATCAGGCGTTTCAGCAGCGCGTGGTCGTGCAGCTCGATCTCGATTTCGACCGCCCTGAACGCGCCGTCCAGGCCGCGACGAGAACGCTCCTTGTCCTTGAAGTATTTCGGGAAGGCCTTCCGGCGCCGGGCGTACCAGGCGTCGAATCCGCCCTCGTCAGGCACTACGGAGACCACGCTGTGATTGCGCAGCATCGTCTGCGGCGCCTCGCCGATCCAGGCGGCTGCGGCGAAACGCGGCGCGCCGATCAGAGCCGCCGCCTCCTGCATCGAAGGCTTGTCCTCGCGCGGGCCGATAACGCCATGATAGTCGTTCATCGGCGCGGCCAGGGGCTGAACCGTTCCGCCTCGACGCTGATGCGGATAATAGCCGACGACGCGGCCGTCCCGTTTGAAGACGGCGACAGCCGAACCGGGACAGATCGGCCCGGCCGTCCGCGCGAACTCCCAACGGAAATAAGGGCTGCTCAAGTCCGGGTCCGCACGCGCCCACTTGTTCCATTGGGCGCCCGCCTCGGCCGACAGGTCGGCGAGGTTGCGGATTTCAACTGATAGTGGTCCCGACATGACGCTCCCTTCGGAACGATCACAGCAAGTCCCGTTCCAACACCGGCTCATACGGCCAAGCCCTTGAGGCCGGGTTAGCGTTCGACGTGTTGCGCAAAAGATCGGAGCTTCACAGCGCCTCGCCGCATTGACCTCTTTAGGAGGTTCCCATGACGACGCCACGCCCCAAGAACCGCGAAACCGAGAACGAGAACCAGCGCCCCGACAAGGAGGGCAACCCGCCGCGCCCGGCCACTGAGCCCAAGGGCGCCGAGGGCAGCAGCAACTCAGGCCGCACGGAAACCGACCCCGCTACCGGCACGCCGAACGACTGACATGCAAAACGGCCCCCAGATTTCTCCGGGGGCCGCTCTGTTACGCTTTACTGTGGCCTAACGCCCTTGCGGGCTGCTTGAGGCCGGTACGCTTACGCTTACACTTACTGTGCGACCTCAAGGGCCGCCCGTCGATTACTCGACGATCTTGGCCACGACGCCGGCGCCGACGGTGCGGCCGCCTTCACGGATGGCGAAGCGCAGCTTCTCTTCCATCGCGATCGGCGTGATCAGCTCGACGTCCAGCTCGGCGTTGTCGCCCGGCATGATCATCTCGACGCCTTCCTTCAGGCGCACGATGCCGGTCACGTCCGTCGTGCGGAAGTAGAACTGCGGGCGGTAGTTCGTGAAGAACGGCGTGTGACGGCCGCCTTCTTCCTTGTTCAGGATGTAGGCTTCAGCCACGAACTTCGTGTGCGGAGTGATCGAACCCGGCTTGCACAGCACCTGGCCGCGCTCGACGTCTTCACGCTTGGTGCCGCGCAGCAGCACGCCCACGTTGTCGCCGGCTTGACCCTGGTCCAGCAGCTTGCGGAACATTTCAACGCCCGTGCAGGTCGTCTTCTGAACCGGACGGATGCCGACGATTTCGACTTCTTCACCGACCTTGACGATGCCGCGCTCGACGCGACCCGTCACCACGGTGCCGCGGCCCGAGATCGAGAACACGTCTTCCACCGGCATCAGGAACGGCATGTCGATCGGACGTTCCGGCTGCGGGATGTAGGCGTCGACCGCCGCCATCAGCTCCAGAACGCGCTCGGCGCCGATGTGCGGGTCACGGTCTTCAACCGCGGCCAGGGCCGAGCCCTTGACGACCGGCAGGTCGTCGCCCGGGAACTGGTACGAGCTGAGCAGCTCGCGCACTTCCATTTCCACCAGCTCCAGCAGTTCCTCGTCGTCGACCATGTCGACCTTGTTCAGGAACACCACCAGGGCCGGAACGCCGACCTGACGCGACAGCAGGATGTGCTCGCGCGTCTGCGGCATCGGGCCGTCAGCAGCCGAGCAAACCAGGATCGCGCCGTCCATCTGAGCCGCGCCCGTGATCATGTTCTTCACGTAGTCGGCGTGGCCCGGGCAGTCCACGTGCGCGTAGTGACGGTTGGCCGTCTCATACTCGACGTGCGACGTGTTGATCGTGATGCCGCGCGCTTTTTCTTCCGGCGCGTTGTCGATGTCGGCGTAGTTCATCGCCTTGCCGCCGCCGGCCTTCGCCAGCGTCATCGAGATCGCCGCCGTCAGCGTCGTCTTGCCGTGGTCAACGTGACCGATCGTGCCGATGTTCACGTGCGGCTTCGTGCGTTCGAACTTTTCCTTGGCCATGGCCAAACTCCTGTGGCCCGGGTCCGGAGCGGAGGGGCGCTTGTGCTCAGTTCAATAAACCTGGAGCGGGTAGACGGGATCGAACCGACATCCTCAGCTTGGAAGGCTGCTGCACTACCATTGTGCTATACCCGCACGAAGAATGCGGTTGCACCGCCCTTCGATTTGAAGAGCGACGATTCCGCACCCGATACCTTCATTGGACTCCGTCCCAGGGCATTGAAGGCGCGTGGTGGGGGAAGCAGGACTCGAACCTGCGAAGCTTACGCAGCGGATTTACAGTCCGCCCCCTTTGCCGCTCGGGACATTCCCCCAGCGCGCCTTATGTCAATGCCGGTCTGGAAACGCCGGAAACAATCTTTCGATCATTCCGCGACGAAAGCCTTCGCTGTCGGGCGACGCCTGCAGTAGAGGAAGCGCCTGAACCGAAAGCCCTGGGGCCCAAATCGGAGGCCGTCTTATAGTGTCGTCATTTCGAGAACGCAACGACCGGAAAACCGGTAAAAAACAATCTTTCCAAAAGAGGGGGGAAGGCCGTTTGGATCGGCCTCAAACGCCCGCCACGCAAGGACGCGGCGGAAACGATACCGAGCGCAAAACAGCCCGTTCGCGCCCGGACGCTGATAATTTTCTTTGGGGACGCCATCCGGTTTTGGCCGCTTTGGCGAATCCCGCGCGTCGCGGAAGCGGCCGTCTGATGGTCACGGAAGACCGCGCTGAAGAGATTCAGCGCGAGAATCTGGCGAACGGCCACCGAATCGAAGTGGTCGATTCTGTCGCCCTGGGCCGGATGCTGCCCGCCGGCGCCGTGCACCAGGGCATGGCCTTCAAGGTCCAGCCGCTGGAAGGCGTGGCCCTGGAAGACCTGGCCGAACCGGCCGAGGGCGTCATCGTCATGCTGGATCAGCTGACCGACCCCCAGAACGTCGGCGCCATCTTCCGCTCGGCCCTGGCCTTCGGCGCGCGCGGCATCGTGGTGCAGGATCGCCATTCCCCCGCCCTGGCCGGCGCCTTGGCCAAGGCCTCGGCCGGGGCGACCGAACGCCTGCCCTGCGCCCGCGTGACGAATCTCAGCCGCGCGCTGGAGAAGCTGGCCGACTACGGTTGGCGCGCCATCGGCATGGACGGCGAATCGGACCTGACGCTGGAACAGGCGCTGGACGCCCGGCCAACCGTCATCGTCATGGGGTCGGAAGGCGACGGCGTGCGCCGATTGGTAGCCGAGCACTGCGAAGCCATGGCGCGCATCCCCATGCCCGGCGGCTTCGAGAGCCTGAACGTCTCCAACGCGGCCGCCATCGCCCTGTATGAAGCCGCTCGCGCCCAAGGCCGCGCCAGCTAGAATCAGGCCTCCCGCGTCAACTCGCCCCTGCGGCGTCTTGGCGCGGGTCCGGCTGGGCTTTAAGAGTCCGGCATGGACTTCCTCTCCAATCCCGAACTGATCAGTCAGGCCACCGCCCTCGGCAAGGTGCTGATGATCGATCTGGTCCTGGCCGGCGACAACGCCGTCGCCGTGGGCCTCGCCGCCGCCGCCCTGCCCCAGGAGCAACGCCGTAAGGCCATCCTGATCGGCCTGGCCGCCGCCGTCGTCATGCGCATCGGCCTTGCGCTCATAACCGTCCAGCTTCTGGCCATTGTCGGCCTGCTGCTGGCGGGCGGCTTCCTGCTGCTCTGGGTGTGCTGGAAGATGTGGCGCGAACTTCGCGAGCAGGCCACCCACGACCAGGCCGAGGCCGAGGCCGAAATCGAACGCGCCATGGCCATTGAACATGGCGGCGGACCGTCGCCCGAAGAAATGGGCCTGAAGCGCAAGACCTTCGGCGCCGCCCTGATCCAGATCATGATCGCCGATCTGACCATGAGCCTGGACAATGTGCTGGCCGTCGCCGGCGCCAGCCACGACCACCCGTGGATCATGGTCTTCGGCCTGATCCTGTCGATCGCCCTGATGGGCCTGGCCGCCAGTTTCATCGCCAAGCTGCTGAACCGCTATCGCTGGATCGCCTACATCGGCCTCGCCATTGTCTTCTATGTCGCCCTGCACATGATCTGGGACGGCGGGCGTTCGGTCATCGTCCGCACCGGCCATGCCGATCAGTTCAACGCTTCGGCCCCCGCTTTCCTCGACATCGGCGTCGAGGAACAGGCCAAGCACATGAAACACGCCAGCGCCGGCAGCAAGGAGGCCACTCCCGCCGGACTGCCCGGCGCGCGGGAGCAGCGAACGGCGCCGTCAGAGACCGTCGCGACGCCTAGCCAGTAGTCAAATAAGCCAAAGGCCCGGAGCGATCCGGGCCTTTTTCATGTGTGCGGGCTCAGCGCCCGCGCAGCCAGCCGGTGACCGACAGGCGGTGCGCCCCAGCCGACAGAGCCACCTGGGTCACTGAATGCGGCGCGGGCACCCGCAGCAGGCTCAGCGTATTAAAGCGCGGGGTAAAGGCCTCGGCCACATTGCCGTCGTCGCCATGGAAGGCCAGCAGGCCGCCCCAATCGATCCGCCATTTCGACGACAGCCCCAGAACATAGGCGAAGAAGCGCTGCTTGCCGTCAGCGCTATCGTCATGTTGGTTCAGGAAATGCGCCGGGCGAAAGCGCGTCAGCTGAGCGTCGGCCATGGCGATCGCCGACTGCCCGGTCAGGTCGCGCATCAGGCCGAGGAAGGCCTCGCCATTGAGGAAGGCCACCAGTTCGGACCAGACCGCTTCAGCGCGGCCCGCCTGATCCAGATCATAGATCGGATGGTTGTCGTAGAGATACTGAAACCCGTCCGTCGCCGATGCCTGGACCCGTTCACCCAGCGCCTGTTTCTGCGAAGGCTCCAGACTGGCCAGCCAGGCGGCGGGCAGATCAATATGACCGTCGCCCCTACGCGTCACCGTGTTGAACGGGGCGTCGGCGGCGCTGGCGGCCAGATGGTCCGCATAGGCCTCGCTGAGCAGATCAACGACCTGCGCCCGCCCGGTCGTCGCCAGCCGATCACGAATCGACTGGCGCCGCGCGTCCGACTGGGAGGCGAGTTCTGGCTTCACTCGGCGCCGCCGAAGCGTTCGGTCCATTCGGCGACCTGGGCGTCCTCGATCTTCGCGAACAGAACCTGGGCCGATGATACGGATTGACCGGTCGGCAGGGCGTTGAGCAGATCGCCCTCGTCGTCCGGCCACGACAGGTCCGTCGCACCGACCGTTGCGGCGATGCGGCCCGCCGCTTCAGGCATGAAGGGGGCGGTCACACGGGCGAACAGGGCCACAAGGCTGAGCGCCGTGCGCACCACGACGGCCGCGCGGTCACGATCCGTCTTCAGCGCCGTCCAGGGCGCCGCGACCTGCAGATATTCATTGCCCAGCACCCACAGGGCGCGCGCCGCCTGGGCCGCCTTGCGGAACTCCATGGCCTCGAACTCATAGGTCAGGGTCGCCAGGGCCGCCTTGACGTCGGCCGCTAACTTTTCTTCCAGCGCGCCCGGTTCGCCGCCCTCGGGCACGACGCCGTCGAACTTGGATTCCGTGAACTTGACGATGCGGTTGACGAAGTTGCCCAGCACGTCGGCCAGATCCTTGTTGGTCGTCGACTGGAACTGCTCCCAGGTAAAGGCCGCGTCGGAGTGTTCCGGCCCATAGGCCGTCAGGTGCCAGCGCCAGTAGTCGGCGGGCAGCAGCGCCAGCGCCTGATCCATGAAGACGCCTCGACCCAGGCTGGTCGAGAACTTGCCGCCGTACCAGTTCAGCCAGTTGAAGGCCTTCAACTGGTCGACCGTCTTCCAGGGCTCGCCCGAGCCCAGAATGGTCGCCGGGAAACTGACGGTGTGGAAGGCCACATTGTCCTTGCCCATGAACTGGACGTAGCGCACGTCGTCCGCGCCCTCGTCCAGACGCCACCACGAGCGCCAGTTTCCGCCGGTCTTCTGCGCCCATTCCTCGGTCGCGCCGATGTATTCAATGGGTGCGTCGAACCAGACGTAGAAGACCTTGCCTTCCATGCCCGGACGCGGGCCGCCGTCGGGACCGACGACCGGCACGCCCCACTTCAGATCGCGGGTGATGCCGCGGTCGATCAGGCCCTCGTCCAGATGCTTGTAAGCGATGGAGCGCGCCAGCGGCTGCCACTGGGGCGAGCGGGCGTCGACCCAGCCGCGCACGTCGTCAGCGATCTTCGTCTGCAGCAGATAGAGGTGGCGCGTGTCGCGGACCTCCAGATTTCGGCTGCCCGAAACGGCCGAATAGGGATTGATCAGGTCCGTCGGATCCAGAAGGCGTCCGCAGTTGTCGCACTGGTCGCCGCGCGCCTTCTCATAACCGCAGTGCGGGCACGTTCCCTCGACATAGCGGTCGGGCAGGAAGCGGGCGTCGTCGATCGAATAGATCATCCGGTCAACGCGCTCCTCGATCAGGCCACGCTCTTCCAGCACCTTGGCGAAGTGCTGGGTCAGGCGGGTGTTCGGGGCGTTGGAGCTGCGGCCGAAGATGTCGAACGACAGGCTGAATTTGTCGGCCAGCGACTTCTGAACCTGATGCTGCTCGTCGCAATAGGTGCGGACGTCCTGCCCGGCGGCGGCGGCGGCCAGCTCGGCCGGGGTGCCGTGCTCGTCGGTGGCGCACACATAGAGGACGTCATGCCCCCTGCTCCGCATGAAGCGCGCCCACACATCGGCGGGCAACATCGACCCGGCCAGATTCCCCAGGTGCTTGATGCCGTTGATGTAGGGCAGCGCCGAGGTGATGAGGATGCGGGACATGATCTTCCAACGTCTGACAGGGAGGCGTCGGATATAGAGGGCGCAGACCAGATCGTCACCTTTTATGGCCCAGGCGTCTTATAAGGCAGGCGTCGCCTTTGCCGCCGGCAGCCGCCGCGCGATCCGCACGAACCGCCCGGTCAGCAGCGCGCCCGAGATCAGGCTGGCGACAATCACCGACCAGACCAGGCCGTCCACGCCGATCCGATGCGCCAGGAACCAACCCAGCGGAATCATGATCAGGCCATAGGACAGCAGGTGCATCAGCGTCGGCCAGATCACGTCGCCCGCCGCGCGGTTGGCCTGTGCAGCGACCACCTGCTGGGCGTCGGCGACGAAGAACAGGGTCGCCAGCACCAGC
The DNA here is from genome assembly GCF_057838275.1 of Brevundimonas sp. KH_060. Taxonomy (NCBI): domain Bacteria; kingdom Pseudomonadati; phylum Pseudomonadota; class Alphaproteobacteria; order Caulobacterales; family Caulobacteraceae; genus Brevundimonas; species Brevundimonas sp. KH_060. The sequence continues at coordinate 2,314,373 of NZ_CM174463.1, forward strand.
GCCGGAGCCGCAATGGCCAGAATGACCGGATCCGTAGTGTAGGCGCCGACGATCAGTCGCGCTGTCGGCCAGATCGCCAGGGCGATGATGAAGGCCAGCACGGTCACGACGCCGATGCCCGCCAAGCCGCCGCGCATGACGCCCGCCTTGTCGGCCGCGCCATAGCTGCGCCCCACCAGAACGGCCGTCGCCGAGCCCAGCCCCATCGGCACCATGAAGACGATGGCCGAGATATTGATGACGACGGCCCAGCTGGCGGTTTCCGCCGCGCCCAGCTGACCAGCGAACAGGGTCATGGCCGCAAAGGCCCCGACCTCGATGAAGTTGGATGCGCCCGCGCCCAGGCCGACCTTGACCTGCTGGCTCTCGACCGCCTTGTCGCGCTTGGGCTTGTTGAACACGCCCCAGGCCCGCGCTTCAGGCAGGCGCAGGATGAAGATGACCAGGAAGATCGCCAGCGCCGTGCGCGCACCGAACGTCGCCCAGGCCGAGGCGACGGCCCCGTCCAGACCGATGCCCAGAATGTCCGGCACCAGCAGCAGGTTCAGCGCCAGATTGACCGCATTGGCCACCCACATGGCGACCATGCCCGCCTTCGGACGTTGCAGGCCTTCCAGGAAGAACTGAGCGCAGACCGAAATCAGATAGGCCGGCATCGACAGAGCGAAGACCATCAGGGCGGGCGTCGCGCCCTCGCCCAGGCCATCCTCCAGCCCCATATGCACCAGGCCGAACGGCCCCAGCAGCAACAGGCCGACCATCGAGACCAGGCCGATCTGCAAGGCGTAGCTCATACCCCGACGCAGGACGGCGCCGACCTCGTCGCCCCTGCCCTCGCCCAGCAGACGGGCGGTCATGATCTGAACCCCCATCATCAGACCGACCGCCGTAGTCAGCACGACCGAAGACGGCGCCCAGGCCAGAGAGTGGAAGGCCAGCTCGCGGCTGGCGTAGTGGCCGACGACGATCGCGTCTGTCAGCCCCATGGTCATGATGCCCAGACGCGCCAGCACCACAGGCCAGGCCAGCTTCAGCAGCTCGGACAGGGTGGCGCGATTTTGAAAGCTGAACAGAGACTGGACCATCGGACGCCGCACCAGCCACGCGCGCAAGCGCGGGTCAATCGATTTTCCGGCCGTTTCAGGCGCCTACCAGGCGCCCAACTCGCGCAGCTCTCTCGCCAGGTCCGGCGGCAGGTCGGTCGGCTCGTCCACCGACAGATCCGGCGGCACGTCTTTCTCGAAATAACGCCAGCCTTGAAACGGCCTCCGGGCCAGGGGCGCAGTGCGAATAACCTGGCTGTCCAGCTTGATCTCGCAGCGACTGGCCTTGCCCTCGCCTATGGTCGTGATGTCGAGGATGCGCTGGCGGCAGGTCACGGAGCCCTTCATCACCCAATACAGCGAGCCGCCGTCCTCGATCTCGGCCGCACGCTTGGGCGTCATGCGGGTGTGGACGATGCGCCAGTCGGAGCGGGCGGCGTTCGCTTCCAGCGTCTCAACCTCGGCCACGCCGACGCAGAGCTTGATCATATGCAGGGGCATGAGGCCCAACTAGTCATCCGACGCCGCGAAGGCCAGCCCGTCTCACGGCTCGCGGTCCAATTGGGCGAAGATTTCCTGCCCCTTAGCGATCAGTTCCTGCCCGCATCGCTGGCTGTGCGAACGCACCTGCTGAACCGGGGTGGAATCCGTATATTGCAGCATCCGCCCGATCCAGTTCCGTGCGGGATCGCGGCCCTCCAGACGGCCGAGGTAATACATCATGCCCCCCGTATACTGCTGCTTGACCGCGTCAGTGGCCGCTGGATCGTCGATCGCCACCGCCAGCAGGCCCATGCACTGCAGATCCGCCGCCGATTCCGTCGGCATGTCGCTCAGATCGGCACCCAGAAGCGCCGTCGCCATCATAGCTGCAACGATCATTCGCCCGCTGCCTCGGCCTTCACGACGGCCAGCACGGCGCCGTCCACGACCTGATCGCCGACGGCGACGTTGAACTCCGCCACCACGCCGTCAAAGGGCGCGGTCAGGGCGTGTTCCATCTTCATGGCCTCTAGCACCACGACCGGCTGGCCCTTGGCCACCTTGTCTCCCGCCTTGGCGGGCGCGGCGACGATCTTGCCCGGCATGGGCGCGCGCAGGCCGCCGTCGGAGGCGGAGCCGCCCGCCGGACCGCTGGACTTGCGGCGATGGAACTCGACCACGTCGCCGCCGTCGAACACCAGAACCCGTCCCGCGTCGGGCGACAGGGTGCTGACCACCTCGCCGTCAACGACAACCACGCCCGGCTCGCCATAGATCTGGGCAGAGCCGAATTCGCCGCTCACGGCGAAGCTGGATGAACGGCCATACCAGCCCGGCTCGCCGGTCAGGGCCAGGGCATGCGCCGTGCCGTCATGATGGACCACCGTATGCGCTTGCGGCGCCGCGTTCAGGCGGAAGCCGAACAGCCCCGCGCGGGCGGGCGCCAACACATTGTCCGGCGCGTCAAAAGCGGCGGCGTCCGCTTCCAGCCCGATCTGTCCGGCCGCAGCGGCCAGGGCGCGGGCGGAAACCTGAGCCGGGGCGATCAGCGCCCCCTCCTCGGCCGCGATGAAGCCGGTGTCCACGTCGCCCTCGACGAAGCGCGGATGCTCCAGACAGCGCGCCATGAAGCCCGCGTTGGTCTTGACCGGCCAGACTTCGACCTCGCGGCAGGCGTCAGCCAAGCGGGCGGCGGCGGCTTCGCGGTTGTCTTCGTGGACGATCAGCTTGGCGATCATCGGATCGTAGAACTGGCTGACCTCGCCGCCCTGCATCACGCCGGTGTCGACGCGGATATCGTCAGGCATGACGAAGTGATCCAGCCGCCCGATCGACGGCAGGAAGCCGTTGGCCGGGTCTTCGGCGTAGAGACGGGCCTCCATCGCCCAGCCCTTCATCGGGATGTCGGCCTGCGCCAGCGGAATGGGCTGACCCGCCGCGACGCGCAGCTGCCATTCGACCAGATCGACGCCGGTGATGCTCTCCGTCACCGGGTGCTCGACCTGAAGCCGGGTGTTCATCTCCATGAACCAGATGCGGTCGGCCTTCAGCCCGTCGGAGGCGTCGGCGATGAACTCGATGGTGCCGGCGCCCTGATAGTCCACGGCCTTGGCGGCGCGGACGGCGGCGGCGGTGACGGCGTCGCGCGTGGCCTGATCCATGCCAGGCGCGGGAGCTTCCTCGATCACCTTCTGGTGGCGGCGCTGCAGCGAGCAGTCGCGTTCATGCAGGTGGACGACATTGCCGTGGCTGTCGCCGAAGACCTGCACTTCGATGTGTCGCGGGCGGGTGATGTAGCTTTCAATCAGCACGCGCGGATCGCCGAAGGACGACTGCCCCTCGCGCTGGGCTGAGGCCAGACCCTCGGCGAAGTCCTCAGCCCGGTCGACCTTGCGCATCCCCTTGCCGCCGCCACCCGCGACCGCCTTGATCAGGACGGGGAAGCCGATGCGACCGGCTTCGGCCGTCAGGGTCTCTAGCGACTGGTCCTCGCCCTGATAGCCGGGGGTGACGGGCACGCCCGCCTCGATCATCAGCTTCTTGGCCGCGTCCTTCAGGCCCATGGCGCGGATCGAGGACGGCTTGGGGCCGATCCAGACAATACCCGCCGCCGCCACGGCCTCGGCGAAGTCGGCGTTCTCGGACAGGAAGCCGTAGCCGGGGTGGATGGCCTCCGCCCCCGTCGCCTTGGCCGCCGCCAGCACCTTGGCCGCATCCAAATAGGATTCGCGCGCCGCCGCCGGACCGATCAGCACCGCCTCATCCGCTTCTCGAACGTGAAGCGCCTGGGCGTCAGCCTCGGAATAGACGGCGATGGTGCGCAGGCCCATGCGACGGGCGGTGCGGAAGACGCGGCAGGCGATCTCGCCGCGATTGGCGACCAGGACGGACTTGAACATCAGGCTACCTTATTGCGCCCAGCTCGGCGCGCGCTTGTCGAGGAAGGCGCGGACGCCTTCCTGGCCCTCGGCCGAGACACGGGCGCGGGCGATGCGCTTGGCGGTCTCTTCCAGCAGGCGGTTGTCGATCTCTTCACCCGCCACATCGTTCACTAGGCGCTTGGCGTCGCCCATGGCGCCCGGCGCATTGGCCGACAGGCTGTCGGTCAGCATGGAGATGAACTCGTCGACCGAGCCTTCGGGCAGGACCATGTCGATCAGGCCCGCATGGGCGGCGTAGTCGGCGTCGAAGATGTTGGCCGTCAGGAACAGCTGACGCGCGCGGCGCGCGCCGACCGCCTCGATGACATAGGGGGCGATGGTCGCCGGGATCAGGCCCAGCTTGACCTCCGAGAAGGCGAAGCGCGCGCCCTCGACCGCCACGGCCATGTCGCACGCGGCGACGATGCCCGCCCCGCCGCCCATGGCCGCGCCCTCGACCAGGGCCACCGTCAGCGCCGGCACGTCGTGCAGCGCCTTCAGCATCTTCGCCAGGCCCATGGCGTCGTCGCGGTTGTCGCTCTCGGACCAGTCGGCCGCCGAACGCATCCAGTTCAGGTCGGCGCCCGCGCTGAACGTCCCGCCCGCGCCGCGGATGAAGACGACGCGCACATGGTCGGCGCCGTGCAGGGTCTCGAATGCCTCATACAGGGCGGAGATGGTCGCGGCGTCGAAAGCGTTCTTCTTCTGCGGCCGGTTGATGGTGACGAAGACCACGCCATCGACGGTCGAGTCGATCTGCACCAGGTCGTCGTTCGCATCCGGCGCCGGATCAGCGACGAAGGGGTGGGCGATGGCGTTCATCTCCGCCGCCTCGGCGTCGGTGATGTCCAGAGCGTTCAGCTCTTCTTCGGTCGGCTTTTGGTCAGTCATGATGGGCTCCTTGGCCGATAGAACGCTTCAAACATCATCCCTCTCCCTTGGCGGAGGAAGAAGGCGATTAAACAGGATCACAGCGGTTGGCGCGAACGGTCTTGCCGTCCTGCTCGACACGCAGCGAGATGCCGGCGACGGGCGACAGGCGCAGGGTCTGGACAAGAGTCTGATCGCCCTCGGCCGACTGGTTCTCCAGAACCACGCGAATGGCGTCGCCTTCGCCTTGCAGGGTCTCTAGAGCCACCAGCTTGGAGGTGTCTTCATAGCCCTTGATCTCATTGGCCGTGATGACGAAGCGCGTGCCGCTCTCGTCCTTGGCGCAGCCGTCGTCGCTGTAGTCCCAATTGCCGCGATAGCCGACCGGGAAGACCGCTTCGGACGGTTCGCCCGCCCGCGCTGCCGCTTCCTCGGCCGCCGAGACCGGCTCGGTCTGCGGCGCCGCCGCAGCCTCGGGCGCGACTTCAGCCGCCGCCGGGGCCTTGGAATCGGCCTGAGATCCGCAAGCTGCGAGCAGCGCGGTCAGGGCGATGAGAGCTGCAGTCTTCTTCATGTCACTGTCCTTGTCGTCCAGATTCCGATCCCGCATCGAGATCGCCGACGTGACACTCTCAGCCATGCGGTCTGGCTTCAAGCGGTTTTTTGAACGCTGTTTAATTTATTGCCTTACATCCGGAACACGCCGAAGGTCGTTTCGGGGATCGGGGCGTTCAGGCTGGCGCTGATGGCCAGGCCCAGCACGTCGCGGGTCTGAACCGGGTCGATGACGCCGTCGTCCCACAGGCGGGCGGTGGCGTAATAGGGGTTGCCCTCGTCCTCATACTTCTGGCGGATCGGCGCCTTGAAGGCCTCGGCTTCGTCGGGCGTCCAGGTGTCCGCGTCGCGGTGGACGGTGGCCAGAACGCTGGCCGCCTGCTCGCCGCCCATCACGCTGATGCGGCTGTTGGGCCAGGTGAACAGGAAGCGCGGGCTATAGGCCCGGCCGCACATGCCGTAGTTGCCCGCGCCGAAGCTGCCGCCGATCAGGACGGTGAACTTGGGCACCTCGGCGCTGGCGACCGCCGTCACCAGCTTAGCGCCGTGCTTGGCGATGCCCTCAGCCTCATATTTGCCGCCGACCATGAAGCCCGAGATGTTCTGCAGGAACAGCAGCGGAATCTTGCGCTTGCAGGCCAGTTCGATGAAGTGCGCCCCCTTCTGGGCGCTTTCGGAGAACAGCACGCCGTTGTTGGCCAGAATGGCCACCGGCTGGCCCCAGATGCGGGCGAAGCCGCACACCAGAGACGTGCCGTACAGCGCCTTGAACTCATCCATCTCCGAGCCGTCGACGATGCGGGCGATGACCTCGCGCACGTCATAGGGGGCGCGGACGTCCTCAGGGATGATGCCGTAGAGCTCGGCCGGATCGTAGGCCGGGGCGCGCGGCTCGCGCACGTCCAGCGGCTGGGCCTTGGTGGTGTTCAGATTGGCGACGATGGAGCGCACGATCTCCAGCGCGTGTTCGTCGTTCTCGGCGACATGGTCGACCACGCCGGACTTGCGGCCGTGGGTCTCGGCCCCGCCCAGCTCCTCGGCCGAGATGACCTCGCCCGTCGCCGCCTTCACCAGCGGCGGGCCGGCCAGGAAGATGGTGCCCTGATTGCGCACGATCACCGTCTCGTCGGACATGGCGGGGACATAGGCGCCGCCCGCCGTGCAACTGCCCATGACGCAGGCGATCTGAGGGATCGAACGCGCGCTCATCCGCGCCTGATTGAAAAAGATGCGGCCGAAGTGGTCGCGATCCGGAAACACCTCGGCCTGGTGCGGCAGGTTGGCCCCGCCGGAATCGACCAGATAGACGCACGGCAGATTGTTCTGTTCGGCAATTTCCTGCGCCCGCAGATGCTTCTTCACCGTCATGGGGAAGTAGGCCCCGCCCTTCACCGTCGGGTCGTTGGCGACGATCATGACCTCGCGGCCCGACACCCTGCCGACCCCGCAGATCATGCCTGCGCCCGGCGCCTCGTCCCGGTACATGCCGTTGGCGGCCAGTTGGCCGACCTCCAGGAAGGGCGAGCCGGGATCCAGCAGGCGCTCGACCCGATCACGCGGCAGCAGCTTACCGCGCGCCACATGGCGGTCACGGCTGGCGTCCGAGCCGCCGCGCGCGGCCTTGGCGACCTTTTCATAAAGCTCGTCACGCAGGGCGCGATTGTGCGCATCCAGCGTTTTGAAAGCAGGACTGTTGCGATCGACGGCGGAAATCAGCTTGGGCATGCCCAAGGTTTAGGAGGCTTCCGCGCCGGGGGGAAGCCGGTTCGGTTCCCCCGCGACGAAATCGGCTATATCTCCCCTTCATGGCCCCGCTTCGATCGGACACCCTCGCCGTCGCCCTGTCACGCGCCTTCGAGGACGCGCGGGACAGCCGCGCCAGCTGGTTCGCCCTGACGCGGGGCGAGCGACTGTTCTCAGCCGGCGACCGGGCCGACACCCTCTATCTGCTGCGCGCCGGGCGTCTGGGCGTCTTCCGCCACGACGACGGACGGGTTCCGCAAATGACCGCCGTCATCAAGCCCGGCGAGCCGGTCGGCGAACTGGCCATGCTGGCCGGCACGTCGCACATGTCGGACGTCGTCGCCTTGCGCGACAGCGACGTGCTGGCCTTGCCGCGCGAGGCCTTTTTCGACGCCGCGCGCAACGACCCCATGCTGATGTCCGAGCTGGGCCAGATCATGCTGAGCCGCGCCCGCGAGCGCGGCGGCGGGACCGAGCCGAACGTCTTTGGCTTCGTCTCGGCGCGCGGCAAGCCGATCCGGGCCTTCGTCGAGCGCGTGGCTCGCGCAGTCGAGAGCCAGGGCTGCACCTGCCACGTCATCGACAGCTCGGCCCTGGCGTCGGCCGCCGAATGGTTCTCGCGCGTCGAGGACGCCCACGACTACGTCCTCTATGTCGCCGAGGCGGACGAGCCGAACTGGGCCGCCCTGTGCGCCCGTCAAGTGGATCGGCTGTTCCTGGTCGGGGCCGCCGACCGTCCGCCGCCCCCTGCCCCGCCCGTCGCCGACGACTGGGACGACGCAGGCCAGCGCACCGACCTGATCCTGCTGCGCGATCCGCGAATGCCGCGCCCCAGCAACACCCGCGCCTGGCTGGACGTACTGAAGCCCGGCCGCTGGTTCCATGCGGTCGAGGGCCTGTTCGACGACACGGCGCGGATCGCCCGCCTGATCACCGGCTCGGCCGTGGGCGTGGTGCTGTCGGGGGGCGGCGCGCGCGCCTATGCCCACATCGGCGCGCTGAAGGCCCTGCGCGAAGCAGGCACGCCCATCGACTTCATCGGCGGCGCCTCCATGGGGGCGGTCATCGGCGCGGGTCCGGCCCTGGGCTGGTCGGACGAGGAGCTTGAACATCACATCCGTCAGGCCTTCGTCCTGTCCGACCCTCTGGCCGACATCGCCCCGCCCATCATCGCCATGACCCACGCCCGCAAGGTCAAGGCGATGATGAAGGAGGCCTTCGGCGATGTGCAGATGGAGGACATGCTGCTGCCCTTCTTCGCCGTCTCGACCAATCTGACCTCGGGCAAGCTGGAGGTGCATCGCGAGGGGATGCTGCGCCACGCCTTGCGCGCCTCCATCTCCATTCCCGGCGTCATGCCGCCCGTCGTGATGAACGGCCAGGTGCTGGTCGACGGCGCCGTGTTGCGCAACTTCCCCAGCGACGTGATGCGGCGGCTGAACAGCGGCCCCGTCGTCGGCGTCGATGTGTCCATGACCCGCGGCGTCGATCCCGAGACGCTGGAGAATCCGCCGTCCTGGTGGCGCTGGCTCCTGTCGGGCGCCTGGAAGCACGGGCCGCCGATCGTCTCGATCCTGATGCGGTCAGCCACCCTGACCAGCGAGGCCGAGCGGATGCAGGCCCGCGCCGAGACGGACCTGCTGATCCTGCCCACGCCGGACGGCGTCGATATCCGCGACTGGAAAGCCTATGAGCCGGGCGTCGCGGCGGGCTATGAGGCCGCTCAGGCGGCGCTGGACAGTCTCAACGGGCCGATCGAGACCCTGCACCGCCGCCGCCTGACCGGCGCGCCAGAAGAAACAGTCGAGGAAATGGCAGAAGAGTCCTTCCCTCAGGACGCCGCGGAAACGCTTCGCCCAACACCTGAGCCAGGCGCGTCAGGAAGGCGTCTCGGGTGGCTGGGTCTTCGGAAAGCGCGGTCAGATAAGGCCTGAGGGCGGTCCCCTTCATCCACTCCAGCACGGCGTTCTCGCCGTCCAGAACGTGCAGATAGGTCGTCGACCAGATGTCGACTTCCTCGCACAGTTCCGCAACGGCGCCGTAATAGGCCTCGGCCGCCAGCAGCGGCTGAATGGTGTCGACGCCCTTCAGACGCGCGCTCCACGGGCCGTCCGCCGCCGTCTGGCGCATCAGGGTGTGATGGCGCGTCTCCCAGGCCATGGGCATCTGGACCGCCAGCACCCCGTCCGGCGCCAGCGACTCGGTCAGACGCCGAAACAGCGCCGCATGGTCCGGCGCCCACTGCAGCGAGGCGTTGGCTAGGATCAGATCCACCGGCGCGGCGGGCTTCCAGGCTTCAAGATCGCCCTGCACCCAGTCTACGTCGTCCGGCAAACCCCGCGCCTGTTCCAGCATGGCGGCGCTGGAATCCAGTCCATGCACCTGCGCATCCGGCCAACGTCGCTTCAGCAAGGCGGCGTGCTGGCCCGTGCCGCAGCCTATGTCCCAGACTTCGCGCGGCGTCAGGTCGTCCGGAAGCTGCGACAGCAGATCGATGGCCGCGCGATCACGCTGGCGCTCGAAACGGTTGTATTGCTGGGGATCCCACGCCGGCGACGTCATCGTCATACTTCTCCCTCGACTATCGCAAGAAGCGATTCGAGGGAGAATGGTACAGCCTCTCAGGATTGAACTGAGGACCTCCGGCTCCACAAACCGGCGCTCTAACCAGCTGAGCTAAGGCTGCACATCTCTGCGCGAGGGCGGTTCTCTAGCGGGCCTCGCCGTCGGGGGCAAGCGGCCATTTCGTCCTCGCGCAGGATTTTATGTTTTATCCCCGTCAGTTCCAGCCGCGGCTGGCGATATACTGCTGAAGTTGCATCAGACGGGTCTGGTCCGAAGGGTGGGTCGAGGCGAATTCCGGCGTCCCAGACTGCCGCCCTTCAGCCATGGCGCGCCACAGGGCCAACGATTCCGACGGTTTGTAGCCGGCGGCCGCCATGTAATCGACGCCCAGCCTATCCGCTTCCAGCTCATGGCTGCGCGAGAACGGCAACAGCACGCCCAGTTGCGCGCCCATGCCGCCAAAGGCCTGAACCGCCTGGCTGTAATCCCCGGCCTGGCTTTGCACCGCGCCCAGGATCAGGCCTGTCGTCTGGGTGGTCGAGGCGCGTTCAGCGGCATGACGGGCGATGACGTGGCCGACCTCATGGCCGATCACGGCCGCCAGTTGGTCGTCGTTCTTGGCGATGGCCAGCAGTCCCGTCGTCACCCCCATGTGACCCGACGGCAGGACGAAGGCGTTCGGCGTGGCGTCGTCGAACACCGCATATTCCCAATGACGATTGGTCAGATTGGCCGCCTGGACGATGCGGTCGCCCACTCGCCGCACCCGTGCGTTCTGAGCCGTATTGTTCGACACCTTCTGCGTCCGCAGCGTCTCGGCCCAGGCCGCCTGCGACTGCTGGACCAGCACGCCGTCGTCGATGAAGACCAACTGATTGCGGCCCAGGGCCTCATTATAGGCGCAGGCGCCGACGCCGGCGCCCAAGACACCAGTGGTGATAGCCAGGGCGAGCATAAGGGGCTTACGAGACATCGGTCCTCCGGAACAGTCAGTGAGCCATAATGCACAGGCAGACCGCCTGGCTCCATGCCTGACGCCGTAAAGTGCGTTTCCAACGCCGCGTTTCATTGCCCCCTCGGCCACTGCGCCTGGGCAAATGGAAAAAGCGCCCCGAGGCGAAACCTCGAGGCGCTTCTTTTCGTTCTGTGCGATCGCTCGCTTAGTCCAGGTTAAACGGCACCCGGACCACGAACTTGGCGTTCGTTGCAGCGCCGTCGACCGTGCGGGGCGAAAGCTGCCCGCGTTGGACGATGCGGACGGCCGCAGCGCCGAAGCCCATGCCCGACGGCTCTTCCGAGACGACGCGGCAACCTTCGGGCTTCCCGCTCGGGGTCACCGTGCACTCGACCGTAGCCGAACCACCCACGCCGCGATCAAGAGCGCGTTGCGGGAAGTCCCGTTCGGTCGGACGCGGCGGGCGAGCCCACTGCGGGTTGGTGATCACCGAAGGACGCGGCGGCGCGGGCGGCGCCGGCGGAGGCGGAGGACCAGGGACGATAACGGGCGGGCCCGTATATTCGACGCGGTCTTCCTTCTTCGTCGGCTCGATCGGCAAGGTCACCGGAGGCGGAGGCGCCTGGGTGTTGACGACCGGCTCGCGCACCTGAAGCTTCGGCGGCGGAGGTGTATCCGGCGGCGGCGGCGGCGGCGGAGGCGGAGGCGGCGGAGGCGGGGCCTCCATCAACTCCACGTCCACAGCCTCGTCCACGTAGTTGAACTCCTGGAGCTCAAACTTGCTCTTGTACAGGTATATGCCTGCCAGAGCGTGGACGATCACCGAGACGCCGATCCCGACCATCGCACCCGTCGAGAGCTTCTTCTTCTTGGGTGCATCGAGCAGAGGGTCGCGGTGCTCGTGAGGTTCAGCAGTCATGCTTTGAGTCACGCCCCCTACGATTTATCTTCGCCAACCAGGGCGACACTGTAAAAACCATTATCCTGCAAGGCGTTCATGACCTGCATGAAGTCCCCGTAACGCGTTTGCTGGTCAGCGCGGATAAAGATCCGCTCTTCGTCCGGATTACGCGTTCCGATTTGGGTCCTCAGGTCATCGCCCAGGGCGGCGACCGACGTCGGGAAGTCGCCCACGTACACTTCACCGCCATTCTGGATGGAGATGAAAACGGGCTTGGGCGGATTCTGAGCCGGCGGAGCGACGGCACGTGGAAGTGTCACCGGCACCGACACGGTGGCGAGCGGAGCCGCCACCATGAAGATGATGAGGAGAACCAGCATAATGTCCACGAAAGGCGTGACATTGATTTCGCTGTTCGCCTCGACGGTGTACTTGCCGCCGCCGGAACCGGAAAGTTTGGCGGCCATCCGTCTTACGCCCCCTTGTCGAGTTGACGCGAGATCGAGTTCATCAGCTCGGCGTTGAAGCCGTCAGCACGAGCGCCGTACGAAGCGATGCGGGTGTTGAAGTAGTTATAGAAGATAACCGCCGGGATAGCCGCGAACAGACCGATGCCGGTAGCCAGCAGGGCTTCAGCGATACCCGGAGCAACGACGGCCAGGTTGGTGGTGTTCGACTCGGCGATGCCGATGAACGAGTTCATGATGCCGTAAACGGTGCCGAACAGACCGATGAACGGACCGCCCGAACCGACCGAAGCCAGGAACTGCTGGCCGCCCGACAGGCGGATACCCATGCCGCCCTGCACGGCGCCGACAGCGTTGCCGGCACGCGCGACAGTCGTGTCACGGTGAGCGCCCGTCACATCAAGACCGGCTTGACGCGACAGTTCGATTTCGCCGGTGGCCGCAGCGGCCATGTCGGCCAGCGGGTTGCCGTCGAACTCTTCCGAGGTGGCCAGGCGACGGATGTCGGCCAGGTTGCGAGCACCGCGGTACTCTTCCAGGAAGCGGTTGGTCTTCTTCGTCAGCGAGCTGAACTCAACCAGTTTGATGAGCAGCAGCGTCCAGGAGAAGATCGAGGCCAGGACCAGGCCTGCCATCACGACCTTAACGACCGGGTGCGCCATCATGAACATGGCGATCGGGGTCAGGCTGCCGCCGCCGTGGCCGCCAGCAGCGGCTTCTTCAGCGGGGGCTTCAGCAGCTGCGTCAGCAGCCGGGGCAGCGGCGTCGGCGGCCGGAGCGGCGGCGTCAGCGGCGGCGGGAGCCGAAGCGGCGGCCGGAGCAGCCGGAGCTGCGTCCTGCGCCAGAACCGGCGAGCTCGCCATCAGGACGGCAGCGCCGGCCATTGCGAGGAGGATATTCGTCTTCTTATCGAGCATGTTTCGCCAGTTCCTGCTTTGGTCTGACTCGTGGAACCCAAGACCCGAACCGCGTCAGTCGGCTGGGCCTTTACCGTGAAATTTTTCCTCCCGCCGGAATTTCTCCCCCGCCGGTCGGCGCCGCATTCTTACGAAACATCCTGAGACGCTTTGCAGACTGGAGCGATGGAACCATACCCCCCCGTCCACAGCCTGCAAGCAAGAATGCGGTTAAGTCCCTTTGGCGAACGCCTATCAGAGCGTCAAGGGCGGAAAATAGCTTTTCACCCCGCGCCCCGCGCCCCCGAGGCAAGCGCGCACAAATATTCCGCTCGATCGCAATAAAACGGCAACAAAAGTGCCAACGTCGAGATTGTTAAGAAAGATTTAGGCCCATGACGATTTTTCGGCTTTTTCAGGGCCGAGGCGAATAATCGTCATTTGGGGAAAAGTGGTGCCTGGAGGCGGGTTCGAACCACCGACACGCGGATTTTCAATCCGCTGCTCTACCAGCTGAGCTATCCAGGCGCACGACATCGTCGCGAGAGGCGGGTCTATAGGCGAGGCTGATGGGGCTGTCCAGACGCCAATTCACTCAATTCCACGATCTTTTTCATCATCGTGCGCATCTTCAGCCGGAATGGCGTAGCCGCCGGTGAACCAGCGCTGCAGATCAACGTCGGCGCAACGCTTGGAGCAGAAGGGCTTGTAGGCGACGACGGTTTCGGCGCGACGGCAAATTGGGCACTGGGCCATGCTCAGCTCTCCTTGATCTCGAACACGCCCGGCGCGGCGTCCGGGCGAATGTGGGCGCGCGGCCCCAACTGCGCCACCCACGAGGACAGGATCGCCGCTGACGCCGAACCGCAGTGCAGCGTCAGACGCGGCGACGCGCGATCCGTCAGCAAGGCGAGGCGCAGCCGACGCAGGGCGCCGATTTCCTGCGCTCCCGGCGCCGCCAGTCGTTCGTCCGCTGGCGTGCGCGCCCACGGCAGAGACAATTGCAGCAGGCCGAACCGGCTCAACGGCCCCATCGCCGCCCCGTCGTGATCGGCGAACGCCTGACGAGCCATGGATAGAGTGGTCTCTGGGTGCAGGCCGACGCCCGCCAGGTCGATAACGACCAGACCGCCCCACCCTTTCAGCGCCAGCAACCGCGCCGTCTGGCGCAGACCTTCGCGATTCACCGCCTCGCGCCCCTTGCGTGAATCACGACCGGCGGCTGGCGCGTAGTCGATATCGGCCGCGATCAGGGCCCGCGTCCGTTGCACGGCCAGATCCAGACCCACGCCCGGCTCGACCACGCCGCCGGACAGGGCTTCTTCTTCAGCCTCCAGCGCCGCGCGGATCGCCTCGGCGCCCGTCGTCACAGGCACGCCCGGCGCCAGGTGGTTCAGAATGGCGGCGACATCGGGTCCAGCCGCTAGCAGACGCGGCTCGCCGCTCGCCTCTCCCAGGCGGCGCAAGACGGGGCCCTTGCGCTCACGCGGTTCGGCCGTGATCAGGAGTTCAAGCTTGGCGCCTTCCGCCGGGCGATCGACCTTGCCCAACGGCAGAAAACCGAACGGCTCGCCGCAGCCCAGATCGATGAAGGCGCCGTGCAGGCTCGGCGCCAGGCGCGCCACACGGCCGACGACGCGGGCCCCCAGGCGGTGCTCGGGCCTATCATCGTCCTTATGTATAATGAGGGTCCAGGCGCGGCCGTCGCGAAAGACAATGCCTCGGGTCTCGCCCGGAGCCGCGTCCAGGAAGACCTCGACATCGGCCATCAGGCCGCCTCGCCTCGCCAGCCTGCGCCACGCAAGAGATTCGCCGCCTCATACAGGGGCAGGCCCATGACGGCGGGATGGCTGCCGACGATTCGGGTGATGAAGGCGGCGGCCCGGCCCTGAATGCCATAGCCCCCGGCCTTGCCGCGCCACTCGCCCGAAGCGACATAGGCGGCGATCTCGTCCTGGGACAACGGCTTGAAGCTGACGCGAGTGTCGACTACGCGCCAGGACGTGCGCCCGCCGCAGATCACCGCTACGCCGGTGAAGACGCGATGATTGCGCCCAGACAACAGCTTCAGGAAGCGGATCGCCTCCGCCTCGTCAGCGGGCTTTTCCAGCAAGCGACGCCCTACGGCCACCACGGTGTCAGCCGCCAGGACCACGTCATCGGGATGACGCTCGGCCACCACCGCCGCCTTGGAGCAGGCCAGGCGCTGGGCCAGACGCGGCGGCGTCTCGGCCTTCTCAGGTGTTTCGTCGATATCAGCAGGATCGACCAGATCGGGCGTAATGCCGATCTGCGCCAGCAATTCGATGCGGCGCGGGCTCGACGAGGCCAGAATCAACCTCGGAGCCGAAGCGTCAGGACGCGACACGCGCGTCCTTACTTGAAGCGGTAGGTGATGCGACCCTTGGTCAGGTCATAGGGGGTCATTTCGACCAGCACCTTGTCGCCCGCCAGAACGCGAATGCGGTTCTTGCGCATCTTGCCTGCGGTGTGGGCGATGATCTCGTGATCGTTTTCCAGCGTCACGCGGAACGTCGCGTTGGGCAGCAATTCGCTGACCACGCCAGGAAATTCCAGCAGTTCTTCCTTAGCCATGCGGCCTCTCTCGCCCGTGTGAACAACTACGGGCCCGCGCCGAGCGTGAGCGCGAGCCGTGAAAGTGAGGGCGCCTAATGCACCAAAACGCTGGGATAGTCGAGTTCAGCCCCGACGGTAGAGGGCGCACACCAGGGTGAAGAGCCGGCGCGCCGTCTCCTGGTCGATCTCCACCTTGCCGTCCAGCCGGGTTTTCAGCAGGGCCGCGCCTTCATTATGCAGCCCACGCCGTCCCATATCGACCGACTCGATCTGGCTAGGCGACGAACCGCGCAGGGCTTCATAGTAGCTTTCGCAGATCAGGCCGTAATCGCGGATCACCGTCTTCATCGGCGTCAGCGACAGGACATGCGTCCGGCTAAAATCCGGTCCGGCGATATCAAAAGCCAGACGATTATCCTGCGACGAGAGGGCCAGGGCGTAGGGACCGCCCGCCGCGCCGTCCGGGATGAAACTGTTCTGCTCGACCAGATCGAAGATGGCGACCCGGCGCTGATGCTCGATTTCGGCCGTGGCCGCCGGGAGGGAGGCGTTGTCGATCTCGATCGAGGTCAGCTTGTGCGGCCCGCTCATTCCGCCGCTCCGTCCAGATGGGTCGGCGCCACCCGCGCAGGCCAGCGTTCGGACAGATCGGTCAGCACCGCATCCAGACACTCCACGTCGATCCGCAGATCGCCGCCGCCCGCGAACATCATCATCACCTGACCGCCCGGCGCCTCGGTCGGCAGGAAGTCCAGCGCCAACAGCTCCAGCGCCGCCTCAGGCAGGCGCGGCAGACGGCGGCTCTTGACCGCCTGGACGTCGCCGAACTGCATGGCCGCCATGACCCGCGTGCCGCCGCATTCCCAGCAGAAGCGCGACAGGACGACGGTCAGGCGCCGCGCGTCCTTCTCCCAGCGGATGTCGACTGGACGCATGATGGCGTCCTGAAGCGCGGCCGAGATGATCTGCAGGTCGTCCGCATCCTCGGCCAGCAGGCGAAGGGGCGTCATCGGCGTCAGGCTTTCACCCGCAGCGCCTTCGTCCACGACCTCGTCGGTCAGGGCCGAGATCGGTTCGCCGTCAGTGCTCATCGCCCTCCCCCTTGATCCGTCGAACATCGGCGCCGCAGGCGCCCAGCTTCTCTTCCATCCGCTCAAAGCCGCGATCCAGGTGATAGACGCGGCCGACCGTCGTCTCACCTTCGGCCACAAGGCCGGCGATGACCAGAGACATGGAGGCGCGAAGATCGGTCGCCATGACCGGCGCGCCCTTCAGGCCCTCGACGCCGCGCACCACGGCCTCGCCCGCATGGACGGTGATGTCGGCGCCCAGTCGGGCCAGTTCCGGCGCGTGCATGAAGCGGTTCTCGAAGATGTTCTCGTGGATGACGCTATCGCCTTCGGCCGTCGTCATCAGGGCCATGAACTGCGCCTGCAGGTCGGTGGCGAAGCCCGGATAGATCTCGGTCGTGACGTTGACGGCCTTCAGCCGCTGCGTCAGGTCGCGACGGATGATCAGGCCGTCGTGCGTCGGTTCGATCTCGACGCCCGCCTCGACCATCTTGTCGGTCAGGGCGGTGATCAGGTCGGCGCGACCCTTGGTCAGGCGCACCTCGCCGCCGGCCATCGCCGCAGCAAGGGCATAGGAGCCCATCTCGATACGATCGGGAATCACCGACCAGGTCGCGCCCGACAAGGACGAGACGCCGGTGATCGTCAGCACGTCCGTATCCAGGCCCTCGATCTTGGCGCCCATGGCGATCAGGCAGCGGGCCAGGTCGCCGATCTCCGGCTCGCGGGCGGCGCGCTTCAACACCGTCACGCCGTCCGCCAGCACGGCAGCCAGCAGGGCGTGCTCCGTCGCGCCGACCGAGACGAATGGAAACTCGATCTCGGCCCCGCGCAGGCCCTTGGGCGCCGTGGCGGTGACATATCCCTCTTCCAGCTCGATCGCCGCGCCCATGGCCGTCAAGGCCTGAAGGTGCAGATCCACCGGCCGCGCGCCGATGGTGCAGCCGCCCGGCAGGGAGACCTTGGCGTTCCCTGTGCGCGCCAGCAGCGGCCCCAGCACGTTGAAGGAGGCCCGCATCTGACGCACCAGGTCATAGGGGGCGAAGGTCGAGGTCAGCTCCGGCGCGTGGAACAGGGTCTCCTGCCCGTCCGCCCCATCGCGTTCTGTCACTTCCACGCCGAACTGGCGCAGCAGCTGGCCCAGGAATCGCGTGTCCGCCAGGCGCGGCATGTTCGTCAGCAGCAGGGGCTGATCCGTCAGAATCGACGCCGCCATCAGCTTGATCGCCGAATTCTTGGCCCCGCTGACGGGAATGGAGCCGTTGAGGCGATTGCCGCCGTGAATGACGATGCTGTCCATGGGTGTCGGGGAAGTCCTGGGAGGCCCGGACCCCTACGGCCCGGCGAACCGGTTATCTAGCAAGCCGGACGGCGCCCGCGAAAGGCCGTAACGTCGCAAGACGGATGACTTTCAGTTGCTTTCGTTCGGCCGCCGCGCGCCGCCCGCGCCCGGCGCCTTCCTGCGACGCAGATTCGTACGCAGAGCAGCGGCCAGACGCGCCGCGCGCTCGGCCTTGGCGGACGACGCCGCCGGCTTTGCGGCTGGCGTCGCGAGCGGCGCGGAAGGCTGGGCGTCGTCTTCAGGCGGGGTATCCATGGTCGACAGCAGACCGCGTGCAAAGATTTTGATCAAGCGTGCATTTTTGGCTTGGCCCGGCCAAAACCTTTGGCTATACGGCCGCTTCCTCAGTGACCCGCCGCCGTAGCTCAGTGGTAGAGCGCATCCTTGGTAAGGCTGAGGTCGGCAGTTCAATCCTGCCCGGCGGCACCACACTGACCCCTTGGATTTACAAGGGCTTTTCCGACAAATCAGAAATTACCCCCTCGCGGGGACCATGCTGATGATCTCGGAACATTTCAAGAACGACCCCCATTTATTGGGAGCTTCCGGAAACGACGCCACCAATCCGCGCAATTGAGCGATCCACAAAGATCCGCCGCTGCCTTGGCGTTAGCTAACGCCAAGGCAGCGGCGGTTGTCAGGACGAAACGCGAAAAGGCCCAGGCGATGCCCGAGGCCTTCCGACTACTGACCCGAAGGCTCTCCTGTCGATTACCAGTCGCCCAAACCTGGGCATCGACCGATAGCTTCCATGGTATAGTAATCGGTCCAGACGCCATCAACCAAAGGCGTTATAATTATATTATTGTTTAAACAATGCTGCCTAACCTGCCCTACAAGATTAGTGTGACTAGCATCGCTATAAAAATAATATTGATAATAGAAATCAGATCTCGCCTGACTAGCTCCCGCCAATGTTAAAACGCCAAATAGGCCTGCGACGACCGCTCCCAACGAGACGATGCGACGAACATTTAGATTTTTCATAGCCACTTCCTCCGACAATGGAGAAACGAGCAATTCACATATCGTCGATACGGACAATCAACATGATTGTGAAGTAACGCCTCCTCGTCTTTAAAGCGCGCGACAAAACGGGCGATGTCAGAGCTCCTCCATCCCCGCCCGCCCCACCTTAGGGCAGGCCCACCGCCTTGATCGACACCGTCGGGTCGGCCAGCAGGGCGTCGTCCACCGGCGTCGCCTTGCCGATCAGCAGACGCCCGCCCATGAAGTCGGCGGGGGCGTTGACCGCCTCCACCGCCACGATGCGCTCGCCGCTCAGATGGAAGACGGAGAAGGCCCCGCTGGCCGGATCGCCGCGCAGCAGCTGGCGGTCGGCGTCGAAGGGCACACCCGCGATCTGCAGCTTGACGTCATACTGATCGGACCAGAACCACGGCACCTCCGGCGCCGGGGCCGCGCGGCCGACGATGGCCGAGGCCGCCTGCTTGGCCTGCTCCAGGGCGTTGGGCACGCTCTCCAGCCGATGCATGACGCCGCCGTGGACCGGAATGGGCCGCCGCGTCACATCGCCGATGGCGTAGATGCTGGGGTCGCTAGTGCGGGCCGCCTCATCGACCACCACGCCGTTTTCACAAGCCAGTCCGGCCGTGCGCGCCAGAGCCTCGCAGGCGAAGGCGCCGACGCCGACCAGCACCGCGTCCGCAGTGATCAATTCGCCGTCCGCCAGACGCACGCCCGCATCCTCGAACCCCGCGACCTCGACGCCGGTCAGAATCTCGACGCCATGCTTTTTGTGCAGGCCGGTGAAGAAGGCCGACAGGGGCTGCGACGCCACGCGGGCCAGCACCCGGTCCATGCGCTCGATCACCACCGCCTCGGCGCCCAAGGCGCGGACCGAGGCCGCCGCCTCCAGCCCGACATAGCCGCCGCCGACCACCGCCAGCCGCTTGCCCGGCGCCAGAACCGCCTTCAGCCGCTCGGCGTCGTCAAGGGTGCGCAGCTCCAGCAGGTCCGGTCGATCCGCGCCGGGGATGGCCAGTTTGCGGGCCGTCGAGCCGGTGGCCAGGATCAGCACATCGTAAGGCTCGACCGTCCCGTCGGCGAAGGTCACGGTTTTCGCGCCCGCGTCGATGGCGGTCGCCGTAACGCCGGTGCGCAAGTCGATATTCTGCTCGGCGTAGAAGCTCTCGGGGCGCAGCAGCAGGTCCTCCAGACCCGCCTCCCCCTTCAGCCAGGCCTTGGACAGGGGCGGTCGCTGATAGGGCGGCGCGCTCTCCTGCCCCGCCAGGACGATCTCGCCCTCGAACCCATACTGCCTCAGCAGCGCCGCCGCCGAGCCCCCCGCGTGTCCCGCGCCGATGATCAGAACCTTGGGCATCGCCGCCCCGCCATCAGCCGACATGGCCTCTCCTTCACTCATATGCTCTGGACGCGGCGGCGACTTATGCGCCGGTGGGAACCGCCGGATCGGGTTCAGAGGGCGCGAAACGGGCGCCCAGGTCATAGGCTTCGCCAGGGAACGTCAGCCGCACGAAGGTGATGCCCTCAGCCCGCCGCCAGGTTCGACGCTCCAGCGACAGACAGGCCGCCGACGGCTCGACGCCCAGCGTCGCCGCCGTCGCCCGCGACACGTTCACGGCGCTGATCTTATGCTCGGCCTCGGTCCAGGGCACTTTTTCAAGCAGCCAGGTGCCGGGCGGAATTTCGTCGAACGCCGCATCCCTGGCCTGAGGAACCGAGGTCAGACAGATCACCCGCTCCTCCAGGGCGAACGCGCGGCCGCTGCCCTTGTGCAGGCAGCGCAGTTCGATCACTTCGCCCGCAGCGGTCAGACCCAGTTCGCTGGCGTCGCGGCGATGGGCGGCGCGGATCTTCCGCATCAGCAGCTCATAGCCATAAGGCTCGCCGCGCTTCTGGATTTCCGCCTGGATGTCGGGAATGTCCAGCAACACGGAGTGGATGCGCGGCCTCGCCACGAAGGAGCCGAAACGTTTGCGTCGGACGATCATGCCCCGCTCGGCCAGCGGCGCCAGAGCCTTGCTGACCGTCATGCGCGAGCAGTCGTAGTCGGCCATCAGCTCATGCTCGAAGGGAATGCGAAAACCGGGCGGCCATTCGCCCGACAGGATGCGCTCGGCGATGTCGGACCGGATGCGCCGGTGAAGCGGACTGTCCATGCGCCCCTCCCAAGGTCATGGCTGCCTTCTTCAGGCTCTGAAACATGAAGAAGGCCGGAACGCCGCCACGGGCGCCCCGGCCTTTCGTCGTCAGCGGCGACGCCGCTCCTGCAGCCATTCGATGCCGTCGTGCAGATAGGCGAAGTCCTGTCTGCGGAAGGCCTGGAACAGCATGATGAAACCGCTCAGCGCCAGCCACAGGCAGCCGGTGGCGATGATGATGATGAGCGGGTGGTTGAAGCTCTGGCGATCCGTGTAGTCCATGATGTGGATCATCCAGAACACGTCCCACAGCCGCCAGGTGTTGGTCTTGGCGCCCGCCAGTTCGCCGGTGTCGGCGTTCAGGATGAAGGTCGAGCGCTCCTTGTCCGCGAACTCGACCCGCCAGGCCGGCAGGGCGAAGTCACGGGTCTCGAGCGTCGGCTTCTCGACCCGCGTGACCGAGGTGATCGCCGCCGAGCCGTTGAAGGCCGCCGTCGCCAGGGTCTTGGCGCGCTCGGCGTCGATGACCACAGGCGCGGCGCTGACCGGATCGACCAGCTTGACCCCCTCGGCGGTCGTCGCCGCGAAGACCCACTGGTCCTGTAGCGGCCGCAGTTCGATCTGCGACACGGGCGCGCCCACAGCCTGGGACACCTGAGCCAGGGACAGCACCTGGGTCGGCGCAGGGATCGGCTTGACCTCGGCCAGGACGTGACCGCCCGTCACCTTATGATGGTCGATCATGGCCATGACGGCGCCGCTGATGGCCCACAGCAGGAGCTGGATCCCCAGGACCAGGCCGAACCACTTATGAAGTCTGCGAAGTAGAAACATCGATGGTCCTCACGCAGCGGCTTTTTTGCGCACGCGGCGCTTGCGGCGGAAACTGAAGATCAGGAGCCAGGCGCCCGACAGCGACGTCGCCACCATCATCCAGGTCGCGACCTTCAGCAGGGCGTTGTTCATGTTGTCGCGGGTCTCGTAATCCATGATGTGGAGCATCCAGAAGAAGTCGAAGCCTCTCCACAAGTCATGGCGTCGGGACAGCAGTTCGCCGGTGTGCGGCGAGAGGTAGAGCGTCGGCTTCCACATGCCCTCGAACTCCACACGCCAGATCGGCGCGGCGCGGCCGCGGATCTCGCCGGGGATTTCGGTCAGAAGCTCAGCCTTCACGATCCCGCCCTCGGGGGCGTAGATTCGCTCGGCGCGCTGGCGGGCGCCGGCTTCGTCGATCAGGGGCAGCTTCTGGCCCAAGCGAGCGTCGAACAGCGCCTGCCCGCTTGCATCCGTCACGATGTAGAGCGGCTGATCCAGCTGCTGCACCAACCGCAGGCTCTGAGCCTGGTCGGCGCCTTGCAGGATGGCCGACGGCTCCACCAGGCCGTCCATCGCGATCGGCCTGGCGTCCGGCGTCCGGATCAGGTGGTTGCCGTGGATGATGTCGATATGGATGGCGGTCATGTAGAGACCGCTCACAATCCAGAACAGGGCCTGAATGCCCATGATGAGCGAAAACCACTTGTGGGTTCTACGCGCCAATAGAGGCCAGCGTATCATTTTATACTCACGGGTTGTGAGAGACGGTTGCGTCAGGCAGCGCTCTAGAACACGCGCCTGACGCACCTCACATCGGTTTTAGTTGAACTGATACGTCAGGCGGATATACCCGCGACGGCCCAGCAGATCGTAGGTCATCGTGTCGGTGTTGCCGTCGGTCCAGCTCTGGATGAACGGGGCCTTCTTGTCGAACAGGTTGTCGATGCCGAAAGCCACGTCGACGTTGTCGTTCACCCGGTAAGAGAACTGGGCGTTGTGGTAGAAGACAGCGTCAGCCTGATAGCCGATATCGCCCGGCGCGGCGTTGAAGTCCGTCGCCTCGCCGATCATCTGGACCGAATAGGTCCCGGCCCAACGCTCATCCATGACCGTCAGGCTGGCGTTCGAACGCCAGTGCGGATAGCCGCCGTTGCCGCCGCCGATATGACCGTCGAAGATGATCGGATCGCCGCCTTCAAAGGGCGTGATGACGTATTCATCCAGATAGGTGGTGTTCCAGTCCAGGCTGGCGCGACGTTGGCCGATGTCGAAGGCGTAGCGCACCCCGATGTCCACGCCCTTCATCGTCTCCAGACCCGTATTGGAGGGCTGGGCCGACAAATAGTTCACTTCGCCCGTCAGCGGATTGCGGGTGAAGCTGTCCGGCTTGCAGAACGGGTGGTCCATGTTCGGCGTCGCATAGCAGATCGCCAGCTTGGTCGAACCGGGGATGGAGCGGATGGCGTCCTCGACCTTGATGTCGAAATAGTCGGCCGTCAGCGTCAGACCGTTGATCTGCGTCGGCTGCCACACCAGGCCCAAGGTCAGGGTCTCGGTGCTTTCCGGCTGCAGCTTCTCATTGCCGCCGACCGTGGTCAGGATGCTGTTGCCCATCTGCACATAACCCGCCGGCACGCCCGAGGCGGCGCAGTTGGCGATCAGCACGGCGTCGCCGCTCGTGTTGTAGCGGCTGCACGGATCGGTCGTGGTCAGGTTGCCCTCGGCCACGCCGCCGAACAGTTCCGGCACGCTGGGGATGCGGAAGCCCGTGCCATAGGTGGCCCGCAGGCGCAGGCTGTCGACCACCGTCCAGTTCAGGCCCAGCTTATAGGTCGTGTTGCCGCCGAACATGTCGTAGTCCGAGTAACGGACAGCGCCATCCAACTCGAGCCGCTGCACGAACGGCAGGTCGCTCAGCAGGGGGGCCGACAGTTCGACATAGGCTTCCTTGGCCTTGGTCTCGCCCGCGATCGGATCCTGCTGGTTGGTGTTGGCGTAGCCCAGCACGG
Organism: Brevundimonas sp. KH_060; assembly: GCF_057838275.1. Lineage (NCBI taxonomy): Bacteria > Pseudomonadati > Pseudomonadota > Alphaproteobacteria > Caulobacterales > Caulobacteraceae > Brevundimonas > Brevundimonas sp. KH_060. The sequence goes on from NZ_CM174463.1 coordinate 2,338,210, forward strand.
TCAGGGCGTCGGGATCGCGCCAGCCCTTCTCTTCGCGATAGACTAGGCCCGCCGCCATCGCCAGCGTACCGGCCGGCAGCTCCATGACCGTGCCGCTGACGTCGAAGGTGAAGCTCTTCTGCTCGTTGCCGCCAGTGTCGCGCGAGTTGAACAGAATGTAGTCCAGCACGTCCTGATTGACATCGCCCATGCCCAGATAGTCGCCGCACGGCACGGCGGCGCCCGGCGTCGGGCTGCACAGCGAGGTGTTCAGCGTATCGCCCAGCCGTTGCAGGTTGACGATGTTGGTCATGCCGTCGACACCGGTGTTGCGGCCCCAGTTTGCGGAGGCTTCCCAGGTCCAGTCGCCGGCGATGTCGCCGCGCGCGCCGCCCACGAAGCGGTAGGTATCCGTCTCCTGGAAGAACTGACGCTGGCCCGGCTCGACCAGCAGGCGGCGGATCAACAGCAGATCCTGGCCCGTCGGGTTGGTCGGATGATCGGCGGCGATGCGGATGTCGCGCAGAGCGCCCGGCGCGGCCATCTGGTTGCTCTCACGGTGGGTGAAGAACAGTTCCCCAAACAGGCTGACCTTGTCGGTCAGCTGGTAGTCGGCCAACACGGCCGTGCTGAAGCGTTCGATCGGCGAAGACGCGTTCAGATAACCGTTCGAGTTGTGGTTGTGCTTGGCCGGATTATACGGCTCGTAGAAGTTCCCGTCCCCGCCCGGCGTCTGGTTGAAGTTGATCATCTGCCCGTTCGGCAGAACGGCGCGGCCGCCCGGCGTCGTGGCGCTGGAGATGCAGGTCAGGGCGCCGTTGACCTCGCCCAGGCCGCACGGCGCGCGGCTGGCCAGATTGACCTCCTCGGACTTCTGATAGGTCAAAGCGGCGGTGACGCTGCCCCGGTCGTTCTTGATGCCCCACAGGACGTCAAAGTTCACATCCTGGCCGTCGCCTTCATCGGTGATGCCGTACTTGCCCGACACCTTCAGGCCTTCATAGCCGTTGACGGTGATGATGTTCACCACCCCGGCCACAGCGTCCGCGCCGTAGATGGCCGAGGCCCCGTCCTTCAACACGTCCATGCGCGCGATGATCGGGGTCGGGATCATGTTCAGATCGGGGGCGCTGTTGGCGCCGGTGCCGCCGTTGACCACGCGACGACCGTTGATGAGCGTCAGGGTCCGGTTGATGCCCAGGCCGCGCAGGTTGACCTGCGCCGTGCCATAGCCGTTGCCGGTCCAGTAGGAGTTCGTCTGATTGCCCGCTGCGCCGGCCGACGACGGCAGGCGCTGCAGCAGAGTCTCGACGTTGGTGATGCCGGTGCGCTCGATGTCCTCGCCCGTCACGACCGTGGCGGGGCCGACCCCGGTGATGTCCTGACGTTTGATCCGGCTGCCGGTGACGACGATGTCGTCAACATTCGTCACATCGACTTCCTGAGCCGACGCCGTTGCGCCGTACATCGTCGCGGCGACAGCCGCCCCCGCCAACAAAAGCCTCTTTTTCATCATCCCCATGCCTTCCCGCTTAGGTATTCATGCAGAACCTTGAGCCCTGAATGCGACGGAACCTGTGCGTGAGGCGTCTTGAACGTCAAGTCATGTATATACATATGACAGCTCAAAAATCGGCAATATTTATGCTAAAATGTCACAAAACTAGCAAAAAATACTCTGAAAAATTACCAAAACTTCGATATATCACTAACCCACCTCGAAAGGTGGGCCAGACATGGCTATTTTGCGTTGATCCAAATGATCATGCACTTTAAACAGAGCCGTAGATTATTTCATATCTATACTTGAGAAACGGCAATACGCAGCCAAGCGCCTTTCCCCTCGAAACAATGTGGGGATAAGCATTATGTTTTCAGAAACACACAAAAGAACGTCACACGATCGAATCCTGCGACGGCTCCATTGCACCGTTCAGAGGCCGATAAGCGTCACGCCAGGTCGCGCGCCAGGATCATGTCTCCATACTCACGCCCGCCCACGCTGAAGCGCCGCTGCCCCAGCCCGACAAATCCCGCGCGGGCATAGAAGGCCAACGCCCGCTGGTTCTGCGCATAGACGCCTAACAGCAGCCGCCGCGCGCCCCGGCGACGCGCCTCGTCCTGCGCCGCCGCCATCAAGGCGCGCCCCAGTCCCCCGCCCTGGAATCGGCTCAGGGCGTAGATCCGCTTCAGCTCCAGATCATCTTCGCGGACCTCGACCTCCGGAAGCTGCGGTTTGTCCAGCAGCGCGTAGCCGATGGGCGCGCCATGTTCGACCTGCGCCAGCCACGCAGCCGCGCCCGCCTTCAGTCGCTCCGCGTAGTAGCCGGAGGCATGGGCGACGCCGCAATGGGAGACGATGGCCGCGCCGTCCAATATCCCGGCGAACGTCTCCAGAAAGGAAGCCGCGCCGATCAGGGCCAAGGCGTCGGCGTCGTCAGCCCCCGCGCTCACGATCGTCCAGGCCGACGCATTCGGCGTTCCATTCGACGCGCTCACTCTGAACTCCCTTGTTCGCCGCCCGGAAAGAGCGCCTGCGAGAAGCTCCGTCAGCTGAAGCTTGACGGCAAGACGACGAAATCGCGCAGGGCGCTCGCCACCTTCCGCGCGACAAGCTGCCGAAGATTATTCGGCCTTTGCGCCATTATCCCGACTGGTCAATCCGGACCGCGCGCCGCTAGCTTCGTCTCATCCAAGTTGTTCGAGGGGCTGAGGGGCTTTTCATGAAGCGTATTCTGATGACCACCGCCGCGGCGCTGACCGTGGCCTTTCCGGCGTTCGCCCAGACGCCCCCATCCGGCGGGGCTGACGCGACGCCGAAATGGGACGTGCAGAACCCGATCGGCGCCCAGCGCGACGTCAACATCAACGTCGATGAAGGCACCTGGATGGCGCTGGACGTCAGCCCAGACGGCCGCGAGATCATCTTCGACCTGCTGGGCGACATCTATGTAATGCCGATCGGCGGCGGCGAAGCGCGCCCCATCGCTTCGGGCGTGGCCTGGGACATGCAGCCGCGCTATTCGCCGGACGGCCGCTTCATCGCCTTCACCTCCGACCGCGCCGGCGGCGACAACCTGTGGGTCATGGACCGCGACGGCTCGAACCCGCGCCAGGTGTCGAGCGAGACCTTCCGCCTGCTGAACTCCCCCGCCTGGACGCCGGACAGCCAGTTCATCGTCGGGCGCAAGCACTTCACCTCCTCGCGCTCGCTGGGCGCGGGCGAGATGTGGATGTACCACCGCTCGGGCGGCGGCAGCGGCGTGCAACTGACCGAGCGCCGCACCCAGCAGAAGGACACGGGCGAGCCCGCCTTCTCGCCCGACGGCCGCTACATGTACTTCAGCGACGAATCCACGCCGGGCGGCGTCTTTGAATACTCCAAGGATCCGAACACCCAGCTCTATGTGATCCGCCGCCTGGATCGCGAGACGGGCGAGATCAAGCCCTTCGTCACCGGGCCCGGCGGTTCGGTGCGCCCCACCCCGTCGCCGGACGGCAAGTCGTTGGCCTTCGTGCGCCGTGATCGCTACCAGTCGACGCTCTACGTCATGGACCTGGAGTCCGGGCGCGAGACGCCGATCTACGACGCCCTGGATCGCGACATGCAGGAGACCTGGGCCATCCACGGCGTCTATCCGGGCTTCGCCTGGACGCCGGACAACGGCTCCATCGTCATCTGGGCCGGCGGCAAGATCCGTCGCATCGACGTGGCCTCCAAGGCCGTCAGCGAAGTGCCCTTCCGCGTCACCGACACTCGCCGGGTCCAGGAAACCGCCCGCTTCCCCGTCGACGTGGCTCCCGCCCAGTTCGACGTGAAGATGATCCGCTGGGCCCAGACCTCGCCCGACGGCTCCAAGGTGGTGTTCGAGGCCCTGGGCAATCTGTGGGTCCGTGATCTGCGCAACGGCGTGGCCGGAACGCCGCGTCGCCTGACGCGCCAGAGCGACCATTTCGAGCTGTACCCGTCCTGGTCGCGCGACGGCCGCTCCATCGTCTACACGACCTGGAACGATGAAAATCTGGGCTCCATCCGCGTGGTTCCGGTCGCGGGTGGCGAAGGGCGCACCATCACGACCAACCCCGGCCACTATCTGGAGCCGCGCTTCTCGCCGGACGGTCAGACGGTCGTCTATCGCACCTCCAGCGACGGCTACCTGCGCTCGGCCATGTGGAGCCGCGAACCGGGCATCTACCGCGTCTCCGTGCGCGGCGGCGAGCCGGTCAAGGTCACCGATTCCGGCGCCAACCCGCAGTTCGGCGCCAGCAACGACCGCATCTTCCTGAGCGCTCGCGACGGCGAGAAGCGCGTCCTGAAATCCGTCAACCTGTCGGGCGAGGACGAGCGCACCCACCTGAGCAGCGAATGGGCGGCCGAGTTCTCGATCTCGCCCGACGAACGGTGGATCGCCTGGACCGAGCGTTTCAACGCCTATGTCGCCCCCTTCGTCCCGACAGGCCGTCCAATCACGGTCGGCGCCGACGCCAAGGCTCTGCCGCAGACCCGCGTCACCCGCGACGCCGGCGAGTGGCTGCACTGGTCCGGCGATTCAAGCCGCCTGCAGTGGTCGATGGGACCCGAGCTGTTCTCGCGCCCGCTGAGCGAGAGCTTCGCCTTCATGGACGGCGCACCGGCTGACCTGCCCAAGCCCGCCGAGCATGGCATCAAGATCGGCTTCAGCGCCGACTACGCCCGCCCCAGCGGCGTCACCGTCCTGACCGGCGCCCGCCTGATCACCATGAAGGGCGAAGAGGTCATCGAAGACGGCGTCGTCGTCGTCAACGGCAACCGCATCGAGGCCATCGGCCCGCGCGGCTCGGTCACGGTTCCGGCCGGTGCCCGCGTCATGGACATGGCCGGCAAGACCATCATCCCCGGCCTGGTCGACGCCCACTGGCACGGCCGCATGGGTTCGGACGAAATTATCCCGCAGCAGAGCTGGGTGAACTACGCCGCCCTGGCCTTCGGGGTAACGACGCTGCACGACCCGTCGAACGACAACAGCGAGATCTTCGCCCACAGCGAACTGGCCAAGGCCGGTCGCGTCGTGGCGCCGCGCATCTTCTCGACCGGCACCATCCTGTACGGGGCGGCGACGCCGACCACAGCCGTGGTGAACAACCTGGACGACGCGCGCTCGCACCTGCGCCGGATGCAGGCCATCGGCGCCTGGAGCGTGAAGAGCTACAACCAGCCCCGCCGCGACCAGCGTCAGCAGATCATGCAGGCCGCCCGCGAACTGGGTATGATGGTCGTGCCGGAAGGCGGCTCGCTGTACCACGCCAACATGAGCATGCTGGTCGACGGCCACACCACCATCGAGCACTCGGTGCCGGTGGAGCGGATGTACGACGACGCGGTGCAACTGTGGTCGCAGACGGGAACGGCCTACACCCCGACCCTGATCGTCGGCTTCGGCGGCGCCTGGGGCGAGAACCACTGGTATGAGACGACCGACGTCTGGAAGGATCCGATCCTGACGCAATACGTGCCGCGCCGCATCCTGGATTCGCGTTCGCGCCGTCCGGTGAAGACCCCGCCGGAGGAGCTGAACCACATCTCCATCGCGCGTGAGTCCAAGCGGCTGATGGACCAGGGCGTTTCGGTCCAGATCGGCGCCCACGGCCAGCGTGAGGGCCTCGGCGCTCACTGGGAGCTGTGGATGTTCGAACAGGGCGGCATGAGCGCCCACGAATCCCTGCGCGTCGGCACCATCAACGGCGCCCGCGCCCTGGGCATGGACAAGGACATCGGCTCGCTGGAAGTCGGCAAGCTGGCGGACCTGGTCGTGCTGAACGCCAATCCGCTCGAGAACCTGCGGGACTCGACCAAGATCGGCTACACCATGATCAACGGCCGCCTGTTCGATAACCACATGAACGAGGTCGGCGGCGCCGAACGCAAGCCGTTCTGGTTCGAGAGCGAAGACGGCCAGGCCTGGAGCGCCTCGGGCACGGCCTCGGCTGCCGAGACCCACAGCCACACCCACGACTGATCCCGCCGCGAGGCAGGAACGCGAAAGGGCCCGGCATCCGCCGGGCCCTTTTTCCTGCGAGCGATTGATAAGGGCCGCTTCTGCAGCGCATCATCATAAAACGCTGTATTCACGTTGAGTTTGGGTGCGATTTCCTCCGCCCCGCTCATCCCCGCGGAGGCGGGGACCCAGTGAGAGCGCAGAGCGACAGGCCTCTTCATTGATCACAGCGCCTTGAAGTCAAAGCACTGGGTCCCCGCCTCCGCGGGGATGAGCGGAGATTGAGACCGGCCGCCAACATTCAACGTGATTTCAGCCTTAAATAACGGGCCGCTTTGCACCCGTCATCCTCGCCACAAGCGCGAGGAGCCTACTCCCCCAGCCCTCGCACAGAAGCTTCCAGCAGGGCGTTACGGCGCGCCGCGCGCCCCTTCAGCCAGCGCATGGCAAGCACAAGCACCAACACCACCGCGCCGAAGGCCAGCAACCACAGGGTCGGGTTGTGCGCCTCGCTCATCATCTCCAGCTTGGCCAGACCCTTGGCGGCCAGATAGCCGGGCGCCAGCATGGCCAGCACCCAGACGAAGGCCGAAGAGACGTTGGCGATCTGGAACACGCGCTGGCGCATCTGCAGCACGCCGACCATCACCGGCACGAAGGCGCGCAGCGGCCCGAAGAAACGGCCGATGAAGATGGAGGCCACGCCGTAACGGCGACAGTACAGGCGCGTCCAGGCCAGCTTGCGGCGGTGCGGCACCAGCAGATGGTGACGCAGCACGCGCGTGCCCAGACGGCGACCGATCCAATAGGAGATGGCGTCGCCCATGACCGCGCCGATGACACAGCCGCCGATGACGGTGAAGGGGTCCAGCACGCCTGCGGCCACCAGCCCGCCCGCCGCGACCAGCAAGCCCGTCGCCGGCACGAAAGCGCCGATGACGACCAGAGACTCGAAGAAGGTCACGACGCCAAGGATCACGCCGGCCCACATGGCGTTGCGGGCGATGAAGTCGGCGGCCGAGGTAAGCAAACTGTCCATACTGATCCTTTGCCCGAGGGCATATGGGATCAGCACATAGAAAGGGAATGCGGCGATGCGACGCCACGGGGAAAAAGCGCACGCCGTGGCCCTCAGGCCGCACTTCGGCCGCCCGATGCCCTATCGCGTGGCGTCGTCAGGCGTATCGCGACGCTCGTCGTCCAGCTCGAAAGGACGAATTCGGCCGGCGCGCTCGCGTGGGCTGCGCACGCCCCAGGGCCCTGGCACAGCGCCATAGGCGTCTCGCCAGCCGTAGCCGTCCAGACCGTAGCGTCCCGCGCCAAAGCCATAGGGTCCGTAGCCATAGCCGTAAGCCCAGGGCGCGTTCTTCGTCTGGCTGAAGCTCAGGTTCAGCGTGCCGTTCTCGCCCAGCGGCAGAGAGACCGCCGCGCCGAAGTCCTTGTAGCCGCCGGTGCCGATCCCGGCGCTGACCTGGCCGTGCATCTTGCGGGGCGCAGCCTCTTCCCAGGCGTCGGCCCAGGTCTCGACGGGCGGCGCATCGGTCTTGCGCTCGCTGATCCAGCGGGAAATCTGCTCTTCCGTCGTCATGCCGTGCGGCGCCGCCGTCTGAAGCGTCACGGCGGGCGAGGCGTCGCTGACCGTCGCGGCCAAGGCATCGGCGGTCAGCGTCGGCACGGCGCCCGGACCAGCGCGCGGCGCCGTCGAAACCACGCCTTCGGGATCGCTGCTCGCCAGCAAGAGGGAGGCGGCCATGAGTTCGATCAGCATACGCATCTACTCCCGTTCACAAGCACCCTAACCTCAAATGCGGCCAAGGTCAGGCCGTCCCGTCGTCGCGCTCTAAAGGATCAGGCAGAGGCTCGCCTTCAGCCACGAAACTGAGCGCGACCGAGTTGATGCAGTAGCGCAGGCCGGTCGGCGGCGGGCCGTCAGGGAAGACGTGCCCCTGATGGCTGCCGCAACGGGCGCAGCGTGTCTCGACCCGCACCATGCCATAGCTGTCGTCGCGCACGGCGCGGACGTGGGCCGGATCGACGGGTTCGTTGAAGCTGGGCCAGCCGGTGCCGCTCTCGAACTTGGTCCCCGACCGGAACAGAGGCAGGCCGCACTCGCGGCAGCAGAAGACCCCTGCCCGTTTTTCACCCAGCAGGGTTCCGCAGAAAGGGGCCTCGGTGCCGTGGGCCAGAAGCACGCGCTTTTCTTCCGGCGAGAGGTCGGCCTCCAGCGCCACGCGCTGGCTGTCGGTCGGCGGCGTCAGGTCATAGCCGGAGGCGGAGCGCATCGGGGCGACGGATTCGATCTGGGTCATGATCTCAAAATAGGAAGGGCCGGACGGTCGTTCCACCGTCCGGCCCTCAATAGCCCGAGATGATCGTTCGGATCAGGCGCCGAACAGGCCGTTCACCCAGGTCCGCACGGCCGCTTCGTCCGTCGCGTCGCCGGCATAGGCCAGGGCGCCGGCCGGGGCGTAGGGCGCGTTGTTGCCGCGCTGACGCGTCGTCCAGGCCTTATGGCCATAGCTCAGGTCAGCATAGTTGGACGGCAGGCGCAGGGTCGTCGGCTCGATGAAGATGGTGTCCTCGGCCGTAATCGAGCCGGCGATGCGCACGTTCGGCAGACGGCTCAGCAGATCCAGCGTGTCCAGGCAGCCGCCCGAGCAGCCGGCGTCGACCAGAACGATTACCTGGCCCTGCACCGGATTGGCGGCGCCGGTGTCCGGGGTCGCCGGGCGGCCCGGCATGACGAAGGTCGGCTGACCGGCGGCGATGGCGCTGTCGAAGGCGGCGACGATGGCCTGAGTCTGCTCGATCACCGCGCCCGATTCCTGGACGAAGCGCGGGTCGGACACCATGCGGTTCAGGGTGTCGGCGAACCACTGACGGTTGGCGGCGGTGGCGCGATAGGTGATCTGGCCCGCTTCCGGCTGGCGGCTGACGGTGAACTCCGGCGACCAGATGCGGTTAGCCAGGCCGTAGCCGCGCGTGGTGGCGTTGAGCGACGAACCGTTGGCGCCGCGCAGGTCCAGCACGAAGCCTTGCGGTCCGCGAATAGCGGCGGACTGCGCCTCGATCTGGGCGAAGAAGGCGTCCCAGGCGGCGTCATCGGCCAGGGAGTGGACGTTGACCCACGGGCGGCCGTTCACCGTCTCGACCGACAAGGGCGCACCCGACGGGGTGTAAACCGAGGCGCGATAGGCGGCTTCCAGGTTCTGGGCCGTGGCCGGTTGCGGCGACAAGGTGAAGTCGCGGGTGCGGCGGCCGACCTGGAATTCGCAGGTGCCCGGCACGCCCGTCGTCATCGGGTTGTTGCGGTTCCACAGCAGATAGGGGGCGCTGCGGACGCGGCCGGCCTCGGTCGTCAGATCGCCCTCGAACTGATCCAGCTTGGCCTTGGCCAGATCTTCGATCGGCTCCGCGTTGCAGCTCTTGAGCACGGCGCCCAGCGGCGGCGCGCCGCGCACGCCCGGCTGAACATAGGAGACGACATACTGACCGTTGCGCCAGGCCGTGGCCACGCCCGGCCAGCTGGTGGCGAAGAACGGGCCCAGGCCCTCATAGGTCGGACGGGCCGCGATGTTGGAATCGCGGAAGCCGTTGGCGTACCAGCGCAGCAGATAGGCGTGGCTGTCGCCGCTGTTGACCTGACCAGCCTTGGCCTGGGCCTGCTGCAAGCCGGCGTCCAGCCAGGCGCGGAACGGAGCGCTGGCGTCGCCCGGCACCACGGCGGCCGGATGATTGTCGCGCAGGGCCGTGTGCATCGCCTGAAGGTCTTGCCGCGCCAGATCGCTGAAGTTCTGCGCCGAGGCGGCCGAGGCGGCGAAGCTCAGGGCCAGTACGGCCGCCGAAGCGGAAAGCAGGCGTTGCATAGGGGTTTCTCCCAGTCCGTTCAGTGTGCGGGTTGGTCGTGTTTTAGACCCATTAACGGCGCCGTCGCCACCCCTGTGACGAAATTGCACCGCTTTACGGGTCTCGGCGTTTACGCGCGCCTGTTTCCCGACTAGGCCGTGAGTTCCGCAGGCGCAAAAGGCGCCGAAACGCCGCGTGCTTGCGAATGACCGCCCTGGTTGATCTTTTCCTGAACTCCACGGGACGTATCGGTCGAATTCGCTTCGTGGCGGGCGCAACCTGCCTGGTCGGCGCCTGGGTCGCCGCGGACATCCTTCTGCGAGCGCCGGGCTGGCTTCACGCCCTAATCGCCGCCGCCCTGCTCTACTGCGGCTTCTGCATCCTGTCCCAACGCCTGCATGACCGGGGTCGTTCAGGGTGGTGGAGCGGACCGATTCTGCTGGCCTTCGCCCTGGCGTGGCCGCAACCGCTGACGATTCTGGATTGGGTCGCAACGGCCGCGCTCGTCCTGGTCGCCTTCGATCTGGCGATCCTGCCGGGTCAGACGGCGTTCAACCGCTACGGCGCCGCGCCCGGTGACCGACTTCAGAGCGGCGCGACACCCGGCTGAACCGGCCCGAACACCTGCTGGAAGGACGACTTCAACGCATCGTCCGCCTCGTCCATCGTCGCCAGCACGCCCAGATCGACCAGGCTGGTCACGCCGTGTTCGGTGATGCCGCACGGCACGATGCCGCCGAAATGGTCGAGGTCCGGCTCCACGTTCAGGCTGATGCCGTGGAAGCTGACCCATTTGCGGACCTTGACGCCGATAGCGGCGATCTTGTCCTCGCGGCTCCAGCCCGCGCCCTTGCGCTCGACCCAGACGCCGACGCGGCCCTCGCGCATCCCGGCCTCGACGCCGAAGCGATCCAGGGCGCCGATGATCCAGTCCTCCAGCCCATGCACGAAGCCGCGCACGTCCTTGCCGCGTCGGTTCAGGTCCAGCATCACATAGGCCACGCGCTGGCCCGGCCCGTGATAGGTGAACTGCCCGCCCCGTCCTGTCCGGTGCACCGGAAAGCGATCGGGCGCCAGCAGGTCGTCGTCCTTGGCCGAGACGCCTGCAGTGTAGAGCGGCGGGTGTTCCAGCAGCCAGACCAGCTCCTCGGCCTCTCCGGCGGCGATGGCGGCGACGCGCGCCTCCATGGCGGCCTCGGCGGCGGCGTAGTCGACATAGCCGGACGACAGCGCCCATTCGACGGGACGGCCGTCTTCGCGAAACAGGCGGCGTTGGGAAGAGTTTAACGGGTCGGCAAGCATGATGCCCTCAATGTGGGGCCTAACGCGGCGGCGCAAGGGCCGCCCGTTGATTTGCGAGTACCGTCTTGAGCCAGATCGAAGCCGTCGATGTCGAGATTTCGGTCGTGCTGGGCCGCTCGGTCCTGCCGATGCAGCAACTGCTGCGGATGGGCCGTGGCGCGGTGATCCCGCTGGACGCCTCGGAAAAGGACGAGGTCTGGATCCTGGCCAACAACCACCCCGTCGCGCGCGGCGAGATCGAGATTCGCGACGACCGCATCGCCATCACCGTGACCCGCCCAGCCGATGTCTATGACTTCATGGCCGGAGCCGCCTGAGTCATCCCTCGCCTGTCAGGAGAAGGAATTGCGCCTCTCTCCGCTATTTCCGCAAAACGCTCTTTTCTTTCCGTCGGCTCTCCGCTATTGCCCGCCCTCCGATGCGAGCGGTCGTGGCGGAATTGGTAGACGCGCAGCGTTGAGGTCGCTGTGGGGCAACCCGTGGAAGTTCGAGTCTTCTCGACCGCACCATCTGATCTGACAGGGCGAATCTCGGCTAGATAGGCTGAAATCATCACAGAGGAGGCAGATACGTGACCCACACGGACTTTGCCCCTCTGCGCCCCGAAGACCCCCACCTCGAAGACGAAGATCACGCCGCCCTCGGTGAAGACTACGCCCTGACGGCGGCCTTCGTCGAAAAGGTGGTGGACGCCGCGGACGACGGCGACGGGATGCGGCTGCGCAACCTGCTGGAAGACCTTCACCCCGCCGACGTCGCCGATCTGATGGGCTTCCTGACCGCCGAGCACCGCTCGGTCGTAGTCCAGTGGCTGCCGCCTGAACTGCTGGCCGAATCCCTGCCCGAGATGGACGACGGCATCCGTGAAAAGGTGCTGGAACGCGTCCCCTCGGCCACCCTGGCCGAAGCCTTGCAGGAACTGGATTCGGACGACGCCGCCTCGGTCGTCGAAGACCTGGAGGACGACCAGCGCGAGCGCGTGCTGGCCGCCATGCCCGAGGTCGAGCGCGCGGCCATCGAATCCTCGCTGGGCTATGCGGAGGATTCGGCCGGGCGCCTGATGCAGCGCGAGTTCATGGCCGCGCCGCAGTTCTGGAACGTCGGCGACACCATCGACCACGTGCGCGCCCAGGGCGACGACCTGCCCGAGCTGTTCTTCGACATCTATGTCGTCGATCCGATGAATTGGCCCGTCGGCGGCGTCGCCATCAGCCGGATGCTGCGCAGCCCGCGCGCAACGCCCCTGATCGAGCTGATGGAGCCGGTCAACGCCATCGAGGTGGACGTCGACCAGGAAGAGGTCGCCTACATCTTCGAGAAATACCACCTGATCTCGGCGCCTGTGGTCGATACGGGCGGACGGCTGGTCGGCCAGCTGACCGTCGACGACGTGGTCAACATCATCCAGGAAGAGAACCGCGAGGACATCCTGCGCCTGGCCGGCGTCGCCGACGAGGACCGCTCGTCCAGCGTGTTCGAGATCGTGCGCGGTCGCGTGCCGTGGCTGGGCATCAACCTGTTCACCGCCATGCTGGGCGCCAGCGTCATCGCCCTGTTCGAAGGCACCATCCAGCAGATCGTGGCCCTGGCCGTGCTGATGCCCATCGTCTCGGCCATCGGCGGCAATGCGGGCACCCAGGCTCTGACCGTCACCGTGCGCGCCCTGGCGACCCGCGAGCTGAATGCGTCAAACGCCCTCAGAACCTTCTGGCGCGAGATGGCCGTCGGCCTGGCCAACGGATTCGTCCTGGCGCCGCTGATCGGCCTGGCGGCGGGCTTCTGGTTCCAGGACTGGCGCATCGGCGCGGTCATCGCGGCGGCCATGATCCTGAACCTGCTGGTCGCGGCCAGCGTCGGCGTGCTGACCCCGCTGACCCTGTCCAAGCTGAAGTTCGACCCGGCGGTGTCCTCGGCCGTGTTCGTGACGGCGACGACCGACTTCTTCGGCTTCCTGATCTTCCTCGGGCTGGCCACCATCGTCCTGCTGTAAATCTGACCTGAAACGGCCCCGTCCGTTTCGGAACAAGGCTTGCTCCGCCCCAGCCAGGGCGAGAACGCCCGTTTCGAATTGGGTCAATCCGTGTCCGCAGCCGCGCCGCAACGCCGCAAGATCTCTCGAGAAGGCCTTCTGCTGATCAAGAGCTTCGAGGGCTTCCGTCCGCGCACCGTGCTGCGCCGCGATGGGACCCCCGTCATCGGCTACGGCCACGCGCGCTCGGCTCGCCCCGGCGCCGTGGTCAGCGAGGCCGAGGCCGAACTGCTGCTGCAATACGACCTGATGCCCATCGTCGCCTTGTTGAACGAGCGGGTGCGCCTGCCGCTGAATCAGCATCAGTTCGACGCCCTGGCCAGCTTCATCTTCTCCATCGGTCTTGAACGATTCCAGGGGTCGGACGTCCAGGCCAAGCTGGATGCGAATGCGCCGTCCGAAGCCGCCGTCGCCCTGTCCGCCTGGCCCGAGCGCGCCTCGCCGCCGGTCGACGCCCTTTACCGCCGCCGCTCGGCCGAGCGCGCCCTGTTCGACACGGCGCCCGATCAACCCGCCCCTCTGGACGCCCTGCTGACCGCCCCGGTACGCGGGCCGGGCGCCGCCGAACCGCCCGCCGACGCCGCCCCGCCGACGGCCGCCGTCCTACGCCATGAAGCCCGCGCCGCCGCACCCGATGCGGCTATGGGCGACAAGGGCGCCGTCCTGTTCATCGGCGGCGTCGGCGTCCTCGCCTTCCTGGCGGGAATCGCCGCCTTCCAGCGCGCCTGGCGCGCCCCCACGGCCAGCGACGCGACCGTCCTGATCGGCGCTGGTCTGGCCATCGCCGGTCTGGTCTTCATCGGCATGGCGGCCTGGAGCGCCGTGCGCGCCAAGGCTTCAACGACGGACACCGCGAAGCAGAAACAGTCGCGCTAAGAGGCGTCTTTGCGAAGCTCGCGCACGATGCTACGCCTTGCGGCATGAGCATTCCCTTCGCGCCCCAATCCATGGAATTCGGCCTCGGCGAGACCGCTGACGCCATCCGCGACACCACCGCCCGCTGGGCCGCCGAACGGCTGGCCCCCCGCGCCGCCGAAATCGACGAGAAGAACGAGTTCGCCCGCGACCTGTGGCCCGAAATGGGCGAGCTGGGTCTGCACGGCATCACCGTCGAGGAAGAGTTCGGCGGCCTCGGCCTCGGCTATCTCGAACACGTGGTGGCGATGGAAGAAGTCAGCCGCGCCTCGGCCTCGATCGGCCTGAGCTACGGCGCCCATTCCAACCTGTGCGTCAACCAGATCCGCCGCTGGGGCACGGCCGAGCAGAAGACGAAATACCTGCCCAAGCTGATCTCGGGCGAGCACGTCGGCTCCCTGGCCATGTCAGAGGCCGGCTCGGGTTCGGACGTCATGTCCATGCGCACCCGCGCCGAGAAGAAGGGCGACCGCTACGTCCTGAACGGCACCAAGTTCTGGATCACCAACGCCCCCTCGGCCGACACCCTGGTCGTCTACGCCCGCACGGGCGAGGGCAACGGCGGCGTCACTGCCTTCCTGATCGAAAAGGGCATGAAGGGTTTCAGCGTCTCCAAGAAGCTGGACAAGATGGGGATGCGCGGCTCGGACACGGCCGAACTGGTGTTCGAGGATTGCGAAGTCCCCGAAGAAAACATCATGGGCGGCGAAGGGCGCGGCGCGGCCGTGCTGATGAGCGGTCTGGACTATGAACGCGCCGTTCTGTCGGCCGGTCCGCTGGGCATCATGCAGGCCGCTCTGGACGTGGTCCTGCCCTACGTCCGCGACCGAAAGCAGTTCGGCAAGGCCATCGGCAGCTTCCAGCTGATGCAGGCCAAGGTGGCCGACATGTACGTCGCCCTTAACAGCGCCCGCGCCTATGTCTATGCGGTGGCCCGCGCTTGCGATCAGGGCAAGACCACCCGCTATGACGCGGCGGGCGCCATCCTGCTGGCCTCGGAAAACGCCGTGAAGGTCTCGCTGGAGGCCGTCCAGGCCCTGGGCGGCGCCGGCTACACGAAGGAGTGGCCGGTCGAGCGCCTGGTCCGTGACGCCAAACTCTACGACATCGGCGCCGGCACCAATGAAATTCGCCGCTTTCTGATCGGCCGCGAGCTTCTGGGAAGCTGACGGAACCCCAAGGCGGGCGGGCGGTTGCCCTTCATTCGAAGGAGATCGTCATGCCCGCCAAATCCGCCGCCCAGCAGAAAGCCGCCGGGGCCGCCCTGTCGGCCAAGCGCGGCGATACGCCCAAGTCCAAGCTGAAGGGCGCGTCGAAATCCATGATGGAATCGATGACCGAAGAGCAGTTGGAAGCCTTCGCCCACACCCGGCGCAAGGGCAAACCCGAGCACGTCGCAAAGCACTGATTCAATGGCGGATGGCGTCCTGAGGACAGGACTGCATAACAGGGTATGGCGTCGGCCCCCGCGCGCCCCTACGGTGCCTCCAATCTTCGCCCTGAGTCCCGCTTGATGTCGCTCGTTTCTACGCCGCCGCCTGACGAACGCCGCACCTTTTCCGACATGTTGGAACGACTGGGCAAAGGCGAGTCGGAGAAGCTGTCCCTGCGCGAGATGGTCGAAGGCTTCGGCGAACGCGGCTTCGGCGCCGTCATCCTGATGCTGGCGCTTATGGCGCTGTTTCCGTGGCCGCCGGGCGGCAAGGCGGTCTTTTCCGTGCCGATCATCCTGATCGCCGCCGAACTGGCCCTGCAGCGCGACAAGGTCTGGCTGCCGCGCTGGCTGCTGAACCTGTCGGTGAACCGCGCTTCCTATTGCGCCGCCGCCGCGAAGATCCTGCCGCGCCTGCGCCGGGTCGAGCGCCTGACCCGCCCCCGCTGGCCGGTGCTGACGGGCGAGGCGGCCGATGTGGTCATCGGCCTGATCTGCATTCTGCTGGCGTTGATGATGGCCCTGCCGGTGCCGTTCGGGGACGCCCTGCCCGGCCTGACCCTGGCCCTGTTCGGCCTAGGGATCATTCAGCGCGACGGCGCCTTCATCGTGGCCGGCTTCTTCGGCACGGCCGTATGCGGCGTCTATCTGACCCTGGTGTGGACGACGGTGGTCGCCGTCGTCGCCGGCATCGCCGAATGGGCGACGAACCTCTTCTAGGTTCAGCCCGCGTCGGTCTGGCCACTGAGGCCCTGCATGATCATGCGGTTGATGTCGATCAGGGTCGAGAAGTCGTCTTCGCCCCGCATGACCTCGGACGTGTTGCGATTGACGAACAGGCTCAGCGAAATGAACTGCGCCCGCATCGCCTGGGGCATGGCGTTGTCGGGGTCCGAGCAGGCGGTCGCCAGCGTCGACCACAGCCGACGGTTCCAGTCCAGGGCGTCCATCCGCCCGGCGACATCCGACTTGTCCAGGGTCGACGCGTGCATCAGGGCGCGCGTCACCTGGCCGAACAGCCGGTATTCCATTTCACGCGGTGATTCAGCCCGCGTCGCCGCCGTCTTGTACGCCTGAAGCGACATTGCCGAGCCTTTGGTCTTCGTAATCAACGATTTTGCGAGCGCCCATCAGGGCCTTGTAATACTGACGCGCCAGCACGTGCTTGGAGCAGGCGACGCATTCCGTCAGGATGTCCGGGTTGCGCACCGCCCCCATGAACTCCGTCAGACGCAAGGCGAATTCATCATAGAATTTCGGCGCTTCCGACTCATCCAGATACATCATCATGACAGGGAAGTAGATGCGGCGCGCAGGCGTGGTCACGTCCTCGGGCTGCATGATGTCCTTCTCGCGCAGGACACTGGCCTTGTTCTGCAGGACCAGGACGCCGCGACGGTCGCCGTTCTGCACGACGGCCCCGTTCAGCACGAATTTCTCGCCGGGCTTCAGCGACAGTTTCAGAGGCAAGGGAAGGTCTCCGTGGCGCCGCCCTCACCGTGACGGCCGGCCGCTGAAGAACTGTAAAGCGACGTGGTTAACCATCCCTTCACTTCGGGCGCTTCCCAGCGTCACGATCGCGCAGACGGGAACGCCCTGCCGAGCCGAGCCGTTGACCTTTCGGAAGGGAGACGACGATGGCAGGACCCGAATTCGAGACCGACGGCCAGGACCAGGCCGAGGTCTATGACGAGACCCATCTGGACGATGAAGGCGACGGCGATCTGTCGTTCGATGAAGCCGACGACGTGCTGGACGTCACCCAGATGGACGGGGACTCCGACGCCGAACCCTTTGACGAGGATGACGCCGACCTGGACGCCGACCTGGCTCTGGACGGCATAGAGGCCGAGGCCGACGCCCTGCTGGGCGTCAATGGCGTGCGCTTGAACGAGACGGACGGCGACGGCGCCACGACCTCGGGCGCGAACGAGATCGAGCTGGTCTACGCCGGCTTGATGCGCAACCAGCGCGGCGCCCAGGCCAGCGCCGCCCACTGGGAAGCCAAGCGCCTCTCTGACGACGACATAGAGGACCTGGGCTATGGCCCCGAACAATGAGGGATTTCATGACCGAACATCATCCGACCAAGGCTCAGGAAGACGCCGATCCGAACACCCCTCCGGCCAAGCGCGCGCCGCGCGAGAGCGGCAAGCCCGATCAGCTGAAGGATAAGGAAAAGGGCGCCGAAAACCGCCAGGAAGCCCTGATCGACGAAGGCGTCGAGGAAACCTTCCCCGCCAGCGACCCGGTGTCGGCCAAGCGCATCACCTGACGCGTTGCCGCCTGTTCACGCGCATCTCTTTAAGCTACCTGCTCCTTTCCCCCGGAATGGAGCAGGTTTCGCATGAGCCGGTTCGAAGGCACGTCCAACTATATCGCCACCGACGACTTGAAGGTCGCCGTCAACGCCGCCGTGGCGCTGGAGCGCCCGCTGCTGATCAAGGGCGAGCCGGGCACCGGCAAGACGGTTCTGGCCTATGAACTGGCCCGCGCGCTGAACGCCCCGCTGATCACCTGGCACGTCAAGTCGACCACCAAGGCCCACAACGGCCTCTATGAATACGACGCCGTGTCCCGTCTTCGCGACAGCCAGCTGGGCGACGAGCGCGTCCATGATGTCCGCAACTATCTGAAAAAGGGCAAGCTGTGGGAGGCCTTCACCGCCCCCGCGCCCCCCGTCCTGCTGATCGACGAGATCGACAAGGCCGACATCGAGTTCCCCAACGACCTGCTGCAAGAACTCGACCGCATGGAGTTCTACGTCCAGGAAACGGACGAGACGATCCGCGCCGAGGTCCGCCCCGTGGTCGTCATCACGTCGAACAATGAGAAAGAGCTGCCGGACGCCTTCCTGCGCCGCTGCTTCTTCCACTACATCCGCTTCCCCGACGCCGAGACGATGCAGGACATCGTCGAGGTCCACTTCCCCGGCATCAAGCCGCGACTGGTCTCTGAGGCGCTGAAGACCTTCTACGAGATCCGCGACACGCCGGGCCTGAAGAAGAAGCCCTCGACCTCGGAACTGCTGGACTGGCTGAAGCTGCTGCTGGTCGATGACGTGGCGCCGGAAACCCTGCGCGAAAAGACGCCGGGCAAGCTGATCCCGCCGCTGCACGGCGCCCTGCTGAAGAATGAGCAGGACGTGCATCTGTTCGAACGACTGGCCTTCATGGCCCGCCGTGAAGGCTCCCGTCCCGGCGGCTGATTTCAGCCGCTTTCCCGTCGTCTTTCGATTACCGCGATTTCACTGGTCCCGCCGCGCTTATGGCGCACAATCGGGGCCTGAAGTGGAGCCGACCATGCAACACATCACCTGGCCCGTTATCGCCCTGGCGCTGATGACCGCCGCCTGCGACAACGGCGGCGCGGTGCGCATCACCACCTCCACGACCTCGGATTCCTCGGGCGTGCTGAAGGTGGTCGACGCCCTGCAATGCCCCCAGACCCAGGGCGTGCTGACGCGCAAGGGCTCGGCGCGAGCTGACGGCTCCTGCGTCTACAGCGGCCCGCGCGGCTCGGAAGTCATCCTGCGGCTGGTTCAGCTGGACGGCGGTTCAGCGCAGAACGCCTTGAAGCCCTTCGAGACCCGCCTGACCGCCGACCTGCCCGAGGCCATGGCCCAGGTCGAAGCCGAAAACGCCCGCGCCGAAGCCGACGCCGCCAGGGCGGAGGCTGACGTAGCCAGGGTCGAGGCGGACGCGGCCCGCGCCGAGGCCGACGCCTCTCGTGCTGTGGCCGAAGCCGCCTCCGGCGACTCCGCCCACGTCAGCGCGCCCGGCGTGCGCGTCGACGCCCAGGGCGACAAGGCGACCGTCCGCCTGCCGGGCATGCGGATCGACGCCGACGGCGACCGCGCCAACATCCGCATCGGCGGCCTGACCATCCGCGCCGACGACAAGTCCAGCCGCGTCGACGTCTCGTCCGGGGACGACGCCGTAAAGATCGAGGCGACCGACGGCGCCGCGCGCATTCGCACCAGCGCCGCCGGGGAATCCGTGCGTTCAACCTTCCTGATGACGGCCGACGAACCCTCCGCCAGCGGCTGGCGCACCGTCGGTTATGAGGCGCGCGGCCCGGTCGGCGGCCCCATCGTCGTCGCCACCGTCCGCAGCAAGGACCGCGATCCGGACCGTCTGTTCGACGCCGCCAAGGCCCTAGTGACCCTCAACGTCGGCGATTAACCCCCATCTATCGCAACGGCCGCCCTTGATCGCGCGTTCGGTCTGAGTCACCAGCCTGAGCATGCGCAGCATCAAGACCTTGGCCGAAGAAATCGAAGACGCCGGCCCCGCGCCCCGAGTCCGCAAACCCAAGCCGCCTCGCGCCTGGCAACGCATGTTGTCCGGCCGCCGTCTGGACCTGCTGGACCCTTCGCCGTTCGACATCGAGATCGAGGACATCGCTCACGGCCTGGCGCGCGTCGCCCGCTGGAACGGCCAGACGATCGGCGAACACGCCTTCTCGGTGGCCCAACACTCGCTGGTGGTCGAAGAGATCGCCGCCCACATCCGGCCTGGGCTGGAGCCGAAATGGCGCCTGGCCGCCCTACTGCACGACGCCTCGGAATACGTCATCGGCGACATGATCTCGCCGTTCAAGTCGGCGCTCGGCGCCGGCTACAAGGACTTCGAGGCGCGTCTGGAAGCCGCCATCCACGTCCGCTTCCAACTGCCGCCCAAGACGCCGCAGACGATCAAGACCCTGATCAAGAAGGCCGACAAGGCCTGCGCCTTCTACGAGGCCACGCAGTTGGCCGGTTTCACCCGTCGCGAGTCGCTGCAGATCTTCGGCGCCCCGCCGCCCGGCTATGACCTGATCATCGAGCCCCAGCCCGCAGCCATCGCCCAGCAGCGCTATCTGGACCGCTATCGCGTTCTGGCTGAAGCTGTCGGCATCCTGCCCGGCGCCGACGCCTGGCACACCGAATAGTCAGGCGCAGCACAGAGAGCGGCGGACGCAAGGGAGACGTATGGCGCAGGCGCGGACGGAGGCTTCATCCTCCCACACCGGCATTAGGATCGGCCTGTCGGCGGTGATCATCGCCCTGCGGGACCGTGAAGCCGTGGTTCTGACCACCCATGCCCCCGACGGCGCCCCCGCCCTGCCCTTCGGTCCTTTCGATCCCGAACGCGATCGCACGTTCGAACTGGCCCTGCGCGCCTTCGTGGCTGATCAGACGGGCTTCCCCCTGGGCTTTGTCGAACAGCTCTACACCTTCGGCGATCTGGGCCGCGACGCCCCGCGCGCCACGCCCGGCCCAGATCAGGCGCGCGATATCTCGGTCGGCTATCTGGCCCTCACCGCCGATGCGCCCGACGATCCCAGTTTCGGCGCTTCAGGCCGCGACGCCGCCTGGACGCCCCTCTTCCACGTCTTCCCCTGGGAGGACCGCCGCCGGGGCCAACCCGCCGTCATGGAGCGTCTCGCCCCCGGCCTGACCGCCTGGGCTGGCGACGACGCCGCCCGCAAGGGCCGCGTAGATGCTCTGTTCGCCCTCGCGCCCGGCGCACGCTGGAACGAGGAGCGCGTGCTGGACCGCTATGAGCTGCTCTATGAAGCCGGCCTGGTCGAGGAGGCCGCGCGCGACAACGGCCGCCTCGCCCCCGCTTCCCCAGGCGACCTGCCCATGGCGTCCGACCACCGCCGAATCCTGGCCACAGGCGTCGCCCGCCTGCGCAGCAAACTCAAATATCGGCCTGTTCTGTTCGACCTGACGCCCCCGACCTTCACCCTGTCGGCGCTGCAGGCGGCGGTAGAGGCGGTTGCGGGCCTGTCGCTGCACAAGCAGAACTTCCGCCGAGGGGTCGAACGCACCGGCCTGGTCCAGCCCACGGGCGTTTTCACCAGCGACACCGGCGGTCGTCCCGCCGAACTGTTCCGCCATGTCCGCCCCGAACCGGGCGACGGCGGCGCCTTCGGCCTGTCCCTTCCCGGACAGCGTTGAACCACCGTTCAAATTTCTTCGCCGTCATGGCTTGCAGCCATCGCAGCCTTTGATTAGAGAAGCCGCTCGCTCAGCCCCATTAGGGACTACCGACCCGCGGAGAGGTGGCAGAGTGGTTGAATGTACCGCACTCGAAATGCGGCGTACGTGGAAGCGTACCGGGGGTTCGAATCCCCCCCTCTCCGCCATTATTTTCAATAAAACTAATGAATTAATCCCCCAAGACATGGGCTCTAGGGGTGGAACCCACTCAAATCTCCCTCAGGTTCCTCAGGATCAACCGTGGTGCGTGCGGGTCCCCCGCCGGACTGGCATATCTCGGCCATGCACGACGGCAAGCTCCACCAACGCCTGTTGAGACCCAGTGGGCTTCGGGCTATGCCCCGGTCCCTCGGAACCGCCCCAAGAAAATCATGAAGGCGGTCGCATCGTTCATCGGCGGCGTGGCCAAGTTTGTTGCGGTGGGCTTCCTGCTCATCGTGTTCATCGCGGGCCTGCAGTCCCTCGGGATCGGCCAAAGCGGCACCGGCGGCCAATGATCGAAAGCCAGCTCGACCGCCTCGACAAACTGCGGGACTTTCGCGTGTTCACCGAGCGGCACCCGGAGATGAGCGTCGAGTTGACGCCCCAGATCGACGACGACCTAGCGACCGTCGATACCGTCGTCTTCGTCCATGAGCGGCACGCCTATCATCAACAGCAGAATTGAAACGGCTGCCCCACCTGGGGCCGCCGTTGCCGTCTCAGAAGTGCTGAAGGATCACTCGCCGGTTGCGACGCGCTCGAGCAAGAAGCTCGGCACTTCGATCGTCAAGTTAGCATTAGCCGAGCTGTCGCACTGCTTTTCGCTATAAAAGGTTCTCAGGTGATCACGACGCTCAGTCGCCATGCGCTCGGTTCTATTCGAGTCCATAGTGGCTGCTATGTTGGTGCCGTTCATGCTTCCATCGCTGGCTTGCGCCTTAACGATGGTTAGTCGAGCGATCTCGTCACTCAGCTGAATGCAGGTCATGGCAAGGTCGGCTGTTCGCACAGCGCTGACCTTCTCGGTCGTAGCGCAGGCATTTAGAGTCAAGCCAGCAAAGAGCGTGGCTACAATTGCAAATTTCTTCATGAGATTACCTCCGAATATTTTGTCCCTGACACTCCGTCGCACGAAAATCTATCATATCACAACGTTCTTTAATGTCGAGCGAGATCTTAAGCTACTTTTTCATTACGCTCGTCACCTGCAAGCGGATCGATCTGGGTCCAGGCGTCGCCGTGGACGCCGCAGTCGCTCGTGGATTAGACGGCGTCAGGGAACAGTTGGAACGGCGCCTGCCCCTCTAATGCTTAAGACCTTCGAGACTGGCTTGAGCCCACCACCACTGGTGTTTGATATCGTCTTCTCCACATTATTTCCTGACAAGCTGCCCCGCCCTTCAGGGCGCCCAGACCTGATCACGCGCCCTGATCAGCCGAAGCGCTCGATGCGCAAGGCCTCCATCCATTGTGGAGACGGCCGCCCGAGGGCGATCTGCTCCATGGTTTCCGCCGTGAAGGCGGCCAGGGTCAGGCCCAGGTGCTGGTGGCCGAAGGCGTAATGGATGGCTGGATACGCCTGAAGTCGTCCGATCGCCGGAAGATAGTCCGCCAGGGTCGGGCGTGGCCCGCACCAGCGGTCCGGCGTGTCGGAGAAGCCGATGCCCAGCGCTTTCAGATGCCCCTCGATCTGACGCCACTTGCGCGGATCCGGCGGCGCCGACGGCCGACCGAACTCGACATGGCTGGACGCGCGCAGCCCCCCGTTGAAGCGCGCCACGGCGAGGGCGCGATCCTCGAACACCGTCAGCGGCAGGGATTCAGGCCAATCATGCTGCGAGGACTGGACCGAATAGCCGCGCTCCCCGATCAGAGGAACGTTCACGCCCAGCGGCGCCAGAAGCGAAGCTGACCACGCGCCCGCAGCGACGACGATCCGATGGGCGTCCATCGACGCGCCGTCTTCCAGAATGATCTCGACGCCGTCGGGTACAGGCTGCAGACGACGCACATCGGCCTGAAGGATGCGCCCGCCTTTCTTCAGGAAAGAGGTCGACAAGGCGTCGCGCACGCTCTGGGGTTCGCTGACCTGCCCCGTGCCGGTGAAGCGGACGCCTCCGGCAGGGCGCGCTTTCAGGACCGCGTCATAGGCGGCCAACTCCTCCGTCTCCATGGGACGAAAGCGGGCGCTTCCCGTGTGAGCCCCCCGCCAGGCCTCAAGCCCCCGTCTCGCCGCCTCGGGCGTGGACCAGACGACGGCATGGCCAGTCGGGCGGATCAGATCATCCGGCGCTTCGGCCAGGGCCGCCAATCGCATCCAGGCGCCCAGCGGATCATCAAGAAGTCGCGCCAGGATCTCTGCGCCATGCGCGGCCGCCGCCGGGCGAGAGGCCGCCAGAAACCGCAGCGCCCACGGCCCCCACAGCGCCGCATCTCGCGCCCGGAAATCCAGCGGACCGCCGAAAGCGAACAGCCGCCCGAACGCGCTTTTCAAGGTCGCGGGCGACGGCATCGGCTCGCACTGTTCGGCGGCGATGTGGCCGATGTTGCCGAAGGAGGCGCCACATCGCGGATCGCCCCGGTCGATCAGCGTCGTCTCGAAGCCCGCCGCCTGAAGCCTGAGAGCCGTCGCCATTCCGACCAGACCGCCGCCGATCACCGCCCAGCGATGGGGCGTCGTCATGCAGAGACGCTCTCGCCGAACGGATCGTCCAGGCTGTGCGAAGGCTCGGTGAACCAGACCGGCCCGGCGGCCGTCATGTAGAAGTGGTCTTCGAGGCGGATGCCGAACCGGCCGGGAATGACCAGCATCGGCTCGTTCGAGAAGCACATGCCGGGCGCCAGCGGCGTGACGTCGCCACGCACCAGATTGGGCGCTTCATGGATATCCAGACCGATGCCGTGGCCCGTGCGGTGCGGCAGGCCCGGCAGTCGGTAGTCGGGGCCGTATCCGAGGCCGGTCAGATAGCCCCGCGCGGCGTCATCGACGCTGTGGCACGGCGCCCCGAGTTGCGCTGCGGCGAAGGCGCGGGCCTGGGCCTCCTTCTCGTGCGCCCAGACGCGGCGGAAGTCGTCCGTCGGTTCGCCGAAGACATAGGTGCGGGTGATGTCCGAATGATAGCCGTCGACCAGCGTCCCGGTGTCGATCAGCACCACATCGTCGACCTGAAGGGCGCGGTCGCCCTCGCCGCCGTGAGGCAGGCAGGTGTCGTCGCCGAACGAAACCAGGCAGAACCACGACCCGCCCTCCCCGCCCAGGGCGCGGTGTTCGGCGTCGATGAAGGCCATGACTTCGGAGGTGCGGACCCCGGCTTTCAGCCAGTGGCGGGTGCGGCGCTGGACCTCAAGCGTAATGGCCTTGGCGCGGGTCAGAAGCGCGATCTCGGCGGGCGACTTGAGGCTGCGTTGCGCCAGGACCAGCGACGCGCCGTCTGTGACTCGATCCGCGCCGAGCACCCGACTGAGGCCCAGCCAGATGAAGGCCGCCGCCTGATCGTCCACCGCCAGGACGCCGCCCGCAGGCAGACGCCCCGCCGCCAGGACGTAAGGGCTCTCTTCCTCCTCCCAGGTCAGGATGTCGCCCACGACGGCGGTCGCCGCCGCCGTCAGTCCCGCCACCTTGTCCTTCTCGAACCGAGGGCAGATGTACTCCACGCTCCCATCGGCATGAATCAGGGCCCCGGTCAGACGCTCCGACGGATGCCAGTCCAGCCCTGTATAATAGCGCAGCGAAGCGGTCGGCCCCAGCAGCAGGGCGGCCAGACCTTCGGCCTTCAATCGTTCGGTCAGCGCACGGATACGCGCCCGCCGCTCTTCGGCGTCAATGGGAGCGGCGTCGGGAGGAAGAAACGTCATGCGACCAACGTATACAATATCTGATTTTGACCATGCTTCTTTCATGGCTTGGGGCGGCAGGCAAGAGTCGGGACGGCTGCGACGCCTTGAGCCTGACGGACCGACAAACAACGCAAGCCCGTTCGGACAGTGGGCCGAATGCGTGATGAAATGACGCAAAGTCGCCATTTCCAGTGAACCTTATAACAGATTGCCTTCAACCCGCCCCCCTCCTACCTAAGCCGCCATGCCTCGGTCGATGATGACATTGGCGAACCTGTTTGCGGCCCTGACGCTGGTCATCGCCGCACTCGTGCTTGCGCCTGCGGTCGATGCCGCGACCTGCGCGCCTGACGCCGCCATCGCGCATCAAACTCTGACCACGGAACACGCTCAGGACGGGTCCAAGGACAGTCACGACCGCATGGGCGGCGAGATTCACGGCCATTGCCACCACCCCGGCGAGCGTCCGTCCAGCGGCGACTTCAACATCGCCAAGCCCCGGGCCCAGGCCAGCCGCTACATCCTGCGCGACGACAGCACCGTGTCGTTCGCCTCCGACGGACTGAAGCGCCCTCCCAGAAGCTGATCGGAAGCCTGCGCCTTCGCGCGCCCTTCTTCTGATCATCTCTGGAAATCAAACATGTCTCCGACACATCGTCGTCGGCCGCGCCTGGCGGCCGGCTGCGCGCTCGCCGCGGTCGCCGTTTTTGGCGCCGTCCCGGCGTGGGCTGATCCCGCGCCCTCCTATGGCGAACTGCTCGCCCAACTGGGTCAGACGCCTTCCGCCGTCGAAGCGGACGCTCTCAGCGACGCCGCCGAGGCGCGCGTGCGTCAGGCGCGCGTTCGGCCCAATCCCAACCTGTCCATCGACCTTGAGAACGTGGTCGGGTCCGGCCCCTATTCCGGCCTCAGCGCGGGCGACCTCAGCCTGGCGTTCAGCCAGGATCTGGAGCTGTGGGGCCGTCGCCCCGCAAGAGTGAACGCCGCCCGCGCCGATGCGGGCGCGGCGGCGTTGCGCCGCGACCTGACCGTGGTCGATACGGCCGGGCGGCTCGCCCTGATCTACGCCGAGGCTGAGGCGGCCCAGCGCCGCGCGGCCCTGGCCGAGGAAGCGCTGACCCTGGCCGTGGCCGACGCCCGCGCCGCCCTGGCCCTGGTCGAGGAAGGGCGCGAACCCCTGCTGCGCGGCATTCAGGCCGAGAGCGAGGCCGCCGCCGCCCGTGCGAGCCTCGATGAAGCCAAGGCCGAGCGCGACGCCGCCTTCGCCCGCCTGAGCGCCGTCGCCATGCTGCCGACGCCCGCCACCTCGATCGAGGCCGGGCTGCTGGATGCGCCGACGACGCCATCCGCCCGGTCTGAACGCGACGCGCCGACGGTGCGGGTGGCCGAGGCTGAGGCCACGGCGGCCGAGCGCCGCATCGACGTCGAGCGTCTCAACGGCCGCCCTGACGTCACCGCCAGCGTCGGCGTGACTCGCTTCGGCGAGAACGATCAGACGGCCATGACCTTCGGCCTCAGCCTGCCCTTGCCGCTGTTCGACCGGAACCGAGGGAACATCGACGCCGCGCGCGCCGAACACCGGGCCGCCGAAGCGCGGGTGATGCAGGCGCGTCAGGACGCCGGAGCCGACCGGGCCGCCGCCGGAGCGCGCCTGGCGTCCTCAGCGAGCCGCGTGTCGGCCGCCGATGCGGGCGTAACCTCGGCCGAGGAAGCCTATCGCCTGTCGCGCATCGGCGCCGAGGCGGGACGCATCTCGCAACTGGAGCTGCGCACCGGACGCGCCGCCCTGATCAACGCCCGATCCGCCGCCGTCGACGCCCGCATGGCGCGCGTCCGCGCCGAGATCGATCTGGCGCGCCTGGAAGGCCGCGCCCCCTTTGAAGGAAGCCGCTGATGTCCACCCTGTCATCAAACAAGAAAGTCCTGATCGCAGGCGTCGCCGCTGTCGTCCTGCTGGGCGGCGGCGCGCTGGCTCTGACGCTCACGCGGTCTGATCCGCCCGCGCCTGCCGCCGAGAAGACCGAAGTGAAAGGCGAAGCCGCAGAAGCGCCCGAGGGCGTGGTCGAACTGACCGCCGAGCAACTGCAAGCGGCGGGCATTTCCGTCGTCTCCGTCTCGCGCGGCGGGGGCGGCGAAACGCGCCTGTCCGGCCGGGTCGAGGCCATGGTGGACGCGCGCGCCGCCGTCGGCGCCGTCGTCGGCGGAACGGTCGAGCGGGTGCTGGTCGCGCCGGGCCAGGCGGTCCGCGCAGGCCAGCCTCTGGTCAGCCTGATCAGCGGCGACGGCGCCGCCTTACGCGCCGAGATCGACGCGGCCTCGGCCGCCGCGACCGCCGCGCGTCAGGCGCACCAACGCAACCGCAATCTGGCCGATCAGGGCGTCGTCGCCCGTCAGGAGGTCGAAGCCTCGCAGGCTCAGGCCGCCAGCGCCGAGGCTATGGCTCGCGCCGCGCGGGCGCGGGCGGCGGCGGCGGGCTCGCCCAACGCCTCGGGCCGGATGAGCGTCGTCAG
Source organism: Brevundimonas sp. KH_060 (assembly GCF_057838275.1). Classification (NCBI taxonomy): domain Bacteria; kingdom Pseudomonadati; phylum Pseudomonadota; class Alphaproteobacteria; order Caulobacterales; family Caulobacteraceae; genus Brevundimonas; species Brevundimonas sp. KH_060. Next base: position 2,366,006 of record NZ_CM174463.1, read on the forward strand.
CCCCATCTCCGGCGTCGTCACCAATGTTCAGGTCGGCCCCGGCGGCTTCGTCGCCCAGGGCGGAGTCGTGGCCGAAGTGACCAATCCGGCGCGGGTCGAGCTCGTCTTCAACGCCCCGCCGCAACTGGCGGCCCAGGTGCGCCTCGGCTCGCACATGCGCGTCACGGGCCCGCAGGGCGAGTTCAACGCTCTGGTCACCGGCGTCGCCGCCGACGCCGGATTGCAAGACAGCGGCGCGACCGTGATCCGCGCCCGGCCCGAAGGCGGCCGCCTGCCGCCCGCCGGATCGCCCGTCACCGGTGCCGTCGTCACCGAAGGCCAGTCCGGCGGCGCCCTGACCGTGCCGTCCGAAGCGGTGCAAACGGTCGACAGCGCCACGGTGGTCTTCGTCCAGACCAGCGAGGGCTTCCGCGCCCAGCCCGTGCTGGCCGGTCGTCAGGCTGGAGGCGCCACCGAGATCCTGCGCGGCCTGACCGGGACCGAAAAAGTCGCGGCGGCCAACGCCTTCTTGCTCAAGGCCGAACTGGCCAAAGGCGAAGCCGAGCACGGCCACTAAGGGAGGGCGATCATGTTCAAAATCATCATTGAGGCGTCCGTCCGCTTCCGCTGGTTCATCGTCCTGGCCACGACGCTGGTCGCGGCGTGGGGGCTGTTCCAGCTGACCAAGCTGCCGATCGACGCCGTGCCGGACATCACCAACCGACAGGTGCAGATCAACACCGTGGCCCCGGCCCTGGCCCCCGAACAGATGGAGCGTCAGGTCACCTACCCGCTGGAAACGGCGATGGCGGGCATTCCGGGAATCCAGAGCACCCGCTCCCTGACCCGCAACGGCTTCAGCCAGGTGACGGTCATCTTCACCGACGCCACCGACATCTACTTCGCCCGCCAGCAGGTGGCAGAGCGGATGGCGCAGGCGCGCGAGAACCTGCCCGAGGGCGTCGAACCGGCCCTGTCGCCCATCACCACCGGCCTGGGCGAAGTCCTGATGTGGACGGTCGACCTCAAGCCCTTTGACGCCAAAACAGCGCAAGCCGGCCGTCCCGGCTGGCAACCCGACGGAGCCTATCTGACGCCAGAGGGCGAGCGGCTGGACACGCCGCAGGCGCGGGTCACCTATCTGCGCACCGTGCAGGACTGGATCATCGCACCCCGGATGCGGACCGCGCCCGGTCTGGCGGGCGTCGACGTCAACGGCGGCTATGTGAAGGAATACGCCGTCCGCCCCGATCCGGCGCGACTGGCCGGCTATGGCCTCAGCCTGAACGACCTGATCCAGGCGTTGGACCGGGCCAATACGCAAGCGGGCGCGGGCTATATCCAGCGCGCGGGCGAGGCCCTGACCGTGCGTACCGACGCCCTGGCCCAGACGGTTGAGGATCTGGCCCAGGCGCCCGTGGCCAACCGCAACGGTCTGGTGGTCCGGGTCGCCGATGTGGCGACTGTCGAGATCGGCCAGGCGCCGCGTCTGGGCGGGGCCAGCCGCGACGGCCATGAGGCGGTCATCGGCACGGCCCTGATGCTGGCGGGCGAGAACAGCCGCACCGTGGCCCAGGCCTCCGCCGAGCGGCTGGAACAGATCAGCGCCAGCCTGCCGCCCGACATCGTGGCCGAGCCGGTGCTGAACCGCAGCGCCCTGGTCAACTCCACCATCAAGACGGTGGCCAAGAACCTGACCGAGGGCGCCCTGCTGGTTATCGTCGTGCTGTTCCTGCTGCTGGGGAACATTCGCGCAGCGACGATCACGGCCCTGATGATCCCGATCAGCTTCCTGTTCGCGGTCATCGGCATGAACCGCTTCGGCATCAGCGGAAACCTGATGAGCCTGGGGGCGCTGGACTTCGGCCTGCTGGTCGACGGCGCCGTGGTGGTGGTCGAGAACACCCTGCTGCGGCTGGGCCAGAAGCGCGCCGATCTGGGCCGCGCCCTGACCCGCAACGAACGCCTTGGCGTCGCCGCCAGCGCCGCCCGCCAGATGGTCAAGCCCGCCGCCTTCGGCCAGCTGATCATCCTGCTGGTCTTCACCCCCCTGCTGATGCTGGAAGGGGTCGAGGGCAAGACCTTCATCCCCATGGGCGCCACGGTCATGCTGGCCCTTGTCGGCGCCTTCATCTTCTCCTTCACCTTCGTCCCGGCCATGACGGCCCTGCTGGTCAAGGAGCCCAAGACCGTCCACGTCGATGAGAACGGCGAGGCGGAAGAGCATGAGACCTTCCTACTGCGCCACGCGCGCCGCTGGATCGAACCTGCCATCCGCGCCGCCGTCTCGCATCCGAAGACCGTGCTGGCCTCGGCCTTCGGCGCCCTGCTGATCGGCGCCCTGGCCTTCACCCTGCTGGGGCGCGAGTTCATCCCGACGCTGGACGAGGGCGACATCGCCATGCAGGCACTGCGCGTACCCTCTGCCTCGCTGGAGCAATCCCTCGCCATGCAGATGGCGCTGGAGCGGGCCATCAAGGCCCAGCCCGAGGTGAAGACCATCTTCTCGCGCACCGGCACGGCCGAGGCGGCGGTGGACCCCATGCCGCCGAACATTTCCGACGCTGTTATCGTGCTGAAGAAGCGCAAGGAATGGCCCGATCCGCGCCTGCCTAAGGAAGAGTTGATCGCCCGGATAGAGAAGGCCGCCTCGACCCAGCTGGGCAACGCCTTCGAGTTCAGCCAGCCGATCGAACTTCGCTTCAACGAGCTGATCTCGGGTGTCCGCACCGATCTGGCGGTCATGGTCTATGGCGACGACTTCGCCCAGCTTCAGAAGACGGCGGATCAGGTCGCCAACGCCCTGCGCGACACGCCCGGCTCGGCCGACGTGCGGGTGGAGCAGGCGTCCGGCCTACCGACCCTGACGGTCAGCGTCGACCGCTTCGCCGCCGCCAACTACGGCCTGTCGGCGGCCGACGTGTCCGAAGCCGTCTCGGCGGCGATCGGCGGCGCCGAGGCGGGTCAGATCTTCGAAGGCGACCGCCGCTTTGACGTGGTGGTCCGCCTGTCGGACGCCGAGCGCAACGACCCTGCCGCCCTGAACGCCCTGCCCGTCACCACGGCGAGCGGCGTGACCATCCCCCTGTCCTCGGTCGCCCGCATTCAGGTGAAGGAAGGCCAGAACCAGATCAGCCGCAACGACGGCAGTCGCCGCATGGTGGTTCAGGCCAATGTGCGCGGCCGCGATCTGGGCGGCTTCGTCGCCGACGCCCAGAAGCAGGTCGATCAGCAGGTCAGCCTGCCGGCAGGCTATTCGCTCAAATGGGGCGGCCAGTTCGAGAACCTGAAGCGAGCCGAGCAGCGCCTGGGTCTGGTCATCCCCGTGGTCTTCGTCCTGATCGGCATCCTGCTGTTCATGGCGCTGGGATCATTCGCAGAGGCGGGGCTGGTGTTCGCGTGCGTACCGCTGGCGCTGGTCGGCGGGGCGCTGTCGCTGTTGCTGCGGGGGATGCCCTTCTCGGTATCCGCGGCGGTCGGCTTCATCGCTGTTTCGGGGGTCGCGACCCTGAACGGTCTGGTGCTGATGCAGGCCATCCGCGAGCGGTTGCAGGCGGGTCAGGCCCCGCGAGACGCCGCCCTGTTCGGCGCCTTCAGCCGCCTGCGCGCGGTGCTGACGACGGCCCTGGTGGCCATCGTCGGCTTCATCCCCATGGCCATCGCCACCGGGGCGGGCGCCGAGGTGCAGAAGCCGTTGGCGACCGTGGTCATCGGCGGCCTTCTGACCGCCACCGCCCTGACGCTGCTCGTCCTGCCGACGTTCGCAGCCAAGGCCGTCAAACACCGCACGGCGGAAGGCGTAGAGGAATGAGCGGATCTCATCATGGAGAGGGACTTCAGCGCCGCACCCTGCTGATCGTTCTGGTGCTGAACGCCCTGCTGTTCGTGGTGCTCGGGCTCGGCGGCCTGTTCGCCGAGTCCAGCGCCCTGCTGGCCAACGCCGCCGACAACGGCTCGGACGCGATCGTCTATCTGATCAGCTTCCTGGCGGTCGGACGGGCGATGGCGTGGAAACGCGGAGCCGCCCGGCTGTCGGGGATCATGCTGCTGATCTTCGCCGCCGGGGTGCTGATCGACGTCGGGCGGCGCTGGATCGTCGGGACCGAGCCGGTCGGTTGGACCATGATGGGCCTGGCCGTCATGGCGGCGGTGGTGAACCTGATCTGCCTGATGCTGATCAGGCGTCAGGGGACGGACGACGTCAACATGCGCGCGGCCGAAACCTTCAGCTTCAATGACTTCGCCTCGAACGGCGGCATCCTGATCGCCGGGGGTCTGGTCATGGCGCTGAACCAGGCCTGGCCAGACCTGGTGGTCGGGCTGATCGTGGCGGCCATCGCGGTGAAGGGCGGCGTCGACATCCTCAAGGACGCCCGCGAAAGCCAGCCCGCTTCGCAAGAGACCGAGGCGGACGCCGAAGCCTGAACCGTCGCGGGCAAGCCAGAGAGACCCTGTGCTTGCCCGCGACAGCGAACATATGTCCTCGCCGGGCATTTAGCCTGTCGAGGAGAACCGACATGGCCGCTCGCCCGACATGGCAAGGACACCTGAAGCTGTCGCTGGTCACCTGCCCGGTCGCGCTCTACACCGCGACGACCAGCGCCAGCGACGTGCGCTTCCATTTGATCAATCCCGACACCCACAACCGCATCCGCATGGTGCCGACCGATCCCGACGCCGGTCCGGTGGAGCGTAGTCACCTGGTGCGCGGCTATGAGGTGTCCAAGGACGAATACGTCCTGTTCGACGACGCCGATTTCGACCAGGTGCGACTGGACAGCACCAAGACCATCGCCATCGACAAGTTCGTGGACGAGTCCGACATCGACCGCCTGTATTGGGACGATCCCTTCTTCGTCGTTCCCGAAAAGGGTGCGGGCGTCGAGGCCTTCGTCGTGATCCGCGACGCCATGCAGAAACAAGGCAAGGTGGCGTTGGGCCAGCTTGTCCTGCGCGGCAAGGAACGCCAGCTGGCGCTGGAGGTGCGCGGCAAGGGTCTGCTGGCCTACACCCTGCGCGCCCATGACGAGGTGCGCGACGCCGACGACTATTTCGACGACATTCCGAAGGTGAAGGCCGACGCCGACATGGTCGAGATCGCCGCCCGCATCATCGCCCAGAAGGAGGCTGACTTCGATCCCACCGCCTTCAAGGACCGCTACGACGACGCCCTACGCGAGATGATCAAGGCCAAGACCAAGGGCGGCAAGGGCCTGGTCGACGTGGCCGAGCCGGACGACACCAATGTCATCGACCTGATGGCGGCGCTGAAGAACAGTCTGAAGGGTTCGGCAGGCGGGGCCCGCAAGCCGGCGGCCAAGAAATCAGCGTCGAAACCAGCGCCGCGCAAGAAGACCGCCTGAGCGTCAGTCCACGCCCATCTTGCGCAAAGCCGGCCTAAGACCGACGGCGGCGGCGCGGAAATCGGCCCAGGGATCGGGCCGTTCAAGCAGTTCGGGCCAGACCCAAAGATTGTAGTCGGCGGGCCTCAACCCCGGCTTCACCTGCTCCCACGACAGGGGAAAGGCGATCCCCGCCCCCGGCCGCGCGCGCGGCGACCAGGGCGCCACGGCCGTCGCCATCCGGCCGTTGCGCAGATAGTCGATGAAGATCTTTCCGCCCCGCGCCTTCTTGGCCAGGGTTGTGGTGAAACGGTCCGGCGCCTCGGCCCTGATCGCCTCGGACACGGCCTTGGCGAAAGCCTTGTTCTGCTCCCAGGTCACACGAGAACGGCCGTCGGCGCGGATCGGCACGACCACATGAAGGCCCTTGCCGCCCGTCGTCTTGACGAAGGGGTTGAGGCCCAACCCTTCGAGTTTCGCCTTCACCACGCCGGATGCGGCGATCACATCGTCGAAGTCCAACCCCTCGTCGGGATCGAGGTCGAAGGTGATCTGCTCAGGCGTTTCGGGATCGCCCGGCTTGCAGCCCCAGGGGTGCAGCTCCAGCCCCGCCGACTGAGCGACGGCGGCCAGGCCGCCCACATCGACGACGGCGACATAAGGGGTCCGCGCCTTGACGTCGATCAGCTTCAGCCGAGGGTTCGCCCCGGTCATGGCGTGACGCTGGAAGAAGGTCTCGCCTTCGATGCCGTCCGGGGCGCGGATGATGGAAGTGGGCCGGTCGGCCACATGGGGCAGAAGGCGCTCGGCCGCCGCCTCATAGTAGCGCGCCAGGTCGGCCTTGGTGATGGGCGGTCGGCCTCCGCTCGCCGGCCACAGCACCTTGTCAGGACTGGAGATGACGACGCCCGCCACCGTGACCTTGCCGCCTTTTTGCGATGTCGGCGGCGGCGCGGGCGGTTGAGGCGCGGCCGTGACATCCTCGGCGCTCTTGTCGTCGCGCAATCCCTTGAAGGCCGCCTGTCTCAGCGATCCCGCCTCGGTGTAGCCGCCATGCTCGATCTCCGCGACCAGCGTCGGCTTCACCCAGTGAATGTCCTTGCCGCCCTTGGGCGCGTCGGCGCCGACAAAGGGGCTCCTGTCCGTCGCCTCAGCCTTCAGTGCGGGGATCAGCATCCGCGTCGCCGTCTCGCCGAACCCCGTCCCGACCCGCCCCAGGTATTTCAGCCCGCCCTTCCCTCTCACCCCGACCAGCAACGACCGGAACCGACTGCCGCCCTCCGACGACCAGCCGCCGATGACCGCTTCATCGCGCCCCCGGCACTTGGACTTGACCCAGGCCGAGGACCGCCCGGCGTGATAGGGCGCGTCTAGCTTCTTGGAGATAACGCCCTCCAGGTGCATTCGACAGGCGCTTTCCAGCACGGCCTGTCCCGTCGAGGCGAAGTGTTCGACATAGCGGAGACGGCCGCCCCCATTGGCGCCGATCCGGTCGATATAGGCCTGCAATCGCGCCTTGCGATGCGACAGCGGCAGCTTGCGCAGATCCTCGTGGCCTTCGAACAGCAGGTCGAAGGCGAAATAGACCAACCGCCCCGTGTCGCCTTCGGATATCGCCGCCTGCAGGGCGCTGAAATCGGGCATGTGGTCGTCGTCCAGCGCGCACAGTTCGCCGTCGATCACCGCATCAGGCCAACCAGCCGCATCCGCCGCCAGTTCGGCAAACCGGTCGCTCCAGTCCAGCCCCTTGCGAGTCCGCAGCACCGCCTGGCCGCCGCCCACGCTGATCTGCAGCCGGTACCCGTCGAACTTGATCTCATGCGCCCAACCGGCGACCGAGGGCGGATGATCGACCGCCTTGCAGAGTTGGATCGGCACGAAGGCGTGCGGCCGTTTCGTCCTTGAAGCCGCTCTGGACGCCACAGGTTTGGGCGGCGCCTTTCGCGCAGTCGGCTTGGAGGACGTCCATTGCGCGTTCCCCTCGGCGATCTGGGCCAGGGAGCGACCGGTCGTCACCGAGGCGTCGATCTCGGCCAGGGCGTCGCCTTCACCGGCGACGGCGTATTCGTCCTTCTCCTTCAGCAGCAGCCAGTTGTTGCGTTTGGACGGCTTGCCCCGGTCGCTTTTCAGCCGGATCAGCGCCCATTTGCCCTTCAGCCGCTCGCCGTGAAGGCTCATCTTGATCTGGCCGCGCGCCCAGGCGGCCTCCAGGTCCGGCTCCTGCGGCTCCCAGGTTCCGGCGTCCCATAGCTGCACAGTGCCCGCGCCGTAATTGCCCGCCGGGATCGTCCCTTCGAAGTCGCCATAGTCCAGCGGATGGTCTTCGACCTCAACCGCCAGGCGCTTGACCGACGGATCGCGCGACGGCGCCTTGGTCACGGCCCAGGACTTCAGCACCCCATCCGCCTCGATGCGGAAGTCGTAATGCAGTCGGGTCGCCGCATGGCGCTGGATCACGAAGCGCCGCGCGCCGTCTCCGGCCCGCTTGGCGCCCTTGGGTTCCGGCGTTTGCTCGAAACGCCGCTTGGCCTGATAGGTCTTCAGCTCGCCGCGCATGGGCGATTAATCCGCCCACGAGGAAACCGTTGCGCTGAGGTCGGCCGCGATCAGACGCCCGTGATCGCCCCATCCGCGCGGCGGACGCCGACGCGCTTCAGCGCCGTGACCTCGAACGGCTTGGCGAAGATGGTCGAGACCTGCATCAGCGCCGCCTCGGCCCGGTCCTCGGTCAGGGTCAGCAGGATGAAGCCCTTGGCTGACTGGTCGCAGAAGCGCACCTCGTCATTGGCCTGCATCAGCGCCGCGCCCAGGGGGAAACTGCCGATGGCGTCGCCGATCGAGGGGCTGGAGACCGCGCTGGTCCCGAACTCGACCGCCCGGCGCGCGCCGCTGGCGTCCTTCAGCTCATTGACCCAGAAGGCGTGGCTGTCGCCGGCCAGGACGATGGGCTGCACCCCTGCCTCGGCGAAGGCGGCGTAGAGGCGCTCGCGTCCGGCCGGATAGCCGTCCCAGGCGTCGAGGTTGAACGGCAGGCCCATCTTGAACAGGAACAGGGCCTGTTCGAACTGGTCACGATAGGCCTCGGGGATCTGAGCCATCAGACCCTGGACCTGGGCCTCGGTCAGGGTGCGCGACACGTCAGGTCCGGCGACGCGCGCCATGACGACCTGATTGCCCAGCACCTGCCACGGACGCCCTTTGGCCTTGGAGGCGGCCAGTTCGCGCTTCAGCCAGTCGCGCTGCTGCGGCCCCATCAGATCGCGGGCGGGGTCGTTCAGCAAGGCGCGGAAGGCGTCCAGGTCCAGCACCGGCTCGCCGTCCGGGCCGTCCTTGGCGCTCAGATCCCTGTCATAGGCCAACGGTTCGGTGCGGCCGGTCAGGCGGGTCTCCACCATCATCAGGCTGGCCAGATCGCCGAAGTGGAAGCTGCGGTGGATCGCCTCCTTCAGCGCGCCGGGCGCAGCCTCGCGGATCGGCATCCATTCGTAATAGGCCTTCAGCGCCGCCGCCTTGCGCTGGGCGAAGTCGCCCTCCGTCTCGGGCTGGTGGTTCTCGGCGCCGTGCAGCCAGGCGTCGTTGGCCGTCTCGTGGTCGTCCCAGACGCAGATGAAGGGCGCGCGGGCGTGGGCGGCCTGAAGATCGGCGTCGCGCTTGTACTGGGCGTGGCGCAACCGATAGTCGGCCAGGGAGACGATCTCGTGCGCAGGCTCGGGAACGCGACTCAGCGTCGGCCCGGTCGCCATGCCGTAGGCGTCGGAATCCGCCCCATATTCATAGATGTAGTCGCCCAGATGGACCACGGCGTCCAGGGTCGGCAGGGCGGCGATCGCCTCATAGGCGTTGAACAGGCCGCCGGGGTGCAACTGGCACGACACCACCGCCAGATTGACGGGCGCCACGCCGTCGGCCGCCAGGGTGCGCGTGCGGCCCACAGGCGAGCGCGCCTCGCCCACGGCGAAGTCGTAGCGATAGTCGCGGCCGGGGCGCAGGCCCGCCGCGTCGACCTTGACCGTATAGTCGCGCTCAGGCCCCGTCTCGAACCGGCCCGAGGCGACGACGCGGCCGCCTTCCCCATCCAGCACGCGCCAGACGACCGAGAGCGGCCCGGCCTGGCCGTCCGCCGGAGTGACGCGCGTCCACAGGATCACCCGATCGGTCGCCGGATCGCCCGAGGCCACCCCGTGGGCGAAGGCGACGGCGACGCCTTCGCCCGACGGCGCCGTGGCGCAGCCCGCCGCCGCGCCCGCGCCGAACAGACCCAGAAGGCCGCGACGGTTCATGCTCATCTTCGCGGCCCTCAGTAGCGCAGGGTGAAGGCGACGCCGTAGCTGGCGCCTCGTCCGGCGATGAAGGTCGGCAGGCCCAGTGCATCGCCGGTGTTGCCCGCGTCCTTGATGTATTCCTCGTCCAGGATGTTGTCGCCGAAGGCCTCAACGCCCCAGTTGCCCGACGTCGGAGCGTAACGCACCCGCAGGTTCAGCAGGCCGTAGCCGTCCTGATATTCGTCCTGCACGGTGTCAGCGACGAAGTTGCCGGTCTGCAGTTCCGGCCGGTCGTTGTCGTCGTCGAAGAAGACCTTGGACTGCCAAGTGTAGGTCGGCTGGATCTCGAACGTCCCGCTCTCGACCGGCAGGCGCCAGGTCGCGCCGATCGAGGCCATGTGGTCGGGCGACAGGCGGAAGCGGTTGCCGTCGCGCGCGCCCCCGTCGAAGCGCGAGTGGTTGTAGCCGTAGGTGCCGAACAGATCGAAGGTCGGCGTCGCAGCGAAGGCGACCTGGCCCTCGAAGCCATAGGCGTTGGCCTTGCCCGCATTGACGGTGACGAAGTGGGTTCCGTCCTGTTCGGTCGTCTGGAAGTTGTCGTAGGCGTAGTGGAACACCGCCCCGTCCAGCCGCAGACGGCGATCCATCAGCGCCGTCTTGTAGCCGAGCTCGAAGCTATCGACGGTTTCGGCGGGGATCACCTCGAAAGTCGGGGCGCCCAGCGGAACAGACGGGCCGCGCACCTCCAGCACCTCCGGGCGACGGCCGCGCGCATAGTTGGCGTAGAGGCTGGCATCGTCCGACAGGGCGTAGCGCGTCGTCAGACGCCAGGTGAAGCCGTCGTCCTCGTGATCCGCCTGGATCAGGTCGCCGTTGCCAGCAGTCGGCTGAGCGGTGATGCCGAACAGCGGCAGCCCCGAGGCCACGGGCAGATTGGCCGCGCCCGGCGTCGCCAGCCCCGTCAGGATGGCCGTGATCTGCTGTTGCAACCGCTGGGCGCCGGCCAGGTCGCCGGCCTGGGCCAGGCGTTGCGCCTGAGCGCCGAGCGTCTGCACCGCCACCAGGCCGCCGGCGATGGAGCGGCCGTTCAGCACCGCCGCTGAATAGCCCGTCGTCTTGTCGTCGCGCGTCCAGCGCACGCCGCCCGAGAACTCCAGCCGGTCAGTCGCCTTGAAGGTCAGGTCGCCGAACAGGTCATAGGAGGTCAGATCGGCCCGGTTCGTCGCCGTCTCGATGTGAGCGGGCTTCAGATTGCCGACGATGCCGGGGATCAGCGGATGCGCCGCGGCGGGCAGCATGGACTGAAGAATGCCGCCCATCAGCAACGGCGTCGGCGCGGCGTAGACCATCTTCAGCCGCTGATCGCCCAGCGGCGTCGCCAGTTGCAGCAAGGCCAGACGCTCGTCGAACTGGGTCGGCATCCGCTGGAAGCCTTCCTCGCTGAAATAGCCCGCCCCGACGAAGCCCGAGAAACGGCCGCCGTTGTCGAAGTTCAGGCGGAACTCCTGGCTCCACTGTTCGCCATAGGCGTGCTCCGCCGCCGTCAGCAGGGGCAGCGACGTGCCGTCCGGATCGAACACCTCGGTCGAGTCGAACTGGCGATAGGCCGTGGTCGAGTTCAGCGTCAGCGACGGCGACAGGTCCCACTTCACCAGGCCCGTCACGCCCCAGACCTCGCGATCCAGGCCCAGGCTGACGCCGCCGTCGAAATCGGCGCCGGGCGTCAGGGCCGCGCCGTCCCACGGCGCACGCCCGCCAAGGGAGGCGCCCGTTTTCGGGTCAAAGGGATCATAGGCGATCGACTTGAACGAAGTCCCGCTGGCCGAGTCCGTCTGATAGTTGGCGATCAGATCGGCGCGCAGATTGTCGGTCGGCGCCCAGGCGCCCGACAGGCGCAAGGCCTTGGTCTCGATCGAGTTGTAGTCTTCGCCGCCCAGCAGGTTCTCGACCGTGCCGCCGCGCGTCTTCATTCGCGCCGCCAGGCGCAGGGCGCCGGTCTCGCCTACGGGCGCATTCACGAAACCCTCGACCGCGCGATAGTCCAGATCGCCCGCCTCGATGCGAGCGCCGGCGTCGAACTGGCCCGGACGGGCGCGGTTCTGCACCAGATTGACCGCGCCGATCAGGGCGCCGCGGCCATAAAGGGTCGACTGCGGCCCCTTGGCCACCTCAACCCGTTCCATGTCGAACAGCTCGACATAGGAGCCGCGCGACTTGGAGATCGACACCCCGTCCTGGAACACCGACACGCGCGGCTCGGCGGTGGCGGCGCCCGAGTCCGAGGTGATGCCGCGCATCACGAAGCCCGGATTGTTCGGCGACTGGTTCTGCACCAGGAAGCCCGGCACGAAGGCCGACAGCTGGTCGAACTCCTGCACGCCCAGGTTTTCCAGGAAATCGCCGCTGTAGGCCGTCAGGGCGAAAGGCACCTCGATCGGGTCCTGAGCGCGCAGTTGAGCCGTCACCACGATGTCGTCCACGGCGGTCGTCGTCTCGCTCGACGAAACGCTTTGAGCATGGGCGGCGCCGGCCGCCATCAGGCCCGCGACGGCGGCGCCCGCCAGGAATCCACGCTTAAGGCTGATCGGCTTCATGGTCTTACCCCCTGAGAAAGCAGGGCAGACCTAAAGACGCTGAATGTCGCAGGCGCGACGCCGCCGTCACGGCCCGATGAAGCTGCGACGGCGGTTAGGCGAATTTTCTTCGCCCCACGGCGCATCTCTCGAACCGGCGCCGGGTGTGCGGTCTATCGAACAGCAAGGCTCTGACTTGATGACGAAAAAGCCCCCGCAGTCGGCGCTGCGGGGGCCTTCATGTCGGGCGCTCTTAGAAGCGAGCGGCTAAGCTCAACGTCACCGTACGCGGCGGGCCGTAGAAGCCGATGACCGAGTCCCCGGTAATGGCGCCGGGGAAGTTGTAGCCGCCGGCGCGATAACGCTCGTCGCCCAGGTTGCGGCCCGCCAGGCTGACGCGATAACGCGTGTCGGACGAGGTCCACATCAGGGTGGCGTCATACAGCCAGTAAGATCCCTGATCGAGCAGCGGTATCGGCGTCTCGAACATCTGGGTCGCCCCGCGATAGGCGGCGGTCGGCGTGAAGATCACCGAGCCGCGATCGCCCAGGTCGAAACTGTAAGGCAGGGCCAGGCTAGCGGTCCAATCCGGCGTGTTCTGGAAGTGGCGCTGATCGGCCATGTTCTCGCGCTTGCCGGTATCCGGGTTCAGGGTGACGAAGTCGTTGAACTTGGCGTCCAGATAACCCAGCGTCAGGCGCGGGATGAAGCTGTCGGTGATCCGCGCGCTGGCCTCCAGCTCCCAGCCCCAGATCTCGCTGGACCCAGCGTTGTCGACATAGCTGACGACCGATGTGGGCGGGATGAAGAACTGCGAGGTGATCTGCTGGTCGGTGTATTCCGACTTGAACAGGGCCGTGGCGAAGTTGATGCGGCGATCCAGCAACGAACCCTTCAGCCCGATCTCATAGGTGTCGACCAGTTCCGGCTGATAGCCGTTGACCGTCTCAGGATAGAGGCTGGCGTCGCCGCGCATGTCGAAACCGCCCGACTTGAAGCCCCGCCCGTAGGAGGCGTAGCCCGTAAGTTCCGGCGTGAACTTGTAGCTGGCGCTGACTCGCGGCGTGAACTCCGAATAGGTGTCCGAGTTGGTGTAGTCGGTCGAAGGACGCCCCGCCGGAATGGCGCTGCTGTTGCCGAAGAAGGGGCTCTTTATGCCCAGATAGTTCTGGCGCAGCTGATCGACGCTCTTCTTGTCGCGGGTCCAGCGACCGCCGACCGACAGCGACAGCTGGTCCGTCACGTCGTAGCTGAAGTCGGCGAAGACGGCGAAGCTCTCGGTGTCCACCTTGCCGCCCGTGAAGGTCGTCAGGCCCGCCGGCAGCCCTGGCCCCATGCTGGGATAAAGGCCGATGACGGTGTCGAACGCCCCCTCGGCCGAGGCGTCCATGTAGAAGACGCCCGCCACGCCTTGCCAGCGTTCGCCCTGGAACAACAGCTGGAATTCCTGGGTGAACTGGCTGTCCGCATAATAGCCGGGAATGTCGAGGATCGGCTGAGGCAGGCCGTCGAAGTCAATGCCGTCGCCCTTGGTGTCGCCGTCGCGCCAGGCCGTGACCGACTTCAGCGTCACCGCGTCGTTAACGTTCCACTCGCCCGTCAGCGACAGACCCCGCGTGCGGACATAACCGTCATCGCCGATGCCTGCACGGGTGTCATAAACGTCATCCGTCGTCGGCGCCTTCAGGCGATAGCCGTGGCGAGCGTTGGATTCGTCCTCGGTGATGTCGCCCGCCAGGCGGAAGAACAGATCGTCACGCGGCGTCCACTCAATGCTCAGACGCCCCGCCGTGACGTCCTTATTGTAGTGTTCCGCCCCGGTGTTCAGGTTCGTGCCGTAGCCGTCGCGGGTGTAGCGCGCGATCGCGCCACCGATCCGCAGGGTCTCGGTCAGCGGCGCCGAACCCGAGGCGATCAGGTCGACCTGATTATAGCTGCCGTAGGCGCCCTTCAGCGTCAGCTCCGGGTCAGGCCCCAGGCGCTTGGTGACGTATTTGATCGCCCCGCCGATGGTGTTGCGGCCGTAAAGCGTGCCCTGCGGCCCGCGCAGGACTTCCAGCCGTTCGATATCGAAGATGTCCAGCACCGCGCCCTGCGGACGGGCCACATAGACGTCATCGACATAGAGGCCGACGCCCGGCTCGAAGCCCCACAGAGGATCCTGCTGGCCGACGCCGCGAATGAAGGTGGTCAGGGTCGAGTTGGTGCCGCGCGCCACCTGAACCGTCGCGTTCGGCGTCTGCTGCTGCAAGGTGGTGATGTCGGCTGCGCCGGTCTGTTCCAGGCGCTCGCTGGTGACGGCGGTGACGGCGACCGGCACGTCCTTCAGGCTTTCCTCGCGACGGCGCGCCGTGACGACGATGTCGTCCACGTTCGAAGCCTGCTCAGTCTCCGTCGCCTGCTGGGCCAGGGTCGGCGCCGCGCACAGCGAGGCGGTGATGAAGGCGCTGGTCATCAGCGCCAGACGCAACTGTCCTGTCGATCGCATTCTCGTTTCCTCTCCACGCGCGGTCGTTTGCTCGCCGCTGATCTGTGTTGGAGCGACGGTGATCCGCGAACGGCCCCGCTGTCAACATCATTCATTCCTGCATGAATGATGTTTCACGAAGCGGCTCGACAGCCGGATGCGCATTCTTCATTCTTAAATGAACGAGTGCGGCGAAGATCGCGCCTGAAGGGACGAAACATGGATCAGCTCCATCAAAGCGCGACGCATCCCGTCGCGCACACGCCGTCGGGCGCCCTGCGGGGCCGTCGCGAAGGTTCGGCGAACGTCTTTCGCGGCGTGCCTTACGCCGCCGCGCCGATCGGTGCGCTGCGCTGGCGCGCGCCACGCCCCTTCCCGGCTTGGGACGGGGTGCGCGAAGCCGCCGTCTTCGGACCTTCCGCGCCCCAGGCGGGTCCGGCGGACGTGGCCGACATCGTCGCCATCGGCGGCGCGCCCGAGCCGACCAGCGAGGACTGCCTGGCGCTGAACCTCTGGGCGCCGGCCGAAACGACAGCCCCGACGCCGATCATGGTCTGGCTGCACGGCGGCTCGAACCGGATGGGCGCGGGCTCCCTGCCCTTCTATGACGGCGCCGCCTTCGCCCGCGACGGCGTGATGCTGGTCAGCGTCAACTATCGCCTGGGCCAGCTCGGCTTCTTCGCCCACCCCGCCCTGACGGCCGAGACGCCCGCCGACGAGCCGCTGGGCAACCAGGCCTTGCTGGATCAGATCGCGGCCCTGGAATGGGTGCGCGATCACGCCGCCAGCTTCGGCGGCGATCCGGCCAACATCACCTTGTTCGGAGAATCCGCCGGGGGCCTCGACATCCTGGCCCTGATGACGGCCAAGCGGGCGCGCGGCCTGTTCCACAAGGCCGTGGTCCAGTCCGGCGGCGGCTGGCTGCCCGCCACGCCGCTGAAGACCGCATATGAGCGCAGCGCCGCGACAGCGGCCGCTCTCGGCCTGAGCGCCCCAGACGCCGCCGCGCTGCGCGCCGTCGCGCCCGAGCGGCTGACCGCCGTCGAAGGCGCCTTCGGCCCGGTCATCGACGACCGCCTGCTGGATCGCGACCCGATCAGCGCCTTCGCGCGCGGCGACTTCGCCGATGTGCCGCTGATGATCGGGGTCAACAGCGGCGAAGATTCCCTGCTCAATTACGGCGGCGGACTGGAACGGTTCGGCAAGCTGATCAAGCCGAACGCCGCCCTGGCCCGCCTCTATCCGCAGGCGAGCGGCGACGAGGAGCAGTTGATCCGCCACGGCTTCCGCGACTTCGCCTTCGCCGCCCCCGCGCGCTGGGTCGCGTCGCGCCCACATCGGTCGAAGACATGGCTATACGCTTTTGATTACGTAGAAGAATCTAGGCGCGACACCATGCCCCGCGCCGCCCACGCCGCCGAGATCTTTCATGTCTTCGAGACGCTGGACCACCGCCCCGACGGCGCTCCGCCCGCGACCGAAGCCGACCGCGCGATCAGCGCCGCCATGCACGCCCGCTGGATCGCATTCGCCAAGACAGGCGCGCCCGGCGCCGACTGGCCCGTCTACACGCCTGCGGATGACGCCTGGATGGTGTTCAACACGACACCCGGC
Source organism: Brevundimonas sp. KH_060 (assembly GCF_057838275.1). Classification (NCBI taxonomy): domain Bacteria; kingdom Pseudomonadati; phylum Pseudomonadota; class Alphaproteobacteria; order Caulobacterales; family Caulobacteraceae; genus Brevundimonas; species Brevundimonas sp. KH_060. The sequence continues at coordinate 2,382,243 of NZ_CM174463.1, forward strand.
GGCGAGGTGAAGCGCGGTTGGTGCAAGGCGGCGCTGGACCACCACGGACGCAAGGGCAAGCTGCTGATCCTGTTGATGCGGCTGCGGGATCGCTTGCGGCGGGCGTTCGGGTAAGCTGTCTCCATGACGACGACTGAGTCCAAGCCGCGCGCCAAGGCCGCCACGAAACCCAAGGCGCCGCCAAAGCCCAAGGCCCAGCGCCGCGAGGAAACGACCACCCGCATCCTGGACGTGGCCGAAGCCCTGTTCGCGCGCGACGGCCTGCACGGCGTCACCCTGAAGGCGGTGGCCAAGGAGGCGGGCGTCGACACGGCCCTGCTGCACTATTATTTCGACGACAAGAACCGGCTGTTCTCGACCGTCTTCGGCCGCCGCGCCGAGGTGGTGAACCAGTTGCGCCTAGACAGCCTGGATCGCTATGAGGCCGAACACGGCGACGCCATGACCGTCAGCGGCGCCATCGACGCCTTCCTGCGCCCGCTGTTCGTCCTGTTCGAAACCGGAGACCGCGCCTGGCTGAACTATGCGGCCCTGGTCGCCCAGGTGAACAACACCCCGGCCTGGGGCGGCGACACCATGCACCAGCATTTCGATCCGGTGATCGATCGCTTCATCGGCCTGCTGAAGCGGATCGCGCCCGACACGCCCGAACGACAGATCTACTGGTTCTACCATCTGCTGTCGGGGTCGCTGACTCTGTCCCTGGCTCAGACAGGGCGCATCGACGTCCTGTCCGGCGGCCTGTGCAAGTCGTCGGAAATGAGCGCCATATGCGACGCCATGGAGGTCATCTTCACCGGCGGCTTCGAAGCCATGAGCCGACTGCCGAAATAGGTCTGTTTTCGCGACTACCGCTGTCTCGAAAGGCTACGTCGCCATTCGGCTCGCGCCCGCTCAAAGTCCCGCTGGAAAGCCGGCTCCGCCTTCAGACGCGCGACGAGCGCCGCGCCCATCAGCCGCCCCGCCTCCACGTCGCTGACGTAGTGGACGCCGCAGATCACGCGGCTGTCGCCATAGGCCAGGCCGCGCGCCAGGATCGCCTCTGCACGGTCCGGCGCCAGCTCGGACAACACCAGCGCCCAGGCCCACCCCATGGCCGCATGGCCCGACGGATAAGACCCGCTTTCGGCCAGCCACGGCGCAGCCTCGACACAGATATCGGCGGGCTCGGACACGAAAGGGCGCGGCCGGGCATGGCTCGCCTTGGCCGAAGCCTGGATTGTCTCAAGATCCGCGTGCATCCGTCCCAGCAATAGCGCCAGCGTCGGCGTCCGCTCAGGATCAAAGGACGCGCCCAGCGCCTCGCTGAACACGCCCGGCGCTGAGGGCGTCACGATCTCGGCGTCGGCGGCCGCCTGAAGCCAGCGCGGCTGATCCTTCAGCGCCCGCGTAGCGCGATAGACGGCCAGGTCGTTCTGCGTCGTCAAGGAATCGACTTGCGGCGGAGGGGGAAGAAAGGCGAGCGCCTCAAAGCGGCGATCCGCCCCCAGATACCCCTGCGGATGATCGGCATAGCCTTGCCACAACGACGCCTCACGACCCGAGGCGCACGCCGAAAGCGCCAGACTGAGCGCCGCCGCCCCCACGATCAGCAAACGCATCTCAGCCCTCCTGTACCTGGAAACCGCCTGCGCGGTCGGTCGTGATGCGGGCGAAGCGCCAGGCCCGACCGTCGCGCGCTCGAATGTCGGCGACCTGATGATAATCGCATGTCAGAGCCGCCTTGGTGATCTCGACCACCAGGAAGCCGTGGTCGCGAACATGGGCGAAGCGGACGTCGGGGTTCTTGGCGACCAGCGCCTTTTCCGCGACGTCATAGATGCGGGGGTCCGGGCTGATGGTTTCATAACCGCCGGGCGAGGTGACGCTGCCGGTTCCGAACTCGACGCCGACGAAGCTTTCGTCGCGCGGATCGTGCAGGCGATTGCCCCAGAACATATGCGTATCGCCGCTGAGGATCGCCAGATTGGCGCCGCTGCGGCGGGCGGCGTCATACAGGCGCAGGCGCGCCGCCGGATAGCCGTCCCAGGCGTCCAGATTGATCGGCAGGCCCAGCCGGGTGCTTTCCAGCCAGCTACGTGAGCCGGGTCGCGACATCGCCTCTTGCAGCAAATCTTCGGGCATGACGGACATGAAGTCCGGCGCCCGCATCCGCGCCATGACGACCTGATTGGCCAGCATCTGCCATGTCGTTCCGCGCTGGACCGAGGCGGTCAGTGCGTCTTCCAGCCAGGCTTCCTGCGTTGCGCCCATCATGGAGCGTTCGGGGCGGTCCAGCACCTCAGCCTCGAACCGGACGGTGTCGGGGCGGCCCTCGGCGTCGAAGATCATCTCGCGTGAGGCGCTGGGCGCCTGGGTGCGGCCGGTCAGGCGCGTCTCGACCGCGATCAACGACAGCAGGTCGCCGAAGTCATAGACCCGGTTCAGCACATGGGCCGGGCGACCCGGCGCCGGGTCGCGCATCGGCAGCCATTCGAAATAGGCCTGGATCGCCGCATTGCGACGCCGGTCCCACGGGCCTTCCATATCCTCGTCATGGGCGGACGAGCCGCCCATCCAGCTGTTGTTCGCCGTCTCGTGGTCGTCCCAGACCGTGATGAAGGCGGCGCGGGCGTGGGCGGCCTGAAGGTCGGGGTCGGCGCGGTATTGGGCGAAGCGGCGGCGATAGTCGTCCAGAGTGACGATCTCATGCGCCGGATCGTGTTCACGGCCCAGGACGCGGCTTTCCGGCCCGCCATAGCCGTCGACGCCGTATTCATAGATGTAGTCGCCTAGGTGGACCACCGCGTCCACCGGCTCTTCCAGATCGGCGACGGCGCGATAGGCGTTGAAATAACCGAAGCCGTAGTGAGAGCAGGACACCACCGCCAGCCGCGCACGCTCCACGTCGCCGCTCGGCAAGGTCCGGGCGCGCCCTACGGCTGAGACGGCGTCGGCGCTGTGGAAGCGATAGAAGTACTCACGCCCGGCGCGCAGGCCCGTCACATCGACCTTGGCCGTGTGGTCGCGCGCGGCGGTCGCCTGCACCGTCCCCGACTGGATGATGCGAATGAAATCCGCGTCTTCGGCCGCTTCCCAGCGCAGGCCGACTGTCGCCCCCGCCCCGACCGCACGGGTCCAGATCACGAAACCGTCCTGCATCGGGTCGCCCGCCGCCACGCCATGCGTGAAGCGCGCTGCATCAACCGATGCGCGGGCGGCGGCCGGAGCGGCCAGCGCCGCCCCGCCCGTCATCAGAGCCAGGGCGCCGCGGCGCGACAGGCGAAGGTTCTGCGTCATCGAACAGCTCTTTCGTTCGAGAGGCGCCGTGCCGGCGGCGCGGAAAAGCGATCCGGCGGCCGATAATCTCGGCCGCCGGACAGGTCATCGGACCTTAGAAGCGATAGGCCAGATTCACCCGGAACATGCGCGGCAGGCCGGGCATGACGGCGACTTCTTTGTAAACCTCGGCCGAGGGGGTGAAATATTCCTCGTCGAACAGGTTATCGATGTTGGCCGAAACGGTGACGTTACGCACCTTCACATAGGCCGCCGCCTTGGCCAGCGTATAGCCGGGCAAACGCAGGCTGCTTTCCAGAACACCGCCCGTTTCCGAGACATAGGTGGCCCCGGCGGTGAGGCCCGCGCTGGCCTCGTTCCCCATCAGGGTGAAGGGATCGGTCGTATAGGCGCCGAACAGGCTGAACACCGTATCGGGCATGGTGCGGACCACATAGCCATCGGCCAGTTCGGCGAAGGTTCCGGCGTTGTTCACCGCAAAGGTGCCGCCATAGGCCGAGGCGGGATCAAGGCCGAACTGCTCGGGGCGCAGCTCCAGATACTCGCCATTGCCCTTGCCGGGCGCATCCACCCGCGTCTCCTGCAGCGTCAGCGCCGTGGTGAAGCTGAGCTTGTCGGTCGCCAGCCAGTGGGCTTCCAGTTCGAAACCTTCCGAGGTGTTGCCGCTGACGTTGCCCAGCATGTCCGTGCGGCGACGGAACTGCTCATAATAGGCGGCTCCGCCGAACAGGGCGCCGTCCAGCAACGAGAATTTGACGCCGACTTCCTTCAGTTCCGACGGCGAGATGAACAGGTTGCTCGTCACCGTGCCGACCGCCACGCCGCCCGTCTGGGTCGACTCCAGCGAGCGCGGCTCGGCGAAGGTCACATAGGGGGTCAGGCCCCAGAGCGTCTCATAGCGAGCCGACAGCGACCAGGTCATGGCCGCCTTGCCGTTCTCGACCCACGTATCCTTCAGGCCGAAAACCGTCTCGCCCTTGTTGATCGCCTTCAGATCGTAGTCGTCCCAGCGCAGTCCCGCCAGGATGCTGAAACGGTCAAACATGGTGATGTCGCTCATGGCGAAGACCGAGCGGCTGTTCCACTCCATCTCGTGCCGTGAATCCCACATCTGCACCCCGTCCTTCATCAGGGGGGCGGCGATCCGGTCGCCCGCCGTCGAGCCGTGCGACAGGTCGCGGCGGTTCAGGGCGATATAACCGGACAGGAAGCTTTCATACTGCTTGGCGGTATGGTCGCGATAACCGGCGCCGACGACGGTGTCGGCGCTGACATGCTGGCCGAAACGCGACGGGAAGCTGTAGGTCACGCGGCCTTCGATGGCGCGGGCGTTATAGTCGGCGGCGAAGCCGAAGCTGGTGAAGCGCTGGTTCTCGATGTCGTCCATGAAGGCCTTGAAGGCCAGCACCGAACCGTTCGCCATCTCCTTCTGCAGGCCCGCATAGGCGGTGAAGGTGCGGCTGTCGTTATAGTCGGCGTTGTCCGCCATGACGTTGCGGCGGCTCAGCTTGGTCGTGCCGACGCCTTCGTCCAGCGCGAATTTCGGATTGTTCTTGCCGCCGTATTCCTTGATCTGGCGAATGTTGGACGTCCCGCCCCACGATCCGAAAGCGGCGTCGATCTCGACGTATTCGATCATGCCCGAGCCATCCAGATCGACCAGATCGGTGTCGCGCCCAGTGATGTAGACGCCGTTATCGATCAGGTTCTGCGTCACCCGGTTCCAACCCGGCGACTGGATGCGGCCCGATTCCTCAAAGTGCATCAGATTGACTTCGCCCGACCAGCCGCTGCCGAAATCGCCGACATAGGTGGCCTGAAGGTTCAGGTGCTCGGGGTGGATATTGCGGTAATAGGAGTCCGAGTCCTCGCGCTCGACGTACAGGGCGATGCCGCCTTCGCCGACCGGGACCACCAGATCCGCCGCCGCATTGCGCCGCCCGTAGGAGCCCACGGTGACGTTGACGCCGCCGCTCATCTCATCGGCATAGCGCGCATCCACGCCGCGCGCTGACTTGGGCACGAAGTTCAACAGGCCGCCGACCTTGCCGGGACCATAGATGGGCGAGGACGGCCCGCGCAGCACCTCGACATAGGCGGCGGCGCCCAGGTTGGACGAAAAGCTGCCCCGGTTCTCGATCCGTTTGAAGCCCTGAAAATAGGTGTCGGCCAGGGTGCCGCGCACGTTCAGATTGCCCGGCACGCCGAAAAAGCTGGCCGTATAGGCGCCGGGCACGGCGGCGACCAGATCGTCGACGTTCTCCATCCCATAGCGGGCGATGGTGTCCGAACTGACGCGCGAGGCCGAGCGCGGCGTCTCCAGCAGCGAACGATCCAGGCCGGTGAAGCTGTCCGTCGCGCCCTTCTGAAGGCGGCTCAGCGGGTCGAAGCGGGCGGTGACGACCACGTCGCCGATCTGGGTCGTCTCAGCCCGCGCCTCGGCGGCCGAAACGATGACGAAGGCGCCGTTCGGGTCGCGTCGGAACGTCAGATTAGCGCCTTCCAGCAAACGCGCCAGGGCCTCCGCCGCCGTCATCGAACCGGTCAGGACGGTCGAACGACGATTGTCCAGCGTAACGCCCGCAGCGACGATCACCGTCCCCGTCTGTTCGGCTAGGGCGACCACCGCCCGGTCCAGCGACTGGGCTTCGATGCGGATGGTGTGAACCTGTGCGGCGGCGGCCGGGCGGGATGGGGCCTGCGCCATGGCGGGCATGGCGGCGGCGGCAAGCACGAAAACGGCGGCGGAAGACGTGGCGACGGCCTTCAGCCTCGAACGGTGAACGGTCAATTCTATCCCCTGGACGTTGCGTGAAGCCTGCAGCCGACACGGCCCCCAACAACTTCACACCGCCTAGACGCAAGCCGACGCCCGCCCTTCCAGCCCGCCTGTCGATTTCACCAAAGCTTCAAGATAACTCAGCTTTTCAGCATCATTTGGATTTCGCCATCGGCGTTTCGACGGCGCACCAGATGACCTTTCAACTCCTGCGCCAAACTCTCCAGCGCCTGCGGAATCTGCTCGATGGTGAAAGCCGCCGTCACCTTGCGCGCGCCCAGTTCCGGCGAAGCGATCACCACGCCCGCCCGGTAATAGCGGTTCACCTCGGCCACGACTTCCGACAGCGGCTGGTCGATGAAGCTGAAGCGCTGACGCCGCCACGGCGCGACGCCCGCCGGGTTGATCGCCGCCCGTTTCAGTGTCCCGCCGCGCAGGGCCGCGCGTTCGCCCGCGCCGATGACGGTCTGTTCGCCCGTCGCGATCGCCGTCACGCGCACCCGCCCCTCTTCGACGAAGACTTCCGGTCCGTGGTCGCCCAGGCGCACCTCGAAGGCGGTGCCCAGCGCCTCGGCCTTCAGGCCCGCGCCGATCACGGTGAAGACCCGCGTCTCATCGCGCGCCACATCAAAAAAGGCTTCGCCCGCATCCAGCCGCATCTGGCGCACCCGATCGCCGACACGGGTCGCCAGCACCGAGCGCCCGCCCAGGGACACGCGAGATCCGTCTTCCAGCGACAGATGACGGATCTCGCCCACCTCGGTCTCGAACCGGCGCCGCTCTCCGCTGGACAGGTGAAGGGCCAACGGCGTCAACGCCGCCGCCCCCAACCCCGCCGCCATGGCCATCAGCCCTCGCCGCGACGGCAACGTCTTTCGACGCGTCATCGGTGTTGGCGCAGACGCCTCAACCGCGCTGTTCAAGCTCTGCTGGTTCAGCGCCTCCGACCAGTCCAGCCGCGCCCACAGGGCCTCAGCCTCGGCATAGGCGCCCGCGTGATCCGGCGACGCCGCCAGCCAGGCCTCGAACGCTCGGCGATCCGCCGTGCTTGTCTGGCCGCCACAGCGCAGCGCCAGCCATTCCAGCGCCTGCTCGATCGGCGGCGCGTCATGCTGCGCCGTCATGCCGCCTCCGTCCCGCGCACCTGAATGGCGCGACGCAATTCGATCAGCGTCCGCGCGATCGTGCGGCTGATGTCCGCCGCAGAGCGCCCCGTCAACCGCGAGATTTCCGCATAGGTCAGGCCTTCGATACGGCTCATCCTGAGCAGTTCACGCGCGTCAGGGTCCAACGCCTGAATTTCACAGTCCAGGGCTTCCTGCTCCTCGCGCCTCAACAGAGCTTCCTCCGGACTGATTTCATGCTGCGACGGCGTGGCCTCGGCCAGGGCCTTCCACCGCCGCTTCTGACTGTCGGCGCGGCGAATGGCGTCCTTCAGGGCGTTGCGCGCCATGACGAACAGAAATGCGCGCGGATCTGCGACCTTGTCCTGGTTCTCCAGCGTGCTGAACCGCAGAAAGGCCTGCTGCAGGGCGTCGTCCACCCCATCCTGCTGAGCCCCATAGCGACGCACGAGCGCCGTGCGGATCTCCACGCCATAGCGCGCCAGCAGATAGTTCAAGGAGCGCCCTTCACGCCGCCCCTTCGCCTGTCGTCCGTCCGCCATGACCCTGCCAGAACGCCATCCCCGCCCCTGACTTGCCCCGGCGAGACGACAGAATGCTCACCGTCTCGCGCCAGTTTCGTGAAGACCGCTTCCAACGTCGGCTGCGAACAGACGGTTTCTAGGCCGCTCCGGCCTGAGACAAGCTTTCCCGGACACGTTCCAGCGCCAGCTCGGCGGGCTCTTCGATGCTCATCAGGGCGAAGCTGCCGTTCAGGTCGAATACGCAATGGCCGTGAACCACGGCGATCAGCGAACGCGCCAGACGCGGCGCGCCGGCCTGCGCCTTCGCCGGCAAGACCGCCGTCACCTCGTTCACGATGATCTGAGTCAGGTCGCCGCGCCGCTGGTTCTGTTCGTCGGTCAGGGCCACATCCGGCGGCAGGTGATGCTCATAGATGGCCCTCCAGCTATGGGGATTGGCGCGAGCGAAGCCGAAATAGGCCTCGACCAGACATCGAATGCGGTCCGGGCCGCTGTCTTCCAGCGCCTGCCGCACCTCTTCCGCCCAGAGCTGGAAGGTGCGCGTGTTGATGGCGATCAGAAGCTGATCCAGCGTACCGAACACATTGTAGAGGGTGCCGATCGAATAGCCGACGCGCTTGGCCACCTCGCGCGCAGAGAAGCGCGCAAAGCCTACCTCGGCCATATGCTTGTGGCCCTCGACCACAAAAAGCCGCTCAAGCTCCTGCCGCGTATGATCCGATCGCCTGCCCATTAACCCTGCATAGCAGAAGCTATGCAGGGAGCGGTAAGAAACGTCTGTTTTCGTTTTTTATTGATCGATGCTCATTTAAGGATATGAATTGCGCTCGACAGGGTGCTTTCGCGCCCTCCCGCATCCGCCTTGAGGTTCCCATGACCGCGCTTCGCTTCCCGTCGTCCGCTTCGACCGCCGCCCTGCTTCTCGGCGCCGCCCTGGCGGCCTCGATCGCTGCGCCTGCGGCCGCTGAAAGCGCTGACTGTCGCCGCGCCTCCGGTCCGGTCGAGACCGCCATCTGCTCGACCCCGGCCCTGACCGCATTGGATGCGAAGATCGCTGAACACTATGGAACGGCGATCAGGGGTTATGACGCCGCAAGCGCCGAAGCGCTTCGTCGCGACCAGCGCGCCTTTCTCGCCGTCCGCGACGCGACCGGTGCCCGGCTGACGGGCTCCGATCTGGTCGAAGAACTGACCGATCAAATGACGCGACGTGAAGCGTTTCTGACCGATCTAGGCAACGACCCGCTGGTCAGCGTGGTTGGGCGCTGGCGCAATCTCAACGGCGAGATCGTCGTCAACCAATGGGCGACCGGCGTCCTGACGTTCACGGCCACGGCCGCCGACCCGCGCGGCGATGGCTGGTCCTGCGAGGCGGACGGCAGCGGCGACTGGATCGAAGAGGACGAAGCGCGCTTTGACGACATCAGCGGCGCCGCCGCCTGGTCGCTGAACATGAAGGCCCAGGGCGCGACGCTCGTCGTCAAGGAGACAATCGAGAACGGCGCCGACGCCGTCCCCTATTGCGGTTCGGGCGGCACGCTCTCGGGAACCTACTTCCAGGCGGTGCGCCTGCCGGACCCGTCGCGCTGATCCGCGCGGCCTCTAGGGAATGGTTCTCGGGCTGGCGAGAACGCCCGGGCTGATGAACTGTCGGCGCCCGGTCCAGGTCAGCAACTTGACCAAAGTCCCGCCCGGCTTGGCGAAGTCTTCGCATTCGTCGGGACGAGGAGGCTCAGGCGCGGCGGCGACCAGCGCGCCCCGCCGCAGCCCTTCGTAGTAGAGGGCGAAATCCGCCTGCTGCTGTTCGGACAAAACGGAATGGCCGAACGTCATCTCCTCGCGGGCGTTGTCGATGATCAGGCGACTGTCGTCCTCGGACAGGCGCTCGCACAGAAGGCCGATCATGACCAGCCGCTCGATGCGGACGGCCAGGCCGGCCTGGGCCTTGACCAGGTCGTACTGAAGCTTCGCGTACTCGGGGCTGGCCGCCATCCATTCCTTCAGGGCGGCCCTGGCGGCCTCTTCATCGACCCCGGCGGGTTGAGCCGCAGCGACGCCGGCCGCACTCATGACCAGCGTCGCAACCAACCCGCTCGCGAAACGACGAAGCGCCATCAGATGCCCCTTGCAATACATAAGCGCCCTCCCCGGCCTCAGCCCGGAATGGGGCCGATCGGCCAGTTGCTCAGCGTCTCCATATCGCCTTCCTCGGAGGGACAGGGCGTATAGAGGGTGAAGGCCACATCGCCCTCGAAATACCAGTCGGCGCCCTTCTCGTAGCCGACGATGCCGGTGGAGTAGCAGACCGCCGCCTTGCTGCTGTCCGGGATCATCAGAATGGCCCAGTTGGTCGAGCCCGCGCCTGCTGGATCATAGCCGTGAAGCAACAGCCGCCCGCGCGTCTCCGTCACTACGCCGACGACGTTGCCGTCGAAGACGATGGATTTCTGGATGTCCCGATCCACGCCCGACGCGACGATGGCCGCGCGCACGTCCGGGTGCTGGAAGAAGGTGACGCCCTGAACCGGCTCGGTCGGATGCTTGCCGACATAGGCCGACAGCGGCGGGGCCTCGCCGTTCCGGTCAGGCGCGGAAGTCGGTGCCGCAGCCGACGCCGGGACGCTGGCTTCGGCCGGGGCCGGCTCGGCGCGCGCCCTCTCTTCGGCCTGCGAACAGGCGGCCAGGGTCGCGGCCAGGGCGAGCGCGATCGGGGTTCTCAGGGTCATGTGATTTCCTTCGACGCTTAAGCGACAGATCCTCCCCCAAGGGCAGGATTATTGATCCACGGCGCGCATCTCGATCGTCAGCGGCTCTTCGGCGGTTCCACGCCCGAAGAGGCTGGCGGTGACCGTCTGCCCTTGGGACGCCGCAAACGGCGCGCTCTTCATCGAACGGCCGCCGTCAAGTTCATCGTCGAACACGGTGAAGCGCGTGCACGTCGCCTGGCTCAGGCGATCGGCGAACGTCTGATCGATCTCGCCGCGCCAGCCCGGCAGGGTCGTCGGCGCGGACAGCTCGATCGTCTTGCCGACGATCCGACCATCACGCCGCCAACTGTAGCTCACCCCATCCGACGCCACGGCCGTGCAGCCCGTCCGACCGCAATGCAGCGTGCCCACGGGCGCTTCTTCGCGAAGCTGACGCTGTTGCGCCTGCGACAGCGTCTGGCCGATGGACAGATCGCCCTTGTCCAGCGACGTACAGACGGCGCTTTGAGCGAGGGCGCTCGTCGCCGCCAGGGAAGCAGCCGCAGTCAGGCTCATCATGAAAATACGCACGTAGACCTCCTTGGTCTCTGGCGCCGTCACTGCGGCGTTGATGTCGTCTCAGCAGGCGGGAACACGGCTCTGGCCGTCCAGTCGAAACTGGCCGTCGGCGCCGCGCGTGTAGGTCTCTTTGAAGCTGGCCGATCCGGTGTACGACACCGTGAAGCTGCGGCCCTGATCGGCGGCCGTGATCACCCCGTCGACGCCCGCCTCGCCGTCATCGGCGCTGGCGTCCGAGAAATAGGTCTGGATACGCGCGATCTGCACAGGCCCTGCCGGAGTCAACTCCGTCAGCACGGCATAGCCGCACGCACGCCCCTGCCATACGCCGCCGGCTTCGGTGTAGAGGACTGGGCTGGCCGCGATCGCCTTCGTCCAGCCCCAACGCAGCGCCGGGTTGCCGACCACGCCCGCCGCGCCGACGTCCAGCCACTCGCCCTGAAGCGTATAGGGGTAGCGCGGCGCACCGGCGTCATGGTCGAGATAATGGACCGCATTCATGCCGCTGCACGCCTGCCCCGTGCACTCGTTCGCCCCCGTGCTCACCAGGGCGACGCGCGTGTCGGACAGCGGGATGAAGGCCAGCGGCACGAAGCTGTAGGTGTCTTCGCCGATTTCTCGCGCGGCCTCATTCCGTTGAGCGCCCGGGAAGGCGACGCCAAAGGCGGCCGGCGTCCCCGTCAGGACATTGTCACGGTCCACGTCCTGAATTTCGATCAGCGACTGAGCCGACGCTGGCAGCGCCGCGACCATGGCTGAGGCGAACGCGGCGAGAGACACGGCGGCGATGGTCTTTGAGGATGGCATACGAGACTCGTTTCTCGACAGAAGACAGGGATCGGTTACCGCCGCAACTCATGGCGCACAGACAATTAAACACTGTTCATAATCGATGGCAACCCGGCTTTTTCGTCATTCGATCAGGATTTTCACACCCGCATCAAAGGTCTGTCCGCCAGGCGGATCTCGACCACGAAAACTCGCCATACAGTTAGAAATTCTACATTAGAAACACGCCGCTCACGTGCCTTATTGCGCGCCCAATTATGACTTTTATTGCGGTGCAGCATTCCCATGATCAGGCCATCCCTGACCGTTCTCGCCTTTTTCTCCGCCGCTGGGGTTTGCAACGCCGCATACGGGGAAACCTCTGAGAATCTAACAGATCAAACGGCGACGGCGTCGCCCTACTCTGTCTCGGATGTCGTGGTGACCGGCTCCAACATCCGGCGCGCCAACACCGAAGGTTTCAACCCGGTTCAGGTGATCGGCCGCGAAGAACTGGAAAGCTCAGGCAAGTCGACGACGGCGGACCTGCTGCGCTCGATCTCGGCCAACACCGGCAACGGCTCGAACGAGACACAGAACAGCGGCTGGTCGTCGGGCGCGGCGGGCATCGGCCTGCGCGGCCTGTCGCAGAAGAACACCCTAGTGCTGTTGAACGGACGTCGTGTGGCCAACTACGGCTTCCCCGGCGGCGGCCTGTCGGACACCTTCGTCAATCTGAACGCCCTGCCGATGGTGGCGACCCAGCGGCTGGAGGTGCTGAAGGACGGCGCCTCGGCTGTCTACGGCTCGGACGCGGTGGCGGGCGTGACCAACATCATCACCCGCCAGAACTTCCAGGGGCTGGAGTTCGGGGCCAGCTACGGCGTCGCCGATCAGGGCGGGCTGGAGACCTCGACCGCCAAACTGGTCGCCGGTCATGGCGACCTGGAGACGGACGGCTACAACATCCTGCTGTCGTTGGAAGCCTATACCCGCAACCGGCTGGATCAGGATCAGCGCGACCTGACCAAGTCGGGCATCTACACCGACCTGCCCGGCGGCCGCTGGAACGGCTGGTCGGCCAAGGGCGCGCGCTTCCTGGTCGATGGCAGGTCCGTGCCCTTCCTCGACGCCCAGGGCCAGTGCCCCGAAGGCATGGTGCTGACCGCCAGCGCCCCGATCGACGGCCTGGCCGGCGACACCTGCGCCATCAACCTGGCGCCGCACACGACGCTGATCCCCTCGACCGACCGCTATCAGGCCTATCTGTTCGGGACCAAGCGCCTGACGCCGCAGATCGAGGCCTTTGGCGAGGTGCTGTATTCCTATGTCGAGGGGGCGTCCCTGTTCGGCTCCAGCCCCTTCTTCACGCTGGAGGGCGGACGGTTCGCGCTGAACGCCCAGACCGGACTAGCCGAGCCGGTGTCGAACCTGCTGCCCGCCAATAACCCCTACAACCCCTACGGCGTCGCCACGCCGATCGAATACACCTTCTTCGATCTGGGCCGGACGCTGAAGACCAATGAGTCCAAGTCCTATCGCGCCCTGGCCGGGGTGCGCGGCCGCCACGACCGCTTCGACTGGGAGGCCGCGGTCTTCGCCTCGGGCAGCGACGAGCGCGAGACCGTTTCGGGCGGCTTCGCCCATCGCTGGAACCTGGCCGACGCCCTGGCTGACGGCACGCTGAACCTGCATGAGCCCGGCGCCACGCCGCAGGCCGTGCTGGACGGCATCCGCCTGTCGACCCTGCGTCCGGCCGAGTCGCGCCTCTACGGCGCCGACTTCAAGATCTCGGGCGAGCTGTTCAATCTGCCCGTCGGCCAGATCGGCTATGCCGCCGGGGTCGAGTTCCGCCACGAAAGCCTGGTCTCCAGCAATCCGTGGCAGATCGACGCCGGGCTGCAGATCCGCCCCGCCATCGCCGCGGTGGACGGCAAGCGCGACGTCTGGGCCGCCTATGCCGAGTTCAACATCCCCGTCCTGAGCAATCTGGACATCCAGGTCGCCGCTCGAGCGGACGAATACAGCGACTTCGGCAGCGCCTTCTCGCCCAAGGCGGGCGTGCGATGGAAGCCGCTGGACTGGCTGGCGCTGCGGGCCTCGGCCTCGCGCGGGTTCCGGGCGCCGTCGCTGTCGGAGAACTCGGCCTCGACCATGATCTCCTATGGCTCGGTCATCGATCCCTATGATCCCGACCTGCCCAACTCGCGCCAGAGCCCGACCTTCTTCACCGTCGGCAACACCAATCTGGAGCCTGAAAAGACCCGCTCCTACAATCTAGGCGTCGTCTTCACCCCGACGCGCGACACGGCGCTGAGCATCGACTGGTATCAGATCAAGCTCGACAACCTGATCGGCACCGGAAACACCACCGCCATCATCCAGCAGAACGATCCTGCCGACGTCATCCGCGACGAACGCGGCAAGCTGCAGGCCGTCTACAACCGCTATCGCAACCTGTCGGCGCTAGAGACCTCGGGCATCGACGTGGACTTCAGCCAGCGCTGGCGCACCGAGAACTGGGGGACCTTCACCGCCTCCAGCGCCTATACGCATCTGCTGGAGTACAAGCGGCCGAACGCGGCGGGCGGGCCGCTGCTGGACTACGCCGGGTCGAACCGGGGCGCGACCCTGCCGGCGCACAAGGCGACGACGCGCGCGGCCTGGAACCGCGACGTCTTCGACGCCAACCTGACCTGGTATTACACCTCGGGCTATGATCAGGTGCCGGTTGTCGGGGGACAATCGCGCGTGGACGCCTATCACCAATTCGATCTGTATGCGGCGTGGTCCGGGCTGGAGCGCGTGACGGTCTACGCCAAGATCGAGAACCTGCTGGACGAAGCGCCGCCGCACGACGCCTCCTTCCCCGGCGTGCGCGCCCCCTATGACTTCGGCCAGTACGATCTGCGCGGGCGCTACTTCCGCGTCGGCTTTGACGTCCGCTTCTGACCCCTTGCATCGAGACCTGACATCATGAGCGTTCGACACGCCCGTTCATCCCTTCGGCGCATCCTGACCGGCGGCGCGGCGGCGGCGATCCTGCTGGGCGCCGTCGCCCTGACGGCGCCCGCCCCCGCCCTGGCCCAGAGCGGCTATTTCTTCCCGCAGGCGGCGGCGGGGGATTTCGACCCCGCCATTCCGACGCCGGAAGCCTTCCTCGGCTATCCGATCGGAACCCACTACACGCGCCACGACCGCATCGTGGACTATCTGCGCGAACTGGCCCGGCTGTCGGACCGGGTGACGGTCGAGGAGATCGGCCGCAGCTATGAACAGCGGCCCCTGCTGTCCGTGGTCATCACGTCTGGCGCCAATCAGGGCCGGATCGACCAGATCCAGCGCGCCCATATCGCGGCGGGCGATCCCGGCGGCCCCGCCGCCACGGCCGGCGCCCCGGTCGTCGTCGGCCTGTTCTACAGCGTCCACGGCAATGAGACCTCCAGCGGCGAGGCGGCCCTGCTGACCGCCTACTACCTCGCCGCCGGGCGCTCGCCCGAGGTGCTGGACTGGCTGGACAAGGCCGTGGTCGTCATCGACCCGGCCCAGAACCCCGACGGCCGCGACCGCGCCGCCAACTGGCACAACGCCTGGAAAAACCAGCCCGCCGTCGCCGACCCGCAGGACAAGGAGCACGTCGAGGCCTGGCCCGCCGGTCGCACCAACCACTATTTCACCGACCTGAACCGCGACTGGCTGGCGGTGACGCAGGCCGAGACCCGCGCCAAGCTGGAAGCCTTCCACCGCTGGCGGCCCAACATCCAGATCGACTTCCACGAGATGGGCGCGGGCAGCACCTATTATTTCGAGCCCTCGCCCGCCAGCATGGAAAGCCCGCTGCTGCCGCGCGCCAGCTACGAATGGAATGTGACGCTGGCCCGCTATCACGCCCAGGCGCTGGATAGCCTCGGCTCGCTCTATTACACGCGCGAGGTCTTCGACAACTTCTCGCCGGTCTACGGCTCGACCTATCCCGACTTCCACGGCGGGGTCGGGGTGACGGTTGAGCAGGCCAGCTCGCGCGGCCTCGTGCAGGACACGGCCAACGGCCCGCTAACCTTCCCCTTCACCATCCGCAACCAGACCAACGTCGGCCTGGCCACCATCCGCGGCGCCGTCGCCGAGCGCGCCGGATTGCAGGCGTTCCAGCGCGACTTCTTCCGCTCGGCCGTCGAACAGGGACTGCGCCATTCCAGCCAGGCCTTCGTCTTCGGCGACGCGACCGACCCCGGCCTGACGCGCCAAACGCTGGACCTGCTGCTGGCCCACCGCATTCAGGTCCATCCGCTGACCGAGCGGGTGACGCAGAACGGCCGAGTGTATGAGCCGGGGAGCGCCTATATCGTGCCCTCGGCCCAGCCGCAGTTCCGACTGGTCCATTCCATCTTCGACCGGACGCCGCCGACAAAGGGCAGCGTCTACGGCAGCACCTCCTATTCGGTCGCCCTGGCCTATGGGCTGAAGAGCGACGGCCTGCGCCGCGTCCCCGCCCACGGGTCCGCCGTGACCGAAGCGCCCGTCACAACCGGCGGCGTCAGCGGGCCGCAGGACGCCTACGCCTATGTCGTCGACTGGCGAGACCTGAACGCGCCGCGCGTTCTGGCCGCCCTGCTGCGTCAGGACGTGCGCGTCCGCGCCGCGTTCGAACCGCTGACTGCAAGGACGGCGCAGGGCGACAGCGCCTTCGGGCGCGGCTCTCTGGTCGTCACCACGGCGGGCCAGCCGCTGGACGCCGCCGCCCTGCGCGCCGCCGTCGACACGGCCGCACGCGAGGCGGGCGTGGTCGCCCACGCCGTCTCGACCGGCCAAAGCGTCGTGGGCGTCGATCTTGGCAGCGACAATGTGAAGGTCGTGCGCGCCCCGCGCATCGCTCTGGTCATGGGCGAGGGCGTCAACGCCACCGAAATCGGCGCGACCTGGTTCGCCCTCAGCGAGCGGCTGAACTATCCGGCGACGCGGCTGGACCCGTCGCAACTGGGCCGCGTCCCTCTGGGCGACTACGACAGCATCGTCCTGTCCGGCGGCCGCTACGACAACCTGAGCCAGCCGACGGTGGACGCCCTAAAGGCCTGGGTACGGGCGGGCGGCTCCCTGGTGGTGTTCGGCAGCGCCGCGCGCTGGGCCGCCGCCAACGGCCTGGCTCCGCAGGCCGCCTCCGAAGACGAGAAGAAGGCCGAGGTCGAGCGCCGAGACTACGCCGATCGCAGCACGATCCAGGGCGAACAACGCACGGCGGGCAACGCCCTGTCGGCCGACGCCGACATCAGCCACCCCTTGGCTTTCGGCTTGTCGCGCCGCGACCTGTTCGTGAACAAGGAGACGGACGTGGTTCTGGCCCCCGTGGCCGATCCCTTCGCCAACGTCGTGCGGATCGAGAACAACCCGCAGGTCAACGGCTACCTGCCCGAAGCGCTACGCGCCAAGGCGGCGGGCTCGGTCTGGGCCCAGGTGAACCCGGTCGGCGCGGGCAATGTCGTCCTGTTCGCCGACGACCCCGCCCACCGCAAATACTGGCTGGGGACCGAACGCCTGCTGATCAACGCCCTGTTCCTGTCCAACCACCTGGGTGGTTCCGGGCGTCGCTAGACGGAGCGCCCCTCCTGCTCTGAGGCGCCGAAACTCGATTACGGCGGCGGTTTCGCTCCGCACCGCCGTGGCCGTGGACGGGCCAAGCTGAGGCCGATGCCCGAGCCATTCGGCTTGGTCGTCACGAAGGAGGGCGGAAGATACGTTCAGTGTCCGCAGAGGCCCCCCTGGGGCCGTCATCGGCGGCTCCGGATCGACGCCTCCACGCGCGTATTAGAGCGCAGATCGCGGCAGCTCTGGCCGGTCCAGCCCCTTGATGCGGCGCTGAACCTGACGCGCCCCCTCCGCCTCCGGACCGGGCGCAACGGCGGCCCAAAGGATACCGCCTGTTCAAGCAGGCGGTGCGACTGCGCCGTCGTCCGGAAACCGGCGACGGCGCAGCCACGGCGTAATCAGAACCTGTAGCGTAGCCCCACGCCATAGGTCGCCGGAGCCCCGACCAGACGCGAGGCGCCGTTCAGCTCCGGGAAGTACACCTCGTCGGTGATGTTGCGGCCATAGGCGTAGACCGCCCAGTCCGCCGCCGTCTGCAGCTCCACACGGGCGTTCAACAGGGTATAGGCGTCCGCCGTATTGCCCGGCGCCGCGTTCAGCCGGTTGCTCTCCTCGCCGTGGTGCGAGACCGACACGCGGCTATCCACGCGCCAGCCGTTGCCCAGAACCAGGCCATGGTTCAGCGAAACCGTCGCCGTCACGTCCGGAGCGCCCGGCAGGGGGTCGCCGACGGTCGACAGCACCTCGGCCACGCGCGCCGAGCTGAACGAGATGATCTCCGTGTCCAGGAAGGCGGCGGCGACGTCTAGATCCAGACTCTGGTTCGCGCTTTCGAACAGCACGGCGTTGAGCGCGAACTCGACGCCCTTGCTCTCGGCCTCGCCGACGTTGGCGCGGCCGTTGGTGTCGTTAGCCAATCGGGTCGTCGCCTGCAACTCCTTGAACGAATAGGAGAAGACATCCACCGACAGGCGAAGACGGTTCGTCGTCCAGCGCAGCCCGGCCTCATAGGCGGTGACGGTCTCGGAATCGAACGGCAGGGTCTCGGCCTGGGTGAAGATGGAGGTGCCGTCGAATCCGCCGCCGCGATAGCCGGTCCCCGCCGAGACGAAGACGTTCAGGTTCGGCGTGAAGGCGTACTTGGCCGTGATCCGACCCGAGACGTTGTCGTCCTCGAAGGCGCGGTCCCAGATGAAGGGGTTGGTCGTCGCGAAGGTGGTGGTGAAGGTCGAGATGCCCCACGGGTCCAGGTCGTCGTTGCGCCCGCTGAAAGTCGCCTCGTCGCGGGTGTAGCGCAGGCCGCCCGACAGGGTCAGCTTGTCGGTCAGATCATAGTCGACCTGGCCGAAGACGGCGAAGCTGTTGCGCGTCTGGCTGTGCAGGTTGTCGTACTGGGTCCGGGCCGTATAGCTGGTCCAGTGGGTGTCGAAGTCGATGTCGTCCGAGACGTAGAAGGCGCCTACGATCCAGTCCAGACGACCGCCCGTGTCATCGCTCAGGCGCATTTCCAGCGAGGTCTGGCTCAGCGTCTCATCCGCATCGAAGCGCGAGGCCGGATAGGGCGAGCCGTCGCCGTTGCCCTGCACCGAGCGGGTCGTGCCTTGGACATTGCCGATCACCGCCAGGTTCAGGTTGTCGCCCAAGCGATGCTGCAACGCCGCCGACACGCCATAGATGTCGATGCTGTGAGTCGGATACTCCGACGAATAGAACTCGTACGGGTCGTCGTTCTCGCCAGCGTTGGCGATGTTGCTGTCCAGCGCCGCCGAGATGCGGTCGTACTGGCGCGTGTCGCCCCGGTCGCGGCTGCCGAACAGCTTCACCGTCAGATTGGTCTCCGGCGTGAAGTCGAAAGCGACGGTGGCGCGGCCGGCGAACAGATCCTTGTCGCCGAAACCTTCACGGCGGCCCGGATCGACGATGGGCGGAACCTGGGTCTGGGTCACGCCGGTGATGACCGGCTGGAAGCCGGCCAGGTCGCCTGCACCCGCCCCAGTCATGAAGCCGCCGCCCTGCTCGGCCAGCACGGCCAGGCGCACGCCGACCTTGTCGCTCAGGGGGCCGCCGACGGCCGCCTCCATCGCCAGATAGTCATGGCTGCCGAACTCCAGACGGCCCGAACCTTCGACCGTCTCGCCCGGTCCCTTGGTGATGGCGTTGATGACGCCGGCCGTGGTGTTGCGGC
The DNA here is from genome assembly GCF_057838275.1 of Brevundimonas sp. KH_060. Taxonomy (NCBI): domain Bacteria; kingdom Pseudomonadati; phylum Pseudomonadota; class Alphaproteobacteria; order Caulobacterales; family Caulobacteraceae; genus Brevundimonas; species Brevundimonas sp. KH_060. The sequence continues at coordinate 2,401,748 of NZ_CM174463.1, forward strand.
CGTACAGGGTGCCCTGCGGCCCCTTCAGAATCTCGACCCGGTCCAGGTCGAACAGAGGCATGCCCAGATAGGCGTTCGAGGTCTGATAGACGCCGTCGACGTGCAGGGCGACCGAGGGGTTGCCGTTGGGCTTGTAATCGTCGGCCCCGCCGATGCCCCGGATGCTGATCATGCCGTAGTTGGCGCCGCCGAAGGCGTAGTTCACCGACACGCCCGGAACCTCGTCCACCAGGTCGGTCACGCTGTCGATGCCGCGACGAAGGGCGTCCTCGCCATTCAGCATGGTGACGGCCAACGGCACGTCTTGAATGCGCTGGGCGCGCTTCTGAGCCGTGACGATCACGTCCTCGATCGCGGTGACGCCTTCAGATCTGAGATCGGCATGGGCGACCGCAACAGAAAAGGTGCGCGCGCCAACCGGCGTCACGGTCAGGCCCGTGCCCTCCACCATGCGGCGCAGCGCCTCGGCGGGGGCCAGGACGCCGACCACGCGGTTGGCGCGACGACCGCGCACAGCCTCCGGCGCGAACAGCACCTGCACGTCGGCGGTGCGCGCCAACGTCGTCAGCGCCTCCTCCATCGACTGGCTTTCGATGGCGAAGGAGACGGCTGCGCCGCCGCTCGGCGACTGGGCAAGAGCCGGCGTCGCCGTCGCGACCGCAGCGACGGCCGAACAGGCCAGCAGCATGCGCTTGAAGGCGCCGGCGCGCGGCTTGGAAATGAACATGGTAGCCCCTGAGATCTGGTCAGCCGCTCGTCGGCGGCTCCCCCTCAGAAACGGAGGCCTCTCCACAGAACCCCACCCCGTCGTGGAAATTTCATCAAAGCGCAGCCGTTCCGTCAGACGCTTTTCCGGGAGATCCGATGCGCCAGTCCCCGTCCGGCATGCGCCGCACCGACAGGCCGAACCCGCGCGCCAGGGCCAGGGCGAACTCCTGCCCGCCGTCATAGCGGAAGGAGCCTGAGATACGGATTTCCCCCGCCGCTGCATCCGTCAACGTCAGCCGCTCCGCCGAATAGCGGTTGAAGCGTTCGACCACCTCGCGAAGCGGACGGTCCCGTACGACCAGGCGCCCCATCCGCCAGGCCGTTTCGGCCTCGACATCTGCCGGCGCGGCGCGCAGTTCGTCGCCGCGCGCCAGCCCGCCCTGCCCGGCCGTCAACATCAGGGCTGCGCCCGCACCGCCTCTTTCCGCCACCCGCAGCCGCCCCTGCTCGACCACCGCCTCCGGTCGTCGATCCGCATGGGTCGCCTGGAAACGTCCCTGTTCGGTCGTCATCAACCGATCGCCGACGCGCAGGACGAAGGGCGCGGCGTCGGGCTGAATGTGGAAATAGGCCTGTCCCGCTTCCAGCACCGCCGCGCGACGTTCGGCGCCGTAGTCGAGGCGCAACCGGGACGACGGCGCCAGCGTCACCTCCGACCCGTCCGGCAGGGACGCGGTCAACCGCTGCCCTGCCTCGGTCGCGATCAGCGCCCGCGCCGGTGACGACGCCGTCATCACCCACAACCCGCCGCATGACGCAGCAATGGCCCCGCCGGTCAAACCCAACAGGGCGCGACGCCGCGTCGTCCCCCGATCGGCACGCCCCAGGGCGGCGGCGCGCAGGGCCAGCACCTCGGGCTGTCCCGCCTCAAGCTCCAGCATCCGCCACGCCTGCTGGCACGCGCGATAGTCGTGGATATGGCCAGGATCTTCGTCCAGCCACTGTCGGAAAGCGATCTCGTCCTGAGGGCTGGGCGCATCGCCGCCGTTCATGCGCGCGAACCAGAAGGCGGCCGGATCGGCCGTTTCCTCGTCGTCGGGTCGGAGATGAATCGGCGACATCAGCGATCCCCCTCGACCAGGTCCACCCTGAGCGCCGACATCGCCCGCACCATGTGCTTCTCGACCGCACTGACCGAAATGCCCAGGCGACGGGCGATCTGCGGATAGGTCAGGTTCTCGAACCGGCGCAGGATCACCACCGCCCGCGCCCGCGGCGGCAGGGCGTCCAGCGCCGCCAGCATCCGTTTCAAACGCTGCCTCCCCGCAATGATCTGTTCGGCGTCGGGCGCGTCATATTCGGCCAGCGCGTCATTGATCTCGACGTGCAGGCCCTGCCCCCGCGCCTGCTCATAACGCCCCCGATCCCGCGCGATGTTGGCCGCCGCCTCGAAGACATAGCCGTCGACGTTCTGCAAACTCATCAGATCCGCGCGGCGCATCAGGCGCAGAAACAGATCCTGAACCATCTCCTCCGCATCCGACGGCGACGTCGACCGCCGCAGGAAGAAGCGCGTCAGCGGCGCTCGCAGCCGCCGTGTCAGCGCCGCGAATCCCTCGTCGCACGTCAGGGCGGACGTCGCATCGTCCCTGTCGAAAGGCTGGCTTGGCTGTTGGTTCACGCCGCGCCCAATGGCGCCGCAGCATCACCGCCTCATGTCGGTCGCACGACATTTCCGTATCAGCGCGCGTCCGGCGCGCTCAGCGATGTCGCCGCAGCCAAAGCGTCACACAGCGTCGCTAAGGGCGGCTGCATCACTGCTTCGGGATGCCCCACCTATGACGACGTTCAAACACCTGGGCGCAGCGGTCGCCTTCAGCGCGGCGCTGCTGGGCGCGGCGGTTCCGGCCTGGGCCGAGATCTTCACCATCGCCGTCGTCTCGGACACCCAGAACTACGCCGACGTCACCCTGCCCCAACCGCGCGGCGCCGCCACCTTCGACCAGCAGATGCGCTATCTGGTCGAGACCCGCCAGGACAAGAACCTAGCCTTCGTCACCTTCGTCGGCGACATCGTCCAGCACGGCGACGGCCAGTTCCGACGCGCCATCCCCGACGCCGAGGGCGAATACCAGGTCTTCGACACGCGCGAGGAATGGGACATCGCCAACCGCGCCGTCTCGATCTTGACTGACAGCGGCCTGCCGTTCGGCATGGTTCCCGGCAACCACGACTACGACAACTATTCATGGCGAGGCTACGACGGCGTCTCCGAACCGCTGGCGGGCGGCCGCGCCTGGAACTTCTACTTCGGCCCGCAGTCGCGCCATTTCATGGGCAAAGCCTGGTACGGCGGCGCCTCGACGAACGGCTTGAACAGCTTCCAAACCTTCACCGCCGGCGGCATGTCCTTCCTGCACCTGTCGCTGGAGATGCAGCCGCCGCAGACCGCGCTCGACTGGGCCCAGGGCGTGATCGACGCCCATCCCGACACGCCCGTCATCGTCACCACCCATGAATGGCTGAAGCCTGACGTTCAGGAGCGATCCAACGGCTACGACAGCTATTTCGCGGGCGCCGACAACCTGCCGCCCGATCAGGTCTGGGACCGTTTCATTCGCAAGAACGCGATGATCTTCATGGTCCTGAGCGGGCACAACTACACCCGCCCGGTCGAAGGGGTGTCCAACGGCGAGAACCTGCGGATCGACCGCAACGAGGCGGGCCATCCCGTCTATCAGCTGATCCAGGACTATCAGGGCAACACGGTCGGACCGGACTGCCAGGCCGGATCAGCCAACGGCGGCGCAGGCTGGCTGCGTTTCATGGCCTTCGACACCGAGACCCGCACCATCCGCTTCCATACCTATTCGACGCTGCTGGACCGTTACGCGGGCCGCGACGGCGAGGCGACCTTCGGCGTCGCGCCCGAGCGTTCAGAGTTTGAACTGCCTTTCCCGCCCCAACTTCGGCCCATGTGACCCATCAGGTTCATAGGCGCCGAAGTCAGCTTCCGGCCTAGCCCCAAAAGACCAACCGGACCTTCAGAACCATCCGGTTGGTCGTCACGCTCAACATCTGTTCAGTGACGGATGATGGAGCGGGCAATGACGTCTCGAGAGCATGAACGCGTCCCTCACCAGCCGAAAAAGAGACCCCGGCTGTTCGAGGGCGATGATGTGGCCGAAGGCGGAGTTTCTCGCTCGACGGCGCTGATCCAGGTGTGGGTGCTGCCCGTCTGCGTCCTCGTTGCGGCGGCCGTCATCGGCGTCGTCGCCGTTTCAAACAGCTGAGGTCGCTGTCTCCTTCGCGATGGAGCGCATGAGCAGGCCCGAACATCCCCCTAGCCGTGCGACCTGTCGGTTGACTTGACCGTCTCCGGCTCTATGGCTTGAAGCATGGGGTCGAGGAACGTTGGAATGCAGGGAGAGGCCTCGGCTTCCAACGAGACGATCCTGCAGGCGCACGCCGCCCTGCTGAATGATCCGTCGTTTCAGTTCGACCGCGCCAATTTCGACCCGCCGCAGACTCCCGGCTGGCTGCGTTGGATCGGCGAGACGCTGCAGTTCCTGGCGCCGATGCTGAAATGGGTGTTCTGGATCGGACTGGCCCTGCTGGCCGGGCTGATCCTCTACGCCATCGTGCGCGAGATCCTGCGGCTGCGAAAACCCGCCGCCAAGCCCGACAAGCCGGCGACGCCGGTCGATGCCGATTGGCGGCCGGACGTTCAGGCGGCCCGCGATCTGCTGGCCGAGGCTGACGCCCTGGCCGCGCGTGGACAATACGCCGACGCCGCCCACCTGTTGTTGCTGCGCAGCGTGCAGGACATCGAAAAACGCCAGCCGCGCGCGTTGCGGGTGTCGTTGACCGCGCGCGAAATCGCCCGCCTGAAAGCCTTGCCCGAGGCGGCGCGACCCGCCTTTGAACGGATCGGCCGGGTGGTCGAACGCAGCCTGTTCGGCGGCGCCGCCGTGGACGCCCAGGATTTCGCCGACTGTCGCCAGGCCTATGAGGCCTTCGCCCTGCCCGAGGGCTGGCGCGCATGAGCCGTTCCGCCAAGGCGGCCGGGAACGCCTTTTCACCCGTCGTCCTCATCAGCTTACTGCTGGTCAGCGTCGTGGCCCTGGCCGGGCTGGGCGTGCTGTCGGCCTATGCGCCCGAACTGAAGTCCGGCGACGACGGCGGCGGCCACGCCCTGTCGCGCAGCTCGACCGGATTCGGCGCGGCGCCGGTGCTGCTGCGAAACCTCGGCGTGCCGGTGACGATGAGCCGAGGCCCCCTGACGCCCTCTTCGGACGAAAGCCTGCTGGTGCTGACGCCGACGCCCAACGCCAAGCCCGAACAGATCGACGACATCAACCATGCCGGCGCGACCCTGATCGTCCTGCCCAAATGGAGCGCGGCGCCCGACCCCGAGCACCCTGGCTGGGTTCGCACGATGGGTCTGCTGCCCGCCCAGGCCTCGCTCGCGCCGCTGAGCGAACACCTGCGTCAGGGCGCCCGCCTGCAATCGCGCGACGGCCGCGCGGCCGTCGCCTTGAAACGCCCCGACGGCACGCCCTTCGGCGCGCCGGTGGATGTCGATGCGCTGAAGACCCTGTCCGGCCCCGACTGGGTCCCTGTCGTGACGGACGATCAGGGTCGCCCGGTTCTGGCCATGCATGCGACCACGCGTGTCTATGTGCTGGCCGACGCCGATCTGCTCAGCACCCACGGGCTGAAGACGCTGAATGGGGCGCGCACGGCCGTCGCCCTGCTGGACGTCGTGCGAGCGGAGGAGGCGCCGGTCATCTTCGACCTGACGCTGCACGGAATGCAGCGCACGCGCAGCCTGTTGCGGCTGATGCTGGAGCCGCCGCTCCTGGGCATGACGCTGGTGCTGGCGGCGCTGGCGGTCTTCGCCGGTTATCAGGCCGTCGTGCGTTTCGGCCCCGCGCGCGAGAGCGGCCGCGTCATCGCCCTGGGCAAGCGCGGGCTGGCCGACAATACGGCGGGGCTGGTGCGGCTGGCTCGGCGCGAACATCACATGGCTGCGCCCTACGCCCTGCTGACCCGCGCCGCCGTAGCCCGCGCCATCGGCGCCCCGCGCCGCCTGAGCGAGGACGAACTCGACGCCTTCCTCGACCGCGTCAGCCGGACCACCGGCGCGCACGCGACCTATTCTGTCCTGGCCGATCAGGCCAGGGCGGCCAAAACCCCCGGCGACCTGATGCGGGTCGCCGCCGCCCTCTATCGCTGGAACCAGGAGCTGACCCGTGCACGTCAATGAGGTGAAGACGATCGCCGAGCGCATCCGCGCCGAGATCGCCAAGGCCGTGGTGGGCCAGGACGGCGCAGTCGACCTGTTGCTGACCGCCCTGTTCGCGGGCGGCCACGTCCTGCTGGAAGGCCCGCCCGGCACGGCCAAGACCCTGTTGGCCCACAGCTTCGCCCGCTCGGTCGGGCTGGACTACGGCCGCATCCAGTTCACGCCGGACCTGATGCCGGGCGACATCCTGGGGTCCAACCTGTTCAACTTCCAGACGTCCAGCTTCACCCTGACGCGCGGGCCGATCTTCTGCGAGCTGCTGCTGGCCGATGAGATCAACCGCACCCCGCCCAAGACCCAGGCCGCCCTGCTGGAAGCCATGCAGGAGCGCAACATCACCATCGACGGCCAGGCCCATGCGCTGAGCCCGCGCTTCACCGTCGTCGCCACCCAGAACCCGATCGAGCAGCAGGGCACCTATCCCCTGCCCGAGGCGCAATTGGACCGCTTCCTGTTCAAGCACGTCCTCGGCTATCCCGATCTGGAGCAGGAGCGCGCCATCATCGCCGCCCACGGGTCGCGCACCGGCCAGATGGACCCGGTCGCCCTAGGCGTCGAGACCGTGGCCGAGGCCGCCGCCATCGCCGCCGCCGTAGACGCCGTGGCCCAGGTGCGGCTGACGGACGAGGTCGTCGGCTACATCGCCGCCCTGGTGCGGGCCACGCGCGATTCCGCCGATGTGGAAACGGGCGCCTCGCCGCGCGCCGGGGCCATGCTGGCTGTCGCCGCCCGCGCCCGCGCCGCCCTGGACGGTCGCGACTACGTCATCCCCGACGACGTGAAGGCGTTGGCGATCCCGGCCCTGCGCCACCGCCTGGTGCTGTCGCCCGCGGCCGAGATCGAGGGCCGCCGCGTCGAGCAGGTGCTGGCCGGCCTGGTGGATCAGGTGGCGGCGCCCCGGTGATTTATCCGACCCGACGTGCGGTGACGGTCCTGGCGGCGGGAGCGCCCGTCGCCCTGCTGGCCGGCGTGCTGACGCCCGTCGGCTGGCTGGCCGGTCCGGTCTGGATCGCGGGCGTGACGGCGCTGTTCGCGCTGGACGCCCTGCTGACCGGCTCTCGCTCCGGCCTGACGCTGGACGCGCCCGAGCCGGTGCGCGCCGCCGTCGGGCGACCGAGCCTGGTCGGGCTGACGGCGCGCTTCGCGGCGCAAGGCCGCGCACCGCATCAGGTCGAAGCCGCCCTGTCGGGCGAGGCCAAGCTGGGCGTGGACGACACCCCGCGCCAGGCCGGGGTGCGCGACCATGTCGCCGTCCTCGCCTTCCCCTTCACGCCCGAGCGACGCGGCGACGCGGCCCTGCATGAGCTTTGGGTGCGTTGGCGCGGCCCGATGGGTCTGGCCTGGAAGCAGAAGACGTTCCGCCTGGATCTATCGGCGCCGGTGCTGACCGACCTGCAGTGGGTGCGCGATCAAGCGGTGCGCCTGTTCGCTCGCGACGCCCTGTTCGGATCCAAGGCCCAGTTGGACATCGGCGAAGGCGCCGAGTTCCAGGCCCTGCGCGACTATCAGCCCGGCATGGACCGGCGCGCCATCGACTGGAAGCAGTCGGCCCGCCACGCCGCCCTGCTGGCCAAGGAATTCCGCACCGAGCGCAACCACAACGTCATCATGGCCCTGGACTGCGGGCGCGCCGCCTGCGAGCCGGTCGGCGGAATGCCGCGAGTGGACCGCTTCATCCATGCGGCCCTGCTGCTGTCCTACGCCTGCCTGCGCTCGGGCGACCGGGCGGGCCTGTTCGCCTTCGATTCCCGGCCGCGCCTGTCGACCGGCGCCGTCGGCGGCATGAACGCCTTCCGCACCCTGCAGACCGTCGTCGGCCGGGTCGACTATTCGACGCACGAGACCAACTACACCCTGGCCCTGGCCACCCTGTCGGGACAGCTTCAGCGCCGATCCCTGATCGTGGTCTTCACCGACTTCACCGATTCCACCGCCGCCGAGCTGATGATCGAGTCCCTGGGCCGGTTGCTGAAACGCCACCTGGTGCTGTTCGTCGTTCTGCGCGACGAGGAGTTGGAGGGTCTTGCCGCCGCCGCGCCAGAAACGGCCGAGGACGTGTCGCGCGCCGTCGTGGCCGCCAGCCTGCTGCGCGAACGCGAAACGGTCATCAGCCGTCTGCGCCGCATGGGCGCCCACATCGTCGACGCCCCCGCCGATCAGGTCGGGCCCGAGGCGGTCAACGCCTATCTGGACCTGAAGCGGAGGGATCTGCTGTGACCGACGCCCCCCTGCTGAAAAGCCAACGCTTCCGCCAGGCGCGCGAAGACGACTGGCGCCGCCTGGAGCGGTTGATGGACAAGGCTGAAAAGGGCTCGGCGTCCAAACTGACCGACGAAGAGATCCTGGCCGTGCCCGTGCTGTACCGTTCGACCCTGTCGGCCCTGTCGGTGGCGCGCGAGACGTCGTTGGACCAAGGGCTGATCGACTATCTGGAGACGCTGTCGGCGCGAGCCTACTTCTTCGTCTACGGCTCGCGGGCGACGCTGCGCGACCGGCTGACCGCCTTCTTCCGCCATGACTGGCCCGCCTCGGTCAAAGGCCTGTGGCGCGAGACCCTGGTGTCCGCCGCCCTGATGCTGCTGGGCGCCGTGGTCGGCGGCTGGCTGGTGATGCACGATCCCGAATGGTTCTACGCCTTTGTGCCGGGCGACCTGTCCGGAGGCCGCGATCCGGGCGCCTCGACCGCGACCTTGCGCGCCACGCTGGACGGGACCGAGAACGCCGACGGCCTGTCGGTGTTCGCGGCCTTCCTGTTCACCCACAACGCCAAGGTCGCCCTGTTCGCCTTTGCGCTGGGCTTCGCCCTGTGTCTGCCGACCGGACTGCTAATCCTCTACAACGGCGCGACGCTGGGCGCCTTCTTCGCCCTGTTCGCCAGCCGCGGCCTGGGGGTCGAGCTGGGCGGCTGGCTGCTGATCCACGGCGTGACCGAGCTGTTCGCCGTCATCCTGGCCGGCGCCGCGGGTCTGAAGATCGGCTGGGCCGTCGCCTTCCCCGGCCGGGCGCACCGACTGGACGCCGCCGTTCAAGCCGGACGAACCGCCGGCGTGGTCATGGGCGGGGTCATCGTCATGCTGCTGCTCGCCGGTTTGCTAGAGGGCTTCGGGCGGCAGCTGATCGCCGACACCGGCCTGCGCTACGCCGTGGCGGGCGTGACGGCCCTGATCTGGGGGCTCTACTTCTATGGTCCGAGACGGGAGGCGTCTCGTGTCCGCTGACGCCGCGAAGATCGACAAGACCGAGCGCCCCTTCATCACGCCCGAGGGCGTCGACCTGCGGCTGAACATCGGCGACGCGGGGCAAAGGGCGGCGGCCTTCCTGCTGGACGCCGGAATCATCATCGGCGTGCTGATCGCCTTCACCCTGGCCCTGATCTTCACCGGCGTCGGCGCCATAGGCGCAGCCGGGCAAGCGGGCGCGGAACTGGTCGCCGTGCTGTGGCTGGTGGTCTTCTTCCTGCTAAGGAACTTCTACTTCACCGCTTTCGAGCTGTCGGCCGCCGCCGCCACGCCCGGCAAACGGGCGATGGGCCTGCGCGTCGCCTCACGCGACGGCGGGCGGCTGCGGGCGGAATCGGTGTTCGCGCGCAACGCCATGCGCGAGCTGGAGGTCTTCCTGCCGCTGTCGCTTCTGGTGACGCAGGCGGGTCAGGGCGGGGTCGACAGCTGGATGTATCTGCTGGCCTTCGTCTGGGCGGCGATCTTCGTCTTCTTCCCCCTGTTCAACCGCGACCGGCTGCGCCTGGGCGACCTGGTCGGCGGCACCTGGGTGGTGCGCACCCCACGCCGCAAGCTGACCCGCGACATGGCCGACGACGGGTCGGAACAACTGGCGAGGTATGACTTCACCCTGGCGCAGTTGGACGCCTATGGGGCCAAGGAGCTGCACGTTCTGGAATCCGTCCTGCGCACCGGCGAGCGCAAGACCATGCGCGCCGTCGCCGACCGCATCATGGTGAAAATCGGATGGTCGCGCGATCCACACCAGACCGACCGCGACTTCCTCAGCGCCTATTACGCCGCCGTGCGTGGGCGGCTGGAGCAGAAGCTGCTGATGGGCGTGCGGCGTCGCGACAAGCACGACGTCTGACGCCGCGGCCCCATCAGTCGAAGACGGCGGCCAGGGCCTCAGGCCCCGCCCCTTCCTTGACGGTCCGCAGTTCGTAATAGAGCGCCGCCACCCCGGCCGAAGCGACCACCGCCGACAGGATGTTGACCACCACGCCGGACGCCGCATTGACCCACAGATTCGGACTGCCGTCGAAGAAGCCGCCGCCGGTCGCCAGACCGAGCGCGCCGACCGCCGCCCCGATGATCCACGACAGGATCACATAGATGACCATCAGGCCGAACACGTTCCAGCGATAGCCGCGCGTCAGATCGCGACTGCGTTGCAGGCTCTCTAACACGCCTCGCTTCTCGACCACCACGGCGGGCGAGGCGACCGACCACATCACCGAAAGGATCACACCGGGCACGATCAGGGCCAGATAGCCCAGTCCCGCGCCCAGGGCGGCGATGATGGCCAGCCCCAGCAGCGGCAGAAACATCTTCACGCCGACATCGAACGCCTGGCCAAAGGAGGTCGTCTTGCCGTTGAAGCCGTTGACCGCAGCCTTCATGACCATGCCCTGAAGCATGTAAAGGCCCACCAGATAGAACACCCAGCCCGCCGCCATCGTCAGGAATCCGACGGCGGCGCCGCCGGTGACGGCCGTGCTCTGGCCCAGGCCCATGACGGCGCTGGGCGCCCCGACCATGACCGTCGCCGCGCCGAAAAAAATCGCTGCGTTTTCGCGAATGGTCGTGAAGGTGCGCTGGATCACCCGACCGAGGTCGAACTGGCCGCCCCGGCTGGCGGCCTGCCCCGTCCAGGTCGGCGGGGCGACCGCCTGAAGCACGAAGATCTCGGTCGCCTGCAGATCCGCGCCGGGGACGAAATCGACCTTCTGCCCGCGCGTTAGCGGCAAGGATGTCCGCACCTGCGTGACATTGAACAGATAGCGCGCCGTATCATCGCCCAGGATCGCGCCCATCCCGGTCGCCTGATCGAATGTCAGAATCTCGCCACGCATGATCGTCCCCCAGTGCTCCCATGTAGGGCTACTGGGACAGCGCCGGATTGACCAGAGCGACGACCGATGAATTTCAGAACGCTCGGCTTCCCAGGCCCCCATCAACCGGGATCGCCCTCATCTTCAGCCCATGAAGCCGGCGCCTCCTGCGTCTGACGTCATGCCCTCCTAGCTTCGGCCCATCAGGGGATCGGACACGCCGTGCCTGCCCGTCTCGATGCGTCCGGCCAGGCGACGCTCAAAGCCGCGCTCAGCGGTGAAGGTCAGCCCCGCTGCCCTGCAACCGCCACGTCTGGGTGCGCTGCGCCCCTAGACGCCATCGGTCGCGCCAACGCCCTCACCCCAATCTCCATCATCCTGCCCTGCCACCACGTCATTGCGGCCGATGGAAGCATGACGGGCTACAGCGCCGGACTCTGCTGACGCTGGACGCCGCCGCAGCTCTGGCGCCGGTTCCACCTCCCGGCCTTCGGCGCTAGTGTCGCAGCCGAACCGCAACTGGATCCGCTTTCATGACCACCCTTTACTTCGCTCCAGGCGCCTGCTCGCTGGCTCCGCATATCGTTCTGGAATGGATAGGCGCGCCCTATTCGGCGGTGAAAGTGGGCTATGGCTCGCCCGAACTGCTGGCCGTGAACCCGGCCGGCGCGGTGCCGACGCTGATCGAGGACGATGGCTGGCTGCTGACCCAGGCTGGAGCCGTTCTGGACTACCTCGCCGCCAAGCACCCCGAGGCGGACCTGGCCGGCGGCCACAGCCTGCGCGAAGTCGCTGAATCCCACCGCTGGTCGTCCTTCTTCACGGGCGACCTTCACCCGGCCTTCTTCCCGGTCTTCATGCCCTACCGCTACACCACCGGCGGCGAGGCTGAACGCGCGCAAGCGGTAGAGGCCGGCCACGCCCTGGTGCGCAAGCAACTGACGATCCTGAACAACCACCTGACCGATAAGGAATGGGTGCTGGGCCGCCGTTCGGTGATCGACGCCTATGCCTTCCCGATGATCCGCTGGGCCATCGCGCGCGTCCCAGGCGGATTGGCCGACTTCCCACACGTCCAGGCTCTGCACGATCGCCTGGCCGCCGACCCCGCCGTTCAGAAGGTTCTGGCCGACGAGGCCGCTGCGTGACCACGGGCCTGCACCACGTCACCGCCATCACCGCGTGCGTCCAGGCCAATGTCGACTTCTATGTCGGCTTTCTGGGGTTGAAACTGATCAAGCGAACCGGCGGCTATGAAGACGCTGAACAGCTTCACCTCTTCTATGGCGACGCCGTCGGCAGCCCCGGCAGCGTCGTCACCTTCCTGGTCTGGGAAGCCGGCGCCTCGGGCCGCGTCGGCCATGGCCAGGCGGCCGAGATCGCCTTCGCCGTGCCGCCCGCCAGCATCGGCGACTGGCTGACCCGCGCCATGAGCGCCCGCATCCCTGTCGAAGGCCCGACGCGCGAGTTCGGCGAGCCGGTGCTGAGACTGAAAGACCCGGACGGCGTCATCATCAAGCTAGTGGGCGCCGCCCTGCCCGCCGCCGCGCCCCTGGCCGATCCGATCGCGCCGACGCGTCTGCGCGCCGTTACCCTGTTCACCGAAAAACCGGAAGAGACCGCCGACTTCGTGGCCCGTTTCGGCTACCGCCGCGGCCCGGTCGAGGGCGCCGTCCAGCGCATGATCTCGGACACGGATGTCGTCGATGTGCGCGCCGTCACCGGCTATGTGCCGGGCGTTCCGGGCGCTGGAACCATCGACCACACCGCCTTCCGCGCGCCGGACGTGGACGCCGTTCGCGCCATGCGCCTGTCGCTGGGCAAGGCCAACGGCGTCACCAACGTCCATGACCGGCAGTATTTCCTCTCGCTGTATGTCCGCGACCCGGCCGGTCTGTTGATGGAATACGCCACCGACGCCCCCGGCTACACGGCCGACGAACCGCTGGAGACTTTGGGCGAGGCCCTGCTCATGCCGCCCGGCGACGCCGCGCGCGCCGAAGACCTGAAGGTCATGCTGCCGCAGTTCGCCTTGCCGGGAGAACCGCGCCCGCCGCACCGAGACCTGCCCTTCGTACACCGCTTTCACATGCCCGAAGATCCCGACGGTTCGGTGATCGTCCTGCTGCATGGCACGGGCGGCAATGAAGCGGACTTGATGCCGCTGGCCCATCGGCTGAACCCGCGCGCCACCCTTCTGGGCGTGCGGGGGCGCGCGACCGAGGAAGGCGTCAACCGCTGGTTCCGGCGCTTCGAGCCGACTCGCTACGACCAAGCCGACATCCGCGCGGAGGCCGGAGCCTTCGTCGCCTTCGTCGGCGGCGCCGTCAGCGGCTATGGGCTGGATGTCGACCGCCTGACGTTCCTCGGCTTCTCCAACGGGGCCAACCTGCTGGGCGCTATCCTGCAACTGCACCCCGGCCTCGTTCGCCGCGCCATTCTGATCCGCGCCATTCAGGTGCTGGAGACGGCCCCGGCGGCGGACCTGGCCGGAACCCGTGTGCTGCTGTTGACCGGCGCGCGCGATCCCTTCGCCGAGATGGCCGCGGGGCTGGAGACCGCCTTGCGCCAGGATGGAGCCAAACTCGACGCCCGCATCATCGAAGCCGATCATGCTCTGGATCCAGATGACCTCGTCGCCGCGCGGGATTGGCTCTCGACCTTCGCGCTCTGATGACGTTAAAACGGTAGTCGCTCCCGCCCAGACTCGCCCCCGCAAGCTGCCGCGTGCGAGGTTTGACTGTCATGGCGTCTGCCGATAGGTCTGCCAACACAAGCACGCGCGACGCTGGCGATAATGGGGGGCGCTAGCGCGAGATTCGCGGATTCCATACGCCATCCAGCCAGGTACGGATTTGACCGAGCCCGACATTCGCTCCCTGATCATGGGCAATCCGGTCGCGCGCGCCTTCGCCATTACCGGCGACGCCTGGACGCAGCTGATCATGCGCGAAGCCTTCTATGGCGTGCGACGGTTCAGCGTCTGGCGTGAGCGCCTGGGCACGCCGCGCAGCGTGCTGACCGACCGACTGCAGAAACTGGTAGCCGCCGGCCTGCTGGTCCAGACCCGGATCGAAACGGGGGCGCGAACGGAATATCGCCTGACCGAGATGGGTCTCGATATGTTCGGCGTCGCCGTAGTGCAGGGTCAGTGGGAGAAGGTCTGGGCCCAGTCCCCGCTGCAGGAACGCTACGCCATCGCCTTCTTCGACCGCGAAACCGGGCGTCGACTGACGCCTGCCGTCCTGACCCGCGCGCACGGGGTCGAGGTCAAGGCCGACAAGGTCGCCTGGAAGCCGGGACCGGGCCTCGTTGTCATCCCCCCGCCGACTTCGCGTCGGCGCCGATCGGCGCCGATCGAAACCGACCGCCCGATCATCGATCGCTCGACCGAAATCATGGGCGACTACTGGAGCTGGGCTGTACTGTCGGCCGCCTATTTCCGCCTGCGTCGTTTCGACGAAATTCACGCCGCCCTGGGCGTGGCGACGAACATTCTGGCCGACCGCCTGAACCGCCTGGTGCTGCACGGGGTGCTGGAGCGGCGCCCCTATCAGAGCGCGCCGGTGCGTTTCGAATACCGCCTGACCGAGGCGGGCCTAGCGCTTTATCCCATCGTGCTGGCCATGCACGGCTGGAGCCAGCGCTGGCTGGTCGGATCGGACGAGGCGCCCCTGACCCTCGTCGATCGCGCCAGCGGCGACGCCATTACGCCGGTCGTCTGCGACCTGGGCAGCGGCGAACCGATGGACCCTCGCCGTATCCGTTGGGAAGTCGAAGCCGCGCCTCAATCGGCGACCTGACAAGAAACCGCCCGCCGACGCGAAGTCGGGCGGGCGGCGAGTTGTCGGAGAACGGATGGATCAGAAGGTCTTGCTGACCGCGACGCCGAAGGATCGCGGCGCGCCAAAGACACTGAAGCCGATGTTGGCGTTCTTGATGATGTGCTGCTGATACTCCTCGTCGCCGAGGTTCTTGCCATAGACTGAGAACTTCAGGCCGCTGGGCGCCTCCCACGAGGCGAATGCGCTGACCAAACCATAGGACGGCACCAGGACTTCAGGCGCGTTCGAAGGATCGAAGTAGAAATCGTCCGTCCATTGATAGTCAACGCGGGCCGCCAGCATCCCGCCAAAGACATCCCATTGACCGTCTGCATACAGGGTGAACTGGCTGTCCGGCGAACGCGGCAAGATGTTGCCATCATACGGCAGCGTCAGATTCCCCGATATCGCATTCGAGGTGAATTTGGCGTCCAGCTGGGTATGGGAGCCGCCGATCGTGATGTTGTGGTTCACCGCCAGCGCCGTCTCGACCTCAAAGCCGCGCACCTCCGCCTCGGCATTGGAGGTGACCAGCGTCAGGCCCAGCAATTCATAGACCTGCAGGTCCGTGTAATCGAGCATGAAGGCCGCCGCGTTCAGGCGCAGCCGTCCGCCCGCCAGGGTCGTCTTGGCCCCGATCTCATAGTTGTCGAGCAGTTCCGACCGCAGCGGCGTCGTGGCCTGGGCGCCGGTCTGCGAGGCGCTGGGATAGGCGCCGGCCTTATAGCCTCGGTCATAGCTGACGTAGAAGCGCATGTTGTCCAGCGGCTCGACCGCCAGCGCCAGCTTCCAGGTCGGCTCCTCGAATGAGGCGTCCGCCTTGACGTTGTAGGGTTGCCCGGTCGGACCCAGCGGAATGCCCGCGGGCGGATTGGCGCCGCCTTCATTGTCGATGGCGACCTGATGCACTTCTCGCTCATCATGGGTCCAGCGCGCGCCGACGGTCAGCTCCCAGATATCGGCGAACGGGATGGTCGCCTGACCGAAGACGGCGTAGCTGGTGTTGGTCGCGTCCTGATTGAAGGTGGTGTCGCCGCCGAGCGACGGCGGAGCGATCGGCAAGGCCGTCTGAACCAGGAACCGCTCCGACCGCTCGACCTCTTCGCGGAACATATAGAGGCCGGCGACCCAGTTGATGTTCGAGCCCGACTTGGAGGTCAGGCGGAACTCCTGGCTGATTTGTTTGGCGTTTTCTTCAGCCCGATCGTCAACGGACAGGGGGAAGCCGGGGAACGGCAAGCCGCCCAGGTTGTCACGCCAGCTATAGTCGTTGCTGCGATAGGAGGTCAGTGACACGACGTCGAAATGCTGGGCGCCCGTCCAATCGGCGCGACCCGTCAGGCCCCAGTTTTCACGCTTCTGATAGTTGTCCGCCGAGGAGAAGCTCTGACGCACATCCATGCCCGCACGCAGCGAATTGACCAGGGTCACGAAGGGGGCGGGGGTCGATGACGCCAGCACCGGAATGCGGGCGTGCCCCTGCATGTCGTCCTTCGAATAGTCCACGCCGCCCAGGAAGCTCCACTCCCCGGCGTTGTGAAGAATCTGGGCGCGCAGGCCGAACTGTTCGCCCCCTTCCAGCCCGCGACCGCTGGGCAGACTCTCGGCGTAGCCGTCGTTCTGATTCCAGCGCAGGGCCAGGCGCCCCGCTGTATCTTCGCCCAACTGACGGTTCAGCACCGCCTCGACGCCTCGCTCGTCAAAACTGCCCAGGCGTCCCGTCAACTGGGCGGAATTCTCGAAACGGGGCTTCTTCGTATAGACGTTCAGCGCGCCGCCCGAGGCATTGCGCCCATAAAGAGTGCCCTGCGGTCCGCGCAGGATCTCGACCCGCTCCACATCGAGGAAGGCCAGGGAGCTGGCGCCCGCGCGGCCGATAGACACTTCGTCGATGGACACGCCGATCGAGGGATCGCTGGCGGCGGAATCGCTGGTCGTGCCGACGCCGCGAATGAAGATCTGCGGCTCGCCGATGTTGAACTGGGTCAGCGTCACGCCCGGCGCCTTGCCCGCCACATCCTGAATGCCGGTCGCAGCCGTCCGCTCCAGCGCTTCGGCGTTGAAGGCGGTGATGGCGATCGGCACGTCCTGAAGGCTCTGCTCGCGGCGCTGGGCCGTGACGACGACGTCGCCGACCGTGACGGCGGTCTCGGGCTGGGCTGATTGCGCCACGGCCGGCGCAGCCAGGCCTGCGGCCAACAGCAGCGTAGCGGCCGACGCGCTGAATGCGGTCTTTCTCATGTTTCGCTCCCTGACCTCCCCGGCTCCGTTGATCGGATGCTCCCTCGGTCGAATGAAGCTTGCGCTAGCGAACCATGTTTGCAAGTCTTTTTATGCAAGCGATAGGGAGGAACGGGGCCTTGAGACTGGATGGATGGACGTTCACCGCCCTCGCCTGGGTCTGTCTGGCGGCAACCTGGCTTTTCCTGATGCCGAAGAAAACACGCGGAAAAGCATGGCATTATGTGATGATGGCGGCGCCGCTGGCGGCGTTCGGCGCAGCCTTCGCGACCCCGCCTTCGCCGTTGCGTGAAACCTTGTTCATCTGGGTCGCCGGCGGCGGCGTCGTGTTGGCCGTCGTCGCCCTAGGCTGGATCGCGGGCACGATCCGCCGCAATCACGGGCTGATGGATGTGGCCTATCCGCTGGCGCCGTTGGCGGCGGCGGGCGTGATCTTCGTCCTGTCCGGCCTGCCGCTGGACCTGTTCAGCGGCCTGTTCCTGGTCAGCCTGGGCGTCTGGTCGATCCGACTGGCGATTCAGACCTGGGGTCACAACATCCACGCCGAACGCCAGCCCTACGCTCACTGGCGCAAGAGCTTCGGACCGACGTGGTTGTGGTGGAGCGCCTTCCAGGTCCACCTGCTGCAAGGCGTGACCGTCTGGCTGTGGTGCGCGCCCTTCGCCTTCATACTGACAGCGCCCGCGCCGCGCCCGCTACTGCTGTTGGCGCTGGGCGGCGCCGTCTGGCTGACGGGGTTCCTGTTGCAGAGCACGGCGGATCGCCAACTGACCGCCTTCAAGCGCGCCCCCGCTAACCGAGGCGGCCTGCTGGACACCGGCGCCTGGGCCATCGTGCGCCATCCCAACTATCTGGGCGAAAGCGTCATGTGGGCGGGCTGGTTCGTGCTGGCCCTGGCCCATCCCTGGGGTTGGATCACAGTACTCGCGCCCCTCTATACCGGCTGGTTCATGGGCTACGCCTCGGCCGCGCCGTTCAAGGAACAGCACATGGCGCGCAGCCGGCCCGAGGCCTGGGCCGCCTATTGCGCCCGCACGCCGCGTTTCCTGCCCTGGCCGCGTCCCAGGGCCATGACCGGGACCGAAGGCGCCGACGCATGAACCCCCTTCAGGATCAGGTGATCGTCGTCACCGGCGCCGGGCGCGGCCTCGGTCGGGCCTATGCTCTGGATCTGGCGCAGCGCGGAGCGCGCGTCGTAATCAACACCCGCCCTCGAGCCGCCGACGCGCCCGGCTCGGCCGAGGCGGTCGTGGCCGAGATCATCGCCTTGGGCGGCCAGGCCGTCGCTGCGCCTCTGGCGGTCGAGGAGGTTGATTCCGGCGAGCAGCTTCTGGCTGCGGCTCTGAACGCCTTCGGCCGTATCGACGGCCTGCTGAACAACGCCGGCGCGCCCGAAGCCAAGACCCTGCACAAACAGACCACCGAAGCCTTTCGACAGGTGTTCGAGGTCAACTTCTTCGGCTCTCTGACGCCGACCCTGCCCATCTATCGCCACCTGCGCGCCCAGGGGTCGGGCCGCATCCTGATGTCGACCTCGGCGGCGGGCCTGCATGGCGTTCACGGCATGGCGGCCTATTCGTCATCCAAGGCCGCGCTGATCGGCCTGATGCGGGTCATCGCCCTGGAAGGGGCGTCCCACGGCGTCGGCTGCAACGCCATCGCCCCCTATGCCGCCACCGGCATGACCGCCGAATATCTGGACGACGCCAGCGCCGCCCGCATGGGGCCTGAGCGCGTCGCTCCGGTCGCCAGTTGGCTGATGTCGGCTGACTGTCCGTTGAACGGCCAGACGCTAGTGGCCGGCGCGGGCGCCGTGCGGCCCGCCGCCCGGATCGAGGGACCAGGGTTGATCTTCGCCGACGACTTCACGCCCGGCGACCTGGCGGACCAGGCCGCCGCCCTGATGGACATGAACGGCTGGCGGACCTTCAGCGACGGCAACGCCGCCTTCGATCAGTTGATGGCCGCCATGCTGAATGAAACCACGACGAAGTAACTTGCGTTAAACGACTAAAGTACCCATGGTTCGTTTATACAAGGATGGACGCAGCACGACCGCGTCCCCACACAGGGAAGGAACAGCCGCCATGGCCGACGACGCCCGCCGGATCGAAATCGGTCCGCTCAGCCCGCTGAACACGCTGAATCCCTATCTGCAGGGCGCCTATGAGCCCGTGGCGAAGGAGACGACGGCGCTGGACCTGCCGGTCATCGGCGAGATCCCCAAGGACCTCTACGGCTGCTTCTACCGCAACGGCCCGAACCCGGCCCAGGCGCCCGAAGGGATGCATCACTGGTTCGATGGCGACGGGATGCTGCACGCCATCTATTTCGAGAACGGCAAGGCGGAATACCGCAACCGTTTCGTCCGCTCGGCGGACCACATCGCCGGCCTGAACGGTGCCTGCGGTGCGGGCGGGGTCATGTATCCCTCGACCCGGACCGACCCAACTTCGACGCGCGGCGACAAGGTCTACAAGGATACGGCCAACACCGACGTGATCCTGCACAACGGCTCGCTGATGGCGCTGTGGTACATCTCCGGCCACCCGGTCCGGGTGGATGCGCGCACCCTGGAGACCACCGGGATCGAGACCTTCGGCGGCAAGCTGCCCCGCCATGTCTCGGCCCACTCCAAGGTCGATCCGCGCACCGGCGAGTTCGTCTTCTTCGACTATTCGCTCTACGAGCCGTGGATGACCTTCGGCACGGTCAGCGCCAATAATGAGCTGACCCATTTCGAGCGTGTCGAGCTGCCCGGGCCGCGCCTGCCGCACGACATGGGCCTGACCGAGAACTACGTCATCCTGCACGACCTGCCCGTGGTCTTCACCGACGCCGGCCTGCGCAAGAGCCAGTGGAACATCCATTTCGCCGACCAGCCGGCCCGCTTCGGCGTCGTGCCGCGCCGGGGCCGTGGCGACCAGATCCGCTGGTTCGAAACGGACAGCTGCTACATCTACCACGTCGTCAACAGCTGGGAGGACGGCGACGAGGTCGTCATGGCCGCCTGCATGATGACGCCCAACGGCTATCCGCTGAACCCCGACTACGGCCCCTATGCGGCCATGGTGAACGTGCTGGCGCTGAACGCCGTGCCAGTCGAATGGCGGATGAACATGCGCACCGGCGAGGTGAAGAAGCGCCAGCTGGACGACCGCATCGGCGAATTCCCGGCGGTCAATCTGGACTACGCGGCCCAGCCGACCCGCTGGTCCTATCACGTCGCCATGTCGAAGACCGAACTTCAGCGCTTCAAGGGTCTGATCAAGTACGACCTGACCACCGGCGCCGCCCGAACCTATGATTTCGAGCCGCAGATGTTCGGTTCGGAACCCGCCTTCGCCCCGCGCCTGAACGCCAAGAGTGAGGACGACGGTTACGTCATCGCCTTCGTCACCGACGAGAACACCGGCCGCTCCGAGGTTCAGGTGATCGACGCCCAGAATTTCGAGACCGGGCCGGTCGCCCGCGTCATGCTGCCCGCGCGGGTGCCGGCCGGCTTCCACGGGACCTGGGCGCGCGGCGACCAGATGGCGAAGGGGTGATCCGATGAACGCCTATATTCACGACGCCGTCCGCACCCCGCGCGGCAAGGCCCGTCCCGACGGCGGTCTGGCCGCCCTGAAACCCCACGAACTGGTCACGGGCCTGATCGACGCCATGGAGACGCGCGGCCATACGCCCCGCGCCGCCGAGGCCCTGGTCCTGGGCTGCGTCGGACAGGTCGGCGCCCAGGGGGCCAATGTCGCCCTGGTCAGCAAGCTGCACGCGGGTCTGGACGACGCCGCCTTCGCCTTCGCCCTGAACAACTACTGCGTCTCGGGCCTGACCGCCGTAGGTCAGGCGGCGGCAATGGTTGAAACCGGCGCCGTCCGCTCTGCCCTGGCCGGCGGGGTCGAGATGATGTCGCGCGTGCCCTTCATGGGCGACAAGGCCGACTACTACGAAGACGCCGCCTTCCCTGCCCGCACCCGCTACATTCCTGTCGCCGTCGCCGCCGACCGTCTGGCCGAGGACATCGGCGTGACTCGGGCCGAGATGGACGCCGCCGCCCTGACTTCGCAGCAGCGCACCGCCTTGGCTGAAGGCACGCCGCTGACGGCCTCGCGCGTTCCGCTGAACGGGCTGGAACGGGAAGAAGCCGCCCGGGCGAGCACCACCGCCGAGATTCTGGCGGCCATGCCCGCCGCCTTCGCCGCCCTGGCCACCCCCTACGCCGAAGCGCTGGAGGGTCGGGCGATCGACCACCGCCACACGGTCGCCCACGCCCCGCCGATGAGCGACGGCGCCGGACTGGCTCTGGTCTCTGGCGAGGCCAGGGGCGCCCGCGCTCGCATTGTCGCCTGGGCCGAGGCCGGGGGCGATCCCTCCGCCTCCCTGACCGCCGGATTCACGGCCATGGAGCAGGTGCTGGACAAGGCCGGGCTGACCCTGGCCGACATAGACCGCATCGAGTTCATGGAAGCCTTCGCCGTCACCATCGCCAAGTTCATGAGGGAACACCCGACCCTGAGCGACAAGGTCAACGTCGGCGGCGGGCATCTGGCCAAGGGACACCCGATGGGCGCGACAGGGGCCATCCTGCTGTCATCCCTGCTCGACGCGTTGGACGCTTGCGAGGGCCGGTACGGTCTGGTCGTGGCGGCGGGCGCGCAAGGCGTCGGCTCGGCCATGATCGTCGAACGGATGGGTTGAGCGCCATGAACGCCCCCTTCCCCGTCGCCGACGCTCGCCGCGCCCTGATCGACCGCCACGCCGACCTGATCGACGCCGCTATCAAGGCCGTGTCCACCCGCGCCGCCTGGTCGCCGTTCAAGGAATCGCCCTCGACCAAGATCCACGGCCCGGACAAGCCCGTCGCGGGCAAGTCCGCCTTCGAGGCCCAGCTGAACCGTCCCTTCGATCTGGACCTGCCCGGCGTCGTCGACTGCGTCGGCGCCGAGGTCTCGCCCTTCACCGGCGAGGCGCTGGGGATCACCTATCCGCGCTGCGATCCCGAGGCTCTGATCGTCACCGCCCAGACCGCCTGGCCCGACTGGCGCGCCGCTGATCCCGAACTGCGTCTGGCCCTGTGCGCCGAGATGGCGACCCGCCTCTATGACGTGAACTTCGAAATGGCCCAAGCCGTCATGCACGTCGCGGGTCAGAGCTATACGCAAGCCTTCAGCGGCTCCGGCCCCAACGCCCTGGACCGGGGGGTCGAGGCCCTGGCCTATGCCGCCAAGGCCATGCGCGACGTGACCCGCAGCGCCCGATACGAACGCGACTTCGCGGGCGAAGCTGTCAGCCTGGACAAGACCTACGTCCTGGTTCCGCGCGGCATCGGACTGGTGGTCTGCTGCGCCAGCTTCCCGACCTGGAACGCCTATCCGGCCCTGTTCGCCAGTCTGGCGACCGGCAATCCGGTCATCCTCAAGCCCCACCCCATCGCCGTCCTGCCTATGGCCATCGTCGCGCGGGAATGCCGCCGCGTGCTGGCCGACTTCGGCTTTGATCCCGACCTGATCACCCTGGCCGTCGACACCCTGGCCGAGCCGGTGGCTCAGGTTCTGGTCGATCATCCCGCCATCCAGATCGTCGATTTCACCGGCAGCCCACGCTACGGCGGCCATCTGGAACGGACGGTGACGGGCAAGCTGCTGTTCACAGAGACGGCAGGCGTCAACACCGTGGTGGTCCACTCCGTCGCCGATCTGAACGCCGCCGCCCGCGCCGTGGCCCGCGCCGCCAGCCTGTTCTCGGCCCAGATGTGCACCAGCCCCCAGGTCGTCTATGTCGCCCCCGATCTGGTCGAAGCCTTCGGCGCCGCCCTGGTCGCTCAGATCGACGCCATCGCTGACGATCCGGCCATGGCCGCAGGGATCATGGGCGCCATTCAAGGCGAGGTCAGTCTGAAGGCCGTGGCCGACGTGCGCGAAGCGGTCGAACAGCGTCCCGGCGCCCGCGTCCTGCGCGAGGCCGCCCCTTACCCCCACCCGCAGTTCCCCCAGGCCCGCACCCTGACGCCTCTGGTTCTGGCGATCGACGGGTCCGCGCCTGACCTCTACGCCGAGGAGCATTTCGGCCCGGTCCTGTTCGTGGTGACGATGGAGGCCGGCGCCGCCGTGGCCGAGGCGACCCATCTGGCCCGCACCAAAGGCTCGATCTCCTCTTATCTCTATTCGACGGACGAGGGCTTCATCGACCGCTCGACGCCGCTCTACGAGCAGGCCGGGGCTAATCTGACGATCAATCTGACCGGCGCGATGTGGATCAACTTCGCCGCCGCCTATAGCGACTATCACGTCAGCGGCCTGAACCCAGCGGGTAACGCCTGCCTGGCTGACCTGGCCTTCGTCGCCTCGCGCTTCCGCATCGTCCAGCGCCGTCGGCCGTCTGAATGACGGCGCTAGTCTTCATCGCCGGCGTGTCGATGACCGCCCTGGGCAAACGCCCCGCCGACACGGTGAAGAGCCTGACCGCGGAGGCCGTGCGCGACGCCCTGACCGACGCGGGCGCTGAGATCAGCGACATCGAGGCCGCCTGGTTCTCCAACACCCGCCAGCCCATGCTGGAGGGCCAGAACACGGTACGCGGCCAGATCGCCCTGCGCCCGCTGGGCCTGACCGGCATCCCCGTGACCAATGTTGAGAACGCCTGCGCATCCGGCTCGACCGCCCTCTATCAGGCGATCCAGTGGCTGCGCGCGGGCGCGGGCGACATCGCCCTGATCGTCGGGGCCGAAAAGATGGTCTTCCCTGGCCGGCCCGAGCGCGTAGCCGCCGCCTTTATGGGCGGGACCGACATCCACGACCGCGAGGGCGTGCTCGCCTATATCGCCGCGATGGGAGGCGAAGCGCCGGGCGACAGCCGCAGCCTGTTCATGGACCTGTACGCCGCCCAGGCCCGCACCCATATGGCCCGCTTCGGCACGACGCAGGAGGACTTCGCCCGCCTCGCCGCCAAGAACCACACGGCCGCCGCCCTCAATCCCAAGTCGCAGTACCGGACGCCGATGACGGTGGAACAGGTGCTGGCGGACAAGCCGATCGTCTTCCCCTTCACCCGCGCCATGTGCGCCCCCGTCAGCGACGGCGCGGCGGCCATGATCGTCTGTTCGGCCAAGGGTCTGGCGCGGCTGGGCGCCGCAGCCCGCGCCGTGCGGGTACGCGGCTGCGCCCTAGTCAGTGCGACGGACCGCGCGCCCGACGACTACGCCAACCACATAGGTCACCGCGCCGCTCGCGCCGCCTATGAGCAGGCGGATCTAGGGCCCGACGCCGTGGACCTGGCCGAGGTCCATGACGCCACCAGCTACGCCGAACTGCAGCAGATCGAGAACCTGGCCCTGGCCGCCCCCGGCGAGGTCGGGGCGCGGTTGAAGGCGGGCGATTTCGCGCTCGGCGGCCGCACTCCAGTCAATCCGTCCGGCGGTCTGGTGGCCAAGGGGCACCCGGTCGGCGCCACGGGCGTCGGCCAACTGTATGAACTGATCCAGCATCTGCGCGGCGAGGCGGGCAGACGTCAGGTCGAGGGCGCCCGCATCGCGGCGGCCGAGAACGGCGGCGGCTTTCTGGGCGTCGAGGAGGCGGCGACCGTCGTCACCATCCTGGAGCGCGCGGCATGATCCGACGCCCGATCCGCGCCCTATATGACGGCCTGCCCGACAAGCGCGATCGCCCCGCCCTGTTCGACGGCGACCGCACGATCAGCCACGGCGAACTGGTCACACAGGTCGAGGCCGCCGCCGCCGATCTGATCGCGCGCGGCGTGACGCCCGGCGACCGGATCGGCCTGTGCGCCGCCAACAGCGCCGACCATGTCATCGCCTATCTGGCCATTCTGCGTACAGGAGCCGTCTGGACGCCGCTGAACCCGCGCAACGGGGCGCGACTGAACAGTCTGTTCCAGCAGCGCGCCGGTCTAAAGCTGACCCTGCACGACGCCGCCTCCGCAGAGGCCATGGGCGAGACCGCTCATCACCTGACGCTGGACGGCTGGCGCCCGGCCCCGATCGATACAGCGGTCCTGCCGCCGATTTCGGATGATCCCGACCACTCCTTCGCCCTGAAATTCACCGGGGGCTCGACCGGCGTGCCCAAGGGCGTGCTGCAGAGCGTCCGCAGCGGCGCGGCGGCGCTGCATTCACTCCAGAGTTTCTATGACTTCCAACCCGACGACGTGAACCTGGCCGTCGCGCCGCTGACGCACGGGGCCTCGCACTACATCCTGCCGGTGCTGGCGGCGGGCGGGGCTCATGTGCTGCTGGACAGGCCCGAGCGCGAGGCCATCCTGCGCGAACTGAAGGCACGGATCACCACCGTCTTCATGCCGCCGACCCTGATCTATCTGCTGATGGAGGAAGGCCAGTTCATCCCTAGCGATTTCGCCCGACTGCGACACCTGACCTATTCCGCCGCCCCCATGCCGCCCGCGCGAATCGCCGAGGCCCTTGCCCGGTTCGGGCCGGTGCTGTCGACCCTCTACGGCCAGACCGAAGCCCCCATGACCATCGCGGGCCTGTCGCCCGCCGAGATGGCGAGGCCCGAGTTGCGCGCCTCGGTCGGACGGCTGTTCCCGGACACCCCGGTCGCCCTACTGGGCGCCGACGGCGAGGTCAGAACAGAAGAGGCCGAAGGCGAAATCCTGGTCCGTGGCGACCTGGCCGCCACCGTCTATCTGGATGATCCCGAACAGACCGCGAGCGCCCGCCACCATGGCTGGCTGAAGACCGGCGACATCGGGCGGCTGGACGCGGGCGGCTATCTGTATCTGCTGGGTCGCTCGAAGGAACTGATCATCAGCGGCGGCTACAACATCTATCCTGGCGAGGTCGAGGCGGCGCTGAACGCTCACCCGGCCGTGCGTGAAGCCTGCGCTTTCGGCGTCGCCGACGATGTCTGGGGCGAACGGCTGGAGGCCGTGGTCGCGCTGGATGACGCCGCCGTCACGGCCTACGCCCTTACCGCCTTCGTGCGCGGGGTCGTCGGCCCGGTGCGCACGCCAAAAGCCCTTCACGTCGTCGCCGCACTGCCCCGCAACCCGGTGGGCAAGGTGGTGCGCGGCGAGGTGAAGTCACTGATCTATCCGGCGCCTCAATGACCGGAAGGCGTAAAAGAGAACCAGGGAGAAGAACGACATGATCGTCGTGCCGGAGGACCGTATCCGCGACTTCAAGGCGAAGGGCTGGTGGGGCGAGGACACGCTGGACGACCTGTTCCGTCGTCACGTCGCCGCCATGCCGGACGCTGAATCAGTTGTCGATCCCATCAATCGCGAAGCCATCATGGGCGGCGCCCCGGCACGCCTGACCTGGGCCGAGGTCGAAGACCGGGTCGCCCGCTATGTCGCTGTTCTACACGCCGTCGGCGTCGGACGCGACGACGTGGTGGCGGTGCAACTGCCCAATGTCATCGAGCTGGGCCTAATCTACCTGGCCTGTATCCGCCTGGGCGCCATCGTCACCCCCGCCCCGGTCCAGTACCGCGAGCACGAACTGGCCTATATCGCCGCCAAAACCGACGCCAAAGCCGTGGTGACCGCCGCCCGCATCGGCAAGCACCCCCATGCCGCGATGATGCTGTCGGTCCAGACGGACGCCCCCACCTTGAAAGCCATTCTGGTGGTCGGCGGCGACGCGCCCGCCGGGACCATCGACCTCGACGCCCGCGCATCCGCGCTGGACGAGGCTGCGGTCGAGGCCGGACGCGCCGCCGCTCGCCACGCGAAGATCTGCGCCGACGACATCGTCACCATCTGCTGGACCTCCGGCACCGAAGCCCAGCCCAAGGGCGTTCCACGCAGCCACAATGAGTGGATCATCATGGGCGCGGGCGTGGCGGACGCCGCCGACCTGCAACCCGGAGCGGTGCTGCTGAACCCCTTTCCCATGGTCAACATGGCGGGCATCTCGACCAGCTTCGTCTCCTGGCTTCTGCTGGGCGGGGTGCTGATCCAGCATCAACCGTTCGACCTGCAGATCTTCCTGCAACAGGTCCGCGCCGAGAAGATTGACTACACCGTCGCCCCGCCCGCCGTGCTGAACCTGCTGCTGCAGAACGAGGCCCTGCTCGAAGGTGTCGATTTCGACCGGCTGCGGTCCATCGGCTCGGGTTCGGCGCCCCTGTCGGAATGGATGGTCCGCACCTTCTTCGAGAAGTACGGCGTCCAGATCGTCAACTATTTCGGCTCCAACGAAGGCGCCTCCTTCCCCAGCGCCCAGAAAGACGTGCCGGATGCGGCCGAACGCGCCGTCCTGTTCCCGCGCCTGGGCGAAGGTTTCCGATGGAAGGCCCTGCTGCACGACCGCATCTTCACCCGCCTGGTCGATCCCGAGACGGAGCAGGAGATCACCGAGGTCGGGGTGTCCGGCGAACTGCGGGTCAAGGGCGCGACCATCTTCTCGGGCTATTGGCGCTCGCCCGAAATCAACGCCCGCGCCTTTGACGCGGACGGCTGGTTCCGCACCGGCGACCTGTTCGAACTGGCGGGCGACCAACGACAGTTCTACCGCTTCGTCGGCCGCCTGAAGGACGTCATCATTCGGGGCGGGATGAACATCTCGTCCGAAGAGATCGAGGGCCATCTGATGGGCCATCCCGCGGTGGCCGATGTGGCCGTGGTGGGCGCCCCCGACCCCAACCTGGGCGAGCGCCTGTGCGCCTTCGTCGTCTTCAAGCCGGGTCAGACCGCCGACCTCGGCGACATCAACCGTTTCCTGACCGCCGACAAACACGTCGCCGTCTACAAGCAGATCGAACGGCTGGAGGTCATCGACATCCTGCCGCGCAACCCCGTCGGCAAGGTGCTGAAGCGCGACCTGCGTCAGTCCCTCGGCGACCACTCTGGAAATCAGAAATCCGCATGACCACCGCCTTCCCCCACCCGATGCGCCTGCCCGTAATTTCGGCGCCCATGTTCCTGGTCAGCGGGCCAGAACTGGTCATCGCCGCCTGCAAGGCCGGGATCGGCGGCGCCTTTCCCACGCCCAACTGCCGCACCGTCGCCGACCTGGACGCCTGGATGGGTCAGATCACCGACGCCTTGAACCCTGGCGACGGGCCGTGGGTCGCCAACCTGATCACCCACTCGACCAACGCCCGACTCGAAGAAGACCTGAGGCTGGTGGCGCAGTACAAGCCGCCCATCGTCATCACCGCCCTGGGTTCGCCCAAGCCGGTGATGGAGACGGTGAAGGGCTATGGCGGTCTGGTCTTCGCCGACGTGGTCAACATGGCTCTGGCGAAGAAGGCCGCCGACGCGGGCGTCGACGGCCTGGCCTGCATCAGCGCCGGTGCGGGCGGCCACACCGGCCACCTGTCCCCCTTCGCCTTCGTCTCGGCGGTGCGCGAGTTCTTCGAGGGCTGGCTAACCATCGGCGGCGGCATCGCCGACGGCGCGGGCGTGGCGGGCGCGATCGCGGCAGGCGCCGACATGGTCTACATGGGCACCCGCTTCCTGGCCGCCGCCGAGAGCCGGGCGCAGGATCCCTACAAGCAGATGATCGTCGACAGCGGCCCCGACGACCTGATCGTCTCCTCGGCCATCACCGGCACCCCCGCCTCCTGGCTCAAGCCCAGCCTGCGCGCGGCGGGCATGGACCCGGACGCCCTGGGCGGCCCGATCACCCGCGACTATTCCGGCGACGCGGCGCACAAGCGCTGGCGCGACATCTGGGCCGCGGGCCAGGGCCTGCAAAAGGTCGGTGCCATTGAACCGACCGCCGTCGTGGTGGAGCGGCTGGAGGCTGAGTACCGCGCCGCCGCCGCACGCTTCGCCGGGTTGAACGCGCCACGGAGCGTCGCCGCATGAGCGGATCGCCGCAGATGATTCAGCCGCCCGCCTTCGCCCTCGATCCGGCGCAAAGCGGGCTGGAGCTGGCGCGGCGCTGGATCGAAACGGTATGGCCGGGCGGTTTCGTCAATCGCCTAGCCGCCCGCCCGGTCGAAGTCGCAGAGGGTCATATGCGGGTCGAGTGCGACATCGACCCCGGCCATTCCAACTTCGTCGGCCTGGTGCATGGCGGGGTGACGGCGGCCCTGGTCGATATCGTCGGCGGCGGGGCGGCCATGACCCTGCTGAAGCCGGGCGAGTTCCTGCTGTCCACCGATCTGTCGATGCGCTTCCTCAACGCCGCCCCCATCGGCTGCGGACGACTGATCGCCGAGGGTCGCGCCGTCTACGCCGACCCGCGCAAGGTGGTCGCCGAGGTCACGGTCTCTACGCCCGACGGCCTGACCATCGCCCACGGCTCTGCCGCCATCGCCATCCGCACCCGTCGTCAGGACGGTTGAGCCGCCTCAATCCCGGCCGATCACCATGCTGACGGTCGTGGTGGTCGAGCCGCCGATGTTCAGCGTCTGGACGTTGTTCGCCCCCTCGACCTGACAGCCGCCCGCCGTTCCGGTCGTCTGGCGGAAGGCGTCCAGCGCCATCCGCACCCCGGTCGCGCCGACCGGATGGCCGCAGCCGATCAGGCCGCCCGACGGATTGATCGGCAGACACCCGCCGATCTCGATCTCCCCCGCCTCGATCGCCTTCCAGCTCTCGCCCGGCGCGGTCAGCCCCAGATGGTCGATGGCCATGTATTCGGTCATGGCGAAGCAATCATGCGTCTCGACCGCGTCGATCCCGTCCAGCGACAGACCGGCCCGCGCCCGCGCTTCGTCAATGACGCGTTTGACCTGTGGGAAAACGTAGTCGCCCCCGGCGCTGGCCTCGACCTTGCGCTGATAGCTGAGCGGGCCCGAGCGATGGCCCCAGCCCTTGATGCGCGGCAGGCTTTCCAGTGGCACGCCGCGTCGCCGGGCATAGTCCGCCGCCCGCTCGGCCGAGGCCAGCACCACCATGGCCGCGCCGTCCGTCACCTGGCCGCAGTCGCTCTTGCGCACCCGCCCCTCGATCACCGGATTGGCCTCATCGTCGGCCGAAAAGCTGGCGTCATTGAAGACGTAGTCGCGCGTCTGGGCCTTGGGGTTCAGCTTGGCGTTGGTGAAGTTGATCTGCGAGATGCGGCGCAGATGCGCCTCGTCGATGCCATAGCGGCGGTCGTATTCGTCGGTCAGTTCGGAAAAGGCGCGCGGCCAGACGTAGCGCGCGTCTTGATACTCATGCCCCACCCAGGCGGCCGCGCCCAGATAGGCGGCTCCCGTCTCGCCCGGCACGTTGCGCATCATCTCCAGACCCAGGACGGCGGCGGTTCCGTAGCGCCCGGCCTCGATGTCCGCCATCGCCGCCAGCAGGGCGATGCTGCCCGAGGCGCAGGCCGCTTCGTGCCGCGAGGTCGGTAGGCCGTCGAAGGCCGGCTCCGCCATGGCGAAGAAGCCGCCAAGCTGCCCCTGACCCGAGAACAGATCGCCGACGAAGTTGCCGACATGGCCGACCTCGATTTCGTCCGGCGCCATGTCCACGGCGTCGAGACCCCCGCGCAGAGCCTCGGCGAAGCCATCACCGATCTCCAGTCCCTCGCGGGCCCAGTTGCGTTTGAAGTCGGACTGCCAGCCGCCCAGGATATAGACCATCGGATATTCTCCTCTGTTTCAGGCGACGATGACGCCCGGCCCGGCAGGCTCGGCGTAGAGGGCCTCGACCTGAACCCTGCGATTGTCGATGACGGCGCGGCGGTTGATCGTGGCCTTGTCCGACACCTCATGAGCGTTCGGGTCGGGCGGCGTCGTCAGGAAGGCCAGACGCGCGATGCGGGCGCTGGCGCCATGAGCCGAGGCGTTGTGGGCGATCAGCCGCTCGCGCACCGCCCGTGCCAGGGCGCCGGAGGCCAGAGCCTCGCCGACCTCCATGTCCAGCATGGTCTTGATCCCGGCGGGCGAGGGCCAGGCCAGAACCCCGAGCCACGGCCGGTTGTCGTCGCACAGCACCACTTCGGCCCCCAGGGGCGCCAAGGCCTGCAGCACAGCTTCGCGCATCTGCGCCCCAAACACCCAGGAGCCCGTCGACAACTTGAACTGATCCGCCAGCCGCCCGGCGAAGAAGACGCCCTGTGTCGGGTCTTCACTGTCGGTCAGGGTCGCCAGATCGCCCATGCGGTAATAGCCCTCGGCGTCAAACACCTCGGCCGTCCGCGCCGCATCCTCATGGTAGCCGCCCATGACATTCGGGCCGCGCACCCGCACCTCGAACCTGTCGGCGTCGTGCGGGACCAGCTTCACCTCGACCCCCGGCACGGGCAGGCCCAGCCCCAGACGGTCGGTATATTGGTGCACCACCATGAAGCCCGCCGTGGTTTCGGTCGCGCCATATGCGGATGTCAGCATGATGCGATGGCCCGTCTCCGCCACCGCCATGGCCTGTATCCGGTCGCTGACGGACTGGTTCAGAGCCGCGCCGCCGAACACCATGACCCTTAGGTCCGAGAAGAAGGTCCGGCGCAGCTCGGCGTCCGTCTCCAGCGCGTCGGCCAGCATGGCGTAGCCGGTGGGCACGTTGACGTAGTAGCGCACGGGCCGCTCGCGCAGGTTGCGGATCGACGCCTCGAACAGGCCCGGCATGGGCTTGCCGTCGTCAATATAGAAGGCGCCGCCCGCCAGCAGCACGGCCCTCAGCACCGCCGCCCCGGCCACATGATTCCACGGCATCCAGCCCAGAAGGTCGCCGGACCAGGCGTAGTCCTCGCCGATCACCTGGGCCGCCTGGGCCGTATTGGCGGCGATGGAGCGCAGGCTCAGCGGCACGACCTTGGGCAGGCCCGTCGAGCCGGAGGTCATCATAAACTGGGCGACCTGTTCCGGCTTCAGACCCTCGATGCTCGCGGCCACGCCGGGACCGGGGCGCGTAGCCATGACCTCCGTCAAGGGCACGCTCGCACGCGTCAGCGCCTCGAGCGTCGCCGTCAGCACCATCGCATCGCCCAGATCCAGAGCATCGATCGCAGCGGCGGCCATGCGGGCGTCCTCGACCAGCAGGATCGACGGCTTCAGGCTGCGAATGACATGGTTCAGCCGCCCCAGGTCGCCGCCCAGCAGGGCGTAATGGACGCTGACCGGCGCCGTCGGTACACCCGCCGCCAGGGCTCCGAACAGGAAGGCCGCCATAACCGGACTGTTGGCGCCCATCACCATCAGCGGCCCGACTGTATGCTGCGGATGATCCAGCAGCCACTGGGTCACGGCGTCCATACTGGCCTTCAGTTCAGCATAGCTCTGCAAACCCCAGGCGCCGCCCTGGGCCGGATCGCGACGGGCCAGGGCGGTCTTTGCCCCTTCACGCGCCGCCACCGCGGCGAAGGCGCGCGGCAGGTTCCAGTCATGCGCGGCCAGGGGAATGCGCGAGCGCATCACCATGGCCCCGTCCGCCTCGCGCCGCACCTCCAAATCAACCGGCATCAGGCCGGCGTCACGGAACGGCGCCGCTCGCCACGACGCCGTTTCCGAAGCTGCGTCCACCGTCGCCTGTCCCAAAGCCGTCATCGCCCTCTCCTGATCCCCGCCCCAACAAGGTCCGCTAATGAAAGCATTATGAACACGCCCTAGCGGGTCAAGCCGCCTCGTCCGGCAGAAAGCGGCGGTCGGCCCAGCAGGCATGTGTGCCCGAGCTGATCTTGTGCGGCAGGGCGATGCGGCAAACAGGGCCATCCTCGAACCGCTTGCAGTCGATCAACACGCACTCCGACCGTCCAGCATTCTCATCAATGATGAAGCTGACCAGATAGCCGTCGTCCTCATCCTTGGCGCCGATGCGCGGCGCGAAGGGCGCCTCGCTAGCGTAACGTCCGTCAGGCAGGTTCACCGTCCAGGACTCGCCGGTCTTAAGATCGTGTTTGATGAAGCCGTTGAACAGGAACCAGCCCGGCTTGGTGGTGGTGCTGTAGGCGTAGCGATAGAGTTGGCCGGCGTACTGCTGATTGATGGTGCCGAACTCGACCAGGCGGTCGTCCAACCGCTCTTCCCTGGTCGTGCCGTCCTTCAGGTTGAAGCGCCAGCGGTGCAGTTTGGGCCTGAAGCTGTTCTCATCGACGAAGGCCATCATGTGGGCGTGCTCGGCGTAGATCTCGGGCAGGTCGCCCAAAGGATCCGGCATCGGCTTTTCCTGGAAATAGCCGTCCATGATGATCTCTTCGCCTTCCTCATAGGCGTTGAGGAAGTGCAGGACATAGGTCGGCGCCGCCTCGAACCAGCGGATGTCCTCGGTCGTCCCATAGCGAGGAATGACAGCAAAGCGCGACGGCATGTCGGGGCGATAGCGCACGGCGTGATATCCCGCCTTCAGCGCCTTCTCGTCCCAGAACAACGGGAAGTCGTTCAGGATGGTGTAGTTCTCGCTGAAGATCATGTCGTGCGGCAGACGCGCGCCCGGCAAGGGGATCGGCGTATAGTGCGTCCGCCGCCCGTCCGGCGCGACCACGCCGTAATACATGTAGGGCGCGTGCTTGGAGTAGTTGAAGAACAGCAGCTCGCCGGTTCGTTCATCCACCCGCGCATGGGCCGACACCCCGTCCAGCGGCGCCCACGACGCCACGCCTTCATCGTCCAGGGTATTGGGGTCCAGCTGATAGGCCTCGCCGCACTGATAGAAGGTCGCCAGCGCCTTGCCCGCATGGACTACCACGTCGGTGCTGGCTGAATCCTTGATGCCCCCGTGGGCGCCGAAGCCGGGACGCTTCGACACGTTCGGCCCGTCCATCATGCCGCCCCACAGGCTTTCGCCCGCCTGCTGCTCCGCCTGAAAGCAGCGGCCCCTCACAAAGCGGTTGCGATAGTCGGCCTTGCCGTTCCGGAAGCTGATCTGGTGCAGCATCCCATCGCCGTCGAACGGGTGGTGGCGGCCCAGCGGCGTGTGCACCTGGTTCTCGGTGTTGCGGATGTAGACGCCGTCGATGTCGGCCGGAATCGCGCCCTCGATCACCTCCAGATCGAAGGCGTTCACTTCCTCATGCTGGGGAGTCCACGGCCCGCTCAGATAGGGGTGGTTGCTGGGCTTGAGGGTCGCGACGATGGGCGACAACCGCTCGATCTGCATGGCTCGTCTCCTGGCTCTGGACGAAGCCTCGCGCTTTTGGTCTATTTACGCAAGTTACAGGCGCATATTTTTTCAATACGCTCCTTCCGTCCGCCCAAACCGAGCATCCGCCATGTCCCAACAAGCCGCTTTCGAGGGCGCCGGTCCGATCCGCGCCGGTCACGAACTGCCGCTGGATCAGCTGACCGACTGGCTACGGCGGCACGCGCCGAACCTTGGAGAGCTCCAAAAGGTCAGCCAGTTCAATGGCGGCCAGTCCAATCCTACCTATCGTCTGGATACGGCCACGGGCGCCTACGTTCTGCGTCGCAAGCCGACCGGCGTCGTGCTGAAGGGCGCTCACGCCGTCGAGCGCGAGTTCCGGGTGAT
Source organism: Brevundimonas sp. KH_060 (assembly GCF_057838275.1). Classification (NCBI taxonomy): domain Bacteria; kingdom Pseudomonadati; phylum Pseudomonadota; class Alphaproteobacteria; order Caulobacterales; family Caulobacteraceae; genus Brevundimonas; species Brevundimonas sp. KH_060. Next base: position 2,436,204 of record NZ_CM174463.1, read on the forward strand.
TTCGGCGCTCCGTCAGGCGGACTTCCCCGTGCCCGCGCCCCTGGCCCTGTGCGAGGACGAGGCCGTCATAGGCTCGCCCTTTTATCTGATGGAGATGGTTGAGGGCCGCATCTTCTGGACCCCCACCCTGCCCAGCCTGACGCCAGCACAGCGCGGCGTCCATTTCGACGCCCTGAACGCCACGATCGCTCGACTGCACGCTCTGGACGTCGCCGCTATCGGCCTCGACGACTACGGGCGGCCGGGGAACTTCTTCGCCCGCCAGATCGCGCGCTGGTCGCGACAGTATCTGGAGGACGACCTGGCAGGCCGCGATCCGAACATGGACCGCCTCGTCGCCTGGCTGCCCGAACACGCCCCGCCAGACGACGGCGCCGTCGCCGTGGTCCATGGCGACTTCCGCGCCGACAACGCCGTCTTCGCCCCGGATCGGGCCGAGGTGCGCGCCGTGCTCGACTGGGAGCTGTCGACCCTCGGCCACCCCATGGGCGACTTCACCTATCATCTGATGATGTATCGTCTGCCGCCCCACATGATCGGCGGTTTCGCCGGCGCCGACCTGACGGCCCTGGGCATCCCGACCGAGGCTGACTATCTGGCCGCCTACTGCGAGCGTGTCGGGCGGACGCCGCCCACGCCCCAGGAACTGCGCTTCTACATGGCGTTCAACATGTTCCGGCTGGCGGCCATCTTCCACGGCATCAAGGGGCGGATCGCGCGCGGCACCGCCTCATCCGTCCACGCCCAGACCATGGCCGACAACCTGACCGAACTCGCCGCCCTCGCATGGGCCCAGACGGAGACGACCTCGTGAGCCAGAACGATGTCGGACAGGGCCGCGCCATCGCCGAACGCGTCGAACGTTTCGTCCGCGATGTCGTCATTTCCTATGAGAAGGACCCCCGCGCCACATCGCACGGCCCCACGGACGAGCTCGTCGCCGAACTGCGAGGGCTGGCGCGCGAGGCCGGACTGTTGACGCCCCACATCGGCGCGGACGGCTCGCACCTGTCGCAGCGCGCGACGGCCCTGGTGCTGCAGGCCTCGGGCCTGTCGCCGCTCGGCCCGGTCGCCCTCAACGTCATGGCCCCGGACGAGGGCAATATGTACCTGCTGGGCCAGGTCGCCAGCGCGGCCCAGAAACGCCGCTTCCTGAACCCGCTGATCAGAGGCGAGGCCCGCTCGGCCTTCTTCATGACAGAACCAGCCGAAGACGGCGGAGCCGGCGCCGATCCCTCCATGCTCAAGACCGTCGCCGTTCAGGACGGCGACCGCTGGATCATCAACGGCCGCAAGGCCTTCATCACCGGCGCGGTCGGCGCCGCCGTCGGCATCGTCATGGCCCGCACCGACAGCGGCGACGGCAAAATCGCCGCCACCATGTTCCTGATCGGCCTGCCTGATCCCACCGTGCGGATCGAACGCGTGATGGAGACGATCGATTCCTCCATGCCCGGCGGCCATTCGATCGTGGTTCTGGACAACCTCGCCGTCGCTTCGGATCAGATCCTCGGCGCATCCCACGAAGGCTTCCGCTATGCTCAGATCCGGCTGAGCCCGGCCCGGCTCAGCCACTGCATGCGCTGGCTGGGCGCCTGCCGCCGCGCCCATGAGATCGCGTCCGCCTATGCTGTAAAGCGTCACGCCTTCGGCAAGCCGTTGATCGACCACGAAGGCGTCGGCTTCATGCTGGCGGACAACATGATCGCGCTGAAGCAGGCCGAGCTGATGATCGACTGGTGCGCAGGCGTTCTGGACACGGGCGCTCTGGGCACGACCGAAAGCTCCATGACCAAGGTCGCGGTATCCGAAGCTCTGTTCGGCGTGGCCGACCGCTGCGTCCAGGTCATGGGCGGAACCGGCGTCTCGGGCGACACCGTGGTCGAGCAAATCTTCCGCGAAGTCCGCGCCTTCCGCATCTATGACGGCCCCAGCGAGGTTCACCGCTGGAGCCTAGCCAAGGCCGTGAAACGGCAGGCGACATCATGGGCGGCTCTCTAGCCGACGACAAACAGACGCATGGCCAGAGCGCCGGAAAGCATTGTCGTCGAAATCTGGACCTGCTACTTGTGAAGCGTCCAGTTGTTCTTGGGAAAAGGAGGGCATGATGATCGACAAGACCACGCCCGCCTGCGGGTTCCCGATGGTCTTCGGCCGCCACGGCCGCTGACGCCCCCTTTCGGCTCGGTGTTGAGCCGTTCCCCTGAACATTGCTGATACAAGGACCGCGCGGATCTGCGCGGTTGCTCTTTTCATGACCGACTATGATGACGCCGACGCGCGCCTGCGCGCGTCCGTGCTGCGCAAGGTGCTCGCCTTCACCTTCCGCCTGTGGCGCCGAACCCCTTTGCTGGCCGTCGCCTGCGCCGGGACGATGCTGCTGGCGACCCTCACGGAAGTCTTCGCCCCGCTATACGCCGGGCGCATCATCGACGCAGCGGGCCGCGGCGACGTCGGCGCCGCCTGGGCGGCCTTCGCCGCCATCACCGTCCTGGGCGCCGCAATGGTCGTACTGCGCCACCTTGGCTGGTGGGCGATCACGCCCCTGACCTTGAAGATGATGCAGGACGTGACGCAGGAAGGCTTCGCCCGCGTCCAGCGACTGTCGACCGACTGGCACGCCAACGCCTTCTCGGGTTCGACCGTCCGACGGATCACGCGGGGCATGTGGGCGCTCGACACGCTGAACGACGTGCTGCTGCTCTCGCTTCTGCCGTCTCTGACGGTGCTGGCGGGGACGGTCATCCTGCTGGCGCTGCACTGGCCGATCCTGGGCCTCGTGATGGGTGTCGGCGCGCTCGCCTACATCGCCCTGACCGTCGGCCTGGCGACGCAGGTGCTAGCGCCGACCGCGCGCCTGTCGAACCAGTGGGACACCCGGATCGGCGGCGTATTGGCCGATGCGATCGGCGCCAACGCCGTGGTCAAGGCCTTCGGCGGCGAGGCGCGCGAAGAGGCCCTACTGGCGAAGACCGTGGCCAAATGGCGCAAGCGAACCTATCGGACCTGGATGGCCTTCACCTGGGCCGGCTCGGGACAGATCGCGCTTCTGTGGTTGATCCGGCTGGCGGTCACGGGCGTGGCGCTGTGGCTGTGGATGCGCGGTCAGGCCAGCGCCGGCGACATGGCCTATGTCATCACCAGCTATCTGGTCCTGAACGGCTATCTGCGCGACATTGGCATGCACATTCACCAGCTTCAGCGTTCGGTGAACGAGATGGAGGAGTTGGTTCAGCTTCATCAGGAGCCGCTGGGCGTCCCCGACCAGACCGATGCGCAGCCGATCCAGGTCAGAGACGGCGCCATCCGTTTCGACGGCGTCACCTTCCACTACGCCGGACAGGAAAGGCCGCTGTTCCGAAATCTCGACGTCGCCGTTCCTGCGGGACAGCGCGTCGGACTGGTGGGACGCTCGGGCTCCGGCAAAACCAGCTTCGTCAAGCTGGTCCAGCGGCTCTATGACGTCGATGAAGGCCGAGTGACGATCGACGGACAGGACGTGGCCCACGCGACCCAGGCGTCCCTGCGCCGTCAGGTCGCGATCGTGCCGCAGGAGCCGATCCTCTTCCATCGGTCGATCGCGGACAACATCGGCTATGGCCGCCCCGGCGCCACGCCCGAAGACATCGAACGGGCCGCACGCCTCGCCAATGCGCACGACTTTATCGCCCGCCTGCCGAAAGGGTATCAGACCCTGGTGGGCGAGCGTGGAGTCAAGCTGTCCGGCGGCGAACGCCAGCGCGTAGCCATCGCGCGGGCCTTCCTGGCGGACGCGCCGATCCTGATCCTGGACGAAGCGACGTCCAGCCTCGATTCCGAAAGCGAGGCGGCGATCCAGGAGGCGATGGAGCGGCTGCTGGTCGGCCGCACCGCCATCGTCATCGCCCACCGGCTGTCGACCGTGCGGGCGCTGGACCGCATCCTTGTCTTCTCAGGCGGCGAGATCGTCGAAGACGGAACCCATGACGCCCTGCTCCAGACCGGCGACGGCCACTATCGACGACTGTTCGAGCGCCAGTCAGGAAAGACGCCCGAGATCATGGAGTAGGACAAGGCGACGAGGGCGTGATTTCACCGCACGCCCGACGATTTGTCGGAGAGCATCAGGCCCCGCAGTCTCGGCTGTGGGGCCGCACCTACCCAAAGACTCTCTGTTCCCTTCCCGCTCCGCCTGCTACATAGATTTCGACGGTATGCGGAAGGAATGAAACGCGTTGAAAAACAAGCTAATGCTGACCACTTTGGCCTGGTTTTTGAGCACTTCCGCCATGGCTGGCGACACGATCTTGCGCGGCCCCGCGCCTGACTGGATTCCGTCTGTAGCCCCACATCTGTCCAACAGGCCGGACAACCCCTCTCAACATGTCCGCTATGAAGTGGTCGAGCGCCATGTGCGCGCCTTCGGCGATCATACCGAAACCTATATCCGTATGCGGCTGCGGGTGCTGTCGCCCCTGGGTCTGCAACAGGCTTCGCAGTTGGGGGTGGAATGGAACCCGGCCTTGCAGACGCCGACCGTCCACCACGCCCGCATCATTCGCGCAGGCGAAACCACCGACATTCTGGACAAGGCCGACTTCACCATACTCCGTCGCGAAACGGCGCTGGAGCAATCGCTACAGATCAATGGCGTCCTGACGGGCGTCCTGGTGAACCCCGACATCCGCGTCGGCGACACCATCGACTTTGCCTATTCCTTCCGCACGCAGTTCGACGTCTTCAACAACCCGCTCGAAACGCTGACCTATTCCCACTCCCCGCTTCCTCTGGATCTGGGCGCGACGACGATCAGTTGGCCGGCGTCAATGAGCGTGCAAACCCGCGCCGGGCGCCACGCCGTCCTTCCTCCGATCACCGAAGAGGGCGACTTCAAAGTCCTGAGCAATCGCGTGACCGACGCTGAGGGAGAAATCTATCCAGACACCCTCGCCCCCCGCTCCTATCCCAACTACGGCTGGCAGATCAGCAGCATCCCACAATGGGGGATGATTGCGGACCACATTCGCGCCTCCTTTGATCAAGCCAGCGCCCTACCCGATGCCGCCGATATGGCCGCGCACGTTGCGCGAATAAAATCCGAGCACGTCACCCCGGAAGCCCGCGCTTTAGCGGCGCTGCGGCTGGTTCAGGACGAGGTGCGCTACATGGCCCTGACGCTCGGCGAGGGCGGTTGGCTGCCGGTCTCAGCCGGCGAAGTCTGGGCAAAGCGGCAAGGCGACTGCAAGGGCAAGACCGTGCTTCTGGTCGCCCTGCTGAGAGAGTTGGGGATCGACGCGGTCCCGGTGCTGGTGTCTTCGGAAAACCTGCCCCTCGATAAATATCTGCCGATGGTCAGTGCATTCGACCATGTGATCGTGAAGGCCCGCATCAATGGGGAGACCTATCTGATGGATGGAGCGCGTATCGGCGATCGTAGCCTGACGCCGGACCGTCCTCTGGTTCACGAATATGTTCTGCCCATCGTGGAGCGCGCCCGCCTGGAGCAGATCCCACTCAAACTGCCCCCCCGTCCGACCGGCGCGCTGCATGTTGAGATCGACTTTTCCGACGGCGTCTACGGCCCTGCAAGGGTGACGCTGACCGATATTGAGCGTGGCCACAGCGCCACTGAAATGCAGGCTGGCGTAGCTCAGGTTCCCGCCGCTGAACTGACCCGCCTGTATGACCAACGCTGGAACAACTTCCTGAAGGATTACGGTCAGGTTTCGGACATCAAGAGCCGGTGGGAGTACCGCGAAGACACCCACGAGTTTGTCGCCAGTGCGACAGCTCGCATCGCCTTCGACTGGAGCGACGGCCCCGTCGAAATCCCCTTGGCTCACGTCACCTGGAAAGGTTTTGAGCTGCATAAGGACGAGAAGTTCAAGGACGCCGATTACGGCAAGAAATTCCCCAGTTCGTCCTCATTCCGCACCACCGTCATCGTGCCTGAAGGCGAGGATGTCCTTGACCTGTCGGTCCAGCCCTATGAGGTCGAGGCTGGCGCGACCCGCTACTTCCGCACCGTCCAACGCGACGGCAATCGGCTGGAGACCGATCGTGGCTCGATCACTCTTCGCCCCTACGCCACAGCGGCGGAGGTCCAGGCCGAACAGGCGGGCATGGACAGCTTCAAAGACCTGAAGGCCACCATGCAGGTGAAGCGAGGCTACACCCTGACGGCAGCTGACCGACAGACGCTGACGACAGCCCCCGAGGGCGATCCCGAGGTGGCTTTGCGTCGCGCCTACTCTCTTTACGACGAAGGCGATCATGTCGGCGCCATCGCCCAGTTCGACGCCGCCATCGCGAGCTTTCCTTCGCCCCATGCCAACGCCCTATCTAATCGCGCTCTAGCCTATCTGGCGCTGGGCGACCTGGAAAAAGCCCGCGCCGACATCGCCGCTGGGGAAGCCGTCGATCCGAACGAAACGATACTGTTCCACGCAAAGGGGCGTCTGGCTGAAATCGAAGAAGATGATCTGGAGGCCGTTTTAGCCTTCACCGGCGCGCTTCGGTCGTGGCCCGAGAACAGCCACGCCCTTTACCGCCGCGCCGCCGCCTATGAACGCATGGGCCAGTCCGCTCGCGCCCTCGCCGATCTGGAGCGGATCGTCACATTGGAGCCGCAGGAAATTGAAGCCAAGGGCGCCTTGGCGACCCAGCTGCTCCGAATGGGCCGCACCGAACAGGCCTATGAACAAGCTGGCCTGATGGCGCAGACCGCCGGCTATCCCGACGCCAAGGTCCAGATTTTCATCGGTATGGCACAGGCTCTGGCGTCCAATCTCAAGGCGTCAGATCCCGCCAAAGCCGAGACAGCGCTGACCAACGCCCTGTCGATGGAAAGCGACTTCCCCGCCCTGCTGATCGATCGTGCAGGCATCCGCGCGATGCAGGGCGACAGTCAGGGCGCCGCCGCCGATATGGCGCGCTTCAAGCAACTGACCCGCATCAACCTTGATGACCCCGCGCAGGCCTGCGTCTCGCAATCCCTATTCCGGCACAGCCGCGATGCCGCACTGGCCATGTGCGACAAAGCCATTGAGCGAAAAGAGAACGACGCTGTCCTGCACATACGACGCGGCTATCTGCTGCACGCCCTGGGCCGCGAGAATGAGGCCGTCGCCGCCTATCGCACAGCGACGGAACTGGCCCCTTCCAACCCGAAGGCCAAATACGGTCTCGGTAAAATGCTCAAGGGCGCCGGCCAAGCCGCAGAGGGCGATGCCCTCATGGCTGAAGCATTGAGCTCCGATCCAAGGGCCAACGAAGATTTTGACACGCCTCTATATGAGGTCAGCGGCAGCGCGTAGGCTAGCATACAGCGTGCTAACGGACCGATGCTGACGAATGAGAGGCATGCGACGGCAGGCTCAACCGGAACGCGGTCGCCGGAGTCTGCTCAAGGGTCAGGGCGCCGCCGTGGGCGTGGGCGATCTGGCGGGCCAGGCTGAGGCCGATGCCCGAACCGTTCGGCTTGGTGGTCACGAAGGGGCGGAAGATGCGTTCGGCGTCGGCCGACGATACGCCGGGGCCGTCGTCGGCGACCTCGATCACCAGCGCCTCGTCAGCCCGCTTGACCGATAGCCGAACCGTGCCGGACGGCGCGCCATCGATCTGCGTCGCCTCGGCGGCGTTCTGAAGCAGCGCCCACACAGCCTGATGCGTCTGATCCCGATCCAGGGACCAGGACAGGTTTTCCTTCGCGTCCACATGCAAGGTCGCCGAGGGCCAGCGGCTGGCGAACAGGCGCGCCAGATCATCCGCCATCTCTCTCACCGGCACGGGCCGCCGGACCGGCTCCGGCAGGCGAGCCAGCGTACGATAGGCCTCGGCGAACCGCTGCAGGCCGTCGGCGCGGCGCGCCAGGACGCCCAGAATTTCACGCAGAAGGGCCGGATCATCATGCGCCCCGTCCAGAACGTAGAGAGCGCTTTCCGAGAGGGAGGCGATCGGCGCCAGGCCGTTGAGCAGTTCGTGGCCCAGCACCTCGACCAGTTCGGCCGTCACACGCGCTTCAGCGGCGCGTTCTTCCTGCTCCACGTCGATCAAGGCCGCCAAAGACGACATGCCTACCCCGGACGTCAGCTCGACGCGATCCAGGCGCCAACGTCGACCGGATTGGCGGAAATGGGCGACCTCGCGATCGAACAGAGCCGGCGGCGGCGGAAGGATGCGGTCCTCGGCGCCGAAAAGGTCGCGCGCCGCACGGTTCAAGGCCCTGGCCGTCGCCCCCTCGACGCCGACCAGCGGCGTCGGCGCGGCGTCCAGCAACACCCGCAGCGCCATCGCCTCCGCCTCTTCGGGAGACGCCGCCGCAACGGGCGAAGGCGGACGCCTGTCCCACATCCGCGCGTTCCACACGCTGAGCCAGACCGCCGCCAGCGCCGCGCCGGTCAGCGCGCCCCACATGCCGGATCGCCAGGCCAGCACGCCCGCCGCGCCGCTGGCCGCCAGGCCGAACGCGCAAGCGACAGCTGACGCCGCCCGCCTAGAGACCATGACGCGCCATGCGCCGATAGAGCGCCCCCCGGCTCAGTCCCAGGGCCGCCGCGGCCTGCGAGATGTTGTGCCGATGCTCACGCAGCGCCGCCGCGATGATCGCCTTCTCGGCGTCGCCGAGATCAAAGGCGTTGTCGACGGGCGCGTCCGGCGTATCCAGCGCGAGCAATGGCGGAACAACGACGGCCGCCGCCTCGATCTTGCCGTCCTCCGACAGCAGCACCGCACGCTCGACCGCCAGGGCCAGACCTCGCGCCTCGTCCGGCCACGAGGCTGCGCGGATCGCCGCCTCCGCCCCGGGGGTCAGTTGCGCGGTCGGGCGGCCGAACCGTTCGGACGCCTCGCGCGCGAAGTGGCGGGCCAGGATGACGGCGTCGTTCTGGCGCTCGGCCAGCGGAGGGATGACCGCCTCGACCGTCGCCAGCCGCCGCCGCAAGGCCGCAGACAAGCCAGCAGCTCCCCCCAGCAAGGTAAAGCAGCGCAGCGTCGCGGGCAGATGATCCAGCAACCGCGACTGCGCCACGTCATCCAGCGCCTCCACATGACGCAGGATGACCGCCCCCCCTTCATGATCGAAGCGCCAGGCGGTCGGATCACGCAGGTCGATCTTTCGCAGCGGCTGATCGGCCAGAGGAGAGGCCGCGTGGATCGCGCTGGCCGTCAAGGTGCGGCCCGCCCCCGACGGCCCCACCACCGCGACGCTGGCCGATGTCGGACCGATGCGGCGGATCAGATCGCGTAATCGTTGAACGGCGGCGCTGTCGCCCAGAAGTCGAGCGGGAGCGGCCTCGCCCACGACGAACGACGCCGACGGCGCTTCAACAGGCGCGCGGCGGGCGATGGCGGCCTCGACCTTGGCGATCAGGTCGCGATTGCGCCAGGGCTTCATGACGAAATCGCGCGCCCCCGCCTGCATGGCCGCCACCGCGATGCCGACGCCGCTGTGGGCGGTGATGACCACGACGCAGGCCGCCGGGTCATCCGCCACGACCCGCCGCAGACAGGCCAAGCCCTCTTCGCCGCTGGTCTCGCCAGGACTGAAATTCATGTCCAGCAGCACGGCGTCGTATCGCGCGGACGCCAGACGCGACAGCGCCTCCTGCGGTCCCGACGCGAACTCCAGGCGATGCCCCGCCACCTGAAAGGCGATCTCCATCGCCCGAGCCACCACCGTATTGTCGTCCACCAGCAGGACAGCCGCGCCTCTTGACGCGATTTGCGACTGTCCATTGCCGGACACTGTGGCCGGACGCGGACGCACGTCGCCCTGATGATCCTCAAAAACATCTTTGATCATAAGAGCTTAGGCTTCTCCGCTGCGTCGGGCGAGACTGAAACCATAATGTCCGAACACGCAAAGCACGCAACCTCGTCAATCGGCCCCGCAGGCGGCGCCGCCATGGACCGCCGCCTGGAGCGACAGCGCCCGCCGTGGTGGCGACGGCGCGTGGTGCTGGCCGTCCTGGCCCTGGTCGTCGTCGGCGGCGCGGCCTGGCGCCTGGCGCCCTCGAGCGGCTCGACCAATATCGCCGCCGCCGATGTCGAGACGGGCGTGATCCAGCGCGCCGCCTTCGACGACTACATCCCCGTGCGGGCCGTCGCCGCGCCGCGCCTCAGCACCCTGGTCGGCGCTCTGACCGGCGGACAGGTCGAGCGCCTGCTGGTCGAAGACGGCGTGATGGTCGCCGAGGGCCAACCCCTCGCCGTCCTGTCCAATCCCGAGCTGAAGCTGGAGGTCCTGACCCGCGAGGCCCAGATCGTCGGTCAACTGGGCGACGCCTCGGCGCAGGATCTGGGCCTCCAGCGCAACCGTCTGGACCGCGAGGCCCAGATCGATCAGGCCAGCTATGACCTTCTGCGAGCGCGCCGCGAACACGACATCCGCCGCCAGTTGTACGAACGGGGCTTCCTGTCCGAGGCCGGCGTCCGCTCCTTCGCCGAAGAGGCGGGGTATCAGGAGAACCGGCTGAAACAGCTTCAGGCCGGACAGGCGACGGAATCCCGCATCACCGCCGCCCAGGCGAACCGCTTGGCGGAGGTGCGCCAACGACTGGCGGGCAATCTGGAAGCGGTGCGAGCCGGCCTCGACGCCCTGGTGATCCGCGCGCCGGTGGAAGGGCGGTTGACCAACTTCAGCCTTCAACCCGGTCAGGCCCTGAAGGCCGGCGATCCGGCCGGCCAGATCGACAGCGAAGGCGCCTGGAAGCTGGAAGCCGACGTCGATGAATACTACCTGGGCCGCATCGCCGTAGGCCAGAAGGCCCGAACGTCAGAGGGAGCGACGTTGACGGTCTCTCGGGTTCTGCCCGCCGTGTCCGAAGGTCGTTTCAAGGTCGAGCTGACCTTTGACGGGCGCACGCCGAACGGGCTGAACCGCGGCCAGACGCTGGACCTGCGCATTACGCTCGGCGCCGCACGTTCGGCCCTCGTCGCCCCGGTCGGCGGCTGGCTGGAAGGCGCTGGCGACGCAGCCAACGTCTTCGTGGTGGACAAGGACGGCCGCCACGCCCGTCGCCGCCCGATCGAATTGGGCCGCCGCAACCCGACGCAGGTAGAGATCCTGTCCGGCCTGTCGCCCGGCGACCGTATCGTCACCTCCAACACCGCCTCCGTCAGGGGCGACAAGCTGAACATCCGTGGAAAGGGCCACCTGTGATCCGTCTCGAGAACATCCAGCGCCGCTACGTCTCCGACGATGTCGAAACCACCGCGCTTCACGACATCGATCTCGAGGTCGCCCAGGGCGAATTCCTCGCCATCATGGGGCCGTCGGGATGCGGCAAGTCCACCCTGCTCAACACCCTCGGCGCCGTCGACCGGCCCAGCGGCGGACGCTACCTGTTCGGTGAACGCGACCTGGCGACCTTGAGTGAATCGGCCCTGGCCCGCTTCCGCGGCGAGACTTTGGGCTTCGTCTTTCAGAGCTTCAACCTGATCGACGAACTGACCATCGCCGAGAACATCGAACTTGGCCTGGTCTACCGCAAGGAGCGCCAGACCGATCGGCGCGCCCGCGTCGCCGCCGCCATGGACAAGGTCGGCATCGCCCACCGCGCCCAGCACTATCCGCATCAGCTGTCCGGCGGTCAGCAGCAGCGCGCGGCCATCGCCCGCGCCATCGTCGGCGCCCCCAGACTGATCCTGGCGGACGAACCCACCGGCAACCTCGACACCCAGAACGGCCAGCAGGTGATGGACATCCTGAGCGGGCTGAACGCCGAAGGGGCCACCATCGTCATGGTCACCCACTCGCCCAGCCATGCGGACATGGCCAAGCGCCGCATCGACATGCTGGACGGCCGGATCGTCGCCTCCGCCTCGCGCGCCATCTGAACTCGAGAGACACGCTGATGAACCGTTTCGCGCTTGTGTCGCTCTATCGCAGCCTGATCCGCCACCCGCTGTATACGGCGGTGAATGTCGGCGGACTCGCGATGGGCATCGCCGTCTTCACCCTGCTCGGCCTCTATGTGCGGTTCGAGACCAGCTTCGAGACCTGGCTGCCCGAGCACCAGAGCATCTATCAGGTCCAGAGCGAATGGAACCTGCCCGGCAGCCCATTCAACGGCGTCATGCAAAACACGCCCGGCGGATTGCTGGACATGATGCAGGAGGACTTCCCCGAACTGAAAGGGACGCGGATCCTGACCAGCGGGAAGATCATCCATAACGGCGTCGCCATGTCCGAGAACATCGCCCACGTCGATCCCGACTTCCTGGACATCTTCCGCCTGAAGATGGTGCGCGGCGATGCGCGCACGGCGATGCGCGATCCGGCCAACCTGGTGCTCAGCGAAACGGCCGCCTCGCGCTATTTCGGATCAGCGGACCCGATCGGCCGCACCCTGACGCTGTCCGACGGCGAAAACGCCGATCTGCGCAAGGTCGTCGGCGTGTTCCGTGACCTGCCCGCCAACACCGATTTCAACTTCACGGCCGTGACGCCGATGAAGCCGCCCGCGCCTGACGACATGAAGATGTGGCGCAACCTCGGCGCACTTAGCGTGTCGACCTATCTGCGTTTCGACACCCCCGGCCAGGCCCGCGCCTTCATCGACAAACTGCCCGCCTTCGTCGAGCGTCACGGCGCCGACCTGGGCGAGAAGCCGGCGGAAACGCTGCGCTATCCGCTGACGCCGATCGCCGACCTGCGCCTCGCCTCGGGCGACAAGGGCTCGGACAACCGTCGCCTGACCATCGCCATGCTCGGGCTGGTCGGTCTGCTGGCCCTGGTCATCGCCGTCGTCAACTATGTGAACCTCGCTGTGGCCCGCGCCGGACTGCGAGCGCGTGAAGTGGCGATGCGCAAGGTGGTCGGCGCCTCGCGCGGAGCCCTGATCCAACAGTTCCTGGGCGAGGCGATGGTGCTGGTCGCCCTGGCCGCCCTGGTCGGGCTGATCCTGGCGGAGCTGGGATTGCCGCTGATCAACGCCGCCGCCGACCTGTCCCTGACCCTGCCCTACGGCGTGGTTCTGCCCGTTCTGGCGCTTTTGATCGTCGTCATCGGCGCAGTAGCGGGCTTTTACCCGGCCGTCCTGCTGTCGCGCTATCCGGCCGCCCTGGTGCTGGCCTCAGCCCGTTCGCCCGGCGGCGGACGCGCGGGAGCCCGCGTCCGAGAAGCCCTGGTCGTCCTGCAGTTCACCCTGGCCACCGGCTTCATCATCGCCGCCGGCGTGCTGTTCGCCCAGATGCAGCACGTCCGCAGCGTCGACCTGGGCTTCCAGCGCGAGGGCCTGCTGATCGTGCCCGCCATGACGGATTCCAGTCTGACGGAGAGCCAGCGCCTGGCCCTTCTGGCCGCTCTGCGCGACGTGCGCGGCGTCACCCATGTGACCACGGCCACCCTCGCCGCCGGCGGTTCCAACAGCCATGCGGCCGAGAACATGCCCGTGCCCGGCACGCCTGGCGACGGCCCGACCCTGCGCAAGATCTCCGTCGGACCGGATTTCTTCGCGACCTACGGCATGACGCCGGTCGCAGGCCGGGTGTTCGACCCGAACTACCGGAGCGATGATTCCACCGAGACCGAACGGGCCGGCGGCTTCAACATCGTCATCAACCGCAAGGCAGCCGAAGCCCTCGGCTTCGCCTCACCCCAGGACGCGATCGGCAAGACGGTCGGCGGCCACCGCGCCCGCACCATCGTCGGCGTGGTCGAGGACGCCCGCTTCTTCTCGCCCCGCACGCCCATCGATCCGGCGGTCTACGTCTACAAGGCGCGCATTCCCGACTGGCCGATGGTGACCATGCGCTATCAGGGCGATCCCCGTCAGGTGATGGAGCAGACTCGCACCGTCTGGCGGCGCATTGCGCCCAGCGCGCCTTTCAACGGCGCCCACGCCGACCGACGCCTGACCGAGCTCTACGCCGCCGACGACCGCGCCGCGCGCCTGTTCGGCATGGGCGCCGGGCTGGCGATCCTGATCGGCTGCGTCGGCCTGTGGGGGCTCGCCTCCTTCAGCACCCAGCAGCGGGTGAAGGAGATCGGCATCCGCAAGACGCTGGGCGCCTCCTCCTCGGACATCGTCAAGCTGCTGGTGGCCCAGTTCCTGCGGCCGGTGTTGATCGCTAACTTGTTCGCCTGGCCGCTGGCTTTCTTCGCGGCGCGCACCTGGCTGGCGGGCTTTGACGACCGCATCGCCCTTTCGCCGCTCTACTTCATCGGCGCCAGCGCCGTGGCCGTCCTCATCGCCGTGCTGACCGTGCTCAGTCAGTCCATTCGGGCCAGCCGCGCGGCCCCAGCCTGGGCGCTGCGTCATGACTAGAGCGCCCCTCGCCACGTCACGCGCTTATACAAAGCGAACTTGTTGGGTCACTGTCTTAGCTCGCCCGAGACGCCTGCTCAGCGGCAAGTGTTATGACTGAGCACGAACGGCGTCATTGCCCTAGCTCCTGGCTGGCGCCTTGACCGACATGGCGCAACAAGATCGCCGCCAGGACAGCCAGAAGCGCGACGCTCACGGCGCTGACCAGCGCGGCGGCGCTAAACCCCGCCATGAAGGCCGATTGCGCTTTCGCCATGAGGCCCGGCGGCAAGTCCGAAGCGACCGAAGACGCCGCCCACAAGCTGTCGCCGACCGCCTTATGCGCCGGCTGGTCGAGGTCGTCGGGCAGGTGATCCAGAATCGTCCGACGATAGACAGCGGCGGCGAAACTGCCCAGCACGGCGATGCCGAGCGATATGCCCAGATCCTGCACCGTCTCTGACATCGCAGAGGCGGACCCCGCCTTGTCGACCGGCGCCGACCCGACCACAAGATCCGTGCCCAGCGCCGCGATCGTGCCCAGCCCCAGATAGGCCAGCGAGAAGCCGATGACGACAGTCATCGCTCCAGGGGCGCCGTCGCCCACCTGGGCCAGCATCAGATAGCCCACAGCCGACAGCCCCAGCGCGCCCGCCACCACATATCCCGGACGAATGTGCTGGGCGATGAGCGGCGCCATGACGCCAGCGGCCACCATGGCGAGCGCCGCCGGCCCCATCCAGAGACCCGCGACCAGAGGTGAAAAACCTACGACCAGTTGCAGATATTGCGTGACCAGCAACATTGTCCCGCCCACGGCGACAAGCCCGAACAAAAGCACGACCAACGCCACGCTGAAGGCTCTGTCGGCGAACAGGCTCATGTCGAGCAACGGGTCAGTCAGCCGCCGTTGCCGGCGGACGAACAGCCAGGCAAAGGCGAGCCCAACGACAAGGGCGCCGATCGGTTCAGGCCCCAGGCCGTCCTTGGCGATCTGTTTGATGCCGTAGATCACGGGCAGCATGGCCGCCAACGACAGGACGACGCTCGCCAGGTCGAGTCGGCCGGCGTTCGGCGCCCGGTATTCCGGCAACAGGATCGGCGCCAGCACGAGCAACAACCCGACCACCGGCACGGCCAGAAGAAAGGCCGCCCCCCACCAGAACTGCTCCAGCAGCACCCCGCCCACGATAGGTCCCAACGCCATGCCGAACGCGAACATGGTCGCCCAGATTCCAAACCCCAGAGCCCGCTGCCGCGGATCGACGAAGATGTTGGCGATCAGCGCCAAGGTGGACGGCATCAGGGTTGCGGCGGCCATGCCGAGCAAAGCGCGCGCAGCGATAAGCATGACGGCGCTGGTAGAGAAGGCCGCGAGCGTGGACGCCACGGCGAAGGCCGCGGCGCCGATCATCAGCAGCTTGCGCCGGCCGATGCGGTCGCCCAGCGTTCCCATGGTGATCAGGAATCCCGCGATCAGAAAGCCGTAGGCGTCCATGATCCACAGGGCCTGCGTGCTGGTCGGCTGCAGGTCGGCGGCGAGCGCGGGCAAGGCCAGATGCAGCAGCGTCAGATCCAGACCCAGCAGCACGGTCGGCAAGGCAAGCAACGCCAGTCCCAGCCATTCGCGTGCGCCCGCCCGCGCAACCGGCGACGGCGACGCCTCTGTCAGCTCCGCTGACGGTTGAAGTTCGGAATCGTCCTGAAAAGCCATGCAGCCTCCTTGTCAGGAGGAGCTTTCAGGGCTCAGATATCATGTTACAATATAGGAAATTATCCTGTTACTAAAGGCGCCGCCTTTGTCCAGCCGCACGCTTGCACGCACGCGCAGCGATCTTTCCGCCTTTCTGACCCATCACAGAAAGAAGCTGACGCCGGTCAATGCAGGGCTGCCCTCGACCGGCCGTCGGCGCACGCCCGGCCTGCGTCGGGAGGAAGTGGCTGCGCTCGCCGGCGTCGGTCTCACCTGGTACACGTGGTTCGAGCAGGGACGCGACATACAGGTCTCCGAAGCGTTTCTTCTGAAGGTGGCGAAGGCGCTGCAACTGGACGACGCCGAGTGCGGCCATCTGTTCCTGCTGGCGCACAGACGCGCCCCGCCTCTGGAAGCCTATCAGCAGCCGTCGGTCAGCCCGCTAATCCAGGAGTTGCTAGACGACCTGACGGCGCGGCCCGCCTATGTCGTCAACCTGCGGTGGGATGTCGTCGCCTGGAACCTGGCCGCCGACCAACTGTTCGGCTTCGCGGACCGCGCCCAGCCGAACCGCAACATCCTGCGCATGGTGTTCGCTGATCCGGAGTTCCGGCGACGCCTTCCGCACTGGCTCGATGAGGCGCCGAAGCTGCTCGCGCAGTTCCGCTATGATCTGGCCAGCGCGCCTGACGATCCGGCGATGATGGCTCTTGTCGACGAGCTGAAACTGGTCTCGCCTGACTTTCGTCGATGGTTCGAGCGACCGAGCATGGAGCACCCTGCTCGGGGCGTCAGCGCTGTCCTGACGCCCGACGCAGCGCCATGCGACTTCCTGCATGAAATGCTGACCGTCGATGAGTACCGCCACCTGCGGATGGTGGTCTATTTCCGGCGCTGACTTTGCGAACAGACCGGGCGCGCACGGCCAAGACCTCCGTTCTCAACGTGACCCAACCTCGACCGAGCCCGCCGCCTTTGGCCCCCTCGACATCGACAACGACAGGAGCAGGGCGAACGCCGCAAGGGCAGCGGCCACAAAGCCGAGATTGTCGGCTCCCGCCCATTCGATCCCGAGGCCGCCGATGGAGCCCGACAGCGCGATCGCCAGATACAAGACCGCCTGGTTTAGCGAAATGAGTCCCCCAGCAGCCTCTGGATTCAGAGATATCAAGCGGTGCTGCTGCGGCGTGGTGATGGCGAAGGCGGCGACGCCATAGAATGCGATCATGGCGAAGGCCCAGGCCAGGTGCTCGGTCGCGAACCGTAGGATCAACATGCTGATGATCAGCCAGATCAAGGCGATCGCCACCACCCTGGGACCGCCGATCCGATCCGCGAGAAACCCGGCGCCCAGATTGCCCACGGTCCCGACAACGCCGAGCGTCGTCATGAGACCCGCGAGGTAGAGGCTGCTGCCCTGTGTCGCACCGTCAAAAATGACGCCCATGTAGGTGTACGGCATATAGACCGCCGTAAACGCCAGCAGCGTCACGCCCAGAACAGAAATGACCCTGGGCTCCACCAGGAACCGCAGTTGATCGCGCAGGCTTGTCGCCATCGCGACGACTGTCCGCCTGGGAATGAGGACGCCGACGCCGACAGCGCCCACCGCCGCAAGCCCCGTCGCGAGCCACATCGTCGATCGCCAGCCGAACATGCCTCCGAACGCCGTCCCCAGCGGCGCCCCCAGGGCGGTGGCGGCCGTGAAGCCGCTGACCACCAGAGCGATCGCCCGGCCCTGGTGCGCAGGGGACGCCATGGCCGCCGCCGTGACCGTGGCGGTCGGCACGAACAACCCCACCCCAAGCGCCGCCACGACCTGCCCCAGAAGCACCTGGACATAGGAAGGCGCCAAGGCCGTCCAGACGCTGCCCGCCAGATAGACGCTCGCCGCGACAACCAGGACTCTGCGCCGCTCCCACGTTCGGGTCGCGGTCGTCAGAACAGGCCCGGCGACCGCACAGGTCAGCGCAAAGAGGGTGATAACCTGTCCCGCCACCGATGGCGGAACGCCGAGCGACCGGCTCAGCAAAGGCAACAAGCCCGCCAGGACGAACTCGCCGGTTCCGACGACGAAAACGCCGAAGGCCAGCATCGAGACCGCCGGCCACGGATTTGGGTTTTCTGGATTCTTGGCTTCGCCTGAAACCTGGGACACGGCGCCCGCCATGATGGACCTTTCTGACGCGGCGCTACGCACCATCGCCAAGTTGTTGATTGGAAAGAAGGCATGGGCATCCACACAGCGCGACGCCTGTCGGGCGCGTCTGATGCAGCCCTGGGAAGAGCTTCTAGAAGGCTGTTGGCTCCACGCGGCGTCAGACCTCGTCAGGTCGTCCGATGCCGGGGAACTTCAGAAAACGGACGGTCCCGGCGTCGTGGGCCGGTCCTGTCGGTCAAAGGATGGGTGCGATGAGGGATCGCCCCCTCATCCCGACCGGATCGACTGGATCAGGCGACCGGACGCCAGACGCGCTCGCCGGAATTGCTCCTGATCATCCATCAGCGCGGCCACATTGGCCGACGCCTGATGAGAAATAAGCTCGAAAGCGATCTGGTCGACCTCGACGCCGAGCCGCAGCGCGCCCTCCCTGATCGCATCGTTCAACAGCGCGACCATGCGGCTTCGCGCTTCGACGCGATGCTGCTCCACACGATCGCGAATATCGCCTGGACGCGTCCGGTATTCACTGCTCAACGCATGGATCAGGCACCCGCCGGGCAAGGTTCTCTGCTCCACGAAATCATACCAGCCCTCGACCAGCGCGATCAGGCGATCGACCGCCCCGATCTTCATCATGGCCGGGCCGACAACCGTTTCCGCATAGAGGTCGACGCCGGCCTCGATCGTCGCAAGCTGCAGCGTCTCCCTGTCGCCGAAGAGCACCTGAACATTGCTCTTCGCCACGCCGGCCTCAGAGGCCACACGACCGAACGTCAGTCCTTCCAGTCCTTCAAGCGAAGCCATCCGCGTCGAGCAGCGCAAAATATCGGCGCGAGCACGATCTCCGCGCTCCTTCCTTTTGTCGGCACTCTTCATCTCGCCTCGCATGGGGACCTTGATTACACCCTCAATATATACATACGTTCGTATATGTAAATGCGATGTTTGAGTATCTCGGCAGCGCGTCGCCCTGACGGCGCAACCGCACCTGGCGACTTCCGCCGAGGCCTGCGCTGACGTTGCGCATTTCGTCCGTTCACCGGATCAGATAGTCATCGATCCGACGCCCGCTTACTCGACAACCGGAGAGCCGATTTTGACATACGCGGTGCTGGCGTCGATTTTCGATATCGGCTTCGGTCTCTTTCACTTGATGTTCTGGCGACTGTTCGGCTGGCCGTCGACGCTTGCGTCATCCGGAAAGATCAACATAGCCGTCACTCAAACGCTCAATGTGATGCTGACCTATTGCTTCTTCGCGTACGGCGCCGCTCTATTCTGGTGGCGAGAAGATGAGAATTCGGGCGTACTGGCCCTGGCCGGCGCGGGATTCTGGTTGCTCAGGGCCATCCTGCAACCGGTCCTGTTCTCCGCCCGGCACCGCCTCTCCGTCGTGCTGACCATAGCCTTCCTCGTCGGCGCCGCCTTGCACGCAGCCGCCGTCTTGGTTCATCCGTAGTCTCGCGAGAACGGCTAGGTTTCTGGCCCCCGGAAGCCGAGCCAACGCTTGCCTCACACCCGTTTCACAACGTCGATGATGACGCCGGTCAATGCGCCGCACGCCTCCTCGCGGGTGAGCCGATTCTGAACCGCCGCGCTGGACAAGGCGTCCGCCGCCCCCTGAAGGGCGAGAAGGCCCGCGGAGGGCACCGGCGCGCTTGAGAAAGGCGCCAGGAGTTCGCGGCAACGCGCCTGCCAGGCCTCGTCGTACTGCTGCTTCTGCGTTTCAAGCTCGGGCGCGCCGGACAGGGCGGCGCCGACACCTGGGATCTCGACGCCCTGCCCCAGGACGCAATCGACATAGGTTTCCGCAATCGCTGACGAGACGGCCTGGAGCGTCGCAGGCGCGGCGGCGAAGATCTGCTCCATCCTTAGCGCCTGCTGCTCATCGTATTGGGCGTACAGCGCCAACAGCAGGGCGTTCCGATCATCGAAATGGCTGTAGACGACCGGCTTCGTGACGCCCGCTTCCTCCGCCAGCCGCCCCAGCGTCAGGGCGTTCACGCCAGACGCACGGATCATGCGCCTGGCGGTCTCCAGCAACTGCCCGCCACGCGCGCCGCGCTCCATTCTCTGTCGAGACGCCTTCGCGGAAACGGAAGAGATTGACGACATCAGCGCTATATACCATTAGTAACTTACTATAAGTATATAGCGAAAGTCCTCCCCATGAAAGCGCTCGTCGTCGCGGTCCACCCGGACCCTTCATCCCTTACCCACGCAGCCGCCGCCGCCATTGCGCGCGGGATCGACAGATCCGGAGGAACCAGCGAGATCGCCGATCTCGTCAAGGAAGGCTTTGACCCGCGCTATCGCCTGGATGACCAAGCCGTCCACCACCGCCGATCGGCGCCACCGCCGGACGTGGTGCGCGAACAACAAAGGCTCGAGAACGCGAACGCCCTGGTGCTGGTCTACCCAGTCTTCTGGTGGAGCATGCCCGCCTATCTGAAGGGTTGGATCGAACGGGTCTTTTCAAACGGCTGGGCCTTTGAAGACGGTCCCGGCGGAAAGGGGCTGATCAAGAAGCTGGACTGGCTTCCGGTTCATCACCTTGGTCTCGCCGGAGCGGATCAGGCTGTTTACGAACGACGCGGATACCGTGACGCGATGATCACCCAGGTCGAACTGGGCGTCTTCAACTACTGCGGCGCGCCGGTTCTCTCTTCCGAGATCCTGTACGCCTCTGAGACCAGCAGCGCCTCGGTTGCACTGGAGGCCGCAGAGCGCTTCGGAGAGCGCATCTTCCAACCCTGACCGTAGGCGCTCTGTGTCGGCGCCCCAGCAGACCGAGAGACGTCAGCGGCCGGAGACGCTTCCGTCTTCCGGCCGCTGCGCTTGGTGTCAGGCTGAGGCTCTAAAACGGCGCGGCATCAGGATGACGAGACCGAACAGCGCCAGCGCGACCCCGATCCACAAGGGCGACCGTAAGCCATACCCGGCCATGATTCCTGCACCGCCGAACCAGGCGCCGGCCGCCAGGCCGACGTTGATGACCGAGGTGTGCACCGTATTGACCAGGGGGCCGGGATGGGCCGCCTTCATGACCCGGGAAATCATCGCAGGGTTCATCGGCACGCCCACCAGCCCGATCGCGACGAAGGCGGCGACGCTGACCACGCGATGATCCGCAAACAGGGCGAAGATCACGAGCAGCACCGCCAGAGAGATCAGGCCGGCGACCAGGATGGGAATGGCGTACCGATCGGCGAAGCGGCCGACCACCATGTTGCCGACGACATTCGCGGCCCCATAGACGCCCAGCAGCAGCGGCACGGCGGCCGGCGCGAAGCCCGTCACATCGGTGAATATGGGCGAGACATAGCTGAAGGCGGCGAAGACGGCCCCGATGATCAAGCCGCTGGTGGCGTAGGCGGCCCACAGCCGGCCGTTCCGGAAAGCCGTCAGCTCTTGGGCCAGGCTCGCCCGGACCGTCTCTTTCGACGCCGGAACCAGGACGGCGATCACCAGGGCGCACAGAACCGCGAGCGCCACCACCAGCCAGAAGCTGGCGCGCCAACCGAAATGCTGATCGATCAGGGTCGCCGCCGGCACCCCGAGAACGGTCGCCAGCATCAGGCCCGCCAGCACGATCGAGGCCGCACGCGCCCTCGCCTCAGGTCGAACCAGATCCGCGCAGATAGACAGGGACACGCCAAAACAGGCTGATCCGGCGACCCCGGTGATGATGCGGGCGACGACCATGACGCCATATCCGTCAGCCGTGGCGGCCACGATCCCTCCCACGGCGTAAAGCGCCAGCAGAGCCAGCAAGGCCCGCTTGTTGGGTATTCCCAGCCTGAGCAAGACCGCCGTCAGCACCGGCCCGCCCAGCACCATGCCGCCCGCGTAGATGGAGATCAGATAGCCGACCTCGGCCACTGAAACGCCAAAGGCGGCGGACAGCGACGGCATCATGCCCGCCACCATGAACTCCGAGGTCGTCAGCGAGAAGATGGTCAGCCCCAAGACATAGACCACCAGTGGCATGTCCCGCCGCCCGGCCGCCTGTCGCGGCGCGTCGCCCGATGCGTCTCCTGACGCTGTGGTTTCCATCGTCGTCATGCCTGACTCTCATTTATGTATGATTGACTACATAAATGGCTATCCAGCTTGCCGCGCTCGGTCAATCGGTTTATGTAATCAGAAATACAGAAAGAATTTCCATGGCAATCCGAGGCCGTCCCCGCAGCTTTGATCGCGCGCTCGCTTTGCAGCGGATCATGGAGGTCTTCTGGGCCAAGGGGTATGAAGGCGCGCAGATCAGCGACCTGACGGCCGCCGTGGGGATCGCCCCGCCGAGCTTCTACGCCGCGTTCGGCTCCAAGGACGCCGCCTTCCGAGAGGCGGTGGACCTCTATGTGGCGACGACCGGGTCGGCCGCCGTACGTGCGCTTGACCAAGGTCCGACCGCTCGCGACGCCGTGCGCGCCATGCTTCAGGCCAGCATCGATGCGGCGCTCGGCGCGCCCCAGGCAGGCGGCTGCCTGCTGGTCCTCGGCGTGGTCAACTGCCAGCCGGACACCGAAGCCTTGCGCGACCTGCTCATTCGCATCCGCGCGGATACGGAAGCGGCTATTCGCGCCCGCCTGGATCGCGGCGTCATTGAAGGCGACCTGTCGCCTTCGGCCGACACTCAGGTGCTGGCCAACTATTTCAGCATGTTGATGCAGGGCCTTTCGATGCAGGCCAGGGACGGCGCCTCTCGCGACGCGCTGGAAGCCCTCGTCGCCCCATCCCTGGCCGTCCTGACTGACGCCCTGCCCCCTCGCTAAAAGACGGAGCCCGCCTTGATGAACGACCTGGAACGCGCCCTGGCGGAAGCGACCGCCCTGCAACCCGGCGCGGTGATCGCCGTCCTAGATGGAGGCGTCTCCCTTCTGGCGACGGGTCATGTCGATCTGGAGAAGTCCGCAGCCCTGTCCCCGGACGCCGTGTTCCGCATCGCCTCCCTGACCAAACCGATCACCGCCGCCGCGCTCGTCATGCTGATGGACGAACACGGCGTCGCCCTCTCGGACCCGGTCGCGCGCTGGCTGCCTGAGCTGGCCGATCCACAGATCCTGATCAGCCTTGACGGCGAACTGGATCAGACCGTTCCCGCCCGGCGCGAGATCACGGTCGAGGATGTGCTGACGTCACGCATGGGCACCGGCATCGTCCCGGCAGCGCCGGGCAGCACCCCGATACAGCGTGAAATCGAGCGCCTGCAGATCGTCGGTTTCGGTCCCCCGGATCCCTCGACGCCCATGGACCAGGACGAATGGATCGGCCGGCTCGGCGCCCTGCCCCTGCTCGGCCAGCCCGGCGACCGCTGGTTCTACTCCGTATCGTCAAACGTCCAGGGCGTGCTGGCGTCGCGCCTCGCCGGGGCTCCGCTGTCACAGGTCCTGCAAGAGCGCATCTTCGCCCCGTTGGGCATGAACGACACCGGCTTCCATGTCAGGTCCGAACAGGCCTCTCGCTTCACCCCCGCCTATTCCAGCGACCTGACGCTGTCGGACGATCCCGCGCACAGCCCCTGGGGCGAGCCGCCCATATTTGAAGGCGGAGAAGGCGGACTGGTGTCCACCGCCGCCGACTACATGGCCTTTGTGCGAATGCTGCACGCCGGGGGCGACACGCCCAAGGGGCGCCTGATCGACGAGGCCTGGATCTGGCGAATGTTCTCGGATCACCTGACCGACGAGCAACGCGCCGACGCCGCCTATTTCCTGGACGGCCGAGGCTGGGGTTACGGCGTCTCGGTCGATGCCGGCCGCACCGCCGCCGAGGCCATGACCGGCCAGGTCGGCTGGGCCGGAGGGCTGGGAACCTCATGGCTGAGCAATCTCCAGGATCAGACCGCCGTCGTCGTGCTCTGCGCCAGGGCGCTTGATGATCCCGAAGTCTACGCAAACCATCTGGCGCTTCAGGAGGCGGCGTTTACGCCTGGCCGTCCAAGCCCTACATCCGACCAAGCCTAGCCGCTCGCCGTCTCCAGCACGACGCCTTGCTCCAGTCTCCAAACGGTCGATAAAATCGATCACCGTGGCGATGCGCTCATCGTCAAGCAACATCACGTCGCTTCCTAGGATAACTGTCGGATTCCCCCAAAAAGCGCACCGTGTCGGTATAGCCATCGACATGGCCGTTCAGGACGTCGATCTCATCCTGCCGACGCTCCAGTGCGCCTGCAGGAGCGCCCGGCGCTGAGCGACGTCGCTTCAGTCCTCGCTGTCCGTATCCGCCGGGCCTGCCATGCGGTCTAGAAACGGCTTGGCCGTCAGGGCGGCGACGGCCGCGCGCAGAACGGGTTCAAGTTCGAAAGAAAGATCCTCGTCCAGCGAGGCTGCGGCGCGCGCCGTCGCCGCCCAACAACGCTCGAGATCCGGCGCCATCGCCAGGGCGCGCGGCGTCAAAGCGACCAGGCGTTCACGTCGGTCGCTGCCCAGTTCCGTCTGAACCAGATCCTCCCGGATCATCTGCGCAATCGTCTGGCTCGCTGCGGAGTGAGTGACGCAGGCGAGACCCGCGACATCCTTGATGCTCAAGGCGCCTTCCCTGATGAGCGCCCGAAAGATCGGCGTGTATCGCGGACGAAATTTCAGGCCCGCCCTCCGATAGGCCGCTTCGACGTCGCCATCGAGCAGTTCGAGAAGACGCCGCAGTTGGGTGCCGAGAGTGATGCTGTTTGCCATGCTCGATTTAATATATTAGCGCTGTTACATCATCAACCCAATCGGGCTCTCACGTGTCGCTTCTCGCCCTTCTAACCGCCCTCGCCTGTCCAGCGCAGGCAGAGACCCTTGAAGCCGCCGCCATCGCCGTCGAGGGCGCCTATTTCAGCGCTCCGCGCGGAGCCGAGATCGCGGCCGACATTCGCCGCTGGAGCGCCGTGAACCGCTATGCGGTCGATTGCGCGAACCCTTCAGCGTTCGCCCTGAAGCTTGAACGGGATCTGGACGCCCATGACGGACATTTCCAGGTGCGCCTGTCGCGTCCCGACGCGCCGGCTGAACAGTGGCTCGCGGACTGGCGAGCGGCCGGTCACGCCGCCAACGCCGGCGTGAGGGAGGTGCGTCTGCTGGACCCCGGCATAGGCTATCTGCGCCTCAGCGCCTTCTATGCGCCCGATCAGGCCGAGCCCAAGCTGCGCGCCGCCCTCCTGCTCCTGCAGGATGCGCGCGGCCTCATTCTCGACCTACGTCAGAACGGCGGCGGGGATTCGGATACCGCCAACCTCCTGCTCTCCAGCCTGATCGATCCCAAGACGGCCTCCGTACAGTCGATCGAGACACGTTCCGGCCTGACGCCCCAGACTCTTCCGGCGACGAGCCTGCCCCGCTTTGCGTCCGACCGCCCCATCGCCGTGCTGGTCGACCGGAGGACCGGATCAGCGGCGGAGTTTCTCGCCTATTCGCTCCAGAGCGAGAAGCGCGCCGTCGTCATCGGCTCGCGCACCGGCGGCGCCGCCCATATGATCGGCGAGCCGACGCGCCTTCCCCACAACCTGTCCATCACCGTCCCGAACGGTCGCCCCGTCAACCACAAGACCGGCGGCGACTGGGAGGGCCTTGGCGTGACCCCCGACCAGAACGGCGGCGATGATCCGCTGCATGTCGCGCGTCGCTGGATCGAAGCCCAGGACGCTCCCGACTAGGGAGCCCGTTGAAGCCGCGCCAGACGCGCCCTACTCGCACTCGCGCCGAAGCTCCAACAGGAGAAGAGAATGTCGTCCCACCGAACCCTGACGCCTTTCTGCGCCGCCTTGCTACTCCTGTCGCCGGTCGCAGCGCGAGCACAAGAACAGAACCCTCAAACCGAAGCCTTGCAGGCCTGTGTCGCTGCGCGCGCCGAAACACTGGACTTTTCAGGCGCGGTCCTGATCTCACGCGACGGCCAGACCATGACCTACGCCCGTGGCGCGCAGGCGAACGGCGCCCACATCACGACCCGATCCCGATTCAACATCGGGTCGGCCGGAAAGATGTTCACGGGCGTAGCGGTCGGCCAACTTGTCGAGAAAGGCCAGGTCGACCTCGACGCCCCGATCGGGCGCTATGTCGACGACCTGACCGCCGAAGCCTCCAAGGTCACGGCAAGGCAGTTGCTGACCCATAGTTCCGGGCTCGGGAACTTCTTCACGCCGGACAACGTCGCCGTGATCGGGCGCGCGAAAACCCTCGCCGAACTCAAGCCCCTCATCGTCGCCGATGTTCCCGCCTTCGAACCGGGCTCGCGGTTCGCCTATTCCAACAGCGGCTTCCTGTTGCTGGGCCTGCTGATCGAACAGGCGTCGGGGCAGACCTATGACGCCTATATCGCCGAACACATCTTCGCTCCGGCCGGCATGACGGCCTCGAGCCTCGCACCCGACCTCCCCGTCGCGTCTGTTCAGG
Organism: Brevundimonas sp. KH_060; assembly: GCF_057838275.1. Classification (NCBI taxonomy): domain Bacteria; kingdom Pseudomonadati; phylum Pseudomonadota; class Alphaproteobacteria; order Caulobacterales; family Caulobacteraceae; genus Brevundimonas; species Brevundimonas sp. KH_060. The sequence continues at coordinate 2,462,670 of NZ_CM174463.1, forward strand.
GCATGACCAGCGGCGTCCTCCCACCTCGTCCGGGCGCCCCTGGCGACAGGCGACAAGAGAGCTCGAACAACCAGCCGGAACACGCGGGACCACAGAGCCCCCGCGCACCTATGGAACTCCGCCTCTCTATGGAGTTTGTTCTGCCCGGCACGTCCGCCGGGGGCGCCTACAGCACGGTTGAGGATCTGGAGCGGTTCTTCTCCGCACTGCGGTCCGGTCGTCTCGTTAAACCCGAAACCGCTCTCCTGCTCCAGGAAAAGCAGATCGTGTCCGGCCCCGCTCGCGGAAACCTTCCGGAACTGGGTTACGGCTTCGGCTTCAGCACCGGCAGCTTCGAGGAGCGTCCTTGGTTCGGCCACAGCGGCGGCACGCTCGGGGTCAATGCCGACGCGGTCGCCTTCCCCCAGGAGGGCGCCGTCGTGATCGTACTCGCGAACCGCGACCCTCCGATGGCCGCCGAACTTCTGAGGATCGGACGGCGCATGATGTTCACTCAGACATGTCCTGACCTTCGCCCCCGTTGAGCCAGCAACGTGAGAGGTCGCGAACCCGTTTCGACGCAGCTGTGGTCGCATCCCTCGCCGAGGCGGTGCGCCGCTAGGCTTGCCGCCCAGCCCAGCTTCGCATCGCGGCCAGTTCCCATATAGGCTTCGCGCTCGTCGCGGGTCATGTCCTTGGCCCGTTTGCGGCTATGGGCGATCAACGCCTCGGTTTCGGGCCCGTATTTGTCCGTCAGCCAAGCCTCATGCTCAGCCTGCTTTTCGGGCGAAACAATCCCGCATACAGATTCGTGTCCTTCATGGCGCGTTCTCCTTTAAGTCGAGAAATCGTGCGGTCGATCGTTCTCGCCATTTCGGCATAGCGTGCGGCCCGTTCTTGCATCCTCAACAGCCATCGCGACCGCGGGACTTGCTCCAACGGCAAGATCATCGCTGGGAGGGTGGTGGAAGGGCGCGAACTGACTGTGATCGAGCGCGAACTGAAGATGATCAGCGCGCCGCTGGAGGCCCGCCGGAGCGAGATCCAGGCCCGACTTGTGGTCGCAGCCGCCTCGTCAGCGATCCAGTTGCACCAGGCGATCGAGGATCGAGAACGGCGAGGAGGCGCGCACGTAAACTACGCAAACTGATCGACCGCGTGGATTTCATCCCGATGGATGGGCTTGGGCAAGTTCCAGTTGGAAGTGCACGGCAGCCTGGCCGCGCTGCTGGCGGCGGGCTAGGTCCAGACAGCAGAAAGCCCCGCGGCATAGGCCATCGGGGCTTTGTAAGCTTGGGTGCGGGAGCTGGATTTGGGCGATACCTCACACTTAACTTCCTCGCCTGAGCTTCGCCGACAGACTCTAAAACTGGGCCGATGCGGCCGCGAGGTCCGCCAGGAATCTGGCGCGTTCGCTATCCCTCCTAGCCGGATCAGGCAGGCGCAGCAGATATGCGGGATGCACCGTAAGAAGCACACGCGCGCCGTCTGCCGTCGTCATGACCCGACCGCGCTCGGCCTGCACGGCAGGCTTCCGGCCAAGCACCGCCAGACCCGCCGTCGCGCCCAGCGCCAGGATCAACCGGGGCTTCACCAGGCGCCGCTCGTGATCCAGCCACCAGCGGCAGGCCTGGACCTCGCCCGCATTGGGCGTCTTGTGCAAGCGGCGCTTGCCGCGCGGCTCGTGCTTGAAGTGCTTCACCGCATTGGTGAGGTAAAGATCGCGTCGGTTCAGTCCCACCTCTTCAAACGCCGCGCCCAGAAGACGGCCCGCTGGTCCAACGAACGGTCGCCCGACCAGATCCTCCTGATCCCCCGGCTGCTCGCCCACCACCATCAAAGCGGCGCGCTTCGGCCCCTCGCCGCAAACGCCCTGGGTGGCGTCACGCCATAGCGGACAGCGGCGGCACCCCTGAACGCCGCGCGCCAATTCATCCAGGCTTTCGGGAGCCAGATCGTCGGTCGCCGCGCGATCGACCACCGGCGCGCGGACGCGCCGGAACCTGTCGTTGGGTCGAGACGTGGGGCGGGTCACCATGGCTTCGGTGCGAACCGACGCGGCGGCCATCAGTTCCGGGATCAGCGCCGCCTCAGGCAGGTTCTTCCAATAGCGCTTAGGCATTTCCGACTGCATCGCCTGAGGCCGCAGCCGCGCCGGATTGAAGGTCGAGGCGTAGTAGGTGCGCCAGAGATCCTCCATGGCGTCCTCGGTCGGGGCCTGCGCCAGCTCGGCGGCGGGGCGGTAGGCCAACGCCTGGCCGTTCCAATGAGCTGAGCCGTCCGGCGTCAGGATCGTCCATCGCATGGCGCTGAATCGACGGACAAAGAAAGGAGCCGTCGCCTGCAACACGCGATGCGCCGGCTCGAACCAGGCGATCCAGTGTTCGCCTGCCTCATCCTCGGCCTGTCGGAAGCGGACGAAGGCCTTCATCTTGTGGGCGGCGCGGCGCACCGCCTTCACCCGATCAGCCGCCTCGGCCACGTCCCGATCAGACAGGACGTTCAGCAGGTCAGGCTGATCCTTCAAGCGCCACAGCAGGCGATACATCAGACCAAAACGATCCTCGGATCGATGCTGTATCAACTGCGCCGCCGTCTCCATGAAGGCGCGCGGGGCGTTGAATGCGCCCTCGACTTCGGGAAGAGCCGCCGCCTCGTCGAACAGGTCGCCGCGCGAATGGGCCACGACGAACCGCACCTGTGCCGGCTCAACGCCCGCCAACCGCAAACGCCGCGCCGCCTCGCGCCAGCCGTCGAAATCAAGCGGATCGGCCAGGACAAAACTCCGCATCAGAACAGACTCAACTGTTCGGCCTTGCGCCGGGGGGCCAGGCGCGCACGCAGGTCCGCCGCATCGGTCAGGCCGCCGGGCGTCCAATCCAGCGCCGTGATCCACGGCCGTACCGCCTCGATAGAGCGCGTCAGCCGCCCCACGTCCTCCAACCGCAAGGTCCGATGGCGTCGCACAGATAGGATGCGGTCAACCGCCTTCACGCCTAGGCCCGGCACCCGCAGCAGCGTCTCACGCGCTGCACGGTTCACGTCGACGGGAAAGCCCTCGCGCCGCCGCAGCGCCCAGGCCAGTTTGGGATCGACGGCCAGATCCAGCATTCCATCGTCCGCCCCCTCCCCGATCTCGGGCGCGGTGAAGCCGTAGAATCGCATCAGCCAATCGGCCTGATAAAGTCGGTGTTCGCGCATCAGCGGCGGCTTGGTGGGCGGCAACAGGCTGGAGCCGTCGGGAATGGGGCTGAAGGCGGAATAATAGACCCGACGCAGGCCGTAACCGCCATACAGGGCGGCGCTGCGCGCCATGATCTCCGTGTCCGGCGCCCCGTCGGCGCCGACGATCAATTGGGTTGACTGTCCCGCTGGGGCGAAGGCGGGCGGGCGTTTTCGGTCGTTCTTTTCGGGCCGGGCTGCTTCCAGCTTCAGCCGCACCTGCCCCATGGCCTTGCGGATTGTCCGCGCGTCCTTTTCGGGCGCCAGTCGGCCCAGGGCCTCGTCGCGTGGCAGTTCGATGTTGGCGGACAAGCGATCGGCATAGAGGCCCGCCAGCTCGACCAGCCGCGCGTCCGCCTCCGGGATCAGCTTCAGATGGATGTAACCGCGAAAGTGGTGGTCTTCGCGCAATCGCCGCGCGACCTCGACCAGTTGCTCCATGGTGTAGTCGCCGTTGCGGATCACCCCCGACGACAGGAACAAGCCCTCGACATAGTTGCGCTTGTAGAAGGCCAGGGTCAGGTCCACGACCTCCTGCACCGTGAAACGCGCCCGCTCGACGTTCGATGACACCCGGTTGATGCAATAGGCGCAGTCGTAGATGCAGAAGTTGGTCAGCAGGATTTTCAGCAGGCTGACGCACCGGCCGTCCGGCGTATAGGCGTGACAGATGCCCATGCCCTCGGTCGAGCCGATCCCGCGACCTCCCAAGGAATCTCGTTTGGCCGAACCCGATGAGGCGCATGAAGCGTCATACTTCGCCGCATCCGCCAGCACCGCCAGCTTTCGTCTCAAATCAATCTGCGCCATTTGTTCATGATATGTTCCGGCCGTGGGATGATCCAGCTTGGCTGGAGCGATTTCTCAGAACGCCAGCGGTGCGGTCTGCCAGGTCACGCCGACGGCGGCGACCAGAGCGCCGGTCAGGGCGACACGCCGCTCCCAAAGAGCCGGCTCATCCGGCGCCGGACGCCGCGCCATGGCGAAGGACGCGACGGCGATCAGCGTCAGACACAGAAGGCTGAAACCCAATCCGATCCAGCGACCAGCGGCCGCCTCGGTCGAGGACGACACGTCTGCGGCGCTGGCCAACAGGTAAAGCCCCAGAAAATGCGCGGCCCAGATCAGCAGCCCCGCCGTCATCGCCAGCCAGCGCCTCATGCGCCGGAGCTCGGAAACAGTCGGATCAGCAGCACCACGATCACCGCCTGCGCCGCCGTATAGGTCATGAAGAGGCCGATCAGGTCTACCGTCGACGGCCGCTCGGCCGACAGCCGCCTGAACGCCCGTCGCAGCAAGATGTAGAGTCCCATTAACATCCCGATCCCGGCAAACGTCGCCGACCACCCGAGCAGGGCGAAGACCGCGGCGCCCTGGCTGGTGGCGTCAGGCTTGAGCCCAGCGGTCCACCAGGCCTGGAGCTCAAGCCCTATCGCCGTCGCGGCGGCGATGGCGCTGATGACCAGAAGAACCGTAGCGAGCGTCTCCGCTCCCTTCCCGGTCCGTCGCAAAACGTGCGGCGCCGCTGCGGCGCAAAGCCCCCCCAGGGCCAGAACGCCGAGGTGCAGCATCATCGACGCCGTCTCCGGCGGCGCCTGCCACAGATCCGGCCGCCGGCTCCACAGAAAGACATAGGAGAAGCCCGCCAGCAGGCAGACCATGCCGCCGACAATCAGCACGATCACAATGGCCCACCAGCCGTGGCTGGACGGACCCGAAACATAGTTGGGTACGCGGACACCCGCTCCGATGTCGGTCGTCCTGCGACTGTGCGGCGCATCCAGGAACCAGCACCAGCGCATGATGCAGTAGATCGCCAGCACGCCGCTGACCACGGCGGCGACATAGGCCTGGATGGTCAGGATCAGGAAGAAGCCTGCCGTGAAGAGGGCGCCGAACACGTGCCAGGGTGACGGACGCGGGAGGCGCAAGACATACTGCGGCTCAGCGTTCAGAGGGCCGGTGACCAGGGTCTGGCGCTCGCCTCCCGCCGCGCCGGGCAGGAACCAGCGCCCCTCCTCCACCTCCTTCGCCAAGCTCTTCTGTTCCCACAGCGGATAGAGGCTCTTCACCACGGGGACGGAGCGCAGAGAATAATAGCCGCTGGGCAGCCACTCTAGTCCTGGGCCGTCGTGGATGTTGCCCGCCTCGCGCGGGCCGAAGGGGCGGAAGTTGCGGATCATGTCGACGACCCACAGCAGGACCGCCAGGCCGAACAGGAAGGCCCCGACGGTGGAGATGAAGTTGGGTAGATCCCAGCCCCGCCCCGGCAGATAGGTGTAGACCCGACGCGGCATCCCCATCAGCCCCGTCAGATGCATCGGCATGAAAGCGATGTTGTGCCCAGCGAACATCAGCCAGAAGATCCATCTGCCCATGCGTTCGCTCAGCGGCCGGACGCTGGACATCGGCAGCCAATAGTAGATGGCCGCGAACATCGGAAAGACCATGCCGCCGATCAGGACATAGTGCAGGTGGGCGACGATGAAATAGCTGTCGTGGGCCTGCCAGTCGAAGGGCACCATGGCGACCATCACCCCGGTCAGCCCGCCCATGACGAAGATGACCAGGCCGCCCACGGCGAACAGGCCGGGCGTGGTGAAGCGCATCTTTCCGGCCGCTATGGTGGCGATCCAGGCGAAGACCTGCACGCCCGCAGGGACACTGACCGCCATGGAGGCGGCGCTGAAGTAGTTGATGCTGATCTGCGGCATGCCGGTGGTGAACATGTGGTGCGCCCACACGCCAAAGCTGATGAAGCCGGTCGCCAGCATGGCCATGACCACCAGGGGATGCCCGACCAGCTTGGTCCGCGCCATGGCGGGTATGATGGTCGACATGGCGCCCGCCGCCGGCAGGAAGATGATGTAGACCTCCGGGTGGCCGAAGAACCAGAACAGGTGCTGCCACAGCATGGGATCGCCGCCCTTCAGCGGATCGAAGAAGGGCCAGCCCAGCGCCCGTTCCAGCTCCAGCAGCAAGGTCGCCAGGATCACCGATGGAAAGGCGATGATGATCATGCAGGCGAAGATCAGCATCGCCCAGGCGAAAACCGGCAGCTTGTCCAGCGTCATGCCGGGCGCGCGCGTCTTCAGCACCCCGACGATGATCTCGATCGCTCCGGCGATGGCCGAGATCTCGATAAAGCCGATACCCAGCAGCCAGAAGTCGGCGTTGATCCCCGGCGAATAGGTCATGCCCGTCAGCGGTGGGTACATGAACCATCCCCCGTCCGGTGCCAGGCCGAAGAACAGAGAGCAGAAGAAGGCCAGGCCGCCGATCAGATAGGCCCAGAAGGCGTAGGCCCCGAGGCGCGGAAACGGCAGGTCGCGCGCCCCCAGCATCTGCGGCAGCAGCAGCACGCCCAGCGCCTCGACCGCTGGCACGGCGAACAGGAACATCATCACCGTACCGTGCATGGTGAAGATCTGGTTGTAGGTTTCCTGCGGCAGGAAGCCCGTCATCGGTAGGGCCAGCTGGGTGCGCATCAGCAGCGCCAGCACCCCCGCAAGCACGAAGAACAGCATGGCCGCGCCGACGTAATAGACGCCGATGATGTTGTTGTTGATCGCCGTGATCCACTCGCCGGGACGGCGCGGACCGCACCAGGCGGCTTCCAGCTGCTCCAGCTCGCCGTCCGGACGCGGCTCCTCGGTGGGAAAGCGATCGTATTTGCGGACGTCGAAGCCGGTTTCCGACGTCATTTCAGACTGTCCAGATAGGCGGCCAGATCCCGCAGCTCGCGCCCGGTCAGCACCGGATAGGACGGCATCCGATTGCCCGGCTTGATCCCCTGGCTGTCGGCGATCCATCCCGCCATCGTCCCCTGATTGTTGGGCAGGATGCCCGCGCCCAGCGTCTGGCGCGAACCGACATGGGTCAGGTCCGGCCCGGCCAGGCCGTTGGCCTCGGTTCCGCGTAGGGTATGGCAGGCGCCGCAGCCCGAGACGCTGAACACCCCCGCGCCGGGCAGGGCGGACGGCGCGGCGGGCGCGGCTTGCCTGGCCCGCCAGGCTTCGAAGTCGGCCTCCGCATGGGCGACGACGACGAAGCCCATCAGGGCGTGAGGGCCGCCGCAGTATTCGGCGCACTGTCCCGCATAAACGCCCGGCTTGTCAGCCTGCAGGCGCATGAAGTTGCGGCGGCCTGGGATCATGTCCGTCTTGCCGCCCAGGCGCGGCACCCACAAGCTATGGATGACGTCGGCGCTCTCCAGTTCGACCACCACCGGACGGCCGACGGGGATGTGAACCTCATTGGCGTCCTGGACCGTTTCGCGGCCCTGGTCGTCCAGATAGGCCACGCGCCACCACCACATCTCGCCGGTGACGCGCACGCGCATCTCGCCGTCACGCGGCGCATCCGACACGCGCGCGGTGACGTTGAGGCCGTAGATCAGCAGGCCCGTCAGCACGACCACCGGAAAGGCCAGGCCGCCGATCCAGACCAGGCGCTCGCCGCCAACGCGACGTTTCCACGTCCTCGGCCCGAACAAGGCCACGCCCAGGGCGATCAGGACAACGGCCAGCACGACCGCGCCCATGACAAACAGCACCCAGGCAACCACCGTCACCGGCCCGGCGAACGGTCCGGCCGGGTCCAGAACCGGCGGCGGCCAGCCGCCCAGCATGTCCGGCGTCTCAGTCGTCATCGAGCGTATAGAGATAGGCCGCTATGTCGCGGGCTTCGGCTTCGCTCAGGGGCATGGGCGGCATGCCGGCGTCGGGCAGCAACGACGGCGCGTCGCGCACGAAGGCTGCCATGACCACGGGCTGGTTCGGCAGCCTCCCGGCGATCATCGGCCGCGCCCCCACGCCCGCCAGCGATCCGCCGGTCCGCCCCTCGGGCCAGGCCACGCCGGGAATGACGTGGCAGGCGCCGCAGCCCTGGGTCCGGATCAGGCGCAGCCCCACGGCCGCGTCGGCGCCCGCCAGGTCGCGCGGCGCTCTGGCATTGTCCGCGCAGGCGGCCAGGCCCAGCAGGCCGGCGGCCGAAACCACAGCGCCTATCTTCCCCATCGTCGCGACATGACGGCATACGGCCCCTTTCCGCTTCGCCAGAACCAATCCGCCGGGCGGCCAGGGGTTCCGAGGCGGAACCGGCACCGCAAAGCCGGTGTTGGATCGGGGTGCGCGCCCTGCTCCTCGCTTTTCTGGGACTGACCCTCGCCGCCTGCGACGCGACGCCAGGCGCGACCGACCGCGCCTTTCAGGCGTCCGGCGAGGTGATCGCCATGAGCGGGGGCGCGGGCGGCGCGGCCAACGCCTGCTTCACCTGTCACGGCCTGAAGGGCGAAGGCGACGGCGTCTCGACGCCGCGCCTCGCCGGTCTGGACCAGGGCTATCTGCAGAAACAGATGGAGGATTACGCCAGCGGCCTGCGTCCCGACGACGTGATGACCCGCGTGGCCAAGGGCCTGAATCAGGACGCGCGCAGGGCCGTCGCGGCCTGGTACGCCGAACTGCCCCCGCCCGCCGTTCAGACTTCAACCGCCTCTCCGCCCCAGATCTGGTTGACCGGCGACACGGCGCGCGGAATCACGGCCTGCGCCGCCTGTCATGGCGTTGAAGGCCAAGGTGCGGGCGAAGGGCAGCCGATCGTCGCCGGGCAGCCCGCGGCCTATACGCTGGAACAGATTTACCGCTGGAAGTCCGGCGAGCGGCGAAACGACCCGCGTGGCGTCATGGCCGCCGCCGTACAACGGCTGACGGACGACGAAGCCCGCGCCATCGCCGCCTGGCTATCGACCCAGCCGCCCTCCCCGGTCCGCGCCGAAGCGTCGGTCGCCAGCGCCGCCTCGGTCGCCGCTGCGGCGCGCCCGGCCGCGTCGCGCGAAATCCGCCGCCCCGCTCGTTCCGACGGCGACTGAACTCCTCGGGAACAGGCCACGCGCACAGCGATTGGTTGTCTCACGACTAGAACAACCCGGTGGAGGCCGTTGATGCACGCCCACAGCTATCGCAATCTCGCAATCGAACTGCTGATCGACTTCGTCATCATGTATCTGGTGATGTTCACCATGATCGCGACGCTCGATCATTTCCGCTTCAACCTGAACAACGTCTATATGACGCTGATGATGGTCGCGCCCATGGCCGTGGTGATGCTGCTGTCGATGCGTTCGATGTTCCAGAACAGGCGCAACAACTGGATCATCATCGGAATCGCCGCCGTCGTATTCGCCACTAGCTTCTACGCCATGCGCACCCAGGCGGCCATTAACGACCAGGAGCTGATCCGCGGCATGATCCCCCATCATTCCGGGGCGATCCTGATGTGCGGAAAGGCCAAGCTGACCGACCCTGAGCTCATCGCCCTGTGCGACGAAATCATCGTCGCTCAAGAGCGGGAGATCGCCCAGATGCAGGCGATCCTGGACCGACTCTAGACCTGGAAGCGGGTGCGGCCGCGCCGCAGCCTCCGAACAGTCGTCACGACCCTTTTCTCCAACGCCCGCCATCGCCGCTGCCATCGCGTGCGTCGGGGCCGTAGCTGGGGAACAACCGGCAGCATGGCGTGGAAGACGTCGTCGCGGTCAATCAGATGGTGCTTCAGCGCGGCCCCCGCATGGATCGGGATCATCAGCAGAAGGGCGATGACGAGGCCCCAGTGCATCCACTCGGCCGCCGCCTCGACCGCCCAGAGCTGACGATTCGACAGATCCTGCATCGGCAGCATCGGCCAGGGAATGAAGCCCGCCGCCGCCAGTTGGGCGTCTCGCGCTGTGGCCGATATCATCGCCCAACCCGACAACGGCAGGCCGAACAGGCAGAGATAGAAGACATAGTGGGTGACGTGGGCGGCCGTGCTTTCCCATCCCGGCTTGTCCGCGTCATTGATCAGATCCGGCGCGACCAGCCGCCAGGTCAGACGGCCGATCACCAGCAACAACATCAGCACGCCGACGGCGAAATGGACCTCATAGGCCGCGACCTTCTCGCCGCCGACCGGCAGCCGACCCATCCACCAGCCCCACCCCAACTGGAACACGACCAGACCTGCCATGATCCAGTGAAACCAGATGGCCACGGGGGAATAGCGCCCCTCGTCATGATGACCGGCGGCCCACTCCAGCGCCTGGGCGATCAGCCGGTCGATCATGCCGCCGCCTCGCCCGCCGGCTTCAGCAGACCGTGAATCCGCCATAGAGCGGCCAGGAGGTAGGCCGCCGCCGCCGGCGCCCACATGATGAGCCCGGCCGCCTGCTGGTCCTCCAGCGGCGTCATGTTCCAGGCCATGGTGCTGGCGAAATGCGGCGCATAGAGCGGCTGGCCCGCGAACACGATCAAAGCGCCCAGAAGCCCCATCAACAGCATGGCCGCCAGCAGGGCCGCGACGGCCGCATGCCCCCTTGCGCTGCGAACCGCCGCCCAGAACCAGACGGCGCTTCCCAGGATGCTGATCTGCATCAGCCAATAGATTCCGTCATGCGACAGAGCCTGAGCGTAGGGCTCCGGCGCATGCCAGGCCCAAAAGACCACCGCCTGCACCGCCGTCGCCGCCGCCAGACGCGGCGATTTCAGCCGAGGCAGGCACAAGGCCAGCAGGGGCGCCGCCGCCAAAACCAACAGCAGGTGATGCAGGGTCCGCGCCATGAACAGGGCGGAGCTCAAGGCGCACAGCGGCGAGATGAAGCCGACCGCCAGCACCGCCATCGCCGCGCTGAAGCGTCCCCTCTGCTGTTCACGCAGCAGGATCAATCCGGCCGTCGTCGCCACCGCCATCACAGACAACAGGATCAGATCGCCGTTCCACCGCCCGAGCGCCTCGGCGGGATCGGGCGCAGGCCCGCAATAGGGTGTCCAGGCGACGTCGACCATCCTAGGCCAACGCCTCCACGCCGCGACGGTTCACCGGCATTCGGTCGCGCACAGAAACGGAACCGCGTTTCTCCGCACGCCGTTTCTCTGCCCTGTTCAGGAACTTGATCCCATGTCCGACACGGTCGCCTATCCCTCCTTTGAACCACCGCCCGAGGCCCGCGCCTTCTATGAGGAGGCCCTGCGCCTGCTCAAGGAGTCCGGCGTGCCCTTCCTGCTATCGGGCACCTACGCCGTCACGGCCTATACAGGCATCCGGCGCCCCACCAAGGATCTGGACGTCTTCTGCAAGCCCGGCGACTATCCCCGGATTCTGGCCTTCTTCCAGGCGCGCGGCTATCGCACCGACGTCGAGGACGAGCGCTGGATCGCCAAGGTCTGGCAGGACGACAGGCACTTCTTCGACGTCATCTTCGCCATGTCGAACGGCACCATCGCCGTGTCCGACAGCTGGTTCGGGCCGGATCGCATCACCGTGTACGGGCATGAGGTGACGATCACGCCGCCGACCGCCCTGATCCTGTCCAAGGCCTTCATCCAGGACCGCTATCGCTACGACGGCGCCGATGTGAACCACGTCATCCTGAAGCAGGCCGAGGCCATCGACTGGAAGTCGCTGCTGGATCAGATGGATCTCTATTGGGAGGTGCTGATGGCGCATCTGCTCAACTTCCGCTTCGCCTATCCGACCGAGCGCGGCCTGGTGCCGGCGTGGCTGATGACGGAGTTGATCGGCCGCCTACAGGCCCAGGTCGATCTGCCGGCGCCGCGCGTGAAGGTCTGCCGGGGCCGCCTGTTCAGCCCGCGCGACTACATCGCCGACATCTCCGAATGGGGTTTCGGCGACGTGGTGGGCAAGGGCCTGGAGGAACGCCATGACCCCGTCGCCTGAAACCGCCGCCTCCGCCGCTGAAGGCCAGACGCCTCAACCGGGCATGGAAGCCGGACCGAAGAAGAAGCTGCGCGTCGCCGCCGTCGGCGACCTGCATGTCGGCGAGACCTCGCATCGCGCCTATCGCGACCTGTTCGACCGGGTGCATGAAGACGCGGACGTGCTGTGCCTGTGCGGCGACCTGGTCAATTTCGGCAAGACGGTCGAGGTGGAGAACCTGCTGGAGGATCTGCGCGCCTGCCGCATCCCCATGGTCGGCGTGCTCGGCAATCACGAGCATGAGTGCGGCCAACCGCAGGAAGTCATCCGCATGCTGAGCGAGGCCGGGGTCAAGATGCTGACCGGCGAGGCCTATGAGATCGACGGCGTCGGCTTCGCCGGAGGCAAGGGCTTCGTCGGCGGCTTCGGCCGCTACATGCTCAGCTCCTTCGGCGAGGCCTCTATCAAGACCTTCGTCAACGAGGCGGTTGAGGACGCCAATCTCATCGAAAATTCGATCCGAACGCTGCGGACCGAGAGGAGCGTAGTTCTGCTCCACTACGCCCCGGTGGTGGATACGGTGATCGGCGAGCCGCCGGAGATCCACGCCTTCCTCGGCTCGTCGCGCCTGGCCGAGGTCGTCGATCGCTATGAGAACGTCAAGCTGGTGCTGCACGGCCATGCGCATCGCGGCGCGCCGGAAGGCCGCACGGCGCGCGGCGTCCCGGTCTACAATGTCGCCCTGCCCGTGCTGCGGACGATGGGCGATACGCCCTATCGCGTGTTCGAGGTCTGAAAGCTCAGGCGATCCCGGCGCCGCCGGTGACGCCCCAGACCTCGCCCGTGACGAAGCTCGCCTCCTGCGAGGCCAGCAGCACGTAGACCGGCGCGATCTCGACCGGCTGACCCGGACGTCCGAAGGCGCTGTGAGCTCCGAATTTCTCGACCTTCTCCTGCGGCTGGCCGCCGCTGGGCTGCAGAACCGTCCAGAAGGGGCCCGGCGCCACGACGTTCACCCGCACGCCCTTCTCGATCAGCTGCTTCGCCAGGGCCTTGGTGTAGGTGACGATCCCGCCCTTGGTGGTGGCGTAGTCCAACAGGATGTCCGACGGCTCATAGCCCTGGATCGAGGCGGTGGTGATGACCGCCGCGCCCGGCGGCAGATGGGGCGCCGCCGCCTGACACAGCCAGTGCAGGGCGTAGAGGTTGGTCTTCAGCGTAGCGTCGAAATCCTCGGTCCAGACTTCGCCCACGTCCTCGCGAAACTGCTGTCGGCCCGCGTTGACGACCAGGATGTCCAGACCGCCGAAGGCCTCGAGCGTGCGCGCCACCATGGTCGCATTCCACGCCTCGTCACGCACGTCGCCGGGCAAGGCCAGCGCCTTGACGCCTTCGGCCTCGACCAGGGCGATCACCTCGCGCGCGTCGGCCTCCTCTGAGGGAAGATAGGAAATCGCGACATCGGCGCCTTCGCGGGCGTAGGCGACAGCGATCGCGCGACCGATGCCGGAATCGGCCCCGGTTATCAGGGCGCGGCGCCCCTTCAACCGCCCATGGCCTCGATAACTTTCCTCGCCATGATCGGGCTTGGGCTCCATCTTCGCGACCAGACCCGGCGCCGGCTGCGGCTGCCGTGGAAACGGCGGACGCGGATACTGATGGCGAGGATCCTGCATTGTCAGGCGGTCGGACATGACGGCTCCTGTAGACGTGTGAAGGGCATGCCTTCCTAAGTCGCCCCCTGTCCGCGCGTTCCCCTCCTGCGGCGGAACGTCGTGTTCAGCCGCGACGTTTCCGACGCACCCGAGCCGGAGAGAAGCCGCATGCCAGATCCCGTTCCCCAAGCTCTAGCCGTTCCTGAGCCGCGCAAGGGCATGCCCAGCCCAGAACTGGACCGCACAACCTTTGAAACCCGCTTCCGCAGCCGGTTCGCGGACCCCGCCTTCGATCCTCTGCGCGACGAGATCGACCGCTTGGCCGCCGCAGCCTGGGACGGCTACATCGGGGGTCGAAAATCGCCGCTGACGCGCCCCGCCGGTCCGAGCTTCGCCGAGCCGGACTATGAGCTGGCGCTGGACTGGCTGGACGCGCACGCGGCCCTCCGCGCCGCCGAGGCGCAACATGACGACGCCGCCGGGCCCGCGCGCATCCTGATCATCAACGCCTCCAGCCGTTCCGAGCACACCTGTCCCGGTGAAATGTCCAAGAGTTGGCGCCTCGTCCAGATCGCCCGCGAGGTGGTGGAGAGGCGCGCGGGCATGGCGGCAGAAATCCTCGACCTGTCGCGGTTGGCGTCGGAATACGGCCGGGAAATTCATCCCTGCAAGGCCTGCTTCTCCACCGCAGCGGCCCTCTGCCATTGGCCGTGCAGCTGCTATCCCAACTACAGCCTGGGCCAGGTCCACGACTGGATGAACGACATCTATCCGATGTGGGTCCGCGCGCATGGCGTCCTGATCGTCACCCCGGTCAACTGGTATCACGCCTCCAGCCCTTTCAAGCTGATGATGGACCGGCTGGTCTGCGCCGACGGCGGCAATCCAGATCCCACGACGACGCATGGCAAGACCGTCGCCCTGGCCAAGGCGCTTGAACTGGCCGACTGGCCCTATCCCCGTCACCTGGCGGGCCGGCGTTTCGCCCTGGTCGTCCATGGCGATGTAGAAGGCGCGGAAAACGTGCGCCGCTCCCTGTCCGACTGGCTGGTCTCGATGAAGCTGTCGCCCGCCGGCGCCGACGCGGAGATCGACCGCTACATCGGCTATTGGGAGCCCTACGCCACCAGCCACGACGCCCTCGACCGCGACCGGGCCGTTCAGGATGAGGTGCGGCTGGCGGCGGAAGAGCTGGCGAAGGCTGTTCTGGCCCAGCGCAACGACGCCTCAAAGCCTCCTGAGCCAGCCCACGAGCCCCCGCGCCAGAAATAAAGAGCCGACCGGAGCCGTATGGAACAGGCCCCGCTCCCTTTCCTTCTGCTTCGAGTACGAAAGGAGTTCGCTCTTGCCCCTCGCGAACAAGGAAAAGCCCCCGATCCTGCGAAGCCCCAGACGGCTGCTGATCCTTGTCGGCGTCCTCCTGGTCCTGTTGTTCATCGTCTATCTAGCCGCGGCGGCGACCGGTTTTCTCCGCACCGAAACCAAGGTTCCCGATCCACGAATGACGGGAGCCGAGGCGCCGCTGGAGCGTGTCATGTAACGGCGTGTTCAGGCTTGAGCGTTTGGAACACCGCCTCGCCCCGCCGCTTAACTTCCTGTCACAGGGAGGAAAAGACATGACCGATTGCCCTCGCCGCCCACCGCACGTCCCTACCCTGGGAGGCCGCCATGCGTTTCTATGAAGTCGTGGTCGGCAGCGACAGCGGCCCTCAGCGACGTCTGCGAGTCGCTTCGCCCACCGATGTCCAGGCCGCCGACGCCGCCGCCCCCTGATGCGCACGCAGGAGGCCATTCTATCAATCCGCGAAACGCCGGATGACGGCCTGCAACAGGTCGATGCGCCTCCGCCTCAGACCCAGGCGCAAGAATTGGCGCCCGTCACCCCCGGCGTGGCCGCCAAGCCCTGATCATACCCAAGGAGTTCAAGTGATGATGAAGCAAACCGTCGCCGTCCTGGCCGTATCAGCCGCCGCCCTCACCCTCGCCGCCTGCAACCAGCAGCAAGGTTCCAAAGCCGTCGATAAGGCGCAGGACGCCGTTTCCGAACCGGTCGGTCAGACCTCGGCCGCGACCATGGGCGCCAATATGGTCAGCGCCTATGTGCCCAACGCCGCCATGGGCGACATGTACGAGATCCAGGCCGCCGACATCGCCATGGAGAGATCGAAAAACGCCCAGGTCAAAGAACTGGCCCAGATGATCAAGACCGACCACACGGCCGCCTCCACCGGCCTGAGGGCCGCCGCCGGACAGGCTGCGCCCGACACGACCTTGCCGACCGAGCTCGATCAACGCCGCAAGGGGCTGATCGACAACCTGCGCTCAGCCTCGACTGCGGACTTCGATAAGGTCTACGTCGATCAGCAGGTCGCCGCCCATGAGGAGGCCGTCACCCTTCACCGCGGCTTCTCCGACAAGGCGGACGTTCCCGCCTTGGCGGAACATGCGCGCAACGTCCTGCCCAAGATCGAAGCCCATCTTGAGCGGGCCAAGCAGTTGCAAGCCAGCTTGGGCGCCTGACGCCGGGCCTTGGTGCACGGCGCTATCAGGGGCGGACGACAGTCCGCCCCTTCTTCCTATTCGGCAGCGGGCTTCCGCACCGCATAAGGCGGGTCCAGATGAATGCTCGCGTGGCCGTGACGACGCAGATGGCTGGCGTCGATCTCCTCGATCAGGGCCGCGCCGCTTTCACGCCCCACCAATTCTAGCAAGGCGTCGATCTTGGCCTCCATCCGGTCGTCGTTCTCCTTGGACGACGGCGAGCCGACATAAAGAAAGTAGGCCAGCCCCACGACCTGCCAGATCAGTTGCAGGAACTCGGACTGCCAGTTCTCGAAGGTGTCCCTCCCCATCTCCATCAAATAGGGCGTCAGTTGCGCCGCCTGTCCGTGGTCGCGGGCCTCGTTCACATAGGCAGCCCAGCCGAAGCCCCAATGCAAGACGATGGAAATGGTGAAGAAGGCCAGAGTGATCCAGCCATAGGCGTACTCCTTCATGTCGCGCTCCAACACTCTGAAATCGGCAGAAGAGTTCGTGGGCCTGTGCGTTCCGTG
This sequence comes from Brevundimonas sp. KH_060, assembly GCF_057838275.1. NCBI lineage: Bacteria > Pseudomonadati > Pseudomonadota > Alphaproteobacteria > Caulobacterales > Caulobacteraceae > Brevundimonas > Brevundimonas sp. KH_060. Next base: position 2,479,270 of record NZ_CM174463.1, read on the forward strand.
GCGCCCAGCCCTGTCCATATCCGAACACTAGGAACGCGCTTGTGCGCCCGCCGCTTCGCAGGCTCCCCCATTCTTTTCAGGAGAGTCCCATGGCCGAGAAAACGCTGCAAACCCTCTTCCACGAGACCTTGCGCGACATCTATTACGCCGAGCGCAAGATCCTGAAGTCCCTGCCGAAGATGGCGCGCGCCGCCCAGTCGCCCGACCTCAAGGCGGCCTTCGAAAAGCACCGCGAGCAGACTGAAGGCCAGATCGAACGCCTGCAGCAGGTGTTCGAGATCATCGGTAAGCCCGCACGCGGCAAGACCTGCGACGCCATCGAAGGCATCCTGGCCGAAGGCGACGAAATCGCCGAGGAGTACAAGGACACGGCAGCGCTCGACGCCGGTCTGCTGGCCGCCGCCCAGGCGGTCGAGCACTATGAGATCACCCGCTATGGCACGCTCAAGCGCTGGGCCGAGGTGATGGGACTGAAGGACGCCGTCAAACTGCTGGACGAGACCCTTCAGGAAGAAAGCCAGACGGATGAGGATCTGACGGCCATCGCCGACGCCGTAATCAACGCCGAGGCGTTGCAGCCCGCCGCCTGAGCTCCATCCGGCCCTGCCGCCTGATCAGCGGCGGGGCCGTAACCCTGCGCTAAACCGGCAGTCGTTCCAGCCGCAGATAGGAGGGATTGAACTCGGCCGCGCTCGCCAGACGATCCCACGCGAGAATACGAACTTCCGATCCTGTCCACTCCAGCCAGCCCGCCTCGCGCATGACCTTCAGCGTACGGTTCACATGCACGGCGGACATGCCGAGCAGATCCGCAATCTCCGCCTGGATAATGGGAAAATGAAAGACGCCGTCGCGCGCCAGGCCCACGGCTTTCAAGCGCGCGTAGATTTCGCAGACCAACAAGGCGGTCCGCTCCAGCGCCTCCTGTCGACCTAGGGCCAGCAGCCATTCACGGTGCATGGCGGCGTCCACCACCGTCTCCAGCCATAACAAGCGCGTCAAATGCGGGTGCTCTTCCGTCAGTTTGCGCAGGCGTTCATGCGGCGCCTCGGCGATGAGACAGTCGGACAGCGCGCGCACGCCATGGTCGACGCGCTTCAGAACAAAGCCGTGCAGGTCGATGAAGTCTCCGGGAAGATTGATCTGGGTGTACTGCCGCCGTCCGTCGCTCAGATCGCGATAGCGCGCGCAGAAGCCGTCGATGACGAGGCTGGAATGATCGACCAACGCATCCTGAGTGACGATGTCGCTGCCGGCGGGCTTCAACACGACATGGGTCAGCACGCTCCTGAGCGCCTGCCTTTCGCCATCCGTAATGACGTCGCGTCGTTGCAGCTTGTTTTCCAGCAAACGGCTGTGGTCGTGCATTGTGGTTCCCTGAGGCTTGGCGCGACCACAACGCCGGATCTTCGCGAATGGTGCCATCGGCTCGAACAGCCGAGGTTCCACAGCGCCTCAAAGGCGACACAATGAACCCATCAGGGCGCAACCGCATTGCCTTCCCGTAACAGGGGATTTTGTACCATGAATAGAACACCAGTCATCGAGCGGGCCTTCGAACTCGCGCGCAGCGGCCGCTTCCGCATACCCAGCGAAGTCCGCAAGGCCTTGATCTCGGATCGTTATACCCAGGCCGAACTTTTCCAGCTCGAGGGCAAGGCCACGTGGCGCCAACTGCGCACCCTCTGCTCAGATTCCTATTACCGCGCCTGACGGCTTCCGCTCCCGGCGCCGCAAGCATCACCGTCAAGCCCTTGGACTAACCTATGTAAAGAACGAAACACCCTCGGCCGTGCTGTTGGTCAGAGGGATGAAGAATCAGTCTTATCAAGATGATGTAGACATAGCCGCGGCGTCGCTGGAGCGGATGCTGTTCAGCTTCGCCGTGCTGTCGCCTGGCGACATCGAATGCATCCGTAGCTGGTTTCACGGTCCTGCCATGGTTCACCCGCCCGGCGGCGCCGTTTCCCTTCATCCGGAACGCAAAGACGCCCGTGTGGTGGCGCGCGGCTGGATCGCCCGCGGCGCGATGTTGGAAGACGGCCGTCGCCAGATCGTCGGTCTCAGCCTGCCCGGCGACGTCATCCTGGCCGCCGACGTCGTGGACGCCGACATGGCGGTCTGGGCCCTGACCGACGCCTCTACCCTTGACGCCTCCCTGCTGTGGGCGGCGATTTCCGAAGGCGTAGACGTCAGCCCGCGTCTTCTGGAAGCCTGGCGGCATTTTCGCTCGGCAGAGCGCCTGCGGCTGGCGCGGCATGTCATTCGGCTGGGTCGGCTCAGCGCCTATGAGCGAACGGCGCACCTTCTGTTGGAGCTGTACGAGCGGCAAAGCCGTCTCGGCGCAGCCGAACCCGGCGTCCTTCACCTGCCTCTCACCCAGGACATGCTCGCAGACATCCTGGGCCTCAGCGCCGTGCACATGAACCGGACGCTACAGCAACTTCGGCGAGCAGGCCTGGTCGACTACCGGACGGGACGGGCCGTCCTGCCTGACCTGCAGGGCCTGGCCTTGGCCGCAGGCCTCAGCATCGCCGACGATCTCGCGGATGCGCCGCCCAGCCGCGACTAACCCATGTGAGTGGCGATCTGCGGCAGCCATGGCAGGGCTTCTGGTTAGGAGGCCCCATGTCTGCAGATTCCGCCGCCATTCTATCCCCGTCCGCCCCTCCTCACGGCCGCCCCCCGCCCAGCATCCGTGATCACCCGGTCTATCGCGTCCTGCCGCCGGATGCGCAGCAGCGCCTGACCGCCGAGGGAACAGAGGTTGATCTCCCAGGCGACGCGCAGGCTCCTCTGGACAGGGAGCATCTCTGGTTCGTCCTGTCCGGGGTTCTCGGCGCCTTTCCAACCGGAAGTGAAGTCTGTGTCGCACCTATCGTATCGGGCGCCGTCTACGGTTGGGATCACGCTCTGGGCTCTAGCGGCAGCCGCGCCGACGTGCGGCCGCTGCTGGATGTTCGGCTGTTCCGCGTTCCCGCCGCCGCCGCCCGCGAGGCGCTCGGTCATGATTGGCTATCGCGCTTCATCGCCCTTCAGGCGGTTCAACGCCTGACGCTTCTGGAACAGGAAGCCGCCTGCAACGCCTCCCATCGCGTGTCGGAGCGTCTGGCCAAGTGGCTGCTTCGTCTGCACCATGGCGGCAACGGCGCGCCGCTTCGCTTGAAGCAGGCCCAGCTAGCCGCCATGCTCGGCGTCCAGAGAACCAGCATCAACGCCGCCGCCAGCAACCTGCAAGCGATAGGCGCGGTGCGCTTCAGCCGCGGCAAGGCGTCGATTCTGGACGCGGGTAGTCTCTCCGACCTTTCATGCCGGTGCGGCGCGATGAACTGAGAGCACGGCCGCGCGCAGAAGGGAGCCGGAGGCAGGACCTGGTGTTGCCTAGACTTAGACCCAGCAAGGGCCGTGACGATGTCGACAAACGTGATCAATCCGCCGCCTTCCGGCGGACTCGTCTGGTCCAGCAACGAGAGCCCAGGCCTTACGCGCCGCCGGAGCGGGAGGGGCTTTTGCTATCTTGATCCAAAGGGGTGCCTGATCCGTGAGCGGAACATCCTGATGCGGATCGACGCCCTAGCCATTCCGCCGGCGTGGCAGGACGTCTGGATTTGTCCCGACCCAAACGGCCATATCCAGGCGACCGGGCGCGATGCGCGCGGTCGCAAGCAGTACCGCTATCATGCCGATTGGACGGCCCGCGCCGCCTCGCACAAATTTGCGCGTTTGCCAGATTTCGCCCGACGCCTGCCGCGACTGCACGACCGGGTGGAGAACGACCTTTCGCGACGTGGCCCGTGCAAGGAAAAGGTGCTGGCCTCGGCGGTTCGTTTGCTGGAAGTCACCCTCATCCGCGTCGGCAACGCCGCCTATGCCCGCCAGAACCGCAGTTTCGGCCTGACGACCCTGCGCAAGCGGCACTTGGAGGTCGACGGCTCGGCCCTAACCTTTGAGTTCAGGGGCAAGAGCGGCAAGGAACACCGGGTCAAGGTCAGCGACCGTCGACTGGCGCGCGTCATGCGCGGCCTTGAAGGCCTGCCGGGCCAGCATCTGTTCAAATACCGCGACGCAGAGGGCGAGCTGTGGGCGATCAGTTCAGACGACGTGAACGCCTATATCCGCGAGGCCATGGGCGATGAGTTCTCCGCCAAGGACTTCCGCACCTGGGCGGCCACCGTCGCCGCCGCCCGCGCCTTCTACGAAATGGCCCCGCCCACGTCCCAGACCGAGGCGCGGCGAAACATCTCGACCTGCATGAAGGCGGTCGCGAGCCTGCTGGGCAACACGCCGACGGTCTGTCGGGCGTCCTATGTCCATCCGCGCGTGATTGAGCTTTATGAATCCGGAACCATCACGACCTGTCTGCCGGATCCAAACGCCCAGAGTTTCGATTCAAGGCTGTCGCGACTGCTGAGCGAACCTTCCTAGGCCCACATCTCGAGCACCTCGTCGCACTCCGCCGTCTCGATCTGCTGGCCGAAGCGGTCATGATAGAGAGCCAACAAGGCGTCGTGCGACTGGTCCGAGGAACTGCACAGGGCGTCCGAAACCACCACCACGCGAAAGCCCATATCCACGGCGCCGAGGACAGTCGCCAGCACGCACATATCGGTCTCGGCGCCCGTCACCACCAGGGTGTCGACCCGGCTGGCCATCAGAGCCGACGCCAGACCCGTGTTGAGCCAGGGGGAATAGCGGGACTTGTCCAACACCCTGGCGGGCGGGGTGAAGACCTGCAGTTCGGGCAGAAGCTCCACACGTCCTTCACCCAGATTCTCAAGCGTCATCGACGCCCATCGCCGCCAGTACCGCCTCCACGTCCCCTCCCCCTCTCTCGGCGAACGGGCGGGGATGAACCGGGTGAAACAGGTGCGTTCGGCCTTGCGCTCGCACAGACGCACGACGACTGGCAGGACACGCGCCATCCACGGCGTGCGCCATGCCGTGTCCTCCGCGAATAGTCTTTGCATGTCCACGCACAGATGGACGGCGTTTGCGGCTATGGGGCCGAAATGGATACCGGAAACCATACCGCCCCAAAGCCCAGGCCTCTGGCAGGTTCCCAGTCTTAGGGCCAGACTTCCTGCCTATCTCCGCCATGCCCCCTGCCGCGACCGAGCAGGTTAGTCATGCATCAGCAAATGAATCGGCTCCACCTTCAAGATATCTGCGATCCGCTCGACAACCTCCAGCGTTGGGTTCCTTTGCCCACGCTCTAACTGCCCCATATAGCTGTAGGAGAGGCCCACATCATGAGCGAGCGTTTCCAGGGTCACTCCCCGCTCGCGCCGGATACGCCGTACATTTTCGCCGAGAACTTGGGCCATTCGCATCGCCCCAAGCGCAAGGAAATCTTCACCTTCATCCAGTCACTATAATAACCATTCAGGGAGAGCGTGATGGATGTCGTGTTGACGGTTGGTGTTGTCGTCATTGCAGGAGCATGCTGGCAGTTGTTCCAGCGACTGCTAGCCATTGAGAGAGAGACTGTCGATCTGCGCCAAGAGGTCTACCGCTTAGCCGAAATGCGCCTGGCGGATCCCGAAAAGCCATTCGGACGCAGGTCGCACCCGCCAAAATGAAAATACAATGGCCTCCAACCGGCGCACCTAGAATGCGACGAGGCTGAGACGAGGTTCCGTCCTCGTTTAGAAGGTGTGGCTTTCAGCGCAGCGTTGGTCTTGTGGCGTCGAATTCGGCTTCGCTAGACGGCGCATTCCCCTTGGCCGGTTCGGCTGCTGGAATGGAACGAGTTACGGGACAGCTAGGGAGGGGGGTGATGAGGATAATCGGCGGATGGAGTTTAGGCGTCCTGGCGCTTGTGCTGTGCGCTCCAACAGCGGCCAGGGCGGAAGGCCGGGAGTGCGGGGACGTGGCGGCGATCGTACGCCAAGCCTACCCCGACGCCGTCGTGCAGGGTGGGCGCGCGGTGCGGGTCCGCGACCGCACCCTTACCCTCCCATCCGAAACCTCCATCGATCCTCACGCCATGGTCTGTCGGCGCTGGCGAGGCCGACCAGGGCTCCTGCTGGTCGCGGTTCCCCTCATCGCCCAAGTCCGTTCGGACGGAACTTCAGGCGATCTGGATGTTCTCGTCGTCGATGAAACCACGGGGACCCCACGCCAACGCCTCCGCCTGCCCCACGCCATGGACGACGACGCCATAGGCGTGTCCGACGTTTCATTCGACACCGCCGCCTATCAGTTGGGGCCTGAACGGCTCGCGTTCGGAGTGCGGCAAACGCGGATGGGGAGCTCGCGTCCCAATCCCCTCCTGGAGACCACGCTGTCTCTCTACGAAGTGCGGGACGGCGCCCTGGCGCCCGTCCTGGAAAATCTGGTGGTCTCTCGAAGCCGGGGCGAATGGGATCTATCCTGCCCAGGCGAAACCCTCTCGACCGAACGTATCCTGCGGATGACCCCAGGCCGACGCGGTCAGGACATTTCGCTCCTGGAGCGTCGGACTCGACGCGTCTCCAAGACGGATAAGAGCGGGGAGTGCCTGACGACGGATCGCACCGAACCGCCAAGAACGGTCCTCATCCCCTTCGACGGCGAACGATACGCCCTTCCCCCATCTCTCAGGCGAGACTGATGTCGGCGGCGCCGGCAGCGAATGTTGGAGCGGCTCCATCATCGTGCTGAGATGCGCAAGGACATCAGAAACGCGGCCGTGAACCCCAGGTGGACGCCGAGGAAGAGCCTCGCCAATTCTCGCGCCTCACCGGTCGTGACGCCCCAGACGTCATTTAGCGCGACGACACCGAAACCGACGGCGTTGGCGACAAGGACGTTTCGTAGCGAGCCGCCGAGAGGCGCGCCGCGCGAAAGCCAGTTCAACACGGCTATACCTAGAAACGGCCCTCCCAAAAGCCTGAGCAGAGCGATGAGTTCTGTCGAAGCGTCAGCGGGAACGGCCCCCACGCCGAACTGAAGCGGCACGAACAGAAGCGCCAATCCCACGACCGCGAGATAGACGGACGAAAGCGTCAAGGTCAGGCGGATCATAGATTCCCTCCCTCCTCGAGAACGAAGCTGCCGTTGTGCGTGACAACGACGCATGAGGCCAATTCGCTCCTTTGGTGAGCCGCTCGATGATCGGAGATAGCCACCATTGCTTGGCAGCAGCTTTACCATCCCGCTTGACTCCCTCCCTGGGTCAGGGCGCATATAAGAACATATGCGGAACATTCATTCTCAGCCTGACGCTCTGGCGGCGCTGAAGACTCGCCTGGAGGCCCTGGATCGGGCCGGCGGTCGTCGCGTCGGCGCGGGCGTGCGCGCAGGAAGCGACGACGCCTTTGCGCCGCTGGCCGCCGGCGTCCTGCATGACCTCTATGCCGCCGCGCCCGCCGACGCCGTGGCGGTCAACGCCTTCGGGCTGGGCATGGCGCTGCGGGCGGCGGCCGGGCGGCCCATCGTCTGGGGCCTGCATGAGATGATGGCCCAGGAGGCGGGACGGCCGCATGGGCCCGGCCTGCATGAAATGGGCTTGTCGCCGCGCGACCTGTTGCTGGTGCGGACGCGCGACGTGCAGACCCTACTTGCCGTCGGCGAAGAAGCCCTGCGCAGTCCCGCCGTGGGCGCCGTGCTGTTGAGCGCCTGGGGCGAGGCCAAGGCCTTCAGCCTGACGGCCAGCCGACGACTGGCCCTGGCGGCCGAGACGGGGGGCGCGACCCTGTTCCTGGCGCGGGCGGGCGCCCTGCCCTGCCCCAGCGCGGCCGAGACCCGCTGGTCGGTGACGTCCTGCGCTTCAGAACCTCTGGAGGGCGGAGCGCCGGGACGGCCGTCTTTTTCGGCGACCCTGCTGCGGCGGCGCGGCGGCGGGGCGACCGGAACCTGGATCATGGAGTGGGATCGTGAACAGCGAACCTTCCGTCCGCCCGCGCCGCTATCTGGCGGTCTGGTTCCCCTGGCTGCCCAGCGACCGGCTGCGACGCCAGGAGCGGCGGGACGGCGCGCCGCCTGAGGATGCGCCGCCGGTCGTCCTGGCCGAGAAGATCAAGGGCGCGTTGCGGCTGGCGGCCGTCGATCCGGCGGCGACGCGGGCGGGGCTGACCCCCGGCCTGGCCCTGGCCGACGCGCGGGCGCGGACCCCCGCCCTGCGCGTCGTCGCCCATCGACCGGACCTCGACGACGCCTTGCTGGGACGGGTGCTGGAGGATTTCGGCCGCTTCACCCCCATGATCGCGCTGGACCCTCCGCATGGCCTGATGCTGGATGTGACCGGCTGCGCCCACCTGTTCGGCGGAGAGACGGGCCTGATGCGGACGGTCCAGGCGCGGGCCGAGCGCGCCGGCCTCAAAATCCGGTACGCCCTGGCCGGAACGCCCCAGATTGCTCGCGCCCTGGCCCGCTTCGGCCCCGGCGGCCGGTTCGAGCCCGGCCAGGACCGCGCCGCCGCGCGTCGCCTGCCGGTCGCCGCCCTGGAGCTTTCGGACAAGGAGGACGAGGCTCTGCGCCGTCTGGGCCTGAAGCGGCTGGGCGATCTGGACGACCGGCCTCGCGCGCCCCTGGCCGCCCGCTTCGGCGCTGACTTCCCGACCCGACTGGCGCGGGTTCTGAGCGACGAGGACATGCGCATCACCCCGCATCGTCCGCCCGCGCCCGTGGTCGTCGACCGCGTCTTCTTCGAGCCGATCTCTGCGCCCGAGGACGTGGAGCGGGTCCTGTCCGACCTGCTGGTCGAGACCATGGACCGGCTGGATCAGACGGGCTTTGGCGGCCGCGCCTTCGAGGCCGGCTTCTATCGCGTGGACGGCGAGACGCGCCGGATCATCGTCCGCACTGGCCGTCCGACCCGCGACGCCCCCGCGACCCTGCGGCTGTTCCGCGAGCGGATGGCGGCCCTGCCCGCCCCGCTGGACCCCGGATTCGGCTTCGACCAGATGCGGATGTCCGTGCCCTGGACCCAGGTCCTCGCGCCGACCCAGCAGGGGCTGGAGCGCGAGACGTCCGGCGAGGAGGCCTTCAGCCGCCTGATCGACCGGCTGACGGCGCGCCTGGGACCCGAGGCGGTGCTGCGCTTCGAACCCTTCGCCTCGCACATTCCCGAGCGCGCCGCGCGACTGGTCCCGGCCGCTGCCCGTCATGGCGACGAGACCTGGCCCGACCTTGATCCCGACGATCCGCCCTTGCGGCCGCTGCAGATGTTCGATCCGCCCCAGCCGGTCGAAACCCTGGCCGAGGTTCCCGACGGCTATCCGCTGAAGTTCCGCTGGCGGCGCGTCCTGCACGAGGTGACGCGCGCCGAAGGGCCCGAGCGGATCAGCGGCGAATGGTGGCGCGCGCCGAACCAGCGCACCCGCGACTATTACCGGGTCGAGGACCGGGACGGCCGCCGCTTCTGGCTGTTCCGCCAGGGCCTCTATGGCGAGACGCTCGAGCCGCGCTGGTTCATCCACGGCCTGTTCGCATGAAGAGGCTCGACCCTTGCGGCGCCTACGCCGAACTGGCGACGGCCAGCAACTTCTCCTTCCTGCGCGGCGCCTCGCATCCCAAGGACCTGGTGCTGACGGCGATCCTGCGCGGTCACGCCGGACTGGGGCTGGCCGATCGCAACACTGTAGCGGGCGTGGTGCGGGCCTGGAGCGCGCTGAAGGAGATTCGCGTCGAGGGCCTGGCCCCGCCGGACAGGATGCGCGACGGCGGCAGTCCCGGCGAGGTCGCCTTCATCGAGAACCCGTTGAACGATCCGGCCCTGTCCGAAGAGGTGAAGCGCCGCGCGGCGGACTTCCGCCTGCTGACCGGGGCGCGGCTGGTCTTCAACGACGGGACGCCGGACGTCATCGCCTATCCGGAGACGCGGGCGGGCTGGGGTCGGCTGACGCGCTTGCTGACCCTGGGCAACCGCCGCGCCAGGAAGGGCGAATGCGAGATCGGCCTGCGCGACCTGCTGGCCGATCCGGAGGACCTGCTGCTGATCCTCGTCCCGCCGGACCGGCTGACAGGGCTGGAGGCGGTGCTGGCCCGCATGAACGCGGCGGCGCCGGGCGCGGTCTGGCTGGGCGCCGTCCTGCACAGGCGCGGCGACGACCGGCGCCGGCTGGCCCGGCTCAAGACCATGGCCGAGCGAGTGGAGGTTCCCCTGCTGGCGCTCAACGACGTCCTCTACGCCGCCCCCGATGACCGCGACCTGCAGGACGTCCTGACCTGCATCCGCGAAGGCGCGACCATAGAGACCGCCGGCCGGCGGCTGGAGGCAAACGCCGAACGCTGGCTGAAGCCCGTGGATGAAATGGCCCGTCTGTTCAAAGACGCGCCCGAGGCGGTGACCGAGACGACCGCCTTCCTGTCGCGCGCGACCTTCGATCTAAGCGACCTGAAGTATGAATACCCTGAGGAGCCCGTGCCGCCGGGATGGGAGCCCCAGAGCTGGCTGGAAGAGCTGGTCCGACGCCGCACCTTCGTCCGCTATCCCGACGGCGCACCACCTAAGGTTGCAGCCCTACTCAATCGAGAGTTGGAGTTCATCGCCGAGCGCAGCCTGGCCCCCTATTTCCTGACCATCCACGACATCGTCCGCACGGCCGAGGACAAGGGCATCCTGTGCCAGGGACGCGGATCGGCCGCCAACTCGGCCGTCTGCTACGTCCTGGGGATCACCAGCGTCGATCCGGCCCGCCACGACCTGTTGTTCGAGCGCTTCCTGTCCTCCAACCGCGACGAGCCGCCTGACATCGACGTGGACTTCGAGCACGAGCGGCGCGAGGAGATCATCCAGTACATCTATGATCGCTATGGCCGCCATCGCGCCGGCATCGCCGCCACCGTCATCCGCTATCGTCCCCGCAGCGCCATCCGCGAGGTCGGCAAGGTCCTGGGCCTTACCGAGGACGTCACCGCGCGCCTGGCCTCGACCCAGTGGGGCAGTTGGGGATCGGAGATCAGCGGCCGCCAGATCGAGCAGGCCGGACTGGACGCCGCCAATCCCATGGTCGATCGCGCCGTGCGCATGGCGACGCGCCTGCTCGGCTTTCCGCGCCACCTGTCCCAGCACGTCGGCGGCTTCGTCCTGACCCAAGGGCGGCTGGACGAGACCGTCCCCATCGGCAACGCCGCCATGCCGGACCGCACCTTCATCGAATGGGACAAGGACGACATCGACGCCCTCGGCCTGATGAAGGTCGACGTCCTGGCCCTGGGCATGCTGACCTGCATCCGTAAGGCACTCGACCTGATGAAGGCCCATTCGGGCGTCGAGCACGACCTCGCCTCCGTCCCGCCGGAGGAACCCGAGGTCTACGACATGCTGTGTCGGGGCCAGTCCATCGGCGTCTTCCAGGTCGAGAGCCGCGCCCAGATCAACATGCTGCCGCGGCTGAGGCCGCGAGAGTTCTATGATCTGGTGATCCAGGTCGCCATCGTGCGTCCCGGTCCGATCCAGGGCGACATGGTTCATCCCTACCTGCGCCGTCGCAACGGGGTGGAGGAGGTTCACTATCCTCCGCCCGGCCGCCTCTACGGTCCGCCTGACGAGCTGGAGCAGGTGTTGGACCGAACCCTGGGCGTGCCCCTGTTCCAGGAACAGGCGATGAAGGTCGCCATGGTCGCCGCCCGGTTCACGGACGCCGAGGCCAACGGCCTGCGCAAGGCCATGGGCACGTTCCGGGGCGACGGGACCCTGCACACCTACGAAGACCGCATGGTCGGGCGGATGATCGCGCGCGGCTATGATCCTGACTTCGCGCGGCGCTGCTTCGAGCAGATCAAGGGCTTCGGCTCCTACGGCTTTCCCGAAAGCCACGCCGCCAGTTTCGCCCGGCTGGTCTATGTCTCTTCCTGGATCAAGCACCGCCACCCGGCGGCCTTCGCCTGCGCCCTGCTGAACAGCCAGCCGATGGGCTTCTATGCGCCCGCCCAGATCGTACGCGAGGCGCAGGAGGTCGGGGGGGTCGAGGTGCGCCCCATCGACGTCTCGCACAGCGACTGGGACAACAGTCTGGAGGGGCCAACGGACGCCCCCGTCCTGCGGCTCGGTCTGCGTCAGATCGACGGCTTCAAGGAGGACTGGGCCAAGGCCCTGTCGACGGCGCGAGCCGAGGCGCCCTTCGCCGATGTCGAAACCCTGGCCCGGCGCGCCGAACTGCCCGCCGCCGCCATGCGCAAGCTGGCCGACGCCGACGCCTTCCGCTCCCTGGGCCAGGATCGTCGCGAGGCCCTGTGGGCGGTGCGCCGTCTGCCCGACGACGATCCCTTGCCCCTGTTCGCCGCCGCCGAAGCGCGCGAGCGCGGCGCCCGCGAACTGGGGGCGGAGCCCGACGCCCATCTGCCCCTGATGCCTTTGGGCGAGCACGTCGCCGCCGACTACCAGACCGCGCGCCTTTCGCTGAAGGCCCACCCCATGGCCATCCTGCGCCCCGTCTTCGCCGCGGAGCGGGTGCTGACCTGCGCCGCCACCGAGGCCAAGCGCGGCGGCTCCCTGGTGCAGGTCGCCGGCGTGGTCCTCGTGCGTCAGCGACCGGGCAAGGGCAACGCCGTCTTCGTCACCCTGGAGGACGAGACCGGCATCACCAACGTGGTCCTCTGGGCCCGGATGCTCGACCAGTACCGACGCGAGATCATGGGAGCCCGCCTGATGCAGATCGAAGGCCTGGTCGAGAAGAGTCCCGAAGGCGTCGTCCACGTCGTCGCCCGCCGCGTCATCGACCGCAGCGCCGAGCTGTCCCGCCTGTCAGAAGACCATGAGACCAATGTGCAGTTGGCCCGCGCCGACATCATCGCCCACCCGCAACCGCCGCGCCACCCGCCGCACCGGCACCCGCGCGACGTGCGCATCCTGCCGGGATCGCGAGATTTCCACTGAGCGCCAGGAGCCGTCGTTGGCTCCTTGCCTGAAATCGGACCTTGTGGGCGATCAAAATCATTCCGGTTCGGTTTCGGTGTTCGCCCGTCCTCCGCTCAATCCCGGCTCATACAGGCCTGTGGCGATGCCCGCGAGAACGCCCTCTACCCTGACGCGCGGACCAAAGCGCCGACAGGGATCAGGATCGGGTATGGACCTCACCGCCCGATCGCTAGCGGCCAGCGCATCGCCAATCATGTCGCCCAGAGGCTCGGCCAACTGGTGGGCGTCGCCAATGCGCGACAGCGACGGCTTGTCCGTTCCCACCACCATGGCGTCGCGGCGCCAGACTATGGCGGCGGCCTGACGACCGTCTGGCGTCAGGAGTTCCGCCTCCGCGCCAAGGCCGCCCGTGCCTCCCGGCGTCCTGATCTTGATCGGCCCGGGGATGAAGAAGTTGGCGACGGCTGCGGCCGCCGAACCGGCCTGATGCGTCGGCCGGATGTAGGTGACCCCCACCCTCACGGTCCCGGCCAGGGGCTCAGGCTGCTCGGCGATGTCGAAACGTTCGCTCAGTTCATAGCAGACTTGACGATCCACCTCGGCCAGGACCGCTTGCCGGTCGCTGTCGGACAGGATGGGTTCCGAAACGCCGAATACCTCGGCCGGCGCCACCCAGAGCCGGGTAATGGTCGAGGCCAGCGCCTGGTCGCGGCGCTGTGCAACCGCGGCGCGCACCACGTCCGTTCGCGGCGTAAGCCCCTCGTAGCTAGTCAGAAAACCGGCGTTGGACGGCGGGCCTCCGCTGGCGCAAGCCCCTGAAGCCAGCGCCAGGGTCACCGCCCCTAGCCCCCTAAACATCTTGCCCGCCATGGCGTCTCTCCCTCTTTTGACAGGAGATACGCACGACGGCAGCCAGCAGATTTACGGACGATGCCGAGTTTGATGCAACAGCGCGAGATCATAACCCAGCTCTGCCGCCCGGTTCAGGATGGTGGCGCGAACCTCTTGGGAAGGTTTCGCCGTCCGGCTCATCAGCCAGAGATATCGGCCGGAGGGTTCGCCGACGATGGACCAGGAATAGTCGTCGGCATGGTCCAGCACCCAGTAGTCGCCGAGGTAGAAGGGTCCGAAGAAGGAGACTTTCAGCCGTGCATCGCCGCTGTCGGGCACCACCCGGGCCCTGCCCTCGACCGTCTTCACCGGGCCGTCGACGCCGCCCTGACGACAGGTGTTGAGCACGCCGACAAGACCATCGTCGCGTCTTGTGTATTCCGCCGTCACCCCCTCGCATCCCCGCTCGAACCCGTTTTCGTAGCGGCCGATCTCGTACCAGAGCCCGGCATATCGGCTCAGGTCGACCGTCCTGGTCGGCAAGTGAACATTCGGATTGCCGATTGGGCCACGCTCAAACGTGGCGCAGGCCGACAGTCCAAGGACGCAGGTGGCTGCGGCGATAAAAATGACTGAAGGGCGCTTCAGGCTCATCGGCATATCCGTCATCAACAGGTCAGGGTCAGCAAGGCGCGTTCGTTAGTCGCGGCTTAGGCTCATCTGGATCACATCGGTCCGGCCCGACCGGAAGCCCGCCTCGCAGTAGGCGAGATAGAAGCGCCAGAGACGGCGGAAGCGCTCGTCGAAGCCTGCGTTCCTTCGAGCGATATCGGTCCAGGCGCTCTCGAAACCTCGCGCCCATTCAGCCAGGGTGTCGGCGTAATTGTCGCCGAAACGCTCGACACCCGTTTTTTTCAGGCCGGTCTGCGCCAGCACGGGCGCCAGCCTCGCCTCGGAAGGCAGGCTCCCACCGGGAAAAACATACTTCTGGATGAAGTCGGTACGCGCGTCATATTCGTCGAACAGGTCGTCCTGGATGGTGATGATCTGCAGGCCCGCACGTCCTCCCGCCTCCAGGACGTCGTGGACCTTCTGGAAGTATACGGGCCAGTATTCGCGCCCCACCGCCTCGAGCATCTCGATCGAGGCGACGCGGTCGAAGCGGCCCTCCACGTCTCGGTAGTCGACCAGCTGGATATCCGCTCGCTCCGCCAGCCCCGCCTCGAACAGGCGGCGACGCGCATAGTCGTGCTGTTCGCGAGAGATGGTGACACCCGTGACCACGGCCCCGACCTCTCGCGCCGCGAACTCGGCGAACCCGCCCCAGCCGCAGCCGATCTCCAGCACGCTATGTCCCGGCTGAAGGTCCATCATCCGCACCAGAGCGGCGTACTTGGCGCGCTGGGCGTCCTGCAGCAGCTGTCCCGGCGCCTCGAAACGCGCCGAGGAATAGGTCATCGAGGGGTCCAGCCAGGCGCAATAGAAGGCGTTGCCCAGGTCATAGTGGGCGTGGATATTGCGGCGCGATCCTCGGCGGCTGTTGCGGTTCAGCCGGTGCCCGATCCCGTTGACCAACTTCATCAGAGGGTTGCCGTCGAACAGGCGACGAATGTGGTCGTAGTTGTTGACCAGGGTCTCCAACAGGACCGCCAGGTCAGGCGTGTCCCACTCCCCCGCCATATAGCCTTCCGCAAAGCCGATATCCCCGTTCTTCAGCACACGGGCTGCGCAGCGAGGATCCCGGATGGTCAGGACGGCGGCGTGGCCGGATGTCCGGCCCGTCAGCTGATGACGGGCGCCGTCCGGTAGAACGAGGGTGAGCCGCCCCCAGGTCCAGTTGGCGGACAGCAGGTGCACAAGCAGGCCCAGAACCGGAGCCCCCATCCGCTGATCGTTTCGCTCGCCATAGAAGGTGGTGGTCATGTCGCCAGGCGGCCTTTTATTCGGGGACGGCGGATGTTCAACGCGCGACACGGCTCTCTCGAGCCCGCCGCTGGACTGTGACTGCCTCACGGGCCGGCAGCGGCTGGCGCGTCAGGCGAACGCCCTTGAGCCAGAGTTTCAGGGCCTCCCAGTGGATGGCGGCCACGACCTTGAGGGTCATCAGCGGCAGGGCCAGCGCCGCGGTCCACAAGGCCCTGTCGTCTAGCGGACGGCGCTCGCCACACATGACGGCGGTGATCAAGAGCCCCTGGGCGTCCACGCCGTCGATGGTGATGTCCAGCCGGGCGCCCGGCGCGTGACCGCGAAAAATGTAGTCCATCTCCATCCCCATGAAGGGCGAGACATAGAGGGCCTTGGCCGCACTCTGATGGATCAGGCCCGCCGTCTGGTCCGTTTCCGGCACCGGAATGACATAGGCGTGGCGCACGCCGAAGGTGCTGGTCACCTCATAGACCATGGCCGCCAGCCGACCGTCACCGTGATGGCAGTAGTAGAGGCTGATCGGATTGAAGACGTAACCGAGCACACGCGGCATGGTCAGCAAGCGCACCGCCCCTTCGCCGATGTCGATCCCTGCACGACCGAGGAAGGCCTCGATCTGGGGGCGCAACGCCGCGCCGGAGCCGTCGCCGTGATCTCGATCGTGAAAGGACAGCAGGTTGAAACGGTTGCGCGAAAACCAGCTCAGGCTGCGGTCCAGTTCGTCGATCTCCGCCAGATCCAGCAGCAGCCAGAAGACGCGATAGTAAAACCGATGCGCCCTTGGCCGCAGCCGCCGATGCATGACGTCTCCGCGATAGAGGGCGGAGGCCTGGGTCACGCCGCCCTCTCCAGGACAGTGGCCGAAGACGGCGACACGTGGATGCGGCCGCTCTCGTTCTCTACCGACCAGGGGCGTCGCACGCCGCCCAATTGCTCGGCCACGGCCAGACCCGACTGAAGGCCGTCCTCGTGGAAACCCGCGCCGAAGTGAGCGCCGCAGAACCAGACTCCGCCCTGCCCCTGCAGGCTCCACAACTGTTTCTGGGCCTGAAGGGCGGCGGGGTTGAAGACCGGGTGCTCATAGAGCTCGCTGCGCAACAAGGTGTCGGGCTTTGGCGGACGCGGCGGGTTCAGGGTGACGAAAAGGTCCTGCCCTGGCAGGCCCTGAAGCTTGTTCATCCAGTAGGTGACGCACAGGTCGTCGTCAGCGCCGATATAGTTCCAACTGGCCCACGCGCGGCGGCGACGCGGCATCAGGCCAGCGTCGGTGTGCAGCACGGTCAGGTTGCGGCTGTAGCGGAAGGCGCCCAGCACCTCCTTTTCCTGCGCGGTCGGCTCGTCCAGCATGGCCAGGGCCTGATCGGCATGGGCGCCGATGACGACCTGGTCGAAGCGCTCGACGCCGCCCTGGCTGTCATGGATCATGACGCCCTGGCCTGTGCGCCGCACCGCCGTCACGCCGTGGTTCAGCCGTACGTCGCCTATGGCCCGGGCCAGCCGTTCGACATAGGTCCGGCTTCCACCCTCAACCGTCCGCCACAGCGGTCGGCCGATCAGCTTGAGCAGGCCATGGTTGCCGCAGAAGCGGATGAAGGCCTCTGCCGGATAGTCCAGCAGCGTGTGGGCTGGCGAGGACCAAATCGCCGCCGCCATCGGCAGCAGATGGTCGTCACGGAAGGCCTCGCTGAAGCCTTCGCGCTTCAGATAGTCGCCCAGCGTCAGGTTTGGGTCGCTCAACCCGCCCAGATCAATCGGCGCCTCACGATAGAAGCGCAGGATCTCGCCCAGCATTGACCAGAAGCGCGGGCGAAGGACATTGCGGCGCTGGGCGAACAGACCGGGCGCCGCGTATTCAAACCGGCCGTCGTCCAGCGACACGGCGAAGGACATGTCGGTCGCGCGGGCCGGCACGCCCAGGTGCTCGAACAGGGCGATCAGATTGGGATAGGTGGCGTCGTTGAAGCAGATGAAGCCGGTGTCGACCGCGACATCTCCGGTCGCCGCCCCTGCGGTCACGGTATGGGAATGCCCGCCCAGACGATCCGCTTTTTCATAGAGCGTCACCCTGTGGCGCTGCGACAGCAACCAGGCCGACGACAGGGCGGCCACACCCGATCCGACCACGGCGATCTTGAGCGGGCCATCGGAAGGACGAGCGGACGAATGCGACATGACGGCTCCGAAACGCGCCCGCGCAATCGCTGCAGGCCTGATCGGATTACGCAGCGGCGTCGCAATCGGATTACGAATGATCCAGACATTTTGCCGAAGCGTATTAGGCTGCATGCATGTCGAGGCCGCCTCTTTCAAATCGTCTGACAGGACCCTGCGGCGCATGAGCGCGGACGGGTCCTCGCCGGACGCCTTTGCGCATGACCGCCTGATCGAGGCGGTGGCGTTGCGGCGGGATCGCGAAGCCTTCGCTCAACTGTTCAGCCATTATGCGCCGCGCCTGAAGGCCTGGCTGATCAAGTCAGGCGCGCCCCCTGCCGCCGCAGAAGACTTCGCCCAGGACGCCATGCTGACGGTCTGGCGCAAGGCGGACCTGTTCGACGCGCGCAAGGCCCGGGCCGCGACCTGGATCTTCACCATCGCTCGCAACCGCCGGCTCGACATGCTGCGCCGCGACGCCCGCCCCCTGCCGACGCCCGAAATCGATCTGGCCGAGACCGAGGTGCAACAACCGGATGACATCCTGTCCGCTTCACAGGACGCCGAACGCATTCGCGACGCCTTGTCGCGCCTCAAGCCCGATCAGGTCGAGGTTCTGCGCCTCGCCTTCTTCCTGGACAGCCCTCATCCCGAAATCGCCCGGCGGCTCGACCTGCCTCTGGGCACCGTCAAATCCCGCATCCGCAACGCCATGATCAAACTTCGCCTCATCCTCGAACCGTCCGAGGAGGCGCCCCGATGAACCCCAACCGCAACCCGTCCGAAGAACGGCTGCTCGCCTATGCCGCCGGATCGCTCAGCCCGCCCGAGGCCGTGGTCGTCGCCGCCCATCTGGCCATGCGCCCCGCCAATGACGCCTGGGTTCGCCGCCTTCAGGCCGTGGGCGGTGAGTTTCTGGAGGAGGCCGCGCCGGTGGCCCTGTCCCACCACGCCCTGGCGCACGCCATGGCGCTCATCGAAACCGATGCCGGCGAAGCCAGGCCGCCGGCGCCGCTCAACGATATGCCCGAACTGCCCGAGCCGCTGCGGCGCTACGCCCTCGGGCCCTGGCGCTGGATCGGCCCCGGCATCCGCGCCCGCCACGTCCACGCCCCGCGCGACGGCGCCTGCCGGGTCATCCTGCTGAAGATCGATCCGGGTCGCGAGACGCCGCGTCACACCCATGGCGGGGTCGAACTGACCTGCGTCCTATCCGGCGCCTACGCCACCGAGACCGAACGCTTCGAGGTCGGCGATCTGGAGGAAGCCGACCACGACGTGCTGCATCAGCCGCGCGTGGTGTCGGACATTCCCTGCCTCTGCGTCGTCGCCCTGGATGGAGAAATCCAGCTCGACGGCTGGCTGGGGCGGCTGATGCAGCCCTTCGTACGGCTGTGATCGCCCTGCTGCCGCTCTGGTTTGCGGCGACGCTGTTTCTCGTTCTGGTCATGAGCGCGGCCTGGGCGGTTCAGCGCCGCACCGGCCAAGGCGGATGGGCCGACGCCTTCTGGTCCTTCGGCCTCGGTATGGCTGGCGTCGGCGTCGCCCTCTTTCCTCTCGGCGGCGTGGAGCCGTCATACCGCCAATGGCTGATCGCCGGCCTGATCGGGCTCTGGGGCCTGCGGCTGGGCCTGCATATCGCACGTCGCGCCACCGGCGAAAACGAGGACGCGCGCTACGCCCGGCTGCGCACCGAATGGGGCGACAGATTCCAGGCCCGGATGTTCGGCTTCCTGATGCTTCAGTCCGGGGCCGCCGCCTTCCTGGCGCTCAGCGTACTGCTGGCGGCGCGCAACCCGATGCCCGGCCTGACCCTGCAGGATGGTTTCGCGACCCTGATCTTTATGTCCGCCCTGCTGGGCGAAGGTGTGGCCGACCGTGAGCTGGCCGCCTTCAAGGCTGATCCCGCCCATCGAG
The DNA here is from genome assembly GCF_057838275.1 of Brevundimonas sp. KH_060. NCBI lineage: Bacteria > Pseudomonadati > Pseudomonadota > Alphaproteobacteria > Caulobacterales > Caulobacteraceae > Brevundimonas > Brevundimonas sp. KH_060. Next base: position 2,498,879 of record NZ_CM174463.1, read on the forward strand.
GCCGCGTCTGCGACACCGGCCTCTGGGCCTGGTCACGGCACCCCAACTATTTCTTCGAGTGGCTGGGCTGGTGCGCCTGGCCGGTGTTCGCCATCGACGTCAGCGGCGCCTGGCCCTGGGGCTGGCTGGCACTGACGGGTCCTGCCTACATTTACTGGCTGCTTAACCATGTGTCGGGCGTCCCCTTGCTGGAGGCCCATATGCGCCGTTCGCGACCCGACGCCTTCGCCGCCTACGCCGCCCGCACCAGCCGCTTCTTCCTTCGCACACCGCGTCGTTAGACGACGCGCAGCAGCCGCATGGCCAGAGCGCAGGCAATCGATGACGAAACGGCGCTGACGCAGACGCCCCAAGCCATGTCGATCAGCGACAGTTTCAGACTCCAGGTCTTGAGCGTGGCCAGATTAGTCAGGTCGTAGGTCCCATAGGCGAAGAGGCCGAACAGTCCGCCCCACAGCAGCGCCTTCTTCCACCCGCCTTCGGCAAGGCCCGGCAGGACCGCAAAGAGCGTCAGGCCCCCAGCATAGAGCGCATAGAAGGCGACCGCCGGCGCCAGCCTGAAGTTGTCCGCCAGCATCGAGCCGATCAGGGGGCGGTAAAGCCGGTTCCCCATGCTGCCGAGCCAGGCCGAGTCGATCACGGCGAAGACGAGGAGGGTCAAAATGTAGGGGGCAGCTATATTCACGGCTCAGCTCCATAAGCTCCTGACCGATACGCCCCGAATGCGCTGACGGATCGATCTTCGGGACATGAATGACTGAACTGCGCCAGGAACGGACATTGTTTCAGAGACGAAAAGACGTCAGTCAGTCCCATCGGCATCTCCATTTCTGCTCATCTCCAGGGCGGCTTCGCAGACCATTCGGCATGGATATGGTCGATGAACATCCTCACCTTGGGTGAGAGATGCCGGCGGGTTGGATAGACGGCGCTGACCGGCGCTTCCTCGCGACGGTAATTTGTCAGGACCGGCGTCAGACGCCCCTCGCGGATGTCTTCGCCGACCAGGAAGGCACCCAGCTGAACCAATCCCAGCCCCGCCAGGGCGGCATCGCGCACGGCTTCGCTGTTGTTCAGCCTCAAAGCCCCATGGACGCAGACTTCTCTATCCTGGCCGTTCACCCTGAAGCGCCATGGCGTGACGCTGCCGCCAACCGTAAATACGACCTTGTCGTGCGCCTGAAGGTCATCGATGGCGGCGAGTTGCCCCCTGGCCTCCAGATAGGCCGGCGCCGCGCAGGTGATGAAGTGGTGTGGAGCGAGCGCGCGCCGGATCAAGCCGCTGTCAGTCGGCCCGGCGACACGAATGGCCAGGTCGACACCGTCCGCCGCCAGATCCCGGTAGTCATCCGACAGGGTCACATCGGCCTCGAGTTCGGGCCATTTCGCCAGAAAGCGATAGAGGGACGGCAGGATGTGTCTGCGCCCCAGAGCGATCGGCACATCAAGCCGCAACCTGCCCTTGGGGGCCTGATGTCGTTGGGCCAGCGCCGCCTCGGCGTCCTCGACCTCGCAGAGAATCCTGACGGCGTGATCATAAAAGAGCCGCCCCTCTTCCGTCAGGGCGACGCTTCGCGTTGTGCGGTGAATCAGGCGTGTGGCTAGGCGTTCCTCCAGGCGAGCGACGCATTTGCCGACGGCGGACCGTGACAGGCCCATTCGCTCGGCCGCCTGAGTGAAGCTCCTGGCATCGGCGACCCGCACAAAGGCCGTCACGTCGCTCAACTGATCCAGCACAGGCGCCTCATTGGGTCCATTTCGTCCCAAGACCATATATGAGAAGGCGGTTTATCGCGCCAGAGAGCCCAGCCATGTCTCCGCAACCACAGAACGGAGACGCGACGATGTCGTCTGGAACAACAGAGAGAATGCGCATTGAGACCGATGCGCCCAGATGGGTCCCTGTCGTCGCCATCGGCCTGTCGACCTTCGCCGTTGTCACGACCGAGATGCTGCCTGTCGGCCTCATGACGCCCATGGCGGCGTCGCTCGGGAGTTCCATCGGCGTCGCCAGCCTGGCCATTTCCCTTCCGGCGTTGTTGGCGGGCGTTTTCGCGCCAGTCGTTCTAGTCGCCTCAGGCGGCGTGGACCGGCGCCGCATCCTGAGCGGTCTTCTCGGTTTGTTGGCGATCGCCAACCTGGCCTGCGCTCTGGCGCCGTCGATGGGCTGGCTGCTCGCGGCGCGCATACTGGTCGGCTTTTGCATGGGCGGCGTCTGGGCCATCGCCGGCGGCCTGGCTCCGCGCCTTGTCCCGCCACAGTCGCAGGGCCTGGCGACCGCCGTCATCTTCGGCGGCGTCGCCGCCGCCTCCGTCCTCGGCGTGCCCATAGGCGTCATCATCGCGGACATCACCGACTGGCGCACAGCCTTCGGCGCCATGGCCGTTTTCAGCGGGCTTGTCCTTCTACTGAACCTTCAGACTCTTCCATCTCTCCCGGTCACGCAGACGGTTCGGCCGCAGCAGTTCCTGAGCCTTCTGACGCGCCGCCCGATTTGGTTGGGCCTGACAATCACCCTTCTGCTCGTGGCCGGTCACTTCATGGCCTACACTTTTGTGAGGCCCTTACTGCAGGACCTGTCCGGCGCCCCCGCACAATGGATCGGCCCGCTTCTGTTCGCCTATGGCGCGGCCGGCGTGGCAGGCAACTTCGTCGCAGGCGCCATGGCCTCACGACGGGTCTGCGGAACCCTGATCCTGATTTCAGCGGTCCTGGCTGCAACCCTGTTCGCCTTCCACACCCTGGAGGGAACAGCCTCGGGCGGAGCCCTCGTTCTGGTTCTGTGGGGCCTCGCCTATGGCGGTGTCTCGGTAGGTCTGCAGACCTGGATGATGCGGGCCGCCCCGGACGCCATCGAGGTCGCCACCTCGCTCTTTGTCGCCGCCTTCAATATCGCCATCGCCCTGGGATCCTTCGCCGGAGGACAGGTGGTCGATCGGCTGGACCTTCAGGCCAACATCCTGCTTGCGGCCTGCCTGACGCTCATGGCGTTGGGCCTGGCGCTCGTCGCCCGGTCCAGTCTCGCTCGCACTCCTCGTTGAACTCACGCATCCGCGCCTTTTTCAAATTCCTGCCCGGTTTCTCATGACGCACCAAACCTTCAATCTCGGCGACATCCAGCTTCAGTTTGGTGGAGAAATCCGCAGCGCCCGACTGGCCTATCAGACCTATGGCGCGCTCAACGCGGCCCGGGATAACGCCATCATCTACCCGACCTCCTTCGCCGCCACCCACGAAGAGGCGGCCTGGCTCATCGGCCCCGGTCGCGCCCTGGATCCAGATCGATACTTCATCATCATCCCGAACGCTCTGGGTTCAGGGCTGTCCAGTTCCCCGAGCAATAGCCCCCTTCCCAAGGCTGGCTTTCCGCACGTAACCATCCGGGATAATATCCTGCAGCAACATCGCCTCGTGACCCAGGGGCTGGGCATAGATCGTCTTCATATGGCGATCGGCTGGTCGCTGGGCGGGTCCCAGGCCTTCGAATGGGCATCCGCCTTCCCCGATCAGGTCAAGAGACTGTTCACCTTCCAGAGCGCTGCGCGCACATCGCGGCACTTCTCGATCTTCTTCGACAGCATCCGCGCCGCAATCATGCTGGATCCAGACTTCCAGAATGGACTCTATGACCGCCAGCCCGAGCGTGGGCTTCGCGCAGCGGCCCGCGTCTATGCGGCCTGGGGCTTTTCACAGGGCTTTTTCAGAAGACGGCTGGATCATACGGTGCTCGGATACGCCTCCATGGAAGATTTCCTCACGGACTTCTGGGAAGGCTGGTTCCTCAAACGCGACGCCAATAACTTGCTGGCGCAGATCTGGACGGGTCAGCACGCGGACATCAGCGCAAACGATACCTACGAGGGTGATCTCGACCTCGCCCTGGGTTCGATCAAGGCTGACACCGTCATCATGCCCGCCTCAAGCGATCTCTATTTCCCGGTCGCCGACGCTGCAGAAGAAGCCAGACGTATTCCCGGGGCCGAGCTTCGCATCTTGGAAACCGACTGGGGTCACGTCGCCGGCGAAGGTCTCAACGACGTGGATACAATCGCCATCGAACGCTCCATCGCGGACCTTCTGAAACGACGATAAGCAACCACCAGTTCGTTCCTGCGCCAGGACCGGACATTGGCACGAAATCCGAAAGCGCGCTTAGCGGGTTTGCCCGCGAAGGTCGCCACGCTTCCGTAGATCCGATCAGGCCAGATCGCGTATGCGCATTCGTTCTCGGCGCCGATCAGCACAGCCAGCCGGGGCGCCCGGCCTTCAATCGACATGTTGCGTATCGGCCTGCGCCTTGAAGTTGCAGGGCTTGGCGTCGTCTGCCGCCCGCCGGGCCGAGAGCCGATCTGGCGAACGTGTTGGCGAGGACGCGCCCAAAGCCTCGGCGACGCCCGAGAGGAAACGAAACCGCTGATGAGCCGTCAGCGCTGGGTCGTCTCCATGGCGCACCGCGCGGCTGTCGACACGACCTGCCTCGTCTCGAACCCGGTTGATCAAGGCGGCGAGATGCCCCTTGCTTTTGTGGTTATCCATAACGACGGCATGCGTTCTGGCTTCGGCCAGTCGTCGTTGCAACGCCGCATCGACATCCTGGCCCAGACCCGATCGCACAGCCATCTGGACAAAATCACAAGCGTAAAGTCGCACGAAATTTTCTTCGATCATCGGGAGTCTTTCGAATGCGGCTGCAAGGCCGTCTGATGCCCCGATGCAGGCGAGGTCGCCCTTTTCCGGGGCATGCGCGAGCCGCGTTCATCGCAGGCCCTTAGGAAGAGCGGAGCACCTGGCGACCTCGACGTCGATCAGCGGAAGAAGCTCAGCTGCCGCCGCGATCTGCGGCGGCAGCCCATGCTGAACCAGCCGCTGCGCATTGAAGCGCAAAGCCGTCAAATCCGTATCGCTGATCAGAGGGATTCTCTCAGCCAGAGGCGACATAGGCGCGTCCTTCAACCGGAGGGTCGGGGCGACGCGTCAAGCGCCACCCCTTCAACTGGTTGAAGCCGATCTCAACCCTGACCTCGTCCCCCAGGACGCTGGTCCTGAGCGGTCGATTAAGGCTGGGCAGGACCGTGATGACATGGCCGTTTTCCAACCTGACTCGGCGCGCTCCCAGAGGAAGCACGCCAGTCACCACGCCGTCGAACGAGATCCTGTCATCGCGAAAGGAGACGATGTCGCCCTAGGCCGCCACCGCAAGGCGGGCTGCGGATTCCTTACCGCTGCGAGCGTCCAGTTCGACCTCGAAGTCGAGCTTCTGCCCTTCATTAAGAGAGGAAAACGCGGAGGCCTCTATCGCGGAAGCGTGCACGAAGACATCCTTGCCTCCGTCATCGGGTGCGATAAAGCCGTAACCCTTGATTGAGTTATACCATTTTACTGTGCCGGTAGCCATTTTCAGACCTCCATATAGCGTTGGCGGCAGAAAAAACCTCTGACGCCTGTCGGGTCTGGGTGGGAACGGCTTTTGAACCTCTGTGCATCGTGCAGAAAAGGGCAGCAGCGTTACGCAAGAAGATCGACCTATTTGATATGGTGATTGATCATCATTGACGCAAGGTCGAAAAATAACAATCGCAATATCTTCTCAATGAAGATCCTGATCCAATCAACGGACCTCGAATTATTTTGACTGTTTCGATCCGGCGGATGCCTTGTCGACCAAGTTCTTCACGCTTGGATTGGAGGCGTTGATCTTAAGTTTAGCCTTCTTCGGCTTTCCCTTGGACTCTTTCATCGCTCTTACCTCTCATGTGCCAGGAGACCCTAACAGGCCAAGCCCCGGCAAATGAGGCCGCAACCTGCTATCTGTGGAATATGATTTGGCGGTCCCGGATAGCGCTTATTGAAGCTCTGCTGTGACGCTGGTTTTGTGCGCGGCATTATGTTCATTTCCGGCGCAGACGCTCCTGAAGCAGTCGCACACGTGGCGCTCCAGCTGGCCGAATATTTCGACGGCAGGCGTCGCCGCTTCGACCTCGATCTGGAGCCGCAAGGCAGCGCCTTCCTCAGCGGGCCTGGCGAGCCCTGCGCGACACGCTCTATGGATCTGTCCTGTCCTACGGCGAGCTCGCCAAGCGCATGGAACCGCCTACCTCCGCACGCGCCATGCGCTCCCCCGTCCATCCTCATCTCCTGCCGCAAAATTCTGTCGGCTCACGGCCAGATGACAGGATACAGCGCCGGCCTGAAGCGAAAGCAGGCGCTGCTGGCGCATGAAAACACCCATCGTCTCCATCCGGTTGTTCAGCTCTCCCCGTTCCTTCGCTCCTCTTGACCTTGCCAGCGCTGGAAGCCCCACGCTGACGGCAATCTTCCTCTCCACCGGCGGCGCCGCAGCCGTTCGACCCGCGAGGAACACCGTCGAATTCAGAAAAGGGCACGACCATGACGGACGCCAGCACACCCCCTATCCTCATCTACACGACCCCCACCTGCCCGGACTGCCATGCGCTCAAGCGCTGGCTCGGCGAGCAAGGCATCCCCTTTGAAGAACGCGATCTCACCGACCCGCAGATCGCTGAGGAGGCCAAAGCGCGCACGGGGGTCCGGGTCGCCCCCATCAGCATCGTCGGCGCCGACATCTTTTACGGCACATTCCAGAGTCAGAAGCCCGGCCTGATCAGGGCGCTTGGACTGCAAGGCCTGTGAGGAAGCGGGCATGACAGCCAGACGCGTTGACATCCGGCAAGCACGAAGCAGTCCCGAAGTCCAGGAGGGTCAGACTCTCCTGGAGGCGGCGCTCGCCGCCGATATTCCCTACCCCCATGGCTGCAGGTCCGGGCGCTGCGGCGCCTGCAAGTCACGGCTGATCGAAGGAGAGGTAGAACTACTCCCGCATTCGCGCTTCGCCCTCACAGATGAAGAGAAGGGAGAGGGCCTTATCCTAGCCTGTCGGGCGCTTCCCCTGACGGATACAGCCGTGGCCTGGCTCGGCAGCGACGAGGCGGAGGTCGTCCAAGCTTCACGCCGCGTGACCGGCGTCGTGAGCCGACTTGAAGACCTCACCCACGACATTAAATTGGTTCGGATCGCCCCCGATCAAGGCGCGTTCCTGGATTTCGCCGCCGGACAGTATGCGCAAGTCGGCTTCAACGGGGTTCCCGCGCGCAGCTACTCCATGGCTGGCCGTCCAGGCGACGACAGCTTCGAGTTCCACATTCGTCGTGTTCCTGGAGGCGCCGCGTCGGAGCATGTACACGGCGCCTTGAGCGTCGGCGACAAGGTCGCGCTGGAACTCCCCCTTGGTTCCTCCTCCCTGCGCCAGCATCATTCCGGCCCCATCCTGTGCGTCGCCGGCGGCTCAGGGCTCGCGCCCATCAAGTCGATTGTCGAAACCGCCCTCGCCCACGGCATGAGGCAACCGATCCATGTCTACTTCGGGGTTCGGGCCGAGCGCGATCTCTACCTTGTCGAGCATTTCCGGGCTCTCGCCAGACAGCATCCCAACCTGATCTTCACGCCTGTTCTGTCCGAAGAGCCGTCCGCACAACATCGGAGCGGATACGTGACACAGGCTGTTGAGGAAGACCTCATCGACCTCAACGGCTGGAAAGCCTATGTCGCCGGCCCGCCGCAGATGGTGGACGCGGCGATGGCGACGACCTTTGCGCGCGGCCTGCGGAGTGCGGACATGCACGCCGACGCCTTCTTTACCCCGGAAGAGCCTCTGCCGCAGGTTCGGACCCTAACGATCGAGACCCAATGACAAAGGCCCGCCGCGAGGATGCTCGCGGCGGGCCATGGCTTTTATTCGCGACGCCAGGCCAGACCTGAACCTCGAGTTCTCAGCCCGCAGCCGCCGGATAGCCGGCCTCTTCGAGAACCTTCAGAACAGCTGCCGAGGTCGCCGTCGTCTCAACCTTGACCGTCCGAGAACCAGGATCAGTCTCGATCCTGGCGTTCGGGTCGACGGACTGGATCGCCCGAGTCACGGATCGAGCGCACCCCCCGCAAGTCATGCTCTCTATTCGGAGTTCCATGAGATCTCTCCTTTTCTAGGTCTCATGTTGCTCAAGCTGAGGCTTCCAACCTTGTCAGGGTCAAGGGAATCCAAGAGAGAAAAACGGGTATTGACCTTCCCATGGTTGGAAGCCTCAGCCTCCGTCCGAACTTGAAATTCGGAACGAGAAAAGGAGGCGGCTATGAATGCCCCCGTTCGAGCAACAGACTTCTCCGGAGCGATATCGCTCCCTATCGAGGGCATGACCTGCGCCTCCTGCGTTGGTCGTATCGAGAAAGCGCTGAAGGGCGTTCCCGGTGTCGAAACCGTCTCGGTCAATCTGGCGACGGAACGGGCCAGCATCACGACGAATGCAAACGTCGCCCGCGCCGCTCTTGTCAAAGCCGTCGAAAACTCCGGCTATGCGGTGCCTGACCAAGCCTCAGGCGCGGCTGGCGTGACAGAGCTTTCGATCGAAGGCATGACCTGCGCCTCCTGCGTCGGTCGCATCGAACGCGCCCTGAAGGCGACGCCCGGCGTTACCGGCGCGGTCGTCAATCTGGCGACGGAGCGGGCCACGATCCAGGGAAGCGTCGACGCGGCGATCCTGATCTCCGCCGTCAAGGACGCAGGATACGAGGCCAGGCTGGTCGGCCAGTCCGCCAGCAATGGCGACGAGAACGCTGAACGCGCCGAAAAGAAGGATGCGGAACGCCGCGAACTGACCCGCGACTTCACCATCGCGGCGGCGCTCACCTTGCCGGTCTTCCTCCTGGAGATGGGATCGCACCTCATTCCGGGCGTGCACGGCCTCATCGAGGCGACCATCGGCATGCAGAACAACTGGTACATCCAGTTCGTCCTGACCACGCTGGTGCTCTTCATTCCGGGCATCCGCTTCTACAAGAAAGGGCTGCCGGCGCTGTGGCGTCTGGCCCCGGACATGAACTCGCTCGTGGCTGTCGGTTCGCTGGCCGCCTACGGCTATTCCCTGGTCGCGACCTTCACGCCCGGCGTCCTCCCGCCCGGCACGATCAACGTCTATTTTGAAGCCGCTGCGGTCATCGTGACGCTAATCCTGCTCGGTCGTCTGCTCGAGGCCCGCGCCAAGGGTCGGACCTCCGAAGCGATCAAGCGGCTAGCCGGACTTCAGGCCAAGACCGCCCGCGTCCGTCGCGACGGTCAGACGGTCGACCTGCCGATCAGTGCGGTGATCTCCGGTGATATCATCGAGGTCCGTCCCGGTGAACGCCTGCCGGTCGATGGCGAAGTGACCGAAGGCGCCAGCTATGTCGACGAGTCGATGATCACCGGCGAACCTGTACCGGTCTCGAAATCACCGGGCAGCGCGATTGTCGGCGGCACCGTCAACCAGAAGGGCACGTTTGCTTTCCGCGCCACAGCGGTCGGCGGCGACACCGTGCTCTCACAGATCATCCGCATGGTCGAGGAGGCCCAAGGCTCCAAACTGCCAATCCAGGCCCTGGTCGACAAGGTGACCATGTGGTTCGTGCCGGCGGTCTTCCTCATCGCGGCGCTAACCTTTGCGGCCTGGCTCTTCTTCGGCCCCTCGCCCGCCCTGACATTCGCCCTGGTCAACGCCGTCGCCGTCCTGATCATCGCCTGCCCCTGCGCCATGGGTCTGGCGACCCCGACCTCCATCATGGTCGGCACCGGTCGCGGTGCCGAGCTGGGCGTGCTCTTCCGCAAGGGTGAAGCCCTCCAGCTGCTCAAGGACGCCAAGGTCGTGGCGGTCGACAAGACCGGCACCTTGACCGAAGGCAAGCCGGCCCTAACCGACCTGGAACTGGCGGCCGGATTCGACCGGACCAGGGTCCTGGGCCTCGTCGCCGCCGTCGAAGCCCGGTCGGAGCACCCGATCGCCAGCGCGATCGTGGAGGCCGCCGCCGAGGAAGGCCTGCCCTTGCTGGCCGTGTCAGACTTCGAATCCGTGACCGGTTTCGGCGTCAGGGCCATGGTCGACGGCCAGCGCATCGAGATCGGCGCCGACCGGTACATGGTCGACCTCGGGCTTGACGTGACCGCCTTCGCCAAGGTCGCCGAACGCCTGGGCGACGAAGGCAAGTCGCCCCTGTACGCCGCGATCGACGGCAAGCTCGCGACGATCATCGCCGTGGCCGACCCGGTCAAGGCGGCCACGCCGGCAGCCATCAAGGCCCTGCACGATCTGGGTCTCAAAGTCGCGATGATCACCGGCGACAACGCCCGCACGGCCAAGGCCATTGCCGCCCGACTGGGCATCGACGAGGTGGTGGCGGAGGTCCTGCCCGACGGCAAGGTCGAGGCGGTTCGTCGTCTCAGGGCCAGTTACGGCAAGGTCGCCTTCGTCGGCGACGGCATCAATGACGCCCCCGCTCTGGCGGAGGCCGACGTGGGCCTCGCCATCGGCTCGGGCACGGACATCGCCATCGAGGCGGCGGACGTCGTCCTGATGTCGGGCAGCCTGCAGGGCGTGCCCAATGCGATCGCCCTGTCGAAAGCAACCATAGGCAATATCCAGCAAAACCTGTTCTGGGCCTTCGCCTACAACGCCGCCCTGATCCCCGTCGCAGCAGGCCTGCTCTACCCGGCCTACGGTGTCCTGCTGTCGCCGGTCTTCGCCGCCGGCGCCATGGCCCTGTCGAGCGTCTTCGTGCTCGGCAATGCGCTGCGACTGCGCTCGTTCAAGGCGCCCCACTGACAAACCGTGCGGCGGTCGACCCGACCTTCGGGCCGACTGCCGCACCCTTCCAGGGAGACTACCCATGAATATTGGACAGGCTTCGACGGCCTCTGGCGTTTCCGCCAAGATGATCCGCTACTACGAGCAGACTGGCCTCATTCCCGCTGCCGATCGCAAGGCCTCTGGCTACCGCGACTACTCCGACACCGACGTCTATATGCTGCGTTTCGTCCGACGCGCCCGCGACCTCGGGTTCTCAGTCGCCGAGATCAGCGATCTCCTCGGCCTGTGGCGCGACGAGACCCGGCAAAGCGCCGAGGTCAAGCGCATGGCGCAGGGCCACATCCGCGGACTGGAAACGAAGATCAAGGGCCTCCAGGACATGGCTCATACCCTGACCATGCTCGCGAACGCCTGCCACGGCGACCACCGCCCTCACTGCCCCATCCTGCAAAGCCTGGAAACCGGCGCCAAGGATGAGGACCGGTCCATCCAGCCTCGCCGCGGCGCCGTCGCCCGGCCCATGCAGTGAGACAAGACCGCGCCGACGCCTCAAGGGACTGCGGCAGAAAGCACAACCTTCCACAGCCACGACGTCCGGCGCCAGCGCGCCCACTCCGACGGCGACAGGCCGGGCGAATGCACCTCCTGGAGAGCGTAATTCCCTCCGATCCAACGCTTGACCCGCCAAGCGTTGGAAGGGGCATGCCTCTTCCCATCACCTACTCGGAAGGAGAGCCTGCATGCAGTTTCAAATCGACGACATGACATGCGGATCGTTCGTCAAACACGTCACCCTGGCCATCGCCGCCATCGACCCGAACGCCAGGATCGAGGCTGACACCGTGGCGCGCCGGATCAGCCTGGACACGACCGCCGACGCCGATGCCGTGATCAGGGCGCTCGCCGACGACGGCTACACCGCCCGCCTCCTCTAGCCTGGAAGGCGCCGTCGCCATGCGAACCCTTCCGCTCATCTTCATAGTCGGCGCCCTCGTCGCCGTCCTCTTCCTCACCCGCTCTCCTTCCAGCCAGAAAGAAGCCCCTTCCGACATGGACAGTTCTCATCACGCGGCCACCGTGCGCTCAAGCGACCCCGTTGTCGCCGCCTACCAGGCCGCCAACGACCGCATGCACGCCGACATGGCCATCGAATTCACCGGCGATGCCGATGCCGACTTCATGCGCGGCATGATCCCTCACCACCAGGGTGCCATAGACATGGCCAGGGTCGCGCTCGAGCACGGTAAGGACCCCGAGGTGAACGCCCTCGCCCGAAACGTCATCACCGCCCAGGAAGGCGAAATCGCGATGATGAAGGCCTGGCTGGCCCAACGGGAGAACTAGGCCCGACGCCAGACACCTGCCCTCGTCACTGCTCCAACTTCGGGCGCGCCGCATGTCGGCGCGCCTTTCTGCATGAGGCCCAGGTCTTGAGGTTCTTGAGGCTGGAGACCGGAAGCGCGCCCTCAGTCCTCGGCGTGGTCTTCCTGGATGTGGCGGGCCATGTCGGTCAGGACGTCGCTCACGTGGCTGTCGGCGACTTCGTAGAAGATCTGCCGCGACTGCCGCACGCCGCGCATCAGGCGCGCGCCCCGCAGGAGGCGCAGGTGATGACTGACCAGGGTCTGCGACAAGCCCAGGCTCCCGGCGATGTCGCCCACGGCTCTCGGCTGGTTCAGGCAGTACATGAGGATGCGCAGGCGCGTCGGGTCGCCCAGCAATCGAAAGGTTTCCGCCAACAGCACCAGTTGGCCCGGCGAGAGAGACCCTGGTTCCGACGGAGACGCGGACGGTGAAGCGGCGTGGGACATGGGCCGGGCGCTCAGGCGTGATGGATATGATGCATGACGATGTCTTCATACATAGAGCATCATCCCGGGTTCACCAGCCTTGGCACACTGGAAACAGACGCCAGAACCGGCCGCCGCCCGCAACAGCGAGCGGCCGGTCCTGACTGTCCTCAGGTTTCAGATTCGACAGGGCGGGCCGCAGTCGCGGCCCCTTCCGTCCACCCGCCGCCGAGGGCCTTGTACAGATCGACGAGATTGCTCAGGCGCATCAGGCGCGCACGGATCAGCCCCTGCTGCGAGCCATAGAGGGTTCGCTGGGCGTCCAGGACGACGAGATAGCTGTCCTCGCCCTCTCGGAAGCGTTGCTCGGCCAGGTCGTAGGTCGTCTGGCTCGCCTCGACCCTCAGCCTCTCCGAGTGGATCTGGTCATTGAACGTCCCTTGCCCCGCCAGTCCGTCCGCCACTTCGCGGAAGGCGACCTGAACCGTCCGCTCGTAGCGGGCGACCTCGATCTGCTTGAGCAGATGCGCGCGATCGAGGTTGGCGCGCAGAGCCCCACCCTTGAAGAGCGGCGCGGTGACCTGGGGCGCGAAGTTCCACGCCCGCGCCCCGGACGAAAAGAGGTTGTCGAGATCGCTGCTGGCCGAACCGATCGATCCGGTCAGGCTGACGGTCGGGAAGAAGGCCGCGCGCGCCGCGCCGATGTTGGCGTTCGCCGCCATCAGCTCCTGTTCCGCCGCCCGGATATCCGGGCGACGGATGAGCAGGTCTGACGGCAGGCCGGGCGGCAGATCGGCCATAGCCAGTCCGTCCGGCAGGGTGACCGCCCCATCCAGGCTTGCGCTCAGCTCCGGCGTGAGCGGGCGCCCCAGAAGAAGAACCAGAGCATTGCGGTCGCGCGCCGCCTGCCGCTGATAGGCGGCGCGATCCGCCTCAGCGCCGCGCAGGGCGGCTTCGGCCTGATGCATGTCGATCCGCCCGGCCTCGCCGACCTCGGCCCGCTCGCGGGTCAGGGCGAAGGCGCGTGTTTGAGTCTCGACAGTTTCCTCGGCCAGACGCAGCATCGCCTGGTCGGCGCGCAGCGTCAGATAGGCGTTGGCGACCTCGCCTATGAGCGAGAGCTGGGCCGACAATCGTGTCTCCTCCTGAGCCAGATAGGCGGCTAGCGCCTGATCGTTCAGGCTGCGGATGCGTCCCCACAGGTCGAGCTCCCAGGCTGAGACGGCGCCGGACGCCTGGTAGGCGCGGGTGATCTCCGGCGTTCCGGGTGACGCGATATCGCTTGGGGTGCGCTGTGATGTCGATGTCGCGACGCCGTCCACCTGCGGCATCAAGTCAGCGCGCCGCACGCGATAGGTCGCTCGCGCCGTCTCGACGTTGAGAGCGGCGATCTGGATATCACGGTTGTTGTCGAGGGCGCTCTCGATCAGGGCACGCAGGATCGGGTCTCGGAAGAAGTCGCGCCAGCCGATGTCGGCCGCCGCGCCGTACTGGGAAGCGGGAGCGGCAAGGCCGTATGCGCCCCCTGTCGGGTAGACATTGGCTACGGGCGTCTGAGGGTGCTGGTAGGCCGGCGACAGGGCGCAGCCGCCCAACAGGGCGAAGGCCGTCAAGGCTACAGCGTGACCCAACAGCCTCGAGGGCTGAGCATCGGCTCCGCGACGTGATGGCCTGGAGCGCAGGAAGCCGCTTCGCGATGAGGCGGCAAGGAAATCAGCAAGCATGGCGGTCCTTTGAATTGGGGTGAAGCCTGACCATCCGCCGCCGACCAGGCGGCGACGGATGGGGGCCGTTAGACGTTCTAGGAATCAGTCCGGCGCGGGCGCTGACGCCGACACAGCGCGAGCCTTCCCGCGCGTCGCGAAGCGGCGAACGGCGACGTAGAAGACCGGCGTCAGGATCAGACCGAAGATCGTCACGCCGATCATGCCGGCGAAGACCGCCACCCCCATGGCTTGGCGCATCTCCGCACCCGCGCCTGAAGCCAGCACCAGGGGTACGACCCCGGCGATGAAGGCGAGCGAAGTCATGAGGATCGGTCGGAGGCGAAGCCGCGCCGCCTCAAGCACGGCGTTGAACGGATCGACGCCTTCGTCTTCTCTAGCCCGCGCAAACTCCACGATCAGGATCGCGTTCTTGGCGGCCAGACCGACGAGAACCACAAAACCGATCTGGGTGAAGATGTTGTTGTCTCCTCCCGAGAGCCAGACGCCCACGATGGCGGACAAGAGGGCCATCGGCGCGATCAGCAGGACAGCCAGAGGCAACGACCAGCTGTTGTACTGGGCGGCCAGGATGAGGAAGGCCAGCAGCACCGCCAACGGGAAGACGAACATGGCGGTATTGCCGCCCTGTTTCTCCTGGAAGGTCAGATCGGTCCACTCATAGGTCATGCCGGGCGGCAGGGTTTCCTCGAGAATTTTCTCGATCGCCGCAGTAGCCTGACCGGAGGAATAGCCCGGCGCCGGACTGCCGCTGATGTCGGCCGACGGATAGCCGTTGTAGTGCATGACCCGATCCGGTCCCGTGCTGCGAGTGACAGTGACCAGAGCCGAGAGCGGGATCATTTCTCCGGCGTCGTTGCGCACCTTCAGCTGACCGATGTCCTCCGCCTGTTCGCGGAAGGGGGCGTCGGCCTGCACCATCACGCGATAGGTTCGACCAAAGCGATTGAAGTCGTTGACGTAGATGGACCCAAGATTGATCTGCATCGTCTCGAAGACGGCGGACAGGGCCACACCCTGAGCCTTGGCCTTGATGCGATCCACATTGACCTGAACCTGCGGAGCGTTGGTCTGGAAGCTGGCTAGCATGCCGGCCAGTTCCGGCGCCTGCATGGCCTTGGCCATGACCGCCCCTTGAGCCTGGGCGAGCGCCTGATAGCCCAGACCTGCGCGATCCTCGATCTGAAGCTTGAACCCGCCGAGGGCGCCGAGCCCCGGAACAGGCGGCGGCGGGAACACCCCCACGAACCCATCGGGAATCTGGTTGAACTTGCCCATCAGCTTGCCGGCGATGGCGTTGGCTGAAAGCTCGGGCGTTGTGCGCTCGTCGAAGTCATCGAGCATGATAAACATTAGTGCAGAGTTGGGCAGGTTGGCCCCGCCGTTGGGCGAGAGCCCTGGGAAGGCGACCACGCTCTCGACGCCCGGCTCGGCCATGGCCGTGTCCGACATCCGTTTGACGACAGCCTCCGTCCGGTCAAGCGATGCGCCGGTCGGAAGCTGGGCGACGCCCACCAGGAAATACTTGTCCTGCATCGGCAGGAAGCCGGCCGGCACCTGATGAAAGCCTAGCCAGGTCAGACCGAGGAAGCCCAGATAGAGGATGCCGACCACGCCGCTGGCGCGAACAGCCCGACGTACCGACCAGACATAGCGCTCGGACGACCTGTCGAAGAAGCGGTTGAAGCGCGAGAAGAAACCGCCGAACAGGCGATCAATCAGGCGGGTCAGTCGGTCGCGCTTCGCATCGCCGTGGTGAGGACGAAGCAGAACAGCGGCCAGGGCCGGCGAAAGCGTCAGCGAATTGATCGCTGAGAGGATGGTCGAGATGGCGATGGTCAGGGCGAACTGGCGATAGAACTCGCCCTGCAGGCCAGACAGGAAGGCGGACGGAATGAAGACCGCCGCCAGCACGGCCGTGATGGCCAGGATCGGCCCCGTCACCTCGTCCATGGCCGCGCGCGCCGCCTCCTTGGGCGACTTGCCCAGGGCGATGTGCCGTTCGACATTCTCGACGACCACGATGGCGTCATCGACGACGATGCCGATCGAGAGCACCAGACCGAACAGCGACAGGGTGTTCAGCGAGAAGCCGAACAGGTGCATCATGGCCAGCGTGCCCACCAGAGAGATGGGCACGGCGACCAGGGGAATGATGGACGCCCGCCAGCTCTGCAGGAAGAGCACCACCACCAGAACCACCAGCAGGGTCGCCTCAAGCAGGGTCACGGCTACAGACTTCAGGGAGGCGCGCACGAAGATCGTCGGATCATAGGCGATCTCATATGTCAGGCCTTCGGGGAAATCGGTCTTGAGCCGCTCCATGGTCGCTCGCACGGCCTTGGAACCGTCCAACGCATTGGCGCCTGGGCTTTGCAGGATCTGCATCGCCACGGCGGGTTGACCGTTCAACAGGCTGCGCATGGTGTAGGCGTCCGAACCCAGCTCGATCCGCGCCACGTCGCTCAGCTTGACGGTTTGACCGTCGGCGCCAGCCTTGACGACGATGTCGCCAAACTGTTCCACCGTGGTCAGTCGCCCGAGGGCGTTGACGGAAATCTGGTAAGCCGAGCGCGCATCGGGCTGCTGGCCGACCGAACCGGCGGCCACCTGAACGTTTTGCTCACGGATGGCGGCGACGACATCGCTGGCCGTAAGCCCCATGGCCGCGACCTTGGCCGGGTCCAGCCAGACGCGCATGGCGTACTCCCCCACCCCGCTGATGAGGACATTAGCCACGCCGGGCAGGCGCGCCAGTTCATCCCGGACGTTGAGGGCCGCATAGTTGGAGACGTGGAGCGGGTCGTAGCGCTTGTCCGTGGCGCGCATATGCACCACCATCAGGACATCGGGAGAGGTCTTGTCCGTGACCACCCCCATCTGCTGCACTTCAGGCGGAAGGCGTGGCAGGGCGCGCGCCACCCGGTTCTGCACCTGGATCTGCGCGAGGTCCGGATCCGTCCCCTGTTTGAACGATATGCTGATCGACATCCGCCCGTCGCTGGACGCCTGGGAGCTCATGTAGAGCATGTTCTCGACGCCGTTGATGGCCTGCTCGAGGGGCGCGGCCACGGTCTCGGCGACGACGTCAGGGCTGGCCCCCGGATAGGCGGCGGTCACCTGAACCATGGGCGGAGTCACGGCGGGGTATTCGCTGAGCGGCAGGCGCAGCAGGGCGAGCCCGCCGGCGATCAGCATCAGCACGGAAAGCACGACCGCGAAGATCGGGCGGTCGATGAAAAAGCGAGGAAACTTCATCGCGCCGCCTCCGCTGCGGGCGTCGCCGCGCTTGCGGTCGGCGCAGCGGCTGCGGCGGGGGGCTGCATGGACGTGCGCTGCGGCGTGACCTGCATGCCGGGCCGCACCAACCCCTTGATGACGATCGTCTCACCGGACTGCAGCCCGCTCTCCACCACGCGGAGCCCGTCCACGATCCGGCCAAGGGTGACCGGGCGATACTCGACCTTGTTCCCTGCCCCTAGGATCAGGACATAGGTCTGGCCCTGGTCCGTGCCGACGGCCTGGTCGTCGATCAGCACCGCCTGACGCGGGGCGGCGGTGTCCAGTCGGATCCGCGCGAACAGGCCCGGCGCCAGCCGCCCATCGGGGTTGGCGATCACGGCGCGCGCTCGCACCGTACCCGTACCGCGATTGATCTGCGCCCCGATGAAGTCGAGCATGCCCGTATGGGGATAGCCCTCTTCGTTCATCAGACCGATACGCACCGGCAGCTTCGCCGTCGTACGCCCGGCGCTGTCCGGGCGAGCCCGGGCGACGAAGTCCAGATAGGTCGCTTCGTCGATATCGAAATAGACCTGAAGCGGGTCGACCGAGACAATCGTCGTCAGCACGGTCACGCCCGCCGTCGCCACATTGCCCTGGGTCGTCATAATGCGGTCGACACGACCGCTGATGGGCGCCGTGACACGGGCGTACGAGAGGTCCAGACGCGCCGCGTTCACGGCTGCGCGGGCCGCCTGGACCTGCGCCTGCCGTTCACGTTGCGTCGATCGGGCCGTCTCCAGGGTTCGCGCCGAGACGGCGCCATTGGGCGCCAAGCGTTCCGCGCGGACGAGATCCGCTTCGGCCTGGATCAACTGGACCTCTGCCTGCCGAAGTTGGGCCTGGGCGGCGTCGAGCGCGACCTGGAATGGTCGGAGATCCAACTGGAACAACAGCTGCCCACGACGCACGAATCCGCCCTCGGGTACGCTCACGCTCTGAATCGGCCCACCGACCTGAGGCCTCAGTTCCACTGTTTCCGGTGACGCCAGGCTGCCGGTGAAATCGGCTACCGGGGCGATTTCGCGGGTGACGGCCTGGGCGACCGGCACCGTCGGCGCTCCCGGCGCGGCGGCGGCAGCTGCGCCCTGACCTGGCTTCTCCTGGGCTACGTAAATCAGGCCGCCGCCAACCAGCAGGCCGCCTGCGACGACCACCGCTGCCTTCTTCGATATTCGCATTCGTTCCGATCCCGAGGAGGCCGCAAAATCCGGCCCAATGCCGGGGGGCGCTCCTGCTGATCCGCGTTTGGTGCCGGCTACAACCCTTGTAAGGTCAAGCCTGCCCTGGGCCCGTTTTTCGATCGGCGTCGGCGTCGGTTTACCCGCGACGAGACCGGCTTGAAGCGACCTGAGCGATGGCCGCACGCTAAAGAAAAAACCCCGCGGTCGGCCTGCTCGGCCTACCCGGGGTTCGACGCCAAGCGTCAATCAGCGGCAACTGTTACGGCCGACGGAAAGCGCCGACTCCGTACGTCGGGTCAGTGACCCGGCGATCCGCACGCACCTGGCCCATGGTCTTCGTGCCCATGATCGGCATGCGGCGGATGACCGGACGGCGCAGGTTCGGACGAGAGACTGCAAGCGACGCTCCCTTCGTTCCAGTCCACCGCGATCGTCGGATGCTCTATGTTGAACTCGGCCTTCAACAGCCGCTCCACCGCCTGCACCACGGTCCGCGCATCCTCATCCGCCGCAGGTCGTACATGAAGGGTCGCCAGCGTGCGTCCCGACGTGATGGACCAGACGTGGACGTGGCTGATGTCGGCGACGCCTGGAACCACCTCCTTCGCGCGCTTAATGATCGCCTCCGGCGCCGCGTCGTCAGGCGCTCCTTCCAGCAGGATATGCAAGGACTTGCCGAGCAGTTTCCAGGCGCTGCCGAGGATAAGCAGGGACACGACCACCGACAGGATCGGGTCGATAGGCGTCCAGCCGGTAAGCGAGATGATGATGGCTGCAGCGACCGCGCCGACCGATCCCAGAAGATCGCCCATCACATGCAGGGCCGCGCCTTTGATGTTGACGTGTTCGGCGTCCCCACGGGTCAGGATCCAGAAGACCAGGACATTGACCAGCAGTCCTGCGACAGCGACGGCCAGCATCGGCCCGGCCAGAACCACTGAAGGCTCCTGAAAGCGCTGCCAGGCCTCGTAGACGATCCAGGCGACAATGGCGAAAAGCGTAATGGCGTTGATGAAGCCGGCGACCACTTCGAAGCGGAGGTAGCCGAAGGTCCGCCGGGAATCGGCCAAGCGCCGGCCGAAGCGGAAGGCCAGATAGGCCAGGCCGAGCGCAGCTGCATCGGTCAGCATATGACCGGCGTCCGCCAGCAGCGCCAAAGAGCCCGAGATCAGCCCGCCAACGACCTCGACGATCATGAAGGTGAATATCAGGGCAAAGGACAGAAGGACCTTGCGCTCATTGTCCCGGGTGACGGTCGGCGTGTGGTCATGATCGTGGCCCGAGTGATCATGACCCACGTGGCCATGACCCTGATGTGCGTGCGACATGGAATGCCCTGGAGAAGGAATAAAACTGACACATGAATATCTATTCATGTGTCATCTGTCAAACCGATCTGAGCCTCCCTGCCCTGGCGCTCAACCCGTCGACGTTTCGCGCGTCCGCTGCATGAAGACAGTGGTGGTGATGAGGATCAAGGCCAGGTTGGTCGCCACATGCCCCCACTCGAAATAGACGACATGGATCACCAACATTGCCGTCTCCAGCGCCAGCATCACCATCGCCGCCAAAACAAGCACGGGACGTCCCAAAGACCGGGAGAACAGGGGCGCCAGCACCGAGATAGCCAACAAAACCTCCGCCGCCCCGAGGGCGCGGACCATTTCCAACGAAGCATGGGCAGGCCATGACAGAAGTATGACCAGCATGTTCATGGGCTCGGTCAGCTTGGCGTAACCGGCGGCCAGGAAGAACATCGCTAGCCAGCCCTGCAGGGTCCACAGTGCAAGGTTTCGGTAGTTAGCGGGCCACTGGGTCATGCCCCTTCAGCCCCTGCATTGCGACGTCGCGCCGAGAACCAGACCGTGGCGAGGCCCGCGACCAACAGCGCCGGGAAGGCGATGATATTGACGACCGCCCAACCCTGGCCGGTCTGGACCGCGCCGGCCGCCAGGGTCGCCACCGCTGTCGCGCCGAACACGAGAAGCTCGTTGGCGGCCTGGGTCCGGGCGCGCTCTGCGGGCGAATAGGCCTCGGTCAGGAGCGTCGTTCCCCCAATGAACAGGAAGTTCCAACCGATCCCGAGGAGCAACAACGACGCCTGGAACCCTGGAAGGGCCGAACCGCTAAGAGCGATCGCAAGGCTTGCGACCGACAGGAGGACGCCGGCGACCAAAATGCGTCGCACGCCGAAGCGGGCGATCAACCCGCCCGTGAAGAAGGATGGCGCAAACATGCCGATGAGATGCCAACGCGTGACGCCTGCAGCCGCATCGACCCCGTAGCCCGCTGCGACCACGGCGAGCGGAGAAGCGGTCATCACAAAGCTCATCACGACATAGGCCAGGGCGGCGTTGAGCGCCGCGACGAGAAAGACGGGCTGGCGCATGATCGTCAGCAGCGGACGACCGCCCGCGTCCGCCTGCGTCTCAACCACGGGCGACGGCGCCCGCAAGGCCGCCAGTAGAGCGATCGAGAGGAGCGCGAGCAGAGCGGCGGCAATATAGGCGCCCATATAGTCCGTGGCCGGCGCCAGCGTGCGGGTGCGCGCGGCGATCGCGGGGCCGATCAGGGCGGCGGCGACGCCGCCGGCCAGGACCCAGGAGACGGCCCTGGACCGGAAGTCCGGCGCGGCGAGATCCGCGGCGGCGAAACGGTAGTACATGGCCGAAGCCTGAAAGGCCCCCATCAAGGCGTTGCCGAGACAGAACAGAACGAAGTCGTCGCCGGCGATCCCCCAGGCCGCCAGGCCTGCGCCCGCAGCGCCGGCGAAGGCGCCGATCTGGAACCCGGCGCGACGACCGATCCGCGCCATCAGGAGCGACGCGGGAATGGTCGTGACGGCGGTGACCACGGTGATGAGCGCGACAGGCAGGGTCGCCAGACTCGGGGTCGGCGCGAGCGTCGCGCCGACCAGCCCCGAAAAGGTGAAGATCACTGAGACCGCAGACAGGTACAGGGCCTGGGCGACGCCAAGGATCAGAACCGGCCGACGTGCTTCATCAAACATCCACATGCTCTTGCCGATCATGTCCGTGACGCCGTCGGTGCGCCGCGTCCAGGCAGGGAGGGTGCGACAGCCGCCCCGCGCGCTGGTTCAACAAGGCCGCCGCCTGACGCAGACGTCGAGCGCTCGATGCAAACAGGAACGGAAGCGCCTAGCGGTGAAAACCCGTCGGCCTTTGGCCGTAGGGCGACGAAGGAGGCCATTGGAACCACTCCCTTTATGACATCCAAAGAGAAATGGAGTTTCCAACCCTAGGCAGGTCAATCCCTCCCCTGCCTCCATTTAGCGCCGCCGCAAACGCGCCCTTCCGAACGGCGAACAACAGCCCGCGAAGAACGTTTCACCGATAGGACCAGACACGGTCATTCAACGGCTAAGATCCTCCTTCAGCGTGTAAAGTATTAGCGACAAATGCGCCGATGCGCTGGTGACCAGCGTTGTGGACACCAGAGTCCCAGCCAGAGGAATCGATGAAGGCCGCACCTACGCTCGAAGGCGACCTTTCCCAGGGCCCGGATAGGTTCAGAGATATATCCAAGGTCGTTATGACCGAAAGATAGCGCCAAAATTCCGCCAATGGGCGATTGCAACTCAGTTCACGTTTGTGACGCAGCCCGAAAGTGGAAGCCCCGCAACGCGTCAGACCTGCGCGTTTGGAGTTGAGCGACGCCTTGCCCGAAAGCGGACCTCGGCAACCGCCGCAATGAGTCAAAAGCCGCTATTCAATCGAACAATTGTGCAGGATGAATATCTAGCGCTTCCGCCAACTTCACCAAGAAGGGGATCATCCGCACTTCTGCTGGCGGCGTGGTAGGACCACCCCCGCCGCCACGACATCGCCTACCGCAGTGCTTCGGGGCAACTTCAGGCGTCGCACGACCACATCCAGCGGCGTCTGCGCCAGACCATCTCTACCCTAGGTCGAACCATGCTGGAGACGACGACCATCGATCCTGGCACGGCGCATGGCGGCGCGATCTTGGCCGAACAGATCGTCATCCCCGACGGCATGGTCCGCGACATGGTGATCGAAGTGCGCTTCGACGGCTTCCCGCACCGGTTCCGGCTGAACCTGGCCCCGTCAGGCACCTATGCCCTGACGCCGGTCGACATCCCAGCCGTCCCGGCCCAGGTCACGCAGGAGTTGATGCGCACCCGCGAGACCTGGCACTGGACCGACGGCCCGCCGCCGCCGGCGATCTTCAAGGGCATGCCGGTGATCGAATAAACGGCCGACGGATGACGGCCGCTCAACTGCTGTTTCTACCGATGAGCACGACGCCGGCATCGGGCTCTGAAAGACGAATGACGCCGATCGATCCCGACGCCGAGACGCCGTCAATCGGCTCTGGCGCCAGAAGACTTTGCTCGTAGCGCTCTCGCCATTCGGCATCGGAGATGCTGCGGTCGCTCCAGACCCATCCGTGCGTGCCCCCCAGCCGAATCGCTCTCGCCCATTTATCGCGACGCAGTTGCGCTAGTGCGATCCGTGCGCGTGTTTCATCAACGTCCGCTTCCGCTGCATCGACCGGACGTCCCCGGTCATTCATCGCCTGGATCATTTCCTGATAAAAAACAGGTCGATCCGCATCATCCATCAGCCTGCCGATGCACGCGACATCCTCCCAGAGCCCTTCCTGCTCGATCGACAGACTGCGATCCAGGATGACCTCGAAGCGGAAGGTGGCGATCGGAAGATCATGCATGTCCTCGGCACCACGGTCATGCATGATCTTCCGATTAAGCATGGCGCGATCAACAAGGCGGCTGACTTCACCTTCGATCTGGACGCGCACAGCCCCCGCACCCCGACCATCCGGCCGTTTCCCTTCCGGATCATAGGGCGTGACCGTCACCTGGGTGATCAAACTCCGGATAATGTCTCGTGCTCGAGCGGCATCACGCTCTGGACCATTCAACGCGTCGCCCAGGTTATCCAGAAGCGTCCCAACTCGCGCGACGAGATTACCGGGGGTCAGGTCGGTCACCGCCCTGGCGGGTCCGGCGCGAACGTCTCGGGCGAGCCGCTCCTTTTCCGCACCCAGCGTATTCAGATTGTCGTTGATGAGATTGGCGGCAAAGCCGGACGCCCCGGCTTTAATCTGCGCCATCAGATTATCGATCTCGCGACCGACCTCAGCCAACCGCTGAACGGCGCGCTCATGGCGATCAAGCCCTTCCGTCTGCGCGGAGCCCCGCTCACGCAAATACTCCGGAATGAACCACTCAATGACGTTAGGCTGGGAGAGGCGATGCGTCAGCCCTTCCAGGACGACGCGCTCCACGTCTTCACGTTTAGCCCGGCGCCCATTGGGGCACGCCTTCAGTCTATGAGACGCGCAGCCCATTTTCGCGGAGACCTGATTATAAGGCCCGCCGCAGACGCCGCACTTCACCAAACCGCTCAACAAATAACTCGGCCGACGCCGATCGCGAAGTTTGGAGGCAGGACGTTTCGACAGTCGCTCCTGGTTACGATCCCAGACTTCCTGCGGAACGATCCGAAGCCACGGCGCATCGTGTTCAATCCAGGTGGACGCATCCCCCTGTTTCTTTTTTACCTTTCCGCTCTTTTCATCGTACTCGGTCGTCACCTTCCCGTGGATGGCTTTCCCAATGATGAGCGGATTACGCAGAAATCCCGTCCTGTAACGCGAGGATCCCATGATGGTGTTGGGATGCCACACCTTGCCCCCCTCAGGCGTCGGCACATTGTCCGCCGTGAGGCCGACCGCAATCTGGTGGGGGCTCATGCCCGCGTCGTACTCCAGGTTCGCCCGCAGGACGATCTTGGAGGTAACCGGGTGCCGTTCGACGCGACGGATATGCGCTCCTCGACTGTTCAGTAGAGGATTTCCACCTTCATCGACTTCATCGACCAGACGATATCCGTAAGGAATATCGCCCATGATCTTCCCGCGAGCGGCCGCGGCGAGGCGACCGCGAGAAGTCCTCTCCCCTATGCGTTCACTTTCGATCTGGGCCATTTCGGCGAAGATCGCGAACTCAAACCGCCCCATCACGCCTTTGTCGTGCGTGTAGATGACCACGTCGACATCTCTCAGTCGGTTCCTTGCGTAATGCAGTTCACGAGCATTTCGTCCCAGACGATCGAGATGAACGACGCAGATCACATCCGCCTGGCCGCTTTCAGCTGCAGCCATCATCTCCAGATACCCCGTGCGGCTGGCGACGGATCGCCCCGACTTGGCCTTGTCAGTGAATTCGCCGACCACTTCCCACCCGAGCCGCTCGCAATCGGCGCGCAGAACGGCCAGTTGATCGTCTGCCGACAGCGGGTTCTGATGGCTGTCCGAATAGCGCCCGAGGAGAAGGGCTCGCGAGCCGGGAGGCGGAAGAGGACTGTCAAACAGACCCATGGCTCTCCCCTTCTCCTTTGGCGTCACGCTGCGCCATGAGGCGCGCCAGGCTAAGCGCCAGAGGCATCAACAGACGTTCGTCCTCCGTAGCCCCCGTCAGCATCAACGCCTCCCGGCGAGCCTCGGCGCGACGCCACAGCTCATCGTCCAGCGTCGCCGCCAGAGGCAGCGCCAACTGAGCGGATTCTGTCTTTACACCTTGCCGCACGGTTCGCCCTCGCCGCTTCTGTTGCCATCGAAGGGACCGGTCACGTAGGTGATGAAGGTGTCGATCTTCCCAGTCACCATACGTTCGAAGCGGATACCGACGCCGTCAAAGCCGGCCGCCTCAAGCTGCGACCGCAGTTCGTTAATCTGCGACAGGGACGTGGCCGTCGCCTGGAACCGTTTAACAACCGCAACCAACACTTCGTCGTTCGTGCGTGAAGGTCGCCTCTGCCCGACGCGTCGCCTCGAGAAACGGCCCCTCATTGCTGCGCCTCCGGCTGGACACGGCGCATGTGGAAGCGGTCCGGATCATCAGGATCGGGCAGCATGATCATTTCGTAGACCACGCCACCACAGATCATCTGCGTACGCACGCCGACCTCTTGGGCGGGTTCTGTGGGCTCATCAGCGGGGGAGATGGGATCTTCAGTCATTTGCATTTCCAATATGCGACATCACTCTCGCGCGGGGGCGAGGCGACAGAGGGCGGGTTTGATTTCAGGGGAGAGGCCTGTGGCCTATCAGGCGTGGTGAAGGGCGCTGATCTCATCAGCGAGACGCGCGGCGGTGATCGGTTCGTCGGTCACCAACCAGATCAACTCGTCCCGGCTCTCAAGGTCAGCCTCAATCGCCACAAAGTCCGTCAGGTCGCCCCTCAGGTCTTCAATGTCGCCGATCATCCCCATGGCGGTCGGGTTGTTTTTCAGGATGTCGTCGAAGACGGCCTGGTCAGAGAAGGCTTCCGCGGAATCCGATCGGCTGGCGGCGACCGCCAGTTCGATGTTGCGCTGCTGCAGGTCGTCGATCAGCCAAAGCAGCAGATTGGTGGAGGACGTCAGCACGGCCAGGTCATAGACGACCACCACATCCGCCTCGCCGTACAAGGCGAAATTGATTCCATGGGGATCGGCCGCCGTGCGAACGGCCTCGTCCACGACCACATCAGCGATGTTCCATGACCGTTCCGCGCAAAGCAGGGAGCAAGCGTCGATCTGGTCGGTCAGGCCAGCGCCCATTCCCCCCTCATCGGACGGAAGGCGCACATAGATGACGGCGTCCTTTCTGACGACCGATTCTGCAGCGGATTCTTCCGGCAGCTCGGCAACACCATCGAAGAGGCCAGCGGCCTGCCGATAGCTGCGCTCTCGCGCTTTGGGGAATTGGGCTTCCATTTAATTCTCAAGTTCAGGGCGCGCGCCATCGGCTTCGCGCGGAGGCGCGAATGACGACGGGCCGGATTGTTGGGGTAGGAAGGCCGCCGCGACTTGCGGCGGCCGCAGGTCAGTCGCCGACGGTGAAGGCCGCACGCTGACGCGCCAGCCGCGCCAGGGCGCGGATCGTCGGCAGGAGGAGCGCGACGGCGGCGTCATAAGACGCCGTCGATGCGTCTTCGGCCCAGGGAGGGATCAGCGGCCGCGCCGGCCTGCGTCGTTCCGGCCGTGGCGACAGGCGGATGACGTTGGCGTCAGTCGTCATGGGCAAGCACCAGCTGAATGCGATGGCTGGGCACGAGCGCTTCGACGATCGACGGGTAGCCGTCCTCTTCGATGATGAGGTGACCGACCAGGGCCCGCTCGCGACGCAACTGCTCACTGACGGCGGACAGGTCCGCAGCCTCCAGACGCATCCGCAGCGCCTCGCCGCCCATCAACCGGACGGAATATTCTTTCTGATCAAGGGCCTCGGCGCCCGCCGCGCCCCAATGGGCGACACGCATAAGCACTCCCCGGGGTTGTTTGTTCCCGCAGAATGCGATAGCCAGACAGCAATGTCAAGTTACAGGCGCAGAACGCCTTATCTGCTCATATAAGGCGACGCGACAGGCAGCGTCAACCATTTTTTTGCAGAAAACGTCAAATAGGAAATCCCTTGGTCCTTCGCCCTAAAATGCGCGCCATCTACGGTCGCCATTCCACAGACCTTCAAAATGCGCGCTCTACCGCTGACCAAATTGCGTTGCTGCGAGATGCCAGCCGCGCCGAAGGCATTACCGACATTCTCGAATTCACCGACGAAGCCATTTCCGGTAGCGCCATTGATAATCGCCCCGGGCTGCGCGCCCTCCTGAACGCCGTCGCGCGCGGGGAGGTCAGCGATGTCCTGACTGAAGCTCTCGATCGCCTTTCACGCGATCAGGAAAACATCGCCCATATTTTCAAGCGACTCACCTATGCGAACGTCCCACTGAGAACACTGACTGAGGGCCCGATCGACCGGATCCACATCGGCCTCAAAGGGACCATGAACGAACTCTTTCTGCACGATCTGGCCCAGAAAACTCGGCGCGGCCTTGTCGCCAGGGTGAAGGCCGGCTTCTCGGGCGGAGGCCGCTGCTATGGCTACGACATCGTCGGCAAGGGCGAACTGCAGCCCAACGGCCACCAGGTCAGCATCCTCCACCAGATCTTCAACGACTTCGGCCGCAACGAAATGTCGGCCCGCGCCATCGCTCACAAGTTGAACGCCGCCGGCGAACCCGGCCCTCGCGGCGGCGAATGGACGCCCTCGACCATTCATGGCGACCGCCGCGCCCAGGACGGCATCCTGCACCAGGAACTCTATATCGGCGTGCGGGTGTTCAATCGGCGTCGCTACCGCAAGCACCCCGACTCCGGAAAGCGCTCATCAGTGCTAAATCCGCCGGAGGACTGGATCCGCCAACCCGCCCCGCACCTGCGCATCATCGATCAAGAACTCTGGAATACCGTCCAGGCCCGCCTCGATGCCCAAGCCGAACACCCTAAGACGCTCACCCGCAAACCCAAACGCCTGCTGTCGGGACTGATGAAGTGCAGCCTGTGCGGATCCGCCATGACGCTGAAAGGCGGCAAGTACAACTGCAGCGGCCGCTACGATCGCGGGACCTGCTCCAACGGCAAGATCATCGCCGCCAAGACAGTGGAAGAGCGCGTCCTCACCGGCATCAAGACCCACCTGCTGTCGCCTGAAGCGATCGCGGAAGCCGTCAGAGCCTTTCACGCCGCGGCAGAGACGGAGCGCCGGGCCCTTCAGATTGAGCGGGCGCCGCTGGAACGCGAACTGGCGGAGATTGAGCGCAAACTGAAGCGCGCGCAGGCCATGTGCCTGGAGGGCGCGATCGAAACCGACGAACTGAAGACAATCAGCGCGCCGCTGAAGACCCGCCGGAACGAGATCCAGGCCCGACTGGCGGTCGACGCCTCCCCGTCGGTGATCCAGCTTCACCCCGGCGCTGCTGAGGCCTACCGCCGGCTGGCGGAAAACCTGCTCCAGGCAATCGAGGGTGATGACGGCGAGGAGGTGCGCACGGAACTGCGCAAGCTGATCGAGCGCGTAGACTTCATTCCGGCGGAAGGCCTGGGCAAGTTCCAGCTGGAGGTTCACGGCAGTCTGGCCGCCTTGCTGGCGCTGGGCAAAGCCCGGAACGCAAAAAACCCCACGGCTGGAGGCCATGGGGTTTTTGCAGATCAGAGTCTCACGTCCGGGTGTGAGGTAAGCTTGGGTGCGGGAGTAGGATTTGAACCTACGACCTTCAGGTTATGAGCCTGACGAGCTACCGGGCTGCTCCATCCCGCGGCAAGGCGGTAAGTAAAGGAAGAAGGATCGAGAAGTCATTCATGTGTGTCGGGTAGACCCGGCGGCGACCTACTCTCCCGCGCCTTAAGACGAAGTACCATCGGCTCTGGAGGTCTTAACGACCGAGTTCGGAATGGGATCGGGTGGGGAACCTCCGACAGAGCCACCAGGTCAACCCGACACACATGAATGAGAAGATATTGTCTATGATTTCGACAAGTAAGATCGAATGAGTTTTGCTGAGAAACGATCAAGCCGATCGGATTATTAGTACCAGTAAGCTTCACACGTCACCGCGCTTCCACACCTGGCCTATCAACGTGGTAGTCTTCCACGATCCTCAGCGAAGCCTTGTTTTGAGGTTAGTTTCCCGCTTAGATGCTTTCAGCGGTTATCTATTCCATACTTAGCTACCCTGCTGCACGGCTGGCGCCATGACAGGTCCACCAGAGGTATGTCCATCCCGGTCCTCTCGTACTAGGGACAGATCCTCTCAAGCTTCGAACACCCACGGCAGATAGGGACCAAACTGTCTCACGACGTTCTGAACCCAGCTCACGTACCACTTTAAACGGCGAACAGCCGTACCCTTGGGACCTGCTCCAGCCCCAGGATGTGATGAGCCGACATCGAGGTGCCAAACTTTGCCGTCGATATGGACTCTTGGGCAAAATCAGCCTGTTATCCCTAGAGTACCTTTTATCCGTTGAGCGATGGCCCTTCCACGCGGGACCACCGGATCACTATGGCCGACTTTCGTCTCTGCTCGACTTGTCAGTCTCGCAGTCAGGCTAGCTTATGCCATTGCACTCGACGACCGATTTCCGACCGGTCTGAGCTAACCATCGCGCGCCTCCGTTACACTTTGGGAGGCGACCGCCCCAGTCAAACTACCCACCACGCCATGTCCCGGGACCGGATAACGGCCCTCGGTTAGACGTCAACGACAGTAAGGGTGGTATTTCAAGGATGGCTCCACCGAAGCTGGCGCCCCGGTTTCATAGCCTCCCACCTATCCTACACATACGGTCGCTAACGCCAAGGCGAAGCTATAGTAAAGGTTCATAGGGTCTTTCCGTCTGACCGCGGGAACCCCGCATCTTCACGGGGAATTCAATTTCACTGAGCCTGTGCTGGAGACAGTGGGGAAGTCGTTACGCCATTCGTGCAGGTCGGAACTTACCCGACAAGGAATTTCGCTACCTTAGGACCGTTATAGTTACGGCCGCCGTTTACCTGGGCTTCAGTTCGGAGCTTTCACTCCTCCCTTTAACCTTCAGGCACCGGGCAGGCGTCAGACCCTATACGTCGCATTGATGCTTCGCAGAGCCCTATGTTTTTGCTAAACAGTCGCTACCCCCTGGCTTGTGCCACTCAGTCCTGGTTGCCCAGGGTGAGTCACGCTTATTCCGAAGTTACGCGTGCAATTTGCCGAGTTCCTTCAGCACAGTTCTCTCAAGCGCCTTGGTATGCTCTACCTGACCACCTGTGTCGGTTTCGGGTACGGTCTCTGCTAGAGTTATTTCCAGGGACAACGCCACCGCCGGGAACAATCCAATAAGCCCCGACGACTTATGCCATCCGTCACTTCTAGCTGGTGCAGGAATATTTACCTGCTTCCCATCGACTACGCTTTTCAGCCTCGCCTTAGGGGCCGACTAACCCTGCGCAGATTAGCTTTACGCAGGAACCCTTGGTCTTTCGGCGACAGTGTTTCTCACACTGTTTATCGTTACTCATGTCAGCATTCTCACTTCCGATACCTCCAGCCAACCTCACAGTTGACCTTCACAGGCTTACGGAACGCTCCGCTACCGCTTGCAGTAAACTGCAAACCCATATCTTCGGCGCATGGCTTTAGCCCCGTTACATTTTCCGCGCAGGATCGCTTGATCAGTGAGCTGTTACGCTTTCTTTAAAGGATGGCTGCTTCTAAGCCAACCTCCTGATTGTCAAAGCAATCCCACATCGTTTCCCACTTAGCCATGACTTGGGGGCCTTAGATGATGGTTAGGGTTGTTTCCCTTTTCACGACGGACGTTAGCACCCGCCGTGTGTCTGCCCGATAGTACTCCTGGGTATTCGGAGTTTGGTTAGTATTGGTACCGCTCGCGCAGCCCGCAACCATCCAGTGCTCTACCCCCCAGGGTATTCGTCGGACGCTCTACCTAAATAGATTTCGCGGAGAACCAGCTATGTCCAGGTTTGATTGGCCTTTCACCCCTATCCACAAGTCATCCCAGAATTTTTCAACATTCACGGGTTCGGACCTCCAGTAAGTGTTACCTTACCTTCATCCTGCTCATGGATAGATCACCTGGTTTCGGGTCGTCATACGTCGAACTTAGCGCCCTATTCAGACTCG
>NZ_CM174463.1:2535000-3122500 GCF_057838275.1 Brevundimonas sp. KH_060
ATCATCCAACAGAACGGCAGCGCCTATTCGCGCAGCGACAGCAGCTCTTCGTCCAGCCACTTCAGCGGCGGCGTCGGATCGGGCGGCGGAACCAATATCGGCGGCTCCACCGCCATCGGCAACAACCTGAATGTGGTCGTCCAGGGCAACCGCAACACGGTCGTCGTCAACTCCAACCAGACCAACAACGGCGCCATCAACGCCGGCACCACCCTGAACGGGCCCCGTCCATGAACATCTCCGCCATCCGTCGCTCGCCCGTGCGCGCCTTCGGCTGCGTCGCCGCCGCCGCTGCTCTGTTGAGCGGCTGCGCCACCTCGGCCGGTCCCTCGGGCCAGTACGCCAAGCCGATCGGCAACGCGCCGGTCACGTCGAACCCGACGCCCTATTCGACCGCGCTGTATTGCCTGGCCGACTATGCGCGCCGCTACAACCTGCCCTCGCCGCGCATGGCTGTGGGCCGGATCAGCGACTACACCGGCTCCATCTCCTCGGACGGCGGTCGCCAGATCACCCAGGGCGCGTCCCTGATGGCCAACACCGCCCTGGCGAAAGCCGGCGCCCGCATCGTCGAGCGCTACGACACCTCGGTCTCCGAACTGGAGCTGCGCTACGCCAACAACAAGCTGATCGGCGACGACCAGCCGAACGGCGCGCCTCAGGACGCCGCCTTCCGCCGCATCCTGGCCGGTCAGGTGCCGGGTTCCGACTTCTATGTGGTCGGCGGCATCACCGAGGTGAACTACAACATCCGCTCGGGCGGCTTCGACATCGCCGGCGGCGAAGTGGGCCAGAACGGCGGCTCGGGCCTGCTCACCGGCAAGGTCTTCGTGATGAACGTCGCGATCGACCTGCGCCTGGTGCAGACCACCACCCTCGAGGTCGTGGACGTCGTCTCCTATCAGAAGCAGATCGTCGGCCGCGAAGTGTCGGCGGGCGTCTTCGACTTCCTGAACGGCAATGTCTTCGACATCTCGGCTGGCACCAGCGGCCTGGAGCCGGTCCAACTGGCGGTCCGCGCCCTGGTCGAACGCGCCACGGTCGAGTTCATGGCCAATCTGTACGGCGCTCCCGGCCCGGAAATCTGCCTCAACCCCGCCAACGACCCGCTGGGCGACAGCCCGGTCGGCGCCACTGGCGGCTACTATCCTGCTTACGCAAATACGGACACGAACAATGGCCAAACTCGCGCCGACCCGTCTCGCTGGCACGATCGCCGCGACAACGCTGTGCGTGATGGCGGCCGCTGAGGCCCCTTCCGCTCAAGCTCGAGCCCAGGATCGCGGTCTGGTCCTGAATGAACAGCTCAACCTGGGCGACGTCATCAGCGGTCAACGCCTGAACGTCGTCAACGTCAGCGACAACGTCGCCGTGTCGAACGCCGCCATGGGCAACGCCCTGTCCGGCGGCGCCGACGGCCGCGCCGCCGACATCCGCTCAACCCAGGACATGCAGGGCGCCGCCGTGGCGGACACCTCGCTGACCCTGCGCGGCGAGACGGGCTATGTGAACAGCGTGACCCAGGCGCGCGGCAACTATCTGGCCGGGACCGCGGTCAACACGGGCATCGATGTCGACGCCGGTCAGAACCTGAACGGCAATGTCACGGCGCGCAGCCAGATCGTGGAGACCGGCGCTCGCCTGAACTACGGCGGCCATGTCTCGGCCGACGCCATCGGCAACACCGTCGCCCTGGGCGCCAGCGGTACGGGCGAGCAGCGCGGCGCGATCACGGGTCGCACCGATCAGAACTCGACCGGCGAAATCTACGCCGAGAACGAGGCTCGCTTCACCTACGCCCCAGCGCCGGCCGTCTTCAGCAGCCAGGCTTCGGCCAACGCCGTGCAGGCGACCTCGACGCCGAACTCGCACCAGAATCTGTCGGTCAGCCAGAGCGCCTCGGGCGCAGGCGTCACCGCCTGGACCGGCGTGTGGGCAGGCAACGCCTGGGACATCGCCGCGCGCAGCCGCGCCGCCTCCAACCAGGCCGCCTTCTATAATCAGGGCGGTTCGCTGGTCGTGGACGTGGATCAGCAGAACTCGGCGGAGGTGCTGTCGCGCACCGAACTCAGCTCCTATGACTTCGGCGCCGCCCATTCGACGGCCGAGGCCGTGGGCAATGAGGTCCATGCGGGCAACAACGACATCTACGTCAGCATCGACAACACCCAGATGAACACCGGCGGCGTCACCGCCAGCGCCGGTTTCACGGGCCAGAACGGCTATGACGCCTATGTCGGGGCCAATGCGGCGGGCAACGCCGTCACCGGCTTCGCCTGCTCGACCTGCGGCGGCGACCTGAACGTGCGCAACAGCCAGACCAACATGGGCGACGTGCGGGCGACGGCGACGACCAACATCAACGGCTGGGGTCGCAACGTCGTTGCGGGCGCCAACGCCGTCGGCAACACCGCGAGCTTCTACGTCACGGGTCCGAATTAACTTTCGGTAACTTGAGGTAGTCAAGTTCGTTTGTCACCGTAAACAGGCGCGGGGCTGAAGAAGCTTCGCGCCTGTTTTACGTGCAGGGCCGCAATCAGTCCCGGGGGCCGCCCGCTCGCACGTCGCGGAGACTACCGAATGCGATCCCCTCGCCGCCTGCTGCTGCTTGCCGCGTCCAGCCTCGCCCTGATGAGCGGCGCAGCGCTTCCCGCCGTCGCCCTGACGCCTCCCTCAGCCGTCGCGACGCAGGACGCCCAACCCTCCAAGCCTTGGGCCCAGGCGACCAGCGACATTCCGGCCGATGCGGCCGTGCGCTTCGGCGTCCTGCCCAACGGCATGCGCTACGCCATCATGAAGAACGCCACCCCTCCCGGTCAGGCGTCGCTGCGCCTGCGGATCGCGGCCGGTTCGCTGATGGAAAACGAGGACCAGCTGGGTCTGGCCCACTTCATGGAGCACATGGCCTTCAACGGCACGACAAACGTGCCCGAGAACGAGCTGCTGCGGATTCTGGAGCGTCTGGGTCTGGCCTTCGGCGCCGACACCAACGCCTTCACCAGCTTCGACCAGACCGCCTATACGCTGGAGCTGCCGCGCACCAACGACGAGACCGTCGACACCTCGCTGCGGATCATGCGCGAGCAGGTTTCCGAAGCCCTGATGAAGGCTGAGGACATCGATTCCGAACGCGGCGTGATCGAGGGTGAAGAGCGCCTGCGCAACACCCCGGCCCTGCGCTCGCTGAAGGCGCAGATCGCCCTGCTGGCGCCGGGCCAGCGCCTGTCGAACCGTCTGCCGATCGGCGACCTCAGCATTATCCGCAGCGCTCCGCGCGAGCGCTTCGTCGAGTTCTACGAGGCCTATTACCGCCCCGAGCGCGCCACCATGATCGCGGTCGGCGACTTCGACGTCGATCAGATGGAAGCCAAGATCAGGGCGACCTTCTCGGACTGGACGCCCAAGGCCGCCGACGGGCCTGAGCCCGATCTGGGACAGGTCGCCCCGCGCCAGCCCGAAACCCGCATCCTGGTCGAGCCGGGCGTGCAGTCCTCGGTTCAGTTGAACTGGATCCGCAATCCCGACCTCGATCCCGACACGGCGGCGCAACGTCGCGACAGCCTGTTGCAGAACCTGGGCATGGCTGTGCTGAACCGTCGCCTGGGCGAACTGGCCCGCGCCGACAACCCGCCCTTCATCGGCGCCGGCGGCGGCCAGGGGACTCTGTTCAAGACCCTGGACCTCGGCAGCGTCTCGGCCGCCTTCAACCCCGGCGGAATCAAGCGCGCCCTGGAAACCATCGAGCAGGAACAGCGCCGCCTGGTGCAGTTCGGCGTCTCGCAGGTCGAACTGGATCGTGAGATCGCCAACACCCGCACCGCCCTGGAAAACGCCGTCCAGGCCGCAGCGACGCGCAGCACCCCGGCTTTGGCCAACGCCCTGCTAGGCGCCGCCAACGACGACAAGGTCTTCTCGGCGCCAGCGTCCGATCTCGCCCTGTTTGAAACCGCAGTGAAGGATCTCAAGGCCGAACAGGTCAGCGCCGAGGTCAAGCGCGCCTTTGAAGGCCAAGGCCCCCTGGCCCTGGTCATCACGCCCGAACCGATCGAAGGCGGCGAAGCGGGCGTCACCGCCCTGCTGGAAGCCAGCCGCGCCACGCCCGTGACCGCCCCGGCCGTCCAGGCCGAACTGGCATGGCCCTACGCCGACTTCGGCGCCGCCGCCACGCCGGTCTCGACCACCGAAGTCGCCGCCGTCGGCGCCACGGTCGTCACCTTCCCCAACGGCGTGCGCCTGACCGTCAAGCCGACGGCCTTCAAGGATCAGCAGATCCTAATCTCGGTCCGCACCGGCATCGGCGAAATGGGCCTGCCGACCGACAGCTTCACGTCTCAATCCCTGGCCCCCATGGTCTTCACGGCCGGCGGCCTGGGCAAGCTGACGGCGGACGAACTGAACCGCGTCCTGACCGGCAAGATCTACGGCGCGGGCTTCGCCATCGACGGCGACGCCTACCAACTGACGGGCGCCACCCGTCCGGCCGATCTGCAACTGCAGATGCAGGTGCTGGCCGCCTATCTGACCGATCCGGGCCTGCGTCCGGCGCCGTTCGAGCAGATCAAGGCCGTCCTGCCGCAGTTCATGGCTCAGCAGATGGCCACGCCCAGCGGCGCCTTCAGCCTTCAAGCCAGCGGCCTGCTGGCCAGCGGCGACAAGCGCGAATCCATGCCCTCGCCCGAGGAAATCGCCGCCTTCACCCTGGATGAGCTGAAGCAGGGCGTGGTTCAGGGCCTGGCCTCCGGCCCGATCGACATCGTCATGGTCGGGGACGTCAAGCTCGAGGACGCCGTCGCCTCGGTCGCCTCGACCTTCGCCGCCCTGCCCGCCCGCGCCCCGGCCGCCCAGCCGACGGCCGGTTCGGATCAGCGCCGCTTCCCGGCGCCGACGGCCCAGCCGATCCGCCTGACCCACGCCGGTCCGGCGGAACAGGGCCTGGCCTATATCGCCTGGCCGACCACCGATGCGGTCAACGATCGCACCGAGTCACGCCGGGCCGCCATCCTGGCCGAGGTGCTCAAGCTGCGCGTCCTGGACGAAATCCGCGAGAAGCAGGCCCTGGCCTATTCGCCCAGCGTCCGCGCCTCGGCGTCCGACGTGTTCCAGGGCTATGGCTCCATCTCGATCACCGCCGACACGGCGCCCGAGAAGTTCGGCGCCTTCTTCACCGCCGTCGACGCCATCATCGCCGACCTGCGCGACAAGCCGGTCAGCGAGGACGAGCTGAACCGCGCACGCCTGCCGGTTATCGAGTCCCTGCGTCGCAGCCAGGCCGGCAACGAGTACTGGCTGGGCCAGCTGGAAGATCTGGCCGCCAGGCCCGCCTCTCTGGAGCAGATCCAGACGCACATCAGCGACCTGGAATCCTTCACCGCCGCCGACATCCAGGCGGCCGCCCGACAGTATCTGAAGCCGGATACGGCGTGGAAGGCCGAGGTCGTCTCGGCCAACGCCGCGCAGTAAGTTTGCTCCAGACGAAGAAAGGGCCCGTTCCGCAAGGAACGGGCCCAGTCGTTTAGGCCTATCGACGGAGAGTCGATGTCTGGACCTTAGGCGTCTTCGCCTGTCGCCAGGCTGAACAGCCGGTTCAGAAAACCCGGCCGCCGACCCCGCCGTCCATCATGATCATGCCCGTGGACGCTGCGCCCTCGACCATTTCCTCGCGATACTCGGTGTAGGTCTCTTCGCGCATCATGCTCAGCACCTTCACGCCGGCGCCGTAACGACGCAGCAGCGAGCGCTCGTTGCACTGGCGCGCCTGCTGTTCAGGGCGGCATTCCAGACGCCCGCCCGCACCGTGCCACAGAGCGTCGCCCTTGTTGCAGGCCACGGTCTCGCCCGGCGCGCCTTCGGCGTCGCTGATGGTCCATTGCAGCTTCGTGCCCGCCAGGCAGCGATACAGTTCGCCGTCATAGCTGTTGGCGACGTCCCGGCCCGGCGTCACCTGAGACGCGGGGTGCGGCACATTGCGGTCGTCGATGCAGACAGCCTGCAGCACGACCTGCTTCTCGATGCGACGCGTAGCGGTGAAGGGCACGCGCACCGACTGCATTCCGCCCTGGACGTTCAGCCCCTGGATGGTGGTCGGATAAGGCTGATCGACGTTGAAATAGGCGCCGCCGCCGCCCGCGACGATGACCGTCGATCCCGCCCGCGATCCTGACCAGGCCCGCGCCGAAGCGTTGGCGCTGGCGTTCGCATTGACGTTCACGTTCACATTCACATTGCCGCCGCCCGAACCGCAGCACGGAGGGGGCGGAGGCGGCAGGCAGCTCGAAGGCCCGCACTGCGCCGCAGCGGCATCGGCGACCGCCATCAGCCCCACAAAGGCCACGGCTCCCGCCAGCATTTTCGTAATCCCTATCCGCATGGGATCGGACTCCTGCATTGATCTTCAGCAGAGGCAATGCAAGCGCCGGGCCGTTTCAGACGTCCGACATTGGGCGTTTTCATCCCCCTTGAGGCGAGTTTGCGCCATTCCGCCTCGCCTCTCGGGCCGTCTGTCTCATTGTGAGCCGTGCCATTGTGGGGCGACGGATCAGTCGAGACGTTTCAACCCGCCCGCATAGCGACGCCAGTTCTGCACATAGTGCTGGGCCGAGATGCGCAGCGCCTCGATCTGCCCCTCTTCCAATTCCCGGACCACCTTGCCGGGTTGGCCCATGACCAGGCTGTTGTCGGGAATGACCTTGCCCTCGGTGATCAGGGCGTTGGCGCCGATCAGGCAGTTCTTCCCGATGCGCGCCCCGTTCAGGATGACCGCGCCGATGCCGATCAGGCTGTTATCGCCGATCTCGCACCCATGCAGCATCACCTTGTGCCCCACCGTCACGCCGGCGCCGATGGTCAGGGGCGAGCCGACGTCAGTGTGCAGGATGCCGCCATCCTGAATATTCGTGTCAGCCCCGATGACGATGGGGTCGTTGTCTCCGCGCAGCACGGCGTTGAACCAGATGCTGGCGCCCGGATGCAGAATCACGTTCCCTAGAACGGTTGCATTCGGCGCGATCCAGTATTCGCCCTCCGGCGGAAGCTGAGGCTTGCTGTCGCCTAGGCTGTAAACACTCATCCGAACACCGCCTATTCTTCTCAAAACGAAGGCTTTAACCCTTCAGAAACCACGTTAGCATCAGACTGTTGATGCGATTCGGCAGGCCCCATTCGCCCCCGGATCCGAAGCCGGATCAAGCCCGGTCCGGTCAGACGCTGGAGAATGCGCTTGGCGTGTTCACGACCAGTTCGGGGACGGCGACGCACCTGCTGCGGCGAAGACCCTGCGACCGTTCGGGACGGCTGCGCGACTTCGGCCCCCACCTCCCCCACCGACGACCAAGGCGAGACCCTGCCGGGCTCGCCTTTTTTCATGCCCTGGAGGCGTCCATGAGCAAACGATCGGCCATCAAGCGTCAGCTGCGCGAAGGCGTGCTGGATTCGCCCGAATTCATTCAGGACGCCAAGGTGCGGCGATTGCCCGCCCGCGTCGGCGGCTGGTCGCCCGTGCCCTCGAACGACGAGCGGGACCAGGGCTATATGAAGACGCTGAAACCCAAGTCCGACGGCCAGGCCGAACTGATGGAGGCGGTCGACCACGCCAACCTTGTTCTGGCGCTGGGTCCCGCAGGCACCGGCAAGACCTATCTGGCCGTCGCCAAGGCGGTCGAGGCGCTGGAGGCGGGCAAGGTCGGCCGCATCGTCCTGAGCCGTCCCGCCGTCGAGGCCGGGGAATCGATCGGCTTCCTGCCCGGCGACATGGAGGACAAGCTGGCCCCCTATCTGCGGCCGCTCTACGACGCCCTGTCGGATCGTCTCAGCATGAAGCGGGTCAAGGCCCTGATGGCCGAGGGCCTGATCGAGATCGCCCCCATCGGCTATATGCGCGGCCGCACCCTGAACAACGCTTTCATCGTCGTGGATGAGGCGCAGAACTGCACCTACGTCCAGTTGAAGATGCTGCTGACCCGGCTGGGCTGGCACTCGACCATGGTGGTCACAGGCGACCCGCAGCAATCCGACCTGCTGCCGGGAGTCTCCGGCCTGTCCGACATCGCCGAGCGACTGGAGGCCGTGCCCGAAATCGCTGTCGTCCGCCTGGCCGAACGCGACATCGTGCGCCACCCGCTGGTGGCCAGCATGATCGGGGTGCTGTGACCCGCGCCTTCCTCTGGTGAGAGAAAGAAAAAATAGAGTCCAATTCGTCTGAATCGTCTGAAATCTCCCCTCGGCCCGCATGCAGTCTAGCACAGGGGCCAAGGGGGGATGGTCGATTGCGACCTAGGCTCGCGCGGCCCGGCTGGCGTCGACGCCCAGCGCCGTCACCGCGGCGGCGGCGATGTGTTCGGCGTTCAGACCGGCCTGGGCGTACATGACCTCGGGTTTGTCCTGATCCTGGAAGATGTCGGGCAGGTGCAGGGTGCGGATCTTCAGCCCGCCGTCCAGCGCGCCCTTCTCGGCCAGAAGCTGAAGCACGAAGGCGCCAAAGCCGCCCATGGCGCCCTCTTCGACCGTGATCAGCGCCTCATGCTCGCGCGCCAGACGCAGGATCAGGTCGGCGTCCAGCGGCTTGGCGAAGCGGGCGTCGGCGACGGTGGCCGACACGCCGCGCGCCGCCAGCATATCGGCGGCCTTGAGCGATTCCTGCAGGCGGGTGCCCAGTGACAGGATGGCGACGGACGTGCCTTCGCGGACGATGCGGCCCTTGCCGATCTCCAGCGGGGCGGCCAGTTCGGGAATGTCGACGCCGACACCCTCGCCGCGCGGATAGCGGAAGGCGCTGGGGCGGTCGTCGATGGCCAGTGAGGTCGAGATCATCGCCGCCAGTTCGGCCTCGTCCGAGGCCGCCATCAGCACCATGCCCGGCAGGGCGCCCATATAGCCGATGTCGAACGACCCGGCGTGGGTCGAGCCATCGGCGCCCACCAGACCGGCGCGGTCCATGGCGAAGCGCACCGGCAGAGACTGGATCGCCACATCGTGGACGACCTGATCATAGCCGCGCTGGAGGAAGGTCGAATACAGGGCGCAGACCGGCTTCATCCCATCGGCGGCCAGACCGGCGGCGAAGGTGACGGCGTGCTGCTCGGCGATGCCGACATCAAAGGTGCGGTCCGGGAAGGCCTGACCGAACAGGTCCAGCCCGGTGCCCGACGGCATGGCGGCAGTGATGGCCATGACGGTCGGATCGACCTGAGCGTGCTTGATCAGCTCGGTGCCGAAGACCTTGGTGTAGCTGGGGGCGTTGGAGACGGCCTTGGCCTGCTTGCCCGAGATCACGTCGAACTTGACCACCGCGTGCAGCTTGTCGGCGCTGCTTTCGGCCGGGGCATAGCCCTTGCCCTTCTGCGTGACGACGTGGACCAGCACCGGGCGGTCAGTGATGGCCGCCGCATTCTTCAGAATGGGGACCAGATTCTCCATGTCGTGACCGTCGATCGGTCCGACGTAGTAGAAGCCCAACTCCTCGAACAGGGTGCCGCCCACGATCATGCCGCGGGCGTATTCCTCGGCCTTGCGCGCGGCGTCGCGGAACGGGCGCGGCATGTGGTCGACGAACTTCTTCCCGACCTTGCGGATGTTCTGATAGGCGCCGCCCGAGACCTGCTTGGCCAGATAGGCGCTCATGCCGCCGACGGGCGGAGCGATCGACATGTCGTTGTCGTTCAGGATGACCATCAGCTGGCCGCTGGTGGCCTCGGCGGCGTTGTTCATCGCCTCATAGGCCATGCCCGCCGACAGGGAGCCGTCGCCGATGACGGCCACGACGCGGTTGTTCCCGCCCTTGGCGTCGCGCGCGGCGGCGAAGCCCAGCGCGGCCGAGATGGAGGTCGAGGCGTGGGCCGCGCCGAAAGGATCGTATTCGCTCTCGGACCGCTTGGTGAAGCCCGACAGGCCGCCGCCCTGACGCAGGGTCCGCATCCGGTCGCGCCGCCCGGTCAGGATCTTGTGCGGGTAGCACTGGTGGCCGACGTCCCAGATCAGAATGTCGTCCGGCGTCTCGAAGACGTGGTGCAGGGCGACCGTCAGCTCGACCACGCCCAGACCGGCGCCCAGGTGCCCGCCCGTCACGGACACGGCGTCAATAGTCTCGGCCCGCACCTCGTCCGCCAGCTGTTTCAGCTGAGGAATGTCGAAGCCCCGCGTGTCGGCGGGAAACTTGACGGTGTTGAGAAGCGGGGTGTGGGGCATGGGAATCGGG
Organism: Brevundimonas sp. KH_060; assembly: GCF_057838275.1. Classification (NCBI taxonomy): domain Bacteria; kingdom Pseudomonadati; phylum Pseudomonadota; class Alphaproteobacteria; order Caulobacterales; family Caulobacteraceae; genus Brevundimonas; species Brevundimonas sp. KH_060. The sequence continues at coordinate 2,545,190 of NZ_CM174463.1, forward strand.
GGCCTTCAGACGACGGAGCGTCAAACAGTAACCCGCTGAGGGCGGGCGCGTTTCCTATCAGGACCGGCGTTTAAGCACAAAGTCCACGCTGGCCTTGAGGATTTCGGCCTCATGACCGAACAGGTCAAGGTGCGAGCGGGCCTGATCGGCCAGATGCGCGACCCTCTGCCGCGCCGCATCGACGCCCAGCAGGGTCACGAAGTTGGTCTTGCCCAGGGCCGCATCCTTGCCGCCCGCCGCCTTGCCCATCTCCTCGGCCGAGCCTTCCGCGTCCAGAACATCGTCGACGATCTGATAGGCCAGGCCGATGTCGTGGGCGAAGCTGGTCAGGGCGTGCCAGGCGGCTTCGTTGGCGTCGGCGATGATCAGCGGGATCTCGAAAGCATAGGCGAACAGGGCGCCCGTCTTCAGGCGCTGCATCCGGGCCACCCCGCCCAGATCGTCGCGCACCCCCATCAGGTCGATCATCTGGCCGCCCGCCATGCCGCGCGCGCCCGAGGCGAAGGACAGACGCCGCGCCAGTTCGCAGCGCACGGCCGCATCGTCGTGCGTGTCCTCGTCCAGGATGATGTCGAAGGCCGCCGTCTGAAGCGCGTCGCCCGCCAGAATGGCCGTCGCCTCGTCATAAGCGATGTGCAGGGTCGGGCGGCCGCGCCGCACGTCGTCGTCGTCCATCGCCGGCAGGTCGTCATGCACCAGCGAATAGGCGTGGACGCATTCCAGGGCGCAGGCGGCGCGCAGGACGGCGCACTCCTCGACCTCCAGCATCCGCCCCGCCTCGATGGCGAAGAAGGGACGCAGCCGCTTGCCCGGCCCGAGCGCCGCATAGCGCATGGCCTCGGTCAGGCGCGCCTCCGGCCCATCGGCGCGCGGCAGCAACTGGTCCAGGGCGACCGTGACCAGATCGGCGATCTCGGCCACGCGGTCGATGACGGCCTGTTCCGGCGAGTTGGCGGCGAGCATGGTCAAAACAGCCTCCCGCCCAGCGGCAGGTCACGATCGACGCCGGCCAGGACGACGTTCCCCTCCGCGTCCGGGAAGCCCAGGGTCAGCACCTCAGACTTCACCGGCCCGATCTGGCGCGGCGGGAAGTTGACGACGGCGGCGACCTTGCGGCCGTGCAGTTCGTCCAGAGTGTAGTGATGGGTGATCTGGGCCGAGGACTTCTTGACGCCGATCGCCTCGCCGAAATCGATGGTCAGCTTATAGGCGGGCTTGCGCGCCTCGGGGAAAGGCTCGGCCTTGATGATCTGGCCGACGCGCACATCGACCTTCATGAAGTCGTCGAAGCCGATCTGCGGCGCGAGTTCGGAACCGGACATCAGCCGAACTCAGCCGGTTCGACGCCCTTGGCCTGGCCGTCGGCGCCGACGACGATCTTCTCGACCCGCAGCTGGGCGGCCTTCAGCCGCGCCTCGCAGTGAGCCTTCAGCCGCGCGCCCTCTTCATACAGGGCGATGGATTCCTCGAGCGGGGCCTGACCCGATTCCAGGCGCGAAACGATGCCCTCCAGACGCGACAGGGCGTCCTCGAAGCTGAGGTCGGCGGGCACGGCGGGGGAAGCGGATGCGTCAGTCATGATGGGCGCAACCTAGAGAGGCAGGCGCGCCGCTTCAACGGCCTTCCTGACGCCGCAACGTCAGCGCCTCACGAAACGGCGCTGGGACCAGTATTTGAAGCCCTGGTTGTGGGCCAAACGCCAGCCGTGCGCCTTCAACCGCTGGCCGACCATGTGGTTGAAATAGCCGTGCGCCAGCACCAGGACGTCATGGCCTTCCGAGGCGCGGGCGATCAGGACGCGCGCGGCCTGATCGGCGCGAACCTCGGCCTCGGCGCGGGTCTCCTGGCCCTCGTGATGATTGAAGGCGTGCCACCAGATGCGCGAGATCACGCCCCAGTAGCGCGGCGACAGCTTGATCCAGGCCGGGAAATGCGGCGGCGGCAGCGGCGCCTCGATGAACAGGGCGTCGACCAGGACGTCGCGGTTCGGCGCCACGGCGCGGGCGGTTTCCTGGGCGCGCGGTCGGGTGGAGGCGTAGATCGCCCCGGCGCCCTCGGCCGTGCTCAGCAGGGCCTGGGGCGGCGTCTGACCCGCACGCAGGCCGCCGATCTCATAGCGGCCCCACCAGTCGCGATACTGGTCCGAGGTGATCATGCATTTGCGCGACAGCGCCGGCTCGCCATGGCGCGCCAGGGTGATCGCGCCATAGGCGGTCTCCGACTCGGCGGAGCCGGCGGCCGCAACCGGCGTCTGAACTGCGGATTCGGAATGAGTCATGAGTGCAGGAGAAGTCATAGCACGGGGATCAGCCTGTGAAACCAAGGCCTTGGCGTCCCTCTACCTCCCCGATCCCAGCATTGGCGTGCGCCGCGAACAGCGCACCTTGGACAAAGGTGGTAGCTCCCACCGCGCGCCCCTGCAACCACGCAAAGATGACGAGGCTGCAATGAACAGGGCGCGGGACGCCCCGACGCGCCTTCACCCGGCCTCCGCGCGGCGCTATGCGTCAATCATGAGCGAACCTGTGATCCGTCCCGCCCGCCCCGAAGACGCCGCCGCCCTGGCCGTGCTGGGCCGCCAGACCTTCATCGACACCTTCGTCACCGGCTTCGGCATTCCCTATCCGACCGCCGACCTGACCGCCTTCCTGGACGCCAGCTTCAACACCGAGGCCATCACCAAGAAGCTGGCCGAGCCGGGCGCCGCCTGGTGGGCAGCCGAGCGTGACGGCGAACTGCTGGCCTTCGCCAACGCCGGGCCGAACACCCTGCCCCACCCCGACGGCCGCGCCAGCCACGCCGAGCTGCGTCGCCTCTACGTCGGCAAGCAGGCGCAAGGACTAGGCCTGGGCACAAAGCTGCTGAAGATCTCGCTGGACTGGATGGAGGCCCACACCGACGGCCCCCTGTGGATCGGCGTCTGGAGCGGCAACGAAAAGGCCCAGAAGCTGTACGCCGCCTACGGCTTCGAGAAGGCGGGCGAGTATCAATATCCCGTCGGCGCCTGGATGGACGACGAGTTCATCTTGCGGCGCGGCTAGGCCGGGGCCAGTCTGAGCCCATGCTCCTGCCCTTCTTCACCGCCCTGCGCGAGGCCAAGGTGCCTGTGTCGCTCAAGGAATGGCTCCATCTGATGGAGGCCATGGACAAGGGCGTGGCCGGGCGCGACGTCGAGGCCTTCTACCACCTGTCGCGCGCCGTCCTGGTCAAGGACGAGAAGCACTACGACCGCTTCGATCAGGTCTTCGGCAAGGTGTTCAAGGGACTGGAGGGCGTCAGCCCCGGCGAGGAGATCACCGCCGACATCCCCGAGGATTGGCTGCGCCTGCTGACCGAAAAATACCTGACCGACGAAGAGAAGGCCCAGATCGAGGCGCTCGGCGGGTTCGAGCAGTTGATGGAGACGCTGAAGCAGCGTCTGGAGGAGCAGAAGGAGCGCCACCAAGGCGGCAACCGCTGGATCGGTACGGGCGGAACCAGCCCCTTCGGCCACGGCGGCTACAATCCCGAGGGCGTCCGCATCGGCGGCCCCGGACGTCACGGCCGCGCGGTCAAGGTCTGGGAAAAGCGCGAGTATCGCAATCTCGACGACACGGTCGAACTGGGCACGCGCAACATCAAGGTGGCTCTGCGTCGCCTGCGCCGCTTCGCCCGCGAAGGCGCGGCCGAGGAACTGGACATCGACGGCACCATCGACGGTACGGCCCGTCAGGGCTGGCTGGACATTCACATGCGGCCCGAGCGGCGCAACACCATCAAGGTGCTGTTGTTCCTCGACGTCGGCGGCTCGATGGACGGCCATATCCAGCTGTGTGAAGAGCTGTTCTCGGCCGCGCGGACGGAATTCAAGAACCTGGAGTTCTTCTACTTCCACAACTGCCTCTACGAAGGGGTGTGGAAGGACAACCGGCGCCGCCACAGCGAACGCCTCCCCACCTGGGATCTGATCCACAAATACCCCGGCGACTGGCGCGCCATCTTCGTCGGCGACGCAACCATGTCGCCTTATGAAGTGACCATGCCCGGCGGCTCGGTCGAGCACTGGAATGAGGAAGCCGGCGCCGTCTGGCTGAAACGCGCCCGCGAACAGTGGGACAAGTCGGTCTGGCTGAACCCCGTCCCCGAACGCCACTGGTCCTACACCCCCTCGGTCAGCCTGATCGGCGAGGTGATGGAGCACCGCATGTTCCCCCTGACGCTGGAGGGACTGGAGCGGGCCATGCGGACCCTGGCGCGGTAAACGCCCCTGCATCCAAAACGCCTTCTGCCTGCCTCTGACCGTAGGGAGGAAGCCAGATGCACATCAGCCGCACCACGAGCGCCCGCCTGAGAGTCGCCGCCTTCATCGCCATGGCGACGTGGGGGTCTGTCGGCCACGCTGAAATCCCCAAGACGCGCAGGGAAGCCGTCGCCGATATCGACGCCTTCGTCGGGCAAGCGATGGCGCGGGTCGAGGCGACGCCGGGGCTGGCCCTGGCCGTTGTCGAGGGCGATGAAACCCTCATGACGACAGGATACGGGGTCGCCGACATCCGGTCAGGGGCGAGGGTGGATTCGAACACCGGCTTCTACATCGCCTCGGCGACCAAGGCCTTCACCGCCCTGGGCTTCGCCGCGATGGCGACACGAGGCGAGGTCAACCTGGACGCGCCCGTAGACGAGTGGTCGCCGGGGTCGGGCTTGCCGACGGATCTGGCGAAGGCGACCAGCTTGACCGACCTGCTGAGCCATCGCGCCGGTCTGGATAACGACGCGATCGCGTTTCGGACCGCCTATTCCGGCGAGCATACGCCGCAGATCATGCACGGGCTGCTGGCGCGCACCACGCCCAACGCCGCGGCGCCGCACGGCGTGTTTCGCTACACCAACGTCGGCTACAACCTGGCGACCATCCTGCTGGAAGCACGCACGGGCGAGGACTGGCGCGCCATGGTTGAGAACGAGGTTCTGACGCCCGCCGGGATGACGCATACCACCGCGCGCGTGTCGCGGGCCCAGGGCCAAGGCGTGTTGGCGGCCGGCCATTTCGGCGACGGAGCGACACCCGAAGCCAGCCGTCTGCAGAAGGTCGACGCCACCATGCACTCGGCCGGGGGCCTGATCTCGACCGCCCACGACATGGCGCGCTGGCTGGAGTTGCAGATCAACGACGGCGTCATCGACGGGCGGCGCGCCCTTCCCCAGGGGCTAGTCGCCTCGACCCACGTGGTGCGAGCGGCGCAGGATCAGCAGTTCGGCGCCTATCATCGCGACGGCTATGGCCTGGGCTGGCAGCGAGGGCGATACGGTCAGGACGTGCTGATCCATCATTTCGGCAATTTCGCCGGATCGCGGGCGCACGTCTCCTTCATGCCGGAACGCCGGGTCGGCGTGGCGGTGATGATCAATGAGGATCTGGTCGCAGGCGAACTGGCCGACGTCGTCGCCAACTACGTCTATGATCGCCTGTCGGGGCGAGCGGATCTGGAGGCGGCCTATGAGGCGGAACTGTCCGCCTTAGTCGAGCGACGGAATCAGAGACAAACAGCGCTGGCTCGCGCAAAGATCGAGCGTGCAGCGCGGAACTGGCCGCTATCTCGGCCCAACAGCGCCTATGCCGGGCTCTATGAGAACGCCGCCTACGGGACGATTGAGGTGATCGAAACGGGCAGCGGGCTGGATATCCGCGCGGGCGTGATGCGAGCGCAGGCCGAAGCCTTCACCGAGGCGGAGAGTCTGCGGGTAGAACTGATCCCCTTTCAGGGACAGGTCATCGTCTTCGACGGCCCCGACAGCCTGACTTTCAAGGGCGAGCGTTTCTTCCGCCGCTAAAAGGTTCGGCCGCCGCCGCGCAAGGGCGGCGGCCGAGCTGGACGAAGTCAGCCCTTGTCGCCCTTCAGCGCGTCCTTCACGCCGCCGACGGCGTTCTGGACCTTGCCCGCCACCTGATCGGCGCGGCCTTCGGCTTTCAGCTTTTCATCACCGGTCAGCTTGCCGGCGGCTTCCTTGAGCTTGCCGCCGATGTTCTTGGCGGCGCCTTCGATACGGTCGTGGTCGGGCATGGGGAGCTCCCTGTCTTGCGGACCGCCGGGACTGGCGGCCCTCAAGGAAAACAACCCTTTTTCTCTAGCGAGGTTCCGCAGCCGTGGCTGACGCATGCCTGCCGCGCAGCCAGCGTGCAACGGCCCAGCTGTGCGCCTCATGGCGCAGGCTGAACAGGGCGCGCAGCGGCTCCAGCCAGACCAGCTCATGATCCGCTTCCTGCTTGGCCGAGGGATCGGCGCCGGTCACGTTCACGAGCCAGACGCCGCCGACGTTGTTGACCGGCGTACCGTCCGACTTGAGGAAGTACTGCGCCGCCTCGGTCAGACGGTCGACCGGCTGGATGATCAGGCCGGTCTCCTCGGCGAACTCGCGCACCAGTGCCTGCTGTTCCGTCTCTTCGCCGTCCAGGGCGCCGCCGGGCAGATCGAAATAGGCGTGCCCATCGCCGCGATCCACGCGCACGCAGGCCAGGCGGCCTTCACGCTCGGCGATGCCGAAGACAGCGGGGCGGTGGATGTAATCGAGACCGGGACGGGCCGTGCCAAACTGAAGCTTCATCGTGGGAGATTAACCCTGCCGCGTCGCTGGACGAAACCCCCAAAGCGTCGTCAGAGATCAAACGCCAGACGGGCGCGCACGCCATGATGCGCCGGATCCACCTCGATCGCCGAGCGCAGTCCGCCCGCCATGGCCGAGATGATCTTGGAGCCCAGACCCGTGCCCTTGGGCAGACCGTCGCCCAGGCCGGGTCCGTCATCCTCGACCGTCAGCTGGGCGCGTCGTCCATCCTCGACACGCGCCAGGATCACACGAATCTCGCCTGCCGCGCCCGGCTCATAGGCGTATTTGACGGCGTTGGTGACCAGTTCCGTCACGATGACGCCCAGGGAGACGGCCTGATCGGTCGTCACCTGCAAGGCCTCGGCGCGCAACGCCAGCCGCGGCCCGCCGTCCTCGGGGCCGATGGACTTGCCCAGCTCCTCGATCAGGCCGGCCAGGTATTCATCCATCTGCACCCGCTCGACATCAGCCGAGGTGTAGAGGCGCCGGTGAACATGGGCCACAGCCTCGATCCGCACCTGCGCCTCTCGCAGGGCGTCGCGCGCGCCCTCGTCGGCCAGTTGGCGCAATTGCAGGGAGATGAAGCTGGACACCAGTTGCAGGGAGTTGCCGACGCGATGGTTCACCTCGCGCAGCAGGGCCTCGGCGCGGTCGCGCGCCTGGCGAACCTCTTCATGCGCCTCTTCGTTCTCGCGTTCCAGACGACGCCGCAGCAGGGCGTCCTCGACGGCTGAGCGCAACAGGGCGGTGAAGTCCTCGGACACGTCCTTGATGACGTAGTCGGCGGCCCCTGCACGCAGGGCGGCGACGGCGATGCGGCCGTCCTGAGCGCCCGTGACATAGACCACCGGCGGCGGCGTCGGCAGGGCCAGGATGTCGGGCAGGACGTCCAGACCTTCGCGGCCCGGCATGTAGTGGTCCAGGGCGCAGACATCGAACTGGCCCGCCTTCAGCACCTCATAGCCGCTGTCCGCGTCGGGTGCGCAGATGACCTCATAGCCGTGGCGGCCAAGCTCCTTCTGGACCAACCGGGACAAGCCCCGGTCGTCGTCGATGTACAAGAGACGTATGGCGGCCCCCGGTTCCGTCACGGCGTCAGATCTCAGGCGCCTGCATGACCGACAGGAACAGGCCCAGCTGGCGGATGGCGCCGGCGAAAGCCTCATAGTCCACCGGCTTGGTGATGTAGACGTTGCAGCCCAGATCGTAGCAGCGCTGAATCTCGACCTTGTCGTCGGTGGTGGTCAGCACGACCACGGGCGCGCGGCGCAGATTGTCGTCGGACTTGACCCGATCAAGGATGTCCGTGCCAGACATGTCCGGCAGGTTCAGGTCCAGAAGGATCAGCAGGGGGCCGGTGCGCCCCACCTCGTCGCTGAAGAGATAATCGAGCGCCGCCTCGCCATGATCGAAATGAACGATGTCGTTGGCGATGTTCGCCCGCCGGATGTTCTTCTCAATGAGCTTGGCGTGCCCATGATCGTCCTCGACCATGACGATCTTCACCGAGTGGCTCACAGACGATCTCCTTGGTAGTCACCCAGCATAGTCAGACGTTTCGGAAATTTCAGATGAAAAGTCGACCCCTGGCCGAGTTCTGATTCGACATCGATGGAGCCGCCGAGGCGGCGCACGATGTTGCGCACGAAGGCTAGGCCCAGGCCCTCGCCCGGCTTGTCCTGCTTGCCCGCCCGACGGAACAGCTCGAAAATCCGCTCGTGATCCTTGGGCGACACGCCCCGGCCATTGTCGCTGATGCGATACTCGACCCAGCCGCCGGGCGCCTCCTGGCCCTGGACCTCGACACGGATCGGGCGGTCGGGCTGCTGATACTTCACCGCATTATCGATCAGGTTTCCGAAAATCTGCTCGATCGCCAAGCGATCGCTCTCCAGCACCGGCAGGCGACCGATCACCACCTCGCCGCCCGTCTCCACGACCTGATGGTGAACCGTATCGGCGATGGTCTGGACCATGCCGCTCATGTCCAGCACCTCCGGCGCCAGGGCCCGGCGCCCCTCGCGCGACAGGCGCAGGATGGCGTTGATGAGCCGGTCCATCTTGGCCGTCGAGGTGCGGATGAAGCCCACGGCCTCGGGCGCGTCCTCGCGCACGGCGCGCACCGCTTCAGGGTCCACCAAGCCGGGGTGGGCGGCCTCGACCGCCGTCAACTGCTCGTCCAGCTGTTTGGCGACCTGCTCCAGTTCGGAGGTGTAGCCCATGACGTTGACCAGGGGCGCGCGCAGATCGTGGCTGACGATATAGGCGAAGCGCTGAATCTCTTCATTGGCGCGGGTCAATTCGGCGGTGCGATCGCGCACCTCGTTCTCCAGCCCGGCGTTGACGCGATCCAGTTCGAAATGCGCCGCCTCGATCTCGGCCACATAGCGTCGCACCAGCCAGACGCTGATCCCCGCCAGCACCAGGATCAGCACCCCGGCCAGGGCGTTGACCGCCACGGTCACGGCCTGGGCCCATTCCGACTGCTGGGTGCGTTCGGCCAGACGTCTTGCTTCAATGGCGTCGATGGCGGCCAGTTCGACGCGCATGGCGTCCATCAAAGTCTTGCCCTGCCCGCCGCGAATGCGCGAGACGGCCTCGCCGATACGGCCCGTGCGCGTCAGGTTGATGGTTTCATCCATCAGGCCCAGCCGATCCCGTGTCATCTGCCTGACCTTGACCACGCGCGCCGAGGACTCCGCGTCGTTGGCGACCAGGCTCTCAAGACGCTCGAGCACCGCCGGCAGCTTAGCGACAGCGTTATCATGCACGCCCAGATACTCGGTCCGCGCCGTCAGCATGAAGCCGCGCTGCCCCGTCTCGGCGTCAGTCAGCAGCATCAGCGTGTCCTTGGCCGCCAGGCGCACCTGCTGGCTGTGGTCCACGGTGTCGTTGTAGTTGGAGGTTCGTTGGATCATCACCAGCGTCGCCGTATTGACGGCCAGAAGCAGCAGCAGCGCCAAGGCCAGCAAGGCGATGATCGAGCGACTGAGGGTCGGGGTGCGCAGGAAGATTCCAAAGGTGCGCAGGGCCGGCCGAATGCGTTTCATGCTCCGAACCTTATTCGCCGTCGAAGCCGTGTCCAGCCTTTACCACGCTGCGACCTAGACTGAACCGACCGTCCTGAGCCGAGCCTTGGGGTGAATCTCATTCTGGCTCATCACCACCGTCTGTCCGCGGAAGCGTTCGATGATGGATCGGACGTAGGGGCGCACCTGCGGTCCGGTCAGCAGAACCGGGTTCTCACCCGTCATGGCGGCGCGTTCGAACACGTCGCGAACGGCGCGGATGAAGTCCTGAAGCTTGCTGGGCGCCATGGCCAGTTGCTTGTCTTCGCCGGGACCGATCAGGCTCTCGGCGAAGGCCTGCTCCCACTCGGGCGACAGGGTGACGATGGGCAGGGCGCCGTCGTCGGCCTTGTGCTGCCAGCACAGCTGGCGGGCCAGACGGCCGCGGACGTGCTCGACCAGGGTGGCGACGCTGGTGGTGTGCGGCGCCGCCTCGGCCAGGCCTTCCAGGATGGCGGGCAGGTCGCGGATCGACACCTTCTCGCGCAGCAGGCTTTGCAGCACGCGCTGAAGCGTGGTCACGGTGACGACCGAGGGGATCAGTTCCTCGACCAGCTTCTGCTCTTCGCCCTTCAGCTCCTTCAGCAGCTTCTGCACCTCGGCGTAGGAGAGCAGCTCAGCCATGTTCTCCTTGAGGATTTCGGTCAGGTGGGTGGTCAGCACCGTCGAGGGGTCGACGATGGTGTAGCCGCGGAAGGTCGCCTCTTCGCGCAGGGACTCGTCGATCCAGGTCGCGGGCAGGCCGAAGGCGGGCTCGCGCGTATGCTCGCCGGGCAGTTCGACCTGACGCCCGGCCGGGTCCATCGCCATCAGCGAGCCGAGGCGCACCTCGCCCGAACCGGCGTCCATCTCCTTGATGCGGATGGCGTAGCCCTGATTGGACAGGCGCATGTTGTCGAGGATGCGCACGCTGGGCATGACGAAGCCGTACTCCTGGGCCAGCGAACGGCGCAGGGCGCGGATCTGGTCCGTCAGGCGGCGGCCCTCCAGGTCGTTGATGAGGGCCAGCAGGGCGTAACCCAGCTCGATCTTCACCTCATCGATGGTCAGGGCGGTGGAGATCGGCTCCTCGACGTCCTCCTTCGGTTTCAGGTTCACCGGCTCGGCGGGGGGCGGCTTCAGCCGGTCGCGGCCCAGCTTCCACGCCATGAAGCCCGTGCCCAGCGCCAGGGCGGCGAACGGCAGCAGCGGCATGCCGGGGATCAGCCCGATCAGACCCGCCGTGCCGGACACCACGCCCAGCGACACCGGATTGCTGGCCAACTGGGCGACGAAGGCCTTGTCGGCCGAACCCTCGACCCCCGCCTTGGTCACCAGGAAACCCGCCGCCACTGAGACGATGATGGCCGGGATCTGCGTCACCAGGCCGTCGCCGACCGTCAACTGGACATAGGTGTTGGCCGCCTCCATCGCGGGCATGCCGTGCTGAACCACACCGATCAACAGGCCCCCGATGGCATTGATGAAGGTTATGATCAGGCCCGCCACGGCGTCGCCGCGCACGAATTTGGACGCGCCGTCCATGGCCCCGAAGAAGGTCGATTCCTGCTCCAGCTCCTTGCGACGCAGCTTGGCCTGTTCTTCGTTGATCAGGCCCGACGACAGATCGGCGTCGATCGCCATCTGCTTGCCCGGCATGGAGTCCAGGGTGAAGCGGGCCGAAACCTCGGCGATACGGGTGGCGCCCTTGGTGATGACCACGAAGTTCACCACCAGCAGGATGGCGAAGATGATCACCCCGATGATGAAGTTGCCCCCCATCATCAGTTCGCCGAAGGCCTGGATGATCTTGCCCGCGCTGTCGTGGCCTTCCTGACCGTTGCTAAGGATCAGCCGCGTCGAGGCCAGGTTCAGACCCAGCCGGAACAGGGTCGAGACCAGCAGCACCGTGGGGAAGATGGCGAAGTCCAGAGGCCGCTTCATCATCACGGCCGTCATCAGGATCAGAACGCTGGACACCAGAGAGATGGCCAGCAGCAGATCCAGAAGCATCTTCGGGACCGGCAGGATCAGCAGCATGATGATGGCGATGACGCCCATCGCCATGCCGACCTCGCCGCGCATCAGCCAGCCGAGCGCGTCGCGCCCCGTAGGGCGCGCCATGCCGTCCTTCATCAGGATGGGCGCGTCAGCCATGACGACGTGCGAAGGTCATGTCGCCTGATGACAGGATTCGGCGGCCCTCAGCCATGCCCCAGCGCCTTGAGCGCCTGCCGGGTCGCCTCGGCGACTACCGCCTCGCGCTGGGCGTCGGTCGAATCCTTCGTGGCGTGGAAATAGACCGCGATGGCGATGGGCGCGCCGTCGGTCGGATAAAGGACGCCGATGTCGTTCACCGGACCATAGCCGCCGGTGCCTGTCTTGTGCGCGACGGTCCAGCCCGCCGGGACGCCCGCCTTGATGCGCGCCTGTCCCGTCGGTGACGCCACCATCCATTCCAGAAGCAACCGCTTCGAGGCTGATTCAAGCGGCGAAGACTCCGACAGGATCAGGCGCTCTATGTTCCGCACCGACTGCTCGGGAGTGATGGTGTCCTTGTCGCCGTCCTGGCGGTTCATCTCGGGCTCGAGGCGATCGACGCGCGTGCTGTCGTCGCCGATGCCGCGATAGAAGGCGCGAAAGGCTTCCAGCCCGCCCATCTCGCGGATCAGGATGTTGGCGGCCGGGTTGTCGCTGACCTCAACCGTGCCCTTCATCAACTGCTCGATGGTCAGGGCCGAACCGACCGCCGGCTTCGTCACCGGAGCGTGGCTGATCATGTCGGCCTGCGTCACCGGGATCGCCCGGTCCAACCGCTCCTGCCCCGCCTGAATGCGCAGCAGGGTGGCGGCGGCCAGATACATCTTGAAGGTCGAGCAGTAGACGAACCGCTCGTCGCCGCGCCAGGCGGCGCTTTGGCCCTCGGTCGCTACGGAGACGCCCAGACGACCGCCATGACGCGCCTCCAGCGCCGACAGGTCGAGGTCGAGAACGGCAGGCTCGGCCGCCGCAGGCTCCGTCGCCCGCGCACAGGCTCCAAGAGCCAGCGCGCCCGCACCGATCAGCAAGGTGCGACGGTCAGCGCGCACCGGATCAGCCCGCCGCGCCGTAGGCGGCCGCGACGCCCGACTGGGGCGCCGGGATCGGCGTGCCTGCGTCGGCGTACTCGTTCAGCTTATTGCGCAGGGTGCGGATGGAGATGCCCAGGATGGTCGCCGCGTGGGTGCGGTTGCCCAGGCAGTGGCTGAGCGTGTCCAGGATCAGGGTCTTTTCCATCTCGGCCACCGTCTGGCCGACGAAGCTGCGGGTCACGGCGTCGGCGACCTGGGCGGCCTGCCCCGCCACGCCGGCGTCATAGGCCGAAGCGGCGGGCGTCGAGCCCCCCTCCCCCCCGCCCAGCAGCGGGCGGCCGTCCGGCAGACGAATGGCGTCGACGTCGATCTCGGTCCCCGCCGCCAGCAGGACAGCGCGGTGCATGGCGTTTTCCAGCTCGCGCACGTTGCCGGGCCAACGATGGGCGACCAGAGCGCGTCGGGCGTCAACGCCGATGGCGCGCGGCGGCACGCCGTTGGCGGCGGCGTATTTCCTGACGAAGTGATCGGCCAGCACCGCGATGTCGCCGGGGCGTTCGCGCAAGGACGGCAGACGCAGGTTCACCACGTTCAGGCGATACAGCAGGTCTTCGCGGAAGGTCCCCTCGGCCACGGCCTTGGCCAGGTCGCGGTTCGAGGTGGCGATGATGCGGATATTGACCGGCACCGGCTTGGCGCCGCCGACGCGGTCGATCACCCGCTCCTGAATGGCGCGCAGCAGCTTGGCCTGAAGCCGGGCGTCCATCTCGCTGATTTCGTCCAGCAGAAGCGTGCCGCCGTCGGCTTCCTCGAACTTGCCGATGCGGCGCGCCACGGCGCCGGTGAAAGCGCCCTTCTCGTGACCGAACAGCTCGGATTCCAGCAGGTTGTCAGGGATGGCGGCGCAGTTGACGCTGATGAAGGCCTTGTCGGCGCGGCGCGAGTGCGTGTGCAGATAGCGCGCCATCACCTCCTTACCCACGCCGCTTTCGCCGGTGATCAGGATGGAGGCTTCCGAACGCGCCACCTGATCGGCCAGTTGAATGACATGCTTCATCGCCGGGTCAGCCGAGATCATCGGCCGCTCGTCATCGGCCACGGCCGACAGCACGGCGGCGATGAGGTCCGCCTCGGGCGGCAGGGGGATGAACTCCTTGGCCCCGGCGCGGATGGCGTCAGCCGCCTCGCGCGCATCGGCGTCAACGCCGCAGGCCACGACCGGCACATGAATGCGCTCGGCGTCGTTGGCGGCGATCAGGGCGGCGATGTCGATGCGGTAGTCAACCATCAGCAGGTCGGCGCCCTGCCCCCGGCGCAGTTGCTCGGTCGCCTGATCGGCGCGCTCGACGTGCTGGACCTTGGCGCCGTGCGCCATGGCCATCTTCACCGCCGTCGCCAGTTGGCCGCTTAAACGACCCACCACCAGAAGACGCATCGCCCTACTCCTTCAAAATCCTGTCCGTGACGGGGCGGCCGATCAGGCGCCCTTGTCCTCGGTCTTGATGATTTCCGTCATGGTCACGCCCAGGCGGTCCTCGACGACGACGACCTCGCCGCGCGCCACCAGGCGGTTGTTGACGAAGATGTCGATCGCCTCGCCGACCTTCCGGTCCAGCTCCAGCACCGAGCCCTTGTTCAGCTTCAGAAGCTGGGCGACGGACATGTGCGCCTTGCCCAGCACGGCCGAGATGTTGACCGGCACGTCAAAGACGGGCGCCAGATCGACCGCCGACTTCTCGCCGCCCTCATCAGCCAGGTTCAGGGCGGTGGATTCGCCGAATTCCTCGAGCGAGAGATCGTCGGTGGCCATCAGAAGCCCCTTTTGTCATGAGCGCCGCCCTCGAGGGGCGGCTCGGCGTGGCCGGCTTCTGCGGCCAGGGCGGCGTTGAGCGCGGCGGCCACGCGGGCCTCGGCTTCGGCCGGATCGAATTCGGCTCGCCCATCCGCCCATTCCAAGGCGAAGGCGGCGGCGGGCAGGTGCGGTTCGTCGCGGAACACCACCAGCCCCGAGAACCCCGCCTGGGCGCACAGGGCCTCGATCTGGGCGCGACCTTCGCCATCCAGACCCGAGGCGCGGACCAGCAGACGCGGCGTGGCGTCCATCTCCTGCCCCAGGGACTCGATGGCAGCCTCCAGCGGACGGCGCGGGAAGCGGTCGAACGCAGCCGAGCCGATCACGCGCGCGGCGGCCAGCGCCAGCTCTGCGGATTCGCGCCGGTGCGCCTCCGCCACGCCGCGCAGGGCGGTCGCGGCCTGGGACACGGTTTGCGCCACGATCGACAAGGCGTCGGCGCGCAGGGCCTCGACCTCGGCCAGGGCTTGCTGACGGGCCTCCAGCCGGGCCTGGGCGACCAGGGCCTCGACCTCGGCGGGAGCGAAGGACCGCTTGGCCGGCTGCCAGGTCGAGGCGCGCAGCACGGCGCCGTCGGCCCCGAACTCGGTGTCGAAGGCGAAGGGGACGGCGTTGGAAGGAAGCGCGCTCATGTCAGTAGATCAACTCGTCGTCGCCGCCCTGGCCGGCCAGCATGATGTCGCCGCGCGCCGCCAGATCCTTGGCCACCTGGACCATGGCCATCTGGGCGTTGTCGACGTCCTTGAGGCGGACAGGCCCCATGGAATCCATGTCTTCGCGCATGATCTTCGAGGCGCGTTCGGACATGTTGGAGAAGAACATCTCGCGCAGGGGGTCTGAGGCCCCCTTCAGCGCCAGACCCAGCTGATCCTTCTCGACCGCCCGCAGCAGGGTCTGCACCCCGCCGGGATCGAGGCGCGACAGATCCTCGAAGACAAACATCAGGGCGCGGATACGCTCGGCCGCGTCACGGTTGCGTTCCTCCAGCGCGCCGATGAAGCGCGACTCGGTCTGGCGGTCGAAGCTGTTGAAGATGTCGGCCATCAGTTCATGGCTGTCGCGCTTGGAGGTGCGCGCCAGGTTGGACATGAACTCGCTGCGCAGGGTCTGCTCGATCTTGTCGAGGATGTCGCGCTGAACCGGCTCCATGCGCAGCATCCGCTGGACGCATTCCAGGGCGAAGTCCTCGGGCAGGGCCGTCAACACGCGCGAGGCGTGATCCGGCTTGATCTTCGACAGGACCACCGCGACCGTCTGCGGGTATTCGTTCTTCAGGTAGTTGGCGAGCACGGCCTCGTTCACATTGCCGAGCTTGTCCCACATGGTGCGGCCCGCCGGACCGCGGATCTCCTCCATCAGGGCCTCGACCCGATCGCCGGGCATGAAGGAGGCCAGCAGGCGCTGGGTCTGCTCATAGGAGCCCATCAGCGAACCGGACCCGCCGATGCCGGAGACGAACTCGACCAAGACTTCTTCGACCACGGCGGCGGTGACGGTGCCCAGCCCCGCCATGGCCTGAGAGACCTCCTTGATCTCTTCGTCGTCGAGTTGCTGCCACAGGGCGGTGTGCTCTTCGCCCAGAGACAGCAGAACGACGGCGGCCTTTTCCGGCCCCGTCAGCTTCTTGGCGTCATCAACCGCCGCCCCCTTTGACACCAGCCGCGCCGCCATCAGCTTTCATGCATCCACGAGCGCAGGATCGCCGTGGATTCCTCTGGGTGGCTGTCGACGAAATCGGCGACCTTCTTGATGGACGAGGCCTTCACCTGACCCTCGATGCGGGCGATGTCGATGCGCTGCTCCATGTCGCTGGGACCGGCCAGCATGGGCGCGCCGCCCGGCAGGGTTCCGCCGACGATCTGGGCGTCCAGCGCCGTCACCGGGATGCCGTTCGCGCCGACCAGGGCCGGAACGCCCGCGCGCCCCTGGCCCGAGGCCGTCTTCAGCAGCGGGCGCAGGACGAAGAAGATCAGCAGCAGACCCGTGACCAGCAGGACCAGCAGTTCGACCCCGCGCATGATGTCGTTCTTGTCGAAGGCGAACATTGAGGAGCCTTCCTCAGCGCCCGGCGCGGCGGACGGCTCGCGGTTGAAGCGGACGCTGACGACTTCCAGCTTGTCGCCGCGCGTCTCGTCGATGCCGACGGCGGCGGCGACCAGGGCCTTGATCTGCTGCACTTCCTCGGCCGTGCGGGCGGCATAGGCGGGCTCGCCCTTGCCGTCGGCGGCAGGGGTGTATTTGCCGTCGACCGCGACCGAGACCGACAGCTTCTTGACCTCGCCCGGCTCCTTCACCGTCGTGGTGGTGGTGTTGGAGATTTCGTAGTTGGTCGTCTCGGTGTTTTCCGAGTTGGTGGAGCCGATGGGCGTGGTCGCCGGGGCTTCGCCGCCGGGGATGTTGTTGGTGGCGGTGACGCCGCCGTCCTGCTGGCCGGTCGTGTCCTGCGACTGGCTGCCGTTGGTCGAGGTCGAGCGGACGACCTGGCCGTCCGGGTCGAATTTCTGTTCCTGGGTGGTCGAACGGCTATGGTCGATGTCGGCCGTCACCTGGACGCGCGCCGCCCCCACGCCGACGACGCCCTCGACGATGTCCTTGATCCGGGCCTGCATCTGGGCCTCGGTCGAGGCCTTGGCGGCCTCAGCGGTGGCCGAGGTGAAGCCGGTGTCTTCCGATCCTGCCGCCAGGGTGCGATTGGCCTGGTCCGTCACCGTGACCTTGTCCGGTTTCAGGTTCGGCACAGAGGAGGCGACGACGTTGCGGATGGCCCGCACCTGATCGGCCGACAGGTCGCGCCCCGACAGGCCCACCACCACGGCAGCCGTCGGATCGATGGCGGCGGCCTGGAACATCTCGCGCCGAGGCATGGTGATATGCACGCGGGCCGAACTGATGCCGCGCATCGACATGATGGTGCGCGCCAGCTCGCCCTGCAGGGCGCGCTGTTCGTTCAGGTTCTGCTGGAACTCGGTCTGGCCCAGCACCGACTGGTTGTCGAAGATCTCGTAGCCGACGCTGCCCGAGGTCACGAGCCCCTTGCCCGCCAGCATCAGGCGCGCCGTGCCGACTTCGTCGCGGCTGACGAAGATGGTCGAGCCGTCGCCCTTGGAGGAATATTTGATGCCCGCCTGATCCAGGGCGGCGCTGATCTCGGAGGCTTCGCGCAGGTCGAGGTTGGAATAGAGCAAAGCGTCCGGCGCCTGACCCACACGCAGCATGACGGCGACCAGCACGGCGGCCACGCCCGCAGCCACGCCCAGGATGGCGGCCAGGCGTCCGATGCCGAACCTTTTCAAAGCTTCCGTGAAGCCGCCCACGCGCCATCGCCCCTGCACACGCGGGACGAACCGAACCCGCTAGGCAGAAACTGCCGCCTGGATGGTAAATGCGGCGTTAAGAGGCGTTAAAGTCCTGAGGAGTCAGGGCCGTTATCACCGGCCCAAATGATAAAGGGGCGCGGACTTATGGCCCGCACCCCCTCAGGCGCCCCCCGGCGCCCGCCCGCCCCTCGAAAGGCGCGGGCTAGCTTGTCGAAGGTCGATCAGACCTTCAGAGCCTCGGCCTTCTTGTCGGCGGCGACCTTGATGCGGGCCTCGGCGATGGCGTCGGCGATCAGGTGGGTCGGCTTGTTCTCGGAGACCGAACGCTCGAGGATTTCCTCGAAGGTCTCCATCAGGCGCGACAGCTTGCCTTCGACCCACGAGGCGTCATAGGCGCCGCCGGTCTGACGGGCGTTCATTTCCGAGGCGACGTTGATGATGCCGCCGCCGTTGATGACGTAATCCGGCGCATACAGGATGCCGCGCTTGAACAGCTCGTCGCCGATGTCGGCGGTGGCCAGCTGGTTGTTGGCGGCGCCGCAGACGGCCTTGACCTTCAGGCGGTCCAGCGTTTGCGGGTTCAGCGTCGCACCCAGGGCGCACGGGGCGTAGATGTCGGCGGCGACGTCATAGATGGCGTCCGGAGCAACGATCTCGGCGCCGGTCTTGGCGGCGACGGCTTCCAGGTTGGCCTGGTTCACGTCGGTGATGATCAGCTTGGCGCCGGCCTTGTGCAGCATGTCGGCCAGGTAAGCGCCGACGTGGCCCACGCCCTGAAGGGCGACGGTCAGGCCGGTCATGTCGTTCTGGTTGAACAGGCGGCGGGCGACGACCAGGTTCGAGCGGAACACGCCCTCGGCCGTGACCGGGCTGGGATCGCCCGAGGCTTCCGGGCCGTCCTTCAGACCCAGGACGAATTCGGTGACCTTACGCGCTTCGGCGATGTCCTCGACCGAGGTGCCGACGTCTTCGGCGGCGTAGTAGTGACCGCCCAGGCCGTTCAGATAGCGACCGAAGGCGTGGAACAGCTCAGGCGACTTCTGGGTGCGGCTGTCGCCGATGATGACCGACTTGCCGCCGCCCATTTCCAGATCCGCGACAGCGTTCTTGTAGCTCATGCCCTTGGACAGGCGCAGCACGTCTTCCAGTGCTTCGGCGGCGGTGGCGTAGTTCCACATGCGGGTGCCGCCGACGGCCGGGCCGCGCGCAGTCGAGTGCACCGCAACAATCGCCTTCAGGCCGGTTTTCTCGTCGTAGAAGGCGTGGACGCCTTCATGGTTCGCGAAAGAAGGAGAATCAAACAGCGTCTTGCCCATGACAGGCCTTTCCTGGGGTACTTTTTTGTGCGGAAGGACATACGCGCAGCCTGACCAAACGGCAAGCACGACCATGCGATCGCCCCAGGGTTCAACGAAGCGTGCGGAAAATGCATCCGCTTTCCGTGGTTTCTGCGTTCAGCGCGCCTTGGGATCGGCCTGCAGGGCGGGCAGAACCGCCGGCGCGCCGGACGGCAGCGGCCGGGTCGGGTCGCGCAGCCAGGATTCGACGTCGGCGAACATGGTCTCGGCCTGAAGGTCGCGGTTCAGGATGTGCCAGCCCTCGGCGTAATAGCCCGTCGTCAGGTTCGGCCGCTCGCCCGCCTGTTCCAGGGCACGGCGCATGGGGCGTTTGGTGATGATCTGATCGTGGGCGCCGTAGAGCAACAGGGTCGGCGCCTCGACACGGTCCAGCCGCTGGGTCGCCGTCTCCATCAGATCGACCAGGCCGTAAAGGGAATCGAACCGCGTCGACAGGATCGACAGGGGATCGCGACCGTTGCGGATCAGTTCCAGCGTGTTGTCCGAGGCGCGGATGTCGCGCACGGCGAAGGACGGCGGCTCGACCCGTTTGGCCCCCATCATGCGCGCGGCGGTCCACAGGCCCGCGCGGTTGAAGGCGGTCTGGCTGGACCAGCCCCACACGCCGGGCGCCAGCAGCACCACTCGATCAGCGTCCGGCGGCGCGTCCGAGCCGAAGGCGGCGATGGTCGATGAGCCGCCCATGCTTTCGCCCGCCACCACGATCAGGGCGTTCGGCCGCTGGGCCCGAACCAGGGCGACGATGGTGCGCAGGTCGGCGCTAGTCAGGCTTTCCGGCGCGAACTCGCCTCGATTCGGGGCCAGGCCGAAGCCGCGCTGATCATAGGCCCAGGTCTCGATGCCCCGCTGCGCCCACCACGGCCCGGCGAAGCGGAAGGAGGCATAGTGGTCGTTGAAGCCGTGCAGGGCGACGATGACGGCCCAGGGTTCCTGTCCTTCAGGACTCCAGCGCAGATAGGGCAACCGCGCCCCATCCTGCACCACAAAGGCGCCGCGCCCCAGGGTTCCCGCCTCGATGTGCGGCCCGTTGAATCCGTTGGGCGGCGTCAGCGGCGGCTGGACGTGCGGCGTAGCGCAGGCGGCTAGAGCGAGGGAGAGAAGGGCGGCGGTGATGACACCTCTTCCTTCTCCCTTCGTGGGAGAAGGTGGGCGCCGGAGGCGCTCGGATGAGGGGGCGGTGTCAGCGGGCCGAACGGCCGATGATGAGGGCGCAGCAGGCAACCCCCTCATCCGTCTCGCTCCGCGAGCTACCTTCTCCCACGAGGGGAGAAGGAAAACACTTTGTGTCACGCCAGTATCTCCGCTGTTCGCTGCCGAAGGTAGGGCAGAACCTCGGCTTCGAACCACGGGTTTTTCTTCAACCAGGCCGTATTACGCCATGACGGGTGCGGCAGGGGCAGGATGGCGGGCGCATAGTCGCGCCAGGCGCGGACCGTCTCGGTCATGTTCGCCTTGGCCGCCGCGCCCAAGGCCCAGGCTTGGGCGTAGCCGCCGACCAGCAGCGTCAGTTCGACATTCGGCAACTCAGCCAGCAGGCGCGGCCGCCACAGTTCGGCGCAGCGGCGCGGCGGCGGATAGTCGCCGCCCTTGGGATCCGTGCCGGGAAAGCAGAACGCCTGAGCCGCCACGCCGAGGCGCGGATCGCCGTAAAAGGTCGCTTCGTCTACCCCCATCCAGTCGCGCAGGCGAACGCCGGAGGGGTCGGTGAAGGGCAGACCGCTTTCATGCACCCGCCGCCCCGGCGCCTGGCCGCAGATCAGCAGGCGCGTCTCAGGCGCGACCATGACCACCGGGCGCGGCGTGTGGGGCAACTGCCCCAGGCACGCCCGGCAGGCGCGGATTTCGGCCAGGAGTTCACCCAGGCCGTTGTCCGGTTCAGTCGAAATCGTCATCCGAAGCTTCGACCGGCGGCAGGGCCGCCAGGGCCGCGGCCGTCTCGGCCTCGGTCGGCAGGCGCAGGCGGATCACGCCGCGGAAGTTGTTGGGATCGACCGCCTTGCCCTTCTTGGTGATGGTCAGCTTGCCCTGACGCATCAGGCCCAGCGCCGTCGCCTTCACCTTGGGCAGCAGGCGTTGCCACTGCTCGGGCTGCAGCTCCTTGGCCACGTCGGCCGGTTCAATGCTCTTGCCGCCGACGTTCTTGGGGTCGGCCTTGGCCAGTTTTTCGAAAATGGCCGCTTCGATTGGATCGCTCATAGGCGCTATATGCTGCACCGCGAGATCGGAAAGAAGGCAAAACCGACATGGCCGAGATAATCACCGTCACCGAAGGCGAGTTCGCCGGTTGGCAGACCTATAACCTGCGCGACACCTTCGACGTGGTGGTGGGGCCCTTCTACGGCAAGCCCGATCCCGACGGCCACATGCGCTGCGCCTTCCGCGCCGAGCAGAAGCACATGAACGCCGGGGGCCGGATGCACGGCGGCTGCCTGATGACCTTCGCCGACATCGCCATGTTCCAGATCGCCTATCAGGAGATGGAGGGGGCGTCAGGCGTCACGGTGCAGCTCGACTCCACCTTCATCGACGGCGCCTACGTGGGCGAACTGATCGAGGCGACCGGCCAGGTGACCAAGGCAGGCAAGAGCCTGATCTTCGTGCGCGGACAGATCACCACCGGCGAGCGGCTGCTGATGACCTTCTCGGGCGTGATCCGGAAGTTCACGCCGCGCGGTTGAACCGTACGCCCAAGGCCAGAGCCATGGCGACGGCCGCCGCCGGCCACAGGGCGATCAGCCCAAGGCGGCCGTAGACGACCGCCCCCATCAGCGCGCCCCCGGCCAACCCCGCCCACAACGCCATATAGGGCCGGAACGCCCAGGGATCGCCGCCGCGCAGAGCCGCCGCCAGGGCGTGGCCGGTCTTGACCAGGGTTCCGGTCATATAGGTCAGGCTGACCCCGACCTCGCCGTCGCGCAGGAAGACCGAGTTCTCGACCGCCATGGCCAGGACCATCAGGCCGATCGCCAGTGGCGCGATCCCCGCCCCCGCCGCCACGGCGGCCCCGGCCAGCAACGCCGCCTCGACCGCCAGCACCCGGCTGCGCGAACGCGCGCCCTCGCCGCCCGCGACCAGCGCCCCGAGCATGGCCCCCAGGACGAACAGCAGCAGCACGCCCGCCACCGCGCCCGCCGCCAGCCACCGCCCCTCGGCCAGGTTGACGGCCAGGCGTGTGGTGTTGCCGCTCATGAAGGAGACGAACACCCCGCCCAGATGCAGGAAGCCCAGGCTGTCGACATAACCCGCCAGGGCGGCCAGCAGCAGGGCCAGCCCGCGATCCGGCCCAGTCAGAGTCCGCAAGACAGGCTCACATCCCCGCCGCCGCCGCCGGACGGGCGCGGCACGCCTCCAGCCAGCGGGCCAGGTGCGTCAGCTCCTCGGGCGGGCGGTATTTGACCAGGCGGGCGAAATCCAGCCCCACCGCCCCGACGATGTCGGCGATGGTGAAACGGTCGGCGGCGATGAACTCATGCTCCGCGAGGTGGCGATCCAGCGTCTTCATGAAGCGTTCGGCGCCCAGGCGGTTGTATTCAGCGACCTGAGGCTGGGGCGCCTCCAGCGCGGCCAAGGCCGGGTGGGTGAAGCGCACGTTCAGCATCATCGGATTGGCCAGATACATCTCGCACCGGCGCATCCACATCTCGATGATCGCCTGCTCCTTCGGATCGCGGCCAAACAGGTTCGGCTCGGGGTGCAGGGCCTCCAGATAGCGGCAGATGGCGATGGATTCCGTCAGGCAGGTTCCGTCGTCCAGCTCCAGCGCCGGCACGTGCGGCACGCCGAACTTGGCGCGATAGGCCGGAGCGCGGTGCTCGCCGGCCAGCAGCTCGATCTCGACCCGCTCGACGTCGGTCACGCCCTTTTCCGCCATGACCCAGCGGACGCGGCGCGGATTGGGCGCGCGGCGGCTTTCATAGAGCTTCATCAGAGGGTTCCCTTCGGCTGCCCTCGGAACGCTACTAGGCGAAGATGGACGCGGGCAAGGCCCCGACGACGCAGGCCGTCATCAGCGTAGCCAGGAAGCCCGCCAGCAGCGCCTTCCACACCATGCCCAGCACTTCCTCGCGGCGTTCCGGCATCAGCACCGACAGGCCGGTGACGGTGATGCCGACCGAACCGATGTTGGCGAAGCCGCACAGGGCGTAGGTCATCAGCATCCGCGTGCGCTCGCTCATCTCGGCGACGGGCACCTTGCCCAGCTCGATGAAGGCGACGAACTCGGTGAGGGTCAGCTTGACCCCCAGCAACCAGCCCGCCTTGTGAGCGTCGGCCCATTCCACGCCCGTCAGCCAGGCGACGGGAGCGAACAGCACGCCCAGGATGCGCTCGATCGTCAGCGGCTCTCCAGCGATGACGAAGCCGCCCAGAATGACGTTGGCCAGGGCCACCAGGGCCACGAAGACGATCAGCACGGCCGAAATGTTCAGCACCACCATCAGGCCGTCGGACGTGCCCTTGACGATAGCGTCGACGGCGCTGTCGTACTTCAGCGCCGAGTTGTAGTCGGCGACCGCCCCGCCCTCGCCCGGCTTTTCAGGGATGATGACGCGCGCCAGCAGGATGCCGGCGGGCGCCGAGACGATGGAGGCCACCAGGACGTGGCCCGCCGCATTGGTCAGCACTGGCGACAGGATGGCGGCGTAGGCCACCATGGTCGAGCCGGCGACGGTGGCCAGACCGACCACCATCATCAGGAAGACCTCGGACCGGCTCAGCTTGTCCAGATAGGCGCGGATGACGATCGGGCTTTCGATCATGCCCAGAAAGACGTTGGCCGCCACCGCCAGAGCCGAGGCGCCGCCCAGCCCCAGGGTCCGCTGGAACAGGAAGCCGAAGCCGAGCGTGATCCACTTCAGGATCTTCCAGTGCCACAGCAGGGCCGACAGAGCTGAGATGACCAGGATCAGCGGCAGCACCTTGAAGGCGAAGGTGAACAGAGCGCCTTCATTGGCCACGGCGTAGGGCTGATCCCCGCCCGCCAGATAACCGAAGACGAAGCGCGTCCCCTCCTCGGTCGCTAGCTCCAGCCCCTTCACCGCATTGTTGATGCCATCCAGCACCACCTGCGAACCAGGAATGGCGAAGGTCGCCAGCACCAGGGCCGCCTGCACCAGCACCGCCCCGATCGCCAACCGCCACGGAAAGGCGCGGCGGTTCTCGGAGATCGCCCAGCAGACGGCGACGATGACGACCAGGCCGAACAGGCTCTGGAGGTTCAGGAGGCTGAACATGGAAAGACGGCTCCGCGACCGGCGCTATGGGAGCCGGCTTCTTCAGTGCGCATCAACGACAGCAGGACGCCGCTGGCAAGGGGGACGACGAAACTCGTCGACGGTCGCCGCCTAAAGTTGGCCGCGAACCAGCTTGCCGTAGTCGTCCATCAGGCTGAGCGACAGCGCGCCCGGCGTGAAGCGATAGTCGCCGACCTGGCCCACCGGCGTCACCTCGGCGGCCGAGCCGGTCAGGAAGCATTCGGAGAAATCGCCCAGCTCCTCCGGCAGGATGTCGCGGACCACGACCTCGACCCCGCGGGCCTGGGCCATCTCGATGACGGTCTGACGGGTGATGCCGTTCAGGATGTGGTCGACGTGCGGCGTGTGCAGGGCGCCGTTCTGGACGAAGAAGACGTTGGCGCCGGTCGCCTCGGCCACATAGCCGCGCCAGTCCAGCATCAGAGCGTCGGCGAAGCCGCGCTTCTCGGCCGCCGTCTTGGACATGGTGCAGATCATGTAGAGGCCGGCCGCCTTGGCCGTGGACGGCGCCGTTGCCGGGTCGGGACGGCGCCACTTGGCCCACTCCAGAGCGATGCCCTTCTTCTTGACCTCGGGATCGAAATAGCTGGGCCATTCCCAGGCGGCGATCGCCAGGTGGACCTTGCTGTTCTTGGCCGTGACGCTGAGCTGCTCCGGCCCCAGATAGGCGACGGGACGGATATAGCAGTCGATCAGGCCGTTGCGCGCGCAGGTTTCCTTGCAGGCGGCGTCGATCTCAGCCACGCTATAGGGAATCTCGAAGTCGAGCAGCTCGGCGGAGCGCTTCAGGCGTTCGCTGTGCGCGGTCAGCTTGAAGATTTCACCGCCATACATACGCTCACCCTCGAACACCGACGAGCCGTAGTGAAGGCCATGGGTCAGAACGTGCGTCTTCGCGTCCCGCCAGGGAACGAATTCTCCGTCAAACCAGATCCATCCGTCACGATCGTCGAAAGGAACGAAGGCCATTGAAGAACGTCTCCCGCGCAAGATATTCATTTAGACGCCCGTCGCGCGTCCGCGTCAACGGCGCCTCGCGAGGAGATTCGCAGTGAGCATGATCGAGCCTCGCTCCAACGGCCGGTCCGGCCCCATCGCTCCCGCCGGCAGCGGACGGCACATCCTGGTCGTCGATGACGACGACCGCATCCGCGAACTGCTCAAGGAGTTCCTGAGCCGCGAGGGCTATCGCGTCACCGGCGCCGCCCACGCGGGCGCGGCGCGCCGCATGGTCGAACTGATCGAGTTCGACCTGATCGTGCTGGACGTGATGATGCCGGGCGAAAGCGGCTTCGACCTGACCACCTGGATTCGCAGCCAGGCGGCCCTGTCCAAGACGCCGGTGCTGCTGCTGACGGCCAAGGGCGACCCGGACGACCGGATCGAGGGCCTGTCGCGCGGCGCCGACGACTATATGTCGAAGCCCTTCGACCCGCGCGAGCTGGCGCTGCGGATCGAGGCCATCCTGCGCCGCACCGGCGGCAAGCTGATGACGCCCAAGGAAATCCGCATGGGTCCCGCCGTCTTCGACATGGAGCGGCTGGAGCTGACGCGCGACGGCGAACTGCAACGCCTGACCGAGGCCGAGGCGCAACTGCTCAAGACCCTGGCCATCCACGCCCATTCGCCGGTCGAGCGCATGACCCTGTCGCCCGACACGGCCGATGTGACCGGCCGCGCTGTGGACGTCCAGGTGACGCGCCTGCGCCGCAAGCTGGAGGCCGACCCCAAGAATCCGCGCTACCTTCAGACGGTGCGCGGCGTCGGCTATATGCTGGCGCCGGACTGACGACAGGACCGGAACGCCCCTCATGCGGCTGATGCCGTTCAACGTCTGGACGCGATGGATCAAGCGTCGGCTGCCGACTTCCCTATGGGGGCGGTCGTTGCTGATCATCGTCCTGCCGGTGCTGATTATGCAGGCGGCGGTGACCTGGGCCTTCTTCGACGCCCACTGGCAGGCAGTGACCGCGCGTCTGTCCGAAGGACTGGCGGGCGACGTGGCCTGGGCGGCCGAAAGCTATCGCGACGATCCTTCGCCGCAGAACCTGTCGCTGATCTCCGAGCGCGCCGAGCGGTCGATGCAGTTGTCCATCGCCTTCCAGCCCGCCGCCTCCCTGCCGGACGAAGAACGGCGCGGCGCCCTGGGGCTGGTCGATCGGACGCTGGAGAAGGCGCTGGCTTCACGGCTGGACCAGCCCTTCTGGTTCGACACCACCCGCTACCCCGCCTATGTCGACATCAGGGTGCAGGAGGCGGGCGGCGTGTTGCGCGTCATCGCCCCGCGTGAACGGGCCGTGGCGACCCAGGCCCACATCTTCGTCCTGTGGCTGATGATCGCCACCATCCTGCTGCTCGGCGTGGCGGTGCTGTTCATCCGCAACCAGGTGCGCGCCATCGAGCGGCTGGCCTCCGCCGCCGAGGCTTTCGGCCGGGGCGAGAGCGTGCCGCGCTTCAAGCCTCACGGCGCGCGCGAGGTGCGGGCCGCCGCCACCGCCTTCCTGGACATGCGCGCCCGCATCCAGCGTCATATCGATCAGCGCACAGCCCTGCTGGCCTCGGTCAGCCATGACCTGCGCACGCCCCTGACCCGTTTGCGTCTCGAGCTGGCCCTGGCCCCGCCTTTCAAGCGCGCCGAGGCGATGAAGGGCGACCTGGACGAGATGGAGCATATGATCGACGAATACCTGGCCTTTGCGCGCGGCGAGGCGGGCGAGGCGATGCAGACGATCTCCGTGCCCGAAATGCTGCGTCGCGCCGCCGAGGACGCCAGCCGCTCCGGCGCCGTGGCCGAGGTCGAGGCCCCCGACGATCTCAACATGCTTGCCCGCCCCCTGGCCTTCCGCCGAGCGATCAACAACCTGGTCGGCAACGCCGCCTCCCACGGCGAAAAGGTGCGGCTGTCGGCCCGCCCCCTGCCCTCCGGCGGGCTGGAGATCACGGTAGAGGACGACGGCCCCGGCATTCCCGACGACATGCACGAAGAGGCCTTCCGCCCCTTCTCGCGCCTGGACGCCTCGCGCAATCAGAACCGCAAGGGGGTGGGCCTGGGCCTGGCCGTGGCGCGAGACGTGGCGCGCGGCCACGGCGGCGACATCATCCTGGGCCGCAGCGACCTGGGCGGACTGAAAGCCTCCATCCGGCTGCCGGCGGATCGTCGCGCCGCCTAGATCTTTGGCCGGCGCCTCTAGCGGAACCGTAAAATCATCGCCATCTTGTCCCGTGTTCCAGGGGGGCCTGGAATCAGGAGTCCGTACTATGCGTCGTATTGCTTTCCTTGCGCCGCTCGCCGCCGCCCTCGCCGTTTCCGGCGCCGCTGCGGCTCAACCCTCGGCCGTCGTCGTGACGGTCAGCCCCGACTTCGCCAAGACCGCCCAAGAACTGGGCGAACGCGATGTCCAGCAACAGGTCAGCGATCTGACCCGCACCGTCGAACGCGTGCTGACGGATCGCAACGCCCTGGACGGCGCCCGCGTCGAACTGGTCATCACCGACCTGAAGCCCAACCGCCCCACCATGCAGCAACTGGGCGACAAGCCCGGGCTGGATTCCATGCGCAGCCTGTCCATCGGCGGCGCTGCGATCGAGGGTTCGGTGACGATGGCTTCGGGCGAGGTGCAGCCGGTCAAGTTCGACTACTACACCCCGACCCTGATCGATGCGCGCGGTTCGACCACCTGGACCGACGCCCAGCGCGCCTATGATCGTCTGGCCCGCAATCTGGCCGAGGGCCGTTTCGTCAAGCGCTGAAGCGTTTGACGATCAGGCGCTGAGTTCAGTGGACTTGGCGACCGCCGCCTTCACGGCGCTTTCGACAGAATGGTCGAGGGCGCCGTTTTCATTGAGGGCGATCAAACCGGCCTGCGTCACGCCGCCGGGCGAGGCCACGCGGTCGATCAGGGCGTTCAGCGCCTCGTCGCCCTCCACGCCCGCCGCAGCCGAACGCAGGGTGGCGCGCGCCAGACGGGCGGCGGCCTCGGGCGACAGGCCTTCAGCCTCGCCGGCCTCGGCCAGGGCGCGGGTGAAGGCGAAGAAATAGGCCGGTCCGCAGCCGGACACCGCCGTCGCCGCGTGCATCAAGGCCTCATCGTCCAGCAGGACCGTCTCGGCGATCGGCTCGAACAGCGACTGTCCAACCTTGAGGGCGTCCGCGTCGGACGACCATAGCGTCGCCACGCCGCGCGCCTGAGCCACGCCGGTCGTCGGCATGACGCGCACGACCGGACGGCCGTCGTAACCCTCGGAGATCGTCTCGCCGCGCACCCCGGCCATGACCGAGACGATCACGGCGTCAGCGGCCAGATGCGGCAGGACGGCCTGCGCGGCCTCCAGCCATTTGGCGGGCTTGACGCCGATGACGAAGGCGCGGGCCTCAGCCAGTTCCTCCAGCGGCGGATTGATGCGCGCACCCTTGGCCCGCGCCGCCTCGGCGACCGGCTTTTCGGACGGCGTCAGAATGATCAGATCGGCCGGATCGACGGCGCCCGTCGCCAGCCAGCCTTCCAAAATGGCCGAGCCCAGGCGTCCGACGCCCTGAAGCACGACCGGACGGCCCGAACCGCTCATCAGGCGTTGCCCACGGTCTCGAACAGGCAGGCGTCGATCGCCTCCTTCGGCTTCTTGGAGCCGCGCACCATGAAGTCGAAGGCCGGATAATAACGATCCGCCGCCTCGACCGCCGCGTCGATCATGGACGCGGCCTGAGCCAGGGTCGGACGCTCGGTGTGCGGCAGAGCCAGGGCATGGCGGAAGACGATCTCGCCTTCGTCCGGCCAAATCTCGAAATGGCCCAGCCAGGTGCGCTGATTGATCATGGAGACCAGTTCATAGGCCGCCGCGCGGCGCGTCTTGGCCACGCGAAGGTCCAGCGCCAGGCACAGCTGAAGGCAGTCGCCCTCTGGCCGCCAGGCGAACCAGAGTTCGTAGTCCTTCCAGTCGCCGGCCAGGGCGAAGGCCAGATCGCCCTCGTCCGTGCGGTCGAACGGCAGGTTCTCCGCCGTCAGGACGTGTTCGACCACATCCAGCGGATCAAAGGGCAGGTCGACCTCTTCGGGTCTCACAGCATCCATCAGGCGTTCAACTTCTTCAGCAGCGACAGCGACTCAGAGGAGCGCTTTCGAGGACGGTAGGCGTGTTCGCAGATTCGGCTCAACCGGCTGAATCCGGGGTCGAGGCGGCGTCTGTGGACGATCCCTTGGCGGCCTTCTTCGCGGCCGGAGCCGCAGCCTTCAGCGCCGCGATCTCGGCGCGTAGGGCGGCGATCTCGTCCTTCAGCACGTCGAACTCGTCGCGGCGCACCAGATCCATCTCGGCGACGAAGCGATCGGCCTGGGCGCGCCAGGCGGCCTTGGCCTCTTCGCCCGCGGCCTGTGCCAGGCCCATGGCGCCGGTGGTCAGCTTGGCGAACTCATCAAGGAGGGGATTGCGCGTCTGCATGTGCGGCCTCTTGAGAACTCCCGGACCTTCGGTCCGAACGTGGTTAACGGTGCATTGATTTGGGTAAACCAAACCTTACCTGCCTGCGGCCTATAGACTGCTTCGCGGGAAAAGCGCGCGACGAATGCAGTCCCGCTTGCTAGACGAGTGACAACTTCTGAAGGCGCAGGAGGCCCCGTGCCCTTTCCCGAATTCGACCCCGTCCTGATCCAGCTCGGCCCCCTGCCCATCCGCTGGTACGCGCTGGCCTATATCGCCGGCATCGTCCTGGGCTGGTGGTACGCCTCGCGTCTGGCCAAGACCGAGCGCCTGTGGGCGCCGGGCAAGTCGCCGGTCAGCGGGCAGCAGCTGGACGACCTGGTGCTGTGGATCACGCTCGGCGTCATTCTGGGCGGCCGTTTCGGTTACGCCCTCTTCTACAAGCCCGAGATGTTCGCCCAGTTGTTCACCGGCGACAGCTGGGGCGATCGGCTGGAGTTGCTGCAGCTGTGGACCGGCGGCATGAGCTTCCACGGCGGCTTCCTGGGCGTGGTCATCGCCATCGCCCTCTACGCCCGTCGCCAACAGGTGAACCCGCTCAGCCTGGGCGATCTGATCGCCCCGGTCGCGCCGCTGGGTCTGTTCTTCGGCCGCATCGCCAACTTCATCAATGGCGAGCTGTGGGGTCGCGAAACGACGGTCCCCTGGGCCATCCGCTTCTGCAACGAACGCATCCAGCAGATGTACGGCTTCTGCCCCGCCGGCAACGAGCCGCGCCACCCCAGCCAGCTGTATGAGGCGGGTCTTGAGGGCCTGCTGCTGTTCGTCATCCTGTCGCTGGCGATCTGGAAGTGGCGGATGCTGAAACGTCCGGGCTTCGTCACCGGCCTGTTCCTGCTGGGCTACGGCGTCTGCCGCGCCGCACTGGAGAACGTGCGCCAGCCCGACGCCGGGCTGGAGAACCTGCCGCTGGGCCTAACCATGGGCATGATCCTGTCGATCCCGATGATGCTGGTCGGCGCCTGGCTGATCTGGCGGGCGCTGAAGAAGCCGGAAGTCGCGGAGGCGTAAGACCATCATGGCGGAGACGCTCAAGGACCGCCTGGTCCGCGAGATCGTGCTGACCGGGCCGATGACGGTGGCGGACTACGTCACCCGCTGCCTGCACGACCCCAAGGGCGGCTATTACGCCACGCGCCCGGCGCTGGGTGAACGCGGCGACTTCATCACCGCCCCCATGGTCAGCCAGATGTTCGGCGAGTTGATCGGCCTGTGGGCGGTCGAGACCTGGACCCGCCTTGGCGCGCCCGAACGCGTGCGGCTGGTCGAGGTCGGCCCCGGCGACGGCACGCTGATGTCCGACGTGCTGCGCGCGGCGCGGCTGGCCCCCGGTTTCCTGCAGGCGGTCGACCTGATCCTGATCGAGCCGAGCGCCCCGCTACGCGCCGAACAGGCCCGGCGGTTGGCTGACGCCGATGTGCATCCGCGCTGGCTCAGCGCCCTGCACAAGATCGAGACCGACGCCCCGGTGATCCTGATCGCCAATGAGGTGCTGGACTGCCTGCCCGCGCGCCAGTTCATCAAGACCGAGGGCGGCTGGGCCGAGCGCCGCATCGGCGTGACCGACGACAATGAACTGACCTTCGGCCTGACCGCCATCGCCGACGGTTTCGAGGCGCCCGGCTTCAACGTCGAACCCGGTCAGATCATCGAGATTTCGGAACAGCAGGCCGCCTTCGGCCGCGATCTGGCCAGCCTGATCCGGGCCGCCTCGGGGGCCGCCCTGCTGATCGATTACGGCCGCAGCAAACCCGAGGCGGGCGACACGCTTCAGGCCCTGCGACGGCACCAGAAGGTCGATCCCCTGTCCACGCCAGGCGAGGCCGACCTGACGCAATGGGCCGACTTCCCCCTGGTGCTGGAGGCCGCCGTGCGCGGCGGCGCCGACGTCACCGGCTGCGTCGGCCAGGGCGCCTTCCTCAAGGCGCTGGGGATCGAAGCCCGCGCCCAGCGGTTGATGCAGGGACGCCCCGAAGCCGCGCCGATCATCCAGCGCCAGTTGGACCGCCTGACCGCGCCGGATCAGATGGGCGAACTGTTCAAGGCGGCGGCGATCTTCTCTCCGCGCTCTCTGGCCCTTCCAGGCTTCTGAGGCGCCCGCCCAGCGATGGAGCCTGATGCGGCCATGACCTTCACCGAGAACGAGCGCCAGATCCTGCTGGCGACCAAGGGCGTCGGTCCCAAGGTGATTCAGCGACTGGAGGAACTGGGCGTCGGCGGCTTCGCCCGTCTGGCCCAGGCGGACGCCGCCGTCGTGTGCGCGGGCGCCGCCGCCAGCGTCGGCTCGACCTGCTGGAAGAACAGCCCCCAGGCGCGCAAGGCCGTTCAGGCCGCCATCGACGCCGCCCGTTTCGAACTGGAGGGCGCCCTATGAGCCTGAACCCGATCACCCATCCGCTGCTGACCAGGGCCGGAGTTCGCCACGGCTTCTTCACCCGCGCGGGCGGCGTATCGGACGGCCTCTACGCCGAGCTGAACGCGGGCGTCGGCTCCAACGACGACCCGGCCCATGTCGCCGAGAACCGCCGCCGCGTCGCCGAATGGATGGGCGGCGCCGCCGACGACCTGTGCGGTTGCTATCAGGTCCACTCCGCCGTCGCCCGGGTGGCCGAAAGCGGCTGGGCCGGAGAGCGCCCCGAAGGCGACGCCGTGGTCGCGGGCGTGAAGGGGCCGGTGCTGACCGTCCTGACCGCCGACTGCGCCCCCGTGCTGTTCGCCGACGCCGAGGCGGGCGTCATCGGCGCCGCCCACGCGGGCTGGAAAGGCGCCCTGGGCGGTGTCATCCACTCGACCGTCGCGGCCATGCAGGCCCTGGGCGCCGAGCCCTCGCGCATCGTCGCCGTCGTCGGCCCCTGCATCGCTCAAGACTCCTATGAAGTCGGCGCCGACTATCAGGACCACTTCGCCCACCACGACCCCGGCAGCGAACGCTTCTTCGCCCCCGGCGCGACGGACGACAAACGCCAGTTCGACCTGCCCGGCTTCGTCCTGTGGCGACTGGAGCAGGCGCGCGTGGGCGAGGCCGCCTGGACCGGCGACGACACGCGCGCGGATGCGGCGCGTTTCTACTCCAACCGCCGCGCCTATCTGGCGGGCGAACCGGACTTCGGCCGGTTGATCAGCGCAATCACCCTAGCTTGATCAGCCGGGCGTGGCGGCCAAAGCATCGCGAACTGCCCGTCGCAGATCACGCATCAAAGACCGCACCCCGGTCGCACCATTCCCATCGACATTCAGGAGAATGGCAGTCGTCAACCTTGAGGGAATGACCGTATCGCAAACCGCCACGAACCCTTGGATTGCCCCGCCTCCCCTCAACGCAGGCCGTCCTTCCATAGAGTCCAAATAGACACCGGCGCCGTAGACGATTTCGGAACCAGACTCGTCTGTCGGCAGAGCGCCGCTGGATAGCCGCGCCGGCGTGGTCATGAAGGTCAGACTATCTGCACTCACGACCCGCCCACTGAGCAAGGCCGAGCGCCACAGACACAGCGCCTCGGCGGTGGCGCGCATGGCGCCCGAAGCGCCAGCATAACTCATGGCCGCGTAAGGCGCGTTGGCGAACTTGGCGCTGGCTTCAGGCTGCGCCACATAGCCGGAGACGCGCCCCTCGACGACCTCCCGCCCATCATCAACAGCCGTGCTCTGAAGACCAAGCGGACCCAGGAATTCAGCCATGGCCTGCGCATACGATCCCGTGATGTTTTCGACCACAGCGCCGAGCAGAACATATCCAGAATTGCTATACGCCCAAGCCGCTCCCGGCTCCGACACGACAAGAGGCTCAGCCTCGGCCACAATCTCGAGCATCTCCTGCATGGAGCGATCTTGCCGTGACTGCTCGAGGTAGGTCTGCGCGGTAACTGTCGAGGTATAGTTCGAAAGTCCGGACGTATGGGTCAACAGTTGTCCCAACGTCACCGTCGGAACAGGAAATGACGGTAGAAACCGGCCCAACGGGTCATCAAGCCGGAGGCGCCCTTTCTCAGCCAAGGAGAGCACAAGAGCGGCTGTGAATTCCTTGGTTACCGAGCCAATCCGGAAAACCGACTTGGCCTCCATTGCAGTTCGCGTCTCAAGATTGCTTAGGCCGAAACCGCGCGAGTACAGGACAGCATCGCCTCTACGAACACACACCTGCATGCCCGGAACGGCTTGCGACAAAATCGCCGCCTGCCCCACAGTCTCCACCGCGTTCCAGGCATCCCCGACGGCCGGCTCTACGCTCTTGGCCAAGGCTCCAGTCGCCACGACACCGCTCGCCGCTGTTGCTCCGAGAAGAGTTCGACGAGAAACGGACGCCGTCATGGGCCGGGGGTATTTGATCATGCTCTGATCAATACCCCCGACTCAAATATCCTTGGAAGTTGAATTCAGCCCGCCATCGCCATGTCGGGCACGCGAACCGTTTCGCGCCACGCCTGCGGCTGGGCCAGCAGGGCGCGGACCAGCTTGTTGTTTAAGGCGTGGCCCGCCTTGACGCCTTCGTAGCGGCCCAGCAGCGGCGCGCCGAGCACATACAGATCGCCGATGGCGTCCAGCGCTTTGTGGCGCACGAACTCGCGCTCCATGCGCAGGCCGCCGGGGTTCAGGATCTGGTCGCCGTCGATGACCACGGCGTTCTCCAGCGAGCCGCCGCGGGCCAGACCGGCCTGACGCAGGGCCTCGACCTCATGGGCGAAACCGAAGGTGCGGGCGGCCATGATGTCCGAGCGGAAGGTCGCCTCGTCCACGACGAAGTCCACCACCTGATTGCCGATGACCGGCGTGGGGAAGTCGATCTCGAAGCGCATCTCATAGCGGTCGCAGGGCAGAAGGACGGCGGACTTGTCGCCCTCCTCCACCCGGATCGGCTTCAGGATTTCGATATAGGACTGGGGCGCTTCCTGGCGACGGAAGCCCGCACGGTCCAGCAGTTGCACGAACTGCAGCGCCGAGCCGTCCAGGATCGGCAATTCCGGCCCGTCGACCTCGATCACGGCGTTGGAGACGCCCAGGGCCGCCAGCGCGGCCATCAGGTGCTCGATCGTCGACAGGCGCACGCCCGCCGCATTCTCGATCATGGTGTTCAGGCGCGCATCCACGACTGCCTCGCCCGAGACGGGGATGCGGTTGTCGCGGTCGGTGACGTCCGTGCGCACGAAGACGATGCCGTGGCCAGGCGCAGCCGGGCGCACGACCAAACGCACGCGGCGGCCGGTGTGCACGCCGACGCCGGCGCAGATGGCCGGGGCGACGATGGTCTGTTCGTACTGGTCGTTGCGGACCGTCACTCGGATACTCTCTGTTGCGCGACCCGCCCCAACGGGACGGTCTTCGCCTCACCTGTCGTTTACGCCTCAGGGCTCAAGCCCGAAATGAAAGTCGGGTTTCGGATTGTTTCGGTTCGACGACACGTCCCGGCTCCTGTCCCCACACGTAAAAACGCCCCGGAGGTCGGCTCCGGGGCGCTTCAATATCAGGACTTTTTGGGTCGATCAGTTCGCGAGGCGGCGGAGAAAGGAAGGGATCTCCAGGTCGTCGTCGTCGGACTGGCCCACCTGCGGGTCTTGCTGCTGCGGCTGCATCGACTGGGTCTGGCGCAACTGCTGGGTCGTGCGGTTCGACGACGGCGACGGCGCATAGGACTGTTGCTGCTGCGGCTGCTGGCGCTTGCGGCCGAACAGGCTCCAGCCGCTGCGACGATGGTCGCGCTCGTCGTAGAAGGGCTCCTCGGCGGGCTCTTCATGACGAGCGGCCGGACGCTGGGCCGGTTGTTGCGGCGCCGGCTGCTGACGCTGCGGAGCGCGCTCGAAATAGAGGTCGCCCTGTTCCGACGAAGCGGCA
Source organism: Brevundimonas sp. KH_060 (assembly GCF_057838275.1). Lineage (NCBI taxonomy): Bacteria > Pseudomonadati > Pseudomonadota > Alphaproteobacteria > Caulobacterales > Caulobacteraceae > Brevundimonas > Brevundimonas sp. KH_060. The sequence goes on from NZ_CM174463.1 coordinate 2,580,973, forward strand.
GGCTGGGCGCGACCGGCACCCTGCTCATACTCCTCGACCCACGGGTCGACGATCGGCTCCAGATTGCGGGGCGCATCACGGATGACGGGCTCGGGCTTGGCCTCGATCTTCGGCTCGGGCGCACGCGCGGCCGGGGCTTCATAGATCGGAGCCGGCGCCGGCTGCGGCGCAGCCTCGCGAACCGGATCGATACGGACTTCCGGCTGGCGCGGCGCCGCATTCGACAGGCCGCCCGTGCGGCTGAAGTTCTGGCCCTGCGGCTCGATCTGCTGGATAACGGCCTCGTCCATGCCGGTGGCGACGACCGAGACGCGGATCTTGCCGTCCAGCGCCGGATCGAAGGCGGCGCCGAAGATGATGTTGGCGTCGCCGTCCACTTCGCCGGCGATGGCGTTGGCGGCCTCGTCGACTTCCAGCAGGGTCATGTCCATGCCGCCGGTGATGTTCACCAGCACGGCCTTGGCGCCCTTCAGGCTGGTCTCGTCCAGCAGAGGATTGGCGATGGCGTTCTGGGCCGCCAGCAGGGCGCGATCGTCGCCCGTAGCCTCGCCCGTGCCCATCATGGCCTTGCCCATCTCGCTCATCACGGCGCGGACGTCGGCGAAGTCGAGGTTGATCAGGCCTGGCAGGATCATCAGATCGGTGATCGAGCGAACGCCCGAGTGCAGCACCTGGTCGGCCATGCCGAAGGCGTCGGAGAAGGTGGTGCGTTCGTTGGCGACCCGGAACAGGTTCTGGTTCGGGATGACGATCAGGGTGTCGACGTAACGCTGCAGCTCGGCCACGCCGGCGTCGGCCAGGCGCATCCGGTGGCGACCTTCGAAGGTGAAGGGCTTGGTCACCACGCCGACGGTCAGGATGCCGCGATCACGCGCGCATTTGGCGATGACAGGCGCGGCGCCGGTGCCGGTGCCGCCGCCCATGCCGCAGGTGATGAAGACCATGTGCGCGCCTTCCAGGTGCGCATGGATCTCGTCCGCGCTCTCCTCGGCGGCGTTCATGCCGACTTCGGGGTGGGCGCCCGCGCCCAACCCTTGCGTGATCGTCTCGCCCAGCTGGATGCGGCGGTCGGTCTTGGCGAAGCTCAGATGCTGGGCGTCGGTGTTGGCGACGACGAACTCCACCCCCTCAAGGCCGGAGTCGATCATGTTGTTGACGGCGTTGCCGCCCGCTCCGCCTACGCCGAAGACGACGATGCGGGGCTTCAATTCCGTGGCTTCCGGCCTGACCAGCGAGAGAGACATTGTATTATTCCGACCTAAGGACCCTGCCCTTCGTCCCCGATGCGAACTCCCCGCCGAATCGCATTGGTTATGAGCGCGTTAAGGAAAACCCTGTCTGCGTTAACGAAGGGTTACCTCGATAATATGAGTCGCAAACCTGCAGAGAGAAAAATTTGCGGTGACGCTTTGATTTCAAGGCGTTCGCAACCTCGCACAAGAAAAAGGAGGCGACGCCGAAGCGTCGCCTCCTCCACACAGCCCAAAGACTGCACGCTTCTGTAGCTTAGAAGCTCATCCGCGCGCCCATAACGAAGCGGCGCCCCAGCCCGTCATAGACCGCCGGCTCGGTCGTCCAACCGGTGGGCTGACCATAGCCCTGACCGATATAGACATACTCGTCGAAGATGTTGTCCACGCCGGCGAAGACCGTGGCCTTCTCAGTGATCGCATAGCGAACTTGCAGATCAGAGAAGGTGGTCAGGCCGATGTAGCCGCTGACATCGTTATCGGCGCAATCGTTCAGGTCGAAGTAGCAGCTTTCACCGATGAACTGCGTCTGCCAGGAGACCGTCAGGGGACCACGGCGATACAGCAGATCCAGCTGCCCCTTGTTCTTCGAGAAGCCGGTCGTGCCGGCTCCCTCGACCAACTCGGCGCCCGGCAGGGGCGAGGTCTTATACTCATCCAAGTGCTGGTAGGTCAGGCTGGCGACCAGCGTACCCCAGTTACCGCTCATGTTGCGGGTCATGGGGAAGTTGTCCAAGTCAAAGGTGTAGCTGGCCGCAACGTCGATGCCGCTGGTCTTGAACGTGCCGAGGTTCTGCGTCTGCGAGTTCAGTTCACGCATAGCGCCGACCTGAGCCGTGCCGGCTTCGTAACGGACGATCGACTGACAGAAGGGGCTGCTGGCGTCGTAAACGCCGCCACTGTTGACGTAGCACTCGTTCAGACTTGTGCCGCGCCCCAGATTAGCGATGATGTCGTCAATTTCAATGTTGAAATAGTCAATCGAAATCGAGAACGGCGACAGCCAATCGTACCAGTCGGCGTTGAACACCAAACCAGCAGAGAAGCTCGTGCTCTCCTCCTGCTTCAGATCAGTGTTGCCGCTGTTGAAGCCGCCCGTGCCCTGAGCTTCAGACTGGGTCTGCGCAAACACGCCGTCACGAGCGACACGAGCCGCCAGGGTCGGGTCGGCCAAGCAAGCCCTAGCCTGTTCGCTGCCAACCGTAGCCGCATCGACGCCGCTGGCCAGAACGTTGCCGGGATTGGCGATGTCGACGCGCGTATTAGTAAACGCAGCTTGACCACCCGAAACGGTCAGACCGCGGCACGGGTCGAGGTTGGTCGGGAAGGTTTGCGAGCGCCCCGAGAAGAGCTCGCTGATGTTCGGCGCACGAACGGCGACCGAGTACTGCGTGCGCAGCTTCAGCCAATCCGTGGGCATGTATTCGATCGAGGCGGCCCAGGCATTGGTGTTGCCAACCGTCGAATAGTCCGACAGGCGTCCCGACAGGTTCAAGTCCAGTTGCTTGGCAAACGCCATGTCCGCCAAGATGGGGATATTAAGTTCGGCAAACCCTTCGATGACATTGAATTCGCCCTTGGTTTCCGGGGCGATATTGCCGCTGGCCAAGCCCTGCTGCAGGGTGGCGTCAGGCGTGTTGCGAGATTCTTCGCGACGGTATTCGCTACCGACCGCGAACTTGAGCGGACCAGCCGGCAGTTCGAACAGGTCACCGCCGATGAAGCCGTTCAGGACTTTTTGGTCGACAAAGGAATCGAAGGTGTTCTGAACGCCGATATAGTCAACAACGGCCTGAGAGGCGCCGCCGGCTTCGAAGATCTTGAAGGGGGCGCAACCACGGGCACGTTCGGCAAGATTGCGGCAAGCCAAGACGCCGCCGCCCGTATCCACCACGTCTAAGGTGTTGATCAAGCGATCCTTCAGGATACCCCCGTTGGTCAGCTGCTGCTCCGAACTGCGTCCCCAGTTGGCGCTCAACTCATAGTTCAGGTTCATCGAACCCGGCAGTTCACCGTTGATACCGGCGACGACGCGGAACAGGTCGCGGGTCGCTTCGTTCTGACGGTTGCCGAACTCGGTCATGCGGCGCTGGAAGCCGACCACGCGTTGGTCGTCCGTCAGACCCGGCGTGCGGGCCCGGACGTCGTTACGGATGGATTCCGGCACGATCGCGCTGAGCAGCGGGATGCCGTACTGACAACCCGTGGCCGAACACACCGGCTGCAGACCCACGTCCTGATTGTTGCGGAAGATATCCGCGCTGCCCACCGGGCTCGGCTCAATGTCGCTCTTGGTCGTGCCGCGATAATACGAACCCTCGAAGAAGAAACGCGTGCGGTCGTCGAAGTTGTACATCGCCTGGCCCGAGAACTGCAGCGCGCTGTTGGGCACGTACAGCTGACGCTGAGCCTGACGGTCGAAGCCGTCAATCGCAGCGGCGTAGGGACGAGCGGCGCCGGTAACCGGGTCGTAGACTCGGTTCGCATTGTTCACACCGATACCCGGCACGATCGCCACGCCTTGGGGCGTGAAGCTAGAGCCGTAGAAGTAACGGGTCTCGCCGAAGGTGCCATCCGCGAAGAACAGGCCGCCCTGACCGTCCATGTGCATGCCGCGATCTTCGCGATCGCGGGCGTAGACGGCCTTATTGTCCTGATAGGACAGGGTGCCGACGAAATTGCCGCGGTCGTCGGCGAAGTTCGAGCCGAACTTGGTGCCGATCTTGAAGTTTTCGCGGTCGCCACGATCCGTGATGCCGTACTGACCGAACATCTGGAAGCCTTCGTAGTCCTTATCGGTGATGATATTGACCACGCCGGCGAGAGCGTCCGAACCGTAGATCGACGATGCGCCGCCCGTAACGACGTCGATACGATCAACGAACTCGGTCGGCAGGCTGTTGAAGTCAACGATCTGCGAACCCGGAAGACCCGCCACGAAACGACGACCGTTGACCAGCACCAGAGTGCGATCTTCGCCGAGGTTACGCAGGTTGACCGTGGCGACACCGTTGCCCTGGGTGAAGAAGTTGGAGTTGGTAGGCGTCAGCGACGAAACGCCCGCAGCCGGTAGCGTGCGCAGGATTTCGCCCAGATTCACCTCACCGGTCGTCGCAATGGCCTCCGCCGAAACAACCTGCACCTGCGTCGGCGCTTCCTGATTGGGACGCGCGATACGCGAACCCGTGACGACAATTTCGCCGACCTGGGTCGCGGCTTCTTCCCGCTCTTCCTGCGCCGTTTGAGCAAAGGCCGGAGCCGACATCGCGAGAACGCCCGCGAGCATCGTGCTTCCGAAGAGATATCTGCGTTTCAAGTGCATTTTGGACCCCAACCTTAAATGAAAACTGCACAGCGCAACGACTCTGCGCCACGCCTCACACAACAGGGGTCTAAGCGAAAAACGGGGGCAGGCAACCTTTGTGGCCCAAATTGGACCATTAGGCGTCAGCGCTGTAACAATGAAGACACAGTTCGGACACAGACAACCTATCGTCGATATTGTTCGTATAAAATGCGACTAAATCAAAAATTATCGGATTTACCTCAATGTGAATCCTGTTTTGCAGATTTTTTTCATACCGACGATCAGTCATTCTGGGCGCAAATGAGGCGCAGATATCAGGTATGAGCGCCTGCGCGCGCAATCGCTCTCATGGCCGAGCCATGGGCTTTGGAGTCCGTAGATGCGCTAGAACGCCCAGATGTCAGACGCACGGGTTCGCCGCCTGAGAACGTGACTAACCTTTTACAGGTTGTCCCGCAGCCAGCCCGCTGCGCGGGCGACCATGCCGCCGCGATGCACCTTGGGCGCGTCGGCGGCGGTAATCTGGCGGGACATCAGCTTGCGGGCGGAGACCGCCTCGCGCGGGCCATAGGCCGCGCGGAGCAGGACGCCGGCGGCCGAGCAGAAGGCCGGGCCGGCCGCAGCATCGGCCAGGTGGGGCGCGCGTTGCGGGCGGCCCAGGCGGACCGGGCGGTCGAAGACGCGCACGGCCAGTTCGCGCACGCCGTTCAACTGGCTGGCGCCACCGGTGAGGACGAGGCCTGCGCCGGGCTCGAGGCCCATGCCTGCGTGTTTCAGGCGGTCGCGCAGCAACTCCAGCGTCTCTTCCACGCGGGGGGCGATGACGGTCTTGAGCATGGCGCGCGGGACGATGACGGGGCCAGCCGAGGCGTCCTCGCCGCGCGGCGGGGCTTCCAGCATTTCGCGATCTTCATTGGCCGACGCCATGGCTGAGCCGTGCAGGGTCTTCAGCCGCTCGGCGCCGACGCGCGAGGTCGACAGGCCGCGCGCGATGTCGGCGGTCACATGGTCGCCGCCGACGTTCAGGCTTTCGATGTGCAGCAGGGAGCGACCGCCCCAGACGGCCGCCGAGGTCGAGCCGCCGCCCATGTCGATGCACAGGGCGCCCAGTTCCATCTCATCCTCTTCCAGCGCGGCGAGCGAGGAGACGACCGGCGCGGCGGCCACGCCCTGCAGGTCCAGGTGCGCCAGTTCGAGGCAGTGGCTGAGGGCGTTGAACGAACCCTCGGACATGGAGACGACCAGCAGGTCCAGCCCCAGCGAGCCGCCGCGCATCGAGCGCGGGTCGTGGACGCCGCGCGCGCCGTCCACCGACCAGGCGATGGGAAGGACGTGGATCGGGCGCCGGTTCGGCAGGCGGATCTGGGCCAGTGCCATGCCGATGGCGCGGGCCAGATCGGCGTCGCTGATCGGGTGGGAGCCGAGCGAGACGCGCGCCTGCACCCGGTGGCTAGCCATCTGGCCGATAGCCGTGGTGACGACGACGCCGGAGACGGGGGCGCCCGCCGCGCGCTCGGCGCGTTCGACGGCGTGGCCGATGGCCTGAGCCGTCTCGTCCATGTTGACGATGGCCCCGCCCTTGACGCCGCGCGACTGGACGTGGCCCGCCCCGGCGACGCGGATGGTGCGGTCGGCATGGCGCACGCCGTCCGGCTTCATGATGAAGCAGGCGACCTTGGCCTGACCGAGATCGAGCGCGGCCACGACCGGCGCGCGCGGCGCGCCCCTGCCCTGTTCCGGCTTGATGTCTCGGCTGCGTCCAACCATGGGGTCGTGTCCTTGAGGGTCAGATAGTCAAACGGCGCCTTCGGAAGGGCGGATGGCCACTTCTTCCGGCGTGCGAAGGTCGATACGGGCGAAGCCCAGGTCCAGCAGGCGTTCGCGCTGGTCCAGGGCGTCGAGGCGGATAAGGGCGGATTCCTGATCCACGGCGGGCAGCTGGATCAGGGCGCCGTCCTTGAGGCGCAGATCCCAGCGGCGCTCGTCCACGCGGACCAGGGCGTCGATCTTGGCCATCAGGCGCGGGCGCTGGGCCAGCAGAGGCAGCACGTCGGAGGCGGCCTGATCGGCGCCCTTGCCCACCACCAGCGGCAGGCGCGGATAGCGACCCGCGTCGGCGCCGGGAATGACGATGCCCTGGGCGTCGATGACGTGGGCCTTGCCCCCCACCTGCCAGACGGCGAGACGGTCGTGTTCCTTGACGTCCACGATCAGGGTGTCGGGCAGCAGGCGCACCACGCGCGCCTCCTTGACCCAGCCGACGGTCTGAACCCGGTCACGCACAGCGGCGAGGTCCAGGTTGACGATGGGCTGATCGGCATGGACGCCGACGGCGGCGCGCACGGCCGCGGCGGCCTCGGGCGAGGCGCCGGTGACGTGGACCTGACGCACCTTCAGACCCATGCCCGTCGTGACCAAGTCAAAGCGTTCGGAGACGGCGGTGGAGATGCGCTCGGCCCGCGCGCCCGTGGCCAGCACGGCCGCCAGTATGCCGACGCCGACCACCAGGGTCGCCGCCACGACGCGCGGCGACATGTCCAGACGGCCGATCTCGGCCGCGCGGCCGGACGGAGCGCCGCGCGCGCCGCCCTTGCCCGAAGACTGTCGCCGACCGCCGCGCACTACCGCGGGCATGAGGCGTCCTCCACCATCCAACGAACCAGTTCGCGATAATCCATACCGACAAAGGCCGCCTGCTCGGGAACGAGCGAGGTCGGGGTCATGCCGGGCTGAGTGTTCACCTCCAACAGAACGAGAACGTCGTTAACATCGTCATAACGGAAGTCGGCGCGAGAGACGCCTCGGCACCCCATGGCCGCGTGGGCCAGCTCGGCCTGACGTAAAGCCTTGTCAAAAACGTGCGACGGCAGCTCGGCGGGCAGGACATGGCGCGATCCGCCGGGCGCGTATTTGGCCTCGTAATCGTAGAAGCCCTTGGTCGGGGTGATGTCGGTGATGGTCAGAGCGCGCGGGCCGGTCGCCTCGCCGATCACGCTGACCGCCAGTTCCTTGCCGGGAATGAAGGGCTCGACCATGACCTGATCGCCATAGGTCCAGTCGTCGGCGCCGACCTCGACCACCGGGCGGTTGGCGCCCTCGCGCACCACATAGACGCCGACGGAGGAGCCTTCGGCGTTCGGCTTCACCACATAGGGCGGATCAATGACGTGTCGGCTGGCGACTTCGTGCCGGTCGAACAGACCGCCGCCGGGCACGATGACGCCCGCCGCCTGCAACACGGCCTTGGACTTGTCCTTGTCCATCGCCAGGGCCGAGGCCAGGACGCCGGAGTGGGTGTAGGGAATCTTCAGCGTCTCGAGGATGCCCTGGACGCAACCGTCCTCGCCCCATTTGCCGTGCAGGGCGTTGAAGACGACATCGGGCTTCAGCGCCGTCAGCACCTGCGCCAGATCACGTCCAGCGTCGACCCGCGTGACCTTGCCGACCTGTCCCTCAAGCGCATCGGCGCAGCCGCGGCCCGAGGACAGCGAGACCTCGCGTTCCGACGACAGGCCGCCCATCAGGACAGCGACATGGAGGGTGTTCAGGGGCGTACGCATGGCGACATCCGAAGACTAGCCCACCCCTATGCCCTGAATACGGTTAACCGGTTGGAAACGATAGCGGCCAGAAGCGGAATTTAAGCGCCTACTTCCGGCCGATCCGCTTGATCTCCCAGTGCAGCTGCACGCCGGTCTTCGCCAGCACATCGGCGCGGACGGCTTCGCCCAGCCCCTCGATGTCGGCGGCGCTCGCCTCGCCGGGGTTGATCATGAAGTTGGAGTGCAGCTCGCTGAACTTGGCGCCGCCGCCCCCATGTGGTGCAGGCTCGGCGTGCAGCTTGCCGCGCCAGCCCGCCTCATCGACCAGTTTCCATGAGGAATGGCCTTCCGGGTTCTTGAAGGTCGAGCCGCCGGTCTTTTCACGGATCGGCTGGGTCTTCTCTCGACGCGCGGTGATCTCGCTGATCCGGGCGGCGACGGCCTCGGACGCGTCGGGCGTTCCGCGATACGTCGCCTCGATCCAGATGATGTCCGCCGGGGCGTTGGAATGGCGGTAGGTGTAGCCGAAGTCGGCCAGGGCCAGCTCGACCCGCTCGCCCTTGCGGTTCAGGCCCCAGGCCGAAACCAACACGTCCTTGGTTTCCGAGCCATAGCAGCCCGCATTCATCGTCAGGGCGCCGCCGATCGAGCCGGGAATGCCCGCATAGAACTCAAGCCCGGCGATGCCCGCCTTGGCCGAGGCGCGCGCCACCATGCTGTCCAGGGCGCCGGCGCCCGCCGTGACCATGACGCCATCGGTCGTCACCTGGCCCCAGGCGCGGCCCGCCAGACGGATCACGACGCCCTCGACCCCGCCGTCGCGCACGATCAGATTGGACCCGACGCCGATCACCGTCACCGGCACATCCTCGGGCAGGGCCTTGAGGAAGTCGGCCAGATCATCGGCGTCGGCCGGAATGAACAGGGCGTCCGCCACCCCGCCCACGCGAAACCAGGTGTAGGGGCCCAGCGGCTCGTTCAGCAGCAGCTTGCCGCGCACATCAGGAAGAGCTTCAGTCCAGGTCGTCATTCAAATCTCATGCACGTTCAATGTGCGATAAAGCTGCGATGCCCCGATCCACCCCCGCACGCAAGAGCAAGCGCCTTCTGCCGACGCTTCGGGAGCCGTTGCGATCCATTCTGCTGATCCTCGTCATCACGCCGCCCAGCGTGTTCGGCCTCGGCGCCGTCTGCATAGGCCTGCTGTTCGCCGCCGAGGCTGTCGGGCGCGACCTGACGTTCGAACAGTCGTTGAACGGCGTGCTGACGGTCCTGATGGCCCTGGTCTTTTTGCCGCTGGCCCACGCCGGGAACTATCGCTGGTTCTGGCACATCGAAAAACGACGCATGGCGGGCGACTTCATGCGCGGCGCGGCGATCCCTGACGCCTTTTCAGAACCGACCGAACCGCCGCCCGTCGCGCCGGTCAGCCTTAAACAGCGAGCCTTTTACGTCCTGCTCTATCTGGTCGCGATCGGCCTTCTGCTCTTCGTCTACCTGCCGCTCGGCCATCAGGCGATGATACAGGAGTTCATCAGCCGGTATAGCGCGGGGCGAGCCTCGGCCGGGTCGCTGGCGGCCCTGCTGACGGCCTGGCTGCCGCTGCTGGGCGGCATAGCGGTCGTCATGCTGCTCCTGGAAGGCGACATGAAGAAGATTCGCGCAGGCCTGCTGGACCCGACCGAAACCCTGAGGCTTCAGGCCCGCGTCGAATGGCTCGGCGCCTTTGTCACGGCCTTCGCCATGACCAGCCTGTTCTGCTTCTTCATCGGCAGCATGATCGGCCGCTACCTGGGCTGATCCTCAGCCAAGCGCCTCCAGCTGCGCCGGCAGGGCGTAGGCCCAGCTGGTGATGTCGCCGGCGCCCAGAAGAACCACCAGGTCGCCCGGCTTGGCCTCGTCCTTGATGACGCGCGGCAGGACGGCCGCGTTCTCCAGCGCGGCGACGTGGCGGTGGCCGTAGCGGCGGACGCCCTCGACCAGGGCGTGCTTGTCGACGCCCTCGATCGGTTGCTCGCCCGCCGGATAGACGTCGGCGACCAGCACGCTGTCCGCGTCCGAGAAGCAGGTGGAGAAGTCCTCCATCAGATCGCGCAGTCGGGTGTAGCGGTGCGGCTGGACCACGGCGATGACGCGGCCGGTGTTGTCCGCGTTCTGGACCACCTGGCGGGCGGCCTTCAGCACGGCGGCGATCTCGACCGGATGGTGGCCATAGTCGTCGATGACGCGCACGCCGTGGGCCACGCCCGTGGTGGTGAAGCGGCGCTTGACCCCGCCGAAGCCGGCCAGGCCCGTGCGGATGGCGTCGTCGTCCACGCCGATTTCGCGCGCCACGGCGATGGCGGCCAGGGCGTTGGAGACGTTATGCCAGCCCGCCATCGGCAGGTGCAGGTTCTCGATGCGCGCGGGCTCGCCCAGGGCGGCCATGCCCTGCCCCTGGATCACCACGTCGAAGCGTGATCCGTCCGGGTCCATGCGCACATTGTCGGCGCGGACCATGGCCTGCGGATTGAGACCATAGGTGACCAGACGGCGGTTATCGATCTGGGCCGCCAGCTTCTGCACCTCAGGGTGATCCAGACAGACCACGCCGAAGCCGTAGAAGGGAATGTCTTCGATGAAGTCGCCGAACGCCTTCTTCACCGCGTCGAAGTCGCCGTAGTGGTCCAGATGCTCCGGGTCGATGTTGGTGATGATCGCGACCGTGCACTTCAGGCGCAGGAAGGAGCCGTCGCTCTCGTCCGCCTCGACGACCATCCAGTCGCCCTCGCCGACCTTGGCGTTGGTGCCGTAGGCGTTGATGATGCCGCCGTTGACCACCGTCGGGTCCAGCGATCCAGCGTCCAGCAGGGCCGCGACCATGGAGGTCGTCGTCGTCTTGCCGTGAGTGCCGCCGACGCCGATCGAGAACTGCAGCCGCATCAGCTCGGCCAGCATCTCGGCCCGACGCACCAGAGGGATGCGGCGTTCTCGGGCCACCGTCAGCTCGGGGTTAGTCGCCTTGACCGCCGTGGAATAGACCACCGCCGAGACGCCCTCGGTCACATGGGCGGCGTCGTGGCCGATATAGATACGGGCGCCCAGCTTCTCCAGCCGCTCGGTGTTGGCGCTGGCCTTGGCGTCCGAGCCCTGCACCTGATAGCCGATCTTCAGCATGATCTCGGCGATGCCGCTCATGCCGATGCCGCCGATGCCGACGAAGTGGACAGGCCCGAGGGCGAACGGAACGGGGCGAAGACGACGGATCATCTTCGCCCCATAGCTCAAACAGGATGCGATTTGCACCATGCCTTCGCCGAGGTGAGTGGGTTTATGCCGCCTGGACCTCAGTCCATTCGCGCCAGAAGGCGTGCAGGGCCGCGATGTCGCCGCTGCACAGCAGGGGCATGGCCTCGCCCAGCCGGGCGTCGTCCCAGTCCCACCACTTCATCTCCAACAGCATGGCGATGTTGTCGTCGTCGAACCGCTTGCGGATGACCTTGGCCGGATTGCCGCCGACGATGGCGTAGGGCTCGACGTCGCGCGTCACCAGCGCCCGCGTGCCGATCACGGCGCCGTCGCCAACCTTCACGCCCGGCATGATGATCGCCTCGCTGCCGATCCAGACGTCGTTGCCGATGACCGTGTCGCCCGCCGGTTGGAAGGCGTCGACCGCGCCGGCGAAGTGCGGAACCTCGGGCATGTAGAAGAAGGGGAAGGAACTGGCCCAGTCGTTCCGGTGCCCCTGATTGCCGGCCATGATGAAGGCGGCGCCGCTGCCGATCGAGCAGAACGCGCCGATGATCAGCCGATCCACGCCCGGCTCTGTCATCAGATAGCGGGCGCAGTCGTCAAAGCCGTGGCCGTGATACCAGCCGGAATAATAGCTGTAGCGTCCGACGATGATGTTCGGATTGGTCGCCAGATCGGACAGCAGTCGCCCCTTGAACGGGCTTTCGAAAACCTGAGTCATGGAAATCTCTATGTGCGCGGCCGCAGCCGGTCAGCGCCGGGCGGCCTTGGAATTTTTATCGAAGAGTATGAAGCGCGCAGCCTGAATACGCCGGGCGAAACCGGCTCGCACAGGGTGCGCCGCTCGGGGGCGTCAGGCCCGCACGGACGCTATCAGAAAGGTCTGACCGCCATTTCCATGCGGCGATTATGGCCCCGTTTCGCCGCAACGCAATCAACGCAATCGCCGACGCGTGAATCTTGGTTACTCCGCCTTAACCGTAAGGATTCACCATAAGCGCCTAATCCGTCTAGGGGCCGCCTTTCCATGTCCGAGTTGAAGACCGACGTCATCCTGCGTGGCGACTGCATCGAGGTGCTGAAAGGCCTGCCGGACAAGTCGGTGGACATGGTCTTCGCCGACCCGCCCTACAATCTGCAACTGGGCGGCGACCTGCTGCGTCCGGACAACTCCAAGGTCGACGCCGTCGACGACGACTGGGACAAGTTCGACAGCTTCGCCGCCTATGACGCCTTCACCCGCGCCTGGCTGGGCGAGTGCCGCCGGGTGCTGAAGGATGAGGGCTCGCTCTGGGTCATCGGCAGCTATCACAACATCTTCCGCCTGGGCGCGGCGATGCAGGACCTGGGCTTCTGGGTGCTGAACGACATCATCTGGCGCAAGTCCAACCCCATGCCGAACTTCAAGGGCACGCGCTTCACCAACGCCCATGAGACCCTGATCTGGGCCGCCAAGTCGCGCGAGCAGAAGCGCTACACCTTCAACTACGACGCGCTGAAGGCCTTCAACGAAGACACCCAGATGCGCTCGGACTGGACCCTGGCCCTGTGCACCGGCGGCGAGCGGCTGAAGGATGAGAACGGCGACAAGGCTCACCCGACCCAGAAGCCCGAAGCCCTGCTGCACCGCGTGCTGCTGTCGGCCAGCCGCGTCGGCGACGTGGTGCTGGACCCCTTCTTCGGCACCGGCACGACGGGCGCGGCGGCCAAGCGTCTGGGCCGCCACTTCATCGGCATCGAACGCGACGAGACCTACGCCAAACTGGCCGAGAAGCGCATCAAGGCGGTCATCCCCGCCGCGCCGGAGGACCTGGTCGTCACCGGCTCCAAGAAGGCCGAGCCCAAGGTGCCGTTCGGCGCCCTGGTCGAGGCGGGGCTACTGGCGCCGGGCGACAAACTGTATTGCCCCAAGGGCGAGCGCGAGGCGCGGGTGCGGGCCGACGGTTCGCTGGTGTCCGGCGCCCTGACCGGCTCGATCCACAAGCTGGGCGCCCTGCTGGAGAACGCCCCGGCGTGCAACGGCTGGACCTACTGGCGCTTCAAGACGGACACGGGCCTGCGCCCCATCGACGCCCTGCGCGCCGAAATCCGGGCGGGAATGCAGTAAGGCGGCTGCTTCCGACCGCCGCATAACCTACAGGCGGCGTTGAAGAATATCGTTCCAGCAACGCTGGAACCCGGCGATCCTGCGCGGATTGAGGTTTTGGCGCCGCGTCTTCACGCGACGCAGGAGCCTGCCATGAAGATCGCCCAAGTCACGCCCTTGTACGAGGCCGTGCCGCCCCGGCTTTACGGCGGCACGGAGCGCGTGGTCGCCCACCTGACCGACGCCCTGGTCGAACTGGGGCACGAGGTCACCCTGTTCGCCAGCGCCGACGCGCGCACGCGCGCCCGTCTGATCCCGGTCAGAGACCAGGCCATCCGTCTGGACCCCGCCGCCCTAAAGTCCGATCTGGCCGCCCATATGAACCAGTTGGCGGAAGTGCTGGACCGCGCCGATCGCTTCGACGTCATCCACTTCCACACCGACATGATCCACTTCCCCTTCTTCGAGGGATGGGCGGACAAGACGGTGACGACCCTGCATGGGCGGCTGGACCTGAAGGATCTCGCCCCGATCTACGACCGCTGGACCGAATACGGCCTCGTGTCGATCTCGGACGATCAGCGCCGCCCCCTGCCCCACGCCAACTGGCGGGCGACCGTCCATCACGGCATGCCGGGCGATCTTTACCGCTTCTCGCCCCTGTCGCAGGGCTATCTCGCCTTCCTGGGCCGCATCTCGCCCGAGAAGCGGCCCGACCGCGCCATCGAGATCGCGACCCGGCTGAACAAGCCCCTGAAGATCGCGGCCAAGATCGACGCCGCCGACCGCACCTATTGGGAGACGGAAATCGAACCCCTGGTGCGCGGCAATCCCCTGGTCGAGTTCGTCGGCGAGATCGGCGACGATCAGAAATCCGCCTTCCTGGGCGGGGCCGAGGCCCTCCTGTTCCCCATCGACTGGCCCGAGCCGTTCGGCCTGGTGATGATCGAGGCCATGGCCTGCGGCACGCCCGTCGTGGCCTTCGCCTGCGGCTCGACGCCCGAAATCATCGAGGACGGGGCCACCGGCTTCCTGGTCTCGACCATGGACGAGGCGGTCGCCGCCGCCGCGCAGGCGCACCGGCTGGACCGGGAAGCGATCCGCGCGCGGTTCGATCTGCGCTTCTCGGCCACGGCGATGGCGCGGCGATACCTGGACGTCTACGCCGATCTTCTGGCGCAGCGGCCGTTCGCGGCGCCCATGCGGACGATCGAGGAGGAGCGCAGCTTCGCCGCCCTAGTCTGACCCTCCCGACCCGACGACGAACACCGTTTTCATCTGAACTGAACCGCGCCCCGGCCGTTGGCTTCTGAACCTAGCCGGGGGGACGAACCGCAAGCGGAGACGCTTATGGACGACGCCTATTCGGTCCAGGCCACGGCCGCCGACACCAATGACCAGGACGGGCTCGAAACCCTGATGGCGCTGAAAGACGGCGACGCCTTCCTGGTCGCCGATCACTGGGGAGACGTGAAGGCGGGCGCCGACGGCCTGTTCGAGCGGGACACGCGACTGCTGTCCCGTTTCGTCTTGGCGGTCGGGCGGGCGCGACCGTCGCGGCTCAGCTCGGGCGTGACCAAGGACAACGTCTTCTTCACCTGTCACTCGACCAACCGGCCCTTGCCGCCGATGGGCGGGCGCTCGGCCCCGGCGGGCGTGCTGCATCTGGAGCGGCGGCGCTTCCTATGGGACCGGCGGCTGTTCGAGCGCGTGCGGATGGTCAATCACGGCGTCGAGGACATCCTGCTGCCGCTGACGTTCGAGTTCGATGCGGACTTCGCCGACATCTTCCAGGTGCGCGGCACGGCGCGGCTCCAGCACGGCGAAATCCATCCGCCGGTGATCGACGGGCGGCGCGTGACCTTCAGCTACACCGGGCTGGACGGGGTGACGCGCACCAGTTGCCTGGCCTTTTCCGAACCGCCCGCCCGTCTCAGCGCCAACCGGGCCGAGTTCATGTTCAGCCTGCCGCGCGGCCGCAGCCTGGACCTGTTCGTCGAGTGCGGCCTGGACGCCTGCGAGCAGCCGGACGAGGCGCGCTGGCGCTGGCACGCCATCCTGGCGCGGCTGGCCATGCGGCGAAGGCTGCGGCGCGGCGCCATCGTCGAGGGCGGACGCAACCAGGGCTTCAACGACTGGCTACGACAGTCGCGAGCCGACATCGCACTGCTCGTCACTGATCTGCCGACCGGCCCCTACCCTTACGCCGGGACGCCTTGGTTCTCGACCCCGTTCGGGCGCGATGGGATCATCACCGCCTGGCAGATGCTGTGGATCGACCCCGGCCTGGCCAAGGGGGTGCTGACCTATCTGGCCTCGCGTCAGGCGACCGAAAGCAACGCCTTCATGGACTCCGCCCCCGGCAAGATCATGCACGAGACGCGCGGCGGCGAGATGAGCGTCCTGGGCGAGGTGCCCTTCGGTCTCTACTACGGCGGGGTCGACACCACCTGCCTGTTCATCGCCCTGGCCGGCGCCTACGCCAAACGCACCAATGACTATGGGACCATCCGCGCCCTGTGGCCCCACCTGATCGCGGCGGCGGGCTGGATGAGCGACTACGGCGACAGCAACGGCGACGGCCTGATCGACTACGCCCGCGCGGCGGACACGGGCCTGTCGAACCAGGGCTGGAAGGATTCCGAAGACTCCATCTTCCACGCCGACGGCCGCTTTCCCAAGGGGCCGGTCGCCCTGCTGGAGGTCCAGGGCTACGCCTTCGCCGCCTGGAAGGCCCTGGCCGAGATGGGCGCAGTGCTGGGCGACGGCCGCGCCCTCGAATGGGCGGCACGGGCCGAGGCGCTGCGCGCCCTGGTCGAGGACCGCTACTGGATGGAGGACGAGGGTTTCTACGCCATCGCCCTGGACGGCGACGGGGAACAGTGCCGCGCCGTCGCCTCCAACGCCGGGCACCTGCTGTTCACCGGCCTGCCCTCGCATGAGCGGGCGCGACGGGTGACGCGGCGGATGCTGACGGCCGAGTTCCGTTCCGGTTGGGGCCTGCGGACCCTGGCCAAGGGACAGGCCCGCTACAATCCGATGAGTTATCACAACGGCTCGGTCTGGCCGCACGACACGGCCCTGGCGGCGGCGGGCATGGCCCGCTACGGCGAGCGGCGGGCGGTCGCCATGCTGCTGGGCGAGATCTACGGCTCGGCCGCCCATTTCCAGATGCGCCTGCCCGAATTGTTCTGCGGCTTCGTGCGCGAGACGGGCGAGCCGCCGATCGCCTATCCGGTCGCCTGCCTGCCCCAAGCCTGGGCGGCGGGTTCGGTCTTCCTGATGATGCAATCGGTCCTGGGCCTGAGCATCGACGCCGCCGAGGGCCTGGTCGAGGTCAACAATCCCGCCCTGCCCGCCGGGCTGGACCGGCTGTCGATCACGCGGCTGAAGGTCGGCGACGGGGTGATCGACCTGCACTTCCAGCGCCTGAACGGCCATGTCGTGGTCATGCCGCGCGAGCGCAGCGGCGCGGTGAACCTGAGAGCGACAGGCTAGGCAGTCGTCCCCAGCCCCCGCTCCAGCGCTTTCCTGAAAACGGTCGGCAGGGCCTTCGCCGCCTCATCGACCGAGGTCCAGAGGAAGTCGCCGCCCTGCCCCTCCGCTACATGCACCTCCAGCGTCAGGCTGAAGTGGGTGAAGACGTGCTCGACGGATCCGGCCGCTCGCCAGTCGCCTTCCATCGGCGGAGCGAACTCAGGCGATGCGCCCCAGTCCGAGGTCGGCAGGCCCGCCATGCCGCCCAGCAGCCCCTTGTCCGGCCGCCGCACCAGGGCGACGCGCCCCGCCTCATCGGTCAGCACATAGGCGTGGCCGCGCCGATGCGGCCGCTCGGCCTTCTTCGTCTTCAACGGATAGCGTTCAGGCGCCCCCGTCTTCAACGCCTCGCAGCCGAAGGTCAGCGGGCACTGGTCGCACAGCGGCGACCGGGGCCGACAGACGCCAGAGCCGAGGTCCATCAGCGCCTGCGCCCAGTCGCCGGGCCTGTGGTCGTCGACGAACAGGGCGGCCAGGCGGCGCAGTTCAGGCCGGGCGGCGGGCAGAGGCGTTTCGACCGCGAACAGGCGGCTCATCACCCGCTCGACATTGCCGTCGACGACGTTGGCCGGCCGGTCGAAGGCGATGGCGGCGACGGCGGCGGCGGTATAGGCGCCCACCCCCGGCAGGGCCAGCAGCTCGGCCTCGGTCTGCGGGAAGACCCCGCCGTGCTCGGCCGCCACAGCGCGGGCGCAGGCCAGCAGATTGCGCGCCCTGGCGTAGTAGCCCAGCCCCGCCCAGGCGGCCATCAGCTCGGCGTCCTCAACCGCCGCCAGGTCGCCGACCGTCGGCCAGCGCGTGGTGAACCGTTCGAAATAGGGCGCCGCGTGCGGCACCGTCGTCTGCTGCAGCATCACCTCCGACAGCCAGACGCGATAGGGGTCGGTCTTCGCCTTCGCCCCCGGCGGCGCGCGCCACGGCAGGCTGCGCGCATGGGCGTCATACCAATCGAGCAGGGCGGCGCGGAGAGAGGGGACGTCGGGCATGGGTCAGGCTATATAGGATGAATGCGTCGTCCCCTGCCCACCGAAAGCGAAGCGCGCGAAATCCTGGCCCGACGCCGGACGCGCCCGCAGCTGCGCCCGCCGCCCCCGGCGGGGCGGTCGCTGGCGCCGCTGATCAAGAAGCTGGACGCCCAGTTCGGGCGCGGCGCCTCGGCGCTGGAGCCGCGCTGGGTCGAGATCGTGGGCGAGCGTCTGGCCCGCGTCACCCGTCCGCAGAAGCTGACCAAGGGGCGCGGCAATGCAGGCGGAACGCTGGAGCTGCGCGTCGCCGGTCCCGCCGCCCTGCTGGTCCAGCATCAGTCGGCCGACATCATCCAGCGCGTGAACCTATTCCTGGGCGCAGGCTCGGTCGAGAAGCTGCGCATCGCCCAGGGGCCGGTGAAGCCCCTGCCTGTCGCCGGTGCCAAGTCCCGCCCGCGTGGTCGCGCGGTCCTGCCGCCCCTGCCCGCTGCGACGGAAGCCGAACTGAAGGCCTCGGTCGAGGCGGCGCCGGACGGACTGAAGGCGGCGCTGAACAAGCTGGGCCGCGCCGTGCTGTCGCAGCCGCCGCGCGACGAGGGGCGTTGACAAACCTTCGCCATCAGCGTTCTCGACAGTCAGACGATTTCGCCTGGGCGCGCGAATCGCGCGACGTTTCTGAATCTCATTTCTGACAAGGACCAGCCGATGGCCCCGATCTACAAATACGCCGCCATGAGCCGCCGTGCGGCCCTGTCCGCCGCCGCCCTGGCCTCGATGGCCGTGCTGGCGGGCTGCTCGGGCGGCGGCGCCGGCAGCGGCGAGGTCGCGGGCGACATGGCCAAGGGCGCGCCCGAGGGCGCCAAGGTCACGGTCGTGGAATACGCCTCCGTCACCTGCGGCCACTGCGCCACCTGGAATGAGGAAGTCTGGCCCGAGTTCAAGACGAAGTATGTCGACAACAACAAGGTCCGCTTCGTCTTCCGCGAATTCCCGACCCCGCCGCAGGACATCGCCGTCGCCGGCTTCCTGATCGCCCGCTGCGCCGGGCCGGACAAGTATTTCGACGTGGTCCACGACATCATGGCCAGCCAGAAGGAATGGCTGGCGGGCGTCCAGCCCCGCACGACCCTGTTCCGCGCCGGCCAGGCGGCGGGCCTCAGCGAGCAGCAGATCAACGACTGCATCCGCGACAAGGCCGCCATCGAGGCCATGGAGAAGCGCATCCAGGCCGGCATCAGCGCCGGCGTGACCGGCACGCCCTACTTCACCGTCAACGGCGTGAAGGTGGCCGACAGCTCGCTCTCGGGCCTGTCCGAAGCCATCGACGCCGAGCTGGCGAAGTAAGCCGATGCTGCGGTCGCGCCTGACTCTCAAAGCCCTGTTAGGCGCAGCCGCCCTGGCGGCGGTCGCCGTCGCCAGCCCTTCGGCGGCGCTCGATCCGGCCGTAACGCGCGCCTCTGCGACGGCGGCCGTGCCCGCCGTCACGGCGGCCGACCGCGTGCTCGGCCGGGCCGACGCCCCGGTGACGGTGATCGAGTACGCCTCCTTCACCTGCAACCACTGTGCGCATTGGACCAATGAAGTCCTGCCGCAGTTCAAGGCGCGCTACATCGACACGGGCAAGGTGCGCCTGGTGTTCCGCGACATGCCCACGCCCCCGGCCCAGATCGCGGCGACGGCGGCGGGCATCGCCCGCTGCGCCGCCCCGAACCGCTTCTTCGACGTGGCTCACAGCCTGATGAGCGGCCAGGCCGCCGCCTTTGAAAAAGGCGACGCGCGCGACTGGTTCGCCGCCGCCATCGCCGCCAGCGGCCGTAGTCAGGAGCAGATCGAAGCCTGCATGAAGAACCCCGCGACCAGCCAGGCTCTTCAGGCCGAGGTCGACGGCGCCGTGGCGGCGGGCGTGACGGGCACGCCCTCCTTCTTCGTAAACGGCAGGCGGGTGACCGATTCCTCGCTGGAGGCCCTGTCAGCGGCCATCGACCCGCTGATCCGGGCGCGCTGATCGGGACGCGATGCAGTTCCAGCGCCTCCGGCTCGTCGGCTTCAAATCCTTCGTCGACCCGGCCGAGGTGCAGATCGAGGCCGGACTGACCGGCATTGTCGGGCCGAACGGCTGCGGCAAGTCGAACGTGCTGGAAAGCCTGCGCTGGGTCATGGGCGCCAACTCGGCCAAGGCCATGCGCGGTCAGGGCATGGAGGATGTGATCTTCGCCGGCGCCGCGGGCCGCCCGCCGCGCAACCACGCCGAAGTCCAGCTGACCATCGACAACGCCCAGAAGCGCGCGCCCCAGCCCTTTACCGACAGCCCCATGCTGGAGGTCTCGCGCCGGATCGAGCGCGGGCGCGGCTCGACCTATCGCATCAACGGCAAGGAGGTGCGGGCGCGCGACGTGCAGTTGCTGTTCGCCGACGCCTCGACCGGCGCCAACAGCCCGGCCCTGGTGCGTCAGGGCCAGATCTCGGAACTGATCGCCGCCAAGCCCCAGAACCGCCGCCGCATCCTCGAAGAAGCCGGGGGCGTGGCGGGCCTGCACACCCGGCGCCATGAGGCGGAGCTGCGGCTAAGGGCGGCTGAAACCAACCTCGACCGGCTGGACGACATCGGCAAGGAGCTGGAGTCGACGCTGAACAAGCTGAAGCGCGAGGCGCGTCAGGCGGAGAAGTACAAGAAGATCTCGGCCGAGATCCGCGCGCTTCAGGCCGCGTTGCTCTACGTCCGCTGGACCGACGCCAAGACGGCGGCCGAGACGGCGACGGCCGAACTGCGCGAAGCGGACCGACTGGTCGCCGAAACGACCACGGCGGCGGCGGCGGCCCAGACGGCGGCCCTGAACGCTCAGGAGAGCCTGAAACCCGCGCGCGAGGAAGATGCGGTCGCCACCGCCCTGCTGAACCGCGCCATCATCGAACGCGACCGGCTGGACATGGCCGAACAGGCCGCCCGCGCCGAGGTCGACCGCCTGAAGGCCGAGGTCGCCCGCATCGAGGCCGACCGCGTGCGCGAAGACGGCATGGCCGCCGACGCCGGGCGCGAGCTGGAACGGCTGGACCGCGAACTGGAAAAGCTGAAGGCCGAGATCGCCGCCGCTCCCGAGCGCGGCCCCGAACTGGAACGCGCCCTGCTGGAAGCCGAGGACGCCCGCAAGGCCGCCGACGCCGAGGTCGAGCGGTTGGCCGGGACGCTGGCCGCCGTCGAGGCCCGCGCCAACGCCGAAAGCGCGAGGAAGCGCGACGCCGAGGCCCGGTTGGCGCGGGTGAAGGGCCAGCACGAACAGGCCCGGCGCGAACGCGAGGCCCTCGGCCCGCTGGAGACGCCCGAAATCGAGACGGCCAAGGCCACGCTGGAAACCGCCCAGACCGAACTGGCCGCCGCGCGCGAGGCCGTCGAGGCCGCCGAGACGAACCGCAGCGACATTGCCCGCGCCGAGCAGGAGGCGCGCACCGCCGCCCGCGCCGCCGAGGACCGGCTGGGCCGTCTGCAAACCGAGGCGCGCGGGCTGGCGCAACTGTTGGTCACGGGCAAGCGCGAGCACCCTCCGGCGCTGGACAGGGTGTCGGCGGCCAAGGGGTATGAGGCCGCGCTGGCGGCGGCGCTGGGCGATGATCTGGACGCCGCGCTAGACGCCCGCGCGCCGGCGCACTGGGCAGGCGCCGAGGCTACGCCGCCGGACTGGCCGCAAGGGGTCGAGCCCCTGTCGGCCCATGTGACGGCGCCGGATCAACTGGCGGCGCGGCTGGCCTTCTGCGGCGTGGCCCCGCGCGAGCGGATCGCCGAACTGGCCCGCGCCCTGCCGCGCGGCGCGCGCCTGACCACGCTCGAGGGCGACCTCTATCGCTGGGACGGCTTCATCAGCCGCGCCGAGGCGCCCCGCCCCGCCGCCGTGCGTCTGGCCCAGCGCACCCGCCTGTCGGAGCTGGAAGCCGAGATCGACCTCGGCAAGCCCGCGCTGGAGACCGTGCAAGGCGCGCTGAAGGCGGCGGGCGAAGCTTTCCGCGCCGCCGAGGAAGCGGTGAAGGCCGCGCGGCTGCGCCCCTTCACGCTGGACAAGCAGGTCGTCTCGGCCCGCGACCGACTGGAATCCCTGATGCGCGATCAGGCCCGCAAAGAGGCCCGCGCCCAGTCGCTGGACGAGACCGTCGCCCGGCTGGACGGCGAGGTTCAGGAGGCCGAGGCCGCCTTCGCCGAAGCCAGTTCGGTGGAGTCGTCCTCCGACGTCGTCGTCGGCCTGCGACAGGAACTGACCGAGGCGCGCGGCGGCGCCGACCGCGCCCGGCTGGCGGCGCAGGCCGCCCGCTCGACCCGCGACGAGGAGGCCCGCGACCGCGCCATGCGCGAGCAACGGCTGGGCAGTCTGACCCGCGCACGCGAGGGCTGGGTTGCGCGATCCGGCGACAGCGCGGCCCGCCTCAAGACGCTGGAGCGTGATGCGGAGAAGGCGCTAGCCGCACTGACCAAGGCGCAGGCCGCACCCGCCGGTTTTACCGAGCAGCGCAACGCCCTGATGGACACTCTGGCCGAGGCCGAGAAGCGCAAGCAGGCCGCGACCGACGCCGTGGCCGTGACCGAAGCGGACGCGCAGGAGGCCGACCGCGCCGCGCGCGCCGCCGAAACCGCCGCCTCTCAGGCCCGCGAGAGCCGGGCGGGCCTGTCCGCCCGCGCCGAGGCCGCCGCCGAGAAGCTGGCCGAGAGCGCCGCCAACATCCGCGAGACGGCGCAGATGTCGCCCGAGGAGCTGGGCAAGAAACTGACCGACGACGCCATCGCCCGCCCGCCCGACGCAGCGGGCGCAGAGAACTTGCTCTACGGCCTTGAGCGCGAGCGCGAGGCGCTGGGCGCCGTCAACCTGCGCGCCGAGGAAGAGGCGGCCGAATACGGCGACCGGCTCAGCGCCATGAAGACCGAGCGCATCGACCTGACGCAGGCGATCGCGAAACTCAGGGACGGCATCGACGAACTGAACGCCGAGGGGCGCGAGCGGCTGATCGCCGCCTTCGACGTCATCAACACCAACTTCAAGACCCTGTTCGAGGCCCTGTTCGGCGGCGGTCAGGCCGAGCTGAAGCTGGTCGAGAGCGACGATCCGCTGGAGGCGGGGCTGGAGATCTACGCCTGCCCGCCCGGCAAGCGGCTGTCGGTGATGAGCCTGATGAGCGGCGGCGAGCAGGCCCTGACGGCCGCGGCGCTGATCTTCGGCGTCTTCCTGGCCAATCCGGCGCCGGTCTGCGTGCTGGACGAGGTGGACGCCCCGCTGGACGACGCCAACGTCGACCGCTTCTGCCGAATGCTGCACGAGATGCGGTCGCGCACCGACACCCGCTTCATCGTCATCACGCACAATCCGGTGACCATGAGCCGGATGGACCGCCTCTACGGCGTCACCATGCCCGAACGCGGCATGAGCCAGCTGGTCAGCGTCGATCTGGATCAGGCCGAAGAGATCGTCACGGCGTGACCGACGTCTCTCCTCCCCATGAAATGGGGAGGTGGATCGGACGCGAGGCGGACGAGACAGAGGGGCTACTTGGTTCTGCTGCCGTAAGCCCCTCCACTGCTTCGCGGTCCCCCTCCCCATGAAATGGGGAGGAAAAAGTCAGTGCTTCCTGCGCCGCATGGCTGTGCGCACGTCGCCCAGCGCCGGGCCGATCAGGAACCACGGCTCGACGCAGTAGCGGGTGAACAGCCGCTTCGGATCGGCGAACAGGCGGAACAGCCATTCGACGCCCAGACGCCCCATCCAGCGGGGCGCGGCCTTCTGCACCCCGGCCTCATAGTCGAAGGCGGCGCCGACCGGCAGGATAGGGACCGGCGGCAGGGAGGCCAGATTGTCCGCGATCCACAACTCCTGACGCGGCATCCCCATGCCGACGAACAGCACGGTCGGGGCGAAGTCCTTGATCGCCGCCAACACCGCCGTATTGCCCAGAGACCCCGGCGTGGCGTCGAAATAGCCGCTGAGCCCCTTCACCATCGCGCCCGGATAGCGGACGGACAGCCGCCGCGCCGCCTCTTCGGCCACGCCGTCGGCCCCGCCGACATAGAGGATACGCCAGCCCTTGCGGTCGGCCAGGCTCCAGAAATGGTCTCGCCAGTCCAGATAGGTACAGCGGTGCTGCGGCCGCGCCGGATGGCCCAGCAGGCGAGCGAAATGGATCAGCGGCGTCGAGTCCAGCTCGATCAGGTCGGCTGCGTCGTACAGGCGCCGCATCCCCGGCGTGCGCCGGATCAGATAGAGGCTGTGCAGGTTGTGGTTGGCGACGACGCTCTGCACGCCCGCCTCCACGCTGCGTTCGAGGTGCAGCAGCACCTCTTCGGGAC
Source organism: Brevundimonas sp. KH_060 (assembly GCF_057838275.1). Classification (NCBI taxonomy): domain Bacteria; kingdom Pseudomonadati; phylum Pseudomonadota; class Alphaproteobacteria; order Caulobacterales; family Caulobacteraceae; genus Brevundimonas; species Brevundimonas sp. KH_060. Next base: position 2,605,210 of record NZ_CM174463.1, read on the forward strand.
GAACCAGATCGACCGGCTCGCCCAGCAGGGTGATCCGTTCCTCGGGACGGCGCGTCTGACGAAACGGCGCACGGGCTTGTCGCCGCCGGTCAGGCGGAGGGCCGAAAGGATCGAAACCGTGAGGCGCGTGATACATGACGTCTGTCTAGCGCAGCCGTTTCAACGGCGGGTATGCGGACAGGGTTAACCGCCGCCGCCCGTTCGGTCATGTAAAAGGACGTCATCTTGCCCCTCGCCCTGATGCTGACCGCCGCTCTCGTCGCCCCGTCCGCCCAGGAAACACCGACGATGGAGTTGGCCCTGACCGGCGTAGGGCGGTTCGCGGTCTTCGCGGATCGGGCGTCGATCGCGCCCGATGGCGACGGCGTGCGGATGCGATCGCTTCAGGTCAGCGAAGAAGACATGATGATCGGCGGCGTCGCCTATGTCGGCGGCTGGTCCTGGTGGCGGTTCGATTGCGCCGCGCGCACGGCGGATCGCCTCGACTTCGCCTCCTTGCGGGCTGACGGGACGGAGGGTCCGCGCACGGCCGAAACCGCCCCGCCCTATCCTATTGCTCCTGGCGGCGACGCAGATGAGCTGGCTGCTGCGGCCTGCAGCCCGATCACGCCATCGCCGACTGTTGGCAGCGCAGCGGAGGCCGTGCGCATCGGGCGAGCGCGGATGCTGGAAGACTAGACGTCTCGCTCTACGGGTCAGGAAGGTCGCCTGGCAGCAAAACGCCCGCCCTTCGATCGAAGAGCGGGCGTTTCATGTCTTGATCGCGTAGAGGCGTTACTTACGCGAAGTGCGGGCCGGCTTGCGGCCGCCCTGGCCCAGGCCCATCTGCTTGGCCAGTTCCGAACGCGCCTTGGCGTAGTTCGGGGCGACCATGGGATAGTCTTTCGGCAGACCCCATTTGGCGCGGTATTCTTCGGGGCTCATGTTGTATTTAGTGCGCAGGTGACGCTTCAGCGACTTGAACTTGCGGCCGTCTTCCAGGCAGATCAAGAAGTCAGGCGTAATCGACTTGCGAACCGGGACCGCCGGTTCCTGGGGCTCGGGCTCGGGCTCGACGGGAGCAACCGAAACACCCGACAGAGCGGCGTGGATCTGAGCGATCAGGCCCGGCACGGCGTCAGCCGAAACGGTGTTGTTGCTGACATAGGCCGACACGATGTCAGCGGTCATCTCGAGCAGTTCGGGTTTTTCTTCCATCTGCATCAGCCTCTTGCATGCCCCAATTTCAATCGACTGATCTGAATCGACCTGCCGTCGATCAGTTTCATACTTATGTTTTACATTGAAAGCAATGCAACGCTCGTTGCTCGCTCATGAGGCGAAATCAACGTCTGAATTCAGCCTCTACAGGCACGGCCATTTCAACGACCGAAGTTATCCGCCAGGGCGAGAGCCGCCGCACGCTCAGGCGCCGAGTATTCGTCGATCGTCTGGTCTTCCCCATCCCGGATCGCACGCAACAAGGCCGGGGTCAGGGCCGATGACAGCGACCAGTTCCAGTAACGCAGCACTGTCTGAGCACGGTCGACCGCCAACATTTCATAGGTCAGCTGAACCCGGTCCCAGTCGGGATGCACCGCGCCGTCAGCGGTCGTCTCGGGTCGGCGCATGGATCGCCACAAGGCCAGAAGATTAGGCCGCGTCAGCCCCGTCGCCTTGCAAAGTATAGCCACGGGTTCTCCACCAGGATCGCCCATGATCTTGGCGGCGGTCAGCGGTTTGACGCCGGACAGATACCCGATCTCACTGACCAGTTCGCGCGACAGACCCTGTGTCGCGGCGGCCGTCACGGCGGCTTCAAGATCAGTAAAGGGACTCTTCTCGATCGCTGCGCGGTTTCTCTGGCGCCGCTCGATGAACTGAAGGGCCTTGCGCGCCACAGGATCGTTCCAGCCCTCGGCGGCGGCCATGGCGAAGACATCCTCGACGCTGGTCTGCATCACTTCGCGCGAGACGGCGAAGCGTTGCAGGATGAGACGTCGGTCGGCCGGCCCGCACCACCAGAACATGACATAGGCGCCGGAGGGCCGCATCTCGGGCCGCTTCAGCAGAGCCGCGCACAGGTCGCGCGACGAACGGCTGAGGGCGATCACGCCCTCGAGGCTGGTCTGGGTCAGACGCGCGGAAGGATTGGCCAGGACGGCGGCGATGACCGCTTCCTCGCCCCAGCTCAGAAGAGTGTCCGTCACAGCCTCGGACAGGTCGCGCCGCGCGGCCATCATCATGCGATGCTGGGTCGTGGCGTCTCGCGCGCAGCCGATCAGATCCGCGTCCGACAAAGCGGCGCAATCTTCCAGCAAGGGCGCCGCCACCTGAGGCTCGTCACGAATAAGCAGGCGTTTCAGCGCATCCGGCAACTCGCCCAGAGGCGCCAGCCGCAGGGACACGCGGCGGCGCTCCTCCAGCGGCGCCGGACGCAGGACATCGACCAGAAGATCGCCGGCCACCGCCCGCTCGAACGCATTGATCCGGCTGGCCGGCAGGCTGACGACATCGGCTAACCGGCGCAGCAGCACCTGCCGCGCCGTGCGACTGCGAGGCGCATGCGCCTCTTCCAAACTGGCCTGGATCTCGCCCATGCCGGCAACCTAGAGCGTCAGCGGTTAACCAGCAGTGCAGTTGCAGCCGGAAGCGCCGTTACAGCCCTTCGAACAGGGCCGTCGACAGATAGCGCTCGGCGAAGCTGGGGATGATGGCCACAATGGTCTGACCCGCATACTCATCCTGCGCCGCCAGACGGAAGGCCGCCGTCAGGGCCGCGCCCGAGCTGATGCCGACCGGGATGCCTTCCTCGCGCGCGGCGCGGCGGGCCATGTCGAAGGCGTCCTCGTTCGTGACCTGCTCCACCCCGTCGATGACGGCGCGATCCACCACCGCCGGAACGAAGCCCGCGCCGATGCCCTGAATCTTGTGCGGGCCGGGCGCGCCGCCCGACAGCACGGGCGAGGCCGTCGGCTCGACCGCGATCATCTTCACCGAGGGCTTCTTCGCCTTCAACGCATGGCCGACGCCGGTGATCGTGCCCCCGGTGCCGACGCCGGACACCACCACGTCCACGGCGCCCGCCGTGTCGTTCCAGATCTCCTCGGCAGTCGTGGCTTCATGGATGGCGGGGTTGGCCAGGTTCTCGAACTGGGCCGGACTGACCGAGCCGGGGATTTCCGCCAGCAGTTCCTCGGCGCGGGCGATGGCGCCCTTCATGCCCTTTTCGGCGGGCGTCAGCTCCAGCCGCGCGCCCAGCAGGGCCAGCATCTTGCGACGTTCGATCGACATGCTCTCAGGCATGACCAGGATCAGCTTGTAGCCCTTGGACGCCGCGACGAAGGCCAGTGCGATGCCGGTGTTGCCGCTGGTCGGCTCGATCAGGGTCGCGCCCGGCTGGATCTTGCCCAGTTGCTCCAGCGCCTCGACCATAGCCACGCCGATACGGTCCTTAACCGAGGCGATCGGGTTGAAGAACTCCAGCTTGGCCAGCACCGTGGCCTTGGGTTCAAACGCCGCCGTCAGGTTGGGCAGCCGCACCAGGGGGGTGTCGCCGATGGTGTCGACGATGCTGTCATAGACGCGGCCTCGGCCCGCCTTCTTGTGGCGGCTGGCGTCATAGGCGGCTTGAGAAGCGTCGGACATGGGAAGGTCTCCGTGCGGCGGTGTCGGCTCAACAGATAAGTCTTATACGCCGTGAGCAAAGCAGGCCCGCGCAGGAATTCTGACGCAGGCTTTAGACGATCTCATCGCGCCAGGGCGCGGCGGGCGGGATCGAAGGGCAAGACTTCGCGGATCGAGATCAGGGTCTTGAAGGCCCGCACGCGCGCGTCGTCGTTTAGCATCTCGCGCGTGAAGACCTCATAGGCCTCCATCGTCGGCACCACGACATAGAGGATCAGGTCGGTGTCGCCGGTCACATACCAGGCGGCCTGAACCTCGGGCCGGGCGGTCAGCTTGTCGATCAGGGCGTCCAGGACGGCCGTCCCCTCGCGCTCCATCTCGACCAGGACGTGCATGGTCAGGGCGCGGCCCAGCCGGGCCGGATCGATCACGGAGACGTCGGCGATGATGACCCCTTCGTCACGCAAGCGCCGCAGCCGTCGGGACACCGCCGATTCCGACAGGCCGACCTTTTCCGCCAGCACCCGCGCGGGCTGAAGATTGTCGCGCCGCACCAGGGCCAGCAGTCGACGATCAAAGGAATCGAGATCGATGTTTTCTTGCATTTGATGTAAACATACGCCTGTTTCTTGCATCATGGCAGGCGAAATCAGCGAGAAATGCAGGCGGGTTTTGGCTAGGTTCCGCGCCATGTCCTCCCTGACGCTCGCCCTTCGCACACCGCGCATCGCGGCCATTTTGCCCTATCTCGCCCTGATCGGCGGGATGGTGTCCCTTTCGGCCGGCACCTCCTTCGCCAAGACGCTGTATCCCATGGTCGGACCGGCCGGGACGGCGGCCCTGCGCGTGGGCCTGTCGGCCATATTCCTCCTGATGGTCTTCCGCCCCTGGCGCAGCGCCTTCACCCGCAGCGACCTGCGCGCCCTGGCCATCTACGGCGGGGTCATGGGGTTGATGAACCTAAGCTTCTACATGGCGCTGAACACCATTCCGCTGGGCGTCGCGCTGGCGATCGAGTTCATGGGGCCGCTGTCGGTCGCCCTGTTCAACTCGCGCCGCCTGATCCATTTCATCTGGGTCGGCCTGGCGGTTCTCGGCCTGGGCCTGCTGTTGCCGCTGGACGGCGGCGTGGCGACGCTGGACCCGGTCGGCTGCGCCTATGCGGCGGCGGCGGCGGTGTTCTGGGCGGGCTACATCGTCTTCGGCAAGCGCGTCAGCCATCTGCCCAGCGGCGCCACGGTCGCCATCGGCATGTCGGTGGCGGCCATGACGGTCGTGCCGTTCGGCATCGCCGGCGCGGGTCTGGCCCTGTTCGATCCGAAGATCCTGGTCCTCGGCCTGGTGGTCGCCCTGGTGTCCAGCGCCCTGCCCTATACGCTGGACATGATCGCCCTGCGCCACATTCCCAAGCGCACCTTCGGCGTGGCCGTCAGCGGCGATCCGGCCATCGGCGCCCTGGCGGGTCTGTTCGTCCTGGGCGAGCACCTCAGCACCCTGCAATGGCTGGCCATCGCCGCCATCATCACCGCCTCGGTCGGCGCCGTGCTGACCTCGCCTTCTGATGAGGCGCAGCCGCTGCAAGATCCGGCCGCCCCCGCCTGACGACAGACGCGTTTCGATGAAGTTCCTGCTGTCCCGGCTGCAACGGCCGATCCCGAACCTGATCGCCTGTCTGGTCTTCGGCGCCGTTCTGGCCCTGCTGATGCGGGCGACCGTGAAGCTGTTGTTTTAACCCCTTAGAACTCGGTCCACTCCTCCGTCTCCGGACCGTTGACCACGGCGCGCAGGCGGGCGCGCTGCGCCTCCAGCGCCGGCGGCGGGCCGCCGCGTCCCGCCGGCTCCGGCCGCTTCAGTTCACGCACCACGCCGTCGTTCGCGCCCGTACGGAACCGGCCGACCAGTTCGGCCAGATGCTCAGCCTCGGTCTTCAGATTGGCGGCCGCCGCCGTCGTCTGCTCGACCATGGCCGCGTTCTGCTGCGTGACCTGATCCATCTGGTTCACCGCCTGATTGACCTGACCCAGACCCGAGGCTTGCTCCTGAGCCGAGGCGGCGATTTCAGCGACCAGACCGTCCATCTCATTGACCTGTTCCGCAATCGTCTGCAGGGCGCGGCCGGTCTCGGCGACCAGTTCCACTCCTTGCGCCACCTCGGCGCCCGAGGCGGCGATCAGGGTCTTGATCTCCTTGGCGGCCTCGGCCGAACGCTGGGCCAGGGCCCGCACCTCGGAAGCGACCACGGCGAAGCCGCGCCCGCTGTCGCCCGCCCGCGCCGCTTCGACCCCCGCATTGAGGGCCAGAAGATTGGTCTGGAAGGCGATCTCGTCGATCACGCCGACGATGTCGCTGATCTCGGCCGAGCGGCGGCTGATGCCATCCATGGCGGCCACCGCGCGGCGCATCACCTCGCCCGAGCGGCCTGCTTCGGCATGCGCTCTGGACGCGACCGACGCCGCCTGACGAGCCCCTTCGGCGCTGCGCTGAACGGTGGCTGTGATCTGATCCAGCGCCGCCGCCGTCTCTTCCAGCGAAGCCGCCTGCTGTTCGGTGCGGCGCGACAGGTCGTCCGACGCCTGGCTGATCTCGTCCGAGCCGCCGCGCAGCGTCGTCACCGCCGCCAACACCTGCTCCAGCGCCGCCCTGAGGCTGGACACCGCGCCGTTGAAGTCCGCCCTCACGGCTTGGTGGGCGCCTTCCATCTCCTGTTCGATGGCGGCGCGCAGATCGCCGTCCGACAGGCGTGAAAGCTGTTCGGCCAGGGCGCCGACCAGACGGGCCTGCGCCGTCTCGGCCGCCATGCGCGCCTGCTCCGCCCGCTGCGAAGCCTGTTCGGCCTGGGTGATGTCGACGGCCAGCTTGACCACCTTCAGCGGCCGCCCCGTCTCATCCAGCACCGGATTGTAGGAAGCCTCCAGCCAGACCTCGCGCCCGCCCTTGGCCATGCGGCGGAACTTGCGGGCGACGAAGCGGCCCTCGTTCAATTCGCGCCAGAAGGCGGCGTAGTCAGACGTCGCCGCCTCGATCGGGTCCATGAACATCCGGTGATGCTGGCCCCGGATCTCATCCATGCCATAGCCCATGGTCTGAAGCAGATTATCGTTGGCGTCACGGATCGTGCCGTCCAGATCGAACTCGATCACCGCCTGGGACCGACCGATCGCCGCCATCCGGCGATCCAGTTCCTCGAGCCGCTGCAGATCAGCAGCCTGTTTTTGCCGACGACTTCCACTGAACATCCGAACCGCTCCCCTTCAGAATAACGGCGATGGATTAGCTACGTCTGCGGATAACAACGGCGCTTCAAAGGTTTCATCTTTATTACCTACAATCATAAGTTGAAAAATTATGCCTGACTTCACCGCCCATTAACCATGATGAGGCATGTTCGCGGGGAACGGCTGCACATCCGGCGGCCCAGGGGTCTTCTTTGCGCAATCTTGTCGCCGCCGTCGAAGCGATCGACCCGCTGGTCGTCACCGGCAAGGTGGCGGGCGTCAGCGGTTTGCTGATCGAGTCACGCGGCGGCCTGTCCCGTCTGGCTGTCGGCGCCCGCGCCGAGATCGAGCGGCGCGGCCAACCGCCCCTGCCCGCCGAGGTCGTCGGCTTCCGCGAGGCCAAGGCCCTGCTGATGCCCTTCGGCCCGGTCGAGGGCGTGGCGCCCGGCGCCGACATCCGCATCATCAACGCCGCCGCCAGCGTGCGCCCGACGACCGCCTGGCTCGGCCGCATCATCGATTCCTTCGGCGAGCCGATCGACGGCCTGGGGCCGCTGACGCCGGGCCTCGTCCCCTATCCCCTGCGCGCGCCGCCGCCGCCCGCCCATTCGCGCGGCCGGGTGGGCGAACGGCTGGATCTGGGCGTGCGGGCGATGGATGTCTTCACCACCACCAGCCGGGGCCAGCGCCTGGGCATCTTCGCCGGTTCGGGCGTGGGCAAGTCGGTGCTGCTGTCCATGCTGGCGCGCCAGGCGACCTGTGATGTCGTGGTGGTCGGCCTGATCGGCGAGCGGGGCCGCGAGGTCCGCGAGTTCATCGAAGAGACTCTGGGCGAAGAAGGCCTGAAACGCGCCGTCGTCGTGGTCGCCACCAGTGACGAGCCCGCGCTGAAGCGGCGTCAGGCGGCCTATATGACCATGGCCGTGGCCGAGTTCTTCCGCGATCAGGGTCTGGAGGTGCTGTGCCTGATGGACAGCGTCACCCGCTTCGCCATGGCCCAGCGTGAGATCGGCCTGGCCGCGGGCGAGCCGCCGACGACCAAGGGCTACACCCCCACCGTCTTCACCGAGTTGCCCAAGTTGCTGGAGCGCGCCGGGCCGGGACCGATCCGGCCGGACGGGACCGAGGCGGGGCCGATCACCGCCCTGTTCACCGTGCTGGTGGACGGGGGCGACCATGACGAGCCGATCGCCGACGCCGTACGCGGCATTCTGGACGGCCACATCGTCATGGACCGCAAGATCGCGGAGCGCGGCCGCTTCCCCGCCATCGACGTGCTGAAATCCGTTAGCCGCACCATGCCCGGCAACCAGTCCCCGCCCGAGCGCGAACTGAACCGCCGCGCGCGCCAGTGCCTGAGCGCCTATTCCAACATGGAAGAGCTGATCCGCATCGGCGCCTATCGCACCGGGGCCGACCCCATCGTCGACCGCGCCATCGCCCTGAATCCGGCCCTGGAAGGCTTCTTGACCCAGGACAAGGACGACGTGACGCGGCTGGCCGACAGTTTCGACAGACTTGAAACCATCCTGAACCAGGGCATGGTGGACCAATGATCGCGAGAGACGACGCATGACGGCCTGGGCCCAATCCCTGATCCGCATCTCCAACTATGAGGTCGAGACGCTGCAGAAGCGCCTGGCCGAGATCAGCGCCCGCAAGGCCGAGGCCGAGGTGCGCGTCGCCGTGCTGGACGCCGAGGCCGAGATCGAACGTGAGAACGCGCGCCATGACCCGTCCTCCGGCATGATGCTGCAGGCCTATCTCAACGGCTGGAAACAGCGCCGCGCCGACGCCGAGGCCGAGGTCGCCGCCGTCGCCACCGAAGAGGACGGCGCCCGCGACGCCCTGACCGGCGCCTTTGAGGAACTGAAGAAGTTCGAGCATGTCGCCGAGACCACCCGGCTGAACAAGCTGATGGCCGCCGCCAAGCGCGAGGCCGCCGCCTATGACGAAATGGGCCTGCGCCGCCGTGGCTGAGACAGCCGCAGCTTGTCCCTCCGCTTCACGGGAGGGAGAGGCGTCATAATCGACCGTCGCGCCCTGCTGGCCTCGACCCTCGCGCTCGCGTCATGCGGCGCGGGCGAGGCGCCGCCATCCGCCCCGACCGGCCCCATCCGCGCGCTGAAAGCCGTCGCCCCCTTCCCCGTCGGCACTGTCGCCATGTCCGGCCAGTTGTCGGATCAGGCCTGGTTCCAGCTGGTCTCCACCCACTTCTCCCAGCTCACGCCCGAGTGGGAGATGAAGATGGAGTACATCCTCCAGGACGACGGCTCCCTGCGCTTCGACGCGCCCGACCGCATCGCCTATTTCGCGCGTGATCTGGGCGTCCGCCTCTTCGGTCACGCCCTGATCTGGTATGCGCAGGACCACCCGTGGTTCACCGCCCTGGTCGACGACCGGGCGCGCTTCATCGCCGAGCATGACCGCTATATCGCCGAGGTGGCCGGGCGCTGGCGCAGCCAGATCGTCGGCTGGGACGTGGTCAACGAGCCGGTCGAGGATGACGGAAGTGGCTATCGCGACTGCGTCTGGAGCCGGGGTCTAGGCGGGATCGACGCTTATATCATCCGCGCCTTCGAACAGGCCCGCATCGCCGCGCCCGAGGCGACCCTGTTCCTGAACGACTACAACCTCGAAAACACGCCCAAGAAAGGCGCGGCCTTCCTGCGCCTGGTCGAGCGGCTGCTGAAGGCGGGCGCCCCGGTGCAGGGCATCGGCATCCAGTCCCACCTCGACATCGAAATCCCCAAGGGCCAGATCGCAGGCTTCATGCATGAAGCCCGTCAGTTCGGCCTGCCCATCCATGTCTCTGAGCTGGACGCCTCCATGGTCCGGGGCGGCCGCCTGCCCGACCTACGGTCGCGCGCCCAGCGGCGCGAGCAGCAGACGGCGCGCGTGGCGGAACTGGCCGAGGCCTTCATGGACCTGCCGCCCGCCCAGCGGTTCGCCTTCACCGTCTGGGGCGTGCGCGACAGCGACTCCTGGCTGCGTCGCGGCGAGAACGACGACGGCCGGGACAGTCCCCTGCTGTTCAACGATGAGGGTCGGCCGAACCCGCTGTTCGGCGTCCTGTCCGGCGCCTTCGACGCCTGACGACAGCCCGCGACAAGAAAAAGGGGCCGCGAGACCCAGGTCCCGCAACCCCTATCTGTCTCGACCGGCGGACGGCCCTCCCCTTAAGGAGAAGGCGTCGTCTACAGGCTGATCGGGTTGATCACCCGGACCGGCTGGCCCGTTTCCAGACCCAGTTCGGCATAGGTCCAGCTGACCGTCACGCCTTCGGGCACGAGCGCGCGGCACATGTCGGGCGTGCGGCGCACCAGCGTCAGCTCAGCCGGATCAGAGTCCTTGATCTGCACTTCGAAGCTCGACGCCTCGGTGCATCCGTTGGACCCGACAACGACATTCAGGCGCTGCCCGTCGAAGTCGACGCGGCGCACCGCCTCCACGGCTTCGGTCTTGACCGTATCACGATCCGTAATGACCGAGACCTTCTCGCCGCCCTCATTGGAATAGATGACGCACCCGCCCAGCAGGGGCAGCAGGACGCCGACGGCCAGCAGAGCGCCGCGCATCAGGCGCCTTCCGCCGGCGGCGTATGAATGACGCGCGTGGTCGGCTTCTCAGTGGCGATGATGATGCAGCCCGACAGAGCCGGCGCGGCGACGGCCGCCAAGGCCAGGGCGATGATGATGCGGCGCATGAGACGCGTCCCTTTTCTTTAACTTGGCCGGACCCTGCCAGCGCCCGGTCGCAGGGTCATGTGAATAATCAGCAAGGATCGCCGCCCATCACGCGGCGGTCGCCGTCTCCTGCAGATCGATCCAGGCCGCGCCGTGGGTCAAGGCGTCGGCCTCAGGCTGAGGCCGACCCAGCAGGTAGCCCTGTACCTCATTGCAGCCCTGAGCGCGCAGGAAGGCCAACTGCTCTGCGGTCTCGACGCCTTCGGCCAGCACCGGGATCGACAGGCTTTCGCCGATGGTCAGGACAGCGCGGATGATGGCCCGCGACTGCGGCGCCTCGCCGTCCAGTTCGGTCATGAAGGAGCGATCCAGCTTGATCTTGTCGAAGGGGAAGGCCTTCAGCGTCGACAGCGAGGAATAGCCCGTGCCGAAGTCGTCCATCGCGATGGTCACGCCCAGCGCCTTCAGCTGACGCAGCACATGGGTGGTGCGCGCCATGTCGGTGATCATGGCCGTCTCGGTGATCTCCAGCTCCAGGCGTGACGGCGACAGGCCGGTCTCCAGCAGGATCTGATGCACCAGACGGGGCAGGTCGACGTGGCTCAACTGGACCGGCGACAGGTTGACCGCGATGCGATGCGGCTCGTCCCAGGCGGCGGCCTGGCGGCAGGCCTGACGCAAAACCCATTCGCCGATCGGCAGGATCAGGCCGTTCTCCTCGGCCACGGGAATGAAGTCGGCCGGCGAGATGTAGCGGCCTTCATCGTTCTTCCAGCGCAGCAGGACTTCATAGCCGGTGGCCTTGCCGGTGCTGACCGAAGCCTGGACCTGATAGTGAAGCTCGAACCGCTCGTTTTCGAGAGCCTCGCGCAGGGCCTGGGTCACACGACGGCGGGCGCGGACCGCCTGGTCCATGTCCGCCTCATAGAAGCAGACGTCCTGGGTCAGCGACGCCTTGGCCCGGTACATGGCCAGGTCGGCGTTGTTGATCAGAGTCGACACGTCATGGGCGTCTTCCGGCCACAGCGACACGCCGATGCTGGCGCCGCACGACACGTCGGCATGGTCGAGGGTCACGGTCTGAACAACGGCCTGACGCAGGCGCTCCGCCACCGCGCGGGCTTCGTCGCGGGTCGCCACCGAGGCCAGGGCCAGGAATTCGTCCCCGCCCTGACGCGCGATGAATTCGCCTTCTCGCAGAACGCCCTTCATACGCTCGGCGATGATGCACAGAAGCTGGTCGCCGACCGCGTGGCCGTACAGGTCGTTGACCTCCTTGAACCGATCCAGGTCCAGGGCGAACAGAGCCAGGGTCTCGCCCTCGGCCGCCGTCTGCTTCTGGCGCGTCAACCGCTCCAGGAAGGAGGCGCGGTTGGGCAGGCCGGTCAGGCTGTCGTTGCGGGCCAGGTGCGCGATGCGGCGTTCCTGGGCCATGCGGGCGCGCAGGTCGCGCACGGCGTAGATCATGGTGCGGCCGCGCGCCGTCAGGTCGCGGCGGGCCGACAGTTCGACGGGAATCTCTTCGCCGCCGGCTATCAGTATGGTCTGGGTCACAGCGCCGTCGTCGAGACGGTGGGCGTCCTGCACCCAGTCCCCCAGGTCGGCGCCGATCAGGCTGTCGCGGTCGGTTCCGGCCAACTCGACCAGGACTTCGTTGACGGCCACGATGACGCCGTCGCGCTCGATCGCCATGCCGTCGACGCCGGTCTCGAGCAGATACTGCAGACGCTCGCGGTTCAGCGCCAGGGCTTCCCGATCCAAGGCGTGGCTGGCGGCGCCGGCGCCCAGCACCAGCAGGCCGACGCCGGCGACGCCCAGCGCCAGAACATGGCGCGCGTCCTCGCCGGTCAGCATCCCATCCAGCGGTCCCAGCGGGATGACGGTCATCGCCGCCATGGCCGTGAAATGCAGGCAGACGATGCCCAGCACCATGGCCGCCCCGCCCTTCAGCCGCGCGAAACGATCGTCAGCCGACGCCAGACGGAAGGCCAGGGCGCCGAAAACCACCGAACCGACGATGGAGACCGCCAGATAGACGGCCGACCAATGGACCACGCCCTCGACCGACAGGGCGGCCATGCCGACGAAGTGCATCCCGGCCACAGCCATGCCGAACAGGGCGCCGCCCGCCTCGACGGCGAAACGGCGGCGCATGGAGGCCGTCGCCAGGGCCAGGCCGACGCCCAGGATCGCCACCGCCAGGGAGACGCCCGTCAACATCGGCTCATAGGCCGTCTCGACGCCCGGTCGATAGGCGATCATGGCCACGAAATGGGTGCACCAGATCGTCGCCCCACCCGCGACGGCGCCCAGGAACAGCCACGAAAGGCGCGACAGCCCTCCGTTTTCCCTAATCCGTCTCAACAACCCTGTGGTGATGAAGCTGCCCAGCAGGCAGATCAGGGCAGCCAGGGCGACGAGCCCCAGATGGTGCTCGTCGGTCAGACAGGTCAGGACACGCATGGAAGACGCCGTGGAGGAAAGGAGTCCACAGTCCTAAAAGCCAAGGCGTTAACCCTGGCTGTCTCGATATGAATAATGAAGTTTGAAAAAAACGGCCCTTAAGCCGTCTAAGCCCTTACTGGCTGACGGCCACGGCCTCGCCGTCCATCATGTAAGGATTGTTGACCAGAACGTTGGCGCCGGGCGGAAGGCCCAGTTCCTGGAAGGTCCACTCCATCTGCACTCCGCCCTTGACCGGACGGCTGCAGCGATCTTCGTCCAGACGGCGCAGGGTGATGACCGCCGAGTCCTTGAGCTGGGTGATGAAGGGCTTCACGTCGCTCTTGTCGGTGCAGCCGTTCGAGCTGACGCGGAACACGGCCAGGTCGCGGGTGAAGGCGGCGGCGTGAATCGGCTCCAGCTGACCCGGCATCCCTTCCGTCCGCACCAGAGCGCCCGGCTTCGGGGCGCATCCGGCCAGGGCGGCGACAGACAGCGCCACGACGGCGCAGAAAGCGATCCGATATCTCATCTCGGCCTCCCGCGGCTCGATCCTGACAGCAAAAGGCACCATGCCTTGGTTTGGCCCAAAAGGGAACCGCCGCTGTGCCTCATTAAAAAAGAGGCCCCGGCGAGCCGGAGCCTCTTTCTTGTCTTGAACCGCAACCCGACGGATCGGGCGGGATCGTCGAACTTACGAGGAGTAGTATTCGACGACCAGGTTCGGCTCCATCTTCACCGGATAGGGCACGTCGGACAGTTCCGGCACGCGGCCGTAACGAACCGAGAAACCACGATCGCCCAGTTCCAGATAGTCAGGCAGGTCACGCTCGCTCGACTGCTGGGCTTCGAGCACCAGCGCCATGTTGCGCGACTTTTCCTTGACCTCGATGACCTGCCCCGGCTTGACGCGGTACGAACCGATGTCGACCTTCTTGCCGTCGACGGTCACGTGGCCGTGCGAGACGAACTGGCGAGCGGCCCAGACGGTCGGCACGAACTTGGCGCGGTAGACGATGGCGTCCAGACGCGATTCCAGCAGACCGATCAGGTTTTCCGAGGTGTTGCCCTTACGACGGGCGGCTTCAGCGTAGGTCGCCGCGAATTGCTTCTCGGTGATGTTGCCGTAGTAGCCCTTCAGCTTCTGCTTGGCCTTCAGCTGCAGACCAAAGTCCGAGACCTTGGACTTGCGGCGCTGGCCGTGCTGGCCGGGGCCGTAGGAACGCTTGTTGACGGGAGACTTGGCGCGACCCCACAGGTTTTCACCCATGGCCCGGTCGAGTTTGTACTTGGCGCTATGGCGCTTGGACATGTGTCACTCTTCATCATGATGCGGCCCGGCTGCTCCCCGATTGGAGCGGCGATCTCAACGGCGGTTCACGCATCGTCCGTAGTCAATTCGCGCCTGGGGCAGTACCCGATGCGAGAAGGGCGCGCTTATGAAGGCGGCGAGGCCAGGAGTCAATGTCGGCGGCCTTGTTGGGCCTGGCGGACTCCGGTTCTGGATCATTCTTCGCCTAAAGGGCGCCAAACAGTGATGAAAACCCCATCGAGCTGAAACCGTAGCGTCGTCGCTGAAGCCTAGCTGCCCCCGACATCAGTATCGCTTTCGGGGATTCGTCAGCATGACCTCTGTTCGCCGCGCCGCCGCCTGGCTGCTCGCCACCTCGGCCCTATGCGCGCCGACCCTCGCCCAGGCCCAGATTTCGGCGCAGGCTGAAGGCCAGGACCCGGCCGTCGAAGTCAGCGAGATCGTCGTCACCGGCCAACGCGAGGCCCAGCGCGCGGCCATCGCCGTCAAGCGCCGCCAGTTCGAGATCATGGACGCCGTCTCGTCCGACGACATCGGCAAGCTGCCAGATCACAACACCGCCGCCGCCCTGCGCCGTATCCCCGGCGTGTCGATCATGGAGGACCAGGGCGAGCCGCGCTGGCCGATCCTGCGCGGCCTGGCCTCGACCTACAACCGCACCACCATCGACGGCGCCTTCGTCGGCTCGGTCGACGAGAGCGCCCGCACTGTGCCGATGGACATCGTCCCCTCGGTCATGGCCGGCCGCCTGGAGGTCATCAAGACGGTGACGCCCGAGAACGACGGCAACGCCATCGGCGGCGTCATCAATGTGCGGACCCGCAGCGCCTTCGACCGCAACGGTCCCTTCTTCGACGGTATGGCTTCCTACGGTGCCTATGAGCGCAGCGGCGACGTGCGCAACGACGACCCCTCCTATCGCCTGAGCTTCGCCACCGGCCGCCGCTTCGGCGCCAACGACGAATGGGGCGTGGTGGTCGGCGCTTCGCACGAACAGCTAGACTACGACATCCCGCAGGTCGAGGTCGCCGCCCCCTCGGTGCGCGAGTACGACGCCGACGGCAAGCCGGTGGACTCCGGCTCGGCGGCCGGCAACGGCATCCAGGTTCCGACCCAGCATCGCCTGTTCTGGTACAATAACACCAAGCAGCGCTCAGGCGTGAACGGCAAGCTGGAGTGGCGTCCGTCCAACACCTTCCGCTGGGAGGCCTCAGCCCTGTGGGCAAGCATGGAGGACGATGAGGAGCGCATCGAGTTCCGCACCGAGCCGAACGGCAACGTCTCGAACCAGACCCAAACCTCGGGCCTCTTTGCGGCTGGGCGCAACATCGTCGGCCTGAACCAGCCGATCACCCAGCGCGAGATCAGTCTGGTCCGCAGCGGCTTCCAGTGGGACGCCGCCAGCCAGTGGGCGCTGGACGGCGATCTGTCCTACTCCAAGGCACAGCTGGAGACGCCGAACACCTCATATGAGTTCCGCACGGCGGCCCATTCTGACTTCGGCTTCAGCTACGATACCTCGGACTTCTTCCCGGTCTTCACGCCGACCGATCCGGCCGCCTTCCGCGACGCCGCGCGCTACAACCTGCAGCAACGCCGGGTGTCCCTGACCACCAGCGACGAGGACACGGTGCAGGCCCGTTTCAACGCCGCCTTCGACGACGGCGGCCATGAGCGGAACCTGAAGGTGAAGTTCGGCGGCCTGATCCGCTCCAGCGACCGCTCCTACGCCAGCACCCGCACCGACTATAAGACCGCGCCCGGCTTCGCCTTCACCTTCGACGAGGTGGACGTGGCCGGCCCCAGCGAACTGATCCAGGGCCGCTATGACCTGGGCGCCCGCATCGACGCCGGTCTGGCCGAGAACTTCTTCACCGCCAACCGCGATCGCTTCACCGCCACGACCGCCCTGCCGGTCGGCGACTATGACGTGACCGAGGACGTCTACGCCGCCTATGGCCAGGCCAGTTATCGGATGGGCGACGTCACCGTCCTGGGCGGACTACGCTACGAGAAGACCGAGGTGGAGTCCCAGGCCATCCGCAACACTGGGGGCGTCCTGACCCCGGCGCACAACGAAGGCGGCTATGAGAACTGGCTGCCCAGCGTCCACCTGCGCTGGGACGTGCGCGAGGACATGGTGGTGCGCGCCGCCTGGACCAACACCATCGGCCGTCCGGACTTCGGCTCCCTGGCCGCCAGCGAGAACCTGAGCTTCGACGGCTCCCAGCCGACCCTGTCGCGAGGCAACCCCAATCTGGAGCCGCGCGAGAGCGAGGGCTTCGACCTGTCGTTCGAATACTATCCGACGGACGGCCTGATCTCGGTCGCGGTCTTCACCAAGTCGATCGACAATGAGATCTTCACCCTCAGCTCGGTGCAGCGCATGGACGTAGGCCGGGGCATGGAGGACGTGCTGGTCTCCACGCCGATGAACGCCCAGTCGGCCGAGATCCGCGGGATCGAGCTGGGCTTCCAGCAGGCCCTGACCATACTGCCGGCGCCGTTCGACGGCTTCGGCGTCAGCGCCAACGCCACCTTCCTGGACACGGAGTTCACCTTCCTGACCTCGGCGGGCGAGCGCCACACGGGCCTGTTCCAGCAGCCGGACACCACCACCAACGCCTCGATCTATTATCAGCGCGGGCCGTTGGAGGCGCGGATCTCGCACAACTACGTCGGCGGCTTCCTGGAGACGATCAACGACACCACCCCCAACGCCGATCAATACTGGAAGGGCCGTCACCTCTATGACGCCTCGATCAGTTGGCGCTTTGACAACGGGGTGACGATCTTCGCCGAGGGCCAGAACCTGAACGACGCCGGCCGCCGCGAAGTGACCGGCCCGAACCAGGGCTATCTGCAGGAATCCGCCGAATACGGCCGCACCTTCTGGTTCGGCGTCTCCGCCAGCTTCTGATCCTGCCCTCTCAGGCCGCCTTTCCGATCGGGAAGGCGGCCTTTTCTGTTTGAAAGTCCGTCATGCTGATCACGACCCTCGCGGCTCTTGCCCTGATCGCCCCCGAACAAGCGACCGCGTCTGCGGCCCCGCCGCCCGCCCCAGCGCTTTCAGGACAGTTACAAACCGTCCGCCGCTATCCGTCCGACGCGCGCCAGGGCGTCGCCGTCGGCCCCCACGACGTCTACGCCGTCTCCAACTGGTCCCTGACCCGCTACGACAAGGCGACCGGCGAGAAGCAAGCCCAATGGTCCGGCGATCCCAAGCGCTTCCCCCACATCAACTCCTGCACCCTCATCAACGTTGAACTGGTCTGCGCCAGCTCCAACTTCCCCGGCACGCCGCACGTCAGCACGGTCGAGGTCTTCGACGCACAGGACCTGCACCATGTACGCAGTGTCGCCCTCGGTCTGGGGACCGGCTCCCTGACCTGGATCGAGCGTCACGACGGCGCCTGGTGGGGAATGTTCGCCAACTATGACGGCCGCGGCGGCGAGGCCCCGCGCGACCACCGCCACACCACCCTGGTCCGCTTCGACGACCAGTGGCGGCGCACCGAAAGCTGGGTCATCCCGGCCTCCATCCTTGAGCGGGTCGCGCCCATGAGCATCTCCGGCGGCGGCTGGGGGCCGGACGAGCGGCTCTATCTCAGCGGGCACGACCATCCCGAGCTTTACGTCGTCGCCCTGGCCCAGGGCGGCGGGGTCCTCGATCACGTCGAGACCCTGGGCATGGAGGCCGAGGGTCAGGCCGTTGACTGGGACGAAAGCACGCCCGGCGTCCTCTACGGCATCACCCGCCGCACGCGTGAAATCCTGGCCATGCGCCTGTCGACCGCGCCCTGAAACGCCGCCGACGGCTCAAGAAAAAACGGCCCCGGAAGCGATTCCGGGGCCGTCTTCATTTCGGTTCAGAACCGGCTCAGCCCTTGGCGGCTTCGTACAGTTCGTTGACCTTGTTCCAGTTCACCACCGACCAGAAGGCCTTGAGGTAGTCGACCCGGCGGTTCTGGTACTTGAGGTAGTAGGCGTGCTCCCACACGTCGGCGGCCAGCAGGACAGCGCCCTTCTCGGCCGCGTCGTCCATCAGGGGGTTGTCCTGGTTCGGGGTCGAGGTGACCTTCAGCTTGCCGTCCTGAAGGATCAGCCAGGCCCAGCCCGAACCGAACTGACCGGCGCCGGCGGCGTCGAAGTCGGCCTTGAACTTGTCCATGCCGCCCAGTTCGGCGTCGATCTTGGCGGCCAGTTCAGCCGAGGGCTCGCCGCCCGTGCCGACCGGGGCCAGCAGCTCCCAGAACAGGCTGTGGTTCCACACGCCGCCGCCGTTGTTGCGGATCGGCTTCGGCAGCTTCGACATGATCGCGAAGATGTCTTCCAGCGACTTGCCTTGCGCCTCGGGCGTGGCGTCGACGAACTTGTTCAGGTTATCGACATAGGTCTGATGGTGCTTGTCGTGGTGGAAGGTCATCGTCTCCTTGTCGATGGCCGGCTCCAGCGCGTCATAGGCGTAGGGCAGCGGGGGCAGGGTGAAGGCCATGGGAGACTCCTCTTTACGGCGTTTGATTCCTCTGGACCCTATCTAGGGCCGCGCGCGCCATACCCAAGCCTTGAACGTCGCCTTTGTTCACAATTCTCGAAGTGAACGCGCTTTTCGGAACCCAAAGCGCGAAACAGCCGTTTCCCACACGCCCCAGACCGTCTTTCAGGTCGTTTATCAGGGTGATGCGCCATGTCTGATCGCGCTTCTTCGCGAAACGCGCTGCTGTCGGACGCCGAGGCAGAGAGTCTGCGCCTGCAATTGCTGGAAGTGATCCCGCGCCTTCGACGCCATCATCTGCTGGACCTCGCCGACACCCTGCACGAAGCCGCGCGAGAGCGGCGGATGGGCGAGCCGCGTCAATTCGACGTTAGAATATAAGCTCACCCGTCAAAGCCTCCGCTTGCGCAGCGCCCGAAGTCGGGCAAAGTCGCTGAACGAGAAATTGCGAGGAGATCCGTCATGTTCCGATGCTGCGTCGTCCTGACGGCGGCATTGACGCTGTCAGCCTGTTCGACGGGCCCGCTTGAACCTGTGCGGTCCGCAGACGCCGTTTCCGCCGACACGCGATGCCGCACTGCGCCGCAGCCGGACGGCGGCTCATCCGTTGGCTGCACCCTGTGGGAGCGGACCACGACAACAACGACCACCACAACCGTCCTGCCAAGCGGGGAAAGCGCCACAACAGTGCAACGCACGCGAACGGGCGACGACCGCTAACCCAGCCAAGCGACGCGCCTTTCGAGTCCTCACCCCGCGTGCAGTTCCTGCTTCACGCGCTCGGCCAGGGTCTTGATGTCCAGCGGTTTGGGCAGGAAGGACACCCCGACCTCGTCCTGCAACAGGTCCGAGAAGTCGCTTTCGGCGTAACCCGAAATGAACATGACCGGGGCGTCGCCGAGGAAGGGCCGCGCCTTCCTCAGCAGCGACGGCCCGTCCAGACCCGGCATGATGACGTCCGAGATGAGCATGTCGATCTGGCCCGCCCATTCCTCGGCCAGGATCAGAGCCTCCTCGCCGTCAGCGGCCTCGATCACCTCATAGCCGCGCTGGCGCAGCAGGCGGGCGGCGATGCCGCGCACGGCCGCCTCGTCCTCAACGAACAGGATGCGGCCCGCGCCCGACAGGTCGCGCGGCGCCTTGACGACCTTCTCAACCACGGGGGCCTCGACCAGCTCCTCGGCCGTGGCGGCGGGCAGAAAGATGCGGAAGGCGGCCCCCGCGTTTTCCAGATTGGCGACCGTGATATGGCCGCCCGCCTGCTGAGCGATGCCGTAGACAGTGGCCAGGCCCATGCCCGTCCCCTCGTTCACCGCCTTGGTGGTGAAGAAGGGCTCGAAAATCTTGTCCAGCAGCGCCGTCGGCACGCCGGGGCCGGTGTCCGACACCTCGATCAGGGCGACCTCATCCGTCGCCTCGCGCCAGCCCAGGTCGCGCGCCTGTGCGCCCGTCAGGCGGCGGGTGCGGATGGTGACGACGCCCGCGCCCGGTTCGACCACGCCGCGCATGGCGTCGCGGGCGTTGACGGCCAGGTTCATCACTGCCGTCTCCAACTGGCTCTTGTCGGCCAGCACCAGCGGCAGGTCGCGGCCGTAGTCGGTCTCCAGCCGCACGTCCTCGCGCAGCAGGCGGCGCAGCAGCACCGCGAACTCGCCGACCAGTTCGCCCAGGTCCAGCCGCTCGCGCCGCACCGTCGACTTGCGCGAGAAGGCCAGCAGCTTGCGCACCAGATCGGCCGCGCGGATGGCCGTCTGGCGGATCTCGTTCAGGCCCTCGTAGGAGGGATCGCCGACCGGGTGCCGCTCCAGCAGGCCCGACAGTTGCAACTGGATGGCCGTCAGCAGGTTGTTGAAGTCGTGCGCCACCCCGCCCGCCAGCTGACCCACGGCCTGCATCTTCTGGGCCTGCGACAGTTGCAGCTCCATCGACTTCTGCGCCGCCACATCGAACAACCAGACGCGGCGCTTGTCGCCTTCCAGCGCGACATAGAGATGCAGTTGCCGATCCGGGTGGGCGCGGGCGATCAGCTCGATCGGGCCGGACGATCCGGCCTCCAGCTTGGCGCGGGCCTCGTCCACGCCCGCCGGGTCGAACAGATGGCCGAAGGCGGCGTCGCCCGAAGCCGCCGGGCCGGTCAGCAAGGCCAGCGCCGCGTTGGGCTCCTCGACCCGGCCCGCGAACAGGTCTTCGCCGCCGATGACGGCCGAACCGAAGGGCGCGCCGGCGGCCATGGCGCGCGCCTCGCCCGTCGGGGCGAGGGGTTGGGGCGCGGCGGGCGCGCTCGGGGCCAGCGGCAGAACGGCTTCGGGCGCGGCGCGAACCAGGAAGCGCCCCTCCCCCGCCTGACCGATCAGCACCTCGATCTCACGCGCGCCGATCTGGACGATGGCGCGGCCCTGATGCCCTCCGCGCGCTTGGGCGAAGGCCATGTAGAGGGCTTGCGCCGACTTGCCGCCTCCCTTGCCGGCTCTGGGCAGGGTGGTGACGGTGCCGTTCTCCTCGGCCCAGGCGGCGTTGTAGGCGAGCACCTGACCCGACGGCTGCACCAGGGCGGCGGGCTCGGCCATGGCGTCCAGCATCTCGACCGCCGCATCGCCCGAGGCGGGCCGCCGCTCGGACCGGCCGAAGGCGGACAGCCAGATCAGCGCCGTCGCCCCCGCCGCGAAGATCAGGATCAGCCCCGGCGCGGTGAAGGCGCTGGCGCGGAACGCCGGATAGGCGATGGCGGCGATCGCCAGGGCGAAGCCGACCGCCATCACGACCAGCCATGGGTCGAAGCGCGGACGGCGCGCGGCGCGGGCCTTCTGGCGGTCTTGCGGTCGGGAAATGGTCATGGCGTCTCGCCCGCGCGAATCAGGGTTCGTCAGCATACGCCGTTCCTCCGCCGTCGCCTTCATCGCCGCTTCCTCTGCTGCATGACGAAGCCGATGACCTTGGCCGCCGCCTCGAAGTGGTCGCGCGGGATGATGTCGTCCACCTCGACCGCCGCATAGAGGGCGCGGGCCAGGGGCACGTTCTCGACAATGGGCACATTGTGCTCCCTGGCCACCTCGCGGATGCGCAGGGCCAGGGCGTCGACGCCCTTGGCCACGCAGACCGGCGCGCCGTCGCCCTGGTCTGGCTCATAGCGCAGGGCGACCGAATAGTGGGTCGGGTTGGTGATGATGACGGTGGCGTCGGGCACGGCCTGCATCATCCGTTGGCGACCGCGCTGCATACGGATCTGACGCAGCCTGGCCTTGACGTGCGGGTCGCCGTCGGACTGCTTGAAGTCTTCCTTCAGCTCTTCCTTGGTCATCCGCATCCGCTTGGCGAAGCGTACCCGCTGCCACAAGTAGTCGGCCCCCGCCGTCAGCGCCAGGAAGACCAGGGCCGACACCATCAGCGCCAGCGCCAGGTCCCGCGCGAACGGTAGGATCATCGCCGGGCTCATGGCCGCCAGATTCTCAAGCTCGCGCGTATGCGGCTTCAGCACCATCCAGCAGACGGCGCCGATGGCGACCAGTTTGATGAAGGTCTTGAGGAACTGCACCAGGCCGTCCGGGCCGAAGATGCGCTTGATCCCTTCCAGCGGGCTCACCTTCGACCACTTGGGCTTGATCTTATCGGCGGTGAAGATGAGGCCCGACTGAGCCAGATTGCCGCCGACCCCGCCCAGGATGACGGCGAACATCAGGGCCGCCAGAAAGGGCGCGGCGGCCCAGACAGCCTGCATCCCGATCTCGACGCCGGCGCCGGCCTCCAGGCCTCCGATCATGGCGTGCGGTTGGGCCAGAAAGGGGGTCAGTCCCTCGGCGATCTGGGTCGAGAACCAGCCGCCGCCCGCCAGCAGCACCCCTGCCGCGCCCGCCAGCGACAGCGCCGCCGCCACGTCCGGCGACTTGGCGACGTCGCCCTTTTTCCGCGCCTCTTCGAGTTTTCGCGGGGTGGCGTCTTCTGTTTTCGACTCGGGATCGGGACCGTCAGCCAACGGCGCCTCCCGTGAAGAAGGCCGCCACCGAACGGTAGCGGTCGATGAAGACGGTCCCCACCACGCCCAGGCTGAGCGCGAACACCGACAGGCCCAGGATGACGCTCAAGGGCGCGGCGGCGAAATAGACCTGGAAGCTGGGCATGACCCGCGCCACCAGCCCCGAGGCCAGGTTGAAGATCAGGGCGAACACCAGCACAGGCGCCGCCAGTTGCACCCCCAGCATGAAGCTCTGGCTCAGAGTCTTCACCGCCATCGTCGTGAAGTCCGAGACGATCAACGGCTTGGCCGGGGCGATGGCCTCATACGACCCGACCATGCCGCCGATGAACAGGTGGTGGGTGTTGGTGGCGAACACCAGCGTCACCCCCAGCAGCATGAGGAAGGCCGACAGGGTCGTGCCCGGCTGGGCCTGCATGGGATTAGCGGTCTGGGAGAAGCCCAGCGTCGTCTGCAGGGAGACGATCTCGCCCGCCGTGGTCAGGGCGGTCATGAAGCTGCGCAGGATGGTGCCGATGGCCAGGCCGGTCAGCACCTCGCGGATCACCCAGCCGACGGTGGCGCCCAGGGTCGCAGGCAGGGCCGGCAGGGCGCCGCCCACGATGGGCCACAACGCCAGCGACAGCACCAGGGCCAGCGACAGGCGGACCCTCGGCGGCACATAGGATTCGCCGAAGCCGGGCAGCATCATCAGGATCGCGCCGACGCGCGCGAAGATCAGCCCACCGGCCCAGACCTGTTCCGCCGTGGCGTAAGGCTCCATGTTCCTGCCCTACAACCCCGCCCTACATGCCCGCGATGCGAGCGGCGATCTCGCGCATGAAGCCGCCCAGCAGGGCGCCCATCAGCGGCAGGAACAGCAGCAATGACACGAAGATGGCGATGATCTTGGGCGCATAGACCAGGGTCTGCTCCTGGATCTGCGTCAGGGCCTGGAACAGGCCGATCGCCACGCCGACGACCAGGGCCACGATCAGGGCCGGCAGGCACAGCTGGATCGTCAGCCACAGGGCGTCGCGACCCACATCCAGAACTTCCGCGCCGCTCATCGCCGATCCCCGAGACGCCCCGAACACACGCGCGGGACAGTGGGCAGAAAATGCCGACAGGATGGTTAACGCGACGTTAGGACGATGGAATGAGACCGATGTTCCGGTCGATGCGGTTTCGCGTGATTGACAACAGCGGCGACTAGACGAACGTTTTCGCCCTCCCCCGATCAACGCCTGAAGGATGCCTCATGAAACCGTTCCTGCGTCTCGCCTCCGTCCTGATGGTCGCGGCCTCGGCCTCACTGGTCGCCGCGTGCGACAACAAGGCGCCGGAACCGGCTGAGACGGCGGCGGCCCCCGCGGCGGCGAACGAAGCGGCGGGCGCCTTCGACGTGAACAGCGTGGCGCTGTCGACTGCTAGCCTGGGCGACTTCCCCTATCTGCGCCTGCCCGACGGCTACAAGCCGCAGAACAGCGAAACGCACGACTTCGCCGACTTCCCCTTCTGGACCGGCGCCGGCTTCCAGATGGTCGAAGGCCGCGTCCACCAGACCCAGATCACCAACGACAGCGGCAAGAGCTTCTCGCGGCTGGAGCTGCTGCGGAACATGGAGCACGCGCTGAAGGAGGCGGGCGCCGTTCGCATCTTCGACGGCCAGATTCCCAATGAAGCCGCCCACGCCTTGCCCGAGGCGGTGCAGATGGCGGCCCTCAACGGCATCGGCGACATCTACAACAACCCGTCGCAGACCTGGATCATCCGACAGGCTGACCGCACCGTCTGGGTTCACCTCTATGTCGGCAGCGCGCAAGGCGCGATGGCGGTGGCCGAGGTCAAGGCCCTGGCGCCGACCGCCGGCCTGCTGCCTGCCAGCGAACTGGCGCGCAAGATCGCCGCCGACGGCCGCGTCGCCGTGCCGGTCGAGTTCGCACTGGACAAGGCCGACATCCTGGATGTCTCGCGCCCTCAGGTCGACGCCGTGGCCCAACTGCTGAAGCAGGAGACAGGTCTGCGCCTGTCCGTCGAGGGGCACACCGACAACACCGGTGCCCCGGCCCGCAACCGTCCCCTGTCCGAGGAACGCGCCCGCGCCGTGGTCGCCGCCCTGACGCAGCAGGGGATCGACGCCAAGCGGCTGGAGGCCAAGGGCTTCGGCGCCGACAAGCCGGTGGCCGACAACGCCAGCGACGAGGGCCGCGCCCGCAACCGCCGCGTCGAACTGGTCCGCCTGTCCTGATCAGCAGACTGCCCTGATCGGGACGGAAGCAGTTTTAAACAGCGGCGCCGTTTCCAAAACCTGCGCGGGGGAGGTATGCAGCCTGTCATGAGCGACCAGACCCCCTCCTCCCCCGCCGTTTCCCAGGAAGAAGCCGAAGCCGCCGTCCGCACCCTGATCCGCTGGGCCGGCGACAATCCTGCGCGCGAAGGCCTGATCGAAACGCCCAAGCGCGTGGCCAAGTCCTATCGCGAACTGTTCCAGGGCTATGAGGTCGAACCGCGCGACTATCTGGAGAAGACGTTCGAGGAAGTCGGCGGCTACGACGAGCTGGTGGTCCTGAAGGACATCCGTTTCGTCAGCTTCTGCGAGCACCACATGCTGCCGGTGGTGGGCAAGGCGCATGTCGCCTATCTGCCGACCGACCGGGTCGTCGGCATCTCCAAGCTGGCCCGCGTGGTGCGCGGCTACGCCCGCCGCCTGCAGATCCAGGAGAAGATGACGTCCGAAATCGCCAACGCCATCCAGGACGTGCTGCGCCCCCACGGCGTCGGCGTGGTTATCGAGGCCGAACATAGCTGCATGACCATGCGCGGCGTCGATGTCCCCGGCGCCAGCCTGATCACCAGCTGCCTGCTGGGCGTCGTCCGCGAAGACCCGCGTACGCGCGAAGAGTTCCTGCGGCTGGTGCGGGGCTAGGCCAGACCCGCAAACCGGCGAGCCTTACGGGTTCGCCGGCTTCACCGCCTCGCCGGGCAACGGCCTCACGATCACCGGGGCCACCGGCGGCTGTCCCGCCTCCAGCCCGTCGATATAGGCGAGTTGCGCCTTGGCGGATCGATCCTCGGGGTCCAGCTTCAACGCCTCGTCATAGGCGGCGCGCGCCTCGGGCAGTCGCTTCAATTCAATCAAGCTGAAGCCCCGACTGCGATGCAGAGCTCCGGCGTTCAACGTGATACGGATGGAATCGGACGCCAGCGCCTCGGTCGCCAGGCTTAAGGCCTCTTCATTGCGCCCCGCCGCCTGCAGGGCCGATGCCTTTTCCTTGATCAGCACCCAGTCGTCCGGTTGGCGGGCCAGGCCCTGATCCAGCACGGCGACCGCCTCGTCCAGACGCCCGCGCTCGCCCGCCTCGCTGCCCAGCATCAGGGCGATCAGAGGATAGACATTGGGCTGCTGCCGCACGGTTACGTTGGAGGCGCCGGCTTCCACCGCTGAGGCCTGGAGCACCGTCGCCATCACCATGGTTTCGCCGATGTCCAGCGTGCGCACGATCCAGTCGTTCGCCGCTCGCTTCTCCGTATGCGGATAGGCCGCGGGCGCGCGCTCCATCGCACGTCGGAGCGCAGGCAAATGGCGATCCATACCGGCGTAGCCGCGCGCCTGCATGTCGCGCATCGCCCGCTCCAGCAGATCGAAGTCCCGCTTCTCCTGGCCCGCGAGATCCCCGCTCACGATATTGACGGTCACCGTGGGCCGCGCCTCCTGGAGCGTCCCCGCCTTGATCGCCCCTGCCGGGGGCGATGAAGCCTGCTGGGCGCTGACGCCGCCCGGCGCCGCCAGCATCAAGGCCAGGGCGGTCGCGCCGCCGATCATTGCAAAAGCCTTTTTCACGGTCGCCCTCTCGCTCCACCATCGAGATTTCGTCGTTATACCAGATGCAAAGCGCCGCGCCAGCGACAGATTCACCCAGGAGGCCGGGGGCCCGGCCCCATTCTTGCGTAACAACATTCGAACAAGGGGGTCGTGATGCTGCAAGCTGTGTTTTCGTCCCGGAATGAGCCGCCGCCGATCATGCGCGGCGGCTGGCTGGACGCGCTGCGCTTCATCGTGGCCGCCCTGATCATCCTGCATCACTTCCAGATGTCGGCGCCCGTCCCCCTGGCCGAGGGGCTGCATCCCGTGTTCGAGCGGGGCGGCTTCCTGCTGACCAACTTCTTCCTGATCGACAGCGGCTATGTGCTGATGCGGGTCTATGGCCGCGCCGTCGGCTCAGGCCGGATGTCGAAGAGCGACTTCTTCCTCAAGCGGGCCTTGAGGGTCTATCCGGCGCACCTGATCGTGCTGGGTCTGCTGGTGGCGCTGGTGCTGGCGGCGACCGCTGCGGGCATGCCGCCCAGCCATCCCGAGTGGTTCGCCTGGGATCAGCTTCCCGCCCAGGCGGCCCTGGTGCAGTCGTTCGGCGTTCACGGCGGCCTGGGCTGGAACGCCCCGACATGGTCGATCTCGGCGCTTCTGGGCTGCTACGTCGCCTTCCCCTTCGTGCTGCGGGGCCTCAGCCGGATCGGGCCGTGGACGGCGCTGACCCTGGTCGTCGTCGGCTATCTGGCCGCCAATGAGCTGAGCTGGGCGATCCTGAAGTATCCAGTCTATCAGATGCCGCTGAACCTGGGCATCTGGCGCGCCCTGCCCCTGTTCATCCTGGGCATGGGACTGGCCTGGTTCGCGCAAGGCGTGTGGATCAACGCCCGCATCGCCGGCTGGGCCGGGGTGCTGGCCGCCGTTGGTCTGGCCGTGGCCCAGTATTTCGACAAGAACGCCCTGCTGTCGCTGTTCTTCATCTCCGTCATCATCCTGGCGGCGGGCGCCGTGCCGACCAAGCGGCCGTCGAAGCTGGTCGAGGCGGCGGCCATGGTCTCCTTCTCCATGTTCATCTCGAACGAAGTGGTGCGCATCGCCTGGTTCGGCCTGGCCGAGGCCTTCGCAAACAAGCTGGCGCTGGGCGAGGCCTGGCGCTGGGGCTTGTGGGTTCTGGGCGTGCTGGCGGCCTTCGTCTTCGCCTTCGGCTTGCATTATCTGATCGATCAGCCGATCCAGAACCGCATCCGAGCCTGGCTGAAGGCGCGCGGCAAGGGCGCCGCCGTCAGCCAGCCGGTCGTGTCGCTGGAAGGCTAGGCGCCGCCCGCCCCGCCGACCAGGTGCAGGATGTTGCCGTCCGGGTCCTTGAACCAGGCCAGTCGCAGCGGCCCTGCGACATGGACGTCGCCGTCATGCGCCATGCCGTCATAGCGTTCAAAGACGACGCCCTTGGCTTTCAGGTCGGCGACGATGTCGTCCACCTCGACGCCCACGTCCCACGTCACAGCGTTGGCCTGGTTCGTCCCGGCAAAGTCCGAGCGATAGACCGTCAGCCATGTGCCGCCGGTGCGATAACCCAGCACCCCGTCCATGCCGGTGTCCGCCAGGTTCAGACCCAGTACATCGGAGTAGAAGGCCCTGGCCCGCTCCAGATCCTTCACCGCCACGATGGCCGAGGAGTTCTTGTTCTTGAGCATGGTGCGTCTCCCTTGTGGGGAGACAACCAACCGCAGGCGAGGTCGATCCCTGCCGTGTCGCCCGCGCTTAACATTACCGGCGTTTCATTTGACACAGAAGTCGTGTCGGTTCTCTTTTTCCGGCCCCGTGAGAGAAGGAAAATCCATGCGCCGACTGGCTTTGACGATCACCTTGGGCCTCAGCCTGCTGGCGACCGGCGCAGCGGCCCAATCGGGATCATCGCCGATCCAGTTGGAAGACAGCGACGTCGCCCGTTTCTGGACGGCCTACGACGCCGTCCGCGCGGAAACGTCGCCGGAGGCCCAGAAGACAGCGTTCCAAAGGCTCTATATCGACGCCGGAACGCCAGGCCTGACCGCCTTCATGGAGGCCAAGGGCTATACGGCGGACACCTATCTTCAGGCCATCCGCGCCTATCCGTCCTATTGGGACTCGGTGCGGCCCCGCACAGCGCTGGCCGCCGGGGCCCTGACGCGGCTCGAGGGGCATCTGGAACGGTTCCGCGCCCTCTATCCCGACCTGCGTCCCGCCGGCATCTATTTCGAGGTCGGCGCCTTGCGATCCGCCGGGACGACGCAGGGCGACAAGGTTCTGCTGGGCGTCGAAATGGCCACCGGCGACGAGAGCGTCGACACGTCCGAGATGCCGGCCGGGCTTCAGCGCTTCTTCGCCTCCTACTTCGCCAGCAAGCCGCTGGAGAACCTGGACCTGCTGGCGGTGCACGAGGTGGTCCACACCCAGCAAAGGGGCGAGCGGCCGAACCTGCTGGCCCAGGCCGTCTATGAGGGCGTGGCCGACTTCGTCGCCGAACAGGTGACGGGCCGGACGCCCGACCTGGCCTATGTAGCCTATGGCCCGGCGCACGACGAGGCGATCAAGACGGCCTTCCGTCGCGACATGGCGGGCGAGGACTTCAGCGGCTGGCTCTACAACAGCGCAGACAACGCCTTCGGCGTTCGCGATCTCGGCTACTACGTCGGCTATGCGATCACGCGCGGCTACCATGATCGCGCGCCGGACAAGGCGGCGGCGCTGAAGGCCATGCTCGAACTGGATTACTCGGACCCGGCGGCCGTCCAGGCCTTCGTCGACGCCTCGGGCTATTTCGCCGACTAGCCGTCCAGCAGAAAGGCGAGGCCCAATAAAAAAGACGCGGAGGTCGCCCTCCGCGTCTTCTTCTTTTTCACGAACCAGAAGGTCCGTAAGGCCTTAGAGGAGCTTGAGATCCACAGCCGAGGTCTTGCCGCGCTGGGATTCCAGCTCGTACTCGACCTTGGCGTTGTCATCGAGACCCACCAGACCCGCCTTTTGCACTGCGGTGATGTGGACGAAAACGTCCGCGCCGCCCGTGTCGGGTTGAATGAAGCCGAAGCCCTTCGTGGGGTTGAACCACTTGACCGTGCCGGTCGCCATATTGCGTCTCCGTAAACGCGCTTTTCCAGGCGGACGTCCTAGCAGGAGCGCCCGTCAGCCCATCTGGACAAGCTCGTTCAGGCGAAGGAGCAAGACGCGGGTTTGGACCCCACGTGAAATCCGGGCTGCGGCGATGTTGTCACCCGACTATCCACAGCGGTCAACTGTAAAGCGAAATCGAGCTTACAAGCTTTACAGTTAATTTCGCCGCAGCACGCGCAGCTTGCGTCCCGCAGCGCCCGGCCGACTGCGCACCGGCGCGCAGTGTTATAGTCCGACGACTGCACATGACCGAACAGGCGACGCTCCATCTCGCGCAAACGCCGAAGAAACGCCGCTCCTGATACGCAGAAGGCGCCGGGGCGGCGCTTAGATACGCAGCATTTCCATAGCCAGGGCCTGACAGGCCGGGCCGCCGCGCCCGCCGTCGTTCGCCAGGCCGAAGACCGCCCGTCCGCCCGCCGGATCCACCAGGACGATGGCGTGCCACAGGGTATTCGAGCCTTCGTGCGCGACGGCCGGCCCCTTGGCCCAGGGCTGAGACGGCAGGACGACCCAGCCATGAGCGTAGCTCCGGCCCTGGCCCGCCGTGACCAGACGCCGCACCGTCTCGGGCTTCAGCCAGCCGCCGCCCTCGGTCAGGAAGACCTGAAGGAAGCGGGCGTAGTCGGCCGCCGTCATATGAACCGTCCCCGCCGGACCGAGCGCCAGAGGATTATCCGAACCCGGATCAGCCGGATCCATCGGCGCCGCCGTCTCGCCCATGCGGCGGTGGCCCCAGGCGTTATCGCTTCCGGCCGGAGCGCCGAACCCCGCCGAGGCCAGGCCCAGCGGCCCAAACACCTCGGCCTGCATGGCCTCTTCCCACGAGCCGCCGGTGATGGCCTCGATCGCCGCCCCGACCAGCACATAGTTGGCGTTGCCATAGGCGAACGTCCCGCGCGGACCCGTCGGCGGCGCCGCCAGCGCCTTCTCGACGATCGCGCGACGCTGCTCCACCAGGGATTGAGGATCGGCGCGGGCCGTCATCAGCCAGGCCATGCCCATGACCGCCTCGTCCTTCAGCCCCGCCGTGTGGGTCATGAAGTCGTCCAGGGTCGCGCCGTCCCACCCCGCGTCGATCGTCATGCCGGAAAAGGCCTCGGTCAGCGGCATAGCCCAGCGCGCCCGTCCCTGCTCGACCAGACGGGCGAAAAGCGCCGCCGTCATCGCCTTGGTGTTGGAGCCCAGGTGCCAGCGGTCGTCCGTCGTCGCCGGATCGTCCCGCCCCGCGCGCCGGGCGCCGCGCACGCCGGACCAGGCGAGACCTTGAGCCGTCGCCACCCCGCCCGCCAGGGCGACCGGCTTGACCGTCTCGAAGGCTGTCGTCAGGGCGGCGTCGAACGCCGCCTCGTCTTGCGCACGCGCCGCCGAAGGCGCAACCGCGACCGCCGCGCCGACGGCCAGGACATGACGACGATTGATCATTTTCGGCTCCTTTTGCGTTGCACCCTGAACGGCGAGGCTGGCGACGCCAGTGAATTCGCCGCAAGGTTCGCCGATTGCGACACAAGGACACGCCCATGGCCAAGGACGACTACGCCGACATCCTGGAAGCCCTGCAGATCCAGATGGTCGAGACCCAAGCCTGGGCCATCGAACAGGGCCTGAAGGTCGTCATCGTCTTCGAGGGGCGCGACGCCGCCGGCAAGGACGGGGCGATCAAGCGCATGACCGAATACATGGCGCCGCGCCAGACGCGGGTCGTCGCCCTGCCCAAGCCGACCGACCGCGAGACGAGCCAGTGGTATTTCCAGCGCTACGCCGCCCATCTGCCGGCGGCGGGCGAAATCGTGATCTTCAACCGCTCTTGGTACAACCGGGCCGGGGTCGAGCCGGTCATGGGCTTCTGCACGCCCGAACAGCATGAGCGCTTCCTGCACGACGCCCCGCACTTCGAGCGGATGCTGACCCAGTCGGGCGTCATCCTGATCAAGCTGTGGCTGGACATCAGCCGCGACGAACAGGCCCGCCGCCTGGAGGAGCGCGTCGACCACCCGCTGAAGCGGTTCAAGGTCTCGCCCCTGGACGCCGAGGCCCAGGCCCGCTGGAGCGCCTATTCCGCCGCTCGCGACGAGATGCTGAAGCGCACCCATGTCGACTATGCGCCCTGGACCGTGGTGGCGACCGACAAGAAGAAGACGGCGCGCCTGAACATCCTGCGCCACGTCCTGCGTCGCCTGAACCGACCCGGCCTGGAGTGCAGGGAGCAGGACCCGGACGTGGTCTTCCCCGGCGATGAGACGCAGGGGCGGCTGGCGGAATAGCCGTCCTCAACCGTCGCCGAACAGGCGGCGGTTCTTGGCGATGAAGGCGCGGATCGCCCCGACTAGCGGTCCGCCTTCGCGTCCCTTCAGGTAGGCCCAGCCCGCGCTCGCCCCGATCAGGGCGCCGACAGCGTCGACGATCAGGTCCCACATGGTGTCGACCAGGCCGGACTTCTGGGTGTTCAGGCCGAACAGCTGGTCGAGGGTGAACTCCCAGATCTCCCACAGGGCGCCGACCGTCACGGCGAAGCAGAAGGCGAAGAAGGCCACGGTGATCGGCGCGGCGGTCAGGCGCTCGCCGCGCACCAGCATGAGCATCAGCAGAGAGCCCACCAGACCGAACCCGATCGCCGAGCCGCCGTGCAGGACCACGTCCCACCACCAGTACCGCTCGTAGAAATCGCCGACCTCGCCCAGAAACAGGGTCGCGCACAGGAAGGCGGCGATGGCGCTGACGAAGGCGGTCGGCAGGGCAACGCCGATCTTCTCGCCCAGCCACATGGGAACCAGCGACAGCAACAAGGTCCCCACGGCCACGAAGGTCACGCTGAAGGCGTCGGTCATGAAGCCGATGACCGCCGCCCCGATCAGGATGATCCAGGTCAGATAGAGGATGATCGGCGGGCGCCGGTCCTGAGGCTTGTAGTCCATGCCGCGTCGCTCCTGCGCCTTGCGTCGGCTCAGACTACGGCCTGACCGGCTTTGTCAGCAAGGCGGACGGGCGACGCGGCCGGACGCCCAGCAACAGGCCCAAGGGCCCCAGGCGACGTGCGACTTCATAGGCGCCCCAGCAGCCGCCGAAGGTGACGGCGATCAGCAGCCCCGCCTCCAGCCCCTGCGGCAGGCCCAGCTTCGACAGGTGATAGGCCGCGACCACGGTGACGGTCTGGTGCACGATATAGAAGCAGAAGACGCCGCCGGTCAGATAGCGCAGCCACGGCCCGCCCCGGTTCAGATAGCGCGCGCCATAGCCCAGCACCGTGGCGATGAAGGCCCACTGATCCAGCGCATAGACGAGGCGCATGGCGGCTCTCAGCCCTTCGGGCGGCGTTCCGCTGTCGCGATAGGTCCAGGCATAGGCCGCCCATCCCGCCCAAGCGCACAGGGCCAGGATCAACGCCGGTCGCCGCAGCCGCTCATAGACTTGCTTCAGCACCGCCGAGCGCACGCTGACAAAGCCGAACAGGAAGGCGCTGAACGACACCGCGTGGTTGTACCAGTCGTCGGTCAGGGCGTGGGTCGTCGGAAAGATCCGCGCCAGGGTCCAGCGCAGCAGGAACAGCCACAGCACCGGCCAGATCAGCAGGCCCCAGCCCTTCAAGGCGCGCTCCAGCCCGGACTGGATCACAGGCAGCCAGACGCGTCCGAACGCCAGCAGCCCCGCCAGCACAAGGCTGTAGACGAACAGATAGGCCACGAACCACATGTGGTTCCACGTCGGCGTGGTCAGGCAGCCGTCGGCGTCGCACCAGCCGCCGGTCCCCGTGGCGTATTTCACCCAGAAGTCGGCCAGCCAGGGCGAGTTCGCCGGATCGACCACGCCCAGCCCCTGCGCCGCCTCGACCACTTCGTAGTAGGATTGCGGCGGCACGATCACGAACATGGCGAACAGCAGCGGCGGCAACAGGCGCCAGGTCCGCGATCCGGCGAAACGCCGCGCGGCGCCCTTCCCTTCTCGCTGGAAGCTGTCGAACAGGAAACGGGTCGCGGCGCCCGAGACCAGAAACAGCAGGGTCAACCGCCAGGGGTTGGTCAACTGCATCACCGGCTCCAGCCATTCGACCGGCTGCGGGCTGTTCACATGCCAGTCCCAGGGCACGTAGAACATGCCGACGTGATAGAGGATCAGCAGCAGGAAGGCCCCGACCCGGATCCAGTCCAGGTCATGGCGGCGGGCGACGGCGAGGGGTTCTGAGGACATGGACAACCTGAAATGACGGAAACGACGCCATCCGCCGTGCCCCCGACGCCGCGCGCTCGGCAAGGCGCAGGGGCCGTTCGGTCAGGCTCAGAGGCCGGACCGCAAGCGTCAGTGACGAACGGCGCGCCTGTCGGGACGAACGGAGCGGACCGGCGCGACCTGCTGACCGGCGGGCCGATCATCATCGCCCTCACCCTGGGATTTCTGGTGGTCAACGCCCTCACGGTGCAGGCCGACTGGCCCAGCCTGCGGTCATGGGCGCCGTGGGTGTGGGAGGGGTCCAGCGCCCTAGCGCTGGCGCTGGTGATCTGGCTGCCGTGGCTGGCGGCGGGCGCCGCGCCGGCGTCGCTGTTGCAGGAGGGCTGGCGCGCGCGGGGACGTTTCCTGGCCCTGCATCTGGGCGCCGCCTGCCTCTACAGCCTGCTGCACGTCGTGCTGATGGTGGCGATGCGGCATGGCGTCTACGCCCTGTTGGGCGAGGTTTATGACTATGGCCCGCCGGTCGAGAAGTTCATCTATGAGCTGCGCAAGGACCTGCTCAGCTACACCCTGTTCATCGGAGTCTTCTGGGGCGTGCGCAGCCTGCGGCAGGCCCGCGAAACGCCGCTGAGGCCCGTCAGCTTCGACATCCGCGACGGGGCGCGGCTGATCCGGGCGCCGCTGGACGACATTCTGGCCGCGACCTCGGCGGGCAACTACGTCGAGTTCGTTCTGGCCGATGGACGCAGGCCGTTGATGCGCGTCACCCTGGCGGCGGTCGAGGGCGAGCTGGCGCGCTTCGGCTTCGTGCGGACGCACCGAGGCTGGCTGGTCAACGCCGCGCGGATGACCGGACTGCGGCCCGAAGGCTCAGGCGACTGGACGGTGGAGCTGGGCGTTCTGGAAGCCCCGCTGTCGCGCCGTTATTCCGAAGCGCTGGAGCGGCTGCGCGCCGCCTGAAGCCGCATCCAGCCCGCGATGCCCAGGGCGCAGACGAGGCTCAACACCGCGCCGACCGCAAAGGTCGCCTGTGGTCCGAAGCCGTCCCACAGCAGACCCGCCGCCACATTGCCCAGCAAGGCGATCAAACCCGAGATCAGGGCGAACAGGCCGAAGGCTGAGCCGCGCAGATGGGCGGGCGCCGCATCGGCGATCAAGGTCATCAGCAGGCCTTGCGAGAAGCCCATATGCAGGCCCCACAAGGCTACGCCCAGGTAGAAGACGACCTGGTTCCCGGCCAGCGCCAGCGCCACGTCGGCGGCGGCCAGGAAGACCAGGCTGAGCAGCAGCAGGGAGGTGCGGCCGATGCGGTCCGACAGCGCCCCCACCGGGAAGGCGGCCAGGCCGAACACCAGGTGCAGCAGGACGATGGCCGCCGGCGCGAAGGCGGCGGGGACGCCGACATCCAGCCCCTTCATCAACAGGAAGGACTCGCTGAACCGCGCCAGGCCGATCACCGCCGTCAGGGCGATCATGGTCCAGGTGGCGGCGTCCAGACGTAAGGCCCCCTTCAGGCTGGGCGGCTTCTTGGCGGCCTCGTCCGGGCGCGGCGGGTCGGACACGCCGCCGACCAGCAGGGCCACGGCCAGAAAGGCCGGAATAGAGGCCAGCC
Organism: Brevundimonas sp. KH_060; assembly: GCF_057838275.1. Classification (NCBI taxonomy): domain Bacteria; kingdom Pseudomonadati; phylum Pseudomonadota; class Alphaproteobacteria; order Caulobacterales; family Caulobacteraceae; genus Brevundimonas; species Brevundimonas sp. KH_060. Next base: position 2,640,652 of record NZ_CM174463.1, read on the forward strand.
AGAACACCGCCTTGATGTCGTTCGCCAGCACCACCATCAGCCCGATGGCCAGCAGGGGGCCGACGAAACCGCCGACCGTATCCAGCGACTTTCTCAGGCCGAAGGCGCGCCCGCGAATGTCCGGCGGCGTCACCGCCGCGACCAGGGCGTCGCGCGGCGCGGTGCGGATGCCCTTGCCGATCCGGTCCACGCCCTTGGCCAGCAAAACTCCCTCGACCGAGGCCGCCAGAGGGAAGATCGGCTTGGACAGGGCCGCCAACCCATAGCCCGCGACCGCCAGCCACTTGGGCCGCGAAATACGATCCGACCAGAAGCCCGACAGGAACTTCACCGCCGTCGCCACCGCCACGGAGAAGCCTTCCACCATACCGATCATCACTGCCGAAGCGCCAAGTCCGACCACCAGATAGATGGGCAGAAGCGTCTGGATCATCTCTGACGAGACATCCATCAACAGGCTGACCACGCCCAGAATCCAGACGCTGCGGGGGATGGAGCTGCGAGCCATTCGCGCCCAGTGACGGATACGGCGCCCGCTGTCCAGCCTTGGCCGTAAACTTCATAAATCTGCGACTTTGCTCCCCGTCAAACGGCGAGGAGGCGCTATTTCAGTCCGTCTTCCGCCAGGGTGTGCGCCACAAGGGCGTTGGCATGGCCGTGCCCCATGTCGTGCTCATCCTTCAGCATGGACACCAGTTCCATGTGCTTGGCCGGGTACTGGGCGCGGATCTCCGCCTTCCACTCGGCGACGGGGCGGCCATACTTTTTCTCGATGGACGGGAAATAGGACGCGGGTCCCTTGATCGGCGCTTCGGTCATCGGCGGCTCGCTTCTCTGTTTCGGCATCAGTAAAGGCGGCCTGACGCGCCGATGCAACGCCTTGCAGATCGCCGTTTCAACGCCCCCTCTTCACCCGCGCCGCCATCAAGGTCTAAGACCCATCGCATGAACACAGCCCCGCTTCCCGACGCCGCCGGCCAGAACTGGGTCGACCGCCATGCGCCCGAGCGCCTGAAGCCCTGGCTGAAGCTGGGCCGCTTCGACCGGCCGATCGGGACGTGGCTGCTGCTGCTGCCCGGCTGGCAAGGGATCATGCTGGCGCTGAACCAGTATGATCGGCCGTTCGGCGGCTATGAGTTGTGGCTGATCGTCGGCTTCGCCGTCGGCGCCGCCCTGATGCGCGGGGCAGGCTGTGCGGTGAACGACATCGTCGACCGCGACTTCGACGCCCAGGTGGCCCGCACCGCCATGCGCCCCATTCCGGCCGGCCAGATCAGCGTGAAGCAGGCCTGGGCCTTCGTCGGCGGTCTTAGCCTCATCAGCCTGTGCATCCTGCTGACGATGAACCTGATGTCAGTGCTGCTGGGCGCCCTGTCGCTGGGGCTGGTGGCGGCCTATCCCTTCATGAAGCGCATCACCTGGTGGCCGCAGGCGTGGCTAGGCCTGACCTTCAACTGGGGCGCCCTGCTGGGCTTTGCCGCCGCGACGGGCGGGCTGTTCGCGCTGGGCTGGCTTTATGTGCTGCAGGTCAAGCTCAGCGGCGACAGCTACTGGATGGCCGAGGGTCTGAACCGCATGGGGAACCTCGCCCTGTCGGCGGGGCTGCTCTATGCGGGCGGGATCTTCTGGACGCTGGGCTACGACACCATCTACGCGCTTCAGGACATCGAGGACGATGTCATGGCCGGGGTGAAGTCCTCGGCCCGCGCGCTGGGCGGCAAGGTCAAGGAAGGCGTGGCCGTCTTTTACATCCTGGCCGTGGCCCTGGCGGGCGCGGCGGGCTACGTCGCGGGCCTGGGGCCGCTCTTCTATGTCGGTCTGGCGCTCTACGCCCTGCATTTCGTCTGGCAGGTGCGGCGGTTGCAGCCGGACGACCCGAAACTGTCCCTGCGTCTTTTCAAGTCAAATCGCGATGCGGGGTTGATCCTTCTGGCCGCCATCGCGTTCAACGGCCTAGCTTTCTGATCGAACCGTTCCAAAGGAGCCCGGCATGATCCCTTCGCGCCCCCTTCGCGCCCTTCTCGTCACCGCCGCCGTCGCGGCCTCGCTCGCAGCGTGCCAGCGCAATGAGAAGAAGGAGACGCCCGCCGCACCAGCCGCCTCCGCCCACGCCGTCGAGGGGCCGCTGAAGTACGACAGCGCCACGCCCTACGCCAAGGTCAGCCTGAGCCTGCCCGAGGCCGTGCTGTCCTATCCGGCGCTCTACACCCCGCTGTACCGCGACGAGGTGGCCAAGCTGAAGGAATACGCCGAGGGCGCGCAAGCCGATCGCACCGAAGCCGGTTCGACCGAGGGGATGCCGCCCTATGAGAAGACCATCGTCTACGGCGCCCCGATCGAGACCGGCCGCCTGTTCAGCCTGATGCGGACCGACTTCGACTATTCGGGCGGCGCCCACCCGAATACGGTCGCCACCGGCCTGTTGTGGGACAAGGCCGAGGCCCGCCGCATCGCCGCCGCCGACCTGTTCGCCGACAAGGCCGACACGACCAATCTGGAGCGCGCCCTGTGTCAGGCAGTGAACACCGCCAAGACCAAGCGCCCCGGCGCCGAGCCGGTCTCGACCAGCGGCGAAATGTGGGCCTGCCCCAAACTGAAGGACGTAGCCGTGGCCCTGGCGCCCGGTTCGGTTCCGGGCAAGGCGGGCGGCCTGACCTTCCTGCTCGACGCCTATGCGGTCGGTCCCTACGTCGAGGGCGCCTATTATCTGACCCTGCCTCTGACAGCCTTCCAGAGCGCCCTGGCGCCGGAATATGCGGGCGAGTTCGCGGGCGCGCCGACCAAGGCGGGCGACGTCACCGACGACTTGAGGTTGAAGGCGCCGGCCGCCTGATCTGCGATCAGTCCGCGCCCGTCAGGAAGGCGTCGACCAGGGCGTTCAGCCGTTCAGGCTGATCGATCATGATGAAGTGCCGGGCGTCGTCGACGCGTTTCAGCGTCACGCCCGGCAAGCCAGCGTATTCGCGGCTCCACAGGGCGTCGGCCATGGCGGCAGGCGCGCCGCCGTCCGCGTCTGAGGCGTAGATCGCCCAGACCGGCGTGGTCATGGCCGCCAGGCCGGGCCGCGCGTCGGTGGTCATCACCTCGCGGATGGCCGAGGCCATCGCCTGCCGGTCAGAGGCCATCGACCAGTCGACCATGGCGGCGCGCCCGGCCTCGTCGCGCATCATGCCGACAGCGGTGCGTTCCTGCTGAACGCGGAAGGCCGCCTCGTCCGCGTTCAGGATGGAGGCGGCGGCCTGATCGGCGAAGGGCCGCGCCGTCTGCGGCGTGACCTGCGGGCCGAACATGGCGCTGAAGAAGGGTAAGCTGTCGACGCTCATCACGCGGCTGACCGCCTCGGGATGCTGCTGCGCCAACAGAAGACCGCTGAGCCCGCCCATCGAATGGCCGATGACGGCGGGTCGATTCAACGTCGCGGCATAACGCGCCAGTTCATCGACGGCAGGCTGAACGAAGGCGCCATCGCCGTGCGTCCACGCTTCGCCCGCAAAGCCCGCCAATTGCACCAAGTGGACGCGATGCGTCGTCGACAGACGCTGCGCCAGCGGCCGCCACACCTCGCGCGAGGAGGCGAAGCCGGGGATTAGGATCACGTCCGGCCCCTGCCCCATTACCTCGACCGACAGGCGGTCGGAGACGAAGGCGGGCGCCTCGGCGCGGGCCGGTTCGGCCAGAGCGGGGGAGACGATGCTGGCGGCGCTGAAACCGACGGCGGCGGCCAGGATGAAGGCGCGCAGGGTCTTGGCGGGTGCGGAGATCTTGGTCATGGCGTTTCCTTTGCGTGTTGGACCTGCCCGCGGTTCAGCGCGCAGCAGGGTTCGCCCCTCGGATCAGGCCCGAGGATGACGACGATGAAGCGAAACAGGCGAGTAAGGTTTTCCTGACTTTACGCGTCAGGCGTGCGGGTTCTCGAAGATATCCTCGACCGGCCGCTCGAACAGGGCGGCGATGCGATAGGCCAGGTCGAGCGAAGGGTCGTGCTTCTCAGTCTCCAGGGCGTTGACCGCCTGACGCGACACCCCCAGCGCCTGGCCCAGCTGCTCCTGGGTCCAGTTGCGCTCGACCCGCAGCAATTTCAGCCGGTTCTTCATCAGTTCGACGACCGGATGAAGGGCGAAACCAGACCGAAGGCGGCCCAGAACAAGGGGTAGATCAGCCAGGCCGGCAGATGCGGCGCGCCGGCGAAGCTCTCGCCGAAGCCCCAGAAGGTCGCGACCGCCATCGCCAGGCCGGAAGCGATGATGAACTGCTTGGCCGTGACCATACGCACGAACTCATCGCTTTCACGCATCAGCGCCAACGTCGCCCAGATCTGGCCGACGACCGGAGCCGCCACGGCGGCCGCCAGCACCCAACCCGCAGGCCGCCCCATCACGCCATCGAAGGCGTCGGTCGTCATCATCGCCACGCAGATCGCCACATAGGGGACCATGAAGGCGAAGGTCCGCAGAACGTAGCGGCGCCCTGCGGGAGTCTGCTGTTTGGAAAGGGTCAACATGGCAGGCGTTCCTGACTTTGTGTAAGGATAACCTGACATCGCCAACATGTCATGTCAACCTGACTTTTTATCAGCCTGTCCTGACTTTGTTGCCAGCCGCTTCGGCGGCCCCTAGCTTGTCGTCATGCGTAGCCTTCCCGCCTTCGTCCTCGCCGTCCTGACGGCCGTCGCGCCGCTTGCCGCGTCCGCCGCCTCGCCTGCCCCGCCCCCGGTCGAGCAGGACGTGCGGGGCGCGCGCGACTATGACGACCTGCCGCGCATGGACGGCGCGCGCATTCGCGCCTGGCGTCAGTTGTCGGTGGCCGAGATCACCCTGCCGACCGGCGCAGTGGCCGAAGGCGCCGCCCCGGAGAACGCCCTGCGCCTGCAGGGTCAGATCAGCCACCTGGACTATGTGATCCGCCCCGCCGTCGCGCCGATCGACATGGCGCGCCACTATGAGGAGGCCCTGCGCGAGGGGGGTTATGAAACCGTCTTCGCCTGCACCGGCATCGCGCGCTGCGGCTCGGGCATGGGCGCGCTGATCCTGCTGAGCGACGCCGTGGCGCCTGCGGGGTTCGCCGACGGCGTGTTCAACGATCAGTTGCGGGTCGTCGTGGCGCGCAAGGGATCGACCTGGGTGCTGCTGCACATGACGCGCGGACCGGATCGGTCGCTGGTCTATCAGGCCGTGATCGAGGGCGCCCGTGAGCTCGACTAGACGGATCGCCGACCCCGCCCGTTTCATCCGCGACAACACTCGCCTTCAGCCCGTCTCCCACACGCCCGAGATTTCCCTGTGGCTGGCCGATGAGGTCACGCCCATCTGGAAGCTGACCGAGGAAGAGCTGGGCGAGATGGGCCTGCCGCCGCCGTTCTGGGCCTTCGCCTGGGCAGGCGGACAGGCGCTGGCGCGCTGGCTGCTGGACCACCCCAGGGAAGTCGCGGGACGCCGCGTGCTGGACCTGGCGACAGGTTCGGGCCTGGTGGCGATCGCGGCGATGAAGGCGGGCGCCGCTTCGGTGCTGGCCGCCGACATCGATCCCTTCTGCGCGGCGGCGGTGGCGGCGAACGCCCAGGCCAATGGCGTCGAGATCGCCTTCACCGCCGACAATCTGCTGGAGGCGCCGCCTGCGGCCTTCGACCTGATCTGCGCCGGCGACGTCTTCTATGAAGGGCCGATGGCCGAGGCGATGTTGGCCTGGCTGAAGCAGGCGCGCGCGGCGGGAGCCAGCGTGCTGGTCGGCGATCCTGGCCGCACCTACTTCCCGAAAGAAGGCCTCAGCCTGCTGGCCGAATACCGCGTGCCGACCACGCGTGAACTGGAGGACCAGGAGGTCAAGCGCACGCGGGTCTGGTCGCTGGACGCCTGACGCCGCCTCAGGCGTCACGTGGCAGGACGGTCAGCACCCGCGCCATGTGCTGATGGAAAGCTTCCATATAGTCGCGCAGGAACTGTTCGGTGCTGGCGACAGTGACGTTGCCGTCATCGTCGATCAGGCCCGGCGTCATCTGGATATAGGCTTCGACAGTGTTCATCTGCGGCGCTTGCAGGAAGCCCAGGACCGGACGCAGGGCCTGCTGGGCCACCGCCGTGCCGATCGAGCCGGGCGAGGCGCCGATCACTGCCGTCGGCTTGTTCTTGAAGGCGTTGGTTCCATAGGGGCGGCTGGCCCAGTCCAGGGCGTTCTTCAGCCCGCCGGGCATGGAGCGGTTGTATTCCGGCGTGACGATCAGGATAGCGTCCGAGCGCTTGATCGCCGCCTTGAAGGTCTCGGCCACGGCCGGATAGTCGGCGTCATAGTCGTAGGAATAGAGCGGCAGGTCGGCGAAGCCGATCTCGTGGAAATGCAGCTTCTCGGGCGCCAGCTTGACCAGGGCCTTGGCCAGCTTGCGGTTGATCGAGCCCTTGGACAGGCTGCCGATGATGTAGCCGACGTTATAGGTGGTCATGAAAGGCGTCCCGCTGAAGTTAAGGGCGGCGTCCGCCGCCGCTGATAGCCAAATGTCCAACCAAGCTTAGCGGTTCCGTCTCAGACGCGCACCACCCGCCGCCCTCGCCCCGCCTCGCCGAAAACGCGCAGATAGCGTTCGATCTCGGCCCGGTCGCCGGTGGCCTTTTCGACGTTGTCCGACAGCTTGACCGCCGGGCGGCCCGCCGCCTGGGTCACCTTGCACACCAGCGACAGGGGCAGCAGTTCGGGCGCCTCGACCGGAGCGCAGTCGCGGAAGTCATTGGTCAGATTGGTGCCCCAGCCGAAGCTGGTCTGCACCCGGCCCTTGAAATGGGCGTGGGCCGCCTCGATGCCGTCCACGTCCAGCCCGTCGGCCAGGACCAGCAGCCGTTCGCGGGGGTCGCGCCCCTTAGACGCCCACCAGACCATGATGGTCTCACCGCCCTCGATCGGCGGAGCCGAATCGGGGCGGAAGCCCTTCCAGTCAGCCAGCCAGTCAGGCGCATCGTTCAGGAAGGCTTGCGTACCGAAGGCGTCCGGCAGGGCGATCAGCAGATTGCCGTCATAGGCCGCCCGCCATTCCTCCAGCACCCGATAGGGCGCCGCGCGCAAGGCCGCCTCGTCCTCGCCCGCCATAGCGGCCAGCACCATGGGCAGTTCGTGGCCGTTGGTGCCGATGGCCTCAAGATCGTTGTTCATGGCCAGCAGCACGTTTGAGGTGCCGATGAAGGCGCCGCCCAGCCCCTCCTTCAACGCCTCGACGCACCAGCCCTGCCACAGGAAGCCGTGGCGGCGGCGCGTGCCGAAATCGGACAGGGCCAGCGGCTCAAGCTGTCGCAGGCGCTCGATCTTGCTCCACAGCTTGGTCTTGGCGCGCGAGTAGAGGATGTCCAGCTCGAACCGACCCATGCGACGCAGGGCGCGGCGACTGCGCAGTTCGTTCAGGATCGACAGGGCGGGGATTTCCCACAGCGTCGTCTCGGCCCAGCCGCCCGAGAACTCCAGCCGATACTGGCCGTCGGCGCTGCGCGACAGGTCGTATTCGGGCAGCCGGTACTCGGCCAACCACGCCAGAAAGTCCGGGCTGAAGATCGACTTCACCCCATAGAAGGTGTTGCCGCCCAGCCAGATCAGCTCCCGGTTGGTGAAGCGCAGGGATCGGGCGTGATCCAGTTGGGCGCGCAGTTCGGCCTCGTCCACTTCCTCGGCCAAACGCACAGACGTCGTGCGGTTGATGACCGAGAAGGTCACGGGCACGTCGCGGAACCGGCGCCAGATCAGTTGCAGCATCAGCAGCTTGTAGAAGTCGGTGTCGAGCAGACTGCGAACGATAGGGTCCAGGCGCCAGCCGTGGTCATAGGCCCGCTTGGCCAGGTCGATGCTCGCCATGCCGGATCAGTCCGCCTTCTGCGCCGCCGGCTCGATGACGGCCTCGGGCGGGGCCTCGTCCTCATTGACCAGGCGGCCCTCGCGATGCGGCTTGATGTAGGGCGTCGGCTGCGGCGTCGGCATATTGCCGCGCATCAGGGCGGCGCCGGCCTTCAGTCCGCCGGTCAGATCCAGGTCCAGGCGCGCCTCGTCGCGACGGCGCACGTCGGCGATGACATCAGCGACCTCATCCTCCGGCAGGCCCAACTCCTCCAGCACGGCCTGGCCGAACCTGAGCGCGGACTCAAAGGTTTCGCGCACCTGATAATCGACCCCCGCCTGGATCAGGCGCAGCGAATGGCCGCGGTCGAAGGCCCGCACCATCAGCTTCACGCCAGGGAACTCGGACTTGACCAGTTGCACGATCTTGTCGGCGGCCTCCGGCTTGTCGACGCAGACCAGCACCGCCTCGGCCTTGCCCGCCCCCGAGGCCCTTAGCGTATCGAGGCGCGTCCCGTCGCCGTAGTAGACCTTGAAGCCGAAGTTCCCGGCGGCCTGGATCATCTCCACGTCGTTCTCGATGATCGACACATCCACGTCGCGCGCCAGCAGCGGCTGCGACACCACCTGGGCGAAGCGGCCGAAGCCGATGATCAGCACCTGACCGCGCAGACCGTCAGCGGCGTCCACGCCCTCGGCGTCTTCCGGCGACAGGCCGACCTCCTTGGGCAGAAAGCGTTTCAGCGCCAGGGTCGTCAGCGGCGTCAGCGCCATGGACAGGATGACGATGGCCGTCAGCGCCGCTCCCGCCTGTGCGTCGATCACACCCGCCGTAGCGGCGGCGCTGTAGAGGACGAAGGCGAACTCGCCGCCCTGAGCGAACAGGGCCGCGCGCTCGATCGCCTCATGGTGACGCGCCTTGAACAGGCGGGCGACGACATAGATGACCAGAGCCTTCACCACCATGAAGGCCGCCAGACCCGCCACGACGATGCGCCATTCGTTGATGACCACGCCGATATCCAGCGCCATGCCGACCGACAGGAAGAACAGGCCCAGCAGGATGGCGCGGAACGGCTCCACATCGGCTTCAAGCTGATGCCGGAACGTCGAGTCCGACAGCAGCACCCCGGCCAGGAAGGCGCCCATGGCCATCGACAGGCCGGCCCCGTCCATGATCCAGGCTGTGCCCGCCACGACCAGCAGGGCGGCGGCCGTCATCACCTCGCGCCCGCCGTTGCGGGCCAGGAAACGGAACACCGGATTGATGGCGTAGATGCCCACCGCCAGCACGCCCGCCAGCGCCGCCAGCGCCAGGCCGATCGACTGCCACAGCGGCGTCGTGCTTTCCGCCGACTGCCCCATCGAGGCCCCCAACAGGGCGACGATGGCCAGCAGGGGCACGATCGCCAGATCCTCGAACAGCAGGATGGACACCGCGCGCTGGCCGCTGGGCGTCGGCAGGTCGCCGCGCTCTTCCAGCATCTGCACGATGACGGCGGTCGAGGACATGACGAAGCCCATAGCCCCGACAAAGGCCACCGGCGCCGACACGCCCGCCGCCATGGCGACCAGCGTCAACGCCAGGCCCGCCAGACCGACCTGGGCCGACCCCAGGCCGAAGATTTCCTTGCGCATCCCCCACAGCCGCTTGGGCCGCATCTCCAGGCCGATGATGAACAGGAAGATGACCACGCCGAACTCGGCGACGTGCAGGATCGTCTGCGGCTCGCGGAACAGGGCCAGGCCGAAGGGACCGATGGCGACGCCCGCCGCCAGATAGCCGAGCACAGAGCCCAGTCCGAGCTTGCGGAAGATCGGCACGGCCACCACGCCCGCCGCCAGCAGGGCCGCCACATGGCCCAGTTCCAATCCCGTCGCAGCCTCAGCCATCGCTCACCCTTATGCTTGGTCCGTCATAGTGGGGGCGAAAACGCTCAATGGCGAGGGGGTTCCTCACCACAACATCTGCGCCACAGGGCGACGACGAGGCGCCCGAGCGAAGAACCTTCGCCTTAGTTCCGCCGAATATCGTCATTCTTCATGGGCAGGACAGGGTTGGAGGAGATTGATCAATGCCCCAGCATCCACGGCGCCGCGCCGCCGGTTTCCAGCGTCGCCCGGCGAGCGTGACGCTGGTCGCCGCCGCCGCCCTCATGACCGCCGCCCCAGTCGGCGCCGCGCCCGTTCCGCCCCCTGTGGTTCAGGACGGAACGCCCAGCCCGGCCGCCTGTCGCGAATTCGGCTTCGACCTGTCGCCGCCGTCCTCGGTGCGACCGCCCCACCTGCGATCACGGCCGCCCCAGCCCGCGCCGCCTCCACCCGTCACCCTGTCGATCGAAGCGACCAAGAAGGAAGACCGGGTCGAATACGCCGCCCCTCCCGCCACGGCGAACGGCGTGGTCGTCAGCGGATCGCGCATCGGTCCCTATCCTCCCGGCTCTCCCATGCCGCCGCGGCCCGTCGATACCGAACGCTATCCTGACGCCACGCCCAATGCGGTGAGGCGCACAGCGGACCAGCCGGTCTCGACCTTTTCCATCGACGTGGACACCGCCGCCTACGCCAACGTCCGCCGCTTCATCGATCAGGGCCGGACGCCGCCGCGCGACGCCGTACGGGTCGAGGAGATGATCAACTATTTCGACTACGGCTACGCCCGCCCGACCTCGGCGGCTCTGCCCTTCGCCGTCACCACGAGCACCACCGCCTCGCCCTGGGCCGAAGGACGCCGGATCGTCCATATCGGCTTGCAGGGCTATGAACTGCCCGAGGGGCAGCGCCCCCCGCTGAATCTGACCTTCCTGGTCGACGTGTCCGGCTCGATGAACAGTCCGGACAAGCTGGAGCTGGCCCAACAGTCGATGAATCTGATCATCGACCGTCTGCGACCCCAGGACCGCGTCGCCGTGGCCTATTACGCAGAAGGCGCGGGCACGACCCTGGCCCCCACCGCCGGGACGCAGAAGCTGAAGCTGCGCTGCGCCGTCGCCTCCTTGCGGGCTTCGGGCGGCACAGCGGGGGCCACCGGCATGACCAACGCCTATGACCAGGCCCAGGCCAGCTTCGGCCGGGACAAGGTCAACCGCATCCTGATGTTCACCGACGGCGACTTCAACGTCGGCGTCACCGACGACAAGCGGCTGGAGGACTACGTCGCCGACAAGCGCAAGACCGGCGTCTACCTGTCCGTCTACGGCTTCGGACGCGGCAACTATCAGGACGCCCGGATGCAGGCGATCGCCCAGGCGGGCAACGGAACGGCGGCCTATGTCGACGACCTGAACGAAGCGCGTCGCCTGTTCGGGCCGAGGTTCGACCGAGGCGCCTTTCCCATCGCCGACGACGTGAAGATCCAGGTCGAGTTCAACCCGGCCCGCGTCGCCGAATGGCGGCTGATCGGCTATGAAACCCGCCTGCTGAACGAGGAAGACTTCAACAACGACGCCGTCGATGCGGGCGAGGTCGGCTCCGGCGCTTCCGTCACGGCCTTGTATGAGATCACGCCTGTCGGCAGGCCGACGCAGATCCCCGAGCGCCGCTATGCCGACAATCGCGTCGCGACCGGCGATGGCGACCCGAACGGCGAGATCGGCTTCATCCAGGTGCGCTACAAACAGCCGGGACGGGATCGTTCGGAGCTGATCCAGCAACCGCTGACCGACCGCGCGAACGCCGCTCCGCCCGAGGCGACCCGCTGGGCCCTGGCCGTCGCCGCCTTCGGCCAGAAGCTGCGCGGCGATCCGTGGATGGCGCCGGCTTACGGCTGGGATCAGGTGTTGAACCAGGCCCAGGGCGCGCGCGGCGCCGATCCTTACGGCGAACGGGCCGAGTTCGTGCAGTTGGTCCGCACCGCCCAGAGCCTGCCCGAACGCCGCGAACCCTAGCCTGCCTCGCGCCGCCGGAACCGCGACCGGCGGCGCGGGTTCCTTAAGGCCAGGCCGCAACGGCCGCGCCAAGGGAGATGGCCATGAAGATTCGCGACGTGATGAGCAAGGACGTGCAGGTCGCCCGCCCCGAAGACACCCTTCAAAACGTCGCCGGGCGGATGGCGGCGGGGGATTTCGGCTTCATCCCCGTGGCCGACGGCGACCGGCTGATCGGCGCCCTGACCGACCGCGACATCGTGGTGCGCGGCGTCGCCTCGGGCGCCGGGCCTGAAGCGCGCGTGCTGGACGTCCTGTCGCGCGACGCCCTGGTGGTCCGGGCCGACGACGACCTGAAGGTCGCACTGGACCTGATGTCCTCACGCCAGATTCGTCGCCTGCCGGTTGTGGACAAGGACGGCCGCCTGGTCGGCGTGGTGTCGCTGGGCGACCTGTCGACGCGGGTCAAGGAACGCTACGCCGGCGAGGCGCTGGAAGAGATTTCCCGCCCTCAGGGTTAAATCGCCGCTAACCATTTCGCGGAACCCGGCGATAACGGCCGGGACCGCATCCTTCCCTTCTTTGCACGAGGGAAGTTCGGAATGGCGCGCGCCCAGTTCCAGAAAGGCCAGAAGGTCTGGGTCGAGAGCGTCGGCGTCTGGGCCCAGGTCGAAAAGGTCATGCCGGTCTGGGCCAAGGGTTTCGACGAGCCGGTCCGCATCACCTACGACGTGGGCCTGGGGCGTGAATTCGCAGCCGCAGAACTGCAGGTCTCATCCGAGGACCCGGCCGCCGAGGCCCTGGGCGGCTGGCGCATCCTGCGGGCGCGCAACAAGTGGCAGGATCCGGCCGACTGCGCCCACCATCCCTTTCCCGGCAGCTATCCGGTCGTCGTCACCGACAAGGCGGACTGGGGCGGCTGGCGGGTGCCTGGCGCCGAATACGACCGTGACCCGCAACGGGTGGAGTTCCAGGCGCGCCTGATCGCGGCGGGGCCGGATCTGATGGACCTGGCGCGCGAACTGATGGCCTCGGTGGCTGAAGCCCCGGACGACGCCCCGCCGGAGTCCCTGCGTCTGGCGCGCAAGGCCCAGTCCATCCTGCGCCGCATGACTGAAATCCCCGCGCCGCCCCCCGTGCGCACGGCCTCGGGCGACGTTGTCGGGACAGAAGCCTAAGACCGGGGCGCGCCCCCTCGACGAATTCCGCGACGCAGCCTAGATTCCCTGTCGAACCATCACAGGAGAATCGCCCTTGCGGGGCACTGAGCGCCGCAGTTACGGCTCTGGCCGTCGGGCCACGGACCATCAGGCCGCGCGCTCCGCGCCCTGGGTTCGCATCCTTGCGCTCGCCGTGGCGCTGGCGTTGGCCGCCTATGTCATGCTGTTCGCGCGCGAGAACAGCCGGCCCAGCCGCGAAGTCGAGGCCGCCCGGCTGGAAACCCTGATGCTGGAAGCCCGCCTGGCCGCAGCCCAGGTCGAGGCCCGCGCCGCTCGAACCGACCGCGCCCTGGACGCCGCCGCCCGCATCCTGGCCCAGACGCCCGCCCAGCCGGTGCAGGCGCTGGACAGCGCCCGGCTGGAAGACCCCGAGGCCGCCCTCCTGATCGCCGACGCCGACGGCCGCGCCCTGGCGGCGCGCGGCGCCCGCCTGGGCGCCGACGCGACCGCGGGATTGTCTGTCGGAGAAGACGGCCTGACCACGCGCCGGACGACGCCGGGCGGTCACGTCCTGATCGCCCGCACGCCCCTGCCGATTTTGAAGCCGACGCTCGCGCAGACCAGCCTCAGCGTCCTGCCGTCAGGTCAGGCGCCCGCCACGCCGGATCAGGCGGTCAAGGGGCCGGACGGCCGTCCCCGCACCGCCGCCGTGGCCCCGATCGGCGACACCGGCCTGTCGGTCGTGGCGAGCCTGCCTCGACCCGACGCCTTCGCCGCCTGGCTGGACGACGCCTGGATGCTGGCCGCGCCTCTGCTGCTGGTGGTGCTGATGCTGGCGGTGATCGCGGTGCAGAACTGGCGCCAGATGCGAGCCAGCCGACGCTGGGCCGACACCGAACGGCGCTTCCGGGTCGCCGTCGAAGCCGCGCGCTGCGGCGTGTGGGAATGGGATCTGGCCAAGGGCGAAGCAACCCTGTCCGACTATATGGCCGCCTTGCTGGAGGTCGAGACCGGAACCGTCCTGACCACCCAGGCCATGATCGAACGGGTCCACCCGCGCTATCGCCAGCTGATGATCGAGGCCCTGGACAACGCCATGGCCGACGGGGTGTTCGAGGCCGCCTTCCCCGTGCCGCTGAGCAACGGCGGCGTGCGCTGGATCGACGCGCGCGGCCAGTCGCGCCAGTCGCGTCGCGACAGCGGCTATGACAGCCTGATGGGCGTGGCGCTGGACGTCACAGAAGCGCGCCGCACCAAGGCCCAGGCCCAGGCCGCCGAGAGCCGCCTGCGCGACGCCATCGAAAGCGTGTCCGACGCCTTCGTCCTGTTCGACCGTCGCGGGCGGCTGATCCTGTGGAACCAGGGCTTCCAGGACGCCTTCGCCTTCCCCGAGGGCGTGGTGCGGCCCGGCGCGCAGAAGGACGAGCTGAACCGCATCGCCGCCGAGGCGATCAAGGCCGAGCACCCCTCGGCCAGCGGCCGCGCCGGGGTGCGCGAGGTCGAGCTGAAGGACGGCCGCTGGCTACAGATGGCCGAACGCTTCACCGGCGACGGCGGCACGGTGGTGATCTGCGCCGACATCACCGTCATCCGCCGCCAGGAGGCCGAGCGCCGCCGCGCCGCCGACGAACTGCGCGCCATGGTGGCCGAGCTGGAGGCCAGCCAGGCGAACCTGGCCCTGCTGGCGCGCAAATATGAAGTCGCCATGACCCGCGCCGAAGCCGCCAACCAGGCCAAGTCCGAGTTCCTGGCCAATATGAGCCATGAGTTGCGCACCCCGCTGAACGCCATCAACGGCTTCTCGGAGATCATGGCGGCCGAGATGTTCGGCCCCTTGGGCGATCGTCGCTATAAGGGCTACGCCGCCGACATCCACGGCTCGGGCCAGCATCTGCTCAGCCTCATCAACGACATCCTCGACATGGCCAAGATCGAGGCGGGCAAGCTGACCCTGCATTATGAGCCGATGGCGCTGGACATCCTGTGCGCCGAAGCCGTGCGGCTGATGCGCGGCAAGGCGCAGGAGGCGCAGCTGGCCCTGACGCTGGACTGCCCCGAGGACCTGCATATCGAGGCCGATCAGCGCGGTCTGAAACAGGTGCTGCTGAACCTGATCTCCAATGCGGTGAAGTTCACGCCCGAGGGCGGCGCCGTATCGGTGACGGTCGCGCCGCGCGATGCGGACACCGTGCGCGTCTCGGTCGTCGACACGGGCATCGGCATCGCCGCCAAGGATCTGGAGCGACTGGCCCAGCCGTTCGAACAGGTCGAGGGCCAGCACTCCAAGTCGACGCAAGGGACGGGCCTGGGTCTGGCCCTGACCAAGTCGCTGATCGAACTGCACGGCGGCGCCCTGACCATCGAAAGCGAACCGGGACGCGGCACGACCGTCTGGTTCGACCTGCCGACCCGCGCGCCCGAAGGCGCCATGGCCCCCGTCGGCGCTCCGGTGCAGCGCGTTCAGGCCCGCGCGGCCTAGAGCCGCTTAACCCGCCGGCTTAGGCGGCGTCGTCGGCTTGATCGCCGCATCCGCCGTCGTGGGCGCGCCTTTCGACGGTTCCTTCGACCTGGACTTATGGCGCGACAGGATGGGCGCCAGGGCGGCGCGATCCGACGGGCTGAGGCGGCTCAAGGTCTCCACCGCGCCCGATTCCAGCCGCGCCCGGCCGCGCATCTCGGACGCGCGGGATCGTTCCAGCAGGGCGGCGACCGCCACGGCGTCGAACTGATCCGAGCGGGTCAGGGCGATGGCTTCACGTCGGGCCGCGCGGGCCTCCTCGAAGTCGGGCCGGGCCTCCAGGGCCGTGGCGCGCATCTCACGCTTGATCTGGTCACGCACGGCGGGCGGTCGGGCTTCGACCACCGCCCAGACGGGCTCGCTGCGGCCCGGCTGACGCGCCTCGGCCGTCACCTCCTTGACCCGTTTGGCCGCCATCCAGGCCGCGCCCGCGCCCGCCACGGCGAAGATGTTCAACGCCACCGACGCCGCCAGGGCGATCTTCAGGCCTCTTCCGCTCATCCGCCCAGAACCTCCGTGTCGTCCGCGCCGGTCAGGCTGGCCTGGTACAGCACGGTGTCGGCGCGGATATCCGCCGTCATCTGCCCGGTCAGGACCACGCCGAAGACGGCGCCCGCGCAGGCCGCCGCCGCCCAACCGGCGCCCGACAGCCAGGCCATCACGCCGAACCCTTCGCGTCGACGACGACCCAGGCCCGCGCTGGCCGCCGCCGCGATCACCTGTTCGCGCAGGGCGTGGGACGCGACCACGCGCGGCGCGGCGTCCAGCAGGGCGTCCAGCCCGTCCGCCTCACGCAACAGGGTCGCCGCCTGAAGGTCTGTCGCCGCCAGGGCGCGCGCCGCCTCACGCTCAGTCTCGGGCCAGCGGCGCAGGTCGCCGCCATAGGCGTCGGCCAGATATTCAAAGCGTTCTCGGGTCATCGTCGTCATCTCGTCCCCCGCCATAGCCGTTCGGCGCGCTGTGCGGCGCCCCCTCGCTCACCGTGTCGCCCATCCTGCCGCGCCGTTGCATGCGGCGCGATGTCCGCCAGAGCGGCCCGCAAGGCGCGACGCCCCCGCGACAACAGGCTTTCCAGCGCTTCCACGCTGACCTCCATCAGGGCGGCGGCCTCGATATTGCCCAGCTCCTGATAGTGACAAAGGACGATGGCCTCGCGCTGCCGTTCCGGCAGACGCGCCAAGGCCGCCTGGACCTGAACGCCCGTCTCGGCGGCCAACAGGCCCCGATCCGGCGCCGGGCCGTCGTCGATGCCGTCGGGCAGCACATCCGTCGCGATCTCGCGTCGACGCCGCAGCCGATCATAGCAAAGATTCAAGCCCACCCTGTGCAGCCAGGTGTCGAAGCGCGCCTGGCCGGGGGTCCAGCGCGGCGCCTGCCTCCAGGCTCTGAGCATCGCTTCCTGGGCCACGTCCTCAGCCTCCGCCGCGTCGCCAAGCATTCGCTGGGCGAGCGACAACATGCGCGGCAGCTTGCGCGCGACCATGGCCTGAATGGCCGCGGGGTCGCCTTCGCCCACGCGGCGCACCAGATCCTCGTCGGGGTCGACGCTTGTCGCCAATCCAGCCTCTTTGGCTCAATCCATAAAGGTCGGGCGGTCGGACCGCCTTCCCCGACATCACCCTACTCCGAAGCGGGCGCCGAAGGCGACGCCGCCGGCGTGCGCGCGCGGCGCTGTTCGTGCCTCTGGCGCATGTCCGCCCGATTGGCGCGCATAGCGGCGCGGCGCTCGTCCTGCGTCAGCACGCCGTCGCTGTTGGCGTCCATGCGAGCAAAAGCCTCATTCGCCCGGCGTTCAACATCGGCGATGACGATAGGGAAGCGGCTTTCGCCGCCTCGAGCCATGTGGCGCGTGTTCGCCCCTCCATGACCGCCCCGATGATTGCGGCCGCCGGCATGACGTCCGGCCATGCCTTCACCGCGTTCGCCGCGCGCGCGAGGCGTATTGAACTCATCACGGTCGAGCACGCCGTCCTTGTTCGCGTCCAGTCGATCGAAGCGCGCGGCCTGCCGTTCGGCGCGTCGCGCCTGGGCGTAAGCGCGCATTTCCTCGGCCGTCACCTGACCATCGCCATTCGCGTCCGCAGCGCGCAGGCGCTCGATGCGGCGCTGCACGAAGTCCGCCTTGCTGACCGGTTCGGCCATCTGCGCGTGGTGCGGACGCGCATCCGGCGCCTGAGTCCGAGCCGGGGCCTGAATCTGGGTCTGGGTCTGGGTCTGGGTCTGGGCCATGGCTCCGCCGCTGACGGTGAAAGCCAAGGCAAGGGCGGCGGCGCCGCTGAAAGTCGTTTTCATCTCGATGTTCTCCATCCGGCCCGAAAGCCGTGAAGCATCCCCGTCGGGAAATAGAACGCCGCCCGGATCAGATTCCGTCGCGCAATGACGGCAGGGCCGTTTCGAAAGCCCGCCGCGCCCGCAGTCGCAGATCGATCAGGCGTGCTTTCAAGGTGTCGAAATCGGGCGCCCCGGCCGCGCGGGCCAGCCGCATCTGGAAGCCGGACGGCTCCTGATCCGGGTCGCCACCGTTCTCGAAGGCGCAGGCCATCAACTGACCCAGTTGCTGATGCGTGCGCCAACTTTCAGCCAGGACCGGATCGCCGACCAACGCCTCCAGCGTCGAGACGGTCAGCGGCGCTCCCGTCTGAGCCGCCGTCAACTGGCGATACTGGGCTGTGAACTCGGCGTCGACCTGCCCCCCCGCCGACAGCTTCAGGTCCCAGAAGCCCTTGGGCCGCCGCTCGCGGTCCATCAAATCCCGCATGGCCCGCACGTCCTGGGCGATGTCGATGCCGGGGCGCGGTCGCCGCAAGGCCGCCTCCAGCGCCTGCGCCACGCGCGCGCCGAAGCCCTGCTCGCTGGCCCAGACCACTCGTCCGCGCGTCAGGGCCATGAACTCCCAGGTGTCCGCCTCCTGCGCATAATAGGCGTCCATCGCCTCCAGCCGCACCGACACCGGCCCCTTGGACCCGGTCGGCCGCAGCCGCATATCGACCTCATACAACCCGCCCTCGGCGGTGTGGGCGGACAGGGCGGCGATGAACCGCTGCGTGAAACGGCCGTAGAAGGTCTCGGCGCTCCAGCCGCGCCCGGCGGAGACCGCCTCGGGCGGCGCCGCATAGACGGTCATCAGGTCCAGGTCAGACCCCGCCGTCATCTCACGCGACCCGGCCTTGCCCAGGGCCACCACGGCGACCGCGCCGTCGAAGGCCCCGCCCATCCGCTCGGCCTCGGCCAGGGCCGCCGGCGCCAGCCCCCTCATGCAGGCGTCGGCCAGGGAGGTGTAGGTCAGCCCGGCCTGCTCGGCCGTGGTCCGGCCGGTGACGACATGCATACCGATGCGGAAGGTCTGTTCGCGGTGCAGGCGGCGCACGGCGTTCATGGCCCCTTCGAAATCGCCGGCCTCATGCGCCTCGCGCACCACCTGGTCGGCCAGGCCGGTGTCGGTGCCCAGGGCCGTCATGAAGCGCGCATCCAGCACCCCGTCCAGAGCCTGCGGTTGACGCCCCAGCGCCCGCGCCAGTCGCGGCGCAAAGGCCATGACCCCGACCACCAGGTCGAACAGCTTGGGCTGATTGAGGAACAACGCCTGCACCTGCACCCCGGCGCTGAGGCCCGAGAAGAAGACGGCGAACCGGCGGAAGGCCGCGTCCGGCGCCCCCGTCTTGGCCACCGCCGTCAGCAGTTGCGGCGCCAGGCGCGTGAACAGTTCGCGTCCCCGCGCCGTGCGCGTGGCCTGGATGCGGCCGTGGTGCCAGCTGCGGATCGTGTCCGACACCGTGGCGGGCTCGGAAAAGCCCATGCGCGCCAGCGTCTCCAACGTGCCGGGGTCGTTCTCCACCCCCGTGAACACCAGACTGCCGTAGGGCGAGGACAGGTCTTCGCCGCCCTCGAACAGTTCGCCATAGCGGGCGTTGACCCGCATCAGCAGGCGCTCGATCTCCGTATCGAAGGCGGCCAGATCGCCCTGCCCCGCCAGGGCCGCCACATCGGCGCGCCGCTCGGCATCGACGGGCAGGATATGCGTCTGCTCGTCCGCCAGCATCTGCGCCCGATGCTCCAGCGCGCGCAGCTCGACATAGGCGGCGCGCAGTTCGTCACGCGCCTCGGGTGCGACGTGGCCCGCCTCGGTCAGGGCGTCCAGCGCCTCCAGAGTGCGCGGCGAGCGCAAGGACCGGTCGCGTCCGCCCAGGATCAGCTGCTGGGTCTGGACGTAGAACTCGATCTCACGGATGCCGCCCCGGCCCAGCTTCAGATTGGCGCCCGCCGCCTCCAAGCCCTCGCCGGTCTTGTGGACGTGGATCTGTCTCTTGATCGACTGGATGTCGAGCACGGCCTGATAATCCAGGCTACGCCGCCAGATGTAGGGGACCAGCGCCTTCAGGAAATCGGCGCCCTCGACCGCATCCCCGGCGCAGACGCGGGCCTTGATGAAGGCCGCCCGCTCCCAGTTCTGACCGACAGATTCGTAGTAGGCCAGCGCCATCGGCGCCGCGACCACGGGCGGGGTCGAGGACGGGTCGGGCCGCAGCCGCAGATCGACGCGGAAGACGTAGCCGTCCGCCGTCCGCTCGGCCAACAGGGCGGTCAGCCCCTGCGCCAGACGGTTGACGAAGCCCTGCATCTCGACGCCCTCGGCCAGAGCCGCCGCCAGCGTTTCCGGCTCATAGAAGAGCGACAGGTCGATGTCCGAAGAATAGTTCAGCTCGAACGCCCCGCCCTTGCCCATGGCGAGGACGAACAGGCCCGGAACCGGGCCGCGCGGATCGTCAGGCGTCGAGATCAACCGCCCGCGTCTGCGCCAGTCGTCGGCCGTGATCCTCAGCGCCGCCCGCGCCGCTGCATCGGCGAACCGCGACAGGGCGCCCGTCACCTGATCCAGATCCCAGACGCCGCCCAGGTCGCACAGGGCGGTCAAAAGATGCAGTTCCGCCTTCAGCCAGCGCAGCGGCGCCTTGGCCTCGTCCGGGGCGGCCGTCAGGGCGTCGCTGGCGGCCAGAATCTCCGCCAGCAGCGCCTCGGGATCGCTGTCCAGCGTCCGCCGCAGCCGATCCGGCCAGCGCCGCGCCAAGCCCGCCAGATAAGGCGAGGCGGCGAAGACGGGCTCCAGCGCCGCCCATGCCGCGTCCAGCGTCGCGCGCCAGCCGTCAGCGTCCGCCGTCTCGGCCAGCCGCTCGTGCAAGCGAGCCGCCGCATCGGCGTCACGCACGGGGCCGCACGGCTGCAACCGCGTCGCCAGAGCTTCGCTCACGCCTCGGCCTCAAGCGCCCGACTGGCGGCGGGCAGGATCAGGGCCACGCGCAGGCCCGGTCCGCGTCCGTCATAGGCGCCCGGCCCTTCGTCCAGTTGGATGCGGCCGCCATGCGCCTCGGCCACCGCGGTGACCAGCGACAGGCCCAGGCCCGAACCCGGCTCGGTGCGGCTGTTGTCCAGACGCACGAAGCGTTGCAGCACGCGCTCGCGATCCTCGTCCGGCACGCCGGGTCCGTTGTCCGTGACCGAGAACTCCACATCGCCCGACGATCGCCGCCGCGCGCGGAACATCACCGCCCCGCCTTCGGGCGTATATTTGATGGCGTTGTCGATCAGATTGGCGAGCGCCTGGGCCAGGAAGGGCTGATTGCCCTCGATCATCAGGCCTTTCTCGATCTCGGCGGCGAACTCCAGCCCCTTGTCCTCGCCCGCCGGTTCGTAGAGCTCGGCCATGTCAGAGGCCAGGTCGGCGGCGTCGAACACCTTGGGATCGGGCGCCCCGCCCGCCTGCAACCGGGCGATGGCCAGCACGGTGTTGAAGGTCTTCAGCAAAGCGTCCGCCTCGTCCAGCGCCACGCCCAGGGCGTCCACGCCCGACGTCCGCCCCGCCTCGGCGTCGATCAGGGCGACTTCCATCTTGGCCTTCATCCGGTTCAATGGCGTGCGCAGGTCGTGGGCGATGGCGTCGCCCGCGTGGCGGATCGAGGCCATGGAGCCTTCCAGCCGGTCCAGCATCCCGTTCAGGCCCTCGGCCAGCTCGTCCAGCTCGTCGCCGGAATGGCGGATCGGCACGCGCGTCTTCAGATCGCCCTCCTGCACCGCCGCCACAACGCGGTTCAGGCCGGCCATGGCCCGTTCGACGCCCCGGCTGATCCACAGTCCGCCGCCGACGCCCAGCACCAGAACCATGACCATCGCCCCCCACAGGGCCTGAGTCAGCCGCGCCAGATAGGCCTCGATGTCGCCGATGTCCTCGCCGACGAACAGGTGTTCGCCGCCCGACAGAGTGGTTTCCACGCCGATGGCGCCGCGACGGCGCACGCGCCCGTCCTCGTCCGTGTCGGTCAGGCGAAAGTCATCCCAGCGCGCCGTCGATGGCGGCGCATCCGCCTTGGGCGGGTCCAGCGGCGATTCCGAGACATTGCCGGTGATGACAGAACGATCCGGCGCCATCAGCAGATAGAGGTAGGGGCCGCCCTTCAGCGTGCGTTCGACCAGCACCTGGTTCAGGGCGTCGCGGCCCCGCGTGCGATAGACGGCGGTCAGCCCCTCGACCTCGGCCTTGACGCTGGCCTCCGCCCGCGCCCGCGCCTCGGACGCCGAGGCGAAATAGACATAGGCCAGCACCGCACTGGCCGTCGCCACGAACAGCGCCAGAAACAGCAGCGTCAGCCGGAAGGGCGTACGGCGGAAGAGCGAGGGGAGTTTCATGCCGGGGCCTTACGCCTCCAGCCGGTACCCCGCGCCGCGCACGGTCTGCAGCATGGCCTTGTCGAAGCCCTTGTCGATCTTCGAGCGTAGGCGGCTGATGTGCACGTCGATGACGTTGGTCTGAGGGTCGAAGTGATACTCCCAGACCTTCTCCAGCAGCATGGTGCGCGTGACCGACTGGCCCGCGTGGCGCATCAGGAATTCCAGCAGCTGGAACTCGCGCGGCTGCAGGTCGATCTCCTGACCGTTGCGGTGAACGGTGCGTGCGATCAGGTTCATCTCCAGCTCGCCGACCTTGAGCACGGTCTGCACCCCGCCCGTCTCGCGACGGCGCGACAGGGCCTCGACCCGTGCGACCAGTTCGGCCAGGGCGTAGGGCTTGACCAGATAGTCGTCGGCGCCCGCCTTCAGGCCCGTGACGCGGTCCTCGACCTCGCCCAGGGCGGACAGGAACAGGACCGGCGTCTGATCGCCGCCCTTGCGCACCATCTCGACCATGCCCACGCCGTCCAGGCGCGGCATCATGCGGTCCACGACATAGACGTCGTAGCCGCCCTTCTGCGTTTCCAGCAGGCCGAAGGCGCCGTCCACGGCGTGGGTGACCTCATGCCCGGCCTCGCTCAGGCCGCGCACCATGGCGGTCGCGGCTTCAGCGTCGTCCTCAACCACCAGAATACGCATGCAGCCTCCCAAAAAAGATTCGGCGGCGATGTTAGCGCATCGCCGCCGATCTCGTGAGTTACGCCTTATTCAGACTTGGCGAAGGGCAGAACGACCGGCGTGTTCCCCGCCGACGTTCGCACCAGCAGCAGGACGCCAGGTCGGTTGGCTGATCGCGCAGCCTCGACGGCATCGCGGAACTCCTTCACCGAAGAAACCGCACGACCGTTGGCCTGAACCACGACGAAGCCCGGGCGGAAGCCCAGACGCCCAGCGCGCGACTGGGCGTCGATCGCCGTGATGACCACCCCGCGCGTCTCGGCAGGGAGTTCGAAACGGCTGCGCAGGGCGGCGCTGATCGGCGCGACCGTCATGCCTTCGATCTTCTCGCCCGCCACGGCTTCGGGCGTATCCGGCGTCGTCGCATCATCACTTTCGGCCTCGGCGGCGCCGAGGTTGGCGGGACGGGTGCCTGCGCGAACATTGATGGTCTGACGGCGCCCCTCGCGCAGCAGCTCAAGCCGCAGCACGTCGCCGGGCTTCGCAGAGCCCACCGCACGGGTCAGTTCATTGCTGCCGATGATCGGACGGCCGTTCAGCGAGACGACGACGTCGCCCGCCTGCAGCCCGCCCTGCTCGCCCGGCGCGCCCGCCGTCACCTCGGTGATGTAGGCGCCCTTGGTGCCTTCCGGCAGACCCAGGCTCTCGCGATACTCATTGGTCAGATTGCCGATCGTCACGCCCAGATAGCCGCGCTCGATCTTCTCGCCGCGCATCAGGCGATCCGTGGTGTCCTTGGCGATTCCGGCGGGAATGGCGAAGCCGATGCCGACCGAACCGCCCGTCGGCGAGAAGATCGCCGTATTCACGCCGATGACGCGACCATAGATGTCGAAGGTCGGGCCGCCCGAGTTGCCCCGGTTGATGGCGGCGTCGATCTGAATGAAGTCGGTGTAGGGGTTTTCATTTCCTCCGATGGCGCGCGACTTGGCCGAGACGATGCCCGCCGTCGCCGTACCGCCCAGGCCGAAGGGGTTGCCCACGGCGATGACCCAGTCGCCGACGCGCGGCTCGGCCTTGTCCTCAAAGGAGACGAAGGGGAAGGCCGAACCCTCGACCTTGATGACCGCCAGATCCGTCAGCGGGTCGCGGCCGATCAGGCGCGCTTTCAGCTCGCGTTCGTCGTTCAGGCGGACCGTGATCTCTTCGGCGTTTTCGACGACGTGGTTGTTCGTCACGATGAAGCCGTCAGCCGAGATGAAGAAGCCCGAACCGGCGCCTGCGGCCAGTTGGGTATTGTCTTCCTCACCCTCGCCCGAGCCGCCCGGCGCGCCGGGGATGGGCACGGCGCCGAAGCCCGGAATCTGGAACACGCCGCGCGGGCGCTGGACGCGGGTCTTCACGTCGATCTGCACCACGGCGGGAGCGACCTGCTGGAAGATGTCGGCGAAGCTGAGCGGCGCGCCCTGCGGCGGGGCGAACGCCAACGCTCCGGCGCCGGCCGAGGGAACCAGCTGTCCGACCTTGGCGGCGGGCGCAGCTTCGGCGCCCGGCCAGGTGATGACCCCGCCCGCCGTCGCGGCGGCGGCGAAGGTCAGGCCGACAGCGGCCCCCAGAATGAACTCCTTGCGTTTCAGCATCGTCGTCCTTGCAGTCTTTACTGGCGGATACGGAAAAGCTCCGTTCGCCCATGGATATAGGGCGTTACGCCTCAAGCCAATGCACGCCCTCGCGATGATTGTTCCTGATCGACGTTCGCGGTGTGGCGTAGCTGCGTCAGGAAGGCGGCGAAAGGCTTTCCAAATGGACAGGCTAGGACTTTTCGTCGTCCGCCGTTAGGGCGGCCAGGGCGCGTTCTTCTTCCGGCGTCAGGGGCGCAGCCTCGCCCGCACTGCGTCGGCGCGCCCGCAGGACCAGCACCACGCCCGCCCCCGCCGCCAGAACGAACGGGCCGAACCACAACAGCCAGGTGCCGATCCGCAGCGGCGGCTGGAACAACACATAGTCGCCGTAGCGACGCAGCAGGTCGGCCTTGATCTCGTCGTCCGTCTTTCCGGCGGCGATCTGTTCGCGCACCAGGCCGCGCAGATCGGCGGCGATGCCCGCCGGGCTGTCGGCGATCGACTCATGCTGGCAGACGACGCAGCGGATATCGCCGAACAGGGCGCGGGCGCGGGCTTCCTGGGCCTGATCAGTCAAGGGCCGATCGGGCGCAGGCGGCGGCTCGGCTATGGCGGGCGCGGCGGCGCTGGCCAGCAGCACAGCTGCGAACAGGGCGGCGGCGCGCCTCACGCCTGCGCCTCCACAGGCTCGCCCGGCTTGGCGGCCTTCTTCACGCGCGAGCCCGCCCCGACACGCAGACGCCGGTCCAGCAGGGAGATCAGCCCGCCCAGCGCCATCAACGCCGGCCCCAGGAAGATCAGCCGCGCCCAGGGGTTGTAATAGATGCGCACGATCCAGGCGCGCTCGCCGTCGTCGGTCGCCGCGCGGTCGCCCATGACCGCGTAGACGTCGTCCAGCCCGCGGAAGTCGAGGCCGACCTCGGTCGTCGTCTGGCCGCCCGCCGGGAAAAAGCGGCGCTCGGCGGTGATGACGCGCTCGGGCGCGCGGCCGTCGACCGGCATGATGGTCAGGCGGCCCTGCTCGGCCAGATAGTTCGGCCCTTCGATGACCTCGACCGCGTCCAGCCGCGCCTTCCACGGCCCAGCGGCGACTTCCCCTCCCAGCGGCAGGGCGGCGGCGGTCTCGGCCTTGAAGCTGGTTTCGACCACGGCGCCCAGAATGAAGACGCCCAGACCGGCGTGGGCCAGCGCCATGCCCCAGGCCCCCAGCGGCAGGCCCTTGGCCCGGCGCAGGGTCTCGGCCAAAGGCGCGCGGAAGGCCTTGGTCCGCACGCCCAGCTCCGCCAGCGCCCCGCCGATCAGCCAGGCGCCGACGCCGAAGCCCGCTGCGGCCAGCGCCTTCTTCGGATCGAACAGGAAGAAAGCGGCGAAGGCGGCGGCGACAGCGAGAGCGGCCGCCAGCCACAGGCGCTGCAAGGCCCCCTTCAGATCGCCCCGCTTCCACGCCAGCAACGGCCCGGCGGGCAGGATCAAACAGGCGACAATCATCAGCGGGTTGAAGACGGCGTTGAAATAGGGCGGGCCGACCGAGATGGTCGCCCCCGTCACGCCCTCCAGAATGAGCGGATAGAGGGTGCCCAGCAGCACGGTCGCCGCCGCCGCCGTCAGAAACAGGTTGTTCAGCACCAACGCACCCTCTCGGCTGACCGGGGCGAAGGCGGCGCCCGAGCGGATGGCCGGAGCGCGCAGGGCGAACAGGATGAAGGCCGCGCCCGCCGCCAGACCCAGGATGGCCAGCAGCATCATCCCCCGCTGGGGATCGACGGCGAAGGCGTGGACGCTGGTCAGCACGCCCGAGCGCACCAGAAACGCGCCCAGCATGGAGAAGGTGAAGGCCAGGATCGCCAGGAAGACCGTCCAGCCCGCCAGCGCCCCGCGCCGCTCGGTGACGATGGCCGAGTGCAGCAGGGCCGCCCCCGCCAGCCACGGCATGAAGCTGGCGTTCTCGACCGGATCCCAGAACCACCAGCCGCCCCAGCCCAGCTCGTAATAGGCCCAGAAGGAACCCAGCGCGATGCCGACGGTCAGCAGGGCCCAGGACGCCAGCGCCCACGGCCGCACCCAGCGGCCCCAGGCCGGATCAACGCGTTTTTCGATCAGAGCGGCGACCGCCAGCGAAAAACAGACCGAAAACCCGACATAGCCGCCGTAGAGCAGCGGCGGGTGCACCGCCAGCGCCGGGTCCTGCAACAGGGGGTTCAACGACGCGCCCTGCACCGGCGCCGGGTCCAGCCGGAAGAAGGGGTTGGAGGTGAAGGCGGCGAAGGCCAGGAACAGGCTCGACAGGGCCGTCTGCACGGCCACGGCCGAGGTCTTCAGTCCGAACGGCAGGCCGCGCGCCAGCGCCAGCGCCCCGCCGAACACCGTCATCACCAGACACCACAGCAGCAGCGAGCCTTCATGGCTGCCCCAGGCGGCGGCGACTTTGTAGAAGACCGGCTTGTCGGTGTGGCTGTTCATGGCCACGTTCGACACTGAGAAGTCCGACACCACGAAGGCGTAGATCAGCGCCCCGAAGGCCAGAAGGATCGCCCCGGCCGAGGCCAGCATGGCGCCGCCCCCCGCCCCGGCCAGCACCGGGCTGAGCCGCAGACGTCCCGCCGTGGTCAGCGCCAGGCTCAGCACCGACAGCACCAGCGCCAGGATCAGGGCGAAGGCGCCCAGTTCGACGATCAACGCTTAAGCCCCTTGCTGCACGGTTGCGGCGGCGGGCGCGGCCTCGCCGCCCTCGGGCCGCCACTCGCCCTTTTCCTTCAGCCGGTCGGCGACTTCGCGCGGCATATAGGTCTCGTCGTGCTTGGCCAGAACCTGGCTGGCCTCAAAGGTGCGATCGGGGCGGAACGCCCCTTGCGCCACGATGCCCTGCCCCTCGCGGAAGAGGTCGGGCAGGTCGCCGTGATAGATCACCTGCGCCGTCGCCCCGTTGTCGGTGACGACGAAGGCGACCGAGCCGTCGGCAGCCTTGTGCACGCTGCCCGCCTCGACCAGACCGCCCAGGCGGATCATCTGACCGGCCGGAACCTTCTGCGGCGTCACTTCCGAGGGGGAATAGAAGAAGGTCACATTGTCCTTCATCGCCCACAGCGACAGGCCGACGGCCAGCGCCAGCACGGGCGCCGCAGCGATGACGACCCAAAGGCGGCGGCGCGCCTTCGGCGATTTGGGCAACCAGCTCATGTCAACGATCCGGGGACGGCGGAAAACACCGCCGCGTATAAGGTGGGAGCAAGGGCGGGCCAACGGCTCATCGGGCGGCCTCGGCCAGGCGTTTCTGCAGGTCGGCGCGGCGCGGATCCGACGGCGCCAGCACGGCGATCAGCGGCGTCCACATGGCCTCGGCCTCGGCCCGGTCGCCGCGCGCCAGGGCGGCCTCGCCCAGATAGAAGCGCGCGCCCAACTGATCGGGGTCCAGCTTGACCGCCTGGCGGAAGGCCGCCTCGGCGTCGCCGTCGACCGCCCCGTCATTGGCCCGCACCAGGCTTTCGCCCAGCCGCGCCCAGCTCTGGGCGTCGTCCGGCTGGATGGCCAGGGCGCGGCGGAAGGCCGAGGCCGCGCCGATAGGGTCGCCAGCCTCGAACCGGGCGGCGCCCAGCATGGTCAGGGCCAGGCGATCGTCCGGCCGGTCCTTGACCACCTGCCCCAGCACGGCCGCGACCTGCGCCGGCTCCAGCGCCTCGGGCGCAGAGGCCCATTCGCGCACGCGCGTCTCATAGGCCTGATCCTTCATGCCCGGCGCGCCGAAGACGGCGTAGAGGCCCAGCGAAGCCGCCGCCGTCGCCGCGATCCCGCCCAGCACCCAATAGCGGTCGGCCGGGCGCGAGACCGGACGACGGTCCGCGCGACGGGCGGCCAGAAGACGGCGCCCGGCCTCGGCCCGCGCGGCGGTCCAGCCCGCCTCGTCCAGCAGGCCGCGCGCCTTCAGCCGGTCCAGCTCGGCCAGTTCGCGCGCGCCCGCGTCGCGGTCCGCCACGCTTTCGGCCTCGGCCCCGCGCCGGGCGGCGGACAGCACCGCCAACCCCGCCAGCGCGGTCACAAGAGCCGTCATGATCCAGAAGATCGTCATGGCCGCCGCTGTAGCGGATCAGGCGGCCGGAGGCGAGGCGCGCGACGCCGCACCTGACGCCATCAATCGCCGCCGCACCGTGCGCGCGGCCTCGCGCGCGCCGATCAGACCCAGAAGCTCGGCGGTCAGAATGATGCGCTTGCGCGCCGTCGCCTCGTCAGCGGCCTGGCCGTCGTTGAGCCGTTCCATGGCTTCGTCCGCCCAGGCGGCCAGACGGCCGGTCAGGGCCTCGGCCATCTGGCGGCGTTCCGCCTCGCAGCCGAACACAGCCGCCGGGCCACGCACCAGTCCCACCAGCGCCGACAGGGCCCGCGCGCGATCGGCGGCGGCGGCCTCGACCGCCCCGTCCAGCCGAGGCGCCGGGCGCGTCATGCGCCCGACCAGGGCGGTGCGCTCGACCGGCAGGACGGCGTCCACCGCCCGCTCGGCCGCGCTGAAACGTTCGGACAGGCTGAGCGCCACCTTCAGCCGCGCCTGCCGCGCCGCCTTGCCCCAGGCGCTGTCGGCCTTGAGCGGCAGGGCCATGTCGATCTCGGCCAGGGTCTCGGCGCACCAGTCCAGGTCGGCCTTGAAGACGTCCAGCTCAGCCCCGCCTCCGGCAGGATCGAAGGCCGCCGCGTCCGCCGCACGCCGCGCCAGCGCCAGCAGGATGCGATCGACGAACAGGCCCAGCTCGCTTTCGCCCAAGGCCGTCTCGGCGCTCAGTTCACGCCCGCCCGGCGCGGCCAGGGCGGCGACGCGCAAGATCAGCCGCGCGTCCTCCAGATGGGCGAAGATCATCTCCAGCAAGCGACTGGCGCCGTCGGGCGCGATCCCGGCGGCCTGGCGCAAGGCCAGCTTCAACTCGGCGGCCGCCTCCGGCCCCGAGCGGCCGATCCAGTTCGGCAGGTGGGGCAAGGCCCGCCGCGCCGTCGCCGCCAGGTCGAGACACGCCGCCAGCTCATGCGCCTGCGCCTGAGCTTCCGCGGCCTCCATCGCCGCATCCGGCCAGATCTCGCCCGCCCGATCGCGCAGGGCGAAGGCGGCGCTGAGACACAAGCGGTCGGCGATCATGCGCGACAGGTCGTCGTCGCGGTCCAGCTGAGGCAGCAGCTCCGGCTCGTTACGGGTGGCGCCGCGCCACAACCGCCCCAGCACCGCCGTTGGAAAACAGAGCCCCGGCAGACCGTCGGCGCGCAGCTGGAACAGGGGCAGCAGGGGCGCGAAGGCGATGTTGCGGCGACGCCGGTCCAGCGCCTCGACCTCGATCATGTCGCGCAACGCCGCCGCCCGGTCGCCCGCCATCGAGCCCGCCAGCCCCGAAAGCTGCGACAGGACCCGATCCGGGCACCGTTCGATCAGCTGGGCCAAGGCGGCCCTCTGGGCGACCGACAGGTCCGCCATCCCCACTCCTTCGGCCGCACAGATTCATGGCCACGGCGCCGAGGGTGCGCCGTCGGGGGTTAACAGGGGATTTTGAGCGAGGTTGGTGCAGCGACCGCGCTTCGCAACAACGACCGGCGGCCCTTAAACCAACGACGCTTGGCGACCATTGCCGATAGGTCGCAATTCAGCAGAATGGCGTTTTCTCTAGCGGGATAGGCTTGCGGCGCTGATGAAACCGACCGTGTTGATGGTGGATGTCGATGGCGTCGTGGTTCGTCACCCTGATCCATCAGGATGGTCTGCTCGCATTGAAGAGGATCTGGGTATTCCGCGCCAGGCGCTGCAAGACCGCTTCTTCACGCCGTGGTGGGACGACGTCGTTCATGGTCGCGCAACGCTGCGGGACCGATTGGCGCCCGCGCTCGCGGACGTCGCGCCGCATGTCAGCTGTGATCAGCTGATCCGCTACTGGTTCGAAGGCGACGCCCATCTGGACGAGGCCCTGCTGCTGCAACTGGCCGAGGTCCGGGCGGCAGGCGTGGACCTGCACCTGGCGACCGTTCAGGAGCATGAACGCGCGTCCTATCTGTGGGATACGCTCAGGCTTCGCGATCGGTTTGACGACATCCATTATGCCGCGCAGCTTGGCGTTTCGAAGCCGTCACAGGCGTTCTATGCGGCGGTCGAGCAACGCCTGGGCCTGCCCGCATCGGCGATCGCCTTCATCGACGACACCGAAAAGAACGTCGAAGCTGCACGTGCGCGCGGGTGGCGCGCGGCGCTTTGGACCCCCGGCGCAACGCTCAGCACGCTCATTCCAGAACTGAGCGACTAGCCGCAACGTCTGGAACGGCCCTTAGCGGATCTCGATGGTCGGAGGATCGACGGCGTTGGGCGCGGTAAATGATGCGGTCAAAAGGTCGATGTCACCGTAGCCGTCGAAATAGCTATAGGCTTCGATCATCTCCGCGTAGCCGTCTTTGACGTAGAGCATGAACTCTAGGGGATAGGCATCCGGCCCCACTTCAGAGCGAACCCATCCCCCCAGGCTGACGGTGACCACGGCGGGCGGCAACGCTCTGTCTACGCTGAACTCAGTGTAAAAACCGAAACCTGTGAATTCACGGTCAGAAACCTCAGCCGTCTTCAATTGCTCGATGAGAGCATGGCCCCCATCGGGGCTGACTTGCTTCGCCAAAACGACAGCGGCTGCCATTTCGAGCGCGGATAGCTGTTTCATAGCGCAAGCCTAGTCCCCAGGCGGCTGTCAGCCAATGTCCGCTTTCTCTCCCTAGCGGGCGCGCCGAACGTCCGTTTCCGCGCCTCTGCGCCCTCATCCCTCGGCCGCGGGCAGTTCCAGCACGACCTTCAGGCCGCCCATGTCGCTGTCGGCCAGGGTGACGCGGCCGCCGTAGGCGCGGGTCAGTTCGTCGACGATCGACAGGCCCAGGCCCGTGCCAGGCGTGTCCTCGTCCATGCGCGTGCCGCGTTTCAGGGCCGTGTCGCGCTGGTCGGCGGGCAGGCCGGGGCCGTCGTCCTCGACCACGGCGATCATCTGGCCCGGCGTCGAGGGCCCGGCCGAGATGCGGACCCGGCGGCGACACCATTTGGCGGCGTTCTCGATCAGATTGCCGAAGATCTCCTGCAAGTCCTGGCGCTCGCCCAAGAAGGCCAGGTCGTCGGGGGCGCGCCAGTCGATCTCGACGCCCTTGGTCTCGAACACCCGCTCCAGCATGACGGCCATCTCGTCCAGCACCTCGCCCACGGCGGTGCGCTCGCCCAGGCCGTGGGCCGCGCGGGCGGCGGCGCGGGCGCGGCGCAGGTGGTGGTCGACCTGGTCCTGCATCACCTTGGTCTGACGGCGGATCAGGTCCGGCAACGGTCCCTCGCGCGCTCCGGCCTCGGCCAGCATGACGGCCAAAGGGGTCTTCAGGGCGTGGGCCAGATTGCCGACATGGGTGCGCTGACGCTCCACCGTCTCCTGGTTGTGGGCCAGCAGGCGGTTGACCTGTTCGGCCAGGGGCTGGATCTCGACCGGATAGACGCCCTCGACCCGATGCGAGCGGCCCTGACGCACGTCGGAAATCTCGTCGCCCAGGTCATAGAGCGGGCGCAGGCCCACCTGCACCTGGATGAAGACCGCCGTCACCAGCCCCGCCCCCAGCAGCAGCATGGCGATCCAGGTGACGGTGGCGAACTGGCGGGTGTCTGCGTCGACGTCCGAACGGTCGATCCCGGCGAAGAAGATCACCGGCCGATCGCGGCCGGGAAGCTGCTTCATGCTGGCGGCGATGCGCAAGGGCTCGCCCTTGGGTCCGTCCTCGGCGTTGTAGCTGATGGTCTGGCCGAAGGCCGAGCGCAGGCGGTTGGTCAGGTCGGGGCCGTGCTCCAGCTCCGCCTCGCCCAGAGAGGCCGAGTGCGCCAGCACCTGCATTCCGCCGGTCGGCGTCGGCTCGGCCACCATCCAGTATTTGCCGGACAGCAGGCGCTGGGTGCGGGCGTCCTGAATCTCGCCGATGAAGACTTCGCCTTCTGGCGTGATGGTGGCGGCCACCACCGCCTCGTCGATGGTGTCGCCCAGGATGTTGCCCAGACGGCGCAGGGCCGATTCCTGGAACACGGCGGTCAGCACCAGGGCCGCCGCCGCCAGGGCGATCAGGATCCACGCCGCCGCCAGCCAGATCAGCCGCCGCGTCAGCGAACGGCCGGGCCGCCCGAACCACCGACCCCACTGGCGCCGGTCAGTCTGAGCCTGGCCCATTGATTGGCCCGTCATGCGACGCTCAGGCCGCGTCGCTCTCGCCGGCCAACGGCGACAGGCGATAGCCCAGGCCGCGCACGGTCTCGATGCGGTCGGCGCCGATCTTCTTGCGCAGGCGGCCGACGAAGACCTCGATGGTGTTGGAGTCGCGGTCGAAGTCCTGATCGTACAGGTGCTCGACCAGTTCGGTGCGGCTGATGACCCGGCCCTGGTGCATCATCAGATAGTGCAGCAGGCGGTATTCCAGGCTGGTCAGACGCAGCGGCTCGCCGTTGACTGTGGCCCGCGCCGCGCGCGG
This sequence comes from Brevundimonas sp. KH_060, assembly GCF_057838275.1. NCBI lineage: Bacteria > Pseudomonadati > Pseudomonadota > Alphaproteobacteria > Caulobacterales > Caulobacteraceae > Brevundimonas > Brevundimonas sp. KH_060. The sequence continues at coordinate 2,673,446 of NZ_CM174463.1, forward strand.
GTCCAGACGCAGGCCGCCGCAGCTCAGCGTCGCCGCCGCATGACCGGCCGAACGGCGCAGCAGGGCGCGCAGGCGTGCCAGCAGTTCCTCGGTATGGAAGGGCTTGGTCAGATAATCGTCGGCTCCGGCGTCGAAGCCCGCCACCTTGTCCGACCAGGCGCCGCGTGCAGTCAGGATCAGCACCGGCGTCGCCTTGCCCTCGCGGCGCCAGCGCTCCAGCACCGACACGCCGTCGATCTTGGGAAGCCCCAGGTCCAGCACCACCACGTCATAGGGTTCGGTGTCGCCCAGGAACCAGGCTTCCTCGCCGTCGGGGGCATGGTCGACGGCGTATCCGGCGTCGGTCAGGGCGGTCTTCAGCTGGCGCGACAGATCGACGTCGTCCTCGACAAGCAGCACCCGCATTCAGTCGTCCCCGCGAACCCGGCCGGACCGGCCGTCAACCTGGATGTCCGAGACGCGGCCGCCCGGATATTCCCAGCGCACCACATAGTCGCCGCCGCGCTCCTGCACGCCCAGCATCCGGCCAGGGCGGCCCGACTGGACGCGGCGCGCGACATCGCCGGGATTGGCGCGCGGGCCGCTGTCGCCGCGCGGCATGTCGCGCAAGCCTTGCCCCGGATAGTTCTGTCCGGAGTAGTTGCGGGGTTGCTCCCGGCGATCATCGTCGCGATCCCGGTCGCGGCCGCGCGACTGAGCCGCCGCGTCCGTCAACGGGACGAGGGCGATCAGGCCGGCCAAAAGAAGGGCTCGAATACGCATCATGGATCGCGGTTTAAACCAGGGCCTCTGAACAGCGGCTGAACGCGCAGTCTACCGGCGTTCAGTCCAAAGAGGAACGTCGAGGGATGAAATCTCCGTCGCGGATTCACACGCGGAAAGCCCAGCATGACCACAATGTCACGCTGATGAACCCTATCTGAAGCGCGCCGTTCAGACGCGGCTCAGGCGCAAGGGGGTTATCTGGCGTCAACGCAGCCCGATCGGTTGCGTACAGACAAAGGAGCCCGACCATGGCCAAGTTCAAAACCCTGATGATCCCCGTCCTGGCCGCGACGACGGCCGCCGTCGCCCTCGGCGCCGCCCTGCCCGCCGCCGCCCAGTCCCATCGCCACGCTCCAGTCTATGAGAGCCGACACGACGGCTGGCAGTCGATCAACCAGCGAAAATACAATCTGGACCGCCGCATCGACCAGGGCGTCCACACCCGCCAGCTCAGCGTCCGCGAGGCCAGCCGCCTGAAGAACGAGCTGAACAGCCTGGTGCGGCTGGAGCGCGCCTATCGACACGACGGCCTGAGCCGCCGCGAACGCATGGAGCTGGACCGCCGCTATGACGCCCTGTCGGCCAAGGTCCGCTATGAGCGCCGCGACCACAACGGCCGCCGCTGGTAAGCCGACAGGCGCCGATCTTCGAGAGGCTGCGGGAGACATCCCGCAGCCTTTTTCGCGTCTGCTCCACTTAGAGAGGCGAGCGGACTGGAGGACAACGCCCCGCCTGCCTATCTTGGCCTTATGTCCATCGCCCGTCTTGATAGTCGCGCCCTGATCCGCGTCAGCGGCCCCGACGCCCGCCCCTTCCTGCACAATCTGCTGACCCAGGATGTGGAGACCCTGCAACCGGGTGAACTTCGTTTCGGCGCCCTGTTGTCGCCGCCGGGACGGCTGCTGTTCGACCTGTTCATCTGGGGCGAGGAAGACGGCGTCGTGCTGGACGTCGCGGCCGAGCGGCGCGACGCGCTGGTCCAGCGCCTGTCGATGTACAAGCTGCGCTCCAGGGTCGAGGTCATGCCCATTCCCGACGCGGTCTTCGTCGCCTGGGGCGCGAGCATGTCCGACGGCTTCGTCGTCGACCCCCGCCTGCCTGACTTGGGCGGCCGCCGCTGGGGCGATCAGAGCGCGGCCGACGCGACCGAGGCCGACTGGCAGGCGCGCCGCCTGGCCCTGGGCGTGCCCGATCCGACCCAGGACGCCCTGATGGACAAGACCTATCCGATCGAAGCGGACTTCGACCTGTTGAACGGCATCGACTTCCACAAGGGCTGTTTCATCGGCCAGGAGACGACCTCGCGCATGAAGCGGCGCGGCACGATCAAGAACCGCATGATGGCCATCGCCTTCGACGGCCCCGCCCCCGAACGCGGTGCCGAGGTGCTGAACGGAGAACTGCGCGCGGGCGAAGTCATGACCGGCGCCGAGGGACGAGCCATCGCCCTGATGCGGCTGGACCGCATGGACGGCGACCTGACCGTCGAGGGCCGCCCCGTGCGGGTCGAGAAGCCCGCCTGGATCCCTGATTTATAAGGCTGAATCCGACCAAACGGAAAATCTGCTTGTCGCGATGTAAAAGTCGCTTGACGTAAATGCGACCTCATTGGTAAAGCTAACTTGTCAACACGACAGGGGAGCTTGTCATGAACACCGAGATCACCACCGCCGGCGCCGCCGTCGCCCGCAACAAGAAGAAGATGGACGACCTGACCGTCGCCCTGTGCGCCCTGACCGTAGTCGGGGTCAGCGCCACCGCCGCCACACCGTTCTGGCCCGAAACCTGGGGCCGCGCACCATCGATCGGCGTCGTCGTCCTGGCCGCCGGACTGGCCGTCTTCCTGGCCCTGCACACCCTCTACTGGTGGCGCAGCCTGGATGAGGCCGCCAAGGAAGCCCACAAATGGGCCTGGTGGTGGGGCGGTAACCTGGGCTTCGTCGCCGGCGGCGCGGCCGTCGTCATCGCCGCCTTCGCAGGCGTGAACCTGCTGCCCGCCGCCGCGCCGCACACCGATGCGGCCCTGATCGCCCTGGGCGTCTTCGCCGCCTTCGCCGCCCAGGCCGTCGGCTACGGGATCGCCTGGTGCAGCTGGTGGATCGCCCGCCGATGACCAGCGCCTTCATCAACCGCCTCAAGGTCTTTCGCGCCGAGCGCGACTGGACCCAGGCCGACCTGGCCGAACGCCTCGGCGTCTCGCGCCAGACCGTCCAGGCGCTGGAGAAGGGCCGCTACGACCCGTCCTTGCCGCTGGCCTTCCGCATATCCCGTCTCTTCGGCCAGCCGATCGAAGCCATCTTCATCGCCTGACCTCGCCTGCCTTCTCTTTCAATCGACACATCGCAATCAAAGGACCGTCATCATGTTCAACCTGTTCTCGACCGCCGCCGACCGTTTCTCGGGCTTCGCCATGGGCGTCTGCGGCGCCCTGCTGATCAGCCTGGCCGTCCAGGCCGTGCCGACCTTCGGCCGCTCCGTCGAAACCCCGGCGGCGGCCGTCGCCCAGAGCGCCGGTAAGCTCGCCGCGCGCTGATCCCTCTCGACGCCTCGCCTACCCGCCGCCAGCCCCTGTGCTGACGAGCTTTCCGTCGCCCGCACCTGAGCTCGGCGACGCCTGAACCCCCGTACAATCCAAGGACACTGCAATGACCCTCGCTCACCGCATGGGCCGATCGGCCAACCATGTCTCGCGCTTCGCCGCCGGCCTTCTGGCGGCGCTGGCCGCCTCCGCCGTCCTGGCCGCCGCGCCCGGCGTCGCCCATGCCGAACAGGCTGCGCCAGCGGCCCCCGCCGTCGCCCCCATCCCCCGCGCCGAGGGCGCCGGACCGCCGCTATGGGTAATCAAGGACGCGGACTCCACCGTCTATCTGTTCGGCACGATCCACTATCTGCGTCCCGGCACGGCCTGGGGCTCGGACAAGGCGGACGCCGCCTTCGCCGCCGCCGACCAGTTCTGAGTCGAGGTCGCGGACCAGGACGACCCTTCCCTCGTCGCCGCCGTCGCCGAGCAGCACGGCGTCACCCCCGATCGCCCCCTGTCGTCGATCCTGAGCGCCGAAGACTTCGCCGCCTTCGACAAGGCCGCCCAGGGCATCGGCGCCAACGGCGCGGCGCTGGACGCCTATCGCCCCTGGCTGGCCGCCTTCATGGTGGCCGGAACCGCCCCGATACAGGCCGGTTATCGCCCTGAGGCCGGGGTCGACAAGACCCTGATGGAGCGCGCCCGCGCCGAGGGCAAAACCATCCATGGCTTCGAAACGGCCGACCGCCAGTTGCGCCTGATCGCCGGCATGAGCGAGGAGGCCCAGGTCGCCTACCTGAACAACTACGTCCGCAACGGCGGCCAGATCGTCCCCAAGCTGGACCAGACCGTCGCCGCCTGGCTCAAGGGCGATGTAGCCGAAGTCGGCCGCCTGAACCGCATCGACACCCGCGAGGTGCACGAGGACATCCACCGCGCCGCCCTGGTCGTCCGCAACGCCGACTGGACCGACCAGATCGAGGCGATGATGAAGGGCTCCGGCTCAGCCTTCGTCGCCGTCGGCGTCGCCCACCTGGCCGACCAGGACAGCGTCATCGACATGCTGACCGCCCGCGGGTTCACGGTCGAGCGGTTGTAAGATCCAGCTTCCATCCTGCGCGAGGCCCGACGGAAACGCCGGGCCTTTTCGCTTGCCTCACCGGAACATTCCAGCAACATCTTTCCATGACCGAATCCGAAAAGGCTGAAGGCCGCTGCGGCTGGTGCGGGACGACGGACCCGCTCTACATCGCCTATCACGACACCGAATGGGGCGTGCCCGAGTACGACGCCCGCGCCCTGTGGGAGAAGCTGGTGCTGGACGGCTTTCAGGCCGGGTTGGCCTGGATCACCATCCTGAGAAAACGCGAGGGAATGCGCGACGCCTTCGACGGTTTCGACCCTGAGATCGTCGCCCGCTATGGCGAGGCGGACCGCGCCCGCCTGCTGGCCGACCCGCGCATCATCCGCTCAGGCGCCAAGATCGACGCCGCCGTCAACGGCGCCCGCATCTGGCTGGATATGCGCGACAACGGCGAGGATTTCTCGGCCTGGCTGTGGTCCTTCGTTGGCGGCCAGCCGCTGGTGAACCAGTGGGAGCATTTCCGCGAGGCCCCGACCCAGACCGCCGAAAGCCTCGCCATGGCCAAGGCCCTGAAGGCGCGCGGCTTCAAATTCTGCGGCCCCGTCATCACCTACGCCTTCATGCAGGCGGTCGGCATGGTCAACGATCACCAGACGACGTGCTTCCGGCATGGGAAGGTGGGTGCGATGGATACCGCCAACGTCTGATTTCAGGACACTCGCAATTGTCCGCCTACGACCCGTTGCGGACATTACCCCTTTCGCGTTCACTGAAGGCATGGCCGACGACATTGATCGATCAGGGAATGCTATCCGCGACCATGTGTTCAGCGCGCTGAAGCGGGTCACCATGTGCGCGGACCCAATCACCGACACAACGGAACTGTATTACGACCTGGGTCTGGCCGGTGAGGATCTGGGCGATGCCATCGATGCGATTAGGGAGCCGTTCGGCACTGACTTCAGCCTCATGGACTTGAGGAAATACGCGCCAAACGAGATAGCACATAACTTCGGCCTGAACCTCGTTCGAGAGTTTCGCGAATGGCGCGGCGAGCGAACCTATCGCAGTCTGACCGTTGGAAGCCTTATCACGGCGGTTCAAGCCGGATCTTGGAACGACCGCTAACCTCCCTTACGCGAACTTCGGTTCACGACCCGTTGCGGACATTCAGCGTTCGACGGGCTGTGCATGGCCTGGATCGCCGGATGAGCCGTCAGTGGTTGTTGCTAATTCGATAGGTGGGAGTCGCCGACGCCCGAAAAGTGCTGGCGCGGCCGTGAAATGATCTGGATGGGCCCCAGACTGACCACCCATCTACGTTGCACGGTAGCGCGCAGTTCCCGGGCGTGCGGCAAGCAAACATCGACCATTCAGATTGTATTGAGATACATTGCCTCACGAGGTCATCTGCAAGGCCGTCGGGGGATACAGGCATGAAGTTCTTCAAGATCGCGCTCATCATACTGGCTGGGCTGGTGGTGGCTCTGCCCGCAACTGCTTACGTGTACCTGTACGTGCTACCCAAGGGACCAGAGTTAACCGCGCCCTCCGTGACCCCAGAGGGCAAGGCAAGCTTCGTCATGCGTGCGCATGATGGCGCTCAGCATCGAACCATCCGCGTCTGGACCTTCAAACCATCGAACTGGCGTGACGGCGGGAAGGTGCTTTTTGTCATGCACGGCATGTCGCGAAACGCGGAAGAATACCTCGACATGTGGGTCGATACTGCAGAGCGCCAGAGCGTGCTCTTGATTGCGCCCGAATTCGAAAGCCCCTTCTATCGGTTTGTCACCAACGACTATCAGGATGGCAATCTCTTTACGGCGCTGGGCTTTGCCAATCCGCAGTCCGAATGGGCCTATGTCACGATCGAGCGGATCGTTGATACGCTTAACGACCGGAATAGCTGGTCGATCTCCGGCTACGACATGTTCGGGCATTCGGCTGGCGGACAGTTCGTGCAGAAGATGGCGATGCTTGCCCCCAATTCGCGGTTGCGCACTGGCATAGCCGCCAACCCGGGAGCTTACGTTTTCCCGGATTCCGAAATCGCCTTTCCTTACGGATTAAAGGGCGTTGATCCATCCTCAGTCGATCTCGCAACCGCGTTCAGTAGGAATGTTGTTTTTCTACTCGGCGAGCAGGACGCAGACGCGAACCAGGGCGTCCTAGATGAAAGCGCGGCCGCAATGCGTCAGGGACCACATCGCCTGGCGCGCGGCCGGAACTTCTACGCTGCGGCGTCGAGTATCGCGGAAAAGCAGGGCTTGCCGTTCGAATGGCGTCTCCAGATTGTGCCCAACGTAGGCCACGAGAACCAGAAAATGGCCGCTGCGGCGGCAGTGCTGCTTGCCGAGCCAGGGGAGGCAACTTCAGCAACCCGCCCTTAGCAGCCCTTCAAACCCGCCAAACGTCCTTATCAGGCGACCGGGCTGCTTCCGCCCTGCGCTGGTTCATGGCACTGACGCGCGATGACTGCGTCCAATGCCTCCGCCAAATCTGACCGCCCCTTCCCCACCCTGATGCTGGAGCTTGAGGCGCGCGCGACCTGGAACGGCCATGTCTGCGGCGTGGACGAAGCGGGGCGCGGTCCGTGGGCGGGGCCGGTGTCGGCGGCGGCGGTGATCCTGAATCCGGACGACCTGCCGCCCGGCATCGACGACTCCAAGGCGTTGACGGAAAAGCGCCGCGCGGCGCTGGAGCCGCTCATCAAGACTCGCGCCCTGGCCTGGGGCGTCGGCTTCGCCTCGGTCGAGGAGATCGACGAGCTGAACATCCTGCACGCCACCGGCCTGGCCATGCGGCGGGCGGTCGAGGCCCTGGCCCATCCGCCGGTGCACGCCCTGGTGGACGGCAATTATCGGTTCAAGCTGCCCTGCCCCGTGACGCCCGTGGTCAAGGGCGACAGCCTGTCCTTGTCCATTGCAGCGGCGTCGATCCTGGCCAAGACGGCGCGCGATCGGCTGATGATCGAGATGGATGCGACCTATCCGGGCTACGGCTTCGCCAGCCACAAGGGCTATAACGCCCCCATCCACCAGAAGGCGTTGCAGACGCTCGGTCCCTGTCCTGCGCACAGACGCAGCTGGGCGCCGATCAAGGCCCTGCTGGACGCAGCTTAACCGAACATCAGACGGACAGGGCGCCGCCCAGCAGCATTCCCATCAGGCCCGCCGCGATCGCGCCGATCAGCAGGATGATCCAGCTGTCCAGACCTCGCCCGCGCCGAGGCGACGGGCGAGCCGGACGCGCGGTCTCCCGCTGGGCGTCGAAACGCGCAGCGTCAAAACCATGGGCGTCAAAGCGGGATGCGGGGGGAGGAAGGCTGGAAAGCGTACGCATACGGCCAAAACGGCGCGCGCCCGGCTTTCGTTCCCGTCAGGCGGCGACCGGCAGTTCGACCGGCTGCTGCGTCACCACGAACAGATACTCCACATTCCTCAGACGCCCGACGGAGCCCACCTTCTGACCCTTCAGATTGTGGATGCCGATGCGGGCGCCGACGTAGCGGGGACGCGGGATCTCGACCACCTGGACGTGGCCGCGCGCTGACAGCATGGCCGTCAGCTCGTCGCGGCTCAGATAGCCTTCGTCATTGAAGCTGACGATCAGGTTCGGCGCCTTCAACCGCTCGATGACGGTCTGCAGGGCGGGGCCGATGCCAGGGCGGCTGTTGAAGGCGGACTTACGCGTCTTCACATCCACCCGCTTGCGCGCCACGCCATAGGTTTCCGGCTTGTCCCACAGCACCAGACTTTCCCAGCAGTGGTAGTTGCCGAGGTAGGAGTGCTGGTTATAGGGCGGGTCCAGATAGACGAGGTCGGCCTCGACCTCGGCGGCGATCTCAACCGCGTCGCCGTGCGTCGCCACGCACGGGCCCACCGCCACGCCGGGCAGCAGGTCCGGCAGGCGCAGCTCCAGCGGCTTCAGCGCGCGCGGTGCCCACTGCTTCATGAAGGCCATCTGCAGGCCCGCCGTGGAATCCACCCGGTCAGCCGCCTCCATCAGGGCGACCAGGACGACCGCCTTCAGTTCCGGCTCCAGCCCCATGACCTCGATCCGCTCGCGCATGGCGTCGATGCGGGCGCCGTTGTCGGGGTGGAAGAAGCGGGCCTCCTGGCAATAGGTGCGGGTGAACCAGCCCGGCGCAGGCGCCACGGCGCGCAGTTCGGCCAGCACCGCCTCGGCCTTGTCGGCCCAGACCTCGCGGTCGGCCTGGACATAGGCCGTGGCGAGCGCATGGGCGTAGGCGTTGTGATCATTGGACCAGACGCGGAACCCCTCGCGCTTCAGCGCGTGGCCCACGCGCGCAGTGCCCGAGAACAGGTCGCAGACCGTCCCGCCCTGCGGCTGAGCCGCCCGCACCGCACCGATCACCTGGCCCAGAAGCGCGCGCTTTGAGCCGATGTATTTGATCATTCCGCCCCGTCAGGTTTTGCGGGCGCGCTTCGCCCCGTGTTCGTGCCGGGGGGCAGCATGGGCCGGAGCATGGGCCAGACGCAACAGATTCGCGGCGCCCGGCGCGCCGAAGGGCGTTCCGGCCAGGATCAGGATGCGCTGTCCCGGCTCGGCCAGGCCATAGAGCATGGCCGCCTCGACCGCATCGTCGGTCAGGCCTTCCAGCGAGGTCGGCTGTTCGCCCAGACGCGGCTCCAGCCCCCAGACCAGGGCCAGACGACGCGCCGTCTCGGGCTTGGGCGTCAGGGCCAGAACCGGCTGCAACGGCCGCTCGCGCGACATCCGCCGCGCCGTGCCGCCCAGCGTCGTGAACACCACCATGCAGGCGGTCGAGGACGCCTCGGCCGCCTTGCGAGCTGCGGCGACCAGGGCGTCGACGTCGTCGATGTCCATGCCCGCGTGTTCGGCGTCCATCAAACCCGGCCACAGGGGGTCGCGCTCCACTCGCTCCATGATGCGGTTCATGATGGCGACAGCTTCCAGCGGATAGTCGCCCGCCGCCGTCTCGGCTGACAGCATCAAGGCGTCGGCGCCCTCATAAACGGCGTTGGCCACGTCGGAGGCCTCGGCGCGGGTCGGGGCCGGAGCGCTGGTCATCGATTCCAGCATCTGGGTGGCGACGATGGCGGGAACGCCCCGCTGGCGGGCGGCGCGGAGGATCTTCTTCTGGGCGACCGGCACTTCCTCGGGGTCCATCTCAACGCCCAGATCGCCGCGCGCGACCATGACGCCGTCGCAGTAGTCGAGGATGCTCTCAAGGTCGTTCAGGGCCTGGGGCTTTTCGATCTTGGCCAGGCAGGCGGCCTGGCCGTCGACGATCTGCTTCAGCTCGGCCATGTCCTCGGCCTTCTGCACAAAGCTGAGGGCCACCCAGTCGACGCCGAGGCGCAGCGCAAAAGCCAGATCCTCGCGGTCCTTGGGCGTCAGGGCCGACACGGGAATGACCGCCTCGGGCACCGCCACCCCCTTGCGGTCCGACAGCTTGGAGCCGCTCTCGACCGTGACGTCGCACCACTCGTCGGTGCGCTCGCCCACGCGCAGCCGCACCCGGCCGTCGTCCAGCAGCAGCAGCATTCCAGGGCGCAGCGCCTTGAAGATTTCCGGATGCGGCATCTGCACCCGCGTTTCGTCGCCCAGCGCCGGATTCAGATCGAAGCGCATCTGGTGGCCCGGCTTCACCTCGATCTCGACGTCGGCGAAGCGGCCCAGCCTCAGCTTGGGCCCCTGCAGGTCGGCCAATACGCCCAGCGGCCGCTTCAGCGCCATCTCGGCCCCGCGCACCGCCTTGAAGGCGGCGGCGTGATCGTCGTGCGAACCGTGGCTGAAGTTCAGGCGAAAGACGTCCACCCCGGCCTGGGCCAGCGCCTTGACCGTTCCCGGCGCGCGGCTGGCGGGTCCAAGGGTCGCGACGATGCGCGCGCGGCGGGCTCTTTGCATGAACGGGTTTCCTCTGATGGCTCTGACGGCCGGCGCCTCCCCTCAGAAGCGCTTCTCAGCCCCTTGTGCCAATGAAATGCGGGAGGCGTAAGGCCGCCTCCCGACATGGAAACACGAGTTTATGGCCGCGAAACACGAAGTTATGGCGGCCGACCGTCTTATTTCGTCTCGCAGCGGCCCTTGGCGAACTGCGGCAGGTCCATGCAACGGCCGTCGATCGGGGCGTCCGGCGTGACGCCGATCAGATTGGCCAGGGTCGGGGCGATGTCGATGGTCCGCATCGGCAGGAAACGCTCCTGGCCCTCGGCGCCCGGCCACCAGAAGACGATGGGCACGCGGCGGTCGTAATCCCAGGGCGAGCCGTGGCTGGAGATGGCGCCGCCGACACGGCCCTGGCCGGTCAGGCCCGGCTGCCAGGCGCGCAGGATGTCGGGCGAGCGGCCCGCCACCGCCGACAGACGCAGGCGCTCGCGCACATTGAGATCCTCGGGATTGATCGAGTTCGGCGCCGGCTCGGCCAGCAGTTCATCGCGGGCGACGGCCAAGGCCACCTGCGGCTCGGCGTTCAGCAGTTCCAGAGCGGCGGCCAGCACCTGCGAACGCAGCGGCTCCGGCAGGGATTTGCGGTCCTTGTCGACGATGACGAAGCCGCCCGCCGACGACACCACGGGATCGGCGTCCAGGCCGAACCGGGCCTTTAGCGCCGCATTGACGCGCGGCTGCAGGGCGCGATCCACCCGGCCCGCGTTGGGATAGCCCTCGACCGCCGTCCGCTCAGGGAAGTCCGAACCGCCGTGGTCGGCCGTCAGCACCACGATGGCGCCGCCCGGAACAGTCGACAGCTTGTCCAGGAAGGCGCCCAGGGCCGCATCGAGACGCAGCATCTGCTCGCACATCTCAGGCCCCTGGGTGCCGTAGCTGTGGCCGATGCGGTCGGTGGCCGACAGGCTGACGCCCAGCATGTCCGTGACGCCGCGACGACCCAGTTGCTGGCGGTCCATCAGCTCGATCGCGCCCTCGATGGTCAGTTCGTCCAGGATGGGCGAGTTGTCGAGACGGAAGTTGGCCGGCGGCACCTTGGAATCGAAGGTCTGGCCCGCGATGGTCCACTGCCCTTCCAGACGACGGCAGGCGGCGTTGGAATAGGTCCAGCTGGGCGCCTGGCGGGTGAAGCGGTCGATCATCCGCGCGTTCAGGGCCGCCACCGGCGCCAGGCGCGCTTCGGCCGACTGACCCGGCTCGACATAGGTGGTGAAGCCGAAGTTGTCCGTCAGCCAGAAGGCGCCGTCGCCCTTGTGCCCGGCCAGGTTGATAGCGCCGCGATCCTTGCCCGACACGCCGTAGACCCGGCTTTCAGGGCTGACGGCCTTCAGCCAGTCGCCCAGGGTCGAGGCGCTCAGCTGGCCCGGGCCGACCGGGCCGTTGTCGGTGTTCTTGCCGTGGGCCAGGGTGTTTTGCGGCGCGGCCAGGCAATAGGTTTCCTGCCCGGTCGTCGTGTCGATCCAGTCATTGGCCGGGATGCCGCTGCGCGCCGGATGGGCGCCGGTCAGCACGGTCGAGTGGCCGGCGCAGGTCACGGTCACGCCGTGGGTCTGATAGCCGTTGATCGAGACCATGCCCTGATCGGCCAGGGTCTTCAGCCCGCCGGTGAACTGGCTGCGGTACTGGTTGAACAGATTGGCGCTGAGCTGGTCGACCACCACGGTGACGATCAGCGAGGGCGTGGGCCGCTCGGCTGCCGGCGCCAGTGCGGGCGCCGTCGTCTCCGCCGCCTGCGCGGCTCCGCTCATGGCGACGAGCCCGAGGGTCAGGCCCAGGGCGGAGGCGAGAAGGCGGCTGCGGATCATCGGGAACACCAAGCGAAGCAGAAAGTCGTCAAATCCCTACGCCGCCGCCATGACGGGGCCAAGACAGCGCAGCTATGAAAAGGGGGCCGCAGCCCCCTTCGGCGTCAAATCATCGGCTCGCCGCGTCGATGCGCGTCCAGCCACTCTCGAAAGAAGGCGCGGGCGATGAAGGCCAGCACGCCCGCGACGATGACGGGCCACATCAGAACATAGACGGTAAGCCAGAAGGGGGTCATGGCGATCTCCGGTTAGCGGGACTGAGGAAGGTGCGAGCCTGTCCGGGCCACGGCGGGCGCGGCGGCTGCCTCGGCGTCGGCCTCGTCGAAGTCGCCGGTCATGCGGGCGATGCGCGAAAAGTCGAAGCCGGTCCGGTTGGACAGGGACAGGACGGTGCAGACCACGGTGCTGACGGCATAGGCGATCAGCGAACCGCTGAGCACGGCGTAGTCATGCAGGAAGCCGATGGCGAAGGGCGCCACGGCCAGCGCCGCGATCACCCCGACGATCCGCGCGGGCCGAGCGCCGAAGAAGCCGAACACCATCAGGCCCGCGACTACGCCCACCCCGACCACGGCGACCGCGTCGAAGACATAGCCGACGGCGCCGTCCATCGGGATCCAGCCGAACCGCACCGGGAAGAAGATCGCCAGCGCCGCCAGCACCGAGACGGTAAAGGCCCTGTTAGTGACCTTCTCCCAATAGAAGCTGGCGATGACAGGGAAGACCAGCGCGCCCCAGATGGCGCCGACCAGGACCAGCAGGTCCAGGATGTTCATCCGCGCCCCGGCGAAATAGAGAGCGGTCCCGGTGGCGATGACCATGGTGGCTCGCCCCACAGTCAACATCAGGCGCGGATCGGCCTTGCGCTTGCCCGCCCGGCCATAGACGTCGGCCATCATGATCGACGACAGGGCTGACAGGTCGGAGTCCGCCGTCGAGGCCAGAGACCCGATGATCATGATGAAGAAGACGCTGAGCAGCACCGGCCCGAAATAGGTTCCGGCCAGTTGCGGGATCAGGTTGTTGAGGTCGCCCTCCATCGGATTGATCCCGGCATACAGCGCCACAACGCCCAGCATGCCGATGCCGATGATGGTGGCGCCATAGCCGACAGTGGCGGTGATGAAGGTCGGCCGGATCAGGTCCTCGCGCACGGCGAACAGACGCTGGGCGATGGTCTGGTTGCCGATGGCGTAGGCCAGGACGGCGGCGATATAGGGCGCGCCCTGGTTCAGGAAGGCGTCGGACGAGAAGAAGCTGGTCTGTTGCGGCGTCAGGTTGGACGCGCCTTCGACAAAGACGGCCGGGCCGCCCATGGCGAAGAAGATGGCCGGAATGACCACGATCACGGCGCCCAGCATGGCGCACACCTGGATGAAGTCGGTCAGCACCGAGGCGCGGAAGCCCGACCACAGCGTATACAGCAGCACGCCCCCGGCGATGACGACGACACCCTGGCTGAAGCTGAACGGCGTCAGCATGGCGATCAGCGCGCCCCCGGCGATGAAGTTCGACGTCAGGCTGATCACGCTGCCCAGGACGTTAGAGCCCGCCAGCATCAGTTGGCTGGAACGGCCATGCCGGGCGTACATGACCTCGGCCAGGGTGTGGGCGCGCGGCGCCACGGCGCGGATGCGGCGGCCATAGGGGTAGATAAACAGGATCATCAGCGCCCCCCACAGCCCATAGTGGATCGGCCCCGATATGCCGTAGACGTAGCCCGAGGTGGCCGAAGCGTACATCGACGCCGCCCAGATCCAGGTCGCCGTCATCGAGGCGGCCGAGACCCCCAGGCCGATGCCGTTCCCGGCGGTCATATAGGCGTCGGCGTTTTCCTTGCGTCGGCTGATCCGCAGCGAGATCAGCATGGTCAGGCCAAAGAACAGCACCAGCAGGCCGATCGTCAGCGGCCCGCCCAGTTGTTGAAGTTGTACGTCGTCCACGCGCGCCTGCGCTCCTGTCTCTCTAACGTCCGGCGAGCCCCCGGCCCGCTATACGCGCAACCGCAAGAACGCCGCCGCGCACAGCGGCGCAGACAGACGAGATGTCACGGTTGCCTCCGCGCCCGACATGAAAGCCAGGCGCAATGAACGGCGCATCGAACGCGCCAGCGCAGCTCAACCCCTCAAGCCGCGACGAAGCAGCCTAATACATCAACAGCGAAGCTGAGATAAAGTTTTTGTGCAGCGCGAAAGACTTGACAGAATTCAGGTCAATTTCAGCCAGATGAAAGAGATTTGACCATAAATTATAACATACACTCTCAAGAACGATAAAAATCGACTAAAGCGATATTAATGTATATCTATACTTTATACGCAAAAAATACACATAACCGATCAAGAATTCGCTCCCATGTGAAAACTGCATTCATCGACATCACACACTATGGAATGCAGGAATGCGACGGCGACAAGGGCGCGCGCGTTAAAGGTTCTGAGCCCCGGACCGCACTTGGCCGAAGACGCAAAAGCGCCTGCGTTCAGGAACGCAGGCGTGGAAACGGCCTCACTGGGCCAAGGCCCTCAAGGGCATGGGCCGGATCAGATCCGGCCGAAGATGGTGCGAGCGGCGGGGGTCGAACCCGCAAGACCAAGGTCGGCAGATTTTAAGTCTGCTGCGTCTACCAGTTTCGCCACGCTCGCAGCGCGCGCCTCAGCGCTTCGCCTCCTGTGCCGCACGAGCGGCCCGGAAGTCCACATCGGAATCAGCGATCAGGCGCACCAGGGCCGCCCAGGCGGCGACATTCTGGGTCATCTGGGCCGGGTCGATCTTGTCCAGGGTGTCGTCGGCCGTGTGGTGTAGGTCGAAATAGCGCGTGCCGTCCTGGCGCAGGCCGAAGACCGGAACGCCCGCCCTCGCCAGGGGGCCGATGTCGACCCCGCCGAACAGCTCCGCCTCGCCCGGCAGGACGCCCAGCGGCCGCAGAACGCGCTCGGCGATCTTGGCGAAGTCCGTGTTCTGCGAACCGGGCGGCAGGCCCAGAGCGTAGACGCGATCGGCGCCGAAATCGCTCTCGCCGGCGACGACGTGCTTCTCCACGTCCGCGCCGATGTTGCGGACATAGGCGCCGCCGCCGTTGCCGTGGTCGGTCGGCTGGGCGACCTCTTCGGAGCCGTAAAGCACCACACGGATCGTGCGCGCCGGGCGGCCCTGCTCGGCGATCAGCTTGGCCGCGGCCAGGGTGATGGCGCCGCCCGCCGCATCATCGATGGCGCCGGTGCCCAGATCCCAGCTGTCCATGTGCGAGCCCAGAACGATGATCTCGTTCGGACGCGACGCGCCGACGATGTCGCCCATCACGTTCTGGCTGTGGGTCTCATAGGTGTGGGCGGTGGATTTCAGGCGCAGGCGCACTGTCTCGCCCATGCCGACCAGGCGTGCGATCTGATCGGCGTCCGGTGCGCTGAGCGCAAAGGCGGGCAGCGGCACCTTGCCCTCGACATAGCGGGTGGTGCCCGTGTGCGGCATCCGGTGTTCGTCCGATCCGGCCGAGCGCATGACGAAGGCGACCGCGCCGCGCTTGGCCGCCTCGGTCGGGCCGACGCCGCGAATGCGCGACAGGGGGCCGTAGCCCGAGCCGTCCTGCATCCGCACCATCTGACCGCCGTCGACCACGGCGATCTTGCCGGCCAGCGAACCGGCCGGCGCGGCCAGCAGGGCGTCCAGACCGTCGAAGAAGACGACCTCGGCCTCGACGCCTTCAGCCGGCGTGGCGATGGAATGGCCGAGCGCGGCGGCGACCAGTTTCTGCGGGCGTGCGCCCAGGATCTCGGCGCTTTCCTCGCCCCGCTCCCAGCCGATCAGGGGGAACTGCTCGATGCGAACGTTCTGGAAGCCATGGGCGCGCATGTAGTCGGCAGCCCAGGCGGAGGCGTCCTGCTCGGCGCGCGAGCCCGCCGGGCGCGGGCCGAAGCGGGTGGTGATCTGGGTGACGTAGTCGAGGGCGATGTTGCCCTTCAGCGCCTGATCGCGCACCTGTTCGGCGGCGCGGATGGCGCCAGCGTCCTGCGCCAGAACCGGTGTAGCGACAAGGCCGAGCGCCAATGCACTGGCCGCCATCAGACGGATATTGAACGACAAGAGCGCCTCCCAGACTCAAACGACAGGCGCGGACCCTAGCGGGCGAAGACTGCGACTGAAAGTCTCAGCTTCGCCGCCAGGCGGGAATCACTCGCCCTTGATGAAGGGCTCGACCGGGCCTTGCAGCTTGACGGTCAGGGCCTTGCCGCGACGGTCGACGCGGTTGCCGACGGCCAGGCGGACCCAGCCTTCCGAGACGCAGTATTCCTCGACGTTGGTCTTTTCCTCGCCCTTGAAGCGGATGCCCACGCCGCGCGCCAGCAGTTCGGCGTTGTGGAAGGGGCTGTCGGGATCGACCGAGAGGCGGTCAGGCAGGGCGTCGGACATGGAAAGGTCTCGCGAAAAATCGAAGCGGGCTGAATAGCCGCGCAAGGCCTGTGCGACAACCGTCGCCTATTGCACCGACTGGCGCGCAGCGGCCGGAGCGTCGGCGGGGGCCGCCGTATAGGGACGCGGGCCGGTCTCGGCAGGCGTCGGCGCCTTGGCCGCAGGTTGAGCCGCCGGTCGGGCGGCGGGGCGGTTGGCGGCAGGCGTCGGCGTGCGACGCGGCGCGGTCGGTTGAGCCGCGCGGGCCGGAGCGGGCGCAGGGGCGGCGGCGGGCTGGGCCGCCGGTTGAGCGGCAGGCGTCGGCGCGGGCGCGGCCTCGGCGGGCGCCGAAGCGGCGGCGGCGCGGGCGGCGTACTGCTGGGCCTGGAAGCGTTTGGCCAGCTTTTCGGTCAGTTCGCGGGCGGCGGCGGGCTGCATCTGGGCCATGATGGCGGCCAGGGTGCGCGGACGCATGGCCGAGGCGACCGGCAGACGCACGCTGTCGTCCAGGGTGGCGAAGACGGCCGCCGCCTCCTTGGGCCGCATGGCGGAATAGACGGCGACCAGACGATCAGCCTCGGCCTTTTCCTTCTCGTCGACCTGGCCGACCAGGGCGCTGATCTCGCCCTTGAGGGCCTCCAGCGCCTGCAGTTTGGCGTCCAGCTTCTGCTCGGCCGCGACCATCAGCGGCAGGGTGGTGGCGAAGTCCGCGTCACGCGCGTCCAGCTGGTCGCGGCGCTTGGACAGGGACTGGATGATCCGAAGCTCAGCCGGAGAAATCCCCGCCTGCTGGGCCAGTTGCTCAGGCGACAGGGCGCAGACGGCGGGAGCGGGCTTAGGCGCGGGCTTGGCCCCCTCGCCTTCTCCGGCGACGGCTTCCTGAGCCCAGGCGGTCGCGCCCTGGAACAGCTCCGGCGCCACGCCCGCGGCGCGCACGGCCACGACGCCGCCGATGGCGACGGCGATCAGGGGCAGAAGGCGGGGCAGCTTGCTCATCGGTCAAACTCAGCGAACGGTCGGCGCCACGCGCCGGATAGGAAAACACTTCGCCCCTCAAGTCGTCCGAGGCCGCGCCTCGGACATAGGGGCCAGAAAAGAAACCTCGCCCCTCAAGTCGCCTGACGCCGCGCGTCAGGCATAGGGGCTCTTAGAATCAAGCAGCGAAAAGGTCGTCGTCCAGACTACGGCGGGCGCGGTTTAGGCTCTGTTGCGCAGCATGGTTAGCGGCCAGGGCCTGCATCACCGGCGAGGCGCGCTCCGGCGCGGGCGCAGGCTTCGACGACGGCGCCTTCATCACCGCGCGAGCGCCCTCGATGCGCTCCATCAACGAGGCCATGCGGCGCGCGCGCGCCTCGTCGTCCAGCAGAGGCGCGACCGAAGAGGTGCGGACAGGTTCCGCCTCGGCCTCAATCATCGCCTCCATGCCGGCCAGCGTCTTGGCGGCGGCGCGGCGTTCGTCCTCGCGCGTTTCGATACGGCTGTCAGCCGAGCGGGCGGGGGCGCGGGCGATCAGCACCTCCAGCTCCTGCTTCACGGCGCGGGCCTTGATGATGCGGTCATGCAGCAGGTCCGTCTCCTGGCCCGAGGCGCGCAGGGTGGCCAGCGCCTGTTCGGCGCGTCCGGCGGCGCTGTTCAGCTCGGTCACGGCGGCGGCGAAGGCCAGTTGGCCCTCGCGCAGGGTCTTGAGCTTGCGCTCCAGCTTGATGCCGTAGCCGATGGCCGCGACCAGCAGCAGCATGAGGATGGAGTCGAGGATGATGCCGGTCATGTCAGCTGTTCTCCCTGGCGAGGCGGGCGGCGGCGTCGGTGCTGATGGGGCCTTCGACGCGGACGGCGATATGCTGGCCCTTGCGGCCCATGCGGCCGGTGGTCAGCGGAATGGAGCCCGCCCGCACCGACACTTCGGACTCGGGCGTGACGTTCAGCATCAGGGTGTCGCCGACCTTCAGGTCCAGCACCTTGGACAGGGGCATCTGCTGCTCGTCCAGCACGCAGCGCACCTCGGTCTCGGTGGTCCAGAGTTCGGTGGCCAGGTGGCCTTCCCAGATGTTGTCGCGGCCGAACTTCTCGCCCATGAACTGCTGCAGCAGCATCTTGCGGATCGGCTCCAGCGTCGAATAGGGCAGCAGCAGCTCGACCCGGCCGCCGCGATCTTCCATGTCGATACGCAGCTTGACCAGAATAGCGGCGTTGGCCGGGCGCGCGATGGCGGCGAAGCGCGGATTGGTCTCCAACCGGTCCAGGTTGAAGTGGACGGGGGTCAGCGGTTCGAACGCCTGACGCGCATCGTTCAGGATGACCTCGACCATGCGCTGCACCAGCACCCGTTCGATGGTGGTGTACGGCCGCCCCTCGATCCGCAGGGCCGCCGTGCCGCGACGCCCGCCCAGCAGAACGTCGACGATCGAATAGATCAGGTTGGAATCGACCGTCAGCAGGCCGTAGTTGTCCAGCTCCTCGGCCCGGAACACCGCCAGAATGGCCGGCAGCGGGATGGAGTTCAGATAGTCGCCGAAACGGATGGAGCTGATGGTGTCGAGGCTGACCTCGACGTTGTCAGAGGTGAAGTTGCGCAAGGACGTCGTCATCAACCGCACCAGGCGGTCGAAGACGATCTCGAGCATCGGCAGGCGCTCGTAGGACACCAGGGCCGAGTTGATGATGGCGCGGATGCCGCTGCGTTCGGAGTCGTCCCCGCCGCCCATGTCGAAGCCGAGCAGGCTGTCGATCTCGTCCTGGTTCAGCACCCGTTCGGACAGCCCCGCGCCCAGGTCGGCGCCGAGATCGTCGCCCAGCCCGGCGTCGCCGCCGAAGGGGTCCAGTTCCGTCTCGGGGGCCAGGGCGTCGGTCATGACTACTGGACCAGCATTTCTTCGATCAGCACGGCGTCGACCTTGCCCGGCGCAGCGATCAGATTGACCCGGCGCAGGATCTCGGCGCGCAGCTGATACGACCCGGCCGACCCGGCCAGATCCTCGGGCCGCAGTTCGCGCAAGAAGCCCTGGAACATGTCCTGCATGCGCGGGGCCTCGGCCTGAAGGTGCGAGGCGACGGCGGCGTCCTTCGTCTCCAGCGTCAGGCGCAGCTTCAGATAGGTCGGGCGTCCGTCGGCCGACTGAATGTTCACGATCATGTCGGGCAGGGTGTAGAAGGTCACGCCGTCGGGACCGGCTGCGATCTTGCCCGCGCCCTCGGGCGCCGCCTCGCCTTCCCCGCCGCCGTGGCCGCCGCCCTCCTTCTTGCCCTTCTTCTCTTCCTTGGCCGGAGCCGCGTGGTCGCCCGCCGCCTCGGCGGGTTTGGGCTTCATCAGCAGGAAGGCCGTCGCGCCGCCGCCGCCCAGCACTACCAGGGCCGCCGGAATGATGATGAACAGCAGCGGAATCTTCTTCTTGGCGGGCGCGGCTTCGCCGTCCTCGCCCTCGGCGCCGGGCGCGCCGTCGCTCACGGCGGGCAGGTTCGCGTCGTCGCCGGTCGGCGCTTCGCTCTTCTTCTTGCCCAGCTTCAGTTTCAGCATGCGTAAGCCGCCCCGATCCTCACATGCCGGGTGTGGCCCTGTTTTGGTTAACGAGGCGTTTACAATCGGCAAATCCTGCCGGGCGCCGCAGGAGCGAAAACCGCTCAAACCCCCATTCCACGGGCGTTAACCCTGTTGGCACGGTCGTTGCGACGGGAAACGGCGAAAGGAGCCGCCTCGTGGAAAACGCCGCCTATATCGGACTGTCGCGCCAGATGACGCTTCGCCGCGAGCTGGACATCGTGGCCAACAACGTCGCCAATGCCGACACGACCGGCTTCAAGGTCGAACAGCTGATGGTCGGGACCGAAGTGGGCCAGCGCGCCCGCAACGACGCCATCCGCCCCTCGGCCAGCTTCGTGCTGGACAAGGGCGTGGGCCGCGACTTCGGCCAGGGCACGCTGAAGCAGACCGGCCGGGAGCTGGACTTCGGCATCGAGGGCGAAGGCGCCTTCTTCACCGTGCAGACGCCGAACGGCCCCGCCTATACCCGCGACGGCGCCTTCGTGACCGACCCGGACGGGCGGCTGACAACCAAGCAGGGCCTGCCGGTCCTGGCCGACGGCGCCGAGATCGTGCTGGATCCGCAGCGCGGTCCCGCCAGCGTCGGCCACGACGGCACCATCAGCCAGGAGGGCCAGCCCGTCGGCCGCCTGACCGTGGTGCGCTTCGACGCCCTGTCGGTGCTGCAGAAGTCCGGCGACGGCCTGTACCGCAACGCCTCCAACGCCCAGCCGATGGACGCGACCGACGCCCAGGTCCGCCAGGGGATGCTGGAAGGGTCGAACGTCAACACCCTCGTGGAAATCACCAACCTCATCGAGATCAGCCGCGCCTATGAGCGCGTGACCAAGATGATCGAAAACGCCAACGACCTGTCACGCCGCTCCGTCGAGCGGCTGGGCCGGGTTTCGTAAGGGAGAGCTGAGACATGCGCGCGCTTCGCACCGCCGCCACCGGCATGGCCGCCCAGCAGCTGAACGTGGAGGTCATCTCCAACAACATCGCCAACATGAACACGGTCGGCTTCAAGCGTCAGCGGGCCGAGTTCCAGGACCTGCTGTACCAGAACGTCGAGCGCATGGGGGCCCAGTCCTCGTCGCAGGGCACCGTGGTCCCCACCGGCATTCAGATCGGCTCGGGCGTCAAGGCGGGCAGCGTCTATCGCATCACCGAACAGGGCAGCCCCAACCGCACCGGCAACACCTACGACATCGCCATTCAGGGCAAGGGCTACTTCCAGATCACCCTGCCCTCGGGCGAGCTGGCCTATACCCGCGCGGGCAACTTCACCGTCAACGGCGAAGGCCAGCTGGTGACGGACGACGGCTATGCGGTCGAGCCGGCCATCGCCATTCCGCAGGACGCCCTGGACGTCTCTATCTCCAAGTCCGGTCAGGTCCAGGTCACCACCGCCGGCCAGACCGAGCCGCAGGTCGTGGGCCAGCTGGAACTGGCCACCTTCTTCAATGAAGCGGGCCTGGAAGCCATCGGCGACAACCTGCTGCTGGAGACGGCGGCGTCCGGCCCAGCCACGGTGGGGGCGCCTGGCGACGTCGGCTACGGCAATCTGCTGCAGCATTACACCGAAGCCTCGAACGTCGACGCGGTCAGCGAGATCACCGCCCTGATCGTGGCCCAGCGCGCCTATGAGATGAACTCCAAGGTCATCACCACCGCCGACGAGATGCTGTCCGTCTCGGCCCAGGTGAAGAGCTAAAGGGAAGGTCTGAGCCATGAAGCGCGCCCTGATCCTCGCCGCCGCCATCGCCGCATTCGCCGCACCCGCATTGGCCGGGCCGGTCAATCTGCTGCCCGATCCGGTCGACGACGACGGCCGCATCACCCTGGGCGAGTTGTTCGACGACGCCGGCGCCGCATCGGGCGTGGTCGTCGGCCGCCGCGCCGGAACCACCGCCGTGCTGGAGGCCTCCCAGGTCCAGATCGCCGCGCGCCGCGCCGGGCTGGAGTGGAGCAACCCCGCAGGCCTGCGCCGCATCGTGGTGCGCGAAGGCGGCGCCCTGCCTGCAGAAGCCTCCGCCCGACCTGCGGCCGCCAGCGTCGGCGCGCCCGCCCGAGCGGGCTCCAGCGTCGAGGTTCTGACCTACGCCCGCAGCCTGGCCGCCGGCGACGTGATCCAGCCCGAGGACGTGGTCTGGGCCTCGGTCCAGTCGCACCTGGCCCCCGCAGGCGGCCCCCAGGACGCCGAGGCGGTGATCGGCCTTCAGGCCAAGCGCGCCCTGCGCGCCGGATCGCCCGTCGGCCCGCGCGACCTGGCCTCGCCCCAGGTCATCGCCCGCAACGACATGGTCGAGGTCGCCTATATCAGCGACGGGGTCGAGCTGACCGTCACCGGCAAGGCGACCCGCAACGCCTCGGCGGGCGAGGCCGTGCCGATCCTGAACGTCCAGTCCAACCGCACCATCGACGCCGTGGCCGTGGCCCCCGGCCGGGCCGTCGCCGGTCCCGCCGCCCAGATCGCCCGCCGCAACCCGCAACAGTTCGCCGCCCGTTGAGCGAGAGTTCCATCATGCGCCCCATCACCGTCGCCGCCCTGTCGTTGTCCGCCCTGAGCCTGGCCGCCTGCTCGACCGCCATCGAGGCGGTGAAGGGGCCGGAGCTGGCCCCCATCGGCTATCCCGCCGCCCTGGTCCCGGTGGAGCAGGCCTATCTGCCCGAGCCGACCTCGGCCAGCGCCAACAGCCTGTGGCGCACGGGCGCGCGCAGCTTCTTCGGCGACCAGCGGGCGCGCCGCGTCGGCGACATCCTGACCGTCTCCATCGACATCAACGACCGCGCCCAGACCCAGAACACCACCCAGCGTAACCGCACCAACAGCGCCTCGGGCGGCGTCACCAACTTCTTCGGTCTTGAGAACAGCCTGGGCCGCGCCTTCCCCGGCGGCTTCGACGCCGCAAACATGATCGGCACGGAAGGGGCGGTGAACGCCAACGGCTCGGGCAGCGTCAACCGCTCGGAGCGTGTGAACCTGACGGTGGCCGCCGTCGTCACCGCCGTCATGCCCAACGGCAACCTGGTCATCCAGGGTCGGCAAGAAGTGCGCACCAACCGCGAGGTGCGCGAGCTGACCGTGGCGGGCATCGTCCGGCCCGAGGACATCTCCAGCGCCAACACCATCCGCCACAGCCAGATCGCCGAGGCGCGCATCAGCTACGGCGGGCGCGGCGACATCAGCCGGATGCAGGCGACGCCCGCCGCCCAGTCTCTGGTCGAACGCTTCAGCCCCTTCTGACCCGCGTTCACCGAAACGTGTGATTCCGGCCGCAGCGCATCACTGAATCGCGCGCGGCCCAGCGGAGCCGTGAACCGTTAACAAGCGACCCGCGTTTGATCTGTCGAACGCGAGTGAGCTTGTCATGCGTAAAACCGTCTTTCCCATCCTGGCCGCCGTGGGCCTAGCCGCCGTCGCGGCCCATGCGGCGACCTATGCTCCGTCCTCATCCCGCAGCGGCGCCGAAGCCGTCGCCGGCTGGCATATGCTGCATGAAGGGCCGATGGCCAAACTGGCCTATGGCCTGCCGGATTCGGACCAGTTGGCCCTGATGCTGACCTGCGCGCCGGGCGACGGCGCCGCCGTGGTCTATGGCGACGTCCAGCCGCGCAGCGCGGGTCTGGTCCTGGCGTCCAGCGGGCCGCAGCCCATCGACCCGCTGTCGAACGGCGAGGCCTTCGAGGCGCGCCTGCCGCTCGGCGATGCGGCCCTGACCGGCCTGGCGCGGGGCGGCCGCATGACCGTCCAGACCGAGGCCGGCGAGCGCCAGCTGACCGCTACGCGTGCGGAGCGGCGAATGGTCCAGGGGTTTCTTAGCTATTGCGCTTCGGGACATGCCTGACCACAGTCCCCCGTCTTCCTCAGCGGGGGCTGAAACATGACCTCAATGCTCGGCCTGACCCAGGCCATGCTATTCGCCTTGGCCGTGCAGACGGCCCCTCAGAGCGGAGCGCAGCCGCCCGCCGAACGGCCTCAGGCTGCGCCGCCGGCCCGATCAGCCCGCGCGTCCGAGGGCTGGACCTGGACCCTCTACAGCGGCGACGGCCCTCTGGTTCTGGCCAATGAGATCCCCGACACGCCACGCCTTCGCACCACGCTGGAGTGCGCGCCCGGCTCCAGCGTCGTCCGTCTGGCCTTCCATGACGCGCCCGGCGCCGACGGCTTCGCCGTCATCCGATCCGGCGCCGCCTCGACCGAGGTCGAGGCCCGCGCGCGACGCGGACGACTGGAGGCGGCTTTGCGCGCCGACCATCCCGTCTTCGCCGCCTTCCTGGCCTCCGGGCGGCTGACCCTCGCCCTGGGCGACCAGGCCGAAACCGTCGAGATCGATCGGGCGAATCTGTCCAAACTGCGCCGCTTCGCCGAACTGTGCACCGGATAAGGACCAGGATGCGCCCTGCCCGCTGGCTGACCGCCGCCGCCTTCATCGCCCCCCTCGCCCTGACCGCCGCTCTCGGCGCCTGCGCCCCCAGCGTCGCCCCGCTGAGCACGAACGGCGCACCCCTGCCCGTCGCGGGCTACGACTGGTTCCTGAATGAAGACTCGGACGAGCCGCGTCTGTCCTACGGACTGGCTCAGTCCGACGACGTGCCGCTCAGCCTCATGTGCGCGCCCGGTTCGGGCAAGATCGGCCTGTCCCTAGCTGCGGACCAGGCCAACGGGCGCCGCGCCATCACCCTGGAATCCGGGGGCGACACCGAGACCTATGCCGCGCGCGTCGAAGCGGCCGACATGCACGACGGCGTCCACCTGGTCGCCACGGCTCCCGCCGCCGATCCCGTCATCCAGCGGTTCCGTCGCCTCGGCTGGCTAGCGATCCTCAACGGCGACCAGCGCTGGATGATGGCCGCCCAGCCTGGTTCGGAAGGCCGCGCGGCGCGTTTCCTGGAGTTGTGCCGCTGAAGGCTTGACCGCAGCGACGCGGTCCGCTCCCCTCCCCGCCAGTTCTTGGGAGGGCTTTAGTTCATGCGTCATCTTCTTCTCGCCGCCGGGATCGGCCTGTCAGGCCTTGCGGGCGCCGCCGCCCTGCCGACCCAGGCCGCCGCCGTTCAAAGCCAGTCGTCCGCCGCCGCGCTGGACGCCCTGCTGGTCGATTACGAAGCCTATCTGCGCCAGAACGACCCCATCGGCTCGGGCATGGACGGCGACCGCGCGGCCCTGTCGCGCCTGCCCGACGCCAGCCGCGCAGGCGAACTGGCCCGCCGCGCCCCACTGAACGCCCTGAAGGCGCGGCTGGACGCCATCAACCCGGCCTCGCTGGACGAAGGCCACCGCCTGAACCACGCCTTCGTCGGCTATCTGATCCGCCGCGAGCTGGAGCGGATCGAGTTGGACCCGTCGCGTCTGGCCTTTGATTCCGAAGGCGGCCCCGGCCAGCTTCTGGCCTATCTGGCGCCCGCTGCGCGCATCGCCACGGCCGCCGACGCCGAGGCCTGGTTGAAGCGTCTGGAGGCCGCGCCCGCCTATTACGACGCCGGGATCGCCAACACCCGGCGCGGGCTGGAGACCGGCCTGATCCAGGCCCGGTCGGTCGTCGACAGCGCCCTGGCCCAGGCCGAGCGCGACCTGACGCCGGGCGAAGCCGGCGACGTCCTGCTGCGCCCGTTCAACGCCCTGCCCGCCTCCATCCCCGCCGCCCAGCAGGAACAGTTCCGCGCCCGCGCCCGCGCCCTGGTCGAGGGAGCGATCACCGCCCGCCGCACCGCCTGGCGCGACCTGCTGCGCGACGAATACGCGCCCAAGGCCCCACAGGCGCCGGGTCTGATCCACCGCCCCGGCGGCCGCGACCTGTACGCCTTCCTGGTCCGCAACCACACCACCACCGACCTGACGCCCGATCAGGTGCATGAGATCGGCCAGCAGGAAGTCGCCCGCATCCGCGCCCGCATGGAGACGGAGATGAGCGCGGCCGGCTGGACCGGCGACTTCGCCGGCTTCCTGACCTTCCTGCGCACCGACCCGCAATTCTACGCCAAGACGCGCGAGGAGCTGCTGGAAAAGGCCTCCGAGATCGCCAAGCGCGCCGACGACCGCCTGCCGTCGCTGTTCGCCACCCTGCCGCGCCTGCCCTACGGCGTACGCCCCGTGCCGATCGAGATGGAAGAGACCTACACCACCGGCCGCTACAACGCCGGGTCGATGGCGACGGGCGTGGCCGGGGGCTACATCGTCAATACCGGCAAGCTGGACCAGCGCCCCCTGTATGAACTGCCCGCCCTGACGGTGCACGAGGCCGTGCCGGGCCACCACCTGCAGGTCGCCCTGCAACAGGAAGCCGCCGACCAGCCCTATTACCGCCGTCGCGCCTCGGTCACCGCCTTCAGCGAAGGCTGGGGTCTCTATTCCGAGTTCCTGGGCGAAGAGATGGGCATCTACCGCACGCCCTATGAGCGGTTCGGCCGCCTGAGCTACGAAATGTGGCGCGCCTGTCGTCTGGTCGCCGACACGGGCCTGCACTGGCTGGGCTGGAGCAAGGAACAGGCCCGCGCCTGCTTCCGCGACAACTCCGCCCTGTCGCCGCACAACATCGAAACCGAACTGCAGCGCTACATCGGCGATCCCGGTCAGGCCACGGCCTATAAGATCGGCGAGATCCGCCTGCGCGAGATCCGCAGCCGGGCCGAGCGCGAACTGGGCGACCGCTTCGACGTGCGGACCTTCCACGACGCCCTGCTGGTCGACGGCGCCCTGCCGCTGGCCCTGCTGGATGCGCGCATGGACCGCTGGATCACCGAACAGAAAACCGCCTCTCAGTAAGAAAGCGTCCCTCCGGCATGAATTTCATCAAACGCATCTTCGGCTCGGTGCAGCCGGGTTATTTGATCCGCGCCTATGTGCTCAGCGCCGCCTTCATGGCCTTCATGATCTGGATGGTGCTGTCGCTGGACGGCGCCAAGCCCATGCATGATCGCGCCGTGACCCTGGCCGTGTTCGGCGTCGGTGCCCTGCTGTTCCCCTTCTCCAAACTGGTCTGGGACGAGATCAAGCGGGTGATGATGGGCGAGACCGTCTTCTTCATGAACGCCGTCATCCTGATGTTCCTGAAGGTGCTGGTGAACTTCTTCCTGTGGGGCTTCTCGATCTTCATCGCGCCCGTGGGGATTCTCTACCTGTGGTTCCGGTCGCGAAACGCCGCCGCCTGAAACAGCACGCCTTCAGCGAACCCACGCTCCTCTCCTCCCCACTTTGTGGGGAGGGGGACCGCGAAGCGGTGGAGGGGCTTTAGCGAGCTGTCAGATAGACCTTGGGGCAGAGCTGACGTCGGCGGAACCAAGCGGCCCCTCCGTCTCGTCGGCTTCACCGTCGATCCACCTCCCCATTACATGGGGAGGAGAAGCCCCAGTTCGCCCCGCGCCTTCTTCGTCAGCTTGGCGGCGATCAGGGCGTGGGCCGTCTTCAGATGATCCGCCAGTTCATCATCCGGCCAGTCGCCCGGATCGGCCAGATGCACCCACTTCGCCCGCGCCAGATAGGGGGCGGGCGCCGCCCGCCCCTCCTCGGTCAACACCTCATAGGCAATGTCCGAGACCTTGAACGACAGCCCGCCCTCGGCGCCGACGATGGCGAACATCTTGCCCCCGACCTTATAGGCGTCATGCCCCGGTCCGAACGGGTGATCCATCGTCGCCCCCGGCAAGGCCAGGCAGGCCTTGCCTACGCCCGCGCGATCCATCCTAGGCCCCGACGCCCAGGCCGATCGGGCAGACCACGCCCGTCCCGCCGATACCGCAATAGCCCGCCGGATTCTTGGCCAGATAGCCCTGGTGATAGCCCTCGGCGAAGTAATAGGGACCGGCCGGTTCGATCTCGGTCGTGATCGCCCCGCGCCCCGCCGCGCTCAGCGCCGCCTGATAGGCGTCGCGCGAGGCCAGCGCTTCCGCCTGCTGCGCCTCGTTCAACGTATAGACGGCCGAGCGATACTGCGTGCCCTGGTCGTTGCCCTGACGCATGCCCTGCGTCGGGTCATGGTTCTCCCAGAAGGCCTTCAGCAGGTCGCCATATGAAATCCGGGCCGGATCAAACACCACCTGCACCACCTCCGTGTGACCGGTGCGGCCCGAACAGACCTCCTCATAGGTCGGGTTGGGCGTGATCCCGCCCGCATAGCCCGCCGACGTGACCCACACGCCCGGCAACTGCCAGAACACCCGCTCCACGCCCCAGAAACAGCCCATGCCGAACACGGCCGTCTCCATTCCTGCCGGATGCGGCCCCTTCAGCGCATGACCCAGGACGAAGTGCGTCTCATCGGTCGGCAACGCTTCGGCCCGCCCTGGCAGAGCCGTCTCAAGCGTGGGCAGTTCAGCATTCTTCTTCAACAACATGGCGCGAACTCCGGGAAAAACCTTCTTCGCCTATATGGAGGCTTCAAGGGCGCTTGCCCATGGGGGCGTCATGCTCTAATCAGCCCCTCCCGTCGGTCCGCTCCCGACGGCTCCGCCCCGGACGCATCCGGGCTCAGGTGGAATGGACAGGTGGCCGAGTGGTTGAAGGCGCACGCCTGGAACGCGTGTATAGGGGCAACTCTATCGAGGGTTCGAATCCCTCTCTGTCCGCCACCACCCTACTTCAAACGTTTCTTTCGAAGATCGCAGCGTTTCGGCAAGCTATAGAGCTTTCTGATTGATGGCGGGGTCGGCCGTGCTGCAAGAATTTGGGCTCGATATATGGACGGCCGATGGCTCTGAAGTCGTTGCCGCGCTCGGGTTTCACTACCCCACTCGCATGGCCGTCATCAGGGTGTCCGGCGGCGACCTTTTCGTCTGGTCGCCCATAGCATTGACCGACAGCCTTCGAGACGAGGTTGAGGCTATCGGAAAGGTCCGCTTTCTGATCGCACCGAACTCGCTGCATCATCTGTTCATTGCGGATTGGAAGCACGCATTTCCGGATGCGCAAATCTTTGCGGCTCCTGGCCTGCGAGAGAAACGCCAGGACTTGGCTTTTGACGGCGATCTAGACGACGCAGCGCGCCCACCCTGGTCAGCAGAAATCGATCACGTTCTGGTGGCGGGGAATGCGATAACGGATGAGGTGGTGTTCTTTCACCGGAAGAGCGGCGTCGTAATCTTCACCGATCTTGTTCAGCAAATGCCTGTCGGCTGGTTTTCAGGCTGGCGCGCCGCAGTGGCGAAGCTGGACCTCATGGTCGGCCCGGAGCCCTCGGTTCCTCGCAAGTTCCGCGTGTCCTTCACCAATCGCGCGCTCGCACGCGAAGCCGTGAAACATATCTTGGCATGGCCGGCCGAAAAAGTGCTGATGGCGCATGGAACGCCTGTCGAAAAAGACAGCCAAGCCTTTTTGCGGCGCGCGTTCCAGTGGCTGGTGAAGTGAAGCGCTTCCGCCAACCTTCGCGGTCCTATTAAAGTCAGCGGCGCGTCGTCTCCTCCCCCATAGACAACAGGCCGGCCCGCGCGACGGACCGGCCTGCCTCTCACATGGTCAGCGGCCCTAGAAGCGCAGGCTAAGCCCCGCGACGATGCGGCGGTCCGTCAGACCATTGTAGCAAAGCAGAGCATCGTCATTGATGCAGTACTCATTGGCGTCTTCACGCGTCAGATTGATCGCCTCCAGGCCCACAGTGGCCCAACTGTTGATCTCGTAGTTGACGCTGGCGTTCAGTTGGCCGCGATCGTCGCTGACGCGCGGAACGTCAAAGGCCGAGGTGAAGGCTTCCGTGTTGATGAAGTCGGAGCGCCACGTATAGCGCATCCGAGCGCTCAGCCCGCCCCGCTCATAGAAGAGCGTCGCGTTGTAGGAATACTTCGAGAGGTTCTCCAGCTCGACCCGATCTTGCGGCAGCGGATCGAAGCCCAGGTCGCGGGTCGTGTTCCGCGTCAGGCCGATGGTCCGATAGCTTTCAACGTTTCCGTCAGTCTTCTGATAGGTGAAGTTGCCGATGAAGCCGAAGCCGGACATCCAGCCGAGGCGATCCTCCCATTGCGACAGGTCGTACTGGAAGGCCGCCTCGACGCCCGTCTGGGTCGTCTCGCCGTCCACGTTGAACGTCGATGTCAGCGGAACGCAGATGCCGGTCTGTCCCTTGTCGGGATGATTGACGTTGATGACCGCGATCGGGTTGTAGATGCCGCCGCCGGGGCAGGACGGATCGCGGCTTCGGTTCACCACGCCGTTCACGGCGTTGTCGGGCGGGCTTTCGGTGACGCTGGCGAACAGATTGTCGCGCACCTTGTGGAAGACGCCCAGGCTGATCAGGCTGGACGGCGCGAAATAGTATTCAGCCGACAGGTCGAACGACAGGACAGTTTCCGGCTGCAGGTTCGGGTTGCCGCGATTGACCGCCGTATTCTCGCTAGTGGCGAAGGTCACCGAGGACGACAACCGGTTGAAATCAGGCCGGCGAATATCGCGAGCGACGCCGGCGCGAATGATGACGTCCTCGCGCGGCTCCGCCACGAGGTTGAAGCGCGGCAGCCAGAATTCATAGGAGGTGTTGTGCACCGCCCGGCTTGAGTTCGTGCCGCTGGCGACCGTATTGCCGACCGAGCTGAGGTCTGTGCTGACGTAACGCACGCCGGCGTTGCCGCGCATGGGCATGCCGAAAGCCTCGGTATCGAAATTGGCCTGCAGATAGGCGGTGCTGGTCTTCTCGGTGATCTCGAAGAAGGCGCTCGCCTGCGACGTCGGCTGGCCGATCAACGGAATACTGGAGCCGTTGGCGGCGTTGCTGGCGGCGATGGCGGCGTTGATGTCGGCCAGGGTTCCCGCAGGATCGCCGAAGGCCTTGGCGCCGTCCAGGATCAGGAAGTCCGAGAAATACAGACGGCGATCATCGGCCGCGTTGAAGTTGTTCGGACCGGCGATCAGCAGGTTGGAGAAACGGTCGCCGCTGGGGCGGAAGAAGGACGAATTCACGTTGGTGAAGTTGGTGCTGCCCGTGACGTTGTCATTGAGCGCGCTGGTCTCGTTCCAGCGCAGGCCCGCGTCGATCGAACTGATGAAAGGCAGAACGCCGTCCATGGCGTAGGAAGCGTCGAGGCGGAACGCCTTCTCTTCATTCTCGCGGACGCTACGCCCCTGCGACACCTGATGCAGGCGATAGTTGGCGGGGTTCAGCAACTGGGCCGCGCTGGGCGTCGAGAGCTGCCCTTGAGCAATGCCGAATTGCAGCGTCCCGCCGCTCAGATCGAACTCGATCGGCACGCCGTTGGCCAGCGACACGCCCCGAACCGGCTGCGGGCTGTTGGGATTGACGAATTCCAGCGTCGTATTGAAGCTGGGCAGGATCGAGTCCGAGGTCGACAAGGACGCCTGGGCGCTGAGCGACAAGCGGTCCAGATCCCACTCGCCGCCCAGAGCGAACACACGGCTTTCGGTCACTCGCGAGCCCGTATCGCTGGTCGTGCGCAGATAGGGGGCAAGATTGCCGTCCGTCCGGGGCAGGATGAGCCCCTTCAGCGCCGCCTGGACGGAGCCTAGGTCCATCGTCCCGTTCGGGCCCTGCACCTTGCCCAGGTTGACGGTTTCGAACGCCGTGTTCGTCGTGTTGTCGACCACGCCATTGTCCGAAATGGTCGAGATCTGGACGGTCGAGCTCTGTTCGGCGCGCTGCTGATCGTTCAGCGTCATATCGAAGTAGAATTTCAGATTGTCTCTCGGCTTCCACTCCGCCGAGCCCGAGAAATTCTTGGTCTCATACTCGAAATTATCCAGGTCCTGATTAAAGAACTGGATGCGCATGAAGGGGAAGGCCTCGGCGCTCAGACGGCCCGAGTCGGGGGTGACGACCGCATCGCGATCGACGCGCGGGCGGAAGGCGGCGACGTCCTGCTCGGCGTAGCTGAAGCTGCCGACCAGGCCGAACTGACCGAAGTCCGTGTCCCAGCGCTTGCCGATCGTGCCCGAATAGCGCGGGGTCAGGGTGTCTGACAGGTCGCTGTATTCGGTCTGGGCGCGGAAGGCGAAGAGGGGGTCCTTCAAGTCCAGCGGGCGGATGGTCCGCAGATTGATGGTGCCGCCCACCGAGCCTTCGATCGTCTTGGCCTCCGGCACCTTGATGACCTGCACCGAGCTGATCATCGAAGCCGCCAGGTCGTCAAAGCTGATGCCCGATCGGCCCGAGCCCGAACCAACCGTCGAGACGCCGTTGATTTCGACCCGGTTGGCGTCCGTGCCGCGAATCTGCACGCCGCGCCCGACGCCCGCCTCGCGGGTGATCTGGATGCCGGTGACGTTCTCGAGCACTTCGGCGAGATTCTGGTCCGGCAGCTTGCCGATGTCCTCGGCCTCGATGACCTCGACCAGGTTGTCGGCGTTGCGCTTCTGCGACAGCGCGTTCTGCAGCGACGCGCGAATGCCGGTGACGACGATCTCATCCACCTGAGTGACGTCGGCGTTCCCCGCCCCGTCCTGATCCGGCTCGACGCTTTGGGCGAACGCCGGAGCGGCCGCCATCAGCGCCGTCGTCGTCAGCAGTACCGCCGTCAGTCGTTTGCCGGAATTCGCTCGAACGCCAACATCCCCCATTTGCCTCATCGCGTGCCTCCCAGTGCGCTTTTTTTATTATCCGAACGCTGGATTGGCCTTACCTGTCTGTCAACCTCTTTTAGGACCAGATTGGATTATTATAATAGACCAATTGGTCTATTATAAGATCAGACCTATCCGTCGCTTCAGCGGCTTCCGCCGCGCTCGCCTCGAATAAGCGCCTCGACTTCAGCCAGGTCAGTCTCGGCGTTGTCGCCGGGCGTCGTCATCGCCAAGGCCCCGTGGGCGGCCGCCAGCTCCACCGCCTGTTGAGCGCCCTCTCCCGCCATGAGCCCATGGATAAGGCCCGAGGCGAAGGCGTCGCCGCCGCCGACGCGGTCCAGAATCTCCAGATCCGGTCGAGCCATGGAGACGTATCGCTCGTCCCGCTCGTGAAAGACGCCCTGCCAGCCGTTGACCGTCGCGCTCTTCGGGTCACGCAGGGTGTAGGCCACGCCCCGTAGCTGCGGGAAGGCGTCGAAAACCATCTGTGCGGCCTTGGACGGCGGCCCCGGATCGGTCGGCCAGGCGCGCCGCCCGACCTCTTCGCTGACCAGACCCAGGCAGGCGGCCAATCCCCGATCGTCCGCGAAGATCAGATCGCACTCCGCCACAATGGCCCGGTTGATCGCACGCAGGGCTTCGGGGTCCGGGTGGCTGCGCCATAGGCTTTCGCGATAGTTGAGATCGTAGGATACGGTGACGCCGAGGCGACGCGCCGCGCGCACAGCCGTCAGGGCGGTCTGCGCCGTGTCCGCTGACAGCGCGGCGAAGACGCCACCGGTATGCAGCCAGCACGCGCCGTTCGCGCCCAGGACATCGTCCCAATCGAACGCCTGCGGGTCGAGCGCCGACGCCGCCGAATACGCCCGGTCGGACACGCCCTGGGGCGGGCGCACGCCGAAGCCGCGCTCGGTGAAGTTGAGCCCCATCCGCGCCTCACGCCCAACGCCGTCGTAGTCACGCCAGACGATGGCGCCGACATCCACGCGCGCCTGGGCGATCAGGCTTTCGGTCAGCACGCCAAGAGGATTGCGCGGCAGGGCCGTCAGCACCGCCGTCGACCGCCGGAAGGTCCGGCTGAGCCCGCGCGCGACGTTGTACTCGCCGCCGCCCTCCCAGACGTTGAAGGCGCGGGCGCTACGGATCCGCCCCTCGCCCGGATCCAGACGCAGCATCACCTCGCCGAGAGCGGCCAGGTCCCACTGCTTGGAGCCGCCGACGGGCAGCGCCCACGAACGCTTCGCCTCGCTCATCGCGCGTCGCACCCGAACAGCGACAGGTCGACCGCCTCGGCCATCAGCCGATATCCCTCATCATTGGGGTGGAGCATGTCGGGACGAGCCGCGTCCGCGCGGAAGCTCTCTGGATCCGCCGGATCTCGAACGGCCGCATCGAAGTCCACAAACCCGTCAAACGCCCCGCCGTCGCGGATGAAGGCGTTGAGGGTGCGCCGCGCCTCCGACGACGGGGCGTCATAGCGCTCCGATCCCTTGAACGGCGTCAGGGTTCCGGCGACCGCCTTCACCCCATGGTCGTGCAGGCGGGCGACCAACTGGCGATAGCCCTGAACCATGTCCGCTGCGTTGCGGCCTGGCTTGGCGGGATCGCCCCCGTGGCGGATGTCGTTGATGCCCTCCAGCAGGATGACGTAGTCGATCTGCGGCAGGGCCAGGATGTCCCGGTCCAGGCGCGCCAGGCCCGAATGGGACCGGCCGTGGTCCAGCAACTTGTTGCCGCTGATGCCCTGATTCAGCACCACGAACCGGCCGGGACAGGTCGCCTCGAAGCGGCGCGCCAGGACGCTGGGCCAGTCGCGCTCGGCCCCCAGGGTGGCGGTCGCCCCCTCGGTTATGGAGTCGCCGAAGGCCGCCACCACCGTCGGCGCCGTCTCGCGTACGCCATAGACGGCGGAGATCACGTTCTGGCGGTAATCCAGGGCGACGTCGTCGCCGGGCGTCGCCTCGCCCTGCCCTATGCGGACGACCGTGCGGCGCACGGCGGGGCGGGTCGGCTCGGGGAAACGCAGGCTGACCGAGACCAGCGAAAAGGCCGGAGCCTCCACGGCCACCGGGTCGCTGACCAGGACGGAGCCGACGGGAATCACCACCTCGCCGCGCCCGTCGAAGAGAACCGGCGTCGTGCCGGCCTCGCCCGTCAGGCCCAGCCGCATGTCGGCCACGCGCAGCGGCGCCGCGCCCAGTTCGTTGCTGACGCGCAACCGCAGCGCGCGCGCCGATGCGCCCAGGCGCATGTCCTGACGGACGGTCTGCCCCGCGAACTGCACGGGCGCCTCGGGCGTGCCGTCCTTGCGGTCGGGCGCGGGCGAGGCGGTCCAGACCGGACTCCACACTTGAGCCGAGGCCGCGCCCGCCGCGCCCCAGGCGACGCCAGCCAGGGTCAGGGCCAGAAGGGCCGCGCGACGGCGACCGGCTTTGAAAGGCGGGACAGAAAACGGGCGGATCATGTCAGGGCCTCGGCGGTGAACAGGGGCTGGGAGCGAAGACGTCAGCGTCGATCGCCTCGGCCATCAGGCGATGGCCTTCGTCATTGGGGTGGTAGCCGTCCTCGCGGTGGGCGCCGGGACGGATGCGGCCGGGCCGGGCGACATCGTCAAGCGCCACGTCGAAATCGATGATGCCGTCGAAGATTTCGCCCTGGCGGATCAGGGCGTTGAGCGAGCGGCGCTTGCCGTCGGTCGTCGGGCCGGGAATGGCGGGCTCCGCGACGGGCGAGGCCAGGATGGGCGTCAGCACCCCGCCGATGACCTTGATATGATGTGACTGCAGCACCTGTGCGGCCTGCCGGTATCCGGCGGCGACCACGTCCACCCCGGCGCCGGGGCGGTCACGCGCAGGGCCCTTCTGGCGGACATCGTTGAGGCCAGCCATCAGCACCACATGGGTGACGCCGGGCATGGCCAGCACGTCGCGCTCGAGACGCGACACGAGCGAGGGCGAGCGCCCGTCCGAGGCCACCATATTGCCGCCGATCCCCGCGTTCACCACCACAAAGGCGCCGGGGCAGCTTTGCTCCAGACGGCGGCCGAACTGATGCGGCCACGCGCGGTGGGCGCCCAAAGTGGTCGATCCGCCCTCGGTGATGGAATCGCCGATGGCGACGACGACGGCGGCGGGCGCCGTCGGCCGCTCGGCCAGCACGGCCGAGACCACGCCCTGCCCTCGCAGAAGCGGCGCGTCATCGGCGGGCGCGGCGTCGCCCGAAGCGATCCGCACCGGGCCGAGCCGGACGGCGGGCCGGGTCTCTTCGGGCAGGTAGGCGCTGACCGTCAGTTCGGCATAGGCGGGAACGGCCACCGCCAGCGGATCGCTGAGCGCGAAGCCGCCCGGAGGAATGATCACATGGGTCGCGCCGTCGAAGCGCAGGGGCTGGGCGGCCTCGCCTCTCAGCCCGGCCTCGGCCCGGCCGACGACCAGCGGCCCTTCGCCCAGCTCATTGCTGAACCGGACGCGCACCGACGTCGCCGCCGTCGCCATCAACAGATCCTGGCGCAGGGTGACGTTTCGCAGCAGCGGCGGCGCGCCGTTCGTCGCCGCCTCGCTCCGCCACGGCATGGGCGAGGCGAGCCAGGCCGGAACCCAGACCTGGGCGGTGGCGACGGCGGGCGCCGCCAGCGTCACGCACAGACCGGCGGCCAGGGCCGCCAGGGACCGCCGCGCCGTTCTGCGTTGTGAGATAGGACCGCCCGCCATCGCTCGCCTCATGCCTTAGGAGAAGTAGGTTCCGCCGTTCACGTCGACGTTGGCGCCGGTCATGAAGCTGGCGGCGTCCGACGCCAGGAAGACCGCGACGTCGGCGGCCTCTTCGGGACGACCTTCCCGGCGCAACGGCGTGCCGTTGGCCACGACCTGGCGCACCTCGGGCTTGGTGAAGTCGTCGTGGAAACGGGTCGAGATCATGCCGCAGCACAGGGCGTTGACGCGGATTCCCTTGGGGCCCAGTTCCTTGGCCATGGCGCGGGTGAAGGTCATCACCGCCGCCTTGGACGCCGCATAGAGGGAGGCGCCGGGGCCGCCGCCGTCACGACCGGCCTGTGAGGCGAAGTTCACGATGGCCGCGCCTGCAGACATGTGCGGCACAACCGCCCGCGTCGTCAGGAAGGTCGAGCGGAAGTTCACATCCATGACGCTGTCGTAGAAGGCGTCGTCGATCTCCAGCAGCGGCTTGCGCGCCACCATGCCCCCGGCGGTGTTGACCAGGATGTCGACGCCGGGGCCGAACGCCGCCTGGGCGGCCGACACCAGGCCGTCGACGCCCTCGGGCGTGGTGACGTCGGCGCGGTGCAGCACGGCCGTGCCGCCCGCCGCCTCAATCATGCGCAGCGTCTCTTCCGCGCTGGCGGCGTCGTTGGCGTAGTTGACCACGACCTTGGCGCCTTCGGCGGCCAGCTTCAGCGACACCTGGCGTCCGATGTCGCGTCCGCCGCCCGTGACGATGGCCACCTTATTGTTGAGTTTCATCTCGCTCTTAGTCCTTGAAAGCAAAGTGAGGATTGGAAGGGGATCAACCGCGCGCCGACGAGACGTCGACCTTCTCGATACGGCCGGTCACGACCCAGATCGCGACCAGGCACAGCGGCACCAGCGCGGCCACGAAGATGAAGATCGGGGCGTAGGAGACCTTGGTCATGACCGGCACCAGCCAGGTGGTGATCAGGGTCCCGGCCACGGCCGCCATGCCGCCGACGCCCGCCAGGGAGCCGACCGACTTGCCGTGGAAGACGTCGCCGGGCAGCGTCTGGATGTTGCCGATGGCGACCTGGAAGCCGAACAGGACGGCGGCGATGGTCAGCACGGCGATCGTGGGATCATTGGCGAGCACCGCGCCCAGCAGGGCGGGCGCCATGATCACACAGCCAAGGGTGATGACCCATTTGCGGGCGCGGTCGACCGAGCGGCCCGAGGCGATCAGACGTCCCGACAGCCATCCGCCGAACAGGCTGCCCAGCATGGCCCCGACGAAGGGCACCCAGGCGAAGATGCCGATCTGCTTGATGTCGAAGGAGAAGGTCTCGGCCAGGTAGATCGGCAGCCAGGACACGAACAGCCACCAGATCGGGTCGAGGAAGAAGCGGGCCAGGACGATGCCCCAGCTCTGCCGGTGCGACATCATCTGTTTCAGGCTGGGCGCCTTGGCAGGTTCGACCTCCGGCGCCGCAGCCGTTTCGGACGGGGCGTCGAGGATCAGGGCGCGTTCGGCGGCGTTGACCCACGGATGCTTGTCGGGTCCGGCGCGATAGATCACCAGCCAGGGCAGCACCCAGATGAAGCCCAGAGCGCCGATCAGCAGGAAGGTGCCCTTCCAGCCCAGCGACAGGAAGAGGAAGGCGATCAGGGGCGCAGAGACGATGGCCCCGATCGAGGCCCCGGCGTTGAAGATGCCTTGCGCGAAGGCGCGCTCCTTGGGCGGGAACCATTCGGCGTTGGCCTTGACCGCGCCCGGCCAGGCTCCGGCCTCGCTGACGCCCAGCATGGCGCGGAAGATGCTGAAGGAGGCGATGCTGCTGGCCGTGGCGTGCAGGGCGATGGAGATCGACCACAGGCCGATCGACCAGGCGAAGCCCAGGCGCGTGCCGATGCGGTCGAACAGCCGCCCGAAAGCGAACTGGCCCGCTGCGTAGAAGAGCATGAAGATGGTGACCAGAAGGGCGTAGTCCTCCTTGGTCGCGCCGATCTCGCCGGCGATCTCGGGCCACATCACCGCCAGGGCGTTGCGGTCGATGTAGTTGATCACCGTGGCCACGGCGATCATGGCGATGATGGCCCACCGGACGGCGGATCTCTTTTGCATGTCTGGTCCTCCCCTTGTCGGGCCGGTCGCGCGCGGCGCCGGCCTCTCTATTGATCCAGTCGCGCCCAGGGCCCGGTCCAACGCCAGGTCCGATCGTTCGCCGTGACGACGTGGGCGGCGCTGGCCGACGGATCGTCGGCGACGCCCAGGACCACCGTCTTGCCCGAGGCGAGGGTCACGACGACCACCTCGGCGTCGGCGCCCCGCACGCTGCGCAGGTCGCGGATGACGCTGTCGGCGCCGACCACGGTTTCGGCCCGGCCGTCGTAGCGGCCGTGCGGCTCCAGCACACCGACGAAGGTCGCGGCCTTCTGGCCGTCGGCCCGCAGGATCAGGGCCGGCTCGCGGCGCAGGTTGAAGTCCGGGTCGTTGGCGCCGCTTTCGGCCAGGATGGCCTGGGCCGGAACGCTCGAGGCGAAGCGCCAGGTGTAGAAGCGACCGTCCAGCAGCCAGGTCAGGCTGCGGCTGTCCTGCGAAGGCTGGGAGACGGCGTCGACCCACAGGTGCTGATAGCCGTCGGCCGCACCCAGGACGGGGCGATCCGCCACCGCGCGCTCAGCCTCGAAGCCCAGCTTCATGATGTGGCCGTTGTAGTGCAGCGGCAGGTCATAGCGCGCCGGGCGCTCGCCGGAGACGCGCAGCAGGTCGATGACGACCGGCCGCTCCAGTTCGGGATGTTCGACCAGGGCCTGGGTGCGCGTGAACATCACCCCGTCATAGGCCCCCGCCTGGCGCGCCGAGACGATCTGCGTCCTCTCGGCCTTGTCGAAGAAGAGGACCTGGGGCGGGTGATCCTCGCCCGTCTGCCACTGGCCGCCGAACTGGTTGCGCTCGTTCACCACCAGGGTGTTGTGGGCGACCGTCGCCTTGGCCCAGCTGTTGTTCTCGAGCAGGTAGATGCCGCCGGCCTTGGCCTCGATATTGAGGAAGCGCGCGGCGCCGTAGTCCGTCACCACCGTCTGACCGTTGTCGTAGAAGAGCCAGTTCAGCTTGTCGAAATGGCCATGGCCCATGCCCATGGCCGTCGCCTTCTGGACCAGGGCCTGACCGTCCTCGCCGCCCGCACGCAAAATCGCCAGCGCGCCTCGCGTCCCGTCGGGGCCGTCGCTCAGCAACACCGAACGGAAGGCGTAGGGCTGCGCCGCGCCCGAAGCCGCCGCCTCGGCCACCTTCAGGCCCTCCGGCGACAGGATGGTCCGCCCCTGCCGCTGCGCGATGGACAGCAGCCCTGCGTCCTGGGTGCGCGCATAGACGGAGGCGACGCCGGTGACGAGCTCCTCGGTGTCCAGTCCCTTGTCGAGGATGGCGTCGTTGATCGGGATGAAATAGCCGCCGTAGCTGGACTGGATCAGCGTATCCACGGCCTTGAGCAGGACCCCGTCGCGGCGTTGGAAGATGCCGCGTCCCGGCTCATTGCGGTCGATGGCCCCGGCGAAGATGATGAAGGGCGCCAGGGCGTAGCGCTGATAATAGGGCCCCTCTTCGTAATAGCCGTCGGGCGAGAAGAGCTGGTCGATCTGGGTCAGGAAGCCGGCCGAGCCGTCCTTCTTCAGCCCCGTCAGCGCCTTGTCGGACAAGTCGCGGTCGCGCAGCACATAGCCAGTCATGCCGACGCCGGCGACGGCCCAGGTGGCGTGGTTGTGGATGCGCTCGAAATTCTCGGGCGTCTCCGCCGACAGGAAGCTGGCCATGCGACGGAAGACGTCGACGTCGATGCGGCGACGCTCCTCGACGGTCAGGGTCTCGCGGATCGCGTCATAGCCCTGGATCGAATAGACGAGCCAGACGGAGTCGTTCAGCGTCTGCCAGAACAGGCGGCCGGGGATCTGCCCCCGCCCCGCCGGATGGGCCCCCAACGTCGGATAGAGCTTGGCGTATTCCAGCAGCAGGTCGCGGGCGAAGTCGGCATAGGCCTTGTCGCCGGTCAGGCGATACAGGGCCCCGGCGTTGTAGATGGCCTGATAGTTCCGTTTGTGCTGCTCATGGGTGAAGCCGCCGCCGGGATCGCGCGGCGTGGGCACGTTCACGCCCTGAGCCATGGCCGCGCGAACCAGAGCCTCGACCCGTTCGCGCTCGACGGCGAACAGGGGATAGGCGGACCCGGCCTCGGCCATCCGCCGCCATTCCTCGGACGTGGTCAGCACCGGCACGGTCTCGGCCGATGCCGAGGCGACGGCCAGCGGCGCCGGGGCGGTCGCCGCCTGGGCGCTCAGGGCGCCGCCGGCGAGCAGCAGGGCGGTCAGAGGCAGGGCGCGCAGCATCAGAATTCCTCCGTCGCCGCGGTGGGCGCGATGTCGGTTTGCATCTCGGGCGTGCGGACCAGGCGGTTCCCGGCCACGGCCAGCACAGGCTCGCCGACGCGGTGGGAGAAGCTGATCGCGCCGCTGTCCGTCAGGGTGTTGTCGACCAGTTCGGCGTGCTGGACGCCGCGCATCAGGATTGACGGCCGCTCAGATGAGCCGACCCGTTCGAAGCTTGCCCCCCTGATCACCAGGCGCGGCCCGAAAGTGCTCTCGTCCGTGCCGCCGCGATAGAGGTCGACGACCGGACCGCCGATGCGGCTGAAGGCGCCGCCTTCGATCTGCACCAGTTCGGCGTTGTAGGTGCCCCGGTCATCCGTCTCGGCGGCTGCCGAGATCACCGAGCCGGTGATGTTGTCCGCCCGCACGTCGCGCAGCAGCACCCGGTCGGCCATGACGCCCTTGCCCAGGGCGATCAGGTTGAAGCCGCGATTGACCGTCAGGTCGCGAACCTCGACGTCTTCCAGCACCAGATCGAAGTTGGCCGCGCTGGAGCCGGGCGCCACGCGGATCACCGCATTGCCCGTCTCGTCCGGAGCGTCGGCGCCGGTCACCGACAGGCCCGCCAGCTTCAGCGATCCGCCCTTGGCCACCTCGAACAGCGAGGGACGAGAGAAGGCGATCTCGACCCGCCCCTGCCCCGAGCCCCGCACGGTCAACGGCGCGCCGACCGCCAGGGTCCGCTCGACCGCATAACGACCGGGCGCCAGCACCAGCACGTCGCCCGGACGGGCCGCGGCGACGGCGGCCTCAAGCGCGCCTTCGCTCGGGCCGACGACGATCTCGGCGCCCTGGTCCAGGCGCACGGTCTGAACATCCTTGGGATACCAGGCCACGCCCGTCTCGGCGCGCGGGATCATGACCAGGTCGGGCGAGGCGCCCGCGACTTGCTGCGTTTCGGGAACCAGCAGGCCGTTCGCTCCGCGCACCAGGATAACATCGCGCGCCTGGACATTGTCCGAGAAGGCGACGCCCGACAGGTCGCCCAGCCTCCGCATCGGATCACGCCCGTCCACATTGACGATCAGGTTGCGCGCAAAGCGGCTGTCGATCGGCGGGGCCGAGCGCTCGGCGTCCATGCCTGCGCCCAGAAAGAGGCTGCGCGCGTCGATGATGGTGTTGTTCTCGATCACGGCGCCGACGACCTGATGGTAGCGGTTGATCGGAGAATCGGGGACACC
Source organism: Brevundimonas sp. KH_060 (assembly GCF_057838275.1). Taxonomy (NCBI): domain Bacteria; kingdom Pseudomonadati; phylum Pseudomonadota; class Alphaproteobacteria; order Caulobacterales; family Caulobacteraceae; genus Brevundimonas; species Brevundimonas sp. KH_060. The sequence continues at coordinate 2,715,255 of NZ_CM174463.1, forward strand.
GTGCATCACGCTCAACGCGGCGGTGAAGCCGTCGCCGGTGATCCCCTCCATGTAGTTGTTCCGCACCGTCTGGTTGCGGTTGATGACGCGGACGCCGCCGGTGTGCGGCTTGCCCCCGCCGAGGAACACGTTGTTCTCGACCAGGTTACCGTCGCCGTGGCGCAGAACCATGGATCCGCGCGAGTGGTGGAAGACGTTGCCGCGATAGGTGTTGCCGCCCGACTTGTTCGAGACGATCTCGACCTCGCCGTCAGCGCCCTCGAACCAATTGTTCTCGACCACGGTGTTGGAGGCCGACAGGGAGTCTGCGCTGGTCCCCACACGCAGGGTCTCGCCGCCGTTGGACCCCAGGTTGGGACGCGGGCCGAAATAGTTATGGTCGATGCGGTGGCGGTTATCGAGCCCCTGCTGCTCGTCGCGTACGACGACCAGAGTGGTGCCGACGTTGTTCTTCCCGACCAGATGGTTGTGGTCGAAGCGGTTGTCGTGGCCGTACAGCGCCACCCAATTGTCCGAAGTGGCCCGATCCGGCTTGTTGTAGCCGTCGATCACCAGGCCCGTGACGCGGCTGTCCACGGCCCGACGCTCCTTAGAGCGACGGAAGGCCACCACCTCACCCGTCGGCGACCAGCCATCGCGAAAGACCAGGTTGGACACCACCAGCTGACTGCCCGCCAGCCTCAGGTTGGATTGGCCTGACAGAACCACCCCGCCTGGCGTCTGAGCCGTCAGGGTGATCGGTTGGTTAGCCCGACCTTCAGCCTCAAACAGGATCTGGAAGTCGCGCCACACCCCGTCCTTCAGGACGATGACGTCGCCAGGCTTAACGTCGCGCAGAACCCGCTGATACTCCGCCGGCGTCGCCACCAGGGTCGTGGTCTGGGCGGTCGCCGCCCCCGCCCACAGCAGGGCGGCCGCAAACGCCAATCTCGACAACATGATCGCCTCCCCCTCCGGTCCGCTTTGGCGCAGACTTGTTCGCGGTTTCGCATCCGCAGGAGAAAGCTATCAGTCAGGCCACCAAAGGCAACCTCTTGGTCATAAGAAAAAGAACTAAAAACTATACCAATTGGTCTAAACTGAATGAGTGCTAATCAGGAAGCGCTCTCGGCTGGCCGCCATCTGACGCTCCAAGGCCTCAAGCGCCGAGGCGGCGCTGGCGTCCAGCATGGCCGCCAGCAGACGGTTGAAGTGGGTCCGCATGGCGCGCCGCGCCCCCGCCGGATCACGCGCCTTCAAGGCGTTGAGGATGGCCGCATGCTCATCCACGCGCGACGAATCGTCGATCTCGCAGACCGCCTGGTGGGCGGCGCTCACCGAAGGAACCTCCGTCCGCATCCGCCACAGGGTCTCAATGGTATGCAGAACAGCGGCGTTGTTGGCCGAAGCGGCGATCACGCGATGAAACTCGCGATCGGCGGCGTCAGGGTCCAGATCGGGATTCGTCCCGCCCATGGCCTCGACCAAATAGTCCAACCTGGCCAAGGCTTCGTCGGTGATAACCGAGGCGGCCAGGGCGGCCGCTTCGGATTCGAAGAGAGAGCGCGCCTCGGTGACTTCGAACGGGCTGACCGCAGGCAAGGCGCCGGCCGGCTGCGGCGCGGAGCAGACGAAGACGCCGGACCCGGTCTTGATCGCCAGCTTGCCCTGGGCCTGCAGCGCCACCTCCGCCTCACGTACGGTGACGCGACTGACGCCGAAACGTTCAGCCAGCTCGCGCTCGCCGGGCAGTTTGGCGCCAGGCCCATACCCCTCATCGGCGATGAGCTGGAGAATCTGGTCGGCGACCGTGTGGAAAAGACGTTTCTGGCTCATGCCTCCAGCTTAAACGAACCGGAGCGTCAGGCCAATCGGTCCGGCGCGCTCTGAAACGCACGCTATGTCGTTTCAGATGCGGCGATGCTAACCTCGCCGCCTCCCCTTTTCGACGGATGCGCGACCCCATGACGCCCTTGCCTGCCCTCGCCGCCCTGGCTGCTGACATGACCGCCTGGCGGCGGGATATCCACGCCCATCCGGAACTGTCGGGTCAGGAATCGCGCACCGCCAAGCTGGTGTTCGACGTGCTGGAAGGGCTGGGCCTGAAGCCCGAGGGCGGCATCGGCGGCGAGGGCGTGGTCGCCGTCATCGAAGGGCGCGAGCCCGGCCCGTCCATCGGCCTGCGCGCCGACATGGACGCCCTGCCCATGAACGACGACAGCAACGTACCCCACGCCTCGACCAAGCCGGGCGTCTCGCACGCCTGCGGCCACGACGGCCATACGGCAACCCTGCTGGGCGTGGCGCGCCATCTGGCCGCCAACCCGCCTGCGCGCGGCCGCGTGGTGCTGATCTTCCAACCGGCGGAAGAGACGGGTCTGGGCGCCGTCGCCATGATCGAGGACGGCCTGTTCGACCGCTATCCGTGCGACGAGGTCTATGGCTATCACAACATGCCGCTGCTGCCGCTGGGCGAGGCGGCGGTCCACACCGGCCCGACCATGAACGGCTATAAGGTGTGGGAGATCGACATTCAGGGCGTCGGCGGCCACGGCGCCGCCCCGCACAAGACCAAAGACCCCGTTCAGGCCGCCGTGCGCGTGGCCTCGGAAATCTCGTCCATCGTCGGCCGTCACGTCGATCCGATGGAGCCCGCCCTGATCACCGTCACCAAGCTTCAGGCCGGATCGTCGCACAACGTTGTGCCGCACGAAGCCAGTCTGGCGGGCACCCTGCGCGCCACCTCGTCCGACGTAATCGAGACCATGTGGCAGAAGCTTCAGGACATCTGCGCGGGCGTCGGCGTCATGACCGGCTGCACCGTCACGGTGCGCGAGACGGCGGGCGTGCCGCCCGTCTTCAACGCTGCGGCTCAGGCCGATGTGGCGGCGACTGCGGCCGGCGGCGTGTTCGGCGCGGACAAGGTGCACCGCGACTTGAAGCCGTACCCGTTCACCGACGACTTCGCCTATATGCTGCAGATCGCGCCGGGGGCCTATTTCTTCGTCGGCCAGGGCGGGACGATGGTCCACCAGACAGCCTATGACTTCAACGACGACCTGCTGCCGAACGTGGCCTCGGTCTTCGCCCGGATCGTCGAGGCGAAGCTGCCCTGAAGGCAGGTCTGAGCGGCGGGATCAGGCGCGCAGCGTGGCCCCGCCGTCGACGTAGAGGTCGGTCATGGTGATGTGGGCGGCGCGGTCGGACAGCAGGAAGACCACCGCCTCGGCGATGTCCTCAGGCGTCGCCAGCTTCTGCAGCGGAATGCCCGCCTTGAACGTCTCGGGCGAGCCGGCGATGACGCGGGCGGCGCCGTCCTCATCGGCCCACATCCCGGTCTGCATCGGCGTCAGGGTCGAACCGGGGGCGACGATGTTGCAGCGGACGCCCTTCGGCCCCAGTTCCAGCCCCAGACAGCGGGTGAACATGGTCGCCGCCGCCTTGGACGCCGCATAGGCCGCCATCGCATGACGCGGCACGCCCGCCGCGTTGGAACTAACGGTGACGAAGGCGCCTTTGCTGCGCTCGCCCATCCGCCGCGAAACCTCGCGGCCCAGATGGAAGACCCCGTCCGCATTGACCGCAAAGACGCGGCGCCATTCGGCGTCGGAGGTCTGATCCACCGTCACATTGGACAGGACGCCCGCCACGCTGGCGACGAAGTCGATGGGGCCGTCCTCGGCCTCGATGCGCTCGAACAGGGCCTCGACCGCCGCGCCGTCGGACACGTCCAGCGGCTCGACTCGCACGCCGTTCAGGAAGGCCAGACCCGACAGGGCGGTGGACGGCAGGTCGGTGGCGACCACGCGCGCGCCCTCCTCAACCAGCAGCCGCACCACGGCGGCGCCGATGCCGCCGCCCGCGCCCGTGACTAGGGCCAGACGGCCGGACAGTCCGCTGTCTCTCATCGTGCGGTCTCCTCGAAGGCGGTCATGCGGGCGTCGAGCGCAGGGGCGATCAGAGCCGTCGCCGCCGGGCCGGTCAGTTGCGGATGCAGGAAGGGAACCTCGACCACGTCCAGATCGGCGGCGTAAGGGCGCCACAGGCCGGGCGTCAGGTCGCGCTCCTTGTGATCCAGCGCCGCGCGGACGTGGGTGGTGCGGCCGCCGAAGGGTTTGTGATGGTGTTCACGCACCAGACGGTTGGTGTCCAGCACCACGCGGATCACCCCGTCCAGCGCCGCCTCGGGCAGACCGCCCAGCGCGCTGTCGCCCGCCTTCAGGAAGGCGAGGATGGCCGCGCGGCTGCGTAAGTCGGGATACTGTGTCGGGTCGTATCCGGCGATGGCCAGAAGGGCGCGCATGGCGTCAACAGGGTCCGGCTCCGGCTCGGCGCGCCAGCACTCGGCCGGATAGGAGTCCAGCATGGCCATCAGCCCGACCTTGACGCCGCGCCGCTCCAGCTCGACCGCTGCCGCCTGCGCGATGATGCCGCCGACCGACCAGCCTGCGATGTGGACCGGCCCCGGCGCGCCCAGCGCCAGAATGTGATCGACATAGACCGACGCCAGCGCGTCGATCCCGTCCGGCAGGCCGTTCTGCGGGTCCAGCGCGGGCGACTGCACGCCCCACACCGTGCGGCGCGGCGACAGGGCGCGCGCCAGCGTCCGATAGCCCCACGACAGCCCCCCCGCCGGATGGATCAGGAACAGCGGCGGCAGGGCCGGATCGCCCTCGGCCAGACGGATCAGCACGCCCAGCCCGTTGTCGAAGTCCAGCGCCTCAGCGTCGATCAGGGCGGCCAGTTCCGCCACGCGCGGTCGGTCGAACAGGGCGCCCAGCCCTGGATCGCGCCCCAGCCGCTCGCGGATCAGCATCATCAGATGCACCGCCAGCAGGGAGTCGCCGCCCAGGGTGAAGAAGTCGTCGTCGGCGCCCGCTGATTCCGCCCGGCCCAGCGTCGCAGCGAACAGTTCGGCGATGATCCTTTCGGTCGGCGTCTCGGCCGCCCGGCCCGCAGCAGCCTCGAACACCGGGGCGGGCAGCGCCTTGCGGTCCAGCTTGCCGTTGGAGGTCGTCGGCAGGGCGTCCAGCGCCACGATGGCGGCGGGCACCATATAGTCAGGCAGGCGCGCAGCCAGCTTCGCCTTCAGCGCGGCGGGGTCGTAGCCCTCGGCCGGGACCAGATAGGCGACCAGGCGGCGCTCACCAGGGCGGTCCTCGCGCGCCAGCACCACCGTCTCGCGCGCCAGGCCACTGGCGATGACGGCGGCTTCGATCTCGCCCAGTTCGATGCGCAGGCCGCGGATCTTCACCTGATGGTCGCTGCGGCCCAGATAGACCACCGCCCCATCCGCCCGCCTGCGCGCCACGTCGCCGGTGCGATACAGGCGCTGGCCCGGATGGTGCGGATCGGGAATGAAGCGGTCCTCGGTCAGATCGGGCCGGTTCAGATAGCCGCGCGCCAGTTGCACCCCGCCCAGATGCAGATGGCCGCCCATGCCGGGCGCCACGGGACGCAGGCGCTCGTCCAGAATGACCAGCCGCGTGTTCCACACCGGCCAGCCGATGGGCATGGGGCGGGACGTATCGTCCGGCCCGGCGGCCCAATAGCTGACGTCCACCGCCGCCTCGGTCGGGCCGTAGAGGTTGTGCAGTTCGGCGCTCACCGTCTGGTGGAAACGGTCGCGCAGTTCGGCGGGCAACTCCTCGCCGCTGCAGAAGACGTGGGCGACAGCGATCCCCTTGGCCGCCGGATCGGCCAGAAAGGCCGACAGCATGGAGGGAACGAAGTGCAGGTCGGTGATGGCATGGCGGCGGATCAGCCCGGCGATGGCCGCCGGATCGCGGTGCGCGCCGGGCGGGGCCACGACCAGTTCGCCGCCCGAGATCAGCGCCAGGAAGAACTCCCACACCGAGACGTCGAAGGTCGCGGGCGTCTTCTGCAGGATGCGGGTGTGGGCGCCGATGCCGTATTCAGCCTGCATCCACAGCAGACGGTTGACGATGGCCCGATGCTCGACCAGCACCCCCTTGGGATCACCGGTGGACCCCGAGGTGTAGATGACATAGGCGGCGTCCTCGCCGCCTTGCGCCACGGCAGGCGCAGCCCCGTCCAGGGGCCAGTCGGCGGGCGCCAGCAGGGCCTCGCCGAAGGCGCCGCCGATGTCGTCATGGGCCAGCACAACGCTCGGCCCGGCGGCGCGGACGATGGCGCCGATGCGCTCGGCGGGATGCTCCAGATCCAGCGGCAGATAGGCGCCGCCCGCCCGCAGGGTGGCGACAAGCGCGATCACCAGCTCCAGCGAACGCGGCAGGGCCACGGCCACGAGGCTCTCGCGCCCCACGCCGCGCGCCGACAGCGCCGAGGCCAGCGCCGCCGTGCGACGGTCCAGCTCGGCGTAGGTCAGGGTCTGCTCGCCGAAGGTCAGGGCCGGGGCGTCCGGCGTCGCCTTCATCGCCGCCTCCAGCAGGGCGGTCAGCGTCGTGTCGGGAACCGGGTGGGCGGTGGCGTTGAAGGCTTCCAGTTCGCGCACGGCCTCGTTCGGCGTGGCGATGGGGACTTCGCCCAGCGTCTCGGCGTCCAGCGCGTTGGTGAGGAAGGCGGCCAGACGCTCTGCGTGGGCGGCGGCTTCGTCCAGCGTATAAAGGTCGGGGTTGGCGTCGACTTCCAGCGTCAGGGCCGGGGCGGCGTCGCCGCGGAAGGTGAAGCTGATGTCGTCGACCGGGCCGGTGCCCAGCACCTTCAGCGTCGTGTCCAGCCCCGCAAAGCGCGGCGGCAGGTCGAACGGCAGGACGTTGACCAGCGGCCCATACAGACGCCGCGCTCCGCCGATCAGGCCGAGATCACGCCGCAGTTGCTCGCTGCGGTAACGGCCGTGACGGCGGGTCTTGATCAGGGCCTTGGAGGCCAAGATCAACTGCTCGTCCAGCGGCGCGTCCTCGTCCAGCGTCAGGCGCAGCGGCGGGACGTTCATGATCATGGCGGGCGTGCGCGCCGAGGCGCTGCCCATGCGGCCCATCCACGGCACGCCGATCACGGTCTCTTCGGCGCCCGAGAAGCGGCGGACATAGGCGGCGCCGATGGCGGTCAGAACGTCGGGCCAGGACAGGCGCCCGGCGTCGGCGCGGGCGCGCAGGCGGGCCGTGACCTGCGGCGGCAGGGCGCGTTCGATGCGGTGGAAGCGGTGGGCGGTCGTCGCCTTGCCCGGCGCCAGGGAGGCGACCTCGGGCGCGTCGCCCATGATCTCGCGCCAGTAAGCCGCGTCGGCCGTGCGCTTGTCGGAGACGCGATAGGCGGCGTCTTCCTCCCACACCTTGGCGATGGAGTTGAAGACTGGGCCAGGCGCCGGGCCGCCACGCGCGGTGTTGTAGAGCTCGGCTGTGCGATTGGTCAGCAGGGCCATGCCGAAGCCGTCGGTGGCCAGATGGTGGACGCGCAGGCTCCACAGGAAATGCTGCGGTCCCATACGGAACAGGATGTTGGCGGCCAGCGGATCGCGCGTCGGGTCCAGCGGGGTCTCATGGTCGCGGCGCATGGCGCCCATGGCCTCGGCGACCGGATCGGCGGCGGCGGATACGTCGACGATCTGCAGCAGCGGCCGATGGGTCGGGTAGAGGGTCTGGAAGATCTCGCCGCCTCGCTCGACAAAACGCAGCGACAGGGCCTCGGCCTCGGCGGCGGTCCGATCGACAGCGGCGCGGAAGGCCTCGACGTCCAGATCGCCTCTAATGTCGAGATAGTGGGCCGTGTTGAAGATCGGGTTGGCCGGGTCCAGCCTCTGGGCGAACCACAGGCCGGATTGAGCTTCCGTCAGCGGGTATTCCAGCGCCGCCGCCATGCGTCCGTCGTCCATGATGTCAGGTCAGGCGTCGTGACCGGCGGCGCGCAGGCGCGCCTGAACCACGCTCCACCAGCCTGCGAGCGTGGTGTGTTCGGCCAGTTCGCTGAACTCCAGCGGCACGGCCTCGCTCCACGCCAGCGACAGGTTGAGGGCGCGCAAGGAGTCGACGCCCAGATCCATCAGATTGTCATCGTCCAGAATGGAGTCCGGCGTTTCGTGCAGCACGGCGGCGATGTCTGCGCGCATCCGTTCCAGCGTCAGGTCCTGCGGGGTCAGCTTGGTCATGTCAGTCGTTCCAGTACGCGCGCCGTCGAAAGGGCCACGGCGCAGGTGTCGGCGGCCCAGGCCACCGCGCCCATATGCTTGTCGCGCGAGAAGTCGCCAAGCGCATCGGCGACGAAGAAAGGTTCAATGTCCCGCTGAAACGCCTCGGCCGCCGTCAGCTGGCAGCCGATGTGGGCGTAGACGCCGCAGACGATCAGTTGGTCCCGCCCCCGCACGCGCATCAGCGTTTCGAGGTTGCTGCGCTGGAAGGCGCTGTAGCGATGCTTGACCAGAGGGAAGTCGCCCGGCGCCGGAGCCAGTTCGGGCAGGATGTCTTCATGCTCGGGCATACGGCTCATCCCCGGCCCCCACAGGTCGGCCTGAAGCCCCCGGTCGCGGCGATCCTGATCGCCATGCTGGGCGGTATAGAAGACCGGAACGCCCGCCGCCCGCGCCGCCGCGATCAGGCGGGCGATGTTGGCGATCAGCCCCGGCAGCGGCTCGGCGCCCGGCGCATAGGGGCGCATGAAATAGCGCTGCATATCGTGGACCAGCAGGGCGGCGCGATCACGCTGCAGCGTCCACTGGGCGCGCGAGGCGGGAATCTCCGCCTCGGTCGGCAGGGCGTAGGCCGGGACGGTGGGCAGACCTTTGGAGACGCTCACGCCTTGCCCTCTTCTTCCAGAATGCGCTGGCGAAGCGCCGCGCGCAGTTCGCGACGGCTGATCTTGCCGACTGCGGTCACGGCGAAGTCTTCGACGAAGACGATCTGGTCCGGCACCTTGAAGTCGGCGATGTCGCGCTTGCGCATCCAGGCCTTCAGCTCGACGCCGCGCGGCGCGGCGCCGTTGGGGATGATGAAGGCGCAGATGCGCTCGCCCAGATAGTCGTCGGGCACCGACACCACGGCGGCGTCGAACACGGCCGGGTGGGCCAGCAGATGATCCTCGACCTCCTCGGCAGAGATCTTCTCGCCCGCTCGGTTGATGTGGTCGGTGGCCCGGCCCATGACAACCAGATAGCCCTCGGGCGTGCGGCGCACCACGTCGCCGGTGCGATAGAAGCCGTCCTCGGTGAAGGACCGCGCATTGGCCGCTTCTTCGTTGTGATAGGCGCGGATCGTATAGGGGCCGCGCGTCAACAGATTGCCCGGCTCGCCCTCGGCCACCGGCGCGCCCGCGTCGTCAACAATCAGGATTTCGTCGTCGGGGCTGATCGGCCGCCCTTGCGTCTCGACGATCAGGCTCTCGGGGTCGTCCAGCCGAGTGTAGTTGACCAGCCCCTCGGCCATGCCGAACACCTGTTGCAGGGTGCAGTCCAGTTCAGCGCGCACGCGACGCGCGGCCTCGGGCAGGAACTTCGCGCCGCCGACCAGCAGCACCTGAAGGCTGGACAGGTCGTGGGTCTTCTTGGCCGCCGCCTGCATCCACAGCAGGGCCAGAGGCGGCACCAGTCCGGTGATCGTCACCCCCTCGCGCGCGATCAGGGGGAAGCAGACGTCCGGCGACGGCGACGGCGCCATCACCACCGTCGCCCCGACATAGAGGGCGCCCAGATAGCCCGGCGAACTCATCGGAAAGTTATGCGCCGCCGGCAGGGCCGTCAGATAGACGCTTTCCGGCTCCAGCCCCGAGATGTCGGCGCTTTCGCGCACGCTGTAGAGATAGTCGTCGTGGGTGCGCGGGATCAGCTTGGACAGGCCGGTCGAGCCGCCCGAAATCTGCAGGAAGGCCACGTCGGACGGATCGGCGTCATCCGTCGGCAGGGCGGCCTGATCGGCGCGGAAACCGTCGAAGGATGCGAACTCTTCCGCCTCACCCACCACGACCACATGGCGCAGGTCAGGAACCTCGGCCTGAACGATGCGGGCCAGGGCGCGATAGTCGAACCCTTCATGCCGGTCGGCCACGACATAGGCCGAGGCCTCGGCCCGCGTCAGGAAGTGGACGATCTCAGTCGAGCGGTGCGCGGGCAGCGCATAGACAGGAATCAACTTGGCCCGGAACAGGCCGAAGATCACGCTGAGGAACTCGGGCAGGTTCGGCAGTTGCACCACCACCCGGTCGCCCGGCTTCAGCCCCAGCGCCAAAAAACCGGCGGCGGCCGTCTCGGCCTTTTGCAGCAGTTCGCCATAGGTCCAGCGCTGGTCCATGCCAACCACGGCGACGGCGTCGCCCTGCGCCTCGGCGCGGCTGCGCAGCAGTTGGGAAAAGGTCTCGCCACGCCAATAACCCTTGGCCCGATAACGCGCCGCCATGTCGTCCGGCCAGATCTGTTGCAGGGGAATCATACGCTTGCCTCATCCACGCCCAGTGCGCGCAGGACGGCCTGGAACTTACCTGACGTCTCGTCCGCCTCGGCGGCGGGGTCGGAGCCTTCGACAATGCCCGCCCCGGCATAGAGACGCGCCTGATCGCCGCACGTCTCTGCGCAACGCAGCGAGACGTACCACGCGCCGTCGCCAAAGGCGTTGGTCCAGCCCACGGCCCCGGCATAGAAGCCCCGGTCATAGCCTTCAAGCGCGTGAATCATCTCGGCCGCCTGATCGCGCGGCGAGCCGCAGACGGCGGGCGTCGGATGCAGCAGGGCGGCCAGTTCAGCGGCGGAGGTTTCATCGGGGCGATGCAGCCGCCCCTCGATACGGGTGCCCAGGTGCCACATGGTCCGCGTCGAGACCAGCGCCGGTCCCGGCGGGGCGCGCAGGTCGCTGCAATAGGGCGCCAGCAGATCCATGATGGCCTCGACCACCAGGGCGTGTTCGCGTCGGTCCTTGTCCGAAGCCAGCAGGCTTTGCGCCGCCGCCTCGTCCTGCACCACGTCGGTGCTGCGACGAGCCGATCCGGCCAGCGGGTGAGAGAAGACAGCCGGGCCGCGCTTGGACGCCAGCAGTTCAGGCGTGGCGCCGACCAGACGGCGCATGGCCCCACCCTGCCCGGCTCCCAACGGCGTCAGGAAGCGCGCGGCGGTCGGGTCGGCCTTCAGGTCGCGCCACAGGGCGAAGGGGTCGATCACGCCGTCGCCCTGAACCTTCAGGCTGCGGGACAGCACCACCTTGTCGACCGACTCTGCGCCGCCCTGAGAGGCGCGCATGGCCGCCAGCGCCTGCGTCACCGCCGCCTCATAGGCCGCGCGCGACGGCTCGGGCGTCAGGGCGCGGATCGAAGGGCGCGACGCCGCGGAAGGCATGTCCCAGATGCGGTTGGCCGCGCGCTCGGGCAGGAACAGGCAGTCATCGGCGTTGCGGTCGAACGGCAGGGCGCCGACCAGCAGGCGCGGCGACGGCTCATCCGTTTCGGGCGCGACGGGCAGGTCAGCGAAGAAACGACGCACGCGCTCGCCCAGCGTAGTCGCCGGTCCCGGCGTCAGGCGCTGCTTCAGCCCCGTGGTGAACAGCCGCAGCTCCGGCGTGCTGAGGCCGAAAGCCCAGTCCGCCCCGTCCTTGGGGGCAACCCCGTCATGGCGTTCGGACGCGTCGCCGCCGATCTGAACCGACAGATCGGGCGCGCCCCAGAACTCCGCTACTCTCGACTCCATGCTGATCCCTGCCGCACTCAAGCTGTTGCATATCATTCGCAACAATCGGCCTATAGCCGAGCAACCTTCGCATTGTCTTGCGGCGAGATTAATTCCAAGCCGGTCTGGTCGTTTCGCCACAGAGGGTTAGAAGGGCGCTCATGCGAATGCTTGTCATTGACGATGATGCCCGAACCCGCGCCTTCGTGGCCGACGGCCTGCGCCAGCAAGGGCATACGGTCGATGAGGCGGGCGACGGCGAAGCCGGTCTGCACATGTCCGTAGAGGGCGAGTACGACGCCATCGTGGTCGACCGCATGATGCCGGGCCTGCCGGGGCTGGAGACGGTGCAGGCCATGCGCGCGGGCGGACTGAAAACGCCCGTGCTGATGCTGACGGCGCTCGGCTCGGTGGACGACCGCGTGGCGGGGTTGAACGCGGGCGCCGACGACTATCTGGTCAAGCCCTTCGCCTTCAGCGAACTGAGCGCGCGTCTTCAGGCGCTGGTGCGGCGCCCGCCGTTGGCCGAGGCGACGACGCGGCATCGCGTGGCCGATCTGGAGGTCGACGTGACCGCCCACCGCGCCACGCGCGCGGGCCGGACGCTGGATCTGACCCCGCACGAGTTCAAGCTGCTGGAGCGGCTGGCCCGCAACGCCGGCCATGCGGTGACGCGCACCATGCTGCTGGAAAGCCTGTGGGGCTTCCACTTCGACCCGCGCGCCAATCTGATCGACGCCCACATCAGCCGCCTGCGGACCAAGGTCGATCGCGGCTTCGATCAGGAACTGATCCACACCATCCGGGGGGTGGGCTATGTCCTCAAGGCCCCGGACTGAGCCGAAACGCCCATCGGTCTGGACCACGGCCAGCCTGCGCTACGCCGCCGCCTTCTCGGTCCTGTTCGGACTGGGCGCGGCGGTGATGATCGCAGGCGTGGACTACGGCCTGATGCGCTTCGCCGAGGCCGAGGTCCGCGACGGGCTGAACCATCAGATGGACGTCATGCGCGCCGACGCTGACCGGCACGGCACGGCCCAGCTGGTGGAAGAACTGAACGCCGAATCCCGCAACCGCGACGCCCGCCGCTATCTGCTGCTGGTCGAGGCGCCGGACGGCAGCCGCTTCTCCAACGGCCTGACGCGACTGGCGGTCAATCAGAGCGGGTTCCGACGCAACCTGCCCAACAAGGCGCGGCCCGCGCGCTGGCCCGACCAGACGCCCAATATGCTGACGTTGAGCGCCCAGGCGTCCGACGGCGGCCTGTTGGCGGTCGGACGCGACATCCAGCATCTGGACGAACTGCGCGGCGGCATCCGCCGCTACGCCCTGGTGAGCGGAATCGTGCTGATCCTGCTGGCCCTGGCCGGGGGCTGGTTCGCCGGGCGACTGTTCCTGCGGCGGCTGGAAGGGGTCAATCAGGCGGTCGGCCGCATCATCGCCGGACAGGATTCAGCCCGCCTGCCCGCCGTCGGCCTGGGGCGGGAGTTCAATGAGCTGTCGGCCAACCTCAACCGGATGCTGGATCGGCAGGAGGCGGCGCTGACCACGCTCAAGACCCTGTCCGAGGGCGTGGCCCACGAACTGCGCGCGCCGCTGAACCGAGTCCGCAACTGGCTGGAGGATCTGGCCGCCAATCTGGACGACGCCCAGGCGCGCGAGGCCGCCGTCGAACGCGCTTTGGAAGAGACGGATCAGGTCAGCGCCCTGTTCGAGGCCCTGCTGACCCTGGCGCGGATCGAAAGCGGCGACGCCGCCTTACAGACCGAACGGCTGGATCTCGTCGCCCTGGCCGCCACAGTGGCCGACATCTACAGCCCCTTCGTCGAAGAAGCGGGCGGGCGTCTGATCGTCGCCTTCACCCCCGCCGGAACGGTCGAGGCCGATCCCGCCCTGATCCAGCAGGCCCTGGCCAATCTGATCGAGAACGCCGTCTTCCACGGCGGAGGTCAGATCGAGGTCTCGACGTCCAGCGAGGACGGCCGGGCGGTCGTCCGCGTCGCCGACCACGGGCGCGGCGTGCCGGAAGCCGAACGCGAGAAGGTGCTGCGTCGCTTCTATCGTCTGGATCAGGACGCAGGCGGCCGCACGTCCGGCGCCGGTCTGGGACTGGCCATGGTGGCCGCCGTGGCGCGGGCGCATGACGGCGAACTGCGGCTGGACGACAATCAGCCGGGCCTGGTTGTGGCGCTGGCGCTGCCCATCACGACAGCCAAGCCTTAGTTGCAATTCATTCTCAATTAGTCGATCAAGCCGCTCCATACCGTTCAGGAGCGCCCCATGACATCCGCCACCACGACCGCCGCGGCGCCCGGCGGCGCCTTCAGCCTGAAGCCCCTGCTGTTCACAGCGGGCGTCGGCAGCATGTCGATGATGGCCTTCGTCGCCGTAGTCGGGCCGATGGCGCGGCTGCTGGGCCTGCAGCCTTGGCACGTCGGGGCGGCGGTGACGGCGGCGGGCCTGGCCTGGATGCTGATGGCCCGCTTCTGGGGCGCCCGTAGCGACGAGGTCGGGCGGCGCAAGGTGCTGTTGATCGCCCTGGCCGGGTTCGCCGTCAGCTATGCGGCGTTGGGCCTGTTCATGAGCGCGGCCCTGGCTCTGGTTCCAGCGGCCATCGTCAGCTTCCTGGGCATGACGGCGGCGCGCACCGCCGCCGGGGCCTTCTACGCCGCCGTGCCGCCGATCTGCGCCGCCGTCGTAGCCGATCAGACCGCGCCGCACGAACGCGCCCGCGCCATGGGCGCCGTCGGCGCCGCCAGTTCCCTGGGCATCGTCTTCGGGCCGGGCGCAGCGGGCCTGTTGGCCGGCTGGAGCCTCAGCGCTTCCCTGCTCATCATCTCCGCCCTGCCCGTCCTGGCCTTCATCGCCGTGTGGCGGTTCCTGCCCGCCGACGCGTCCCATGAATCGCGCAAGAAATCGGCGCTGAAGCTGTCGGACGTCCGCATCCGTCGCGCCGTCGTCACGGCCTTCGCCGCCATGTGCGGCGTCGTCGTCTGCCAGGTGGTGGTCGGCTTCCTGGCCCTGGACCGCTTCGGCCTGTCGCCCAATGAGGCGGCGCGGACGGCGGGCATCGCCCTGGCCGTGGTCGGGGTGGTGCTGTTCACGGCCCAGATGGTGCTGCGTCGCCTGAACTGGACGCCATCGCGCTTCATCCGCATCGGCGGGAGCATCGCCGCCGTGGGTTTCGTCGGGGCCGCCTTCGCCGCCACGCCGCTGCAACTGTGGGCCGCCTATGGCGTCATCGCGGCGGGCATGGGCTGGGTCTATCCTTCGCAATCGGCCCTGGCCGCCAATGCGGTCGAGGCCCATGAGCAGGGCGCCGCCGCCGGAGCCGTGGGCGCCGCGCAAGGCCTGGGCGCCGTGTTGGGACCGTTGGCCGGAACCGTGGCCTATCAGGCGGCGCATGGCGCGCCCTACGCCGTATCGGCGGTGATGATCCTGATCGCGGCCTTGTGGCCCGCCACGCGCCTCAAGGTCGGCTAGGCGCCGGCCCGCTCGGCTTCGAAACCGGCGGAGAGGGCGTCGACCAGCCACTGAGTGCCGGCGTCTCCGTCCGAGCGTTCGTGCCAGACCAGGTGATAGTCGAACGGCCGCATTTCCTGCGGAGCCGTGAAGGCGCGAAGACCGTGCGTCGCCGCGAAATGCTCGGCCGCCCGGCGCGGCAGCAGGGCCACCGCCTCGCCCGCCTGCAACAGATAGGGGACCAGGGCGAAGCTCTCGGCCCGCACCAGAATCCGGCGCTCGGCCATGTCCGGCAGGTCGTCCGCCACCCAGTCGCCGAAGCCGTCCCCCGCCGAGGGAACGACATGGGGCCAACACAGCAATTCGGCATGCGTCGGCGTCGCCTGATGCACCGGGTGGTCCGGCCGCGCCAGGCCCAGATGAGTCTCGCGGAACAGCCAGCGCGACTTCAGCCCCGCGCCCTCGGGGTTCCAGCCGGTCAACACCAGGTCCAGCCGCCCATCCTCCAGCCGCCGCAGACTGGCGTCCGACAGAGGCTCGACTTCCAACTCCACCCCCGTCGCCTCGTTCTGGATACGGGCGAGGGCCGGCGCCAGAACGCTGAGCAGGCCGAAGTCGGTGGAGGCCAGGCGGAAAACCCGCTTCATCCGCCCGACGTCCAAGCCGGGGTCGCGCAACAGGCTCTCGCCCGCCTCCAGCCAGGCGCGCAAGGGGCCGGTCAGGGCCTCGGCGCGCGGCGTCGGCATCATGCCGCGCGGGCCGCGCACCAGCAGGGGATCGTCGAACTGATCGCGCAGCCGGGCCAGGATGCGGCTCATCGCCGGCTGGCCGATGCCCAGACGCTCGGCCGCGCGCGAGACGCTGCGCTGCTCGATCAGCACCTGAAGGTGCTGAAGCAGGGTGAAATCGACGCGGTGGGGAAGTCGCCCCGACATAAGGCCTCGCTGCGTGACGCCCGACGCGTCGGCCTTGGCTGTATTAAGAACGCCTCTTAATTGCAACACGTTCGCAAGGTCGTTTCGTCGCGCTCGCATGACGCCTCAACGGCCGCGCCGTCATGCGCCGAAGCGTATGGCGCCCATGCCGAATGCGACATTGAGACAATATTGCGAATGATTATTAGGAGCGACGCCGCTCGCATGGTCGAGCTTTCCTCCCCTCCCCGGGCGCTCGTCGCCCGCCTAACGCACGCCTTTGGGGGCGCATGATGCACCTATCGAAACGCCGCATCGGGCTGGGCCTGATGACCACCACCCTGCTCGCCACATCGCCGGTTCTGGCCGAGACGATTCCGTCTGACCTCTCGAGCGTCGACCCGCAGGCCACCGCCGTCGGCGACGTGGTCGTCACCGCCTCGGGCTCGGCCGTCGACGTGCGCGACGCTCCGGCCTCAGTCAGCGTCATCACCCGCGACGAGATCGAGCGCCAGCCGGTTCAAAGCCTGGGCGAACTGCTGGGCCGCCTGCCCGGCGTGACCGGCGGCGTCAGCCCCACCGGCGAGATGTCCAAGATCACCATCCGCGGCCTACCGGACAACTACACCCTGATCCTGGTGGACGGCCGTCGCGTCGGCAATTCGCGCGACATCAGCTATCGTCCCAACCTGGGCCGCCAGGACCTGAACTGGATCTCGCCGGACATGATCGAGCGCATCGAAGTGGTGCGCGGACCGATGTCCTCCCTCTACGGTTCCGACGCCATGGGCGGGGTCATCAACATCATCACCCGCAAGATCGCGCCGACGTGGCGCGGCTCGGCCAACACCAGCTACACCTGGTCCGAGGATTCCGAGCGCGGCGACGCCTATCAGCTCGGCGTCAACGTGGCTGGCCCGATCACCGAGACCCTGGGCCTGCGCCTGGGCGCGACCTACGCCCGCACCAACCCGGACGAGGTCAATCTCGCTGGCGCCAACGGCGCGAGCGGCATTCTCAACAAGACCTTGAACGGGGTGCTGAATTGGGCCCCCGTCGAGAACCATAACTTCTCGTTCGAGGCCAACTATGGCTTGGAAGAGCCGTTGGCTCCCAAGACGCTGGTTCCCAACCGCAACGGGGTGCTGACGCCGCAAGGCGCCTATGGCTCCAAGACCGAGCGCACCAATTTCCGCGTCGGCCACGAGGGCGACTGGTCCTTCGGCCAGACGCGCCTGGACATCTATCGCAACGCCTTCGAGAACAAGGCGATGGGCGAATACGGCGGCTCCGGCGAGTTCGAGGAGCTGATCGTCGACGGCCTGTGGAACTTCGAGAAGACCTTCGTCTGGCAGCACAAGTTCGCCATCGGCGCCCAGTACCGTCAGGAAGAGCTGACCAACACCGACACCATCGGCACCGTGCCGGTCGATTATGAAGGCAACATCATCACCGGCGCCACGCTGAAGGGCGACACGGCGGCGATCTTCGCCGAGGATCAGATCACCCTGCGCGAAAACCTGCTGCTGACCTTGGGCGGCCGCCTGGACAGCCATGACAAGTATGGCGAGAACTTCAGCCCGCGCGCCTATCTGGTCTGGCATCCGGCCGAGGCCTGGACCCTGCGCGGCGGCGTCTCCAAGGGCTTCCGCGCCCCGTCCCTGAAGGAAAACAGCGCCGGCGCCGCGACCCAGTCCGGCGGCAACGGCTGCCGAGGCCTGATCGGCATGGCCGCCAAGGACAAGAACGGCAATCCGATCCTGGACGGAAACGGCAATCCGCTGGTCTACACCTCGGGCGGCTGCTGGATGGCGGGCAACCCCAACCTGAAGCCCGAAGAAAGCACCAGCTATGAGATCGGCTTCGCCTATGACGGCGACGCCTATCGGTTCGCGGCCACCTATTTCCACACCGACTTCGAGAACAAGATCCAGTACGCGCCGCTGGGCTATTTCGAAGGCCGCTGGTGGACCAAGAACGAGAACGTCCAGCGCGCCCGCACCAAGGGCCTGGAGCTGACCGGCCAGGCCAACCTGCCCTACGATCTGACCCTGCGCGGCAACGCCACCTGGATGATCGAGGCCAAGAATCTGGACACCGGCGCCAGCCTGATCACCACCCCGGAATGGTCGGGCTACGCCTCGCTGGACTGGCGCGCGACCGATCGCCTGGGGGTCATGCTGTCGGCGCAGTACACCGGCGAACAGCTGAGCGGCGGCTCGACCCTGACCAACGCCCGCACCGAGTTCGACCTGACCACCGCCTATGAGGCGTCCGAAACGGTGACGCTGCGCGCCGGCGTCTCCAACCTCTTCAACGAGAAGGTCAGCGGCACCGCCGGCGATGGCTACTACTCGCCCGGCCGCCGCTTCTTCGTTGGCCTGACCACCCGCTTCTGATCCGGAGAAACTGCGATCATGACCACCCTACGCAAATCCCTTCGCGGCGCCGCTCTCGGCGCGCTCCTGGCGGCTTCGGCCGTCGCCGTTCCGACCTTGGCTTCGGCCCAGGCCCTGTTCTCGGCGCCCGAGCGCCTGGACGGCGGCCAGGTCGGCTTCTCGTCCGGCGAGCGCGGCAAGCCCGTCCTGCCCGGCGGCCCGGTCGTGGCCAACGGCCGCGGCTTCCATCCCGGCCAGAGCATCACCTTGATGTACGGCCAGACGCCGCTGTCGACCGGCCCGATCACGGCGAACGCCGAGGGCGGCTTCGAAGCGCGCCTGACGCTGCCGGCCGACGCCCAGCCCGGCAACCACCCGATCGTGGCGGTGTCGCAATCGCCCTACAACGCCGTCCTGGCCGATCTGAAGATCTCGCCGAACGTGCCGCTGTCGAACGAGGCGGCCTATCGGATCACCAACGTCCAGCCGACGCGCGGCCTGTATCAGACCGCCTATAGCGCCAAGCGCAACGCCGTCTTCGCCACCTCAGCGGTCGGTCGCCCGCCGGTGCGCCAATCGGAACTGCTGCGCCTGAACGCCGACACCCTGGCGGTCGAAGCCCGCGTCACGCCCGCCGCAGCGCCGGGCCGCACCGGCCGCGACGGCCAGCCTCAGGACGGCGGCGTCTTCGCCGTCTACGGCGTCGGCGTCGATGACGCCCATGACACCGTCTGGGTCTCGAACAGCCGCCAGAACACGGTCGCCGTCTACCGCCAGTCGGACCTGTCGCTGGTGCGTCAGTTCGAGCCGGGCACGGTCAACCACGCCCGCGACGTCGTCATCGACGAAGAGCACGGCAAGGCCTACGCCAGCGCCACCTTCCAGCCGGAAGTCGTGGTGTTCGACACCGCCGCCCTAACGGTGGCCAAGCGCATCAAGATCGACTCGACCGTGCGCGGCGAGACCTTCTCGGCCGCCAGCGTCTCCTATGACCGCGAAGCGCGCCGCCTGTACGTCGCCTCCAACTCGACCAATGAGGTCGCGGTCATCGACGCCGCCGCCGACACAGTGCTGAACGTCTTCCGCGTCCCCGGCGCGCGCAGCGTGATCGGCGTCTCGCACGATCCGCAGACCGACCGCATCTTCGTCGCGGCCCAGGGCACCGACAACCTGGTGGTGCTGAACGGTTCGGACGGTTCGGTCGTGGCCGACACCCCGGTCGGCGCGGGCGCCCTGAACGTGGTGTTCGAGCCGAAGTCGCGTCGCGCCTTCGTCAGCACCTTCGGCGCGGGCACGGTGACGGTCGCGGACGTCGACGGCCGCATCGTCGCCAACCTGCCCGCCCCGCCGGTGGCGAACCACGTCTCGACCGACGGGCGCGGCAACGTCTATGTCGCGGTCAAGTCCGGCTGGACCACGGACGGAAACGACTCCGTGCTGCGCATCCGCCCGGCGCGTTGATCCGAACAGCCCCCGCGCCCAGCGCGGGGGCTTTTTTCTTGCCCCGCCGCCTAGCCTCGATAGGGCGCAGCAAAGCGCAGGACCGCCGGCAAGGCCGCATACGGCGTCGAGCCGTGATCCTCGTCCTCCAGCACCCGCAGGCTCGCCCCGTAAGCCTCCAGATCGCGGGCGTTGGAGACCATACGCCGGGCCAGGTGTGCGGGCGGCAGCCCCTCCATCTCCTCGCGCGCGCCGACCGCGACCAGCAGGTTCGAGTCACGGGGCTGGGCCTCGACCACGGCGGGACGCCACCAGATCGACGGGCTGATCGCCGCATAGCGGGCGAAGGGCGCCCCGGCCGCTCGCGCCTCGAGGACGAAAAGGCCCGACATCGAATGACCCATCAGCACCGCCTGCTCGAGATCTGCCCCCATAGCCGCCAGTTGCGGCAGCACCTCCGTCGTCAACCGCGCCAGCAAGGCCGCGCCGCGCGGATCGGACGCCTGGCCCTGGGGCCCCGGCGTGAAGGCGTAGGCGGCGACGCGATCGGCCACGCCCGACAGGGTGACGCCTGCTGTCATCATCGCATTCACCCGCGTCTTGGCCGAGCGCCGCAGCAGCCGTCCGGCGACCTGGGCGGCCGTATCGAAGAAGGCCTCCCCTTCCAGCACCACCAGAACCGGCCAGCCGTTGGGCGGCCGTTCGCCCTGCGGCGTCGCCACCCGCACGTCCACGGCGGGCGCGCCATCGACAGCGGGCAGGCGGATGGCGTAGGGCTTGGTCATGTCGGGAGCCGTGTCCTTCTGGGACCGGTCGGCAGGGGCGGGCGAGGTCAACGTCATATGACCACCCTAGCCTATCTGGCCATTGATATGTATTGCGACGCATTCTCTGAGTGGAGTTCGTGAATTGGCGAACGCTGAAAACGCCGTGCCCGAGGCGGTCGTCGCCTATTCCAGAAGCGCGCGGACCAAGCTGTTCGCCATCGCCGTCTTGGCCGCGCTGGCGGCGGCGGCCCTGCTGCTGGACATCGCCACCGGCCCGTCGTCGATCTCGCCCCTGACGGTGCTGCAGGGCGTGTTCGATCCGTCCAGCCTGACCACGGCCCAGCAGGCCATCGTCTGGCAGGTGCGCCTGCCCTACGCCCTGATGGCGATGATGGTCGGCGCCGCCCTGGCCCTGGCGGGCGCCGAAATGCAGACCGTGCTGAATAATCCGCTGGCCAGCCCCTTTACGCTGGGGGTCTCGTCAGCGGCCTCGTTCGGCGCGTCGCTGGCCATCGTGCTGGGTCTGGGATCGTCCTTCATCGGGGCGGACTGGCTGGTGCCGCTGAACGCCTTCGTCTTCGCCTTCGGTTCGGTGCTGGCGCTTCAGGCCCTGGCGCGCATGAAGGGATCGGGGATCGAGAGCATCGTCCTGTTCGGCATCGCGCTCGTTTTCGCCTTCAACGCCCTGACGGCGCTGGTGCAGTTCCTGTCCTCGGCCGAGGCGCTGCAGCAACTGGTGTTCTGGACCATGGGGTCGCTGTCGCGCGCGACCTGGAGCAATGTCGCGGCCCTGGCGGTCGTGCTGGTCGCGGTCACGCCCTTCTCGCTTCTGTCGTCGCGCGCCCTGACGGCGCTGCGGCTGGGCGAGGACCGGGCCATGAGCTTCGGCGTCGATGTGAAGCGTCTGCGCTTCCTGTCGTTGCTGCGGGTCAGCCTGCTGTCGGCGACGGCCGTGGCCTTCGTCGGCGCCATCGGCTTCATCGGCCTGGTCGGGCCGCACATCGCCCGCCTGCTGGTCGGCGAGGATCACCGCTACTTCCTGCCCGCCAGCGTGCTGGCCGGGGCGGTCATCATGTCGCTGGCTTCAGCCGCGTCCAAAATCATCGTGCCGGGCGTGCTGATGCCCGTCGGCATCGTCACCGCCGTGATCGGGGTGCCGGTCTTCCTACTGCTGATCTTCCGCAATGGAGGCCGGGCATGAGCGAACTGACCATCAGCGGCCTCGACGCCGGTTACGGCGGCCAGCCCATCATCACCGGTTTCAGCCTGCCGCCCCTGACTGCAGGCGAAGTCGTCTCCGTCGTCGGCCCCAACGGCGCGGGCAAGAGCACCCTGCTGCGCAGTCTGGCGGGCCTGATCCCGGCGCACGGCTCGATCCGGCTGGACAGCGACGAACTGACCCGGCTGTCGCTGGCCGACCGGGCCAAGCGCGCCACCTACATGCCTCAGACCCTGCCGCAGGGCGTGGCCCTGACGGTGCTGGAGACGGTGGTCGCCTCGATCCGCGCCACGCCCCTGCGCGGCGCCGTCTACACCGACGCCCAGGCGGCCGAACGCGCCTATGAGGTGCTGCAACGCATCAACGCCGAAGCTCTGGCCGGGCAGCGGCTGGACCGGCTGTCTGGCGGCCAGAAACAGCTGGCAGGTCTGGCCCAGGCCCTGGCGCGCGAGCCGCGCCTGCTGCTGCTGGACGAACCGACCAGCGCGCTGGACCTGCACTATCAGCTGCGCGTGCTGGATCTAGCGCGCGAGGCGGCGGCCGAGCGGGGCATGACGGTGATGATCGTCCTGCACGACCTGCAGGCGGCGGCGCGCGTCTCGGACCGGATCGCCGTCATGGCCAAGGGACGGCTGGTCGCCTTCGGAACGCCGGACGAGGCGATCACGCCCGATATCCTGGCCGAGGTCTATCGCGTCTCGGCCCGTGTCCAGCGCTGCGACCGCGGCGCGCTGCAGGTCATGATCGACGACGTTCTGACGGGCTGAGCGCCCCGTCCGCCAATCTCTTCAAGCCAAGAAAAAGGCCCGGCTGCATCTGCGGCCGGGCCTTTCCTTATTCAGTCCCGATCGGGATCAGGGACGGATCAGCGTCACCACGTCGCCGGTCGGGTCGACGGGGACCGGCGTGCCGGCCGGGGCGCCGCGCGGCAGGCCGCGGGCCTTGTTCGAGACGTAAACGGCGTTGGTCGCGCGGTCGATGGCGATGGTCTGGGGGAAGGTGCCCGTCTCCAGGTTGGCCTTCACCGCATAGGTGTCGGAATCCAGCACCGTCACCGTGCCCGCCTGGCGGTTGGCGACGTAGATCTGCTTGACCGCGCCGTTGTAGGCGACGCTCAGGGCGCCCGCGCCGGTGGCGACCTTGTGGATCAGGGCGCCGGTGTCGGCGTTCAGCACCGTCAGTTCGCCCGACTTCTGGTTGGCGACGAACAGGCGACGGCCTTCGGAATCGACGGCGACGTTGATGGTCGAGTCGCCGTGCGACGGCCATTTGCCGACCGTCTCGCCGGTGGCCACGTCGATGGCGGCGACTTCGTTGCTGCTCATGCCCGTGACGTAGAGGCGGTTGGTCGCCGGATCGAAGGCCGCGCCGGTCAGGCCGCCGACCGTAGCGGTGATGGTGCGCTCGACCGTGTTGGTCGCGCCGTCGATGACCCAGATCAGGTTCGGCTTGGAGGCGTCGCCCGCCTCGCCGCCGACGACGCTGACATAGACCTTGTTGTTCGCCTCATCGACGACGACCTGGCGGACGTGGGCACCTTCCTCGTCGCCGTTGCGGATGGTGGCGATCACCGCGCCCGTGCGGGCGTTGATGGCCGTGACTGCGCCCGCGCGGGTGTCGGTGCCGTACAGCACTTGGGTGCGGGTGTTCAGGTTCAGGCCGAACAGCGGGTTGGCCGAGACGTCGACCGAGGATTCCGGCGCCAGCGTCTGGCCCTGCAGGCGGACGATTTGGGCCTGGTTGGCGCCGCGCGGGCCGACGGCGGCGACATAGAGGTCGTTGTCGGCCGGGTTG
Source organism: Brevundimonas sp. KH_060 (assembly GCF_057838275.1). NCBI lineage: Bacteria > Pseudomonadati > Pseudomonadota > Alphaproteobacteria > Caulobacterales > Caulobacteraceae > Brevundimonas > Brevundimonas sp. KH_060. The sequence continues at coordinate 2,738,768 of NZ_CM174463.1, forward strand.
AAGACGATCTCGTACAGGCCGCCGGGGGCGACCTTGACGGTCTTCTCGATCGTCTGGGCCGAGGCGGTCGACGCCATCGCCAGGGCGGCGACGGCGGCGGCGGTCAGAATGCCGTTGCGAAGGGTGATCATGACGGTTCTCCGGGAATGGGCTTGAAGGGGTGAAATCAGGCGGCCGGGACCAGGTCGGTCCAGTAGTCTCCGCGATAGGGAACGGCCAGGAAGTCGTTGTTGATCGCGTCCAGCGTGGCGCGCGGGTCGAGATCGGCGAACAGCTCGGGCTGGATCCACTTGGCCAGCACCTCGGTGGCGACGATGTCGATGGGCGAGTTGATCAGCTGGTGCGACAGGCCGTGCACCTTTCCCTCGCGCACCGCCTTCAGGGTCGACAGGCCGCGCCGCCCCGCCACGCGGCGCAGCGAGGCGCGCGAGGTCTCGACGTCGTATTTCGGACCGACGACAAAGCCGCCGGTCTTCTCCAGATGCGGTCCGCCGGTGGCGATGTAGATGTCGGGATCGCGCTCGACCACGAACTCCAGGTTCAGCTTGCCCGACGGCTGTTTCAGTACCTCGGCGCCGATGTTGCGGGCCCCGACGAAGGTCAGATAGTCGCCGATGTTCCCTGCCCCCACCGAGTTGCAGCAGTCCGGCCCGTTGCCCGCATGAGCTTCCAGGAAGACGGTCGGCTTCTGCTCGTCCTTCAGCCCGGCCACACGGTCGGAGATGACTTTCAATCGGGCGGCGCGGAAGGCGTTGTAGGCTTCCGCCTGCTCCTCGCGGCCGATCATGGACCCCAGCAGGGTCAGGCTGCGCGGCTGATTCTGGAACGGGTGCTGGAAGAAGTCGATGTAGGCCACGCGCACGCCCGCCTGCTCCAGCTGGGCGGTCTGGGCGTCGGTCGGGCCGGAATCCAGCGACACCAGGGCCACCTGCGGCTGGGCGCCCAGCACGGCTTCGACATTGAAGGCGGCGGCCGAACTCGGCGTCTTGGGCAGGGCCGCCAGCGCCGGCGACTTCTCCAGATAGGCGGCGTAGATGTCCGGGCTGAGGCGGTTCACATCGCCCGCCCAGGCCGCCAGCAGGCTGACCGGATCGGGATGGATCAGCGACAGGGCGATCAGGAAACGGCTGTCGTCGATCGACAGCTTCGTCACCGGCGGGGTGATCGCCAGCGGCCGGTCGCGCAGATCGGTCAGCAGGGAGGTCGGTGCGGCCTGATCGCGGCGCGTGCAGGCGGCGGCCCCGGTCGCCATCAGGGCGGCGGCGCCCAGCAGCAGGGCCCGACGTCCCAACCTCACCTCGACCATCGGCCCATTCTCCGCCCATTCACCAGCGACGCCAGCGGCGCTTCGCCTCGACGCTTAATGATAATCAGTGTCAGCTTCAATCGCTGATTTGTCGCACGAAGCGACCCGACCGATCAGCGTGGGGGGATGATCCGGGCGAAACGGGCTGCGTCCCCGGCCGGGCGCGCCTGGTCCGGCGCATGGTCCTGACGCACGGCATCGGTCAGGGCCTTGGGATCGTCGCAGAAGATGCGGTGCAGCATGGCCATGACGGCCTCGGCCCGCTCGTCGGCCAGCGAATAATAGATGGAGCGCGACTCGCGCCGGGTCTTCACCAGTCCCGACTGGCGCAGTTCGGCCAATTGTTGCGACAGGCCGGGCTGACGCAGGCCCAGCTCCTGTTCCAGTTGGCCGACCGAACGCTCCTGCTGCGCGATATGGCACAGGATCAGCAGGCGGTTGGCGTTGGCCAGTTGCCGCAGCAGTTCGGCCGCCTCGGGCGCGGCAGCCTTCAACCGTTCCAGATCATCGGCGTCAGGGGTCATTTCGGCGCCGGTCGATAATACCAGGCGTCATCGCCCGCCAGCACGTCGCCGAAGTCCGTCGGCGCCGCCTGAAGCAGGGGCGCGCCCGGCGTCCAGCCCTCGGGCGCCGAGGCCCCTTCCCGATCCGCCGTCTGCAGGGCGGTGATCAGCCGCAGTAACTCCTCGACCGAGCGGCCGACGTTCATCGGATACCAGCTGATGGCCCGCACCACGCCGTTCGGGTCGATGACGAAGGTGGCGCGCACCGAGGCGCTGTCCGGCGCCGCCGGGTCGATCATCCCATAGGCCTGGGCGATGACCATGGAGGGGTCTTCGATGATCGGAAACTCCACCGTCACGCCGAAGCGGTCGCGGATGTCCTTCAGCCACGCCAGGTGGGAATAGAGGCTGTCGACCGACAGGCCCAGCAGTTCACAGCCGATCGCCGTGAAGTCCGCCTGACGCCGGGCCAGTGCGATGAACTCGCTGGTGCAGACCGGCGTGAAGTCCGCCGGGTGCGAGAAGAAGGCCAGCCAGCGCCCGCGATAGTCGCTCAGCCGACGCTGGCCGCGCGTCGTGCGGGCGGCGAAATCCGGCGCCGCCTCATTGATCCGCAGCGGCCGCAGCAAAGGCGTGTCCGTCATCGAGTCGGTTTCCATGCCATAGGGCTACGCGCAGCCGAGGCGCAGCGCACCTTGAAAACAATTACTTGCATATAATATGTAAATATCTAATTGCTTGATCCAGATCAATGCGGAGAGACGCCGTGACCGACGCCCCCATCGACCCCGCCCGCGATCATGCCCGTGATCACGCCAAGGAATTGATCGAGGCCGCCCTGACGAATGAGGCCCAGCCCCCCGTCGTCCAATCCTTCTTCGACCCCGCCACCTTCACCGTCAGCCATGTGGTGCGCGACCCCGGTTCGAACGCCTGCGCCATCATCGACAGCGTGCTGGATTATGATCAGGCGGCGGGCCGCACCTCGACCGCCTCGGCCGACGCCCTGATCGCCTATGTCGAGGGCGAGGACCTTGAGGTTCAGTGGCTGCTGGAGACGCACGCCCACGCCGACCACCTGTCGGCCGCGCCCTATCTGCAAGAGCGCCTCGGCGGCCGCCTGGCCATCGGCCGCGACATCATCAAGGTGCAGGACGTCTTCGGCAAAGTCTTCAACGAGGGGACCGAGTTCCGCCGCGACGGCAGCCAGTTCGACCAACTTTTCGACGACGGCGACCGCTTCGCCATCGGCGGGCTTCAGGCCACGGCGCTGCACGTGCCCGGCCATACTCCGGCCTGTCTGGCCTATGTGATCGGCGACGCTGTCTTCCCCGGCGACACCCTGTTCATGCCCGACTACGGCACGGCGCGCTGCGACTTCCCCGGCGGCGATGCGCGGACGCTGTATCGCTCGATCCAGCGACTACTGTCCCTGCCCGCCGCGGCGCGCGTCTTCCTGTGCCACGACTACAAGGCGCCGCCCGCCCGCACCGAGTTCGCCTGGGAGACGACCATCGGCGATCAGTGCGCCTGCAACATCCACGTCCGCGACGGCGTCAGCGAAGATGAGTTCGTCGCCATGCGCACCGCCCGCGACGCCACCTTGTCCATGCCGCGCCTGATCCTGCCTTCGGTTCAGGTCAACATGAACGGCGGCCGGATGCCCGAGCCGGAAGACAACGGCGTCCGCTACCTGAAAGTGCCCATCAACGCGCTCTGACGCGCACCCCTTTTCCTCAAGCCAGATTCCTCAAGCAAGAGAACCGCCTCATGGACATCCGCACCCTGGAAGACCGCCTGCACGTCTCGCCGCAGATACTGCCTGAGGAGGTCGCTATGGCCGCCGCCCAGGGCTATCGCGCCATCATCTCCAACCGCCCCGACGCCGAAGAACCGGGTCAGCCGATGACCGAGGACATCCGCGCCGCCGCCGAGGCCGCAGGCCTGCCCTTCGTCCACATCCCCATTCGCGGCGGGGCCATGACGCCCGACGACGTGGCGCGCTTCAAGGCCGCGCTGGCCGAACTGCCCCAGCCCATCCTCGGCTACTGCCGCTCGGGCACCCGCACCACCTATCTGTGGGCCCTGTCGCAGGCGGGCGAGCGCCCGGCCGAAGAGATCGTCGCCCTGGCCGCCGCCGCCGGTTACGACGTCTCGCCGCTCGGCCCGCGTCTGGAGGGCTGAGGCGTGGCCCATCCGCAAGCTTCCGAGACCTGCGACGTTCTGATCGTCGGCGGCGGCGCCGCCGGAATCGCCACGGCGGCCAGCCTGCTGCGCCGCCGCCCCGGCCTTGACGTAGTGATCGTCGAGCCGTCCGAGCGCCACTACTACCAGCCCGGCTGGACGCTGGTCGGCGCCGGCGTCTTCACGCCCGAGCGCACCATGCGCGAGACCTGCCGCCTGATCCCCACGGGCGCCCGCTGGATCAAGGACAGCGTGGTCGACTTCGCCCCCGAAGCCGATCAGGTGCGCCTGTCGGACGGCCGCCGCATCGGCTATCGCGCCCTGGTCGCCGCCCCGGGCATCAAGCTGGACTGGGACGCCATCCCCGGCCTGAGCCAGACGCTAGGCCGCAACGGCGTGACCTCCAACTACCGCTTCGATCTGGCGCCCTATACGTGGAAGCTGGTGCAGGAGCTTAAGGGCGGCCGCGCCCTGTTCACCCAGCCGCCTATGCCGATCAAATGCGCGGGCGCGCCGCAGAAGGCCCTCTATCTGTCGGCCGACCACTGGCAGCGCACCGGCGCACTCAAGAACGTGGACATCGAATTCCACAACGCCGGGGCCGTGCTGTTCGGGGTCAAGGACTACGTCCCCGCCCTGATGAAATACATCGAGCGTTACGGCGTCGACCTGCGCTTCAACTCGCGCCTGACGTCCATCGACGGCGAGGCGCGCAAGGCGACCTTCGCCGTCACCGACGCCGATGGGGCCGTCAGCGAAATCGTCCGCGACTTCGACATGATCCACGTCTGCCCGCCGCAGACCGCGCCTGACTTCATCCGCAACAGCCCGCTGGCCGCCGACAGCGGCTGGATCGACGTCGATCAGGCGACCCTGCACCACAACCGCCTCGACAACGTCTTCGGCCTGGGCGACGCCTGCTCGGCGCCCAACGCCAAGACCGCCGCCGCCGCCCGCAAACAGGCGCCGGTCGTGGCCGAGAACGTCATCTCCATGCTGGACGGCAAGGCGCTGAAGGCCGTTTACGACGGCTATGGCTCCTGCCCCCTGACGGTCGAGCGCGGCAAGATCGTGCTGGCCGAGTTCGGCTATGGCGGCAAGCTGCTGCCCAGCTTCCCCGCGTGGATGCTGGACGGGCGTCAGCCGACGCGCCGCGCCTGGCACCTGAAGGCGCAGGCCCTGCCGGAAATCTACTGGGTCGGGATGCTGAAGGGCCGTGAATGGCTGTGCGCCCCCGACTGCGTCGAGCCGGGCGTCGCGCCCCGCGCCAAGAGCGCCGCCTGATGGGCGAGCCGCTCAGCCTGCTGCAATACGGACTGGGCGCCGGGGCGGGGTCGCTGGTCGGCTTCACCCTGGGCCTGGTGGGCGGGGGCGGCTCGATCCTAGCCGTGCCGCTGATCGTCTATCTGGTGGGGGTGAAAGACCCCCACCTAGCCATCGGCACCAGCGCCTTCGCCGTGGCCGCCAACGCCTTCGCCAATCTGCTGAACCACGCCCGGCACGGGGCGGTGAAGTGGAAGATCGCCCTGCTGTTCGCGGCGGCGGGCGTGGTCGGGGCGGCGCTGGGCTCCAGCTTCGGCAAGGCGGTGGACGGGCAGAAGCTGCTGGCCCTGTTCGCGGTGCTGATGCTGATCGTCGGCGCCCTGATGCTGCGCGGCCGCTCGGCGGCGGGCGACCCGGACGTAACCCTGACCGCGCGTAATGCGCCCAAGTTGATCGGCACGGGGGCGGCGATGGGGATGCTGTCAGGCTTCTTCGGCATCGGCGGCGGTTTCCTGATCGTGCCCAGCCTGATGGGATCGACTGGAATGCCCATCTACTACGCCGTCGGCTCGTCGCTGGTCGGCGTCACCGCCTTCGGCCTGACCACCGCCTTCAACTATGCGCTGGCCGGTTGGGTGGACTGGCCGCTGGCGGCGGTCTTCATCGGCGGCGGCGTTCTGGGCGGCCTGGCAGGCGCGCGGCTAGCCAAGCTGATGTCCGGCCGCAAGGGCCTGCTGAACAGCGTCTTCGCGGGCCTGATCTTCGTGGTCGCCCTCTACATGCTGTACCAGAGCGCCGTGGTCCTGAAGCTGATCGGCTAGGCGTTTGGTTCGTGAAAAAGGCGCGGACCGAAGCCCGCGCCTTGATCGAAATCAGAAGAAGCCCAGCTTGTCGGGGCTGTAGCTGACCAGCAAGTTCTTGGTCTGCTGATAGTGGTCCAGCATCATGCGATGGTTTTCCCGCCCGATGCCCGACTTCTTGTAGCCGCCGAAAGCCGCGTGCGCGGGATACTGGTGGTAGCAGTTAGTCCAGACGCGGCCCGCCTGGATGGCCCGGCCCGCGCGATAGGCGGTGTTCATGTCGCGCGACCAGACCCCGGCGCCCAGGCCGTATTCGGTGTCGTTGGCGATGGCGATGGCCTCTTCCAGCGTCTTGAAGGTGGTCACGGCCAGAACCGGACCGAAGATCTCCTCTTGGAAAATGCGCATGTCGTTGGTGCCCTTGAACACCGTCGGCTTGACGTAGTAGCCGCCCGCCAGATCGTCCTTCAGCACGGCCTGATCGCCGCCGGTCAGCACCTCGGCGCCCTCGTCCTTGCCGACCTTCAGATAGGACAGGATCTTCTTCAGCTGTTGATCCGAGGCCTGGGCGCCGACCTGGGTCGTCGGGTCCAGCGGGTCGCCCTGTTTGATGGCTTCGACGCGGGCGATCGCCTTCTCGATGAAGGCCTCATAGATGTCTTCGTGGATCAGGGCGCGGCTGGGGCAGGTGCAGACCTCGCCCTGGTTGAGCGCGAACATGGCGAAGCCTTCCAGGGCCTTGTCGAGGAAGGCGTCGTCGGCGTCCATCACGTCCTTGAAGAAGATGTTCGGCGACTTGCCGCCCAGCTCCAGCGTCACCGGGATGATGTTCTGGGTGGCGTATTCCATGATCTTCTGGCCGACGGCGGTCGAGCCGGTGAAGGCGATCTTGGCGATGCGCGGGTTGGTGGCCAGCGGCTCGCCGACCTCGATCCCCGTGCCCGAGACGATGTTAAGCACGCCCGGCGGCAGGATGTCCTGAATCAGCTCCATAAGCAGCAGGATGGAGGCCGGGGTCTGCTCGGCCGGCTTCAGCACGATGCAATTGCCTGCCGCCAGCGCCGGGGCGATCTTCCACGCCGCCATCAGGATCGGGAAGTTCCACGGAATGATCTGACCGACCACGCCCAGCGGCTCGTGGAAGTGATAGGCGACCGTGTCGTTGTCGAGTTCCGAAATGCCGCCTTCCTGCGCCCGGATGCAGCCGGCGAAATAGCGGAAATGGTCGATGGCCAGCGGAATGTCCGCCGCGAGCGTTTCACGCACCGGCTTGCCGTTATCCCAAGTCTCGGCCTCGGCGATGGCCTGCAGATTCTGCTCCATGCGCTCGGCGATGCGGTTCAGGATCAGGGCGCGCTGGGCGACGCTGGTCTTGCCCCAGCCGTCCCTGGCCGCGTGGGCGGCGTCCAGCGCCAGCTCGACGTCGGCCGCGTCCGAGCGAGCCACCTCGCACAGGACGCGGCCGTTCACCGGGGAGGTGTTCTCGAAATAGCGGCCGTTGACCGGCGCGACCCACTGGCCGCCGATGAAGTTGTCGTAGCGCGCCTTGTATTTCGGCGTCACGGCGCGGACGAATTCGGGCTTGGTCATGGGAACGGCCTCCTTGCGGTTTCCTCAGGCGCCGGTTGTCGGCGTCGTTTGAGGCAAGGTCGGTCGGCCCGGCGGCCTGTTCCAGACGCCGCCCGGATGGTGCGGCGCAAACCTGTCGCAGACTTGCGACAGTTTCCGTCGAGATCGCTCAGTGCAGGTCGATCAGGCCAAGGCGATGCAGCTTGCGGTGCAGGGTGGCGCGGCTGACGCCCAGCGCCCGCGCCGCGGCCGAGACATTACCCCCGGTGCGGGCCAGGGCGCGGCGCACCGCCCCGCGCTCAGCCTCCAGCAAATCAACCTCGGCTCCGCCCGGCGTCAGCAGGTCGGACGCGGGCAGCTGGGCCGCGATCCGCTCGTCGGTGATCGACAGGGACAGCCGCGCCGCCCGCGTGGCGCCGATGACCAGATCGTCGCGGTCGACGGCCAGCAGGACCGCCGCATTGCGCTCGCTGACGCCTCCCGCCAACACGATGCGCGCATCGGCGAAGGCCTGGCGGAAGGTCTGGGCCTCGATCGCCCGCGCCGCATCGGCCACGGCCGCCGAGATCAGCCCCAGGATGGCCTCGGTCGCGTCGGCCCGGCAGGACGAGACGTCCAGCGCCCCGGCCAGCCGCCCCATGTGGTCATGGATCGGGTGGGTGATGCAGCTCAGCCCGGTGTTGCGGGCGTGGAAATGCTGTTCGCGATGGATGGTTACGGCCCGATGTTCGGCCAGGGCCGTGCCGATGCCGTTGGTGCCTTCGACCGCCTCGGACCAGACGGCGCCGGGCCACAGGCCCCAGCGGTGGAAGGTGTCGTCATCCGCCGCCGCCCCGCGTCGCTCGACCGGCACGCCCTCGGCGTTGGTCAGCAGGACGCAGCATCCCACGCCGCCGACGGCCAGAAACAGCCGGTCCAGCACGCCCTCGGCCGCGCGCGTCAGCGGCTCCATCGCCTGGCGCGCCTCGCGCAACTGCTGTTCGGTGATGGTCTCGACCGCCCCATGCTCGCCAGGGTCCAGGCCGTACAGGGTCACGGACCGACGCCACGATGCGGCCAGGGCCGAGCGCGCGCCAGCGCCTTCGTCATCCAGCGCCTGACGGATCAGGCTGGCATGTTCATGTCGCACTCTATCGCCCATGGCCGCAGCCTCCCAGGGTCAAGGTCGAGCGATCAGACCCCCAAGAACGCCGAGCGTCAATGCGACCTTTGCTCTAGGTCTCGGCCCGCTCGAACAGGCTGGCCATGTCGACGCGGCGGCTGAGCAAGCCTTCCAAAGTATAGCCGTCCAGCACCTTCATGAAGGCGGCCAGGGCCTGATGCAGGGCGCCTGTGAGACCGCAGGCCGGGGCGATGATGCAACTGCCGCAATCGACCAGGTCAAAGCCGTCCTCGGTATGGCGCACCACGGCGCCGACGTTGATCTGATCCGGCGGACGCGCCAGCCGCACCCCGCCGAACCGCCCGCGCACGCTGACCAGATAGCCCGCGCTCACCAGGTCGCTGACCACCTTCATCAGATGGTTCTGCGAAATGCCGTAGGCCTGGGCGATCTCGGCGATCGAGCACAGCCGATCCTGCCGCGCGCCCAGATAGAGCAGCACCCGCATGGCGTAATCGGTGTAGCGCGTCAGGCGCATTCAGCCTCTCTGGAGCCGCTTCCGGCAGTCACTCGGTCAGCGCGTCATCGCGCCGCAGAAAATTATATGCATCCTCGTTGCATGTTTCAAATGCGGGCTATAGATGCATTATCAATGCATCAATGGAGCGAAGGCGATGAACGGCCGCTCGCATAGCCAGCAACCACAGCCGACGGACGGCGCCTCGTCGCCCGCGCCCTACCGCTCCACCTCGGTGTTCGACGCCGCCACCCTGCCTGCCGCCCTGCGAGCCGATCACAGCCTCAAGGCCGGAACCTGGGGCCTAATCCAGGTGCTGGAGGGCGAGGTTCGCCTGACCTGGCGCGATCCGCACATGACCACGGTTCTGAGGCCCGGAACGCCAGGCCGCATCGGGCCGCAGCAGGTCCATTTCGTCGAGCCGCTAGGGCCGATGAAGATGCGCGTCGACTTCTTTGACCGGCCGCCCGACGGCTAGGCGCGCCCTCTCTCTTTTCCTTCCCTCTCACATCGCAACGCCTAGGAGTTTCCTGATGGCTCAAGCCCTCAGCGAGCGCACGATCGCGCTTGTCAAAGCCACTGTTCCCGCCCTCGAGGCCCACGGCCTCGACATCGTGCGCGAGATGTATTCGCGGATGTTCCAGAACCCCGAGATCCGCGATCTGTTCAACCAGTCGCACCACGGCGACGCCGGCTCGCAACCACGCGCCCTGACGGGGGCCATCCTGGCCTACGCCGCCAACATCGATAACCTGGGCGCCCTGGCGGCCGCGGTCGAACGCATCGCGCAAAAGCACGTCGGCCTGCAGATCCTGCCCGAACACTATCCCCACGTCGGCGCCGCCCTGCTGGGCGCCATCGCCCATGTGCTGGGCGAGGCTGCGACCGAGGAGATCATGACCGCCTGGGGCGAGGCCTACTGGTTCCTGGCCAACATCCTGATCACCCGCGAGGCCGCCATCTACGAAGACCTGGCGGCGGCCAAGGGCGGCTGGAACGGCTGGCGCGCCTTTGAGGTGATCGAGGTGCGCCCCGAAAGCTCGGTCATCACCTCCTTCGTGCTGAAGCCCAAGGACGGCGGCCCGGTGTTGCGTCACCGGCCGGGCCAGTACCTGACCTTCTGGTTCGATGTCCCCGGCCATCCGCCGATCAAGCGCAACTACTCCATTTCCTGCGCCCCGAACGACGAGACCTATCGCATCTCGGTCAAGCGCGAGGACAAGGGCCTGGCCTCGGGCTGGCTGCACGACAACGCCCGCGTCGGCATGGTGCTGAAGGTCGGCGCCCCGGCGGGCGACTTCTTCCTGCCCGAGACGCCGCAGCGCCCGGTCGTCCTGCTGTCCGGCGGCGTCGGCCTGACGCCGATGGTGTCGATGCTCGAGACGCTGGTGGCCGAGAAGGCGGACACCGAGGTTCACTATGTCCACGGCGCCTATGACGCCGGGGCGCACGCCATGGGGCCGCACATCCGCGCCCTGACGGCGGCCCATCCGCGCGCGCGCAGCACCGTCTTCTATGAAGCGCCCGCCAATGACGGCGACGGCCATGACCACGCGGGGCGCATCTCAGGCGCCTGGCTGAGCCAGCAGACGCCGATCCAGGAGGCCGACTACTATCTGTGCGGCCCGCGCCCCTTCCTGCGCGCCCTGGTGTCGGACCTGCGCGACGCCGGCGTCCCGGCCGACCGCATCCACTATGAGTTCTTCGGGCCGGCGGACGAAATCCTCGCCGCCTGAGATTCAGAGCTGTCTGGGCCGCCCAAGAGGCGGCCCGGTTTGCTTCAGTCCTGCTCGGTCGCCGCCAGGCGGGCGGGCTCGACGCGGTGCGTCACCATGCGGCGATGCAAGTCGTTGATGACCCCGCTGCCCGTCTTGACGCACAGGCCAGGAAACACCGCGTGGACGAAACAGGCCAGCGAACCGACGAACATGGCCGCACCGAACGAGGCGGCGACGCCCATGTGCTCCGTATAGCTCTCTCCGACCGAGGCCGGGTGATCGACGAACAGACGCTTGAGCATGAACCCTCCGCTACAGGCGGAAGAGGGTATTCCGATTACCAGAGAGGATCATTCTCGTTCACACTCTGAAATCAGCCCAAAAGGAGAATATTATTCTCTTTCATCAGAGCGGCAGAGCCGTAGTGAACTTGATTTGCTCCATGGCGAAGCTCGAGGAGACGTCATCCAGCGGAGCAATGGCGATCAGCCGGCGATAGAAGCGGTCATAGGCGGCGATGTCCTTGACCAGCACCTTGAGCAGATAGTCGACCTCGCCGCTCATCCGGTAGAACTCCACCACCTCGGGCAGGGCGGCGGCCTGCTTGAAGGTCTCCAGCCATTCGGCGTCGTGCCGCCGCGTCTTCACCGAGACGAAGACCACCAGCGGCAGGTCCAGCGCCTCGCGGTCCAGCAGGGCCACGCGCGCAACGATGATCCCCGTATCCTGCAGCCGTTTCACCCGCTTCCAGCACGGCGTCTGGGACAGCCCCACCCGCTCGGCCAGTTCGGCGATGGGAACGGTGGCGTCGTCCTGCAATATGGCCAGCAGGCGGCGGTCGATGGCGTCCAGTCCGCTCATGTCGCGGCCCTCCCCGGCCGTTCCAGGCGTCGCCTCAGGCCGTCAGGGCGCGGGGCAGTTTGAAGGTTACGGTCTCGCGGGCGCCGTCGTCCTCGGTCACGGTCACGTCGAAGCGGGCGCGCATCGCCTCGATCACCCCCTGCACCAGAGGCTCCGGCGCCGAGGCCCCGGCGGTCAGGCCCACCGTCTCGACCCCGTCGAACCAGCGCCAGTCCAGATCACCCGCGTCATCGACCAGACGCGCGTCCCCGGCCCCCGCCTTCAGCGCCACATCGACCAGACGCGCCGAGTTGGACGAGTTCTTGGACCCCACCACCAGCACCAGACCGCAGCCCTCGCCCAGCCGCTTGACCGCCTCCTGACGGTTGGTGGTGGCGTAGCAGATGTCTTCCTTGTGCGGGTCGGGCAGTTCGGGGAAACGCCGCTTCAGCGCCGCCAGAATCTCAGCCGTGTCGTCCACCGACAGCGTGGTCTGGGTGGCGTAGGCCAGCGGCTGGTCGCCGGGCCGCTGGAAGGCTTCCGCATCCTCGACCGTCTCGACCAGGCTGATGGCGCCGGCGGGCAGTTGCCCCATGGTGCCGACGACCTCGGGGTGGCCCGCGTGGCCGATCAGGATGACGTGGCGGCCCGCCGCGAAATTCCGCTCGGCCTCGACGTGGACCTTGGACACCAGCGGACAGGTGGCGTCCAGAAACAGCATCTCGCGCGAACGCGCCGTGGCAGGCACCGACTTGGGCACGCCGTGAGCCGAGAAGACCACCGGCCGGTCGTCCGGACACTCGTCCAGATCCTTGACGAAGACCGCGCCCAGTCCTTTCAGCCGATCGACGACGTGACGGTTGTGAACGATCTCGTGGCGCACATAGACGGGCGCGCCGTATTTCTCGATCGCGCGCTCGACGATCTGGATGGCCCGGTCCACACCGGCGCAGAACCCCCGCGGCGTCGCCATGCGGACAGACAGGGGGCGGCGTTGAAACTGTGAGGGCGAGACAGGCGCGTTCATGGGCCGGAACCTAGTCCTTCGCGCGCGCTCTCGCCACCTTCATCGCCGAGGGATGCGCGCGCCGTTTGCCGCGCCTCGCTTTAGCCGCTATCACCACCCAGCGTGGCCCGTTCGGGCGTCTGATCGGCCCCGCCTTCATCGACTGCCGGAAAGCTCCTGATGCGTCGCGTCCTGACCGCCCTCGCCGCCTTCTCCCTCGCGGCTGCGCTGATCCCTCACGCCGCCGCGGCCCAAAGCGGTCGCCCCCAAGGCGGCCAGCAGGGCGGCCAGAAGGCCGAACAGGCGTCGGCGCGCCCCATGCGCATCGCGCCGCTGAGCCGTCGCGCCAACGCCGGCCCCTGCCCCTATGTGAAGATTCTCTACGACGCGGCCCGCTTCGTCGAGCTGTCCAACTATGAACAGCCCACGACCACCGGCGTCGGCTTCACGGGCGAAATCGAAGGCGTCAGCTCCGACTGCGTCTATCGCGAGTCCGACCCGATCCGTCTGGACGTCAACCTGCTGTTCAGCCTGGGCAAGGGCCCGCTAGCCGAGGGCGACGCCCGCACCTATCGCTACTGGATCGCCGTGACCGAGCGGAATTCCGCCGTCCTAGCCAAGGAATATTTCGACCTGCCGGTGACCTTCGGCGGCGCCGACCGCACCCAGGCTGAAGCCAGCCAGACCATCATCATCCCGCGCGCCGACGCCACCACCAGCGGCGGCAATTTCGAAGTCCTGATCGGCTTCGACGTCACGCCGCAGATGGCCGAGTTCAACCGATCGGGCAGCCGCTTCCGCCCGACAGCAGGCCAGCAGACCAACTAAGACATGACCGACCTCAAGACTTCCCTCAGCGAAGCGGTCGGGGCCGCCTTCGCCGCCGAAGGCGTGGACCAGACCCTGGCCCGCGTCACCGCCTCGGACCGTCCCGACCTGGCCGACTTCCAGTCGAACGGCGCCCTGGCCGCCGCCAAGGCGCTGAAAGCCAATCCGCGCGAACTGGCCGCCAAGGTGGCCGAACGTCTGGCCGCCGATCCGCGCCTGACCTCGGTCGAGGTCGCCGGTCCCGGCTTCATCAACATGAAGCTGTCGAACGCGGCCCTGGCCCAGCGCGCGGCCGAGGTCGCGGCGGACGATGAACTGGCCGGCGCCTCGCGCGTCGAGCCGCGCAAGGTGGTCATCGACTACGGCGGCCCGAACGTGGCCAAGCCGATGCACGTCGGCCACCTGCGCAGCGCGATCATCGGCGAGAGCCTGAAGCGGCTGTTCCGCCTGCGCGGTGACGACGTGACCGGCGACGCCCACTTCGGCGACTGGGGTTTCCAGATGGGCCTGCTGATCACCGCCTGCGGCGATGAAGGCCTGGCCGACGCCTTCATGGTCGAGGGCGACGGCCCCTTCCCGGCCGAGACGCCGGTGACGCTGGCCGACCTCGACCACCTCTATCCGCAGGCGGCGGGCAAGGCCAAGGAAGACCCCGCCTTCCGCGACCGCGCCCGCAAGGCGACCGCCGAACTTCAGGGCGGCCGCCCCGGCTATCGGGCGCTGTGGCAGCACTTCGTCGCCGTCAGCCGCGAGGCGCTGAAGCGCGAGTATGACGACCTGTCGGTCGACTTCGACCTGTGGAACGGCGAGAGCGACGCCGATCCGGTGATGCCGGAAATGCTGGCGCACCTGAAGGAAACCGGCCTGCTTGTCGAGGACGACGGCGCCCAGGTGGTCCACGTCGCCCGCGACGGCGAGACCCGCAAGAAGAAGCTGGCCGACGGCTCGGTGATCGAGGCCCCGTCGCCCCCGCCCCTGCTGGTCATCAGCTCGGAAGGCTCGGCCATGTACGGCACGACCGACCTGGCCACGATCCTGGACCGCCGCAAGTCCATTGATCCTGACCTGATCCTCTACGTCGTCGACGAGCGCCAGGCCGAGCATTTCGAACAGGTCTTCCGCGCCGCTTATCTGGCCGGCTACGCCCCCGAGAAGTCACTGGAGCACCTCGGCTTCGGCACCATGAACGGCGCCGACGGCAAGCCGTTCAAGACCCGTGCGGGCGGCGTGCTGAAGCTGCGCGACCTGATCGATCAGGCGACGGACAAGGCGCGCGAGCGTCTGCACGAGGCCAAGCTGGGCGACGACCTGCCCGCCGAGGAGTTCGAGGACATCGCCCACAAGGTGGCGGTCGCCGCGCTGAAGTT
Organism: Brevundimonas sp. KH_060; assembly: GCF_057838275.1. Classification (NCBI taxonomy): domain Bacteria; kingdom Pseudomonadati; phylum Pseudomonadota; class Alphaproteobacteria; order Caulobacterales; family Caulobacteraceae; genus Brevundimonas; species Brevundimonas sp. KH_060. The sequence goes on from NZ_CM174463.1 coordinate 2,753,771, forward strand.
CTCGGACCTGTCGAACAACCGCACCACCAGCTACGTCTTCGATCTCGACCGCTTCATGAGCTTCGAAGGCAAGACCGGCCCCTATCTGCTGTATCAGGCCGTGCGGGTGAAATCCCTGCTGCGCAAGGCGGCGGAACAGGGCGTGGCCTTCGCCCCCATCGTCATCGAGGAAGCCGCCGAACGCGACCTGGCCCTGACGCTGGACGCCTTCGATGCGGCCACGGCCGACGCCTATGACAAGCGTTCGCCCAACCTGATCGCCGAGCACGCCTATCGTCTGGCTCAGAGCTTCTCGAAGTTCTACGCCGCCTGCCCGATCCTGGTCGCGTCGGACGATGCGACCAAGGGCTCGCGCCTAGCCCTGGCCGCCGCAACCCTGCACCAGCTGGAGACGGCTCTGCGCCTGCTGGGCATCGAGACGCCCGAGCGGATGTAATGTGATAAGGGGGAGGCGACCGCCAAGGAGCCTTCCCTCATGTCCCTCGACGCCTTCATCGCCGGCCTGCCCAAGGCGGAACTGCACCTGCACATCGAAGGCTCGCTCGAGCCCGAACTGATGTTCGAGCTGGCGCAGCGCAATGGCGTCGCCATCCCCTACGACAGCGTCGAGGCCGTGCGTGCGGCCTATGACTTCTCGAACCTGCAGGACTTCCTCGACATCTACTACGCGGGCGCCGCCGTGCTGCTGACGCGTCAGGACTTCGAGGATCTGGCCTTCGCCTATTTCCAGCGCGCCGCCGCCGACAATGTGCGCCACGCCGAGATCTTCTTCGACCCCCAGACCCACACCGACCGGGGCGTGCCCTTCGCCGTCGTGGTCGAAGGCCTGATCGCGGGCATGGACCGGGCCAAGACCGAGTTGGGCGTCACCAGCGGCCTGATCCTCAGCTTCCTGCGCCACCTGAGCGAGGACGAGGCCTTCGCCACGCTGGAGGCCGCCAAGCCCTATCTGCACCACTTCATCGGCGTCGGCCTGGATTCGTCCGAGGTCGGCCACCCGCCGTCGAAGTTCCAGCGCGTCTTCGCCGCCGCCCGCGCACTGGGCCTGAAGCTGTGCGCCCATGCGGGCGAGGAAGGCCCGCCCGAATACGTTCGCGAGGCGCTGGACCTGCTGCACATCGACCGCATGGACCACGGCAACCGCTCGATGGAGGACGAGGCCCTGATCGCCCGTCTGGCCGCCGAACAGATGACGCTGACGGTCTGCCCCCTGTCGAACCTGAAGCTGTGCGTGGTCAAGGATCTGAAGGACCACCCGGCGCCCGAAATGCTGCGCCGGGGCCTGCACGTGACCCTGAACTCGGACGACCCGTCCTATTTCGGCGGCTATGTGAACGCCAACTACAGCCAGTTGGCCGAGGCGGTCGGCCTGACGCGCGAGCAGGTGACGCAACTGGCGAAGAACAGCTTCGAGGGCAGCTTCCTCAGCGACGCCGACAAGGCAGCACGGATCGCCGAGGTGGATGCCTACGCGGCGGTGAACTGAGGCGTCCCACTCCCCCGCGCCGTCATCCTCGGGCTTGACCCGAGGATCCAGCGTTCCGCCAGCACGCCTGTCCATCAGGCCCCGGCCCTATAAGCATCCTACGTCCCCCAAAGGCCGCCCTGGATCCTCGGGTCAAGCCCGAGGATGACGGCATAGGGGAGAAGACCGATCACCCCACATCCGACTCCCCCGCCCTCAATGTTCCTGATATGTTCTATTCATGGAACACCCCGGCCGACAGCCCGATGAAGACCCCGCCGGCCTGCGCTGGCTGTTCGTCGACCTGAACGCCTTCTTCGCCAGCGTCGAGCAGCAGCGAAATCCCGACTGGCGCGGCAAGCCCGTCATCGTCCGCCCCGTCGAGAGCGAATACTCCGGCGCCATCGCCGCCAGCTATGAGAGCAAGGCCTTCGGCGTCCGCACCGGGATGCAGGTGGCCGAGGCGCGCCGCCTTTGCCCCGGCCTGATCGTCGCCGAGGCGCGGCCCGACCTCTATGTCCAGGTCCACAAGCAGATCATGGCCGAGATCGACCGCCATGTGCCGGTGTGGAAGGTCGGCTCCATCGACGAATGCTCGTGCCAGTTGATCGGGCCGGAACGGCGCGAGGCGAACGCCGTCGCCCTGGCCCGGCGCATTCAGGCGGGCATCCTGAAGAACGTCGGCGAGTGCCTGCGGTCCTCGATCGGCCTGGCGCCGTCGCGGTTTCTGGCCAAGACGGCCTGCGGCATGAAGAAGCCCGCCGGACTGACCATACTGCGCGCCCATGAACTGCCCGGCGCCATCCTGCACCTGCCGCTGTCGCAGTATCCGGGCGTCGGCTCGCGGATGCGCGAGCGGCTGGCGGCGGCGGGCGTCACGGACACGGCGGGTCTGTGGAACATGACCGCCAAGGAGGCGCGCGCGGTCTGGAACAGCATCGAGGGCGAGCGCATCTGGCGCGGCCTGCACGGCCTCGACAGCGAGCCGACGCCGGTGAAGCCGCCTGCCTCCATCAGCCACAGCCATGTGCTGGCCCAGGCCATGCGCAACCCGGACAAGGCGCGGGCGGTGGCGCGAAGGCTGATGGTCAAATGCGGGGCGCGGCTGCGGCGGATGGGGCTGACCGGCTCAGGGATCAGCCTGCACCTCGACATGGGGCCGAAAGGGACCAAACGCGGCTGGGACACGACTGGCCTGAACCGCGCCGTCGCCCCGACGCAGGACACCTTCGCCCTGCTGGCCGCATTGGACGACCTGTGGCGCCGGGTCGAGCCGGAACTGGAGGCCGGGCGGTTGAGCTATGTCGGCGTCGGCGTCCACGGCCTGAAGGCGCGCGACGCCTTCGAAGCCGACCTGTTCGACATCGGCCCGGATCAGGGCGGCGACGCGCCGTCCTTGCGCCTGTCACAGGCGCTGGACGCGCTGAACAAACGCTATGGCAAGGACACGGTCAGCATCGGCCCCAAGGCGTGCCTGACCGACTACATCGGCGCCAAGATCGCCTTCACCCGCATCCCCGACGAGGCGGACTTCTATGAGTGAGAGATCAGGTCTGCGGCCGCGATCTCGGCGATCTTCAGCGCGCTGAAGCTGGCCTTGGCGGCGGCCGCCGTGTCCGGGGCGATGGCGCGGCATGCGTCTTCGATGACCACGGCCTCAAAGCCCTCGTTCACCGCGTCCTCGGCGGTGAAGCGGACGCAGTAGTCATAGGCCAGACCGCACAGGAAGACGCGCTTCACGCCCAGATCGCGCAGCAGGCCCGCCAGCCCCGTCGCCGTCCTGTGGTCGTTCTCATAAAAGCCGGAATAGGAATCGACCGCCGGATTATAGCCCTTGCGGACCACGGCCAGCGCCTTATTCACCGCAGGCGCTGCGTCGGGGTGGAAGTCCGCCCCCGGCGTCCCCTGCACGCAATGATCCGGCCAAAGCATCTGGGGGCCGTAGGCGACCTCGATCTGCGTGAAGGGCGCCTTGCCCGCGTGGTTGGACGCGAAGCTGATCTGGTCCGGCGTGTGCCAGTCCTGGGTGGCGATGACGGTCGTGAACCGTTCGGCCAGCCGGTTGATCAGGGGCATGATCGCCGCCCCGCCCTGCACCGCCAGGGCGCCGCCCTCGCAGAAGTCGTTCTGGGCGTCGATGACCAGGAGCGCATCGGTGGCGGCGATCTGCATAGCGTCAGGCCGCCGCGATCTGATCGACTTCGTTGGCCGAGCCCAGGACGACCGGCACCCGCTGGTGCAGTTCGGTCGGGGTCACGTCCATGATGGCCTGTTTGCCGTCGGTGGTGGACTTGCCGCCCGCCTGTTCGACCAGGAAGGACATGGGGTTGCCCTCATACATCAGGCGCAGCTTGCCCGGCTTGTTCGGCTCGCGCTTGTCCCACGGATAGAGGAAGACGCCGCCGCGCATCAGGATGCGGTGCACGTCAGCCACCATGGCGGCGACCCAGCGCATGTTGAAATTCTTGCCGCGCGGGCCGTCAACGCCCTTCAGGCAGCCGTCGACATAGCGCTGGACGCTCTCGGCCCAGTGGCGCTGGTTCGACATGTTGATGGCGAACTCCTTGGTGTCGGCCGGGATGCGCACGTCCTCATGCGTCATCAGCCAGCGGCCGTCCGGCGCCAGGGTGAAGCCCGCCACGCCCTTGCCCGTCGTCAGCACCAGCATGGCCTGACCGGCGTATACGGCATAGAGCGCCGCGACCTGGTGACGGCCCGACTGCAGGAAGTCGGCCTCGGTCGGCTGGGCCGACGGCGCCTTCAGCACCGAGACGATGGTGCCGACCGGGGCGTTGATGTCGATGTTGGACGAGCCGTCCAGCGGGTCGAACAGCACCAGATATTCGCCCGCCGGGTTGGTCGCCGACTGCACCGTGTCCATCTCTTCCGACGCCACGCCCGCCACGGCCGGGTTGGCCAACAACGCCTCGGTCAGGATGTCGTTGGCGATGACGTCGAGCTTCTTCTGCTCCTCGTCCTGCACATTGACGGCGCCCGATGCGCCCAGGGCGCCGACCAGGGCGCCGCCCGCCACCACCTGACGGATCTCGACGCAGGCGGCGGCCGCCGTCGTCAGCGTCTCGGTCAGCCCCTGCGGCAGATCGAGAGAGGCGAGGTGGGCGGCGAGATCGGTGCGGGCGGTCATGGCGTCCTTCAAATCCTGTGGGCGAAGCGCGGTTCCACCCCTCATGGCCGTTCAGATCGTCGGCGGCAAGTGCGGCGCCGCTTGACTTCGCGCCGGAGTCGGGGCCTTAGGTCGAACGCTCTCGCGGGAGAGATCGGGACCGTTCGCGGCGCCCGGAGCCGAAGGCGCAACCGCCCCGGAAACGCTCAGGCAAAAGGACCGCGAAAGCGCACGGACGCTGGAAAGTCGCCGAAGGATCGTCAAGAATCCGAGGGCGCGCCGACGGAGCAAGGCCGCCCCTTGGGAGGGAACGGTCGGAATCTCTCAGGCTTCAGGACAGCGGGGGCGCGACGACGGCGGAGCTATCGCCGCAACCCGCGACCCGGAGGCGACGCCATGAGCGATCAGGCCCTTAAGACTACCCCCCTCAACGCCGCGCACCGCGCGCTGGGCGCCCGCATGGTCGGCTTCGGCGGCTATGACATGCCGGTTCAATATGAAGGCGTGCTGGCCGAGCATCGTTGGACCCGCGAGCACGCCGGTCTGTTCGACGTCTCCCACATGGGTCAGGCGCGCATCACCGGCGCCGACGCCATCGCCCAGTTCGAGCGCTTCGTGCCCGGCGACTACGCCATCGTGAAGCCCGGCAAGCAGAAATACTCCCTGCTGCTGAACGGCCAGGGCGGGATCATGGACGACCTGATGGCGGGCAAGCCGTTCGAAGACGGCCTCTACGTCGTCGTCAACGCGGGCAACAAGGACGCCGACTTCGCCTTCCTGAACGCCAATCTGTCGGGCGACGCCAAGCTGGAGGTGCTGGACCGCGCCCTGCTGGCCATTCAGGGGCCGGAAGCCGCCGAAGTCATGGCCAAGCATGAACCGGCGCTGGGCGACCTGGGCTTCATGGACTGCCGCACCATCCGTCTATTCGACGAGGACTGCATCGTCTCGCGCTCGGGCTACACCGGCGAGGACGGCTATGAAATTTCGGTTCCGGCCGCCGCCGCAGAGCGCGTGTGGAACCTGCTGCTGACCGACGCCCGCGTGAAGCCGGTCGGCCTGGGCGCACGCGACTCCTTGCGCCTGGAGGCCGGCCTGCCGCTCCACGGCCACGACATTGACGCCGAGACCACTCCGGTCGAGGCCGCCCTGACGTTCGCCCTGTCCAAGTCGCGCAAGGAACGCGCCGACTTCGCCGGGGCCGACGTCATCCTGAAACAACTGGCCGAGAGCCCGGCTCGCGTCCGCGTCGGCCTGCACGTCAAGGAAGGCGCCCCGGCCCGCGAAGGCGCCGAGATCGCCGACGCCGACGGCGCCGTGATCGGCAAGATCACCTCGGGCGGCCCCTCGCCCACGCTGGGGCACAACATCGCCATGGGCTACGTCCCCCCGGCCTTCGCCGAACTGGGCACGGTCCTGAAGGTGCTGGTGCGCGGCCGTCCCGCCGCCGCCGAAGTCATCGCCACGCCTTTCGTGGCGACCCGCTACTATCGGAAGCCGAAGGCGTAACGCCTTCCCTTCGTCAGCCTCGGCCTTGCCGCCGAGGATCCAGCATTGAAACACGGCCTGGGCCACAGGCTTCATGAGGAAGACCAAGATGAAGTTCACCAAGGATCACGAGTGGGTTCGCCTGGACGGCGACGTCGCCACGGTCGGCATCTCCAAGCACGCCGCTGACGCTCTGGGCGACGTGGTGTTCGTCGAGACGCCGGAAGCCGGCAAGACCGTCTCGGTCGGCGACAGCTTCGCCGTCGTGGAATCGGTCAAGGCCGCCTCGGACGTCTACGCCCCGATCGCCGGCGAAGTGATCGAAGGCAACGAAGCCCTGGCCTCGGCGCCGGAAACCGTCAACGCCGATCCGGAAGGTGAAGGCTGGTTCGCCAAGATCAAGGTGTCCGACGCCTCGGTGCTGGACGGCCTGATGGACCAAGCCGCCTACGACGCCTACCTGACCACCCTCTAAGACCCGCCGTCGTCCCCGGACGGCGCGGCGCGCCGATCCGGGATCGCCGGATTCCCCGCCGCTTGAAGCGCTCCCGGAGCGTCGCCCCGCGCGACCTCCGGGATGCCGCCGAGGACCTGTTATGCGCTACCTCCCCCTGACGCCCGACGACCGTGAGGCCATGCTGGCCGCCATCGGCGCCAAATCCATCGACGACCTGTTCATCGACGTGCCGCAGGCCGCGCGCCGCGAAGGCTTCGTCGACCTGCCCCGCGTGGCGGGCGAACTGGAGGTCGAACGCGCCCTCTCGGCCATGGCGAGCAAGAACGCCACGGCGGGAACCGCGCCCTTCTTCTGCGGCGCCGGCGCCTATAAGCACCACATCCCGGCCACCGTGGACCATGTGATCCAACGGTCGGAGTTCCTGACCAGCTACACCCCCTATCAGCCGGAAATCGCCCAGGGCACGCTGCAGTACCTGTATGAGTTCCAGACCCAGGTCGCGAACCTGACCGGCATGGAAGTCGCCAACGCCTCCCTCTATGACGGCTCGACCGCCATGGCCGAGGGCGTGCTGATGGCCACCCGCGTGACCCGCCGGAACAAGGCCGTCATCTCGGGCGGGGTGCACCCGCATTACGTCAAGGCGACCGAGACCGTGGTTCACGCTGTCGGCGTCGAGACCGAAGCCCTGACCGCCGCCGTCGACGCGGAAGACGCCGTCATCGCCGCCATCGACAAGGACACGGCCTGCGTCGTCGTCCAGACCCCCAACGTCTTCGGCACCGCCACCGACGTGACGAAGATCGCCGAGGCCGCCCACGCTGCGGGCGCCCTGCTGATCGTCGTGGTGACGGAAGCCGTGTCGATGGGCCTGCTGAAGTCGCCCGGCGAAATGGGCGCCGACATCGTCGCGGCCGAGGGCCAGTCGATCGGCAACGCCCTGAACTTCGGCGGCCCCTACATCGGCCTGTTCGCCACCCGCGAGAAGCTGCTGCGCCAGACGCCCGGCCGTTACTGCGGTGAAACCGTGGACGCCGAGGGCAAGCGCGGCTTCGTCCTGACCCTGTCGACGCGCGAGCAGCACATCCGCCGCGACAAGGCGACCTCGAACATCTGCACCAACTCGGGTCTCTGCTGCCTGGCGTTCAGCATCCACATGAGCCTGCTGGGCGAGACGGGCCTGCGCCAGCTGGCCCTGCTGAACCACGAAAAGGCGCTCGCCACGCGCGACGCGCTCGCCGCCATTCCGGGCGTCGAAGTGCTGACCCCGCGCTTCTTCAACGAGTTCGCGGTCAAGCTGCCCAAGAACGCTGCTGACGTGGTGCAGACCATGGCCGACAACGGCATCCTGTGCGGCGTGCCCTACAGCCGTCTGGCCCCGGATGCGGGCCTCGACGACGTCCTGCTGGTCGCCGCCACCGAGACGACGCTGGACGCCGACATCAAGATCCTGGCGGGTGCGCTCGCCAAGGTTCTGGCCGCCTAAGGGGAGATTGGAACCATGAGCACGATGAACACTGTCGGCCGCCCGACCGCCCCGAACGCCGCCTCGGACGCGTCCTACAAGCCCGCGACCCTGACCGGCGGACGCGGCCTGCTGCAGGACGAGCCGCTGATCTTCGAAGGCGAAGGCTGGGGCAAGACCGGCGTTGACCTGCCCAAGCCCGCCACCAACGGCGCGGACCTGGGCGATCTGGTCCGCAAGGATCCGATCGGCCTGCCCGGCCTGTCCGAGCCCGAGGCCATGCGCCACTATGTGCGCCTGAGCCAGAAGAACCACGCCATCGATCTGGCGCTGTATCCGCTGGGCTCGTGCACGATGAAGCACAACCCGCGCCTGAACGAGAAGATGGCGCGCCTGCCGGGCTTCTCCGACATCCACCCGCTGCAGCCGCAGTCGACGGTGCAGGGCGCGCTGGAGCTGATGGACCAGTTGGCCCACTGGCTGACGACGCTGACGGGCATGCCCGCCGTCGCCCTGTCGCCCAAGGCGGGCGCGCATGGCGAGCTGTGCGGCCTGATGGCCATCCGCGCCGCCCACGAAGCCAAGGGCGAGCATGAACAGCGTCGCAAGGTGCTGGTCCCGACCTCGGCCCACGGCACCAACCCCGCCACCGCCGCCTTCGTCGGCTATTCGGTGGTCGAGGTCGCCCAGACCGACGACGGCCGCGTCGACGTGGCCGATCTGGCCTCCAAGCTGGGCCCGGACGTGGCGGCCATCATGGTCACCAACCCGAACACCTGCGGCCTGTTCGAGCGCGACATCCTGGAGATCAGCCGCCTGACCCACGAAGCGGGCGCCTACTTCTACTGCGACGGCGCCAACTTCAACGCCATCGTCGGCCGGGTCCGCCCGGGCGACCTGGGCGTCGACGCCATGCACATCAACCTGCACAAGACCTTCTCGACGCCGCACGGCGGCGGCGGTCCGGGCGCCGGTCCGGTCGTCCTGTCGGAAGCCCTGGCCCCGTTCGCGCCCGCTCCGTGGGTCGTGAACACGGGCGACGGCTATAAGCTGGTCGAGCGTGAGGAAGACGAGGCCGAGCAGGCCTTTGGCCGTCTGTGCGCCTTCCAGGGGCAAATGGGCATGTATGTGCGCGCCCTGTCCTACATGATGAGCCACGGCTCGGACGGCCTGCGTCAGGTCGCAGAGGACGCCGTGTTGAACGCCAACTACATCAAGGCCCGCCTGGAGGACCTGATGAGCCCGGCCTTCCCCGACGGCCCCTGCATGCACGAGGCCCTGTTCGACGACGAATGGCTGAAGGGCACGGACATCACCACGCTCGACTTCGCCAAGGCGATGATCGACGAGGGCTTCCACCCGATGACCATGTACTTCCCCCTGGTCGTCCACGGGGCCATGCTGATCGAGCCGACCGAAACGGAGTCCAAGGCCGAGCTGGATCGCTTCATCCACGCCATGCGCCTGCTGGCCGAGGCGGCGAAGGCCGGCGACGTCGAACGCTTCAAGGGCGCGCCCTTCCATGCGCCCCTGCGGCGTCTGGACGAAACCCGCGCCGCGCGCTCGCCGCGCCTGCGCTGGGCCGCGCCGGAAGGCTCCAACCGCGCCGGTTGATCCGGCCCGAACAAGCCTGAGCACAAGGAACGCCGTGTCTTTCGGGACACGGCGTTCTGCATTTCGGGGGCGACTTACGAAAGCGTCATGGCGACGCCGCCTTTCGGCCTTGTCTCGTGCGTTTACTGAATGTCGGCCCTCCCTGGCCGAACTCTTGTTCGAGACGCCGCCTTCGTGACCCTGGTCCTGCCCTCGCTGCGCCCGCCTCCGCCGCCCCGTCCGGGGCTGGCGCGGCGTCTGCGTCGCCTGGCGCTGATGGCGGTCGGTTTCCTGATCATCCTGCTGGGCGTGCTGATCGCCCCCCTGCCCGGCCCTGGCGGCGTGCCGGTCATCGCGTTGGGCCTCGTCATCGTCCTGCGCAACTCCTGGTGGGCCAAACGGCAGTTCATCCGCGCCCAGCGCGCCCGGCCGAAATGGGTCTATCCCTTCCGTCGCCTGATGCGGAAAAAGCCCGAGATCGCCCCCGTCTTCTGGCAGCAGACCCTGCGCGCAGAGAAAATGGTGCTGCGCCGTCGTCGCCGCCCCCTGGCGCGTTTCCGTCGTCGCCTGCGTCGGGCCTGGCGCGCCTTCCGGCGATAAAGGCCAAGCTAAGGCAAACACAGGAATGTGAACGACGTTCATGCCGCTTCCGTCCGGAACGGCGTATGCTCTCCCTTGCGTAGTCTCGAAGTTGATAGCGTTGGGAGGCGCTGTTCACATGATGTCACGCGTAAAAAAGGGAATCATCGCCGGCTTCGTCGCTACCGTCGCGGTTTCCGTGCTTGAGCTCGCCAATCTGTTTCTCAACCACATGTTCGATCCCTTTCCGGGGATCGTCGCCCAGATGTTCGGCATGCCGGGCAATATGGCCGCCGGATGGGCGCTTCACCTGATCATGGGCACCTTTGTCCTCGGGTCGCTCTTCGGCGTCGTCTATCCTCGACTGCCGACCGCCACGCCGATCACCAAGGGTATCGTCTTCGCCGTCGGCGCGTGGGTGGCGATGATGCTGTTCCTCACCATGGTGGGCGACTACCGGACCTTCACCGGCTCGTCGGGTTTCGGCACCATCGGCTGGCTGCTGGCCCTTCACATGGTCTTCGGCGCCGTTCTGGGCAATGTCTATTATCGCCTGGTCGAGCGTGAGAAGCGCGGCGCAGCCCCGATCGGAGCCGCCCCCGCTCACTGACCGTCCTCCATCCCGACAACTGGATCTCGGACAAGCAAAAAGGCCCCGCCGTCGCCGGCGGGGCCTGATGTTTTTCGGGGCTGGCGTCGAACGCGAAAGCGATCAGTTCAGCTTGCCGCCGATCTGGGCGATGGCCTGATCGATCAGCGCGTCCGTCTTGGCGCCGGCGATGCGGGCGGCCAGGATCTGGTGCGCGGCCTTGGCGGCCAGGTCGGCGGCCGCAGCCTTGACCTCTTGCGTGGCCTCGGCCTCGGCCTGAGCGATACGACGCTCGGCCAGGGCCTGACGGCGGGCGGTCGATTCCTCGATGCGCGCCTTGGCGTCGGCTTCCAGACGCTTGGCGTCGGCTTCGGCCGTGGCCAGCAGGTCGGCGGCCTGAGCTTCCGCCTCGGCCTTCTCCTGACGGATCTGGGCCAGCATGGCTTCGGCTTCGGCGCGCAGACGGGCGGCCTCGTCCAGTTCGGATTGAATCTTGGCGGCCTTGTTGTCCAGGGCGCCCGCGACCATGCGCGGAACCTTGGCCAGGACCAGGATGCCGAAGAAGATCAGCAGGCCGACGCCGACCCAGAGTTCAGCGTTGGACAGGTCGTAGAAACTACCGTGCAGGAAGGCGGGCATGGTCAGGCGGCTCCCTTGACGGCGGCGGCGGCTTCATCGGCGCTGGGGGCCTGGCCCGTCAGACGCTCGACGATAGCGCGGGTGGTGTCGGCGGCGATGGCGCCGGCGTGGGCCAGCGCGGCGTCGCGGGTGGCGGCGATGCCGGCTTCGGCCGTGGCGATGCGGGCGGCGACGGCGGCTTCGTCCTCGGCCTGACGGGCCTGGATTTCAGCCGTCACGCGGGCCTTGGCGGCGATCGAAGCGGCTCGGGCGTCGGCGCGGGCCTTCTGGACCTCGGCGCGGGCGGCGTCGGCCTGGGCCGCGGCTTCGGTCTGAACCGAGCGCGCCGTGGCGACGGCCGTGGAAATGGTGTCTGCCCGCTCGTCGATCACGCGGCGCAGACGCGGCGCGAAGACCTTGGCGATGAGCAGGTACAGGATGACGAACAGGATCAGCAGGTAAACAACCTGCCCGGCCCAGTGCTGGAACTCGAACTGCGGCAGTCCGCCGGCATCATGCTCGGCGGCGGCGGCAGCCGCATTGGCGGGCACGTGCCCGGTTTCGGCCGCGTATTCAACGGCCTGTTCCACCGGCAAGACCGGCGGCGGAGCTGAGGGAGTGGCTGCCATGATGATCCGTCGTGAAAGCAAATGCGGCGGCGCAGCCGCTGATGGGCGCGCCGCCGCAGATCAGGGGTTCGGTATTAGCCGAGCCAGATCAGGATGCCGAGCACGAAGGCCAGGATGCCCAGGGCTTCGGCGAGGGCGGCGCCCACGAACAGGTTGCCGACCTGCGAGGCCGCAGCGGCCGGGTTGCGCAGGGCGCCGGCCAGGAATTGGCCGAAGATGTTGCCGACGGCCAGGGCCGAACCGACCATGCCGATGGTGGCGATACCAGCGCCGATGAACTTGGCGGCTTCAGCGTCCATGATGATTTCCTAGTTTCTTGGAGCGTTGGAGGGTGGGGTTACTTACTGGTCCGCAGCCTTAGTGGCCATGGCCCAGGTTGACCACATCATTGAGGTAGATGCAGGTCAGAACGGCGAAGACGAACGCCTGGAGGAAGGCCACCAGGAACTCGAAAGCGGTCAGGGCGATCACCATGCCCAGCGACAGGGCGGCGACCGGAAGAGCGAACAGGCCCACGCCGCCGCCGACGGCCAGGGCGCCCAGGGACACCACGAAGCCGGCGAAGATCTTCAGCGCCAGGTGGCCGCCCAGCAGGTTGCCGAACAGACGCAGGGCCAGGGTGAAGGGGCGCAGCAGGAAGGAGAAGAACTCGATCAGGCCGACGACCGGGCGCAGCACCAGCGGCGCGCTGGTCGGCCAGAACAGGCCGAAGAAGCCCAGACCGTTCTTGGCGACGCCGACGCCGACCACGACCAGGAAGGTCAGCACGCCCAGGGTGGCCGTGACGGCCAGCTGCGAGGTGGCGGTGAAGGTCAGGAACATGCCCAGCAGGTTCATCATCAGGATGAACATGAACAGGGTGAAGACGAAGGGGAAATACTTGCGCGACTCATGGCCGATCGTGGACGCGGCCAGATTGTCGATCATGCCGAACAGGGTCTCGCCCGCCGCCTGCAGCCGACCCGGCACCACCTTGGCGCCCGAGGTGGCCACGGTCAGGAACAGCACGGCCATGCCGAAGGCGATGGTCATCGCCAGGTGCGAATTGGTGAAGGCCAGGCTGACCTCGCCGACCAACGGAAGCGTGACGCTGCCGAAATCCGCCAGAGGCGTAACCTGAAACTGGTGAATCGGATCGGCCACGGGCCTCTCGCTCCTTAGTCTTCTTTTTCGCCGGCCTCGACGTAGGGAACGGCTTCACCCGTCACTCCTGCCGCCTTGGCCTGCGCCATCAGCCGGTTGGCTGTGCGACGCGCCATGTAGATCGCCAGTGCGAAGCCCAGAAGGACCCCGACCAGAAGGCCCCAGGGCGAGGTTCCAAAGAACCGGTCCACCCCGAACCCGATAGCCAAACCAACGAAAACACCGCCGAGAAGCTCGGCGATGATCTTATAGGCCTGGCCCGTGACCGCGTGTGCGGCGAACTCGGCCGATTGCCCGGCCTGGGCCTTCGCCTCCAATGCGGATGCGCTTTCGTGGAGGCGTTTGATCGCCTCTTCGCGCGATTCCTTCGTCGGGGACATGGGCCTGTTCGCTCAGCGTCCGGCGCAGGGCCGAAACGGGTCTGAATTTCGGCGCGGAACCTATAGGCGAGACGGCCTCAGGTCAAGGCGGTGCGCCCTGGACTTAAGTCCATGACTTTCCGACATTTCTTGGGGGCGCGACGTTCCGTCCCCGCTAAGGTTGCGACTCTTCGTCCTCGCTGACGAAATCCTGGGCGAATTCCGGCGCGCCGTCGTCCAGCCCGGTCAGCAGATCCTCGCCCTCGTCGTCGCCCGCGCGCGAAGGGTCCGGCACCTCGAAACCGACCGGCATGGACAGGTCCAGCAGGCCCGCCGCCTTCATCTCCTGCACGCCCGGCAGATCATAGAGGCTGGCCAGACTGAAATGCTCCAGAAAGCGGTCGGTCGTGGCGTAGGTCACGGGCCGCCCCGGCGTGCGACGCCGTCCGCGCAGGCGCACGAAGTCCATCTCCAGCAACAGGTCCAGCGTCCCCTTGGACAGAGAGACGCCGCGCACGCTCTCGACTTCGGCGCGCGTGCAGGGCTGGTGATAGGCGATGATGGCCAGCGTCTCGAGCGCGGCCTTGGACAGGCGGCGCGGCTCCTCGCGCTCTTCGGTCATCAGGAAGCCAAGGTCCGGCGCCGTGCGGAAGCGCCAGCGCTCGGCCACGCAGTCCAGCTCGACCCCGCGGCCCTGATAGCGTTCCTGAAGCGCGGTCAGCGCCCCGCCGACGTCGGCGCCCTGCGGCAGGCGGCGCGCGATCTCGGCCAGCGACAGCGGCGCTGCGGCCGCGAACAGCAGGGCCTCGACCCGGCGTTCGATCTCGAGGTGGTCGGGGGAGAAGTCGAGGGTCACGGCGTCAGCTCCAGCGGCTGGCCCAGCCCTCTGCGCTTCAGCCAGACCGCGTCGAATGGCCGCTCCTGACGAATGTCCATGCCCCCCTCCTTCACCAGCTCCAGACTGGCCGACAGGGTGGAGGCGGTATAGCTGGCCTGACTGGGGCCTTCCTGCCCGTCAGGCTTCTGCGGCGCGACGCGCTCCAGCGGCGTCCACTCGGCCAGGCGCGGCATGATCTCGCGCAGCCAGTCGCGCGCGGCCTCCAGCTGGAAGGCCTCGACCCGCTGGCCGGGGGCGTATTTGCGGCGCTCTTCGCGGCGGCGCTGGGCGACATAGGCGCTCATCAACTCATAGAGGCTGGCGTCCACCCGGTCCGACGGGATGATGACCGTCGCCTGCGGGTCGCCGCGCGTGAAGACGTCGCGCTTCAACTGCGGGCGGCTGGTTATGGCCTCCACCGCCGTGCGCATGGCCTCCAGCTTTTGCAGGCGGAAGGCCAGGGCGGCGGCGATCTCTTCGGCCGGCGGCTCCTCCGGCTTGTCCTTTTCGTTGCGCGGGATCAACAGGCGCGACTTCAGATAGGCCAGCCACGACGCCATCACGAGATAGTCGGCGGCCAGGGCGAAATTCCGCCGCCGCGCCTCATGCACAAAGGCCAGATACTGTTCGGCCAGACGGGTGATGGACAGCTTCAGCAAGTCCACCTTCTGCGTCCGCGCCAGGGCCAGAAGGACGTGCAGCGGGCCTTCATAGCCCTCCAGATCGACGACGAAGGCCTCCTGCGCCTCGACCTGTTCGACGGCGGTGAAGTCGAGATTCGGCTGGAAGGCCTCGCTCATGCGCCCTCCCCCGCCATCTAGGCTTGCGCCTCGCCCACGTCCGGCCCCTTGGCGGCGCCGAAGCGACCGTTCAGCGCCGCCTCCAGCCGGGCGCGGCCGTCGGCGACGTCCAGCGGCTCGGGCGCGCGGACGATGCGGTTCAGCGCGGCCTCGGCGCGGCGCTTGGCCTCGCCTTTCAGCTTCTTCGTTCCCTCGGCGACGGCGGCCATCTCCTTCAGGTCGCCGTTGCAGTGGAGCACCACGTCGCAGCCCGCCTTCAGCGACTGTTCCGCCCGCTCGGTCAGGGTTCCCGACAGGGCCTGCATCGACAGGTCGTCCGACAGGATCAGGCCGGAGAAGCCCAGTCGTTCGCGCATCAGGCGG
The DNA here is from genome assembly GCF_057838275.1 of Brevundimonas sp. KH_060. Taxonomy (NCBI): domain Bacteria; kingdom Pseudomonadati; phylum Pseudomonadota; class Alphaproteobacteria; order Caulobacterales; family Caulobacteraceae; genus Brevundimonas; species Brevundimonas sp. KH_060. Next base: position 2,769,320 of record NZ_CM174463.1, read on the forward strand.
ATCGCCTTCTTGGACGTCGTGGCCGGGCGTTTGGCGTCGACGGCGGTGAAGACGACGTGAGCCGTCATCGCCATCGGCATGTCCGACAGCGCCTTGAACGGGGCGAAGTCCCAGGCGTCCAGTTCCTCGATCGCCGTCTCGACCACCGGCAGGTCGTGGTGGCTGTCCGAAAAAGCGCGGCCGTGGCCGGGAATGTGCTTGATGATCGGCAGGACGCCGCCCGCCAGCAGGCCCTCGGCGGCGGCGCGGCCCAGTTGGGTCACGGTCGCCGGATCCTGCGCATAGGCGCGGTCGCCGATGATGTCGTGGGCGCCCGGCACCGGCACGTCCAGCACCGGAACGCAGTCGACCGTAATGCCCAGTTCGCGCAGGTCATGGGCGATCAGCCGCGCGCCCAGACGCACCAGTTCGCGCGCCGAAGCCGGGTCGTTGGTCGCCTTCAGATAGGCCGCGCCGGGCGGATATTTCGGCCAATGCGGCGGGCCGAGGCGTTGCACCCGGCCGCCTTCCTGATCGATCAGAACCGGGGCGTCGTCGCGGCCCACGCTATCGCGCAGTTCGGACACCAGCGCCTTGACCTGCTCAGGGCTGTCCACATTGCGGCGAAACAGGATGAAGCCCCAGGGCTTGGCCTCGGCGTAGAAGGCGCGCTCCTCCGCCGTCAGCCTGTGGCCGGAACAGCCGTAGATGGCGGCGGAGGTCATGCTGGCGCGATCCTTAGCGGACGATGCAGTCGCGGCCCGCGGCCTTCAGCGCATTGCAGAAGGCGACGGCGCGATCACGGCTCATGCCGGTGAAGGTGGTGCGGTAGACGGTCGAGCCGTTGGCGGCGGTGACTTCCTGCACGCGCTTTTCGGCGCCCGAGGCGTACTGGCCGAAGCGGGCGGCGACGGCGGCGTATTCGCGGTCGGCGATGGCGGTCGAGGAGAAGGCGCCGATCTGCACGCCGGACGATCCGCCCGTCGCGGCCGGAGCCGGAGCAGGCGTCGGGGCCTTCGTCGCCGGAGCGGGCGCTGCGGGCGCAGGTGCGGCCGGAGCCTTGGTCGCCGGCGCTGGCGCGGCAGGCGGCAGGGTCGAGGCTTCGACCGGCGCGGCCGGGGTCGTCGGGGCGGGGCGCGGCAGCACCGCTTCCGGGCCGGGGGTGAAGGTCGGCGCGACGTCGGTCGGCGCGCCGCCGTCGCGATAGACGCGGATGTCGGCTTCCGGATCGACCGGCTGGGCGTCCAGCGGGGCCTCGACCTTCATGCTCTCGACCGGCGTACCGACGGCGGGCGGCGCATCCGTCGAGGAGCGCACGCCCGAGCGATAGAAGACCACCACCGCCACGATCAGCAGCAACAGCACGATAGCGCTGATGATCAGGGTGATCGGCGGCGACTTGGCGGCCGGCGCCCGGCGCGGGTCATAGCCGCCGCGCGTGAAGGGCAGGTCGTCGTCGGTCGGCGGGGTATAGGCGCCCCGGTCGCGGCCGGCGTTGGAGTTGCCTCGGTGATCGTCGTCGTAGGACATGGGTCGCGCCTTGATGGTCGTGGGACACGCGCGCGAATCGGCGCGCGTCGGCGCTCAGTCTAACGCGCCGTGAAGCCCTTCTCGAATCACAGATCGAGAGCGAGGTCGAGGCTGAACAGCTTGCGATGCACCTCGATAGCGTAACGATCTGTCATACCGGCGATGTAGTCGCACACCGCCCGCGCCCGCGCGTCCCGGTCGTCGGTCAGGGCCGAAGCCTGCCATTCGGGCGGCATCACCTCCGGCTCGGCCATGAATAGCTGGAACAGCTGGGCCAGCACACGGCGCGCCTGACTGCGGGTGCGATTGACACGGTAATGGCGATACATTCGCTCGAACAGGAAGCGGCGCAGAACGGCCAACTCCGCCATCATGCCGCTTGAGAACTGCACCAGAGTCTCCGGCGCGTTGCGAACGTCCTCGACCGTCTCGATCCCGTGTCGGGCCAGACGTGCTTCCGTCTCGGCCAGCACGTCGTCGACCATGACGCCGATCATGCGGCGCACGGCCTCCAGTCGCAGCATCCGCTCGTCGATCTTGGGCCAGTCGGCGCGCGCGCTGGCGATGCAGCGCCCGATCAGCGGCACATCGGCCAGATCGGACAGGCTGAACAGCCCCGCCTGCACCCCGTCGTCCACGTCGTGGTTGTTATAGGCGATGTCGTCGGCGATGGCGGCACACTGGGCCTCCAGCGAAGCGAAGGTGCCAAGCCGCAGATCCCAATCGGCCGCCCCGCCCGGCGCATAGGCGGCGACTGCCTTCCACGCCGGGTCCGACAGCTGATGCGCCACCGGGCCGTTGTGCTTGACCACGCCCTCGACCGTCTCCCAGCTGAGGTTCAGGCCGGGAAAGCCGGGATAGCGCGTCTCCAGCTCGGTCACGACGCGGAAGCTCTGGACGTTATGGTCGAAGCCGCCGAACGCCTTCATCTGTTCGTGCAGTTCGTCCTCGCCCGCGTGGCTAAACGGCGGGTGGCCCAGATCGTGGGCCAGGGCCACCGTCTCAGCCAGATCGTCGTCCAGCCGCAGGGCGTGGGCCAGCGACCGGGCGATCTGCGCCACCTCAAGGCTGTGCGTCAGCCGGGTGCGATAATGGTCGCCCTCATGCGCCACGAAGACCTGCGTCTTCTCCTTCAGACGGCGAAAGGCGGTGGCGTGGATGATGCGGTCGCGGTCGCGGGCGAAGGCGGTGCGGGTGCGGCTGGCGGGCTCGAAAACATGGCGGCCGCGGCTGGCGGCGGGGTTTTCGGCGTAGGGGGCGCGGGGCAAGCTCAAGACGGCAGCACTTCGTGATGGCGACAGGCCTTTGCGAACGCCTGTCGGCCCCTCATATAGAGGGCTGTGAGCACCGTCCAATCCACAGAATCAGTCCGCGACCTGTCGCTGTCGGTCGCAACCCGGTCGCCCGAGGGCATCACCCTGGCCGAAAGCGGCGCGCGCCGCCTGGCCAAGCTGGGCGAGGCCGAGGGCAAGCCGGTGCTGCTGCGCGTCGCCGTCGACGGCGGCGGCTGCTCGGGCTTCCAGTATCGCTTCGAGCTGGTCGACGCCCCCGAACCCGACGATCTGGTGGTGCGCCGCGACGGTCAGGCCGTGGTGATCGACCCGGTCTCCATCCCCTTCCTCAAGGATTCCGAGATCGCCTTCGTCGATGAGCTGGCGGGCGCCCAGTTCGTGATCCGCAATCCCAACGCCTCTTCCAGCTGCGGCTGCGGCGTCAGCTTCGCGATCTGAACCGCGAACGGCCTCGCTTGGCGGCGAGGCGTAACACCCCATCTGTATAGGCATGACGCGCCTGTTCGCACTGACCCTGTTGTTCTGCGCCGCCCCCCTGGCGGCGAACGCCCAAACTTGGCCCGGCTGGCCCGGCTCTCCCCCGGCGGGTTACGATCCCCACATCGCCCGCGCCGAGCAGCACGCCCAGGCCATGGAGCGTCTGCGCCTTCAAGCCGACCAGCGTGAAGCCGAGGCCGCCCGCATGAGGCTTCAGACCAGCCAGACATTGCAGCGGCTTGAAGCCGCGCGGTCGCCGCTCCCGGCAACGCTGCCTGCGACGGCCTATGCGCCGCGCCCGACAGCCCTGCCCGCGCTGGCGCCCCTGACACCGCCGCTCGATCAGACCGCGCCCGGCGTGACGGAGATCGACGCCTGGCTGAGCCGTCCGCCGCACTGAACCACAGCGTTACATTTGCATCTCTTCACCTGCCCCTGCGTTTCAGCCTAGCTTCGGAACAGACGACGAAAGCGGAGAGCAACAGATGCGTTGGCAGGGCGGACGACGCGGCGGCGGGATTGAAGACCGACGCGGCATGGGCGGCGGCGCGGTCGCAGGCGGCGGTATCGGCGTGCTGGTGCTGGCGGCTATCGGCTATTTCGTCTTCGGCATTGACCCGAACACCACCCAGCAGTTGGCCAGCCAGTTCGGCGGCGCCGGTCAGGCCGAACAGCAGGGCCAGATGGGCTCGCCAGGCGACCAGGACGGCCAGTTCGTCGAGGTCATCGGCTCCAACATCAACGACGTGTGGAAGACCAAGCTGCGCGGCTACACGCCGCCGACCACCGTGCTTTACACGCAAGGCACCCAGACGGGCTGCGGCTATGGCCAGGCGGCGATGGGGCCCTTCTATTGCCCGGCCGATCAGAAGGTCTATCTGGACCTCAGCTTCTGGCGCGAGATGGAAAGCAAGCTGGGCGCGTCCGGCGCCGACTTCGCCAAGGCCTATGTCATCGCCCATGAGTTCGGCCACCACGTCCAGACCCTGACCGGCGCCAGCCAGCAGGTGCAACGCGCTCAGCAATCGGCGCGGTCACAGGCCGAGGGCAACAAGTATTCGGTCGCGCTGGAGCTTCAGGCCGACTGCTACGCCGGGGTCTGGGCCAGCAACGCCGCCGCCGTGTCGAACGGCCAGGTGGCGCTGGAGCCGGGCGATCTGGAGGAAGGCATGAAGACGGCCCAGGCCATCGGCGATGACGCCCTGCAACGTCGCGGCGGCGGCCGCGTCTCGCCGGAAAGCTTCACCCACGGCTCGTCTGCCCAGCGGGTCGAGTGGCTGCAGCGCGGTTATCAGACCGGCGATCCCGCCGCCTGCGACACCTTCGCCCAGCTCTAGACCTGATGGATCAGGCGGCCTTCGTGCGCTTCAGGGGCGAAGGCCGTCCATAGGCGAACCAGCGCAACGCCCACTCCAGCGGACCCATGTTGAACCGCCCCAGCCACAGGGCGCTGAAGACCATCTGGAACACCCAGATTCCCGCCGCCACGCCCCACAGGCCCCACCAGTCCAGCTTGCCCCACAGGTTGAGACCGTAGAACAGCAGGCTCGCGATCGCCGACTGGGCCAGATAGTTGGTCAAGGCCATCCGCCCCAGATTTCTCAAGGCCCGGCCCACGAAGCCGAGCGCCTTCAGCTTCCACAGCGACAGCAACAGGCCGACATGCCCCAGGGTCATGGCGCAGCGGCCCAACTCATAACTGGTCTGCGCCGTCCAGGATTCGATCGAGAACTGGCTGGACCACAGCATCATGGCCTGGGCGCCGTTGACCGCCAGACCCAGGGCGTACCCGACCCCCGCCAGTGTCAGATAGAAGCCGAGCGATCGCGCCCCGCCCAACACGCCCAGCTTGAACAGCGCCATGCCCAGCAGCATGAAGGCGACCGATTCAATGACCAGGGTGATGGTGTAGCTGGACGCCGCATAGTCCAGCCAGGTCCGCACGCTCCATTTCAACAGGCCGACGACGCCGCCCGTGCGCGCGGCCGTTTCCTCGGCGATGGTCTCGGGCGTCAGGGTCTGCGCCTCCTGCGCGCGGACATGGACCTTCATCGCCTCGGCGTCCTCGGCCGAGAGGATGGCGCCCGCCTCGACCTGGGTCGCCAGTTCGGCGCCGCGACGCGCCTCCATGGCCTGATAGGCCCCGACCGCGGTCGACTCGACGGTCAGCAGCAGAAGCAGGGCGGCCGACAGGGCGATCAGCGTACGCGGCCGGGCCGCGCGGAACACGAACAGCAGAAATCCCGACAGACCGTAGACATAAAGGATGTCCCCCGGAAACAGCAGGGCGGTGGCGTTGAACACCCCCAGGGCCAGCAGGGCCATGCAGCGGCGGAAGTAGACGTCGGCCGCCTGGATCGTCCCGCGCCCGTCTTCGCCACGCAGGGTGATCAGCAGCATCCCCGCCCCGAACAGCAGGGTGAACAGACCTCGCATCGACCCCTGCACGAACAGGTGCTGGATGATCCATGCGGACCAGTCGGGATTGGCCAAAGTCGGCGGCAACTCCGGATGATACTGCCCCCAGAAGCCGCCCATCATCATGATGTTCACCAGCAGGATGCCGCACAGGGCGAACCCGCGCAGAAGATCCAGGCTCTCCAGCCGCTGATGGGGCGACACCGATGTGATGCTGGACGGCAGGGCGGTCATACAGGCCGCTTATCCCCGTTCAGGCTGCGGATAAAATGGATTTTTCAGATGAAAACCTAACAAGACTAAACAATGGTCACATCCATCAACGGCGCGAGGTGCAGTCGTCCGTCGCCCAAATTCAAAATAACATCGCGCTGGGCGAAAGCCTCCATGCCCAGCAGGGCCTCGGGATAGTTCGGCAACGCCCGGCCAGCGTAGACGGCGGTCGCCACATTACGCCACGCCTCGCCGCCCAGCGCCACGCTTTGGGCCCGGATCATCCGCGTCCTGGCCACCCCGCCCAGAACGATGCTGGACCCCGCCTGCTCGGGCCGTCCGTCCAGCAGACCGGCTGTTCGCGCCGCCTCATCGCTGAGCGCCAGGAGCGAGGACGAACCGGTGTCCACCACCGCCTTGACCGGCGCGCCCTCGACCACGACCTCGGCGATCAGGGCCGTGCCCGAACGTCGAACGGGCAAGGGCCGATAGGCGGGAGTCAGCACCGCCTGGGCCTCGCCGAGCAGCCGCAACCGCCGTTGACGCAAGTCCATCTCCAGCGTCGCTTCCATCAACAGATCCTGGCCCAGGATTAGCGGCGCGCCCAGCCCCTCCTCGCCCCCCAACGGCCCCAGGTCCAGAATGCCGGCACGCAGGCGCCCCACGCGCGCCTCCCCCACGGCCAGATCCAGCGTCACGCCCCGCCCCATTTGGGCGCGACCGTCCACGCCATAGGCGATCAGCGGCATATCGAAGAGATCGTCCAGGCCCAGTTCCGCCACCAGTCGCCGATCGATCACCGAATACTGCGCCCCGCTATCGATCAGGGCGGTCAACTCCCGCCCCGCCAGCCGCACGCGCACCGTCGGCAAAAGGGTCCGAGGCGCGACGAAACGCAGCCAGCCGCTGCTTCCATCCGCGCCGAACGTCACGCTGGGTCGCCGCCACAGCACATGATCCTTCAGCCACAAACCTCCGCCGACGGCGGCGGCGATGGCTCCGGCACGGATGAGAAGGGAACGGCGGTTCATTCGCCTGACATGAACCGGCCGGCGGCGCGGCGCCAGCCCCCTTTCCCATCCTCGCGCGCCGGCGACGCCGCCTTTGCGCCGGTTGAGCCAGGTTGTTGCGCCGCCTCGCGACAATTCCGTTCGCACGCGCAAAATATTCATGACGAAGTCGCAGATCACAGCTAGAAACAACCCGTTATGCCAGCCTCCCCTGATCGTTACCTCTCCACGCGCGGCGACGCCGCTCCGACCCGCTTCAGCGACGCCCTGCTGCGCGGCATCGCGCCCGACGGCGGCCTCTACATGCCGCAGGCTTGGCCCGCCATGCCCGCCGATGCGACACGCCCCGGCCGCGGTTACGCCGAGATCGCCAAGACGGCGATGGCGCCCTTCATCGGCGACTCTTTGCCCCCCGGTGCGCTGGACCGCGCGCTGGACCGCCTGACCAAGGGCTTCGACCATCCGCTGGTGACGCCCCTGATCGAGCTGGAGCCAGGCCTGTTCGTGCTGGAGTTGTTCCACGGTCCGACGGCGGCGTTCAAGGATCTGGCCATGCAGTTGGTGGCCGCCCTGTCGGACGAGGCCCTGGCCGCGACGGGCGAGACCCTGACCCTGCTGACCGCCACCAGCGGCGACACCGGCGCCGCCGCCGTACGCGCCTTTGCTGGGGCCAAGCGCATCAAGCTGATCGTCCTGCACCCGCTGGACCGCGTCTCTCCGGTGCAGCGCAAACAGATGACGACGGTCCAGGCGGACAACGTCCTGAACCTGGCCGTGCGCGGCGATTTCGACGACTGCCAGCGCCTGGTGAAGGGCCTGTTGGCCGAGGAATCCTTACGCGAACAGGGCCGCCTGTCCTCGGTCAACTCGATCAACTGGGGCCGTCTGGCGGGCCAGATTCCCTATTACGTCTCGGCCACGGCCCAGTTGGGACAGGCGGCGACCTTCGTGGTGCCGACGGGCAATTTCGGCGACGCCTTCGCCGGGATCGCCGCCCGCAAGATGGGCCTGCCCGCCGCCGGTTTCGTCGCCGCCGTCAACCAGAACGACGCCCTGGCCCGCGCCATCAACGACGGCGCCTACGCCCGCCGCTCGGCTGTCGAAAGCGGCAGCGTGTCGATGGACGTGCAGGCGCCGTCCAACTTCGAACGTCTGGTGTTCGAGGCCTCCGGCCGCGACGCCGAGACGACCCGCGCCGTGTTCGAAACCTTCGCCCGCGAGGGGTCCGTCACCCTGCCCGCCGACCTGCTGGCCGCCCTGCGCGCCGAGGTGTCGGCCGTGTCGGTCGACGAGGCGACGACCAAGGCCGAGATCGCCCACGCCCATGCCGCCTGGGGCCGCATCGTCTGCCCGCACACGGCTGTGGCCCTGGCCGCCGCACGTCGTCTGGACCGCAACGGCGCGCCCATCGTCACCCTGTCCACCGCCCACCCGTCCAAGTTCGGCGCCTTCGTCTCGGACGTCATCGGCGTCGAGCCGGAACCCGCCCCCGTCATCCGCGCCCTGGGCGACCGCCCCGAGCGCCTGACGGTGATCGAGAACACGCCCGAGGCGGCCCTGGCGGCGGCGAAGGGGTTTGCTGAAACGGGCTAATCACCGGGCAGGCGACAACGGCTGCTAAGCGATTTCTTGGGTGACATTTTCGCTTAGATTGGCGGTCATCCGAGCCTGCATCCAAACGATGAAACGGTCGATACGCTCATCGCGCGAGTCTTCGGAACGCAAGGCGACATAGGCCGTGCCGTCGGGCTTAAAGCCCTCAGGCGCGAGCAGGCGCCCCGCCTGCACTTCGCCCCGCGTCATATGGACCGAGGCCAGCGCCGCCCCTTGCCCCGCCTCGGCAGCCTGCAGGGCCAGGTAGAAGTGCTCATACTCGATGCCAGGCCCATCGAAGCCTCCGTCACGACCGGCGCTCCAGTTCCGCCAGGCGTGCGGCCGGGTGCGGCTCTGTAGACGCGGCACATCCCTTTTCTCTCGCCCAGACAGAGACGGAGACAAAACCGGCCCCATCATTTCAGGCGCCAGCAACGTCGCCCTGACGCCGGACGGTAAGGGAAAGTCATTTCGTCTAACCGCTACATCAATGTTATTATTATGAAAATCTATAACGCCTCCGGCCGCCAAAATGCGCACCTCCAACCCCGTTTCCCGCTCCAGATCGGCCATAGCTGGGATCAATAGGCGCAAGCTTAGCGTCGGCTCGCACGAAATGGTCAGCGGAGCCGGCGTCGCCTCAAGGGCGCGAAATCCCACCATGATCTGATCCAGGCCCACAAAGGCACTGCCCAGCCGTTCGGCCAGCCACTCCCCCTTGCGGGTCAGGTGGACGCCCCGATTGCGACGCTCAAACAAGACCGCATCGAGGTCGCGCTCCAAAGACTGAACCTGTTTGGACACGGCGCCATGCGTCACGTTCAACTCAGCCGCAGCTGCCACCAGGCTACCGCTGCGCGCCGCGGCTTCGAACGCGCGAAGCGCATTGAGTGAAGGCATTCGGGCGGCCATGCCGTTTTCCATAAGTGAGTAATTTTCACATATATGGACGAAATAGTTTCGTTTTTCAAAGCCGATGCGCCGGGCGACAAAAACCTCGTCTTCAACCTTTGAGCGGCACGCGATGAGTCAGTTCTTCATAGTCCTCAGCGTGGTCTGGCTGGCCGTCATCAGCCCCGGTGCCGACTTCGCCATGGTATCGCGAACCAGCGCAGTCGAAGGACGGCGCGCCGGACTGATGGTCGCAGCGGGGGTAGCCGCGGCCTGCTGGCTGCACATAGCCTATGCGGCGTTCGGACTGACGCTGCTGTCGCGTACGTTTCCCAATCTTCTGGATGTCGTGCGCCTGATCGGCGCCGCCTATCTGATCTACATGGGCGTCGGAATGGCGCTGAAGACCCCCGCGCCGCCTGCTCCCGCTGCCAGCGAGACCCCTTCGGTCAAGGGAGGGCGCGCCTTCGCCCGCGGGCTGCTGACCAATGCGCTCAACCCCAAGACCGCGATCTTCATCATCAGTCTGTACGCCCAGGTCGGAGGTGCCGACGCGTCTTCGTTCGTAAAACTGGGCTACGGCGCCGTGATCTCCCTGTCCCACCAGATCTGGTTCGGTGCAGTCGCCGTCTTCCTATCCCAGGCCGAAGTACGCCGCCGGGTGCTGCAACACCGACGAAAGGCCGATATCATCATCGGCGGCGCACTGGTCCTATTAGGCGTAGCCCTAGCCCTCTACGACATGGACGGCGTTCAGGCCGGTTCCGCCGCCTTCCAGTAGTCCAGCCGCCGGAAGAAGGGCGCCGGGTCCTTGGGCGTAACCAGGTTGGTCGGGTCGTGGAACAGCCGGTCATGCAGGCGCGTCAGGGTGAAGCGCACCGCCGCCGCCGCGCCCAGTTCCGGCAGGGCCTGACGCTCGGCGTCCGACAGGGGCCGCACCGACTCATAGCCCTTCTGGAAGGCGCGCAGGGCCGACGGCAGAGGCCGCCCCTCGGCGTCGAACCCCCAGGCGCTGAGCGCAATGGCCAAGTCATAGGCCAGCACATCGACGCAGGCGAAGTAGAAGTCGATCACGCCCCCCACGTCGGTCGCCCCGTGCTCGTTCACAGCGAACAGGACGTTGTCGGGGAAGTAGTCGGCGTGGATCGGGCCGCGCGGCAGCGACGGATCGCTCCACGGCTGGGCCAGATCGGGCAGAAGACGCTGCATCTGCTCCAGCATCCGGCGATCCTCGCTCGCGGCGACCGTGTCGCAGCGCGCGGCCAGATCGGCCCAGGCGCGCGGCCCGACCGGGTTCTCGCGCACGCCTTCATAATCGGCCGCATCCAGATGCAGCAAGGCCAGAACCTGACCGGCGCGATACTGGTCCTTGTCCGTCGGCTGGCGCTTCCAGGCGCCGGGCGTCCATTCGACGATGGCGGCCGCGCGGTCGTTCAGGCGGCCGATCACCTGGCCGTGCAGATCTGCGACGGGCGCGGGCGTCGGGAACCCCTGCGCCGCCAGCCGTCCCGTCAGACCGAGACAGAACGGCAGGGCCGAGGCCTCGGTCCGCCCCTCGAACAGGGTCAGGACATAGGCGCCCTGATCCGTCACCAGGCGGTAGTTGGTGTTCTCGACCCCCTCGGCGATCGGGGTCAGTTCGACCAACCCGCCGAGAGGGTAGCGCATGAGATAGTCGTCGGCCTGTTGCGGCGTGACGGGCGTGAAGACGGCCATGACTAGACAAGCTCCGCAGCGGCGCGCCGGGCGCGCATGACATCGGCGACATCAGCCAGCACGCTCTCGGTCGTGGCCCAGCGCCCGGCGCCGCGCCCCTTGCACGTCCACACCCGGCCGTCCTGACCATAGACCTTCAAGGCGTTGCGCTCTCCGTTCAGCGACAGGAAGAGCGCGTCTTCCAGTTCGCCGTCAAGACGGACATAGGGGTCCAGTTCGCCGTCGCGTTCGAAACAGGCGCCGATCTGGCGCACCGGCCTGTCGCCCAGCGGCGTCTCGGCCGCCAGGACGTCGCGCGGCAGGTCGTCAGGCGAGCGGCCGAAGGCCTCAAAGGACAGCAACTTGACCTTGGCGGCGGCGTCGAAGCCTTCCAGGTCGGACGAGGGATCTTCCTCGGCGAAACCGGCGGCGCGGGCGTCGGCCAGGGCGTCGGAGAAGGTCGCCCCCTCGCCCAAACGCTGCAGCATGAAGTTGACCGTGCCGTTCAGCACCGCCTCGAAACCGGCCACCGGCCCGGCGGCGCGGGCGGCGCGCAGCGTCTCGATCATCGGCGAGCCGCCGCCGACCGAGGCCGACCAGGCGACGCGACAGCCGTTGGCGTCGGCCAGGGCCTGAAGCCCCTTGGGATCACGGGCCACGGCCTGTTTGTTGGCGCTGACCACGTCGCAGCCCGCCTCCAGCGCGCGGCGGATCAGGGCGTGACCCGCCTCCCCCTCCGACAGGGCCTCCAGCACCAGGTCCGGCTTCTTCGCCAGCAGGGCCTCGACATCATTAGTGAACAGCTCGGCGGGCGCCGATACGTCGCGCTTTTTCAAGAGGTTGCGCACCAGCACGCCGACCACTTCAAAGCGGTCGTCCGGCAGCAGGCGGCTGAGCAGACCGCCGCCGACGACGCCGCAACCGGCCACCGCGACCTTCAGCGGCTCCGCCGCCTGCACCGGGCCGGGAGGGGCGCCGCGTTCGCCGACGATGGTGCCCTCGGCGCGGCCGAGTGCAGCGACTTCGATGTCAACGCCGCGCGCCTCAGCCAGGTCGATGGCGTCGTGCTGAACCAGGGCGCCGCCGACCTGACGCGCCGTCTCCCAGCTGGCGCGGCGATAGCGCAGCGGCGTGCCCGTCTCGCAGGCCGGATCGCGGTCGTAGAGGCCATCGACATCCTTCACCAGCCGCACCCGCTTCAGACCCAATTCAGCCGCCAGCACCACGGCCGTCAGGTCCGATCCGCCCCGACCCAGCAGGGCCACCCGGCCGTTCGAGCGCACCGCGCCGAAGCCCGGAACCACCACCACCTCATGCTCGGCCAGGGCCTGATGCAGACGCTCGCCCTTCAGCGATACGGGACGGGCGTGCTGGGCCGGCCCCTCCGCCACAATGCCCAGTTCGCGCACCGACAGGCCGACAGCGTCCAGTCCGACCCGGTCGCATGCGACCGCGACCAGAGCCGCGGCCTTTTCCTCGCCCAGCACGACATAGGCGGGCAGCAGTTCGTTCTCGTGATCCAGACCCAGGCTGCGGGCATCAGCCAGCAGCTGATCCGTCTGGCCGGCCAGAGCCGAAACCACCGCCACCACCTTACGGCCGGCGCGGACGTGGCCGTAGATTTCGCTGGCGACGGCAGGCGCCTGGGCGGCGTCGCGCAGGACCGAAGAGCCGAACTTCAGCACCACCACGTCGGCGGCGGGAACAAGGGCTTCAACCGGTTTCGACTGATCGGCGACGAGGGCGAGAGAGGCGGACATGGCGGTTTCCTGAAGGCTGAATCTGGGAGAATTTTGAGAGAAGTCGGCGGTGATCGGGGGTGGGTTCGGGCCAATAAAAAACCCGCCCGGGGGTCCGGGCGGGTGATCGGTTTTCTGCGTTTTCTCGCCTAGACGGCGCGCATCATCCGGTCCCCGCCCGCAAGGGCATGGTGGTGGTACCGGTGGTCGTAATCATGGACGCGAAGAGGCCCGTCGCCGAGGCGGCGATCGCGATCGTCTTCATGCTGGCGAGGCGGTAAGGCACAGGCGGCGTCCGGTTGAAAATCGTGCCTTAGGGTGAGCCAGAGCGCCGCGCCGCGTCAACCCCGTCTCGAAAGAATTTTTCGCGACATCGCCAAGATAGGCCGTTTTCGCCATCCATATGAGCAACTGGCGGCGAAATGAGGTTAAATTTTTCACTTGACCGGCGCTCTTCGCAACCGCACCGTAAGCTCACTCATCAAGACCGGCTGAGGGATTAGGCCCTTTGACGCCGGGGCAACCATCGGGTTCCGCCCGAAACGGTGCCAACTCCTGCGGGGTTTTCAGGGCGACCTGAAAACCGCGAGAGATGGGTGGAGCATCGACGAGGCGACGCTCCACGGTCTGTCACTGCATGGGTTCCTTGGCGAGCCGTTTTGCTGAGTGACCGAGACCCATGACCCTGGCCCTGATCGACCCCATCGCCGCCGCCGAAGAGCCCGCCTGTCGGTCCGGTTCCGCACGCCGTCCGTCCAAGCTGTTGTCGCGCGACGGGGCTCATGACGTGGTCGTCTCCATCCCGGACGGCTTCGAACTCGATTTCGGCGGAACCCTGATCCAGAAGCAGATCATCGGCCGCCTGCACGGCAAGGCCAACGCCCCCCTGATCGTGGTGGCGGGCGGCATTTCCGCCGACCGCTACGTCCATCGCACCGAGACCAAGGGGCTGGGGTGGTGGTCCGGCGCCGTGGGCGTGCGCGCCCCGATCGACCTGACCCGCTTCCGCGTTCTGGCTTTTGATTTCGCGCCGGAATTCGGCGAAGGCGTCAAGGAGCCGAAGGCTCCCCTGACCATCACCACCCAGGATCAGGCCCGGCTTCTGGCCCTGCTGCTGGACCATCTGGGCGTCGAGAAGGTCGCAGCCTTCATCGGCTGTTCCTACGGCGGCATGATCGCCCTGGCCTTCGGCGAGCTGTTCCCCGACTGGGCCGAGCAGCTGGTGGTGGTGTCCGCCGCCCACCGCCCGCACCCGCTGGCCACCGCCTGGCGCGGCATCCAGCGCCGCATCCTGCAACTGGGCCTGGAGACCGGCCGTATCGATCAGGCCGTCGGCCTGGCGCGCGAGCTGGCCATGACCACCTATCGCACCCAGGAAGAGTTCGGCGACCGCTTCGATTCCGAAGCCCCCAGCCATGCGGGTCAGGCCTATCCGGTGTGCGACTACCTGACGGCGCGCGGCCGGGCCTATCGCGACCGCACCACCCCCGCCCGCTGGCTGACCCTGTCGGACTCCATCGACCGCCACCGCGTCGAGCCCGAGGCCATCAGCGCCCCCGTCACCCTGATCGGCTTCACCACCGACCGCCTGTGCCCGATCGAGGACATACAGGAGTTGGCCGACCGCCTGCCCAACCTCTGGCGCTTTGAACAGCACGCTTCCGTCTACGGCCACGACGCCTTCCTGAAGGAAGACGCCCTGGTCGGCGACATCCTGACCTCCGTACTGAAGGACATCGACCAATGAGCCGCGCCCGTCCCGCCGATCCCCGCACCATCGCCGCCCGCTCGGGCGTCGATACGGACACGGCCCACGGCGCGGTCATGCCGGCGCTGTATCTGTCGTCCAACTATTCCTTCGCCGCCTTCGGCCAGCCCCGCAAATACGACTATTCGCGCTCGGGCAATCCGACCCGCGACGTCCTGGCCGAGACCCTGGCCGAGCTGGAGGGCGGCGCCGGCGCCGTCATCACCGCCACCGGCATGGCGGCGGTCGATCTGCCGCTCAGCCTGCTGGAGCCGGGCGACCTGCTGATCGCGCCGCACGACTGCTACGGCGGCACCCACCGCCTGCTGTGCGCCCGCGCCAAGAAGGGCCACTTCCGCGTCGCCTTCGTCGATCAGAACGACAGCGCGGCGCTGGACGCCGCCCTGATCGACGGCTGCAAGCTGGTGCTGGTCGAGACGCCGTCCAACCCCCTGTTGCGCGTCACCGACATCGCCGATGTCTGTCGCCGCGCCCACGCCGTGGGGGCCAAGGTCGTGTGCGACAACACCTTCCTGTCGCCGGCCCTGCAGCGGCCGTTGGAGCTGGGCGCCGACATCGTGGTCCACTCGACCACCAAATACATCAACGGCCATTCCGACGTGGTCGGCGGCGCCGTGGTCGCGGCCGATCCCGCCGATCATGAACAGCTGGCCTGGTGGGCCAACTGCCTGGGCGTCACCGGCTCGCCGTTCGACGCCTATCAGACGCTGCGCGGACTGCGCACCCTGTTCACCCGCATCGAGCGTCAGCAGGCCACGGCCAGCCTGGTCGCGGCTGTTCTGGAGCTGCACCCGGCGGTCAAGGCCGTCCATTATCCGGGACTGACCAGCCACCCCGGCCACGATCTGGCGGCGCGCCAACAGTCTGGTCCGGGCGCCATGCTCAGCTTCGAACTGGTCGGCGGGACCGAGGCGGTGCGTCAGGTGATCGAGCGGCTGGAGGTCTTCACCCTGGCCGAATCCCTGGGCGGGGTCGAAAGCCTGGTCGCCCACCCGGCCACCATGACCCACGCCGCCATGACGCCCGAGGCGCGCGTGACGGCCGGCATCACCGACGGCCTGCTGCGCCTGTCGGTCGGGCTTGAGCATCAGGACGACATTCTGGCCGACCTGACCCAGGCGCTGAACGCAGTGGCGCTGAAGGCGGCGGCGTAAGCACGAAAGCGCGCGTCTCTCCCTCCCCATGAAGGGGAGGGAGAATTTGGCGCCTTAGGCCACGGCTCGCGCCAGGGCGTCCATCCGACCGCGCGCATCCAGGTCGCGCGCGTCGTCCAGGGCAAACTGCCCCATCATGCGATCCAGCTCGACCGCGTCGGAGGCCAGGGCGTGGCTGGCGGCGGTCGATTCCTCGACCATCGCAGCATTCTGTTGAGTGACCTGATCCATCTGGTTCACAGCGATATTGACCTGCTGCAAACCGCTGGACTGCTCGTGCGAGGAAGCCGCGATCTCTTCGGCGATGACGGTCAGGCGCTGGATCTGACCAGCGATGCGCTCCAGCGCATGGCCGGTGTCGCCGACCAGGGCCACGCCCGCGCCGACCTGACGGCCCGACTCGGTGATCAGGGTCTTGATCTCCTTGGCCGCCGAGGCCGAGCGCTGCGCCAGGGCGCGTACTTCCGAAGCCACCACGGCGAAGCCGCGTCCGGCGTCGCCCGCGCGCGCCGCCTCGACGCCCGCGTTCAGCGCCAGCAGGTTGGTCTGGAAGGCGATCTCGTCGATCACGCCGATGATGGCGCCGATCTCGGACGAGGAGCGTTCGATCTCGCCCATGGCGGCGATGGCGCGGCCGACCACGGCCTGACCGTCCACCGCCTCGGACTGGGCGCCGCGCACCACGCCGCCCGCCTCCGTCGCGCCCTCGGCCGAACGAGCCACGGTGGCGGTGATCTGCTCCAGGGCGGCGGCGGTTTCTTCCAGGCTGGCGGCCTGCTGTTCGGTGCGGCGCGACAGATCGTCGGACGCCTGTGAAATCTCGCGGGCGCTGGCGCCGATGGCGGCGGCGCGCTCGACGATGATCCGCATCACGCCCTGCAGCTTGTCCATCGCCGCGTTGAAGTCGGTGCGCAGCCCCTCATACTCAGGTGCGAACGGGTCGTTGAGGCGGAAAGCCAGTTGGCCGTGCGACAGCCGATCCAGCCCCTTGGCCACGCCCTCGACCACGCGGGCCTGCTGGCGGGCGGCCTCGGCGTCGCGCTCGGCCTGGGCCTGGCGTTCGGCTTCGGCGGCGACGCGCGCGGCCTCGGCCTCGGCTTCCAGACGCACCTTCTCCTCCGCGTTCTGCTTGAAGGTCAGGACAGCGTCGGCCATGCGGCCGATCTCGTCGCGACGACCGACCGCCGGAATGGCGACGTTCAGATCCCCGCCGGCCAGACGTCCCATCGCACGGGTCATGGCCTCGACCGGACGGCTCAGGGCGCCGATCAACCACAGGGCCGCGCCCACGGCGATGCCCAGGGCCAACAACCCGCCCACGACGAAGGCGATATAGGCTTCAGTGAAGGCGAAGGCCTTGGCCTCGGCGCGGGCCTGGGCCTGAACGGCTTCCTTCTCGCGGATAGAACCGACCGCCTGGCGAATGTCCGACAGGCGCGCAGCCGAGGCCAATTGGGTCAGGGCGGCTTCATGCGTCGCCGGGTCGCGCGCCAGGGCGATGACATCCGAGGCGCTCTTCTCAAAGGCGGCCGTGGCGGCGATCAGCGCCGTCTGCTCGGCGGCATAGGCGCCTTCGACGTCCGAGGCGGCCAGATCCGCCATCCGCGATTTCACGTCCACGCCGCCCTGATTGAAGGCTTCGATGAAGCCGGGGTCGCGGCTGGCGACATAGCCGCGCATGGCGTTCTGCTGCTCGACGGCCGCGGCCATCAGACGATCCGACGCCTTCATCACCTCACGCGAGGCCGTGTCCGCCGCATCGGCCCTCTGCAAGGAGGCAACGCACCACAGGACGATCAGGGTCGCCGCCCCGCACGCCGCGATCACCGCCATGAAGGACAGGATCAGCTTCTTGGGGACCGACAGGTTCTGCAACATGACTTTAAGGCTCGGGGAGAGAGGTTCAGCCTCGCTCCTAGCCCGCGCTTGTTCGACAAAGTGTTAGCGGCCGCCTGCGGGCATCTACTTAATCGCGCTCACAGCGCCTTCAGCACCACCGACAGAGCCGTCAGCAGCAGATAGACCGCAAAGGCGCGGCGCAGCATCTTGCGATCCAGCCGGTGCGCCAGCCGCGCGCCGTAGGGCGCCGTCAGCGCCGTCAACAGCCCCATGATCACCGCCGCCGGCACATTGACATAGCCCAGCGACAGCGGCGGTCGCCCCGGCGCGTCCCAGCCGAACACGGCGAACCCCAGCGCCGCCGCCGATCCGATGGCCAGGCCGAAGCCCGAGGCCGTCGCCACCGCCTGATGGATCGGCCGCCCGCACAGGGTCATGGTCATGCCGCCGAAGCTGCCGCCGCCCACGCCCATCATGGCCGACAGCAAGCCTATGCCCGTACCCACGCCGCGCCGCCCCCAGCCCGCCGGCAGATCCTTTCGCAGGGTGAACCGCTCGGGCAGCAGCCCCATCTGCGCCGCGATCAGCAGCAGGCAGACGCCATAGACGATCGCCAGCCCCTCCATCGAGGTGAAGCCCGCCACCGCCGCCCCGATCAGGCCGCCGAACGCCACCCACGGCGTCCAGGTCTTCAAGACCGTTTCGTCCACCGCCCCATGCGCCCGGTGCGTCGCCAGGGATCGCAGCGAAGTGGCGACGATGGTCAGCAGGGAGGTGCCGATGGCGACATGCAGATTGCTCTCGCCTCCCACGCCCAGCACCGAGAAGGCGTAGAACAGCGCCGGCACCAGCACCGTCCCGCCGCCGACACCGAACAGGCCGCCGATCACGCCCGCGACCGCCCCCGCCCCGACCAGGGCGGCGAGCATAAGGGCGAGTTCGGACAGAGGGAGAGTCATGACCAATGGCTTAGCCGTCCGCCGCCGCGCCGTCAGCCTTTTCCTCCCCATGCAATGGGGAGGGGGACCACGAAGTGGTGGAGGGGCCTATACGGCGGAACCAGGAACAGCTTGCGGGATAAAAAAGGCTGCGCGGAACCAAGCGGCCTCTCCGTCTCGGCGGCTGCGCCGCCGATCCGCCTCCCCACTGCGTGGGGAGGAGAAAGACATTTAGGCCGCCTTGCGCGCCTCGGCCTCGCGCACGGCTTCGACCGCGCGATCGACGACCTCCAGCCCCGCGCCGAGCTTCACGCCCTCGACCGTCAGGATGCGGCGGAAGGCGCGCGCCCCTGCCCGACCGTGCATCAGACCCAGCATGTGCCGGGTCATGCCGGCCAGGTTCGCGCCTTCGTCCAGCCGCGCGGCCATATAGGGGCGATAGCGCTCCAGCGCCTCGAACACATCGACGTCTTCGACAGCCTCGCCGAAGATGCGGCGATCCACCTGCCCCATCAGGGCCGGCTCGTGATAGGCGGCCCGGCCCAGCATCACGCCGTCCAACTGCACGCCGTCATCAGCCTTCAGATGCGCCTCGGCCTGATCCAGATCGCCGATGCCGCCGTTGATGCAGATGGTCAGATGCGGCCGCTCGCGCTTCAGACGCCGCACCAGCGCATAGTCCAGCGGCGGCACGTCCCGGTTCTCCTTGGGCGACAGGCCTTTCAGCCACGCCTTGCGCGCATGGACGACGAAGCTGGTGATCCCCACCGCCGCCGAGGCGTCGACCGTGGCGAACAGGCTGATCTCAGGGTCTTGATCGTCGACGCCGATGCGGCATTTGACGGTGGCGGGGACGCCGACCGCCTCCTTGATCGCCGCCATGCAGTCGGCCACCAGTTCCGGCTCGCGCATCAAGCAGGCGCCGAACCGGCCCGACTGCACTCGATCCGAAGGGCAGCCGACGTTCAGATTGATCTCGTCATAGCCATAGGCCTCGCCGATCTTGGCCGCCTCGGCCAGCTGAACCGGGTCCGACCCGCCCAGTTGCAGCGCCACCGGATGCTCGACCGCATCAAAGCCCAGCAGGCGGTCGCGATCGCCGTGGATCACCGCCGGGGCCGTCACCATCTCCGTATAGAGCAGGGCGCGCGTGCTCAGCGCGCGGTGAAACGCCCGACAATTGCGGTCGGTCCAGTCCATCATGGGAGCGATGGAAAACCGGTGCGGCGGATGTTGGCTCATGGCCCGCCCCTATAAAGAAAAGAGGGCCGATTGGCGACCGGCCCCGTCGGGGTCAGTCCCGCGCCACCTGAAAACCCGCGAAGGACTGGCTGACCGGCATCAGCTCCAGCGCGTTGATGTTCAGGTGCGCCGGCAAGGTCGCGACCCAGAACAGAGTCTCGGCGATGTCCTCGCCCGTCATCGGCGCCGCCCCGCCATAAAGGGTGTCCGACGCCGCCTGGTCGCCGCCGGTGCGGACCAGGGTGAACTCCGTCTCGGCCATGCCCGGCTCGATCGAGGTGACGCGCACCCCCGTCCCGTGCAGGTCCGAGCGCAGCCCCAGCGAGAACTGGCGCACGAAGGCCTTCGTCCCGCCATAGGCGTTGCCGCCCTTGTAGGGATAGGTTGCGGCCACCGAACTGATGTTCAGAATCGCCCCTTTGCGCGCGATCAGGCGCGGCAGCAGGCGGTGGGTCAGCGTCACCAGGCCGGTGATGTTGGTGTCGATCATCTGGCGCCACTGGGCCAGATCGGCCTCCTGCGCCGTCGCCGTGCCCAGCGCCAGCCCGGCGTTGTTGATCAGCACGTCGATGTCGCGGAAGCCTTCGGGCAGGGCGTCCAGCGCCGCGTCGATGGCGGCCTCGTCGCGCATGTCGAAGGGGGCGGCGTGAACCAGATCCGCGCCCAGCTCAGCGACCAGTTCATCCAGACGTTCCTGACGGCGGCCGGTGGCGATCACCTTCCAGCCCGCGCCCGCGAAACGGCGCGCCGCCGCCCGGCCGATGCCCGAGGTGGCTCCGGTGATCAGAATGACGCCGCTCATGATATCCGTCCTAGTTGAGGCCCTACCGTCAGGCCGACTTAATCCCGCACCAGCCCGCCGTCGACCACCAGATTCTGCCCCGTCACCGCCCGGCTCCACGGCGAGGCGAAGAAGAGGGCGGCGTCGGCGAACTCTTCCGGCGTCGTCACCGACCGCAGCGGCGTCATGCTGGCGATCAGGTCGAACACCGCCTCAGGCGTCGCTGCGCTGGCGTCGGTCGTCCGCAGCAGGCCGCCCGAGATCATGTTGACGGTGATCCCCGACGGTCCCAGATCGCCCGCCGCCGTCCGTGTCAGGCTGAGCAAGGCGGCCTTGGCGGCGGTGTAGTCGTGATAGGGTACGACCGGATTCTGGAACAGGTTCGTCCCGATGTTGATGACCCGGCCGAAGCCTTGCGCGCCCATGCCCGGCGCCGTGGCCTGAATGACGTTCAGGGCGCCGCGGATCACCGTCGCGAACTGACGCTCCATGTCTTCCCACGGAATGTCGGCCATCTGGGCCCGGGCGTCGCCGTTGAAGCTGTAGTCTAGCGCATTGTTGACCACGGTGCTGACCGCCCCGCCGAAATGCGCCTGGGCCCTGGCGACCATGGCGTCCACCGCCGCGCGATCCGTCACATCAGCCTGAACGGCCAGGGCGCGCTCGCCCAGTTCCGCCGCCAGCGCCTCGGCCCGCTCGCCGCTGCTGCGCCAGTTGATCGCCACCCGCGCGCCCTGCCCCGCAAAAGCCCGCGCCGCCGCCGCACCCACGCCGCGCGCGCCGCCGGTGATGAGAACGATCTGATCGCGGATTTCCATGAGAACGACTCGCAGCAGGTAAAACAACCTCAGCCATAGGCCGGGCGACCGCCGAAGGCCAGTCGCGCCTGGGCGAACGCGGATTGAATTTAGGGAAAACCCTAATTAGATTCTTTCCTATGAACAGCCTGTTCAAAGCCCTGTCGCATCCGGTGCGGCGACGCATCATCGCCATGCTGCGCTCCGGCCCCCTGTCCTCGGGCGAGATCGCTGCGGCCTTCGACATGAGCTGGCCGACGGTCACCGGGCATCTGAATGCGCTCAAGGAGGCCGAACTAGTCAGCACCGAACGCGACGGCCAGTCGATCCGCTACCGGCTGGAGATCTCGGCCGTCGAAGAGGCTCTGGCCTTCCTGATGGACCTGAGCGGAACAGGCAAAACCGACGAGGAGGAGAAAGAGCCATGATGAAGAACCCCACGCTGGCCGACACGGCCGCCGCCATCGTCTCGCTCCTGATCCTGACGGGGGCGGCCTGGATCGCGATCTATGGCCCCGAGACGCCGATCCCAGTGCATTTCGACGCAACCGGGCAGGCCGATCGTTACGGCAGCCGCTATGAGCTCGCGGCTGTTCTGGCAGGACTGGCGCTGCTCAATCTGCTGGTCGGCTGGATGACCGGACGTCAGGCCGATTCTGTCGCGGACCCGGTCCGCCGCAAGGGCCTGCGGGGCGGGCAATGGATGTCGAGCATCATTCTGGGCGCGGTTTGCGCCTTCATCGCCTGGGCCAGCCTCGGCCCGGCTGCCACGTCAGGCGTGAGCCCTCCGGGCATCGCCATGGCCTTCCTCGGGTTCATCCTCCTGATCGCGGGCGCAGTTCTGGGCCGCGTCAGCCCCAACCCCTTCATCGGCGTGAAGACTCCTTGGGCCTATAAGTCGCGACTGGCCTGGGACCGCTCCAATCGGCTGGCCGGCCGGTTGGTGTTCTGGCTGGGAGCGCTCGGTCTGATCGCCAGCCCCTTCATCGCCCAGCCCGCCGGCATGATCGCCCTGATCGTCGGCGTCCTGATCGCCGCCCTCTGGTCCGGGTTCGAGAGCTGGCGCGTCTGGCGCACCGATCCCGACCGCCAGCCCTTCTGATCACTTAACAACCTCACGACGGAGACGACCATGCTGACCCTCGCCGCCGCCCTGTTGCTTTCGCCGGTTTCGACGCCCGTCGAACTGGCCTCGACGCCCGCCGCCCTTCAGGGAACCCTGCTGACGCCCGAAGGCCAGATGCGGGCCGCCGCCGTCATCATCGCCGGATCGGGCCCGACCGACCGCGACGGGAATAGCCCCGTCGGGGTAACCGGCGGCGTCTATCACCAACTGGCCGAGGGCTTGGCCGAACGCGGGATCGCCACCGTCCGCTTCGACAAGCGCGGCATCGCCGCTAGCGCCCCCGCGGCGACCGGTGAGGCAAACCTCACCTTCGACACCTTCATCGACGACGCCAAAGCCTGGGCCCGACAGACGGCCCAGAAGACCGGCGCGCCCTGCGTCTGGCTGATCGGCCATTCGGAAGGCGCCCTGATCGCCCAGGCGGCAGCGGCCGACAATCCGGGCGTCTGCGGTCTGGTCCTGCTGTCGCCGGTCGGCGTGCGCGCTAATATCGAACTCCGTCGCCAGCTCGAGCCCAAGCTGCCGCCCGCCGTCAAACCCGAAGTCGATCATATCCTGAGCGAAATGGAGGCCGGACGCACCGTCATGGAGACCCCGCCCTATCTGGCCGCGCTGTTCCGTCCCTCGATCCAGCCCTATCTGATCTCCTATTTCGTCGTGGACCCCCAGGCCCTGATCGCCGCCTATGATCGTCCGGTTCTGCTGGGCCACGGCTCGACCGACATCCAGGTGGTTCCAGCAAACAGCGAGATGCTTCTGGCAGCCCAACCCAAGGCCGAACGGATTGTCTTCGAGGGCTTGAACCACATCCTACGTCAGGCTCCTGCGGACCCGGCTGGCAACGCCGCCACCTATGGCGACGCCTCGATCCCGCTGGGCGCCGAGGTCGTTCCCGCCGTGGCCGACTTCATCCTGAAGGCGCGCTGAGACGGTTACCCGTCCAGCTCCGCCCGCGCCTGTTCAGCCAGGTCAAAGAAGCGGCGGCGGACCTCGGCGGCGAAGGGGTTGTCGTGTTCGATGGCGCGGAACACCGCAGCGCTGTCGTGACGGACCATGTCGACGCCCTGCATGACGCGCTCGAAGCTGGTCGTGGTCATGCGCGTCGGCAGCGGCTCCATCGCCAGCAGGACCTTGACGATCAGATGGGTCAGCCCCTGCACCGTCGCCGCTTCGCGGTCGTGATCCTCGGGCGTGACGACGAAGACCTTGAGCCCCAACGCCTTGCGGCAGAAGGCGGCCGTACGCCACGCCGCCTTGTCGCCGCGCACCGGACAGACGGCGATTCTCAGCCCCGCAATGCCGTCCTTGCCGCTCTGGGGGCCGAACAATGGGTGAGTGCCGACGATCTGAACACCCTGCGGCAGGCCATCCAGCATGACCTTGGCCGGCTTCACCTTCACCGAACCCACGTCGAGGATCAGGGCGTCCGGCGCGAGATGCGGCGCGATCACCGCAACCGTTTCCGCCAGCACGCCGACCGGAACGGCCAGCACCACCGCCGGACAGGCGGCCGCCTCTTCCAGCGTGGTCAGCCGCGCCAGCCCCTCGCCGTCGCTGACAGCCGGATCATGCGCGTGGATGTCGAACCACGGCGACAGATGCTTCGCCGTCAATCGCCCGAAGGCGCCGAAACCGATCAGGCCGAGCTTTGGCTTGAGGGCGCTCACCCCGCCAGCGTCTCCTGGAAGCGCACCGGCTGACCGTGGGCCTGACCGATCAGTTCGCCGTCCTTCATCACCACGCGGCCGCGCACGATGGTGGCCACCGGCCAACCCGTCGCCTCGAAGCCGTCGAAGGGCGTCCAGCCGCAGCGCGTCGCCTGCTGATCGTGCGTGATGGTCTTCTTCGCCTTCAGATCGACGATGGTCAGGTCGGCGTCATAGCTGACGGCCATCCGCCCCTTGTTGGCCGTACCGAACACCCGCTGCGCCCCGCCAGACGTCAGGTCGATGAAGCGTTCGAGCGACAGGCGGCCATGCGCCACATGCGTCAGCATCAGCGGCACCAGGGTCTGCACCCCCGGCATCCCCGAGGGCGAGGCCGGATAGGGCTTGGACTTTTCTTCCTTGGTGTGCGGCGCGTGGTCGGAACCCAGCACGTCCGCCACGCCCTGTTGCATGCCCCACAGCCACAGGGCGTCGACATGCTCCTGCGACCGGATCGGCGGGTTCATCTGGGCGTAGGCGCCGAGGCGCTGATAGGCTTCCGGCGCGACCAGCGTCAGGTGCTGGGGCGTGATCTCGACCGTAGCGACGTCCTTGTGGAAGCGCAGGAACTCCATCTCGTCGCGTGTCGTGACGTGCAGGACGTGGATGCGGGCGCCGGTTTCCTTGGCCAGCCCGACCAGACGGCGGGTGGACATGATGGCGCTCTCGGCGTCGCGGACTTCCGGGTGACTGGTCCAGTCGCCGGTGCGGGCCAGGTTGCGGCGCTCGACCAGGCGGTATTCGTCTTCCGAGTGGAAGGTGGCGCGGCGGCGCACGTTCGACAGAACTTTACGCACGCCCTCGTCGTCGGCGATCAACAGGTCTCCGGTCGAGGCGCCCATGAAGACCTTGACCCCGCAGCAGCCCGGCAGACGCTCCAGATCGGCCAGATGCTCGGCGTTCTCATGCGTGCCGCCGACGTAGAAGGCGTGGTCTGTCCACATACGGTTGTTTGCCCGCGCCAGCTTGTCGGCCATGGTGTCGGGATCGGTCGTATTGGGGTTGGTGTTCGGCATCTCGAACACGGCGACGACGCCGCCCAGAGCCGCCGCGCGGCTGCCGGTCTCGAGGTCTTCCTTCCATTCCAGCCCCGGCTCGCGGAAGTGGACCTGGGTGTCGATGACGCCCGGCAGGACGGTCAGGCCGGTCGCGTCGAACACCTCGCCCGCCGAAGCCTGGGACAGGTCGCCGATGAAGGCGATGCGGCCATCGATGACGCCGACGTCGGCCTTGCCCCGCCCGGCGTGATTGGCCACCTCGCCGCCCCGAACGATCAGGTCATAGGTCTGGGTCATCGCGCGCATCTCCTGAAGTTCCGGCGCTTATGCGCGCCGAAGGCTTGGAGACGCAAGCCGAGGGGCGATCAGGACGCCCGTTCGGCCAGCAGCTTTTTCGCCGCCTTCAGCACCCGCTCATAGGGCAGGTCCATCATGTGCTGGATGTGCTGGTTCAGGCGCGGGTCCAGTTCGCGGAACTCGTCCAGGGTGCGCGGACCGCGTACGGCGACGCCGGTCCACGGGCGTTTCAGCGTCTCGTCCGAGGGGCCGAAGACCGCCACCGTCGGAACACCCGCCGCCACGGCCAGTTGGGTCCACAGGGAATCGCCGCCCAGATAGAGGTCCGCGTGCGACAGGGCCGCCGCCGTCTGCAGCCGCGTCAGCCGCCCCTGCAGTTCGATCACCCGGTCGCGCTTGACCGCCGAGCGAACGGTCTGGGCCGCGTCGCGGTCGGCCTCCTCGCCCACGATCATCAGTCGCCCGCCCGCCAGCGGTCCGCCCTCGCCCAGCAGGGAGATGGCGATCTTAGCGTAGCGGTCGGCGGGCCAGCGCTTGCCGATCCAGTCGGCGCCCGGCCCGATGGCCAGGATCGGGCCCGAACCCGGCGGGATCAGGACGTCGGCGGCCTCCTGTGTATCGCGGCTGATGAACAGCTTCGGCGCCGGAATTTCATCCAGCTGCAAGGTCCGCGCCGCCTGTTCAACCAGATGCACGCCCGGAAGCGCCTTTTCCTTCACCGCTCGGCGCTGACGCCGCAGCTTGCCCGACAGGGTCGAGCCGCGCATGTCGACCACCAGCCCCCAGTTGGTCTCGCGCACCTGGTTCCACAGGGCGATCCAATCCCAGCGTCCGTCGCGGTCAAGGGTGATCAGCCGTTGAAGACGCGGCAGGTCGGCGAACAGAGGCGCGCTGGCCGGCGAGCCCACGACGGTGAAGGTCGCCTGCGGGATGGCCTCGACAAGCTGGGCCAACGCCCCCGACGACAGGACCGCCTCCTCGGCGTCAGCCTCGGCGATGTAGAGGATCGGAAAACGACCATGCATAAAGCGACTCTAGCCGGATTCTCTTCGGAATTCAGCGGAGATGCGGCGAGAGCCTCTCACCCTTTCGCCATCACCGGCCAAAGGCGCCAAGGACTTCGTGTTCCAGACCGATCCGTCGCCTGCTGTTGATCCATCCGGGCCACGACATTCGTCTCTGGTTCGGGGGACCGGGTTGAACCGAGACGGACCGCTTGACCGGCACCGGATCGCCCCCGCGCATTCTCCGCCGCCTTGCGCTAAACCCCGCCCATGTCCCTGCCTCTTCTTCCTGACCGGACCTGCGGCGGCTGCGTCGAATGCTGCCGCGCGATTCCGCTGAACCTGCCTGAACTGGCCAAGCCGACAGGCGAGTTGTGCGCCTATTGCGTCGATGGCGCGGGATGCTCGGTGCATGAGATCCGGCCGCAGACCTGTCGTGTCTGGTTCTGCCTGTGGCGGGCGGTGGAGCTGTCGGACGACTGGCGGCCGGATCGCAGCGGCGTCATCGTGCGTCCCGATGGAGTCGAGGACGGGGTCATCACCCTCTATGTCCTGCGCCGCACGGACTTTCTGGTGGGGATGGAGGTCTTCATCACCGTGGCGGGCTGGATCGCCGAGGGCATTGAGGTGGCGCTCAGCGTGCCCGGCCCGGTCGGAACCTATCCGGCGCGCGCCGTCGTCACCGACTGGCTGCGCCCCGCCGTCGAGGACGGCGATCCCGAAGCCTTCGCCGCGCGAGTTCTCGCCTCGCTGGACCGGCTGACGGCCCACGACTTCCAGCCGGACGGAATCACGGCGCGCTACGCCGTCGCCTGAGCGCCGTCGACGACCGTGATCTCGGGCCAGCGGCCGCGGGCGTTGGCGACTGCCCGATCCCAGCCCTTGGCCAGGCCGCGCGTCGGATTGGGGCGGATCGTCATGGCGAATACGTCCTCCAGCCCGAAGGGCGCGATCACGCTGAGGCGGTCGTCCGCCTCCAGCCGCACGCCGACGGCGAAGGCCGGGGCGACGAAACGGGCCGGGGCGTCGTCGGTGCAGGTCAGGGGATCATAAGGCTCGCCGAACTTGCCCTCGAACCACAGATGGACCCGCGCCTGGTTCCGCACCTCGACCTGATCGCGCAGGGGCGGTTCAAAGGCGGCGGCGACGCGCTTGATGACGGCGTCCTCAGCGTCCCAGGACGTGTCTGCGTCGAAATAGCCGATGTCGTAGTCCTTGATCCCATAGCCGACCGGGCGGCCCGTCTGGACGTTCCACACCGCCTGATAAACGGCCCCGGAGAACAGCCGCCAGTCGGGCAGATCCAGGCCCCGCATCACGGTCAACACATGCATCAGGCCCGCATCAGCGCGGACGATCTCGATCAGGCGGGCTTCCAGGGTCATGCTGTCCAGTGAGGGCGATTCCGACGCCGCGCCAAGCGGCCTCAGCCCCGCACCGGCCAGGCGTGATCCAGCGGGCCGTGGCCCTGGCCCAGACCCGGCGCGCGACGGATGGCTTCGGCGACATAGGCCCAGGCCTCAGCGACGGCGACCGGCAGAGGCAGGCCCTTGGCGATCCCCGCCGCGCAGGCGCTGGCCAGGGTGCAGCCAGTGCCGTGGGTGTGGCGCGTCTCGACCCGTTCGCTCTCCAGCACCGTCTCGCCGTCGGCGGTCAGCAGCAGATCGACCACCGTCTCGCCCGGCACATGGCCGCCCTTCATCAGGACCGCGCGCGCGCCCATGTTCAACAGCGCCTCGCCCGCCCGGCGCTGGCCGTCCAGATCGGCGACCGTCAGCCCGGTCAGGGCCTCGGCCTCCGGCGCATTGGGCGTCAGCAGCGCCGCGCGCGGCACCATCAGGCGGCGCACGGCCTCGACGGCGCGGTCCTCCAGCAGGGGCGAACCGCCCTTGGCGATCATCACGGGGTCGATCACGGCCGGGACGCCCATCGCATAATCGATCAGGCCGGCGACCCTCTCCACCACCTCGACCGAACCCAGCATGCCGGTCTTCAAGGCGTCCGCGCCGATATCGTCCAGCACCACCTTGGCCTGAGCCTCAATGACGTCCAGCGGCACGGGGTGCACGCCGTGAACGCCCAGGGTGTTCTGTATGGTGATGGCGGTGATCGCGGTGGCGGCGAACCCGCCCAGCATGGTCACGGCCTTGATGTCGGCCTGAATGCCCGCCCCGCCGCCGGAGTCGGAGCCGGCCAGGATGAGCACCCGGCCTCTTTTCAGCGCCTTGTCGTCTCCGGCGCGGTCGGAAGCGGCTTGAGGGATTTCGCTCATGCCGTCACGCCCGAGAACAGTTTCAGCCCGACGATGCCCGCGACGATCAGCAGGATGCAGACCGCCCGCACCGCCGTCGCCGGCTCGCCATAGACGGCCACGCCGACCACCGCCGCGCCCACGGCGCCGATGCCCGTCCAGACAGCGTAGGCCGTGCCGACCGGCAGGCGTTGCGTCGCCGCCCACAACCCGACCATGCTGGCGGCCAAGGCGACAGCCACGCCCAGCGAAATCAGCGGCCGCTGCACGCCGACGTATTTGACGCCGGACGCCCAGCCCACTTCGAACAGGCCCGCCACGACGAGAACCAGCCAGGGATTAAGAGACAAAAGCCAAGACATGACGGCTGAATGGCGGATGGCGCACATTCAGACAAGGGCCTGCCCTTCCTACAGCGAGAGCTGTCAGCCCTGATCAGCATTCCGATCTATGCGCGACAACACACCAGCGTCGAAATTCTTGCGAACACCGATCGGCAACACGCTTAGGACATGTCAGGGTTCAATGATCTTGAGTTACCGTTCAGGTTGCATTCTTTTATTCGCAACACAGAAACAATTCTTCCATCACAAGCGTTGCCGCCTCGATTCCCCGAAAAGAGTGGGTCTGAATGTCGACGCCCGTGGTTCATACCGGAATACTGATCCGACGCCCCGTAGACGAGGTTTATCAAGCCTTTACAGAACCAGGGGTGACGTCGTGGTTCTGGTTCACCCATGGCGATCGCCGCCTGTCGCCGGGGGCGACTGTGACATGGACCTGGGGGATGTACGGCGTTTCGACCCGCGTCCTGGTCAAGGACGTTCAGGTCAATCAGCGCATCCTCATCGACTGGAATCTTGATGATCAGCCGACCGAGGTCGAGTGGCGCTTCGAAGCACGCGGCAAGACGACCTGGGTCGAGATCTTCAATCGCGGCTTCCCCGCCAGGGACGAGGGGGTGAAGGCCGCGCTGGACGCCATGGAAGGCTTCACCCTGGTCCTGGCCGGCGCCAAGCTGTGGCTGGAGCGAGCGATCGAGCCGACCTTCATCGTCGATCGCTTCCCCGACCAGGTTCTGCCCGACTGGAAGGGCTGAGGCTCAGCCAGCCGCCGTCACCGCCGCCTGAAGCTTCAGCGCCTGGACGGTCTCGCGCACATCGTGGACCCGCACCATGCAGGCGCCGCGTCGCGCGCCCTCCAGCGCCAGGGCCACAGAGCCGCCCAGGCGGTCTTCCGCAAGAAGCGCCGTCTCATCCACGCCCTGGATGAGACGCTTGCGGCTGGCGGCGTAGAGCACGGGAAAGCCCAGGTCGACGAAGACGTCCAGCCGGGCCGTCAGCGTCAGATTATGCGCCGTCGTCTTAGCGAAGCCGATGCCGGGGTCCAGCCAGATGCGTTCGCGCGCCACGCCCGCCGCCATGGCCGCCTCGGCCCGCGCCGCCAGATAGGCCGCGACCTCGGCCACGACGTCGTCATAGCGCGGATCGTCCTGCATGGTCTTGGGCGCGCCCTTCATATGCATCAGCACCACCTCGCAGCCCAGTTCAGCAGCGGTCGCCAGACTGTCAGGCGCATGGCCCAGGGCCGTGACGTCGTTCCACATCGTCGCCCCGGCGGCGACGGCGGCGCGGGCGACGCCGGGCTTCATGGTGTCGATGCTGATCCGGCCGTCCCAACGCGTGCGGATCGCAGCGATCAGGGGCGTAACGCGGGCGATCTCTTCGGCTTCATCGACCGGGTCCGAGCCGGGCCGCGTGCTTTCGCCCCCAATGTCCAGCACATCGACGCCCTGGTCGATCAGCTTCAGCGCGTGAGCCAGCGCCGCCTCGGTCGTGGCGTGCCGCCCGCCGTCGGAAAAGCTGTCCGGCGTGACGTTGACGATGCCCATGACGAGCGGCGGCTTCACAAGGGATTGATCAGTCATGCGACATCGACTCCAGAGAGCGCGGTTTGACTTTCACCGCGCCTGGGTCCAGCCTCTAAAGGCAATGGAACGCTTCGTCAGCCAGGCTCGACGCCTCACCCACGCGGGACGCCGCGTCGAAGGCCTTTAACCCGTAGCGGTCCGCCGTGCGCCCTGCGCCGGGCGCCCGCTACGGGACCCAGTTGCTTTAAGTCTCCTGTTTCACCCATTCATTTGCAGGACCGCGCCGGCCTGGGGCCGCTCGCGTAGATTTGCGCATGACACGCCGCCCAGACACCACGGACGACAGCCGTTCCGGCGAACCGCCGCGCGGCGCCGATATCCTTCCCTTTCGGAGGCCGACCGCGCCCGAGGCGCCGTCTGACCCCGAACACGCCGACCCAGAATACCCCGATGATGACGGCCCTTCGGCCGCCTGACATCGCCCGACTTTTCAGAGAGTTTCCCTCATGACCACCCCCCGCAAGGGCGCCCTGCCCGCCATCACGCTTCGCAGCGACGACTTCGACGTCCTGGACCGCCTGGTCGGCGACCTGCCCGGCTCGGGCCCGGCTGGCCTACTGCAACAGGAACTGGACCGCGCCAAGGTGTGCGAGCCCAAGGCCATGCCCAAGAACGTCGTCACCCTGAACCGCTGGCTTCAATACTCGGACGATCATAGCCCCGACGTACGCCGCGTTCAGCTGGTCCTGCCCAAGGAAGCCGACATCGACGCAGGCCGCGTCTCCATCCTGTCCTACGTTGGCGCGGGTCTGATCGGCCTGAAGGAAGGCCAGTCGATCACCTGGCCGGACCCGTCCGGCGCCGTGCGCAAGCTGACCCTGGTCAAGGTCGAGGAAGAAGCCGCCTCCGCCGCCTGACCCTCTGCGTCGCAGGACAAGAAAAAGGGGCGCGTCCGTCGGACGCGCCCCTCTTCATTTCCGCTTTTTTGTCGCCTCAGACCGTCGACGCCGGCTGAGGTTCGGTTGACGCAACAGGCGCCGTCTCGTCTTCCGGCGTGGCCGGGACCGACAGCGACGGGCCGACGACGGTGTCGTTCTCGTCGTCGCGCTTGGGCGGCTGGTCCTTCTCCAGCAGGTCACGGATTTCATCGCCCGACAGGGTTTCATATTCCAGCAGGGCCTGGGACAGCTTCTCGTGATCGCCCGCCTTGTCGGTCAGGATGCGACGCGCCTCTTCCCAGCCCTCGGTGACGATGCGGCGGACTTCCTCGTCGATGATGCGGGCGGTCTCTTCCGAGACGTTCTGGCTGCGCGACACCGAGTGGCCCAGGAAGACCTCCTCCTGGTTCTCGCCATAGGCCACCGTGCCCAGTCGCTCCGAGAAGCCCCAGCGCGTGACCATGGCCCGCGCCAGCTTGGTCGCCTGCTCAATGTCCGAGCTGGCGCCCGAAGTGATGCTCTCCGGCCCGAAGATCAGCTCCTCGGCGACCCGGCCGCCCGCCATGATGGCGATGCGGTCGATCATCTGCTGGAACTTCATGGAATAGCGGTCGCCTTCCGGCAACTGCATCACCATGCCCAGAGCGCGGCCGCGCGGGACGATGGTCGCCTTGTGCACCGGGTCGGCCATCTTGACGTTGATGGCGACGATGGCGTGACCGGCCTCGTGATAGGCGGTCAGGCGGCGCTCTTCCTCGTTCATGGCCATGGACTTCCGCTCGGAGCCCATCATGACCTTGTCCTTGGCGTCCTCGAAGTCGCGGTGCGTGACCATGCGACGGTCCTTGCGGGCCGCCATCAGGGCCGCTTCGTTGACCAGGTTGGCCAGGTCCGCGCCCGAGAAGCCCGGCGTGCCGCGCGCCAGCGTCTTGACGTTGACGTCGGCGGCCAGCGGCACGTCCTTCATGTGCACGCGCAGGATACGCTCGCGGCCCGAAACGTCGGGGTTGGGCACCACCACCTGGCGGTCGAAGCGGCCCGGACGCAGCAGGGCCGGGTCCAGCACGTCGGGACGGTTGGTCGCCGCGATCAGGATGATGTTCTCGGACGCCTCGAAACCGTCCATCTCGACCAACAGCTGGTTCAGCGTCTGCTCGCGTTCGTCGTTGCCGCCGCCCAGGCCTGCGCCGCGATGACGACCGACGGCGTCGATTTCATCGATGAAGATGATGCAGGGGGCGTTCTTCTTGGCCTGCTCGAACATGTCGCGCACGCGGCTGGCGCCGACGCCGACGAACATCTCGACGAAGTCAGAACCCGAGATCGAGAAGAAGGGCACGCCAGCCTCGCCCGCCACCGCGCGCGCCAGCAGGGTCTTGCCCGTACCCGGAGGGCCGACCAGCAGGGCGCCCTTGGGGATCTTGCCGCCCAGACGCTGGAACTTGGCCGGATCCTTCAGGAAGTCGACGACCTCCTGCAGCTCGTCCTTGGCCTCGTCCACGCCGGCGACGTCGTCGAAGGTCTTGCGGCCCTTGTGCTCGGTCAGCAGCTTGGCCTTGGACTTGCCGAAGCCCATGGCGCCCTTCGCCCCGCCCTGCATGCGGTTCATGATGAACAGCCAGAAGCCGATGATCAGCGCCACCGGCAGCAGCAGGCCCAGCAGGCCCGACCACCACGGCTGACGCGTGCTCTTGGTCTCGACCTCGACGCCGGTCTTGCGGATCTGCTCGACCAGCTCGGCGTTGGGCACCGGCGTCACGGCGGTGAATTTGCTATCGTTCTTGAAGACGCCGGTGATCGTCTCGCCGCGCGCGACGATCGACTTGATCTCCTGACGCTCAACGGCGGTCATCAGTTGCGAATAGGTGATGGGGTCAGGGCGGCCGGCGGCGGCCGCGCCCTTGGCGCCCGGCATGGCGGGGGCGCCGCCGTTCTGGCTGATCGCGGCGTAGACCGTCACCAGTCCCAGAAGGATCACGCCCCAGATGGCGAAATTGCGCAGGTTCATTCGGTCCTCGGTTCCTCGACGGAGCCGCGCTCGGCCCGTCGATCAGCAGTCTTCGTCTGAAAATAGGTCAGACGGCGGCGTTTCGCCATGAAGGGTTTGAAAGAGTCCGTCTTCCTGCGTCGTTTCGCCCCCGAAAACCGCCAAAGCGAGCGCCAGACGGCGCAGGCCCAGCGCCCGGACATCGGCTGCGCGCCAGGCCAGAACCGGCCGCTCCTCGCGGTCAACCAGCATCGGCGCTGCGGCCCGCGCGGCGGGCGGAAGCGGCGCCAGCGCCGCCCGATCCCGATCCGACAACTGCGCCAGCCGTCTGGCCGCCGCCTCGACGCGCAGGCCAGGCCGATCGGTAGTGATCTCGAAGCGCCCGCCCCAGACGGCGGACCGGCCCGGCGTCAAAAACAGCGCGGCGGACGGACGGCGCTTCCACTCCCCCGGCTCGCGCATCGCCTGAACACAGCCGCCGGACGCCTCGACGCGAGCGCCGCACAGGACGGCGGTGAAGTCTTCGCCCCGCGCCAGCCGCGCCTGAAGCGCCATCAGCCGGTCCCCGCGCGGCGGCGTCGCGCCTCCGCCCGCGCACAGCAGGACGGCGGCCAGCGTCGCAGCAGGCAGGTCGCGCGTCAGAGGCAGAACCCCGGCCCAGGCGAGGTCGCCCGGCTCATGGGCCGCGCCCGCATGAACCACAGTGGCCGCGCCCGCATGAACCACAGTCGCCGATAACTCAGCACGGCCTTCTTCCTGCGCCAGAGCCGCCCGCGCCCTGCCCCGCCCGTAACGCAAATCGGCGTTGGCCGGGTCTTCCAGCCATGACAGCCCGCGCGCGCGCAGATGATCCCGCAACGCCTCGCGCCGTTCCTCCAGCACCGGGCGCAACAGCAGCAGCCCGCGCCCTTCCGGCCAGACAGGCGACGGCGACGCCTCGCGCAGGCGGCCCAGCGTGGCGCCGTCCGCCCGCATCCACTCGCCCTCGGCGACGTCATCGGCGGTGTGGCCGGTCAGGATGACGCGCGCCCCGCCCTCGCGCGCCGCCTCGGCCAGCAGGGCGTGGCGCGCCGCTCGCGCCCGCGCCGGGACGCCGGGTCCGCCGCGCGCGCCCTGCCACTTCAGGCCGCGCCAGTCGGCGCCCGCCGCGCGTGCGGCCTCGGCGGCGAAGCGGGTCCAGCCCGCGCTGTCAGGGTTGAGATTGTGGTCGACCGTCAGGGCCAGCAATCGCCGTCCCCGCGCCCGCGCCCAGGCTGCGGCGAGATCCAGCAGGGCCAGGGAGTCGCCCCCGCCCGACAGAGCAAAGGCGACCGGCTCGGGTCCGGCATGGTTCAGGCGTGCGTCCAGCCGGGCGAACACCCGACCGGCCAGATCGCCCATCAGCTGCAGCTGGCGCGCGTCCGCAGCTGGGTCGCGCGGGTCTTCTGCGCCGCCGTGGCCGCCTCGGCGTAGCGGCGGCCGAACTCGGTCAGGGCGCCGCAGGCCTGGGTCGCGCGATCAGTGGCGCGCAGGGCCTCGGCCAGCTTCAGCGTCGTTTCGGGCGCCCAGGGCGTGCGCGGCCAGCCGTTCAGGGCGGCGGCGTAGGCCTGAACGGCCGAGGCGTTGTCGCGCGCGGCGACGTGCAGGTCGCCCAGGCGGCTGTTGGCCTCGCGCGCCTGGGGCGTGTTCGGCCAGGTGACGATGACGGTCTCCAGAGCGCGCCCGCCGCGCGCGGCGTCCTCGCCCGCCAGACGCATGGCGGCCTGAAGATCCTGAGCCGCATCGCCCGTGGGCGAGTGGGCGACGATCGGGCCGTTCAGTTCAGCGGCTTCCTCGGCGGCCTTCTCGGCGCGTTCGACACGGCCTTCCAGGTCGCGCAGGCGGCGGGTCATTTGCGTGTTTTCGCGCGTGACCTCGTCCAGTTGGAAGGTCAGCCGTTCGCTGTCGGCGTTCATGCGCTGGAACGTCTGCTCCACGTCGCTGAGGCGGCGCTCCATGATCGAGACCTGGCCTTGCAGGGCCACGACCTCGGGGTCTGTCTCGACCAGCACCGGCTCGCCGGCCGCGTTGCGCTGGGTCAGGGCGCGCTCCAGACGGCGGACGTTGCGGTCCAGCTGGTCCAGGCGGCGCTTGTCCCACTGGATCGGCTCCATCGGCTGGACCTGGGCGACGACGGCGCCCCCGATGAGGGTCAGGCCGATCGCCGTCAGGACGGCGGGTTTCGTAAGGCGGAATGGCGTCTTCAGCATGGTCCTGTCGTCCCATCGATTTGCGGCGACGGCAAGGCCCCGATCAATGTCCGAGACCCAGATAGATGATGGAGACGATGAACAGCGTCGCCGCAATCTCGCAGAAGATCAGCAGGGCGATCGTCCGCCACAGGGTCGAGAAGATCTTCAGGCTGTAGGCGCCCTTCAGCTGGGCGAACATATGCACGGGCGCGATCAGGGCCGCGATGGTCCCGGCGACCGCCCCCGCCCCCTTCAGCGTCGTCGCGATCAGCACCACCGCCATCAGCAGCAGGGACATGAAGGTCAGGGAATAGAGAACAAAGACCCCGTGGTCGTACAGGGTGAAGCCCCGCTTCCAAAGAAACATCAGGGCCACGAAGGGGATCGACAACGGCACCAGCAGGAAGGCGAATTTGTAGATGGTCTGCTGCACCTTGTAGAGCGCCAGGTCCGGGTTCTTCAGCTTCTTGGCGACGGTCTTGGTCAGGCCGTTGCTCTGACCGTCCGTGCCGACGCTGGAAGCGATATCGGCGACCTGCGCCTGCCAACTGCCCGAGGCCAGGCCGTCCTTGCGCCCCTCGACCGCATCCTTCTGCAGGCGCTCCAGCTTGGCCTTTTCAGCGATGACGCCCGCCTCGGCCCCGGCCAGGGCGCCCGCCGCCACGCCCGCGCGAGCGCCGCTGTTCACCGGAGGCGGCGACCCGTCGGCCGGTTCCATCGCCGTCACGGCCGCATCGACTTCCCTCTGCGCGGCGTCGACGACCCGTTCAGCCTCGGCGACGGCCTTTCTCTGGGCCTCGATCTGCTCTGGCAAGGACGGCAGCGTCACCGCCTGATGCGGCATGAAGCTGAGGGCGAAGAACATGACGAACAGGGTGAACAGGAACATCGCCAGCGGCGAAACGTAACGCGTCCGCTTGCCCTGCACCCACTCGCGCGTCAGCCGTCCGGGATTGAGGATCAGCAGCGGCAGGGTGCGCCACAGACGGCCGTCGAAATGCATGACCCCGTGCAGCAGCTCCTCGCCCAGATGCAGCAGGGTGCGGTGGACATGGGCCGCCTGGCCGCAGTTGGAGCAGAAATTGCCCGTGACCTCGGCCCCGCAGTCAGCGCAGGCGCCATGAGGCTCGCCCGCATGTCCGGTCGGCTTTTCGATTGCTCCGGCGATGACGCCGCCCGTCACCGCTCCACCCGCTGCTTCCAGATCAATCACGCAAACTCCCCCCGGATTCGGCGCGAACTTTGATCTTCCCCGCCCTCAAAGAAAAGAGGCGCCGACCGCAAAGTCGACGCCTCCATTCATTCAGTTGCTGACGCGCAGCTTAGCGCGGCGCGCCCGACACGATGGCGGTGCGGGCGTTGCGGTTCTGGGCCCAGGCCGACTCGTTCGAGCCTTCCGCGATCGGACGCTCCTTGCCGAAGCTGATGGTGTCGATGCGGGCGGCCGGAACGCCGCGGCCGATCAGGTAGGAGCGCACGGCCTCGGCGCGGCGGGCGCCCAGGGCCAGGTTGTATTCGCGCGTGCCGCGTTCGTCGGCGTTGCCTTCGATGCGGACCGTGACCTGCGGATAGCGGGCCAGCCAGGCGGCCTGGGCGTCCAGACGCGGCTGGGCCTCGGCGCGCACCGAATAGGAGTCCAGGTCGAAGTAGACGCGATCGCCGACGTTGACGACGAAGTCCTGCTCCGAGCCGGGCGCCGGGGCGCCGACGTTGCCGCCGCTGACAGGGCCGGTCGGGGCGGTCGGATACTGCGGGCCGACGGCCGGCGGCGGCGTTTCGACCGGGACGGCCGGCTCGACCTTGGGCTTGGTGCAGGCGGCCAGCGAGGCCATGGCGACGCCGACAACGGCGAGCCGGATCAGGGTGGAGGGGTTCATGGATCGTCTCCTTCTCATTCGGTTCGAGGCCGACGCCTCTAGCTTGACTGTATGCGAGCGCTGCTAACGCGCGGCGCAGCACCGCGCCAGCCGCGATAACGCACAGTTTATGGGAATGGCTCCGCTCGTGATCTCACGAAGCCGTAACCCCGTTAGGCCGGGCAGGAATCCGCGCCCTGTCCGATACCCAGATTGACCGGCGGCGCATCCAGCAGACCCGACCAGGCCGGGTCTGAACCGCGACCGTCATAGCCCGCCTGAGACACCACCCGACCCGACAGATCGACGGTCCAAAGACGGGTGTCGCCGCCGGGGCTCTGGCGCGCGAAGGCGATGTAGCGACCGTTCGGCGCCCAGGAGGGCCCTTCCTCGAAATAGGAGGACGACAGGATGCGCTCGCCCGTGCCGTCGGACTTCATGACGCCGATGTGGAAACGGCCGCCCTGCTGCTTGGTGAAGGCCACCAGGTCGTCGCGCGGGCTCCAGGCCGGAGCGGTGTAGCTGCCGCCGCCGCGGCTGATCGGGCGCTGGCCCGAGCCATCGGCCCGCATGGTGTAGAGGCGCGCCGAACCCGAACGGTCCGAGGTGAAGACGATCTGGTTGCCGTCCGGACTGAACGACGGCGAGGTGTCGATGCCCGGATCGGTCGTCAGGCGCGACAATTGGCGGCTGCGCAGGTTCATCACATAGACGTCGGTGTTGCCGCCCCGGATGATCGAGAAGGCCATCTTCGACCCGTCGTTCGAGAAGCGCGGCGCCAACACCTGGCCGTCGAACTCGCCCAGGCTTTCGCGGCGGCCGGTCGACAGATTGTAGAGGTAGATGCGGCTGTAGTCCTTGCCCAGCGCCACATAGGTCACTTCGTCGGGGTTCGAGGCCGAGAAGCGCGGCGACATGATCACCTCGTCGCCCTGGGTCAGGAAGACGGGGTTGTAGCCGTCCTGGTCGACGATGGTCAGGCGCGACAGCTTGTTCAACTGGGTGCCGCTTTCCGACACGAACAGGACGCGCGAATCGAAGAAGCCCGCCTCGCCGGTCAGGCGCTGATAGACCACGTCCGAAATCTTGTGCGCGATGCGGCGCCATTGCTCCGAGGTGGCGGTGAACTGGTAGGAGACCAGCTGGCACTGACGATAGGGGTCGTACAGGCGGAAGCCCACGTCGATCCGCCCGTCCGCGCGCGGCGTCACCCCGCCGTACAGCACCGCCTGGGCGCCGATGGAGGTCCACTGCGGGAAGTTCGGCGCATTGGCCAGGGTCAGGCCCGTCTCGACGAAGCTGGCCGGGTTCAGCGGATCGAAGAAGCCGGATCGCTTGAGATTGCCGCTGATGACGCCCGAAATCTGCGAGCCGTTCTGGCCGGTGAAAGGCACGACGGCGATCTGAAGCGGGCGCAGGACGCCCTCGTCCACCACCACATCCTGCATCGGCGCCCCGACGGCCGGGGTGGATTGCGCCTGGACAGACCCGCCCAAGGCCAGGGGCGCGGTCATCGCAAGCACGGCGGCCGAGGCGAGGAAGCGGTTCAGGCTCATGGATCGATCCTTCGGGTCGTTACGGTCAGGCAGGCCGCCCCTCTTAACATCAGCGCGGCGGATGATCGCCAGCTTCACGGGGATTTGGGCGACTTTGGGGTGATAGGCGATTTACGCCCTAACGGTTCCCGCATTGACGCTTGGTTTCAAAACGGAACGGCACTTCCTGCGCCTGAAAACCATCGGGCACGGTGAAGGGCGAGGTCGCCCGCAGCGCCCGCTGCATGGCCTCGGACGCCGCCCGCCAGGTCGGGTCGTTCTGGGTGTCCTGAAGGCGCGGGGTGCCGATAATCTGGCCGTCAGCGCTCAACCGCACCGTCACGCGGATCACCAGGTCGTCCATGCCCGGCATGTCGCAGTTCAGATTCCAGTTCGGCGTCACCTGGGCGCCCAGGGCGGCCAGTTGCGGGCCGGTGGCGCGCGGAGCAGAGCCCGCGCCCTGCTGGCCCGGCGCCGGGCGGCCGCGGTTCTGCGTCGGGCGCGGCGGGCCGGCCAAGGCGTCAAGGTCCAATCCCGGCGTCGGGCGCGTGGAACGCGGCGGCGGCGTCGGGGCCTTCTTTTCGGGCGGAGTCGGCGTGGGCCGAGGCGGCGGCGTCGGGGCCTTTTTCTCAGGCGGCGTCGGGGTCGGACGCGGCGTGGGCGTGGACCGCGGCGTCGGGGCCTTCTTCTCGGGCGGAGCGGGGGTCGGACGCGGCGTCGGACGCGGTTGAGGCTGGGGCGCGGGCGGCGTGGGGTCCGGATCAGGCGGAGTCGGTTCGGGCGGCGCCTCGACCGGCGCGGTCTCGCCGTCCTCCAGCGAAGGCTCTTCCTGCGGATTGTCGGCCGGAGCGGCGGCGATCTCGATGTCCGAGACGATCGACACCGGCACCGAGTTCACCAGCGGTTTCGGCTCGTCCTTCGACGACCAAGACACGAAGGCGAGCGCCACCACACCCGCGTGCAGGGCGATGGATCCGAGAATGGCGGGGCTGGGGCGGCGCAAGGTCCGTCAGCCCTCCGTCGGCTCGTCGGCGGCGGTGTCGGTGATCAGGTTCAGCTTGGTGAAGCCCGAGGCGGACAGGCGCGCCATCACGCGCGCCACGGCCTGATAGGGGGCGCGACCGTCGGCGCGGATGAAGATGGCCTTCTCGCGCGCCTTCTCGCCGCCCTCTTCGGCCACGCGCAGGGCCAGCTGTTCCCAGCGGACCTCGCCCTCGCCGATGAAGATGGCGCCGTTCTGGTCGATCGAGACCGTAACCGGCTTGTCGGTCGTCTCGACCGCGCTGGCCTCGGTCTTGGGCAGCTCGACCGGCACCCCGACCGTCAACAGCGGCGCCGAGATCATGAAGATGATCAGCAGCACCAGCATGACGTCCACCAGGGGCGTGACGTTGATCTCGCTCAGCGGCCGCTTGCGCGCGCGGCGACGGCCGCGTCCGCCGCTGGAGCCTCCTGCACCACCCATGGCCATGGATCAGGCGCTCCGGCGCAGGTTCAGGTCGGACGACGGCGGAGGCGGCGGCGGCGGCGGCGGGGTCGCGGGCGCGCCCAGACGCCGGGCGATGGCTGACTGCAGGTCATCGGCGAAGGCTTCCAGACGGCCCGTGAACTTACCCGCCGACACCGAGAAGGCGTTGAAGGCGATATAGGCCGGGATGGCCGCCGCCAGACCGATGGCAGTAGCGAACAGGGCCTCGGCGATGGCCGGGGCCACGGTCGTCAGATTGGTGTTGCCCGCCGCAGCGATGCTGTCGAAGGCGTTCATGATGCCCCACACCGTGCCGAACAGGCCGATGAAGGGCGAGGCCGTGGCGACCACCGACAACACGCCCAGGCCGTTCTCGATCTTCTGGCTCTCGCGGGCGATGACCGAATCCAGGGCGCGGTCGATGCGGGCGATCAGCATGGAGCCCTGCGTGTCCGTCATGGCGCCGCGCGTGCGCGCCTCACGCCAGTCCTGCAACGTCAGCACCAGCATGCGCGGCAGGGGATCGACGGGCTGCGCCCCTGCCTGGGCGGCGACCTCCTCCAGCGAGCGGCCGCTCTCGACTTGTTTTTCGAACTCGGTCGCGCGGGCGTTCATGCGCGAGAAACGCACCGCCTTGTCGATGATGATGGTCCAGGACCAGACCGAGGCCGCGGCCAGGCCGATCATCACCGTCTTGACCACCCAGTCGGCGGTCATGAACAGCTCGATGGGATTCAGCAGGGAGGCGTCGGCGGGCGGAGTCATGCTTGGTCCTTGGCGGAAAGTCCGTTCATCCGCCTTTTGCACCGGGCGGACGTGGCGGTTTCATGGCGGCGGGTCTAACGGGCGTCGCGCCCGGCGTCACGGGGGCGTCGGCTGACAACCTCGTTATTGCGAGGCTTCACCGGAGAGCCAGGGCGTCACCAACTCGACCAGCCGCTTCGTCGGACGGCGCGGACGCCCGTCCAGATGGATGCAGACGGCCGTCACATCGGCCCGGCACAGCACCTCGCCGTCGCGCTCGACCGTCTGGCGGATAATCAGGCGCGGCCCCTTGATCGCCTCGTATTGGGTGCGGACCACCAGGGCGTCGTCGATCCGCGCCGGCTTGAGATATTTGATC
The DNA here is from genome assembly GCF_057838275.1 of Brevundimonas sp. KH_060. NCBI lineage: Bacteria > Pseudomonadati > Pseudomonadota > Alphaproteobacteria > Caulobacterales > Caulobacteraceae > Brevundimonas > Brevundimonas sp. KH_060. The sequence goes on from NZ_CM174463.1 coordinate 2,811,045, forward strand.
GCCAGGTCCGACACCACGAAGGCCAGCGGCTCCTCCTGCTCCAGCAGGTCGACATGCCCCACGCCGGCCAGCCTCAGGAAATCCGACCGGCCCCGCTCGAAATAGCGGACGTAGTTGGCGTGATAGACGAGGCCGGTGAAGTCGGTGTCCTCGTAATAGACCCGCACGGGCAACAGGTGATCGCGGCCGTCGAAGCGGCCGGCGCTGGGTTGGTCGGTCATGGTCTCAGCTCTTGCCGGAAGCGGCGGCGGGCGCCGGGGCGTCGAAGCCCGGACAGTAGCGCGATTTCAGCGCCGCGAACTCGCCGGTCAGCGGATCATTGCTCATCAGGATGCGGTTGGGCCGCGAAACGAAGGCCACAGCCTCCCGGCTGCCCTTTAATCCCGCATAGCCGCAGGCGGCGCGACCGCGCCCCGACTCGACATGGCGCACCTCGGCCCGCGGCCCCATCTGCTCGCGCACCTGATCGAGAGCGCGTTCGGCCGGAGTCGTCTGCCTCGGCCCGAAGGTCGCGCCCTGCATCAGGGCGTAGACGCTGAAACCGCCCAGCACCAAGACCGCCGCGCCGAGCACGACGATCATCCGGTTCATCCTGCGGGGATGCGCCAACGGCCGCCTCCTTCTGGGAAGAGGAGGATGACCGGCTTTACCGCCGAGGTGAAGTCTTTTTGCGAAAGATTCGCGCTTATTCCTACTTCCCGAACAGGTCCGGCGCGGCGACGGGCGGCGTCTGGGGCGTCTCCAGCCCCAGATGCTCATAGGCGCGGGCGCAGGCCATGCGGCCGCGCGGGGTGCGCTGGATGAAGCCCTGTTGCAGCAGATAGGGCTCGATCACGTCCTCGACCGCGTCGCGCGCCTCGGCGATGGCGGCGGCCAGGGTGTCCATGCCGACCGGCCCGCCGCCGTAGTTCTCGATCAGGGCCTTGAGGAAGCGGCGGTCCAGACTGTCCAGCCCGGCCTCGTCCACCTCCAGCCGCGCCAGCGCCCGCGCGGCGGCCAGCCGGTCGATGGCGCCGCCTTCAGCGTCCGCAAAGTCCCGCACCCGCCGCAAAAGCCGCCCGGCGATGCGCGGCGTGCCGCGCGCCCGGCGGGCGATCTCCATCGCCCCGTCCTCGGTGATGGCTGCGCCCATCTTGCGCGCCGCGCCGCGGATCACCGATGTCAGTTCCTCGGGCGTATAGAACTCCAGCCGCAGCGGAATGCCGAAGCGATCGCGCAGCGGCGTCGCCAGCAACCCCGCCCGCGTCGTCGCCCCGACCAGGGTGAAGGGCGCCAGGTCGATGCGCACGCTGCGCGCCGAGGGGCCCTCGCCGATGATCAGGTCCAGCACATGATCCTCCATCGCCGGATAGAGGATTTCCTCCACCAGCGGGGACATGCGGTGGATCTCGTCGATGAACAGGACGTCGCGCGGTTCGAGATTGGTCAGGATGGCCGCCAGGTCGCCCGCCTTGGCCAGGATGGGGCCGGAGGTGGCGCGGAAACCCACGCCCAGTTCACGCGCCACGATCTGCGCCAGCGTCGTCTTGCCCAGCCCCGGAGGGCCGAACAACAGGACGTGGTCCAGCGCCTCCGACCGCGCGCGCGCGGCGTCGATGAAGACCTTCAGATTGCTCTTGGCCGCCGACTGGCCGACGAACTCGGACAGGGTTTGGGGCCGCAGGGCGCGGTCGTGCTGCTCGCCGGGCGCGGGAGCAGGCGAGATGATGCGGTCGTCGGTCATGCGCTGCATCCTCCCTTCTCCCTTGAGGGGAGAAGGTGGGCGCCGGAGGCGCTCGGATGAGGGTGCTGTTTCCGCGCGCTCATCCGGAAAGAGGTTCGCCCGCACCCAGCCTCACCCTCATCCGTCTCGCTTCGCGAGCCACCTTCTCCCCTCAAGGGAGAAGGAATGACGGGGGCGGGCCTCATCGTCCGAGCTCCTGCAGAGCCGTGCGGATGACCAGCGGCAGTTCGGCGTCTTCGCCCAGCTTCGTCAGGGCGTGATCCACCGCGCGGCGGGCGTTGACCTCGGCGATGCCCAGACCCAGCAGGGCGGCGACCGCCTCGCCCGTCACGCTGGGCGGCGGAGGGGCGATGGCGGTTTCGGCGTGGACGCCCGGCGCAGTCGGGGCGAACACGCCCTCAGACAGGCTCTTGCCCTTCAGTTCGGTGACGATGCGCAGGGCCAGCTTCGGCCCCACGCCGTTGGCGCGGCCGACGGCGGCCTTGTCCTCGCGCGCGACGGCGGCGGCCAGTTCGGCGGGCGGCAGCACGTCCAGCACGCCCAGCGCCGCCTTCGGCCCCACACCCTGGATCGTCAGCATCAGGTTGAAGACCTTGCGCTCGTCCCGGCTCAGGAAGCCATAGAGGCGCGGCCCCTGATCCTGGCTCCACTGGCTCTGGATGAACAGTAGGGTCTCGTCGCCCGGCGCCGGTAGACGGCCCAGCGTCCGCGCTCCGCAGGTGGCGACATAGCCGACCCCGCCGCAGTCGATCAGGCATTCCGCCTCGCCGACTTCGGCCAGAACACCCCGCAGACGACCGATCATGCCGCGCCTCGTACCGCTACCGTTTTGAACCGGCGATGATGGGCGTGGGTGACGGCCACGGCCAGCGCATCGGCGGCGTCGGCCTTCACGTCGCCTGAGGCGGGCAGTAGGCGCTTCACCATGAAGGCGATCTGGCTCTTGTCCGCCTGCCCTGCGCCCACTACCGCCTTCTTGATCAGGGTCGGGGCGTATTCGGCGACGGAAAGACCCGCCCGCGCCGGGGCCAGCATGACCGCCGCCCGCGCATGGCCCAGCTTCAGCGTCGAGGCCGGATTGACGTTGACGAAGACCTCCTCGATCGCCGCCTCGTCGCAGTCATAGGCGGCACAGACCTCGCCCACCTGCTCCAGCAGATGCAGCAGCCGTTCAGAGAAAGGCGCCTTCTCATTCGGCGCAACGACGCCGTGCGCGATCCAGCGCAGGCGGCTGCCTTCGCTTTCGATGACGCCCCAGCCGGTGCGGCGCAGGCCGGGGTCCAGCCCCAGGATCCGAGTCGTTTCGTTCGCCATCCGTTCCTATTGCCCCAAAGAGGGTTAGCGAACAATGACCGCGCGCCGCCTCAAGGCCCGGTCAGCGCCTCAGTCGTCTCTCGGCATCACCGAAAAACCCGCCAGACCCGCCTGTTCGGACAGGACGCGGGACAGGGCGTCGACCTTCAGCGGCATGGGGCCGCGCGCCTTGACGTGCTGTTCGTGGATCTGGCCGTCGGGACTGACGACGTGGCCGATGCGCGTGGGGCTGAGCCCGTTCTCGGCCAGCAGGGCGCGTAACGCCTTTTCTTCCGGCGCGGCGCCGCGCGTCCAGCGCAGGGTGACGTCCAGCACCCCGACATGGGGCAGGCGCGCATCCAGAAAGCGCAGGATGGCCAGCACCAGCAGGGTCGCCCCCGCCGCGATCAGGCCCAGCTTCCACAGGCCGACGCCGAACATCACCCCGATGGCGGAGGTGGTCCATAGCGACGCCGCCGTGGTCAGGCCGTGGACCGAAAACCGCTCGCGGAAGATCACCCCGGCGCACAGAAAGCCGATGCCGGTCAGTATGCCGTGCGCCATCCGCGTCGGATCGATTACCAGCCGCTGCTCGGGCAGGGCGACGAAGCCCCAGCTGGCCTGATGCATGGCCGCCAGCATCAGGACGCAGGAGGTCATGCAGACCAGGATGTGCGTGCGGAACCCGGCGGGATGGCCATGATAGGTCCGCTCGATGCCGATCAGCCCGCCCGCGACCATGGCCGAGGCCACCGGCGCCAGCAGGCTCAGCTCCTCGACGCCCCAATGCGTCACGCCCCAGTCGATCGCCATGATCCAAACGCTCCCAACGACCGCTCAGGTTGGACCGCGCAAAGGCGCCCGGCAAGCCGTCAGTCGTCGCGCGGGTCCAGCACATAGCCGCAGACGGCGGGCAAGGCCGACAACCGCCCCGCCAGGGCCTTCAGCGCCGCCTCGTTCTCGGACTGGATGCGCCAGCTGCGGCGCACGACAGCGCCGTCGTCGATCAGTTCGAACCGGTCAGGCGCCGGCTTGGGATCAGCCGCGCGCAAGGCGGCCTCGACCTCGGCCTCGGGCGAGGGGGCGTCGCGGCGCCAGCGCACCTCCACGTCGGTCAGGGTGCGGTCCGGCAGGCGGGCGCTGACCAGTCTCAGCGCGACCAGGATCAGGCCGGTGATCACCGTCCCCGCCGCGCCGAGGGCGAACAGCCCCGCACCGAACAGCAGGCCGATGGCCGAGGTGATCCACAGCGAGGCCGCCGTCGTCAGGCCGTGGATGGAGAAGCCGGTGCGGAAGATCACCCCGGCGCACAGGAAGCCGATCCCCGTCAGCACCCCATGGGCCATGCGGGTCGGGTCGGTGACGATGTTCTCGTTCGGCAGGGCGCGAAAGGCCCAGTCGGCCTGGGTCATGGCCGCCAGCATCAGCAGGCAGGACGCCAGGCTGACCAGGATGTGGGTGCGGAACCCCGCCGCCCGACCGCGCCATTCGCGTTCGAACCCGATCAGACCGCCCGCGACCAGCGCGCCGGCGATGGGCAGGACGACGGTTTCCAGCCAGGCGGCGTCAGCCATGTTTCTCGACGTAGGCTTCGGGGTCTTTGTTGACCGGCTTCACCCCGGTGATGTGACGGGCCTGGAAGGCGGCGAAACGCACGCCCAGATCGTGCCGCGTCTGCAGGTCGGCGTTCCGGCGGAAGTCCGTCAGTCCCTGCCGCTCTTCTTCGCCCATGTGCTTGGAGTTGACGACGTTGGCCTCGCCGATCGCGTCGAACCAGGCGGGGCTGCCGACCCTGTGGCCGGCCACGGCCTTGACCGCGTCGCGCAGCTTGTTGTGATCCTCGATGGCGTCCTCGGTCTCGCCCTGGACCGTGCCGTCGTCGGCGTCGTTAGCGCCCTCGCCTAGCTTCAACAGCTCGGGATAGAAGTGCTGTTCCTCGGCCTCGGCGTGGGCGTCCAGAAAGGCCGACAGCCGCCCCCACACCGCCTCCAGCGCCTCGATGTCGTCCGCGCCGATCTGCTCGATCAGGGAAAACAGCCTGCGCTGCTCGGCGTGGTCGTCCAGAATCAGCTGGGTGATGTCCATGGGGCGGGCTCCTCTCGGCAAGGCTTGCGCCTTAAGAAGCCTCCGGACTCAAGTCCGGTTCCTGATCCCCGACGCCGCTCCCGCATGGGGTCGGCGCCGAGGTCAAGATCATCGTGTACGGATCAGCCCGCGAACTTGGCCGCGTCTTCGTCCGAGATGTTTTCGTTCGAATAGACCTGCTGCACGTCGTCTTCGCCGTCCAGGGCGTCCAGCAGTTTGAACAGGACGCCGACGGAATCGCCCGTCAGGTCGATCTCCGACTGCGGCTTCCAGACAATGGCGGTCGACTTCGGATCGCCCAGCACCTTGGACATGGCCTCGGCCACCTCGTTCAGGTCCTCAAAGGCGGTCCAGATGGTGTGACCCGGCGCGTCCTCATAGATGTCGGGCTTGACCAGGTCGCTCTCGACGTCGGCGGCGCCGGCTTCGATGGCGGCCTCCATCACGGCGTCTTCAGAGCCCGCCTCGGCGGGATAGTGGATCTTGCCGACCCGGTCCCACATGAAGGTGACCGAGCCCGATTCGCCCAGGGCGCCGCCGTTCTTGGCGAAGGCCGAACGCACGCCTGAGGCGGCGCGGTTGCGGTTGTCGGTCAGGACTTCGACGATGATTTGTACGCCGCCGGGGCCGCGGCCCTCGTAGCGGATCTCCTCCATCGCATCGACTTCGCCGCCTGAGGCCTTCTTGATGGCGCGCTCGATGTTGTCCTTCGGCATCGATTCGGCCTTGGCGTTGTTCACCGCCAGACGCAGCCGGGGGTTCATCGCCGGGTCAGGCATCCCCGACTTGGCCGCCACGGTGATTTCCCGTGACAGGCGTGAAAAGAGCTTTGAACGGACCGCGTCTGCGCGGCCCTTGCGGTGCATGATGTTCTTGAATTTGGAATGGCCGGCCATGGAGTCGCTCGCCAGATGTCGAATATGCTGAGGGGCGCCCTTTACTGGATGCCGCTTCCTCTGTCACGAGAGGGGAACCGCCCGAACGCGCCGGGGATTATGCGCAGGCATGAATTGGAGACGCCGATGGCCGCCGCCGACGACACCTATCTGGACGAAGCCTATGACGAGGGCATCGATCACGCCCACGCCGGCGAGATCGTTCAGTGGTACGCCAAGCGGCCCGTTACGGTGTCGACAGCGGCGGCCACAAGCTCGCTGGTCGGCGCCTTTGCGCTGGGCGTGCTGACCACCATCGGCGCCCTGGCCGTGCTGCGCCTCTACGACCGCGACTGATCCTCACGCCGCGCCTGTTTCATCAGGGCCTCGACCTCGGCGCGGTCGCCCAGCGACGGCTGCGCGCCCGGCCGGGTCGCCGCCAGCGCCCCCGCGGCGCATGCGAAGTGAAGCGCGGCGTCCGGCTCCATGCCCTCCAGCAGAGCCACGGTGATCGCGCCGACGAAGGCGTCGCCCGCCCCGACCGCGTCCACGGCCGTGATGCGCGGCGGCGTGGCCCAGGCCATCGCCACCCCGCGCCGATACATGACCGCGCCACGCGCGCCCTTGGTCACGACCACCAGTCCGCCGCCAACGTGCAGGGCGTCGCCGTAGAAGGCGGCCTCCGTCTCATTGACCACCAGCAGGTCGGCGCGGCGCAGCAGGGCCTCCGACACCGGCGCGGCTGGCGCCAGGTTCACGCAGACGAAGTCCGTCGCCCGGCCCACCGCCGCCTCCACCGTCTCGATCGGCAGCTCCAGCTGGGCGATCAAGGGCGTCTCGATCCGGGCGGGCAGTTGTTCCGGCGTGACGAAGTGGTTCGCCCCGGCGGCCACTGTGATCTGGTTCTCGCCGGTCGGGTCGACAGTGATCAGGGCCACGCCGGTCGGAGCGGCGATGTCCGTCTCCACCCCTGACAGGTCGACGCCGTGCGCCAACATCAGGGCCACCGCCGCGCCTGACATCTCGTCATCGCCGACCCGGCCGATCAGCGACACCTCGGCGCCCAGCCTGCGCGCGGCCAGCGCCTGATTGGCGCCCTTGCCGCCGGGGTGGCGCGACAGGGCGGCCCCGGTCACCGTCTCGCCCGGCGCAGGCAGGGACGGCGCCGCCGCCACCATATCCAGATTGATCGAGCCGACGACGGTGATCCTCATGCGCCTTCTCCCAGCCTCTGTGTGATCAGGGCGAAGACCCCGGCCGCGTCGGCCTTGGTCGCCCAGAAATGGTTCGCCCCGACCGCCTCGACGCGGAACTCGACCGCCGTGTGGCCGCGGGTCAGGTCGCTGTCCGTCTCCACCGCGATGCGGCAAGGCGTCAGCGTGAACAACTCCGGCTTCAGCAGCCAGGCCACGGTGCAGGGGTCGTGCAGCGGTCCCGCATCCCAGCCGACGATGCGCCGCTCCACCCGCTGGGAAAAGCGCAGCATGGCCGCCGCCGCGCGGGCCGAGGCCGTGGGCAGGGCCTCGATCGCCGCGATCCGGTCCTCGGTCGCCCGCACCTGATGGGTGGCGTCCAGCCCCATGACGATCATGCGGCACCCCGAAACGAAGACCTCGGCCGCCGCGTCCGGGTCGGCCCAGATGTTGAACTCGGCCGAGGCGGTGATGTTGCCGCCCTCCGAGCGCGCCCCGCCCATGGCCACGACCGGCCCCAGATGCGCCGCCAGCGCCGGCTCGGCCCGCATGGCCAACGCCAGATTGGTCATCGGCCCCATGACGGCCAGCGCCACGGAACCCGCAGGCCGCGCCATCACCAGCCGCACGAGCGCCTCAGCCGCCGTTCCTTCGGCCACAGGCGCGGCAGGCTCAAACGGGGTCAGGTCGCCCAGCCCCTCAGGCCCGTGGAACTCGCCCGCCCCGGCCGGGTCGCGGCGCAGGGGGCGTTCGGCGCCCGCGAACACCGGCACGTCATCGCGCCCGGCGATCTGGCGCAGGATGCGGGCGTTGCGCGCAGTCTTTTGGGCGCTGACGTTGCCCCCGACCGTGGTCACGGCCAGCAGGTCGAGGTCAGCAGAGGCGAAGGCGGTCAGCAGCCCCGTGGCGTCATCCACGCCGGGGTCGCAATCAATGATCAGGCTCTGTTTCACCGATCCGGTGTGCCGTCTGCCCGGCGCGGAATCAATGCCCGGCGCGCCTTGCCTCCCTCCGCCTCGCGCCCATATGCTTCGTCACACACGCTGTTCCAGAAAGCCCTGCCGCCATGACCGACGCCGCCCCGCTCAAGCCGCTGAAGATCGACTTCGTCTCCGACGTCATGTGCCCCTGGTGCGCTGTAGGGCTGGGCGGGCTGGAGCAGGCGCTGGAGCGGCTCCAGGGCGAAGGGATCGCCGCCGACATCGCGTTCCAGCCGTTCGAGCTGAACCCCGACATCGCCCCCGAGGGCGAGAACATGGGCGAGCATCTGGCCCGCAAATACGGCTCCACCCCCGAACAGTCGGCCGCCAACCGCGCCGCCATCACCGCCCGCGCCGCCGAGGTCGGGGTCGAGATGAACTTCCGCGACGACAGCCGCATGTGGAACACCTTCGACGCCCACCGCCTGCTGCACTGGGCCGGTCTGACGGCGCCGGACAAGCAGGCGGCGCTGAAGCACGCCCTGTTCGGCGCCCACTTCACGAAAGGACGCAACGTCTCGGACGCGGGCGTCCTGACCGAGGCGGCCGAGGCCGCCGGGCTGGACCGCGCCGAGGCGGCCGAGGTGCTGGCGTCCGGCCGCTATATGCAGGAGGTCCGCACGGCGCAGGCCCTGTGGCGCGCGCGGGGCATCACCTCCGTCCCCGCCGTGGTGGTGGAGGACAAATATCTGATCTCCGGCGGCCAGCCGACGCAGGTGTTCGTCAACGCCCTGCGCGAGATCGCGGGCAAGGCGTAGTTTCCTTCTCCCCTTGTGGGAGAAGGTGGTCCGTCAGGACCGGATGAGGGGTGTCGGCGCGACGCCCCTTGTTTTCAGACGGTCAGCCGGTTTCCGCGCACCCCTCATCCGTCTTGCTCCGCAAGCCACCTTCTCCCTCAAGGGGAGAAGGGTTGGGAAAAACAGAGTCCAATTCGTCTGAATCGTCTGAAATCGCCCCCTCTCCCTCCGGCGCGAGGCGGGCGCTGAGGGCGTTGATGCGGGCCTCGACGGCGCGGCGGCCAGCGTGGTCGTCGGGAGCCAGACGGGCGGCGTCGCGGGCGACGGCGGCGACCGCCTTCATGTCGGCCTCCAGCGTATCGAGCGGGTCAGGTTCAGGCGCAGGCGGCGGGCTTTCAGGCTCGGCGGCGGCCAGCAGGGTCGGATCCGTCAGCGCGCGCCAGGTGCGCAGCCACGACGCCGCCTCGGCCGCCCGGCCGCGCCGCACCGCCCGGTTCAGCCGCATCAGGGCCTGAGCCGCCATCGCGGCCAGATCGGGGGCGTCCGCCGCCGCATCCTCGACCGCATCATCGTCGTCGCGCCACGGATCGGGGTCGCCCGCGTCGCAGCGGCGCCAGCCCTCGCGCGCGGCGCGGGACCGCAGCGTCCCCAGCTTCAGCCCATAGCGGTCGCAGACGGCCTCGGCCGTATCCCCGGCCAGATAGTCGCGCCGCGCCGCCGCCCAGGTCGTCTCGGAGCGGACGCGATAGCCGTCCCGCGGCGCCGGGTCTTCGTAATATTGGCCGCGCGGGGCGTCATCATGGTTTGGGGGTGCCTCGGCCCGCTCGGCGGTCGAGGGCCGCACATGGTCGGGGATGTAGGTGGTGTCGCCGTACTCGTCCTGCTCCCACCGCCCGGAGGCGATAATGCGCGGCTCGCCCTCGTGCCAGTATGCCTCGTCGTCCATCTCGCCTCCTCCTGCCTGCGGGGAGGAGGTTGGCGGACAGGTGCGTCAGGATCGGTCGGGGGGTGCGCTCGAAGAACAAAGTGTTGCAAGGGGCGAGTATAAGGCTACGCTTCGTGTAAAATTGATTTTGTTCATGGTATGTTCTATGAAGATTGAAGCGAGAACGCAGCGCGTGAGGGACCCGGTGCACGGGCTGATCTCTTTTGACAAAAATGAGCCGGTCGATCAGCTCGCATGGGCTTTGATTGATACGAGGGAGTTTCAGCGCCTACGCAGGATCAAGCAGCTAGGCGTTTCAGATTTCGTCTACCCTGGTGCCACGCATACTCGGTTTGCTCATTGTATTGGCGTATTCCACACCGCCAGAAAGCTTATCGGCATCATCAAAAAAGAAATCGAAGCGGTCGGGGAAGAATTTAACCCAAGAAGAGCTGAAACGGCTCTAATCGCGGCCTTGTTGCACGATCTAGGGCATGGCCCGTTCAGTCATACTTTCGAAGGTGTTCAGAAGGCGCGCGGTGCAAAGAAGCGCCACGAGAAATGGACTGCAGATATTATCCGGAATACAGCAGGCGAGATTCAGCCTCTTTTGGATAGTTTTTGGCAGGATGAATCTTTTTGTGAGGCGGTAGCTCACCTGCTGGAAGTAGAAGATCCTGAGGACATCTACCACGCCGTTGTTTCGAGCTCTTTCGATGCTGATCGTCTAGACTATCTTCGTCGCGATCGCCTCATGACCGGAACAGGGGCTGGAGCGATAGATTTTGATCTATTGATGGAGCATTTGCGGGTTAGGGCAGTCGATTTGGAGGCCCCAGAGTCGGATGACGATCCCGAAGAACAGGTTCATGTCGCTACGTTTTGCTTAGACGCAAAGGCGTTACCTGCGGCGGAGCAATTTCTATTGGCGCGATATACTCTTCATGAGCAGGTCTATTTTCACAAAACGACTAGGTGCATTGAACACTTAGTCGCAAAAATTTTGGGCTTGGTAGCTGATGCTGCTACCAAGCCGGGTGCAGCGAAGGCCACAGGCTTAGAGAAAAACCATCCTTTGCTCCGTTTCTTTGCAAAAGATGGTGAGGTCGTGGGGAACTATCTGGAGCTTGACGATGTCCTGGTACTGTCAGCACTAGAACGCATGCAAGCGGCGGACAGCAAGGAGATCGCGTCACTTGCTCTGCGCCTGAGGCAGCGCGATCTATACAAGACGCTAGACCTTCGGTCTTTCGGCTTCGATGAAGGTCGCCAGCAGCGCGCGGCGCGGAAAATTGACGCCGAATTTAAAGCGCAGGTTGGTTCGGGTAGGGTGTTCAAGGACGAAGGCGCAGCGATAGGCATTTACACGCAGATTGGCGGCGACGACGAAAGAGCGCACAAAAAGCTTCACATCCTTGATGAAGCCACAGGGCCCACTGAAATTAGCAGGGTATCAAAAGTTGTCGGTGCGCTCGCTTCGAAGGCGCAATTTACGCGTTACTATTTCGAAAGCGAATCAGAGCGCGATCAAGCGAAGCGTAGAAAGAAGGAAACCGCATGACCGAGCGGGAGGACATCGTTGCTGCCGTAGTTAATGCCGCCGGTGGGGCACTCACCGGACGCGTGCGGCTCCAGAAAACGCTCTATTTGTTGGATCGCTTAGGCTTCGAAAGCGAGTTCCAGTACGAGTATTATCACTACGGCCCTTACTCGCGCGATCTTGACCTAGCGGTGGCGGATGCCAAGGCGTTTGACAAGATCGAGGAGGATTATGGGTTCCGCTCTAGTGACGGCGCTCGCTTTAGCATCTTCAAAGCTAAAGTTGATGAGGTACCGGCTGATGCATTCGGCGATTTGGGGGCTGAAGCCACAATTGAACTCGTTCAACGCTTTGCCGGGACGAATGTCACCATTTTGGAGCTAGCCGCTACCGTTGATTGGCTGTGGAAGATGGAAGGGGTTCCTAATTGGAGAGCCGAAATTACCAAGCGTAAGGGGGCCAAAGTTCAAAATGGCCGCTTGGATAAGGCAGTGGAACTCCTAACAGAATTGAATTTGCCCCCCCCTGCTTCCAACGCCTGATAGCCATTCTTGTGCAAGATCGAAGTCGAGTTCGATTTTCTCGCAACTACATCGGCTCTGCGGACGCGAGGCTAACCGAAGCCGCCTCGCGTCCATAGTCCTGATCCCGGCGTGGGCCGGGCGGTTAGACCTTCACCTCAATCTCCCCGCCCCCGGCCCTGAACTTCGCGCTCATCTCGGCCATGCCCGCCTCGGCGTCCGTCAGGCTGGCGCCGGCGTCGTTCTGGGCCTTGGCGGCGTCGCGGATGTCCTGGCTGATCTTCATGCTGCAGAACTTGGGACCGCACATGGAGCAGAAGTGGGCGGTCTTGTGGGCCTCCTTCGGCAGGGTCTCGTCGTGGAATTTGCGGGCGGTCTCGGGGTCCAGGGAGAGGTTGAACTGGTCCTCCCAGCGGAACTCGAAGCGCGCGCGGCTGAGGGCGTCGTCGTGGGCGCGGGCGCCGGGGTGGCCCTTGGCCAGGTCGGCGGCGTGGGCGGCGATCTTATAGGTGATCACGCCGTCCTTGACGTCCTGACGGTCGGGCAGACCCAGATGCTCCTTGGGCGTGACGTAGCAGAGCATGGCCGTGCCGAACCAGCCGATCATGGCCGCGCCGATGGCGCTGGTGATGTGGTCATAGCCGGGGGCGATGTCGGTGGTCAGCGGGCCAAGCGTATAGAAGGGCGCCTCGTGGCAGTGCTTGAGCTGCTCATCCATGTTGGCCTTGATCTTGTGCATCGGCACGTGGCCGGGGCCTTCGATCATGACCTGGCAGCCCTTGGCCCAGGCGATCTTGGTCAGTTCGCCGAGGGTGCGCAGCTCGGCGAACTGGGCCTCGTCGTTGGCGTCAGCGATGGAGCCGGGGCGCAGGCCGTCTCCGAGGCTGAATGAGACATCATAGGCGCGCATGATGTCGCAGATGTCCTCGAAATGCTCGTAGAGGAAGCTCTCCTTGTGGTGGGACAGGCACCACTTGGCCATGATGGAGCCGCCGCGCGAGACGATGCCCGTGACGCGCCTGGCCGTCATCGGCACGAAGGGCAGGCGCACGCCCGCGTGGATGGTGAAGTAGTCCACGCCCTGTTCCGCCTGTTCGATCAGGGTGTCGCGGAAGACTTCCCAGGTCAGATCCTCGGCGATGCCGTTCACCTTCTCCAGCGCCTGATAGATGGGCACGGTGCCGATGGGCACGGACGAGTTGCGGATGATCCAGTCGCGGATGTTGTGGATGTTGCGGCCGGTCGACAGGTCCATGACGTTGTCGGCGCCCCAGCGGGTGGCCCAGACCAGCTTGTCGACCTCGTCGTCGACGGATGAGAGGACGGCCGAGTTGCCGATGTTGGCGTTGATCTTCACCAGGAAGTTGCGGCCGATGATCATCGGCTCGACTTCGGGGTGGTTGATGTTGTGCGGGATGATGGCGCGGCCGCGGGCGATCTCCTGACGGACGAACTCAGGGGTCACGAAGTCGGGGATCGCGGCGCCGAAGTCCTCGCCGTCGCGGATGCAGGGCGCGGTCTGTTCGCGGCGCAGGTTCTCGCGGATGGCGACGTATTCCATCTCAGGCGTGATGATGCCGGCCTTAGCGTATTCGTACTGGGTGACGGGGCGGCCCTCGACGCCCTTGAACACGCGGTGGTTGGAGACGTCGAAGCGGGGGGCCAGGTGCTTGCCCGACGCGTGGCCGTTGTCCTCGGGCTTGACCTCGCGCGGGTTCAGGACGGGGGCGATGTCGCCGCGGTCCAGCTGCCAGCTGGATTTGACGCGCGGCAGGCCCTTCTTGATGTCGATGATGACGGACGGGTCGGTGTAGGGACCGGAGGAGTCGTACATCGTCACCGGCGGCTCATTGGCGCTCGGGTGGACGGCGACCTCGCGGAAGGGGACGCGGATGTCGGGGAAGAGCTCGCCCGCCACATAGACCTTCTCGCTGCCGGTGCGGGGGCCGGTGGGGATGGTGCCGTGCTCGGCGGCGACCTGCTTGCGGGCGTCGGCCAGGGCGACGTCGACCTGCGGCTCGTGCGGCTGTTCGTTGGAAACGTGGATATTCATTTGGCGGCCTCCTGCGAGAAGAGGGACCGCCGGCGCGGTAGGAGCGCCCCCTACGCCGGACTTCGGGCGTCGAAAGCGGTGAACTCGTCCCTTCGCCGGCATGACCCGGATCAGGTTCGACGGGTCAGAGGAGAAACCTCAATCTCAGCCGCTCGATTGCGACCCCCCGGAGAACGGCGCGACCCTAGCCGCTTTCCCCTGCGGGTCAAGCGGGGCGGCGTGCTAGAGGGGAAGACATGTTGATCGCTCGCCCCTATCGCGCCGAAGACCGAGAGGCCTGCCTGGCCCTGTTCGACGGCAATACGCCGCGCTTTTTCGACGCCAGCGAGCGCGAAGGATTCGCCGACTATCTGGAGGAAACCGCCTTCGGGCACGCCTATCAGGTGATCGAGCGCGACGGGCGCGTCGTGGCCTGCGGCGGCCATGCGGTCGAGCCGGACAAGATCAGCGTGGCCCTGTGCTGGGGTATGGTCGACAACGGCCTGCACCGTCAGGGCGTGGGCCGGGCGCTGACCGAGGCGCGGATCGCGGCGGCGCGCGCCACGCCGGGGATCACGCGCGTCATCCTGAACACCAGCCAGCACACGCAGGGCTTCTACGCCCGCTTCGGCTTCGAGACGATGAAGGTCACGCCCGACGGCTATGCGCCCGGCATCGATCGCTGGGACATGGTGTTGAAGCTGGATTGAGGGAGAGGGGGCGGCCCGGCTTCTCAGTCGGGGGGGCGTTAAGGCCGGGCCGCCGCAGACTTCGTCGGGGTTGGGGGGGCGTCCGACGTGTCCGATTGCTCAATCCCCGGCCGCGATGTTGGTTCCGCCGATTTTCGCGTGTTAACGCTCTTTATCGAACAATAATCGTTTTTCTCGCGGCGCTCGGATTACTTGAAACGCTGCGGTTCAGCAGGATCGTAAAAATGGCGCGCGTTCTGGGCGTTCTGGGCGGCATGGGGCCGGCGGCGACCGTGGCCTTCCTGGCGCGGGTGCAGGCCCTGACTCCGGCCAGGGGCGACGAAGACCACATCCGCGTCATCGCCGACATCAATCCTCAGGTGCCGAACCGCCATACGCAGCCTGAAGCGGCGGGCCTGACGCTGGGCGAGATGGCGCGGGCGCTGAAGACGGCGGGCGCGCAGGTGCTGGCCATGCCGTGCAACACGGCCCACGCCCATGCCGACGCCATCCGCGCGGCGGGCCTGCCCTTCATCGACATGATCGCCGAGACGGCGAAAGCCGCAGGCGCGACCGGCGCGCGGCGGGTCGGGGTGCTGGCCACGCCGGGCGCCGCCCTGCTCTACGCCGAGGCGCTGGCCGTCGAGGGGCTGGAGATGGTCGCCCCTTCCCCCGCCGAGCGCGAGCGGTTCATGCAGGTGGTGTTCGGGGTCAAGGCCGGCGACGTCGGGTCTGACCAGCGCGCGGCCATGCGCGATCTGGCGAAGGCCCTGATCGCGGCGGGCGCCGAGGCGGTGATCGGCGGCTGCACCGAGGTGCCGCTGCTGCTGGATCAGGGCGACGTCGTGGCCCCGCTGATCGACTCGGCCGAGGTGCTGGCGCAGGCCTGCGTGGCGGCATGCCGGTGAGGCGCTAGGCGAGGCGCTCAGCTTGGCCTAAGCGGGAAGGCGACGCCGTTCAGCAGGAGCCTTCGTCATGGATCGCCGCGCCTTCATCGCCGCTTCGTCCGCCGCGCTTGCGGCATCCGGTCTGGCTGGACCGACCCTGGCGCGGAATGATCGGCTGCAGATCGGGATCATCGGCACGGGGCTGAGGGCGCAGAGCCTGATGTCCATCCTGCTGAAGCGGGCCGATGTGGACATCGTCGCCCTGTGCGACATCGAACCGCTGATGATCGCGCGGGCCAAGGGGATGATCGCCGCCGCCGGGAAACCTGCGCCGCGCGCCTATGAAGGAGCGCCCGATCAGGCCTATCGCGACCTGCTGGCCCATCCGGGGCTGGACGCCGTCATCATCGCCACCCCGTGGGAATGGCACGCCCCCATGGCCATCGCGGCGATGGAGGCGAAAATCCCGGTCGGCTGCGAGGTCGTGGCGGGCGTCACCCTTCAGGACCACTGGGACGTGCTGGAGGCGCACGAGCGAACCGGCACCCCCTATATGGTGCTGGAGAACGTCTGTTATCGGCGCGACGTGCTGGCGGTGCTGAACATGGTGCGCGCCGGACTGTTCGGCGAGCTGGTGCACCTGCAGGGCGGCTATCAGCACGACCTGCGCGCGGTGAAGTTCAACAGCGGCGATCCGCAGAAGCCCTATGGCGGCGGGGTCGAGTTCGGGCCGAAGGGCTGGTCCGAGGCGCGCTGGCGCACCTGGCATTCGGTCAACCGCAACGGGGAGCTTTATCCGTCGCACGGCATCGGGCCGATCGCCAACTGGATCGACCTGAACCGGGGCAACCGGATGACGACGCTGACGGCCTACGCCTCCAAGGCGCGGGGGTTGCACGCCTATGTCGTCGACAACGGCGGGGCCGACCATCCGAACGCCCAGGTGCAGTTCAACCTGGGCGACGTGGTGACGACCTCGATCGGCTGCGCCAACGGCGAGACCCTGCTGTTGCAGCACGACACCAATCTGCCGCGTCCCTATTCGCTGGGCTTCCGGGTGCAGGGGGTGAAGGGGCTCTGGATGGACCTGAACAAGTCGGTCCACATCGAAGGCCGCAGTCCCGAGCACCAATGGGAGGCGCAGGAGGCCTGGTTCGAGCAATACGACCACCCGCTGTGGAAGACCCACGCGGACACGGCGGCCGGGTCGGGCCACGGCGGCATGGACTTCTTCGTCATTCATGCCTTCGTCGAGGCGCTGAAGGCCAAGGCGGCGATGCCGCTCGACATCTATGACGCCGTGAGCTGGAGCGCGATCACGCCCCTGTCGGAACAGTCGATCGCCGAGGGCGCCCGCACGGTGGACTTCCCCGACTTCACGCGCGGGACGTGGCGCGAGCGCAAACCGATCTTCGGCTTCGACGGGGCGTATTGAGCCCACGCCACCCGTCACCCTCGAGCTTGTCCCGAGAGTGACGGCAGGAGGGCGGGATCAGTTCTCCGCCTTCTTGCCCATCAGGGGCGACAGCAGGCTGTTGACCTCGTCCATCTGGCCGTGGCCCTGGGCGGCGCGGTGCTCCAGTTCGTCGGCGCGGGCCTGGAGCTCGCGGGCGCGGTCGCAGCGCGGATCGCCTTCCGGCACGGCGGCCAGGTCAGGACGGCGGGCCTCCAGTTCGGCGATCAGCTCGTCGAAACGGGCCTGGTTCATGTTCTCACCCTGTTCGAACAGGGCGATGGCTTCCTCCAGGGCGGCTTCAAAGGCGTCTTGATCGGGCATGGGCCTCATCCTCTTATGCTTACGCTTTTCAATGAGCGGGGCCGCGCGCCGGTTCCGCCTTGGCCGCCGATCACGCAGGGTTTACGAGACCGCCATGCGCTCCCTTTTCGCCTCCGCCGCCCTGATGCTCCTGCTGGCCGCCTGCACCGTTTCGACGGAAGGCGCGCCGGAGCAGGCCGCGGTCGCGGGCGCCGTCTGCGACGTGCCGGACGATGTGCGCCCCGCCCGCCCCTATCGCGTTCCGCAGGACGAGGTGGCCGCCGACGTGCCGGTCGCCTTCAACATGCTGGCGGTCAGTTGGTCGCCCCAGGCGTGCCGCAGCGGCAAGGACTATCCGGATGAGCGCTATCAGTGCGCCAACAATCAGTTCGGCCTGACCCTGCACGGGCTATGGCCCAACGGCGCCGACAATAAACACCCGCGCTATTGCGCCGCGCCCGGCCCGGCCATCCCGGTCGAGACCGTGCGCGAACATTTCTGCATGATCCCCTCGCCCAGCCTGCAGCAGCACGAATGGGCGGCCCACGGCACCTGCGGCTGGGACAGCCCCGAGGCCTATTTCGCCCAGGCGGCGAGGATGTGGGACGGGCTGAACAAGCCGGACCTGGAGGCCATTCCGGCCCAGCGCCTGACCGCCGGCGCCATCCGCGACGCCTTCGTCGCCGCCAATCCCGGCTTCCCCCGCGACGGGGTGTTCATCGCCACCACCGACGGCTGGTTCCGCGAGGCGCGGCTCTGCTACTCCAAGGACTATCGGCCGATGCGCTGTCCGCGCGGCCTGGGCGCGCCCGATCGCGAGCGGCTGAGACTGGCGCCCAAGGGCGTTCAGCCCGGCGCGCAAACGACCGGTTAACCAGAACAGGGTCAGGCTGCGGATCGCTGTTTCGTCCGAGGCCGTCATGTCGACCATGCTGACCCAGTCCCGCCGCCGTTCCAGCGACCATTTCCAGCCCGAGGACATGGAGCCGCAGGAGCAGCGCCGCCTGCGCGGCCTGCTGGAGCAGATCGACTACGCCGCCTATGTCGCCAACCGCGAACTGATCGGCCACGCTCTCGCCCAGGTCGACGTCGGCGCTTTTCAGAAGCTGGCCGTGCTGACGGCCCAGGCGCGGGTCCGCTGGGGCGCCGAGGCCGTGCGCCTGGCCGAATCCGGCGCCCCGGCCACGCCCGACCAGGTGGCTCGCCTGACCGCCGCCCGCACCGCCTATGACGAGTTGGCCGAGGCCTATGACGCCCTGCGCCGGATGGTGGAGCGGGGCTATCTGCCGCTGAAATAGACGCCGGGCGTCAGTTCAACCCCGAGATCAGTCCAGCTTCTGAGGCCGGGTGACGATGGGGGCGTCGGGGTCGTTCTGGGCGGGACGCGCCTGGGTCGGCGGCGGACCGTCGGCCGGGGCCGGGGCGTCCGGCTGGGGCGCGGCCGGCGGCGTCACCACAACGACAGGCGGAGGCGTCGCCGCCGCCGGAGGCTGGGTCACGGGAGCCTGAGCCGCAGGCGTCGAGACCGGCCGGGTCGGCGCGGGCGCCGGACGCGCAGGCGCAGCGCTTCGCGTCGAAGGCGACGGAGCGCGGGCGGCCGGAACGGCGGCGGGCGGCGTTTCGGCGGCGGCCGAAGCGGGCTGCGGCGTCGGCGCGGGCGTCTCCGGCGGGACGACGGGAGCCTCGACCGCCGGTTCCGTGACGACGGCAGGGGGCGGTGACGCCTTCTCTTCCGCACCCGAGCGCGCCAGCAACCACACCGCCACAGGAACTAGGACGGCGGCGGCCGCCACGCCCGCATAGAGCGGCCAACGCGAGCGGGGCTTGGGCGCGGCAGGCGTCAGGGGCGCAGCGATCGTCTCGACGACCGTCGGCGCTACGGGCGGGACGGCAGGCGCGGGAGCCGCAGTCGGAATGGTGGAGGCGGCCGGAGCCGTCGCGGCGGGCGCCGCGCTGGGCGCGGCTTGCGGCTGGGGGCGCGGCGTCAGCGCGGCGGCGGGCGTCGGAGCCGGCGCGGGTTGCGGCGTGGCCGGTTGTGGAGTCGCCGCAGGGCGGCGGCGGGGCACCATGGAGCCGCCGAAGACGTCGGCCGGGCGGGCGGCGGGCGCGGCGAGACGCGCGGCGGCGGGCTGGGCCGCCTGCGGGCGCGGTTGGGCGGGCTTGGCCTGCGTCGGCTTGGGGTGCGGCGGCATGGCGGCCAGGCGCGCCAGGCCCTCGTCGCGCGGCAGGGGACCGACATGGAAGGCGGCCTGAGGCGGGCGGCCCCAGGTGATCTGGCCCCGGCGGAAGGGTTCGGGCTGCTTTACCGGCGCCGGATTATCAGGCGTATGGGGCTTGTCGTCGGCGTCGGACATTCGGTCTCCGGCGCCCGGCCGGGCGCGCATCAGGTCGAAAAGGCGTTAGAGGGCCAGGACGGTGAGCGCCGAGTTCGGCGCTTTCGTGACCGTCAGTTCTTCAGACGATAGCCGGTCTTGAAGATCCAGCCCACCACCGCCAGGCAGCCGAAGAAGAAAGCCAGCGTGGCCGCAAGGCTGATCTGAACGCTGACGTCCCCCACCCCATAGAAGGCCCAGCGGAAGCCCGAGATCAGATAGACCACCGGGTTGAACAGGGCGACGGTGCGCCAGCCCTCGGGCAGCATGTCGATCGAATAGAAGGCGCCGCCCAGGAAGGTCAGGGGCGTGACGATCAGCATGGGCACGAACTGAAGCTGCTCGAAATTCTGCGCCCAGACCCCGATGATGAAGCCGAACAGGGCGAAGGTGGTCGAGATCAGGATCAGGAAGGCCAGCATCCAGAAGGGGTGCAGGATTTCGAGCGGCACGAAGAGGGCCGCCGTGGCCAGGATGATCAGGCCCAGGATCGCCGACTTGGTCGCCGCCGCCCCGACATAGGCCAGCACGATCTCCAGCGGCGAGACGGGCGCGGACAGGAGCTCGTAGATCGTGCCTGTGAACTTCGGGAAGTAGATGCCGAAGCTGGCGTTGAAGATCGACTGGGTGAACAGGCTGAGCATGATCAGCCCCGGCACGATGAAGGCGCCGTAGGGGACGCCGTCCACCTCGGTCATGCGGCTGCCGATGGCGCCGCCGAAGACGACGAAATAGAGCGACGTGGTGATGACCGGCGTCACCAGCGACTGCCACAGGGTGCGCAGGGCGCGGGCCATCTCGAAGCGATAGATGGCCCAGACGCCATATCCGTTGAACGCCATCACGCGGCCTCCCGATCCTGATGGACCAGGCCGACGAAGATGTCCTCGAGCGAGCTCTGGCGGGTGCTGAGATCCTTGAAGCCTATCCCCAGGTCCGACAGGCGGCGCATCAGGGACGGCACGCCGGTCTTTTCGGCGTTGGAATCGAAGACGTATTCCAGCTCGGCCCCGTCGCATTGCAGCGCCAGGTTCCATTCGGCCAGTTCGGGCGGCAGGGCCGCCAGCGGCTCCTGAAGCTGAAGGGTCAGGGTTTTCTTGCCCAGCTTCTGCATCAGGTCGG
Organism: Brevundimonas sp. KH_060; assembly: GCF_057838275.1. Lineage (NCBI taxonomy): Bacteria > Pseudomonadati > Pseudomonadota > Alphaproteobacteria > Caulobacterales > Caulobacteraceae > Brevundimonas > Brevundimonas sp. KH_060. The sequence continues at coordinate 2,831,775 of NZ_CM174463.1, forward strand.
CGGTCTTCTCGACCAGGATGAGTTCGCCCTTGAGGATGACGCCGACGCGGTCGGCCATCTCCTCGGCTTCCTCGATGTAGTGGGTGGTCAGGATGATGGTCACGCCGCGCTCGCGCAGGCGACGCACCAGCGACCACATGTCCCGGCGCAGCTCGACATCGACGCCCGCCGTGGGCTCGTCGAGGAAGAGGATTTCCGGCTCATGGCTCAGCGCCTTGGCGATCATGACGCGGCGCTTCATCCCGCCGGACAGGGTCATGATCTTGGCGTCCTTCTTGTCCCACAAGGAAAGGTCGCGAAGGATCTGTTCGACATAGGCCGGGTTCGGCGCCTTGCCGAACAGGCCCCGGCTGAAGGTGACGGTGGCCCAGACGGTCTCGAAGGCGTCGGTCGTCAGCTCCTGCGGCACCAGGCCGATCTTGGTGCGGGCGGCGCGATAGTCGCTCTGAATATCGTGACCGTCGGCGGTGATGGTCCCGGTCGAGGGCGTGACGATGCCGCAGACGATGGAGATCATCGTCGTCTTGCCCGCCCCGTTGGGCCCCAGCAGGGCGAAGATCTCGCCCTTCTCGATCTCCAGGTCGACCTGCTTCAGGGCCTGATGCCCCGTCTTATAGGTCTTGGTCAGACCCTGGATGGTGATGACGGCTGGCATGGAGGCCCCTCCCGGCTTGGGCGAGGCAGATAAGAAGGCGCCCCCGCCCGCTCAAGGGCGCCGTTTGGACAAGATTGACAAAAATCAGACGTCGGAGCGCCAGCCGAACACCAGGGTCTCGCGGTGGCCGAAGCGCGACAGGTGGTCTGCGAACACGACCTTGAAGCGGTCCATGTCGTCGCCGACATCGCCTTCCAGCCTGACCAGCAGCCGGTCGGCCAGGGCCTGCATCTTGCACACCCCCATAGGCAGGACGATGCGGGCGTTATCGGGCGTGACGACGGTCTCGAACTTGTGCGCCCAATGCTTGCCCAGTTGCTGCATATAGCGGCTGGCGTGGGCGGTCAGGACTTCGACGGTCGCCACCGGACCCGTCTGATCGGCGGCGACATCAAAAGCAGCGGGGACGGTAGCGGCGGTCATGGCGATCCTCACACGAACAGGCGGCCACCATAACAAATTGCGATTGGTTCGCAATATCACAAGAAACTCGACCACCCTCCCGCGGGTTTCCCCTCTGACGCCATGAAAGGGCGACGCCATGTCCCGTCTTTCCGTCCTGCCCGTTCTGAGCGTAAGCCTCAGCCTGGCCTTGGCCCTGGAGGCATGCGCCACACGCAGCGCCCTGCCTGACGACGCGGGCTTCGGCGCCGCCCCCGCCCTGCCCGCGCCCCGGCCCCAGACCGTTCCCACGGTCAAGATCGCCCGCGCCGTCGGTTGGCCGCAGGGGCAGACGCCGGTTCCGGCCGCAGGCCTGGCGGTCGGCGCCTTTGCGACAGGGCTGGACCATCCGCGCTGGCTCTATGTCCTGCCCAACGGCGACGTGCTGGTCGCCGAGTCCCAGGCGCCGGCGAAGCCGAAGGAGAAGACGGGCGGCCTGCGCGGCTGGATCGAGGGGCTAGTGATGTCGCGCGCCGGATCAGGCGACACGCCCAGCGCCGACCGCATCAGCCTGTTGCGCGACGGCGACGGCGACGGAACGGCGGAGACGAAGACCGTCTTCCTGAGCGGGCTGACCTCGCCCTTCGGCATGGCCCTGATCGCAGAGCGGCTGTACATCGCCAACGCCGACGCCGTGGTCGCCGTCCCCTATCAGACGGGACAGACGCGCATCGACGCGGCGCCGGTCAAGGTCGCGGACCTGCCCGCCGGGCGCAATCACCACTGGACCAAGAGCCTGGTCGCCTCGGCCGACGGGACGAAGCTCTACGTCGGGGTCGGCTCCAACTCCAACATCGGCGAGAACGGCCTGGACGAAGAAGTCGACCGCGCCGCCATTCTGGAGATCGACGCGGCGACGGGGGCGCGGCGCGTCTTCGCCTCGGGACTGCGGAACCCGGTCGGCCTGGCCTGGAATCCGCAGGACGGGCGGCTGTGGACCTCAGTCAATGAGCGCGACGCCCTGGGCGACGATCTGGTCCCCGACTACATGACCTCGGTCACACGGGGCGACTTCTACGGCTGGCCGTGGAGCTATTACGGCCAGAACGTCGACGAACGGGTGCAGCCCGCCCGGCCCGACATGGTCGCCAGGGCGATCAAGCCCGTCTACGCTCTGGGATCGCACACGGCGTCGCTGGGCCTGACCTTCTACGCCGGGACGCTGCTGCCGCAGTGGCGCAACGGGGCGATCATCGGCCAGCACGGCTCATGGAACCGCAACCCGCCGTCTGGATACAAGGTCATCTTCGTCCCCTTCCGTGACGGGCGCCCGGACAGGCCGCCGCAGGACGTGCTGACCGGCTTCCGCAACACCAAGGGCGAGGCCATGGGGCGGCCGGTCGGCGTGGCGGTCGATGGACGCGGCGCCCTGCTGGTGGCGGACGACGTCGGCGACGCGGTCTGGCGCGTGACGCCCGCCGCGCGATAAGATGCGACGGCGGCCTGATCAGTCATGAGGGCGCGAGCCTGATTTCATCTGTAGACGACCAGGCGTGAACCCGCCGATCAATCCCGGATCAGGTTGACCCTGCGTCGGCTTTCGACTTGACCTTACGTCATTGAAAAGGTCGCGAAAGCTTGCCTTTTTGTCGAATGGCCCCGCCTGCGTCTCCGCCGCCGGTTGACCCGCCGCCCCGCGCCGTTCATCAACCATGACAAAGGCAATCGGGAAGAGGCGGCGCACCCATGGGACTGGCGGCAAACATCCGGCGTGACATCAAGTTCGCTGGCGGGCTGTTCAGGCTTCTGAAGCGCATCAAGCCCATCACGCTCGACAGCGATGTCCTGGCCTGCGACGACATCGAGGAGGCGGTCGACAAGTTCGGCCCCAACGTCGCCGTCGAGGACGAAACCCGCAAACTGACCTATCGCGAGTTCGAGGCCCTGGCGAACCGCTACGCCAACTGGGCCAAGAGCCGGAACCTGAAGCGCAGCGACGTCATCGCCCTGGTGATGCACAACCGCGTGGAATACGTGGCGGCCTGGTTCGGCTTCTCCAAGGTCGGGGTGGCCACCGCCCTGATCAACAACAATCTGACCGGCGCGGCCCTGGCCCACTGCCTGACCATCTCGACCGCCTTCAACGTGGTGACGGACGAGGACTGCTGGCAGGCGGTCGAGGACGCGCGCGGCCTGGTCGATCGCAACCTGATGATCTGGGTCCATGGCCTGGGCGAAGAGAACGAGACCAACGCGCGCCGCGACCTGGACAACGCCGTGCGCAGCGCCTCCTCGGTGCGGCCCGACCGTTCGCTGCGCCAGGGCATGACCAATCGCGACACGGCCCTGTACATCTTCACCTCAGGCACGACCGGCCTGCCCAAGGCGGCGCGGATGCCGCATTCGCGGGTGCGGACCTATATGCGCGCCTTCGCCGGAGCCACCGCCTCGACGCCCAAGGACGCCCTGTTCAACGTCCTGCCGCTGTATCACTCGACCGGGGGCCTGGTCGGCGTCGGCTCCGTGCTGCTGAACGGCGGGCGGATGGTGACGCGGCGACGCTTCTCGGCCACCCATTTCTGGCCGGACGTGAAAGCGACAGGCGCGACCATGTTCGTCTACATCGGCGAGCTGTGCCGCTATCTGGTCAACAGCCCCGAACACCCGGACGAGAAGGGCCACAAGCTGCGGCTGGCCTTCGGCAACGGCCTGCGCCCCGACGTGTGGCCCGAGTTCCAGAGCCGCTTCGGCATCAAGGACATCCTTGAGTTTTACGGCTCGACCGAAGGCAACGTCTCCCTGTTCAACTTCGACGGCAAGGCCGGCGCCATCGGCCGGGTGCCGGGCTTCCTGAAGTCGCAGATCAACATCCGCCTGATCGCCCTGGACCCGGAGACGGGCGAGCCGGTGCGCGGCGCCGACGGCCTGTGCCGCCTGGTGATGAGCGGCGAGACGGGCGAGGCCATCGGCCAGATCGGCAGCGACATCCGCCACGACTTCTCGGGCTATGCCGACAAGAAGGCGTCAGAGAAGAAGATCCTGACTGACGTGCTCAAGAAGGGCGACCGCTGGTTCCGCACCGGCGACCTGATGCGTCAGGACCGCCAGGGCTATCTCTATTTCATGGACCGTCTGGGCGACACCTTCCGCTGGAAGGGCGAGAACGTCTCAACCGCCGAGGTCGAGCAGCGCCTGTCCGAGGCGCCGGGCGTGCAGGAAGTCATCGCCTATGGCGTCGAGGTGCCCGGTCAGGAAGGCAAGGCGGGCATGGTCGGCCTGGTGCTGGACGAGAAGTTCGACGCGGCCAGCTTCGCCGCCTGGGCCGACGCGCAACTGCCGACCTACGCCCGGCCGGTGTTCGTGCGGATGCTGAAATCGGCCGACACCACGGGCACCTTCAAGTATCGCAAGGTCGATCTGGTCGCCGACGGCTTCGATCCCGACAAAGTCGACGGCCCCGTCTGGGTGCGCGGCGGCAAGGCCGGCTACCAGAAGCTGACCGCCAAGGCCCGCGAAGCGATCCTGAGCGGCGCGACGCGGCTTTAGAAAAACGCCAGCCGTCTCTCCCTCCCCGTCCCGGGGAGGGAGAGGGTTGTGTTCATTTTCGTCCCGAACCGGGATTCGCGAAACGCGGCCTTAAGCATTAACGCCGATAACGGCGTCCTGACCCTTTCGGCTCCAGGACGTCTGCTCGCCTCATGTTCCAGATCATCGGCATCATCATGCTGTTCGCCATGGTGTTCGGCAGCTTCCTGCTGCACGGCGGCAAGATGGCGACGATCCTCTATTCGCTGCCCTATGAGCTGATGGCCATCTTCGGGGCGGGCATCGCGGCCTTCCTGATCTCCAACAGCCTACCGGTGATCAAGGCCACCCTGGGCGGCCTGGGCAAATGCTTCGCCGGGCCGAAGTGGAAGAAGCAGGACTACAAGGACCTGCTCAGCCTGCTGTTCCAACTGACCAAGACGATGAAGTCCAAGGGCGTGATCGCCCTGGAAAGCCACATCGAAAAACCGGCCGAGAGCGCCATCTTCCAGAAGTATCCCAAGGTGCTGAAGGACCACTTCGCCACCGACTTCATCTGCGACACCCTGCGGATGATGACCATGAACCTCGAGGATCCGCACCAGATCGAGGACGCCATGGAGAAGCAGCTGGAGAAGCACCACCACGAGGCCCTGGCCCCCGCCCATGCGCTGCAGACCCTGGCCGACGGCCTGCCGGCCCTGGGCATCGTCGCCGCCGTGCTGGGCATCATCAAGACCATGGGCTCGATCACCGAACCGCCGGAAGTCCTGGGCGGCATGATCGGCGGCGCCCTGGTCGGCACCTTCCTGGGCGTTTTCCTGGCCTATGGCCTGGTCGGGCCGTTCGCCTCGCGCCTGAACGCCATCGTCGAGGAGGAAGGCGCCTACTACAAGATCATCCAGTCGGTGCTGGTGGCCCACCTGCACGGCAATGCGGCCCAGATTTCGGTCGAGATCGGCCGCGGCGACATTCCCTCGACCGCCCAGCCGTCCTTCACCGAAATGGAAGAGGCCCTGGCCGCCGCGCCGATGGAGGCCTAGGGCCCTTCGGCGACCTTCGGAACACGGAGCGTTCACGACGGTTCTCTCAGGATCACGGCCGCGTGCGCGGCCTTACGCCTGGAGCCGTCCCATGCCTGTGCGTCCCACCTGCCGTCCCGCCCGTTTCGCGGCCGCGCTCGGCGGCCTGTCGATCCTGACGCTGGCCGCCGCCTGCAACGAACGGGCGCCCGAACAGCCCGCGCCCCTCGCCGACGCAACCCCCGCAGCGGCGGCGCCGCCGGTCAGCCCCATCCCTGCGCCCGATTCGACCGGATCGGCGGCGCCGCCGCCAGGCGACTCCGTCCCGGCCCCCACGCCCCCGACCCTGCCGCCGGACCCGAACGAGCCGACGCCGCCCGATCCCATGGACCCCACGGCGGCGCGGCCGGTTCCCCCGGACAGGCCTTGAATTTCGGGACTGAATCCGGCCGCCCTCAAGTTGTCTTCACGAACGCGTGAGAAATCGCTTGCGCTCATCCTCACGAAGCCGTTATCACTTCCTCAGCGAGGTTCATGGTCTCGCTTTTACCTTCTGAAGGAAGAAACCTATGCGCATCACCGCTCTGATCGCCGCTTCGGCCGCTGCTCTGGCCCTGGCCGCTTGCCAACCCGCCGCCACCGACAAGGCTGAAGACGCCGCTGCCGACGCCACCGCCGCCGCCGACACCGCTGCCGACGCCGCTGCTACGGCCGACGCCGCCGCCACCGACGCTGCCGCCGCTGCTGGCGAAGCTGCTGGCGAAGCCGTCAAGGCTGCCGACGCCGCTGCCCCGGCTGCCGACGCCGCTGCCGCTCCGGCCGCTGCTCCGGCTGCTCCGGCTGCCGCTCACTAAGACTTACGTCTTGGATCGCGGTCTTCGGATCGCGATGCGGAAAGGGGTCGTCCTCACGGACGGCCCCTTTTTCATGTCCGCTTTCCAGACAGGGCGGCTTTCGCCCGGCGACGCGGCCCGATAGACCCCCGCCATGACCGCCGCACCGCCCCCCGACGTCTCGCCCCAACTGCTGTGGGCCGAAGACGGCTCGCCCCGCTCGGGTCAATTCGGCGACGTCTATTTTTCCAAGGATGACGGTCTGGCCGAGACCCGCGCGGTCTTCCTGCAAGGCTGCGGCCTGCCCGACGCCTGGAGCGGGCGACCCGCCTTCACCGTCGGCGAGCTGGGCTTCGGCACCGGACTGAACATCGTGGCGCTGCTGGATCTGTGGCGGCGCACGCGCGCGGATGGGGCGCGGTTGCGGGTCTTCTCCATCGAAGGCTTCCCCCTGACGCGAGACGAGGCCGCGCGCGCCCTGACCGCCTGGCCCGAACTGGCCGAGACGGCCGCCGGGGTGCTGGACGTCTGGCCCGCCGGGACGCCGGGCTTTCACCGTCTGGACCTGCCGCAGTGGGGCGCGACGATCGACCTGGCCGTCGGCGATGCCCAATGGGCGCTGGAGCAATGGTCGGGACCGGCCGACGCCTGGTTCCTGGACGGGTTTTCACCCGCGTTGAACCCCGGCATGTGGTCGCCCGAAATCCTGGCCCTGGTCGCGGCGCGCTCCGCGCCCGGCGCGCGGCTGGCCACCTTCACCGTCGCTGGCTCCGTGCGGCGCGGCCTGGCCGAGCATGGCTTCACCGTCGAGAAGAAGCCCGGCCACGGCCGCAAGCGCGAGCGGCTGGAGGCTCGCATGGCGGGCGAGCCGCCGATAGACCATCCCCGCCATGTCGCCGTGATCGGCGCCGGGATCGCCGGAGCCGCCGTCGCGCGCGCCCTGATCGCCGAGGGCGCGCGCGTCACCGTCATCGAAGCCGAGCAAGCGGGCGCGGGCGCTTCAGGCTTCCCGGCTTCGCTGGTCACGCCCAGGCTGGATGCGGGCGACGCCTTCATCGCCGGGTTCCACGCCCAGGCGCTGGAGCGGGCGGGAAGCCTGTATCGCGCCCTGCCCGGCGCCGTCGTGGCCGAGGGGGTGCTGCAACTGGAGCAGGCGCCGCGCGACGCAGCCCGCTTCGACAAGATCGCGGCCCAGCCCCTGTGGCCCGAAGGCGCCATGCAGAGGCTGGCCCCCGCCGCCTGCGCCGAGCGCCTGGGCGAACCCACGACGCGCGGCGGGCTGATGATGGGCCAGGCGCTGGCGGTGCGCTCCAGCGCCATACTGGAGCCGTGGCTGGCCGGGGCCGAACGGATCACAGGATGCGCGGCCAAGCTGGAGGCGACCACGGGCAGCTGGTGCGTGAGGGGCGCGGACGGCGCCGTCCTGATCGAGGCGGACGCCGTGGTGCTGACGGCGGGCTGGGGATCGGCGCGACTGGCGCCCGATCTGCCGCTGTCGCCGGTGGCGGGACAGGCGGACTGGGCCCAGGGGACGCCGCCGCCTCTGCCCGTCGCCTGGGGCGGATATGTCGCGCCGACCAGCGAAGGCGTGCTCTACGGCGCCACCCATGAGCGGGGCGAGGCAGCGCCCGAGACGTCCGACGCAGCCAGCGCCCGCAATCAGGCGACCCTGGGCGACGCCCTGCCCGGCCTTGCCGAGATCGTACGTCAAACATCCGCCGAGGCGCGCGGCCGCCGCGTCGCCGTGCGAGCCACGACGCCCGACCGCCTGCCCCTGTGCGGAAAATGGAAGAGCGGGCTTCATGTCCTGACCGGTCTGGGTTCGCGCGGTTTCTGCGTCGCCCCCCTGCTGGGCGAGCATCTGGCGGCGATCATCATGGAGCGCCCCTCGCCCCTGCCCGCCCAGGCGGCCCGACGACTGAGCCCGCGCCGCCATGAACCGCAACCGACGGCGCCGTCGGACGTTGACAGCAAAGGTTCATCGTCAGGCGCTATCTGAACTGGGACGAGCCGCCGCCTGGGCTCGAGATTTCATGGAGTACGCCATGTTCGCCCGCCTCGCCCCCGCCATCGCCCTGTCCGCCGTCAGCGCCCTGGCGGCCTGCGCCCCGGTCGCAGCGCCCGCCGACGGAACCACGGCCACCGCCGCCAACGCGCGCAAATGCTTCTTCCAGGGCGATGTCCGCAGCTTCCGCGTCTCGGCCGACGGACGGAAGGTCTATGTGCGCGAACTGGACAAGACGGTCTATCGGCTTGAGGTCGCCGGCTCCTGCCCGGAATTGCGCGACGCCATGGCCATCGGTTTCGCGCCGATGGGCGGGGCGAGCAGCCTGTGCACCGGCGACTACACCCGCTTGGTCGTCGGCGGCGCGCCCTCGGCCATCCCGTGCAGCGTGCGGATGACCGGCGCCCTGACCGAGGCCGAGCTGGCGGCCCTACCGGAACGGGAGCGCCCCTGAGCCGGAACGCTCCTGAGCGCGTTCGAACCACGCTCATCGCGCTTGCAGCTCATACTTTTAGTATTTGGGAACGACTCGTTAAAGCGCGGCGCGCCACCACGCGCCCTCACTCAAAAATCAAAGCTCGACGATCATCGTTACAGAACGTAGAGTCATCGAACTTCATCAAGAAGGGGCAAACTTACCGGAGACTTCATGCCACGCACATCCTCGCTTCTAATCGCCGCCGTCGGGGTGCTCTCTTTATCCTCCTGCGCCCCCACGACAGGAACAGGCAAATCTGAAAACCTCACACCCAATGATCATTGTTTTCAACCCAGCAAAACCAGCAATTTTCGAGGAACAAATAAGACTTTTTACTTAAGAAGTCAGAATAGAGATATATTCGAACTTAAAACCACAGAACAATGCCCAGAAACTGATTTCAATCTTCCTGTTAAATTTAACTCACACGCTATGAATAGCTACATATGCACCGGCGACACATCAATTATAGAGATGTCTGGACAGGGAATTCGCAGTCTTTGCCGGGTTGAGGTTGTCAAAAAATTGACTGAGGCCGAGATCGCCGCGCTGCCCTCGCAAGATCGCCGTGGCCGCGACTGATCCACGCTCGCTGCGGTTGCAGATTACTTCTCTGTAATTGCGAATGAGTCGTTTGAGCGCGGATCGCCGAACGGGTAAGTAGCGTGGCTATGCCCGCGACGCCGGACAGAAGGTTGGCGCGCGCCTGACTGTACGCTCAACCTCCCAGGATATCCGCACGTGGCGACCTCTCGACGCTTTCCGGCCCGACTGACCTCCGCCATGGCTGTGGCCTTGGCCGCCAGCCTGACCCTGGCCGCCTGTGGCGGACACGGAGATGAAAAGGACAAGAAGGAAGGCGCCTCGCGCCAGACCGTCAGCGCAGCGACCGCGATCTCGGTCGCCCTGCCCCGCACCGTGGTCGCCTCGGGCACCGTCTCGGCCTGGGAAGAAGTGCCGGTCGGCGCCGAGACCGGCGGGCTGACGGCGACGACCCTCTATGTCGACGAAGGCTCCTATGTCCGCCAGGGCCAGCCGCTGGTGCAGATGAACGACGTCCTGTTGCGCGCCCAAGTGCGCCAGCAGCAGGCGGCCGTACAGACGGCCGAGGCCAACGTCGCCCGCGACGACGCCGCCTTGGCCCGCGCGCAGGAGCTGAAGACGCGCGGCTTCCTGAGCCAGGCGTCGCTGGACACGGCCCTGGCCAACCAGCGCGCCTCGGCGGCCAATCTGGCCTCGGCCCAGGCCGCCCTGGCCGAGACCCAGACCCGCCTGTCGCAGGCCACCATCCGCGCGCCCGTCAGCGGCCTGATCATCAGCCGCAGCGTGACCAAGGGCCAGATCATCAGCGCCGAGGCCGAACTGTTCCGCATGGTGCGCGACGGCCGTCTGGAGCTGGACGCCCAGGTGCCGGAAACCGAACTGCCCCTGATCCAGGCCGGACAGAGCGCGGCCGTCACCTCCAGCCAGGCCGGATCGACCACCGGCACGGTCCGCATCGTCACGCCCGAGGTCAACGCCCAGACCCGTCTGGGCCTGGCGCGCATCAGCCTGGCCCCCGGCAGCGCGCTGAAACCCGGCATGTTCGCCCGCGCCGCCATTGAGGCGGGCACGCGCCCGGCCACGGTGGTGCCGACCGACGCCGTCCTCTATCGCAGCAACAAGTCGGGCGTGTTCGTGCTGAACGCCGACTCCTCCGTGCGGTTCGTTGCGGTGACGGTGCTGTCGCGGCGCGACGACCAGACCTCAGTCGAAGGGCTGAACGCGGGCGCCCGCGTCGTGGTGGCCGGCGCCGGCTTCCTGAACGACGGCGACAAGGTGACGGTGGCCGCGCCGCGCGCCGCCGCGCCGGCTGCGGCTCCGGCCGCCGCCCCCGCTTCAGCGCCCGCCAAGAAATAAGGCCCGGCCATGAATCAGATTTCCGCCTGGGCGATCAAGAACCCCATCCCCATCATCCTGCTGTTCCTGCTGCTGACGCTGGGCGGCGTGACCGGCTTCGCCGGGATGCGGATCAACAACAACCCCGACATCGACTTCCCCCTGGTCGCGGTCACGGCCGCGCGCCCCGGCGCCGCCCCGACCGAGATGGAGGTGCAGGTCACGCGGGTGATCGAGGATTCGATCGCCGGCCTGTCGGGCGTGCGCCACATCTATTCCAACGTCTCGGACGGGGTGTCCTCGACCACCATCGAGTTCGAGCTGGGCACCGACACCGAACGCGCCACCAACGACGTCCGTAACGCCATGAGCGGGGTGCGCGCCAGCCTGCCCCAGGACATGCAGGAGCCGACGGTCCAGCGCATCGACATCACCGGCGACGCCCTGATCACCTATGTCGTGCGCTCGGAGACGATGACGCCCGAACAGATCAGCTGGTTCATCGACAATGAGATGAGCCGCGCCCTGCTGGCGCTGGGCGGCGTCGGCGAGGTCAACCGTTCGGGCGGGGTGGATCGCGAAATCCGCGTCGAACTGGACCCGCAGCGGCTCAGCGCCTACGGCGTGACGGCGGCCCAGGTCAGCCAGGCCCTGACCAACGTCAACAACAACCTGCCGGGCGGGCGCGTCACCATCGCCGGGTCCGAGCGCGCCGTGCGCACCCTGGGCGCCGCCGGTTCGGTCGAACAGTTGCGCGAGACCCTGGTGCCCGTCGGCGACGGCAAGAACGTGCGCCTGGGCGATCTGGGCGCGGTGGTCGACAAGTGGAGCGAGCCGCGTCGCCTGGCCCGCTACAACGGCCAGGAGGCCGTGACCTTCAACTTCCTGCGCTCGCGCGAGGCCAGCGAGGTCAAGGTCTCGGAAAAGGTTCGCGCCGAGGTCGAGAAGATCGACGAGGCCCACCCCGAACTGACCATCGAACAGGTCACCTCGAGCGTGAAATACATCGAGGAATCCTACCTCGCCTCGCTGGAGGCGCTGATCCTGGGCGCGGTCCTGGCGGTCATCGTGGTGTGGATCTTCCTGCGCGACTGGCGGGCGACCCTGATCGCGGCGACGGCCATGCCGATGTCGCTGATCCCGACCTTCGCCATCCTGGGGCCGATGGACCAGTCGCTGAATGTGGTGACGCTGCTGGCCCTGTCACTGACGATCGGCATCCTGGTCGACGACGCCATCGTGGAGATCGAGAACATCGTCCGCCACATGCGCGACGGCAAGCCGCCCTATGACGCCGCCTTCGAGGCCGCCGACGAGATCGGCCTGGCGGTGGTGGCGACGACCGGCACCATCATCGCCGTGTTCGCGCCCGTCGGCTTCATGCCCGGCATCATCGGCCAGTTCTTCAAGGCCTTCGCCCTGGCCGCCTGCATCAGCGTCTTCTTCTCGCTGGTGGTGGCGCGTCTGCTGACGCCGCTGATGGCGGCCTATATGCTCAAGCACACCCACCATGAGGACAAGGATCCCTTCTGGATGGCGGGCTATCTGCGCTCGCTGAAGTGGTGCTTGCGCCATCGCTGGATCGTCTTCGTGATGGGCGGCGCCTTCCTGTTCGGCTCGATCTTCCTGTCGGTTGCGGCCAAGATGTCGTTCGAGTTCATGTCGCCCGCCGACGAAGGCCGCGCGGCCTTCCAGATCGAACTGCCGCCCGGCTCCACCCTGCATCAGACCGACGTCGTGGTGCAGCAGGTCACACAGACGCTGAACGCCCGGCCGGAGGTCACTTCGGTCTACGCCGCCATCGGCGGACAGTCGGTGAACCAGGCCAACATCTACGCCGACATGGTGCCCAAGGGTAAGCGCGAGCTGAGCCAGCAGGCCTTCGCTCGCGTCATGGTCGATGAGCTGAAGCAGATCCCCGGCGCCCGCATCCGCGCCGGCATCGCCCAGCAGGGCGGCGGACCGGGCGACGGCACCAGCTACACCTTCTCCATCCTGGGCGACGATCCCGTCGTGCTGGAAGCCGCAGCCCGCAAGGTCGAGGAGGAGATGCGCGCGGTGCCGGGCCTGGCCAACATCGTCAACACCGCCGCCATCGCCCGGCCGGAAATCCTGGTCACGCCGCGCCCGGATGAAGCCGCGCTGCTGGGCGTCTCGGCGGGGGCCATCTCCCAGGCCGTGCGCGTCGCCACCATCGGCGACATCGACCAGAATCTGCCGAAGTATAATCTGGGCGATCGCCAGATCCCCATTCGCCTGCAACTGACCGAGGCCGCGCGCGAGGATCTGAACGTGCTGGAGACCCTGCGCGTGCCGACCGCCTCGGGGGCCGCCGTGCCGCTGAGCGCTGTGGCCGACATCGAGTTCGGCGCCGGCCCGGCCACGGTCAGCCGTCAGGACCGCTCGCGCATCGCCTCCATCTCGGCCGAGCTGGACGGCATCACCACCGGCGCAGCGGGCCAGGCGGTCAACCGCCTGCCCTCGGTGAAGGAACTGCCGACGGGCGTGCGCCAGGTGCCCGCCGGGGACGCCGAGTTCATCCAGGAGATGCTGGTGGGCTTCGGCATCGCCTTCCTGTCGGGCATTCTGCTGATGTACGCCGTGCTGACCCTGCTGTTCAAAAGCTTCGCCTATCCGATCACCATCATGGCGGCCCTGCCCCTGGCCATCGGCGGCGCCTTCATCGCCCTGGTGATCGCGGGCAAGAGCTTCTCCATGTCGGCCCTGATCGGGGTGCTGATGCTGATGGGGATCGCGGCCAAGAACTCCATCCTGCTGGTCGACTACATCATCATGGCCGAGAAGAGCGGGCTGAGCCGTTTCGACGCCATCATGGACGCCGCCCACAAGCGGGCGCGGCCGATCCTGATGACCACCTTCGCCATGGGTGCGGGCATGGTGCCCATCGCCATCGGCTGGGGCGCCGACGTGGAGTTCCGCTCGCCCATGGCCGTGGCCGTGGTCGGGGGGCTGATCTCCTCGACCTTCCTGTCGCTGCTCTACATCCCGGCGGTGTTCACCATCATCGACGACATCGCCGGGTTCGGGCGGCGCCTGCTGAACCGGATGTTCGCCGGACAGCGGAAGCTTGCTGGAGAGAGCCGCACCCCGGCGGAATGAGACGGCGGTCGCGCTGAAAGATGAAGCCCCCGGCCGCATGGCCGGGGGCTTTTTCCATGTGCGTGCCCTCTCCCGATGGGAGAGGGCTTGAGCCTCCAAGAGCGAAGCGATTGGCTAAGGCGAAAGGGTGAGGATTCGCGATCGCCGGTTGAGACAAAGCCATCGCGCCACGGCTGACGCCGACTGACATCTTAACCCCTCACCCTTTCGCGCAAGAACGATCGCTGCGCTCTCGTGCGCTCAAGCCCTCTCCCACCGGGAGAGGGAAACTCAGCCCCAAACGCAAAAGGCGGGCCGGATCGCTCCGGCCCGCCTCTTTCATTTTCAGACGCCCCGCTGGATCAGTAGCGGACGCGCAGGGTCACGCCGTAGGTGCGCGGCTGGCCCATGAAGGCGTTGTAGGTCTGGGTGTCCAGCGCCGGATTGTAGAAGGTGCCGTTCGGCTGGACCGTGGTCTGGAAGGCCGCGCCCTGCAGCGGGGCGTTGATGGCCACCTGCATATACTCCTCGTCCGTCAGGTTCTGGCCCCAGATGTCCAGCGCCCAGTTCTCGTCTTCCGCGCCCAGGGTGATGCGGCCGTTCAACAGGGTCATGGCGTCCTGCATCTTATAGGGCAGCAGGTCGGAGCCGGTGTTGAACTCGGTCGAGTATTTGGCCGACAGGTTCAGGCCCAGCTTCAGCCCGGCGCCGATCGAACGATCGAAGGCCATGGAGGCCGTGGCCGACCATTCCGGCGCGAACGAGGCGCGGGCGCCCGGCAGCAGGGACAGCTGCGGGAAGTTGGCCGGGTTGGTCAGGTCCGAAGCGACGAAGTTCCCGTACTTGGTGTCGGCGTAGGTTACGCCGCCCGAGAAGGACAGGCCCTCGACCGGGGTGAACCAGACGAAGTCGGCGTCGACGCCCTCGGTCGTGACCTCGGGGATGGACTCGACCACGAAGGCCGTGCCCAGGAAGGTGTTAAGCTGGAAATCCTCGAACTTCTGATTGAAGTAGGTGAGGTTCAGCAGCACCGAGCGGTTGAACAGGGTGTTCTTCAGCCCGATTTCATAGCTGTTGACCGTCTCGGACGGGAAGTAGAGCGACGACGTCGGCGTCACCCCCGCCTGCACCCGGTCCATGTTGTAGCCGAACGACTTGTAGCCGTGGGCGTAGGAGGCGTAGCCCATGATGCTGTCGTTGAAACGATAGCTGCCCTTGATCGTGCCCGAGAATTCGCCGCCGTTGTTCGATTCCGAGATGCGGCGATTGTCGAACTGGGGGTTGGCCCAGGGCAGGCAGATGGTGCCGACCAGGGTCGAGGCCAGGGCCTGGATCTGGGCGGGCGTCAGCGTGGGGTTAGCGATGCCGATGGCGCCGCCGATAGCGCCGGCGTTGCCCAGGGCGCCGCCGCAGGCCGCGCCGTTCGTGCCCACATTGTCCTGAACGCCGATCAGGCGCTTGTGGTCATTCGAGTAACGCAGACCCAGGGTGACATCGAACTTGTCGGTCAGCTTCACCGTGTTGTTGGTGAAGAAGGCGATGGATTCCGTCCGCTGGCTGTAGTGGTCCTTCACGCCCTGGCCGACGCCGAAGCCCGGCCCCGTCGGAGCGGTCGCCCCGGTCAGGCATCCGACGATGCCCATCGGCGTCGCGCCTGCCCCGGTGACGCAGTTCACAGCCGCCGGATTGGTCAGGTTCAGTCGCGACCCCAGCAGCAGCGACATATAGGGGGTGTAGCCCGCGCCATACCAATAGCTGTCCTCACGGGCGATGCTTTCGCGCGTCAGGAAGGCGCCGACCAGCCAGTCCAGGCGGTCGGTGGCGCCCGCCAGGCGGAACTCCTGAGTCAGGTTCTCAAGCTCGAAGCCGTAGCCGCCGTCATCCTGGCGGTACAGCAGATCGGCCGTGGTGTAGTCGAGGTCCATGCCGTTGACGCCCGACCAGTTCCGCCAGGAGCTGAGCGAGGTGAAGGTGGCGTTCCACGACGGGATGTCGATATTGGCCTCGGCCGAGAAGCCCATGTCCTCCATTTCCTGCCCGGTGCCGCGGTTGGCGTAGGCCTTGCGCGAGAAGGGCAGAGCGCCGAAGCCCGGCGCGGGCGCCGCCTGCTGGCCGCCGATGGCCGTGATGATGCCGTAGGTCGGGCCGGTGCGGACCTGGGTCGAGACGCAGCAGTATTCGTCACGCTTGGAGTAGTCGGCGATCAGGCGGATCGACACATCGTCCGACGGCAGGATCAGCAGTTGGCCGCGGGCGGTCCAGAAATCCTGGTTCTGGTCGTCCGTCTCCTGACGCGGGCCAGGGCCGGTGACGACGTCATAGAAGCCGTCGCGCTCGCGCTTGGCCATGTAGAGGCGGCCGGCGATCTGATCGGTGATCGGGCCGGTGATCGACCCGGCCAGGCCCCAGGCGTTGAAGTTGCCGTAGGTGGCCTCGGCGCTGAAGCCCGGCGTGAAGGACGGCGCCTCGGTGATGATGTTGATGACGCCCGCCGAGGTGTTCTTGCCGAACAGGGTGCCCTGCGGCCCCTTCAGCACCTCGATGCGGCTGAGTTCGCCCAGGTCGCCGAAGCCGACGCCGTTGCGCGAACGGTAGACGCCGTCGATGACCACGCCGACCGAGCTTTCCAGGCCGGGGTTGTCGCCAACGGTGCCGACGCCGCGGATGCGGGCGGTGGTGGCGGTTTCCGACTGGGTCGAGGTGACGGTCATGCCCGGCGTCAGGATCTGAAGATCCTTGATGTCGCGGACTCCGGCGCCGTCCAGCGCCTCTTGCGACAGGGTCGTCACCACGATCGGCACGTCCTGCAGGCTCTGTTCCCGCTTCTGGGCGGTGACGATGATGTCGTCGACCGTCGTCGGTCCATCCTGAGCGGCGGCGGCGCCGACAAGACCGAAAGCTGCGACGCCGACAACGGCGACCGAAGCGGTGCAGCGGAGGATGTGGTTCAAACGCATAAGGCGGCTCCCCGACTCTATGGGCCCGACCGCATTCGCGGCCGTGCGCGATTCCTGTCCCTGATGACCCGCGTTCATTGATCGACGCGAATTCTCATTCAAAAGGGGTAGTCTATGGTCGAGTCACCGACAAGGAGAGGCCACTTAGGGAACGATAATTTCACCCAAGCCCGCCTCACCTGTGGCGATAAAGCGACAAATATACTGACGTTAGGTCAATGTTATCGTCGATCAGGTAGCCGAAGCGACTGATTTCGCATCGCGTCTTTTCTTTCGACCGGCCTCGGCGAGCGCCAGAATCGTCGCCGCCATGACAGCCGACAGCACCGATCCGCCGATGACGCCCAGCTTGACTTCGATCTGTTCGGGCGAGTCCACCGCGCCGGGGAAGGCCAGGACGCCGATGAACAGGCTCATGGTGAAGCCGATGCCGCACAGCAGGCTGACGCCGTAGAGCTGCATCCAGCCCGCGCCCGACGGCTTGTCGCCCAGGCCCAGCTTCACCGCCAGCCAGGCGACGCCGAAGACGCCGATCTGCTTGCCGACGAAGAGGCCGAGCGCGATGGCGATGACCAGGGGCGCGAAGGCCTGCTCCAGCGACAGGCCGGCGAAGGACACGCCCGCCTTGGCGAAGGCGAACAGGGGCAGGACCAGATAGGCCACATAAGGGTGCAGGTCATGCATGGCGTCCTTGAGCGGGCTCTGCGAGGTCTCGCGGCGCGGCTCGACCGGCACGATCAGGGCGAAGGCCACAGCGGTCAGGGAGGTGGACAGGCCCGACTGCACCGTCAGATACCAGACGGCGCCGAAGCCCAGCACCCAGAAGGCGGCGGCCATGCGGCGACGGCCCAGGACGGCGAACAGGGCGATGACGCCCAGAGCCGCCAGCAGCGGAACCCACTGGACGCCCTGACTGAACAGGACGGCGATCAGGGCGATGGCGCCCAGGTCGTCGACGATGGCCAAAGTCAGCAGGAAGACGCGCAGGGAGGACGGCAGGCTGCGCCCGACCACGGCGAAGACGGCCAGGGCGAAGGCGATGTCGGTGGCCAGGGGAATGGGCCAGCCCTGCGTCGGCCCGCCCAGCGCCCCGACCACGCCCAGATAGACCAGGCCCGGAATCGCCATGCCGCCGAGCGCCGCCAGGATGGGCAGGGCCAGCTTCTTGGGATTGCTCAACTCGCCCTTGAGGATCTCGTATTTGATCTCCAGGCCGACGACGAGGAAGAAGACGGCCATCAGGCCTTCCTTGATCCAGTCGGACACCGTCTCCTCCAGCCGCAGCGGGCCGATCTGGACGGCGTGGACGCTCTTGAGCCAGGCGAAATAGTCGGCCGACCACGGCGAGTTGGCGACGATCAGGGCGGCGACGGCGGCGAGGCCGAGGACGGCCCCGGAACCGGCCTCGGTCTTGAGGAAGGCGAGCGTGAATTTTCTGGCCACGAAGGTCTCCGAAACAATGAGATGGTCTGTCGTGGCGTCAGGTTATCGACGGACGCCGGACCGGATTCGCGCGCAGGGCGGCGCCGGCCTGGCCTCAGGATGGGATCACGCGAGACCTGATGTCTGCGGCTGAAAATACGGATCGGCGGCGAAGGTTCAAGCCTGATCGGCCCGATCGGCCTCGCGGTTGCGAAATGCGCAGCGAAGGCGCATCTGCCGCCCATGCCCGTCTCCCCCGCCTATCGCCCCGAACCCCGCTTCTTCGACCTGGGCGCCGACTACGGCGACGCCGTGAAGGCGGCCGAGTTTCCGCAGACGATCCTGCGCCTGCGCAACGACCGGGCGGCGGCCGAGGTCGGGCTGGAGACATTGAGCGACGCCGAGTGGCTGGCCCATTTCAGCCGGTTCGAGCCCCTGCCCGGCCAGCCCGGCCCCACGGCCATGCGCTATCACGGCCACCAGTTCCGCGTTTACAACCCCGACATCGGCGACGGGCGCGGGTTTCTGGCCGCGCAGATGCGGGAAACCCCTCAAGCCGCCTTGCTCCGCGAGCAAGGCGATAGGGACACTCAAAACCCCCGCCTTCTCGACCTGGGCACAAAAGGCTCAGGCCAGACGCCGTGGTCGCGTCATGCGGACGGGCGGCTGACGCTGAAGGGCGGGATGCGCGAGGCGCTGGCGGCGGCCATGCTGGACAGCCTGGGCGTGCCGACCTGCCGGATCCTGTCGCTGATCGAGACTGGCGAGAACCTGGAGCGGCACGACGAGCCGTCGCCGACGCGCGCCGCCGTCATGGTGCGGCTGTCGCACAGCCACATCCGGTTCGGGACGTTCCAGCGCGCCGCCTATCATGGACGCAAGGACCAGATCGAAACGCTGATGGAGCACGCCCGCAGCCTGTACCATCCGGCGGTCGCGCCGGGCGATGCGGCAGGCTTTCTCACCGCCGTGGTCGAGGCCTCGGCGGCGCTGACGGCGAAATGGATCGCGGCGGGCTTCGTCCACGGGGTGCTGAACACCGACAATCTGAACGTCACGGGCGAGAGCTTCGACTACGGCCCGTGGCGCTTCCTGCCGCACTATGAGCCGGGCTTCACCGCCGCCTATTTCGACCAGAACGGCCTCTACGCCTTCGCCCGTCAGCCCGAGGCGGTGTTCTGGAATCTGACTCAGTTGGCGGGCTGCCTGAAGCTGATCGCCGACGCCGAGCCGCAGGTCGCGATCCTGACCGAGGCGCTGAACGGTTTCGGCCCGGCCTATATCCGCCACCTGCGGGCCGCCTTCCTGAACCGGCTGGGCGTGCAGAGTCTGGGCGAAGCGGCGGATCAACGACTGCTGGACGCCACCCTGGCGCTGGCGCGCGAAAAGAAGGAGGCCCTGCGCTGGGAGCCGATCTTCTTCGACTGGTTCGGCGGCTTCAGCTCGGCGGCGCGGGCGCTGGGCGGGGTGCGCGGCAAGACCTATCAGGGCGAGGCCTTCGACGCCTTCCGCTTCGCCTTGATGGAGCATGAGCCGGATCGGCCCGAGCGGCTGGAGCATCCCATGTTCGCCGCCCCCGAACCCGAAGAGATGCTGATCGACGAGGTCGAGGCCCTGTGGAGCGCCATCGACACGGCCGACGACTGGGCGCCTCTGCAGGCCAAACTGGCCCGGCTGGAGGCGGCGAAAGCCGCCTGGAGCCTCTAAGTCATCAATTGATGTCATCAAGCGTTGACTCGAGGCCCGCCCAGGCTTAGAGGCGGATGATCCCGGCTGGTTTCAGACAATGGGTTACGAGGAATTGTGGTTTCAGCCCTGCTGTCGCCACGTCGTTTTCCGACCGTGATCACAGATTGTTTCGCCCGCTTGCAAATCGGACCCTAGCAACTGATCTTGTGTCTGTTGCAAAATAACGGTTACGGCCATGACGACGACCACCTTGAACTCCCACCAGGCGCGCGCCCGCGCTGACTATCTGAACATCACGCTGTGGACCTTCCAGGGCTGGATCGCGATGTTCTTCATCGCCGCCGGCTACGCCAAGCTGTCCGAGCCGATGGAGAACCTGATCGTCCTGATGCAGTGGCCGGCCATGGCCAGCGAAGCCTTCGTGCGCGGCTTGGGCCTCGCCGAGATCGTGCTGGCCGTCATGGTTCTGGCGCCGCTGGTCTCGTGGCGGTTCGGCCGCCCCCTGCTGCTGACGGCGGCGGCGGGCCTGCTGGTCCTGGAAGCGATCGCCCTGGGCGTCCACGCCTTCGGCCTGGACCTGGGCCTGAGCCTGACCAACGTCTTCCTGCTGGCCGTCACGGCGCCGGTGCTGTGGTTGCGCCGCCGCTGAGCCGACGCGCCTTCCAGAGATTTTGCGGGTCCGCTTCTCCCCCTCCCCCCTGAGGGCCCGCAAATATAAAGGCCGCGACCCGTCCCCGGTCGCGGCCTTTTCTATTGTCCGTCAGACGCCCTAACCCGCCCGTTCACAACTTCGTAGCCCGACGCGCGAAAAGCTTCCCTTTACGTCCGCGTCAAGTTATGAAGCCGTCATGCCGATTGCTGACGAACATCGCACCTACTCCATCCGGCAGCTGTGCCGCGAGTTCGGCGCGACCGCGCGCGCGCTGCGTTTCTATGAAGACAAGGGCCTGCTGACGCCGTCGCGCAAGGGCCAGACCCGCGTCTATGGCCCGCGCGACCGCGCCCGACTGAAGCTGATCATGCGCGGCCGGCGCATCGGCTTCACCCTGATCGAGATCCAGGAGATGCTGGATCTGTATGATCAGAAGGACCACAATGTCCATCAGATGGCCATCGCCCTGCCGCGCCATCGCGCCCGCATCGCGGCGCTGCGGCAACAGCTCGAGGACATCGAAGGCGCCATCGAGACGGCCGAGGCCGCCTGCGCCTGGATGGAGTCCAAGCTGACGGAACACCGTCCCGATCTTCTGCCGGGCGCAGAGGCCTACGCCAGCCTGCTGAGCGAACGCCTCAACGATCCCGACGACCACT
The DNA here is from genome assembly GCF_057838275.1 of Brevundimonas sp. KH_060. NCBI lineage: Bacteria > Pseudomonadati > Pseudomonadota > Alphaproteobacteria > Caulobacterales > Caulobacteraceae > Brevundimonas > Brevundimonas sp. KH_060. The sequence goes on from NZ_CM174463.1 coordinate 2,853,030, forward strand.
TCCTGACCTTCAAAGCGAGAGCCTGATCCCATGAGCTACAAGGCGCCCGTCCGCGACCTGTCCTTCGTCCTGCATGACGTTCTGCAGGTCGAGAACTACGGCAACCAGCTTCCCGACGCCGACCTGTCGCGCGACCTGATCGACCAGATCGTCGAGGAAGGCGGCAAGTTCGCCGAAGAGGTCATCGCCCCGATCAACCGCATCGGCGACCAGGAAGGCTGCCACATCACGGGCGACGTGGTGACGACGCCCAAGGGCTGGAAAGAAGCCTATCACCAGATGGTCGAGGCCGGCTGGCCCTCGCTGGGCTTCAGCACCGAGTTCGGCGGTCAGGGGATGCCCTCGGTCGTGTCGAGCGCGGTGGGTCAGTTCACCGCCGCCGCCAGCGCCGCCTTCTCCATGTATCCGGGCCTGACCAGCGGCGCCTTCCACGGCATCGAGGCCAGCGCCTCGGACGAGATCAAGCAGAAGTATCTGCCCAAGATGGCGTCGGGCGAATGGACCGGCACCATGAACCTGACGGAACCGCAGTGCGGCACCGACCTGGGCATGGTCCGCACCAAGGCCGTGCCGAACGGCGACGGCAGCTACTCGATCACCGGCCAGAAGATCTGGATCTCGGCGGGCGAGCATGACTTCGCCGACAACATCATCCACACGGTGCTGGCCCGCGTCGAAGGCGCGGTTCCGGGCATCAAGGGCCTGAGCCTGTTCGTGGTGCCGAAGTTCCTGGTGAATGAGGACGGTTCGCTGGGCGAGCGCAACGGCGTGGCCTGCGCCGGTCTCGAGCACAAGATGGGCATCCACGGCAACGCCACCGCCGTCATGGCCTATGAGAACGCCAAGGGCTGGCTGATCGGCGAAGAAGGCCGCGGCATGAACAACATGTTCGTGGTCATGAACGAGGCCCGTCTGGGCACCGGCCTGCAAGGGCTGGCCATCGGCGACGCCGCCTATCAGGCCGCCGTCGAGTTCGCCAACGACCGCCTGCAAGGGCGCAGCCTGACCGGACCGAAGAACCCGGACGGCCCGGCCGACCCGATCATGGTCCACCCGGACGTGCGCCGGATGCTGCTGGAAGCCAAGGCCTTCGTCGAAGGCGGCCGCGCCTTCATCCTGTGGACCGCCCTGCAGGCCGACCTGCAGAAGGCCGCCGACGAAGCCGTCGCCACCAAGGCCAAGGACTACATGGGCCTGATCACGCCGGTGCTGAAGGCCTATCTGACCGACAAGGGCTTCCACGTCGCCTCGCTGGCGATGCAGGTCCACGGCGGTTCGGGCTACACCGAACACTTCCCCGCCTCGCAGTATCTGCGCGATGCGCGGATCACCATGATCTATGAAGGCACCAATGGCATCCAGGCGCTGGATCTGGTCGGCCGCAAGCTGCCCGCCAACGGCGGCCGCGCCATCATGAGCTGGTTCGCCGACATCGACGCCTTCGTCGGCGAGAACGGCGAGGACGAGGCGATCAAGCCCTTCGTCGAGGGCCTGGCCGACGCCAAGAAGAAGCTGCAGGAGGCCACCATGTGGCTGATGCAGAACGGCATGGCGAACCCGGACAATGCGGCGGCGGCCTCGACCGACTATCTGCACATCTTCGGCCTGACGGCCTACGCCTTCCTGTGGGCCCAGATGGCCAAGGCGGCGCAGGCCAAGATCGCCGCCGGGGACGCCGATCCCTACTACGCCAACAAGCTGATGACCGGCCGCTACTTCGTCGAGCGCATCCTGCCCGACGCCGGGGCGCACCTGAAGAAGCTGAAGTCCGGCGCCGAGGTGCTGATGCAGATGCCCGCCGAGGCGTTCTGAGCATAAGACTCGCGATCTCCTCCCCATCCCTGATGGGGAGGTGGATCGTCGGCGAAGCCGACGAGACGGAGGGGCTCTTTCCGTTGCTCGACAGTAAACCCTTGCGGTGGCCGTAGCCCCTCCACCGCTTCGCGGTCCCCCTCCCCATCAGGGATGGGGAGGAGAGGAAATCCATGAACGTGCTAGGCAGCCCCGAACCCGACTTCATGAAGGAAGAGGAGATCGTTCTCTTCTCCGACTCCGTCGCCAAATGGATCGACGAGCACGCTCCGCAAGAGAAGTTCCAGCAGTGGATCGCCGAGTCCTCGGTGCCGCGCGGCCTGTGGAACGCGGCGGGCGAGGCCGGCCTGCTGGGCCTGTCGCTGCCGGAAGAGGACGGCGGTTTCGGCGGCGACTATCGCCACGAAGTGGTGCTGATGCGCCAGTTGGGCTGGAAGGGCGCGGACCACTTCGGCATCAGCCTGCACAACGCCATCGTCATGCCCTACATCTGGCACTACGGCACGGCCGAGCAGAAGGCGCGCTGGCTGCCGCGCCTGCAGTCGGGCGAACTGGTCGGCGCTATCGCCATGACCGAGCCGGGCGCGGGCTCCGACCTGCAGGGGGTGAAGACCACCGCCGTCAAACAGGGCGACCACTATATCCTGAACGGCTCCAAGACCTTCATCACCAACGGCCAGCTGGCCAACTTCATCATCGTCGTCGCCAAGACCGACCCGGCCGAAGGCGCCAAGGGCACCAGCCTGATCTGCCTCGAAACCGACGGGGCCGAAGGCTTTGAGCGCGGCCGCAACCTGCACAAGATCGGCATGGAGGCGAACGACACCTCCGAGCTGTTCTTCAATGACGTGAAGGTGCCGCTGGAGAACGTCATTGGCGACACCGAGGGACAGGGCTTCGTCCAGCTGATGCAGCAGCTGCCGCAGGAGCGGCTGAACATCGCCGTTCAGGGCGTCGCCGCCGCCGAGCGCGGGCTTCAGGCGACGCTGGCCTACGTCAAGGAGCGCAAGGCCTTCGGCAAGCGCGTCATCGACTTCCAGAACACCCAGTTCAAGCTGGCCGAGATCAAGACCAAGCTGACCGTGGCCAAGGTCTTCGTCGACCATTGCATTGCTCTGCACCTGAAGGGCCAGCTGGACGCCGCCACGGCCTCCATGGCCAAATACTGGGTGACGGACATTCAGGGCGAGACCATCGATGAGATGCTGCAGCTCTTCGGCGGCTACGGCTATATGACCGAATATCCGATCGCCCAGCTGTACAAGGACGCCCGCGTCCAGCGCATCTACGGCGGCACGAACGAGATCATGAAGCTGTTGATCGCGCGGACGCTGTAATCAGCGCAGCAGCAGGGCGCCCGCGATCAAGGCGCCTGAGATGACAATCGATGCGGCGATCCACCGCCCGGCCGAGATGATCGACCGGGCGGTTTCCTTGTCCGGCGCCGGGCTGGCGACCGGCTCGGCCGTCAGGCGGCGGGAGGCGGCGCGGATCAGGCGGGGCAGGTCGTCGCTGGCCGCCGACAGGTCCAGCAGGGCGGCGATCAGGCGGTTGCGCAGGGCCTCCGGGCTGCGGCTGGAGAAGAGGGCGCGGCTCCAGGCGCCCTTCATCGTCTGGACCAGATCGAAGTCGGGATCGACGCGCGACAGCACGCCCTCGATCGTCACCAGCGCCTTGAGGATCAGCACCAGATCGGGCGGGGCCGCCACCCGCTCCTGACGCATCAGCCCCATCAGGTCGGCGACGATGGCGGGCAGGTCGACCGCGCCCTGACCGTGGCGGGCGATCAGCCGTTCGGCCCCGGCGGTCAGGCTGGTGCGCGAGACGTCCGCCCCCTCGGTCCAGTCGGCCAGCACCTCGGCCATGCGGGCGCCGTCGCCGGCGGCCAGCGACTGGACGAAGCTGATCAGCTCAGCGCGGCGGCGCGGGGTGACGGTCCCGACCATGCCGAAGTCCAGCAGCCCCACCCGGTCGCCGGGCAGGCCGCGCAGGTTGCCGGGGTGCGGATCGGCGTGAAAGCGGCCGTTGACCAGCACCATGTCCAGCACGGCCTCGGCGCCGACGCGGGCCAGCCGGCGCGGGTCGACGCCGGCCGCCCTCAGCCGCGCGGCGTCTATGGGCGGAACGCCGTCGAGATAGTCCTGCACCAGCACGCTGTCGGTCGTGTGCTGCCAGTAAACGACAGGGATGACGACATCGCGGTTACGGGCGAAGTCGGCGGCGAAGCGGTCGACGTTGCGGCCCTCGGTGGTGAAGTCCAGCTCGTCCAGCATGGCCTCGGTCAGCTGGGCGATGAGGGCGCGCGGGCGATAGCGGGCGATCTCGGCGCTGGACTGTTCGGCGCGGCGGGCCAGTTCGGCGATCAGGCGCAGGTCGGCCTCGACGCGCGGGCGCACGCCGGGGCGGCGGATCTTGACCACCACCTCGGTCCCGTCATGCAGGGCGGCGCGGTGCACCTGGGCGATGGAGGCGGCGGCCAGCGGCGCCGTGTCGAAACGGGCGAAGACCTGTTCCGGCGGCCCGCCCAGGGCGGCCTCGACCTCGGGCCGCAGCCCCTCGAAATCGAGGGTGGGGCCGGCGCTCTGAAGCTGTTCGAACTCGACGATCCAGTCGGCGGGCAGCAGGTCCGAGCGGGTGGACAGGATCTGGCCCAGCTTGACGAAGGTAGGGCCCAGCGCCTCGAGCGCCTGACGTGTGCGACGCGGCAGCGGCTCCGGCCCATCGGCATGGGCCTCGCCGCCGCCGAGGCCGAGACGCAGCAGCACGGCCTCAAGCCCGAAGCGGGCCGCGACGCCGGAAATCTCGGCCAGACGTTTTCGATCGCGCGCCGCTACGGCCAAGGTTGTGAACATGAGAGGCCAACGCGGGGTAAGCTCGCCGCGTTCCCGTCAGGCTGAAGTTGGTCGTCTTCATGAAAGCGCGATATGCAGACGCCATGATCCGTCTTTACGTTCAGGGCGACCTCGCCCCCGGCGCCGCCCTGGCGCCCACGCTCGACCAGTCGCGCTATCTGACGCAGGTGATGCGGTTGAAGGCGGGCGACGAACTGCTGGTCTTCAACGGCCGCGACGGCGAGTGGCGCGTCAGCGTCGCCGAGGTGCTGAAGAAGGGCGTCATCCTGCGCGCCGAGGAGCAGACCCGGCCGCAGGTCTATGGCCCCGATCTGGAGCTGATCGTCGCCGTGGTGAAGAAGGCCCGCGTCGAGACCATCGTCGAGAAGGCCGCCGAACTGGGCGCCAAGCGGGTGCGGCTGGTGCTGACCCAGCGCACCAACGCCGACCGCCTGCGGCTGGACCGGCTGGACGCCATCGCCGAGGAGGCCGCCGAGCAGACCGGGCGCCTGGACGTGCCGGTGGTGGATGATCCGGTGAAGCTGGACGCCCTGCTGGACGGCTGGGAGGACGGGCGGCGGCTGATGTTCTGTGATGAGACGGGCGGCGCGCCGGCGGTGTCCGCTCTGACCGGCCCGGGCGAGGGCCAATGGGCCATACTGATCGGGCCGGAGGGCGGGTTTTCGCCCGAGGAAGGCGAGCGGTTGCGGTCCCTGCCCTTCACCACCGCCGTCTCGCTGGGGCCGCGCATCCTGCGGGCCGACACCGCCGCCATCGCCGCCATGACCCTGTGGCAGGCGGCCGTCGGCGACTGGGATCGCTAGAAGTTTCCGCCGCACCCCTTGAGCATGGCCGTCGGCTGGCCCATCTAGCCGCGACAGCAGAGGTTACAGATGTCCGACACGGCGCCCCTTTCCAGAGACCAGCTGATCCACGCCATGTCGAAGGGCGAGAAGCCCCGCGACCAGTGGCGCATCGGCGCCGAGCACGAGAAGTTCGGCTTCGACAAATCGACCCTGCGCCGCCCCGCCTATGAGGGCGAGAACGGCATCCTGGCGATGCTGACGGGCCTGCAACGCTTCGGCTGGGCGCCGGTCGAAGAAGCCGGCCATGTCATCGCCCTGGAGCGCAGGAACGCCGAGGGCTTCAGCGCCTCGATCAGTCTGGAGCCGGGCGGACAGTTCGAACTGTCGGGCGCGCCGCTAAAGGACATCCACGACATCTGCAACGAGACCGGCCAGCACCTGATGGAGGTCAAGCAGGTCGCGGATCAGCTGAATCTGGGCTTCCTGGGGCTGGGCTTCGACCCGATGTGGCGGCGTGAGGACATCCCCGTCATGCCCAAGGGCCGCTATGACATCATGCGCGCCTACATGCCCAAGAAGGGCACGCTGGGCCTAGACATGATGCTGCGCACCTGCACCATCCAGGCGAACCTCGACTTCGACAGCGAAGCCGACATGGTGCTGAAATTCCGGACTTCGCTGGCGCTGCAACCCATCGCCACGGCCCTGTTCGCCAACAGCCCCTTCACCGAGGGCAAGCCGAACGGCTTCCTGTCGGCGCGCGCCAACGTCTGGACCGACACCGACCCGGACCGCACGGGCATGCTGGACTTCGTCTTCCAGGACGGGTTCGGCTACGAACGCTACGCCGACTACGCCCTCGACACCCCGATGTATTTCGCCAAGCGCGGCGAGACCTATGTCGACCTATCGGGCCAGTCGTTCCGCGCCTTCATGGAGGGCAAGCTGGACGCCCTGCCGGGCGATCGCGCCACGGCGAAGGACTGGGCCGACCACCTGACCACCCTGTTCCCCGAGGTGCGGCTGAAACAGTATCTGGAGATGCGCGGCGCCGACGGCGGGCCGTGGAGCCGCATCTGCGCCCTGCCCGCCCTGTGGGCCGGAATCCTGTATGACGCGCCGTCGCTGGCGGCGGCCTGGGACCTGTGCAAGGACTGGGACATCGAGGACCATGAACGCCTGCGCCGCGACGTGACGCGGCTGGGCCTCAAGGCTGAGGTCAACGGCCGCAGCGTGCGCGACATCGCCGTCGACATGGTGACCATCGCCAAACAGGGCCTCAAGAACCGCGCCCGCTTCAGCGGCGGCATGGTGGACGAGCGCGGCTACATCACCGAGCTGGAAGACATCGCCGACAGCGGCGTGACCTCGGCCGATCGGCTGCTGGAGCTCTACAACGGCGAATGGGGCGGCGATCTCAGCCGCGTCTATCGCGACATGGCCTATTGAAGCTCTCCTGAAACGCGAGCCGCAAGGCGCCCTTAACCGGCAGGCGCTAGGATGAGGTCCAGCCTGCCTTCAGGACCGCGCCTCAGGACCGCCCATGCCCTTCACTCCGGCCGCCGCCCCTTCCTCGACGGGACAGCCGCAGCCGCCGCCTGACGCCGGGGTCGATCTGGCGACCTTCTTCGACGTGTCCCTGGACCTGTTGGTGATCCGCGACCTGGAGGGGCGGATCGTGCGGGTCAGCGCCTCCTGGGCCTCGACCCTGGGCTATCAGCCCGAGGAGCTGGTCGGCCTGGCCATACTGACCCTGGTCCACCCCGACGATCTGCCCGGCACCCTGGGCAGCGTGACCGAAGTCGAGACTCGCCGCCCCGGCGATCCCGTGCTGGGCCACGTCAACCGCTATCGCCACAAGGACGGCCGCTACGTCACCCTGGAATGGCGGGCGCAGAAGTTCGGCGACCGCATCTACGCCGTGGCCCGCGACGTGACGGCCAAGGTGGCTGCGGAGCGCGCCCTGGTCGAGGCCAAGGCTGCGGCCGAGGCCGCCAGCCGCGCCAAGTCCGACTTCCTGGCCAATATGAGCCATGAGATCCGCACGCCGCTGAACGGGGTCATCGGCGTCATCGACGCCCTGGCGCGTACGCCGCTGTCGCCCCAGCAGGCCGAAATGGTCGAGCTGGTCCGCAGTTCGGGCGTGACCCTGGAGCGGCTGGTCACGGACATACTGGACGTGTCGCGCATCGAATCCGGGCGCATGACGCTGGAAGTCCGTCCCTTCGATCTGGACGACGCCTTGATCCCGGCCATCGCTCCCCTGCGCGGCCTGGCCGAAGCGAAGGGGCTGACCTTCCGCCTCGAGCGCGCCGAGACCGCGTGCGGCGTCTTCAACGGCGACGTGGTGCGGATCCGCCAGATCCTGAGCAATCTGCTGTCCAACGCCGTCAAATTCACCGCGCAAGGCCAGGTCTCAGCCCATATCGACCTGCTGGACAGGGGCGACGGCGACGCCCTGCTGACGCTGGAGGTGCGCGACAGCGGCATCGGCTTCGGCGCTGACCATGCGGCGCAGTTGTTCCAGCGGTTCAGCCAGGCCGACGCCTCCATCACCCGGCGCTTCGGCGGGGCCGGGCTGGGCCTGTCCATCTGCCATGCCCTGGCCGAGATGATGGGCGGGCGCATCGAGGCCGAGTCGGTCCTGGGCGAAGGCAGCCGCTTCCGGGTCGAACTGCCGCTGGCGCGCATCGCCTCCCTGGCCGAGTTCGATGCGGCCTATGACGAGGAAGCGACGTCAGACGCACCGTCTTGCGGCGTCCGTCCCCGCATCCTGCTGGCCGAGGATCATCCGATCAATCAGCGGGTCGTGCAGCTGATCCTGGGCGACAGCGTCGAGCTGACCCTGGTCGAGAACGGCGAGCAGGCCGTGGCCGCCTTCACCGCCGAGCGGTTCGACCTGGTGCTGATGGACATGCAGATGCCGGTGATGGACGGGCTGAGCGCCACGCGCGCCCTGCGCGATGTCGAGGACGCCGATCCGATGCGTCCGCGCGCGCCGGTCATCATGCTGAGCGCCAACGCCATGGCCGAGCATCAGGAACAGGCCGCCCAGGCGGGCGCCGACCTGCATCTGGCCAAGCCCGTCACGGCCGAGGCCCTGACCGGCGCCGTCCGCCGGGCGCTGGGCCGCCGCGCGGTCTAGCTCAGCCAGCCGGCGATCATGGCCCGCAGCGGGTTGGCGGGGTCGGACAGCAGCCGCGCGGTCATGGCCAGGGAGATGACCACCAGCAGGGGGCGGATCAGCCGCGGCCCGAAACGCATGGCCGCGTGCGACCCCAGGCGGCCGCCGATGAACTGGCCCACCGCCATGATCCCTGCCAGCGCCCAGACCACATGGCCGCCCACGGCCAGGACGACGATGCCGACGACGTTGCTCATCAGGTTCAGCGCCTTGGTGTGGGCCGTCGCCCGCGTCAGCCCCATGCCCAGCAGCATGACGAGGCTCAGCGCGAAGAACGACCCCGTCCCCGGCCCGAAGAAGCCGTCATAGAAGCCGATCCCGCCCGCCACGAAGGCGTAGGCCAAGGGCGTCAGCCGGGCGTGGGCGTCCTCGTCCGCCGCCTTGGGGCCGAACAGGAAATAGAGGGCGATGCCGACCAGCAGCACCGGCAGCAGGATCATCAGCCAGCGCGTGTCGACCAGGGTGACGGCGAAGGCCCCCAGCCCCGCCCCGACCGCCACCAGGGCCATCGGCCAGCGGATCAGGCGAAAATCCACGCGACCTTTTCGCCAGAAATTCCACAGGGCGCTGGCCGTGCCGACGCTGCCCTGAACCTTGTTGGTGGCGATGGCGGCGACCGGGTTCAGCCCCACCGACAGCAGGGCCGGCAGCGAGATCAGCCCCCCGCCCCCGGCGATGGCGTCGATGAAGCCGGCGATCACCGACGCGACGCCCAACAGGACGATGATCTCAGGCGTCAATTCAAACACGCGCGCAGCACTCCGGTCAGGCTGGCGCTATAGACCCCGCCACCGTCTTTCACCACAGCTCAGGTCCGCTTGACGCGAGCCGCCGCCTCGCGTTCATGGAATCCTATTCGGCCTTGCCGATCCGAAAGGTGATGTTCGATGAAGAAGACGGTGGTCATAGGATTTCCCATGGGGATCGCCATCGGCGTCATTTTCGGCGCTCTGATCGACAACATGGCGATCGGTATTCTGCTGGGTCTGGCGCTCGGCTTCGGCGTCATCAAGTCCGGCGGCGGCAAACAGGCGGACCACGACGGCCGCACCGCCTCGGGATCCAGCATTGTGGACGAGAAAGCGCCCACGCCCTAAGCGAGGCGGCGGGGGACAGCATGAGCGCATTCGAATTCTTCTTCAGCTTCTATGGCCTGGTGCTAGGCCTGTCGGTGGCGGTGATCGCTACTGGCGTCGCGCGCGCCTTCAAGCACCGCAAGACCGTGCCCGTCGGCTGGAAGACGCCCATGCTGGCCGCCTTTGTCGCCCTGGACATCGCCACCTTCTGGGACGCGGCCTGGACCAATTTCAGCACCGCCCCCTACAGCTATGGCCTGCTGATCGCAGGCCTGGTCGTAGCCACGGTCTATTTCGTCGCCACCAGCCTGATCTTCCCCGAGCCCGATGACACGGTGCAGAATCTGGACGTCCACTTCTGGGCCAACAAGCGAGCGATCATGCTGCTGCTGGTTCTGGCCAACCTGATGATGTTGATCGGAGCGGTGTGGATGAGCATGGCGAGGGGCGGCGGCCTGGAGGTAGCCGTCAGCTACAGCTTCAACCTGGTCATCTACCTGGTCCTTGTCATCCCCGCGGCCCTGACCCGCCGGGCCTGGCTGTTCGCGCTAACCGTCGGCCTGCACATCGCACTCTATCTGTTTCTGGCCGGCCTCAGCATAGTGAACCCCGCCCGGATGGCCGCCGCCGCGGCCGGCGTGTCCTGACGCCAAGCGTGGTTGCTCGCCTGTCCACTCCGGGTGCATGAAGAAGCGCGCGTTTACGGAGACTTCGCCATGACAGGGTCCATCCATATCGGCGTCGGCGGCTGGACCTTCGAGCCGTGGCGGGGGGTCTTCTATCCCGAGGGACTGGTCCAGAAGCGGGAGCTGGAGTTCGCCAGCCGGGCGCTGACCTCCATCGAGATCAACGGCACCTATTATTCGACCTTCAAGCCCGACAGCTGGATGAAGTGGCGCGACGAGACGCCCGACGGCTTCGTCTTTTCGGTCAAAGCCAGCCGCTACTGCACCAATAGAAAGATTCTATCCGACGGCGCCGAGAGCTTCGAACGGTTCCTGTCGCAGGGGCTGACGGTGCTGGGCGACAAGCTGGGACCGATCAACTGGCAGTTCATGGGGACGAAGAAGTTCGATCCCGAGGACTTCGAGGGCTTCCTCAAGCTGTTGCCGAAGGAGAAGGACGGCGTGCGGCTGCGGCATGCGCTGGAGGTGCGCAATCCGACCTTCGCCACCGAACAGTTCTATGATCTGGCGCGGAAGTACGGCGCAGCCATCGTCTATGCGGTAGACGATGAGGAGCCGACCTGGCCGCAGATCGACGAAGAAACATCTGACTTTAGATATGCGCGGCTGATGTCCAGCCGCGAGGACGAGCCGACGGGCATGACCTCGGACGAGCTGGACGCCGTGGCGCGGCAGACCCGCGGCTGGGCCGAGCGCGGCGACGTCTTCGCCTACTTCATCTCGGGAGCCAAGGTGCGGAACCCGGCGGCGGCCCAGGCGCTGATCGCCAAGCTGAAGGACTGAACGCCATGCCCATCGCCACCCGCGCCTTCGCCGCGACCGCCGCCGACCAGCCGCTGAGCCCCTACAGCTTCGAGCGCCGCGATCCGGGGCCGGACGACGTCGCCATCGCGATCAAATACTGCGGCGTCTGCCACTCGGACCTGCATGTGGCGAAGAACGACCTGGGCGGGACGCGCTATCCCATCGTGCCGGGCCATGAGATCGCCGGGGTGGTGACGGCGGTCGGCGCGAACGTCACGCGCTTCAAGCAAGGCGACCGCGTCGGCGTCGGCTGCATGGTCGACAGCTGCCGGACCTGTTCAGCCTGCCGCGAGGGGCTGGAGCAGTATTGCGAGCCGGGCATGACCCAGACCTACGGCTCGCGCGATCCGAAGGGCGCAGGCGTAGGCCAGACCATCACCCAGGGCGGCTATTCCGACCGCATCACGGTGGATCAGGCCTTCGTGCTGAAGATACCCGATAGTCTGCCGCTGGACGCGGCGGCGCCCCTGCTGTGCGCGGGCGTGACCACCTGGTCGCCGCTGAAGACCTGGGGCGTGGGGCCGGGGTCGAAGGTGGCGGTGATCGGCCTGGGCGGGCTGGGCCATATGGCGGTCAAACTGGCCGCCGCCCTGGGCGCCGAGGTGACGGTTCTGTCGACCTCGGACCGCAAGAAGGCCGACGCCGAACGGATGGGCGCGAAGCATTTCCTGATCAATTCGGACGCCGACGCCATGAAGGCGGCCGCCGAAAAGTTCGACCTGATCATCAACACCGTCTCGGCCACGCATGAGATCGCCAGCCACGTCAATCTGCTGGCGCGCGACGGGACCATGGTCATGCTGGGGCTGACGACGGAGGGACTGCCGGTCTTCGCCATGCCCTTGCTGTGGCGGCGCCGGCGCATCGCCGGTTCGCTGATCGGCGGGATTCGCGAGACGCAGGAGATGCTCGACTTCTGCGGCGAACACGGGATCGTGTGCGATATTGAAGTGATCGCCCCCGACCAGATCAACCAAGCTTATGAACGGATGGAGCGGTCGGACGTGCGCTACCGCTTCGTCATCGACATGGGCCGTATGGCCGCGACGGCATAACCCTGTCTTCTCGTTCGCCGCCAGCCGCGCTAAGGCTGTCAGCAAGGGAGACGGACGGCGTCGCGACCATGACGACCGCCGCACAGGACAGGGAGACGTCATGACGCGTACCGCATTCGTCACCGGGGGCACCCGGGGCATCGGCAAGGCGATCGTTCAACGACTGAAGGAAGACGGGCTGCAGGTCGCCGCCGGTTATTCCGGCAACACCGAGGCCGCAGAGGCCACCGCCCGCGAACTGGGCGTTATGGTGGTGAAGGGCAACGTCGGCTCGTTCGAGGACTGCGCTCGCGCGGTGCAGGAAGTCGAGGCGCAGTTGGGCCCCATCGACGTCCTGGTGAACAACGCCGGCATCACGCGCGACGGCTTCTTCCACAAGATGAGCGCGGATCAGTGGTCCGACGTCATCCGCGTCAACATGGACAGCGTGTTCAACATGACGCGCCAGGTCATCAACGGCATGCGCGACCGGGGCTTCGGTCGCATCGTCAACATCTCCTCGATCAACGGCCAGAAGGGTCAGATCGGCCAGACCAACTATTCCGCCGCCAAGGCCGGGATGATCGGCTTCACCAAGGCGCTGGCGCTGGAGAATGCGCGCAAGGGCGTGACCGTCAACTGCATCGCGCCCGGCTATATCGACACCGAAATGGTCGGCGCCATGGACCAGAAGGTTCTGGACGCCATCGTGGCCCAGATCCCCGTCGGCCGCCTGGGCAAGGGCGAGGAGATCGCCGACATGGTGTCCTGGCTGTCGGGCGAGCGTGCCGGATATGTCACAGGGTGCACGCTCTCGCTCAACGGCGGGCAGTACCTGGTTGGATAAGCCGCGTTCGCCCAAAATCCGCCGTTCGCGCGTATCACCTCTGAAAACATGAAGACTGCGGTCGAAGTCGTGGCGGAGAAACCGCCTTTCTTCGCCGTCGCAACGCCCAGCGCAGCGACGGGCGCGGGCGTGCGCCTGCTCCAGGCCACCGGGTTGGCGCTGGCCTTCGCCTGCCTGGCGGGCGCCGTCGAAGCCGAAGCCCAGACCCGCTCGAACGTGCAGTCCGAACAGAGCCGCGTCATCCGCGACCAATCGGTCATCCGCACCACCCCGCCGCCGGGGCGCTATGTCTCCGAGGCGGGCCAGACCTTCATTCTGGACCGGGCGGGGTCGCTGACCCTGCTGCGGTTCGAACGCTCGACCGAGACCTGGGCGCTGCGTCCGTCCTCGGCGCCGCGCGGCGACACCATCTATCGCAACGATGCGGGCGATCAGGTGCTGCGCGTCACCACCGGCGGCGGCATCACCGTCTATACGACGCGCGCGCCCGGCGGCTCGCCGGTCAGCCTGGCCGGGCCGCCGGTCAGCCTGGAGCCGCCCTCCCTCGGCCCGGTGCAGATGTTCAACCTGATGACCCGGCGCAGCAGCCTGGTCTCGGAGGCCATGGGCCGCCTGGTCCGCATCAACGTCTTCGGCGAGGAGTCCGAGGCCCTGTGCATCGAGGCCCTGATCGTCACCACCGACGCCGTGGTCCGCATCGCCCGCTCGCCCAGCGCCCGCCCCTTCCTGGATCGGCTTCGCAGCATCACCGTGGTCGAGGGCCAGCGCGCGAGCGTGACCTATTCCAGCGGCGACCTGCGCGTCGTGGTCGACCCCCGGCGCGGCATCGCCGGCCGCCCTTCGTCCGCGCGCGTCATCCGGGCCGTCATCCCGCAGGACTGACGATGGACCAAAGGTCCGACCCGCGCCATCTGCCCTTTCGCGTCCATTGGGCGTATGAGGGCCGCCATGCTCACTATCAGAGAGGCTGATTTCACAGTGACCTCTTCCCTCACCGCCGTTTCCGCCGAGGACAAGGCCAAGACCCGCGCCATCGTTCCGGTGTCGATGAAGGGCTATGACGCCGACTTCCAGGCCTTCGCCGACGCCCTGGGCGCCTCCTTCGCCCGCTACGGCTTCGCCGTCATCGCCGACCACGGCCTGGACCAGGGGTTGATCGACGCCGCCGTGTCCGACGCCAAGGCCTTCTTCGCCCTGCCTGAGGACGTGAAACGCCAGTACCATCAGGCGGGCACCGGCGGCGCGCGCGGCCTGACCCCCTTCGGCGTCGAGGCGGCCAAGGGCGCCAAGGCGGTGGACCTGAAGGAGTTCTGGCACACGGGCCGCGAACTGCCGGAGGGTCATCCCTATCGCCAGTACATGCGCGACAACGTCTGGCCGACCGAGGTCGCGGGCTTCCAGGAGCACGTCTACGGCCTGTACGACGGTCTGGACGAACTGGGCCGCCGCGTGCTGAAGGCCATCGCCCGCTATCTGAAACTGGACGACGCCTATTTCGAGGACAAGGTCCAGCTGGGCAACAGCGTGTTGCGCCTGCTGCACTATCCGCCGATCCCGGCCGACGCCGAGGGCGTGCGCGCGGGCGCCCATGAGGACATCAACGTCATCACCCTGCTGCTGGGCGCCGAAGAGGCCGGGCTGCAGTTGAAGGACTCCGATGGCGAGTGGCTGGACATCGCCCCGCCGCCGGGCGCCCTGGTGGTCAACATCGGCGACATGCTGCAGCGGCTGGTCAACCACGTCCTGCCGTCGACGACCCACCGCGTGGTCAATCCGGCGCCCGAGCGTCGCGGCTTCGCCCGCTATTCGACGCCCTTCTTCCTGCACTTCAACCCGGACTTCCCGATCGAGACCCTGCCGTCGACGATCACGGCGGAAAACCCGGACCGCTATGCGGGCAAGACCATCCTGGCCGAGGCCTTCCTGACCGAGCGCCTGAAGGAGATCCGCCTGATCTGACCGGGCGGAGCGACTGAAAAGCACGAAGGGCCGGCGGATCGCTCCGCCGGCCCTTTTTGTCGGCCGCCCTTTTTACCTTGGCGCTTTCGCTATTTGGCGATGCGGAGCTGGCTAATGCTGCGTCCGATCGCGGCGAAAGCATCCTTCAGCGAGGCGCCGCTCTTGGGCAGGTAGACGTGCTCCGGGCTGGTCGCGCACGCCCTCATGACCTCTGCGGCGGTATCGACCGTGCCCGGCGTGCGGTCGTTGGCGTCAGAGATATCGAAGCCGACCGTGTAGATGATGATCCCCTGCTCCCTCATCGCCTCGCACATCCTTACAGATTGGAGGAAAGGGCTGCCGTTGTTGGAATCATGGTTGATCCAGCGCTCGTTCGTGCCGCCGCCCGTACCGGAATCCCGCGCCCGGACCCCGTCGTAATAGACAGCATTGAACTCGCCGTCGGTCATGATGATGGCGACCTTCACCAATCCGCGCGTGCCGTAAGGTTCCGGCCGGCTTTCCTCGGGGAACACCGCCCCGAAGTTTGGCGAGATCAGGTACCAGCCCCAGCCCACGCCGATCTGTCCAGCGGTGCCGCCTTCAGCCTTGTACTTGTTGATGTGGCTCGTGAGCGTGTCACGGTTGCTGGTCAGCGGGGTGAACGTCGTGCTCATGCACCCGCCCTGGCCGACATTGGTCGTTCCGACATAGGAGAAGGCGACCGTGGCTGTCGCAGGCACGACATCGGTAGAAGGCGCGGTATCGGTATAGGCCTCTGGGCCGACGCGCTCGCTGACGCAGGACGACGCCCAGAATATGCGACGGTTGTTCTCGTTGTTCGTGAAGAGGAAGCTCTCGCAACCGTACTCGAGGCACTGCACCGTGCCGGTATTTTTGCTGTAGTTGCCCAACGTCGTCGTCGGGCCGACCACGCCGTTCAGCGCGAAGGTCGTGTCCGTCAGCTTGGTCACGGTCTGGTAGAAGGGAACGGACGATCGCGACGCCGGCTCGACCGAATTCTGGGTGTTGATCTGCGTCATGCCGCCGACGTTCAGAATCCGGACATCCTCGCCCGTGCTCAGGGCGTGCTTGTCTGAGGTCACCACCACTTCACAGGTGGCGGCATGACACCGCCGCGCAATACCGCTGTTGGATGCGTAGTTCTGACGTCCCGTGGTAGAGACCACGCTCCAACGGGAGCCGTCCCAGCGTTCCAGTTTGAAGGTGTTGGAAGTGATCCGCACCACCCGATAGACACGCCCGTTCAGCCATCCCGCCAGATCACTGCCGCTGCCGGAATCGGTCACACCGCTGATCCAGACGAAGTTGCCGGTGTCATAGCCGTGATTATTGGCGGTGAAGACAGCCTCATCCGCCTTGGTCACGCCGCTGATCGTCTTCTGCGACCCGGAAACCATCCAAGACGCGTCTGTAATCGCCGTCGCCCCTCGCGCCTTGCCTCGCGTCACATCAAGATAGTCGCCCGCATTCACCCCCATGGAATAGGGAGCCAGAGCCATGCGGGTTCGGTTGACGCTCTGATCTTCCAAAATCAGAAGTTCGACCAGATCATTCGCCGCCTTCTGAAGGTCGGTCAAACGCGAGCCTTCCATCGATCCCGTGATGTCGAGAACAAGCGAAACCTCGATATCTCTGGTCGGGCGAAGAACTTCCGTACTGGCCGATACGGGCAGGTAGTCGTCCAGAAGCTTGCCGTATGGCGGAAGGACCACGTTGGCGACCAGCACCTTCACATTGACCCGGGCCTGCGCCACCACCCTTTCATCGTCCACGAGATCAAAGCTGGCCGTGTCGCCCGAGGTCTCGCCGAAATAGCCCGGCATATTGGCCTTGAGCGCCGCCATGCCGGCCTTGTTGATGTTGACGTCGTCGGTGAAGTTCGAGCGGGCGGCGGCCAGGGCGGCGGCGTCCAGCGCGTCCTGAAGCTGGGCCTTCACCTTGGAGGCCTGGTGGATGTCGATGGCGCCCAGGGTGATCATCAACAGCACCGGCAGGGCCATGGCGAACATCATCGCCACATTGCCCTGTGTCTGGCGCAGGAAGCGCGAGGCCAGGCTCTTCAGGCCGGCGGCCCCACAGGCGCGTTTCAGTCGGTCCATCGTCTTGCCAAACCCCGGCTGCCTCGGCGCGGACGCACAGGTCCGCAGTCGACCTCAGCATGACGCGGGTCCGTTAAGGCTTGGCCCCCCGTTCACGGTTAACGGCGGGTTGCGAAACGGCCGGCTTCAGCGGCGGTCGACGCAGGCGTCCAGACCCTGTTCGCGCACCGTGCCCATGGCGGCCTGGATGCGGGCGGCGCGACGGCGGACATAGGGACCGGGCGATCCGGCGTTGTAGCGGCGCGGGCTGGGCAGGATGGCGGCCAGGCGGGCGGCCTCGCGCGCCGTCAGCTTGTCCGCGCTCTTGTTGAACCAGTGGCGCGAGGCGGCCTCGGCGCCGTAGACGCCCGGCGCCCATTCGGCGACGTTCAGGTACATCTCCATGATCCGCCGCTTGCCCCAGCCGATCTCGATCAGGCCGGTGTAGCCGACCTCCAGCCCCTTCCTGACCCAGTCGCGGCCGGGCCACAGGAAGACGTTCTTGGCGGTCTGCTGGCTGATGGTCGAGGCGCCGCGCCTCTTGTCCGAGCCGCGCTGCTCGGCGCGCTCATTGGCCTCCATCGCCTTCTGGATCGCCTCAACGTCAAAGCCGTGGTGCTGGCAGAAACGGGCGTCCTCGGCGGCGATCACCGCCTCGACCAGACGCGGCGATATACGGTCCAGCGAACGCCAGCGATAGTCCATGCCGTGCCCGGCCGCCGCCTGCTTGACCATCAGGATGGTCGCCAGCGGCGGCAGGAAACGATGCACCGCCACCCCGGCCAGCGGGAACAGGGCCAGGATCACGAGCAGGGTCAGGATCGGCCGCCGCCTGCGGCCCTTTGCGCGGGTCATACCGTCATCCTGCCTCAGCCAAGCTTCAGCGCAAGCGCGATCAGAGCGAGGCCACGCCCGCATGGCCGTCCTCGTCGGCCCAGGCGATGCGGGCGGCGCCGGAACTCATGGCCAAGGCGGTGATGGGGGCGCCCTTGTCCTGCTTGACGAACTGAAGCCCGCGCCCGGCCGGGTCGGCCCACCAGACGCGCCCGTCTTCCAGCCCCGCCGCCAGACGGCCGTGGGCGGGGGCGGCGGCGACCTGGGCGATCAGGGTCGTCTCGTCATAGCCGATCTCGGTCGCCTCGCGGCCCATCGGCCCGTTGGAGCCGACGAAGGGCCACAACACCACGCCCTGCGCGCCCGAGGTCGCCAGAAGCTGCCCCTTGGCCATGAAGGCGAAGCTCTTGATCTTGGACGGATAGCCGCCCATCCGCATGTTCTTCTGATCCTTCAGACGCCAGCCGTGCAGCTGGTTGTCCTGCATGGCCGTGACGACATAGGCGCCGTCGGGCGCGAAGCCCACGGCCAGGTGCGACCCGGCCCAGGCCAGCTTCGTCGGCTGCTGCTGCTCGATGCGGGCGTACCACAGCCAGGCGCCGCCATAGGTCGAGGCGGCGATGCGGCGGCCCTTGGGATCGAAGGCCACGCCCGAGACGGTGCGCTCGTGCTGGAAGTCGCGGCGGAAGTGCGGATCCTTGACGTCCAGCACGCTCAGCGTCCGGCCCGAGGAAAAGGCGATCAGGCCGGACTCGGCCGAGGCGGCGACGGCGTCGATCCACTGTCCCTTGGTCTGGGCCAGCAGGACGGCCTCGCCCTCGCGGCTCCAGACCAGTTTGCCGTCGTCGCCGCCGGTGACGATCCCCTCGCCCGAGGGGTGGACGCAGGCGCACAGGACGGCGCCGTCATGGACCTCGCTGCGGGCGCCGCTCTCGAAGCGCACCGAGCCGTCGCCCAGGGCGAAGATCGCGCCCGTCTTGTCGAACAGGGCGGCGGTGACCTGGGCGTCGAAGGAGAAGGTCGTCATATCGGCTCGCACACGCAAGGAAAGTCGGATGCGCCTCATAGAGCGAAATCGGCTCACATGCGAACGCATGTGAGCTCAGATCTTCGCTCAAACCTGTCATGGCTGCCCCGTCGCGTCTGTCGCGTGGCGGGTCTATGAGGAGGGCCATGACCCTGCTGCTCATTCCCGGCTTCATGGCCGATGCGACCCTGTGGGACGCCATGACCGACGATCTGGCCCCGTTCGGGCCGCTGATCGCCACCGACCTCAGCCGGGGCGAGGATATCGAGAGCATGGCGGCGGCGATCCTGAGCGATGCGCCGGATCGGTTCGTCGCCGTGGGCTTTTCCATGGGCGGCTATGTGGCGCGGGAACTGGCGCGGATCGCGCCGGAGCGGGTCGAGGCCCTGATCCTGATCGCCACCTCGGCGCGCGGGGATACCGAAGAGCTGATCCGCCAGCGGCGCTCGTCGTTGAAGGCGCCGCCGAAGGCCTTCAAGGGATTGAGCCGTCCAGCCATCGTCTCGTCCCTGCACCCCGATCTGGCGGACGACGAGGCGATGATCGCGCGGGTGCGGGACATGGGGCTAAGGCTGGGCGGCGAGGTGTTTCATCGCCAGTCGGCGATGGCGCGGGCGGGCGATCTGGACCGGTTGGGAGAGATCGCTCAGCCGACGCTGATCGTGGCGGCGGACACGGATCGGCTGCGCAGCGCTGAGGAGGCGGAGGAACTGCGGCGGGGAATTACAGGCTCGACGCTGGAGACGGTGGCGCACACCGGCCACATGATCCCGCTGGAACAGCCGAAGGCGCTGGCGCGGGTGATGACGGGGTGGCTCGCGTCCCTCTCCTGATGGGAGAGGGCGTTACTTGTGCGTTTCGACCCAGCGCTGGGTCATCAGTTCGCCGGACGCATAGGCCTCCTGAAGCTCGACGCTCCAGTAGTTGAGAGCCTCCAGCGGGATCGGGACGCCGGAGACGGCGCAGCGGACGTGGTCGCCGTGCTGCACGATCTCGAACTCGGGCGTGCCGTAGATCAGCTTGGCTTCGGCGCGCGGGCGGGGTGGCGGGTTCATGCCGCGCAGGCCTCGAACCCGGCCTTCAGGGCGGCCTCGTCCAGATCGCGGCCGATGAAGACGGCGCGGCTCCAGCGGCGTTCGGCCTCGCCCCAAGGCTTCTGAAGGTCGCCCTCCAGGATCATGTGAACCGCCTGGAAGACCAGGCGGCGGTCCTCGCCGGCCACGTCGATGATGCCCTTGGCGCGCAGGATGTTCTGCCCCTGCTCGCCCAGCAGCTTGTCCAGCCAGGCGGTGAATTTGGCGCCGTTCAGCGGGCGGTCCAGCGTCAGGGAGACGCCCTTGATGTCGTCATTGTGGGCATGGCCGCGCGGGCCGTGATCGTGGTGGTCATGGTCATGATGCTCATGGCCGCAGTGCTCGTCATGAACGTGATCATGCCCGTGATCGTGGCCGCAGTGTTCGTCGTGGACGTGGCCCTCGGCGCCGTGGGGCGGGTTCACGAAGTCCGGCTTGACCTCAAGGATGCGGTCCAGATCGAAGGCGTGCAGGCCCAGCACCTGATCCAGCGGCACGTTCGAACGCTCGGCGCGGACGATGGGGGCCAGCGGGTTCAGCGCGCGCAGGCGGGCCTCGACGTCGGCCAGTGCGGCCTCGTCCACCAGGTCGATCTTGTTCAAGATGATGCGGTCGGCGAAGGCCACCTGCTCGCGCGCCTCCTTGGAATCGTCCAGACGCGCCATGACGTGCTTGGCATCGACCAGGGCGGTGACGCTGTCCAGCTGGGTCTTGGCCTTGACCTCGTCGTCGACGAAGAAGGTCTGGGCCACCGGGCCGGGGTCGGCCAGGCCGGTCGTCTCGACGATGATGGCGTCAAAGGCGGGCTTGCCGGGGCGCTGGCGCTTCATCAGGCCGTTGACCACGCGGATCAGGTCGCCGCGCACCGTGCAGCAGACGCAGCCGTTGTTCATCTCGAACACGTCCTCGTCGGCGCCGACCACCAGATCGTTGTCGATGCCGATCTCGCCGAACTCATTGACGATGACGGCGTAGCGCTTGCCGTGATCCTCGGTGAGGATGCGGTTCAGCAGGGTGGTCTTGCCGGCGCCGAGGTAGCCGGTGAGGACGGTCACGGGAGTCTTCTGGGTCATGGCTCGCTAGATGGCGGCTGAGGGCCGCCTTGGGAAGAGGCGAAACCGCTCAGCAGGTCGGACAATCCGGCAGGACGCCCGTTTCCAGCTGCAGCGTCGTGTGGCTGATGTCGAAGCGGCCGCGCGCCAGGCCCTGCGCCTCGGCCAGAAGGGCGTCGCCGTCGGGACGTTCATGGACGATGTGGGCGGTCAGGGCCGCGTCCGTGGTCGACAGGCCCCAGACGTGCAGGTCGTGCACCGCCGTCACCCCCGGCAGGGCCAGGAAGGCGGCGCGGATCTCGCTCACGTCCAGCCCGTTCGGCGCGGCGTCCAGAGCCAGGTTCACAGAATCCTTCAGCAGGCCCCAGGTGCCGATCATGATGACGGCGACAATGATCAGGCTGACGATCCCGTCGATCAGCGACCAGCCGGTGAACAGGATGACCACGCCGGCGATGACCACGCCCAACGACACGGCGGCGTCGGCCATCATGTGCAGATAGGCCCCGCGCACGTTCAGATCCTTGTGCTGGTCCTTCATGAACAGCAGGGCCGTGCCCAGATTGATGAAGAAGCCGATCCCGGCCACGACGATGATGACGCCCGAAGCCACCGGCGCGGGTTCGGCCAGGCGACGCACCGCCTCGAAGGCGATGGCCCCACAGGCGAAGATCAGCAGCAGGGCGTTGCCCAGGGCCGCCAGCACCGTCGCCTTGCCGTAGCCGTAGGTGCGCTTCGGTCCCGCCGCGCGGCGCGCCAGCCAGGCCGCCCCGCCCGCCATGGCCAGACCCAGCACATCGGACAGATTGTGGCCCGCATCGGCCATCAGGGCGGTGGAGTCGGCGATAAAGCCGGCCGTGAACTCGGCGACGACAAAGGCCAGGTTGATGATCAAGCCGACGGCGTAGCGCCAATCGCCCGTATCCGTCGGGCCATGATGGTGGTGCCCGCCGAAGCCGTGCGAATGGCCATGGCCGTGCGAATGACCGTGGTCATGGTCGTGGGAGTGATCGTGATGATCGTGGCCGTCATGGCCGTGTGCGTGATCGTGCGCCATGTCCGCTCAGCTAGGTCTTCCCGCGCGGGAAGGTCAAGCCCCGCAGAACATAAGTCTTTGAATGTAAATGTATAACCTATCGAAACTCAGTGCTGATGCGTCAGCACCAGGAAGCCGATCAGGATCAGCGCTCCGCCCAGGATGGCGCCTTCATAACGCGCCCACCGCTCCAGCCGCAGGATAGAGTAGCCCGCCGTCGCCAGGGCGGCCAGCAGGGTCATGCCCAGGACCGTTCCCGCCGCGAAGGTCAGGGTCAACAGGGCCAGGGCCCCCACGCCCTCGGTCGCCGAGGACAGATAGATGGGCAGCAGCACCTCGCCCGGCGTCACCGCCATCATCAACACCAGGCCCCAGAAGGCCGCCTTGTCCGAAACCGCGGGCTCGGCCAGTTCAGCCGCCGGTCCGCCCGCCGTGGCGGGACGCTTCAGCGAGGCCTTGGCCAGGTAGAAGGCGCCGAACAGGAACAGCAGCGCCGCCGACAGGTGCGGCAGCAGCCCCTCGACCCAGCGGTTCAGCGCCAGCCCCGCCGCCACGATCAGCGAGCCGACGAGAGCCGTCGACACGATGTGCGCCAGCCCGGCCGTGACCACGGCGGTCATCACCCGCGCCACGCTCCAGCGCTGGGCGCGGCCGACCAGGACGAAAGGCAGCCAATGAGTCGGCAGCGCCGCATGCAGAAAGGCCGCGACGAAACCGCCGCCCAGAAGCGACAGCAGAACCGGCTCGGCGAGATCGGGAGAGGACATGGCCGCTCCCTTAGAATGTTACCTTATAACAATCGAGAAGAATCGGCGAAGAATCTTCACGCGCGACGCCACGCCGCGTCGCCGCACCCTTGGCTCGCATACGCGCGCGAACAACCTGTGTCGCCCATTGCGTCACCCGTGCAATCGGGCCACAGAGTCCGCCAGGAACAGGTTCCGTGCGGGTTTTCGCCCCGGACGCCGCCCTTTCACGTTGACTCTTCCGTGACCATCCGTATATGTCGCCGCTCTTCGCCCGCAGGGTCTCCTGGCGGGCGCATCCATTTTTGCGTTCACGCTGAGGCTTCCAAATGTACGCGGTGATCAAGACCGGCGGAAAGCAGTACCGGGTTCAACCGGGCGATGTGATTGTTGTCGAGAAGATCGACGGCGACGCTGGCGCTGCCGTCAATTTCGGTGAAGTCCTCATGCTGGGCGGCGACAAGGGTGTTACGGTCGGCGCTCCGCTGATCGACGGCGCCGCTGTCGCAGCCACGCTGATCGAGACCCGCAAGGGCGAGAAGATCAAGATCTTCAAGAAGATCCGTCGTCAGGGCTATCGCCGCACGAACGGCCATCGTCAGATGGAATCGGTCCTGCGCATCACCGGCATCGAAGGCGCCGGCGAGAAGGCCAAGTGGGACGGCACGGTCGACCTGATGACCAAGGCCGAGATCAACGCTCGCGCCCGTGGTCTGGCCCCGCGCGTCGAAGCCGTCGAAGCTGAAGCTCCGAAGGCCAAGAAGGCTCCGGCCAAGAAGGCCGCCAAGGCTGACGCCGCCGAAGGCGCCGAAGCCTAAGATTTTCACCGGCGCTGGGATCAGCGCCTAGCAGGACAGATGGAGCGCTCAAGCAGCCCGAACGGGCGGTAGCGCACCAAGGAAGAGGAGCAGCAAGATGGCTCACAAGAAATCTGGCGGTTCGTCGCGCAACGGTCGCGACTCAGAGTCGAAGCGCCTTGGCGTGAAGAAGTTCGGCGGCGAGCGCGTGCTGGCCGGCAACATCCTCGTGCGTCAGCGCGGCACCAAGTTCCACCCGGGCACCAACGTCGGCCTGGGCCGTGACCACACCCTGTTCGCCACTGTGACCGGCTCGGTGCAGTTCACCACCAAACGTGGCGGCCGTTGTTACGTGTCGATTCTCCCGGCCAACGACGACGCCCAGGCGATGGCCGCCGAGTAACGCGAAGCCAGGACAGTATTTCCCCGGATCGCGTTGCTCTCGACAGCAGCCGATCCGGACCAAGGGAAAATTTTCCGCGGGGAGTCTGGATCACCAGGCTCCCCGTTTGCGTTTCCCCGCCTCGAATGCCGCCCGAGCCCTCCAAGGAGGCGGCGCCGAAGACATCGAGGCCGAACCATGTGCGTGATCGAAACCTCTCCCGTCGTCGAGACGCGGCGCCTGTTGCTGCGCGCCCCCGGCGCCCAGGACGTGACGCGGATCGCGGCCCTGGCCAATGACCACGACATCGCCCGCATGACCCAGCGGATGCCCCACCCCTTCCGCGTCGACGACGCCGAGGACTTCGTCCTGCAGGTGGCGTCCCAGGACCCGAAGCGGGCCAACACCTTCCTGATCGAGCACGAGGACCACGGTCCCGTGGGCGTCATCGGCATGTTCCAGAACACCGACGCCGTGCCCGAAGCCGGCTATTGGGTCGGGCGGGAGTTCTGGGGCCGGGGCTACGCCACCGAGGCGCTGGAAGGCGCCCTGGTCTGGGCCTCGACGCGCTGGAAGCGCCGCGCCCTGATGGCCGGCCACTTCGCCGATAACCCGGCCTCGGGCCGCGTGCTGGAGAAGGCAGGCTTCCTGTACACCGGCGAGACCCGTCCGGCCTTCAGCCGCGCGCGGGGCGAGAGCGCCGATACGCGGATGATGGTCTGGCTGGCCTGATAGGGCGCGGAAATCGCGGGGCTTTCAGTCAACGGTGCAGTTTTTTCACGAAAGCGGAAAAAGGCTGTTGACCGCCCCGAGGGTCCCCCCTATTAGTCCGCGCCTCGGCGGGGCGACCCACCGGGCCCAGGTGGCGGAATTGGTAGACGCGCTGGCTTCAGGTGCCAGTGGCTTAACGGCCGTGGAGGTTCGAGTCCTCTCCTGGGCACCATTTCTCAGACGGCGCTGTATCCGATCGGATGCGGCGCCGTTTGTCATTTCGGCCCTCCCCTTTCCTTTTACGACGGCCGTGACAGCAAAGGTCGAGCTTGCGTCCTAGCGATAGCGCGCGGTTCGTCTATGTTACGGACTGAACGACTGACGAGTTTCTGCATGACGGTTTATTTCCACGAAGGCGACCTGCCCGACGGCCTCGACCTGGGCCCTGAGGTGGCGATCGATTCCGAGACGATGGGCCTGCGCTTCCGCCGCGATCCGCTGTGCGTGGTGCAGCTGTCGTCCGGCGACGGAAACGCCCACGTCGTGCGCCTGAACCGTCCGGCCTACGACTGCCCCAACCTGAAGCGGGTGCTGACCGATCCCAAGGTGCTGAAGATCTTCCACTTCGGCCGCTTCGACATCGGCATGTTCGAACTGCACCTGGGGGTCGAGACGCGGCCCGTCTACTGCACCAAGATCGCCTCCAAGCTGGCGCGCACCTACACCGACCGTCACGGCCTGAAGGACGTGGCCCGCGAACTGGCCGGGATCGACATGTCCAAGGCGCAGCAGAGCTCGGACTGGGGCGCGGCGGAACTGAGCCCGGCGCAGATGGATTACGCCGCCTCGGACGTGCTGTATCTGCACGCCATCAAGAACCGGCTGAACGACATGCTGGTCCGCGAGGGCCGCATGGAGCTGGCCCAGGCCTGCTTCGACTTCCTGCCCATGCGTTCGCGCCTCGACCTGGCCGGTTGGGACGAGATCGACATCTTCGCCCACGCCTGAGGAGAACCATGGCCGACCGCGACGCCCAGGACGCGCAAAAACGCGCCGACGAGCTCCGGGTCGCCCAGGCCGGGGCGCGCTGGCGCGCGCGCGCGCAGCGGGTGCGGCTGTATCGGCGCGTCCTGCCCATCGTCATCCTGATGCTGGCGGGGGGCGCCCTGACCTGGACCGTGTTCCGCACCGTCATGTCGGGCGTGGAGCGCAAGGCCAGCGAAAGCCGCGAGATCCGCCTGGACAACCCCATGTTCCACGGACAGGATTCCCAGGGTCGCTCCTTCGTCATCGGCGCCCAGGGCGCGGTGCGCGATCCGGCGACCGGCCATTTCCGCCTGGTGGCCCCCCTGCTGCGGCTGAACCTGGGCGCGCGCAAGACGACCGAGTTGACGGCCGACGGCGGCACCTATCTGGAAACCCAGCGCAAGGTCGTCATCGGCCCGAACGTGAAGATCACCGACGGCGGCACGGGCTGGACTCTGGTCACGCCCGAAGCCGTGGTCGACACCGAAACCGGCGTGGTGACCGGCGACAAGGGCGTGCAGGGTCGCGGCCCCCTTGGAAGCATCGATGCTTCGTCTTATGCGATTTATGATCAAGGCCAGCGGGTCGTTTTCAACGGCCAGGGCGAAAACAAGGTAAGCGGGACGATCAATCCCGCCGGAGCCGACCGATGAACATGTCCAAGTCCAAGCTGACGATCGCGGGCGCCGTCCTGATGACCGCCCTGGCCCTTCCCGCCGTTTCGGGCGCCCAGAACACGTCCGCCAACCGCGCCGACGCCAGCCGACAGCCGGTCCAGTACGGTGCCGACTCCGGCGAATACACGCCCGGCGGCTTCTCGCTGCGCGGGCGGGCCGAGGTGACCCAGGGCTCCAACCGCCTGCGCGCCAGCGCCATCCGCGGCTTCACCGCCAATGGCGACCTGACCCGCATCGAAGCGACCGGCGAGGTCTACTTCGTCACCCCCGACCAGAGTATGAAGGGCGACCGCGCCGTCTACACGCTGAACGACGGCAATGTGGTGGTGACGGGCGACGTCATCCTGACCCAGGGCAAGAGCGTGCTGACCGGCAACCGCCTCGTCTACAACGTCCGCACCGAGACGGCGCGCATCGAGGGCGGCGGCGGCAACGGCCGCGTCCAGGGCGTCTTCTATCCGCAAGGGAACTGACCCCGCGTGGCGCGCAAGGAACTCTCAGCCCTGAACCGAGACGCGTCCGCCGTCGAGACGGCGACGCCGACGGCCGAAGAGGCGCGCCCCACGGGTCTGCGCGTCGAACACATCGCCCGCAGCTTCGGCCAGCGGCAGGTGGTGCGCGACGTCTCCCTGAACGTCCAGCGCGGCGAGGTCTGCGGCCTTCTGGGCCCCAACGGGGCGGGCAAGACGACCTGCTTCTACATGATCACCGGCCTGATCCCCGCCGACAGCGGCTCGATCTGGCTGGACAATGAGGACATCACCCAGCAGCCCATGTACCAGCGCGCGCGCATGGGCCTGGGTTATCTGGCGCAGGAAGCCTCGATCTTCCGCGGCATGACGGTCGAGCAGAACGTCAAGGCCGTGGTCGAACTGCGCGAGAAGACCGCCGCCGGCGTGCGTGACGAGACCACCCGCCTGCTGGAAGAGCTGCGCATCGACCACCTGCGCCACGCCCCGGCCACCGGCCTGTCGGGCGGCGAGCGGCGCCGCGTCGAGATCGCCCGCGCCCTGGCCGCGCGCCCCAGCTTCATGCTGCTGGACGAGCCGTTCGCGGGCATCGACCCCCTGGCCATCGCCGACATCCGCCAGGTGATCCGCTATCTGTCCAGCCAGGGCATCGGCGTGCTGATCACCGACCACAATGTGCGCGAGACGCTGGACATCATCGACCGCGTCTCGATCATCTCGTCCGGTTCGCTGCTGTTCGAGGGCACGGCCGACGAGGCCGTCGCCGACGCCGAGGTGCGCCGCGTCTACCTGGGCGAAATGTACTCCTGACGCCCGCAAGGCTTTGCGCGCAGGCCTGTTCGCCTCGCGTTAACGGCTTCCGATCCATGATCCCAGCAAGAAGCGGGCCAACAGCGCCTGCGTGCGGGGTTGAAACGACGTGATCGGTCAGAGGCTGGAGGTCAGGCAGGGGCAGGGGCTGGTCATCACGCCCCAGCTGCAGCAGGCGATCAAGCTGCTGCAACTGTCGAACCTTGAGCTGGAGGCCTTCGTCGAGGGCGAGCTGGAGCGCAATCCCCTGCTGCAACGGGATGAGGGCGAACCCGCCCCCGAGAACGCGCCCGAGGCCGCCAATGACGCCGCCCCGTCTGAAGGCGACGGCGAGATGCGCTTTGACGAAGGCTCGGACGTTCACGCCCGGAGCCTGGACGCCGGCGCCGACGATCTTTACGGCGACGCCGCTCCCGGCGAGCGCGTCAGCGACCGCCAGGACGATCAGGCGACCGACCAGCCCGGCCTGACCGACTGGTCCCGCGCCGGCTCCGGCGGCGGCCTGGCCGACGGCGAGGAGCGCGAGCGCCCCGACCAGCGCGATGAGACGCTGTGGGAGCATCTGCAGGCCCAGGCCTCGGCCGCCGGGTTCGGCCCCGCCGATCACGCCATCGCCCTGACCCTGATCGACGCCACGGACGAGGGCGGCTATCTGCGCGCCGACCTGGGCGAGATCGCCGAGCGGCTAGGCGTGGACGAGGCGCGCATCGAGGCCGTGCTGGCCGTCTGCCACGGCTTCGAGCCGACCGGCGTCATGGCCCGCTCCATCCCCGAATGCCTGAAGCTGCAGCTGATCGAGCGCAACCGCTTCGATCCGGCCATGGACGCCCTGCTGGACCATCTGGAGCTGCTGGCGCGACGCGACCTGGCCGGGCTGCGTCGCGTCTGCGGCGTCGACGCCGAGGATCTGGTCGAGATGATCGCCGAGCTGAAGGCCCTGACGCCGCGCCCCGGCGCCGGCTTCGGCGGCGAACCGGCCCAGACGGTCGTGCCCGACGTCCATGTGCGCCCCGACCCGGCCGGCGGCTGGCGGATCGAGCTGAACACCGACACCCTGCCCCGCCTGCTGGTCGACAAACGCTATCACGCCGTGGTGGCGGCCGGCGCCCGATCGGACACGGAAAAGACCTTCGTCGCCGACTGCGCGGCCCAGGCCAGCTGGCTGGTCAAGTCGCTGGACCAGCGCGCCCGCACCATCATGAAGGTGGCGTCCGAGATCGTGCGCCAGCAGGACGCCTTCCTGGCCTTCGGCGTCGAGTTCCTGCGGCCCCTGACGCTCAAGACGGTGGCCGAGGCCATCGAGATGCACGAATCGACGGTCAGCCGCGTGACCTCGAACAAATACGTCTCCACCCCGCGCGGGGTGTTCGAGCTGAAGTTCTTCTTCACCGCCGCCATCCAGTCCAGTGACGGCGGCGCGGCCCACTCGGCCGAGGCCGTGCGCCAGAGAATCAAGACGATGATCGACGGCGAATCCGGCGGCGGCGACGTGCTGAGCGACGACCGCATCGTGGAGATCCTGAACGAGGCCGGCATCGACATCGCGCGACGCACTGTGGCGAAATATCGCGAGGCGCTGCGCATTCCCTCGTCGATCCAGCGCCGCCGCCTGATGAAGGCCGGCTGACCCCTTCTCAAGCGTCACCACAAATCGGTGATCGGCATTGACACCAAAGCCAGTCAGTCGCGTTCTAGGGACATGAAGATCCAAGTCAGCGGCAAGCAAGTGGATGTCGGCGAAGCGCTAAGCTCGCGCATCTCCCAGGAACTCGAAGAGGGCATCGGCAAGTATTTCGCCCGCGGCGCCCAGGACGCCGAGGTCGTGGTGTCCAAGGATCGACACGGCTTCCGGGTCGATTGCTGGGTGCGCCTGGCCTCGGGCCAGTCGCTGGTGACGACCGGCTTCGGCGGCGACGCCCAGGCGGCCTTCGCCGACAGCCTGGCCAAGCTCGAGAAGCGCGTGCGTCGCTACAAGCGCCGCCTCAAGGACCACCACATCGGGCCCAAGGGCCTGTCGCCCGAGAAGACCGAGAACGCGGCGCGCGAAGTCGCCGCCCTGACCATCTTTCGCGATCCCGACACTGTCGAGGACGAGGAGTTCGGCGAGGCGGGTCTGCCGGGCGAGCCGCCCCCCGTGGGCATGGTCATCGCCGAGACCGAGGCCGAGATTCGCACCCTGACCGTGGGGCGCGCGGTGGCCGAACTGGACATGACCGGCTATCCGCTGGTGATGTTCCGCAACGCCGCCCACGGCGGCCTGGCCGTGGTGTATCGCCGGCCCGACGGCAACGTCGGCTGGATCGATCCGCAACGCACGACCAAGGGCGCCGCGGTTCAAGCCGTCGGCTGAGGCTTCCTCAGGAGGGGCGAAGGCGCTAAAGAGCACCCGCCCTTCCGCCAATGTCGGGTTCGATTTTCGGGGTAGAGATGGACATCGCTGATTTGCTGTCGTCGGACGGGATCGTCCTGCGGGGCGGGGCGTCATCCAAACGTCAGGCGCTGCACGCCGTGGCCGAGGCCTTCGGCGCCGCCTTCGACCTGGACGCCGACAAGGCGTTCGAGGCCCTGCAGGAACGCGAGGCCCTGGGCTCGACGGGTCTGGGGTCGGGCGTCGCCGTGCCGCACGCGCGCATCAAGGGTCTGGACCGCGTCTGCGCCGTCTTTGTGCGCCTGGACACGCCGGTGGCCTATGAATCGCTGGACGATCGTCCGGTGGACCTGCTGTTCGCCCTGTTCGCGCCCCTGGACGCCGGGGCCGAACATCTGCGCGCGCTGGCGGCGGTGTCGCGCGCTCTGCGCTCGCCGGAACTGCGCGAGCAGCTACGCCAGGCGCGGACCGTGGACGCCATCCGCGCCCTGTTCGTCAAGGATGTGTCGAAGACCGCCGCCTGAGCGGTCTTCCTCACGTCTTCATCCGTTTTTCAAGAACGGCGCAGATGCGCCTAATGGACCGACATCGGCTCCAGGTCATGCGCCACGGCGGCCGCGAAGGCGGTTTCCCGGTCCAGCATGACGGCCAGGCGCTCGCCGTCCGCGCCATGCACGGCGTAGAGAATCTGATCGGGATCGATTTCGATATCGGCGGCCGTCTCGACCCTGGCGTCCCCCAGGACGTCGGAGGCGCGGATCGCGCGGACATAGACCAGATCCGGGGCGCCGAAATCGGCGAAGTCCTTCGTATTCATGTTGGGCGTCATAAGACCGCCTCCTTACGCTTGACTAAACGCCTGGGAAGCCAGGCGGTTCGACGGCCTTCAGCCCGTCGTGATGGGTATGCGTCGCACGGTACGTTCCTGTTCCGGGCGGATCAGCTCGACGTGCAACAGACCGTGCTCCAGGCGGGCGCCCGCGATCTCCAGCCCGTCGGCCAGGACGAAGTTGCGGACGAAGCCGCGCGCCGCGATGCCTCGGTGCAGGAAAGCCTGAGGATCGCGCCCGGCGTCCTCGCGCTTGCCGGTGATGGTCAGTTGGCGCCCTTCGACCATGACCGACAGCTCTTCGGGGGTGAAGCCCGCCACCGCCAGGGTGATGCGCACGGCCGCCTCGCCGAGTTGCTCGACGTTATAAGGCGGATAGGACTCGGCCGCCGCCTTGGTCGCCCGATCGATCAGGGCGCGCGTGTGGTCGAAGCCCAACAGAAAGGGGCTGTCGAACAGCAGGGTGCGTGCAGTCATGGGGCCCTCGCAATGAAGCGACCTCGACCGTCCGGCGCCCCCCGTGATCGGCGAAGCGCCCGGCCGCGGTTACAGATGGGGGGGCTGGCTCCGGAGGTCAACGGCAGGCGGCCCCGCTGCGCGTTCATGGTCCATACACATTGAAACCTTAACTATAGGGCAAGCGTTCACGCGACCAGACGTCGCTATCGAAAGGATTCTTCATGCGCGCCAAGCTTGCCGTCGCCGGCCTGAGCATCGCCGCCCTTCTGGGCGCCGCCGCCTGCACCACGACCGACCCCTACAGCTCCACGCCGCGCCGCAACAACACCGGCACCGGCGCCGTCGCCGGCGCCCTGGGCGGCGCGCTGCTGGGCTATCTGACCAACACCTCCAGCGGCGAGCAAGGCCGCAAGAACGCCCTGATCGGCGCGGGCATCGGCGCCCTGGCCGGCGCCGGGGTCGGCCAGTACATGGACGGCCAGCAACGCGCCCTGGAAGCCGAACTGTCGGGCACCGGCGTCGGCGTGGCGCGTCAGGGCGACAACCTGGTCCTGCGGATGCCGTCGGACGTGACCTTCGCCACCAACCAGTCGGACCTGGACCCACGCTTCCTGCCGGTGCTGGACGACGTGGCCCGTGTGATCAGCCAGTACGACCGCTCCATGGTCGACGTGATCGGCCACACCGACTCCTCGGGCGGCGACGCCATCAACCAGCCGCTGTCGGAGCGCCGCGCCGCCTCGGTCGCCTCGCACCTGATCAACCGCGGCGTGATGCGTGAGCGCATCTATGTCGCCGGCATGAGCGCCCGCGCGCCGATCGGCTCCAACGCCACCCCGGAAGGCAAGGCGCAGAACCGCCGCGTCGAAATCCTGATCCGCCCCTTCACGGGCTGATCGGCGAAGCCAGAACGTGAAGAAGGGGCGGCCCGTTCGGCGCCGCCCCTTTTTTCATGCCCGACGGTTCACGCCCGACGGTTCAGGCCGGAAACAGCACAGCTTTACGCCCTGCCCTCTTGCCTTGAGAGGCGGACTGTCGGCCTGCTGTTCCGGCAGGAGATTCGGATGGAAGACGACGGCCTGGGCCGGGCGATGAAACTGGTTGGGATCGCGGCGGCGTCAGCCGTCGTGGTCGCCGCCATGGTCATCACCGTTGGCCGCCTGCTGCTGCTCTAGTCAGGCCGCGTCCAGCGGGCGGCCGATGGAGAAGTAGCGGAAGCCCCGCGCCCGCATGTCTTCCGGACGATAGACGTTGCGCAGATCGATCATGACCGGCTGCTTCAGCAGCAGCTTGATCCGGTCCAGGTCCAGGGCGCGGAACTGGTTCCACTCGGTCATGATGACGGCGGCGTCGGCGCCCGCCAGGGCGTCGTAGGGGCCCTCCTTGAACACCACGCCATCCAGCAGCTTGGCCGCCTCTTCCATGCCTTCAGGATCAAAGGCCTGAACAATGGCGCCGCGCTCGATCAGCGCCGGGGCCACGTCCAGCGAGGGCGCGTCGCGCATGTCGTCCGTGTTCGGCTTGAAGGTCAGGCCCAGCAAGGCGACCGTCTTGCCCTTCAGATCGCCGCCCAAGGCCTCGGCGACGCGGTCGGCCATAGCCTTCTTGCGCGCGTCATTGATGGCGACCGTGGTCTCGATCAGCTTCAGGGGCGATCCGGCGTCGGTCGCCGTGCGGACCAGGGCCAGGGTGTCCTTGGGGAAGCACGATCCGCCGTAGCCTGGTCCCGCGTGCAGGAATTTCGAGCCGATGCGGTTGTCCAGGCCGATGCCGCGCGCGACCTGCTGCACGTCGGCGCCGACCGCCTCGCACAGGTCGGCGACCTCGTTGATGAAGGTGATCTTCATGGCCAGGAAGGCGTTGGCCGCATATTTGATCAGTTCGGACGTGCGCCGTCCGGTGAACATGATCGGCGTCTCATTGAGATTGAGCGGGCGATAGAGCTCGGACATGACGGCGCGGGCGCGCTCGTCGGTCGTGCCGACCACCACGCGGTCAGGGCGTTTGAAGTCGCCGATGGCGGCGCCTTCGCGCAGGAACTCAGGGTTGGAGACGACCGCGAACTCGGCGTCGGGACGGCGCTCGCGGATGATGCGCTCGATCTCGTCGCCGGTGCCCACGGGGACGGTGGACTTGGTCACCACGACGGTGAAGCCCTGCATCAGGTCGGCGATCTCCTCAGCCGCCGCATAGACATAGGACAGATCCGCATGACCGTCGCCGCGTCGCGAAGGCGTGCCCACGGCGATGAAGACGGCGTCCGCCGTGCGGATCGCCTCGGCGCCGTCGACGGCGAAGGCCAGGCGTCCGTCGCGAACGTTGTTGGCGACCAGATCATCCAGACCCGGCTCATAGATGGGCATGATGTTCTGGTGCAGGCGCTCAATTTTCGAGGCGTCCTTGTCGACGCAGGTCACCGTGTGGCCGAAATCGGCGAAACAGGCGCCTGACACCAGGCCGACATAGCCCGTTCCGATCATGGCGACGCGCATGGACTGCTCCTCTTCTCAACCGTTCCTGCCGCAATAGCCCCGGTCGCGGCGGATCACCAGCGACGCCCGGCCGCAGGTCTAAGAAAAAGCCAAAGAAAAAGGACGGCCGACCCGTGAGATCGACCGTCCTTCATGTCTTGCAACCTCAAGGTATCGGGGGCCGATCATGACCGGCCCCCTTAAGCCTTAGAAGTTGATGTCGACGGTGGCGCGGCGGTTCAGCGGCTCACGCACGCCGTCGCCGGTGGCCTTGGCCGGCTGGGTCTCGCCCTTGCCGTCCAGGGAGATCACGCCGCCGTTGACGCCTTGAGCGACCAGGGCGTCAGCCACGGTGCGCGCACGGCGGTTCGACAGGCCTTGGTTGTAGGCCGCAGCGCCCTGGGTGTCGGTGTGGCCGACGACCAGCACGCGGGTCGGAGCGCCCGACTTGGCGTAGTTGGCGGCTTGCGTCACCACCGAGCGGGCTTCCGCCGTCAGGTCCGAACGGTCGAAGTCGAAGTAGACCACGAACTGACGCGCAGCCGGCTTGGCCGGAGGCGGCGGAGGCGGCGGCGGGGGCGGGGGGGGAGGCGGCGGCGGGGGCGGCGGCGGGGGAGGCGGCGGCGGGGGAGCAGCCGGCTCGGCGCCGAACGCATAGCGCAGGCCCAGCGTCACGGTGTGCGACTGGTCGTAGTCGCCCGACAGGGTGCCGGCCGGAATAGCGCCCGTGCCCGACGTCGTGGCGTCGAATTCCATGTCGCCCGTCAGGTAACGGTACGTCAGGTCAATGTTGGCGCGGTCGCCAACAGCCCAAGCCAGACCAGCGATCGCCTGAGCGGCGAACTTGGTCGAGCTGTCGTCAGCCGAGAAGCCGACGCCGCGGTTGCCGCGCACGAAGCCGGTGGTGTCGACGTTGACGCGGTTCACACCGACGCCCAGGCCGACGAACGGACGGATGGTCCAGTCCGGCGAACCGAAGTCGTACAGAACGTTGGCCATCAGGGTCGTCGACTCGATGTCGCCTGCCGGCGAGTGGCACGGGCCGGTGGCCGGAGTCACATTGCACAGGCCGCTCACGTTCCCAGGAGCGCGCACCTTGCCGATGTCGCCCGAGCGATAGCCGCCCTCGAGTTCAACACGCCAGTTCGGGTTGAAACGGTAGCCGAGGCGAGCGAACGCCGCCCAGCCGTCGTTGACTTCCCAGTTCCAGTGCTGGCCGGTCGCCGACGCTTCCGTATTGATATCGTCGATGATGTGGTAGCCGGCGTCGATCGCGCCGTACCAACCATCGGGCTCAGCCGATGCAGCGCCAGCCGACAGGGCCAGGGCGGCCGCCGCGCTCGACGCCAGGATCAAACTCTTGACACGCATATGATGCGGCCCTCCGAGGTCTGTTTCAAGTGGACGACGCAGAACATCGCCTACCCTCTCCTTATCAGCGCTGCCTTATAGGGTCGAGCAGGAAACTAAGCTGTTGCAATTCATTGCAACACCACCGTGGCCCCGAAGATACACGAGGCAAGACTCTGTTAAGAACTCAGCGAAGAGCGGCCACCACTTCAAATTCAGAATTAATTAGTCTCGATTCAGACAAGCACTTACAAGCATTCACAAGATGATAGAGGCTCGAAGCACTAGAAAATCTACCAACAAAAACACCATTTTCTAGCCGATCATCATGCCAAAAACCTTCATTCGTTAGAAACGCATGAACTGATCGCAAAGTCGCCGCCGCTTCATTCGCAAAGAAGTTCCGAGACCGCAAATCAACCGCCTCCGACAACACCGTTGCAGCTCTCAACCACGCAATTTGCGCGCTGAAGCGCGCGCTCCGGGGGCGACATTCAAGGTCGCCATGAGTTCCATCGAGAATAAAAAGCCCCAAGGCGTCCTTTTGAGATGCAGCCGTAGAGTAAAGACGGCGAATCATATGCAGCATCTTCGTGCCGCCGATCAAACGTTCCGAGCGAACCAGAAGACAGGCCGCTTCGAGCATCACACTAGGTGCAGCCCCGAGCATCTCTTCTTCTTCAAACGATGCGCACACAGAAATGGTCAGAAGCCGCACGACCTCCCTCCACGCAGGCTCGTCCGTCGCTTCCGCCCAATCGAGGCAGGCCGTCAACCAAACTAAGCGCTGCGTGACCCTGGCAGGAAAAGATACCGTCTCCGGCATCAAATCGTCTCGAAGCGCCGCTGCATAACCCTGCAGATTCGCCGTGTCCAAGCCGATCTTCGCCGCAGCCGCCCAGGCAGACAAGGCGATCGCCCCGCAGCTAGTCGTTTCCTGATCGGCCCTCTCCGCCCAAAACGCGGCGCGTAACGCGGCCTCATCCAAACACTCTAGAGCGTCCATGGCGACAGTGCGCCACGGTCCCTCCCAGCCCAAACCGCCCGCCAGGAGGAAGGCCCCCGCTTGTCGAGCCTGGACCTGCATGCTCGCAGGCGCCGCAACGCGCCGCCCCTCAAGGCTAATCAGTTCACAGAAAACTCCACCTTCAGTGCGCCCCACTGTCGCCCAGACCGGCAACGCGCGAAGGCGCAGCCAGTCGCACAAGCGCACAAACCCACTACGCAAATCCTCATCCGGCGGATGATGAAAGTCCATATGCTGCGGCGAAGAGAGTCGAACACGCTCTACGATCTTCTTCACTTCCTGAGTCCGGCTCAAATCGCAGACGAGCACCGCGTCCCGCTCAGCGACGATGGCCAGGTTTCTGACTCCCAACGCCGCCACGATCATGCCGTCAGGCGCTCGCGCCATACAGCCTTCAGCGTCCTCAAAGATATGGCCGCCAATCTCATCGTCGCACCTAGTCGCGATCGCCCCCCAAGTCCCCAAGTCGGACCATTTGAAGTCGATGGCCAGAACCGAGGCGAGCTCCGTTCGTTCCATAACCGCATAGTCGATGGAGATTCTCGGAGCCTCCACAAACGCCGCCCCAAGCAGCATCTCCGCGCCCTCAAGCACCGGCTGCAGCGCCGCCCGTGCCGCCGCTTCGACTCCCGGAACGAACCGCCTCAACTCTGCGGCAAGCACGTCGGCGCGCGCGATGAAATTGCCGCTATTCCAGAGAAACCCCTGGCCAATGTAGCGTTCGGCCAGTTCGCGGCTGGGCTTTTCGATGAAGGCCTCGACAGGAGACAGCCCAGCGGCGCGGGGCTTGATGTAGCCGTAAGCTTCGGAGGGCTCGGTCGGCCGCACGCCGAGGGTGACGATCCGCCCGGTCTGAGCGGCCTTCGCCGCCTTGAGCACAGCCTCGCGGAAAGCCGCATGATCCGGCACGTGGTGATCCGAGGCCAAGAACACGTTCACCCCCGTCGCCTCCTGCGCCAGGGTCCAATGCGCCGCCGCCGCCATCGCGGCCGCCGAGTCCCGACTTTCAGGCTCCAGCAACACGGCCGCATCGACGCCGATCTCCAGAAGTTGTTCGAGAATAACTCGGCGATGGAGCGCCCCGCCGATGACCACGATCCGCCCGCTCTCGGCCACCAGAGGCGCCACCCGCGTAACGGCCTCCTGGAAGGGTGATCGACTACCTGCCAGGGGAATAAATTGCTTTGGCCGCGAAAGTCGTGACGCCGGCCAGAGGCGCGTCCCAGAACCACCACACATGATTACTGGAAAAAGACGCATCGGCCTTGAGTATCGCAGTTATTCCAAGAAATACACCCACAGAACACGATTACTCCACCTTACCCCCGCCCTTGGCCCGTGACTCCCGCCGTCCTTGGGGCTATCGAGCGCGCACGATGATAGAGACTGATCGGCAATCCGAGGAACGCGGCTGGGAAACGGCGAAGACGCTCGCCGAGGCCCTGCCCTATATCCAAGTTTATGACCGCGAGACCGTGGTCATCAAATACGGCGGCCACGCCATGGGCGAGAGCGCCGTGGCCAAGCAGTTCGCCGCCGACGTGGTGCTGTTGAAACTGATGGGCGTGAACCCCGTGGTGGTCCACGGCGGCGGCCCGCAGATCAGCGCCATGCTGGACAAGGCGGGCGTGAAGTCGGCCTTTGTCGACGGCCTGCGCGTGACGGACAAGGACACCATGTCGGTGGCAGAGATGGTTCTGTCCGGCGCCGTGAACAAAGAGATCGCCCACTGGATCACCGTCGCCGGCAAGGAAGCCGACGTGCGCGGCGTCGGCCTGTCGGGCAAGGACGCCGGTCTGCTGACGGTCGAAAAGACCAAGCGCACCAAGCGCGACCCCGACAGCATGATCGAACACGAGGTCGACCTGGGTTTCGTCGGCGAGCCGACCAAGGTCGATCCCAAGCTGATCAAGGGCCTGATCGCCTCGGAGACCGAGGACTGGGTGCCGGTCATCGCCCCGATCGGCGTGGCGGAAGACGGCCAGACCTATAACGTCAACGCCGACACCGTGGCCGGGGCCGTCGCGGGCGCCCTGCACGCCAAGCGGATGCTGCTGCTGACCGACGTGCCGGGGGTCAAGGGCGCCGACGGCGAGATCATCCGCCAGATGACGCTGGACGAGGCGCAAGGCCTGATCGACGACGGCGTCGCCACCGGCGGCATGATCCCCAAGCTGGAGACGGCCATGGCCGCCATCCGCGCGGGCGTCGAGGCCGTGGTCATCCTGGACGGGCGTCGTCCCCACGCCATGCTGGTCGAGCTGTTCACCGAGCATGGCGCCGGCACCCTGGTCAGACGGAAGTGACGGGTTCGGCGTCGAAGACGGCGCCTGAAACCGCGCCTACTGAAATCGGCGCGGACCTGCGCCATGTGCGGTCCTGGGTCTTCGACCTGGACAACACCCTGTACCCGCCGGAGACGCAGTTCCTGCGTCAGGTGGAGCAGCGCATCAACCAGTATGTCGTGCGCACCTCGGGTCTGGAATCGGCCGAGGCCCTGTCGGTGCAGCGCGGCTATCTGCACGACTACGGCACCTCCCTGGCCGGGCTGATGATGCACTATGAGATCGACCCGCATCACTTCCTGGCCGAAGTGCATGACGTGCCGCTGGACGTGCTGACGCCCGACCCCGGTCTTCATGCGGCGCTGGAGCGGCTGAACGGTCCGCGCCTGATCTTCACCAACGGCTCTGCCGGTCACGCCGAACGGGTGATGGAGAAGCTGGAGCTGACGCCCTTCTTCGACGGGGTGTTCGCCCTGGAAGACGCCGACCTGATCCCCAAGCCGGACCCGCGCACCTTCCACAAGATGCTGGCGCGCTTCGGCGTCGATCCGGCCACGGCCTGCTTCTTCGAGGACACGCCCAAGAACCTGGAGCCGGCGCGCGACCTGGGCATGACCACCGTCCTGGTCGGAACCAAGGCCCTCACCGCCGAGGGCGACCATATCCAACACCGGGCCGCCTCCCTCGGCCCCTTCCTGACCACCGCCATGCTGGACGGAGATCCGCAATGACCGACCTGACCCACCTGGAATCCGTCATCGAGGCCGCCTGGGAAGCCCGCGCCGAAGTCTCCGCCGCCACGCGCGGCGAGGTGCGCGACGCCGTCGACACTGCCCTGGCCCTGCTCGACTCCGGCCAGGCGCGCGTCGCCTCGCGCGGCGATGACGGCGTGTGGAGCACGCACCAGTGGCTGAAGAAGGCGGTGCTGCTGTCCTTCCGCCTGAACGACAACGTCATCATGCGCGCGGGCCACGCCGCCACCCTGCCGCTGTCGGCCGATCAGCCGGTCGCCGTCGGCCCCTTCTGGGACAAGGTGCCCAACAAGTTCGGCGACTGGAGCGCCGCCGACTATCAGGCCGCCGGCTTCCGCTCGGTGCCGGGCGCGATCGTTCGTCGCGGCGCCTATGTCGGCAAGAACGTGGTGCTGATGCCGTCCTTCGTGAACATCGGCGCCTATGTCGATGAAGGCTCGATGGTCGACGCCTGGGCCACGGTCGGCTCGTGCGCCCAGATCGGCAAGAACGTCCACCTGTCGGGCGGCGCGGGCATCGGCGGCGTGCTGGAGCCGCTTCAGGCCAACCCCACCATCATCGAGGACGGCTGCTTCATCGGCGCCCGCGCCGAGGTGGCCGAGGGCGTCATCGTCCGCGAAGGCGCGGTCCTGGCCATGGGCGTCTATCTGTCGGCCTCGACCAAGATCGTCGACCGCGCCACCGGCGAGATCTTCCGCGGCGAGGTCCCGGCCTATTCCGTCGTGGTGCCGGGCGCCCTGCCCGACCCGAACGGCGGCCCGTCGCTGTATTGCGCCGTCATCGTCAAGCGCGTCGACGCCCAGACCCGCGCCAAGACCGGCGTGAACGAGCTGCTGCGCGACTGACGGCACGACGTTTTTTCGCTCGCCTTCCGGATCGCTCAAGGGCCTAATACGCCCCAGGGATCGGGAGGAGGCGGAAGATGAAGCGGTTGCGCTGGCGCCGGGCGGCGGTGTCGATCGGAGCCTTGAGCCTGCTGGCCTTTCCCCTGGCCGCCTGTGGAGGCGGCGGGGGCGGGGCCGGCGGCGGGATCGTGACGCCGCCACCTCCCCCGCCGCCGCCGCCTCCACCCCCGCCCTATCCGCCGCTCGATGGGAGCCCTTCCGAGAATTCGGCGGAGTTTCACCGGAACTACGGGGTCTTCAACACCACCGCAGCAGCCGCCTGGCAGCAAGGCGCCACGGGCAAAGGCGTCACGGTGGCCGTCGTGGACAGCGGCATCCAGATGAACCACCCGGACCTGGGGACGAACATCTCGCCCCTGTCGACGGACATCGTTGCAGGACGCGATCAGCGCGAAGGCACAGACCGCCACGGCACGCGCGTCGCCAGCGTGATCGCCGCGCCGTACAATGACTTCGGCACGGTGGGGATCGCCTTCAACAGCACCATCCTGTCGATCCGCGCCGACATCAGCGACTGTCAGGATGTGGACGACGATATCTGCTTCCGCAGTTCAGACTTGGCCAATTCGATCAACTACGCCGTTCGCAACGGCGCCCGGATCATCAACCTGTCACTCGGCGGGGAAGACCCCATGGGGCCCCTGTTCGAGAACGCACTGCAGAACGCAATCAGCCAGGGCGTCATCTTCGCCGTCGCGTCCGGCAACGACAGCAAGGCCAATCCGGACTGGCCCGGCCGCTACGCCATCGACCCCCGCTTCATGGGCGGCATCATCGTGGTCGGAGCCCATAACAATCTGAACGAGATGGCGGACTTCTCCAACCGCGCCGGCGTCGCTCAGAACTGGTATCTGTCCGCCCCCGGCGCCGACGTCGTGGTGGACTGCGAGGACACCTCTTGCTGGCGCGTCAGCGGGACCTCTTTCTCCGCGCCTGCGGTGGCCGCCGCCATGGCCCTGCTGAAAGAGGCCTTCCCCAACCTTTCCGGCAAGGAGATCGTCGAGATCCTTCTGAGAACGGCCAATGAGGTCGGCGATGAAGGCACGGACATCGTCTACGGCCGCGGCCTGTTGAGCATCGTCCGCGCCTTCCATCCCGTAGGCGTCACCGCTGCGCCCATGGCGGCGGGCGGGCCGATGAGCATCGCCGTCGCGCCCGGCGCCCATGTGGGCGGACCGTTCGGGGACGCGATGGGCCGGACCGGGGCGCTGAACACCATCGCCTATGACGAGTATGAGCGGCTGTTCCGGGTCGACCTGGGCCTGGCCTACGGCCCGGCGCCGCGCCGCAGCTGGCAGCCGGAGACGCCGACGCCCATGCGCCAGTCGCAGGTGTCGATGGACGCGCCCGGCGGAACGCGGCTGGCCCTGGCCGCCGCCGTGCCCGTTGAACTGCCTGAGCCGGTCGTGGCGCGCTACGGCCCCTATGACGCGCCGTGGCTGGGCGACGAGCCGCGCAGCGAGGCCCTGTTCGACGTTCAGGCCGGGCGGCTGTCCTTCTCGGCCTGGCAGGGCCAGGGCGGGGCGCGCTCGCCGTTCCGCAGCGGGTCCGGCGACGGCTTCGTCGCGCTGAGCCAGGCGGATCACGCCCTGCGCGGGGCCCTGAACTTCGGCGCCCTGACCTTCAGCGCCGAGAGCGGATCGGGCGACCGGCGCGCGCCGCTGCGTCCGGTCGAGCGCGACGCCTCGACCTATGCCCGCGTCGGGCTGGACTGGCGCGCCGAGAACGGCGGCCAAGACCGAGGGGGACTGTCGTTCAGCCTGGGCGCCCTGGACGAGCGGATGGGGCCGCTGGGCGCCTATCTGCCGACGCAGTCGGACTTCGCCCTGCCTTCACGCACCCGTTTTGCGGCGGTTGGGGCGGACGTGGAGCTGGGACGCGGCTTCACCCTGTCGGGCGAGGCGGGCGTCGGCCGCACCGAGCTGGAGGGGCGGTTCCTGCATTTGTCGGCCCCGGCGCTCAGTTCGACGTGGCGCGCCTCGCTGCAGTCGGCCTGCCCGGCGTGGTCCTTCGCCAAGGCCCTGGGCTGCCGCAGCCTGACGTGGGAGGTTTCCCAGCCGCTGCGGATCGAGGACGGGACGTTCAGCGCCTGGCTGGCCGACGTGCCGCTGGACTATTTCGATCCGGTGACCTTCTCGGAGCGGCGCTTCTCGGCCGCGCCGTCGGGGCGGCAGATCGACTTCAGCGTGCGCAGCCTGCACGCCCTGCCCGGCGGCTCCTGGCTGCAACTGGAGGCCGTCGCCAGCC
The DNA here is from genome assembly GCF_057838275.1 of Brevundimonas sp. KH_060. Classification (NCBI taxonomy): domain Bacteria; kingdom Pseudomonadati; phylum Pseudomonadota; class Alphaproteobacteria; order Caulobacterales; family Caulobacteraceae; genus Brevundimonas; species Brevundimonas sp. KH_060. Next base: position 2,895,484 of record NZ_CM174463.1, read on the forward strand.
GCGAGGAGCAGCACCGCGCGGGCGCGCCGACCGGCTACGCCCTGCTGGGCAGCTGGCGGCGGGGGTTCTGAGCGGGGGTTATAGGGCGCAAGCAAAAAGGCCGGCGCTCGCTCGCCGGCCTTCCTGTTTCAGCCTGTGGCGTCGTGCTTAGGCGCGCTCGACGCACAGGGCCACCCCCATGCCGCCGCCGATGCACAGGGTCGCCAGGCCCTTCTTGGTGCCCGAGCGCTTCATCTCGTGCAGCAGGGTGGTCAGGACGCGCGCGCCCGAGGCGCCGACCGGGTGGCCGATGGCGATGGCGCCGCCGTTGACGTTGACCTTGGCCGGGTCGAGGCCCAACTCCTTGACCACGCACAGCGACTGGGCAGCGAAGGCTTCGTTGGATTCGATCAGATCCAGGTCGGCGACAGTCCAGCCCGCCTTCTCCAGCGCCTTCTTCGAAGCTGGGATCGGGCCGGTGCCCATGATGGCCGGGTCGACGCCCGCCGTGGCCCACGAGGCGATGCGGGCCAGCGGCTCCAGACCGCGCGCCTTGGCTTCATCGGCGCTCATCAGCACCAGCGCGGCGGCGCCGTCGTTGATGCCCGAGGCGTTTGCCGCCGTCACCGTGCCGTCCTTGACGAAGGCGGGCTTCAGCTTCTCCATCGCCTCGATGGTGGCGCCGTGGCGGATGTATTCGTCCTGGTCCACGACCACGTCGCCCTTGCGGGTCGAGATCGTGACGGGGACGATTTCGTCGGCGAACTTTCCGGCCTTCTGGGCGGCCTCGGCCTTGTTCTGCGAGGCGACGGCGAAGGCGTCCTGAGACGCGCGGTCGATCGACCATTTGGCGGCGATGTTCTCGGCCGTCTGGCCCATGTGGTAGCCGTGGAAGGCGTCGATCAGGCCGTCCTGCAGCATGCTGTCCTTGAAGGCCAGTTCGCCCATCTTCTGGCCGTTGCGCAGTTGGGCCGTATGCGGCGACTGGCTCATGCTCTCCTGGCCGCCCGCGACGACGATCTTGGCGTCGCCCTGCATGATCTGCTGATAGGCCAGGGCCACGGCGCGCAGGCCCGAGCCGCACAGCTGGTTCAGGCTCCAGGCCGGGGTTTCATTGGCCAGACCGGCGCCGATGGCGGCCTGACGCGCCGGGCCTTGGCCCGCGCCCGCCTGCAGCACCTGGCCCAGGATCACTTCATCCACATCAGCGGCGGCCACGCCTGCGCGCTCCAGCGCCGCCTTGATGGCGACCTCGCCCAGCTTGGAGGCCGGAAGGGTCGACAGGGCGCCGAGGAAGGAGCCGACCGGCGTGCGGGCGGCGGAGACGATGACGACGTCGGTCATTTTTATTCACTCCCTGGAGAAATTCTTTGCGCGAGGTTGTGCCGCATTCGCAGACGCACGTCACCTGTTGCGATGCAGCAATCAGCAAAACGTCATCGCCGCGCCGCACCATCCTCCGGGAACGATGCCCTGCGCCGTGCTTTCAGAAGGGGAAGGAGACGTGACCTTGCTGAAAGCCCCATCATGCTGAAAGCCCTCGCGCGTCGGATCTGCACCCCCGACGATCTGGACATGATCGAACACTATCAGACGCGGGCCGAGCGCCTGGCCGATCTGTGGGTGCACGTCGTGGGTCTGGCGCTGGCGGCGGCGGGCGGGGTGATCCTGGCCGTTCTGGCCAGCGTTTATGCAGGCGTTGGCGCGGCGGTCTCGACGGCGATCTACGCCCTGTGTCTGGTGGCCATGCTGACGGCCTCAACCGTCTACAACCTGACCCACCCGTGCGCGGCGCGGCCGGTGCTGCGGCGGTTGGACGAGGCGGCCATCTTCTTGATGATCGCGGGCAGCTACACCCCCTTCACCGCCGTGAGATTCGAGGGCGCATGGTCCGTCGGCTTCACCCTGGCGGTGTGGACGATGGCCATCGTCGGGGCGGGCGTGAAGATGCTGGCCCCGCGCCTGTCCGACGCCTTCTGGAGCGTGATCTACGTCCTGTTCGGCTGGGTGGCGGTGTTCGCGCTGAAGCCGATGATCGAGACGGTGCATCCGCTGGCGCTGGGCCTGCTGGTCGCGGGCGGGCTGATCTATACGGCCGGGGTCTTCGTCTTCATCCGCCAGAAGGTGAAGTTCCGGCGCGCCATCTGGCACGGCTTCGTCGTCACCGGTGCGGGCGTGCACTGGGCCGCCATCCTGATCGGCGTGGTGCTGGTCCAGGGCTGAGCGCCCACACCCAACAGGCCCTGCGCCAAAGACGGGACTCGCCTTCGCGCGCGCAATGCGGGATGCTTGGGCGTTGCAACATCGCGAGAACAAGCGTGGCCGACAAGAAATCCGAGGGCGGAAAAACCCGTGACGGCATGGTCGTCATCAAGAAGTATGCGAACCGGCGGCTCTATAACACCGCCACCAGCGCCTATGTGACGCTGGACGATCTGGCCCGCATGGTGCGCGAGGGCGTGGAGTTCGTCGTCTATGACGCCAAGACCAATGACGATCTGACGCGCCAGATCCTGACCCAGATCATCTTCGAGGAAGAAAGCCGGGGCGAGGCCCTGCTGCCGGTGCAGTTCCTGCGCCAGCTGATCGGCTTCTACGGCAACTCCATGCAGGGCGTCCTGCCGTCCTATCTGGAGATGTCGCTGGACACCTTCACGCGCCAGCAGGAACAGTTGCGCGGTCAGTTCACGCGCGCCTTCGCCGCTGCGCCCGGCGGCAATCTGATGGAAGAGGCCGTGCGTCAGAACATGGCCATGTTCGAGCGCGCCATGCGGATGTTCCCCGGCTTCGCCCACGCCCGCCCGGAAGGCGAGACGCCCGAAGCCCCCGCTCCTGCGGCTGAACCCAAGGCGGCCGAATCTGCGGCCGGGGGCGCGGCTCTGGACGAGATGCGCCGTCAGATGGACGAGATGCGGGCCCAGATCGACCGCCTCGCCCAGTCCAAGGGCTGAGGCCGACGTGACGGACGAGATCCGTCCCATCGGCGCGTCGGGGCCGCTGAACGACCCTGTCGTGGACGACCGCCGCGAAGGCGACCGCCGCCATCGCGAGCGGCGGCGTGCGCGCGCCCTGGTCCCGACCGAGACCGATACGTCGGAAGAGGCGGCCGATCCTGCCGCCTCCTCGGCAAAGCCTGCCGTCACGCCGCCCCCGCCGCCCGCCGCCTTCGCCGCCCAGGTGCTGGGCCAGTCGGGGCAGAAGCGCGGATTGAAGGGCGGGACGCCGGTGCTGGATGCGGCGCGCACCACCTATCTGGGCCGGGAATATTCGGGGCGGCATGACCGGCGCCCCTCGCCGGGACGATCGCGCAAGACCGAGATCTGACGCCGACTGGCGCCCGACTTGCGTAGACGAAGGCTCAACCGTCTTCGGATCGCGCCATGCCCGCCGTTTTCAGCCTTACCGCTCGCCTGTTCGACGTGACCGTGGTGGCCGTGATCTTTCTGGCGTTCAGCTAAGGGGCTCCTACCCTCTGCCGTCATCCTCGGGCTTGACCCGAGGATCCAGCGCAGCGGCGTCCTCACTCTCGACTGTTAAGCAGGCGGACAACTGGATCCTCGGGTCAAGCCCGAGGATGACGGCGTGGAATGGAGCGGCTACGCTGTATGGCCGTTCTCAGAACTCGCTGACGTCCCCCGGACGGCGCGAGCGGGACTTCAGCCACATCACGCCCAGCAGGTCCGAGAAGGACGCCCGCAGCCGTCCCCAGTTGGTGTATTTCGAGCGGCCCGTCTCGCGATGACGGTGATCGACGTCGAGGTAGCGGTTCTCATACCCTTCGCGGATCATCAGGGCGGGCAGGTAGCGGTGGATGTGATCGAAGTAGGGCAGCCGCAGGAAGACGTCGCGGCGGAACGCCTTCAGCCCGCAGCCCGTATCGTCGGCGTCGTCGCCCAGCAGCTTCTTGCGGATGCGGTTGGCCCACAAGGACGCTTGGCGCTTGGCGTTGGTGTCCTGGCGCTTGGCGCGCACGCCGCCGACCAGGGCGACGCTGGGCGGGGCCGCCAGCAGGGCGTCGGCCAGACGCGGCGCATCGGCGGGCGGGTTCTGGCCATCGCCGTCCAGCGTCACCACGATCGGCGCCCGCGCGGCAAGGACGCCGGTGCGCACCGCACGGCTCTGCCCAGCGTTGGTTCCGTGCGACAGCACCCGCAGGGCGGGCAGCTCGGCCATCGCCGCCTGCAGCTCGGCCAGGGTCGTGTCCCGGCTGGCGTCGTTGACGAAGATCATCTCATAGGACCGCCCGGCGAAGGCCTCGGCGATTTCACGGGCCAGGGGCACGGCGGCGCCGGATTCATCATGCACGGGCACGACGACGGAAATGTCGGGCGAGGAAGCAGAGCGGTCGATCATCGACGCTCTTTAGCGCAGGCCGCGCCTCGGCGAAACGGCGCGTCCACAGCCGGTGAAGAAGGTGAAGCTTCCGGGCGACGCATCGGGCATGATACGACAGCGGCATGAACCGCCCGAACCTCGATCATTACATCGCCGACTGGCGCGGCCCTGTTCTTGCGGCCCTGCTGGCCCTGATCGCCGGCCTGCCCAGCCTGATGCTGTTGCCGCCGCTGGACCGGGACGAGAGCCGTTTCGCCCAGGCGACCGCCCAGATGCTGGAGGGCGGCGACTATGTCGACATCCGCTTCCAGGACGATCCGCGCTGGAAGAAGCCCATCGGCATCTACTGGATGCAGGCGGCGGCCGTGGCCGCGACCTCGGACGTCGAGGACCGGAATATCCAGCCCTATCGCCTGCCGTCGCTGCTGGGCGCCATGCTGGCGGCCTGGGCCTTAGCCTGGGCGGGCGCGGCCCTGTTCGGCAACAGGGCGGGCTTCCTGGCGGGCGCCATGCTGGGCGCGACCTTCCTGCTTTCGACTGAGGCGGGCATCGCCAAGACCGACGCCATGCTGGCGGGCCTGACCACGCTGTCGATGGCCGCGCTGGCGCGCATCTACATGTCCACGCGGGCGGGCGAGAAGGCGAACCGGCTGCACAAGCTGCTGTTCTGGGCGGGCATCGGCCTGTCCATCCTGATCAAGGGTCCGATCGGCCTGCTGGTCGTGGCCCTGACCATCATCGCCCTGTCGCTCTGGGACCGGAACATCAAGTGGCTGGGTCAGCTGGGCTGGGGCTGGGGCCTGCCGCTAGTGGCGCTGCTGGTGGGGCCGTGGGCCATCGCCATCACCATCGCCACCGACGGCGGTTTCTGGCGCGAGGCCATCGGCGGCGATCTGGCGCCCAAGATCGCGGGCGCGCACGAAAGCCACGGCGGCTTCCCCGGCATGTATGTGCTGCTGTCGCCGCTGCTGCTATTCCCCGTCACCCTGATGCTGCCCGCCGCCCTGTCGACGGGCTGGAGCCGCCGGGCCGAGCCCGCCATCCGCTTCGCCGTCTGCTGGCTGGTCCCGGCCTGGCTGATGTTCGAACTGGCGCCGACCAAGCTGTGGCACTACACCCTGCCGACGTTCGGGGCGATCGCCCTGCTGGCCGCCGCCGCCCTGACCCAGCCGATCGGCAAGGTCTCGCGCGTGACAGGCGCGCTGCTGGGCCTGTTCGCGGCCGTGGTCATCTGCCTGATCACCGTCTACGGCCTGACCGAGTTCGGCCGTTCGACCGCCCAGACCTGGGCCACCGTCACCATCGTCTTCGCCGTCATGGCCGCCGCGATCGGCGGCTTCCTGCTGGTCAACCGTGCGGCGATCACCGGGGTGCTGATCGCCATCGTCTTCGGCGTTCTGGCCCACGCGGGTCTGGCCGGGACCATCCGTCAGCTGCGCCCGCTGTCGATCGCGCCGCGCCTGGTCCAGACGCTGGAATCGGCCGAGCTGAGCCCGGCCCAGGGCCGCTATCCGGGGCCGGTGGCCATCACCACCTTCCATGAGCCCAGCTTCGTCTTCCTGACCGGCAAGGACACCCAGCTGACCGACGGCGCGGGCGCCGCGCGCGCCCTGGCCGAGGGCCGCCCGGCCATCGTCGAGGCGGGCGACGACGAAGCCTTCCGCCGCGCCCTGGCCGATCTGGGCGCCGCCGGGCGGGCCGTCGGCGTCGTCAGCGGCCACAACTATTCCTCGGGCGACGACGTGCGCCTGACCGTCTACGCCCCCGCAGGATCGGGCCAGCGGAGCGCCAATCAAAGGAGCACGGGCCGATGAGCCGCTTCATTCAGATCGTCGAGGTCGGCCCGCGCGACGGCCTGCAGAACGAGAAGGCGGTGCTGGAGCCCGCCGTTCGCGCCGATTTCGTCCAGCGGCTAGAGGCGGCCGGGGCGAAGCGCATCGAGGCCGTCAGCTTCGTCCATCCCAAATACGTGCCCCAGATGGCGGGCGCCGAAGAGGTCATGGCCGCCCTGCCCCGCGTCGAGGGCCACAGCCGCATCGGCCTCGTCCTGAACGGCAAGGGCTATGACCGCGCGCTCGGCACGGCGGTGGACGAGGTCAACGTCGCCATGTCCGTCACCGACGGCTTCGGCCTGAAGAACCAGGGCCTCAGCGTCGACCAGCAGGTGCAGATGCTGTCCGAGATTGTGGCGGGCCGCGCCAATGCGCCAAGCAGCATAGACGGCGCGCCGGGCGCCACGCCGAAGCTGTCGGCCACCCTGTCCTGCGTCTGGGGCTGCCCCTTCGACGGCGAGGTCTCGGTGCAGCAGGTCAGCGACCTGGTCGCCCGTATCGCCGCCCTGGGCGTCGAGGAGATCGCCCTTGCCGACACCATCGGCGTCGGCGATCCCTGGAGCGTGACGAAAAAGGTCGAGGCCGCCCGTCAGGCCGCGCCGGACGCGACCCTGCGCCTGCATTTCCACGACACTCGCAACACCGGCCTGGCCAACGCCTATGCCGGCGTCGAGGCGGGCGTGGACGTGCTGGACGCCTCGGTCGGCGGCATCGGCGGCTGCCCGTTTGCACCGGGCGCGACCGGCAACATCGCCACCGAGGATCTGGTCTACATGCTGGAGCGCGCGGGCTACGCGACCGGCTACGACCTGGACGCCCTGATCGACACGGCCCGCTGGATCGGCGATCAGATCGGCAAGCCCAACCCCAGCGCGCTCAGCCGCGCGGGGGGATGGTCGGCCTAGGGTCCGGACTCATTTGGCCCAGTAGCAGACGGCGGCGGCGATGAGGACGCCGGAGAGGTAGTTGGCGGCGAGTTTGTCGTATCGAGTGGCGACGCGACAATAGCCCTTGAGCCTGGCCCAGAGGCGCCCGACGGTGTTTCGCTGGCGATAGGCGACGACGTCGTAGGGGATGGGTTGCTTTCGCGACGCGGTCGTCGGGATGACGGCCTCACCGCGGTGCTCGTCCAGCCGCTTCCGAAGGTGGTCGGCGTCATAGCCGCGATCGGCCAGCAGCTTTCGGAACGGTCCAGCGGCCTCGATCAGGGCATGGGCCATGGTGATGTCGTTGGTGTTGCCGGCGCTGAGCAACAGCACGCGCGGCCGGTTGCAGCCGTCCACCAGCCCATGGATCTTGGTCGTCCGGCCGCCCCGTGACCGGCCTATGCTCTAGAGGAAGGCCCGCCTTTTGCGCCCGTCGCCGAGCGGTGAGCCTTGACCGAGGTCGAGTTGATGGCGGCGCTTGACTAGATGCCGGTGTGGTCGGTCAGAGCCTTGAAGATGTCATGCCAGACGCCCTGTCGTCTCCAGCGATTGAAGCGGTTGTAGACGGTCGTGTACGGATCCTAGCCGCCCTCTCTAGTATGCAGTTCAGGCGAAAAGCCTACCCCCACCGCCGCAACCCATCGCCCGACGATTCCCACGCTAGAGATCCCTGAGTGACCGCACAGCGATGCAGGAGACGCCGCGCCTTCGCGCTCCTCCCTTCATAATCTGACAAATTAATCGCGCCAAGAACTATACAAGGCGAAAATCGGAACCCCAAGACACGCTTGCTTCATCTGTTCAACCCTACATCAACCATTTAAAAGCTGATGAAAAACAAATGTTGCATTTTTGGGATATGGACCCTTGTCATGACCATATGGTCTAAGATTGCTTTCAAGACGTAGCATCTGGCCGCATCTGCTTGTCGTAGTTTTGTAAATTCGCGGAAGCGGAACAGGCTGAATTTTAATGTGGGCGAAACCGGAAACCGCCAAGTTCATTCTGGTCCCTTGAACAACCGTATCCTCTCTCGTTTGAAGGCGTTCTCTATGCATGCTGAAGTTCACGAACTGACCATCCGACCTGCCGCAGCCCGCAGGGCGAACACTGTCGTCGTGATGGCTGGCGGCTTCGGCAGCCGCTTAGGGGAATTAACGCGCCACGTACCCAAGCCTCTGATTCCGGTCGCTGGCCAGCCCATGCTTGAGCGGATCATTCACCGAATGAAACGCTACGGCCTGCACAGCTATGTTCTGACGACGCACTATCTGCCGGAGAAGATTCGCTCCCATTGCGGTGACGGCTCCAACTGGGGCATTCAGATTCGCTACGCTCATGAAGCGGTGCCGCTGGGCACCGCCGGCGGCCTGTCCCTGGTGGGGCCGGTGAACGACGCCCCCATGCTAGTCTGCAACGCCGACATCCTGACGGACATTGATTATGTTGCATTGTTGTCCTCGCACGAGAAACAGCGCGCCGACATGACGGTCGTGACGGTGCCGCATGAGGTCAGCGTCCCCTTCGGCGTGATCTCCGTGGACGATGCCGGGGAAATTCTCTCGGTGGTCGAAAAGCCCAGTTTCTCCTACCGTGTTAGCGCAGGAACCTATGTCATTAATCCGGAACTGCTGACGCTCATAACGGCAGGTGAGCGGATCGACATGCCCCAGTTAATGGACCGAGCCAAGAAGGCCGGCTATCTGGTCTGTGCCTACGAGTACGACGGTTTCTGGATGGATGTGGGGCGCCCTGGCGATCTTCAGCGCGCCACCGAGGAACTCAAGCCCGTAGAACGGACGGCCTGAGTCAGGGTCGCACTGCGACAGAGTATTGGCACACAAAAAGCGCCGTGGCGCTTTCTTTCCAGAACGCGACTGACGTAGATGGCAGGGTGTGACTGTAAAAGGGCAAGCCGTATGAACGCCAGATCGCCGATAATGGTCACCTTTATAGGCTTGGCCATGACGCTTGTTGGCTGCGCGGGGCTTCCAACTGATGGGCCATCTACCGGCGCCATCGTGTCCGGAAGCGATCTGCGCGTTAAGACGCTAACGCTGGCCGGGGTCCCGGAACAACGCGCGACTTTCGAGCTTCCGACGCCCCAAGCTTACGCTCCTGCACCGTCCATGGAACGCTTCATCGTCACCAGCGGCGACGTCCTGTCGATCGCCCTGTTCGAGGGCCTACCTGACGGCGTGTTTGCGACACCAGCCACAGGCGGCAGCGTCTTCCCTAATGTTCCCGTGCGCGAGGACGGCACGATCGCCCTTCCCTACGTCGGCGCGCTGCGCGTTGAGGGGCGCGATGTGGCTGCGGTTCGCCTCGACATACTCGCCCGCGTGCGCGGCTTCGCCACCCGCCCTGACGCCCTGGTTGAAATCACATCCCGCAATCGCGGCAGCGTCTCTGTGGCTGGGGCGGTCAAGACCCCAGGACGACTGACGATCGGTTCCGACATACTGACGGTGCAGGATGCATTATCCAAGGCTGGCGCGCCGTATGAGGCCCCCTTCACGGCCAATGTCATGATCCGCAAGGAAAGCAGCACCTCCCAGGCCACGCTAGCGCAGATTCTGGCCGGGCCGCCCTTGCCATTGAACGGCGACACCGACCTGATCATCACGGTGCAACCTGCCGTATTCCAAGCCATGGGAGCCGTCCGTCGCCAGGGCTCCCATCCCTTGACGACTGCCGAGGTCACACTTCTGAACGCCCTGTCTGAAGCTGGCGGATTAGACCCTATGCGAGCAAATTCACGCGGCGTGTTCGTCTTCCGGTCGCCCGACGTCGCCGACCCCGACCCGCGCCCCATCGTCTATCAGTTGGACATGCGCCAGCGTGACGCCTTCGCTATCGCGCAGCGTTTCCTGATTCGTCCAGGCGACACCCTGTACGTCACCGAAGCGCCGGTCGCCCAGTGGACCAAGATCCTGAGCGCTATCCAGGGCACGGTTGCGGTCGGCGCCAGTGCGGCGACGATCGAACGCCTGGCCAACTGATCCTGTCGATGGCCCCCGGACCACACACGTGCTGACCTTCGACAACGTTTCTTTTCCTGGAACGCAAAACCGCCCGATCTTCTCCGGGCTTTCGCTAAAGATCGGCCGACGCCGCGCCCTACTAATATCGGAACGCGACGACATTCCCGCCGGCTTCATCAATTTGGTCATCGGCTCGCGTCGACCAGAAAAGGGCTCCGTCCAACTGGACGGTCGTCCATCCTGGCCAATCGGTCAGAGCTTGATGCGGAGCACGTTGACCGGACGCGAGACCATCCGGTTCTTGGCCGACCTCTATAATCTTGATGAGCGAGTCTGCACCCGCGACGCTATCCGATGGTTTGGCGTTGAACGTATGGGGGCGGTGATGAATAGTTGGCCGACGGTCGACCGGCTCAAGTTCGAGCGGTTGGCTGTGCTCTGGCCTCAATTCGACGTCTATGTCGTATATGGCGCTGGGCCTAGTCGTGACGACGCCTTCGAGGCCGAATGGCTGGCGCGTTTCCAACAGAAGCTCGAGGGCCGCGGCCTGCTGGCGGTTGGACCGCCGCTGGAGCCTTGGAGTTGGATGTGCGACATAACCATTCTGCTGCGGCCTGATGAAGCCATATGCTACAGCGACGTCACCGACGCCCTGCTGGATGTGAAGCCCGCCGCAGCGGGCGAACTGCTGGAAGAGTCGAAACGGACCCTCAACGATGACGATGAACTCTTCTAGGCTGGATTTCGTCAATCGCCTTGACCTGTCAAAGGTCATCGACCCATTTCGGCGCAGTCGGGCCTGGACGCTGCTAGCCCTCACCACGGCCGCCGGCGTCTTGATCGGTCTGATCTACGCCTTGTTCCTGGCGCTTCCCCTCTATTCGTCGATCGCAACCGTGGTCGTTCGCGGCGGCACCGGCGAGATTTCGCCCAACGCCGCAGCTTCCATGGCGCGCCGCACCGCCGCGTCCGGCGACATGGTCGCCCTGCTCGATGGCTTTCTGATTCAGGATTATCTTCAATCTCCTGATGCGATGACGGCCATTGATCGCAAGATCGGCCTGTTCGCCCTCTTTCCTGGCGGAAGCGCGGATCCGCTCCACCCCCTACCCGCCAATCCAACCCCGGAAGAGAAACTCAAATTCTACCGTTCCGTGGTCAAGGTTCGTTATAGTCTGACGCGTCAGAACGTCGAGATCGAAGGCTGGGCCCGACGCGCGGACCACGCCGCTCGGATCACCCAGGCCACAGTCGAACTCTCCGAGGCCTTCATCAACCGCTACAACCAGCGGGTCCGGGGCGATCTGCTAAATTTCGCGGAGAAGGAAGTTCAGAACGCGGAATTGCGCGTTACCGCTTCGCAGGCAGAAATCCGCACTCTACGTAATACGACAGGCCGCCTCGATCCGGCGGCTGAAGCCACCCGCATCGGGGCGGTCATCCAACAACTGGAAATCCAACGCGCGTCCGCGGCGGCCGAACGCGCGGCCCTCCAAGCGTTGGGCGCGCCCACAGGGAGTCCCAAGATGGCCGAGTTGAACGCCCGAATCAGCACGCTCGACGGCTTTATCGAGGCGCAGCGCGATAATTTGGTAGGTTCGGCCAGCGCAATCTCGGGCAATATATCGGCCTTCGAGAACGCCAATAGTAACTTGGCGATGGCGCAGGAAAACCTCAAGGAAGCACGGTCGCAACTTGCTGATGCACGCATCAACGTCGCTCGGCAACAGCGCTATCTTTTGACGATAAGCTCCCCGACCACGCCGACGCAAAAGGCTTGGCCCCATATATGGATGGCCCTGCTCGCCGGCGCTGCCGTTGGATTGATCGCCGGTATGATCTGGCTTCTGTTCACCCGGGCATTCGGAGTCGACTGACCCTGAACGGGCGACCGGCTACAAGGCCCCCGGTCGCCCGTCGTCGCTTTTAAATCATGCGACGAATTCGTCCATGAGCCAGGGGCTGGACGGAATATTAATGAGGGTGTCCTCAATTTTTCGCGCCACAGATAGATCGCCGATCCTCGCGCAACCTGCGAGATGCGGCAGATCCGGCATCAGCGTCCAGACAGGGCGAACTTCGATGCCGTCGGCTTTCAATGCCTCAAGCGTCGCGTCCCTCTCTTGACGATCGCGAACTCGAATAGCCTGCAGCCAGTAGTTGGACACTACGCCCTCCGGTTCGCTCACAAAGCTCACTTCGGACAGGCCCTGGAAAAGGGCGGCGTAGCGCTCGGCCAGGGCTCGCTTCGCAACTAGAAAGCGGTCCAACTGCTCCATCTGGGCTAGGCCCAACGCCGCATTAAGGTTCGGCAACCGGTAGTTGAAGCCCATTTCATCATGCAAGAACGACCATTGGTGCCGGACCCGCGCTGTTGTGGTCAGATGCTTCAGCCGCTGGGCCAGGGCCTCGTCGTTGGTGACGATGCACCCACCACCGCCGGTGGTGACGATCTTGTTGCCATTGAAGCTAACGGCAGCAGCGCGTGCCAGAGAACCTGCGGCGCGCCCGTCTCGACTGGACCCTAGGCTTTCGGCGGCATCTTCCAGCACAACGACCTGATGGGGTGCGCAAATAGCCTCGATGGCTGCGATATCGATAACATGTCCGAAGATATGCACGGGCAGGCAAGCCCGGACCCGACGCCCCTGAAACCAGGCTTGACCGTCGCGTAACTCGCACATCGCCAGGAATTCGGCGACAGCATGCGACGATAGCCCCAAAGTCTCTTCGTCGGAGTCCAGAAAGACCGGCGCGGCTCCTGTATAGAGGATGGCGTTGACAGTCGCGACGAAGGTCAGGGCCGGGCACAATACCAGATCGCCGGACTGCACATCCGCTGCATAAAGCAGCGCGTGGATGGCCGCCGTTCCGTTCATGGTGGCGATGCCGAACTGACACCCTGATCGCCGCGCTACTTCATTCTCGAATTTAGTTACATACTCGCCCACGGACGAGACGAAGGTGCTTTCCAAACAATCGAGAACATAGGCGCGTTCGTTGCCCCGAAAGATAGGACTGTGGAGCGGTACGCCACCCTGCAGACGAAGATCGTCACGCAGGAAGCGGCGCAGAGTGTCAGCTGCGGTTGTCATGAACTAATAAGATCTCAAACGTTGTACTGACCGGCCTTGTAGAGCTTCAGGTTCTCCGGATCGGTGAACCACTCGACAGTCTCACGCAGACCATTCTTGAAGCCTTCGATCCCACCATACTTCGGCGTCCAGCCGAGCAGTTCCTTGGCGCGCGAATTGTCGGCCCACAGACGTTCGACCTCACTGGCGGCCGGACGGACACGCGTCGGATCGATCGACACCTGTGGCTCCACGCCCACCACCTCGCAGATGGTTTTGGCCAGATCGCCGATCGAAATCTCGAAGTCCGACCCCAGATTGATCGTCGATCCCCCAGGCGCCTTGTTCATCGCCGCAATCATGCCGGCCGCCGTATCCTTGACGAAGTTGAAATCGCGCGTCGGGCTCAAGGCACCGAGCTGAATCACGCCCTTGTTGGCGATGGCTTGGCTGATGATGGTGGGAATAACCGCACGAGCCGACTGACGCGGGCCGTAGGTGTTGAATGGACGGCAGACAAAGACATCCGTCCCGAAAGAGCGGTGGAAGGAGAGAGCCATCTGGTCCGCGCCGGTCTTGGAGGCTGCGTAGGGGCTTTGTGCTTCCAGCGGATGGGATTCCGGAATCGGAACATACTGGGCCGTGCCGTAGACCTCGGAAGTAGAAGTGTGCAGCATCCGCGCGCCTTGGCTACGTGCGGCCTCCAGCATATTCAGCGTGCCGATAACGTTGGTCTCGACGTAGGAGCGGGGAGCTGCATAGGAGTAAGGAATGGCGATCAAAGCCGCTAAGTGGAACACTTGGTCGGCGCCCTTGACCGCAGCCATGCAGGTCGACAGGTCGCGAACATCCCCCGACTGGGTTTCGAAGTGCCCCTTGACGTCACTGTCGCAGCTATCGAGCCAACCGTCCGAATTGAACGAGTTATACAGCGTCATCGCTTTGACATCATATCCTGCGCGGACCAGCGCTTCCGTCAGATGCGAGCCGATAAACCCATCAGCACCGGTAACAACGACTTTTTTTGACATAAATTCCTCGGGAAGCACCTTTGGCGCAACTGTAGCGCACTAATCTGCGAGTTTTTACCTGAGATTGATCCAGAATCCCACACCCATGGCCAAACCGGGTTGAAGTTCTTCTGAGCGCCATCTACCCCTCCCCGGCTCGCTTCTACAGGATACGGCCATGCCTCTCCCCACCCGCCCGACTGTCCGCTTGATCGGCTTGGGCAATATCGGCTTTCGTCACCTTCAGGGGCTTGCGCCAATCGCCCGAGACATCCGCCTCGAAGGCTACGACATCGCCGAGGCCGCGCGCGAACGGGCTGCGGCCGAATGGTCGAGCTATACCGGGTCCGACGGCGAGTTCAGCAAGATACATGAACACCCTGCCGACCTCACGATCTTGGCGACATCCGCCTCCGGACGCGAGGCTATGATCCAGCAGGAACTGGCTCGCGGAACGCGGCGCCTTTTGCTGGAAAAGGTCGTCTTCACGGAACGAGCCGCATTTGAACGGACGCAAGCAACGCTGGAGGCCGTGCACGCTACGGCTTACGTCAACACCGCCCGTCGCCTTTGGCCCCTCTATCAGAAGCTAGCCCAGGACATCCGCATCTCGGGTCAACCAATTGCACTGACGGTTTCCGGAAAACACCTAGGCCTAGCCTGCAACGGCATCCACTTCATCGACCTCCTTCAAATGCTCTCGGGCGATTCGGAGGTGGTCGCTGTCGACGCCACCCTGTCCGAGCCTTGGCCATCCAAGCGAAAGGGCTATTTCGAAATCTGGGGCACCGTTCGCTTCCAAACCCCCAGCGGCTCCAGTCTGCTTCTATCGGTCACCGAGGACAGCCCCGAGGAGCCAGTCGTCGGCCTGACCCTGGGAGACCGCCACTTCACCCTTCTGGAAGGCACAGGGCAGGTCACCAACAGGGCCGGATCTGTCATCCAGGATCTCGGCCGGGCCCCTTATCAGAGTGAATTGAGCGCCCTCTACGCGCGCCCGATGCTGGCCGACCAATCGCCGATGCTGCCTGCCTTGGACGAAAGTGCAAAAGCCCACGAGGCGCTACTCGCCCTGCTGGAGCCCGCGTTCATCAGAACGGGCCTAGCGACCGACCAAGGCTTGCCCATAACCTGAAGACGCTCGGCGCTGGAAGCCCTAGCTGAAGGCGCAAAACCAACTTCAGCCATGCTTCTTAAAAGTCGGCTCCATCGGAGCCGACTTGATGCGCTGGATACCGCCCAGTCGACAGGGCATACTTCAGTGCTTGCTCAACCTACCCGCCTGCACCATCAATCCGATCGCAATCAAGGCGATACTGACCACGTAACAGTATACCAAAGACGATTCTGTCGATTGATAGGTTGTAAAGAACGCCGACCTCAAGGATTGAGTTGCATCGAACAGCGGATTCAACAACATCCATTTTGCAATGAAATCTGGTATCTGCTCGCTCACGAAGATAATACCGCCAGTATAGAAGAACAGCCTCACGATCCATGGCGTGAAGCGCACCAAGACCGGCACGTAGCTGATCAAGCCTCTGAAAATCAGCCCCGCAGCGATGGCGAAGAGGAACACGCCAAACCAGCTGGCGACAATGCCGGAGACGCTATCGATCTCGACGCCTCGCCCTGTCAACTCAATCAGGATCAGGAAGAAACAGAGCGACCACGTATAGAGGATCGCATAAGCGAGCGCGCGCGACAGTAGTACATCAATCATGCGTATCCGCGGGATGAGCATGAGGTTGGTCTCCACCGCCATGTTGGCGGTTCTAAGGACAATGATACGGAACATGAACCAAGCACCAACTCCGAGGACAACGAAAGGAAGTGTCTCCATGTCCATGATCGTCGTGGCGCCGATGAGGGTGTAGATACCGACAATCACGCTCATCTGAATTATCGGCTCGACAAATATCCACACCGCCGCAGCTGGCCCGATCCGACTGAGATGCCGCAAGAATCTAAGCGTCAAGGCGACGATCGTGCGCACTCGCCCAAGAGGTTGTGCCCTCGGCGCCGCCTTAAACACCGTCGACACTGACGGATCGGGCGGCGTCTTGTCGATCTTGACGCTTTCCGGCCGAAGTGTTTCCGCGAGATAGTCGCGCTCGAAATCCTTGATCGCCTGACGCAGCGCGCGCAGACGTTGCGCCAAGATCGAACGAAAACGGGGCTGCGTCTCCGCAATCTTGCGCTGCAGAGCTTCGGTGAGTTCCTTGTAGACGAGCTTTCGGTTCGACAACGTCGCCGCCTCGCTCGATTGGATCGCCGCACGGACCGTCTCGTATTCGCTCATCAGGCTTCCTTCAGCATGTCGCCTGCTGCGTTGCTTACCGTGCGGCCCTGCTGTCCGCCAGTGTCAGAACCGTATCGACGATGATCCGCGCAGCTTCGCCCGCCTGAAGTTGTGAGTTGCGCTCAAAAAATGCGGCGCGGCTATGGGACAATGCTTCAGATAACGGCCCCTTGTCGCGCAAGTCTTCCAGCAAGGCGATTGCCTGACCTACGGAAGCAGCCTTCACCGCCACTCCCAGGTCAGCGAAATCCAGCGGCAGCTGGACCCCGACATCGACGGTCAGGACGTCCTGCCCCCGCGCTGCCGCCCACATGGCCATGTTGCTGACCACTGTGGCGAGCACACCATAACGGGGGATAGCCTGCGTGGCCGCCCCCCGTTTAAGCACTGTGCCCCTCAGCTCTGGATACAGGGAAAGGACGCGCCTATAGGCTTCGATCTCTTGGTCGGTTTCATCCGGATGCGGGGCGATATCCAACCGGACCCCATGCGCATCACAAGCCGGCGCCAGCAACTCCACAGCGGCGAGACAGACCCCATCCAGAGGCTGCGATGCGAAAAGGACATCGCCATTGTCGATGGCCTGCTCAACGCTGCCGCTCCGCTCGTCCTGCCCAACTCGGCCGGCGAGGACGAAGCGATCGGCAGTCACGCCGAACCGGGTGGCGAAGATGTGCATCTGTTCGGTGTCCAGAACTGCCAGCTTTTCAGCTATAGGCGCAGGATCGCGCTCTGAAACGCCGATCATCAGGGTTTGAACCTCTATCGACGGCGCTTGCGCGGCTCGCGCAGCGGACACCAGTGCCCCACCGAAGGGCGACCCTACCGGCACGGAGACGACGGCACAGGCAGGGTTGCGCTCACAATGCGCTTCAAACGCCTGGATCAGGGCCAGGAGCGGCCCCAAGGACGCCGAGATAAACCCCCCCGTCGCTTCCAGAGCCGCCGCCTTGCGCGCCGGATTCAGATCCCCATCCAGCTTCGTCGACAGGGCTTGCAAAAGTCGAGCCCGCAAGGGCGCCAAACGGGGATTGAGACCAAAGGATCGTGGCTGGCGCAGAAGGTGCATTGAAGCGCCGTTGCGGCGCGCCCTTCGCCAGGCGCGGAACACGTTACGCGTCAGTCGCGTGTAGGGCTGAAGCAAAACAGCAGATCGAGAGCCCCCACGGCCCCGCAGTTCCGCGAGGACGGCCTCCGCCGTCGCGGCGTGGCGGAAGTCCCCCAAGCTGCGAAGGTCGGCCGCCACCATGATGGCAGGGCCAAGCCCTCGTAGAGGCGGCCGCCAACGCCCAATGGTCGCCGCCAGAGCCTCGATGCCGGCTCCTGGTTCGCTTCTGGTATCCTGGCGCCGTCGCTGCCGACGACGCGCCTCGGGGACGCAATCCGCGAACAGACGCTTCACCACCCTCCCGCGCATTCGCGCAGCGATCTCCATGTCCTCTACCGGCTGATCTCCTTCAATCAGAAGGACCAAACCTGAGCTTCGCTGCAGCGCCGTCTCGACGATCTCCAGGCGCCGGAGCCGAATCGCGATGTCCGTCTTCAGGCGCAGCGCAAGCGCCTCACGATGACGCTCAACTCGCTCGCCGAGCCTCGTTGGCAGTTCATCGACAATGCTCGCCAAGGCCACCTCAGTCGCCTGCTTGGCCAGTTTAAACCACCCCTCATGCAGAGTGCGCCGCTTGGGGTCGATGTAGCCCCGTCCTGCCGTCCCGGAAAAATCGATGACCTCAGCAGCTGCGCTGCCCAATTGACCGCCCAGCCGGGCACCTGGCCCGACGACGATCAACGCCGAACGATCCATTGAAAGGGCGGCGGCCACGGCCTCGGCGGAACGGCGCCCGAAGCTGAGTCGTCTCCAGGCCCCGCGACACCTCATGGGATAGACCAGAGCATCGGCGCTCGGACAGCGGACAATGCTGTCAAACAGGTCCTCGATTTTGGAATTCGGCGTCATGACTCATGTGTTCCGCTCCGCTTCGCCTTAGCGAAGTCGAGCAACCATTCCGACGTGCGTTCGGCGTTGCGCCCATCCAATCCGCCGAAATAGGTTGGCATCGACGCTATGGCCCGCGTCAGTTCACGTTCATAGGCTGCCGAATCCGTCAGCAATTGACGAGTCGTCAATGCCATCGCCTCCACCGAGGTCGCAGAAGCTGCAAGATTCGCATACTGCTCGAACCTCGCCGTTTCGTAAATCATGGATATTTCCGGGGTCCAGACGTTGACTGAGACCTTCCCAGCCAAGGCGGCCTCGGCGAACATGGACGAGACGCTCGACACGAAAACATCAGCTGCAGCAAGAAGCTGATGATTGTGCACACTGGCGACAGCCGCCGACAAAACACAGACATCAGGGTCCATTCGCGCGACCTCACGGGCGACGAAGGCCTGGTCGTCTGCCGGGTGAGGTTTCACCAGAACCTGCCCCCCAACATCGGCGGCGACTTGGCAGAGGGCCGCAAGGCAGGCGCGCCAGCTCTCAGGCGCCATGACGGCGCTGGCGGCAGTCTGTCCCGACCACAATCCCCATCGGCTCCGACATGTGCCTCCCCAGACGATGACGGGGCCTGTAAGCCGCAGCCCAAGAAGACGCCGGACCGTATCGATGTCTGTCTGTGTCAGCGCCCCCTCGTTGACGAAGGTGTCGGATCGCGCTCGACCAGCCGCGTGGACAACCATCTTGCTGTCCGGCAGACGCCTAGCGAGATGGCGAACCTGGTGCTCTCCCCAAACAATCAAGGCGTCTGGGCAGTTGTCGGTCTCTGGTTCCCCGTTCGGACGCGTCGCCATAAGAGAGAGCGCCATCTCGTCGCCAATCCCGAGTTTAATCGATGCCGTCCGCGCCCCGGTCTGGAAGGCGGCGCGATTGATCCATGGGCGAGATTCAAGCCTGCCAGCCGTGACGATGTCCGGCCGCAACAAGGCAAAAGCCTTGCCCCATGCCTCAGCCTGTGTCGCGGTCAACACCGCTAGGTCCAAAAGCATCCGGTTGAAGTAGTCGGCATATGGGCCGAACATGTCTACGCCATCCACTCGCATCGCTCGGCGGAAGCCCGGGTCCCGGGTCAACTTGTTCAAGGCATGAGCATAGCGTGTGCGGGTGGGGGCACGCAGTTGAGACGCCCACCCTCCAAAGTCTGCCAACGTCAACTCCGCAACATGCGATGGCCAACGATCCGCATAGCCTTTGCCTTCGAAGACCGGCCGAGGACTTTCCCAAATGATAGTCAACCGCCAGTTCCGGCGGACGCACGCCTCAGCCAGAGCGTCGGGCATGCCCTCGCTGTATTCATCAATGAGGACAGGCCGCCCCCGGGCACGGCTGACCAACCAGTGCGCACCTCTTTGACCGCGGCTGATCAGCACGACGTGGCCGTCATAGTCACGGATCCGCTCCCGGACTTCAGCCTCCTGAGCCACCAGCCGAGCCTCGACTTTTCGATAGGCCTCGCGACGTCGGTAGAAGCCTAAGGGCAGGTGAGGAAATAGGGCATCCAGATTTGGCCGGTGCCAAGATCGTGAGGGTGCAACCGGCGCCACAGCGCATGCATCGTCCCAGGATTGTGCGTCAGGAACGGCCAGCGCCAGTTGTTCTCGCATCAACGGAGCCTGCCAGCCCGCATCTGGCCCATTCCCCAGCAAGGCCCAAGCCGCGGGCTTTTCGGCATCAACGACAGCGCGCGTCAATCTCACGGTCCGCAGACAAATCTGAACATAGGGTCCAAGAGCCGTCAGCCAAGCCCACACCGGCACCGGATATTCTGGACCTGCGCTCCAGTCCGCCAGCGATTTGCCGGACTTCAAGACGGTCGAGGGGAGCCGGCGCAACCACTCCAGAACATCGGCATGGACGACATCCATCTGGGCCGCGCCCAAATAATCCATCGGCTGTGCGACTCGGACGTCGATGATCTGCAGTTGCGGCTCAATCTCATAGGCGGCGCGCACGAGCCGGGGACTGAACCCCGCCTCGCGGCAACGGACGATAAAGCGCTCCGCCGCCGCCACATCGTCGGCGATCAGAAATCCAACTGCGACGCGCGAAGTGTCCTGAGAACTGTTGATAATATAATTCCGTCAGTGACCGATCGTCTGCGTCCGCAGCATCGGGGCATATATGGCGGCAAGCCTGTCGCGATGCTGCTGGATGGTCAGTAGCAGCTCCGCGTCTTCCCCTGTGAGGAATGCGCGCGTCTGGCGGAACAGACCCGGCTTGAAGCGCGTGTCCAGATCATCTTCCGCCGGTTGAGGTTCGACCGCGAAGGAGCCGCGATTCTGAACCTGAAGTTGCTCCATCGGTTTAAGGACGAAACGACGCCTGCGGCTGCTGATCTCGATCATCCACCGACCCGGAGCGTCCCAATCGGCCATGTAGGAGAACAGGGCGCCCGTTTCAGTGAGGCCGTGCCCTGCGAACCGCGCCGCCCGCGGGTGCCAGTCCAGCGCGCCCTCGACCTGAGTGCTCCATTTCGTCGGTTCGCCAGCCAGCATGAACGCAGTGTCAATGACATGGGTAGAGTTGGCGAGAAGCCACTCGTTCAGCACTTCAGAGCGATGACCGATCTTCACGATCGCGTCAGAGGCTTCCGTGAAATCGAAGGTCATGGAAACGGCGCCTCCGTCTTCCGCCAGCCCCCTTCGTGCGGCCAGAACTGATCCATAAAAGCGGCGATTATAGGCTAGCCAGACCTCAGCGCCGTGGCCCTCCGCCAGCGCCGCAGTTTCAGCAATCTCGGTAAAATTGAGCCCGCCCGGCTTCTCGACAAGGATTCGACGGCAACCTGCGCGGATCAGTTCCTGGAGCGTACCTGTCAATTCGGCGACGTCGATGGCGACTATGGCGCTGGTCGGTGCGGTTCCGGCCCGGTTCAGGTTGGCCGATACTCCGCCCGCCATGGTCGGCAAGCCGGTCGCCGCCGCGAACCGCGCGGCAGAGGCTTCACCGCGGCAAACGACCATGGGATTGGCTCCGAGTTCGGCCAGGACAGCCGCGTAAGCGGTCGCCATTCGCCCCGCACCGATAAGCCACAGTTGCTCACTCATGATCACCTCGAAAACTTGAACTCGGTTTTTCAGTCGCGAGGTTGCCCGTCAAGCGTTTACTGGACAAAAGCGTCACTTGACTATGTCGAACGCCTTGCACTACCGACATAGGAAGATCGTAGGAGAGGCTTTGTGTTGGCGAAACCCCGAATTATCGCCATTGTGCCGGCGCGAGGCGGCTCCAAGGGCCTTCCCGGAAAAAACGTTCGCCCATTGCTCGGCAAGCCGCTGATCGCATGGACGCTCGAAGCCGCCGCTGCCTCCGCCTATCTCGACAAGATCATCGTCAGCACCGACGATGACGCCATCGCCCAAGCAGCCGCGGAGGCTGGCTTTCCACCGCCCTTCCGCCGCCCGGTAGATCTTGCAGGCGACAAATCATCCGTCGTCGACGCAACCATCCATACCCTCGAGACCCTGGGAGAGTCCTGGGACTATGTGGTCTTGCTGCAACCGACATCACCCTTGCGCCTTACCGCCGATATCGACGCGGTGATCGAGAAATGCCTCACCGAAGATGCGCCTGCGGTCGTGACGGTGTCGCCTCTGCCGAAGCCCAAGAACTTTCTCTGCGCGATCAGTCCGACTGGTGAGCTTGACCGGTTCAACGGAGACGGTAGCGAAATCATGATGCTCAACGGCGCAGTCTATATCATTCGCGCCGATGCCCTGCTGGAACAGAGGAAGTTCACGCCCGAGGGCACTCTGGCCTTCACCACACCGTTCGAACGCGCCTGGGACATCGACTCACTTTACGATTTCATCGCTTGTGAAGCCTTGGCTCCGAAGATTCTCGCTGGAGAACCCGCCGTGCTCAACGCCGTCCGCAGTTAATGGTCAGGCGTTCATCGCCCCTTCGCTTCATCGATAAAGGTCGCCATTGCGACCGCCGCTCCCGACACGATGAGCGGATTTTCAGCTAGGTAGCGGCGACGGGATGCATCGAGCGCCATGGCCTCGGGTGCGTCCTCGGCACAAGCCTGAAGAACACCCGCCAGGCCCTCCACAGAACTAACCTGTAACGCCAAGCCCATGCGAGCATAGGGTACCGGCGGGGAACACGTATTGCTCCAGTATACAACCGTGCGGATGTCAGCCACCGCAGCTTCAAGAACCAAGTTGCTAAACCCGGCCACCAAGAGATCTGTTTCCCTCAGAGAGCCGCCAAAGTTCAAGGACACGCCCGCCTTCGCGGCCGCTCCCTTGTAGGCTTCCAGGCGCAACGCTCCGTCCGCAGGATGCGGGCGCAAGGAAAGCCGCCACGGCCGACTCAACCGTTTCAGCGCCGCGACCAAGGCATTCAAACGCTCCTCCGCCCCGCACCAAGGCTCAGGTTGACTGGCAAGGACGACACGCAAGACCCCATCAGCCGCAACCACGCGGTCGTTCGGAGTCGCCTCCGCGCGCCGGAGCGACCCGCCGACGCGGATTGCTTTAGCCGGAAGATCAAACAGTCCTTGCACCTGCTGGGCCGAGTATGTGTCCAGGGCATGAAAATAATCCACCACCGGAGCCCGATAGCGCGGCATCTCGCTGAAATAGACCACCTGCGGCTCATGAACGACGGCACCCGCCGCTCGAAGGTTCCGCGCCATGATCTGGAGTGGCGGGTGACGCGTGGGCATCACCACGCCAAAACGCGGCTTCAAGCACCGAACCGCCAGACGAGTCGCTTCATCAATCAGCATCAGTTGAGGAAGATCGACACTCACAAAACGGCTCACGATACGAGCGAGCTGAACCGAAATATCGCTCGCCTCCATCTCCAGCACTTGTTCAAGGCGGCGGCGATCCGGGCCGCCCCAAGCCTGAGCTGCCGAAGCATCCACTACGGCGCTGAAACGAACCTTCCCGACGCTAGCCGCGATCATGTCCGACAGGTCCACCGTCTTTTCGCCAAGGACAGCGTGCAACTGGGCCGCAGCCGGCTCGTAGAGCCTGCGCCCGACCGACGCCAGAACTCCTTCGCAAGGCAGGTGCTGATAGGGCGCGATAAGACTCTCCGCCATCTCCATCATGTCGTTTTCCGACCGCGACACTGAAATCATGGCTAGATCGCGCGTGGGGCGATCTCGACGCCGCAGGCTGGACAGCGTCGCAGCCTCCTCCATTATCAGGAGTCGTACGGACGTCTCACGACGCCTCAAAACGGCGCGAACAGAGTCGCGCACCTCGACCGTCGGCGCAACAAGCAGCATGGCTGTAGGGTCGAGATCGTCCAGTAGTTTGACGAACGCATGCTGGGTCCGAAACCAGGCGAAAAGCTTGTCGCTGAGCGCCAGTTCGGCTGCCGCCCAATGGATAAATGCGCCGCGTTCCGATACGCCGCGAAACACCTCCTCGGCGAGCGCATCGCGGGCGACCGAGTCCGCAATATCAGACAGGGCCTCGTGCACGGCATTGTTGAGATCAGAAGCGCTCTCGAAGGAATTGCACACCGTCGTCTGGATTAGCGCCGGTTGCTGGGCGGCCTGCCGCATCCAATTAGTGGTGGACTCATCCGTCGGACGATAGGAACAAACCTTGATGCTGGCGCCTTCCGGCAGAATTTTCGCCAGTTGGGCAAGTTCCGTCTGGGGCGAAAGCACCGCTAGGAAGCGGCCCGCCGCCGCTTCCTCCACCGCGCGGACGCTCTGAGCGGGGGTGCCCGTTTCGAGGAAGTCATCTTGCGGTAAGGCCGCGCAGGCGGCCCTTACAAGCTGCGCTTCCAGCATCTTCGGACATTGCGTCTGCACGGCGTAAAGCGCACGTCGCCGCTCGCTCCAGTCAGCGCGAGCGGGTATGGTCAGGCAAGCATCAACCGCGATAGCGCCAGGCACGCCGTCTTTAACGTAAACTCGGAGCTCGCGCCTAAGGGTCCGGGCAGCATCGGGATCCCTCAAGGTTGCAAGGAAAGCCACAAGGATCGGCGACCAAGTCGACGTATCCAAAGTGGCTACATGACGCGCGAAAAGCTTGGACGTGACGGAGACCCGCCCTTCCGCCGTTGCTGTCCGCATGAGTTCGCCAAAAGCGGCCATATCGGTCAGCTCGAGAGCTCGCACTCTATCCGCCGCGCGAGCAGCCTGATCGGCTCTGCCAGCACGAAGATGGCGCAGCGCGACTTGAAGCCTACGCGGCGTTCGCAGTCGGCTGTCGAAATACTGCCTGATCTGGTGTGCGATACGAATGATGAAGTCGCCTTAGGCTGGATCCGCCAGTAAAGCTCCTGACCGAACCTCCAAATTCAACGCTCCTCGAACAATATCCTCTACGGTCTCCCCGGCTGTCAGATCACGGAGCTCCGGATTCTTGTCGAAATAGGCCTCACGCTTGGTGCGTAGCTCGGCGCGACAGCCCTCGTCAGAGAGCAGCGCATGCAACTTGACGACGACATCCGCCTCACTGGTCGCCCGCAGAGCAACACCGAGACGAGCGAGATCTACGACGTAGTCAGATCCCGTAAGATTGATCGACAACACGGCTCGGCCCATAACTGCCGCTTCCAACCCGACGTTCGAAAACTGCGTCACCACCAAATCGGCCGCCTTCATGAGAGCGTAGACATCGCCCTCGCGCTGGACCATGACGTCTCCGGTCGCCTCGGCCCGCACCATAGCCTGAATGACGTCGACCGCCTCGATCGGCGTGCGAGGATGAAGCTTCACGATCAGCAGGCTGTTATCGACAGTGTTCGCCGCCCGCACGATCATCCGAATGATCTCATCGCCTTCGGCGCCCTGTCCGTGCTGGGCCCCAAAAACAATCACCGGTCTTTTGTTAAAGACTCCCTGAGCCGCGCGCGCCTGCTGGACAGTCATATCCCTAACGCGCGCCAATTGTTCGCCGATCATAAGCGAACCGATACGCTTGATGGCCTGCCGTTTGGGGGGGGCCTTGGCGGCGTAAACGGCAAGCTGATCCTCGGTCAGGCCGCCATAAATATCGGCCATGCTGGCATGATAACGAGGATGCGGGGAGATAAAGAAGGCTTGAAGATCCAGTGTGGGGATACCAAGTGCGCGTGCGATCATGGTCGTCGAACGCGCGCTAACCATGCGCCCCGGCATGGTGATAACCAGGTCAATCCCCTCCGTCACCAACAGGTTGCGTAACGCCTGTGCCTGAGCAATCTCATGCGCTAGCCCCAGCGGAATACTGTTAACGAAACGCGACGCATTGCAGAGGAAGAAGATATCCGCTCGGGAGGCAGTCCAGTTCGCCCTGATGGCGTCGAACATCCGGCGCGTTGGCGCCTTCATCGCGGTCTGCAAAGCGACGTCCGGTGCTAAACGAGGCGTCAGATGGTCATGCCGGATGAGGGTGGCGGCAGCGAACTTTTCCCCCCCGCTGGCCGCACCATTATAGACACGCACGTCCATAAAGCCCGCAAGCCGTTTGTACAGGGCCACCGAACTCGTAAAATAGCTGCTATCACCCAGGCTTGTCAGGAGGAGCGCTCGCTTCTGCGGAGCCTTATGACATGCCCCCTCCGCCTCCCGACCAGCGTCGCGCGAAACAGGAAGCCAATCCGCCATTTTCAAGGCTCGGGGCTTTACATTCTTTAGCGCGGATGAAGTCAGATTCAGGACGAGCTGCTCGATCTTCATTGCTTCGCCCGTCCAAGCGTCCCGTAACACATTCAATGCCGCTGCCTTGCGAACATTGAACATCACTAGAACATTCCTGAAGCCCATAGACTTTAGGAAGAAGGCGATCTGCATCCCGTTGATATAGTGAACGTCATCAACTACCACCGTGATCCGCGTGATCTTGCGGCTCTTCAAGTGCTCGTAGAGTTTCATCGACTGGCTGATACTGGGGAAGATGCGATCCTCGACCAGAAGACGCACCACCTCGGCCTCGAATGAGCCCTGCTTTGGCGCCTTGCCGAACAGGCCTTCGGTCATCACTTTGGAAATCTCGATTGCTAGAGCCGCGCTAGCATAATCTGCCGCCGAGTTAACCCCGAAGCCGACATCGCCGACCGTTTGCGGCGCGCCGGCGTCCTTCTCACTCTTTGACGCGAGGCCTACGCGAAGTTCCTCATAGTCGACACCCTTCTCACCGAACCGGCCAGCAACCGCCTTATCAAGTTCCGCCAGTGTTAGGACGACCTGTGTTTTTGAGATGGCCTTCTCGGCGGCCGCTGAACGAACGGGAGGATTGATCGTCTCCATATCCTCAACGGCATAGACACCCCAGAGCGAGATTCGCTTCCGGAATGCGGCAAGCGCGGACTCGTCGTCCACATATTTCTCAAGGTGACGAAGAAGCGTTTCTGCGGCCCGCGTCCGCTGCGCGTGGTCCGTTGAAGTCGTCGCCCATCTAGCCATGGCCCCGCCCAGGGAGCGATGGATCTGGTCTAGGCGCGAAAGGACCAGGTTCCAGTCCACCTGTGGCGAACGCGCGCCCTCGTCCAGATAAATTTCCACAGCGTTGGAAACCAGTTCGGTATGGACGACCGCTTTCAGGTGCTGCGTCACCACAAGCCGAAGCGCTCTGTGCCGATCATCCATCGCGGCGGCGAAGAAGAGACGCATGGCATGCGCCAGCTCCAGATCTCCGAAAGCGGCCGCATCGATCCTAACAGTTTCCGGAATACGGTTCAGTGCCCGCGCGATCTCCTGCACAGTCAGGTTCGCGCCTTGCGGACTCCCTAAATCCACAAGAGCATCGGCAAAGAGCTTGCGGCGCACCTTGCTTTCCACCACCCGAGAGAAATAACGGCCTTGGGCGGGGCTCGACTCGCTCAGCGCAGCGACCAGGATCTCAGCTTCGCGTAGTCGCGCAATACGCTTCATTTCCGTGTAAAAAGCCCAGATCCAACGTGCATTCAGTTGAGGCCATCCGGCCTGGACCCGGAGAATGAACCTAGCCGTAAGCGCGGGTGACAACGCTCGCACAAGACGCACCGATCTCGCCGACCGGGCCATCGGATCAGAAGCGCTCGTCGCCTGAATGAGCAGCGCGTGCCAACTGGCCTCCCCGGCCTTCGTCTCAGGCGAGGATATATCCAGAATGGCCTCGATCGCCCCTTTGGTAGATTGAGAGACGACGCGGGCGTTCTGATCTTCGTTCGACAGAGTCGCGACGATAAGGCGAAGCGCCCGGTCCAGATTAACGTGCGCGGACGGATCTAACGCGAGCAACTTGGCCCACACCCTCACCTGAAGCTCAGGGTAGCCCGCGCGGCCAAGGGGATTGAGCAATGCCCGCATTTTGGCGGTATCACAGGCCGTGCAATGGGATATATAGTCGTCCAAGCCATGCAGAGCCTGAAAATCACCGGCATTGGCTGCAGCCAGCAAGGGCTCGATATCGATCGGATTGGCGGGCGCGACTTCCAAAGCCACTGCACTCGCATCCGTCTTCGACTTCTTCCCGAAGAACCCTTTTAGACCAGCACGCCATTTAGAAACCGAAGCGAGAGTCATTTTCCGTCAGGTCCCAAACCTGCGGAGTGCGTATGCGCCCCAGCGGCGCCTTTGAGTACGAGCTCCGCGAGGAAGTCCGCGCAGTGTCTATGACCTTCTGAATTGTAATGATAATTGTCCTGCGTGAAGCACGCCGTAGGGTCTTCTCGGGCCCAGATATAGTCGTCCGCGTCGGCGAACACGGCACCATCCTCTTCGGCGACTCGTTTCATCACAGCGTTGTAGTCCATGATGTTCAGGGTCAGCGGCACATTAGCCAGCTTGCCCCCTCTTTTCGACGGCGTGACGATACCGCAAACCATAACCAAGGGGGCGAGCTTGGACGCCATACGCACAGCATCACGCATCCCCGCTTCGAAGCGGTCGATCTTGACGTATACGGAGTTGTGCCGATCCCCCACCAAGGCTTGGCGGTAGGCCCCCGCGATGGTCACCATGCCCTCTGCCGCGTCATCTCCACGCGCGGCGCGAACAGCACGTACGTCGCTGGCGCCGAACACCCGAGGGGCGCAATCCACGATGCCCACCTGAACCACCACGGCTTCAAACGCGCCGGCCTGACTTTCCAAGGCCGAAAGCGCGTCGATCACAGTGCGGCCTCGTCGACAATCAGGGGCCACGCCAAGACGCCCCCCCGACCTAGCGGTCAACGCTTGATGCAAGCGGTAGGGGTAGCTTTCCTCCAATCCGACACCCGTACTCTCACGCGGCAAGGCGATCGAATCCGAAACGATGAGGACCTTGCGCTGATTGGTCGGCGCATCTCCCGTTGCAGCCGCAAAATCGAGAAGATAGCGCGCGCTTTCCGCCTCGCGCAGATCGCCGGGAACAAGCGCCGCATCGGTTTGCTCGCCGGCATGATCGGCCAGAGTCGCAACGGGTTTCTGTCCTGTCGGAACGCTCGCCACATACTGGCGGCATTCATCTAGCAAGGCTCGGAAGAGCGTCGCCCCTTTCAAAACATTGCCGTCTTCAAAGGCCTCCTCGATCGCAACTACGTTCGGATCCGTCGAGCGACTCACCAGTTCTCGGCGAAGCTTGCTCCACATCGTCCGAGTTTGCCCTTTGACCTCCTCCGCCCTAACGCCAAGGATGATTAACCGGGCTTCGGCGCGTCCAGCCTCACCTCCTCGGACAAGGCAATCTGCCTTCAGAACGGCCCGTTCCGGCTGGCGCGCTGCCCGCGCAAATTTCGGCGCGCTCAACACCTCCAGAATCTGCTGATAGCTGCCGTTCCGATGCAGGGAGTTGAGGACCTGGGAGACGATCCCTTCATCATCCCCATAGCGGTCAAGAATCATAAGCAGAAGCTCGGCCGCCGCAGCCGTACGCCGCTCCAATCGAAGCTGCCGAACTTTTTCCATAGCCGCTTCCGCGTCGGACAACAGCGCCTCACGTTGATCCGCGTCGAGATCCAGTGGTGCCGATCGATGCGCAATCGCTTCGCGCCGGGCGTCTGGGACGACAGGATCGGGCCTTTCACTTCCCGCCTGCCCGGCTTTGCGCAACAGGTTGCCAACAAGAGCTTCGATGGCGGGCAAGCGTTTCGCAGCCACCCCGGTTACACGCGCCATGGGCGTCTGGGCCAACAGGGCCGCACTCTCGGCGGGGCGACCCAGCTTCACCAGCGCTTCAGCCATCAAAACCATAGCGGAGGGGGACCGGCCGATCGCATCACGCGCAACTGCGCCTTCGGCCAAGTTGAGCATGGCCTCCCAGCGGCCAATACGGTGCAACAGATTGAAGGCCTTCAACTGGAGCGCAGCGTCATCAGGAAAGCGCTCAGCTAGTTGACGGATCAATCGTTCGGCGAGTTTCAGATCCTTCATCAGGCGTGCGCGGTTGATTTCCTCAAGCGCCAAGGCCAAACCGTCATCGGTCGTCGCTTCCATGCCTGTTTCGCGTTTGGATTGATCGTCAGTCAGCATCGCGCGCTCCATTGCCAACGCCCGGAGGCCTTACTGCGCATGGCATAGGCGCTTCGCGGCGATGCGCCAAGATTGTCGCCAAGTTTCATTTTTTGCCCATGAGCTCGATTCGGAATATCCCCGAACCATGATCGAATCTGAAAGATGTATCGCCGTTATTCCTGCGCGTGGAGGGTCCAAAAGCGTTCCGCTGAAAAACCTGCACCCGCTAGGAGGGCGCCCACTATTGGAATGGCCGATCAGGGTAGCCCAGGCGACACCCGAGATCGACCGCATCATCGTTTCGACCGATCACGACCAAATCGCGGAGACGGCCCGGGCCGCCGGAGCGGAGGTCAGCCTGCGCCCCGAGCATCTATCCGGCGATACTGCTTTACCGGCCGACATGCTCCGCCACCTGATCGTTTCGCTGCGAGAAGAAGGCGAAACGGCGCGCTATCTGGTTCTTCTAGAGCCCACGGCGCCGTTTCGACTGCCACAGGATGTTTCAGCCTGTCTGAAACTCTTGCACGAGAACCGGCTGGATTCAGTGGCGACCTTCATGGAGGCCCACCTCAATCCCCACCGAGCTTGGACCATTCAGGACGGCAAAGCTCAACCGTTCATCCCCGGCTCGGTACCCTGGCGTCCCCGCCAGAGCCTGCCTCCCGCGCATCAGCTCAACGGCGCAGTCTACGCCTTCGTAGCGGATGAACTGAAGCCGGAAACCCCGGCGGTCCTGTTCGGGAAATCAGGAGCCATCATAATGGACAAGAAGCGGTCCTTCGACATCGATGACGCTCAGGATTTCGCGATCGCCAATGCCCTCCTGGCTGCTGGTGCCGTTCCACTGGGCGAGTTCGCATGAGGCTGCGTCTCGGCGTAATCGGCTTCTCGGAGGGCAACGGCCATCCGTTTTCCTTCTCGGCGATCGTTAACGGCTATGATGACGCCGCCTTCGCCGCATGCGGCTGGGACGGAATCCATACCTACCTCAAAAGGCGCGAACCGGAGGCTTTCGGGTTCGACGGCGTCAACGTCTCCGCCTGTTGGATGCCTGACGCCGACATGGCCGCCGGCCTAGCAGCGGCCTGCAAGATTGCAACGGTTTGCGAATCTCCGAACGCCATGCTCGGCATGGTGGACGCCGTGTTGATCCTGCGAGACGATGCTGAAAGCCATCTGCCGATAGCCCAGATGTTCCTCGATGCGGGCTTGCCGGTCTTCGTCGACAAACCCCTTTGCCTGGATCACGAAACGCTTGCGCTTTTCGAGCCTTATCTGAGATCCGGGCAACTGATGTCGTGCGCCGGTCTGCGCTTCGCCGGCGAATTAGACGCCTGGCGCGCCGCCCCTGAACAATTCGGCGACATCAAGCTGATCCGCGGCGCCGTCGTAATCGATTGGCCGCGCTACGGCATCCATATGCTGGAAGCGGCCATGGGCGCCCTGCACGGCCAGGTCCAGCCAGTCGCCATCCGCCGACATGAGGCCCGGCACGACAGCTTAGCGATTCGACTGGCCTCTGGAGCAGTTTTCCGGGTCGATGCTCTGGGCGTTGCAGCCAAGGCCTTCCGGCTAGACGTTTTCGGCAGCTTGGCGCATGGAGCCGTAGACATGACTGACAATTTCACCGCGTTCCAGCGCGTGCTCGCGGCCTTCATCCAGCAGGTCCGTACCGGCCGCCCGGCCATCCCCCCCGAGGAGACTTTGCTGGTCATCCGCACCATAATCGCTGGCTTGGAGGCCCTGCCCGGCGGTCCGGAGGTCGACATCGCCCCTCCTCTCGACGCCAAGCCCGAAGTAAAATATCCGTAGGCGCCGACGAGGTCGATAGCCCTCTAGAGACCGTCGAGATCATAGAAGCGTTTGCGGCGAAGCCCGACGAAATCGACCGTCCGCAGGATGTCGACAATGCGTGCGCTGGCATGGCCGTCCCCCATCGGGCTGACCTGATCGCGAATGGACCAGCGGAAATCGTCGCTGATGCCCTTCGCGATTGCATCACGGATCGCTACAACGTCGGCTGGGACGTCAATGATGCTGTCAGCGCGCAGGCGTCCCGCCTGACGTTCGCCGATATTGACCGTGGCGACTTTATGGACCGGCGCCTCAATCACGCCGCTGGAGGAATTGCCGATAACGGCGGCCGCCGCCGACAGCGCCCAAGCATATCGCTGACGGCCCAGGGATTCGACCGCAAAGACACGACCAGGTTGAGACGCGACGTGGGCTGCGATGGCCTGACGGATCACCTGATTGCCCTCGTCTGCGTTCGGCAGAGTGTAGAGCACCTTCAGAGCAGGGAAGGCGTCGAGCGCCTCTCGTAGCGCCGCCATCTGCCGCTCCGCCGGCACGACGCCAAGCGTTTCGGGATGAAAGGTCGTCAGCAGGAAGCCTGGCGTCAGGTCCACCCCGACCGCCTCGCTAACCTCCTGGATGGTGCGAGTTCCTTCAGAGAGCAGATTGTCGAGCCCTGTGGAGCCGACCGTAAAGACGCGATCTGGGTCTTCTCCCATCTGCAGAATTCTCTGACGATAAGGCTCGGCGGCCGTAAAGTGCAGCGCGGCTAGCTTGGTGACGGCGTGTCGCACCGCATCATCCACCGCGCCTTCGGTGAGGTGCCCCCCCTCAAGATGCACGATAGGGATACGCAACGCCATAGCGGCGGCGGCGGCGCCCAGAAGTTCAGTGCGGTCACCCAGCAGAAGGATGGCGTCTAGCTTGCAGGCGTCAAAAGCCTGAGCGCAGCCGTCTACGGCGGCGGCCAGTGTGCGGGCTACAGAAAGCCCATCGTCGCCAGGCTGCTGGATCGGCACACGCGCCGCGATGGGCTGGCCATCCTGTTCGATCTCGTTCACCGTCATCCCATGCTCTGCAGAGAGATGAGCGCCGCTGACGATCAATGCCGTTTCAAAATGATCCGAAGCACGCAGGGCGACAATGACAGGATACAGAAGACCGTATTCGGCGCGCGTAGCTGTGAAAACGCCGATGCGTGGCTTGTTCTCGCTCATCGTCGGCTGACGTATCCGCCAGCGGGAAGGTCAGCCGTCGCAACCGCCCCTGCCGCGACGACAGCGTCTGGACCTATCCGTATGCCCTGCAACACGGTAGCGCCCGCGCCGATGTAGGCACCTACGCCGACCTCGACGCCGCCGCACAGAACAGACCCCGGCCCCACCATAGCGTGGTCGCAAACCACGGTATCATGGTCCACGCAGGCCCCGGTGTTGATCATAGCGTTACGGCCGACACGCACATTCGGCTGAAGAATGGCGCCGGCGATGATCTGAGCTCCGTCTTCCAATTCGACATCCGGCGCCAAGATGACGCCACGTCCGATAATCGGCGGGAAATGAAAACCACGCGCAATGTAGTCCTCATAGACCTTTCGTCGCAGGGCAGTGCCTGACGCCCCCTTGTTGGGCGTGCCGCCGAGACCCAGCGCCGCCTCAAGACCGTTCGGAAAACGTTCGAACGCGGCTTCATCGTCACCGACATAAAGAACGTCGGGAAGATTTGGTACCGTGCGCGCTGTAACGCCGAGACAGTAACGCCCCATAGCCAGAAGGCCGTCTAAAACAACGCGGGCATGACCTCCGCCCCCAATAAGAAGAACAGAACGATTCACGGCTGGATTAACTCATCTGCAGCAAAATCCCGGGAGGCGGGCTGGCCCAAGTACTCGAAAAAGGCCATAGGAGGAAGACCTCCTCCCGCGCGTTTGACCGTCAAATTTTGTTCGGTGAACCGTTCACCCTCAACGATGTCGACGGCAGCGACCAAGCTCTTGCGGGCCACCCTAATATTGGGAATCTCAGAAGGCTGAGGCCGCTTGACACCGTCGCCCATGGCCCGACCGATGCGCGCAATGCCTTGGACCATGGCCTTCAGCTCGTTAGGTTCCAGCGAGGCCTTGTGATCCGGCCCCTCCATGTCGCGCGACAGGGTGAAGTGTTTTTCAATCGCAGTCGCTCCGAGCGCTGCAGCGGCCAAGGAGATATCGATCCCCGGCGTATGGTCAGAATAAGCGGGCAAGACGCCGAACGCTGCCGCATAGGTGTTCATCACCCTGAGGTTCACATCTTCATAGGGCGCGGGATACTCGGTCGTGCACTGCATAACGGTCACCTTGGCCAGCGCCGCCCGCGCTTCAGCCGAGGCGTAGGCTTCGGCGAAGGCCGCGCGCGACGGACGCACCTCCGATCCCGCCAGCATACCGAAGGCCACCACGGACAAAGCACCTTCGACCTCAGACAGGGTCGCCATACCGGTCGAAAGGATCATCGGCAGGCCCAGGCGCGCAAGGCCCAGGAGCATCGGCGCATTGGTCATTTCACCCGACCCGACCTTGATCCGCTTCACGCCCATCGTATCGACAAGGAAACGCGCCGACTCGATATCAAAGGGGGTCGAGAGGAACTCAATGCCCAAGGCATCGCAGCGATCCGAAAGTAGGCGATGGTCGTCTTCGGACAGTTCCAGCGCCTGCAGCATCTTCAACTGGGTGTTGCCAGCATCGAAGTTGCGCCTCTGATAGTCCGCGGTCGGTGCCTTGATCGTGACCAGCTTCTTGGCATCAAAAGTTTGGAACTTAACGATATCGGCGCCGGCAGCGGCGGCCTCCTCAACAAGCTGGAGAGCCAAATCCATGTTTCCGTTATGGTTGACCCCCGCCTCGGCGATAACAAGGCAACTCGAGGAGCCCTCTGGCTTCACCACGCTGTCCATCCTCCATCTACATTAATGATCTGACCGGTCACATAGGCCGACATGTCGGACGCCAGAAACAGGGCAACGCCTTGAAAATCATCCGGAGACGCCATCCGCCCGAGCGGAGTCCGGGCGACATATCGCTGCTGGAACGCCGCGTCCTGGCCGCGTTCAACGCCCCCAGGCGAAAATGCGTTCACACGGATATCGGGTGCTAAGGTCGTAGACAGCCAACGCGTCAGCTGCATCAAGCCTCCCTTAGAAGCTGCATAGCCCGCCGGGTTTCCAATCTGAGTCCCCGCATAGAGAGACCAGTCAGGACCAACCAGACCATAGATAGATCCCACCATGATCACCGAACCACGGCCAGAGGCGCGAAGCGCCGGAGCCAGCCTTTGCGTGATAGCGAAGGGAACCGCCAGATTGATGTTCAGGGCATTATTGAACAATGCCAGTGATTGGGTCTCAAAGGTCGTGCTCCAGCCTTGGTCAGCAGACGTACCAACAAAGGCTGCATTGTGGACCAGAACATCGATTTTCGGCGACCGCTCCAAAACGCCCGTCAGCGCGATCTCTAGCGCAGACAGGTCTGTCAGGTCGCAAACAACTTGAGAAACTCCCTCTTCGGCAGCCTCGTCAAATCGCAAGTCGAGTTGAATGACTTTCGCACCTGCCCGAAGATAGATCGCGGTCATGGCCCGACCAATGTAGCCGCCGCCTCCGGTGATTACGCAGGTTCGGCCTTGCAGGTCCCAAAGATCGGCCAACTTTGTCTCGCTCTGTACCGGTAAGGCGGAAAACGTTATTCTAACGGAGCAAAGTTCTCTCCTGAAATTGGAGCGAACACCGACCAAAAAACTACTTTCAGCGCAAAGCTTTTGGTTACCAGATGGCCCAGCCGCCATCAACACAGATGTTCTGGCCCGTCATGTAGCTCGATGCATCCGAACAAAGAAGGGCGGCGGCGCCCTTGATCTCATGAGGCTTCCCGATCCGCTTCAACGGAGCCTTTGCACTCAAGCGTTCAATGAACTCGGGAGCCTCGGCGATGGTCGAGGGATAAGGGAAAGGACCAGGACTGATACAATTGGCACGAATACCGTCGGGGGCCAGAAAGCTGGCCAGATAACGGGTGAACTGCAGCACCCCCGCCTTGGCCGCGCCATAACTTGGCGGGTTGGCGTAGCGCTTGCCGTCGTAGAGTCGATAATCGGGAGCAACATGGCCATACATGGAGGCAATGTTCAGAATGACGCCTTGAGTCTCTTTCAAGGCTGGGATGGCAGCCTTAACCACTCGAAACACCCCATTCAACGACATGTCAATATCGTAGCTCCAGTCCGCCTCGTCAATCGTTTCCAAGCTATTCTTGGCACCCGACCATGCACAGTTGACCAAGACGTTCATCGCCCCCCCTTCAGTAAACGTCTTGATGCAAGCCTCAACCGAAGCTCCATCCAGCAGGTCGATTTTCAGCGCCTCGTGACCACCGGGAAAACGGGCCTTCACTTCTTGAACGAAAGCGCGGCACTTCTCCTCGTCCCGACTAGCCACAACCACGTCAGCCCCCATCTCAGCAAGGGCTTCCGTGATCTGAGAGCCGAGAAGCCCCGCCCCCCCCACGACGAGCGCGCGGCGCCCCTTGAGAGAAAAAAGATCCGACAGATCGGGGGTATTCATGGCATGTCCTGTCAGGCTCCAACGCATGGAGCCCTCCTAGTCGGATTGAAGGGGGCAAGGCAAGAGCAGCCCCCCCTTACGTGACGCCCTCGACGCCCGAAGGCTCATGCCTAGCGTCCGCGCCATTCTTCCTTATAAATTCAGCAGCGCCGGATCTCCGCCTTGGGCTGCGATGTTGATGCTGATGGCCTTTTCGGCGGCGTAGCGGATCAGGCTGTTGGGGCCGCCGGCCTTGGGGCCGGTGCCGGATAGGCCTTCGCCGCCGAAGGGCTGGACGCCGACCACCGCGCCGATGATCGAGCGGTTGACGTAGACGTTGCCCGCCGGAACCAGCTCCATGACTTCCTTGGCGAAGGCGTCGATGCGGCTGTGGACGCCCAACGTCAGGCCGAAACCGCGCGCCGCCAGCTTGCCCGCGACCGTTTCCAGGTCCTTCGGCTCATAGCGATAGACGTGCAGGATCGGGCCGAAGACTTCACGCTCCAGGAAGTCCGGGGTCGGGATCTCGGCGATGGTCGGGGCGAACAGGTCGCCCTTATCCGCGCCGGCCGGCAGTTCGGCGCGGGCGATGATCTTGGCTTCCTTGGACAGGCGCTCGACGTGAGCTTCCAGGTTGGCGCGGCTTTCAGCGTCGATCACCGGGCCGATGTCGGTCTTGGCGTCGGTCGGGTCGCCCATCACCTGGGCCGCCAGGGCGCCCTTCAGGCCCTCGATCAGGGCGTCGGCCGAATCCTTGGGTGCATAGAGAACGCGCAGAGCCGAGCAACGCTGACCGGCCGAGCCAAAGGCCGACAGGATGACGTCGTCGATGATCTGTTCTTTCAGCGCCGTGGTGTCGACGAACATGCCGTTCAGGCCGCCCGTTTCAGCGATGAAGGGGATGATGGCGCCCGGACGCGCGGCAAGGCCGCGGTTGATCGCCGAGGCGGTGTCGGTGCCGCCGGTGAAGGCCACGCCGTCGACGCCCGGATGGCCGGTCAGGGCCACGCCGACCGTCTCGCCACGGCCGGGGACCAGGGCCAGCAGGTCGGGGTTCAGACCGGCCTTGTAGTAGAGGCGCACGGCTTCGGCGGCGATCAGCGGCGTCTGCTCGGCGGGCTTGGCCACGACGGCGTTGCCGGCGGCGAGCGCAGCGGCGATCTGGCCGGTGAAAATGGCCAGCGGGAAGTTCCACGGGCTGATGGCGGCGAAGACGCCGCGGCCGTGCAGGACCAGTTCGTTGGTCTCGCCGGTCGGGCCCTTCAGGGTCTGGCGGCCGCCGAAGTCGCGCTCGGCCAGCAGGGCGTAGTAGCGGCAGAAGTCGGCGGCTTCGCGCACCTCGGCGACGCCGTCGTTCAGCGTCTTGCCCGCTTCACGCGACAGCAGGGCGACCAGACGGTCCAGGTCGGCTTCCAGGGCGTCGGCCATGGCGCGCAGAACCGGGGCGCGACCCGCGCCGCCCAGACGATCCCAGGCGACCTGGGCGTTGGCTGCAGTGTTGACGGCGGCGTCGACGTCCTCAACCGAGGCTTCCGAGACATGGCCCAGCACGCGTGAGCGGTCATAGGGGTTGGTGACGTCCTGAGCGTTCACTCCGGCGCGCAGCTTGCCGCCGATGATCGGGCCGGCGGTCAGCTTCTCGCTGTCGACGCGTTCCAGAGCGGCCGCATGGCGCTCGCGGTCGGCAGCCTGCGAATAGTCGCGGCCGAGGGAGTTCTGGCGGTCACCGTAGATGTTCATGGGTACAGGGATCTTCGGATGGCGGTCAGGCTGAGCCTCGACCGAGGTGATGGGATCGGCGGCCACGTCGGCCGCAGGCACGCGCTCGTCCAGCAGGGCGTGGACGAAGGAGGAGTTGGCGCCGTTCTCCAGCAAGCGGCGCACCAGGTAGGGCAGCAGTTCCTCGTGGCCGCCGACGGGGGCGTAAGCACGCACGACGACGTCGCCCCACTCGGCCTTGGCGCCGTCATAGAGGGCCTCGCCCATGCCGTGCAGGCGCTGGAACTCGATGGTCACGCCGCGATCAGCGGCCATACGGTGCACGGCGGCCAGGGTATGGGCGTTGTGGGTGGCGAACTGCGAGAAGATGTAGGGCGAGGCCTCGATCAGCGCCTTCGCGCAGACCAGATAGTTGAGGTCGGTCGCCGGCTTGGTCGTGAAGACCGGATAGTCGGTGCGGCCGTTGACCTGGGCCAGCTTGATCTCGGTGTCCCAATAGGCGCCCTTGACCAGACGCACCATCAGGCGACGGCCCGAGGATTTGGCCAGTTCGGCCAGCTTGGCCACCGTCTCGGTCGTGCGCTTCTGATAGGCCTGAACGGCCAGGCCGAGGCCCTGCCAGTCGCCCAGCGCCGGTTCGCGCGCCAGCCGCTCCAGCAGCTTCAGCGACAGGGCCAGGCGGTCGGCCTCTTCGGCGTCGATGGTGTAGTTGATGTCGTATTTGGCGGCGATCAGCGCCAGACGCAGGATGCGAGGATACAGCTCCTCCCAGACCCGGTCTTCCTGAACCGCCTGATAGCGCGGCGACAGGGCCGACAGCTTGACCGAGACGCCGTGCCCGCGCTCGGGGCCTTCGCCCTTGGCGGTCTTGCCCACGGCCTCGATGGCGTCGGCGTAGATCTTCTCATAGCGCTCAGCGTCTTCGGCGGTGCGGGCGCCCTCGCCCAGCATGTCGAAGCTGCACAGCCACTCCTCGCGGTCCGACCGCTTCAGTGCGCCCTCGATGGTGCGGCCGACGACGAACTGCTCGCCCATGATCTTGACGGCGGTGGCGACGGCCTGACGGATGACCGGCTCGCCCAGACGACCGACCAGACGCTTGAGGAAGTTCGGCAGGTCGCTGCGGGCTTCATCGTCGACGTCGACCAGCTTGCCGGTCAGCATCAGGCCCCAGGTCGAGGCGTTGACGAACAGGCTGTCCGACTGACCCATGTGGCTGGCCCAGTCGGCCGAGCCGATCTTCTCGGCGATCAGGCGGTCGCGGGTGCCCGCGTCCGGCGTGCGCAGAAGAGCCTCGGCCAGGCACATCAGCGCCAGACCTTCACGGGTGCCCAGGCTGAATTCCTGCAGGAAGCTTTCGACCACGCCCTGGCGCTTCTGGCTCTTGCGAGCGCTTTCGACCAGGGCGATGGCGTCGTTCAGAACCGCCGCGCGACCGTCAGGCGTCAGCGGTTCGGCGGCCAGCAGTTCGGCCACCACCTCACGTTCGTCCCGGTACTTGTTCCGGTCCAGCTCATCCCAATGGCGAAGATCGGTCGGCGTCATGAAATCCATCCTGTGAATTTCCGCATATATGACGTTGAGAGCCGAATGTGCTCCACATCATCACGCCGAAAACCGAACAGAATTCGGATGATCGCAGAATCTTCTGGTAATTCGCTCACTCAAAAATGAGATACGACTCAACATGGCCGTTCGCGAAGAGGTGAAGCCTGTTCACACCCTGCTCTATCATGCCGTCTCGCCTTCGTCATGCGGAGCGTCTAGAAGTTTCGCCTTCGCGAAACGGCTCAAGGCCCTATCGACTTCATGCGCATTGTTCTGGTCACCGACGCCTGGGAGCCTCAGGTCAACGGCGTCGTCCGCACCCTGACCCGCACCGTGGCCGAATGCCGCGCCATGGGTCATGAGGTGGAGGTCATCGAACCCAGCCAGTTCAAGACCATCCCCTGCCCCACCTATCCCGAGATTCGCCTGGCCCTGGGCGCCGAGGAAGAGATTCGCGAACGCCTGCGCGCCTTCGAGCCCGAGGCCGTCCACATCGCCACAGAAGGCCCCCTGGGCATCGCCACGCGCCGCATCTGCGTGGAGTGGAAGCTGCCGTTCACGACCAGCTATCACACCAAATTTCCGGAATATGTATCGGCCCGTTTCCCGATCCCGGTGCAGGTCGGCTACGCCTATATGAAGTGGTTCCACAAGCCGTCGGGCCGCCTGATGGTCGCCACCCCGACCCTGCGTGACGAACTGGTCGAGCACGGCTTCAAGAACGTCTCGCCGTGGACGCGCGGCGTGGACACCGAGCTGTTCCGTCCCGACCTGGAGCCGATCTACAAGGAGATGGGCGGCGAGAACTGGCCGCGCCCCTTCTTCCTCAACGTCGGCCGGGTGGCGGTCGAGAAGAACATCGAAACCTTCCTGGGCCTGGACCTGCCCGGCACCAAGATCATTGTCGGCGACGGCCCGGCCCGCGCCGAACTGGAAGAGAAATACCCCGACGCGAAATTCCTCGGCGCCAAGTTCGGCGAGGATCTGGCGCGCTGCTTCGCCGACGCCGACGTCTTCGTCTTCCCCAGTTGGACCGACACCTTCGGCCTGGTGATTCTGGAAGCCATGGGCACCGGCACGCCGGTCGCCGCCTATCCGGCGCACGGCCCGATCGACATCATCCCCGGCTCGGGCGCGGGCTTCATCGACGACGACCTGAAGACCGCCTGCCTGAAGTGCCTTGAGCTCGACCGCAAGGACGTCCGCGCCTATGCGGAAAAGTTCAGCTGGCGCGCCTCGGCCGAGCAGTTCGTCGAGAACCTGCAGCCCTATCCCGAACCCGCGCGCGGCCGTTTCTGGCGCCGCCTGCGTCGGGTGGCGCGGCTGCGGCGGCGTGTCGCGGCCTAAGCATCCGACCAGCTTCGCGAGCAGACAAAAACGCCCCGGACGATGTCCGGGGCGTTTCGCATTACAGGGCCAGTCGGCCGCTTAGTTCGGGCGGGCCATCGAGGTCATGGCTGAGGCCTTGGCGCGTTCGGCGGTCAGTTCATCGGCGACCAGCGGCACCAGGCCGCGGTCCTGCAGGTAGCCGCCACGGCCGGCCGCGCCTTCGGACATGAACTCCTGGACGAACTGTTCCAGACCCGGCGTCACGCCGATGTGGGCCTTCTTGACGTAGATGTAGAGGCTGCGGGCCAGCGGATAGGAGCCGTCGGCGATGGTGGCGACCGAGGGGGCCACGCCGTCGATGGTCTCGGCCTTCACCGTGTCCATGTTCTGCTCCAGGAAGGAGAAGCCGAACACGCCCAGCGAGCCCGGCGTGCGGGTCAGGGTCTGGACGATGGCGTTGTCGTTCTCGCCCGAGTCGATCCAGGCGCCGTCTTCGCGCAGGGTGTGGGCCACGGTCTCGAAGCGGGTCTTGTCCTGCTTCTCGATGGCGGCGACGGCCGGGATCAGCTTGGCGCCCGGCGCCATGCCCAGCTCCAGGAAGGCGTCGCGCGTGCCCGAGGTCGGCGGCGGGCCGTAGACCTGGATGCGGGTGGCCGGCAGGTTCTTGTTGACCTCGTTCCAGGTCTTGGCGGCGTTGGCGCCCAGTTGGCCGTCGGCGCCCGGCGTTTCCTTGGCCAGGGCCTCATAAAGGTCGTTCAGCTCAAGGTTGAAGCTCTGGCCCGTGCGGGCCGTGGCGACGACGATGCCGTCATAGCCGATCTTGATCTCGACGATGTCGGAGACGCCGTTCTCGACGCAGCGGTCGAACTCGCTCTGCTTCATCGGACGCGAAGCATTGGCGATGTCCGGGGTCGAGGGACCGACGCCCGAGCAGAAGGCCTGGATGCCGCCGCCGGTGCCGAGGGATTCGACGCGGGGGGCCGAACCGCCGCCGCCGTTGCGGGCGAAGGTCTCAGCCACGCGGGTGGCGAAGGGGAAGACGGTCGAGGAGCCTGCGGCCCAGATGCCCGTCCGGGCCTTCTGCGAGCCGGGGGCGCCGCCCTCGTTGTTTCCGCAGGCCGCCAGGGCCAGCAGGGCGGCCGCGCAGGCCGTGAACTTCAGTGTGCGGATCATGGCCGGACCTTCTCCAGTCGTCAGTGCACGACGCTTAAAGCAGGAAAATGTGACGGTCCGGCCAGACCTTTGTGACAGTCAGAGCAAACGTCGACGCATGGCCTGCGACAGGAAGTCGATCAGGGTCACGGCGACGATGACCACGATGACCACGGCCGAGACGTCGCGGAAGGCGAAGCCGTTCATGCGATCGAACAGAACCTGGCCGATGCCGCCGGCGCCGATCAGGCCCAGCACCGTGGCCGAGCGGCTGTTCGATTCGAAGCGGTAGAGGGCGAAGGAGGTCCACAGCGGCGCCACCTGCGGGATCACGCCCCAGACGATCTCATGCAGCTTGGACGCGCCGGTGGCGCGCACGCCCTCGACCGGGCCCTTGTCGATCGACTCGACGGCTTCGGAGAATAGCTTGGCCAGGACGCCCGCCGTGTTCAGGGCGATAGCCAGGACGCCCGCCAGCGGCCCCAGGCCGACCGCCACGACGAACAGCAGGCCCATCACCAGGTCGGGGATGGAGCGCAGCATGTTCATGATCCAGCGCACGGGCTGCACCACCCAGACCGGAGCGATGTTGCGCGCCGCGGCCAGGCCCATGGGCACGCCCAGGAAGACCGCCAGGAAGGTGCCCCACAGGGCGATCTGGATCGTCTCCCACATCTTGCCGACGAACAGACGCCAATCGGCGAAGTTCGGACGCAGCAGATCGGCGGCGAAGGTCTGGATATTGGCCGAGTTGGTGATCAGGCGCGACAGATTGCCCAGATCCACGGCGTCGATGCTGATCAGCAGCAGGACGGCCAGGCCGCCCCAGATCAGGATGTCGAGCGCCCAGGCTCCCGCCGACTTGACGGGCGCCTTGGGGATGATGGCGGCGGCGGCCGCGCCGGTAAGCGAAGCGTCGGTCAAGGTTGAACCTCACGCAGGCGACGCAGGCGTTGCAGTTCAGCCTCGGCGCGCGCCGCGCCGGCCGTGTCGCCCTTGGCCTTGGCCTCGGCCAGCGCCTGGTCGGCGACCATTTCCCGCACCGGGTTCAGATAGGACTCATCCGCCGGGTTGAAGCCCGAATAGTTCAGATCCTTGAGGATCTTGCGCTGGCGCTCGGCCTCGGCGCCTTCACCCCGCCCATAGGACAGGAAGAAGCCGCGGATCTTCTCCTTGATCGCCGGGTCCAGGTCTTCGCGGATGACGATGCCCGCCTCAGGGATCGGCGGCGAGCGCCAGATCTCTTCGATCTGGGCCGCGATCTGCGGGTTGGAGCGACCGATGAAGACGGTGTTGATGGTGTTGGACGTCGCCACCTGCACCAGGCCGTTGGCCACGGCGAAGGAGTTGGCCTGATGGTTGGCCGTCCGCACCGTCTTGAAGCACTCGTTCGGGACGACGTTGTTCGCGTTGAACAGGAAGGTCATGGGCGCCAGGGTGCCCGAGGTCGACAGGGCGTCGCCGATGCCGAAGTCATACTTCTTGCCGCAGGCCAGCACGTCCTCGAGCGTGATGCCCGAGCCCTTTTTGACGATCAGGGTCGACTGGTAGGAATCGCGGCCCTCGGGGTCGACGATGCGGGCGACCACTTCGCCGTTCGAGCGTTCGATCGCCTCGATGGCGGTCTTGGCCGGGAACCAGGCGGCCTGGATCTGATTGCCGCGCATGGCCTCGACCAGCACGGTGTAGTTGGAGGCGAAATAGGGCTTCACCGGCACGCCGACGGCCTTGGTCATATCGTCCAGCAGCGGCTGCCACAGCGGGCCGGAGGACGCCTGTCCCTCGGCCGGCAGGATGGCGAAGCTGATCTCGGCGGGCGCGCCCTTGGCGGCGGCGGGCTTGTCGCCCTGGCCGCAGGCGGCGACGCTGACGGCCAGGGCCGCGCCGGCCGCCAGGCCCAGCATGCGACGGGTCAGTTTGGAATGGGTCATGCCTTGGCTTCCCAGAACGCGTCCTCGTATTCGGGACCGTAGATTTCGATCAGGCGCTGCGTGTCCAGGCCCGTGGACGGACCGTCGTAGACCACCTTGCCCTTCTGCAGGGCGACAACGCGGTCGCAATAACGGATGGCGTAATCCACCTGGTGCAGGGTGACGATGACGCCCAGGCCGTCGCGCTTGTTCAGCTCGACCAGCAGCTCCATCACCTTGCGG
This sequence comes from Brevundimonas sp. KH_060, assembly GCF_057838275.1. NCBI lineage: Bacteria > Pseudomonadati > Pseudomonadota > Alphaproteobacteria > Caulobacterales > Caulobacteraceae > Brevundimonas > Brevundimonas sp. KH_060. The sequence goes on from NZ_CM174463.1 coordinate 2,939,571, forward strand.
GCCGACACAGGGTCCAGCGAGGCGACGGGTTCGTCGGCCAGAATGGCCTTGGCGCCCTGGACCAGGGCGCGGGCGATGGCGCCACGCTGTTGCTGACCGCCCGACAGGGTGTTGGCGCGCTGAGCGGCGTATTCGGACACGCCGACGCGGTGCAGGGCCGCCATGGCCTTGTCCTTGTCCGCCTTGGGCCACAGGCCGATCAGGCCGCGCCAGGCGGGCAGGCGCCCCAGGCTTCCCAACATGACGTTGGAGAAGAGGCTGAGACGGCCGACCAGGTTGAACTGCTGGAAGATCATGCCCAGGCGGCCGCGGGCGCGGCGCACGGCGCCGGTGATGCGGCCGTTCTGCTGGACCGTTTCGCCGAAGACCTGGATCACTCCCTTGCCGGAATCGATCGGGTGCAGACCCGTGATCGAACGCAGCAAGGTGGACTTGCCTGAACCGGAGGGACCGATCAGGGCGACCATTTCACCGGCGCCGACCTCGACGGACACGCCGTCGAGCGCCTTTCTGGCCCCGTAGGTCTTCGAGACGTCGCGAACGGACGCGACGGCGGCTGTTGAAGAACTCATGAACCCATGGATGAGGTTGCGACAAAGGGGGCGCCGCATGACGCGAGACGGGCGCAAGGGCAAGTCTTAATGGCATGTCTGCGTCGATTTCGTCCAGTGCGGCGCCGATTCAGGGGAGCGCTGCGGCGCACGGACCGTGCAACCTCGCCATGAAATTTCCACTTTACATGACAGTCCAATGCCCCCATATCGCGCGTTCCGGCGGACCCCGTAGGTCCTACTTGCGCCGCTAACGCCGGGTCTGGGTTAACAATCATCAGGGGGTTACGTGAATTGCACACGTACCAGTTTCCCCTGGACCTGGTCCGTCAGCGGTCCCCGGAGCGTCCGGTCGCACTCGTGCGTCCCCGCTCCGTTGCCGTAGCGGCGCAGTGGTTCCAGGATAATCTAAAAGCCGACGTCTTCTATGCTGTGAAGGCGAACCCTTCGCGCTGGATCATCGAGGTTCTGGTCGAGAACGGCGTCAACGCCTTCGACGTCGCCTCCCTGGCCGAGATCGAACTGGTTCGATCGGTCAGCCCGAACGCGCGCCTGGCCTTCATGCACCCGGTCAAGAGCCGCGGCGCGATCAAGGCCGCTTACGCCGATCACGGCGTGCGCACCTTCGTGCTCGACAGCCATGACGAACTGCAGAAGATCCTCGAGGTCACCGACAACGCCGACGACCTGAACCTGATCGTCCGCATGGGCGTGTCGGCGGACGGCGCCGCCTATTCCCTGTCGGGCAAGTTCGGCGTCTCGCCGGACCAGGCCCCCGCCCTGCTGCTGGCCACGCGCCATGCGGTCAAGGACGGCCTGATGGGCGTCAGCTTCCACGTCGGTTCGCAATGCATGCGCCCCTCGGCCTATGAGGCGGCGATGACCCAGGTCGGCCGCGCCATCAAGAAGGCGGGCGTCTTCGTCGATATCGTCGATGTCGGCGGCGGCTTCCCGTCGGTCTATCCGGGCATGGTCCCGCCGGACCTGAGCGAATACGCCGACGCCATCCATCGCGGCTTCAACGAGATGCCGGTGTCGGAAACGACCGAGCTGTGGTGCGAACCCGGCCGGGCGCTGGTGGCCGAGGCCTCCTCGGTGCTGTGCCGCGTGGACCTGCGCAAGGGCGACGCCCTGTATCTGAACGACGGGTCGTACGGCTCGCTGTTCGACGCCACCCACTCGCGCTGGCCCTTCCCGACCAAGCTGGTCCGGGACGGTGAGTCGTCGCCGGAGCTGAAGCCCTATCGCTTCTATGGTCCGACCTGCGACAGCATCGACCACATGCCGGGCCCGTTCTGGCTGCCGGCTGATGTCCAGGAAGGCGACTTCATCGAGATCGGCATGATGGGCGCCTACGGCGTCGCCATGTCGACCGGCTTCAACGGCTATGGCGAACACGAGATCGCCGCCGTCGAGGACGCCCCCATGGGCTCGATGTACGGCCTGGCGCCGCGCTCCATCCCGACCGTGCGCACCACGGCCGAGGAGAACGCCCGCAAGGTCGTCCGCCTGTCGCGTCCCAAGGGCAAGGCGGGCCAGCGCAAGCGCAAGCGCTGATCCATCGCATCACGCCTTGAACTGAAAAATGTCTCAAGGCTTTGGTACAAGCAGCGGCCCGTCGCTCCGTCCGGGCCGCTGTTCCTTATTGACGACGGGCGCTCAAACCAAAGGGAAACCCGAGAGATGAACGCACCGGTTCGTTCCAACGCCAAGGCGGAGCTCCTGGCCACGACCGTCGAGCACATCGACATCACCAGCTTCGACGCGCGCCCGATCATCGACTCCATGCGCAAGATGTCGTTCTCCTCGCGCGACACCGCCCGCGCGGCCGACATCTTCAACATGGCCCTGGAAGACCAGGCCTGCTCGCCGTGGCTGATCCTGGCCGGTTCGACCTCGGCCGGCGGCTGCATGGACGTCTACCGCGACATGGTGAAGTTCGGCATGGTCGACGCCGTGGTCGCCACCGGCGCCTCCATCGTCGACATGGACTTCTTCGAAGCCCTGGGCTTCAAGCACTATCAGGCCGCCGGCCAGGTGGACGACAACGTCCTGCGCTCGCACTACATCGACCGCATCTACGACACCTACATCGACGAAGAAGAACTGCAGGCCTGCGACCACGCCATCTATGAGATCGCCAGCCGCCTGGAGCCGCGCGGCTATTCCTCGCGCGAGTTCATCTGGGAAATGGGCAAGTGGCTGTCGGAAGGCAACGCCAAGAAGCCCGGCTCGCTGATCCAGACCGCCTATGAAGAAGGCGCGCCGATCTTCTGCCCGGCCTTCGTCGACTCCTCGGCCGGTTTCGGCCTGGTCAAGCACCAGAAGGAGCGTATGGCCGAGGGCAAGCCCTACATGATGCTGGACGCCATCGCCGACTTCCGCGAACTGACCGACATCAAGATCGCAGCGGGCGTCACGGGCCTGTTCATGGTCGGCGGCGGCGTGCCGAAGAACTTCGCCCAGGACACCGTCGTCTGCGCCGAGATCCTCGGCGTCGAGGCCGACATGCACAAGTATGCGGTCCAGATCACGGTCGCCGACGTGCGCGACGGCGCCTGCTCGTCCTCGACGCTGCAGGAAGCCGCTTCGTGGGGCAAGGTCCAGACCACCTACGAACAGATGGTCTTCGCCGAAGCCACGACCGTCGTGCCGCTGATCGGCTCGGACGCCTATCACCGCGGCGCCTGGAAGAAGCGCCAGCCGCGCCGCTGGAACAAGCTGTTCGGCAAGTAAGACCGACGCGGATCGGAAGGCGACGCCTTCTCGATCCGGCGATGAAAGACGAGGGCCGGCGGAGCGATCCGCCGGCCCTTTTCTTTAGGCCGCGCAACGGCGGCCCGTGCGAATCTGGGAACCTCCGGGCGGGCGGTCCGCTTGTCTTACACGAGCAAGGAGACCATCCATGACCGATCCCGCCGCCGAAAACGAAGACGCCCGAGAGGCCGCCGCCATGGGCGAGAAGCCCGATCTGGGCCACGTCGAGGATGCCCTCAAGAAGGCTCTGCAAGGCAGCGATTCCGGCTCCGACACCCGCGCCGGCTCGCTACGGGGCGGCTCGGCTTCCGGCTCGGAGATCGACCCTGACCAGGACGCCATCAACGCCGACATCGCCCGCCAGGGCCGCGAAATGGCTGAAACCCGAACCCGTCCGTCCGGCGGCCCGGAACAGGCGCGCAAGTCGACGGGTCAGCCCGGCGACGACGTGGACGCCCCTACGGGTTGAACCGCCTTGCTGCCGCCGCACGGATAGGCCACGGTGCAAATAGTCTCATAGGGATTAAGGACGTAGGCTGAATGAAGCGTAGCGTGGCAACCGTCGTCTTGGCGCTGAGCGTCGGCCTGGCGGCGTGCGATGACCGCAGTCAGGCCGCGCCCGAAGCCGAATCGCCCTCGCCCGCCGTCGCCGAACCGGTGATGGAGGCCGCGCCTGCCGCGGCGCCGCCCGTCGCAGCCGCGTCCGCCGCGCCCGCCACGACCATTGAGGGCGCCCCGACCTTCGCCGCCCTCTATCCCGGCGCCCAGACCGACGCCGCGCCTGTCACCGCATCCGGCCCTGACGGTCCCGGCGGCATCGTCACCTTTACGACCGACGCCACGCCCGACGCCGTGATCGATTTCTATCGCCAGCGCGCCGAGAAGGCGGGCCTGTCCCCCATCATGGCCATGAACCAGGGCGAGGCCCGCGCCTATGGCGCCTCCGCCCGCACGGAAAAGGGCGCCAGCCTTCAGGTCGTGGCCGCACCCGGCGAAGACGGCCTGACCTCGGTTCAGTTGAGCTGGAGCAACGGGGCGTGATCACCCGCCCGGCGCTCGTCGCGGCCGCCGCAGCAACCCTGCTGCTGGGCGCCTGCGCCGGAACCCCGGCGGCGCTGCGGCCGGAAGCGGCTCGCGCCGCGACAACCCCATCCGGCTATCTGGACGCCCCCGCATTGGAAGCTCTGGCCGCCGCCCTTCCTCCGCCGCCCGCGCCCGGCTCGGCCGCCGATCAGACGGACAAGGCGCGCTCGACGCGCATGGCGGCGCTGGAAGACAGCGACCGCTGGCTGCTGGCCACCGCCCACGCCGAACTGCGCCCGCCGTTGGCGTTGCAGCATTTCAACTGCGCCCTAGGCGTACGACTCACGCCGGAAGACACGCCGGAGCTGACGCGGCTGATGCAGCGCCTGTTCCACGACGCGGATACGGCCGCCGAATCCGTCAAGGCGCGCGCCTTCCGCGCCCGCCCCGTCGGCGACGATCCGGCCCGCCAGGCCTGTCAGCGCCTGACCGAAGCGGGCCGACGCAGCGCCTCCTATCCTTCCGGCAGTTCGACCGTGGCCGTCGTCTATGGCGAAGCGTTCGCCGCCCTGGACCCCAGCCACGCGACCGAAGCGCGCCGCATGGCCCATGAAGTCGGCCAGAGCCGCCTCGTCTGCGGCATGCATTATCCCAGCGACGTCGCCGCCGGCGAGGACTTGGGCCGCGCCGTCTTCGCCGCCGCCGCCGTTCAGCCGGCGTTCGCCGCCGACCTGGCCGCCGCCCGCGCCGAGTTGGCGGTCCTGCGTGCACGCGCCGCAACGGCGCCCGGCTGCGCCTCCGAAGCGCTGGCGCTGGCCACGCCCTTGCCCTGATGGCGGCGCTGCTGGCGGGACTGATCCTGGCCGGCGCCCAGACCTGGTCCCTGCCCGCCGCCCGTCCTTGCGACGCTGCGGAACTGGCCGAACTGACCGCCGAAGCGACGACGCCCTATCGCCTGACCTGCCGCGCCGCCCTGACGCCCGGACAGTCGATCGTCCGCCCTCTATTGATCGAAGGCGCCGAGGCCTCCGGCGCACGCCTGGATTGCGCGGGCGGCGCCGTCGGCCGCCCCGGCGCTTCCGTCAGCACCCGCACACCTTCTATCGCCGTCTGGTCACGCCGCATCGCCGCTGACCGCTGGAGCCGCCCGACGGACGTACGCATCTCGCGCTGCCTGATCCATGGCTCGGTGCGGGTCTGGGGCATGGGGGCGGACGGAAGCTATGACGACCTGCGCGTCTCCTCCCGCACGGCCGGGCATACAGCCGCCGCCCAGGCCGCTGCGCCCAGCCACATTGCGCTCGATGAAGTGGTCATCCGGGGGACGGGATCAATCCCCCTCTACGTCGGCCCCGGCGTCACCCGGCTCAATCTGACCCGATCCACGCTTGAGGGCCGGAGCGTCGCCACGGCCCTCTATCTGGACGCCGAAAGCGCCGACAATCGGATCGAGGGCAATCTGTTCCGCACGCGGACGGGTCGCGAGGTGATCGCTGTCGACGGCTCGGCGCGAAACCGCATCATCGGCAACAGCTTCGAACTGAACGGTCGGCCCGGCGTCTTCCTCTATCGCAACTGCGGCGAGCGCGGCGTCATTCGCCACCAGACGCCATCGTACAATGTCATCACCGACAACGCCTTCACCGGCGCCGCACGCTGGCGCCCCCGCCTGGTCGTCGAAAACGCCCGCCAGGGCCGCCGCGCCTACTGCGACGCCGACAAGGGCTACCCCTGGGGCAGCAGTCTTGACGATCGCGACGGCGCGGTCGGGAACACTGTTGATCCAATCTTCTAGGAATTGCGCGTATTTTTTGCGCTTATTTCCGAATTTTCTTCATTAAGCGGTCATTTTTTTCCTATTGTGCCATTTTTGGCGCAATTATGACTTGCTTGAGGCAAGCCTCACCGTAATGTCGCCATCGCAGGCCACACGGTCCTGCATGTGCCACGAGCCGTCGGTTCAGCCCTCGTCGTAAGGGGGCGGGCGACGGCTTGTTTTGTTCAGGAGAGGGTCTCTTTTGAAAAAGAGAATTGTCCGCGAGTCCTTGCTCGCCTCGACCATCATCGGGGGCGCCGCCCTCAGCTTCATGGCCGCCGCCCCGGCATTCGCCCAGTCGGCCGAAGAAGAAGTATCCGAAGTCAGCTCTATCGTCGTCACCGGCTCGCGCATCCGCCAGCCGGGCTATGAAGCGTCCAGCCCCATCACGTCGCTGAGCTCCGAATCCATCGCGATGTCGCAGCCTGTCGCCGTTGAAGAACTGGTCAAGGACCTGCCGGCCGCCGTGCCGGCCGTCGGTTCGGCCACCAACAACGGTTCGGGCGGCGGCGCGACCATCAACCTGCGTGGCCTGGGCACCAACCGCACCCTGGTCCTGATCAACGGCCGCCGCGTCGTGCCGTTCAACCTGGAAGGCGTGGTCGACACCAACACCATCCCGCTGGCCCTGGTCGAGCGTGTCGACACCGTCACTGGCGGCGCTTCGGCCGTGTACGGCGCCGACGCCGTCGCCGGCGTGGTCAACTTCATCCTGAAAAACAATTTCGAAGGCGTTGAGGTCAACTCCTCCTACGGCTTCTCGGGCGAGGACGACGCCGTTCGTCGCAAGTTCGACGTCACCATCGGCGGCAACTTCGCCGATGACCGCGGCAACGCCGTCGTCAGCTTCGGCTACACCAAGACCGACCCGCTGTATCAAGTGCGTCGTCCCTGGGGTGAAGTCGCGCTCTCTTCGACGTCCGGCAAGCCGCTGGGCTCGGGCACCTCGGTCCCCGGTCGTTTCGACCTGACCCCCGTCAGGGGCGGCGTCGCCCTGCCGTCGGGCGCTGAACTGGACCCGACCACAGGCGCTCTGATCGGTTCGGACCATCCGAACTACAACTCGGCCGGCTATAACTACAATCCGTACAACCTGTACCAGACGCCGCTGAGCCGTTACCAGATCAACGGTCTGGGCAGCTTCAAGATCAACTCGTCCGCCGAAGTCTACAGCCACCTGACCTACGTCCAGAGCGACGTCTCGCTGGACAACGCCTCGAGCGGCACCTTCGGCAACACCTACAAGGTACCGATCGGCAACCCGTTCATCCCGGACGCCATGCGCCAGCAATTCTGCGGCGCCCTGCTGATCGATCCGGCCAAGTGCGTCTCCGGCGCAGCCGGCGACACCATGATGGACCTGACCATCAACCGCCGCTTCACCGAGATGGGCACCCGCCCGGTGGACATCGAGAACAAGACGGTCCAGCTGCTGGCTGGCGTTCGGGGCGACTTCAACCCCGACTGGAACTACGACGCCTACATCTCGCACGGTGAAACCGAACAACTGCTGACGCGCCGCAACTGGGGCTCGCTGTCCAAGCTGCGCAACGCCCTGAACACCGTCTCCGCGACGGAGTGCCTGGTTCCTGGCTCCTCGAGCCCGGTCGCGGGCTGCGTGCCGATCAACGTCTTCGGTCCCGAAGGCACGATCACTCAGGAAATGATCGACTACATCAACCTGTCGTCGATGAGCAAAACCACGATCAAGCAGGACGTGGCCTCGGGCTCGATCTCGGGCATCCTGCCTGAGAACCTCAGCAGCCCGTGGAGCGATCGCCAGGTCGCCGTCGCCTTCGGCGCGGAATGGCGCCGGTCCAGCGCCGAAACCCGCGGCGATGCGGCCTCGCAAGCCAACGGCGAGATCCTGGGCACCGGCGCGCCGGTTCCGGATCGCAACGGTCAGTTCGAACTGCGTGAAGCCTTCGCCGAACTGGCGGTGCCGCTGATCGAGAACATGCCGTTCATCCACAGCCTGAACCTGGAAGCCGGCTACCGCCAGACCGAGTTCAAGGCCGGCGGTTCGAAGACCAACTACGGCAGCTACAAGTTCGGCGGCGACTGGTCGCCGATCGAGGACGTCCGCGTCCGCGCCATGTATCAGCGCGCCACCCGCGCCCCGAACATCGGCGAGCTGTTCAACCCGCAGGTCACCGGCCTGGGCAACATGGCGATCGATCCGTGCCAGTTGGACCTGATCAACAGCGCCGACGCCAACACCGCCGGCACGCTGAGCAACCTGTGCCGTCTGACCGGCGTGCCGGAAGGCGCGATCGGCTACGTGGCCAAGCCCAACTCGGGCCAGGTCAACCAGCAGACCGGCGGCAACCCGAACCTGGGTCCGGAAGAGGCTGACACCTGGACCATCGGCGCCGTCTGGCAGCCGGCCTTTGTGCCGAGCCTGCGCCTGAGCCTCGACTACTATGACATCAAGATCGACAAGACGATCAACAGCCCCAGCCTGGCTGATGTCATGAACGGTTGCTATGACAAGGCCCTGAACCCGACGCTGGCGTTCAACGACAGCTGTAAGGCGATCCAGCGCAGCGCCGCCAACGGTTCGCTGAACGGCGTCGACGCCAAGGGCGTCATCCGCCCGTCGACCAACGCCGGCAACGAGCGCGTCTCGGGCTTCGACGTCGCCGCCAACTACCGCGTCGAACTGGCCGACTTCGGCTGGGGCGACATCGGTCGCGTCGATCTGAGCGTCAACGGCAGCATCCTCACCAAGCACGAAACCCAGTCCACTCCGGCCTCCGTGCTGCGTGACTGCGTCGACTACTATTCGGTGTCGTGCGGCGAACCCAAGGTCAAGCAACGCTGGAACAGCCGCGCCACCTGGACGATGGGCGACTACTCGGCCTCGCTGAGCTGGCGTCACCTGTCCGGCGTCGAAGTCGAGCCCAGCAGCACCAAGTGGTTCCCGGACTACGCCCAGATCGACAGCTACGACTACTTCGACCTGAGCGGCCGCTGGGACATCACCCAGACGGTGCGTCTGACGGCCACGATCAACAACCTGTTCGATAAGGCGCCGCCGATCGTCGGCTCGCAGATCGGCACCACGTCGGCCAACAACGGGAACACCTTCCCGCAGACCTACGATGCGATCGGCCGTTACTTCACCTTCGGCGCCACGCTGAAGTTCTGATAGCGTTCAACGCATAAGAAGAGAGGCGGAAGACCCCGGTCTTCCGCCTCTTTTTTTGTGTGTGGATCAGCTTGTTTCTAAAAGCTGGATCAGACCGGGCGGCCCGTCGCCAGGGCGCCGTACAGGTCCGTGCGACGGTCGCGGAAGAAACCCCAGGCCGCGCGATGGCGATCCAGGAAGTCCAAATCGAAGGTGTGAACCAGAACGCCCTCCTCCCGATCCAGGCTCTCGACCAGATCGCCGCGATGGTCGGCGATGAAGGAGTGGCCGTAGTAGGTCTGACCTGCCGCCGTCACCTGCTCGTGGCCGATGCGGTTGGCGCCGACGACCGGCACGACGTTGGACACGGCGTGCCCCTGCATGGCCCGGCGCCACGGCGCGGCGGTGTCCAGCGTATCGTCATGCGGCTCAGTGCCGATGGCGGTCGGGTACAGCAGCACCTCGGCGCCCTGCAGCATCATCGCCCGCGCCGTCTCCGGGTACCACTGGTCCCAGCAAATGCCGACGCCGATGCGCCCGAAACGCGTGTCCCAGGCCTTGAAGCCGGTGTCGCCGGGGCGGAAGTAGTACTTCTCCTGATAGCCGGGACCGTCGGGGATGTGGCTCTTGCGATAGACGCCCATCAGCTCGCCGTCGGCGTCGATCATCACCAGGCTGTTGAAATAGTGCGGCCCCTCGCGCTCGAAGATCGAGACCGGCAGGACCACGCCCAGTTCCTTCGCCACCGGCTGAAGCTGGGTCACGGCCGGATGCTCGCGCCAGGGATAGGCGGCGCCGAACCACTTCTCTTCCTGCGAGACGCAGAAGTACGGCCCCTGGAACAGCTCCGGGGCCAGAATGACCTGGGCGCCCTTGGCTGCGGCTTCGCGGATGAAGCCGATGGTCTTGTCGATGTTCGCCTGCATGTCCTCGCCGTACGAGGTCTGGATGGCGGCGACGGTGATCTCACGGGCCATTAGGCAGGCTCCTGCTGGCTGATGCAGTGGAACGATCCGCCGCCCGACAGGATGGCGGTCGACGGCAGGGGGATGATCTCGCGATCGGGGAAGACTGTGGCCAGGGCCTCGCAGGCCAGGCGCGCGGCCATGTCGTTCCCGTAGGTCGGCACAACGACGGCGCCGTCCGCGATCAGGAAGTTCATATGGCTGGCCGGGATCGGACGCTCGTCCTCGTCTAGGATCATGCCGGGCGAGGGAATCCGCAGCACCTTGATCGGGCGGCCGGCGGCGTCGGCCATGGCGGACAGCGACTGGGCCGTCTCGTCATAGACCTCGGCGTTGGGATCCTTGGGGCCGAAGCCGATCGGACAGGCCACCACGCCCGGCGCCACGAAGCGGGCCAGGTTGTCGACGTGGCCGTCGGTGTGGTCGTTCAGCAGGCCGTCGCCCAGCCACAGCACCTTCTTGGCGCCCAGAGCCTGCGCGAAGGCGGCCTCGGCCGTCTCCTCGGTCCAGCCGGTGTTGCGGTTGCGGTTCAGCACGCACTGGCGCGTGGTCAGCACCGTGCCCTCGCCGTCGTGATCGACGGCGCCGCCCTCCAGAATGAAGTCGTGGCGGGTCAGGGCGACGCCCGTCTGTTCGCCGATCTGATCGGCGACCTCGTCGTCGTGCGGCAGGTCGTATTTACCGCCCCAGCCGTTGAAGACGAAGGCCTGAGCCGAAGCCGATCCGGCGCCGAAGATCGGCCCGGTGTCACGCAACCAGATGTCGCCGAACCGACCGGCCACAACGGTGACGCCCGCCACATCGGCGAAGCGCGCCTGCGCATCGGCCAGAGCCTCGTCATTGCCGACCATCAGCTTGACCTGCTCCCGGCCCGGCCCGGCCAGAGCGCGCACCAGGGCCTCGACCTCGGCCTGGGCCGGTTCGAGATTGTCCTCCCACAGATCGGCGTGGCTGGGCCAACCGACCCACATCGCGCGATGCGGCGTCCATTCAGCAGGAACAGGCAGGGTCATGGGCGAAGTCATGGCGCGAAAACGTCCACATTAAAGGGATGAAGCACGAAGGGGGCGAAATAGGCCCTGTCGGCCTTGGGTTCAATGGCGGCGAGGCGGAGTTCGCCCCAAGCCAAAAGAAGAAAGGGCGGCCCGTCGCCGGACCGCCCTTCCCTGTCTCTATGCTGTGATCCCAGCTACGTCTTAGAAGGCGTAGGTCAGGGTCGCCTGCATGGTGCGCGGCGCGCCGCGGTAGGCGTAGGTATTGCGCGACGCGTTGTAGGCGCCCGAGATCGAGCCGAAGTAGTTCTCGTCGAACAGGTTGACGATGCGCAGGGCCAGGCTGGAGTTCTTGTAGCCGAAGTAGCCCAGGTCGAACTTGGCATCGGCGTTCACGACCGTATAGGCCTCGGTGTACAGGTCGTTCTCGTCGGTCACCCAGCGTTCGCCCGTGTACTTGACCTGAGCCCCGACTTGCAGCGGGCCAGTTTCGTATTGAATGCGACCGCCGAAGGTCCAATCCGGGGTTTCCGTCAGCGACTTGCCGCCCGTCTTGATGAGGTTGGTGCCGTCGAGGTAATCGTTGGCGATTTCCGAGTCCGTATACGAAGCCGTGGCGTACAGCGACAGACCCTCAATCGGCGACCAGCCGATCTGGGAGTCGAAGCCATACAGGTCGACGTCACCCACGTTCGAGTCAAACGACACGCCCAGATCCTGGTCGTAACGCGAAACGATGCGGTTATCGAACTTGGTGTACCACACGTTGGCCGAGGCCATCAGTACGCCCGTCTGGTAGCGATAGCCGAAGTCGTAGGTCGTGGTCTTTTCAGGTTCGGTGATCGGCGAAGTGATGTCGCCGTTCGCGTCGAAGAAGACGGTGTACAGGTTGTCGGTGCGCGGCAGGGTCAGCGACTGGGCGAACGAGCCGTAGACCCACTGGTTGCCGCTGAAGTTCCAGCTGATGTTGATGTTCGGCAGGATGTCGTCGAACTTCACTTCACGCGAATAGGGCGCAATGTAGCTCTGCGTGCGAGTGCCGAGCTTGTAGGTGCCGTCGGCTTGCTTCACGGCATTCTCGGTCGAGCAGACCACCGAGCTGCTCTTGGACTGCGAATAGCAGTTCTGGTTCATCTCGCGCTTGAAGAACGGCGCACGGACGCCGAGGTTAACGCGCAGGGTGTCGTCCAGGAAACGGCCGGCGTATTCGACGGCGAACTGGTTCAGGATGGCGTAGGACAGGCGGTCACGCGTCCGCAGCTCATAGCCGTCCTGGTTGACGATGCGATGATCCTTGTCATGCAGGCCCGCGAAAGGATCGAAGAACTGCGGGTTGGTCGGATCCGAGAAGTCGACCCGGCCGTAGAGACCGGTCTGACGGTGACGTGCGTCGTCCAGGGTATAGGCGGCGCGCAGGGTCTGCGTGTCCGACATCCGCCAGATCAGCGACGAGCTGATGCCATAGCGCTGAGTGTGCGTGTTGTTGGTGGCGTGGACGCGTACGCTGTCCATGGTATCGCCGTCGCCGTTCAGGTCGACGCCGCCCGTGCCCGACGAGCCGAGAAGCGCACGATCGGTTTCCGACAGGACGAACTGGCCCGAACCGCCGGTCGCCAGGGTGTACTGGAACGACGGATCGAAGGTGAAGATCAGGCCTTCACGCAGAGTGAAGCGCGACTGAGCGCGGATGTTGCCGGTGTCCGACGGGTTCTGGCGCAGCGCCCAGTAACGGTTGGAGTTGCCGTCAATGTCGGCCTCGCCGTTGCGATAGGTCGGCGCCGTGTAATCGGTGTCGAAATCGCTGTCCCAGGTCACGCCGTCGGCCAGGCTGGCCGAACCGTCAGCGTTGCGCTTCAGCTGCAGGTCCGCATAGTTGTTGTTGCGGTTGCGGTTCCAGTGACCGGCCAAAGAGACAAAGTCGCCGTTGTCGCGGATCGGCTGATAGACCTTGAAGTTGTACTGGGTCTTGTTCAGGTCGCCCAGCCCCTTGAACTTGTCGTACGACTGGTCCGAATAGGCCAGCCAGGCGCGCGTGCCCCACGGGCCGACCTCACCGGTGTTCAGCAGAGCGAAGACGCGACGGAAGTCGTCATCGCCCAACGATCCCTTGATCTGACCGCCGAATTCCGTCGTCGGGGCGATCGAGCTGAGGTTGATGGTGCCGCCCGAGGCCGAGGCCGTCGGGGAGTCGACGTCAGTCGTGCCGGTGTTGACCGAAGCCGTGCCGATCAGTTCCGAGTCCAACTGCTGGTTGGTGTACAGCGAGTAGTTGCCCGAGTCGTTCATCGGCATGCCGTCGAAGGTCTGCGAAATGCGCGGGCCGTCGAAGCCGTGCAGACGGATATTGCCGCCCGACGAGCCATAGGCGTCGTTGTTGGTGAAGCTCATGCCCGGAACCAGGTTCAGAACTTCGTTGATGGTCTGACCGGCGGCTTGGGTCTCGATGAACTCCTGAGTGATGCTCGAGCGCGACTTGCCGACGGTTTCAGCCACCATGGCGCCGTCGATGGTGCGCGGACCGCGACGGCCCGTGACCACGACCTGCTCGACTTCAACGGCGGCCGTGCCGGTCGATTGAGCCGAAGCGGTCTCTGCCATGAAGAAGCTGCTCATCAGGGCGGTGCTTGCCCAGAACAGCTGTTTGCGGATGGTCATCTGTCTGTATCCCCAGAGATGGAGGCGGAATGCCATGCAAGCCGACCCATATGCGGCCGCTCGATGTCGGGGGCTTAAGCGCGCTCTGGGAAGCTCGGGCGACAACTGGATGACAGAATGATGACAGCGCCGCAGGGTGGCTCAGGAGCCACACCATAAAGACAGCGGTTCGGCGACCTAAATTAGCCGGGTCGCCAGGGCGTCAGCCACCCGAGCAGCCGTCGCCGCCATGACGCGCGGCTCATGATAATTGCCGTTGATCTGGGTGCGATTGATCACATAGGCGCGGAAAGCGGCGAACAACTTGCGCTCGGCGGGGCTCGGCGCCCGCCAGAAGGCGTCCAACGGCTGCTGATCCGTCAGCCCCTCAAAATCGAAGAAGGCCTGCCCCAACACCTTGACCGGCGTGCCGAACCCCAGCGCTGACAAAGCGGCGCTGGAGTTATTGACCACCATGCCTTCCGAGGCGCGACACAACTGGGCCAAGTTGCCGCCGTCGATGAAATCGACACGCCCTCCCAACCCGCGCTCCTCGGCCATCCGGCGGGTCTCACGAGCGAGATTGATGATGCCCGGGTCGAGGGGATGATTTTTTACGACTAGGCGGCTGTGCGCCGGCGCGCCGGCAGCGAAACTGTCCATGACCCGCGCCAAGAAAGACAGATTGTCGTGAATGTCAGAATAGCGCAGCAACTGGGCGTCCCCGTCGCGTTGCAAGCAGGCGATGAAGAAAGGCCCCTTGGCCCGAAGACGGTCAGCGCTGCTGGCTCCTCGCGGCCGCACGCCCAACTCCAGATAGCGGCGCACATGACCCAGGCATTGCCGCCAGGGCGACGCTGAGTAGTGATGACGGAAACGCGGGAACAGTAGCCATCCCAGCGGTTGCACCGCATGGTAAAGGCTGATGTTGATGACGTGGTGCGGCAGTATTTTGCCGACAGGGCGCGAAACCGGCAGCTCCGGCGGCGGCGGCGGATAGCCTGACGCTGATCGCGGCAAGGCGCTGGAGCCGTTCACCCCATTGCGCTCCAAAGTGATCCAGTCAGGTCGGAAATAACCGTTCTCGAGAACCCAAACGCGCGCCTTCAACTGGCTAGCTTGGTCAAGAACGCCCTGATTATAGGGCCCGCCCTCCCCGAACACGATGATGTCGGTGAACTCAGCTGCGATAGCCGTCAGTCGTTCCGGCCAGCGCTCCGCTCCCTTACGGAAGGGCAGGCCACCCGAACGGCCCCAGTTCGAGACGTCGCCGGCATTGAACAGCATGCGCCGCACCTCGCCACCGCGCGCCTCGATGGCATGCGCCAGCACGCGCCCGAAACGGCCAAAAGGCACGGACACGATAAGGAAGCGACGACCGGTCAGATCAACTGCAGTGTGAAGACCTGCGTCTGTCTGTTCAGGATCAAAGGGCGCGAGCAAACGCTGATATCTTTCGAAAGCAGACCCTATTAATAGCCCAGCCGGATTCTTGGCAAGGCGAAACGAGAGCCGGTCTGTAACATAAGCCCTTGAATCAAGGCCGCCGAACCCAGATCGAGTTCGGCGGCCTGATCAATCAATCAACCAAGGATCGGGGGCCGATCATGACCGGCCCCCTTAAGCCTTAGAAGTTGATGTCGACGGTGGCGCGGCGGTTCAGCGGCTCACGCACGCCGTCGCCGGTGGCCTTGGCCGGCTGGGTCTCGCCCTTGCCGTCCAGGGAGATCACGCCGCCGTTGACGCCTTGAGCGACCAGGGCGTCAGCCACGGTGCGCGCACGGCGGTTCGACAGGCCTTGGTTGTAGGCCGCAGCGCCCTGGGTGTCGGTGTGGCCGACGACCAGCACGCGGGTCGGAGCGCCCGACTTGGCGTAGTTGGCGGCTTGCGTCACCACCGAGCGGGCTTCCGCCGTCAGGTCCGAACGGTCGAAGTCGAAGTAGACCACGAACTGACGCGCAGCCGGCTTGGCCGGAGGCGGCGGAGGCGGCGGCGGGGGCGGGGGGGGAGGCGGCGGCGGGGGCGGCGGCGGCGGGGGAGCAGCCGGCTCGGCGCCGAACGCATAGCGCAGGCCCAGCGTCACGGTGTGCGACTGGTCGTAGTCGCCCGACAGGGTGCCGGCCGGAATAGCGCCCGTGCCCGACGTCGTGGCGTCGAATTCCATGTCGCCCGTCAGGTAACGGTACGTCAGGTCAATGTTGGCGCGGTCGCCAACAGCCCAAGCCAGACCAGCGATCGCCTGAGCGGCGAACTTGGTCGAGCTGTCGTCAGCCGAGAAGCCGACGCCGCGGTTGCCGCGCACGAAGCCGGTGGTGTCGACGTTGACGCGGTTCACACCGACGCCCAGGCCGACGAACGGACGGATGGTCCAGTCCGGCGAACCGAAGTCGTACAGAACGTTGGCCATCAGGGTCGTCGACTCGATGTCGCCTGCCGGCGAGTGGCACGGGCCGGTGGCCGGAGTCACATTGCACAGGCCGCTCACGTTCCCAGGAGCGCGCACCTTGCCGATGTCGCCCGAGCGATAGCCGCCCTCGAGTTCAACACGCCAGTTCGGGTTGAAACGGTAGCCGAGGCGAGCGAACGCCGCCCAGCCGTCGTTGACTTCCCAGTTCCAGTGCTGGCCGGTCGCCGACGCTTCCGTATTGATATCGTCGATGATGTGGTAGCCGGCGTCGATCGCGCCGTACCAACCATCGGGCTCAGCCGATGCAGCGCCAGCTGCGAACAGCCCCGCAGCAGCGACACTTGCCAGAAGTTTCAGCTTCATGGTGTCCTCACACTCTTAGTTGATCCGAAAGCCCATGCGATACCGCGAAGGCGCTCGAAAGCCGAACGATATTGCAGTGCAGCGGTTCCCAATCTAGGCGTTGATTGTGTTCACTGTGGCGCCGTTTCAACATAAATTTTGATCGTTCGCACCCCCACTTCATAGTTGAGCATCAGCTCTCAACAGGCTCACAGCGACCAACGTTCCTGCAACCGCCTCGCTTACGCCGCCATCAGCGCCCGGACATAATCGTCGCGCCATCGAGCGACATCCGTGTCTCGCACGACCTTCATCAAGGCCTTCCATTTCCGTATCCGTTCCGGCCGCGGCATGGTCAGGGCCTTCTGGATCGCCTCCGACAACTCCTCGCGGCTGAAGGGATTGACCAACAGCGCCTCCCCCATCTGTTCCGCCGCGCCGGCGAAGCGCGACAGGATGAGCACGCCGGGGTCTTCCGGATCCTGCGCCGCGACATATTCCTTGGCCACCAGGTTCATGCCGTCGCGCAACGGCGTGACCAGACCCACCTTCGCCGCGCGATAGATTCCCGCCAGCTGGTCACGGCGGAAGGTGCGGTTCAGATAGCGGATCGGCTGCCAGTCCATGTCGGCATAGGCGCCGTTGACCCGCCCCGCCAGGGCTTCCAGCCGCACCCGCATGTCCTGGTAGGTATCCACTTCGTCTCGCGAAATCGGCGTGACCTGCAGCAGGAAGACCTCGCTTCGCAGTTCGGGATTGTCCTCCAGGAACTGCTCATAGCCGAGCAGGCGCTGCTCCAGACCCTTGGAGTAATCCAACCGATCGACGCCGACGATCATGGAGCGGAAGGCCGCCGAGGCCGACATCCGATCATAGGTCCGTCGCCCCAGCGGCGAGTTCCGCGCCGCCAGAAAGCCGTCCACGTCGATGCCGATGGGGAATGCTCCCGTCTGGACGCTGCGGCCAAAGGCCTCGACCCGGCCGTCGGCCTGCACCCTGCCCCCCGCCTCGACCTCGACATAGCGCTGGAACAGGCCCAGCCACTCGCGGGTCTGGAAGCCCAGCAGGTCGAAATCGAACATGGATTCCACCAGCCGCCGGTGATGCGGCAGCGTCACCAGCAGCTGTCGCGCGGGCCAGGGCGTGTGCAGGAAGAAGCCAATGCGGTTCTTCACCCCCAGCCGCCGCAGGTCCCGCGCCATGGGGATCATGTGATAGTCGTGGATCCAGATGACGTCGTCGGGCTGGAGCAACGGCTGCAACACCTCGGCGAACCGGCGGTTGGTGCGCTCATAACCCTCGCCATAGGACCGCTCATAAGCCGTCAGATCGACGCGGTGATGGAACAGCGGCCACAGCGTCTTGTTGGCGTAGCCGTTGTAATATTCGTCGACGTCCTGAGGCTCCAGATCGACGGTCGCCACCGTGACGCCGGCGCGGTCCTCGATGTTCAGTTCGCCGATGAAGTGCTCGACAGTCTCGCCGGACCAGCCGAACCACAGGCCTTCATATTTTCGCAGCGCCGCCGACAGGGCCATGGCCAGGCCGCCGACCGAGCCTGAAGCCGGGTCCTTGGGCGCCGAGACGCGGTTGGAGACGACGATCAGGCGGCTCATCGCGCATCCGTCCACGATCGACTGAGCAGGACCGCGCAGTTGATGATGCCGACTAGGGAATAGGTCTGGGGGTAGTTGCCCCACAGTTCGCCGTCCTGGATCGAGATGTCTTCACTGAGCAGGCCTGCATGGGTCCGGCGGCTGAGCATCTCCTCGAAGATCACCCGCGCCTCTTCGGTGCGGCCGTTCAGGTGCAGGGCCTCGATGTACCAGAAGGTGCAGAAGTTGAAGGCCGTCTCCGGCTCGCCGAAGTCGTCGGCGTGGATGTAGCGGAACAGATAGGGGCCGCGCTTCAGATCGCGTTCAACCGCCTCGAAGGTCTTCACCTGGCGCGGGTCGCGAGCGTCAAGGAAGCCCAGGTCCGTCATCTGCAGCAAGGCTGCGTCCAGCTCCGTCCCGCCGAAACTGGCGGCGAAGCGACCCTCGTCCGGCAGATAGGCCTCGGCCTCGATGCGCTCGCGGATGATGCGGGCGCGCTCGCGCCAGAACTCGCAGCGATCCTCCAGTCCCAGATGATGCGCCGCCTTGGCCAGGCGATCGCAGGCCGCCCAGCACATGACCGAGGAATAGGTGTGCACCCGCGCGATGGTGCGGAACTCCCACAGGCCGGCGTCGACCTGATCGTGCAGGGCGAAAGCGCGGTCGCCGACGGTCTCCAGGGCGCGGAAGTCCTCGATCGTGCCGGGCCGCAGCAGACGCTGGTCGAAGAAGGCCTGAACCAGCGGCAGGACGATCTGGCCATAGACGTCGTGCTGCAGATGCTCGTGCGCCTGATTGCCGACCCGCACTGGCTTCATGCCGCGATAGCCTTCGACACTGTCGACGATGCGCTCGACGATGGCGGGCTCCAGCCCCACGCCATAGACCGGCTGGACATGCCCGCCCGCCGCGTCATCGACGAGGTTGCGCAGATAGCCGAGATAGCTCTCCAGAATGTCCACCGCGCCCAGCCGGTTCAGCGCCCGCACCGTATAATAGGCGTCGCGAATCCAGCAGTAGCGATAGTCCCAGTTGCGCCCGCTCTCGGGGAACTCGGGCACCGAGGTCGTCATGGCGGCGACGATGGCGCCCGTCTCTTCATAGACGCACAGCTTCAGGGCGATGGCGGCGCGGATCACCGCCTCCTGCCAGTCCAGCGGCAGATAGAGGGTGCGGGTCCAGTGCTTCCAGTGGACGATCGTCTGATCCAGCGCCGCATTGACGCCCGCCAGGACCGACTGATCATAGCCTTCGTCCGGGCCGAGGAAGAAGGCCATCTCTTCTTCCAGTCGGAAGGTGCGTTCGTTCAGCACATGGCTGACCGGGCAGTTGGTGGTTAGGCGCAGCGTCACGTCGCTGCACAGATAACGGATGTGGTTGGAGCCCGAGGTGCGTTCCGCCGCCCGTGCGCCCCAATCCGCCGACGGGCGAAGGCGCATGGTGACGCGAGGCGCCCCCGACAGGGGCCGCACCACGCGCGCGAAGGCGATCGGCCGATAGATACGCGCGTGCTTCAGATGCCGCGGGCAAAAGTCCAGTATCTCGACCGCCCCGCCGTCCCCGGCCCTCAGCACGGTGCGCAGGACGGCGGTGTTGCGGACATAGGCCTGCTCGACCGCGACCAAACCCTCAAGCTCCACCGCCCAAAAGCCGTGTTCCGGCGAGGCCCCGTCCATCAGGGCCGAAAAAACGGGATCGCCGTCGATGCGTGGAGCGCAGGCCCAGACGAACCGCCCCTGCCGATCGACCAGGGCGCTGACCGAACAATTGCCGATGGGGGCCAGATCCAGGTTGGACGTCATGCGCGCGCCTCCTTCTCCTCTGTGACGGTCGAGGCCAGGCCGCCGAGCCAGTCGAGCACCGCCTCCACGTTCTCGAGCCGATAGCGGGCCGCCGTCGACCGCTCAGGCCCGACCAAGACGCCGAAGCCGCCCAGAGCTTCCGCCGCCCGGAATCCCGCCTCGTCGGTCAGGTCGTCGCCGACCATGACGGGCGCAGCGCCGGCGAAGGGCGCCTCGGCCATGAAGGCTGCGACGGCCGTGCCCTTGTCGGCGCCGGGCGTCTTGAGCTCAAGCACCATCGACCCCGGCTGAAGCGCCAGGCCGGTTTCGTCCGCCAGGGCGGTCGCCAGGGCCAGCGCCGCATCGGCCTGGCTCGGCGCCTGCCTGAAATGCAGGCCCGCCGACAGGCCCTTGTCCTCGACCAGCACGCCGGGCCGGGCCTCGGCGAAGTCGTGGAAGGCGGCCAGCGCCGTTTTCACCGAAGGCGCAGGGACGCGGGCGCTCAGCATGCCGTCGGCGCGACGATGTTCCAGCCCATGCACGCCCGAGGCCGCGCGCGCCGCTCCGTCAACGATGCGATCGATTTCGGCCAGGGTGCGGCCGCTGACCACCGCGACCCGACCGCCCAGGGCCTGGGTCAGTCGCTCAAGCGTGCGGGTGCGACGCGGTTCCGGCCCCACGGCGTCCGGCGTCGGGGCCAGCGGGGCCAGAACCCCGTCCAGATCAAGGAAAAGCGCCGCTCCGCTCAGGCGTTTCGGCGGCGCAGGCAGTGCGGGGCGCGCAAACCCCTGTGCAAAAGACATGCGTTTCAAAGTGCTTTCTGTGCTTGGAACATATGGCAACGCATGACGCCCATAATGGTTGTCGCTATTCATCGTTCATTCACCTGCGGCGACGCCATTGTGCCGAACTCTCGAATGAGGCATTTGCCACTGCGCTACGAAGAGCCGCAGAAGCGGCCCCGGCGCCTGGAGCCGTCATGACTGTTTTCTCCGTTCCTTCCTCTCCTGAACAACTCGCGGCCATGTCTGACCGAGCGCGCGAAGTCGTGCGTCTGAACATAGAAGCTCTGGAAGCGCTGGAACGTTCGCTGGATTCCTCGATCGCGCGGGCAGCCGACATCATCCTGTCGCGCCCCGGCTACGTCGTGGTGACCGGCATGGGCAAGTCAGGCCACATCGGCGGCAAGATCGCCGCCACCCTGGCCTCGACGGGAACCAACTCCTTCTTCGTCCATCCGGCTGAGATGAGCCACGGCGACCTGGGGATGCTGCGCCCCGACACCACTCTGTTGGCGCTGTCCAACTCGGGCGAAAGCCGCGAACTGCGCGACCCGCTGATCTTCTGCGCGCGCAACGACATTCCGGTGATCGGCATCACCCAGCGCCCCCAGAGCTTCCTCGGCCGTCATTCCGCCGTCTGCCTGACCATGCCCAAGGTGGCCGAGGCCTGTCCCAACGGCCTGGCGCCGACGACCTCGACGCTGATGTCCCTGGCCATGGGCGACGCCCTGTCCATGGTGCTGATGGATCGACGCGGCTTCACGCGGGAAGATTTCGGCCTGCACCACCCCGGCGGCGCCTTGGGGATGAGCCTGCAGACCGTGCGCGAATGGATGGGCGACAACGCCGCCGCCCCGGCCAGCGTGCCGCTGGACGCCGACTTCGGCGTCGTGGTCTCGGCGATCACTGAAGGCCGCAAGGGCGCGGTCGCCGTCCTGGCCGCCGACGGCGCCCTGACCGGCATCATCACGGACGGCGACCTGCGCCGCGCCTTGGCCAACGACATCTCGGCCCTGCGCGCCGAAGACATCATGAGCCGCAGCCCGATCACCGTTGATCCCGAAGCGCGCATGAGCGACGTCGTCGATCTGCTGACAGCCAACAAGATCAGCAATCTGTTCGTGCTCGAGGATCGCCGCCCGGTCGCCATCATCCACATCGCCGAGTTGATGCAGGCGGGCTACGTCTCCTGATGGTCGAGGACGTTCTCTTCGACGCCAGCCGAAAGCTGCTGCTCTAAAGGCGGCAACATGCGGCCTCTACAGCCGCCCTAGGCTGCTCCTCCCCCAGCCGGGTTCTCACGAAATAGGCCGCGATCCAGTGGGCACCGCCAGAGAAAGTTAGCATTTAACCTCGCCGGACAGAGTGGTTTCGGTCGCCGCAGCGAGCAGTTCGAGCGAGCGCACGCGGGCGGCCGGATCCCAGATCTGACTGGTCAGCATCAGCTCATCCGCCCCGGTCTGGGCGATGAAGGCGTCGAGGGCGGCCTTGGCCGTCGCGGGCGCGCCCACGGCCGAACAGGCCAGGGCGGCGTCGATCATGCCGCGCGCCGCACCATCCAGCCGTTCGTAATAACCCTCGACCGGCGGCGGCAGCTTGCCGGGACGGCCCGTTCTCAGGTTGACGAAGGCCTGCTGGACCGAGCTGAACAACAGGCGCGCCGCCTCGTCCGTCTCGGCCACGAAGGCGTTGTAGCCCAGCATGACATAGGGCTTTTCCAGATGCGACGATGGACGGAAGGTCTGTCGATAGATGTCGAGGGCCCGCATCATCTCACCCGGCGCGAAATGGCTGGCGAAGGCGTAGGGCAGACCCAGGTGCGCCGCCAGCTGAGCGCCGTAGGTCGATGAGCCCAGGATCCAGACCGGCACGGCCTGCCCCTCGCCCGGATTGGCGATGATGCGCTGATCGGGCGTCGCGGGCGCAAACCACTGCATCAGCTCCATCACGTCCTGAGGGAAGGCGTCGTGGTCGCCCTGAAGCGTGCGGCGCAGCGCCCGCGCCGTCGCCTGATCCGATCCCGGCGCGCGGCCGAGGCCGAGGTCGATCCGGCCGGGATGAAGCGCGTTCAGCGTGCCGAACTGCTCGGCGATGACCAAGGGGGCGTGGTTAGGCAGCATGACCCCGCCGGCGCCGACGCGGATGGTCTTCGTCGCCGCCGCCACTGCGCCGATGACGACCGAAGTCGCGGCGCTGGCGATGCCCGGCATATTGTGATGCTCGGCGAGCCAGTAGCGATTATAGCCCAGCCGCTCGGCATGGCGGGCCAGGTCGATGGTGTTGGCGAGCGCTTGGCCCACGTCGGAGCCTTCCGGCACGGGGGCGAGGTCGAGAATGGACAAAGGGATCATCCGACCGATATGGGGCCGCTTTGCAGCGACGCCATACCGGCCGTGACGATCAATCGTCTATCGCAGACGCTTATTGACCGGCGGGGCAGTCGCCGATGCGCTCGGCCGTCATGGTGACCTTGGTCTGGGCCATCTGCGGCGTCGGGGCCGGGTCCATCTTGGTCGTGACCTCGGTGACGTAGCGGCTGTTGAAGTCGCCGGTCACGCGGATGGTGGAGTCCGCCTTCATATTGCCCGGCAGGGTGCACGACGAGGCGGCCACCATGGCGTCGCCCTGACGCGCGAAGGGCTGGGTCGTACAGTCGGCGCCCGGCTGCTGGGCGCTGGCAGGGGCCTCAAGCTTGGCTTCTTTGATGCAGACTTCCTGCGCCGGGACAGCGGCGCCGCCGGGCATGCCTTCCATAGTCGTGGACACGCGCCACAGGCCCGGCTTGGGCGCGTCGAGCGTCGCCGGCGCAGCGGCCGTCGAGGCGGTATCAGCCCCTTCCGCCGGCGTTTCGGCCTTGTTGTTGTTTCCGCAGGCCGACAGACCCAGCAGGCAGGCGACGACGACGCCGCCGATGATCACTGAACGCATGGAGCGCTCCCCTCTCGTTAAGAACCGAGGGGAGAACGCCGGTCTGGCTTAACGGTTCACGCGGACGTGAGATTCAGTCGAGGATGACGCCCGTGGTGCGCATGATCTCGGCGCGCAGCTCGGGCAGGCCGAAGCCCTTTTCCGACGAGGTGACGGCGACATGCGGATAGGCGGCCGGGCGTTTGGAGATGGCCTTCAGCGTCTCCGCCTGAACCTTCTCGGCCTCGCCCTTCTTCAGCTTGTCGGCCTTGGTCAGGACGATCTGATAGCTGACGGCGGCCAGATCGAGGGCCTTCAGCGCCTCATCGTCCACCTTCTTCAGCCCGTGGCGGGCGTCGATCAGCAGATAGACACGCTTCAGCGTCACCCGGCCGCGCAGATAGTCGCGACCCAGATCCTGGAACTTCTTGACCGTGGTCTTGGACGCCTTGGCCCAGCCGTAGCCGGGCAGGTCGACCAGGCGCATCCGGCCGTCCAGGTCGAAGAAGTTGACCTCGCGCGTGCGGCCCGGCTCGTTCGAGGCGCGGGCCAGCTTGTGCATCCCGACCAGGCCGTTGATCAGGCTGGACTTGCCGACGTTGGAACGGCCGGCGAAGGCGATCTCGGGCAGGTCCGGGGTCGGCAGCTGCTCGATCTTGGCGCAGCCCAGGACGAAGCTGGCCTGGCGCGCGAACAGGACGCGCGCCGCCTCGATCTCGGCGTCCGAGTATTCTCCGACCTTGGGCTCGTCAGAAGCGTCCAAATGATCAGGCCTTCTTGAAACGGGCGAGGAAGCTGTCGATCGGGTTCTCGGCCTTGAAGCGATGCATGATCACATACTGCTGGATGATCGACAGCACGTTGTTCCACGCCCAGTAGATCAGCAGGCCGGCCGCGAACGGAGCCATGATGAAGGTGAAGACGATCGGCATCAGCTGGAAGATCTGACGCTGCATCGGATCCTGCGCCGGCGGGTTCATCGCCATCTGCAGCCACATGGTGAAGCCATAGACCAGCGGCAGAACGCCCAGGTGCAGCGGGCCGTTCAGGATGCCGCCCAGCAACGGCAGGGTCGCCGGATCCCACGGAATGGCGCCGAACAGGTTCCAGATCGTCGAAGGGTCGCGCGCCGACAGGTCGCGTATCCAGCCGAAGAAGGGCGCGTGACGCATTTCGATGGTGACGAACAGCACCTTGTACAGGGCGTAGAAGACCGGGATCTGCACCACCATCGGCAGGCAGCCCGCCAGCGGATTGATCTTCTCCCGCTGATAGAGGGCCATCATTTCCTGCTGCTGCTTCTGCGGCTCGGCCCCGTGCTTCTTCTTGATCTCCTCCATCTTGGGCTGGAGGTTCCGCATCTTCGACAGGCTCTCGTAGGACTTGTTGGCCAGCGGGAAGAGGATCAGCTTGACCACCACCGTCAAGGCCAGGATGGCCAGGCCGAAGTTGCCCAGGACGCCGTAGAAGAACTCCACCACGGTGAAGATCGGGCGCGTCAGGAACCAGAACATGCCCCAGTCGATGGCGTAGACGAAGCGCGGCAGGCCCAGCGACTGCTCATAGGTCTTCAGCACCTCGGCGCGCTTGGCACCGGCGAACAGACGCTGCGTCTCCTCGATCTGACGGCCCGGCTGGATGGTGTGGGTGGCGCCCAGCATGGCGGCTTCGTGGATGTTCATCCCCTGCGCGTCGCGCACCGAGAAGCGGCCTTCGATGGTCTCGTTCTGGGTGGGGATCAGGGCCGCCAGCCAGTATTTGTCGGTGATGCCCAGCCAGCCGCCGGTCGATTGATTCTCGATGCGCGGCTTCTTGGCCCAGTCCTTGTACTTGACCTGTTCGGTCGAATAGCTGTCGCCGTCGCCGAAGGTGCCGATGGCGCCTTCGTGCAGGATCATCTGCTTGCCCAGATCGACCGGAACGCCCTGGCGCTCGACGCGGCCGTAGGGAGCGATGGCGATGGCCTGGGTTCCCAGGTTGGCGACCGTGTCCTTGACCGTGAACATATACTGGTCGTCGATCGAGACGACACGAGTGAAGCGCAGGCCCGAGCCGTTGTCCCAGGTCAGTTCAACCGGGGTGGTCGGCGTCAGGGTTGAACCCTTGGTCAGGCGCCAGACGGTGTTGGGGCCGGGCACGCCGCCGGTGACGTTCGGGCCGCTCCAGCCGAACTGGGCGAAATAGGCGTGCTCCATGCCCTGCGGGCGGAACAGCTCGACCGGCGGCGAATTCTTGTCCAGCGTTTCCTTGTAGTTCGTCAGGTACAGGTCGTCGATGCGCGCGCCCTGCAGCGACAGCGAGCCCTTCAGGGTCGGGGTCTGGATCGGCACCCGCGCGACCGTGCCCAGCGCCTGGGCGCGATCCTTGATGAAGACGCCCGGTGCAGCGCCCGACGGCGTCAGGCCGGCGTCGGCCGAGGCCTCACGCGCCTTCTGCTGCTCGGCGGCGACGATCTGCGCCTGACGGCGGCTCTCGGCCTGCGGGCGCATCACCATGAAGTAGTAGACGCCCATGATCAGGGCCGCGCACACGAAGAAGATGATGGTGTTGCGCGAATTCTCGTTCTGCATCGGGGTCAGCGGTCCTGGTCAGCGAGGCTGGGCGGCGGGGCGCGGTTCAGTGTCGGGGCGGGCGGGCGCGGCGGCCCGGTCTCCGTCAGTCGGAGCCGCACGAGGGTTTGCGAGCCTTGTAAGGGCCGATTTCACATCGTCAAGCAAACGGTCCCAATCGCGGTCCGCCGTGCCCATCCGAGCGATGAACACATAGTCGCAGCCCGCGCGTCCGTGCAGGGGCGCAAGCAGGCGGGCGGCCTCGCGCAGGCGTCGCTTGGCGCGGTTGCGCACGACGGCGCCGCCGATCTTGCGGGTGGCGGTGAATCCCAGGCGCAGCGTCGGGTCGCCGTCGGCGCGATCCAGTTGCTGGACCACCACGGCGCCGCGGGCCTGAGAAACGCCTTTGGCGGCCGCCAGAAACTGGGGCCGCCTCAACAGGCGATCGATTTTCATCAGATCGGTCATGCGCCCCGCCCTGAAGGGTAATGGGCGCGTGACGTCAGGCCGTCAGGCGCTTACGGCCTTTGGCGCGGCGACGCGCAACAATCTTTTGACCGTTCTTGGTGGCCATCCGCGAACGGAAGCCGTGACGGCGCTTGCGCACGAGTCGCGACGGCTGATAGGTCCGCTTCACGGTCGGCTCCGGGTTACTGGGGTTGGCGACAGACACAAGCGTCAGCCGCGAGAGAGGCGGGCGTATAAGCGGCGGCCGCACGAGAGTCAACGCCACTGCCGCTTTTCCATATCGCCGACAGGGGCGCGCGGCGCATGGAAATCCGCTAAGGATGTCAGGAAGAAGAAGACGGAGCACGGCTTGGACCGGGTCAAAAGATTTCTGCCCCTGGCCCTGCTGCTGGCCGCCGTCGCCCTGATCTTCGGCATGGGCTGGAATCGCTACCTGTCGCTGGACACCCTGCGCGAGCACGGCGCGGCGCTGGAGGGGCTGGTCGCCCAGCACTATCTGCTGATGCTGGGCGCCCTGATGCTGCTCTTCGCCCTGCTGACGGCCAGCGTGGTGCCCGGCGTGGTCTTCATCACCGTGACGGCGGGCTATCTGTTCGGGCCGTGGGTCGGCGGCGTCGCCACCGCCTTCGCCGCCACCGTCGGCGCCCTGGCCGTCTATTATGTAGGGCGCACAGCCCTGGGCGATTCCCTGCGTCGCCGCGCCGCCGCCGATACAGGCCTGCTGAACAAGGTCTGCGCCGGTGTGGACAAGAACACCTTCTGGTACGTGCTGGTCGCGCGCCTAGTCGTCACCGTGCCCTTCCACATGATCAATGTGGCGGCGGGCGTGATGGCGGCGCCGCTGCGGCCCTATGTCATCGCCACCTTCATCGGCCTGTTGCCCGCACACACCATCTATTGCTGGATCGGCGACAGCTTGCACGACGTTCTGGTCACGGACCCGAATCCTGACATTCGGAGCCTGTTCGCGGAATTTTTCTGGCCTCTGATGGGGGTAGCCTTCCTGTCCATGCTGCTGCCCCTGCTGCTCAAGCTGGCCCAGAAGCTGCGCGCCCGCCCCCGCATGGAGGCGTCATGACGGAACGCGAGGCCCTTCCGACCGCCCTGCAGACCCCCCTGGCCTCTGCGACGGCCGCCAGGCCGCCTGCGACGCGATCCGCCCCGTGGAACGTCCTGCGCCGGCGGTTGAAGCCCCGCGCGCCCGACGGCCTGTCCAGCCGCCTGCTGCTGCTGACCGTCGCCTTCACCCTGGCGGTCGCCGCCATCATCATCGTGCCCAGCGCCGCCTCCTTCCAGGAGCGCTGGCTGATGGACCGGCTGCAGGCGGCCGAACTGGCCTCTGTCGGGGTCGAGGCCCTGCCCTATTCCGCCGTCGAGGACTCCACCGCCGAACAGTTGCTGAGCATCGGCGGGGTGCAGTCGGTCGTCATCGGCGAGCAAGGAGTGCGGCGCCTGCTGCTGCAGGCCCCCAACCTGCCGCGCGCGCCCGAACTGATCGACCTGCGCCAACGCAACGTCGGGGCGCGGCTGCTGGACCCGTGGAAGACGCTGCTCGGCCACCCCGACCGTTCGCTGCGCGTACAGGCGGCGCCGCGTTATCGTTCCGGCGATCTGGTCGAGATCCTGGCCCCGGCCCAGCCGCTGAAGAAGGAGCTGGAGAGCTTCCTGGTCAACAGTCTGATGATGTCGCTGCTGATCGCGGCGGTGGCGGGCGGTCTGCTCTACGCCTCCCTGTCCATGCTGGTGCTGCAGCCCCTGCGCCGCGTCACCCGCTCGATCGAACGCTTCGCCGCCAATCCGGAAAGCCCCGCCGAGACGCCCTCAGATCGTCAGGATGAGATCGGCCGGGTCGAACGCGAACTGGCCCGGATGCAGGAAGAGGTGCGCCAGTCCCTGCGCTCGCGCGCCCGCCTGGCGGCGCTGGGCGAGGCGGTGGCCAAGATCAACCACGACCTGCGCAACATGCTGACCTCGGCCCAGATGGCGTCCGAACGGCTGTCGACCTCGTCCGACCCCCTGGTGGCGACCGCCCTGCCCCGGCTGGAGCGGGCGCTGGACCGGGCCTCGACCCTGGCGCGCAACGTCCTGGCCTACGGCAAGACCGAGGAGCCCGCGCCTCAGCTTCAGAAGATGCTGCTGGCCCGCGCCGTGGCCGCCGCCGCCGAAGATGCGGGGCTAGAGCCGGACGGCGTGCGGTTGGTGCGCGACCTGCCCGCCCGCTTCACCGTCAACGCCGATCCAGACCAGCTTCATCGCATCCTGGTCAATCTGATGCGCAACGCCCGCCAGGCCATCGAGACCGCTCCGCAAAGCAAGGACAAGGGCGGCGGCAAGGGCGCCATCACCGTCAGCGCCGAACTGCGCGAGGGCATGGCCGCCATCACCGTGCGCGACGACGGCCCCGGCATCCCGCCGCGCCTGGCCGATCGCCTGTTCGAGCCCTTCGTCAGCGGCGGCGGCGCCGACGGCACGGGCCTGGGCCTGACCATTTCACGCGAGCTGGCGGCCAACCACGACGGCGCCCTGACGTTGCTGGACACGGGCCCCCAGGGCACGCGCTTCGAGCTTCTGCTGCCGCTTTAGACCACTGGGCGGCAGCTTTCCGCCGCCCCCAGACGTTGTTTCCTTTGAAAGCCGAAAGCGCCAAGCTTGCGGTCTTTCGTATCCTCCCCTGCAAGGAGAGCTCCATGACCCCTTCCCTGTCCTCGCAAACCCGACCCTTGCGCCCTCTGGCGGCGTTGATGCTGACCACAACCCTGGCCGCCTCGCTGACGGTCGGCTCCGCCTACGCCCAGAATCAGAGCCAAACCCGCCCGCAACCGGCGCCGAAAGACCCCGTGGCCGAAATGCTGCTGTCCAAGGGCGAGCGCTATCATCGCGCGCCGGATTCGGCTCAAGACCCTGACGAGCTGCGCCAGACCCAGGCCCTGAACGCCGAGATCGTGGCCCAGAACGACCTGGCCGAAAACGAAGACCGCGCCAATCAGTCCGCCCAGGCCGAGGCCCAGCGCCGCTGGCAGGCCGAGGTGGATCAGACCGAGGCTCAGGCGCGCGCCGATCGCGAACGTCACGAGGCTGACCTGCGCGCCGCCGACGAGGCCCAGGCTCGCTATGAACGCGACATGGCCGACTGGCGCGCCACGGCCGCCGCCTGCCAGCGCGGCGACACGGCGCGCTGCCACGCGGGCCGCAAGACGCCGAACTGAGGCTTCAAGCAAAGGAAAGGGCGCCGCCGACCTGCGTCGGGGCGCCCTTTTTCTCGCTTGCCGCTGGCCCGGATCAGGCCTCGGCGGATTCCGTGCGGCGCTTCATCATGTTGTCGAAGCTGTCCCAGACGCCGTCGGCGCCGTGCCAGGCGCCTTGCGTGGCGGCCTTGGAGTATTCGGTGGCGCGCGCCTCGAAGAAGTTGGCGTGCTCCACGCCCGACAGCAGGGCCTGCAGCCACGGCAGCGGATTCTCGGTCACGCCATAGACTTCCGGCAGGTGCAGCTGGCGCAGGCGCCAGTCGGCGATGAAGCGGATGTAGGCCTTGATGTCGTCCGGCGTCATGCCGTTCACCGGGCCCATTTCAAAGGCCAGGTCGATGAACTTGTCCTCCATCTCGATCACCGTCTTGCAGCAATCGACGATGTCGTCGGCCACGGCCTTGGTGACGGCGCCCGTCTCCTTGTTGAAGGCGTGGTACAGCTTGATGATGCCTTCGCAGTGCAGGCTCTCGTCGCGCACCGACCAGGACACGATCTGGCCCATGCCCTTCATCTTGGACTGGCGCGGGAAGTTCATCAGCATGGCGAAGCTGGCGAACAGCTGCAGCCCTTCGGAGAAACCCCCGAACATGGCCAGGGTCCGACAGATGTCGGCGTCGGTGTCGACCCCGAACTGGCCCATGAAGTCATGCTTGTCGCGCATGGCCTCGTATTCCATGAAGGCGCCGAACTCGCTATCGGGCATGCCGATGGTCTCGAGCAGCAGAGCGTAGGCCGCGATATGGATGGTCTCCATATTGGCGAACGAGGCCAGCATCATCTTCACTTCGGTCGGTTTGAACACCCGGCCGTAGCGCTCCATGTAGTTGTCCTGGACCTCGATGTCGGCCTGGGTGAAGAAGCGGAAGATCTGCGTCAGCAGATTGCGCTCGCTGTCGGTCAGGTTGGCGGCCCAGTCCTTGACGTCCTCGCCCATCGGAACTTCTTCCGGCATCCAGTGGACCTGCTGCTGCTTCTTCCACATGTCGAAGGCCCACGGGTAGCGGAAGGGCTTGTAGGCGGCCGAAGGGGTCAGCAGACCGGGCGTGCCGGGACGAATGATCGTGGCGGGAGCGTTCATCGAAGAAGACCTGAGGCGAATCCGGAGAAGGTGCGTTCACCATGCGTCCGCCGACGCGCGGGGACAAGGGAAGATGCGCACATCTAGCGATCACTTTTCACCCAACCGCTAGATATGGTGTTTCCATGACAGGAAACTGGGGAGGAAGATGGGGATGGTTTTCACGCTTTACGGCGCAGCCGGGTCTGGCTCGACCCCGGTCGAGGCGACGCTGCGGCTGATCGGACTGAACTATCAGATGGTCGAGGCCGCGACCTGGGAGGGCGAGGCCGAGCGGGACAGAGTGGCGGCCGTCAATCCGATGCGCCAGGTGCCGGCCTTGGTCACGCCGGGCGGCGAGGTCATCACCGAAAGCGCCGCCATCCTGATCTGGCTGGCCGATTCCCACCCGCAGGCGCGGCTGTCGCCCGTCCTGGACGATCCGCGCCGGGCGCAGTTCCTGCGCTGGATGAGCTTCATCCCCGCCGCCATCTATTCGATGTTCTGGGTGCGCGACGAACCGTCCCGTCTCGGCGGCGACGACCCCCAGGCCCAGGCCGAAATCCAGCAGCGCACGATCGAGCGCATCGCCGACTGCTGGCGGATGATGGACGCGCAGATCACGCCCGGCCGCTTCCTGTTAGGCGAAGAGCTGACGGTGCTGGACCTCTACGTCGCCGTCGCCAGCCGCTGGACGCCGCGTCGGCGCCGCTTCTACGCCGAGGCGCCGGGCATGGCCGAGGTCGTGCGGCGCGTCGACGCCCTGCCCGTGCTTCAGCCCTTCTGGGCCGAACGGTTTCCGTTCGACGAGGGGTGGGAAGGCTAGGCGGCCAGATGAACTAAGCGGCCAGGCGCGCGTGCGCCGCGCGGAACGCCTGGTCCACGGCGGCGTAAAGCCGTTCATGGGTGATCGGCTTGGCCAAATGGCCGTCCATGCCCGCGCCGAGACAGCGCACGGCGTCCTCGGGCATGGCGTCGGCCGTCACCGCCAGCACCGCCGCCAGCGACGAAGCCGAACCGCCGTTGCGGATCATCTGCGTCGCCTCCAGCCCATTCAGGCGCGGCATGCGCACGTCCATCAGAATCAGGTCGAACGCCTCGGCCGAGGCCTGCTCCACGGCCTGAATCCCATCCGCCGCATCGACCACCCGACAGCCGGCCGCCTCCATCATGATCCGCAGCATCAGACGGTTGGTCGGATGGTCGTCCACCACCAGAACGCGCGTGACATGCCCGTCGGATGGCGCAGGCGCCGTCTCCGTCGCGCCGTCGCCCTCGACCTCCCCCTCGCCCAGACGCACGCTCAGGATGAAGACCGAGCCCTGATCGGACGTTTCGCCCAGAACCACGTCTCCGCCCATGGCGCGGGCGTGTCGACGCGCAGCGGGCAGGCCCAGCCCCGCCCCTCCATGCCGCCGGTTCAGGGAATCGTCGCCCAGTTGGAACAGATCAAACAGCACCGGCTCCAGGTCCGGCGCGATTCCCGGTCCCGTGTCTCGCACCGTCAGGGTCAGTCTTTCAGCATCCAGCCGGACGTGCACCTCGATCCGGCCCCTCTCGGTGAACTTGACCGCATTGGACAGAAGATGCCTCAGGGCCGAGGCCAGCCGACGCGGATCGCCCATGCGCAGCGCCATGTCCGGCGCGTCCAGCTTCAGCTCGAACGCCACCCCCTTGGCGTGGGCGGCGACCGCCGCCGGGGCGCAAAGGTCGCGGATCAGACCTGTCGCATCGAACGGTTCGACCTGCACCTCATCATCCCCGGCCGAGGCGTCCAGAACGTCCTCAACCAGTCGCCGCATCTCCTCCCCCGCCTGGCGAATGGCCTCGACGTAGGTTTGGGCCTCTTCCGGCAGGTCGCGGCGCTGAGACAACAGGTCGGCGTAGCCACTGACGCCGTTCAGCGGGGTGCGCATCTCATGGCTCATGACGGCCAGGAACCGCGCCTTGGCGGCGGCGGCGACCTCAGCCCGACGCCGTTGCTTCAACGCCAGGGCCGTGCGCCGCGCCAGCCGCGCGACGCTGGCGCGACGTTCCGCCATCAGGGCGCTGAGCGGCAGGGAGGTCAGGACCAACACCATCAGGAAGACATGGTACAGCGGCATCTGCCGCAACCGCTGGGGAAGGTGGGCCAGGGCTGCGACATCCGCCACAGGCGCGGCGGCGACGGGACCGTATCCCTCCAGCGTCAGAATGCAGCTGATCCCGACAGACACCAGAATCGTCGCGGCCATCCACGGCGGCGACAGGCGATAGGCCGCCAGCATCAGCGGCGGGAAGACCAGAAACAGCAACGAACTCGGCTGACTGAAGACCCATACGACCATCGCCGCCGTCAACCCGGCCATGCCGAGCGCGAGCCAGGACGAGGTCGCCTCGTCGCGGAACCTGCGCGCCCGCGCCAGGAACAGCAGATTGGGCGTGACGACCAGCAGGCCCAACGTCTCCATCATGAACAGATGCGTCCAGATGAAAGCCGTCAGCGCCGGCGCATAGTCACGCAGCCACGCCGCCAGCAGACAGGAGAAGGTGGTGGTCAGGAACACCGCCGGCGCGACGGCGCCCAGGACGAAACACAGAAACCGTCGCGGTCGCCGCAGATCCAGCGCGGCGCCGCACAATCGGCGCGCCAGCACGCCTGCGATCAAGACCTGACCCAGATTGAGCAGGGGATTCAGCCACACGAAGGGCTGGGAATCCCCCCTCACCGCCGTGCTGACCAGGTTCAACCCGAAGCAGACCAGCAGTGTCGCCGCCGCCTTGCGCCGCGGGAGCAGGAGATAGGCCGCCAGAAGCACGCCGTTGGCGGGCCAGATGATCACGGCGTTGTAGGTCGCCGCGCTCCAGTGGCCGATCAGCAGACACAGGGCGAACAGGACGACATAAGCCGTCGCCGGAGGGCCGGCCTCACGGCCGGCCGCATGACGAAACATCCGCCAGCGCGCCTGCATTCCTGTCTTCACCCTCCCCGGTTCGGCGCCAGCTTCTCCCGGAAATCGTAAAGAAACCCCTCGGCGGCAGCCTAGAGAAGACCCATCACCTTCGCCTCACGCTCCAGCCCCTCGCGGAACTCAGGCGCAGCCAGGCCGATCAGGGCGCGAGCGCGGGCGTCGTCGGTCAGCCCCTTCAGATTGATCGCCCCGTGCTCGGTGACGACGTAGTGGATGTCGTTGCGCGGTGTCGTCGCCGGGCCGTCCAGACGCGCCACGATGCGCGAGGCCGCGCCCTTCGCCGCCGTGGAGTGGCAGGCGATGATCGACTTGCCGCCCTCGGACGCCGCCGCCCCGCGCACGAAATCCAGCTGGCCGCCCGCCGCCGTATACTGTCGCCCGTTCAGATGTTCGGAGCAGCAGGCGCCGAACAGGTCGATCTGCAAGGTGGCGTTGACCGAGATCATCTTCGCATTGCGGGCGATGACGGCCGGATCGTTCACATAGTCGACCGGATAGGCCTCGAAGGCCGGGTTCTCATGCAGGAACTCATAGGTTGAGCGATCACCCATGGAGAAGGTGAAGACCGTCTTGCCAGGGTGCAGGGTCTTGCGCGCGTTGGTGGCCACGCCCGCCTTCATCAGTTCGACCAGGCCTGGCGTCAGCATCTCGGTGTGAACGCCCAGATCGCGATGATCATGCAGGGCTGCGCACACCGCGTCCGGCAGGGCGCCGATGCCCATCTGCAGCGTCGCCCCGTCCTCGACCAGCCCGGCGATCAGGGCGCCGATGGCCCGATCCTGCGGCTGCTGAGGCGCCTTGCCCGCCTCCAGCAGGGGCGCCGAATGCTCGACCAGGGCCGCGACCTGCGAGACGTGGACGCGGCAGTCGCCGAACACGCGGGGCATGTGCGGATTGACCTCCAGGATCACCCGTTCAGCCGTCTTCGACACCGCCAGGGCGTAGTCAGTGTTGGTCCCCAGGCTGAAATACCCTTCGGCGTCCATCGGCGAGACGGTCGCCAGCAGGGTGTCGACGCCGATCTCGCGCGTCAGCACACGCGGCGTCTGCTGAAAGCCGGTCGGCACGAACCAGACGGCGCGACGGCCTTCTTCGCGCCCGCGCGCCTCCAACTTCCGCTCGATGGCGCCGTGGAACAGGCTGTGCGGGCGGATACGGTCGGTCAGTTCGTAGCGCATCACCGTCTCGCCCGCGATGGCGGTGGACAGCAGGTAGTAGAGGTTGACGTCGCCCACCTGCCGCGCCTCGGCCCGGTCGGCCAGGGCCTTCAGCAGAGCGGGCGGCTGGCCGACGCCCAGGGCCATGGCGACCTTGGCGCCCGACGGGATCAGGGCGGCCGCCGCCTCGGGCGTCGTCAGGCGTTCGGCGTAGAGGGCAGCGAAATCGGTCACGGGGAAACTCCTGAAGCGTCGTCCTGAAGGGGCGTCCGTCGCTGCGCGGCGACGGCTTCTGGGACCACTATCCGACAGCCGCGCCCGGTCGCGGCGCTAGACCTTGGTCTAATCTAGGGCGCGTCCTGCAGGGGCGCGTCGTGCAGGCGCTGGCGGCGTTCGGCGGCGTAGGCGACCAGCCACAAGGCCATCGACCAGGCGGCGCCCACGCTCCACCCCGCGAACACGTCCGACGCCCAGTGCGCGCCCAGATAGATTCGCGTCAGCCCGATCAGCAGGGCGATCACCACCGCGCAGCCCAGGACATAGGCCTTCAACCGCTTGCGCGGAAAGGCGCGCGTCAGCATGACGCCCAGCGTCAGATAGAAGACGGTCGACAGCAGGGCGTGACCCGAGGGGAAACTGGCGTTCAGCGTCTCCACCGCCTGATAGATCTCGGGCGGTCTTTCGCGTTCGAACAGGGCTTTCAGGCCTTCGCTCAAGGCCACCCCGCCGGCCAGGCCGACCACCAGCATGAGCGCCGACAGCCGCTTGCCCATGATCAGCAGGAAGCCGATGGCGATGACGGCGAACAGCGTCAGCACCGATATGCCGCCGAGCGAGGTCAGGTCCGCCGCCGCCTCATGCAGCCACCACGGCCCCCAGGGACGGCCAGGATCGTCGGCGAAGGGCCGCACCGCCGCCAGCACGGCCTGATCGAAGGCCTGACCGTCGGCCTCCTGAATGTCGTCCGCCACCTCGATGAAGATCAGCACCCCCAGGGCGACCACCAGCATGGCGGCCACGGCGGCGATCTCCGTGCGGGCGACGCGCAGGGCGCGAGTCAGGAAGGCGGTGGGATGCGGAGCCATGGGGCGCTAACGGCCAAGCTAGAGTCTCGTTCCCGCCGATTTTCCGAGCCCGTCGGGGCGTCATCGCCGCCATTTCTACATCACAGCGGGATCGCAACGCCCGCCCCGTACCGACCCGCCGCCATGCAAGCGAAAAATCACACTTCGGAGACGATAAATTGGTTGGCGCCCCCGCCGCCTTAACACTAGATTTAGATAGTCGAGGTGTTATCCACACAACATCTGGCGTTATCCACATAGGCACTGGGGACTGACGATGGCAGGCGGCGAAGCGTTGCAGACGACGGAATTCTCTACGGTTTCCTCGGCTCCGCCCGAGACCAAACCGGAGCTGACGGTGGTTAACGGCCTGACGCTGGACCGCACGCGCGACGCCCTGCTGACCGATTTCGGCAAGAAGACGCTGGAAGACCGCTACCTGCTGGCGGGCGAAAGCTATCAGGACATGTTCGCCCGCGTCGCCACGGCCTACGCCGACGACGCCGACCACGCCCAGCGCGTCTATGACTATATGTCGAAGCTGTGGTTCATGCCGGCGACGCCGGTGCTGTCGAACGGCGGCGCGGATCGCGGTCTGCCCATCTCCTGCTTCCTGAACTCGGTCAACGACAGCCTAGACGGCATCCAGAACGTCTGGAACGAGAACGTCTCCCTGGCCTCGAACGGCGGCGGCATCGGCACCTACTGGGGCGGCGTTCGCTCCATCGGCGAGAAGGTCAAGGGCGCGGGCCAAACCTCGGGCATCATCCCCTTCATCCGCGTGATGGATTCGCTGACCCTGGCGATCAGCCAAGGGTCGCTGCGTCGCGGCTCGGCCGCCGTCTACCTGGACATCCACCACCCGGAAATCGAGGAGTTCCTCGAAATCCGCAAGCCGTCGGGCGACTTCAACCGCCGCTCGCTGAACCTGCACCACGGCATCAACATCACCGACGCCTTCATGGAGGCGGTCCGCGACGGCAAGCCGTTCGACCTGCTCTCGCCCAAGAACGGCGAGGTCCGCAAAACCGTCGACGCCCGCAACCTGTGGACCAAGATCCTCGAAATCCGGATGCAGACGGGCGAGCCCTATCTGATCTTCTCGGACACGGTGAACCGGCAGATGCCGCAGCACCAGAAGGACCTGGGCCTGTCGGTCAAGCAGTCCAACCTGTGCTCGGAAATCATGCTGCACACGGGCCTGGACCATAAGGGCGTCGAGCGCACCGCCGTCTGCTGCCTGTCGTCGGTCAACGCCGAGACCTTCCTGGAGTGGCGCGAAGAGCCCCGCTTCATCGAGGACATCATGCGCTTCCTCGACAATGTGCTCGAGGACTTCATCACCCGCGCCCCGTCGTCGATGGCCGCCGCCGTCTATTCGGCCCAGTGCGAGCGTTCGGTGGGCCTGGGCCTGATGGGCTTCCACTCCTTCCTGCAGTCGCAGGGCGTGGCCTTTGAATCGGCCATGGCCAAGAGCTGGAACATGCGCCTGTTCAAGCACCTGCGCCGCGAGGCCGACAAGGCCAGCCGCACCCTGGCCGAGGAAAAGGGCCCCTGCCCCGACGCCGCCGATCGCGGCGTGATGGAGCGCTTCAGCCACAAGCTGGCCATCGCCCCGACCGCCTCGATCTCGATCATCTGCGGCGGCACATCGGCGGGCATCGAACCGATCCCGGCCAACATCTACACTCACAAGACTCTGTCGGGCTCCTTCGCGGTCAAGAACCCCTATCTGCAGGACCTGCTGGCCGAGAAGGGCATCGACACCGAAGCCGTCTGGTCGTCGATCCTCGAGAACGAAGGCTCGGTCCAGCACCTGGACGCCCTCAGCGACGACGAGAAGGCCGTCTACAAGACCGCCTTCGAACTGGACCAGCGCTGGGTCATCGAACTGGCCGCCGACCGCACCGGCGACATCTGCCAGGCGCAGTCGTTGAACCTGTTTATCCCCGGCGACGTCAACAAGTGGGACCTGCACATGCTGCACTGGTCGGCGTGGGAGCGAGGCCTGAAGTCGCTGTATTATCTGCGCTCCAAGTCGGTGCAGCGCGCCGCCTTCGCCGGCGCCGAGGACAAGAAGGAAGAAGAGATCGATCCGAACCAGCCGGATCTCTTCTCGGCCGCACCGACCAACTACGACGAGTGCCTGGCCTGCCAGTAAGGCGGAGCCCGACCTCCATCGTCATCGCCTTTGAACCGCCCGGGGAACCCTCTCCGGGCGGTTTCGTTCGTCATAAACGAATGTGGCGTAAAAGAGTCCGTTGCGGTTCCCCGGCGTTCGTGCACAGTGGGAGCGTTAACGGATCGGGAGGGACCGTTGATGCGACGGATGGCATGGGCAGGATGGATGATCGCGGCGGTCGCCCCGACGACCGTTTTCGCCATGCCGCAGACCGTTCTCGAAGAACCCACGGCCGCGCGCGGCGGCGACGCCGTCCGGTTCGAGGACGCCGCCGCCCGGCTGGACAGCCGCCTGCCCTTCACCGCCGAGCCTGACGCCGCCTTCGGCGCGCCGGTGCAGTTCAACGACGTCGCCCGATTGAGCGCCGATCAGGGCGAGCTGCGCCAGGAGGCCTGGTTCGCCGGCGACGGCTTCACCGACCGACTGCGGATCACCACCACCGGGGAACTGCGCCGCGCCGACGGCTCGCCCGTGCCGCCGCGCGCCCTCGACCCCGTCGCCTTCTCGGGCGAGAGCTATGACGTCACCTATACGCGCGGCTGGACGGCCGCGAAGGGCCGTACGGCCTCAGGACTGGAGGTGTCGCTGACGCCCCACGCTGGCTTCGGCGTCGGCAGCGACGGCCCCTCGGCCGAGGCGGGCGCCACCCTGCGCATCGGCGAGAACCTGGATCGCCTGGCTCCCAACGGCGACGAGGCCTTCGGCGAGCGCCCACGCTGGTATCTGTACGCCGCAGGCTCCAAGCGGGCGGTCGGCTACAACTTCGCCCGCACGCGCGACGGCGACTTCGCCCGGTCCGGCGTCAGCCAGGACGCCGGAAGCTATCTGGGCGACGCCTCCATCGGCGTGGCCTATCGTCGGGGCGCGGTGCAGAGCTCCTTCGGCGTCGTCTATCGCGAGATCGAGGCCAAGGGCCTGCGCGGCTATCAAGGCATCAGGACCGACGTGTCGGAAGGCCTGGTGGCCTTCCAACTGACGATCCGCCCGCCGCGCTAGGCGGCCTCGCGCCCTTACTGCGTCCGCGCCACGCCCTCGCGGCGGCTGTCGGCCGCCCCATCCCAGCGCCCGTTCCGCCACAGGCCGCCATGCAGGCCCGAGGTTTCGGTCGTGTTGGGCCGCAGCTCGACGCCCCGCGCCGCCATGCCTTCGCGCACCGCCTCGGGGAAGCCCTCGGTGTCGGCGCCGAAGCCGTCGCCCTTGGCCACCAGGTTCGGCAGGTCGAACGCCTGCTGCAACGGCAGGCCCCAGGCCAGGGCGCCGATCAGGGCCTTGGCGTTATAAGCCAGGATGGACGAACCGCCCGGCGAGCCCAGCAGACCGACCAGACGCCCTTCGCGATCCAGGATCAGGGCCGGCGACATGGACGAGCGCGGACGCTTGCCCGCCGCCACGGCGTTGGCCGCCGGCGTGCCGTCCGTCGCCGTCGGGACCAGGGAGAAATCGGTCAGCTGATTGTTCAGGAAGAAGCCGCCCGCCATCCGGCCCGAGCCGAACAAGCTCTCGACCGTGGTGGTCATGCTGACGGCGTCGCCCTTGGCGTCCACTACGACCAGGTGCGAGGTGCCCGCCGGTTCGCGCGTGGCGTCCGCGCCGACGTTCGGCGCCCCCGCCGGCACGCCATAGGGCGCCGCGCCGCGCAAGGCCGGGGCCAGGGCCGCTCGCTCGGCGACATAGGCCGGGTCCAGCAGACCCGCCACCGGCACGGAGACGAAGGCCGGATCGCCGAAGTAGCGGTCGCGGTCAGCGTACATCAGCCGTTGCAACTGGCCGAAGGCGGCCCAGGCCTCGGGGCTGTTCGGCCCCTTGTCGATGTCCGGCGTCTGCTCGGCCATGGCCAGCAGCTCAAGGATCGAAGCCCCGCTGGACGGCGGCGGCGGCACGCAGATGGTGTAGATCTTATAGGGACCGCACACGGCCTCGCGCACCACAGGGCGATAGCCGGCGATGTCGGCGGTCGTCAGGGCGCCGGGACGCGGCCCCTCGTTCACCGCCGCGACGATGGCCTCGGCCAGCGGGCCCTGCTGCAGTGCGGCCGCGCCTTCGCGGGCGATGCGGCGCACCGTCTCGGCATAGGCCGGGTTCCGCAGGGTCTCGCCCGCCTGATAGCGCGCGCCGTCCGGCTTGGTGAAATATTCGGTCGCCCAGCGGGTCTTCGCCTGAGGCGCGGAGCCGTTGATCATGCCCGCCAGACGCGGGCTGACGACGAAGCCGTCCTGCGCCAGTTTCTCGGCGTCGCCGAACAGCTCGGACCAGGCCAGGGCGCCGTGTTGCTTCTGGGCCAGGGCCAGCATGGGCACCACGCCGGGCGCCCCGGTCGAGCGTCCGCTCAGCACCGCATCCCCGAACGCCAGAGGCTTGCCGTTCTCATAGAAGAGCTCAGGCGTGGCGGCGGCCGGTGCGGTCTCGCGCCCGTCATAGACGGTGACGACGCCGCTTTCGGCCTCATAGAACATCATGAAGGCGCCGCCGCCCAGACCCGAAGACTGCGGCTCGGTCAGGCCCAGCACCGCCTGGATCGCCACCGCCGCGTCCACGGCCGAACCGCCACGCGCCAGCACCTTCATCCCCGCCTCGACCGCCAGGGGATTGGCCGCCGACACGAACGGCCCCCTGGCTGCGGACGCCTGCGCCGCGATCGACGCCTCCGCCGAAACCGGCTCCGCCTCGGCCTGGATTCCTTCCGCCGTCGTCGCGCATCCCGTCAGCAACAGGGCCGCAAGCGCCGTCCCGGCTGTGAGAGAGGAAATCCTGCGCGCAGGACGCAGATGGGAGAAGGAAAAGGCGCGCACTCAAGCACTCCGGGACATTACAGGGAGGCTTTATGCCTAGGCCCGCAGGCCTCCGAGGCCAACCCCGCATTTTCTCAAGATTTTCTGAGAAAACCTGCTTGCCAGCCCGAAGGCGACCCGCTAGATACCCGGCCCTGCCCGCAAGGCAGTGCGCACCCGTAGCTCAGCTGGATAGAGCACCAGACTACGAATCTGGGGGTCAGGAGTTCGAATCTCTTCGGGTGCGCCATCTTTCCTTACATCATGATGAGAAGACAGACCGACCGTAAGGTCCGCCGTCTGTTCTACCTGAACGACGCCGCAGCCTTCACGCGATCCGCAGTCTCCACGGCCAAGTTAATATAAAATCAACGTTTCTACGCCTCGGCAGGAACGACCGTCGCATTGTGGCCGTTTCTTGTCCTGGAGGAACGCCTGAGATGGTGTGGGAGAGGAACCGAAGCCGGACCGCCGGAGGTGGTGGGTCGCGCCTGCCCGCAAGGGCATGGTGACGCGCGCGGTGAGCGTGCGCCGTTCCGTATCTGCGCCGGCCGACCTAGCCGCCCTGCGTAACCTCGCCTCCATCACCCGATTGAGCGATGAAGAACGCGCCCTGGTTCGCCGGTTGTGCGTGTTTCAGGAGGCCGTGCCCGCAGGCCAGCCCTTCGATCCCGACGGCCGGGCCGCCTCGCCCCGCTTGATCCTGAGCGGATGGGCGTGTCGCCAGCGCATCCTGGCCGACGGCCAACGCCAGATCTTCGGCTTCCTGCTGCCCGGAGACTCGGTGGGGCTGAGCCTTGATCCGCGCCCGCTGGACGAGACGACCATCATCGCCCTGACGCGGGTGGAATATGTCGACGCCCTGATGCTGCGTGAAATCCTGGCGCTTCAAGATCCGCGCCACGACCGGCTGCGCCGCGCCCTGGCGACATCGCGTCGATACGAGGAAACCTGCCTGCTGAACCATGTGGTGCGACTGGGACGACAGTCCGCCCAGGCGCGCCTGGCTCATCTGCTGCTGGAGTTGCGCGACCGACTGCAACGCGCCGGTCTGTGCACCAGCGACCGCCTGCACCTGCCGCTGACCCAGGAGACCCTGGCGGACGCCCTGGGCCTGAGCCTGGTCCATGTCAGCCGCACCCTGGGCCAGATGCGGCGTGGGCGGCTGATCGCCATGCAGAGCGGCTGGGTCACCCTTCTGGACGAGGCCTATCTGCGCGCCGCCAGCGACTATGGCGTCGACGACCACGCCCTTCACTGAAACCAGAACGAAAAGAGAGAGCGAGCGTCATGAGCCCCCACCGACAACCCTCTCGGCCCCGCCCGCCTCTCTCGCCCGGTCGACCGCCGCGTCGGGCCGGATCCGCGCTGCGGCTGATCGGCGCCTCGGTCGCGATGGCGGCCCTGCTGGCCCCCGGCGCCGCCCTGGCCCAGGACGAGGAGCTGGCGGCGCGGGTCGCGCGGCTGGAGGCCCTGGTCATCGAGCAGCAACGCCGGATCGAGGCGCAGGAGGCCTTGCTGACCGAGCGTGCGGCCATGGCGCCGCCGTCCGTCGATCCGCGCTGGCAGGTGCAGACCGACGCCTCGGGCCGAGCGGTCTTTGCGGATCGCACACTGAACCAGTTGCGCGCCGGCCAGCAGGTCGCCAGCTCCATTGCGCCCAATGGTCCGGCCCAACCGACCCTGCCGCCGACCGAAGC
Source organism: Brevundimonas sp. KH_060 (assembly GCF_057838275.1). Classification (NCBI taxonomy): domain Bacteria; kingdom Pseudomonadati; phylum Pseudomonadota; class Alphaproteobacteria; order Caulobacterales; family Caulobacteraceae; genus Brevundimonas; species Brevundimonas sp. KH_060. Next base: position 2,982,397 of record NZ_CM174463.1, read on the forward strand.
CCCGCCGCCGCCCTCTCCCGAGGTGCGACGCGAGCAACTGGCCGCCATTCCCGAAGGCATCGCCGTGTTGAGCCAGCCCGGCAAGTTCACCCTGGACGTCTCGACCGAATACACGCGCTCCAGCGCCAACCGCCTGGTGTTCCGGGGCATCGAGATCGTGCCCGGCGTGCAGATCGGGGTGATCGAGGCCAATGAGGCCGATCGCGACACCGGCGTCGTCACCGTGGCCGGGAAATACGGCATCGGGTCGCGCATGGAGGCGGAGCTGCGTGTGCCCTATGTCTGGCGCAACGACACCATCACCACCGTGCAGCAGCGCGACGAGGCGGTGACGCGCACCATCGACCTGAGCGGCGACGGCGTCGGCGACGTCGAAGCGGCCGTCCGTTATCAAATCAACGGCGGCGAGCGCGGCCGCCCCATCTTCATCGCCGGCTTGAGGGTCAAGAGCGACACGGGCGAAGGGCCCTTCGACATTGATCGCGACGAGTTCGGCGTCGCCACGCGCCTGGCGACCGGATCGGGCTTCTGGGGCGTCGAGCCCAGCGTCAGCTTCCTGTATCCCAGCGATCCGGCAGTGATCTTCGGCAGCCTTAGCTACTTCGCCCACCTGCCGCGCGACATCAACAAGACCGAGGGCGAGATCCGCATCGGCGAGGTCGATCCGGGCGACGCCATCGGCCTGTCGATCGGTTTCGGCTTCTCGCTGAACCCGCGCTTCTCCTTCTCGCTGGGCTATAAGCACAACTATATCCGGCCGACGAAGAGCGAGTTGAACGACATCACGGAGGAGTCTGACGAACTACAGGTCGGCGCCTTGCAGTTCGGCATGTCCTACCTGCTGAACGACCGCTACAGCCTGAACGGCAATTTCGAGTTCGGCGTGACCGAGGATGCGCCGGACATGCGCTTCATCCTGCGCCTGCCGATCATCTTCTGACATGAAGAAGGGGCCGCCCGACGGCGGCCCCTAAGAGGGAGGGAGACTCCAAGGCTGCGACCTAGAAGCCGCCCAGGCTCCTGAGTCCGGCCCAGTCGATGTCGCGGGCGATGTTCGATCCGTAGTTGTGCATCTGGCTGTTGGTCTGAATCGTCGCCAGGTCGGGCAGGACCAGGTTCAGCTCCATGTCCTGACGGATGTTGCGATTGTCGGCGTTATTGATGATCAGGTTCTGCAACTGGCTGGTCGTGATGTTGTGCAGGATCGCCGTCGCGCCCGAGCCGTCCACCACCGCCACCCCGCCGGTGTTGTTCAAGCCGCGAAGGTCGATGCCGCCCGCCACCAGGCTGGCCATGGCGCCCGCCAGATCGGCCACGCCGGGAACATTGTGCTGCACCTGCTGGCTTACAGGGCCGGTCGGCGTCCAGGTCAGTTGCGTCTGCAGGGCCAGCTGATCGTTCACATAGGAACGGACCACGACGCCGAAGCCGAAGGTGAAGCCGCCCGCTGTCATGAAGCCGCCTCGCGCCTCCGACATGTCCGCGTCGGTCATGACCTGAGGCCCGCTCATGACCGCGTCAGGCGGCGCGGCCGGCGCCGAGGCTTGCGGCGGCGGGATCGCGAAGGGCTCCAGCGAGGCGTCGCCGACAAGCTCGGCCGCAAAAGCGATGGATTCGGCCGAGACCGGCGCCGCGAGGCTGACCGGCGCCAGACAGGTCATGACGAGCAGAATGCTTGAACGCGCGCGTCTCATGGTCGTCACCTCAGATAAGGATCGAGGGAGAAACGCGTCGTCACTTGATATAGCGGCGGCAACTCCCGCGTCAGTTCAGCCAAGGACATGGGTTGAAGCGCCTGCCCCGGTCGCGACCGGTTCCAGACGCGCCACTCTTCGGCGTCGTTGAAGGTGTCCGCCGGCTGACGGACGACGAAAGCGACCCCGTTCCACATCTCGGTGAACTGGTCGCGCGAATAGATCTTCAGTCCCAGGGCCGGGTCGCCGACCAGGACATGGCCCGCGTCATCGCCCTTGAAGACCACGAAGTGTTTGTAGCCGGCCGTATCGATCATCACGATGGCCGGGGCGTTCATCTCGATCAGCTCATCGAGGCTGAGCCGGAAGCCGTCGGCAGGATAGCCGCGCGCGTCGAGGTATCGCTTCATGTCCAGCAGGGAGAAGCCGACACGGCGAATGGTCTCCTGGTCGCCGTCGGCGAACATGGCGCGAAACACCTGAGCCTCTCCGACGTCACGGCCGTAGTGATGGCGCAAAAGGGTGGCCAGGGCCGCCGACCCGCAGCTGAAGTCATACTGCTGGCGCACCACGGTGCGGAACGGCAGGTCGCGATAGCTGACCACCTTCACCCGAGCGGCGGCCGGACCGTTGTTCAACAGGATCTCGGCCTGAGCCGAAGCCGCCGACAGGGCCGGCAGGCCCGCTACGGCGGCCAGCCCCAGGTTGAGCAGAAGCCGGGCGGACGAGCGTGTCACGGGTTCGGAGCCGTCGTCACGATATTGATCGTGATCGCGCCTTGCAGGTTATTGTTGTTGCCGCTGTTCATGACGAAATTGCCGACGCCGTTGAAGCCGGAAAAGGCGTTGGCGTCGATGCGCATGCCGCCCGTCGTCACCGTATTGGCGTTGACGCTGTTGCCGCTGTTGGTCGCCTGCAGCAGTTGATCGCTGGCGATAACGACAGACGACGCGCCCTGACGGCCGTGCAATGCATCAAGCTCGTCAACCGCCAGCGACCGCGGCCCTGTGGCGGCGGTTGGAGCGTCGGCGACGGCCGGAGCGATAATGATGAAAGGCGGAGGGGGCGTCGGCGGAGAGGCCGAATTCGGATCGGCCGCCCCCAGCAACGCCAGGATCGACAGAATGCTGAGCATGGTTCCCTCCCAGGAAAGAAGTTCGGCGGCCGGAGAACCGGCCGCCGAAAACGAAGGCCTAGTTGCCGCCGCCGTTGCCGAAGGTGATGTTGGCGTTGGCACTGATCGCCGTGGCCGCCTGACCAACCGACGCCATGCCGGTGTTGTTGCTCACCGTCTGGATGCCGGCGAAGCCTGCGAAGGCGCCGCCGCTCTGGTTGATGTTGCCGGTACGGATCCGCGCGTTTTGCGGGCCTTGGCCGTCTTCCGACATGTCGAAGCTCAGATCGCTGACGTTGGCGCTGAGCTCCTGCATGTTGAGGGAGACACGGATGTCGCCGATATTGGTGGAGTTGTCGTTGCCCGAGTCATTCACCGAATTGTCGTTGAAGGAGTCAGAGACCCCCAACTCCAGGTTGGTGTTCGTGGAATTGTCCTGCGAATTGTCCGTATTGAACGAGTCCGCGATGCCGACTTCAGTGTTCGTCGAATTGTCCGAGTTGTCGTTGAACGAATCCGAGACGCCCAACTCCAGATTGGTGTTGGTGGAGTTGTCCGAATTGTCGTTGAACGAATCCGCGACGCCCAGGTCTACGTCGGTGCTGTTGCCGCCGCTATTGTAGGAGTCGGCCGCCGAAGTGTTGCCGCCGACCGGGCCGTTCGGACCGCTCGAGGACTGAGCCTGAGCCATGCCCGCAAAAGCCAGGGCCCCAGCCAGGACCGCAGCAGACGTCATTAGTTTGGCACGCATTTCCTTGCCTCCAATCAAAGGTGATTAAGGAGGCTCCTCCACCTCCGAAGGCCGAAATCGTCGAGTGACATGGGTCGTTCCCCTTAAGAGAACCTCTGATTTTCCTCGATAATTCGTACACTCCGCCCACCTTGCGGGAGACGATCTGATCAAATGGAGTAGAGCTGTGCGATCAGTACGCCCTGCATCCCGTCATTTGATCTGAAGACCACCCAGAATAAAGTTGGCGAAGTCGTGACTTTTTTAAGGCGAAGTCGCCGTGACGGTTCGAGCCCCCCACTCAACGGCTCCCGTGGCGCAATCGCTCCGGCCGTGCTACGCGCGCCGAACCATGACGACGCCCCCTATCGAACGCATCCGCAACTTTTCGGTGGTCGCCCACATCGACCACGGCAAGTCGACCCTGTCCGACCGCCTGATCCAGTTCACAGGCGGCCTGACCGCGCGTGAAATGTCCGAGCAGGTCCTAGACAATATGGACATCGAAAAGGAGCGCGGCATCACCATCAAGGCGCAGACCGTGCGCCTGAACTACAAGGCCAAGGACGGGCACGACTATGTCCTGAACCTGATGGACACGCCGGGCCACGTCGACTTCGCCTATGAGGTGTCGCGTTCGCTGGCCGCCTGTGAAGGCTCGATCCTGGTGGTGGACGCCTCGCAGGGCGTCGAGGCCCAGACCCTGGCCAACGTCTATCAGGCGATCGACAACAACCACGAGATCGTGCCGGTCCTGAACAAGATCGACCTGCCCGCCGCCGAACCGGACCGGGTGCGGGCCCAGATCGAGGACGTCATCGGCATCGACGCCTCGGAAGCGGTCATGTGCTCGGCCAAGTCGGGCATCGGCATCGAGGACGTTCTGGAGGCCATCGTCACGCGCCTGCCCGCGCCTAAAGGCGACATCAACGCCCCGCTGAAGGCCATGCTGGTCGACGCCTGGTACGACCCCTACCTGGGGGTGGTGCTGTTGGTGCGCGTGTTCGACGGCGTGCTGAAGGCCGGCATGCGCGTGAAGATGATGCAGACCGGCTCGTCTCACCTGGTCGACCGCGTCGGCGTCTTCCTGCCCAAGAACACCCCCGTGGACCAGCTCGGCCCCGGCGAGGTCGGCTTCATCACCGCCCAGATCAAGGAAGTCGCCCACGCCGCCGTCGGCGACACCATCACCGACGAGAAGAAGCCCACGGCCGAAGCGCTGAAGGGCTTCAAGGACGTGCAGTCGGTGGTCTTCTGCGGCCTGTTCCCGGTCGACGCCGCCGACTTTGAAGACCTGCGCGCCGCCATCGGCAAGCTGCGCCTGAACGACGCCAGCTTCACCTATGAGATGGAGTCCTCGGCCGCCCTGGGCTTCGGCTTCCGCTGCGGCTTCCTGGGCCTGCTGCACCTGGAGATCATCCAGGAGCGCCTGAGCCGCGAGTTCAACCTGGACCTGATCGCGACGGCCCCCTCGGTCGTCTACAAGATCGGCCTGCGCGACGGGACCGAGATCGACCTGCACAACCCGGCCGACCTGCCGGACGTCATGCAGATCGAGACGATCAGCGAGCCGTGGATCAAGGCCACCATCCTGACGCCCGACGAATATCTGGGCGGGGTGATCAAGCTGTGTCAGGACCGTCGCGGCAGCCAGATCGAGCTGTCCTACGTCGGCTCCCGCGCCCTGGTGGTCTATGAGCTGCCGCTGAACGAAGTGGTGTTCGACTTCTACGACCGCCTGAAGTCGATCTCGAAGGGCTACGCCTCGTTCGACTATGAGATCACCGACTACAAGGTCGGCGACCTGGTGAAGATGAGCATCCTGGTCAACGCCGAGCCGGTGGACGCCCTGTCCATGCTGGTCCACCGCGCCCGCGCCGAAACGCGCGGCCGCGGCATGGTCGAGAAGATGAAGGAGCTGATCCCTCCGCACATGTTCACCATCCCGATCCAGGCGGCCATCGGCGGCAAGATCATCGCCCGCGAAACCGTCCGCGCCCTGCGCAAGGACGTGACGAGCAAGTGCTACGGCGGCGACGCCACCCGCAAGAAGAAGCTGCTGGAGAAGCAGAAGGCGGGCAAGAAGCGCATGCGCCAGTTCGGCAAGGTCGAGATCCCGCAGGAAGCCTTCATCGCCGCGCTCAAGATGGACGAGGATTGAGGAAAGAGGCCCACCGGTCCCGGCTTTGATCGAGCCCGGCGACGGGCCGCTTTCATCCTACACGGCGGCCCGCTGAATCGCCTCGTACTCGCCGAATGGCCTCAACTGATCAGCGAGCGCGCGCTTGAACGCAGGACGGGCCTCGGCGCGCGTGACATAGGCGGCTAGCGTAGGGAAGCTGGCGACGATGTCCGTGTGACGTAGGTCCCGCAGCACGTGCGCCATCAAGATGTCCGCCGCACTGAAGCGGTCGTTGGCGAACCATCGCCGATCCCCCAGTGCGTCCTGCAAATCGCTCAACCGTCCGCGCAGGGCGGCCTCAACCTCTGGTCGGCGTTCCTTCGCCCAAGCCTTGTCGGCGTTGAAAAAATCGATCCCGGCCAGTTCGGCGACAAGAGGTTCGACGCTGTTCATGGCGGCGAAGAGCCATGTCATGACCAGCGCACGTCCAGCGAGATCATCAGGCATGAGTTCAGACGAATTCTGCGCGATCCACAAGACAATGGCCCCGCTCTCAAACATCTGCACCTTGCCGTCGCTGTAAGCGGGAACCTGACCGAAAGGCTGCAGGGATCGGTATGCGGGCGTTGACTGGTCTTCAAACCCAATCAGCCGATCATCATACCCGAGGCCCGCCTCCTCCAACGCCCAGCGAACGCGGATGTCGCGGACTGAACCCTGGGCGAAGTCAGGCACCCACTTGAAAGCCGTGACCTGGATCATGGGATGCTCCTTCAGCTTATCCGGACGCTTTAGACGTTGCCGTCACGCATTGACATAAAGTTTGATATCAACATAATTTCAGTCATGTCAAATCCGCCGACCGCCTTTTCTCAGACACTGCATATTCGAGATCATTGCCTTTGCTTGCACGCCCAGCGCGCTGCACGGGCCCTGTCCCGACGGTTCGACGAGGCGTTTCGGCCTTATGGGATCACCAGCGGCCAGTTCTCGCTGATGAACGGACTGAACAGGCCCGAACCGCCGACGATCGGCGCCGTGGCCGAACTGCTGGCGATGGACCGCTCAACCGTGACCGCGAATTTGAAACCGTTGGAGCGGGCTGGCCTAGTCACCATAGCGGTAGACGAGAAAGATCGGCGCGGACGGCGGGTTGCCTTGACCGACGCAGGCCGAAACGCGCTCGGCAAGGCGACGCCGGTCTGGATCCAGGAACATGCGGCCCTTGAGGGCGAGATCGGCGACGGCGACGCGCTAAGGGCGCTGCTGAAGCTTGCCGCAACTTAGAAGGCAGGCTTGGAGCCCAGCCTGGATCACGCCAAGCGCGTCGACGAAGATGAAGAATTCTCCATATAACAATGTGTCGCGTTGCAGCGACGGCGCGCGTGGTTAAGGTCCGACCCAACATGATCCGTTGGGAACCGACATCACCATGCGCCTTGCCGCCTCTTCCGTTGCGCTCGCCGCCTTGCTGGCCGTGAGCACGCCCGTTATCGCCGCGCCTGCGGCCGCCGCCTCCGCTACGACGACGACGACCCAGGCCGAGCCCCTGCGCGGGGCGCCGGTCTCCGAGTTGATCGCCCGCGTGGACATTCCGTGGAAGCGCTTCCAGCTCGACAACGGACTGACCGTGCTGGTGCACGAAGACCGCAAGGCGCCCGTCGTGGCGGTGTCGGTCTGGTACAATGTCGGATCGAAGGACGAGCCGAAGGGTTCGACCGGCTTTGCGCACCTGTTCGAGCATCTGATGTTCGGCGGGTCCGAGAACTCGCCCTCCAGCCACATCCAGACGATGAATGCGGCGGGCGCGACCAGCCTGAACGGCACGACCTGGTTCGACCGCACCAACTATTTCCAGACGGTGCCGACCCCGGCGCTGGACTACACCCTGTATCTGGAAGCCGACCGCATGGGCTATCTGCTGGGGCAGGTCAGCCAGGAGGTCCTGGATCTGCAGCGCGGCGTCGTCCAGAACGAGAAGCGCCAGGGCGACAACCAGCCCTACGGCATGACCTACTACGCCACGCTGGAAGCCCTGTTCCCCGAGGGCCACCCCTATCGCCACTCGACCATCGGTTCGATGGCCGACCTGGACTCGGCCAGCATGGAGACGGTGCGCGACTGGTTCCGTGAGAACTACGGCCCGAACAACGCCGTCCTGGTCCTGTCGGGCGACATCGACGAGGCGAAGGCCCGCGAGCTGACCGAGAAGTATTTCGGCGCCATCGCGCGCGGCCCGGTCAACACCCCGGCGGCAGCCCCTGTGCCGACCCTGGCGGCGCCGGTCGAGCAGGTGCTGCACGACCGCGTAGCCCAGACCCGCATCAGCCGCACCTGGGCCGTGCCGGGCCTGGGCGACCCCGACTCCGTGCCGCTGAGCGTCGGCGCCTCCGTGCTGGGCGGCCTGGCCAGCTCGCGTCTGGACAACGTCCTGGTGCGCGACGAGCAGACGGCCTCCAGCGTCTCGGCCTCCAACCAGACCTTCCAGCGGCTCGGCATGTTCAGCTATTCCGCCATGGTCAAGCCTGGCGCCGATGCGGACGCCGTGGCCCGGCGCATGGACGCCGTACTGGCCGACCTGATCGCCAACGGCCCGACCCAGGACGAGATCAACCGCGTGGTGACGCGCTACGCCTCGCAGCGCATCCAGGGGCTGGAGACCGCCAACGGCAAGGCCTCGGTCCTGGCCGAAGGCCAGCTGTATTCGAACGATCCGGACTTCTACAAGAAGGAGCTGGCGGCCTACGCCGCCGTGACCCCGGCCCAGGTCCAGGCCGCCCTGCAGAAGTGGCTGAGCCGCCCCGTCTACAGCCAGATCGTCGTGCCGGGCGAGCGCGAAGCCTATGCCGAGGCCGCCGCAGCCCCGGCGGGCGCGACGCCGGTTCCGGCCGAACCGATCCAGCGCGTGGCCCGCGACCCCGCCCCGGCCATCGGCCAGGTGTCCAACGTCGATTTCCCGGCGGTGGAGCGCGCCGCCCTGTCGAACGGGATCGAGATCGTCTACGCCCGCTCGACCACCGTGCCGGTGACCCGCGTGGCGCTGGAGTTCGACGCTGGGGTCGCAGCCGACCGCGCCAACCGCCTGGGCGCCCACACCCTGATGCTGAACGTCATGCAGGAAGGCACGACGACGCGCGATTCCAAGGCTCTGGCCGAGGCGCAGGAGCGCCTGGGCGCGAGCGTCTCCGTCGGTTCGTCGATGGACCGCACGGTGGCCAGCCTGTCGGCGGTGACGACCAATCTACAGCCGTCGCTGGTCCTGCTGTCCGACGTGGTTCGCAATCCGGCCTTCGCTCCGGCCGAGATCGAACGCCTGCGCGCCACGCGCTTGGCCGCACTGGCCAATGAGAAGACCCAGCCGGCGTCGATCGCCGGGCGCGCCCTGCCCCCGCTGATCTACGGCGAGAGCCACCCCTATGGCCGTTCGTTCGGCGGCTCGGGCGACGAGGCGGTGATCCGCGGCCTGTCGCGCGACGACCTGGCGGCCGAGCACGCCCGCTGGATCCGTCCGGACAACGCCCAGCTGTTCGTGGTGTCGGACCTTTCGCTGGACGAGCTGAAGCCGCAACTGGAGGCCGCTTTCGGAAACTGGCGCGCCCCGGCGACGGCCAAGGGCGACAAGGCCTTCGACGCCGCCCTGCCCCAGACTTCGGCGCGGGTGGTGCTGATCGATCGGCCGCAGTCGCCGCAGTCGCTGATCTACGGCGGTCAGGTGCTGCCGGTGTCGGGGACCGACGACATCCTGACCCTGACCACCGCCAACACGGTGCTGGGCACGGACTTCCTGTCGCGCATCAACGCCGATCTGCGCGAGACCAAGGGCTGGTCCTACGGCGTGCGCGGCACGATCAGCCAGTTGGAGAACCGCGCGCCCTATATCGTCAACGCTCCGGTCCAGGCCGACCGCACCGGCGAGTCGATCGCCGCCCTGGTCAGCCAGTACGACCGCTTCCTGGGCGCCGACGGGGTGACGGCGCAGGAGCGCGAGCGCACCGTCCTGGGCCGCACCCGCGCCCTGTCGGGCAGCTATGAGACCTCGTATCAGGTGCTGGGCGCCCTGCAGTCCAACGCTCTCTACGGCCGCGCGGACGACTATCCCGAGACGCTGGCGGGCCGGATCAACGCCCTGACGGCGCAGGAGATGGACGCCGCCGCCCGCGCCGCCATCCAGCCCTCGCGCTTCGTCTGGGTGGTGGTCGGCGACGCCTCGGTCGTCAAACCGCAACTGGACGCCCTGGGCCTGCCGGTCGAGGTGCGCGCCGCCGAGGCGCCGAAGCCCGCTCAGTAAGCTCTTCGATCACGTCTGAAGCGACGACGGCCGGCGGGGGGACCCGCCGGCCGTTTTCGTTCTATCGCTTGCGGAAGCGGGCGGCGTCGGCGGCCAGGCCGGCGCCCCAGTCCGTGGTCGGGTGATCGGCCTCGGCGTGGAACGGCAACTCGCCGGCGACGCCGCGGATCGCCAGCGCCAAAGGCAGGGCGTAGTGCGCCATGAGGCGTAACGGCTTGCGGCGCTTGTCCGTCACATCCCAGCCCAGGGCCTCAAAGGCGTCGGCCAGATCGGCGCCCGACAGGCGATGGATGTCGTCCCAGTCACCGGGCCGTTCGACGGCCTCGGCCGCGTCGGCGGTCAGGCCGAACAGGGCCTGGGTCAGGGCGTCGATCTCGGGGAATTCGTCGCGGGCGTCGGGATCGGCGTAGCGCGGCTTCATCAGCGCTTTCAGTTCCAGATCATCGACACCGGGCAGGTCGATCAGGCGGCGCAGGGGCGTTTGGGTCATGGCTCGCTGTAGCATGTCCCATCACCGGGAGCAGCCGCGGTTGACCGCGCCCGTTTGGAGGTCGAGGCTGGCGCTTCGGACGATGTCCCCACGAACACGAGGCCCCCTCTCATGCCGACCGACGCCCTGAACGCCACCGCCCGCGCCCCGCGCCTGGCCGTTCTGATCGACGGCGAAAACGCCTCGGCCCGGATCGCGGAGGCGCTGTTCACCGAGATCGCCGCGCTGGGCGAGGCCTCGGCGCGGCGTATCTATGGCGATGCGGCCAGTCCAGCGCTGCGGGGATGGATCGACGTCCTGCCGCGCTGGGCGATTCAGTGGCAGCAGAACTTCCAGAACACCAAGGGCAAGAATTCGGGCGACATCGCCCTGGTCATCGACGCGATGGACCTGCTGCATTCGGGCCGGTTCGACGGCTTCTGCCTGGTGTCGTCGGACAGCGACTTCACACGGCTGGCGGCGCGCATTCGTGAACAGGGCGTGCCCGTCTACGGCTTTGGCGAGCGCAAGACTCCCGAGAGCTTCCGCCAGGCCTGCACCCGTTTCATCTACACAGAGAACCTGACCGGACGGGCCGCCGCCGAGGCGGGCGCGGGCGCGGCGCCCCCGGCCGAGCGCAAGCCTGCCGAAGCCGTTCCCCTGATCGCCACCGCCATCACCGACATGGACGAGGACGGCGACGGCTGGGTCAACATCGGCGGCGTCGCCAACCGCCTACGCAACACCTACTCCGACTTCGACCAGCGCACCTATGGCCACGCCAAACTGTCCGAACTGGTCCGCGCCACCGGCCGGTTCGACGTCGAGGTCGGCCCCGGCGGCGTCATGCGCGTGCGGCTCAAATCCCGCTAGGCTCAAGCGGAGCCGTTGAGAGAACGGTGTTGTAACGTCATTCGATTGTCTGCATGGTGGTGATCTGACATTCCCCAAAGGGAGTTCTCGCCATGCTGATCCCCGTCCTTGCTCTGCTCATGCTGAACGGCGTCGCGATGCAGGATGACAACGCCGCTGTCGAGCCGCGCGCGCCCAGCCCCTCCAGTTCGCCTTCGCGCACCATCTCGGCGCGACCGCCTACGGTGACGAGCGGCCCGACACGGACAGTCTGCGACTGGGAGCGCGCCATGGGCAGCACCATTCAGCAGCGCGTCTGCCGCAAGGTGCCGCTGAACAGCAGCCAACGCGAACGCATGTCGACCGATATGATGCGGGACATGCAGGGTTCACGCTGGGGCGAACGGCCCGCGCCCCGCTCCCCCGGCGGACGTGCGGTGTTCTGACACAAAGCCTTCGTCAAAAAGGAGACGCCGATGTTGACGACCCTTCTGTTCAGCCTGCTCCTGTCGAGCTCGTCCACCACCCCCGTGCACGCCCAGTCGGCGGCGGCCATGCCGGTGGGCGGCGTGGTGCGCGATCGATCGGCGCCGCGCCCTGGGGAAGAGGTGCGCGAGGAATGCTATCGCGGTCAACCGACCGGCTCCAACGTCCGGCAGGACATCTGCCGACAAGCGGCGGTGAAGCGTCCGGTCGAGCGCGCCGCGCGCCGCTAGAGCGAAATCGGTTTCGTTAGACGCATGTCCAACGAGACTCAGACATTCGCTCCAGATGAATCTGGACCATTTGGGTCCAGGGGCCGCCGCGACGGAATCCCCGACCTAGGACGCCTCGTCCCCTTTCCCCCGCCGCAGTATGGTCTATGTGTGGCGCATGGCCGCCGCAGAGACCCCCGTCGAGACCTTCAAGCGCGCATTGGCGCACGCCGCTCGAGCCCTGGCCGAACAGGCCGAGCTGGAGGTGCATTTCGGCGGCGACGGCCCCAAGCTGTCCAAGGGCGTGCTGACCCTGCCCCATCCGCCGCGCGATCCGGCCGCGCCCGAAAGCGCGACCCTGCGCGGTCAGGCGGACCGAATGGCCCTGCGGCTGGCCAACCATGATCCGGCGCTGGACGCGCGGTTGCGCCCCGTCGACATGAACGCGGCCGAGGTGTTCGACGCCGTCGAGCAGGCCCGCGTCGAGGCGGTCGGCGCGCGCGAGCTGAAGGGCGTGCGGCGCAACCTCGATTCCGCCCTGGTCACCCGGCTGGAGAAGTCGGGCGCCCTGCGCGCCGAAGCGGCCCAGGTGCCGGTGGCCGAGGCGGCCGCCCTGTTGCTGCGTGAACGGATGACCGGCGAGCCGTCGCCCGACGGCGCCAAGACCATGCTGGACCGCGTCCGCGCCGAACTGGAGGCCAAGGCGGGCGCCGAACTGGACGCCCTGGCGGCCCTGGGCGACGATCAGGCGGCCTTCGGCGCGCGGATGAAGGATCTGCTGCGCGCGCTGGACCTGGACCCCGGCGACGCCGACGGCGGCGACTCGCCCGAGGAGGACGGCGAGGACGACGCGGACAAGCCCGACCAGGACCAGGCGGATCAGGACGAGCAGGAAGAACAGGACGGCGGCGAGGGCGGCGACTCCCTGGACGGCACGGCCGACGACCAGTCCGCCGAGGACGAGCGCCAGGCCCGCCCCGACGGCACGCCGGGCGAGCCCGACGGCGAGGGCCAGGAAGACGCCCCCGAGCTCAGCGAAGGCGACCGCCCCAACCACCAGCAGACCCAGGACGACGGCCGCGCAGTCGAGGTCTATCGCGCCTTCACCACCGCCTATGACGAGATCATCGACGCCGCCGAACTGTGCGACCCGATGGAGCTGGATCGGCTGCGCGCCCTGCTGGACGCCCAGTTGTCGACGCTGGGCAGCGTGGTGTCGCGCCTGGCCAACAAGCTGCAGCGGCGGCTGCTGGCCCAGCAGAACCGCTCGTGGATGTTCGACCTCGAGGAAGGGATGCTGGACACGGCGCGCCTGACCCGCGTCATCACCGACCCGACCAGCCCCCTGTCGTTCAAGATGGAGAGCGAAAGCCCGTTCCGCGATACGGTCGTGACCCTGCTGATCGACAACTCCGGCTCGATGCGCGGGCGGCCGATCATGGTGGCGGCGGTCTGCGCCGACATTCTGGCGCGGACGCTGGAGCGGTGCGGCGTCAAGGTTGAGATCCTGGGCTTCACCACCCGCGCCTGGAAGGGCGGACAGAGCCGCGAGGCCTGGATCAGCGCCGGCAAGCCCGCCAATCCGGGCCGCCTGAACGACCTGCGCCACATCATCTACAAGGGCGCCGACGCGCCGTGGCGCCGGGCCAAGAAGAACCTGGGCCTGATGATGCGCGAGGGCCTGCTGAAGGAGAATATCGACGGCGAGGCGCTGGAATGGGCGCACGACCGCCTGCTGGCCCGGCCCGAGGCGCGGCAGATCATGATGGTCATCTCGGACGGCTCGCCGGTCGACGATTCCACCCAGTCGGCCAATGCGGCCCTCTATCTGGACAAGCACCTGCGCCAAGTGATCGAGAAGATCGAGACGCGCAGCCCGGTCGAGCTGCTGGCCATCGGCATCGGCCACGACGTGACCCGCTGGTATCGCCGCGCCCTGACCATCGTCGATGTCGAGCAGTTGGCGGGCGCGATGACCGAAAAGCTGGCCGAACTGTTCGAGGCCGAGCCGAAGACCGTCAGCAGCAAGGGCGGGCGCGTCCCGCACAAGCGCGCGGCGTGAATCGCCGCCTCTACGTCGCCGCCCTGATCTCCCTCGCCCTGGCCGCCTGCGCCGGGGCGGCGGTCACCTCCCATCCCTGGACGCCAGAGGCGACGGCCGACGGCTGGGCGCCTGCGGGCGGCTCGACCCGGCAGGTCGGACTGGGCTGGCCGGGCGGCGCCAAGCTGGCCAAGGGCGTGCGCTATGCGGGCGGAGTGCAGTTGATCGCCGCCCCGGTCTCCAGCCTGCACGGCCTGTCGGACCTGAAGTTGACGGGCGGCGGCGGCTTCATCGCCGTATCGGACTCAGGCGACCTGGTGCGCGGGCGGCTGGAGCTGGATGCGGACGGAAAGCTGGCGGGGCTGCACGATCTGCGGGTGCGGCGACTGACCACGGCCCAAGGCGAACCGATCGCCGACAAGGTCGCGGGCGACGCCGAAGGGCTGGCCCTGACCGAGGACGGCGAAGTGCTGGTCAGCTTCGAGCGCGAGCATCGCATCTGGAGCTACGGCCCGCTGGATGCGCTCAGCGCCCGGCCCGAGGCGCGGCCGCATCCGGCGGTCGACTTCCCGCTGAATGAAGGCATGGAGGCGCTGGCGGCCGCGCCCGGCGGCTGGCGCGTCGGCGGCGAAGGCGGGGGGATCTGGGACTGTTCGCCGGCCGGTTGCCGCACCGTGGTCGAGCCGACGACGCCTTCCGACAGCTGGCGGCTGACCGGGCTGGAGCGCGATCCCGGCGGCGACGGCTGGTTCGCGGTGCAACGGTCGTGGCGCCCGCCGTTTGACGTGCGCGCCCGCGTGCGCCGCATGGACGCCGAGGGCGCATTGGGGCCGGTTCTGGTCGAGCTGAAACTGCCCGGTCTGACCGATAATTTCGAGGGGATCGCCGCCGAGCGCCGCGCGGAAGGGACGCGCCTCTACATCCTGTCCGACGACAACGCCAACCCGGCGCAGAAGACCCTGATGCTGGCGTTCGACGTCCGCTGACCCTTCTCCCCTTGAGGGAGAAGGTGGGCGCCGGAGGCGCTCGGATGAGGGGTGTCGGCGCGACGTTCAAAGTTTGAGAGCGCACGGTTGAGTTCAAACGACAGGACGACGGCGTAACCACCCCTCATCCGTCAGGCTTCGCCTGCCACCTTCTCCCTCAAGGGGAGAAGGACTTAGATCCGCTCGCTGATCTTGATGGCGGCCTTGCAGCCGACCTTGATGACGCTGGAGAGCAGGCGGTAGGCGGGCGCCTCGCGGCTGCCGTGCTCGATGGCGTGGTCGTGGTGCGCCAGTTCCTCTTCGCGGAACTGGGTCAGTTCGGCGGCCAGTTCGGGATCGCGGTCGCGGATCTCCTCGATCTGGTCGGCATAGTGTTTCTCGATGACGCTCTCGACCGCCTCGGTGCAGGCGTGGGCCGCCTTTTCCGAGATCAGGGCCGTGCCGGCGCCGAGCGCCGTCGCCGCCAGCTTCCACAGCGGGATCATGGCCGTGGGGCGCACCCGGTTCTCGTTCAGCAGGGCCTCGAAGCGGGCCAGGTGGACGGCCTCGTGTCCCTCCATCTCGGTCAGGTCGGCGGCGATGGCGTCCTTGCCCTTGCGGCCTTCCAGCACGGCGCGCTGGGCGCGATAGATGTGGACGGCGGCGAACTCGCCCGCGTGGTCGACACGCAGCATCTCGGCCAGGCGGGCCTTGTCCTGACCCACGCCGGGGCGGGCCAGAGGAATGCGGCGGGCGGCGGAGACAGCTTCGGCTGATTGGGTCATGACGCCTCTATCCTAGCTTCTGGGCGCGCGGGCGTCCTTGGGACGTTTCGCCGCCAGCAAGCTGAAGATAGCCAGCGCCAGGGAGATCACAAAGTTCCAGCCCGCCATCGACAGCCCCGCGAAGCTCCACGGAATATCGCCGCAGGAGACGAAGCCCGAGCTTCCGCCCGTGCCGTCGACCAGGGCCGTCAGCGCCGACAGGTCGATGGTGGTGCTCGGCGCGGCCATGCAGGTGGCCGGCAGGGCCCACCAGCGCAGCTCGCCCCCGGCGTGATAGCCCGCCGTGATCGCCCCGGTCAGGAAGATCGCCGCCAGCAGGAAGGAGGCGATGCGCGGCGTGCCCCGGCTGGCCCGGCTGAACAGGGCCCAGAAGGTAGCGGCCCCGGCGATGGCGACGGCGGCCCAATAGACCTCGCGCTGCTTCAGGCACAGGTTGCAGGGCGCCAGACCGCCGAACCGCTCGAACGCATGGGCCGCGCCCAGCATGGCCAGGGCGGCGGTCAGGGCGAAGGCCGTCCACCAGCGGGTCAGCGTTTTATAGATCGCGCTCATCTGCGCCTCACAGGAACCAGGCGCCTCTCATAAACTGAGCGGGGACCGGCGTCGATCAGTGACCGATCAGCTTGACCATAAAGAAGGCGCCGACCAGCAGCGCCAGGAACAGCACGGTGAACAGGGCCAGCCGCTTTTCGACGATCGCCAGCATGGGCGGCCCCCAACGCTTGAGCACGAAGGCCACCAGGAAGAAGCGGGCGCCGCGCGTCAGCACGCACAGGGCGATGAACAGCGCCAGATTGAACTGGAAGATGCCCGAGGCGATGGTGATCAGCTTGAAGGGGATGGGCGTCAGCCCCTTGATCAGGATGACCCAGGCGCCGTGCTGCTGGAACAGGGCCTTGGACGCCTCGAAGGTGTCCGCCTTGCCCAGCAGAGCCAGCATCCACATGCCGACCGGCTCCAGGAAGTAGCCGATGGCGTACCCCAGGATCCCGCCCAGCACTGAGGCGATGGTGCAGACCGCAGCGTAGAAATAGGCCCGTTCCGGCTTGGCCAGCACCATGGGCGCCAGCATGACGTCCGGCGGAATTGGGAAGAAGGAGCTTTCGGCGAAGGAGACCACGGCCAGCGAGCGGGTCGCGTGACGATGGCGGGCCAGGGAGAAGACCCAGTCGTAGAGCTTGCGAAGCATTCAGGCGTCCCGATCGAGGCCCCCGCCTCTCGTCCCCCGCCCGATAGCAGGCCAGGCGGAACGGCGCGAGAGGCGAACGATCGCCTGCGACACCTGAACGTGTGCCGTTTCAATCCACAGCCGCCTTGCGCCCGATACCGCCCCGCCAGTAGGTTCCGCCCCAATCAGCGGCCGCGCCATGCAGGCCTGAGCCGCGTCAAACCATAAGTAAGAGGAGACGCGCCATGCAGGACGCCGCCAAACTCGACCAGGAAAACCCCCTCGGCGTCGACGGCTTCGAGTTCGTCGAATTCACCGGCCCCGAGCCCGAAGCGATGATTTCGCGTCTGGAGCTGATGGGCTTCACCCCGACCCATGTGAACCCGGCCAACGGCGTGGTGCGCCTGAAGCAGGGCGACATCACCATGCTGGTCCACCGCACGCCCGCCGGGCAGGCGGCGGACTTCGCCAAGGACCACGGCCCCTCGGCCAACGGCATGGCCTTCCGCGTCGCCGACGCCAAGGCCGCCTATGAAGGCGCGCTGGCGCGCGGCGCCCGCAAGGCCGAAGGCACGGGCGGCGGCGCCCTGGCCGGCGACTACCCCTATGTGCTGCAGGGCATCGGCGGCTCGCTGCTGTACGTCATCGACCAGTATGGTGAAAACGGCTCGCTGTATGACGCCTGGGACGAGATCGAGGGCTGGGAAGAGGCCGAGCGCAAGAACTCCATGGGTCTGGAGATCCTGGACCACCTGACCCACAACGTCCGTCGCGGCGAGATGCGCACCTGGTCCGGCTTCTACAGCTCGGTGTTCAACTTCGAAGAGCAGAAGTATTTCGACATCAAGGGCAAGGCGACGGGCCTGTTCTCCCAGGCCATGATCGCGCCCGACCGCGCCATCCGCATCCCGCTGAACGAGAGCCAGGACGAGAATTCCCAGATCGAGGAATTCATCCGCCGCTACAACGGCGAAGGCATCCAGCACATCGCCCTGACCACCGAGAACATCTTCGAGACGGTCGAGGCCATGCGCGAACGCGGCGTCGACTTCCAGGACACCATCGAGACCTATTTCGAGCTGATCGACAAACGCCTGCCGCATCACGGCGAGGACGTGGAGCGGATGCGCAAGAACCGCATCCTGATCGACGGTTCGGACGAGGAAGGCCTG
Source organism: Brevundimonas sp. KH_060 (assembly GCF_057838275.1). Taxonomy (NCBI): domain Bacteria; kingdom Pseudomonadati; phylum Pseudomonadota; class Alphaproteobacteria; order Caulobacterales; family Caulobacteraceae; genus Brevundimonas; species Brevundimonas sp. KH_060. The sequence continues at coordinate 3,000,492 of NZ_CM174463.1, forward strand.
CTGCTGCAGATCTTCACCCAGGACACCTTCGGCCCGATCTTCTTCGAGATCATCCAGCGCAAGGGCAATGAAGGCTTCGGCAACGGCAACTTCCAGGCCCTGTTCGACTCGATTGAGCTGGACCAGATCCGTCGCGGCGTCATCAAGGTCGACGCCTGAATGCGGTTTCGGCCTCCGCACTGGCTGCCCTGGCTCGGCCCGCTTCTGGCGGCCGGGGCCGGGGCGCTGGCGGGCGAATACTGGCTGGGGGGCGGGTTCTGGATGGTTCTGGCCGCCGCCCTGGTCTGCGGCTTCGCCCCCATCCTGGCCCATCGCCTGTGGCGGCGCCTGCACCACAAACGCTAGACTGAGTTTTCCTCCCCATGATCATGGGGAGGGGGACCGCGAAGCGGTGGAGGGGCCTCTTCAGCGGAACCAAGCGGCCCCTCCGTCTCGGCGGCGCAGCCGCCGATCCACCTCCCCACGCAGTGGGGAGGAAAAAGAACAAAGGGGAGCTTGAAATGAAATCGATCGCCTTGGCCGCTGCTGCAGCCGCCGCCCTGCTGGCCTGCCCGGCCGTCGCTCAGGACGCGCCGCAATGGTCGCTCGCCATTCACGGCGGCGCGGGCGTGATCGAACGCGCCCAACTGAGCCCCGAGCGCGACGCCGCCTATCGTGCAGGCCTGCAGGCGGCGCTGGACGCCGGGTCGGCTGTGCTGGCGCGCGGCGGCTCGTCGCTGGACGCCGTTCAGGCCGCCATCGAGGTGATGGAGGAGAACCCCCTGTTCAACGCCGGGCGCGGCGCCGTCTTCACCTCGGCCGGGAAGAACGAACTGGACGCCGCCGTCATGGACGGCGTGGACCTGAACGCGGGCGCCGTGGCGGGCCTGACCCGCACCCGCCGCCCCATCGCCGCCGCACGCGCCGTGATGGAGAAGTCGCCCCACGTCATGCTGATCGGCGAAGGCGCCGAAACCTTCGCCCGCTCGGTCGGGCTGGAGGAGGTCGGCCCCGGCTTCTTCTTTACCGAAAGCCGCTGGCAGGCCCTGCTGAAGGCGCTGCGAGACCGGGGCGAGCCCCTGCCGCCGCGCCCGGAAGGCGCGCCCGCCGAACCGGCCCGCCTGGGCCCGGCCGCGCCGCTGGCCTTCAACCTGCATGAAGCCCCGCTGGACGAACGCAAATTCGGCACCGTCGGCGCCGTGGCCGTCGACAGCCAGGGCCGCCTGGCCGCCGGCACCTCGACCGGCGGCACCACAGCCAAGCGCTGGGGCCGGGTCGGCGACGTGCCGATCATCGGGGCCGGGACCTACGCCTCCAACGCCGACGGCTGCGCCGTCTCGGCGACCGGCACGGGCGAGTATTTCATCCGCGCCACGGTCGCGCGCGACATCTGCCGGCGCACGGCCGAGGGCGCTAGCGTTCAGGCCGCCGCCGACGCCGAGATCGCCGAGGTCGGAACCATCGGCGGCGACGGCGGCGTCATCGTCATGGGCAAGGACGGCGTCCACGCCTTTTCGATGAACACCTCGGGCATGTATCGCGGGGCGGTGTCCTCGACCTCGCCCGCCCGCGTGGCCATCTACGGCGACGAAGCCGGGCGATGAGCGGCGAGGTCGTCGATCTCGAACAGAAGTTCGCGGCCTTCTCCGATCACTGGCGGCCGCGCATCGCCGCTCAATTGAACGGTCAGGACGTGCGGCTGGTCAAAGTCCAGGGGACCTTCCCCTGGCATCGCCACCCCGAGGCTGACGAGATGTTCCTGGTTTGGAAGGGCAGGTTTCGGGTTGAATTCCGCGACCGGATCGAGACGCTGGAGCCCGGCCAGTTCATCGTCGTGCCCCGCGGCGTCGAGCATCGCACCGCCGCCGACGAGGAAGCCGAAGTGCTCATCTTCGAGCCGTCTGAAGTGATCAACACCGGCGATGCTCCGTCCTCAGACTTCACTGCGCCGTCCGGCCAAGCGATATGATCCAATTCCGATGACGACACGAGACAACCCCGGCGTGCTCGCGCCCCCTCCGCTGATCTACCTGGCCTTCCTGCTGGTCGGGTTCGGGATCGGCCGCCTGATCGACGAGCCGTCGCTGGGGCTGGCCACGGACTGGCGACGCGGCCTGGCCTTCGTGCTGGTGATCGGCGGCCTGGCTCTGGACGGGATCGCCGCCGGGACCTTCCGTCGCCTGGGCACCCCGCCCGAGCCGTGGAAGCCGACCACGGCGTTGGCGACCGGCGGACTGTACCGCTTCAGCCGCAATCCGATCTATCTGGGCTTCGGTCTGACTTACATCGGCTTCGCCGTCGCCATGGACAGCCCGGTCGCGCTGGGGCTGATCCTGCCCTGCCTGATCGTCATCGACCGCTTCGTCATCGCCCGTGAAGAGCGTTATCTGACCGCGCGCTTCGGTGCCGACTACGAGGCCTATCAAAGAAAGGTCCGCCGATGGCTGTAAGCCCCGAATCGCCCGCGCCCCACGCCGATGAACTGTCTGAAATGGCCATCGAAGAACTGGACGCCGCCTGCGGCCTGCGCTGGGTCGAACTGAAGGCCATCACGCCCTGGGGCGATACCTATGAAGGCATGGCGCCGTCCGGCCGCACGGTCGAGATCGAGCGCCGCTACCTGTGGGCGCACGAGCCCGCGGGCGCCGTCATCGTCGAGGTCGAGGTCCGCGACCCCGCCCAGCGCACCGGCGCGGAGGCCCGCGCCGTCATCTCGCCCCCGAACAGTTGATCGAACGGCGTCAGCCCCGCTCATCTCCCCGCTTCCCAATCGTCTCAGCCAAGACTAGCTTCACCCCATGAAACTCGCCTCGCTCAAGCACGGCCGTGACGGCCGCCTCGTCGTCGTCTCCAACGACCTGAACTGGTTCACGGACGCCTTTCTGATCGCCCCGACGCTACAGGCGGCGCTGGACGACTGGCAGCGGTGCGAGCCGCTGCTGCGCGCCCTGGCCGAAAGCCTCGAGCACGAAGGCGTGCCGCGCGGCCGCTTCCACGAGCGCGACGCCGCCGCTCCCCTGCCCCGCGCCTATCAGTGGGCGGACGGCTCGGCCTATGTGAACCACGTCGAACTGGTGCGCCGTGCGCGCGGCGCCGAAATGCCGCAGAGCTTCTGGACCGACCCGCTGATGTATCAGGGCGGCTCCGACGGCTTCCTGTCGCCGCGCGACGCCATCCCACTGAAGGACGAGGCCTGGGGCTGCGACCTGGAGGCCGAGATCGTGGTCGTGACCGGCGACGTGCCCCTAGGCGCCAGCCGCGAAGAGGCCCTGGCGGCGATCCGCCTAGTCGGACTGGTCAACGACGTCAGCTTGCGCAACCTGATCCCGGCCGAACTGTCCAAGGGCTTCGGCTTCGTTCAATCCAAGCCGGCCAGCGCCCTGTCGCCGGTCTTCGTCACGCCGGACGCCCTGGGCGATCGCTGGCAGGACGGCAAGCTGTCCGGCGCGCTGCTGGTTCAGGTCAACGGCCAGGACTTCGGCAAGGCCGACGCGGGCGTCGACATGACCTTCGACTTCGGCACGCTGATCGCCCACCTGGCCAAGACCCGCGCCCTGGGCGCCGGGACCGTCATCGGCTCAGGCACCGTGTCGAACAAGGACGCCGACGGCGGCCCCGGCAAGCCGGTGTCCGAAGGCGGTCTGGGCTACAGCTGCATCGCCGAGATCCGCACGGTCGAGACCATCCAGACCGGCGCGGCCAAGACCCCCTTCCTCAAGCACGGCGACACCGTCCGCATCGAAATGCTGGACGACAAGCACCACACCCTGTTCGGCGCCATCGAACAGACGGTGGCGGCGGCCTGAGCGAACGCCGGTCCGTTTTAGCTTGCAGCAGGGTACGGACCGGCTACCTTCTTCGGCCATCGGGCGGAGAAGGTTGATGAGGAACGGGATTTTTCAGGGCCTGACGGCTGCCGTCTTGAGTTTGACGGCGGCTGCGGCAGCGGCGGCCCAGGACTCTGAAGACTGGGATCTGCTGGTTCAGCCTGAAAACGAGCTGACCGTGGCCTACACCCAATTCGACAATGGCCTTCTGCTGGCCGCTCGATGCCAGCGGGGGGTCTATCAGGTCATGATCGGCGGCCTGCCGGCGGCGCCGGAGAGCAAGGACTTCCACAAATCCAACCGGATTCTCGTCATCGGCATCGGTGATGAGGAGGAAGCGGAGCAACGTTTCCTGCTGGGCGACAATCCCAGCGTCGCCTTTTCGGAACTGCCGGCGCCCCTGGCGCGCCAGATGCGAGAGGGCGGAACGATGACGATTGTGGCGCCCGGAGGCGGCGAAGGCGGTCGCAATCTGCGCTATTTGGTAGAACTGCCTGCGTCCAACGCCGCAATAGATCAGTCTCTGACGGCTTGCGACCGACCGCTTGTCGATCCACGCGACCGGCAACTGGATGAACTGAAGGACGACGGTCTCCCGGTCAACCTGGCCTGGAAGCGGATGCCCCAGCCCGAATATCCCCAAGGTCGCACCTATACAGCGGGATTTGCTGTCATCACCTGCGTCAGTCAGGCCGACGGCCGGGTTGATGATTGCGTGGTCGAGACGGAATTCCCGGTCGGCGGGGGCTTCGGCGCGGCCGCCATGCAGGGGACGCGCAAGGGGCGACTGGAAAACCGCGGGGGCGGCGACGGGCCCATTCCGGCCCGGCTGATCGTCTATCGCGTCAACTACGCCATGTCCGAACCTGAGCTGTCGACGGGCAGCCGCCTCCGTCGCGGCGACGAATGATGCGACACGGTGCGATCTTCGATTGACGGAGGCTTCGCCGCCGCTAGATTGCGCCGCCTTGAGCCTAGCCGTGCCGGTGTGGTGAAATTGGTAGACGCGCCGGACTCAAAATCCGGTTCCGCAAGGAGTGTCGGTTCGAGTCCGACCACCGGCACCACGGCCTGCTAGGGGATCGGAGCGCGGCTCTCCCCGAACCTGATCCCTTCCGCCGCCGTATCCTGTGGACGCGCCGCGACGATTGATCCGCCGACCAGGGCGCTGCTCTCGGCGCAGAACGGGTTCATCTGCCGCTCCCAGCCGCCGTTGAGCGAGCAGGAATAGCAGCCTGACAGCGTCACGCTGACGCCGATAACCGCCAGAACCTTCCAGATACGACTTGGCATCCTCGTCCTCCATCCCTTCGGCCCGTGTAGCACGACGGCCTCGCACGCGCCGCCCGTCGCCGCGCAGCTTGCGCGCGTCTTGTGCATTCAGGAAACGAATGCCCCTTGAACAACCGGACACAAGTGTCCACTTAGCGCTTCATGACCCGCCCCTTGCGACAAGACGCCGCGGAACGACGCGAAAGACTGCTGAAGGCGGCCGAGGACGCCTTTGCGCGCGACGGGCTGGACGTCCCCCTGCACCTGATCGCCGAAAAGGCCGGGGTGGGGCGGGCGACGCTGTATCGAAACTTCGCCGATCGGTCGGAGCTGGTGCTGGCGATCTTCGTCGAGCAGATCGAGGGTTTGGGCCGCCGCACGCGCGCGCGGCTGGACGATCCGGACGCCTTCCTGTGGTTTCTGGAGCAGTTGGTCGCTCTGATGATGACCAGCGCCGGCCTGTCCGCGCTCATCCGCGACCTGAAGGTCGAGGCCATGGAGCCGGTGCGCCGGGGCGTGCGCGAGGCCGGGGCCGAGGCCCTGGCCGCATCCCAGGCGGCGGGACGGGTGCGGCCTGACCTGACGGTCGAGGACATTCGCGTCCTGGCCCTGATGCTGGGCGCGCCGTCGCGGGCGGTCCTCTCGCCCGAGGACAGCATCGCACTCAGCCGCCGCTCGCTGGAGCTGGCGCTCGACATGGTGCGCGCCCAGGGCGGAGCGCGCGCATGAGCCGCCGTCACTGGGATCTGCCGTGGGAGGAGTTCTTCGCCACGCTGAAGCCGCACGAGCGGCCGGTCATGCCCGGTTCGCCGTCGACGCCCGACCATACGATGCCCTGGCGCCTGGCCTATGGGCTGGTGGGCGCCCTGGTGACCATGACCGGCAGCCTGGGCAATGCGGCTGTGACGGCCAACCAGCCGCAGTTGGCGGGATCGCTGGGCGTGACCCTGGCCGAGGCGGCCTGGCTGCCGGTCATCTTCGTCATGACCAACGCCAGCATGAACCTGCTGCTGGTCAAATTCCGCATCCAATACGGCCTGCGGCTGTTCGCCGAAATCGTCCTGATCGTCTTCCTGGCCGCCGCCCTGGCCCACCTGTTCCTGCAGGACTTCGTCTCGACCCTGGTGGTGCGGGCCGTCGCCGGGGTCGCGGCGGCGGGCATGACGACGCTGGGCATCCTCTACATCATTCAGGCCTTTCCGGCGCAGCACCGGCTGAAGGGCATCATCCTGGGCGTCGGCCTGTCCAGCCTGGCCATCCCGGCGGCCCGGCTGGGCGTCACCTCCCTGCTGGACCGCGACCTGTGGCGGGCCTTCTACATGTTCGAGGTCGGCCTGGTGCTGGTGGCCCTGGCCGCCGTCTTCGCCCTGAAGATGCCGCCCGCTCAGCGCATCAAGAGCTTCGAGCCGCAGGACTTCATCACCTTCGCCCTGTTCGCGCCAGGCATGGCGCTGCTCAGCGCCGTGCTGGGGCTGGGGCGCATCGTCTGGTGGCTGGAGGCGCCGTGGGTCGGCTGGGCCCTGGCCGGCGCCGTCCTGCTGCTGTCGGCCGCCGCCATCCATGAGTACAACCGCGCCAACCCCCTGATCGACCTGCGCTGGCTGGCCGGACGCGACATCGTGCGGCTGATGCTGGCCATTCTGCTGGTGCGGATCGTGCTGTCCGAACAGACGACCGGCGCGGTCGGTTTCCTGCAACAGATGGGACTGGGCAACGACCAGATGCACGACCTGTTCTGGGTCATGCTGGCGGCCACGGCGACGGGATCACTGGTCAGCGCCTTCACCCTGAACCCGGCCAAGCTGTGGAAGCCGATCTCCATCGCGCTGGGCCTCATCGCCCTGGGCGCCTATCTGGACAGCCATGCGACGGTGATGACGCGGACGTCCGAGCTGTATCTCAGCCAGGCCCTGCTGGCCTTCGCGGCCGCCTTCTTCATCGGGCCGACGATGATCATCGGCTTCGGCAAGGTGCTGCAGGGCGGCGGAAAAAGCTTCATCAGCTTCATCATCTTCTTCTCCCTGTGTCAGAACGTCGGCAGCCTGATGGGCTCGGCCCTGATCGGCACCGTCCAGACCCTGCGCGAGAAGTTCCACTCCAGCCAGTTGGCCGAGAGCATCAATCTGGGCGACCCGGAGACGATGCAGCGTCTGCAACAACTGGGCGGCGCCTACGCCCACGTCATCGACGATCCGGCGTTGCGTCAGGGCGCGGCCCTGCGCCTGCTGCACCAACAGGTCAGCCAGCAGGCCCAGGTGCTGGCCTACAACGACGTCTTCCTGATGATTTCTGTCGTCGCCGCCGTCGGCGCCGTCTGGGTCGCCGTCAACCATTACCGCCCCCGCATCGAAGCGCTGTGCCTGCGCCGCCGCGACGCCGCCGCGTCGCGCCAGACGACCACGCCTGCGCCCTCCGCCGAGTGAACCGGACCCGATCATGACCGACGCCGCCCCCTCCGCCCCGCCGCCGCCTCCCGCCCAAGCTCCGACGCCTGCCGCGCCCCCGCCCCTGGTCTCCAGAACGCGGCGGATGATGTGGGGCGTGGTCCTGGGCCTGATCGCCCTGATCGGGGCGGGGCTGATCCTTCACGCCTGGGGACTGCCGCCGTTTTCGGGCGGACCGCAGACGACCGAGAACGCCTATGTGCGCGGCCAGGTGACGATCATCAGCCCCCAGGTCAGCGGCTATGTCACCTCGGTCGAGGTGCAGGACTTCCAGACGGTGAAGCAGGGTCAGTTGCTGGCGACCATCGACGACCGGATTTATCGTCAGCGGCTGGAGCAGGCTCAGGCGGCCCTGTACTCGGCCGAAGCGGCCCTGGCCAATTCGGCCCAGAGCCAGGCCTCGGCGCGCGGGTCGGTGGCCCAGACGCGCGCCGCCATCGCCGCCGCACAGTCGGCCGTGACCAAGGCTCGCGCCGATGCGACCCGCGTGCGCACACTGTTCGAGGGCGGCTGGGTCGCTCAGGCTCAGGTCGACGTCGCCCAGAACGCCCTGCGCGCCGCCGAGGCCCAGTTGGCGGAAGCCCGCGCCGCCGAGGGCGTGGCCCAGACCGGCGTGACCTCGGCCGTGGTCAGCCGCGGCTCGCTGGAAGCCGCCGTCGAGAACGCCCACGCCCAGGTGCGCCTGGCCCAGATCGACCTGGACAACACCCGCATCGAGGCTCCGCGCGACGGCCGCCTGGGCGAGATCTCCATGCGCCAGGGCCAGCAGGTCGCCGTCGGCACGCAGATGGCGGCCCTGGTCCCCGACGTGGTCTGGGTCACGGCCAACATGAAGGAGACGCAGATGCGCGACGTCCGCGTCGGCCAGCCGGTCGAGATCACCGTCGACGCCCTGGGCGGACGCCCCCTGACCGGCAAGGTCGAGCGCATCTCGCCCGCGACCGGTTCCGAGTTCAGCGTCATCCGCCCCGACAACGCCACCGGCAACTTCACCAAGGTGGCCCAACGCATCCCCGTCCGCATCGCCGTCGATCCGGGCCAGGAAGGCGTCGAGCGCCTGTCGCCCGGCATGTCGGTGACGGCGCGGATCAAGGTGAAGAGCTGATCTATCCGGTTCACCCGGCCGGGGTGACTTCTTGTTGCAGCGCGGAAAACTTCACCTTTGCAGGGTTGCGTCAGCCTGACGCAGGCCGCATCTGGAGCCGATGAACAGCGCCCCGACACCGTCCGCCGCGATCGAGGCCAAACCGCCGCTTCCCGCCAAGGGACCGGGTTTCGCCGAATTCGTCTGCCTGATCGCCGTGATGATGGCGCTGAACGCCCTGGCGATCGACGCCATGCTGCCGGCCCTGCCCCACATCGGCGAAGACCTGGGCGTGACCAATGAGAACAGCCGTCAGTGGATCATCACCGCCTATCTGCTGGGTTTCGGCGGAGCGCAACTGTTCTACGGCCCGCTGTCGGACCGTTACGGTCGTCGCCCCGTGCTGTTCGCGGGCATCGGAATCTATGTGGCCTTCAGCGTGCTGGCCGCCTTCGCTCACAGCTTCGACATGCTGATCCTGTCGCGCATCGGCATGGGCGTGGGCGCAGCAGCGACGCGGGTGCTGGCCGTGTCCATCGTGCGCGACCGCTATGTCGGGCGGACCATGGCGCGAGTCATGTCGCTGAGCTTCCTGGTCTTTCTGGGCGTGCCGATCATCGCCCCTGCCGTGGGGCAGATGATCATGCTGGTCGCGCCCTGGCCGTGGATCTTCGGCGTCTTCGCCCTGTCGGGCGGGGCCTTCCTGATCTGGGCGGGTCTGCGCCTGCCTGAGACCCTGCACGCCGAAGATCGCATGCCGATCAACATCAGCCGTATCGCCGGCGCCTTCCGCTTCGCCCTGACCCACCGTCAGGGCATGGGCTATACCCTGGCCATGACCGTCATCAGCGGAGCGCTGTTCGGCTTCATCAACTCCTCGCAGCAGATCTTCTTCGATGTGTTCAAGGCGCCGGGCCTGTTCCCCGTCGTCTTCGCCCTGGTGGCGGCGGGCATCGCCGTGGCCTCGATCCTGAATGCGCGTCTGGTCGAGACGCTGGGGTCGCGCCTGATCGCGCACACGGCCTTGATCGGCTTCATCGGTTTCAGCGCCCTGCACGCGCTGATCGCCTGGCTGGGCCACGACAGCCTGTGGATGTTCGCCGCGCTGCAAGCCTGCAAGATGTTCTGCTTCGGCTTCATCGCCGGCAATTTCGGCTCCATGGCCATGGAGCCGATGGGCCATATCGCGGGCACGGCCTCCTCGGCTCAGGGCTTCATCTCCTCGATCGGCGGCGCCCTGCTGGGCTTCGCCATCGGCCAACAATTCGACGGCTCGACCGTGCCGATGACCGTGGGCTTCGTCCTGCTGGGCGTCGCGGCGCTGCTGCTGGTGCTGGCGGCCGAGAAGGGGCGGCTGTTCAAGGCCCACCACCTGCCGCCGCCTGCAGCAAAGGCTTGATCTTTCTGGCGCGAGGGAGCCTTTTCGGGCGCATCTGAATACGGAGCGTTCGATGACCCTGAAGCTGGTCGGGCGGGTTTCCGCCCTTGCCCTCGCCGCCGCCCTCGCCACGTCCCTGGGCGCCTGCGCCACGACCGGAGAGATCACCCCCATGACTCCTCTGGTTCCCGCCGCGCCGACGCCGGCCCCCGCGACCGACTACGTCAACGACGCCCACTCCTACGCCCGCCCGGCCGAGGCGCGGGTCACGCACGTCGATCTGGACCTGGCCGCCGACTTCGCCGCCAAGACGTTGGCGGGCAAGGCCACGCTGGACGTGACCGGCCGTCCCGGCGCGACCGAGGTGGTGCTGGACGCCAAGATGCTGGACATCAAGGGCGTGACCGACGCCCAGGGCCGCGCCTTGCAATGGAGCCTGGGCGCGTCTGATCCGATCAAGGGCCAGCCCCTGACCGTGCGCATCCCGGCTTTCCAGGGCGGCGAGACGCAGAAGATCGTCATCGACTATTCCACCCGCCCCGACGCCTCGGCCCTGCAGTGGCTCAGCCCGCAGCAGACGGCGGGCGGCCAGAAGCCCTATCTGTTCAGCCAGGGCCAGGCGATCCTGACCCGCACCTGGATTCCGACTCAGGACAGCCCCGGCATCCGCCAGTCCTACAGCGCCCGCATCACCGCCCCGGCCGATCTGACCGTGGTCATGTCGGCCGAGCAACTGACGCCGAAGGGCGAAGCGGCCGACGCCGGGACCAAGACCTGGCGCTTCAAGCTGGACAACCCGATCCCGCCCTATCTGATCGCCATCGGCGTCGGCGACCTGGCCTTCGCCCCGTTCGACGAGCGCACCGGCGTCTGGGCCGAGCCGAGCCAACTTCAGGCCTCGGCGCATGAACTTCAGCCGACCGCCGAGATGGTGGACGCGGCCGAGGCCCTGTACGGCCCCTACCGCTGGGGCCGCTACGACCTGCTGGTCCTGCCGCCCAGCTTCCCCTTCGGCGGCATGGAGAACCCCATGCTGACCTTCGCCACCCCGACCATCATCGCCGGGGACCGCTCGCTGGTTTCGCTGGTGGCGCACGAACTGGCGCACTCCTGGTCAGGCAACCTCGTGACCAACGCCACATGGGACGACTTCTGGCTGAATGAAGGTTTCACCTCCTATTTCGAGAACCGGATCATGGAGGCCGTCTACGGACGCGACGCCGCCGTGCAGGAACAGGTTCTGGCCTGGGGCGGGCTGCAGGACGAGCTGAAGGAGCTGGCTCCCGCCGACACCCGCCTGCACCTGGAGCTGACCGGACGCGATCCCGACGACGGCATGAACACCATCGCCTATGACAAGGGCGCCGCCTTCCTGCGGACGATCGAACAGATCGCCGGGCGCGAGGCGTTCGACGCCTGGCTGCGCGGCTATTTCGAGCGCAACGCCTGGCGGCCCATGACGTCGGAACGCTTCCTTGAGGACATCCGCACGCACCTGATCAAGGGCGACGCGGGTCTGGAGCAGAAGCTGCAACTGAACGCCTGGGTCTATGAGCCGGGCCTGCCGTCCAACGTCCAGGCGCCGGTGTCGCACGCCTTCGAGCCGGTCGATGCGGCCGCCCGCGCCTTCTACGTCGCCAAGGGCCCGGCCTCGGCCGTGCCGTGGAAGGACTGGAACACCCAGCAGCGCCTGCGCTTCCTGTCGTGGCGGCCCGAGGGGCTGGCGGCGGGCGGCGACTGGCTGAGCCCAGCCCAGCTGGCCGATCTGGAAAGCACGCTGAAGCTGGACCGCGAAGGCAACGCCGAACTGGTCTTCGCCTGGCTGCAGGCCGCCCTGGCCAACCGCTATGAGCCCGCCGTCGCCACGGCCGACCGCTTCCTGACCAGCCAGGGACGGCGCAAATTCGTCCTGCCGCTGTTCCAGACCCTGTGGGCCGAAGGCGACTGGGGCCGTCCCATCGCCACGCGCATCTACGCCAAGGCCCGCCCGCTGTATCACCCGGTCACCAGCAACTCGGTCGATCAGGTGGTGGGGCGTCCGTAAGATCGCCTAGAGGTTCACCACCTCAGCTCCATCCTCGCGCGCCAGCCGGCCCGCGAGGATGGAGCGATGGCAGCCGCAGGCGTCGGCTTCGAAGCACAACAGGGCGACGCGCCGCTCGCCCGCCACATGGCGCAACTGCTGGAAGGCGGCCTCGGCGTCCGGCTCATGCATGTGGGCGGAGAAGACGGCGTGCATGGTTGCGACATCGCCCTTGCGCGCTGCGTCGCGCCCCGCCTTGGGCGTGCCCAGGGCGCGCAGCTGCAGATAGTCGAGCCCTTCCGCCTTCAGGCTTTCGCCCAAGATCGTCTTGGAAAAGCCGGCGATGCGGGACGAGGCCACCGCCCGCACGTCGGCGACCAGCTCCACGCCCGCCGTCTTCAGCCGGTCGATGACCTGGGCTTGCGTCGCCCCTTCATAGCCGATGGTGAACAGCTTCATGCGGCGATGATGCGCGCAGGATCGCTTGACGCCAAGCTCGGCTGAGGCTCCCCTGCGCCGCGACTGGAGGCGCTGATGATCCGAACCCTGAAGACCCTGTCCCTGGCCGCCGCCCTGATGCTGGCGGCCGCGCCTGCGGCCTACGCCCAGAACCTGTTGATCCGGGGCGGGCCGATCCATACCGGCGACGAGACCCGGCCGACCGCCGAGGTGGTGGTCGTGCGCGACGGACGCATCGCCTATGTCGGGGCCGCGAACGGCGCGCCTTCGGCCGAGGGGCTGGAGGTGGTGGATCTGAAGGGGGCGGCGCTGTTCCCCGGCTTCACCGACGGCCACGCCCACCTGGACGGCATCGGCTGGCGCGAGACGACGCTGAACCTGGAAGGCTCCGCCTCGGTCGTCGAGGCCATGCAACGTCTGACCGCCTGGGCCGAGGCCCACCCCGAGGGCGTTATCGTCGGGCGCGGCTGGATCGAGACCCGCTGGCCCGAGAAACGCTTCCTGACCGCCGCCGATCTGGACGCCGCCGCGCCGGGCCGGATCGTGATGCTGACCCGCGCCGACGGCCATGCGGTGGCCGTCTCCAGCGCCGCGATGAAGGCGGCGGGCATCGACGCCTCGACGCCTTCACCCTCGGGCGGCGACATTCTGAAGGGGCCGGACGGCCAGCCGACGGGCCTGCTGGTCGACGCCTCGGGCGATCTGATCGCGGGCCTGGCGCCGCAGGCCGACGCGGCGGCCACGCGCGCAGCCTATCGCGCGGGCTTCGACGTTTACGCCCGCTACGGCTGGACCGGCATCCACTTCATGAGCGCGCCGTGGAAGGACGTGCCCCTGCTGGAGCAGATGGCGCGCGACGGCGAGGCCACGGCCCGCGTCTACAACAATATCGACATGGGCGACGCGCGCGCCCTGATGGCGGGCGGTCCGCGCGACGCGGGCGACGGCCTGGTCATCACGCGGGCGATCAAATTCTACGCCGACGGCGCCCTGGGCTCGCGCGGGGCCAAGCTGTTCGAGCCCTATTCGGATCGCCCGGACACCACCGGCCTGATGCGGACCTCGCGCGAGGAGGTCATGCCGCTTTATCAGGAGGCGTTGCGCGCCGGCATCCAGATCGCCACCCACGCCATCGGCGATCAGGGCAACCACGACGTCGCGGCCTGGTATGAAGAAGCCCTGCGCGCCGTGCCGAAGTCCGAGTGGAAGCTGGCCGATCCGCGCTGGCGCATCGAGCACGCCCAGATTATCCGGCCCGCCGACTATCACTACTTCGACGAGCTGCCGATCATCGCCTCGATGCAGCCCAGCCACGCCATCGGCGACCTGCATTTCGCCGCCGACCGTCTGGGCGACGCCCGTCTGGACGGGGCCTATGCCTGGCATACTCTGGTGGACCGCGGGGTGATCGTGGTCGGCGGCTCGGACGCGCCGGTCGAGCGCGGCGATCCCCTGATCGAGTTCTACGCCGCCGTGGCGCGGCGCGACCTGAACGGCTTCCAGGGGCCGGACTGGCGCCCGAACGAGGCCGTGGACCGGACGACGGCTCTGAAGATGTTCACCCTGTGGCCCGCCTACGCCAGCTTCCGCGAGGACGAACTGGGCACCATCGCCGTCGGCAAGCGCGGCGACTTCACCGCCTTCGACATCGACCTGATGACCGTCCCCGCCGCCGAGATTCCCAAGGGCCGGGCCGTGCTGACGGTCGTGGGCGGGCGCATCGTTCACCGGGCCGACTGAGGGGCTGCCCAAGAGGCGAATGGATCGGGCGGAATCCCGCCCCTTCTCGTTGCGGGGCGGGGCCGCTTCGGTTAAGCCCCGCCCATGAGATTTTCGCCTCCGGCTGCGTCTGCGGCCGGGGCTTGGCGTTGGAGCGTCTGAGATGGCTGATTTCGCCCCCGGTCTGGTCACCGTGTTCGGAGGCTCGGGCTTTATCGGAACCCAGGTGGTGCGCGCCCTGGCCCGTCGCGGCTGGCGCGTGCGCGTCGCCGCGCGCAACGCCAAGAGCGCGCCCGTGCTGCACATGGCCGGCGACGTCGGCCAGGTTCAGGTCGTGCGCTGCGACATCACCGACAAGGCCGCCGTGGCCGAGGCCGTGCGCGGCGCCGACGCCGTGATCAACCTGGTCGGCATCCTGTTCGAGACCGGCGGCCGCAAGTTCCAGACCCTGCACGTCGAGGGCGCGATCAATGTCGCCGAGGCGGCCAAGGCGGCGGGCGCCAAGCGCCTGACCCACATCTCGGCTCTGGGCGCCGACGCCGACGGCAAGGCCGACTACGCCCGCACCAAAGGCCAGGCCGAAGCCGCCGTGCGCGCCGCCTTCCCCGGCGCGGTGATCGTGCGTCCATCGATCGTCTTCGGCTCGGGCGACCACTTCCTGAACCGCTTCGCCGCCATGGCCAGCGGGTCGCCGGTCCTGCCGCTGATCGGCGGCGGCCAGACGAAGTTCCAGCCCGTCTATGTCGCCGACGCCGCCGAGGCCATCGCCCGCGCGACCGTCGCCCCCGAGGCCGAGGGCGAGACCTATGAACTGGGCGGCCCGTCGGTCTGGACCTTCGAGGACATCCTGAAGTTCATCCTGCGCGAGACCAACCGCCGCAACATCCTGCTGCCGCTGCCCTTCCCGGTGGCGCGCCTGATCGGCTCGCTGGCCCAGATCCCGGCCATGATCGGCCTGGCCCCGGCCCTGACCAAGGATCAGGTCGTGCTGCTGGAGAACGACAACGTCGTGGCGCCGGGGGCCAAGGGCCTGGCCGACCTGGGCGTCGAGCCTTCGGGCCTGGAGGCCATCGCGCCGAGCTATCTGTGGCGCTATCGCGACGGCGGCCAGTACGCCGAAAGCCCCGCCGCCTGATCTCAACGACGGCTCAAGAAAAACCCCTCGAGACCGGCGTCCCGAGGGGTTTTTGCTGCACGCTGCATGAGGGCGTCAGAGCGCGCCCGTCACGCCCAGGCCGATGATGCCGACCACGCCGACCACGATGCGCCACCAGGCGAAGGGGCCGAAGCCGCGCTTGGACACAAAGTCGAGCAGGAAGCGGACCACGGCCAGGGCCGAGATGAAGGCGGCGATGAAGCCGATGGCGATCAGGCCGAAGTCGCTGAAGTCCAGCACGTCGCGGTTCTTGAACAGATCATAGAAGACCGCCGCGCCCATGGTCGGCAGGGCCAGGAAGAAGCTGAACTCGGCGGCCGACCGCTTGTCCGTGCCCAGCAGCAGACCGCCCGCAATGGTGGCGCCCGAGCGTGACACGCCGGGGATCATGGCCAGGCACTGGAACAGGCCGATCAGGAAATAGACCCGGAACGGATAGCGATCAGCGTCCAGATAGGCGGGGATCTTGTTCATCCGGTCCAGCCACAGCAGCAACACACCGCCGACGATCAGGGCGACGCAGACCACCAGCGGCGTCTCGAACAACACCGTCTTGATGAAGCCGTAGGCGAAATAGCCGATCGCCGCCGCCGGCAGGAAGGCGACCAGCAGGCCGATCAGGAAGCGCCGCGCCTCGGGGTCGAAGGGCCAGCGCGTCGCCAGCGTCCACAGCCGCTTGAAATAGACGCTGATGATGGCCAGCAGGGCGCCCAGCTGGATGACGATCTCGAACGTCTTGCCGGTGCTTTCGAAGCCGAGGAAATGCCCCAGCAGCAGCAGGTGGCCGGTAGACGACACCGGAATGAACTCGGTCAATCCTTCGACCAGACCCAGAAGGATCGCCGCCAGCCAGTCCGCCATGAATGCTCCGTCTCGATCTTTACGTCGGGCGCGCTGCGCCCTGCGGCGTCCCGTCTCCTCTCCTTAGCGTCCCCGCCCCGCCGCCGCCATTGGCGCGGGCGTTGTTTTGGGCGACAAGGGCAGGGAAATGACCGCCTCTCCCCTCGACGCCGCCCATGAGACCACGCGCCGGATCACCACCTTGTCGGTGGCGACGGCGGTCCTGCTGATCGTCATGAAGGCCTTCGCCCTGGGGGCGTCCGGTTCGGTCTCCATCCTGGCCAGCCTGGCGGATTCGGCGCTGGACCTGGTGGCGTCGCTGGCGACCTTCTTCGCCGTGCGCTGGGCCGCCGCCCCGCCCGACGACGATCATCGCTATGGACACGGCAAGGCCGAGGGCCTGGCCTCCCTGGTGCAGGCGGGCATGGTGCTGGCGTCCGGCGTCTTCATCGGCTGGGAGGCGATCCAGCGCATCTTCGACCCGCGCCCCGTCACCTCGGGCGGCTGGGCCGTCGGCGTGGTCGTCCTGTCCATCGCCATCACGGCGGGCCTGGTGTGGATGCAGACTCAGGCGATGAAGAAGACCGGCTCCCTGGCCGTGGCGGGCGACCGCGCCCACTACGCCGCCGACCTGGCCGCCAATGTCGTGGTGCTGATCGGGGTGATCTCGGGCGCCTTCCTCCAGGCGCCGGGACTGGACGCGGCGGCGGGCCTGGTGGTCGCGGTCTGGCTGGCCTGGGGCGCGATCAATCTGCTGAAGGGGGCGGCCGGCCACCTGCTGGATCAGGCCGCCTCGGACGAGGACCGCGCCGCCATCGTCGCCGCCGTGACCGAGGACGCCCGCATCGCCAACGTCCACCAGCTTCGCACCCGCATGGCCGGTCAGGCCCTGATGGTGCAGATGCACGTCGATCTGGACCCCGACCTCAGCCTGAAGGCCGCCCATGACATCATTCTGGACGCCGAGAAACGGGTGCTGAAGGCCTTCCCCCACGCTGACATCCTGATCCACGCCGACCCGCGCGGGGCCGCCGAACCGCACGGCGGCGCCTTCGCCCCGGCCCGGCCGTCGACGCCGGAACCGACCGCGCCCGACGCGCCTGTCGCCCGCACCGGCCCTTGGTCCTGAACCCCTGCGACAATCGCGCGCGGTAAACGGAGCCTTAACGCGCGCGGGCGCATGAAGACCGGACGATGTCCACGCCCGCCGTCCTCTATCATTTCGCCTTTCATCCGGCTTCGCGCGCGGCGCGGCTGGCGCTGGGCGAAGCCAAGGTCGACTACAGCGAGGAGCCCGTCCGTCCGTGGGAGGACGACTGCCCCCTGTTCGAGCTGAACCCCTCGGGCATGCCCCCGGTGTTGAGGACGACCGAGAAGAACCGGCCCCTGACCCTGTGCGAACTGGAGGCGGTTCTGGGCTGGATCGAAGATCGCTCCAAAGGCGATCTGCTGCTGCCCGCCGATGCGGCCGAACGCGCCGAGGCGCGCCGCCTCGCGACCTGGTTCAGCCGCCGTTTCACCGACGAGGTGGACGCCGTCCTGCTGCATGAGCGGATGGAGAAGCCCCTGCTGCGTCTGGGGCCGCCCGACGCCCGCATGCTGCGCGAAGGCCGCGAATCCCTGAAGGGCCATTTGTCGGTGCTGGAGCCGCTGGCTTCGAGCCGCGAATGGCTGGCCGGACGCCGTCTCAGCCAGGCCGACCTGATCGCGGCGGGCCATCTGTCGGTGCTGGACTATTTCGGCGAGATCGCCTGGGCGTCCTGGCCGTCGCTGAAGCTGTGGTATTCCAAGCTGAAGTCGCGCCCCTGTTTCCGGCCGCTTCTGGGCGACCGCTTCCCCGGCGTGCATCCGGCCCCTTGGTACGCCGACCTCGACTTCTAAGGGCACAGAGGGCTAAAGCGCCCTCATGGCGGCCGATCCCCGCATCTTCATCCGACAGCGCGCCGCCGAACTGGGCTTCGGCGTGTGCCGCTTCGCCTCGGCCAGCGATCCGTGGAGCGCAGGCGAGAAGCTGGCCCACTTCGTCCACGCGGGCCGTCACGGCGACATGGGTTGGATGGAGACGACGCTGGAGCGCCGCGCCCACCCCACCGCCATGTGGGACGAGGCGAAGACGGCTATCGTTCTGGGCATGAACTACGGCCCCGACGAAGATCCCCGGCCAGAACTGGAGGAGGCGTCGGCGGGCTATATCTCCGTCTATGCGCGCGGCGACGACTATCACGAGGTCATCAAGGGGCGGCTGAAGATCCTGGCCGGTCAGATCGCCGCGCGGCTGGGCCAGGAGGTGAAGGTCTTCGTCGACACCGCCCCGCTGATGGAGAAGCCGCTGGCCCAGCGGGCGGGTCTGGGCTGGCAGGGCAAGCACACCAATCTGCTCAGCCGCACCCACGGCAACTGGCTGTTCCTGGGGACCATACTGAGCGCCGCCGAGATCGAAGCGGACGAGGCCGAGACCGAGCACTGCGGCCGCTGCACCGCCTGTCTGGACGCCTGCCCGACGCAGGCCTTTCCGGCGCCGTTCCAGATCGACGCCCGGCGCTGCCTCTCTTACCTGACCATTGAATACGCCGGCGCCTGGCCGCGCGAGTTCCGCATCGCGACGGGCAACCGCATCTACGGCTGCGACGACTGTCTGGCCGCCTGTCCGTGGAACAAGTTCGCGCAGGAGGCGTCAGAGGCGCGGTTGCAGGCGCGCGACGCGCTGAAGTCGCCGCCGCTGGCGGACCTGCTGGCGCTGGACGACCCCGCCTTCCGCACCCTGTTCACCAAGAGCCCGGTCAAGCGGATCGGCCGCGATCGGTTCATTCGCAATGCGCTTTACGCGGCCGGGAACTCGGGCGAGGCGGCGTTGATCGCAGCGGTCGAAGGGCTGCTGGACGATCCGGCGCCCGTGGTGCGTGGGGCGGCGGTGTGGGCGCTGTCGCAGCTATCGCCGGAGCGGTTCGAGGTCGAACGCGCCGGGCGGCTGGCGCAGGAAGCAGACGAAGACGTCAAACAGGAATGGTCCTTCTCCCCTTGAGAGAGAAGCCGATTGACTAGGAAAACTGGGTGATTACGCTGAAAAATCAACGCACGAACACCGCGCTCACCCGACAACTCAAACCTCGCCCATTTACCGAACCACCGCTGGAACCACCTCCGCATTTGTGAGCCGCATCAATCTGAAACGGCCTAGCGAAACTACCAAATTCAAGCGCACCCGTCCAACGGATAGGGCCATTCCGGGTTGGGACGGCCAGATGGCTTAAGCGAGACACTCCCCACGCAAGGAGCACTTTATCGGTGTCAGCCAAACTGGCTGAGAGTGCCACCGGCGCTCCCGCTGGTGTGAGCCGGACTGGCCGAGGGTGACAGCACCATCGGCACCATCATTAGAGTTTTTGGTGACGCCCGCCCGGGCGGAGGCGGAGAAACCACTGGCGACTGCATTCACAGGGGCTGATGGCCGAGACGGCCTTTACACCGCTAGACCATTCGGCGCTCAAGTTGGTTCGTATCCGTCGTGGCGGAAGTAGTTGGCGCATTCGGTTGGCGTGAAGGCTTTGATGACCTCAGCGATGCGGTCCCAGAGGGCATCGACGGTTCGTTCGCCGGCGCTTCGCAACAGGGTCTTGAACTTGGAGAAGGCCAGCTCGATGGGGTTGAGGTCGGGCGAGTAGGGCGGCAGCAGCATCAGCCGGGCCTGCCGGGCCTCGATCCGCCGCCTGACCTCGTCACCCTTGTGGGCGGGCAGGTTGTCCATGACGACGATGTCGCCCGGCCTCAGCGTCGGCCCGAGCACCTTGTCGATATAGACGAGGAAAGCCTCGCGGTTCATGGGGCCGTCGAGCACGAAGGGCGCGGTCAGACCGTCATGACGCAGGGCGGCGGTGAAGGTGGTTGTCTTCCAATGACCGAACGGCTGGCGGGCCAGGGCGCGCTGGCCTCTGGGGGCGCGGGCATAGGCCCGGACCATCTTGGTGTTAGCTCCCGTCTCGTCGATGAACACCAGCCGGGCCGGATCAAGATGGGGCTGGTTGGCCTTACACAGGGCGCGCGCCTCGGCCACGTCGGGCCGCGTCTGCTCGCTGGCGTGCAGTGTTTTTTTTGACGGTGATCCGATTGCGCTGGAAGAACCGCCGGATCGAGGCCTCGTTGGTCCGAACCTCCCGGTCGTCCAGCAGCCGTTGACCGATCTGGGCCAGCGTCAGGTCGTTCTCCACCGCGATCAACGCCAGCAGCCAGTCCGTGTGCGGCGCCAGCGGCGACCGTGGCTTGCCGCCCCGAGGTCGCTGTCCAATGCCCCCCGTCTGCGCCTTCAGCGTCACCCAGCGGATCGCCGAAGACACCCCCACCTGGAACCGGGCCGCCGCCTGGTGTCGAGACATCCCCGCCGCCACCGCCGCGACCACCCGCTCCCGCAAATCGTCCGAATGCGCCTTGCCCATCATAGCCTCCCAGATCAGAGGCCGATGGACTCATGGTTCGCACGCCAAGGGAATCCCCGCCCGATCACATTCGATTCAACTCAGCGACCGATTGCTCTAGGCGTGCTCCAGCGCCACGAACAGCGGAATGACCAGCAGGAAGGCCAGGCCGTCGCGGAGGTTGGTCAGCAAGAAGGAAGACCGCACTTCCAGCGTCTCCTGATCGCGCCATTTGCTGAAGTCGGACCACAAACGCGGCATGCGCGCCACATAGGCAGCATAGGGCTCGTCGAACACCGCGTGCCCAGCCATTCCTCCCCGCGCCGCACGGTGGCGTAGAAGGCAACCACGGCGATCAGCAGGAACAGGATGATTGATCCTGTCTACGCGCTTTGTCGAAGGCGCTGATCAAAGCCAGGCCACGGTCTCGATCATCTCATGCAGGCCGCGTCCTCCACGCAGAGTCTGGCTGAACGCCACCAGCACGCCCCTGCGCAACAGTTCAGTTCCGTCCCGCCATCGGACCTGGTTGTGCTCCTACTCACAGCCGCACGCGGTTGAGGCGCAGTGCGTTGGTCACGACGCTGACGGAAGACAGCGCCATCGCCGCCGCCGCGATCATTGGCGAGAGCAGGATGCCGAAAAAGGGATACAGAACCCCCGCCGCGATCGGCACTCCGGCGGCGTTGTAGATGAAGGCGAAGAACAGGTTCTGTCGGATATTCGACATCGTCGCCTTACTCAGTTCGCGAGCCCGGACGATCCCGTTCAGATCGCCTTTCAGAAGCGTCACGCCCGCGCTTTCCATGGCGACGTCGGTGCCCGGCCCCATCGCAATGCCGACGTCGGCTGTCGCCAGCGCAGGCGCATCATTGACCCCGTCGCCAGCCATGGCGACGATACGGCCTTCCTGTTTCAGCCGCGCGACGACAGCGGCCTTCTGATCGGGGAGCACATCAGCCTCGACGGCGTCGATGCCGAGTTGACGCGCGACCGCTTCGGCCGTCGTGCGGTTATCGCCCGTCAGCATCACCACGGTGATGCCATCGGCGCGCAAGGCGGTGAGCGCTTCGGCCGTGGTCGATTTGACCGGATCAGCAATGGCAAACACCCCTGCGACCATGCTGTCGATGCCCATGAAAATCGCGGTCGCCCCATCCGTGCGAAGTTGGTCGGCCTGCGTCGCAAGGGAAGAGGTGTCGATCCCGGCCTCTCCCAGAAAGCGGGCATTGCCCAGCGTGATGCGTCTGCCCTCAATCGTTCCCACCGCGCCCTTGCCCGTCGGCGAATCGAAGTCGCTGACGGAGGGGATTTCGATGTTGCGGTCCATCGCCGCGTTGACGATCGCCAACGCGAGGGGATGTTCGGACGCCCGTTCGACCCCGGCGGCGATGCGCAGCAGTTCTTCCTCCTCAAAACCCTCTGAGACGATAATCCGGGTGACGGCAGGCTTGCCCTCGGTCAGCGTCCCGGTCTTGTCGACGACCAGGGTGTCGACCTTCTCCATATGCTCCAGGGCTTCAGCGTTCTTGATGAGGACGCCGAGGCCGGCGCCTCTTCCTACGCCGACCATGATCGACATCGGTGTCGCCAGCCCCAGCGCGCAGGGGCAGGCGATGATCAGCACCGCCACCGCCGCGACCAGTCCGTGCGCCAGGCGGGGCTCCGGTCCCCATATGCCCCAGGCGACGAAGGCGATCACCGCGACCACCAACACCGCCGGCACGAACCATCCGGCGACCTGGTCAGCCATACGCTGGATCGGCGCTCGCGACCGTTGCGCTTCGGCGACCATCTGGACAATGCGGGCCAGCATGGTGTCACGGCCGATCTTGTCTGTGCGGATTACCAGCGCGCCGCTCTGGTTCATCGTCCCGCCGATCACCGTGTCGGCGACCGTCTTGGTGACCGGCATGGATTCGCCTGTCACCATCGATTCATCGAGCGCCGAGCGGCCTTCCTCGACGACACCATCGACCGGCACCTTTTCACCCGGCCGCACGCGCAGCCGGTCCCCGACCACAACCAGTTCGAGCGCGACTTCCTCTTCGCTGCCGTCATCGGCGATACGCCGCGCGGTTTTCGGTGCCAGGTTGAGCAGGGCCTTGATCGCGCCGGAGGTCCGCTCGCGCGCCCTCAGTTCGAGAACCTGCCCGAGCAGCACCAGGGTGGTGATCACGGCGGCAGCTTCGAAATAGACCGCAACCGACCCGTCCGAGGCCCGGAAGGCGGCCGGGAAGATGTCCGGCATCAAGGTCGCAATGACGCTGTAGCCCCAGGCCACTCCTGTCCCCATGGCGATCAGGGTGAACATGTTGAGATTGCGGGTCTTCAGCGACGCCCATGCGCGTTCGAAGAAAGGCCAGCCTGCCCAGAGCACGACCGGCGTCGCCAGGACGAACTGAATCCAGATCGACAGCTTCATGGGCACGAGATGATGCAGCGCGGGGAAGAGATGCGCGCCCATTTCAAGGACAAACACGGGAAGGGTCAGCACCAGTGCAACCCAGAACCGGCGCGACATGTCGGTCAGTTCGGCGCTGGGGCCAGCGCCTGCGGTCACCATCTCCGGTTCGAGCGCCATGCCGCAGATGGGGCAGGCCCCAGGGTGATCCTGTCGGATTTCCGGATGCATCGGGCAGGTCCAGATCGACCCCGCCGGGGCTTCCACAATCCGATCAACAGACGGACTCAGGTAATGTTCAGGATCGGCGACGAATTTTTCTCGGCAGCCTGCGCTGCAAAAATGGTGATCATGGCCGGCATGGGTGGCGTGGTGGGCCGTCTTCTGCGGATCGACGGTCATGCCGCAAACCGGATCGACGGCCGTGTCGGAGATTCCGTCCGGCCCGTGCTGTGCATGACTTGCGGACCCATGAGGTCCAGCAGATGCGTTGTGTTTCGACTCGGCCATGAGCCGCCCCTTTTCAATCGCAGATCGATCCGGCGCCCGACCCGATGTCGGGCCGACAGTTGTTGATCCTAGTGAACCATGAAGCAACGCGTCTGCAAATCTTCAAAGCCGAGGCATAGGTGACGCCCTTTTCCCGAACCACCGCTGGAACCACCTCCACATTTTTGGAACGCCGCGTGTCGATGCGAACGACCAATCCTATCAATTTCAGCGGGTCTGGTCCAATCGAGACCAGCCGGGGATTGGGGTAGCCTAAGCGGCTCAATCGATTATCGGCATTCTTCGGAAGTGGTCGGCGGCAGGCCATCGGTTCAGTGCCAGGTTTGGGCGGTGCGCATCATGCCCTGGGTGACTTGAGGAGGCACGGTCGGGATATCGACTGGAGTCGCGGCTTACGTCCCGGACGGGGCCAGGTCCAGGTGGAAGCGGTGCGGGTAGCCGTCGAAGCGAACCTCCCTTGAGCGCGGCGCGGGTAATCCGACCGTGGCCGTTCTGGGGGAGCTGGCCGAGGTGCTCGGGGTCCGTCCCGCCGACCTCTACAAAACTGAGTCGCGGTCTTCGTTACCGCCCCAAGGGGCCGGCACCACATAGCGGCGCTCTAGGAGTTTTCGCTTGGCCGACGTGGAATCAGCGGCGCGCCGCTGGCCGCGCTTGGCGTCGCATTGTCACAGGGTAAGCATCATAGGGTTGATGCCGAATCGCCCGTGCTTCGCGGGTATTGGACGCCATGCGCGCGGTCATATGCTCCATGAGGTCCGACAGTTGGTAACGCGGGTCTCGGCGCAGCGCGGCCGAGTAGCGAGGGCCGTGCCCCCGGAGGCGCCATTTCGACAGCGTCTCCACCTTCACGCCCATGTAGGCGGCGGCCTCTTCAGCTGTCAGCCAGCGATTCTCTAGCGGCGTCAGGCTGGGTGCGTCACGTTCGTCGGTCTTCATGGCTCTCTCCTTGGGTTCGTTGCACGTCTCCTATGGGTCGGTGCGCGGTTAGCAGTTCCTTCATGAAAACTTAACTAAATGCGTTAGTCAAGTTGTGATGTCGCGGTTATTGGAATAAAAGTTCAGTTAATTCTGTATTAAGGTAACTTTATTCCAAACGACTACTTGTTCGACTTGATTGGAAACTCTCGGAACTTCCGCTCCAGAAACTCGGCAACCACCGCCCACGGATTGTTAGGGGAGATTTCCCTTGCCGCCTTCTGTTTGACTTCAACCAGCAGGGCCTCACGTTCCATGTAAGCGGCCACGGCTGCATACGCCGATCGCCGGCAGCGAGGCCCTGCCTGACTCAAGCGCAGAACCTCCCCCAGGCTGCGATTGCCCTTCAACCGATTGGCCTGGTCGCAGATAACCCTGACATTGCCAGGCTGGTAGCCTTTTGCGGGGTCAATGCGATCCAGAGACGGCGAGGCGTCAGACCGCGCCTCGCCCACGATCAGAGGAAGACCCAGAACCGGACATCTTGTCGGCAAGACAATGTCCTGGCGGCGGAGGGAGTAAGGAATCCCCTGCCGTCTGGCGCGCTGCTTCGCCCGCTCAAGGATCGCCTTTGCCGGACGGGTCTTGCGCATGGTGCTCAGGTAGCCCCGCATGTAGGCGGCGTTACATTTTTGGCAGGTCGCGCGCATCGTCGGCTTGCCGTGGAGCGGACAAACTGGCGGATCGCGTTTAACGTCGTTCATGGTCACCTCCCTCGCGTAAGGTTGGTGCCAATTATCAACTATGGTGCTATTGGTCAATCATGCAGCCGAATCATAATGCGGACGTGCGCGACGTGGTCGTTACCGGCGCCCAACTGCGCGCTGCCCGAGGCCTTCTGAACATGTCCGTTTCTGATCTCGCTGAGCGGACGGGCTTGGCGCTAAACACGGTGCGTAAAGCCGAGAGCACCAACGCCGCCGCTCCAGTCACAGCCGCCAACGCAAAGCTTCTGACCTCCACCTTGGAGGCCGCCGGCGTGATGTTCATACCCGCTGGCACGCACGGCGCGGGGGTTCAGCTTAGGTCGCCTGATCAGGAGCCGCTCAAGCGGCGGCGTGTCGCCAAATAGGCTGGCTCGACCCGTCGGCGAGTGAAGATGAGGGTGTAGGGCCTTGATCCCCGTGCGCACCCATGTGCTGCGAAGGACTCGTTCAACGAGTCAACCGTAGCATTCAGGATGGGGTGTTGTAGGTTGCTCGCCGGGGGGAGGCCCTGAGCGGCCTCGATGCGAGGGGACCAATCGATGGCCAACACGATAATTCACGCCGCCATCCATGATCTCGTCAAGGGTGAAGACGGCTTTCGTGTGCAGATGGGCAATGGCGCGCTCACTGTGACAACGACGGCGCAGCGCGTGATCGACGATCTGTACGAACTCTACAGCCGACGCGCGTCTAAATCGCACGGCAAGTTCTCGACGGCCGCCGACGCGGCGCCGACGGAGGCGCATGTTCGTGCTTATGCCGACGGCGGCTACAAAGACTTCGCCGAACTGACCGGCAGCCTGATGGAGACGTTGAAGCACCAGGCTGGGTTGAGGAACGCCGCCCAGGGAGGGCATGTCTTCTTCGCCCATTTCACGCGAGATGGCCGAAATTATCTGCTGGTCGTTATCGTCAATGACAAACTCGGCGCGGCCCTTACCAACACCTACGACGTCGCCGACGTGCATCACCTCGACGTAGACGGGTTCCGTTTCGCCGGCCGGGTCAATCTCGAAGGATGGGCTGCCAAGGACGAACGGTACATCGGCTTCCTCAAGGGGAAGGGAGCCGTTTCGGAGTATTTTAAAGCCTTCCTTGGCTGCGACACCACAGTTCAAGATCGCCAGGACACCACAGACCTTGTGCGCACGCTGAAGGCATTCGCCATAGATCAGGGCCTTGTCGGTGAGGCGAAGGATGACTTCCTGAACCGTGCCAAGACGATCTGCAGCCGCTCGGCGAGGAGTCGATCCGAACTTGAGTTTGAGGCCCTGGCGAATGAGTTGATGCCGAATTCGCCGCGCGTCCTACTCGACGTCCTGGTCGATCCGGATCGTCAGTTGAATGACCGGTTCGTCCCCGACGGACGGGCACTGAATGGCTTGGTCCGATTTCGCGGCAAGACCGCTCTGTGGTCAGTCGAATTTGATCGCGAGGCTCTGACAAGCAACAAGGTGCGGTATGACGCCGCCGAGAACAGCCTGACCCTCGTAGGTCTTCCGGACGAACTCGCCGCCCAGCTTCGGGGGGAGTTCAACGTCGATGCCTAACCTGCGGTTCGATCAGCTCGTCGACGTCTACCGCAACATCGCGTTTGATGCGGATGGAGTGGAGGGCGATCTGACGATCGCAACGGCAGAAATTCTCGCCAACCTTCAACTGCTCGAGCAGGATGCTGTTGCGGCCGACGACGCTAACCTAGCGGTGCTGGTCGATGAACTGCCTGGTGTTGGCGACGTGGTTCCGGTGCGTGCTGGAGCGCCTCGCATAGGCACAGGGTTGCTTGTGCGGACCCTTGACGACCTTCTCCGGGCGCGTGAAGCGCGCCTTCATGAACCCGCTCGATACTACATCATCGACGGCGCGGTCGATCATACGACGGTTCCTGTGCCGTCGAGGATTGCAGCGTATCGAAAGGTTCTGGCCTTTGTGGCTCTGGTGTCAGAGTGCGCGGCCTACGTCGACCCGCTGAAGCAGGAACTGGTCTTCTTCAGGGACCGAAAGGTGGTCATACCTGTCCACTACGATGCGTCGGCGCTGGCGCGGGTATCGGTGCCGGCGATCGACGCCTTGCTGGCCCACTTTACTGACGACGTTCACAGGGATCAGAAGCGGGCGATCCTCGCTGAAACGCTCATCACGACGGCAGAGCCGCAGCCGCTGGCCGACCGTTTTACCTACCTTCTCGACAACGCCGAAGCGCTCAACGATGCGGTGAAGAACGGCTACAGCCTCTTTGCTTCAAGCTTCTCCTACGCTCGAATTCGGGGCGAGATCGAAGCGGCAAAGGTCGAGTACGTCTCCAAAATCCACAAGACGTTGATCGACATCCAGGGGCAACTGCTCGGCATTCCAATCGCCACGGTGGTCGTGGCTTCCCAGCTTAAGGCATCGACGGGCTGCGATCTGGAGGCCTGGACCAACCGCGCGCTGCTCGGGGGCGTCTGGATTTTCGTCGTCCTGCTAGCGGTAGCGATCGTCAACCAGTGGCTAACGCTGGCTGCTATCGGTGAGGATATCGATTCCCAGGGAGAGCGGCTGAACACTGACTACGCTGCGATCAGCGAGCGCTTCTCCGGTGTTTTCGCGGGGCTCAAGCGCCGCATTCGGTGGCACTACGCAGTACTGGTGTTCGTCGCTGGCATTGCGATCGCAGGGGCTATCTTCGCCACCGCAGCCTATTTCAGGGTGACAGAGACGCCTGGCCGCTGCCCAGCTTCTCTCACATCGCCAACGACGGCATCACATTCAGCGTCCAAACTGTCTGAAGCGCAGGCCTTCGCGCCTATGGTGAGCCCGACACCGACACCGACACCGACACCGACACCGGCACCGGCAGCGGCAGCGGCACCACCCGCCCCGCAGCGCGCTTCTCAGTCCACGCCCGCCAACCCGCGCTAAACATCGGCCAGGTCCATCGCAGGATACGTCGACCGAAGGTCGCGTTTGGACGGCAGTCCCGCTTGACCCTCTAGCTACTACAGGGTGCAACATACCTTTATGGCGAACTGCTGCGGCGACGATCTTTGTGCGGATGAGCGGCCCCCGGCAGGTCGATGGCGTTTGGCGCTGTGGCTGGCGCTGGCGATCAATGCCGGCATGTTCGCGGTCGAGGGCGTCGCCGGGCTGTTGTCGGGGTCGGCGTCGCTTCAGGCAGATTCGCTCGATTTCCTGGGCGACGCCGCCAACTACGGCATCAGCCTGGGCGTCGTGGCTCTGGCTCTGGTCTGGCGGGCGCGCGCGGCGCTGCTGAAGGGCGCGACCATGCTGGTCTTCGGCGGCTGGGTGGCCGTCATCACATTGGTCGGTGTCTGGCGCGGCGAGACGCCTGAGGCGCAGGTAATGGGTGTGATTGGATTGGCGGCACTGATCGCCAACGTGGTGACCGCCGTCATGCTGTTCGGGTTCCGAAAGGGCGACGCCAATATGCGGTCTGTCTGGATTTGCTCGCGCAACGACGCCATCGGCAATCTGGCGGTCATGCTGGCGGCGCTGGGCGTGTTCGGCACGGGGTCGCGCTGGCCCGACCTGCTGGTCGCCGCGGTCATGGCTGGACTGGCGCTACAGGGCGGTTGGCAGGTGGCCCGCCACGCCCGTGCTGAGTTGAAGACCGTCAAGGCGGCCCCTGCGCCAGCCCCGTTCAAAGTCGAATCGCGTCACAAGCCGGTCGCCTGACCCGACAGCGCCTTCCTGTTTTTCCGAGATTACTGGAGCCTTGGTGTCCTCTTCTTTCATTTCGCTTCGCAATGGCCGCCGCGCGGTTTTGGCGGCAGTCGCCGCCACCCTGGCTGTCAGTCTGTCGGCTCCCTCAGCCTTCGCGCAGGACGCTGAACACCATGATGACGAGCAGGAGCACGGGCATGACGAGGCGACCGAGGTCGAAGACATCATCGTCCAGGCGACCCGCTCGGGCCGCCGCATTCAGGACGAACCGATCCGCGTCGAGGTCATCGGCCGCGAGGAGATCGAGGAAAAGCTGCTGATGACGCCCGGCAACATCGCCATGCTGGTCAATGAGACCGGCGGCGTGCGGGTTCAGGTCACGTCGCCCGCGCTCGGCGCGGCCAATATCCGTATGCAGGGCATGAGCGGCCGCTACACCCAGCTTCTGGCCGACGGTCTGCCCCTGTACGGCGGTCAAGCGTCATCCCTAGGCGTGCTTCAGATTCCGCCGACCGACCTGGGTCAGGTTGAGGTCATCAAGGGCGCGGCGTCGGCGCTGTATGGCCCGTCGGCCCTGGGCGGGGTCATCAACCTGGTGTCGCGTCGACCGGGCGATGAGGTCGAGGCCGAGGTTCTGGCTAACATCACCAGCCGCGACGGGCAGGACCTGACGGCTTACGCCTCGGCGCCGTTCAAAGGGGCGTGGGGGCAGTCGATTGTCGGCGGCTATAATCGCCAGAGCCGTCAGGACCTGGATGGCGACGGTTGGAGCGACATCGCCGCTTATGAGCGCTGGTCCGTGCGCCCGCGCCTGTTCTGGGAAGGCGACAATGGCGGTGATGCCTTCGTCACCGTCGGCGCCATGACCGAGACCCGCAGCGGCGGGACCGAGCCGGGCCGCACCGCGCCCGACGGCCGTCCCTTCGTCCAGGCCCAGGACACCGACCGCTTCGATGCGGGCCTGGTGGCTCGCCTACCTGTCGCCTGGGGCACGGCCCACATCCGCGCCTCGGCCATGACCCAGGCCCACGACCATCAGTTCGGCGATGTGTTCGAGCAGGACCGCCACGACACCGGCTTCTTGGAAACGTCGCTGGGGTCCGAGGTCGGCGCCACGACCTGGCTGGCCGGCGCGGCGGTTCAGGTCGACGCCTATCGCTCTGAGACCTTTTCCGGCTTCGACTACACCTACACGGTCCCCGGCGTCTTCGCGCAGGTCGAGCACGAGTTGACGCCCGACCTGACCCTGGCGGGCAGCGCGCGCTTCGATCAACACAGCGAATACGGCGGCCAGTTCAGCCCGCGCCTGTCGATGCTGTACCGGCCCGGTCCCTGGACCGTCCGCGCCTCGGTGGGGCAAGGCTTCTTCGCGCCAACGCCCTTCGTCGATGTTACCGAGGCGACCGGCCTGTCGCGGCTGGAACCGCTAGACGGGCTGAAGGAAGAAGTCGCCCGCACCGCCTCCCTGGACGTCGGCTATCGGCGGGGGCGGATCGAGGCCAACCTGACCCTGTTCGGCTCCGATCTGGACGACGCCATTCGGGCGGTAAACGATGGCATGGACCGCGTGCGCCTGATCAATGTCGAGAGCGTGACCCGGACGCGCGGGGCCGAGGCCCTGCTGCGCTATCGCCAAGCGCCGTTCACCCTGACCGGCAGCTATGTCTTCGTCGATGCGACCGAGCCGGACGACAACGGTTTCGCCCGCCGCGACACGCCCGTGACCCCGCGTCACACGGCGGGCCTGGTCGCCATGTGGGAGGAGCACGACCGGGGCCGCTTGGGGCTGGAAATCTACTACACCGGCAAGCAGACGCTGGAGGACAGCCCCTATCGCAGCGAAAGCCCGTCCTATGTCGAGGTCGGCCTGCTGGGCGAGGTCATCTTCGGACGGGTCAGCCTGTTCCTGAACGCCGAGAACCTGTTGAACGTGCGCCAGACGCGGCATGATCCCCTGCTGCTGCCGCAACGTGCCGCTGACGGCCGCTGGACGGTCGACGCCTGGGGCCCGACCGACGGCTTCACCGTCAATGGCGGCGCGCGTCTAAGGTTCGGCGGCGGACACTGAGGCGGGAAACGGAGGGGCCGTAATGGCGCTGAGCATCGGCGAACTGGGGCGGCGGACCGACACCAAGGTCGAGACGATCCGCTACTATGAGCGGATCGGCCTGCTGGCCGCGCCCGCCCGCACAGAGGGCAACTACCGCGCCTACGGCGAGGCGGAGTTGAACCGCCTCTCCTTCATCCGACGCGCCCGCGATCTGGGCTTCTCCATCGAACAGGTGCGCGACCTGCTGAACCTGTCGGATCGGCGCGACCAATCCTGCGCCACGGTCGATGAACTGACGCGCGCCCACCTGGTCGAGGTCGAGCGCAAGATCGCCGACCTGGAGGCCCTGCGTCGTGAGCTGGGCGCCCTGCTGTCCCAGTGCCGCCAGGGCACGATCTCGGACTGCCTGATTATCGAGGCGCTAGGTCCTCGGTCCGTCTAAGCGGGGGGGGTTGAGCCCAGTTCCTCAATGACAGGACAGCGAATTTGTCCTCCGTCGCCGCAGTCAGCGACCGTCTGCTTCAACAGGGCCTGAAGGCGTTGCAGGTCGGCGATCTTGGCTTCGATGCTGACAAGGTGATCCTGAGCCATGTCCCGCACCTCGCTGCAAGATTGGAGCGTCGGTTCGCTCAACGCGATCAGGCGACGGATAGCGTCAATGCCGAACCCGAGTTCGCGAGATCGGCGGATAAATCTCAGCCGCTGGGCGTGCTCGGGCTCGTAGCACCGATGGCCGCCCTGAGTTCTGGCAGGCGCAGGCATCAACCCGATGCGTTCATAATAGCGCACGGTCTCCAGGTTCACCCCGGTGCTGAGGGCCAGGCGGCCGATGGTTAAACCCTGTCTGGACACGCTCTTGATCCCGTAGTGGCTACGGGTTGTAGGCTGTATCAGAAGTCAGACAGGATAGCCCATGACGACCGATCAAAACCGTCCCCATATTCCCGAAGTCACCGTCAGCGCCTCAGCGGCGGTCGGCGGGTTCGCTTCCCTTCTGGCATGGGCGGCCTGCTGCGTCCTGCCGTTGGCGCTGTCGGTCGCCGGGGTGTCATTCGCGGGCGTTACTGTGCTCGCTGGAGCGCGTCATTGGCTGACTCCGATCGCCGCCCTGGTTCTTGCCGCCGGCTGGCTGCTGCACTGGCGCCGCTCCCGGATGTGCCGACGCGATGCGGCCTGCGGCCGACCTTCGCGGCTGGCCTTCTGGCTGCTTGTCATCGCCACGCTGCTGATCGTGCTTTCCCTGGCCTGGGAGCCCTATGTCGAGCCTTGGCTTCTGCCCCAATTGGCCGCCGTTAAATGAGCGCGTCGATCCTGCTCCAATCCACGCTGACCTGTCCGCATTGCGGTCATGTCGCGACCGAGACCATGCCCACCGACGCCTGCATCTGGTTCTACGACTGCCTCGGTTGCGGCGTGAAACTGAAGCCCTTGCCCGGCGATTGTTGCGTCTTCTGCTCCTACGCCGACGTGCCGTGTCCGCCGATCCAGGAGGATCGCAAGGGCTGTTGCGGTTAGGGAGATCGGTCAGCGGCCGGTTGAATGGCAATCCCCTCAGAAGGCGAGGGCTCCCGCCAGACCGGCCGCGACCAAGGTGATAGGTATCGCCAGTTGCGCCCGCCAGCGGTAGGCGGCGACTAGGGCGGCGCCGAAGATCGCCAGGGCCAGCGGCCAATACGGAACAGTGCCGACCAGAGAGGCCCCCAGTTGAAGGACGGTGGCGACGATCAGGCCGACGACGGCGGCGGCGACGCCGTCCAGCAGGGCGTGCAGCGACCTGTTCTCGAGGACCAACTCCAGCCGATCATAGAAGATGAGGGAGAAGCTGAAGGCCGGAAGGAAGATGCCGGCCGTCAGCGCCATAGCGCCTGGAAACCCGCCGCCGGCATAGCCGACGAAGGTGCCGAAGATGATGAGGGGCGCAGGGATCACCTGGGCCAGGGCGACGCCGTCCAAGAACTGGCCGTCGCTGATCCAGCCGCCTCTTGCGGCGTCAGCGCGCATGACGGGGATGGCGGTGTAGGCGCCGCCGAAGGTCAGAAGACCCGCCTTGAGGCCGGTGAAAAATAGAGCGGCGACGGACACGCTCATCGGCGCGAGGGCCGCCGCCGTGACAGGGGGCGCTCCGTGGTCGTTGAGCCAGTAGCGCACCGCCAGACCGGCCGAGAGCGCTATGAGGAAGAGCACGGCCGCTTCAAGACGACGGCCCCTTTGGGCAAGGGCGTAGGCTGCGCCGGCGGCCGGCAGGATCAGCCAGAAACTCACGCCCAGCAGCGAGGCCGCGCAACTGGCGGTGCCGATGAACCAGAGGCTGCGGTCGACCATGACGTGCCGGCCGATCCGGTGGGCGGCTCGCACGATCACGGCCAAAACAGCGATCTGAACGCCGATGAAGGCGCTGGTCATCCAGCCCGACTTCACGCCGATCGAGAAGTAGAGCCAGGCCAGCCCCAGCATCAGCACGAGGCCGGGCAGCATGAAGCCGAGCCCGGCGAGGACGCCGCCGATCCGGCCTCGGGCCCTCATGCCCAGGTGGACGCAGAGTTCATGCGCCTCCGGGCCAGGTAGAATCTGAAGGACGGCGAGCAGCCGATTGAAGCGCTCGCTCGACATCCATCGACCTTCGTCGATCAGCCTGTGTCGGATCATGGCGATCTGGGCGACGGGACCGCCGAACGCCAGGGTGCCGAAGCGCAGAAACTGCATGAAGAGGGCCCCATAACTCAGATGCGGGGGGCGAAGTTCACCAGGGCCGTCGGACGTCATCTGGACATAGCCAATCTCCTGGGGGCCTGTAACCACAGCGGTGGCATCATGGCTTCTTTCGCAGATCATCGCCTTCCAAAACTCGCCTCGTCAGACAGTTCGACATGCGGATTAAACTGAAGCGCTAAGCCGACCTGATCGCGATGGCGGACAGATCATTGGCCGCATCGATCGGCACGCCTGAGGATTTCCGTTCGGAATAGCGATCCACCAACTGGCCAGCATGGGCGCGCGTCAGGACGGTGAAGCGCACCAGTTCCTCCATCACATCGACGATGCGGTCATAATAGCTGGACGGCTTCATGCGGCCGTCGTCGTCGAACTCCATGAAGGCCTTGGCCACGCTGGATTGGTTGGGGATGGTGATCATCCGCATCCAGCGGCCCAGGAGGCGCAGGGTGTTGACTGCATTGAAACTCTGCGAGCCGCCTGAGACCTGCATGACGGCCAGGGTACGGCCCTGGGTCGGGCGCATGCCGCCCATACTGAGCGGCAAGTGGTCGATCTGGAGCTTCATGATCCCGGAAATCTGGCCGTGGCGCTCGGGACTGCTCCAGACCATGCCCTCCGACCACAGGGCGTGTTCGCGCAGTTCGTGGACGGCGGGATGATCGTCGTAGTCGACCTGATCGGTCAACGGCAGGTCGGATGGATCGAAGATGCGCGTCTCGCAGCCCATGAAGCGCAGAAGGCGCGCGGCCTCTTCGACGCACAGGCGGGAAAAGGACCGATCCCGCAGCGAACCGTAGAGCAGCAGGATGCGCGGCGGATGATCGTTCGGGCCGAGGCCCAGCGCGGGCTGGCTGGACAGGTAAGCCGGGTCGAGCGCGGGCAGGTGGTCGGGATCGGGCAGGACGCGAAGACGGGTCATTGGGTACGCAACTCCTTGAACATGAAAGCCGCCGAGGCCGGGCACAGAGTGCTGAACTGCCGGGAGGCGGCGATGGCGGCCGGCGCAGCCGAACGCGGCAGGACGACGTAGCCCTGTCGCTGGAAGAAGGCGGTCGCCGTGGTCGTGAGCAGGTAGAGGGCGGTCGCCTTCTGCTCGGCCGCGCTGGCTTCCAGCCATGAGAGGACTTCCGCGCCCAGACCACCGCCGCGACGGGCATCGACGACGACCATGGAGCGGATCAGGGCGTCGTGGCCGATCTGCTCTAGTCCGCCGTAGCCGATCAGTCCGGCATCGTCCTCGAAGCGGTAGAAATGACGGCCGGGTTGTTGGAGGTCGTCCGTCGGCAGGTCGGCGGCTTTGAGCGCAGCGATCAGGTCAGGGGTGGGCTCGGGCAATGCCAGGACGTTGAAGGCCATCAGCATGCGTCCTTCTTCGGGGCTGTCGCGGGGAAGTAGCGGCGGCCCAGCCACAGGGCGACCGAGACCAGCAGGATCAGCACCGGCACCTCGACCAAGGGGCCGATGACGGCGGCGAAGGCGACCGGCGAGGCCAGCCCGAAGGCGGCGATGGCGACGGCGATGGCCAGTTCGAAATTGTTGGAGGCGGCGGTGAAGGCCAGGGCCGTGGTGCGCGGATAGTCCGCCTCGATCAGGCGCCCCATCAGGAAGCTGACCACGAACATGACGAAGAAGTAGATCGTCAGGGGGACGGCGATGCGCAGGGCGTCCAGCGGCAGGGCGACCACTTCGCCGCCCTTCAGGCTGAACATGGCGACGATGGTGAACAGCAGGGCGATCAGGGTGATCGGAGCGATGCGCGGCAGGAAGCGCGTCTCGTACCAGTCGTTCCCCTTCCTCGCGACAAGGGTCCGCCGGGTCAGGAAGCCGCCGAGGAAGGGCAGGCCCAGATAGACCAGGACGGCGCCGGCGATGGTCCAGACGCTGACGTCGATTACGCTGCTCTCCAGCCCGAACAGGGGCGGCAGCACGGTCAGGAACAGCCAGGCGTAGAGGCTGAAGAAGGCGATCTGGAAGATCGAGTTGAAGGCGACCAGGCCCGCCACATACTGGTTGTCGCCGCGCGCCAACTGGTTCCAGACTAGCACCATGGCGATGCAGCGGGCCAGGCCGATCAGGATGACGCCGGTCATGTATTCCGGCTGATCACGCAGGAAGATGACCGCGAGGGCGAACATTAGCACCGGCCCCAGCACCCAGTTTTGGAACAGGGACAGGAGCAGCACGCGCTTGTCGGCGAAGACGCGCGGCAGTTCCTCGTATTTCACCCGCGCCAACGGCGGATACATCATCAGGATCAGGCCGATCGCGATGGGGATGTTGGTCGTGCCGACCGACAGGCCGTCGATCCAACTGGGAAGGCCCGGCACAAGCGTGGCCAGCAGCACGCCCAGCGCCATTGCCGCGAAAATCCACAATGTTAGCCAGCGGTCCAGGAAGGACAGGCGGCGCTGCGGCTGTTCAGTAATCACGGCATTGACCATCAGCGGACCCTCCGACCCTCGGCGTCGACAACGACTTCCCCGTCCTCCTTGGTGAAGGGTTTCAGACCTTCGGATGGCAGAAGATCGAGAACCGCTTCAGACGGCCGACACAGGTTCACGCCCAGCGGCGACACGACGATGGGGCGATTTAGCAGAACCGGATGGGCTTCGACGGCGTCCAGAAGTTGATCGTCCGTCAGGGCGGGATCATTGAGGCCCAGTTCAGCGAAGGGCGTGCCCTTTTCGCGCAGCAGGCTGCGCAGCGGGGCACCCATGCGCTCTGCCAGTTCCAGGATCATGGCGCGGCTGGGCGGCGTCTTCAGATACTCGATGACATGCGGCTCGATCCCGACGTGGCGGATCAGGGCCAGGGCGTTGCGCGACGTCCCGCAGGCGGGGTTGTGATAGATGACGACGTCCATGATGACCTCAGGCGCGGCAGGGCGAGAGTTCGGCCAGCAGCGGCTCGCACAGCTCGGCGCGGCCCTGGCAGCAGTCCTTCAGCAGGAACAGGACCAGCGCCTGGAGGTGGTCCAGGTCAGCCCGGTAAATGATCGACCGGCTGCGCCGCTCCGAACTGATCAGACCGGCGCGGGACAGAACTCCGAGATGCGCCGACATGGTGTTGGCCGGCACGGCGAGGGCATCCGCGACCTCGCCGGCGGGCAGACCCTCGGGCTCGTGCCGGACCAGCAAGCGGAAGGTCTCCAGCCGCGTCGGCTGCGCCAGGGCTGCGAGGGCAAGGATGGCAACTTCTGATTCCATATTTCCAATATTATGGAAATATAGTGCGCACCGCAAGATGCACTTGGCGTGCAAAACACGCTCGCCCGCCCGCGATCATCGTCGCGAGCGAGCGAGCGCGCAGAGCCGGAGACGAGGCGATCAATCCGCCTCATCTTCAAGGCGATCCAGCAAGGCCGAAAGGCGTCCGTGAGTCAGGCAATCGACCTCTGCGCTCCATGCGGCATGAGCCTGCGCCATGTCGGGCAACATTTCACCCACGTCGTAGAGCTGGGAGGGACTGTGGTCTTCGCCGACATGGTTGATCACGGCCTCAGCAACCTCATTGGCAAAGCCCAGCTTCTTACGAACCTGCGTTCGTCCGTAACGTCGACAGTCGTAGAGTTCGATGTCGCGATCATCCAGCACGCCGCTCGCGATGATCTCGTTGCGATATCGCGCCCAGGCCGCAGACAAGGACTGCTCATTGAGATGCCGACCGGGTTGCGCGCCCGGAAACAGGTACTGGCTGTCACTCATCGCCATAGCGATGCGGATCAACCGAAGCGCCTGCTCCGAAAGCGGGATGTGATACGGATATCCGGTCTTGGTGTAATCATTCGGGATGATCCAGATACGCCGATTGAGATCGAAATGATCTCGCTTGGCGCGCGCTATGTCGATCGGACGCTGCAACGTCAGCATATAGAGCAGGATCGCGAGTGGAATCCGCCGCCAGGACTTCTGTTGGCAACGCTGCACCAAAACGCCGCAGAAGAGATTGAACCGGCCTTCATCGAGGCGGCCACGACGCTTCGCTCGGCGGATGGGAAACAGGCACGGGAAGTCACCCGGATTCCGGCTGGCAATCTCTTTGTTCACCGCACGTCGGTAGACGCGTTTGATTGCTCGGTGGCACACATTCGCTGTGGTTTTACCGTTTGCGCCTTTGCGACAATTCCGTGCGGCGATCTGATTCTTGATAGAGGTAAGCAGGTCGAGCACGCACTGGACCGTGATCGTCTCGAACTTGCGGGCGCCCAACTCAGGATAGACATAGCGGCGGAGGTAATAGACGTCATCGTGTTCCGCCGCGCCGGGTCTTAACGTGCTTTTGCTTTCAATGTAGTCCTCCATAATGTCGCCGAAAGTTGTCAGCTTAGGCACCCGAGCATCCAAGCGCAGCCGCCGCCTGGCCTCCACGGGGTCGACATCGTGTGCTTCGAGGTCGTTGAGCGCGGCCTTGGCAACAGCCCTAGCGCTGTCGATAGTCACCCGATCGGCTTTGCCAATGGCGTAGTCGCCATCTGAACCATCAAGCTTGGTGTAACGAAGAACGAAGCTAGGCGTGCCAGCACGACTAAACTGAAGATACAATTCTGGAACGCTGGTGTCCCAGTAGCGCCGTGCCCGTTGTTCGGGCGGCAGGCCGACAAGGTCGTCGACAACGCGGTTGGTTAACCGCAGTCGGGTGGGGATAGACGTAGTCAACTGATTACCTCCGTAGTGGGAAACGGAGGAAGTTCCGCAACGGCTGGGCCAGTCAGAGAGGAATCTGAACCACCGCTGGAACCACCATCAGTGGTCCTAAGTGGGCATCCGTGGTCCCAATTGGTCCCATGGATCGTTCACAGCCTAACTGCCTGTATTTTATCCCAAAATGATGCACGTCGTTGATGTCGTTAACCATTTTGGGACAGGCGTGTTTCTGTCTCAGCTGTAGATGTATCTCCCCTTGAGGGAGAAGGTGGCTCGCGCAGCGAGACGGATGAGGGGTGGCGTCGCGGCGGCTTGAAGGTTCGGCCACGACGTCGCCTCTCATTCCTGAACGCTGCGCCAACACCCCTCATCCGAGCGCCTCCGGCGCTCACCTTCTCCCTCAAGGGGAGAAGGCAGATTACCCTGTCGCCTGGCCCACGCCGCGGCCGCCGCCGGGCACGGGGGCCACGTCCAGCAGCTTGAGGCGGAACACCAGCACCGCGTTGCCTGGGATCATCGGCGGGCCGCCCATTTCGCCGTAGCCCATTTCCGGCGGCAGGAAGAGAATCCACTCGTCGCCGGGCTTCATCATCTGCAGGGCTTCGGTCCAGCCGGGCACCACCCCCTCGGGCGAGAAGACCGCCGGGGCGCCGCGCTTGAACGAGCTGTCGAACACCGTGCCGTCGGTCAGCGTGCCCTCATAATCGACCTTGACCAGATCATTGCGGTCAGGCTGGACGCCGCCCGCCGGACCGGAGGCCACGACCTTGTACTGCAGGCCGGACGGCAGGGTCTGCACCCCCTCTTCCGTCGCGTTCTGCTTCATGAAGGCGGCGGATTCTGCGGCGTTCTTCGCTAGGTCTTCGGGCGCCGCAGCCGGGCGGCCGCAGGCGGCCAGAGCCAGCAGGGCGGTCGCTGCGACGGCGGCGATAGAGGGGCGCTTAGCCCATGCGAAGTTCATAACCCTGGTCCTTCAAGGCGGCGCCGATTTCCTCGGCATGACGGGCGTCGCGGGTCTCGACCATGATGTCGAACTCGGCGCCCTTGGCGGGCACGTCCAGCGCCAGCCGGTTGTGCACCACGTCGATGATATTGCCGCCATGGCCGCCGATCACGGCGGCCATGGCCGACAGCATGCCGGGGCGGTCGTCGCCCAGGATGCGATAGACGATCAGTCGCTTCTCGCGCACCATTTCGCGGTTCAGCACCACGGCCAGCATGCGGGCGTCGATATTGCCGCCGGTCAGCTCGACGCCGATCTTCATGCCCTTGAAGCGTTCCGGGTTGGCCAGAATGGCGGCCAGACCGCCGGCGCCGGCGCCCTCGGCCACCGTCTTCTCCAGCGTCGCCAGCAGCGCCACGCCCTTTTCGAAGTCGGCCTCTTCGCAGACGAAGACCTCGTCGATCAGGCTGTCGGCCAGGGCGAAGGGGATTTCGCCCACGGCCTTGATGGCGATGCCCTCGGCGATGGTCTGGCCGCTGCACTTGGCCGGTTCGCCGCGACGCCGCGCGGTGAAGGACGGATAGCGGGCGGCCTCGACGCCGAAGATCTTGATGTCCGGCTTCATCGCCTTGGCCGCGATGGCGCTGCCCGCGATCAGGCCGCCGCCGCCGATGGGAATGATGAGGGCGTCGAGGTCCGGCGCGTCCTCCAGAAATTCCAGGCCGCAGACGCCCTGCCCCGCGACGATGCCTTCGTCGTCGAAGGCCGAGACGAAGACATAGCCGTGCTCGGCCTGAAGCCGCTTGGCCTCCTCGGTCGAGCCGGAGAAATCGAGGCCGTGGATGACGACGTTGGCGCCGTGGGCGCGCGTGCCGTCCACCTTCACGAAGGGGGTGCCTTCGGGCATGACGATGGTCACGGGCACGCCCAGACGGCCGCCGTGATAGGCCAGGGCCTGGGCGTGGTTGCCCGCCGAAGCAGCGACGACGCCGCGCTTCTTCTCGTCCGGCGTCAGCTGCAGCAACCGGTTCAGGGCGCCGCGCTCCTTGAAGCTGCCGGTGAAGTGCAGGTTGTCGAACTTGATCCAGATCTCTGCGCCGGTCAGCTGCGACAGGCGGCGGGAGTAGCGGACGGGCGTGCGGTCGACCTGACCGGCGATGCGTTTTTGCGCCTCGCGGATATCGTCGATGGTGACGGTCATGAAGTCCCTGATTTTGTTTACGGCCGGCCTCTTTCGTCCGGTCTACGATCCCCTTGTGGAACAGGGCGCGACGGCGAGCAACCTTGACTCGCCCCGCCCAGCAAGGTCATGCCGGATCGACGCCTGAACTGAAACCGGGAGCCGCCCTCATGACCACCTTCTCGCGCTCGCCCGCCCGCCTCAAGGGGCTGGCCGCCCTCGTGATCGGCGGTCTGGCGCTTTCCGCCTGCGCCACGACGCCGATGGGCGGCAGCGCCGTCGGCCCCGCCGTCTTCAACGCCGACGACTTCGCCTGGTCGACCCGCGCCGGCCAGGCCTCGATCGAAGGCCGCGTGGCCTTCGTCCAGGACGGCCGCGCCTTCCAGTGCGCCGGCAACATCGGCCTGATCCCCGACACCCGCTACACCCGCGCCCGCATCGACCGCCTGTACGGCGCCGCCGATCGCGCCGCCGTCCCGGCCGCCGTGGTGCGCGCCCGGTCGGCCGGCGAACAGGGCGCCGACTATCGCTCCTATGAACGGGCCGAGCCCTGCGCCGACGGCGGCTTCCGCTTCTCCGGCCTGCCGGACGGAAGCTGGTTCCTGATCGCCCCGGTCAAGGCCGACGACAGCGTAATGGTGCTGATGCGCCGGGTGCAGACCCGCGGCGGCCGGGCCGTCAATGTCACGCTCGGCGGCTGAAACTCCCCCAGCTGAGCCGTTAGCCAGGCTGTAAACTAGGCCGTTAGCTGAGCAGTTTTTCGACGGCCGCGTTCCTGCGCGGCCGTCGTCGTTTGATCAGCGTTCGCCATCCTTTGGCCCCAAGAAACCGCTCTCTGAGCCGTTCCGTTCAAGGAAAGTCGGGAGCGTCTTCTTGTCCCAGCACAACATCATCGGCTCCGAAGCCTTCAGCAATCACCCCTATGTGCTGGTGCGCAACGTGCGGCCGGGCGGGTTTCGCCGTCGCCGGTCGCGCTCGCTAATCGCTTATGGCGTGGTG
The DNA here is from genome assembly GCF_057838275.1 of Brevundimonas sp. KH_060. NCBI lineage: Bacteria > Pseudomonadati > Pseudomonadota > Alphaproteobacteria > Caulobacterales > Caulobacteraceae > Brevundimonas > Brevundimonas sp. KH_060. The sequence goes on from NZ_CM174463.1 coordinate 3,041,871, forward strand.
GCCGTGCTGGCCCTGTCGGCCGGCGCCGCCGTCGCCGCCTTCGCCATGGGCCCTCTGCTGATCGACAAGGCCGCCGAAGCGCCTGCGGCGGCGACGCCCGCGCCCCTGACGGCGCCGATCGCGCCCTAGGCCGCCTTCTTCTCAGGGCACCACGAAGGCCATGGCCTGGGCGAACAACTCGCCCCGGCTGCGGACGCCCATTTTCTGATAGGCCCGCTTGAGGTGAGACCGGACCGTCTCCAGCGAGACGTCCATGATCTGGGCGATGCGGCCCGTCTCATTGCCCGCCAGCAACATCTCCACGATCCGCCCTTCGGACGGCGATAGCAAATGGGTCTCGATCAGGGCCTGGAATCGCACTTCGCCGCCGACGCACTGCAGCGTCAGGCCGATCAGGCAGGTTGGGGCCGACGCCACCTCGCGCGCCCAGATCACCCAGGTCCGCCCGTCGGACCCCGGCGCCGCCAGGCACCGCGTCTCATCTGATCGGGCCTGGGCCATCAGGCGCGGCAAGGCGCGCGATCGTGTGGACAGCCGCCCTCCCTCGACGCCGAACAGCTCACCGTCCTCTTGAAGCGCGCGCGCGGCTTCATTCAGCCACACCACCTCCAGCGTCCGCGTGACCAGCAGGCGTGCGCGCATCTCGTGATCGATCCAGGCCGCCAGGGCGCGATTGCACTGCCCCTCGACATCGTCGGCAGGCGCCATCCATGGCCGTCGACGGCGATCCGGGTTCAATCGTCTGTCCGGGGCGAACCACGCCCCCTCTCCGGCCCGGCGTCCTGCCCGGCCGGCCTCCCACACAGCTTGTTCCAACACCAACGCTCCAGGACTGGCGCACGGCTTCGCTCGAAGCCGGCCGCATCTTCAACGTAAGCAACGCCTGAGCACTAACGACACCTTAACGCATATCCACAGGAAGCGCATCTTTATTGCTTTTTGCGACTTGAATTTCACATTTCAGGGTTAAGCTTCGCTGCAAATGACGCATTCACGCCCAATCTCATCCTCACGCGGATACGGCGGGCGTCGCCTTCAAGTCGGTGGGCGCAATTGAAAACGGCGGCCCTTCGCAGGACCGCCGTTTCCATGTGAGCGCCTCAGAAGACTAGGCGACGGCCGGCTGTTCAGCCCCGCCGGTCTCGTCCGAGGGATCGGGGATGTCGTCCAGTTCGCCTTCCCATTTGGCGACCACGGCGGCGGCGACGGAGTTGCCGACCACGTTGGTGGCCGAGCGGCCCATGTCGAGCAGGTGGTCGACGCCCAGAACGATGGCGATCCAGGCCTCAGGCAGGCCGAAGTAGGTCAGGGTGGCCATGATGACCACCAGGGAGGCGCGCGGGATGCCGGCGATGCCCTTGGACGTCACCATCAGCAGCAGCAGCATGAAGATCTGCTGCGACACGCTGAGCTGCACGCCGTGGGCCTGCATGATGAACATGGTGCCGAAGGTGCAGTAGAGCATCGATCCGTCCAGGTTGAACGAATAGCCCAGCGGCAGGACGAAGCTGACGATGCGGCGGCGCACGCCGACCTTGGGCAGGGCCTCAAGGATGCGCGGATAGGCCGCTTCCGAACTGGCGGTCGAGAAGGCCAGCAAGGTCGGAGTGCGGATGGCCTGGAACAGCGGGATCACCCGCTTGCCCAGCACCACGGCGCCGGCCAGGAACAGCAGGCCCCACAGCACGCCCATGGAGCCGTAGAAGCCCAGCACGAACTTGGCGTAAGTGCCCAGCATCTCCAGACCTTGCGTGGCGATGGTTGAGGCCAGGGCGGCGAAGATGGCGAAGGGCGCCATCTTCATCACGAACTCGGTCACCTTCAGCATGATGGAGGCGGCCTGTTCGACCAGGTGCAGCACCGCCGGGGCCTTGTCGTCCAGGGCGGCGACCGCCGTGCCCACGAAGACCGAGAAGACGACGATCTGCAGGATTTCGTTCTTGGCCATGGCGTCGAAGATCGAGGTCGGCACCAGGTGGGTGATGAAGCCATGCAGCGAGAAGGCGTCCGTCGAAGCCGCCGGCGCGGCGGCCGCCACGGCTTCAGGCAGGTGCATGTTCGCGCCCGGCTGCAGAAGTTGGACCATCACCAGACCCAGCACCAGCGACACGATCGAGGCGCCGATGAACCAGGTCATGGTCTTGACCCCGATCCGCCCCACCGAGGCGGCGTCCTCCATGTGGGCGATGCCCGCCACAAGGGTCGTGAACACCAGGGGCGCGATGATCATCTTGATCAGCCGCAGGAAGACGTCGGTGATCAAATTCAGGTTCGACGCCGCGGCCGACGCCTCGTCAGCCGTCAGGAAATGATTGAGGCCCCAACCCGTCAGGACCCCCAATATCATCGCTCCGACGATGAAATAGGCGAACAAGCGTTTCATACAAAAAGTCGTCCAGCTTTGCAGGCCCGACGTCGCCGGACCGCAGTTACAAACCGATGGAGGATCCCCACCCGCCCAGAAGGAAGAGGCAGCGAATAAACGAAAATCCTCTGACCTCCAACGAACTCCTCGAGGTCCAGGCGCGCGAAGCATGGATTGGCCGTCGAATTTCGGCCTAGAAACGAATATTTTCCGGCCTGAAGTCTGAAAATTCGTCCACGCCTGAAGCAAATTCCGGAAAGGGGCGATCTCACCCGAATTGTCCGAGGCGGCGCAGGAAAATACTCGCCCGATGCGCCGATGACCGGCGCGACGCAAATTGCGTCCGCGCCTCGAAGACGCCAAGCTGCGCCCAAGCCTCGCAGAAGGCTGATCGAGTGAACGCATCAGGAGTCCGCATGTCCCGTCCCACCCTTGGTTCCGCGCGCCGCTTGGCCGCCGGGCTGGCAGTCCTGGCCCTCTCCTCGACCAGCGCCCTGGCGCTGGAGGCGGCGGCCTCCATCTCCACCGTGCCGGCGGCGACCGCAGCGCCCGCCCGCACCCTGACCACGCCGATGGAAGCGTTCGGCCATGAGGTCGGCGCCGACTATCGCCTGATCACCTACACCCAGTTCGAGCGCTATCTGCACACCCTGGCCGGACAGTCGGACCGGATGAAGCTGCTGGAGATCGGCCGATCATCAGAGGGGCGGACGCAATACCTCTCCGTCGTCTCCTCGCCGCAGAATCTGGCGAACATCGACCGCTATCAGGAGATCGCGCGTCGCCTGGCCAAGGCCGAGGGCGTCAGCGAGGAAGAAGCCCGCGCCCTGGCCGCCGAAGGCAAGGCCGTGGTCTGGATCGACGGCGGCCTGCACTCGACCGAGACGGTACCGCCCCAGGCCCTGATCGCCGCCCTCTATGAATGGCTGACGGCCGAGGACGCCGAGGCCAAGCGCATCCTGGACGACGTGGTCATCCTGTTCGCGCCGCTGAACCCGGACGGGTGGGAGCTGGTCTCCACCTGGTACATGCGCAACGAGGATCCGCTGAAGCGCGAGTACGACAGCATCCCTGTGCTGTATCAGAAGTACGTCGGCCACGATAACAACCGCGACTACTACCTGTCGGCCATGACCGAGACGACCAACGTCAACCGGCAGTTCTTCCGCGAGTGGTTCCCGCAGATCATCTACAACCACCACCAGACAGCGCCGGCGGGGACCGTGGTCTTCATGCCGCCGTTCCGCGACCCCTTCAACTACAACTACGACCCGCTGGTCATGAGCACCCTGTCCGAGGTCGGCGCCGCCATGCACAGCCGCCTGATCGAAGAAGGCAAGCCCGGCTCGACCATGCGCAGCGGGGCGAACTATTCGACCTGGAACAACGGGATGGAGCGCTCCGTCACCTATTTCCACAACGCCGTCGGCCTGCTGACCGAGATCACCGGCCACCCGACGCCCAGCCGGATCAGCCTGATCCCGCAGAACCAGCTGCCGCGCAACGACCTGCCCATGCCGGTCGCGCCCCAGACCTGGCGTTTCGCCCAGTCGATCGACTATTCGCAGTCGATCAACCGCGCGGTGCTGAACTACGCCTCGCGCAACAAGGACCGGACGCTGTTCAACATCTGGCGCATGGGCCAGAACGCCATCGACAAGGGCGAGACCGACACCTGGCGCCTCACTCCCTCGGCGGTGGACGCCCTAAACGCGGCGGCCGGAACGCAAGTCGACGCCCGGCGCGGAATCGACCCCGCCCTGTATGAACAGGTCATGCGCGACCCGGCCCGGCGCGACCCGCGCGGCTATGTCATCCCGGCGGATCAGGCCGACCTGCCCACCGCCGTCGCCTTCCTGAACAGCCTGATCAAGACCGGCGTCGACGTCGAGCGCGCCACACGCGCCTTCACCGTGGGCGGCAAGACCTATCCGGCCGGCTCCTATGTAGTGAAGACGGCCCAGGCCTATCGCCCGCACGTGCTCGACATGTTCGAGCCGCAGGATCACCCGCACGACCTGCAGTATCCGGGCGGCCCGCCCGCCCTGCCCTATGACGCCACCGGCTACACCCTAGCGCTGCAGATGGGCGTGACGTTCGACCGCATCCTCGACGGTTTCGAGGCGCCGACCGAGCGCGTCGCCGACGTCATGGCCCCGCCGCCCGGCAAGATCGAGGGCGCCGGCCGCGCCGGCTGGCTGATCGATCATGCGCCGATCAACGGCTACATCCTGACCAACCGTCTGCTGGCGGCGGGCGTACCGGTCTACTGGCAGGAAGGCGAGACCCGCGCGGGCCGCACGACCCTGGCGCCCGGCGCCCTGTGGATTCCCGCCGACGACAAGGCCCGTCCGATCGTCGAGGCGGCCGTGCGCGACCTGGGCCTGAACGCCCACGCCGTCGCCCGCGCCCCCGGCGGCGAACGGATCACGCTGAAGCCGGTCCGCATCGGCCTGGTCGACCGCTACGGCGGCTCGATGGCCTCAGGCTGGACCAAATGGATGCTCGAACAGTTCGAATATCCGTTCGAGGTGGTCCATCCCCAGCGCCTCGACGCGGGCGACCTGAACAAGGACTTCGACATCCTGCTGTTCGCCTCGGACATGATCCCGGCCGATTTGTCCGCCGCCGCCCAGCGCCCGCAACCGGCGCCGGACAGCATCCCCGCCGAATACCGCAGCTGGCTGGGCCACATCACCGCCGAGAAGACCGTGCCGCAACTGGACGCCTTTGCGCGGGCGGGCGGCAGCGTCGTCACCATCGGCTCAGCCCACCGCCTGGCCGCCGCCATGGGCGCGCCGGTGCAGGACGTGCTGACCGGCGCGGACGGCAAGCCTCTGGCCTCGACCGACTTCTTCATCCCCGGCGCGGTGATGAAGACCGAGGTCGACAACAGCCGCCCCCTGACCTTCGGCGCGTCGCGCCAGATGGACGTCTTCTTCAACCGCAACGCGGGCTTCCGCCATGCGGGCGAAGGGGCCTCCCTGGTGCGCTATCCGCAGCAGGTCTCGGTCTCCAGCGGCTGGGCCATCGGCTCGGACAAGCTGTCAGGCGCCGACGCCGTGCTGGACCTTGAACACGGCCAGGGCCGCGTCATCGTCCTGGGTCCCGACGTGGTGAACCGCGCCCAGGCTCGCGCCTCCAGCCGCCTGCTGTTCAACGCCCTGTTCTACGGCCCGGCGACGACGGCGCGCTGAGTCTCAAGCGTCGCCACGAACAGGAAAGGCCGCCCGGCGATCAACCAGGCGGCCTTTTCATGGATGTAGTCTCTCGGAGGCCGGCGCAAAGCCAACCGCCAGCTTCAGAAAGGCTCTGTCTTTTCGGGGAGTGTTGGAGCGGGTAGCGAGAATCGAACTCGCGACATTCAGCTTGGGAAGCTGACGTTCTACCTCTGAACTATACCCGCGTCGCCGAAGCGAGCGGCGAAGATATAGGGCGCGGGGCAAAAGAAAAGGCCCGGCGAACCGGGCCTTTGGTTTTTTTGACGCCGGTCGCGGCGGATCAGTCGCGGACTTCCTCGACCATCACGCCGCGCTTGGCCAGCATGGCCTGGACGCTGTCGGCCCCCGCCAGGTGCCCCGCGCCGACCGAGATGAAGGCCGTGCCCGAGCCTTCCAGCAGGGTCACGATCTGATTGGTCCAGTCGGTGTTGCGGCGCGTCAGCATGACCTCGAACATTTCGGGCGATTCCGCCTTCATCTCCTGGCCGATCAGGGCGTCCAGGCCGTCCACGTCGCCGGTCGACCAGGCGCCCACCATGCGGCCCAGGAACTCCGGCGCCTGATCGAACTCCTTCAGACCCGAGCGCAGCATGGCCAGTTGCGCCTCTTCCGACATGTCGGCGATGAAGCCGATCTGCTGGGGCATGGTTTCAAAGCCCTTGATCGGCTTGCCGGTCGCGGCGGCGCGGGCGTGCAACACCTGGTCCCCGCCGTTCTGCGGCAGGTAGCCGGCCTTGGTGATGCTGGCCATGGCCAGTTGCAGGGCCGCAAACCACGGACGCAGCGGGTCCAGTTGGGCGGCCGTCGCGCCGATCGAGCGCGCGGCGGCGTCGAGGTCGGCCTGTTCCTCGGCGGTCAGCAGGCTGGACAGGGGACGGTCAGGCGAGACCCCCTTGGACTGGATGATCGGCACCGCGCCGGCCACGTCGTTCAGGTCGGCGATCTCGAACCAGTATTCGTCGGCGCTGGCGAAGGCGCGGTCCAGCTTGGCGCTGCCCCACGGCGTCTCGGGTTTCAGCACATGGACGGTGCCGAACAGATAGAGGGTCGAATCCGCATCCTTCACCACCCACAGGCGCGGCCCGGACCCGACCGGGGCGACGGTCACAGCGGCGGGATCGGCGGCCACGGGCGCGGCCTGGGCCAGCGCAGGCGTGGTCGGCGCCAGCAGGACGGCCGCCAGGGCGGCGGCGGAGACGGAGGCGGCGGCGCGGCTCCAGAGTCGGCGGATCATGGTCAGGCTCCTAAGGGTCGCAAGGGGAGAAAACAGCCGTCAGCCTTCTTCATCGATGAAGATGGACTCGATCGGCATCTGGAACAGCCGGGCGATCTTGAACGCCAGCGGCAGGGAAGGGTCGTAGCGGCCGGTCTCGAGCGCGTTCACCGTCTGACGCGACACGCCCAGTTCGTCAGCCAGGTGCGCCTGGCTCCAGTCGCGTTCGGCGCGCAGCACCTTGAGACGGTTCTTCATGCGCGCCCCTCCTTGCCGGGACGCGACAGGTTGAAACGCGCCACCTGGGCCATCGCCTCGCCGAACAGGAAACCGCCTGCAGGCAGCGTCGCCAGCATGACAGGGCTGGCTCCATCGCCCATCAGGCTCGAGATGACGAACAGGGTCGAGCCGTAGGCCAGGGCCCACCAGCCGCCCTGAGCCTGCGCCATCAGGGCCAAACGCTCTTCCAGCTCATCGATCGCCGCCTGTCGGCGAAGCACGGCGATCCAGACGAAGACAGGCAGAACAACGGCGGCGGCGGCCAGCGCCTTCAAAGGCAGCGCGTCGCCGCCCTTGGACAGATAGGCGCCGCCCCAGGCGGCGCCGGCGAGCCAGACGACGCCCGCCGCCATCTTCAGCAGAAACAACACACCGGTTCGGGCCAGGGGCCTGTCGCCCAGGAAAGCGCTATCGCTCACGACATCCTCCTCAACGACGGCCCAACCACCACCAGGCCCAAGCCAGGCCGTAGCCGGTGAGTTGGAACAGAAGAATGGCCAGCATGCCTGCCCCGATCAGATCGGCGGGCGTCTCGCCCAGGCTGGCGGGAACAGCGATGTCCGCCGGGCGCGTGGTCAACACCATCATGAGAACAAGGCCAATCAGCATTCCGGTGCTGCCGCCCCAGTACCAGGCCCATTTGTGCGCTTCGCGCGCCGCCTCGTCGAGACGGCTCCACCACCAGAAGGACACGCCCAGGACGGCGACCATCATCACGACGGTGAAGGCCAACGTCGTCCAGAACGCCCCCGAACCGGGACGATCGGCCAGGAAACCGCTGGCCAGACCGCCGACAACGCCGATCAGCAAGACCAACCCGAACAGCGCGGCGACGCCTTTCAAGCCGAGAGGTTTCGTCGATTTCATGGGCCCCGCCGCACGTGAACTGATTTGACAAGCAAGTTTTACAGCCCGACCGCAGGGCGTCAAGCATGTTTGTCACATCCAGTCGTCACTCCGGGGCGTTTAGCAGCTCCGGGCGGCTGAGGGCGCGAGGGGACTGCTCGACGGCGTTCAGTTCGGGCAGCTCCTTGCCCTCATGGTCGACCTTCAGATCCTCGAAGCGGCGGGCCGATACCATGACCTGGCTTTCCAGCGAGCCGACGAACTGATTGTAGCGGCCGACCGCCGCGTCCAGCGCCTTGCCGACCGAGGCGGCGTGGCCGCCCATGACCGACAGGCGCTTGTAGAGCTCCTTGCCCAGCCTGGCGACGTCCTCGGCGTTCTTGGCCTGCTCCTCGGCGCGCCAGCCGTAGGCGACGGCCTTGCATAGGGCGAACAGGGTGGTCGGCGTGACGATGACCACGCGCGAGGCCATGGCCGTGGTCATCAGGTCCGGCTCGTGATCCAGCGCAGCGGCCAGGAAGGCGTCGCCCGGCACGAACATGGCGACGAAGTCGGGGCTGGGCTTGAACTGGTCCTGGTAGGCCTTGGACGACAGCTGGCGCACATGAGTCTTCATGCTCGCGGCGGTGCGCAGGGACATGGCGCGGGCCTGGGCCTCTTCGTCGCCGTCGGCCTCGTCGGCGAAGGCCAGGGACACCTTGGCGTCGATGACGAACATGCCGCCGCCGGGCAGTTTGACGATGAAGTCCGGGCGCTGCTGACGGCCCTCGTCGGTCGCCGAGGAGTTCTGCTCCTCGAAGTCGAAGCGACCGGCCATGCCCGCCGCCTCCAGCACGTTGCGGCAGGTCTGCTCGCCCCAGCGGCCGCGGCGGCCGGTGTTGCCCTTCAGCGCCTCGGTCAGGCGCCGCGCCTCGTCGCGGGTAGCGGTCGAGGCGGCCATCAGCAGGCCGAGCTGTTCCTTCAGACCGCCGGTCTCGTCGGCGCGCGCCTTCTCCAGCGCCGTGACGTGTTCCTGGAACTTGGCCAGGGTGTCGGACACGGGCTTGAGCTGGGCCTCCATCCGCTCGCGCGCGACGCGGTCCTGGGCCTGGAAGGTCTCGGTGGCGCGGGCGACCAGCTTGGACGCCACGGCCTCGGCCGACTGGGCGGCCTGGGCCTTGAGGAACTCCGCCATGGAGTCCCGGCTCTCCTCCATCAGCGCCAGTCGTGCATCGGCGACGTCCAGCGCGCCGCGTGTCTTCTGCCAGCCCATATAGGCCCACAAAAAGCCGCCCGCGGCGATCGCCACAAAGGCCAACAGGATGATGTCCAGCATGTTCATGCTCCGTTCCTAGCGGGAGTCGGAGCCAGATTAAAGCCGGGCGGCGTCAGGTGCGGACGCCGCTGAACCCGATCAGCCCAGTTCGGCTTCCAGATCGGCCAGGCGGGCGGCCTGGTCCTCGGCGATCAGGGCGTTGAGCATGGGGTCGAGGTCGCCCTCGAGAATCTGCGGCAGGCTGTGCAGGGTCAGGCCGATGCGGTGATCCGTCACCCGTCCTTGCGGGAAGTTGTAGGTGCGGATGCGCTCGGAGCGATCGCCCGAGCCGACCTGGGACTTGCGCGCATCCGAACGGGCGGCGTCCTTGGCCTGGCGCTGCATGTCATAGAGACGCACGCGCAGATTCTTCATCGCCTTGTCGCGGTTCACGTGCTGCGACTTCTCGGACGAAGTGGCGACGATGCCGGTCGGCAGGTGGGTGATGCGCACCGCCGAGTCGGTCTTGTTGACGTGCTGGCCGCCCGCGCCGGACGAGCGGTAGGTGTCGATGCGGATGTCCTTGTCGAGAATCTCGATCTCGACGTCCTCGACCTCGGGCAGAACGGCGACCGTGGCCGCCGAGGTGTGGATGCGCCCGCCCGCCTCGGTCGTCGGCACGCGCTGGACGCGGTGGACGCCGCTCTCGAACTTCAGGCGGCCGAAGACGCCCTCGCCGCTGACGGTGGCGATGATCTCCTTGAAGCCGCCGGCGTCGCCCTCGGCGGCGCTGTCGATCTCGACCCGCCAGCCGCGCGTGGAGGCGTAGCGCGAATACATGCGGAACAGATCGCCCGCGAACAGGGCCGCCTCGTCGCCGCCGGTGCCCGCGCGCACTTCCAGCACGGCCGAGGCGTTTTCATCGGCGTCGCGCGGGGCCAGCAGCAGGGCGACCTCGCGCTCCAGACCCGGCAGGCGCTCGGTCAGGGCGTCCAGCTCATCGACGGCCAGGGCGGCCATTTCCGGGTCGGCGGCCATGGCCTTGAGGTCGTCCGCCTCGGCGCGGGCGCGGGCCAGAGCCTGCACCGCGTCGGCCACCGGCTTGAGCTCGGCGTGCTCCTTCGACAGGCGCACGATCTCGACGCCGTCGGTGGCCGCGCCCATGCGCGCCTCCACCTGATGGAAGCGGTCGAGCACCTGATCGAGCCGGGCCTGAGGCAGTCGCAACGGCGTGTCCTTGCTGAGAAAATCGAGCGCGGAGCCTTACCCGCGACGCGCCGCCCTGTCGATAAAAACGCCTCTACACGCGCTCATGGAGCAATTGTGAACAGCCGTCACAAGCCCGTCAGCCCAGTTTCTTCGCAACTGCAAAACCCCTAGCTCCTGTAAGGCTGAAACAAAACAGGAGACAGGGGCATGACCGTCATCAAGCCTCAGAACGCCGCCCCGCCGGGCGCGGCGAACACTGATGCGGCGCGACTGTGCGCCCTCTACGACGGCCTGTTGCAGACGGGCGGCGTCGTGTCGACCGAGGCCGAACGCGAGCTAAAAGCTCTGGCCAAGATCTTCGACCTGGACGCCCAGCGCCCGGCCGCCGAACTGTGGCCCTACGTCCGGGCCGTCCTGGTGCGGCAGGCGCCGCCGGAAGCCGTCTCGATCCCGGTCGAGATCGAGCCGAAGACCGTGCTGCTAGTCGAGGACGACGCCGACGCCGCCGCCCATCTGACCGAGGCGCTGGACGCCGCTGGACACCGTGTGGTCGGCCCCTTCCACAGCGCCGAGGCGGCCGAGGCGGCGACAGCCCTGCATTCCATCGACCTGGCCCTGCTGGATATCAATCTGTCCGGCGAGGCGACGGGCGTGGACCTGGCGCGCAAGCTGAAATCGCGCTGGGGCATGCCGGTCATCTTCCTGTCCGGCGACGTGACCGCGGCGGCGCACAACGCCGAACTGGCGGCCGCCATGGTGATCAAACCCTACACCGGCCGCGACGTGCTGGACGCCATCGCCCGGCTGGAGTTCGCCTGACGCCCGATACGACAGCCATTGCCAGGCGGGTCGCGACCTGCGTCTGATGGCCCTGAACCCCACCCGCCTGAGGCGCTGAATGGACACCTTCTTCCTGTTCCTGCTGGTCGGTGTCCTGGCTCAGGCGGTCGACGGCGCCCTGGGCATGGCCTACGGCGTCATCTCTTCCTCGGTGCTGCTGGCGCTGGGCGTGCCCCCGGCCACGGCCTCGGCCAGCGTCCACGCCGCCGAGGTCTTCACCACCGCCGCTTCAGCCGGAAGCCACGTTTGGCACAAGAACGTCGAATGGCGGCTGCTGCTGCCCCTGGCCGTCGCCGGCGTGGTCGGCGGGGTGCTGGGCGCCTATGTGCTGACGGGATTGGAGGCCTCGACCATCAAGCCCTTCGTCGTCGGCTATCTGGCGCTGGTCGGGGTGTGGATCCTGTGGCGCGCCGGCCATGACATCCGTCCACGCCACCTGCCCGCCTGGGTCACGGCGCCGCTGGGGCTGGTCGGCGGTTTTCTGGACGCCGTGGGCGGCGGCGGCTGGGGGCCGACCGTCTCTTCGACCATGGTCGGCGCCGGGCATGAGCCGCGCAAGGCCATCGGCACGGTGAACACGGCCGAGTTCTTCCTGACCGTGGCCGTCTCGGCGACCTTCGTCTGGGCCCTGGTCAGCGGCCACTGGGAGGAGGCCGGCGCGCTGAAGAACCATGCGGCGGCCGTCGGCGGGCTGGTGGTGGGCGGCCTGATCGCCGCCCCCTTCGCCGGGCTGATCGTCAAGAAAGTCCCGCGCAAGGTCCTGACCTATGCGGTCGGTTTCCTGCTGCTGATCCTGGCCGCCTTCCAGGGCGCCCAGTTGCTGAAGCTGATCGGTTAGCGCGGGAAGGTGTCGATGAAGCTGGGGCGCTGCTCCAGCGCCGCCTGCAGGGCGACCAGGTTCGGGCGGCCCGTCTTCCAGTCGTAGTCCGGGTGGCGGAAGCCGATCCAGGTGACGGCGATCCCCGCCGTCAGCACGCCCATGTCCAGGGCCTCTGCGTCCGGCGCGGCGGCCTCCAGCGCATCGAGAGCGCGGCCCATGTTGACGGTCCAGCGCGCGATCCACGACGGCGAGCGTTCATGCTCGGGCCGACGCTTCTCCAGCACCAGCTTGACGCCCATCTCCAGCGCGGCGTTGGCCAGGGTCTCCAGCCGCTTGACCCGCAGGCGCTCCGCCCCCTCGGCCGGCAGCAGACGCGGCCCGGCGCCCAGCACATCCAGGTATTCGGCGATGACGGGGCTGTCGGTCAGCGGCAGGCCGTCCTCGGCGATCAGGGTCGGAACCTGCACTACGGGATTGGTCGACAACAGTTCCGGCGCATCGCCATAGGGATCGACGACGATCTCCTCGATCCGGTCGGCCAGGCCCTTTTCACGGGCGACGATGCGAACCTTGCGCGCGAAGGGCGAGGGGGTGGTGATGTAGAGTTTCATTGTAGCCGTCTTCACTCCGCCGCTTGGGGCGCCACGCAGCGCTTGTCGCGGAACAGGGCCCATTCCTCGCACTGACGGCCGTCTTCAAAGACGCAGACGCCGTACTCGCCGCCCTGGGCGTCGCGGCGGATTTCGGACTTGCCGCCCTCGCGCTGACAGTTGACCGAAGCGGGGTTGGCCATGCCGACGGCCTGAGACGACGGCTCAACCTCAGGCGCCGGCGCGCAGGCCGTCCCCGCCAACAGCGCCATCGCCAGGATTGCGTGTTTCAGCATCGTCTCTCCCCCTCGTTTCGCCCGACTATTCGGCCGCCTTGCGGGCGGCGTCCAGTTCGGCGGCCTTGGCTTCGACCTGGGCGACAATCTCGTCGATCATGCCGTCGTTGGCCTGTTTGTGAGCGATCTTGCCGTTCAGATAGACCATGCCCGCCCCCTTGCCGCCGCCGGTGAAGCCGATGTCGGTATAGAGGGCCTCGCCCGGCCCGTTGACCACGCAGCCGATGATCGACAGCGACATGGCCGTCGAGACGTGCGCCAGGCGTTCTTCCAGAATTCCCACCGTCTCGATGACGTTGAAGCCCTGACGGGCGCACGACGGACAGGCGATGATGTTCACCCCCCGGTGACGCAGGCCCAGCGATTTCAGGATGTCGAAACCGACCTTGATCTCTTCGACCGGATCGGCGGCCAGGGACACGCGGATGGTGTCGCCGATGCCCGACCACAGCATGTTGCCCATGCCGATGGCCGATTTGATGGTGCCCGTGCGCAAGGGGCCCGCCTCGGTCACGCCCAGATGCAGCGGGCAGTCGATGGCGTCGGCCAGTTGCTGATAGGCCGCCACCGTCAGGAAGGGGTCGGACGCCTTCACTGAAATCTTGAACTCGTGGAAGTCCAGATCCTGAAGAATGCGGGCGTGGTTCAGGGCGCTTTCCACCATCGCATCGGGGCAGGGCTCGCCGTACTTCTCCAGCAAATCCTTCTCCAGCGACCCGGCGTTGACGCCGATGCGCATAGAGCAGCCGTGGTCGCGAGCCGCTTGGACGACTTCCTTGACCCGGTCGATCGAGCCGATGTTGCCGGGGTTGATGCGCAGACAGGCCGCGCCCGCCTGGGCCGCCTCAATGCCGCGTTTGTAGTGGAAGTGGATGTCGGCCACGAGCGGTACGCGAGCCTCGCGTGCGATGGTCCGGAAGGCCGCCGTCGACTCCCCATCCGGGCAGGAGACACGGACGATGTCGGCCCCGGCCTCTTCCAGCTGACGGATCTGATCCAGCGTCGCCGCCGCGTCGGTCGTCGGCGTATTGGTCATCGACTGGACGCTGATCGGGGCGTCGCCGCCGACAGGGACGGAGCCGACCATGATCTGGCGGCTCTTGCGGCGCTCGATGTGGCGCCAGGGACGGATATGGCCGAGTTCGGAATGGTCTCTCATGACGCCGGGAACATAGGACAGGAAGAGCGGCAAAACCACGACAGGCGGCGAAAGATCGCGCCTCCGCTCGCCAAAAAGATCAGCCGGCCGCGGGCGGGGCGGCGGACGGCGCTTGAGCGGCGGCGGGGGCCGTGACCGCTGGCGTCGCAGCAGCCGCCGCCGCGGCGGCCGCCTGGGCCGCGCGGGCGCGGGCCTCGACGGCGGCGGCGGCGCGGGCCTCGGACTCACGCGCGGCCGCCTGGGCGCGATTGTTCAGCGACCCGAGCGGCGACTGAGGCGCGGGCAGGACGCCGCCGTGCTCGCCGTTCAGATAGACGTCGAAGGCGGCCGGATCGGGCGTGTCGATTGTGGCCGACAGGCCCGGAGGCGCGCGCCAGGCTTCGCCCGCCGCCAGTTGGCGCGCGAACAGGATGCGCCCGTCGCCCTGGCGGATGACCAGGATGGCGGGTTTGCGCGCCTGTAGAATGACCTGAGAGGCCGTGGCAGAGGCGCCGTAGATGGCCCCCCGCGGGTTGAAGGCGGCTTGCACCGGCGGCGCGGGCGGCGGGACGGCGTTGGGGTCGTCCGGGTCGATCCCGGTCAACTGAGCCTCAAGCCCCGGCGTGATGTACATGGCCGGCGTCGTCTGGTCCGGCGGGGCCGCCTTGGGCGCGCCGAGATAGAGGGCGCGGTCCCGTTGATGATCGGCCTGCTCGGCCCAGTCCTTGGGCACGGCGACCAGGTCCGAAGGGTGCGGCGCCTCGATGCGGTTGATGCGCTGGAAAACGTTCCAGCCGATCACCACCGCCAGGAAGACGCCGATGACGCCCAGGATCTTGGGCGAGTTCTGGCGCATCTGCTGCAGGGCGGCGCCCGTCGGCGGCTGCAGCGGCACCGCCGCATCGGGATATTCCTGCTTGAACCGCTCAACCGCGTTCAACTCGTCCAGACCCAGCGCCCCAGCGTAGGCGCGCACATAGCCCATGGAGAAGATACGCGACGGCAGGACGGCGTATTCGCCCTGCTCCAGCGCGGTCAGGAAACGCGGATGCACCCGCGTCTTGGTCGACAGCTCGGCCAGGGACAGGCCCGACGCCAGACGCGCGGCGCGCAGAGAGGCGCCCAGGGAATCGTCCGAGGGCTCCTCAGGCGTCGCTTCAGGCGTCGCCTCCGGGGTCTGATCCAGCGTCGCGTCGGCGTCGAAGTCGAACGCGGCTTGCCGATCCTGGTCCATAGGGTCGGGGTTCCGTCACGCAGGGGCGCCGATGCGCCCGTCCTCCCCGCTTAGACGAGGCCGCAAGCGCGGGCAACGCGGGAAAGCGGCCCCGCTTGTTCAGACTTCGACGTTGAGCTTGCGCGCCAGGGACTCGATCTCGCCGCGCACCGACCCGGCCGAAGAGCCGAGCAGAACGTTCATCCCCCGCCGCGCCGCGTTCAGATCGGCCGACAGGATCATGCGCTTGACCGGCCCCACCCCGCCCGCCGGAACCGACAGACGGTTGTAGCCCAGGGTGATCAGGGCGAAGGCCTCCAGCGGGCGGCCGGCCAGCTCGCCGCAGACCGAGACCGGCGTGGCGCTGTCGGCGCACTTCTGCTGGATATCGGCCAGGGCGCGCAGGAAGGGCGGCGACAGGGGATCATAGCGGTCCGCCACGCGCGGGTTCGTCCGGTCGGCGGCGAACATGTACTGCAGCAGGTCGTTGGTGCCGATCGAAACGAAGTCGGTCAGCGGCAGAAGGGCGTCCAGGTGCCACAGCAAGCTGGGGCATTCGATCATGGCCCCGACCCGCAACAAGGACGGCAGCGGCCGCCCCCGGCGCCGCGCCCAGTCGCATTCGACATCGACCAGTTCACGCGCGGCGCGGAACTCGTCCACCGTGGCGATCATGGGGAACATGACGCGCAGCTCGCGCCCGGCGGCGGCGCTGAGCAGGGCGCGCAACTGCATCCGCAGCAGAGCCGGGCGATCCAGGCCCAGGCGGATCGCGCGGCGGCCGAGCGCCGGGTTTTCTTCGCGCTCATTGTCGAGATAGGGCAGCACCTTGTCGCCGCCGATGTCCAGCGTGCGGAAGGTGACGGGCCGGTCGCCCGCGGCATCCAGCACCAGCTTGTAGAGCGCCGCTTGGGCGTCCAGACGCGGCAGCTCGTCGGAGACCATGAACTGGAATTCAGTGCGGAACAGGCCGATGCCCTCGGCCCCGGTGGCGTCCAGATTCTCCAGGTCCACCGCCAGTCCGGCGTTGGCCAGCAACATGATGCGCTTGCCGTCCCTGGTGACGGCGGGGGTGTCGCGCAACTGATCGAACTCGGCGCGGCGCTGTTCGCGCACGGCCATACGGCTCTCGACCGCCGCCAGCATGTCGGGGCGGGGCCGCAGATAGGCCTCGCCCGTCTCGCCGTCGACGATGACCTGGTCGCCCTCGGTCAGACGATCGCGCAGACCCTGAAGGCGGCCGACGCAAGGAATCTGAAGCGCGCGGGCGACGATGGCCGCGTGGGCGGCGGCCGAGCCTTCTTCCAGCAGCAGGCCGCGCAGCTTGTGGCGCGGATATTCCAGCAGGTCCGCCGGCCCCAGGTTCTTGGCCACCAGGATGGCGTCGTCAGGCAGGTCGCGCTGGCCCGGATGATCGCCCGCCATCAGCCGCAGCAGGCGGTTGGCCAGATCCTCGAAGTCGTGCAGCCGCTCGCGGATATAGGGGTCGCGGGCGTTGGCGAAGCGGGCGCGATGTTCGTTGCGGACGCGGTCGACGGCGGCCTCGGCCGTCAGGCCCGAGCGCACCGCCTCTTCTAGCGACCGGTTCCAGCCCCGGTCGTCAGCGAACATCCGATAGGTCTCGAGCACCTCATAGGGGGTGCCGCCCAGCTTGCCCTGGCTGCCCTCCAACAGGGCGTCGATGCTGGTGCGCAGACGCTCCAGCGCCTCCTTGAGCCGCACCTCTTCGGCGGCGGGATCGTCGGACAGCAGCTGTTCCGGCGCGATCGGCGCCTCGTGCAGCACCGCCTGTCCGAACGACAGACCTTCGGCGAACTTCTGCCCCTTCAGCCGCTCGGGCCGGTGGGGCGCCACCTCGACGTCGCGCAGCTCCTCCAGCGCCAGCAGTTCGCCCGAGGCCACCGTCTCGGCCAGGACCATGGCGATGGTCTGGATGTCCTCGACCTCTTCCTCGTCATAGCGACGGGCGGCGCGGTTCTGGACGACCAGGACGCCGATGGCCCGGCCGCCGCGCAGCAGGGGCGCGCCGAGGAAGGCGTGATAGGGATCTTCGCCGGTTTCGGGCCGATAGGAGAAGCTGGGATGCGACTGCGCGTCCGACAGGCTGATCGGCGCGGCCGTGCGGGCCACCTCGCCGACCAGGCCCTCGCCGGGGCGCAGGCGGGTGTTGTGGACGGCCTCGGGGTTCAGGCCCTCGGTGGCGAACAGCTCAAGCTCGCCTGAGGCGCGCCGCAGATAGATGGAGCAGACCTCGGCCACCATGGAGCGGGCGATGATCCGCACCACCATGTTCAGCCGGTCCTGCGCAGGCGCGCCGCCGCCGGCCCCGGCCAGAGCCTCGCGAATCTGGCGCAGCAGAAGGCGGGGCCCCCTCGCCGTCACTGCCACGCCCTTGACCATGCCTGCTCCCGCCTTGCCGCCCTCTGGTTTCAGCTTCCAGATAGGGCGGCGATTCCGTTATCCTAGTCTTCCGCGTCCAGACCGTAGGCCGCGTGCAACGCCCGAACCGCCAACTCAGCGTAATCCGAATCGATCAGCACGCTGATCTTGATCTCGGAGGTCGAGATGGCCTGGAACTTCACGCCCTTGTCGGCAAGGGCGCGGAACATGGTCTGGGCCACGCCGGCGTGGCTTCTCATGCCCACGCCGATCACCGAGACCTTGGCCACGTCGTCGTCGACGCGCAGCTCCTCAAAGCCGATGTCCGCCTTGGCGGCCGTCATCAGCTCGGCGGCGCGGCGCGCGTCGCGGCGGCCGGTCGTGAAGGTCAGGTTGACCGCGCCTTCGGTGCGGGCCTGGCTCTGCACGATCATGTCGACGTTGACCTCGGCCTCGGCCAGGCGAGTGAAGACGTCGGCTGGCGCATCCGTCCGGTCCGACAGGCCAAGCAGCGTGATCCGGGCTTCGTCCCGGCTCATGGTCACGCCGGAAACGATGCGCTTTTCCACGATCTCATCCTCGTCGCAAATCAGGGTGCCGGCGTGTTGCGGCAGGTTTCCGTTTTCATCCGGTTCGATGAAGCTGGACAGGACGCGCACCGGCACGCGCTTGTGCATGGCCAGCTCGACCGAGCGGGTCTGAAGCACCTTGGCGCCCAGCGACGCCATCTCCAGCATTTCTTCGTAAGAGACCTTCTCCAGGCGCCGGGCGCGGCTCTGGATGCGCGGGTCGGTCGTATAGACGCCGTCCACGTCGGTATAGATGTCGCACGGCGCGCCCAGGGCCGCCGCCACCGCCACGGCCGAGGTGTCCGAGCCGCCCCGACCCAGGGTGGTGATGCGCCCGTCGCGGGTCACGCCCTGGAAGCCCGGCACGATGGCGATCTCGCCCGCGTCGAGCGCGGCCCCCAGCGCGTCGCCGGGCACCTCTTCGATGCGGGCGCGGCCGTGGGCGTCATCGGTCAGGATCGGGATCTGCCACCCCATCCAGCTACGCGCCTTGAACCCCATGTTGCGCAGGGTCAGGGCCAACAGGCCCGACGTCACCTGCTCGCCCGAGGCGACCACCACGTCGTATTCGTCATCCGACAGGACGCCGTCGCCGTACAGGCCGGGCGCCGCCGCGCCGACGCCGTCGGTCCAGGCGACCAGCTCATTGGTCTTGCCCGCCATGGCCGAGACGACCACGGCCACCTTCTTGCCCCTGCCGGCTTCGGCGGCGACGATGCGCGCCGCGCGACGGATGCGTTCCAGGTCGGCCATGGAGGTGCCGCCGAACTTCATCACCAACCGGTTCGTGTCGGCCCGCGTCATCCTGGCGTCTGATCCCCTGCTTGCATGGCGGGCGAAGGCGGTCCATGCCTCACCCCATGCCCGCTTCTAACGACAGCCTTGATCCGCGCAAACCCCAAAGCGAAGAGGGTTTTTCACCCTTTGCAACCGATCGTGCCGAGGGGCCGAGCATCGATCCGGCCGATGTGGCGCGCTTTTCGGCTCAGGCGGCCGAGTGGTGGGACCCCAAGGGCCCCTTCGCCCCGCTTCACCGCTTCAACCCGGCGCGGCTGAAATTCGTGCGCGACCGGGCGGCCGAGCATTTCGAGCGCGACGTCCGAGGACGGGCTCCGTTCAGCGGCCTCAGCCTGATCGACATCGGCTGCGGCGGCGGCCTGATCGCCGAGCCGATGCGGCGCATGGGCTTTGAGGTCACCGCCATCGACGCCTCGTCCGAGAACATCGGCACCGCCCGCGCCCACGCCGAACAGGTCGGTCTGGACATCGCCTATCGCGCCGCCACGGTGGAGCAGATGGTCGAGGCGGGCGCCGGCCCCTTCGACGTCGTGCTGACGATGGAGGTCATCGAACACGTCGCCGACCCGGAAGCCTTCATCCGCGCCTGCTCAAAGCTCATCAAGCCGGGCGGCATCATGATCGTCGCCACCCTGAACCGCACGCTGAAGGGGCTGCTGCTGGGCAAGGTCGCGGCGGAGTATGTGCTGCGCTGGGTGCCGGCGGGCACCCACGACTGGCGCCAGTTCCTCAAGCCCGATGAACTGCGCGCCATGCTGGACGGCGAGCCCCTGACCGTCACCGGCCCCTATGGGCTGGCCTATGATCCGCTGAACGACCGCTGGAGCGAGGGCGACGACGTGGGCATCAACTACATGATGATGGCGACCCGCGACGCATGAGCGGCCCGCGCCGCATCGTCCTGACCGGCGGTCCCGGCTCGGGCAAGACCTCCCTGCTGGAAGCGCTGTCGGCGGCGGGTCATGCGACCTCGCCCGAGGCCGGGCGGGCGATCATCCGCCGCCAGCAGGCCATCGACGGCGAGGCCCTGCCGTGGAAGGACCGCGCCCTGTTCGCCGAACTGATGCTCGATCGCGAGCTTGAGGCTCACACCGGCGCCGAGGGCGCCGCCGGGCCCGTCTTCTTCGATCGCGGCGTTCCGGACGTGGTCGGTTATCTGACCCTGTGCGGCCTGCCGGTCCCGGCCCATATGGAGCGGGCGGCGCAGGACATCCGCTACGACCGGCGCGCCTTCATCGCCCCCGTCTGGCCCGAGATCTTCGGGCAGGACGCCGAACGCAAACAAGATCTGGACGAGGCCCGCCGCACCTTCGACGCCATGGTCGAGACCTATCCGCGCTTCGGCTATGAGTTGATCGAACTGCCGAAGGCGCCCGTCGCCGAACGTCTGACCTTCGTGCTGAAGACGCTTACAGCGGCCTGACCATATAGCGGGCGTCGTCGCCGTAGCTGGCCAGCTTCTCGGCCATGCCTGGCGGGTTCTGGATCTCGAAGCCGTTGCGCGCCCAGAAGCTGGATGCGTCATTGACCGCCACCAGGGCGACCGCCGGCCAGCCCGCCGCCTTGGCCTGCTCGGCCAGGCGCTCGACCACCGGCCGGGTGTGGCCGCCGCCGCGCGTGTCCGGGTGCAGGGCCAGGTCATGCAGATAGACCACCTCGGCCTCGGCCGGGATGGCGTCGATCAGCACGTTCAGCGCCGGGGCCGCATTCAGCTTCCAAGGATAGGCGACCAGATAGCCCATGACCGGCCCGTCTTCGGCGGCCAGGACGAAGCAGCCCTCGGGGTGCAACTCCAGGCGGTTGGCGAAGCAGGCGCGCTCTTCCGGATGATCGGGGAAGGACAGCTGGGCCACCGCGACCACGCCGTCGAGGTCGTCCGCCGTCATCGGCCGCCAGCTCAGAGTGGACAGCGGGCGTTCAGCTCCGCCCTGTTGAATCGCCATTGCACGCTCCGGTTCTCGTCATCGTCCGCCCCTTCGATCCGGGCGGTCAGTCTATCCCCCGCGCGTTCATAGATGATGCGGTGCGGAAAGTCGTTGTCGGGGTTGGCGAAAACCGCCCGCTGCGGGCCGCTGTCGATCAGCCGGAAGGGCGTCGCGGGCGCTCCGTCGGGCTGGGCGAAATAGGCCAGGCCACCGTCCTTCAGGGGACCGATACGGGCGCTCTCAAAACCGCTGCGGCCATTGCGCACAGTCACCGAGTGGCCGACGATCAGCCCCGCACGCGGGTCGCTCCAGGTCTCGGAGGCCTCGCGCCCGTCGGAACAGTCCAGCCAATAGCCCGCCAGCCATGACAGGTCGGGCGCAGACGTCGCAGGCGCGGTGGTCTGCAACAGGACGGCGGCCAGCAGGCTGAAAACGGACATGGGCTCTTCCCTCCTCAAGGACGGAAGGGAGCTTACGCCGCCCTCACGGCGCGGGCTTGTAGGAATGCGACGCCAGCCGCCGCGCCAGCTCGACCTGTTCGCGCGCCCAGGCGGTGGCGGTGCAGCCCAAGAAGCGGCGGAAGTCGCGCGCCATCTGCGGCTGGTCGAAATAGCCGGCGGCCAGGCCCGCCTCCAGCCAGGAGGCGGCGTCAGCGCTCTCGCCCATGACGTGATCGAAGATGCGGCGGAAACGAAAGACCGAGCGCAGGGTGCGCGGCGCCACGCCGACGCGGTCGCGGAACTGGCGTTGCAGGGCGCGGCGCTCGGCCGAGTTGAGGGACGGCCCCTCCAGATCATCCTCGGCGGCGACGACCTGGGCGCGGACGGCGGAGTCGATGCGCCAATCGCCCGCCCGGCGCTGTTCTTCCAGCCAAGAGCCCAAAGCGGCGGCCTGTCCCGCCGGATCGCCGGACGGAGCCGTGAAGCCGTCCAGCCGCGCCACGAGGTCCAGCCGCCGGTCCGTCGCCTCGATCAGCGGGCGGCCGAGGAATTCCCGCGCCCCGTCGGGCTCGAACTTGGCGGCGACGATCTCGACCGGACCGACCGGGCGGATAGCCATGGGCCGGGTCATCTGACCGGCGAAGATCACCGGCGGTTGCAGGCGGAAGGCGCCGTCAGCGTCCTGTTCCTCATAGGGGGCGGCCAGATCGACGACCAGTTCGGGACAGCCGTCCGGGGCGATGCGCTGCACCCCGCCGCTGGGGCGAGGCGCGGCGTAGGTCCACAGCAGGCGCACGAAGGGCCGTAAGGTTTCAGGCGGGGCGAATTCCTCGTACCGCTCCCCCTCCCCCATCTGCGGTCAGTTCGCCTTCTTGGGGTCGGGCGGCAGGCTGGGCAGGGGGGCGCAGGGCACGCCGTCGTCCTTCAGCTTCTTGACCTCGGCGGGGGTGGCCTCGCCATAGATCTCGCGCTTTTCGCTGCGGCCTTCATGGATGTCGCGCGCCTCGCGGGCGAAGGCGTCGCCGACGTAGTCGAAATTCTGCTCGACGTGGTCGCGCACCTCGCGCGCGGCCTGCATCATCATCGACTGCATATGCTGCAGAGCTTCAGGTTTCAGGGCGTCGGGCGAAGGCGCGGTCTTCTTCGTGCCGGAGACGGCCGGGGCCATCACCTGCTTCTTCACCGCCGTCGAGCCGCAGAAGGGGCATTCGACCAGGCCGCGCGCCGCCTGGTCGTCATAGTCGGACGAGGAGCCGAACCAGGCTTCGAAGCCATGGTCGCGGTCGCAGGACAGGGCGTAGCGGATCATAGCGGCGGATCAAACGGGCGGTCGTGGCGCAGGGCGGGCACGCTGGCGCGCGCCTTGTCGACGGCCGAAAGGTCTAGCCGGGCGTGCAGGACGCCCGGTTCGTCGTGGTCGAGCCGGGCGATCACCTCGCCCCACGGCCCGACGACCAGGGAGCGGCCCCAGGTCTGGCGGCCGTCCTCATGCGTCCCGCCCTGGGCTGGCGCCAGGACGAAGGCGCCGGTCTCGATGGCGCGGGCGCGCAGCAGGGTCTCCCAGTGCGCCTCGCCGGTCGGGCGCGTGAAGGCGGCGGGGACGGCGATCAACGTCGCGCCCGCCTGGGCCAGGGCGCGATGCAGATGCGGAAAACGCAGGTCGTAGCAGATGGTCAGGCCAAGACGCCCCCAGGGGGCAGCGGCGACCGACGCCGCCTGGCCCGGCCGCACCGAAGCGCTTTCGCGATAGGTCTCGCCGTTCGGCAGGTCGACGTCGAAGACGTGCAGCTTGTCATAGCGGGTCGTGATCGCTCCGCTGGGGTCGATCAGCAGGGACCGGTTGGCGGCGCGCGGGTCATCCGCCGCGCCCGAACGGACGATGGCCGAGCCGACCAACAGCCAGACGCCCAGTTCAGCGGCCAGGGCCTTCAGCCCCAGGACAGCGGGATCAGCGCCTTCATCCGACAAGGCGGCGTCGCGCAAGGCGCGGCGTTGCTCAAGGAAATTGGTCCCCTCGGGCGTCAGGATCAGCTGCGCGCCCCCGGCCGCCGCCTGGCGGATCAGGGGCTCGACATGCGCCAGCCCCGCAGCCGCCGTCGCCGGCGTCCGCGTCTGGATCAGCGCGATGTCGAGCGTGTCGGTCACTTCAGGCCGCCAGCAGGGCGTCCAGCTCGCCCTTGCGGTCCAGGGCATGGATGTCGTCCGAGCCGCCGACGTGTTTTCCGTCGATGAAGATCTGCGGGAAGGTGGCCGCGCCGCCCGAGCGCTCGACCATCTCGGCCTTCTTGGCAGGGTCGTTGGAGGCGACGATCTCCGTATAGGCCGCACCCTTGCGGTCCAGCAGGGCCATGGCGCGGATGCAGTAGGGGCAGCCGGGTTTGGTGTAGAGAACGACTTCGGCCAAGGGGAACTCCTGAAGGCGAATGGGAAGGTTCCCCCTCACTTAAGCGGTTCGCGCGCGTTTTTCACCCTCGCGATGACGGCCAGGTCCACGGCGCGGGCTCCGGCCTCCATCAAGACCCGCGCGCAGGCCTCGGCCGTGGCCCCCGTGGTCAACACGTCGTCGATCAGCAGCAGGCGCCGCCCCTTGATCCGCCGCCGCCCCGCCTCGGTCACAGCGAAGGCCGTCTTGACGTTCAATCGCCGCCCACGCGCGGACTTGCCGCCCTGGCTGACGGTCGGCAGGGGGCGGATCAGGGCGTCGGGCAGATAGTCGAGCCGCGCCGCGCGGGCCAGAGGCCGGGCGATCTCGGCGGCCTGGTTGAAACGGCGCGACAGCAGGCGGGCGTGGTGCAGGGGCACGGGAACCACCGCGTCGGCCGTCTCGATCAGAGGCGCGGCCGCGCGGCTGATCCAGCGCGCGAACAGGGGGGCGAACTCCTGCTGATCGCCATGCTTGAACTTCAGGATGACGCCACGCGACGCCTCGTCATAGACGCAGGCCGCACGCGCCCGGTCGAAGGCGTAGGGGCTGGCCGTGCAGGCCGCGCACCGCTCAGCCGCGAAGTCGCCGCCGTCATATTCGAACGCCGCGCCGCAGCCGTCGCAGACGGGCGCCTCCAGAAAGGCCACCCGACTCCAGGCGTCGGGCGACAGGCCCGCCGTGGCCGACGCCTCGCGGCTGTCATGCGCGACGGGCGGCAGCAAGATATCCAGCAGGCCCCGGCCCGCATCGCGCGCGCCGGATGCTAAAGGCGAGGTCCAATTAGCCGTTCTGGCTTTCAATCGACCCCGCCAGCCCCCATCCTGAACCGACATGAGCGCCCCCTCTTCTTCCTCCGGTCCCCCGATCATCTTCGACGCCGCGCGCCGCGCCGCGCGCCTGAGCCGCGCCGAGCGGCGTTTCCCCGACGCCGACTTCCTGCACCTGCGCGCCGCCGACAATGCGGTGAACAGCCTCGAAGTGATCCTGCGCGAGTTTCAGACGCCCGTCGACCTGTCGCCGCACCCCGGCGTCTTCGCCCGCGCCCTGGCCGCCAGCCCGGCGCGCGAAAGGGTGGCGCAGGTGCGCGCCGCCGGCTCGACCGCCGAGCGCGCCGCGCCGGGCGCCGGGCCGCTGGGGCTTGAGGACGGAGCGGCCGATCTGATCGTCAACCTGCTGGGCCTGCACTGGGCCAACGACCTGCCGGGCGCTCTGAGCCAGATCCGGCGCGCACTGAAACCCGACGGCCTGTTCGTGGCCAGCCTGTTCGGGGCGGCGACGCTGAAGGAGCTGCGCGGCGTGCTGACCGAGGCGGAGCTGGAGGTCAACGGCGGCGCCCAGGCGCGCGTCTCGCCCTTCGCCGACGGTTTCGACGGGGCTGCCCTGCTGCAACGGGCCGGGTTCGCCCTGCCGGTGACGGACGTGGACCGGGTGACGGTGCGCTATGGCGACCCCTTCGCCCTGATGCGCGACCTGCGGGCGATGAGCGAGACTAATGTGCTGGCCGGGCCGATCCGGCCGCTCAGCCGCGCCGTGCTGGCCCGCGCGGCCCAGCTCTACGCCGAGCGCCACGCCGAGGCGGACGGGCGCATCCCCGCCACCTTCGAGATGGTGCACCTGGCCGGATGGGCGCCGCACGACAGCCAGCAGAAGCCCGCCAAACGCGGCTCGGCCAAGACGCGCCTGGCCGATGCGCTGGGCGTCAGGGAGCAGACCGGCGAAGAGGGCTGACGCCCGCCTTCCTTGGGTCTAGGCCCCGCTGATGGCGGCGCTGATATTCGTGGAGATGTAGTCGTACATGGCTGTCGACCGCGCCGCAAAGGCGGCCACGGCGCCGATGATGACCAGGAAGATCAGGGCGCAGATCAGGCCGTATTCAATGGCCGTGGCGCCGCCTTCGTCGCGGTGGAACCGGCAGATGAAACCCTTCACGCCCGGCCCTCCCCTGTCGTCGGCCTGTCAGAGCAGATCGCGCAGCCAGGCGATCAGCGGTTCGTCGGCCGGAGGCATGGGATAGGCTGACAGCTTGTCCGGCTTCACCCAGGCCAGACCCGCATGCTCGCGCGCCTCGACCACGCCGGACCAGCGCCGGCACAGGTAGAGTGGCATCAACAGGTGAAAGGATTCGTAAGCGTGACTGGTAAACACGAAGGGAGCCAGGCAGGCCTCCTTGACGTCGATGCCCAGTTCTTCCTTCAGCTCGCGGATCAGGGCGGCCTCGGGCCGCTCGCCCGGCTCGACCTTGCCGCCGGGGAATTCCCACAGGCCCGCCAGTTGCTTGCCCTCGGGCCGTTTGGCGATCAGCACGCGGCCGTCGGGATCGATCAGGGCGACGGCGACGACCAGGACGGTGGGAACGGCGGGCGCCTCGCTCACGAGCGGTAGTCTCCGTTGATCTCGATGTAGCGTTTGGTCAGGTCGCAGGTCCAGACCGTGGCCGAGGCGCGGCCCGAGGCGACATGGACGGTGATGTCGATCTCGGGGTTCTTCATATAGGCGCTCATGACCGCCTCGTCGTAGGTCGGCGAAGGGGCCCCGTCGACGGCGGCGACATGGGGGCCGAAGCGGATGGCTAGGCGGTCGCGGTCGACCGCCTCCTCCGTCTTGCCCACGGCCATGACGATGCGGCCCCAGTTGGCGTCCTCGCCCGCGATGGCGGTCTTGACCAGGGGACTGTCGGCGATCGACTTGGCCAGCTTGCGCGCCGAGGCGGGGCTGGCGGCGCCGTCCACCGTCACCTTGACGAACTTGGTCGCGCCCTCGCCGTCCTTCACCAGCTGGTGCGCCAGGTCGAGCATGACGTCGTCCAGCGCGGCCGAGAATTCCTTCAGGCGGCGGTCGCCGACGCGGCCGATGCGCGGCGCGCCGGACGCGCCCGTGGCGAACAGCAGCGCCGTGTCGTTGGTCGAGGTGTCGCCATCCACCGTCACGCTGTTGAAGGTGGTGCGGACGTGCAGGTTCAGCAGGGCCTTGAGCACCGGCGGGGCGATGTCGGCGTCGGTGACGATGAAGGCCAGCATGGTCGCCATGTCGGGCGCAATCATGCCCGAGCCCTTGGCGATCCCGGCGATGCGGACCTTCACCCCCTCGATCTCGCACTCGGCATAGGACCCCTTGGGGAAGGTGTCCGTGGTCATGATGCCGAGACCGGCCTGCGCCCAGGCGTCGGCCTTCAGACCGGCTTCCACCTCGGGCAGGCGGGCGGTGATCTTCTTGTCGTCCAGCACCACGCCGATGACGCCGGTCGAGGCCAGCATGACGTCGCGCTGGCGGCAGTCGAAGCGTTTGGCGACCTCGGAGGCCGTGCGGCGCGCGGCGTCGGCGCCCGCCTTGCCGGTGAAGGCGTTGGCGCAACCGGCGTTGACGACCAGGGCCTTGACCCCCTCGCCGCCCTTGTCGGCGTCCAGCTGGCGCTTGCACCAGTCGACCGGCGCCGAGCCGACCTTGTGCCGGGTGAAGACGCCGGCGCAGGACGCGCCTACGGGGAAGCGGAAGACCACCAGATCATCGCGCTCATGCTTGTAGAAGCCCGCGCGGGCGGTGGCGATCTCGACCCCGCCGATCGGCGGAATGGTCGGGAAGGGCACGGCCAGCGGCGAGATCATCAGGCCGGGCTTGCCCGGCGCGGCGGCGACCGCCTGGGTGGCCGATTGCGTCGCGCGCTTCAAGGCCGAGGCCAGCGGGTCCAACGCCTTTTCAATGGCGTTTTCGATCTTCTTGCCGGTCGAGGCGGACTTGGAGGGCGGCTGGCTCATGAGGTGTTTCCGGCGGAAGAAGCGGACGTTTTCTGGGCCGCAGGCGCAACTGCGGACTCAACGGGGGCTGAAGGCGGAGCGGTCTTGGCCCCGTCCAGGGTGATCTCGACCTCGGCCTGACCGCGAAGCTGTTCGAGCAACTGGCGGACGCCTTCATAGGTCAGGTAGCGCACGATCTGGGGCCGCGCCTGATCCAGCGTCGGCGGAGTTTCGACGCGGCGATCCTCGACCTTGAGCACGGCCCAGCCGGTCTCGGTCTGGATCGGGCCGACGACCGCGCCCGGCGTCTGCCCCTGCAGGGCGGCGGCGTAGGGAGCGGGCAGGACGTCCAGCGTCGAATAGCCCAGGTCGCCGCCGGAATAGCGGGTGGCGTCGTCGATCGAGCGCTGGGCGGCGACGGCCTCGAAGGCCGCCCCCTGGCCCAGGACGCCCAGAACGGCGTCGGCCTGTTCCTTGGTCGGCGCCAGAATCAGGCGCACCCGCACCTCTTCGGTCGCGCGGGCCAGACGCTGCTGCTCGGCGTAGAGGCGTTCGACCGCCTGTTCGGACACGGCCCCGGACACCACCTTCTCGACCAGCATGTCGCCCAGGATGCGTTCGCGCACGGCCTGCAGGCGGCGTTGGGCGGCGGGGCTGGAATCGAGACCCCGGCGCTCGGCCTCGGCGGCCAGCAGCTTCTGATCGACCACCTCGTCCATCACCCGGCGAAACAGTTCGGATGAGGCGTCCAGGGGATCGTCCTCGCCGATCAACCCCTGCGCCACCGCCTCGCGGCGCACGTCCGAGGCCCAGACGGCGCGATCGTTGACCCTGGCCACGACGCGGTCGTTCTTTTCCGGGGCGGCTTCATCGCCGCCGCGCCCGCAGGCGGCGACGCCCAGCGCCAAACCGGCGACGGCGACCAGAAACAGGCTGTGGAGGGGACGTCGCGCTCGCATCGGACGCTCCGGGCAAGGGTCTGTGGACAGGCCGTCGAAACGGACATTCGCGCCTGAAACACGCCGCCTTAAAAAGGCCCTCGCGTTGACAGGGATAAGGGCGGTGCTTAAGTCCCGCCTGCGCCCAAGTCGAGGGGTTTTCGATCGTCTGCGCGGCCCTTCGCGCGCCCTCATCTGCAGGGAAGGCCCGGGGCCGGCGTGATCGCGGCCCTCCGACCGGGTGAAACTGTCTTTCTCAGAGCCTTCAGCCGCTCGACCGCCTGACCCGGATCGCCCATGCTCGGCTTCGCCAAGAAATTTCTCGGTTCCTCCAACGACCGCAAGGTCAAGGCCTTCATGGGCCAGGTCGATAAGATCAACGCCCTTGAATCCAAGTTCGAGGCCTTCTCGGACGACGAACTGCGCATGATGACGCAGACGTTCCGCGACCGCATCGAAGGCGGCGAGAGCCTGGACAAGCTGCAGAATGAAGCCTTCGCCGTGGTGCGCGAAGCTTCCAAGCGCGTGCTGGGTCAGCGTCAGTACGACGTGCAGATGACCGGCGGCATGATCCTGCATGAAGGCGGCATCGCTGAAATGCGCACCGGCGAGGGCAAGACCCTGGTCGCCGTGGCCCCGGTCTATCTAAACGCCCTGGCGGGCAAGGGCGTCCACGTCGTCACCGTCAACGACTATCTGGCCCGCCGTGACGCGGAACAGATGGGTAGGGTCTATCGCTTCCTGGGGCTTGAGGTCGGCGTCATCGTCAACGGCCTGTCGCAGGGTCAGCGCCAGATGGCCTACAACGCCGACATCACCTACGGCACCAACAACGAATTCGGCTTCGACTATCTGCGCGACAACCTGGTCTACGACCGTCGCGAGATGGTGCAGCGCGGCCACCACTTCGCCATCGTCGATGAAGTCGACTCCATCCTGATCGACGAAGCACGCACACCGTTGATCATCTCGGGCCCGACCGAGGACCGTTCGGACCTCTACAAGGTGCTGGACGCCCTGGTGAAGGAGCTGGTCAAGGACAAGGACACCTACGACCTCGACGAAAAGCAGCGCCAGGCCCTGCTGACCGAGCTGGGCTCGGAGCGGATGGAGCAGATGCTTCAGGACGCCGGCCACTTCGCCGAGGACACCGTCGACCTGTACGACCCGGCCAACGTCAGCCTGGTCCACCACACCAACCAGGCCTTGCGCGCCAACACGCTCTACACGCGCGACAAAGACTACATCATCAAGGACGGCGAGATCGTCCTGATCGATGAATACACCGGCCGCATGATGACGGGCCGTCGCCTGTCCGAAGGTCTTCACCAGGCCATCGAGGCCAAGGAAGACGTCAAGATCATGCCCGAGAACCAGACCCTGGCCTCGGTGACGATCCAGAACTATTTCCGCCTCTACGAAAAGCTGTCCGGCATGACCGGGACGGCCGCGACCGAGGCCCAGGAATTCCTCGACATCTACAAGATGGACGTCCTGGAAGTGCCGACCAACCGTCCGATCCAGCGCAAGGATTACGACGACGAGGTCTATCGTACCTTCAAGGAAAAGAACGCCGCCATCGCCGCCCAGATCGCGGAATGCCACGTTCGCGGCCAGCCGATCCTGGTCGGCACCGTCTCGATCGAGAACTCCGAGGAACTGTCCGAAGTCCTCAAGACCTACGACTACAAGGTCGAGCGCTCACGCACCCTAAAGCCCGAATACGCGGGCCGCGAGAAGGAAGCGCAGAAGGTCGGCGACGCCGCCTATGACATCGACTACGTCACCGGCCGCGGCATTCCGCACAACGTCCTGAACGCGCGTCAGCACGAGCAGGAAGCCTATATCGTCGCCGACGCCGGTCTGCCCGGCGCCGTGACCATCGCCACCAACATGGCCGGCCGCGGCACCGACATCCAGCTGGGCGGCAACCTGGAGATGCGCATCCAGCGCTGGACCCAGGAACAGCGCAACATGGCTGTCGCCGTGACGCCGGAAGACCTTGAGGCCAAGGAAGCCGAGTTCAAGGGCGAAATCGCCGCCGCCAAGGAACAAGCCATGGCCGCCGGCGGCCTGTTCGTCCTGGGCACCGAGCGCCACGAGAGCCGCCGCATCGACAACCAGCTGCGCGGCCGGACCGGCCGTCAGGGCGACCCCGGCACCTCGAAATTCTACCTGTCGTGCGAAGACGACCTGCTGCGCATCTTCGCCGGCGACCGTCTGGACTCGATCATGAAGTCGTTCGGCGTGGCCGAGGGCGAGGCCATCAGCCACCCGTGGCTGAACCGCGCCGTCGAGACCGCCCAGAAGCGCGTCGAAGCCCGCAACTACGACATGCGCAAGAACGTGCTGAAGTACGACGACGTCGTGAACGATCAGCGCAAGGCCGTGTTCGAGCAGCGTCAGGAGTTCATGGACTCCGAAGACCTGTCGGAACTGGTCGGCGACTTCCGCAACGACGCGATCAACGACCTGGTCGAACGCTACATGCCGCCCAAGGCCTATGCCGAGCAGTGGGACATCGTCGGCCTGGACGAGAAGGTGAAGTCCACCCTCGGCCTGGAACTGCCGCTGCATGACTGGGCCGCCGAGGAAGGCGTCTCCAACGAGGAGATCGAGGAACGCATCCTCGCCGCCGCCGACGTGCGCGCCGCCGAACGCCTCGAACTGATCGGCGCCGACCAGACACGCGGCCTCGAAAAGCAGTTCATGCTGCAGATGATCGACATGCAGTGGCGCGAGCACCTGGTCCACCTGGACCACCTGCGCGGCGTCATCGGCCTGCGCGGTTACGGCCAGCGCGACCCGCTGAACGAATACAAGACCGAAGCCTTCAACCTGTTCGAGACGCTGCTGCACGACCTGCGCCACAACGTCACGCGCTGGCTGATGACGGTCGAGTTCCAGTTCCAGGCGCCGCCGCCGATGGAGATGCCCGAGTTCCAGGAAATCCACCTGAACCCCGGCACCGGCGAAAATGAAATGCTGAACCCGATGGCCCAGAACCCGGAAGGTCAACTGACGGGCGATGATCGCTCCAAGCTGCCGGTCGAGGCCCTGCCCATCGGCTGGGAGCGCACCAGCCGCAACGGCGACTGCCCCTGCGGCTCTGGCCGCAAGTTCAAGCACTGCCACGGTAGTCTTATTTGAGGCGCGCTGACGTCCGCGGCGCTACGCTCGCGACGCGGTCGCTCGCTGCTTGAGCGCCAAAGACTGAGTTAAGAGAGGCGGGTGCGTACGGCGCGCCCGCCTTTTTCTTTGGCCGGTGACGCCGCTCGCGGCGCGGGTTAGCGTAGCGCCATGAACTACAAGCCCCTGTTTTCGCGCGCGCTGGGCCTCGATCCGGAACGCCTGCATTTCGCCGCTCACAGCCACCACCTGTGGCCCGACGTCAGCTTCGACGGCCAGGTCCAGGCCTGGGCCGAGGCCAACCGCTTCGCCGACCGCAAATGGGATCTGGTGTTCGGCGAGGTCATCCCCGAGGCCCAGGGCCATGTTGCGCGCGAGCTGGGCCTGCCCTCGCCCGACAGCCTGATCTTCGCGCCCAATACGCATGAAATCCTACTGCGCATCGTCTCGGCGGTCGATAAGACGCCGGTGCGCATCCTGGCCACCGACGGCGAGTTCCACTCCTTCCGCCGCCAGTCGGAACGCTGGGAAGAGGCCGGGCAGGCCGTCGTCACCCGCGTGCCCCTGGCCCCGTTCGCGACCTTCGCCGAACGCTTCGTCGCGGCGGCCAAGGCGGGCGGGCATGATCTGATCTTCATCAGCCAAGTCTTCTTCCGCACCGGCGGCCTGTTCGAACGTATCGCCGAGCTGGCGGACCTGGCCGATCCGGCCGGGCCGTGGGTGGTCGTGGACGGCTACCACGGCTTCATGGCGACGCCGACCGACCTGTCGGCCGTGGCGGACAAGGTCTTCTATCTGGCGGGCGGCTATAAATACGCCATGGCCGGCGAAGGCGCCTGC
This sequence comes from Brevundimonas sp. KH_060, assembly GCF_057838275.1. NCBI lineage: Bacteria > Pseudomonadati > Pseudomonadota > Alphaproteobacteria > Caulobacterales > Caulobacteraceae > Brevundimonas > Brevundimonas sp. KH_060. The sequence continues at coordinate 3,074,309 of NZ_CM174463.1, forward strand.
TTCCTGCACGCCCCGCCCGGCTTCGGCCCGCGCCCGGTCGTGACCGGCTGGTTCGCCGAGTTCGGCCATCTGGAAGGCCCGCCCGGCGGCGTCCAGTACCGCACCGACGGCGGCCGCTTCTGGGGCGCCACCTTCGACGCCAGCGCCCTGTATCGCTTCAACGCCGTGCGCCGGATGCTGGACCAGCACGGCCTGACCACAGCGATGATCGCAGATCACGCGCGCGGCCATCAGGCCCGGTTCCAGACGGCGATCCGGTCGAACGAGGCCGGGGCGCTGGCCCAGGCCGAGATCCTGAACCCGGTCGAGGGGACGGCGCCGCGCGCTCGCTTCCTGGCCCTGCGCCACGCCGACGCCCCGCGCTGGAAGGCGGCCCTGCAGGAGATGAACGTCATCGCCGACGTGCGCGACGACGTCATCCGCTTCGGCTTCAGCCTCTATCAGAGCGAAGAAGACGTGGAGCGGCTGATCCACGCCTGCGCCCGGCTGGACTGAGGTCTCAGAAGAACAGGCTCTCGGCGTCGCGCCGCGCCTCGGGCGGATCAGTGCGCCGGGGCGAAGCGGGACGTGCAGAAGGCGCGCGGGGCGACGCAGGCGACGCCTTGGCCTCAGCCCGCCTGGGCGCCGGATCCCCCGGCAAGGACGGCGTCGGGGATGCTGCCCGCGCCGGAGCGGCGACGGGCGGCGCAGAAGGCGCGGCGATCTTGGCCGGCGGCGGCCCAAGACGCGGATAGGCCGGTCCCGTCGGCTCCACCGTTCGGCGCGGCGCGACCACAGAAGGCTGCGCTTCGACCGCATCCGCTGGCGTCGAGACCGAGGCCGCCAACAGCTGACGCGCCTGCGCCCGCGCGCGCGGATGATCGCAGCGGCACAGCATCAGCCCCGTCGGCCCCCTCCAGATCAGCAACGGCCGACGCGGCGGCTCCGCCCAGCGGCGGGCCAAGCGCTCGATCTCACGGTTCAGTTCGGGATCATCCGTCGGAACGGGACGGATCTCATGGCCCTGAGCCTCAAGCTCGGAGGCGATCTGGGACAACCAGACGGCGCCACTGGAGCGCGGGCTGTCCGGCTCATAGGCGTAGACAGGGCTGAGGCCGAAGGCGGCGCCGCCCGCCGCCTCTTCCAGCCGCGCCTCGAACCCCTCGGGCGCGACGATCGACTGAGGCTCATGACGCGCGACCGCCAGCCACCAGGCGGCCAGCGCCACCCCCAGCATCAGCAGGCCCAGGACAGCGCCGATCAGCGCGCCCAGCAGGATGCGTGGCAGGTGAGAAGAAGAAGCGGACGGCGTCATCGCAGTCAGGACTAGCATCGAACCGCCCGGCGACAACCCCTGAGGACGCCTCGCTTTCGACGAGATCTCAGACCGCCAGGTCGAACAGGGCGTCGCGCGTGATCTCGGCGTGGGTCATGGGGAACAAATGACCGCCGCCCGCCACCGTCTCGACCTGCATGTTCGCGCGACGCGACGAGGGTCGAACCGCGCACAGGCTGCCGGTCTCGCCCTTGAGAATGCGCACCGCGCCCGGATAGCGGGCCAGCGCCCGCCACGGGTCATGCGCCTGGGCGCCGTAGTTGGACGCCTCCCACGCCGGGCTGCAGGTCAGTTCCAGACCGCGATCCGTCTCGGCCAGGCCGTCGGCCAGATAGTCGGCCAGCATCAGGTCCGGCCAGCCCTTGAAGGCGCCGCGTCCGCGATAGGCGGCCAGGGCCTGTTCACGGCTGTCGAACACCGCGCGGCGCTTCAGGGTGCGCGAGACGATGGGAAAGTGATGCGACAGCCGGTTCGCCAGCGGAAGGTTCAGCGCCATCACCATGGGGCGCGGCCAGACGACCGGGTCCAGCAGAAGCAGGCGCGACACGCGTTCGGGCTGTTCGGCGGCGGCCAGCAGACCGCTGGTCCCGCCGATGGAATGACCGGCCAGGGCCACCGGCGGACCGCCGATCGCCTCCAGCAGGCCGATCAGGTCGTCGCGGTGATCCTTCCAGCTCCTATGGCCTTCGGGCTCCGCGGGCAGGCGCGTCGCGCCGTGGCCGCGGAGGTCGGGCGCCCAGATGCGCAGGGCGCTGGACAGGGGCTGCAACAGGGTGCGGTAGGTGCGGGCGTTGAAGCCGTTGGCGTGAACGAAGACCAGATCGACCGGCCGCTCGCGGTCGCCGAAGTCCAGCACCGCCATCTCGCCGCCGCCCCAGCGGTTGTCGATGGGGACGCTGATCCGGCGCGGCGCCGACAGGGCCAGGGCGTCCATCAGGTTCAGGCCGCCACGCGACAGGCCGGGCAGCGGCCATGCCCCTCTATGGTGGTGCGCTCGATGGCGTAGCCGGCGCCGGCGGCGGCGCGGGCGAAGGCGTCGCCGCCCTGAACCGCCACCTCTTCGGCGGCGCCGCAGCAGTCGCAGATCAGGAAGGCCGCGGCATGCCCCTTGTCCTCGCCCAGGGCGTCGGCGGTGCAGGCGACATAGGCGCTGATGGAGGCGATGCGGTGCGCCAGGCCCCGGCGCTCCAGGAAGTCCAGCGCACGATAGACGGTCGGCGGCTTGGCCGCCTGTCCATCCAGCCCATAGCGGGCGATCAGGTCATAGGCCTTCACCGGCTCGCCCGCCGTCAGCAGCAGCTCCAGCACCCGGCGACGCGGGGCGGTCATGCGCTCGCCGTCCACGGCGCAGCGCGCCTCGACCGCCGTCAGGGCGCGTTCCACCTCGGCGGCGTCAGCCCCTCCGGCCGCGTGTTCATGATCGCAAACGAGACCCATGGCCTACAGCTAGGAGGTCAGGGCCGCCGCTGCAACCGCATCGACGGTCGCACCCGCTCGAGCCGCGCCCGCCGCCGGCGCAATGTGGCCAAACAGCGGCGTTTGCGGCGGCCCCGGCCATGGGCTAGAAGAACCGTCCTTTCTGTTCAGAAGATCCGTTTTTCATGACCGACGCCATCCAAGCGAACAGCCCCCTGTCGGGCAACGTCCTGTTCTATTCCCAGCCCGAGCCCCTGTCGGCCGAGGCTCACGGCAAGCTGGGCGTGACCCCGGCGGACAAGCCCTACGCCTTCGTCGCCCAGACCAATGTGGTGCCGCTGACGGTCACGGAGTTCGCCCCGGCCGCCCTGACCTATCCGGTCATCTTCGTCGGCGACGCCAAGCAGCCGGTCGCGGCCATGGGCCTGAACGCCGGCGAGAACCTGTTCATCGAGGACGGCGACTTCCGCCCCGACGCCTACATCCCGGCCTACGTCCGCCGCTATCCCTTCGTCTTCGCCAATGACGAAGAGCAGAAGCGCCTGGTGCTGTGCATCGACCGCGCCGCCCCCTTCGTGGTCGAAGGCGGCGAGACGCCTCTGTTCGAGAACGGCCAGCCCAGCGGCTACGTCAACTTCGGCATGGAGTTCTGCAACAACTTCGAGCAGGAGCGCGTGCGCAGCGAATCCTTCGTCGCCCTGCTGAAGGAACTGGACCTGTTCGAGGTGCGCGAGGCCAACTACACGCCGCGCAACGCCGACGGCTCGGCCGGAACGCCGCAAAAGATCGCCGAGTATTTCGCCGTCTCGGAAGACAAGCTGAAGGCCCTGCCGGCCGAGAAGCTGGCAGAACTGCGCGACAACGGCGCCCTGGGCCAGATCTACGCCCACCTGGTGTCGCTGCTGGGCTGGGATCGTCTGATCGCCGTGGCCCTGACCCGCGCCGCCAAGCAGCAGCCGGCCGCCGCCAACGCCTGATGTTTGAGGGCCTAACGCGCGGTCACGCTGCTTGAGGCGCTCTTTGTGGGCCTAACGCGCGTTCGCGCTGCTTGAGGCCCTGAAGTCCAAAAGATCAAACGCCCCGTCAGGAAACTGGCGGGGCGTTTTTTCTTATCCTTCTCCCCTTGTGGGAGAGGGACGCGACCTTAGCGGCGCGCCACCAGGGCTCGGGTCAGGCAGGAGAAGACCAGCCGCCCCGCCTCATCCAACAGGTCCTGCTGGGCGATGATCACGCCCTTTTCGTCTCCGACGGGATCCTTGCCCATGATGGTCAGGCGTCCGCGCAGAAGCTCGCCCGCCGGGGGGCTGCGCAGGAAGCGAAGGCCGTCGACCGCCAGGGTCTTGGCTCCAGCCCAGCCGCTGGTGCGGTCGGCGGCCAGACGGCTCCACAAGGCGTAGACCATGGCCTCGGGCGCGCCGTAGGCCACGTCCCACCCCGGCTGGAACCGTTCGGCGAACAGATCCAGCGCCGCCGCATCCACGGCGCAGGCGCCCAGGGGGATGACCTGACCGATCTCGAGGTCCTCGAAATGGACGTGCAGCGGCTCGGTCATGCGTGGTCTTCCCTCCGTCAGGCGGCCGGTTCTTCCGACACCCTGACCATCAGCTTGCCGTCATGGTCGCCCGTGAACAAGCGATTCAACGAGCCGACCGCGCCTTCCAGACCGTCGTCGACATGAACCTTCCAGTGGATTTTCCCGTCGGCCAGCCACGGGCCCATCTCGGCGACCATTTCCTTGGCGCGGTGGGCGTAGTCGAGGACCAGGAAGCCCTTCACGTCCAAACGATGGGTGATGATGCGGGCGAAGTTGGGCGAGGGCGGCATCCGCGTGGCGTTGTAGGCCGAGATCAGGCCGCACACGGCCATGCGGCCGTGCACCTTCAGCCGATTCCAGACGGCGATCATGATGTCGCCGCCGACGTTCTCGAAATTGAGGTCGATCCCGTCGGGAGCCAGGCGGTCCAGGGCGTCGCCGACGTCCTCGTTCTTGTAGTCGACGGCGGCGTCGAAGCCGAGCTCTTCGGTCAGCCAGCGGCATTTCTCGGCGCCGCCGGCGATGCCGATGACGCGGCAGCCGCGCTGCTTGGCCACCTGGCCGGCGATGGAGCCGACCGCTCCCGCCGCCGCCGAGATGACCAGGGTTTCGCCCGCCTTCGCCTTCAGCACGTCGGTGACGCCGAAATAGGCGGTCATGCCGGTCATGCCCAACACGGACAGGTTGGCGGTCAACGGCAGGCCCGGCGCGCGGTGGACCGGCCGCAGCCCCGCTTCGGGCACGACGGCGTAGTCGGCCCAGGCGCCCGACAGAGGCATGACCAGATCGCCTTCCTTGTATCGTTCGCCGCGCGACTGCTCGACCACGCCCAAGGTCAGGCCGCGCATGACGTCACCCAGACCGACGGGCGGCAGATAGCCCTCGGAGTCATTCATCCAGGTGCGGTTGGTCGGATCGATCGACAGATAGACGGTGCGGACCAGAACCTCGCCGTCCTTCAGATCGGGCGTGACGCTCTCGACCAGTTCCAGGTCGCCGTCCTGAATCAGGCCGTGCGGCCGCTGACGCAGGATCCATTGTCTGTTGCGCAGGCTCATCATCCGTCTCCAAGCGTTTTCTTTCAGAACCCATAGTGGCGCCTCGCCGTCAGAGAGCAAGCACGCCGGATCGCCCGCTCTCCCGGCCGGCCGACAAAAAAGAAGGCGGACCCGTTCAGGATCCGCCTAGGAGTCGCATCATCGAGAATGAGGCGAGGGCGAAGACCGACGGTCAGGCCGGTCCGGGGGAATAGCCCTCGACGACCAGATAACGACGCGCGCGAAACTCGGTTCCAAAGGACGCCGCCCCTCCGACGCCCTGTCGCCGTCGCGGAACAGCCGAGCGACCGCAGCGTTGGCCATAGAGGATTTCCGACCGCGAAAAGGAGGCGAGCCGATGACCCATCAAGACCCGCATTCCCACTCCGCCGACGCCGTTCATGACCACCACGCCGTCGAGGCTCAATATGTACGCCAGGGCCGAGGCGGACGGCGAATTCTGGTCATCCTGCTGCTTTCAGCCGGAGCCGCCGCCGTCCTGCTGATCGGCATGTGGGCCGTCAGCAACAAAGGCTTCCAGCGCCAAGACCGCGCCGCCGAACCAGCGCCGGTCGAGGCGACGGCCGAAGCTCCGGCTGCGGCGCTGGCCGATCCCGCCACCTGAATACGAAAAAGGCCCCGAAACAGCGCTCGGGGCCCTTTGAAACAGTCTCGCCGCGTCGACCTTACGCGGCCTGCTTCTGACGCGACGGATGGAAGAACAGAGCCTGGCTGATCGCCGCCTTCACCGTCTCCGGCTGGAAGGGTTTGGTGATCAGGAAGGTCGGTTCGGGACGCTCGCCCGTCAGCAGCCGCTCGGGGAAGGCGGTGATGAAGATGACAGGCACGTCAAAGCGCTTGAGGATGTCCTTGACCGCATCGATGCCCGACGAGCCGTCGGCCAGCTGGATATCGGCCAGCACCAGGCCCGGCGTGTGACGCGCCACGGCGTCCACGGCCTCGTCATGGGTGGTGGCGGTGCCGGTAACGCGATGGCCCAGCTCCTTCACCAGGCTTTCGATGTCGGCCGAGATGATGGCCTCGTCCTCGATGATGAGGACATCGGTGGCCAGTTCGGCGTCGATGTCGGACTGGGCCTCCGCGATCAGGCGCTCGACCGTGCGCGGATCGACAGCGAGAATCTGAGCCGCTTCGGACGGCGTGAAACCTTCCAGCGCAGTGAGCAGAAAGGCCTGGCGCGAGCGCGGCGAAATCCGCATCAGGCGATGAGCGGCGTCATCGCCCTCGACCGCCCCGCCGTCTTCAAGCTGGGCGCCCGTGGCCGACCAGATGGTGTGGAAAACGTGATACAAGGCCACCCGCGGGGTCATATCCGTCGGCAGTTGGCGCTCGCCCGCTGCAAGAGCTTCGAGAGCCACGCGAACATAGTTGTCGCCCGTCGTCTGGTCGCCGGTCAGCGCCCGCGCATAACGACGAACGTAGGGCAGATGAGGCGCAAGTCTGGCCAGAAGGCTCATATGGTTCTTTCCCCGACAGTCTTCACGCCGCACATTAGTCAGCGCACCAGCGGACTCAACGTATCAAATGGGCCACGGTTCCCGAGCCGTCATCCAGCTTGAGCATAAAAACGCCTGGCGTTAGGAACCCTATGCGTAAGGCGGCGTTTTCCGCTTCTACAGGCGTTTCAACTGGCTTGGGCGGCAGCCGTAAACTCGATGATCAACACCAAGGACACCCCCGCTCACCCCGACGGGACACCGTCGCACGATCGAGGGCTTGAAGAGGTCCGTCTGCGCCAGCAGGCGATCGGCGTGAAGCTGCGCCATATGTTCGACGAGGTCGTGAACGAACCCGTTCCCGACGAATTCCTGGAGATCCTCAGACGCGCCGATCAAGCGTCGTCCACTAAGGAGGGACAGTGACCAGCACCCCATCCCGGCCCCCGTCGGCCGATGACGGCGCCTTCAAGGCCGAACTGGTCACCCTGATCCCTCATCTGCGCGCCTTCGCCCGCACCCTGACCGGCGACCCGACCGCGGCCGACGACCTGGCCCAGGAAGCCATGATGAAGGCGTGGGACGCGCGCGCCAGCTATCAGATGGGCACGAACATGAAGGCCTGGACCTTCATGATCCTGCGCAACCAGTTCTACTCCGAGAAGCGTCGGTCCTGGCGTCAGACCCAGCTGGATCAGGAAGCCGCCGAACGCACCCTGATCGCGGTGGACGATCCCGAGGCGCCCGTCGCCCTGGACGAACTGCGCCAGGCTTTGCAGACCCTGCCCGAGGAACAGAGGGAAGCCCTGATCCTCGTCGGCGCCGGGGGCTTCGCCTATGAGGAGGCGGCCGAGATCTGCCAGTGCGCCGTGGGCACGGTGAAGAGTCGCGTGTCGCGCGCCCGCAAGGCGTTGCAGGCCACGCTGGAGCGCGGCGGCTACGCCCGCGACGGAAAGTCGGCCGGGGACGCCATGCGATCCATCCTGGCCGACGCCGACAGGCTGAGCGGCGCCGGGCGGAGATAGTCGTGCTGCGGATCGGCCGGGTTCTGGGGCGCAAGCTCGGAAGGCCCAGCGTACAGGGAATCCGCTTCCGCCTGGGCGTGGCCATGGCCATCGCCCTGCTGCCGATCCTTCTGCTGGCCGTGATCCAGACCGAGGCGGGCTTCCGCCGTCAGGCCGCGGAGCAGCGCATCGACCTGCAACTGGCCGCCGACCGCAGCGCCGCCCACGCCAAGAACAACATCGACAGCGCCGTGGTGCTGCTGCAGGCCCTGGCCCCCGAGGGCGTCGGCTTCTATTGCGAGCCGCGCCTGACGACCCTGGTCGAACGGATGGACAGCATCGCCGGCCTGGCCCGTTTCAGCGCCACGGGCGAGCCGGTCTGCGCCTCCCGCGCCGTTCCTCCGCCCACGGGCGCCGAGGTGCGCGAACGATCCTGGTATCAACGGCTGAGACGCGGCGAAGACGTGGTCATGGAATGGACCGCCGGGAAGCCGAACGCCCTGCTGGTCGCGGTCCGCTCCGAACGGCCCATGGGCGCCTTCCAGGGCGCCATGGCCGCCATCCTGCCGTTGACGGCGCTGCAGCCGGACATTCGCGATCCCGCCCTGCCGATCGGCGCTCAGGCGGCGGTGATCGACACCTCCGGCCGGGTGCTGACCACGACCGACGCCCAGGCCTTCCAGCTCAACGATCCCCAGGCCATCGCCGCCTGGGCCGCGCAGGCCCAGCGCGGCGACACCCCCCTGTTCGAGGCCAAGGACGCGCGCGGCCGCCGCCACGTCTATGCGGGCGCGCCGCTGTCGGGACGCGACGTCTTCGTCCTGCTGTCCGCCCCCGCGCCGGGCCTGTTGTCCTGGGCGCGGCTGAACCCCTTCGGCACCCTGCTGCTGCCGCTGGCGGCCTGGCTGGCGACCTTCGCCGCCGTCATGCTGCTGTCCGAGCGGATCGTGGTGCGCTGGCTGGCCTATCTGGAACGGGTGGCCGCCATCTATGCGCGCGGCCGCTTTTCGGTGCGCCCGGTCCAGGCCGAGCACGCTCCGGCCGAAATCCGCGTCCTGGCCCGCACCCTCGGCGCCTTGGGCGACAACATCACCCGACGCGACAAGGCCCTGCTGGAGGCCCTGGACGAGAAGGACGCGCTGATGCGCGAAATCCATCACCGAGTGAAGAACAACCTGCAGATCATCTCCTCCCTGCTGTCGATGCAGCAGCGGGCGGTGACCGATCCCGGCGCGCGCGCGGCCCTGGGCGACACCCGCCAGAGGATCGCCGCCCTGGCCCTGATCTACCGCATTCTCTACCAGAGCGAGCACGTCCGCGAGGCCGACTCAGAGACCTTCCTGCGCGAACTGGTCGGCCAGCTGATCGCCGGCGAGGCGGTGCGCGGCCCCCTGGTGACCACGACGATCGAAGCGGATCCCCTGGTCATCGACCCCGACAAGCTGGCGCCCCTGGCCCTGTGGGTGGTCGAGGCCGTCTCCAACGCCCAGAAGCACGCCTTCGCCGGGCGCGGCGGCGACCTGCAGGTCCGTTTCCGGGTTCAGGGCGACGTCAGCGTGCTGGAGGTGCAGGACGACGGGCCCGGCGTCGCCGACGCGGCTGAAACCGGGGTGGGACGCACCCTGATGATCGCCTTCGCCAAACAGTTGCGCGGCGAGGCCGAGATCCTCCCGGCGCCCGAGGGCGGCTCGATCGCCCGCCTGACCTTCGTCACGCCCGAAGCCCACGGCCCGGCCCATGTGCGCGAGGTCGCCGCCTTCCGGGTCAGTGGAACCCGACCTTGAGCGTGGCGTTCTGAAAGCCTGAGGGCTTCCGTCCCGACAGTCCCACGTCTCAGGAGCATTCCATGCGTAAACTCATCATCCTGGCCGTCGCCGCCGCGGCCCTGACCACCGCCGCCTGCAACACCATTCAGGGCGTCGGCAAGGACACCCAGGCCGCCGGCCAAGCCGTCGAAGGCGCGGCCAGGGACGCCAAGAACTGATCCTTCCCTGATCGTAAAGACTGCCCTGCAACCCCGCCGAGCCCCTCGCCCGGCGGGGTTTTATTTTTCACTAGCGCGACCCTGAAGGCTCATTTAGCGTCGCCGCGCCCTATGACAGGGCCAGGACTTTGAAAAGAAGATGCGCGTCGGCTGCCCCCGAGAGATCAAGACCAATGAACATCGCGTCGGCCTGACGCCCGCCGCCGTGCGCGAATACGTCGCCCACGGCCACGCCGTGGTCATGGAGACCGGCGCGGGCGTCGGCGCTGGTTTCGCCGACGCCGATTACGTCAAGGCCGGCGCCCGCATCGCCCCCGACGCCCGCACCGTCTTCGCCGGCAGCGACATGATCGTGAAGGTCAAGGAGTTGCAACCAACCGAGTTCGCCCTGCTGAACGACGGCCACATCCTCTTCACCTATCTGCACCTGGCGCCCGATCCCGAGCAGACCAAGGCCCTGCTGGCTTCCGGCTGCGCCGCCGTCGCCTATGAGACGGTGACCGACCGCAACGGCGGCCTGCCGCTGCTGGCGCCCATGTCCGAAGTGGCCGGGCGCATCGCCGTCTTCTCGGCGGCCGAGACCCTGCTGAAGCACAAGGGCGGCATGGGACTGCTGTTCTGCGGCGTGCCCGGCGTGGCGCCGGCGCGGGTGCTGGTGCTGGGCGGCGGGGTCGTGGGGCTGAACGCCGCGCGCATGGCCATGGGCCTGGGCGCCGAGGTGGTCGTGTTGGAACGCTCGATCCCTCGCATGCGTCAGATCGACGAGCTGACCGGCGGCCGCGTCATCACCCGCTATTCCTCCCTGCACGCCATCGAGGAAGAATTGCCCAAGGCCGATGTGGTGATCGGCGCCGTCCTGACGCCGGGGGCCGAGGCGCCGACCCTGGTGCGGCGCGACCAACTCGCCTCGATGAAAAAGGGCAGCGTCCTGATCGATGTCGCCATCGACCAGGGCGGCTGCTTCGAGACCTCGCGCCCGACCACCCACGACCAGCCGACCTATGTGGTCGACGACGTCATCCACTATTGCGTCGGCAACATGCCCGGCGCCGTGCCGCGCACCAGTTCGGAAGCCCTGAACAACGCCACCCTGCCCTTCGGACTGGCCCTGGCCGACCGGGGGCTGGAGGCCCTGCGCGCCGATCCGCATCTGGCCAAGGGGCTGAACGTGCTGAAGGGCGAGATCACCCACCCGGCCGTGGCCCAGGCTCTGGGCATGGAATGGCGCGATCCCTTCGGCGTCTGGGCGCGCGGCTGAAGACGCACGATCGGGCTTGCCGTCGTTCAGGCGGCGACTCAGGAACACGATCCTAGCTGTTCAGGAGCGCGGTCATGCTGCTTCTCGTCATGATGTCCATCGTCGCGTTCCAAGAGACGACGCCCGCAGCCGAGGCGCCCGCGGCGGCGTCCGTGCGCTGGTCGGCGCCGCCGCGTATCGAAACGCCGCCCAAGGCCCTGCAGGACAAGGTCAGCGGCGTCGCCACCCTGCGATGCGCCTTCATGGACGGTTCGCCGACCGCCTGCCGCATCGTCGCCGAGAGCCCGACGGGGTACGGCTTCGGCATGACGGCGCTGCGCGCAACGCGTTCCGCGCGGGCTGCAAAAGGCCTCGAGGGGCTCCACGAATTCTCCATCGTCTTCGAAGTTCGCTGATCTCGAACGGGTCCGGCCTGTAATTCGCCGCTCTCTTCGGTCATAAGGCGCCCATGAAGTTCCTCGATCAGGCCAAGATCTATATTCGCTCCGGCAACGGCGGCGCGGGCTCCGTCTCGTTCCGTCGCGAAAAATTCATACCCAACGGCGGCCCCGACGGCGGCGACGGCGGCAAGGGCGGCGACGTCTGGGTCGAGTCGGCCGACGGGCTGAACACCCTGATCGACTTCCGCTATCAGCAGCACTTCAAGGCCCCGACCGGCAACCACGGCCAGGGCCGCCAGATGCACGGCGCCAAGGGCGAGGACGTGGTCCTGCGCGTCCCCGTCGGCACCCAGGTGCTGGACGAGGACAAGGAGACGGTGCTCGTCGACCTGGACGAAGCGGGTATGAAGGTGAAGCTGCTGTCCGGCGGCAACGGCGGCTGGGGCAACACCCGCTTCAAGGGCCCGGTCAACCAGGCCCCGCGCCACGCCAACCCCGGCCAGGAAGGCCAGGAGCGCTGGATCTGGCTGCGGCTGAAGCTGATCGCCGACATCGGTCTGGCGGGTCTGCCGAATGCGGGCAAGTCGACCTTCCTGTCGGCCGTCTCGGCGGCGCGGCCCAAGGTGGCGGACTATCCCTTCACCACCCTGACGCCGAACCTGGGCATGGTGGACCTGAGCCCGTCGGAACGCTTCGTCATCGCCGACATTCCCGGCCTGATCGAAGGCGCCAGCGACGGCGCAGGGCTGGGCACGCGCTTCCTGGGCCACGTCGAGCGCTCGGCCAGCCTGATCCACCTGATCGACGGCACGCAGGACGATGTGGCCGAGGCCTATCGCATCATCCGCGGCGAGCTGGAGGCCTATGGCGAGGGCCTGGCCGACAAGACCGAAATCCTGGCGCTGAACAAGATCGACGCCCTGACGCCCGAAGCGCGCGAGGAGAAGGCGGCGGAGCTGGAGGCGGTCGCGGGCCGTCGACCCTATCTGGTGTCCGGCGTCTCGGGCGAGGGCGTGACCGAACTGCTGCGCGCCGCCTGGGCCGAGGTGAAGAAGAACCGCGGCGAGGTCTCGGACGAGGGCGAACACGTCATCCCCGAAACGCCGGGCGGCTGGCAGCCGTAATCCGTCACATGGCCGGATGACGGGGGCGTCGCCGCCCCCTATGTTCGCGCCATGACCGACGCGCCCGCCGAATCCGCCGCCCGCCCCCTCACGCAAGACGGGCCGCCCCTGCGGCTGTGGTTGATCGACGCCTCGGCCTACATCTTCCGCGCCTATCACGCCCTGCCCCCGCTGACCCGCAAGTCGGACGGCCTGCCCGTGGGCGCCGTGCAGGGCTACTGCAACATGCTGTGGAAGCTGCTGAAGGACATGAAGGGCGAGGACGGGCCGACGCACCTGGTCGCCGTCTTCGACCACTCTGAGAAGACCTTCCGCAACGATCTCTATGATCAATACAAGGCCCACCGCCCCCCGGCGCCTGAGGATCTGGTCCCGCAGTTTCCCCTGGTGCGCGAGGCGACCAAGGCCTTCGGCGTCCACTGCGTCGAGATGGCCGGCTATGAGGCCGACGACCTGATCGCCACCTATGCCTGTCAGGCCCGCGATGCGGGCGGCGAGGCGGTGATCGTCAGCTCCGACAAGGATCTGATGCAGCTGATCGGCGACGGCGTGGTCATGTACGACCCGATGAAGGACCGCCGCCTCGAAGAAGAGGCCGTGTTCGAGAAGTTCGGCGTCACGCCCGACAAGGTGGTCGAGGTTCAGGCGCTGATCGGCGACAGCGTCGACAACGTGCCCGGCGCCCCCGGCATCGGCCCCAAAACGGCGGCCCAGCTGATCCACGAATACGGCGATCTGGACACCCTTCTGGCCCGCGCGGGCGAGATCAAGCAGCCCAAGCGCCGCGAGACCCTGATCAACTTCGCCGACCAGATCCGCCTGTCGCGCGAACTGGTGAAGCTGACCTGCGACGCGCCGATCCCCGAACCGATCGACGACTTCATCATCCGCGACCCCGACCCCGAGGCTCTGTCGACCTTCCTGGAGACGATGGAGTTCCGTTCGCTGGCCCGCCGCGTCGGCGACGGCAAGGCGCCGCAGAAGGAAGGCTCCGCCTTCACCCGTCAGCCGACAGCCCCCGTGGCCACGCCGCGCTATGGCCAGACCGAGGTCGCCGCCCCCGTCGACACCCACGCCTTCGACCGGGAGCGCTATGAGTGCGTACAGACGCTGGAAGGCCTCGACCGTTGGATCGCGCGGGCGAAGGCGGCGGGCGTGGTCGGCTTCGACACCGAGACCGACGCCCTGTCTTCGACCCACGCCGGGCTGTGCGGCGTGTCGCTGGCGGTCGGGCCGAACGAGGCCTGCTACATCCCCCTGACGCATGAGCACGAGCCGACCGGAGACGGCGGCCTGGACTTCGGCGACGGCGGCGATGCGCGCCCGCCCCTGCAACAGATCGACAAGCCGACGGCCCTGGCCCGGCTGAAAGACCTGCTGGAAGACCCGTCGGTCCTGAAGGTCGGCCAGAACATCAAATACGACCTCGCCGTCATGGCCCGGCGCGGCGTGCGCGTCGCCCCGATCGACGACGTGATGCTGATCTCCTACGTCCTCGAAGGCGGTCTGCACGGCCACGGCATGGACGAACTGGCGCGGCTGCACCTCGGTCATGAGCCCATCCCGTTCAAGAGCGTGGCCGGGACCGGCAAGAGCCAGAAGAGCTTCAAGCACGTCGAGCTGAAATCGGCCGTCTGCTACGCCGCCGAAGATGCGGACGTGACCCTGCGCCTGCACCGCCTGCTGAAGCCGCGTCTGGCGGCCGAGGGCCTGTCGAGCGTCTATGAGACGCTGGAGCGCGGCATGCCCGCCGTTCTGGCCGACATGGAGCGGGCCGGCGTGCGGGTCGATCCCGACCGGCTGCGTTCCCTGTCCTCGACTTTCGGCCAGCGCATGGCCGAGCTGGAGGAAGAGGCGCACAAGCTGGCCGGCCGCCCGTTCAACGTCGGCAGCCCGCGCCAGATCGGCGAGATCCTGTTCGGCGAGATGAACCTGCCCGGCGGCAAGAAGACCGCCAGCGGCCAGTGGGGCACCGACGCCAGCGTGCTGGAAGAGCTGGCCCAGAACCATCCCCTGCCCCGCACCATCCTGGACTGGCGCCAGCTGTCCAAGCTGAAGGGCACCTACACCGACGCCCTGGTGGCGGCGATGGACCCGCAGACGAACCGGGTCCACACCTCATACCAACTGGCGGCGGCGACGACGGGGCGTCTGGCCTCATCCGACCCCAACCTGCAGAACATCCCGATCCGCACCGAGACGGGCCGCCAGATCCGTCAGGCCTTCATCGCTTCGCCCGGTCATGTGCTGATCAGCGCCGACTACAGCCAGATCGAACTGCGCCTGCTGGCCCACATCGGCGACATTCCCGAGCTGAAGCGCGCCTTCAAAAACGGCCTCGACATTCACGCCGCTACCGCGTCCGAAATGTTCGGCGTCCCGGTCGAAGGGATGCCCAGCGAGACGCGCCGCCGGGCCAAGGCCATCAACTTCGGCATCATCTACGGCATCAGCGCCTTCGGCTTGGCCGCCCAGCTGGGCATCGAACAAGGTGAGGCCGGGGCCTACATCAAGACCTATTTCGAGCGCTTCCCCGGCATCCGCGACTACATGGACAAGACCAAGGCGCTGGTGAAAGAGCAGGGCTTCGTCACCACCGTCTTCGGGCGGCGCATCCACATTCCGGCCATCCATTCCAAGTCCGGCGCCGAGCGCCAGTTCGGCGAGCGTGCGGCCATCAACGCCCCGATCCAGGGCGCCGCCGCCGACATCATCCGCCGCGCCATGATCCGCATGCCGGGCGCCCTGTTTGATGCGGGCTTCCAGACCCGGATGCTGCTTCAGGTTCACGACGAACTGGTGTTCGAAGCCCCCGAGGCCGAGGCCGAACGCGCCGTCGCCATCATCCGCCGCGTGATGGAGACCGCCGCTGAACCGGCCGTGGCCCTGAGCGTTCCGCTGGATGTCGAAGCCAAGGCCGCTGGCAACTGGGACGACGCGCACTAAATCCATTTCTTCGAGCAAGCCCTTATCTCTGAACAAGGATGTGACATGAGCCTGGATCCCGAAATCCGCGACAACGAAGAAGCCAAGCGCTACGAGCTGGACGTCGACGGCGAGACCGCCGTGGTCATCTACAACCCCGTCGCGGGCGGGCGCCTGATCACCGAGACCCTCGTGCCGGTCCCGCTGGAAGGGCGCGGCATCGCCAGCCGCATGGCCAAGCACGTCCTGGCCGATCTGAAGGCGAAAGACCTGCTGATCCTGCCGACCTGCCCCTTCTTCTCCAGCTATCTGAAGAAGCACCCGGAATACGCCGATCAGGTGCATCCGACCTATCGGGCCATGCTAGGCCTGTAGGGCATCGCTACGCGCCCTTCCCTGGCGGGGCCTGCGCCTGCTAGGGCGGGGCGATGAAGTCTTCAGACATCGACGTCCTGATCGTCGGCGCCGGCGCGGCCGGCATGATGTGCGCCATCGAGGCGGGCAAGCGCGGTCGCCGCGTGCGCGTAATCGACCACGCCCGCGCGCCGGGTGAGAAGATCCGCATCTCGGGCGGCGGGCGCTGCAACTTCACCAATCTGGGAACCGGCGGCGCCAACTTCCTGGGCGAGAATCCGCGCTTCGCCCTGTCGGCCCTGCGGCGCTTCACCCAGCACGACTTCATCAAGATGGTCGATCGCCACGGCATCGCCTGGCACGAGAAAACCCTCGGTCAGCTGTTCTGCGACGACAGCGCCAAGCAAATCATCCGCATGCTGACGGACGAGATGAAGGCGGCGGGCGTCACCCTGTCGCTGGGCCTCGGCGTCAAGGCGGTAGAGCGCGCGGGCGATCGGTTTCAGGTCGATCTGGACGACGGCTCGCGGGTGACAGCGGCGTCGCTGGTCGTGGCGACCGGCGGCAAGTCCATTCCCAAGATGGGAGCCACCGGCTGGGGCTATGAGGTCGCGCGGCGGTTCGGTCTGCGCGTCACCGACACCCGGCCTGCGCTGGTCCCCCTGACGTTCGAGCCGGGGCTGCTGGAACAGTTGAAGCCACTGGCGGGGGTAACGGTCGACGCGGTCGTGCGGCACAAGGCGCCCAAGGACGCAGGCCCTGGCCGCCCGACCAAGGAAACCGTCTTCCGCGAGGGCCTGCTGTTCACCCATCGCGGCCTGTCGGGGCCGTCGATCCTGCAGATCAGCTCCTACTGGCGCGAGGGCGAGGCGATCACCGTCGATCTGGCGCCTGACCGCGACGCAGCGGCCGAAATTCTGGCCGCCAAGACCGAAAACGGCAAGCAGGCGGTCCATACGGCCGTCGGCCACGTCGTGCCGCGTCGTCTGGCCGAAGCCCTGTGCGTGCTCGAAAACCTTTCGGGTAAGCTGGCCGAGGTCGGCGACAAGAAGCTGCGCGCCCTGGCCGAGGCGGTCAACGCCTGGACGGTCAAGCCGGTCGGCTCCGAAGGCTATCGCACCGCCGAGGTGACGCTGGGCGGGGTCGATACCGCCGCCCTCGATCAACAGACGATGGAGGCCAAGACCGTCCCCGGCCTGTTCTTCATCGGCGAGGTCGCGGACGTGACCGGCTGGCTGGGCGGCTACAACTTCCAGTGGGCCTGGTCGTCGGGCTGGGCGGCTGGCCAGCACTGCTGATCGCGTGAAAACAGGGCCCTGCGGCGACGCGGCGCGTTGTCGCGGGGGCGGGCGATCCCTACCTCTTTTGCTGTAGCGGGACGGGCCCCTCTGGCGGCGCTTCGGCGGCGTGATGTCGGACCGCATTCAACGACGAAAGAGGATTTCATGCCCCTGCTGATGTGTCCCAACGACAATGCGCCCATGCAGACGCTGGACCGCCACGGCGTCCAGTTCGACATGTGCCCGACCTGTCGCGGCGTCTGGCTGGATCGCGGCGAACTGGAAAAGCTGATGGCCGCCGCCGGCGATGAGGGCCGCGCGTCCGCGCCCGCCGCCCCGACCCACGTCCCGCCGCCGCAACCGGCCCAACCTCAGCAGCCCTGGGGAGCCCAGCCGACCTATCGCGAGCCGCCGCGCCATCGCGACGACCGCTATGACCACGACCGTCGCCGCGACGACGACTACCACTACCGCAAGAAGAAGAAGCGGTTGGACATCTTCGACATCTTCGACTGACGCCGAAGGGCGGTCAGGCCGCCAGGCCGACCGCCTGCATCAGGGGCCGCAGGGTCAGCACCGCCTGCGGCTCCGCCCCCAGGGCGGCGCGGGTGTCCGGCGCGCGCATCAACCGCACCGCTTCGGCGCGTGCGCGTTCAGCGACCGGGCCGGTCGGTCCCGTTTCCGCCGCCGCCAGCCTCAACAGGGCCGCCAGCTTCTGAGGGATCGGCGCCGGCGCGCGAGCGATCTGCGTCGTCAGCCGGGCGTCGGCCTCGACCGCGCCTCCGACCAGGCCCAGGGCGTCGACGACAGCCTGGGTCTCGCGCTCGGGCAGGCCCGCGTTACGCACCGACCGTTGCAGAATGACCAGCGACAGCAGACGCTGCCCCGGCGGCGCGGCATCGGTCGTCAGGCGACCGCGCAACTCGGTCTCGAAGCGCAGGGAGGCGACGCAGGCGTCCAGCCAGCGCGCGGCCGCCCGCTTGTTGGCGCCGCCGGTGACGTTCTCGCACAGACGGGTCAGGCGCTCCGCCTCGGCCAGGACGGACGTGCAGTCGGCGACATAGGCGGCGACGAAATCGGCGGCGACCAGGCTGCGCGAGCGTTCGATGAAGGCGGTCTGCACCTCTTCCAGAGTCAGCAGCCGTCCCGCCGTGGCCGTCAGGGCCGTGGCCAGGGCGCGCAGAATGTCGATCTCGCCTACCGCATCGCCCGGCCGCAGGCGGCGTTGGCTCATCAGCTCGCGCAGCACCATCCGCGCCAGGGCCGCCGCCAACAGAGGGAACTCCCCTGCCGCCAACCGCTCGCCCAGTCGCGCGGGCGGGCCTTCGACCGGCGGCACCAACAGGGTCAGGCGCGGGTCATGAGCGAGGATGGCTCCGACCTCGCGCGGCGCGACCATACGCACCGCCGCCGCCAGGCTGGAGCCCTGATCCAGGCCGGGGCCGAGAATTTGCGCCAGACCCGCGCGCGATCCCAGAAGCTCGCACAGGATCTGCTCGACCGCGACGAACACCAGGGCGCGCGGCGGCCCCTCAAGCGGCGCCCGGTCGCAGATGTCCATCAGCCGCTCCAGCCGCGCCCGCGCGCCCGTCAGGGCGCGCAGCGACCCGGCCACCGCGCCGCCCATGAGAAAAGCCCGATCCGCCGCGCCGACGAGACTGTGCGCCAGATCCGCGACGGACCGCGTCTCCAGATCCGCAAACGTTCGGCTGCGGCCCGCCTTCAGCAGCCGCTCGATCGCCTGTTCGGCCAGGCGCTGATAGTGGCGCATCAACTCATGCACCGACTGGCCGGGAACGGCCTGAGCCTCGGGCACGGCGACCTTCTGGATGGCGTGCTGCAACTCCACGCCGGAGGCTTCCAGCCGCTCGGCCAGATCCGGCCGATGCAGCAGTTCGAAGGCCGTCGCGCCCTGGCGCCCCAACCAGTCCTCCAGGATGCGGCCAATGGTCTCGCGCGCATGGGGGGCGTAGAGGTCCTGCACCCCACGACAGGAAGGGCCGCGCGGCTCGACCGGCGCAGGGCGCTTGCGCTTCAGTTCCGGCGCGCCGCGCGTCAGGACGACAACGCTGGCGAACTCCATGGTCTCGGGGTCCAAGGTCTCCTTGGTGACGCGCACGGCCACAGCCTGACGGTCGCGCATCAGATCCTCGGCCGTCTCCATGGCGCGGCGGCGGTCCTCCATGGCCTGCGACAGAGACCAGTCGTCCGGCGGCGTGCGTCGGATGTAAATTTCGTAGTGAACGGGACCGGCCATGGCACCTTCGTGGACAGCAAGACGGCTATTCTGACTTTCCAGGCTTTAAGGCGAGGTTTCGCCTTTTCCTCGCACGGGTTGAAAGGCAGAGTCGCGCAAACCATTTTGCAGTGGCCGTAAAGTCACCGCGAATGCATAGAACGGTTACGCTTGCCGCGCGTTACCGGATACGGCGGCCGATCACGCGATCGACCCGCCCGCACTAAGGAGAAGCCCTTGGCTAACATCACCCTGGTCGACGACGACGAGAACATCGTGGCCTCCGTCTCTCTGGCGCTGGAAAGCCACGGCCATACGGTGACCGCCTATCACGACGGCGCCTCGGGCCTGGAAGCGTTGGAGGCCACCCCGCCGGACCTGGCCATCCTGGACGTCAAGATGCCCCGTATGGACGGCATGGAAGTGCTGCGCCGTCTGCGCCAGACCTCCAGCATTCCGGTCATCATGCTGACGTCCAAGGACGAGGAGATCGACGAGATCCTCGGCTTCAACCTCGGCGCCGACGACTACATCCACAAGCCCTTCAGCCAGCGCCTGCTGATTGAACGGGTGAAGGCCCTGCTGCGCCGCGCGGGCGTGGAAGGCCTCGACCCGATCGATCCTGCCGCCGTCGAAGCCGGCAAGGCGATCAAGCGCGGCAAGCTGTCGATGGACCCGGCGCGCCATGAATCGACCTGGGACGGCCGTCCGGTCAAGCTGACCGTCACCGAGTTCCTGCTGCTGCAAGCCCTGGCTCAGCGCCCGGGTTTCGTGAAGAGCCGCGACAATCTGATGGACGCCGCCTATGACGATCAGGTCTATGTCGACGACCGCACCATCGACAGCCATGTGAAACGGATGCGAAAGAAGTTCCGCATGGTCGACCCTGAGTTCGACGCTATCGAGACCCTGTATGGCGTCGGATACCGCTACCGCGAGAGCTGAACCTGAAGACGCCCCGGCGCGGCGCCGATTCCGCTTCGGCGGATCGCGCCTGGGCGGCTTCATCCTGGCCCTCAATCTTCTCAGCCTGCTGATCCTGTTCGGCGGCGCCCTACTGCTGAACGAGTGGCGGCGCGGTCTGATCGAGGCGCGCCAGGAATCGCTGGGCGTTCAGGCTGAACTGCTGGCCAACGTCCTGGGCGAACTGGGCATCACCCAGGGCGACCCCTATCCCATGCTGGATGACCGTGCGGCCGCCCTGTGGCTGCGCGACAACTTCATCCCGGCAGGCCAGCGCGCCCGCCTGTTCGACATGGACGGGATCGAGGTGTCGGACTCCTATCGGGTCAGCGACGCCATCCCCGGCGCCCCCCTGCCTCCGGCCAACCCGGCGGGCACGGCCCTGGCCCCGACCGAGCCTTCACGCCGCGAAACCGCGCGTTTGGCCCGCGCCGACTCCGAACTGTCGGCCGAGGTCGAGCGCGCCCTGCAGGGCACGCCCCAAGCCGCCATCCGCCGCAATGAAGAGGGCGAGCGCGTCGTCTCCGTCTCCCTGCCCGTGCGCCATGTGCAGCAGGTCCTGGGCGTGCTGACCCTGGAAGCGGGCGACGTCAACGCCACCCTGGACGCGCAACGCCGCGCCCTGATGCCCTTCGCCCTGGTGGCCCTGGCGGTGAACCTGCTGGCGTCGCTGGTGCTGCACCTGTTCGTGGCGCGGCCGGTGATGCGGCTGTCGGCGGCGGCGGACCAGGTGCGCCTGCAGCGCGCCCGCGCCATCTCCCTGCCCGACCTCGAGGACCGCCGCGACGAGATCGGCGACCTGGCTCGCGCGCTTGAGTCCATGACCGACACCCTGTCGACGCGCATGGACGCCATCGAGCGCTTCGCCGCCGACGTCAGCCACGAGATCAAGAACCCCCTGACCTCGATCCGCTCGGCGCTGGAGACTCTGCCCCTGGTCAAGACCGACGAGCAGCGGGCCCGCCTGACCAATCTGCTGCAGCAGGACGTGCGGCGGCTGGATCGCCTGATCACCGACATCTCCAACGCCTCGCGTCTGGACGCCGAACTGTCGCGCGACCGCCCGCGCGCCATCGACCTGAAGGAACTGCTGGGCGACATCATCGGCGTCTATGAGGCCGGTCAGAAGCCGGGCGAGCCCCCGGTGCGCTTCGTCCTGACCGCCGACAGCGCCCGCGTCATCGGCCGCGACATTCCTCTGGGCCAGGTGTTCCGCAACCTGATCGACAACGCCCGCTCCTTCAGCCCGCCTGGCGGCGAAGTTCGCGTCAGCCTGGAACGCGACGACAGTCAGCCCGACCTGCCCCTGCGCATCCGCGTCGAAGACGACGGCCCCGGCATCCCGGCTGAAAACCTGGAGACGGTGTTCGAACGCTTCTACACCTCGCGGCCCAAGGGCACGGCCTTCGGCGCCAACTCGGGCCTGGGCCTGGCCATCGTGCGCCAGATCATCGACGCCCACGGCGGACACGTCCACGCCGAGAACCGCACCGGCCCCGACGGCGCCGTCGTCGGCGCCCTCTTCGAGGTGCGATTGCCAGCAACGGGCAAGCGCTCATGACAACGCCGCGCCAGCCTCTGCACGCTACCGTCGCCGCGCTCCGGCTCGGCGGCGCCTGGCGCGGCGTATTGATCCAGGGACGATCCGGCGTCGGCAAGAGCGACCTGGCCCTGCGGCTGATGCAGAACGGCTGGCGACTGGTCGGCGACGACTGGGTCGAGGTCTTCGCCTGCGAGGGCGCCCTCTACGCCGCCGCGCCCGCGACCATCGCCGGGCGGATGGAGGTGCGCGGCCTGGGCGTCGTCAGCCAGCCTTTCCGGCCCCTGACGCGGATCGCCCTGTCGCTGCGTCTGACCCATGAACCGGTCGAGCGGATGCCCGAAGCCGCCCAGGACGTGATCGACGGAATCGCGATTCCACGCCTGGTTCTGGACCCGCGTCCAGCCTCGGCGCCTCTGGTCGTCGCGGCGGCGATGGACGTCGTCGCAACGCTTCCGCAACGGCGCGACGACGGCGCCCTTTGATCCGCGCCGCGATTGCCCTATGAAACGAGGCTTGTCGCTCGTCGAGGCGAGCTGGGGATGTCTTTGGTGAAGCCTATATGATCGGGCTGGTGATCGTCACCCACGGGGGCCTGGCCTCCGAATTCCTGTCGGCGATGGAGCACGTGGTGGGGCCGCAGCGCGGCGTCGCCGCCATCTGCATCGGCCCTGACGACGACATGGAGCGGCGCCGCCGCGACATCGTCGACGCCGCCGCCGCCGTCGATGAAGGCGAGGGCGTCATCCTGCTGACCGACATGTTCGGCGGCACGCCGTCCAACCTGGCCATCTCGGTGATGGAGCAGACCGGCGCCGAGGTCATCGCCGGGCTGAACCTGCCCATGCTGATCAAACTGGCCAGCGTCCGCGGCCGCGAGACGCTGGAGGCCTGCGTGGCCCACGCCCAGGACGCGGGCCGCAAATACATTTCGGTGGCGTCGTGGGTGCTGGCGGGCGAGAAATGAGCGACGTCGCTTTATCCGCCCAGGCGGTCCTGAACATCTGCAACCAGCGCGGCCTGCACGCCCGCGCCTCGGCCAAGTTCGTCAAACTGGCCTCGGAGTTCGAATCCGAGATCCAGGTGACGCGCGACGGCGTGACCGTGGACGCCCGCTCGATCATGGGTCTGCTGATGCTGGGCGCCGGGATCGGCTGCGGCGTCGAAGTGAAGGCCGAGGGGCCTGACGCCGCTGAGGCGGTCGCCGCCCTTACTGACCTTGTGGCCCGTCGCTTCGACGAGGATCAATAGCCGTCAGGTCCGGCGGCGTGCGGACCACCCCGGCGCACTCGCCCTCCAGCGGCACCCGCACCCCGTCGCCGGAACGATCGGTCCGGTCACGGAACAGGGCCGCGCGCGCCAGGATGATCAGCGTCACCGGCGTCGTCACCGTGAAGAAGACGGCCACCAGCAGCTCGACCGGCATGAACCGCCCCTCGGCCGCAGTGAAATAGACCACCGACCCGCCCAGGATCAGGAACATGCCCAGCGTCGCCCCCAGGGTCGGGGCGTGAACCCGCTCGTAGAAGGTGTTGAGCCGCACCAGGCCCAAGGCGCCGATGAAGGTCAGGCCGGAGCCGGCCAGCACCAGCGCCGCCGCCAGCAGCGCCGCCCAGGTCGGAACATTGGCGGGAAAGCCGCTCATTCGATCACCTCGCCGCGCATCAGGAATTTGGCCAGGGCGACCGAAGAGGTGAAGCCCAGCATGCCGATGATGACGGCCGCATAGAAATACAGATGGCTGCCCGTCCGCACGCCGAAGGCGACGATCAGCAGCATCCCGGCCTGATAAAGAGTGTCCAGGCCCAGAATGCGGTCCTGGGCGCGCGGTCCCTTGGCGATGCGCCAGACCCCGATCAGGGCCGCCCCGGCCAGGAACAGCTGCGCCAGGACCAACGCCCAATAGAAGACGGCGCCGGTCATTCGAAGATCTCCATCAGGCGGCGCTCATAGCGGTTCTTGATGCGGCCGGCCCAGTCGTCCTCGTCGTTCAGGTCCAGGATGTGCAGCAGCAGGACGCCCGTCGCATCCTCATACTCGACCCAGATGGTGCCCGGCGTGCTGGTGATGATCACCGCCAGAACGGCCAGGCCGTAACGGTCGCGCATCTCCAGCGGAATGTGGACGAAGCCCGAGACGCGGCTGTCGCGCGAGGCGTTCAGCCCCAGGACGACCAGGGCCACCTCCCAGTTCGACCGGATGATGTCGCGCGTCACCACCAGGGCGAAGCTCAGCAGGGTCAGCGGCTTTCTGACGCGAACCGGCTCGACCTCCAGAACGCGCATGATGTGGGGCGCGGCCAGAGCCATCAGCAGGGCCAGGGCCAGGGCCGGCGGCGCGGCCGATCCGCTGAGCAGCACCGAGGCCCCGAACAGGCCCAGCGACAGAATGGGGTGAGGCAGGACCGACCGGATCATGAGCCGCCTCCCAGCACCGCGCGGACATAGGCGTCGGGCCGCACCAGCCAGTCGGCCGTGTGGTCGGCATAGGCGAAGCCCGCCTCGCCGAAGATCGCCAGGAAGATGCAGGCCGCCAGCAGACCGGCGATGGCCACCCCTTCGGCGGCGCCGACCACGACCGCCGGCTCGGCGTCGTCGTCCCGCGCCCACAGGGCCGCCATGCCCAGGCGCGTCAGCCCGATCAGAGCGCCCAGCGACGCCAGCGACAGGGCCGCGATCACGCCATAGCCCGCCCAGCCGCCGACGCCCGACAGGGCGCCCATCATGGCCAGTTTGCCGATGAACCCCGCCAACGGCGGCAGGCCCGCGATCATCAGGGTCGAGATCAGGAAGGCGCCGCCCAGGGCCGCCACGGCCGCCGGAATCACCAGACCCGGCTCATTGCGCTCGTCGTCGTCGAAGGGGTCGATGTACTCATCCTCAAAGACGGCGCGGCCCGAACGCGCGCCGGGGTCCTGGCCCCTGTTCAGCACCTCGGCCAGCATGAACAGGGCGCCGCAGGCCAGGGTCGATCCGACCAGGTAGAAGACCGCCCCGCCCAGGACATCGGCGTCGCCTATGCCCACAGCCGCCAGCACCGTGCCCGACGAGACGATGACCGCGTAGGCGGCGGCGATCGACAGGTCGCGCGCCGCGATGATCCCCGCCGTGCCGAAGCCGATCGTCGCCAGCCCGCCCAGCAGGATCCACAGTTGGCCAAACCCGGCCGAGGCCCCGCTGTCCGGCGCGAACAGCAGGAAGCTGAGGCGGATGATCACATAGGCGCCGACCTTGGACAGGATGGCGAAGACGGCGGCGGCCGGGGCGCTGGCCGCCGAATAGGTGGTGGTCAGCCAGAAGCCCAGCGGCCACATGGCGCACTTGGTCAGGAAGGCCACGCCCAGGATGGCCGCGCCGACGTGGAACAGGCCCCGGTCCGCCTCGGCGATCTGGGGGATGCGCACGGCCAGATCGGCCATGTTGAGCGTGCCGGTCACGCCGTAGATCAGGCTGACCCCGATCAGGAACAGCATGGAGGCCGTCAGATTGACGGCGATATAGGCCAGCCCCGCCCGGATGCGCGCCTCGCCCGACCCATGCAGGGCCAGGCCGTAGGAAGCCGCCAGCATGATCTCGAAGAAGACGAACAGGTTGAACAGGTCGCCCGTCAGGAAGGCCCCGTTGACCCCCATCACGAGCAGCAGGAACAGGGCGTGGAAACGCGGCCCCGCCCGGTCCCATCGCGCCAGGGCGAAGATCATGGAGCAGGCGCCCAGGACGCTGGTCAGGGCCACCATCAGCGTCGACAGGCGATCCGCCACCAGGACGATGCCGAACGGCGCCGGCCAGTCGCCCAACTGATAGACGCGGGCGGTGTCGCCCCCGCCCGTCGCCCCGGTCGCGCTCTCGTGCAGCAGGGCCAGGGCCATGGCCAGGATGGCGGCCATGGCGAACAGGCTGAGGCCGCCCTTCAGCAGGCGGCGGCGCTCGTCGAACAGCAGCATGGCCGCGGCGATGACCATGGGCAGAACGATCGGCCCGATGATCAGATGTTCCTGCCAATCGGTCATTCGGACGCCTCCTGGCCGTCGACATGGTCGCTGCCGGTCTCGCCGCGCGAGGCGAGCAGCACCACCAGGAACAGGGCCGTCAGGGCGAAGCTGATGACGATGGCCGTCAGCACCAGGGCCTGGGGCGTCGGGTCGGCGTAGAGCGCGGGGTCTTCCGCCCCCTTGCTGGTGATCGGCGGCGCGGCCGACCGCAGCCGCCCCATGGAGAAGATGAACAGGTTGACCGCATAGGAGACCAGCGACAGACCGATGATGACCTGGAAGGTGCGTGGGCGCAGCATCAGCCACACGCCCGAGCCGGTCAGGACGCCTATGGCCAGGGCCAGGACGATCTGGGTCATTGCGCCCCTCCCTTCTGCTCGGCTTCCGCCTCGGCCTCAGCCTCAGCTTCCTCGATGCGCGCGCGGCGCAACGACTGGTGGGCCAGGGCGACCAGCACCAGCACCGTGGCGCCCACCACCAGCACCACCACGCCCAGGTCGAACAGGACGGCGCTGGCCAACGGCACCCGGCCCAGCAGCGGCAGGTCGGCGTACTGGAAATAGGTGGTCAGGAAGGGCTGGTCGAACACCCAGCCCACCGCTCCGCTGAGCGCGGCCAGCAGCAGGCCGACGCCGATCCAGATAATGGGGCGGATCTCCAGCCGCTCCTCCACCCAACGAGCGCCGGACGACATGTATTGCAGGATGAAGGCGATCGACAGCGCCACCCCCGCCGCGAAGCCGCCGCCGGGCAGGTCATGCCCGCGCAGGAACAGATGCACGGCCAGAAGGATGATGAAGGGGAACAACCAGCGCATCACCACGCCGGGGATCATCATGGTGTCGCTGAGGGTGTCGCCCTCGGTGCGGCCTTCACGGGCGCGGTCAGAGGCGTCCTGAACCCGCTTTTGCATCGGCTGGAACAGACTGTCGCTGGCCGGACGGAAGCGGCGCAACAGGGCGAGAACCGTCAGGCCGACGACGCCCAGGACGGTGATCTCGCCGAAGGTGTCGAAGGCGCGGAAATCGACCAGGATGACGTTGACGACGTTGCGTCCGCCCGCCTCCTCATAGGCCTTCTCGACGAAGAAGCGCGACACACCCTCCACCGGCGGGCGGACCATGACGGCCCAGGCGATCAGGGCCACGCCCGCGCCGGCGCAGATGGCGATCCCCCGATCCAGACGACGGCGCCAACGCGCGCGGCGTTGCTCGGACTCGGGAACGTGGATCTCGACCAGACGCTTGGGCAGCCAACGCAGACCCAGCAGCAGCAACACCGTCGTCACCACCTCGACCACCAGCTGGGTCAGGGCCAGATCGGGCGCCGACAGCCAGACGAAGGTCAGACAACTGGCCAGGCCCGCCCCGCCCATCAGGATGACGGCGGCCAGGCGGTGATATTTGGCCTGCCAGGCGGCGGCCAGGGCGCAAGCCCCGCCCGCCAGCCACAGCGCGGCGAAGGCCAGATTATGCGCCTGAGGAACGCGGAACTCGGGCCATGTCAGCACGAAGCCGCCCGCCGCCGCCACCACCGCCGACAGCAGGGCCGTCAGCAGGATCAGGCGCAGTTGCGGCTGCAGGCGCTGCGCGCCCAGATGGCGCACGACCCACTGCGACAGGTCCATCAGAATGACCTGGGATCGCTCGAACAGATAGCCGCCGTTCAGCCGCTTCATGCCCCAGGGACCACCGCGCGGATTGGCGTTCAGCGCCTTGCCGAACACGACATAGAGGCAGATCCCGCCCGCCATGGCGATGACGCTGAGCAGCAGCGGCAGGTTGAAGCCGTGCCACAGGGCCAGGCTGTAATAGGGCAGATCGAAGCCCAGCATGGTCACGGCCGCGCTGCGCAGGAAGGGGCCGACGGTGATGGCCGGGAACACCCCGACCAGCAGACACAGGGCCACCAGCACTTCAACCGGGCGCCGCATCCAAGCCGGCGGCTCATGCGGGACGCGGTCCAGTTCGGTCGGCGGCGGGCCGAAGAAGGTGCTGTGGATGAAGCGCAGCGAATAGAGGACGCTGAAGGCGCTCGCCAGGGTCGCCAACACCGGCAGCGCCTGGTTCAGCGCCGAGGTCTGGGTGCTGGCCAGGGCCTCGGCCAGGAACATCTCCTTGGACAGGAAGCCGTTCAGCAATGGCACGCCCGCCATGGCGGCGGCGGCGACCATGGCCAGGGTGGCGGTGATCGGCATGAAGCGGATCAGGCCGCTGAGCTTGCGCATGTCGCGCGAGCCGGCCTCGTGGTCGATGATGCCCGCCGCCATGAACAGGGAGGCCTTGAAGGTGGCGTGGTTGATGGTGTGGAAGATGGCGGCGATCGCGCCCAGGTCAGACCCCAGCCCCAGCAACAGGCAGATCAGGCCCAGGTGGCTGATGGTCGAATAGGCCAGCAGGCCCTTGAGGTCGTGCTGGAAGATGGCGCACCAGGCGCCGACCAGCAGGGTCGTCAGCCCCAGGCCGCCGACCACGAAATACCACATCTCGGTCTCGCCGAAGACGGGCCAGAACCGCATCAGCAGGAAGACGCCCGCCTTCACCATGGTGGCCGAGTGCAGATAGGCGCTGACCGGCGTCGGCGCCGCCATGGCGCGCGGCAGCCAGATGTGGAACGGGAACTGGGCGCTCTTGGTCAGGGCGCCGATCAGGATCAGACCCAGGGCGACCGGATAGAGCGGGCTGGCCAGGATGACGTCGCGCGCGCCGATGACGGCGTCCAGCTCATAGCTGCCGACGATACGCCCGATCAGGATCATGCCGACCAGCAGAGCCACCCCGCCCGTGGCCGTGATCGACAGGGCCATGCGCGCGCCCTCGCGCGCCGAGGCGTTCTGGTGCCAGTAGCCGATCAGCAGGAAGGAGAAGAGGCTGGTCAGCTCCCAGAAGACGACCAGCTGGATCAGGTTGCCCGACAGCACCACGCCCTGCATGGCGCCCATGAAGGCCAGCAGGAAGGAGAAGAAGCGCGGCACCGGATCCTTCGGCGACATGTAATAGCGCGCATACAGAACCACGAGCGCGCCGATCCCCAGGATCAGGGCGCTGAACAGCCAGGACAGGCCGTCCAGGCGAATGGTCAGATTGACCCCCAGCGACGGCAGCCAGGCCAGGGTCAGCTTCAGAACCTCGCCGTCCTGGAACCTGGGCCAGAGCACCGCCAGACAGCCGACGCTGATCAGGGCGATGATCCACGACAGGATGGCCGCAGCGGTGCGCGCGTGACGCGGCAACCCCGAAGCGATCATGGCCCCGATGAAGGGCAGGACGAGAATGACGAGCAAAAGGAAGCTGGCGGGCACGGGCGTGTCGATCATCTCCGAAGAATTTTGGGACGGCGTCCGAAAGGCTGCGGATCGCGCCTCATCGTTCTGCCAGAGTTTTTCCTAAGGGAAATGACGCGCTTGCGTCAAAGCGACGAGTTGGCGCGATTGTGACCGTAGCGGGAGCGATTGGAACGCAAAAAGACTAAGATTGATTCTGATAATCGTTCGCACTAAAGCAGGCCCAGTTTCAACCGGGGTCTCGCCGATGCGTTCGCTACTCATGATTTCCGTCGGGCTGACCGCCCTCGCCGCCGCCGTTCCCGCCGTCGCCGCCCCCGCCGTCGAAGACAATGCGATCGACCTGAACGAGCCCGTGCGCGTGGCCCCGGTCACCGTCGTCGGCACCCGCACCGAGCGCCGCGTCGACGAAGTGCCCGCCAGCATCAGCGTCATCACCGCCAAGGATATCGAGACCAACCTCGTCACCG
Source organism: Brevundimonas sp. KH_060 (assembly GCF_057838275.1). NCBI lineage: Bacteria > Pseudomonadati > Pseudomonadota > Alphaproteobacteria > Caulobacterales > Caulobacteraceae > Brevundimonas > Brevundimonas sp. KH_060. The sequence goes on from NZ_CM174463.1 coordinate 3,103,860, forward strand.
ACATCAAGGATCTGATCCGGTTCGAGCCGGGCGTCAGCGTCCCGACCAGCCCCGCCCGCTTCTCGGCCGCCCTGTCCGGCGCTGGGCGCGACGGCAATTCCGGCTTCACCATTCGCGGCATGGGCGGCAACCGCGTGCTGATCGTCCAGGACGGCGTGCGGGTGCCGGACGGCTTCGCCTTCGGCGCCCAGTCGGTCGGACGCGGCGGCTACAATGATCTGGACCTGGTCAAATCGGTCGAGATCCTGCGCGGCCCGGCCTCGGCCCTCTATGGTTCGGACGGCATTGCCGGGGCGGTCAGCTTCACCTCGAAAGACCCGTCCGACTTCATCGAGGCGGGCCGCAACTTCGGCGCCCGTGCGCGCGTCGGCTACAACTCGGCCGATGAAGGCTGGACCGAGGGCCTGGCCCTGGCCGGGCGCAGCGGCGCGTTCTCGGGCCTGCTGGCCTACACGCGCCGTGACGCCCAGGAGACCGAAAACATGGCCGAGACGGGCGGCGTCGGCGCGGCCCGCACCCAGCCCAACCCCCAGGATTTCGCCTCCAACGCCGTGCTGGCCAAGCTGGTCTGGGACGTGAACCCGGACCACGTCCTGCGCCTGACCTACGACCACTTCGACCAAGACATGAGCGGCGACGCCCTAAGCACCCGCGGCTCCAGCACCATGGCCATGCCCGGCCGCACCACCGTCACCACCGTCAATCAGGTTCTGGCCGAGGACGAGACCCAGCGCGATCGCATCAGCCTAGACTGGCGCTTCAATGACTTCCTGGGCCTGGACAAGGGTTCGATCGCCGCCTTCTGGCAGGACGCGACCACGCGCCAGTTCACCTTTGAAGACCGCGACATCACCACCATCGTCGGCGCCGCCCCACCCGTCACCGTCTCAGCCGACCGCACCCGCGACGTGACCTTCGACAACGCCGTCTGGGGCCTGGCTGCGCAAGGCTCGAAGTCGTTCGGCGGCGAGAGCGTCCGCCACCGCATCACCTTCGGCGCCGACTGGTCGCGCACGACGCAGGAGGGCGTTCGCGACGGCACCGTACCGCCGATGGGCGAGCCCTTCCCCGCCCGCCCCTTCCCCAAGACCGAGTTCGACCTGGCGGGCCTGTTCATCCAGGACGAGATCGACCTGCTGGGCGGCCGCCTCAGCATCATCCCGGCCCTGCGCTACGACTGGTATGAGCTGACGCCCAAGAAGGACGCCCTGTTCCCCGCCGCCGCCGAAAAGCAGAGCGACAGCCATCTGTCGCCCAAAATCGGCGTCATCTACTGGGCCGACGATCACTTCGGCGTCTTCGCCAACTACGCCCAGGGCTTCAAGGCGCCCTCGCCGATGCAGGTGAACAACTTCTTCGCCAACCCAGTGTTCGGCTATGAGTCCATCCCCAACCCGGACCTGAAACCCGAGACCAGCGAAAGCTTCGAGGGCGGGTTCCGATTCCGCAATCTGGCGGCCTTCGGCGGCAACCTGTCGCTGCAGACCACGGCCTTCCGCACGACCTACGACGACTTCATCAACCAGGTGGTGGTGCGCGGCACGGGCCGTCCCGGCGTCGACCCGCTGATCTATCAGTACGTCAACCTGACCACGGTGAAGATCTGGGGTCTGGAAGCGCGCGGCGACATCCATTGGGACAACGGCTTCTCGACCATCGTCGCCGCCTCCTTCGCCGACGGCGAGCAGGAGACCCAAGGCGAGCGCGGCGCCCTGACCAGCGTCGATCCGATCAAGCTGGTCGGCGGTCTGAACTACGCCGCCCCCTCAGGCGTCTGGGGCGGCGGCGCCACCGTCACCTGGTCCGACCGCAAGTCGAACCATGAGTGCGGCGGCGGCCTGTGCTGGCCGGGCGAATCCTTCACCCTGCTGGACGTCACCGCCTTCTGGAACGTGGCCGAGCGGGCCACCCTGCGCGCCGGCGTCTTCAACGTCTTCGACGAGAAATACGCCTGGTGGAGCGACGTGCGCGGCCTGAACCGCCCCGCCGTCGGCGCCAGCCCCGCCACGCTCGACGCCTTCACCCAGCCAGGCCGCAACGTCGGCGTCTCCCTGAGCGTGCGCCTGTGACGCGCCCGACCCTGCCCATAGCCAAGGAGCCTTCCATGCGCGCCATTCTGATCGCCGCCGCCCTGCTGACCGGGGCGACGCCCGCCGCCCTGGCGACCACCGCCGTCGCCCAAGCCGCACAGGCCGCACAGGCCGCCACGACCGTCCGCAGTCCTCAGTTCGAACGCGATCGCCAGTCGATCCTGGCCCAGGCTGGCGCGTTCCGCGTCCACTTCGACATGCGCGAGAACGTCAGCTTCCGCGCCGACTACGACCCGCTGGAGGAACAGCTGTCCGGCGGGACCGAAATCGTCCGCCTGGTCTACGACAACGGCGACCGCATCAGCCTGCAGCACATCCTGGTGATGGAGCACGGGGGCCAAAGCGTCGTCGTCAAACACTGGCGCCAGGACTGGGTCTATCAGCCGCAAACCGTCCTGACCTATGTCGGTGACAACAGCTGGCGCACAACGCCCGTCCCCGCCGCCGAGCGCGAGGGCGCCTGGTCCCAGACCGTGTGGCAGACAGACGATTCCCCGCGTTACGGCGGCGTCGGCCGCTGGACCTATGAGAACGGGCTGAGCGCCTGGACCTCCGGCCCGACCTGGCGGCCGCTGGCCCGCCGCGACGCGGTGCGCAACCCGGTCTACGACCGCTATCTGGGCGTCAACCGCCATATCCTGAAGCATGACGGCTGGGTCCACATCCAGGACAATATGAAGTTGTCGGGCAAGGGCGGCGGCGAGTTGGTCGCCATCGTCCAGGAAGACGTCATCAACAGCTATGACGCCTCGACCGCCTTCTCACCCAAGGCCGGCGACGACTACTGGGCGGCGACGAAAACCTATTGGGCCGCCGTGCGCGACGCCTGGGACGCGGTCATCGCCCGAGACGGCGGCGTCCATGTCGCGGAAGAAGCCCAGACGGGCGCCATCACCGCCCCGCCTCTGATGAAGTTGGCCGATCAGGTCCAGGCCGGCGAACTGACCACCGAGGCGGCGATCACCCAGGCCCGCGCCTTGATCGAGGCCACCGCCCGCTAACACAAAACGCCCCCCGCTCCAGCCATGGAACGGGGGGCGTTTCAATTCAGGCCTTGGATGTCAGGCGTCAGCCTTCGCCCATGCCCTCGGCCGGGCGCGGGGCGCCGCCTGCCCGCACCGCCGCCTCGATGCGGCCGCCGACGTCGGGGTCGATGCTCTTCCAATAGTCGAAAGCGCGCTCCAGCACCGGCGAGCGTACGCCGCCCAGCAGGCTGCCCGCCACCTGATCGACCAGCTTGGCGCGTTGATCGTCATTGAACACCTCGCGCACCAGAACGCCCGGCTGGGTGAAATCGTCATCCTCGGCGTGCAACGTATAGGCGCTGCGGACCAGCGCGCCGTCGGCCTCCCAGCCGTCGTGAACAGGGCCGGTCTCGTCCGACCAGGTGCGGCCGCCGCTGTTGGGCACATAGACCGGCTGGGCGCCGGAGTGGTGATAGGCCATCTGCCCGTCGAACATATAGGTGTTCACCGGAACCTTGGGCTGGTTCACCGGAAGCTGGTGGAAGTTGGTCCCGATGCGGTTCCGCTGGGCGTCGTTATAGGCGAAGGCCCGGCCCAGCAGCATCTTGTCCGGCGACAGGCCGATGCCGGGCACGGTGTTGCCAGGCGAGAAGGCGGCCTGCTCGATCTGGGCGAAGAAGTTCTCCGGGTTGCGGTTCAGAGTCATCATGCCGACCGGGATCAGCGGATAGTCCTTGTGCGACCAGGTCTTGGTCAGGTCGAAGGGGTTGACCCGATAGGTCGCCGCCTCGGCGTAGGGCATGACCTGGACCGACAGATCCCAGACCGGATGCTCGCCGCGCGCGATGGCGTCGAACAGGTCGCGACGGTGGAAGTCCGCGTCGGCGCCCGACATGGCGGCGGCCTCGGCGTTGGAGAAGAAGGCCATGCCCTGACGGGTGTGGAAGTGATACTTGACCCAGAATTTCTCACCCGCGGCGTTGATCCACATATAGGTGTGGGAGCCGTAGCCGTTCATCTGGCGCCAGGTGCGCGGCAGGCCCCGCACGCCCATCAGATAGGTCACCTGGTGCGCTGTCTCGGGGTTGTTAGTCCAGAAGTCCCACTGCATGTGATTGTCGCGGAGCCCTGAGTCCGGCAGGCGCTTCTGGCTGCGGATGAAGTGCGGGAACTTCATCGGATCGCGCACGAAGAAGACCGGGGTGTTGTTCCCCACCAGGTCGTAGTTGCCCTCGTCCGTATAGAATTTCAGTGAGAAGCCGCGCACGTCGCGCCAGGTGTCCGGGCTGCCCTGCTCGCCCGCCACGGTCGAGAAACGAGCCAGCATTTCGGTCTGGGCGCCCGGCTGGAACAGGGCCGCCTTGGTGTAGGCCGAGACGTCGTGCGTGGTCTCGAATACGCCGAACGCGCCCGACCCCTTGGCGTGCGGCTGGCGCTCGGGAACCTTCTCGCGGTTGAAGTGGGCCATCTGCTCCAGGAAGTGCACATCGTGCAGCACGATCGGCCCGTTGGGACCGACGCTGAGCGAGTTCCGATCACTGACCGCCGGGGCGCCTGCGCCCGTCGTAGAGCCTGATTTCTGTTGGGTCATCGCCTGTCTCCTCTGCCGCCCGCCGCGTCCTTCCACAGCCGAGCTTGGCTTATGAGATGGAGCAGAGGCGCTGAATTGCAACCGTCTCTGTCGCTGAAAAGACGGCCGTTCTTGACCGGTCGACAGGTCCACGCGGGACAGCCCCAACAACCTCGCCGGACCCAGGTCTCGGTCAGCAATCTCAGTAGGCGACAATCGCAGAACGACCTTAAGGCCAGGCCGTTCCGGCCAACGTCACAACAGACGAAGCGCGCCCTGAAGCGTTTCGGCGGCGTGCGCCTGACCGGGGATCACGGCGATCAGAACCGCCGTCGCCAGCGCCAGGCCCGCGATCGTCAGCGGCGCGATCGCTCGCGGTGAAATCGTGAACTTCATCCCCGTCCATCCCCCTTTGCGATAACAGCGGACGCTAGGGCGGCTTCGTGATGGCTCCGGCACATTTCGGCGGCGGTCCGGCCAAGTTTCGACGACAGAGGCTTGGCGGAATCTCGCTCATCGGATGATTTTCTGGACGCTCGCTCGGCGAGTTTAATGCCTTTTGGGCATCAAATACGAACAAATCGGCATTTTAGGTCATGACATGCGGCGCCTAAGGTTCGTCTCAACAAGAAGCGCGGAGACGACAGGGTGCAGGGATCAGCGATTGAACGGGTGGAGACGATCGTCCTCGACGTGCCGACCATCCGGCCGCACGTCCTGTCGGTCGCCACCATGCAGTCGCAGACCGTGGTCCTGGTGCGCCTGCACTGCGCCGACGGGATCGAGGGGATCGGCGAAGGCACCACCATCGGCGGCCTGAACTACGGCGGCGAAAGCCCTGAAGGCATCAAGCTGGCCATCGACGCCTATTTCGCGCCCCTGTTGATCGGCGCCGACACCACCCGCCCGGCCGTCATCATGGAGCGCCTGCGCCGCTCGATTATAGACAACCGCTTCGCCAAGAACGCCGTCGAGACCGCCCTGCTGGACATTCAGGGCAAGCGGCTGGGCGTGCCGGTCAGCGAGCTTCTGGGCGGGCGCATCCGCGACCGTCTGCCGGTGCTGTGGACCTTGGCCAGCGGCGACACCGCCCAGGACATCGCCGAGGCCGAGACCATGCTGGCGTCGGGTCGGCACGCCGCCTTCAAGCTGAAGATCGGCAAGCGTCCCGTGCAGGAAGACGTCGCCCACGTGGCGGCCATCAAGCGCGCCCTGGGAGACCGGGCCAGCATCCGCGTCGATGTCAACCAGGCCTGGAGCGAGGCCGCCGCCAAGCGCGCCCTGCCCCTGTTGGCCGAGGCGGGCGTCGATCTGGTCGAACAGCCGATCCGCGCCCACGCCACGGCGGGCATGGCCCGGCTGACGGCGATGGGCCTGATCCCCATCATGGCCGATGAAGCCCTGCACGGGCCGGAGAGCGGCTACGCCCTGGCCTGCGGTCAGGCGGCCGACGTCTTCGCCCTCAAGATCGCCCAGGCCGGCGGCCTGACCGAAGCCAAGCGCCTGGCTGGAATCGCCCAGGCGGCGGGCATCGCCCTTTACGGCGGCACCATGCTGGAGGGACCGGTCGGCACCATCGCCTCGGCCCAGTTGTTCGCCACCCTGCCCGAGATCGAGTTCGGCACCGAACTGTTCGGTCCCCTGCTGCTGACCGAGGAACTGCTGGCCGAACCGCTGCACTACGCCGACGGCTGCCTGACCGTGCCCAGCGGGCCGGGCCTGGGTCTTCAACTGAACGAGGACGCCGTTGCGGCGCTCCGTCGCGACCGAGGCGCCCGGACCTCGGTCATCACGCCAAAGCTGGTTGCGGGGTAAATCGATGCTGTTTCATGTGACCATGGATGTGCGCATTCCGCACGACGCCGACCCGGCGAAGATCGACCGCCTGAAGGCCGAGGAAAAGGCCCGCGCCCAGGATCTGCAGCGTCAGGGAATCTGGCGTCACCTGTGGCGCGTCGCCGGGCGATACAGCAACGTCAGCATCTTCGACGTCGCCGACGCCCAGACGCTGCATGACCTTCTCAGCACCCTGCCGCTGTTTCCCTACATGGACGTCCAGGTCACCGCCCTGTGCCGCCATCCGTCATCGACCCACGAGGACGATCGCTAAGAGCCCCCAAGGGCCAAATACACTGGAGAGGAAGAAGACATGACCGAAGATTTCGTCGCCACGCCCGAGGTGCAGACGTTGCTGGATCGCGCCAGCGGCATGACCGTCGATGGCGGAGACCCCCGACTGAAGTCCATCACCCGCGACGTGGTGGAGGCCCTGATGCGCGTCATCGTCAAGCACGATGTCAGCGAGGACGAGTTCTGGGGCGCGATCAAATTCTTCCAGGACGGCGCCCAGGAGTTCGGTCTGATCGTGCCCGGTTCGGGCCTTGAGCACTTCATGGATCTGTTCCTCGACGCCAAGGACGCCGAGGCGGGTCGCACCGGCGGCACGCCGCGCACCATCGAAGGCCCCCTCTATGTCGAGGGCGCGCCGCTGGTCGAAGGCGAGAACGTCAACCTGACCGACGACGCCGACGACACCGACACCCTCTACATGACCGGCAACATCGTCGGCCCCGACGGCGAGGCCCCCGCCGACGCCATCCTTCATGTCTGGCACGCCAATTCGAAGGGCTTCTATTCCCACTTCGACCCGACCGGCGAGCAGACCCCGTTCAACAATCGTCGCCGCATCAAGCTCGGCGCCGACGGCCGCTACTATTTCAGCTCCAAGATGCCGAACGGCTATTCGGTGCCGCCGAACGGCGCGACCGACCGGATGCTGAAGGCCATCGGCCGCCACGGCAATCGCCCGGCCCACGTCCACTTCTTCGTCGAGGCGCCCGGCTATCGTTCGCTGACGACCCAGATCAACTTCGGCGACGATCCGTTCGCGGCCGACGACTTCGCCTTCGCCACCCGCGACGGCCTGCTGCCGGTGCCGCAGCGTCAGGGCGACAGCGCCTATGTCGCCTTCGACTTCACCCTGCAGCGCGCCGCTGAAAAGGCGGACGAGAACCTGTCCGGCCGCGCCCGCGCGGCGGCCTGATCGAAGGGCCTGCGGTTCGTGTCCAAGATTTTCGCTTCTCCCCGCGCCGCGCTCGAGGGCCTGTTGTTCGACGGCATGACCATCATGTCCGGCGGCTTCGGGCTCTCGGGCAACCCCGAGAGCTTGATCCCCGAGATCTGGGCTTCCGGGGTCGGCGGGCTGACCGTCATCTCCAACAATGCGGGCGCCGACGGCTTCGGCCTGTGGATGCTGCTGGAGAGCCGTCAGGTGAAGAAGATGGTCTCCAGCTATGTCGGCGAGAACAAGCTGTTCGAGCAGCAGTATCTGTCCGGCGAGCTGGAGCTTGAACTGAACCCGCAGGGCACCCTGGCCGAGCGTATCCGGGCGGGGGGCGCAGGCATCCCCGCCTTCTACACCAGGACCGGCGTCGGCACCGTCGTCGCCGAGGGCAAGCCCGTCGAGACCTTCGAGGGCGAGGACTATGTGCGCGAGACCTGGCTGCGCGCCGACCTGTCGATCATCAAAGCCTGGCGGGCCGATCCGGCCGGGAATCTGATGTTCCGCAAGACGGCGCGCAACTTCAATCCGAACATGGCGACGGCCGGAAAGACCACCGTGGTCGAGGTCGAGGAGATCGTCCCCGAAGGCGCCCTCGACCCCGACGCCATCCACACGCCGGGCATCTATGTCGACCGCATCGTCCTTTCGACCATCAACGAAAAGCGCATCGAGAAGCTGACGACCCGTCCGCGCGAGGAGGCGTCGGCATGAGCTGGACCCGTGACGAAATGGCCGCCCGCGCCGGACAGGAACTGCGCGACGGCTACTATGTGAATCTGGGCATCGGCATACCGACGCTGGTCGCCAACCATGTGCCCGCAGGCGTCAGGGTCACGCTTCAGAGCGAGAACGGCCTGCTCGGCATCGGCCCCTTCCCGTTCGAGGGCGAGGCGGACCCCGACCTGATCAACGCCGGCAAGCAGACGGTGACCGTGCTGCCGACCTCAAGCTTCTTCTCCTCCGCCGACAGCTTCGCCATGATCCGCGGCGGCCATATCGACATGGCCGTGCTGGGGGCGATGGAGGTCGCCGCCAACGGCGATCTGGCCAACTGGACCATCCCCGGCAAGATGGTGAAGGGCATGGGCGGCGCCATGGATCTGGTCGCCGGGGTCAAGCGCATCGTCGTGGTGATGGATCACGTCGCCAAGGACGGCTCGCCCAAGATTCTGGAGCGCTGCGCCCTGCCCCTGACCGGGCAGAAGGTCGTGGACCTGATCATCACGGACCTGGGCGTCATCGCCGTGGATCGGAAACAGGGCGGGCTGACGCTGATCGAGACGGCGCCGGGCGTCACGGTCGAGGAGATCACGGCCAAGACCGGCGCGCCGCTGGCCATCGCGGCGGCGGCGGCATGACCGCCCTCAAGAAGAGAGCCGCCGCGCGGCGAGCGATAGGGCAAGCCCAATGACCGAGGCCTTCATCTGCGACGCGATCCGCACGCCTGTCGGGCGGCTGAACGGCGGGCTGTCGGCGGTGCGCGCCGACGATCTGGCGGCGATTCCGCTGCGGGCGCTGGCGCAGCGCAACCCTGCGCTGGACTGGAGCGCCGTCGAGGATGTCATCCTGGGCTGCGCCAATCAGTCAGGCGAGGACAACCGCAACGTCGCGCGCATGGCCGTGCTGCTGGCGGGCCTGCCCGAGACCGTGCCGGGATCGACCATCAACCGTCTGTGCGGCTCGGGCCTCAACGCCGTGGGGCTGGCCGCGCAGGCCATCCGCGCGGGCGAAGCCGAACTGATCGTCGCGGGCGGCGCCGAGAGCATGACCCGCGCCCCCTATGTCATGGGCAAGGCCGCGACCGCCTTCGACCGCGCCCAGACGATCGAAGACACGACGATGGGCTGGCGCTTCATCAACCCGGCCCTGCGCGCCGCCTATGGCGTAGACACCATGCCCCAGACGGCCGAGAACGTCGCCGAACAGTGGGCGATCACCCGTGAGGCGCAGGACGCCTTCGCCCTGGACAGCCAGACCAAGGCCGCCGCCGCCCTCGCCTCCGGCCGGTTCGACGCCGAAATCACGCCTGTCTCCGTGCCCCAGCGGCGCGGCGACACCGTCGTCTTCGCCGTGGACGAACATCCGCGCGCCACCTCCCTCGACGCCCTCGCCAAGCTGAAGCCGGTCGTGCGGCCGGACGGCACGGTAACGGCGGGCAACGCCTCGGGCCTCAACGACGGCGCAGCGGCGATGATCGTCGCCTCCGAGGCCGCCGCCCGCGCCCACGGCCTGACCCCGCGCGCGCGCGTCGTGGCCATGGCGGCTTCGGGCGTGGCCCCGCGCATCATGGGCGTCGGCCCGGTCGAGACGGCGCGCAAGCTGTTCGCCCGCACCGGCCTGAGCATGGCCGATATGGACGTCATCGAACTGAACGAGGCCTTCGCCGCGCAGGCGCTGGCCGTGCTTCAGGAGCTTGAGGTCGATCCGCGCGATCCGCGCCTGAACCCCAACGGCGGCGCCATCGCTCTAGGCCATCCGCTGGGCATGTCGGGCGCCCGCATCGTCATGACGGCGGTGGAGCAGCTTCACCGCACCGGCGGACGCTACGCCCTTTGCACCATGTGCATCGGCGTCGGTCAGGGCATCGGCATGATCGTGGAGCGGGCATGAGCGGACAGGTGAAACACCTCGCCACCGGCGACGGCTGCCGTCTGGCTTATCGGTTCGACGGGCTGGAAGACGCGCCGGTGCTGCTGCTGTCCAACTCGCTGGGCACCCGCATGGAGATGTGGGACGCCCAGATGGCCGCCTTCTCCGCCCGGTTCCGGGTGCTTCGTTATGACAGCCGGGGGCACGGCGCCTCGGACGCGCCGGCGGGCGCCTACAGCCTCGACCGACTGGGTCGCGACGTGGTGGAGCTGCTGGACGCCCTGAAGCTTCAGCGCGTCGCCTTCTGCGGCCTGTCGCTGGGCGGCATGGTCGGCCAGTGGATGGGGGTGCGTGCGCCCGAACGGCTGGAGCGGCTGGTGCTGGCCAACACCTCGGCCTTCATGGGCCCGCCCTCAGCGTGGGATGCGCGCATCGCCAGCGCCCTGTCACAGGGGATGGCGCCGCTGGCGGCGGCCTCGGTCGCGCGCTGGTTCACGCCGGACTTCGCCGCCCGCGCGCCCGATCCGGTCGCCGTCATTGAGGCTGGACTGCTGGCCACGTCCCCGCAGGGCTATGCCGGGTGCTGCGCCGCCATTCGCGACATGGACCTGAGACGGCTGGGCGGACTGATTACGGCGCCGACGCTGGTCATCTCGGGCGACGCCGATCCGGCCACCCCGCCCGACCACGCCGCCGCCCTGGTGAAGGCCATTCCTGAGGCCCAGCTGAAGGTGCTGAAGGGCGCCCACCTGTCGAACGTCGAACAGCCCGACGCCTTCGCCGGGGCCGTGCTCAGCTTCCTCTCGGCCTGATCTGGCTGCGGGTGCGTTCGCGCACCAGGGCGCAAAAGCCGCCCAGCACCGAGGACCGATTGTCGCGCAGATAGGCCAGGCTCAACTGCGTCTCCCGCTCCTGTCCCAGCAGGGGTCGATAGGCGACGCCGTGCAGCTGGGCCTCCGAAGTCGATTCCGGCACGAGCGACACCCCCGCCCCCACCGACACCAGCGACAGGGCGGTCTGGATCTCCAGCGTCTCTTGGGCGATCTCGGGCGTGAAGCCTTCGGCGCGGCACAGGTCCAGCACATGGTCGGCGAAGCTGGGCCGGGGCTGGCGCGGATAGAGGATGAAGGGCCGCACCGCCAGATCAGCCAGGGCGATGTGGCTCTGTTCGGCCAGGACGTCGGTGTCAGGCAGGGCCACGATCAGCGGCTCGCGCTGGACCACCTCACTGACGATGTCGGGATCCTGAATGCCCGGCCGCGCGAAGGCCACGTCGATGGAGCGGTCGCGCAGCGCCACCCGCAACTCGGCCGTGTTCATGGCGTGCAGCACCAGTTCGACCTCGGGATACTGTTCGCGATAGGCGTTGAAGACGCCCGGCAGGATCGAAAAGGTCGCCGAACCGACGAAGCCCACCTGGATCACCCCGACCAGCCCCTCGGCCGCGCGGCGCGCCACCCGCACGGCGTCGGCGACCCGCGCCTGAATGTCGCGGGCGCGCGGCAACAGGGCCTCCCCCGCCGGGGTCAGCTGGATGACGCTGCGGCTGCGGTCAAACAGCAGGGCGCCGATGGCGTTTTCCAGACTGGCGATCTGACGGCTGAGGGCGGGCTGGGCGATGTAAAGCCGTTCCGCCGCCCGGCCGAAGTGCAGTTCTTCGGCCACGGCAAGAAAATAGCGCAAACGCCGTACATCGACGCCCGAAAGGACAGCGCGCGGCAGAGGTTCCGGCTTCGGCGAGCGTTTCATTCCAACATCAGAGCCTGACGCCCGCCCGCAAGGCAATAACCAAAAGGCATCAGACTCTGCCCTTTTTGTATTGGCCCATTATCAGACCCTCCGACAGTCTTCGTTTCAGGGAACGGAACAACGAACCGCGAAAAGCGGTCCAACCCAGGAAACGAACATGACAGCGGCGCCCAGCCCGATCACGCGACCCAGCCCGTTTTCGAGCGGTCGCCCCAAGCTCCAGACCGTCGTCCGCAACCTGACGGACAACGGCATCGTGGAGTTCGACTTCATCTACGGCGACCCCGACCTGAGCGTCGAACTGGTCCTGCCGGTCATCGCCTTCCGGGAGTTCTGCCTGGAGAACGGCTGTCTGGTGACCGCCGCCGATCCCGCCGCCAGCCACGCCGTGCTGCGCCTCGTCAAGGACGGCCCCGCCGTCGCCCCTGAGCCTGTTGGAGCGTCACAATGAATATCGACCTCAAAGCTGAGGCGATCACGCCGCGGCGTCATACCTTCTCGCACATTGCGCGGCGCTTCGGCGTCGACAAGCCCGCCTCGCGCTATGACGAGGCCACCTATGACGTCCAGCCGACGGCCAATTTCCATTATCGGCCGACCTATTCGCCCGAGTTCGAGCTGTACGACCCGCGCCGCACGCGCATCGTGATGAACGACTGGTACGTCTTCCGCGACCCGCGCCAGTTCTACTACGCCTCGTACAACATCAGCCGCGCGGCCATGCAGCAGTCGTTCGACGACGCCGTGAACTTCGTCGAGAAGCGCGATCTGGCCGCCGGCGTCGACCCGGCCTGGCGCGACATGTTCGCCGCCTATCTGCTGCCGCTGCGCCATGTCGAATGGGCAGCGAACATGAACTGCCAGCTGATGGCCGACTGGGGCTATGGCACCCAGATCACCTCGGCGGCGGCCTTCTGCGGCGCTGACCGCCTGGGCATCGCCCAGGTCATTTCGCGCATCGGCCTGCTGCTGGGCCAGGGCACGGAGAGCGCCCTGGCCGACGCCAAGACGCAATGGCTGGAGGCCGATGTCTGGCAGCCCATGCGCCGCCTGGCCGAGGACCAGATGGTCGTGCACGACTGGTTTGAGCTGTATGTCGCCCAGCTGATAGTGCTGGACGGCTACATCTATCCGCTGGTCACAGGCGCCTTCGACCGCGCCGGCGCCGCGCATAACGGCTCGGCCTTCTCGATGATGACCGGCTTCCTCGGCGACTGGTTCGCCGACAACAGCCGCTGGACCGACGCCGTGGTCAAGGCGGCGGCCGCTGAATCGGACGCCAACCGCATCGTGCTGGGCGAGTGGTTCGAGCGCTGGTCCGCCCGCGCCGAAGAGGCCGTCCGCCCGATCGCCGCCATGGTGCTGGGCGCCGAAGGCGACGCCGCCGTCGATGCCGTCGGGGCGCGTCTGCGCGAACGGATGGTCGGCCTGAACGCCCTGGAAGCCCGGGAGATGGCGGCATGATCAAGCCCGTTTCCATCAGCATTCAGAACACCCAGGACGGTTTCGCCATCATCGAAGCCATCCTGGCCGACAACCCCGAGGCCAAGAGCAACCCATTCCCGGCCATGACCAAGATCGACTGCCCCGGTCGGCTGGAAATCCGCGCCGAGAGCGTTTCCGAACGCCTGGGCCGCGACTGGGACCCTCAGGAAATCCACCTCAGCGTCATCTCCCTGTCCGGTTCGGTGGACGAGGACGACGGCTCTCTGATCATCTTCTGGAGATAGGCATGACCCCGCGCAAAATGAGCCTGAAGCAGAAATACGGCGCCTATACGCGAGGTCTGGACTGGAAACCGACCTATCAGCGCGCCGACGACATCTTCCCTTTCGCCAAATATGAAGGGATCAAGATCCACGACTGGGACGCCTGGGAAGACCCCTTCAAGCTGACCATGGACGCCTATTGGAAATTCCAGGCGGAGAAGGAGCGCAAGCTCTACGCCGTCATCGACTCCATGGCCCAGAACAACGGCCAGCTGGGCATCACCGACGCCCGGTATCTGAACGCGGTCAAACTGTTCATACAGGGCGTGACGCCGCTGGAGTATCAGGCGCACCGCCACTTCGCCCACCTGGCGCGGCACCTGCCGGGCGCGGGCCTGCGCGTGGCGGCGCAGATGCAGTCGATCGACGAACTGCGTCACTGCCAGACGCAGATTCACACCATCAGCCACTACAACAAGTATTTCGACGGCATCCACGACTTCACCCACATGCATGACCGCCTGTGGTATCTGTCGGTGCCCAAGTCCTTCTTCGACGATGCGACCAGCGCCGGACCGTTCGAGTTCCTGACCTCGATCAGCTTCGCCTTCGAATACGTCCTGACCAATCTGCTGTTCGTGCCCTTCATGTCGGGCGCGGCCTACAACGGCGACATGGCGACGGTGACGTTCGGCTTCTCGGCCCAATCGGACGAGAGCCGCCACATGACGCTGGGCCTTGAGGCCGTCCGCTTCCTGCTGGAACAGGACGAGGCCAATGTGCCGATCGTTCAGGGCTGGATCGACAAGTGGTTCTGGCGCGGATACCGCCTGCTGTCGCTGGTCGGCATGATGATGGACTACATGCTGCCCAAGAAGGTCATGTCCTGGAGCGAAGCCTGGGAGACCTATTATGAGCAGGCGGGCGGCGCCCTGTTCGCCGATCTGGCCCGCTATGGCATCCGCGAGCCGAAATACGCCGACGTCGCCAAGGCCGAAAAGGGCCACATGACGCACCAGGCGTGGGGCATCTTCTACAACTACACCCACGCCGCCGCCATGCACACCTGGGACATCGACGAAGCCCACATGGCCTGGCTGCGCGAGAAGTATCCCGACACCTTCGCCCAGCACTATGAGCCGCGCTATCGCAAGTGGCGCGAACAGGCTGACGAAGGAAAACGCTTCTACAACAACGGCCTGCCGCAGCTCTGTCAGGTCTGCCAGATCCCCATGGCCTTCACTGAGGTCAGCGATCCGGGGACCATCAGCTTCCGTGTCTCGGAACACGGCGGCGACAAGTTCCACACCTGTTCGGACGGCTGCAAGGACATCTTTGACCACGAACCGGCGAAGTACGCCCAGGCCTGGCTGCCCGTGCACCAGATCTTCCAGGGCAACTGCGGCGGGGCGACCCTGCCCGAGGTGCTGGACTGGTACCACATCAACCAGGGGGCCGATAACATGGACTACGCCGGGTCCCCCGAAGAAGAGCAGTGGAACCGCTGGATGGAGGGGCGCCGCCCCGCCTTCCCGGTCGCAGCCGAATAGGAGGACAGCCCCATGGCCACCGCAAGCTTGCACCCCGGTTACACCGGCCCCGTTCGCGACCGGGTCGAGAACTTCAACGGCGCCCAGCTGGTCTATGTCCACTGGGAGGAGCATCTGAACTTCTGCTCGGCGATCACACTGCCGCTGCCGCCGCAGACGCCCTTCGCCGCCCTGACCGGAGAGATCCTGCCGTCGCTCTATGCGGTGGATCCGGAATGGGCCAAGGTCGATCTGACCAAGGCCCGCTGGATGCTAGACGGCGCCGACTGGACGCCCGATCCGGCCCGGTCGTTGGCCGATCAGGGCGTCGGCCACAAGTCGCTGATCCGCTTCTGGACCGGCCCCTCCGCCACGGCCTGAGGATACGCCCATGCCGACCCTGACCATCGAACCGATCGGCGAGACCATCAAGGTCGCGCCCGGTCAGACCCTGCTGGACGCCTGCCTTCGGGCCGGCGTCTGGCTACCCCACGCCTGCGGCCACGGCCTGTGCGGCACCTGCAAGGTCGAGGTGCTGGAAGGCGAAGTCGATCACGGCGGCGCCTCCCCCTTCGCCCTGATGGATTTCGAGCGGGACGACGGCAAGACCCTGGCCTGCAGCGCCATGCTGTTGGCCGACACAGTCATCGAGGCCGACGTCGATGAAGATGAAGACGCTCGTCGCATCGCCGTCAGGGACTATGTCGGCCGGGTCGAACGCCGTGAACTGATCACGCCGGATATTCTGGGCCTCTGGCTGCGGCTGGACGGCGAAGGCCTGGACTTTCAGGCGGGGCAATACGTCAACCTGCAACTGCCGGGCATCGAAGGCACGCGCGCCTTCTCCATCGCCAGCAGCCCGACCGAGCCGAACCTGATCGAACTGCACGTCCGTCGCGTTCCCGGCGGCGCCGGCACCGCCTGGCTGCACGATGAGCTCAAGGCCGGCGACAGTCTGAACTTCACCGGCCCGCTGGGGCGTTTCTACGTCCGGCGCTCGGCCGAAAAGCCGCTGATCTTCCTGGCGGGCGGCTCGGGCCTGTCCAGCCCCAAGGGCATGATCCTGGACCTGCTGGAACAGGGCTACTCCGAGCAGATCACCCTGCTGCACGGCGGACGGCGGCCCTGCGACCTGCACTTCGGCGACCTGTTCCGTCAGTTGGAAGCCGAACACGACAACTTCCGCTATGTCCCCGCCGTCTCCCAGCCCGAGGCCGATGACGTCTGGGACGGCGAGACGGGATACGTCCACGAAGCGGCCGAACGCCTGTTCGAGGGACGGTTCAGCGGCTGTCAGGCCTATCTGTGCGGGCCGCCGCCGATGATTGAGGCGGGCGTCATCGCCCTGATGAAGGGGCGCCTGTTCGAGCGGGACATCTTCATGGAGCGGTTCCTGACGGCCGGCGACGCCGAAGCCACGGCGCGCTCGCCCCTGTTCCGCAAGATCTGACGTCGAAACACTGCGTCTGAGGGGGCGCGGCTCAACAAAAAACGGACGGGCTTCCGACCGGCGCACCCGCGCCGGACGGCCGCCTGCACCCGAAAATCAAGGGAGGGAAACGACAATGAAGACACCGAAGCTCACAACCGCCACGATGGCCGCCAGAGTTGCTGCAACTCTGGCCATCGGCATGGCGGGCGTCGCCCATGCGGGCGAAACGCGCGGCACGGCCTATGCCGACGGGGCGGAATCCATCGGGGTGGCGCAACTGCCGCCGCCGGGGACCTATCTGCTGACCTACACCAACTACTATACCGCCGACCGCCTGAACGACGGCAACGGCGACAGTCTGGTCCCCGATTTCTCGCTCAACGCCTTCGCCAACATCGCCCGCGTGGTCCACGTCAGCGACAAGACCTTCCTGGGCGCCACGGTCGCCGCCCACGCCCTGATCCCGGTCGTCAACCTGGACGTCAAGGCGGGCGGTCAGAGCCAGAGCAATTTCGGCCTCGGCGACATCATCGTCAGCCCCCTGGTGCTGGGCTGGAAGAAGGGTGACTGGAACCTGGTCGCCACGGTCGACACCTTCATCCCCACCGGCGACTACAAGGCGGGCGATCTGGCCAACATCGGGCGCAACTACTGGACGTTCGAGCCGGTCTTCGCCGCCACCTACGCCCAGCCGGGCGGCGGATGGGAGGCCTCGGCCAAGGTGATGTACGACTTCAACACCACCAATGACGACACCGACTACAAGTCGGGCCAGAGCCTGCACACCGATGCGGCCGTGGCCTACACCACCGGCAAGCTGACACTGGGTCTGACTGGCTACTATTACCGCCAGACGACGGACGACAAGATCGCCGGCGCCCGCGTCGGCCCCGACGGCGTGCGCGGCGAGGCCTTCGCGCTCGGCCCCCTGGTCCGCTACGTCGTCGGCAACGTCCCCGTCACCGCCCAGTGGCAGCACGAGTTTCACGCGGAGAACCGCCCGCAGGGCGACAAGTTCTGGATCAAGGCGGCGTTCCGCTTCTGATCGACGTGTTTTGGCGGCGCCCTGGGCGGCCGAGTTCGGCCCCAGGGCGCCGCCTGCGTTTCATTTTAGGCGTAGGTCCAGACAGCAGAAAGCCCCGCAGCGTAGGCCATCGGGGCTTTGTAAGCTTGGGTGCGGGAGTAGGATTTGAACCTACGACCTTCAGGTTATGAGCCTGACGAGCTACCGGGCTGCTCCATCCCGCGGCAAGGCGGTAAGTAAAGGAAGAAGGATCGAGAAGTCATTCATGTGTGTCGGGTAGACCCGGCGGCGACCTACTCTCCCGCGCCTTAAGACGAAGTACCATCGGCTCTGGAGGTCTTAACGACCGAGTTCGGAATGGGATCGGGTGGGGAACCTCCGACAGAGCCACCAGGTCAACCCGACACACATGAATGAGAAGATATTGTCTATGATTTCGACAAGTAAGATCGAATGAGTTTTGCTGAGAAACGATCAAGCCGATCGGATTATTAGTACCAGTAAGCTTCACACGTCACCGCGCTTCCACACCTGGCCTATCAACGTGGTAGTCTTCCACGATCCTCAGCGAAGCCTTGTTTTGAGGTTAGTTTCCCGCTTAGATGCTTTCAGCGGTTATCTATTCCATACTTAGCTACCCTGCTGCACGGCTGGCGCCATGACAGGTCCACCAGAGGTATGTCCATCCCGGTCCTCTCGTACTAGGGACAGATCCTCTCAAGCTTCGAACACCCACGGCAGATAGGGACCAAACTGTCTCACGACGTTCTGAACCCAGCTCACGTACCACTTTAAACGGCGAACAGCCGTACCCTTGGGACCTGCTCCAGCCCCAGGATGTGATGAGCCGACATCGAGGTGCCAAACTTTGCCGTCGATATGGACTCTTGGGCAAAATCAGCCTGTTATCCCTAGAGTAC
>NZ_CM174463.1:3127500-3530837 GCF_057838275.1 Brevundimonas sp. KH_060
CAAACCCTTGCCCCAGTCAAAACCCCGAAAACTCAGTCTCCGAAGCCCCGGTGGGCCAGCCCGTCTCCGAGCGAGGCGGCGATATACGAGGCGCTCTTCGAACTGGCAAGCGCCTTTTCACAAAAAGTCCAAGAATCTCAACGAACCCGAGTCAGCCGCGCCTTCCTTGTGGCGGCCCTCGCGTATGCGCGCGGTTTTGTTTGTTCGACCACAAGCGCAGGAAAGGCGAAATTTTCACCCCAGAAGAATGACGAATGGACGAATTTTGTCGCTCGAACGTCGCCAACACAGCTCCGCAAGGTGCTTTCTTCCACATTTCGCGACCCCACGGTTGCGCCGCAACATCAAGCGAGGCATAAGAGCGGCAGTTCGAAAGGTCTCTCCTTGTCCCACCGCGCCGCCATCGCTGCGATCCTGAGCCCCGCGCAAGCGGCGGCGGATCTGCGCGTGCTGTCGCTGGGCGTACTCCTTCTCTCGGTAATTCTCATTCCGCTTAGCCAAGCGGTGTGGATGCCTGCGACCTGACCTGAACCCAGCCAGTTTCGCCCATTCACCCCGCTCCGGCTCCGGACGCGGGGTTTTTCTTGTGCCCAGCCCATCACCGACAGGCAAGAAGTTCCAAAATCACAATGACGACGCCTTCTGGCAGCACGAAACAACCCAACAGCCGCTCTGCAGCTGTGACTCAGGGCCCGAACCGGGCTGCGGCGCGGTCCTATCTGCGCGCTGCGGGGATGCAGGACGCCGATTTCAACAAGCCGATGATCGGCATCGTCAACACCTGGTCGACCGTCACCCCCTGCAACATGCACCTGGACCGTCTGGCCAGGGATGTGCGGGCCGGCATCGTCGCGGCGGGCGGCTATCCGGTCGATTTCAACACCATCGTCGTTACCGACGGCATCTCCATGGGCACGGCGGGGATGAAGGCCTCGCTGATCAGCCGCGAAGTCGTCGCCGATTCCATCGAGCTGGCCATCGAGGGGCATCAGCTGGACGGCGTCGTCTGCATCGTCGGCTGCGACAAGACGATTCCCGCCGCAGCCATGGCCCTGGCCCGCATGGATATCCCCGGCCTGGTCTATTACGGCGGCACCATCCTGCCCGGCGTCATCGGCACGAAGGAAGTCTCGGTCCAGGAAGTCTTCGAGGCCATCGGCGCCCATGCCGCCGGTTCGCTGGATGATGCGGGCCTGAAGGCCATCGAGAGCGCGGTCTGCCCCGGCGCCGGCGCCTGCGGCGGCCAGTTCACCGCCAACACCATGGCCATGGCCCTGTCCATGATGGGCGTCAGCCCCATGGGCGCCAATGACGTGCCCGCCGTCGATCCCGCCAAGGGCGCAGAGGGGGAACGCTGCGGCCGCCTGATCGTCGAACGCGTCTTCGCCGGCGACACCGCCCGCAAATACATCACCAAGGCCAGCCTGAAGAACGCGGCCATCGCCGTCTCGGCCTCGGGCGGGTCGACCAACGCCGTCATGCACCTGACCGCCATCGCGGCCGAGGCGGGCGTCGACTTCGGCGTCGAGGACTGCCACCAGGCCTGCGTCGAGGCGCCGGTCATCTGCGACCTGAAGCCCGGCGGCCGCTTCCTGGCCTCGCACCTGTATGCAGCGGGCGGCACGCGCCTGGTCGCCCAGCGTCTGGCCGAGGCGGGCAAGATCGCCAATGTCCCGACCGTCTCGGGCCGCAGCCTGTTCGCCGAAGCCGGCGACGCCGAGGAGCAGCCCGGCCAGCAGGTCGTCACCAGCATGGACGCCCCCGTCATGGCGCGCGGCTCCTACGCCGTCATCTATGGCGATGTCGCCCCCGAAGGCGCCGTCATCAAACTGACCGGCCACAAGGTCGATCGCTTTGAAGGCCCCGCCGCCGTGTTCGACTGCGAGGAAGACGCCTTCCACGCGGTTCAGGACGGTTCGGTCGGCGAAGGCGACGTCATCATCATCCGCTACGAAGGCCCCAAGGGCGGCCCCGGCATGCGCGAGATGCTGCAGGTCACCGCCGCCCTGAAAGGCCGCAAGGTCGAGAACGTCGCCCTGCTGACCGACGGCCGCTTCTCAGGCGCCAGCTACGGCTTCGTCGCCGGCCACGTCTCGCCCGAGGCGGCGGTCGGCGGGCCGATTGCTCTCATTCGCGATGGCGATCCGATCGTCATCGACGTCACCAACCGAAGGATCGATGTGCTCGTCGATCTGGAGGCGCGCCGGGCGGATTTCGCCCCCAACCGTGTCCGCCCGGCGCAAGGCGTTTTCGCGAAATACCGCGCCGCCGTCGCCTCCGCCTCGCAAGGGGCCGTGACCATTCCCAATCCGCCGCCGGCCCAGATCCCCGCTGATCTGGCCGCCCGCTCCACCGAAACCGCTGCTTCTTAAGGACGTCCTCCCATGGCCATCACCATCTACACCAATGAAGACATCAAGCCGGGCGCCATCGCCGGGCAACGCATCGCCGTCATCGGCTATGGTTCGCAGGGTCGCGCCCACGCCCAGAACCTGAAGGATTCCGGCCACGACGTCATCGTCGGCGTGCGTCACGGCGGCACGGGCTGGAAACACGCCACCGCCGACGGCGTTCCCACCGCAGAACCGGCCGAGGCCGTTCGCGGCGCAGACATTGTCGCCATCCTGACCCCGGACATGATCCAGAACGAGGTCTATCGCGACATCATCGAGCCCAACGCCAAGCCTGGCGCCGCCCTGCTGTTCGCCCACGGCTTCTCGATCATCTACGGCCGCATCACGCCGCGCGACGACATGGACGTCATCCTGGTCGCCCCTAAAGGCCCCGGCGATCTGGTCCGTCGCGAGTTCGCGCGCGGCCGGGGCGTTCCTTCGCTGTTCGCCATCGAGAAGGACGCGACCGGCAAGGCCCGCGACCGCGCCATGGGCTACGCCAAGGGTATCGGCGGCGCGACCGGCGGCCTGCTGGAGACGTCCTTCCGCGAAGAGACCGAGACCGACCTGTTCGGCGAACAGGCCGTCCTGTGCGGCGGGGCCAAGGAACTGGTCATCTCGGGCTTCAACACCCTGGTCGAGGCCGGCTACCAGCCCGAGATCGCCTACTTCGAATGCCTGCACGAGCTGAAGCTGATCGTGGACCTGTTCTACGAGGGCGGCATCTCCAAGATGCACCACTTCATCTCGGAAACGGCCAAGTGGGGCGCTGTCGCCTCGGGCCCGCGCGTCATCACCGACGAGACCCGCGCCCGCATGAAGGAGGTCCTGACCGAGATCCAGGACGGCACCTTCGCGCGCAACTGGATCGCCGAGAACGAGGCCGGCAAGCCGCAATACGACGCCTGGTTGGACGCCGATCGCCAATCCCACATCGAGCAGACGGGCGCCCGCCTGCGCGAGCGCATGGCCTGGCTGCAGACCCCCAAGTCTGAAGCCGCCTGACCTGCATATATATAAAGAGAGACTGACCCGATGAGCGCCGCCGCGCCCGCCCTGAAAGCCGCCTCCGCTCCGGCGACCGTGAACGACACGGCCACCGGCGCGCGCCTGCTCGTCTCCAGCCTGGAGCGGATGGGCGTGGAGGTGGTCTTCGGCTACCCCGGCGGCGCCATCATGCCCATCTACGACGCCCTGACCGGGACGGGCCTGAAGCACATCCTGGTCCGTCACGAACAGGGCGCGGCCTTCGCCGCCGACGCCTATGCCCGCGCCTCGGGCAAGGTCGGCGTCTGCATGGCCACCTCTGGCCCCGGCGCCACCAATCTGATCACCGGCATCGCCAACGCCATGATGGATTCGGTGCCGATGGTCTGCATCACCGGCAACGTCCCCCAGGGCGTCATGGGCACCGACGCCTTCCAGGAGATCGACATCCTGGGTGTCACCCTGCCGATCGTGAAACACTCTATATTGGTGCGCGACGCCTCGGAGATCCCGGCGGCCGTCGAACAGGCCTTCCACATCGCCGCCTCGGGGCGCCCCGGCCCGGTTCTGGTCGACCTGCCGAAAGACGTCCAGTTCGCCACCGCGACCGCCCCCTTCGGCTTCAACATCCCCAATGAGACCCGCGACGTCGATCACGACGCCGTCGCCGACGCCGAACGCTTCATCCGCGCCGCCGAGCGCCCGCTGATCTACGTCGGCGGCGGGGCCAAGATCGGCCGCGCGACCGACGCCGTCCGCGCCTTCGCCGAGGCCACGGGCATCCCCACCGTCTCAACCCTGAACGCCCTGGGCACCGTCGCCACCGACGCCCCCGGCTATCTGGGCATGCTGGGCATGCACGGCACGCGCGCCGCCAACGAGGCGGTTCAGGCGTCCGACCTGCTGATCGTCCTGGGCGCCCGCTTCGACGACCGCGCCACCGGCAAGCTGGCCGAGTTCGCGCCCCACGCCCGCGTCGTCCACTTCGACATCGACGCCTCCGAGATCGGCAAGCTACGCGAGACCCATGTCGCGGTCGCCGGCGAGCTGAAGCCCGGCGTCGAGGCCCTGACCGCCCGCCTGGCCGCTGCGCCTCTGGCTATCGACCCCTGGGTCATCCGCTGCGCCACGGCGGCCGAGCGTCACGCCGCCCGCTATGACGCGCCGGGCGAAGGCGTCTATGCCCCCGCCCTGCTGAAACAGTTGTCCGAGGCCGCCGGCGACCGCTTCGTCGCCGCTTGCGACGTCGGCCAGCATCAGATGTGGGCGGCCCAGCACTGCAGCTTCTCCAAGCCCGAAGCCCACATCACCTCGGGCGGTCTGGGGGCCATGGGCTTTGGCCTGCCTGCCGGTCTGGGCGCCAAGCTGGCCGATCCCTCGGCCACGGTCGTCACCATCGCCGGCGACGGCGGCTTCATGATGAACATCCAGGAGCTGGCCACCCTGAAGCGTTACGGCGTCGCCCTGAAGATCGTCCTGCTGGACAACTCCTCGCTGGGCCTGGTGCGCCAGTGGCAGGAGCTGTTCTTCGAGGAGAACTATTCCGAGGTCGATCTGTCCGACAACCCGGACTTCGTGAAGGTAGCCGAGGCCTTCGGCATCGAGGCCTTCCGCATCGACCGCCGCGATCAGGTCGAGGACGGCATCGCCCGCCTGCTGGCCGCCGACGGCCCCTGTCTGGCCCACGTCATCATCAACCCCAAAGAGAACGTCTGGCCTCTGGTTCCGCCGGGCAAGAGCAACGCTGAAATGATGGAAGGCGCATGAGCATGAGCGACACCATTCACATCCAGATCGACCGGGCCGACGGCTCGCTTCAGCGTCTCATCGGCCTGGTGGAACGCCGCGGCTTCCACATCGACGGCATGAGCATGGCTGACGAAGGCCCCTCGCGCCGCATCGCCCTGACCGTGCGCGGCCGCGACGCCGCGCGTTCCATCGACAACCTGGGCTGCCAGATCGACCGCCTGTTCGGCGTGTCCCGCATCGCCGCCCAGTCCTTCCAGTCCGAGGCCGCGTAAGATGTCCCGAGTAGAACGAGTATCCAGAACCGCCGAGATTACGGCGTCGGATCCCAACCGCGTCATCATCTTCGACACCACCCTGCGCGATGGCGAACAGGCGCCCGGCTTCTCCATGTCGGCCGAGTCCAAGCTGAAGATGGCCCATGTCCTGCGCGACCTGGGCGTGGACGTGATCGAGGCCGGCTTCGCCGCCGCCTCGCCGGGCGACGAGGAATGCATCCGCCGCGTGGCGGGCGAGATCGAAGGGCCAGTTTTCGCCTCCCTGTCGCGCGCCAACGAGAAGGACATCGACGCCTCGTTCCGGGCTCTGGCCCCGGCGCCGAAATCGCATCGTCGCTGCCACGTCTTCCTGGCCACCAGCCCGATCCACCGCTCGGCCAAGTTGCGGATGAGCACCAACGAGGTGCTGGCCACCATCTCGCGCACGGTGGAATACGCGGCCTCCATGTTCGACGACGTGGAGTTCTCGGCCGAGGACGCCTTCCGCACCGAGCCGGAGTTCCTGGCCGAGGCCCTGATGGCCGCCGCCGACGCGGGCGCCCAGACGCTGAACGTGCCCGACACCGTCGGCTACGCCACGCCGGAAGAGGCGCGCCAGCGCTTCGCCTATCTGGACGGGATCATCCGCCCGCGCCACGCGGACGTGATCTTCTCCTCGCACTGCCACAACGACCTGGGCCTGGCCGTCGCCAACTCCCTGGCCGCCGTCGAGGGCGGGGCGCGCCAGATCGAGGGCGCGATCAACGGCATCGGCGAACGGGCGGGCAACGCCTCGATCGAGGAAGTCATCATGGCCCTGCGCACCCGCGCGGACCGCTATGGGGTGACGACCGGGGCCGAGAGCCGCTGCCTGGTGCGCGCTTCCGAAACCCTGCGCGACGTGACCGAAACGGTGATCGCCCGCAACAAGGCGATCGTCGGCCTGAACGCCTTCGCCCACGAGGCCGGGATCCACCAGCACGGCATGATGGCCGACAGCCGCACCTACGAGATCATGCGTCCCGAGGACGTCGGTTTCGAGGGCAGCTACTTCGTGCTGGGCAAGCATTCCGGCCGCCACGCGGTCGGCAAGCGGGCCGAGGCTTTGGGCCATGTGCTGGAAGGCCAGCGCCTGGCCGACGTCTTCGCCGGCTTCAAGCAACGCGCCGACCAGATCGGCGAAATCAATGACGCGGAGCTGACCGCCATCATCACGGCCGTGACGGCCGCAGGCGTTTCCGCACAAATGGACAAGACCTATGCAACCGCTGGCTAAGAACATCTGGATCAACGGCGAACTGACGGCGTGGGAGAACGCCACCGTTCACGTCATGAGCCACGCCCTGCACTACGGCACCTCGGTGTTCGAGGGCATCCGTGTCTATGACACCCCGAACGGCCCGTGCGGCTTCCGCCTGACCGACCACATCCGCCGCCTGTTCGACAGCGCGCGCATCTACCACTTCCCCATGCCTTATAATGAGGACGAGCTGGTTCAGGCCTGCAAGGACGTGGTGCGGGCCGAGGGTCTGCGCTCGGCCTATCTGCGGCCGCTGGCCTTCCTGGGCGAGTGCGGCATGGGCGTCAGCCCCTCGGCCGAGGCGATCCGCAGCGATGTGATGATCTCGGCCTTCGCCTGGGGCGCCTATCTGGGCGAAGAGGCGCTGGAGAAAGGCGTCGACGCCTGCATCTCCAGCTGGAACCGCGTGGCCCCGAACACCGTCCCGGCGGGCGCGAAGGCGGGTGGCAACTATCTGTCCTCCTATCTGATCGGACGCGAAGCCCGCGTGCGCGGCTTCGGCGAAGGCATCGCCCTGGGCGCCGACGGCCTGCTGTCCGAGGGCGCGGGCGAGAACCTGTTCATCGTCAAGGACGGGGTGCTGATGACCCCGCCCGCCGCCGCTTCCATCCTGCAGGGCATCACCCGCGACAGCGTGATGAAGCTGGCGCGCGGCCTGGGCTATGAGGCGCGCGAACAGGTGCTGCCGCGTGAAGCCCTCTATGTCGCCGACGAGGTCTTCATGACCGGCACGGCGGCCGAGATCACGCCTGTCCGCTCTATCGACGGTATCATGACCCGCGCGGGCGGCCCCGGCCCGGTGACCAAGGCGGTCAACAAGGCCTTCCGCGGCCTGTTCGACGGCACTACGCCCGACCGCTTCGGCTGGCTGGAGCCCATCGGCGAGGCCGAAAACGCCGCCCCGGCGAAGGAGCGCGCGCATGAGCCAGCCTAAAACCCTGTATCAAAAGGTCTGGGACCGGCACATCGTCGTGCCGGAAACCGCCGAGACTCCGGGCGTCATGTATGTGGACCTGCATCTGGTCCACGAAGTCACCTCGCCCCAGGCCTTTTCCGAGATCGAGGCGCGCGGCCTGAAGGTCCGCCGCCCCGACCGCACCTTCGCCACCCTGGACCACTCGACCCCCACCCTGCCCGCCGGGCCGGATGGTCAGCGCCCCTATGTCACCGAACAAGCGCGTCGCCAGGTCGAGACGCTGGAGGCCAACTGCGCCCGTCACGGCGTCGAACTGGCGGGCTGGAGCTCGGATCAGCGCGGCGTCGTCCACGTCATGGGACCTGAGCTGGGCCTGACCCAGCCGGGCATGACCGTCGTCTGCGGCGACAGCCACACCGCCACCCACGGCGCTTTCGGCGCACTGGCCTTCGGCATCGGCACCTCGGAAGTCGGCCATGTGCTGGCGACGCAGTGCCTGTTGCAGCGTCGGGCCAAGGCCATGCGGGTGACGGTCGACGGGCGTTTACGTCCCGGCGTGTCCGGCAAGGATGTGGCGCTGGCCGTCATCGCCGCCATCGGCTTCGGCGGCGGCACCGGCTACGTCATCGAATATGCGGGCGAGGCCGTGCGTTCGCTGGACATGGAAGGGCGCATGACCCTGTGCAACATGTCCATCGAGGCGGGCGCCCGCGCCGGCATGATCGCGCCCGACCAGACCACCGTCGACTGGCTGCGCGGCCGTCGCCATGTCCCCGCCGACTATGAGGCCGCCGTCGCCGACTGGCTGAGCCTGGCCACCGACCCCGGCGCGGTCTTCGACAAGGAGGTCGTGCTGGACGGCGCCGCCATCCGCCCGATGGCCACCTGGGGCACCACCCCCGATGCAGGCGCCCCCGTCGGCGCGCCCGTGCCGCAACCGCGCTCGGCCTCGGACCAGAAGGCCATCGACTACATGGGCTTCACGGCCGGCGAGGCGACCACCGGCCACAAGGTCGACGTGGTCTTCATCGGCAGTTGCACCAACGGCCGCCTGCCCGACCTGCGCGCCGCCGCCGACGTCCTGCGCGGCCGCAAGGTCCAGCCGGGCGTGCGGATGCTGGTGGTGCCGGGCTCCGAAGCCGTCCGCCGCGACGCCGAGGCGGAAGGCCTGGACCGGGTCTTCACCGAGGCGGGCGCCGAATGGCGCATCCCCGGCTGCTCCATGTGCATCGCCATGAACGGGGACTTCGTCGCGCCGGGCCAGCTGGCCGTCTCAACCTCCAACCGCAATTTCGAGGGCCGTCAGGGCAAGGGCGCACGCACCATCCTGGCCAGCCCCGCCACCGCCGCCGCCAGCGCCGTGGCCGGGGTGCTGACCGATCCGCGCGTCTATCTGTCGGAGGCCGCCCATGTCTGAAGCTTTCAAAACGCTGACGTCGAAAACCCTGACGCTCAGTCAGGCCAATATCGACACCGACCAGATCATTCCCGCGCGCTTTCTGACGACCACGACGCGCGAGGGTCTGGGCGCCCACGCCTTCCACGACTGGCGCTATGAGGCCGACGGCTCGCCCAAGCCGGAGGCGGTGCTGAACCGCATCGACCCGACCGAACAGCGCATCCTGCTGGCGGGGCCGAACTTCGCCTGCGGCTCGTCGCGCGAACACGCGCCGTGGGCCCTGCTGGACTACGGCTTCCGGGCGGTGATCTCGACCGAGATAGCCGACATCTTCACCTCCAACGCCCTGAAGAACGGCTTCCTGCCCATCGTCGTCGATCAGGCGGTCTGGGATGATCTGGCCGCCCATCCCGAACAACCCGTGACCATCGATCTGGACGCCAATGAGATCCGGCGCGGCAACGCCCCCGCAGTGCCGTTCAAGGTCGAGTCCTTCGCCCGCCAGTGCCTGCTGGACGGGGTCGACGCCCTCGGCTGGCTCCAATCGAAGCTGCCCTACGTCGCCACCTTCGAACGCCTGAGAAACGACGCCCCCCAACCGGAGACCGCACGATGACCGCTCCCGCCCCGCGCACCTTCAACATCGTCGTCCTGCCCGGCGACGGCGTCGGCCCCGAAGTGGCCCTGGCCGCCCAGCGGGTGCTGACCTGCATCGGCGACATCTACGGCCACAAGTTCGACTTCACCGAACACCTGATCGGCGGCGCCGCCATCGACGCAACGGGCGAAGCCCTGCCCGAGGCGACCAAAGCCGCCTGCCTGGCCTCCGACGCCGTGCTGCTGGGCGCGGTCGGCGGACCCAAGTGGGACGGCGCCCCGGTCCGTCCCGAACAGGGGCTGCTGGCCATCCGCAAGGCCATGGGTCTGTACGCCAATCTGCGCCCCTTACAGGTCTCGCCGGTGCTGGCCCACCTGTCCCCTCTGAAGAAGGAGATCGTCGAGGGCGTCGACCTGATCGTCTTCCGCGAGCTGACCAGCGGCGTCTATTTCGGCGAGCGCACCCGCACCGAGACCCAGGCCTCCGACCTGTGCGTCTATACAGTCGAGGAGATCGAGCGCGTCGCCCGCGCCGCCTTCCAGGCCGCCGAACAGCGCCGCGGCAAGGTGACGTCGGTCGACAAGGCCAACGTCATGGAGACCAGTCGCCTGTGGCGCGAGGTCGTCACCCGCATCCATGCCGAGGAATATCCCCAGATCACCCTGGAGCACGCCCTGGTCGACTCCATGGCCATGCACCTGATCCGCAAACCGCGCGAGTATGACGTCATCCTGACCGAGAACATGTTCGGCGACATCCTGTCGGACGAGATTTCGGTGCTGGGCGGCTCCATCGGCCTGCTGCCCTCGGCGTCTCTGGGCGCGGGCGGCCCCGGCCTGTTCGAGCCGATCCACGGCTCGGCGCCGGACATCGCCGGGCAGGATCTGGCCAACCCGGTCGGCATGGTGCTGTCGGCGGCCATGATGCTGCGCCACAGCTTCGAGCTGGAGGATGAAGCCGACTCCATCGAGGCGGCGGTCGCGGCGGTCCTGGCCTCGGGCGCCGTCACCGCCGACCTGGGCGGGCCGCTGGGCACGGTTGCGGCGACGCGCGCGATCGTCGACGCCATCCGCGCCATCCACTGGGCGGCGGCGCGCCATGTGCCGATGCACTGGGCCTAAGGCTCAGACAGGACAGAACTGAAGAGGCGGGCTCTGGTCCGCCTCTTTCCAATTATCCGTCGATCAGCCCCTGGAGAGCGCGCGCCATGCGTTTGGCCAGCGACGCCTTCTGGACGTCGTCCAGATTCGAATAGCCGTCAGACAACTCGCGCCCGATCGCCATGCCCATGATCAGGCCCGCCGCAAGACGGGCGCGCACGGGCGCGTCCTCTCCGCCGATCCATTGGGTCAAGGGTTCGAAAAAGCGGTTGTTCGAGGTGCGCTGGACCACGTCCATCGCCTTGGCCGAGCCGACGGACCGTAGCAGGATCAGCAGACCGCGCATCCGCGCCCCGCCAGCGTCCGCATCACACGGCGTCATGTCGCCATACACGATCTCGCGAGCCAAACGCTCGCCGAAGTCCTCTCGCGAGCCCTCCATCAGGTCGCGACCGTTCTTGCAGCTGTCCATGACCGCCACGAACAGGTCTTCCTTCGAACCGAAGTAACGGCTGATCAACGCCGCATCGACGCCGACGTCGCGCGCCACGTCGCGCATGCCCACATCATCATAGCTTTCCGCGCAAAAGCGTTCACGCGCCGCCTCCAGAATAGCCTGGCGGGTGGCGTTGGCGTTACGCGGGCGGGGGACGTCGCACAGGACCAATTGGTCGCACTCCAATAAACCTTACGCGCTATATGGCCTTGTCATCAGGCGTTGACAAGCGCGGCTTTCGTCGTCTTTAAGTCAGCCGGTGTTGACTGGACGCATCCTCCCCAAAGAGCGACAGTCTCTCAGATCACGTTACTCCCAAGGAGATTGCGCCGATGCGCACGGTTAAGATCGCGGCCGCGTCCGCTTTGATGGCGGCCGCCCTCTATGGCTGTTCCAAGGGACAGGAAGCGCCCGCCCAGGGCGCGCCGCCCGTCACGGTGGCGGCGCCCCTGTCGCAACAGGTCGTCGACTGGGACGAATTCACGGGCCGCTTCGAGGCGCCCCGTTCGGTTGACGTGCGTGCGCGTGTCGGCGGCTACATCCAGTCGGTTCACTTCAAGGACGGCGACTTCGTGCGCCAGGGCCAACCCCTGTTCACCCTGGATCCGCGTCCGGCCCAGGCCGCCCTGGCCTCGGCTCGCGCCCAACTGGCCCAGGGTCAGGCGCAACTGACGCTGGCCCGCACCGAGCTGACCCGCGCCGAAGGCCTGCTGGCCTCGCAGGCCGTGTCCCAGGCCGAGGTCGATTCCAAGCGCGGCGCGGTCCAGACCGCCGAAGCCGCCGTGGCCGCCGCCAACGCCGCCATCCGCGCCCGTCAGCTGGACGTCGAGTTCACCCGCGTCACCGCCCCGATCTCGGGCCGCGTGTCCGACCGCCGGGTCGATCCGGGCAACCTGATCGGCGGCGGTTCGTCGGCCGGCGACGTGCTGACGACCATCGTCTCGTCCTCGCCGATCTACTTCGTCTTCGACGGCTCCGAAGCCCTGGCGCTGAAGTATCAGCGCGACGCCCGCAACGGTTCGGCCCCGATCCGCATCCGCCTGCAGGACGAGACCAGCTATGACCGCACCGGCACGCTGGACTTCACCGACAACGCCATCGACGCTTCCTCGGGCACCATCCGCCTGCGCGCCGTGGTGCAGAACGCCGACGGCTTCCTGAAGCCCGGCATGTTCGGTCACGCCCAACTGGCGGGCTCGGGCGGCTATGCGGCCATGCTGGTGCCGGATTCCGCCGTCGTCACCGACGGCCCGCGCAAGGTGGTCTATGTCGTCGCCAAGGACGGCACGGTCGGCGCCAAGCCGGTCCAGCTGGGCCCCTTGGCCAACGGTCTGCGCGTCGTGCGCACGGGCCTGACGCCGGACGACCGGGTCATCATCAACGGCCTTCAGCGCGCCCGTCCGGGCCAGAAGGTCACCGCCCAGAACGGAACCATCAAGGCCGAGCAAACCAAGACCGACGCGCCCGT
Source organism: Brevundimonas sp. KH_060 (assembly GCF_057838275.1). NCBI lineage: Bacteria > Pseudomonadati > Pseudomonadota > Alphaproteobacteria > Caulobacterales > Caulobacteraceae > Brevundimonas > Brevundimonas sp. KH_060. Next base: position 3,140,161 of record NZ_CM174463.1, read on the forward strand.
GACCACGGCGCCGGTCGCTTCGTCCGCCACCTTCGTCGCCAGCGCCGGCTGAGGAGGGGGCTCACGAGCCGGAACCTGATCCATGAACATATCCCGCTTCTTCATCGACCGGCCGATCTTCGCGATCGTGATCTCGGTCTTCATCACCCTGATCGGCGCCTTCGCCATGCCGATGCTGCCGCTGGCGCAGTATCCGGACATCGCGCCGCCGACGATCAGCGTGACCGCCTCCTACGCCGGCGCCTCGGCTGAAACCCTCTCCGAAACGGTCGCCGCGCCGCTGGAGCAGGAGATCAACGGCGTCGAGAACATGCTCTACATGACCTCGTCGTCCACCTCGGATGGCCGGGTCTCCGTGACCGTGACCTTCCAGCCGGGCACCGATCTCGACACCGCCCAGGTGCTGGTCCAGAACCGGGTCGCCCTGGCCGAGCCGCGCCTTCCGGCGCAGGTCCGTCAGGTCGGCGTGGTCGTCAACAAGGAGTCCTCGGGCTTCCTGATGCTGGCCTCGCTGACGTCCGACGACCCCGGCATCGACAGCGACTACCTGGGCAACATGGCCCAGTCGACGATCCGCGACCGCCTGCTGCGGATCGACGGCGTCGGCGGCATCCAGGTCTTCGGCGGCGGCAACTACTCCATGCGCATCTGGATCGATCCGGCCAAGGCGGCCGCACGCGACCTGACCGCGCCTGAAATCGTGGCCGCCCTGCAGGCCCAGAACGTCCAGGCCGCCGGCGGTTCCATCGGCCAGCCCCCCTTCCCGACCAACGCCGCCGCCTTCGAGCTGCCGGTCCAGGTCGAGGGTCGTCTGTCGGCTCCGGAAGAGTTCGGCAAGGTCGTGCTCAAGACCGACGCTCAAGGGCGCGTGACCCGCGTCAGCGACATCGCCCGCATCGAACTCGGCTCGGAAATCTACGGCGTCGAAGGCTACTTCAACGGCCAGCGCGGCGTCGGCATCGCCGTCATCCAGCAACCCGGCTCCAACGCCCTGTCGACCGCCGAGGCCGTCATCGCCGAGCTGGACGCCATCAAGGCCGGCTTCCCGCCCGGCGTGAAATACGCCATCCCCTATAACCCCACGGAATACGTCGCCGCCTCGGTTTCGGCCGTGGAGGACGTGCTGGTCGAAGCCGTCTTCCTGGTGATGATCGTCATCCTGGTCTTCCTGCAGACCTGGCGTGCGGCCATCATCCCGATCATCGCCATCCCGGTGGCCCTGGTCGGCACCTTCGCGGTGCAGCTGGCCCTGGGCTATTCGATCAACTCCCTGTCGCTGTTCGCCCTGGTTCTGGCCGTCGGCATCGTCGTCGACGACGCCATCATCGTGGTCGAGAACGTCGAGCGATACATCCGCGAGGGCCTGACGCCCAAGGAAGCGGCCTATCGGTCGATGCAGGAAGTGTCGGGCGCCCTGATCGCCATCTCCCTGGTGCTGACCTCGGTGTTCGTGCCAACCGCCTTCGTGCCTGGCATTCCCGGCATCTTCTTCCGCCAGTTCGCCGTCACCATCGCCTCGGCGACGCTGATCTCGCTGCTGGTGTCGCTGACCCTGTCGCCGGCCCTGGCCGCGCTGCTGCTCAAGCCGCACAAGGATCACGACCAGCACCGCAAGCCGGGCCTGATCGGCACGGTCACCTATTACGTCGGCTGGGCCGGAGCCAAGTTCAACGAAGGCTTCGACTGGGTGTCGGACCGCTACGGCCGCCTGACGGCCAAGCTGATCCGCATGGTCACCATCATGCTCGTCATCTACGCCGCCCTGCTGGCGCTGACGGGCTGGCGCATGGCCGATACGCCCACGGGCTTCATTCCGGCCCAGGACCAGGGCGTGCTGATCGGCGTCGTCCAGCTTCCGCCGGGCGCCTCGCTGGAACGCACCAAGGCCGCCATGAACAAGGCTGTCGAGATCGTCCAGAAGGCCGACGGCGTTCAGGAAGTCACCGCCTTCGCCGGCCTGGACGGCTCCAGCTTCTCGCTGTCGTCCAACGCCGCCACCATGTTCATCAAGCTGAAGGACTATGATGAGCGGACCACGCCCGAACTGGAAGCCTCGGCCCTGGCCGGCGCGCTCAGCGGGGCGACCGGCGTCATCGAGGAAGCCAGCATCTTCATGCTGTCGCCCCCGCCCGTTCAGGGCATGGGCACCGGCTCGGGCTTCAAGATGATGATCCAGGACCGTTCCGGCGCCGGCTTCCAGGCTCTGGAAGGCGCGACCTTCGCCATGATGGGCGCGGCCGCTCAGGCGCCGGAACAGGTGCAGCAGGTGTTCAGCCTCTACAACACCGGCTCGCCGCGCATCGCCGCCGACGTCGACCGCGACAAGGCCCTGTTGATGGGCGTCCAGCCCTCGACCGTGTTCAACACCCTGGGCACCTACCTCGGCTCGACCTACGTCAACGACTTCAACTTCCTGGGCCGCACCTTCCGCGTGACCGCCCAGGCCGAGCCCGCCTATCGCGACGAGCTGGCCGACATCGCCAACCTGAAGGTCCGTTCGGCCTCGGGCGGGATGGTGCCGATCGGTTCGGTGGCGACCCTGGCCGACGATTCCGGCCCGGCGCGCGTGGTCCGCTACAACCTGTTCCCGGCTTCGGAACTGCAGGGTGAAGCGGCGCCAGGCGTGTCCACCGGCGACGCCATCGCCACGATGGAAGAGCTGGCGGCCAAGACGCTGCCGGAGGGCTTCAGCTACGAGTGGACCGAAATCGCCCTGCAGGAGAAGCAGGCGGCGGGCGGCGCGACCATCATCTTCATCATGGCGGTGGTGTTCGTCTTCCTGGTGCTGGCCGCACAATATGAGGCCTTCACCCTGCCGCTGGCGGTCATCATGATCGTGCCGATGTGTATCCTGGCGGCCATTGTCGGGGTGAACCTGCACGGCCTGGACAACAACATCCTGACCCAGGTCGGCCTGGTGGTCCTGATCGCGCTGGCGGCCAAGAACGCCATCCTGATCGTGGAATTCGCCAAGCAGGCCGAGGACGAAGAGGGTCTCGACCGTTGGGACGCCGCCGTTCAGGCTGCGCGCCAGCGTCTGCGCCCGATCCTGATGACCTCGTTCGCCTTCATCTTCGGCGTGCTGCCCCTGGCCATCGCCACGGGCCCCGGCTCGGAGATGCAGAACGCCCTGGGCATCGCGGTGGTCTATGGGATGCTGGGGGTGACCTTCTTCGGTCTGATCTTCACCCCGGTCTTCTACGTCATCTGTCGCTGGATGGCGGGCAAGCTGCCCAAGGCGCCGGGCAAGGAGCGCGAGCTCCCGACCAGCTTCGGCTCCACCCCGCACGACCCCTTTGACCCCGACGGCCCGGAACCGGCTCCCGCCGCTCCGCGCCAGGGAGATGCGTAAAATGAACGGCAAACTCCGCACTCTGCTGACCGCCGCGGGGTCGGCCGCCCTGCTCGCCGCCTGCGCGGTGGGCCCCAAGGCGCCGCTCCCCACCCTCCCGGCCGAAGGCCAGGGCGCCTTCGTCGGCTCGCAATCCGCCTCGGTTTCGACCGAGGCGGCCCGCGACGACTGGTGGCGGCTGTACCAGGATCCGACCCTCGACGGCCTGATCCAGCAGGCCCTGACCGAGAACAACGAGCTGGAGGCGGCCGCGGCCAATCTGCGCGCCGTCCGGGCCTCGCTGTCCGAAGCCCGCTCGGGCCGGTTCCCGACCACCACCACCTCGGCCGCCTATAACCGCAGCCGGGCCTCGACGGACACCGTGCCGACCGCCGGCGGCGCCAAGCTGCCGGAGGTCGACACCTATGACGTCGGCCTGGACGTCTCCTATGAGATCGACCTGTTCGGCCGTGTGGAGTCCTCCATCCGCGCCGCGCGGGGCGACGTCGCCGCCGCCGCCGCCGCCCTGGAGGTCGTGCGGGTAACGGTCGCGGCCGAAACGGCCCGGGCCTATGCCGACACCTGCTCGGCCAACGCCCAGATCGCCGTGGCCGAACGGACCATCGATCTGCAGGCCAAGACCGTCGACCTGACCCAGCGCCTGCTGGACGGGGGCGCCGGCAATGGTCTGGACGTGGCCCGCGCCCGCGCCGCCCTGGAACAGACTCGCGCCAGCCTGCCGCCCCTGCGGGCGTCGCGCGACGGCGCCCTGTTCCGCCTGGCCACCCTGACCGGCCGCACGCCGGCCGAGGCCAGCGAGGCGGCCCGCGCCTGCCAGGGCCCGCCGCAGCTGTCGCAGCCGATCCCGGTCGGCGACGGCGCGGCCCTGCTGGCTCGCCGTCCCGACGTGCGTCAGGCGGAGGCCCGCCTCTCGGCGGCCGCCGCCCGCGTCAACGTCGCCACCGCCAACCTCTATCCCAGCATCCGTCTGGGCGGGTCGGTGGGTTCGACGGCGCTCGACGCCTCGGACCTGGGCGAGGACGCCAACTTCCGCTTCAACGTCGGCCCGCTGATCTCCTGGTCCTTCCCCAACGTCTGGGCGGCTCGGGCGCGGATCAAGCAGGCGGACGCCCAGTCGGACGCAGCCCTGGCGACCTTCGACCAGACCGTGCTGACGGCGCTGCAGGAAACCGAGACGGCGCTCAGCGCCTACGCCAATGAACTGGACCGCCGCACGGCCCTGCGCACCGCGCGGGATCAGGCGGCCACCGCGGCGCGCCTGTCGCGTCTACGCTTCGACGCCGGCGCCGACAGCTTCCTGACGGTGCTCGATTCCGAGCGCACCCTGGCCGGCGCCGACGCCGCCCTGGCCGCCTCGGAAGCCCAGGTCACCACCTACCAGATCGGCCTGTTCAAGGCCCTGGCGGGCGGTTGGGAACAGGCTCCCGATCCCGAAGCCTGACCTTCAGCCTCAAGCTGAAACTGAGACGCCCGGCTGGTTCGCCCGCCGGGCGTTTTCTTTGGCGGCCCTTCTGCCGAACCACCATTAGTCAGAATATTATTCATTCTTACGCTTCCATTGCGGCGTCGCGTGAATAATCATCGCCCCAGCTTGGCTCACGCGACAATCTTGCGATAGGGAGGCTTGTGACCTCCTCCGCGCCCCATCCCGAAGCCCTTGAGTGCGCCGCCTCGCCTGCCGCCGCCCTGGCCCAAGCGCGCCGGGTGGTGGTCAAGATCGGCTCGTCCCTGCTGTTCGACGCCGCGCGACGCGCCGTCGCCGCGCCGTGGCTGGTCAGCCTGGCCGCCGACATCGCCGAACTGCGCCGACAGGGCCGCGAGGTTATCGTCGTCTCTTCCGGCGCCGTGGCTCTGGGGCGCGGACGGCTGAACCTGCCGACGGGCCGCCTTCAGGATAAGCAAGCCGCCGCCGCCGTGGGCCAGTCCCTGCTGATGCACGCTTGGGAGGAAGCCCTCGCTCCCCACGGCCTGATGGCGGGCCAGGTGCTGCTGACGCGCGACGACACCGAACGGCGCCGCCGCTGGCTGAACGGCCGCGCCACGCTGGAGGCCCTGCTGGGCCTTGGCGTCATTCCCGTGGTCAACGAAAACGACACCGTCGCCACCGAGGAGATCCGCTATGGCGACAACGACCGCCTGGCCGCGCGCGCGGCCCAGCTTGGGCGGGCCGACCTGCTGATTCTGCTGTCCGATGTGGACGGCCTCTACACCGCCGATCCGCGCCGCGATCCAGACGCCCGCCATCTGCCGCTGATCGAGCGGCTGACGCCCGACGTTCTGGCCATGGCCTCAGGCGCCAATGCGCAGGCCGGGGTCGGCACGGGCGGCATGGCGACCAAGCTGGCGGCGGCCCAGATCGCCGCCTCGGCCGGATGCGCCACCGTCATCGCCTCGGGCCTGACCGACCATCCGTTGAGGGCGGTGCTGGACGGCGCCCGCGCGAGCCTGATCCTGGCCCCCGCCACCCCCCTGGCGGCGTGGAAGCAGTGGATCGCGGGCAGCGTGGCGCCCGGCGGCGCCCTCACGCTGGACGCCGGAGCCGTCGCCGCCCTCCATGCCGGAAAGAGCCTGCTGCCCTCCGGCGTCGTCGCCGTCAGCGGCGATTTCGGCAAGGGCGACAGCGTACGCCTGACCGGCCCCGACGGCGCGCGACTGGGCGTCGGTCTGGCCGCCTACGCCGCCGATGAGATCGCCCTGATCCGAGGCCGCCATTCCGACGCGATCGAAAGCCTGTTGGGCTATCGCAGCGCCTCGGTCGTCATCCACCGCGACGATCTGGTTCTGGAGGACCGATGAGCGACCTCGACGCCGCCATGCTGGGCATGATGATCGACATGGGCCGCCGCGCCCGCGCCGCCGCTGACGCCCTTCGCGCCACGACGCCGGACGCCCGGACCCAGGCGCTTCATCAGCTCGCCAAGGGCCTGCGCGCCGCCGAGGCCGACATCCTATCCGCCAACGCCCGCGACGTAAGCCGCGCCCGCGACGGCGGCCTGTCCGAGGCCCTGATCGACCGCCTGGCCCTGACGCCCGCCCGCGTCAAGAGCATGGCCGTCGCCGTCGAGACCATCGCCGTCCAACCCGATCCGGTCGGCAGTGAAATGGCGCGCTGGACCCCGGCCAACGGTCTGGACATCGCGCGCGTCCGCACCCCCATCGGCGTGCTGGCCGTCATCTACGAGAGCCGTCCCAACGTCACCGCCGACGCCGCCGCCCTGTGTCTGCGGTCCGGCAATGCGGCGATCCTGCGCTGCGGCTCGGACTGTCTGGACTCGTCGCGCGCCATCGCCGCTGTCGTCACGAGCGCCTTGACCGAAGCGGGCCTGCCCGCCGACGCCGTCCAACTGGTCCCCGTGCCGGATCGCGAGGCCGTCGGCGCCATCCTGTCGGGCCTCGACGGCGCCATCGACCTGATCATCCCGCGCGGCGGCAAAAGTCTGGTCGCGCGGGTTCAGGCCGAGGCGAAGGCGCCCGTGCTGGGCCACCTCGAGGGTCTGTGCCACACCTATCTGGACGCCGCCGCCGATCTGGACGTCGCCCGTCGCGTGACCCTGAACGCCAAGATGCGCCGCGTTTCCGTCTGCGGCGCGACCGAGACCTTGCTGGTCGACCGGGCGGCGGCGGAACGCCTGCTGCCCGCCGTGGCCGCCGACCTGATCGCCGCCGGTTGCGAACTGCGCGGGGACGCCGAGGCCCGTACGCTTGTTCCCGAAATGGGCGAAGCGATCGAGGCCGACTGGAGCACCGAGTATCTGGCCCCCATTCTGTCGGTGCGCGTGGTGGACGGCGTGGACGGCGCGGTCGACCACATCCGCCGCTACGGTTCGGGCCACACCGAGGCCATCGTCACCACCGACGAGAAGGCCGCCGAACGCTTCGCTGAGGGCGTCGACAGCGCCATCGTGCTGATCAACGCCTCGACCCAGTTCGCCGACGGCGGAGAGTTCGGCTTCGGCGGCGAGATCGGCATCTCGACCTCAAAGCTGCATGCGCGCGGGCCAGTCGGGGCGGAGCAACTGACGACCTATAAGTATGTGGTACGCGGCGAGGGCCAGACGCGGCTCTGAAACAAACGCCACGCCTCTCCCTCCCCGCCCCGGGGAGGGTGGCTGAGCCCGTCAGGGCGAGGCCGGGTGGGGGCGGCAAGGCAAATCAAACGCCGCGCCTTAATCACCTGGTCCTCCCCACCCGGTCGCTACGCGACCACCCTCCCCGGGACGGGGAGGGAGAGGCGTCGCGCCCTACGTCTTCTCGGGCAATGCATAAGCGATCACATAGTCCCCGCGCGGCGTCTCCATGAAGTGATGCCCGCCGGCCATGATGACCAGATACTGGCGGCCGTTCTGCTCATAGATCATCGGATTGGCCTGACCGCCCGCCGGAAGGACATCCGACCACACCGTCTTGCCGGTCTCGATGTCGATGGCGCGGATTAGGTCGTCCGTCGCCGCGGCGATGAAGATCAGCCCGCCCGCCGTCACCGCCGAGCCGCCGTTGTTCGGCGTGCCGATCTCCATCGGCAGCATCGACGGAATGCCGAACGGTCCGTTCTTGCGCGCCGTGCCGAACGGACGATCCCACAGGGTGCGGCCGCTCTTCAGGTCGATGACGCGCATCCCGCCATAGGGCGGCTGTTTGCACAGCAGGCCGGTGAACTTGACCCGCCAACCCGCATTGACGTCGATGGCGTAGGGCACGCCCATCTGCGGGTCGCCCGCGCCCTCGGCCTTGGACTTCGACAGGTTGCCGCCGCGGTTCGCCGCCTCCTTCTCGCGTTCGATGTAACGGGGGTCGTCGCGCGAGAACCAGCCCAGACGATCAGCCTCGGCGCGGGGCACCAGGCGGTTATGGTTGGGCATGTCGTTGTAGTTGGCGACGATCACGCCGCGCGCCGGATCGACCGCCACCCCGCCCCAGTCGGAGCCGCCGTTGTAGCCCGGATACTGGATCCAGTGCCGATCCGATGTCGGCGGCGTGAAATAGCCGTCATAGGCCGCCTGATGGAACTGGATGCGGCAGACCATCTGATCGATCGGCGACATGCCCCACATGTCGCGCTCGGTCAGGTCGGCCTTCCTCAGGGTGTGGAACAGGGAGAAGGGCTGGGTCGGGCTGCGCTGCGAAGGCTCGACGCCGCCCTGCGGCACGCGGCGCTCCTCGACCTTGTGCAGCGGCAGGCCGGTGCGGCGATCCAGAATATAGAGGTCGCCCTGCTTGGACGGCAGGATCACCGCCGGAACCATGGTCCCGTTGATCGGCATGTCGACCAGGGTCGCCTGCGAGCCCAGGTCATAGTCCCAGACGTCCTTGCGCACCGTCTGGAAATGCCAGCGCGGCTTGCCGGTGGTCACGTCCAGCGCGACCAGGGAGGTGGCGTATTCGTTCTCGGCGGGACGACGCAGGCCGGAATAATAGTCCGCCGCCGAGTTGCCCATCGGCAGGAAGACCAGACCCAGCGCCTCATCCGCCGTGGCCGTCGTCCACATGTTCGGCGTGCCCGGCGTATAGGTCTCGCCTTCGGGCGGCAGGGTGGTGATGTCCGGCCGCATCATGTCCCAGGCGAAGCGCAGTTGGCCCGTCACGGCGTCGAAGCCCTGGATCACGCCGGACGCGTTCCACCGCTTCTGGCCGTCCAGCACCTGATGGCCTGTCACCACCACCCCGCGCACGATGACCGGCGCCGAGGTGATCGAAACCATGCCGGGATAGGGGTCGCCCATGCCGTGCTTGATGCTGACCGAGCCGTTGGTCCCGAAACCCGCACAGGGAACGCCCGTGCGGGCGTCCACCGCCACCAGCCGTCCGTCCAGCGTGCCTTCGATGATGCGCGTGGCGCAGGGCTGAGCCGCATCGACGTTCGGCGCGGCGTAATAGGCTACGCCCCGACAGGCGGCGGTATAGGGGATCTGGTCGTCTGCGACCTTGGGATCATAGGTCCACTTCTGCTTGCCCGTGGCCGCATCCACCGCGAACAGCCGGTTGCGGGCCGAGCACAGATAGAGGGTGTCGCCGACCTTCAGCGGCGTCGTCTCGGCGCCCCAGCGCTCGTCAGGCAGATCGCCGGTGCGGAAGGTCCAGGCGCGTTGAAGCCCCTTCACATTGTCCTTGTTGATCTGGCTCAGCGGCGAGTAGCGCTGGGCGCTGTCCGAACCGCCCCAGGCGGGCCAGTCTGCGCCGACCTTCAGCACCGCCGGATCGCCCACGCCGCCGTTCGCCGCGCCCGGCACGGGGCTGAGAACCCGCGCCTTGTTGGCCTGGGCCACCACCACGCCGGCGACCAGGCCGAAGACGACGATGGCCGCCAGACCGCCCAGGGCCAGCCTGCCGCCGCCCCCGTCGCGTTTCAGCGCCGGGAAGCTGAGGACCACCGCGATCAGCAGCACCAGCGGCGCCACCACGCGCGGGACCAGGGCCCAGCCGTTCAGCCCGACCTCCCAGAGCGCCCAGACGACGGTGCCGATGAAGATGGCGATGTAGAGCCAGGCGCCCAACGGTCTGAGCAAGGCCAGCAACCCGCCCGAAACGATCATCAACAGACCGACGATCAGATAATAGGCGGACCCGCCCAACATGATCAGTTGGCCTCCGCCGATGGTCAGCGTCAGCCCGATTAGGGCGATGACGATCCCGAGAAGCCTGACAAGGACGCTGCCGAAGCCCCGTCCGCGCTCAATGGACGACATGGCGCCCTCCCATCGTTCAGCTTGGCCTTGGACTGCAACACGTCAGCAAGACCGCCGTTCCATCGGGGCGCAAGAAAGCTGGATCCGGTCCGACCAGGGCATGAAAAAAGGGCCGCACGCCTGTTCGGCGTACGGCCCTCAATCAGGTTCTGGCTGAGGCCTTACTGGCGCGCCAGCTGGCTGGACAGGATCAGTTCCAGCTGCTTGCGGATATGCGGCGTCAGCTCTTCGATGCCCCAGTTGTCATAGGCGGCGAAGCGGAAGTTGTTGATGAAGACGTCCCAGATCAGACGCGCCAACATGGGCAGGTCCACATCCTGGCGCAGCTCGCCTTCACGCACGCCGGCCTGCAGAATCTCGGCCACGGCCTCGACCAGCGGACGGACGAAGGCGCGCGAGCGCAGATCGGCGTCTTCCGGCTGGAACCACGAGCGCGCCACCATGGCCTGCATCAGCGGCAGATGGTCCAGCGAGCGGTGATAACCCGCGGTCAGCCCGTTCGACAGGCGGTCCAGGACGCGGCCTTCGGCGGCGGCGGTGCGGATATCGACCAGAAGGCCTTCCATCTCTTCGGAGAAGACGGCTTCGAACAGCTCGGCCTTGTCCTGGAAGTTGGCGAAGACCGCGCCGGTCGACATGCCTGCGCCCTTGGCGATGTCGCGGATGGTGGCGGCGTCATAGCCGCGCTCGGCGAAGAGGGTGCGGGCGGCGTCCAGAACCTTCTGACGCGTGCGCACCTTGGCGGCCTGGCGGCGGTTCAGCCGAGGCTGGACTTCGGCTTCGGCGACGGCAGGGGCGGACTGGGAAGATTCACGCATCGGCGGCGGCTCTAAACTCATCTATGTGCGGCGTTCGCCTCATCGCGGCTCGCCGTCGAACTGACGCGAACCTGGAACAAGGCGGAGAACGCTCCTGGGAGGAAGTGGTGAACTTTCATCACCGAACAATGACCAAAATGGGTCACGGGCGGCATAAAACTCTGCCGCACCACGCTTAGGAGTTCAACATGACTACGGAGTTCTACTGATACCGCAAGGTCAGCGAAGCTCACAGGCTCAAAGCTTGGCTTTATGCCTCAGTCTATTTCCTCTCTGCATCATTAGGGCGCCTCAGGGCCCAAAACAGGGAATTCAGTCCGCCCTCGCGCGGCGCATTAAAATTTTTTAAGACCGCATGATCGCCCCCTGCTTCTAGGCTTTGGGCAGCGCGCCCCTTGAGGGTCCGAGATGAGGAAACGACGAATGAAGAAACTGTTCGCGGGGGTCGCAGCGGCGGCCCTTCTGGTCCCGGCCGCCGCCCTGGCCCACGACGGCCATGACCACGCCTGCATCGACGAAGCCTGCTCGGTCTTCGAACTGTTCCAGACCCCGGCCGCCCAGGGCGGCGCCTCGGGCTGGCAGGGCACGGACGCCCCCCGATATGGAACCTGGGGCTTCGACCTGGCCGGTCGCGACACCTCGGTCGATCCGGGCGACAGCTTCTTCCGCTACGCCAACGGCGCGGCGCTGGACCAACTGACCATCCCGTCGGACCGCACCTCCTACGGCTCCTTCCCTCTCCTGCGCGAACTGTCCGACAACCGCATGAAGAAGCTGGTGACGGATCTGGCCGCGCGCACCGATCTGGCCGCCGGTTCGGACGAGCAGAAGATCGCCGACGCCTACCGCGCCTATATGGACGAGGCGCGCATCGAGGCGCTGGACGCCCAGCCGCTGCAACCTTTCCTGGCCGCCATCCGCGCCGCCGACACCCATGAGAAGATCGCCGCCTACATGGGCCAGACGCAGGGACGCGTCGGCTCGTCCTTCTTCGGCACCGGCATCACGATCGACCAGAAGAATCCGACCCGCTACGTCGTGGCGACGGGCCAATCGGGCCTGGGCATGCCCAATCGCGACTACTATCTGGATGCCCGCTTCGCCGACAAGAAGGAGAAGTATCAGGGCTATATCGAGCGGATGCTGACCAATATCGGTTGGAACGACCCCGCCGGTTCGGCCGCCGCCATCGTCGCCCTGGAAGACCAGATCGCCCAGGCGCACTGGACGCCGGTGGAGAGCCGCGACCGCGACAAGACCTATAATGAGTATTCGATCCAGACCCTGGCGGCCGACGCGCCCGGCTTCGACTGGGCCGGTTACTTCAACGCCGCCGGCCTCGGCTCGATCGATCGCCTGATCGTGCGCCAGAATACGGCCATGCCCAAGATCGCGACCGTCTTCGCCCAGACCCCGGTCGCCACCCTGCAGGCCTGGCAGGCCTTCCACACCACGGACGACGCGGCCGCCGTCCTGTCCAAGCGCTTCTCGGACGCCCAGTGGGAATTCCGTTCGCGCGACCTCTCGGGCCAGCCCGAACAGCGCAGCCGTGAGAAGCGCGCCATCAGCTTCGCCGAAGGCGCCCTGGGCGAGGCCGCGGGCCGTCTCTATGTGGCGGAGTATTTCCCGGCCGAGTCGAAGGCCAAGATGGAAGAACTGGTCGCCAATCTGCGCACCGCCCTGTCGCACCGCATCGACAACCTCACCTGGATGGGGGCCGAAACCAAGGCGGCAGCCCAGGAGAAGCTGCGGAAGTTCACCGTCAAGATCGGCTATCCGAACAAGTGGCGCGACTATACGGCGCTCGAGATCAAGGCCGACGACCTGTTCGGCAACAGCCAGCGCATGGGCCAGTTCCAGTGGAACTACCGCCTGTCGCGCCTGGACCAGCCGGTCGACAAGGACGAGTGGGGCATGACCCCGCAGACGGTGAACGCCTATTACAACTCGGCCAATAACGAGATCGTCTTCCCCGCCGCCATCCTGCAGCCGCCCTTCTTCGACCCGCATGCGGACCCGGCCGTCAACTACGGCGGCATCGGCGGCGTGATCGGTCACGAGATCGGCCACGGCTTCGACGACCAGGGCTCCAAGTCCGACGGCGACGGCGTGCTGCGCAACTGGTGGACCGATCAGGACAAGGCCAATTTCAAAGGCCTGACTACGCGCCTGGGCGCCCAGTACGATCAGTTCGAGCCCGTGCCCGGCCACCCCGTCCAGGGCGGCCTGACCATGGGCGAGAACATCGGCGACGCCGCCGGCACGGCGGTCGGTCTCGAGGCCTACCACCTGTCGCTGAATGGCCAGCCCGCCCCGGTCATCGACGGCGTGACCGGCGACCAGCGCTTCTTCTACGGCTGGGCCCAGGTGTGGCAGTCCAAATACCGTCATGAGGCGCTGATCAACCAGATCGCCACCGATCCGCACAGCCCGGCCGAGTTCCGCGTGATCGGCCCGGTCCGCAACATCGACGCCTGGTACGACGCCTTCGGCATCAAGCCGGGAACCAAATACTATCTGACGCCGGAAGAGCGCGTCCGCATCTGGTAAGACGCGGCGCCTGCTGAACGAAGAGGGCTGGAGCGGCGACGCTCCGGCCCTTTTTCATACGGCCAGTTCCTCAACACCAGCACCCGCAGTCATCCTCGGGCTTGAACCCGAGGATCCAGCAATCTGGTCGTTTGACGCACAAGGCGGGATGGAGAAGTCGACGCCCCTGGATCCTCGGGTTCAAGCCCGAGGATGACGGCGCATGAGGTCAACACCCCAGCGACTCTCGAATACTCTTCGATACATTTCCTGAGCGTCAGGCATGAAAAAGCCCGCTGCGGGGGATACATCGCAGCGGGCCTTCTCGCTCTCTCAGGAGCGGACGTTTCCTCCCCGAAACGCCTTCAAGATGTCGCTGCGGCTGAGCGCTGCGCCTCTTGAGTGAGACCAAATGACGCCATCGAGGGGGTCAAGTCAATCAAGCCTCTATCGAAAGAGCGTTCTTTCGTAACTGAACGTTGATAACTCACGTCTTCGTCATGGTTTTTATCGAAGCCTATTCGATAATGGAGCGCACCACCGCGACTAGCTGATCGCGCGCCACGGTCTGCTGGCCTGGGCGCTCGGCCTTCCAGGCGTCGTTGTCGGCGATGGCGGCGGCGCGGGCGCGTCCGGCGTCCAGATCCTTGATCGTCACCTGACCGGCGGCGATCTCGTCCCCGCCCAGGATGACGGCGGCGGGGGCCCCGCGACGGTCGGCGTATTTCATCTGCGCCTTCATGCCCGCCCGGCCCAGATACAGCTCGGCCGGAATGCCCGCCGCCCGCAGTTCGGACACGGCGTCGAGATAGTGCTGCATGTCGTCCTCAGAGAAGACGATGGCCACCACCGGCCCGCGCGTGGCGTCCTCAGCCCCGCGCCCCGCCGCGCGCAGGGCCGAAGCCAGACGCGACACACCGAAGGAGAAGCCCGTCGCCGGCGTCGACTGGCCGGTGAAACGCGACACCAGGTCGTCATAGCGCCCGCCGCCGCCTATCGAACCGAAACGCACGGCGCGGCCCTTTTCGTCCTTGGTGTCCAGCAGCAGTTCGGCCTCGAACACCGCCCCGGTGTAGTATTCCAGCCCGCGCACGATGGTCGGGTCGAAGCGCACGTCGTCCTGCGACACGCCCATGGCGGTCAGGGCGCGGTCGATGGCGGCCAGCTCCTTCAGCGCCTCTTCGCCGGCGGCGCCCAAGGCGGCGCCGGACACGGCGTCCAGCACGCCCGCGCGGCTGAGGCCCGGCGTCTCGGCCGAGGCCAGGAAGGCTTCGATCGCACCGATCACCGAGGCGGGCAGGTTCGCCCCCTTGGTGTAGTCGCCGGACTCGTCCAGACGGCCCTCGCCCAGCAGCAGGCGCACGCCCTCGACGCCCAGACGGTCGTATTTGTCCACGGCGCGCAGAGCCGTCAGACGCTGGATCGGATCGGTGATCCCGCCCGCGTCGAACAGGCCGTCGAACAGCTTGCGGTTGGAGACGCGGATCACCGCCTGCCCGGCCGCCAGACCCGCAGCCCGCAGACCCTCGCAGCCCATGGCGATGATCTCGGCGTCGGCCTCGGGCCGGTCCGAACCGACGGTGTCGGCGTCGCACTGCCAGAATTCGCGGAAGCGGCCCGGCCCCGGCTTTTCATTGCGCCACACCGGCCCATAGGCGTAGCGACGGAACGGCTTGGGCAGGGTCTCCCAGTTCTGGGCGGCGAAACGGGCCAGCGGCGCCGTGTGGTCGTAACGCAGCGCCATCCACTGATCGTCATCGTCCTGAAGCGCGAAGACGCCTTCGTTGGGACGGTCGGCGTCCGGCAGGAACTTGCCCAGGGCGTCGGCGTACTCGAACGCCGGGGTCTCCAGCGCCTCGAAGCCCCAGCGCTCATAGACCTCGGACACGCGCGCGACGATGCGGCGCTCGGCGGTCAGGTCGCGGCCGCGACGGTCGGCGAACCCGCGCGGCGCGCGAGCTTCGGGGCGGTTGGAGGCTTCGTCGGTCATGAAGCGGCGATTAAGCCATCAGTTCCATCGCCGCAACTCGCCGTCCGCCCCTTCCCGCTCAGGCCCCGCGGCGCAGCGGCAGGTCGCGCCCATAGCTGAGGCGCCGCCACAGCCATTCGAACGGGCCCATGGTGAACTTGGACAGCCACAGCGGCGACCAGATCAACTGCAGCGCCCAGACGCCGACGACGATGGCCCACTGCATCGGATAGTCGACCTGACCGAACAGGCGCGGGCCCCACGGCATGTAGAAGATCGTCGTCATGATCAGGGTCTGGGTCAGATAGTTGGTGAACGCCATCCGCCCCACCGGCGCCAACCCCTTGCGCAGCCAGCCCACGCCGCGCGTGGTCGCCAGGATCAACGCCGAGGCGTAGCCCAGGGTGATGATGATCGGATAGGAGGCGACGACCGCCGCCCAGCCGCCGGTGGCCTCGACGCCCGGACCGGCCTGGATCTCCAGCCACTCCAGCACGCCCAGCAACGCCAGCACCGCCGCGCCGCCCGCCATCAGCATCGCATAGACGCGCGCCGGGACGCGGCCGTGGAAGAAGCCCGCCTTGAACAGACCCAGGCCCAGCATCATCAGCGGAACGGTCGAAAAGACATACATGAACAGGCTGGCGCCCTGAGCGAAGGCCCAGGCCTTCAGGTTCTCCAGCGCCGCGCCTGCCCAGCCGCTCTGATAGGCCGCGATGGAGGCCGCGACCGCCCCATCGGCGGGGCCGCCTTCGCTCATGGCCTCCGGGAAATGCGCCATCGCCATCATCAGGCCCGCCTGAAGCGTGGCCAGCAGCACCGTCGCCCCGGCGCCGATCCAGATCAGCGGCTTGGCCGGCATCGACCGCATCAACATCACGAACAGCCCTGCCCAGGCGTAGAGCAACAGGATGTCGCCGTACCAGAAGGCCAGGCCGTGGATCAGGCCGAACAGGGCCAGAAACATCAGGCGGCGGCGCAGGACGCCTCCCTTGGCCTCATCCTTCCGCTCGCCGCCGACCAGGAAGATCGACACGCCGAACAGCATGGAGAACAGGGTCACGAACTTCTGGCGGAAGAAGACGTCGACCGCCCACTGCGCCACGCCCGAAGCCCCCACGACGGCGGGAAAAGGCGACTGATCCGGCGCCGACTCCAGGATCACCAGCGGCAGGGCGAAGGCCGACGCATTGACCGCCAGAATGCCCAGCACCGCCGCGCCGCGCAGCACGTCCAGCGTCACGATCCGCTGATCCGCCGCCACCGGCTTCGGCTGAACCGTCTCGACCTGATCCCTCATGCTCGCCCCCTGTTCTGCGTGAAGAGGTCGAGGCTTAGGCGGGACCGCCGCTTCGCTTCACGTTAAATCCCCGTAACGTCCCGTTCGGACAGGACGCCCATGCGGTTGTTGACCACCGGGGCCGGGACAAATCCCAGATAGGCCACGCACAGGCCGCCCCACAGGGCGTAGCTGACGCCCATCATGACCGCCAGCGGCAGGCCGCCGACGCCGTAAATCAGCAGGGCCGTCTCGATCGCCCCCAGGCTTTGAACCAGGCTCTGCGAGGCGGCGCCCGCCAGACCCGCCATGACCACGGCCATGATCGTCTGCATCGCCGCCGCCAGCAGGCCGCCGAACACGGTGAAACGGCACACCACGCCCAGCCGCGTCGACGGACGCCCCGTCTTGCCATGGCTGTCGAGCAACAGCCACAGCCCGACCGGCGCCGCGATCAGTCCGACCGCCAGCATCACCAGCCGCCAGTCCGTATCCACGCCCGACCACCAGTTTTCGGGCGGCCAGATGAACAGGGTCAGGATCACCGGAGGCCAGGCCGCCGCCGCCAGAGCCGCGGGGATCAGCGCGCCAGCGCCGCGCCGCGGCGCCACGCGCTTCAGGCCCGGCAGGAAGGGAAGAGCGACAGCCATCAGCGGGTCGGGACCGGCGTCTCGCCGGAATAGTCGTAGAAGCCGCGCCCGCTCTTCTTGCCCAGCCAGCCGGCCTCGACATATTTCACCAGCAGCGGACAGGGCCGATACTTGCTGTCGGCCAGGCCGTCATACAGCACGTTCATGATGGCCAGGGCCACGTCCAGCCCCATGAAATCCGCCAGCTCCAGCGGCCCCATCGGATGGTTGGCGCCCAGCTTCAGCGCCTTGTCGATCGAGGCCACGTCGCCGACGCCTTCATACAGCACATAGACCGCCTCGTTCATCATCGGCACCAGGATGCGATTGACGATGAAGGCGGGGAAGTCCTCGGACTCCGTGATGATCTTGCCGAGGCTCTCGGCGAAGGCGACCGCCGTCTCGAAGGTCGAGGCCGAGGTGGCGATGCCGCGCACCAGTTCGACCAGCTTCATCGTCGGCGCCGGCTTCATGAAGTGCAGGCCGATGAAGCGCTCGGGCCGATCCGTGACCGAGGCCAGGCGGGTAATGGAGATCGAAGAGGTGTTGGACGCCAGCAGGGTGTCCGGCCCCAGCAGGGGCGTCAGTTCTGTGAAGACGCCCTTCTTGACGGCCTCTTCCTCGGACGCGGCTTCGATGACCAGGTCCGCCTTGGCCGCCTCGGCCAGGCTGGCGGCCGGAGCGATGCGTTGCAGGGCCGCCTGGGCCTCCGCCTCGGTCGACAGGCCGCGTGCGGCGCGACGCGCCAGGCTGGTCGCGATCTCGCCCAGGGCCAGGGTCACCCGGTCCGGCGCAATGTCGTACAGCTTCACCTCATAGCCGCCGGCGGCCACCACCTGAGCGATGCCCGAACCCATTTGCCCGGCGCCGATGACGGCGACTGTCCTGATCGTGGTCATGAATTACGCGAAAAATGCGGTCCGATAGGGACCCGTCGTCGGCACCTTAGGAGCCCGCTCGCGCCGCGCAAGGGCGGATTGGGCTCCATGTGCGGATTCCTGGGGGGCCGTGGTCCGGGCTCAACGCCCGACAGCCTTCCTCGATGCGTGCGCCGGATCAGCCCAGCGACATGATCAGCATCGGCGCGACCGTCCGGTTGAACAGCACGCTCAGGAACTGCAGCGCCAGCAAGGCGATGATCGGCGTGATGTCGATGCCGCCCAGCGACGGCACCACCCGCTGGATCGGCCCCAGGATCGGCCGCGTCACCGTATCCAGCACATAGGCGATCTGGCCCACGAAACGGTTGCGCGGATTGATCACGTCGAAGGCGAACAGCCAGCTCAGGATCGCCGAGGCGATGATGCACCAGATCATCAAGGTGACGACGGCGTTCACCAGCCAGACAAGGGCGAAACCCATGAGAAACTCCTGCTTCGTTCACGCCGCTTCTAGCGGCCCGGCCGCCGATCGCCAAGGATTCGTGCGCGGCCCGTTGACACGCCCCCCTGCGCGCTTCTATGTCCCGCGCCTGCCTGTCGGTCGGGGCCGTAGCTCAGTTGGTAGAGCGCGTCGTTCGCAATGACGAGGTCAGGGGTTCGACTCCCCTCGGCTCCACCAAGGCATCTCCACGAAATCGCTGACGCTCGATCGCCCTCCAAGGCGACCGCTGTCGCGCGTCAGTTCTCGCGGTAGAAGTTGCAGTACCAGTCGACGAAGCGGGCGACGCCCTCCTCCACCGGCGTCGAAGGGGCGTAGTCGAGAGCGGCCAGGGTGTCGGTCACGTCGGCCTCGGTGTCGGCCACGTCGCCGTCCTGCATGGGCATGAGGTTCAGCTTCGCCTTGCGGCCCAGCTTGGTCTCCAGCACCTCGATGTAGCGCATCAGCGGCACGGGGCGTCCCGCGCCCAGGTTCAGGATGCGCCAGGGCGCCACGCCGCTGGTCGCCGGATTGGGAGCGGTCGCGTCCCACGCCGGATCGATCGCGGCGGGGCGGTCCAGGGCGGCGATCACGCCGGTGACGATGTCGTCGATATAGGTGAAGTCGCGGCTCATCCGCCCCTCGCCGTACACGTCGATCGGCTCGTCCTTCAGGATGGCGCGGGTGAATTTGAACAGAGCCATGTCCGGCCGGCCCCACGGCCCGTAGACCGTGAAGAAGCGCAGCCCCGTCGCCGGAAAACCGAACAGATGGGCGTAGGAGTGGGCCATGGCCTCATTGGCCAGCTTGGTCGCGGCATAGACGGTCAGCGGATGATCCGCCGCCTGGCGCACCGAGAACGGCAGGGCGCGATTGGCGCCGAACACCGAACTGGTCGAGGCGAAGACCAGGTTGGCCGCCCCGACCGCGCGGCAGCCTTCAAGGATGCTGAGGAAGCCGGCCACGTTGGAATCGACATAGGTCTCGGGCGCTTCCAGGCTGTAGCGGACGCCCGCCTGGGCGGCGAGGTGGACCACTCGGCGCGGCGTGTGCTCGGCGAACAAGGCGGCGACGCCGTCGCGGTCGGCCAGGTCGAGCGTGTGATGGCGATAGTTCGGATGGGCCTGCAGCTGGGCCAGGCGCGCCTGCTTCAGCGCCGGATCATAATAGGCGTTGAGGTTGTCCAGCCCGATCACGCTCTCGCCCCGCTCCAGCAGGCGCCGGGCGGTGTGGAAGCCGATGAAGCCGGCGGAGCCGGTGACCAGGACAGGATCGCTCATGATCCGTTGCGATAAACGCTCGCGCGGTCCGACGCCAGCGCCCCTCTAGGGCAAGGTCTCCGCCACGGCGGGCGACGGCGCCAGCAACTGCGCCGAAATATTCAGCCCCACGCCCGCGATCAGGCAGGCCGCCGCCGCAAACATCACCAGACGCGCCGTCTTCGCTCCCGGCGCCAGAGGCCGGGCGAACAGCAGGACCAGCAAGGCGATCAGAGCCAGAGCCCCAGGCATGTCCATCCCCACGCCCAGGAAGACGAAGTGGCCGATGGCCAGCAACCAGGCGCCGCCCAACACGGTCGCGACGACGGCCGGCAAAAGGCCGAGCGTGCGCGTCAGGCCGGGATCGATCAGGGCCGCCAGGGCCGCCGCCGTTGCGGCCAGCAGCACCGGCCAGACGAACAGCAGGGCCGCCTCTGGCGCCGCCGCCTGCAGGGCGCAGCCGAAGACGAAGACCAGGGCGAGCAGGCCCAACCAGCCGCCCCAGGCCGCCCCCTCGGCCTGGGGCCGTTCTTGGCCCGGCCACAGCGACAGGCCGACGGCGACGACGCCCAGCCCCAGCATCACGGGGCTGAACCCGCCGACGATCAGAACTACGGCGGTCAAGGCGACGAACGCCCCGCCGATCACGCGCGGCCGCGGCCGCCGCGCGCCCGTCACCAGCACCAAGGCCAGGGCGATGATCGCCAGCGTCGCCCCCGCCTCCATCCACGGCAGGCGGCGCAACAGGGTGTAATAGACGTCCGGCGACGCGGCGCGGCTCGACATCGGTCCGGCCAGCAGGCGCGTCGCCTGCAGCAGGATGACGCCCCCGGTCAGGAACCACAGCCCGTCCAGCACGCCCAGGCCGACCTGCCCCGCCGTCAGCCCCGCCCGGCGCCTCGCCCGCCAGGCCGCGAAACCGCCCAAGACCGCCGCCAGCGCCAGCAGAATCCAGCCGGTTCCTTGCGCATGGGCGACCATCCAGCGGCCGAAGACGTCGGAGTAGACCAGGTTCTCGCCCTTGGCCGGCAGGCTGGGCGCGCGCGCCAGCGCATCCGCCGCCTCCAGCGCCTGCGACCCCAGATGCTGCACCGCGCCCCGATCCAGGTTGGCGGGCGTGGCGTTGGCCGAATGGTACTGATCCGGGCGGCCGATGAAGGCCAGGTTCAGCCCCCCGATCCCCCGGTCCTTGGGCACGGTGAAATCGGTGCCGTTGGGCATCCGCTCATACATGAAGGCGGCGATGGAGGTGGCGGTGGTCCCGCCGTCGGCCTTGGCCGCCGCGCGACGGAACAGTTGGACGGTCGCCCCCGCCTCGCGCCCCGTCTCGAACATGGCGGCGCGGCCGCCGCCGCCGCGCGCCTCCAGATTGACCACGGCCCCGATGCGATCGCGCAAGGGATGGCCGCCGAAGAAGACCCGCGCCCCGTCCAGGCCCAGCTCCTCGGCGTCGGTCAGCAGGACGACCAGATCGCGCTCGACCGGACCGCGCGCCTTGATGGCCCGCACAGCCTCCAGAATGGCGGCGACCCCGGCGGAATCGTCGGCCGCGCCAGGCGAGCCGACCACGGTGTCATAGTGGGCCATCAGCATGACGGCGGGTTGGCTGCGGTCTTTTCCGGGCAGGACGCCGATCAGATTGATCGCCTGATTGTTCGCCGCCGCCGGGTCGCCGCCCGCGCGCGCCAGGCGCTTGACCGAGGCGGGGGACAGCGGCCCCGCCTGCTCGCTGACCTCCAGCCCCAGCTGCGTCAGGCGGGCGCCCAGATAGGCGCGAACCCGTGCGTGTTCGGGCGAACCGACCGGATGCGGAGCGCGGGCGATCTGTTCGATGTCGCTCATGGCCCGCGCGGCCGAAAAGGCGACGGCGGGCGCGTCCGCCGCGCGCGGCGTCGGCGCCTGGGTGCTCCACACCGCCAGCAAGAAGGCGAGCGTCAGCGATCCGAACAGCAAGGCCAGCCGCATGAGAGATCCTCCCCGATCCGGCCCGCAGTAGGACCAAGCTGGGCCCGAATGGCAAGAGGGCGGCGACAGGTCTCCCCGTCGCCGCCCTCCGATGCGATCAGCCGTGAAGGCTTAGAAACGCTTCGACAGCTCCACGCCGTACATGCGCGGCTCGTTGACGAAGGCCGTCAGGTTGTTGAAGTCGATGGCGCCGATGACGTTGGCCTCGTCCGTGATGTTGCGGACGTAAACGGCCGCCTCGAGACCCTGGTTCAGGTCGCGCCAGCCCGCACGCAGGCCGCCTTCGAACGCCGTGTCCTGCATGAACTCGACCGATTCATAGAGGAACAGGTTGAAATCCTTCTGCATCACCCAGTCGGTCGCGGCGAACAGCTCCTGATCGTCGCCGATCGGATGGACGTAGGACAGCGTCAGATTGGCGGTCCATTCCGGTGCCTGGGGGAAGGGGTTGCCGTCGATATAGGCCAGGTGCGCCGTTCCAACCGTCACCATCCGGTCCGTGACGGTGCAGTTGGCGAGCGCCGAGCAGACGCCGACCTGAAGGTCCTTGTCCTTGATCTCGGTATGGTTCCAGGCCAGGCCGCCGGCCAGGCTGAAGCCTGCGCCCAGGTAGACGTCGCCGTCCACTTCCAGGCCATAGCCCTCGCCCTTGTCGGCGTTCAGCAGTTGGTTGAAATTGCCGGCGCCGCCGATGGCGGTGAACTGCGGATCGGAGACTTCGTAGAAGTAGGCCGTGGCGTTCAGGCGGGCGCGGCCCTCCCACAGGCGCGCCTTGAAGCCGGCCTCATAGGACATGACGGTTTCCGAATCCGCCGTGGTCACGATGTCCGCCGAGGCGATGCGGCCCTGGATCGACGGGCCGCGATAGCCGTTGGCCACGCGGGCGAACAGGTTCAGGCCGTCGTTGACCTCGTACAGGGCGCTGACGTCCCAGCTGACCTGTTCGTCGCCGACCGACTTGGTGACGTTGTCCAGCGGCTTGGCCGTGGACGGGCTGCCCGCGGGGATGATACGGCGGCCCCAGAAGTCGCGGCTGTCGTCGGTGTAGCGAACGCCGGCCGTCAGCTTCAGCGCGTCCGTGACCTGATAGCGGCCCTGACCGAAGATCGACCAGGAGTCCGACTTCTGGATGACGTCGGGAACCACCGTCGGCGCGATGCCGCCGACGCCGTTGAACGTGCCCGAGACCAGGTTGAAGCGCTCGTCCCAGTAGAAGGCGCCGACCTGCCAGCCGAAGCGGCCGTCGCCGTTCGAGGCCAGGCGCAGCTCATAGGTGTTCTGAACCAGGTCGCTGGACAGGGTGCCGGTCTCGACCGCGAACGGGGTCTTGTAACCGGCCCCGGCCGGAGCCCCGGCCGAGACGCCGCCGTCGATGTCGCCGTTGCCCTGGCTTTCGCCCTGGTAGGAGCCGATGACGCCGGTCAGCGTCGCCGGGCCGAAGTCATAGGCGACCTGCAGCGACTGCGAGAGGGTCTTCTGCTTCTGATAGTTGTTGCGGCCGCCGTCATACCAGACCGTCTCGCGGTCGAAGTTGTCGTTCAGCTTGTTCGAGCCCTTGGTCAGGACGTTGGCGCGGTTCATCGTGCCCGTGCCTTCATAGTCGCGCGCCTGCAGGGTCAGCAGGGTCGACAGGCGGTCGGTCGGGGTCCAGGCGACATGGATGCGGCCCGCCACATCATCGAAGGAGCCCAGATCCTTGCCGTCCTTCTTGGCGAAGGGCGCGTCATAGGCGTTGTTGACCCAGTCATCGCGGTGGTTCCACAGAGCGGCGACGCGCACCGACAGCGTATCCGACGCCGGCAGGGTCACGCCCGTCTCGGCGCGCATCGAGCCGTAGTTGCCGTAGGTCAGCGAGCCGAAGCCGGTGAATTCGTCGCCCGGCTTCACCGTGTCGATCTTGACCACGCCCGCCGGGGTGTTGCGGCCGAACAGGGTGCCCTGCGGACCACGCAGCACTTCCAGCTGCTTCACGTCGAACAGGGGGAAGCCCTTCAGATAGACGTTCTCCAGCACCACGTCGTCCAACACGACCGAGACCGGCTGCGAGGCGTTGAAGTCGAAGTCCACATTGCCCAGGCCGCGGATGTAGAAGCGCGGAGCGTAGCGGCCGTTGGAGCTTTCGACCTGCAGGCTGGGCACGCGGCCCGACAGCTGCAGGATGTCGCCGCCGCCGGCGTTCACCGCGTTCAGCGTCTCGGTGTTCATCGCCGTGACCGCGAACGGCACGTCGCGGATGTTTTCGCTGCGGCGCTGGGCGGTGACGACGATGTCGCCGACGGCGGCGGCCTGTTCGGCCTGGACGTCGGCGGATTGCGCCAGAGCCGGCGTGGAGAGCAGCAGAGCCAGGCTGCTGGCGGAGGCGGCGAGAACCGAGAGACGCGTCATCGAGATATCCCCTTCTTGATGATCTTGGGTGGGTGAATTCGCCGCAGGCCCTAGGCCCGAAGCGTCGCCGGTTCCAGCACCGATGCAGTTTGATGCATGAACCTTTCGCGACATGGCCACAGGTCGGAACAAACCGCCGTTCGTTTCACATATGAGGCACGCCTCAAGTTGTGCAGTGCAACCAACCGTGCCATTCAGATCGGCTGCGTCGTCTCCCGCAGGGTCCGCGCACCGGAGACTTTCAGATGACCTTCGCCTCCCCCTCCCGTCGCGGCTTCCTGGGCGCCGCAGCCGCCTTGCCGCTGATCGGCGGCGCCCTGCCCGTCCTCGGTCAGACTCGCGAGAGCGCCGTCATCGGCCGCGTCCTGGCCATGTCCGACCTGCATTCCGCCTATGAACGCAGCGCCCAATTGTTGGCCGCCTTGCGCGCCGAGGTCCGCAGCCAGCCGGTTCCCCATCTGATCGCGATCGACGGCGACATCTTCGAGCACGGCAATGTCGTCTCGGTGCGCTCCGACGGCGCCGTCGACTGGACCTTCCTGGCCGCCCTGCCCGCCATCGCCCCGACCGTGGTCAACCTGGGCAACCACGACAACGACCTGACGCCGGACCTGCATGAGGTGGTGGCGCGGATGCGCAGGCTGGGGATCACCGTGCTCAGCAACATCGTCGATACGCGCACCGGCCGCCCCTACGCGCCGGCGGCGACCGAGCTGGCCTTCGGCGAGCGACGCCTGCGCGTCGTCGGCTTCGGCACGAACGGACTGCATACCTATCCCAAGGCCAGTCGCGACTGGCTGTCGATCCCCGATCCGACCGAATGGGCGACCACGCACCTGTCCGCCCTGCTGCGCGGCGCCGACCTGACCCTGGTGATGAGCCACGCCGGGGTGGCGGGCGACCGGGGGATGCTGTCCGCCCTGCCCGACGGCGCCCTGATGATCGGCGGCCACAACCACCTGCTGTTCCAGGAGACGCTGGGGCGCGGCCTCTACGCCCACACCGGATCGTGGAGCAACGCCTACACGGCGGCCGACTATCTCAGCGACGGAAGCGTCCGGGCGCAGTCGCGCACCGTCGCCCTGGACGGTGCGGCCGACCCAACCCTGGCCGCCCTGATCCGCACGACCCTGGACCGGCACCTGACCGATCAGGAGCGCGTGATCCTCGGGACCAGTTCGACCGCCCTGTCGCTGGGCGACACCGGCCGCGCCGTGGCCGCCGCCTTCGCCCGCTTCGCCGGGGCCCAGGCGGGCTTCATCGGCCACACCACCCTGGGCACGGGCCTGAGCGCCGGTCCGGTCAGCCGCTACGCCTTCGACGCCGTGGTGCGCTTCGACGGCAAGCTGATGGCCGCCGAGGTTCCCGCCGCGCGCCTGGCCGAGCTGACCGCCCTGGCCAATCAGGACCGGGTCATGCCCTTCGCGCGCCGCACCGGCGACTTCGTCTATGGCGCGGTCGAGGGGATTGAACAGCGCGAGACGGTCCGCATCGTCACCACCGACTGGTGCGCCCTGAACCAGCATGAGTATTTCGGCGTGACGGACCTGGCCTTCGCAGAGGTTCCCGGCCCCGGCGTCAAGGCCGTCGCCGCCCAGGGCCTGCTGTCGGCGGCCTGACGGTTCAGGCGGCGCGGCGTGCGGCGGCCGCGCTCTTCACATAGAGGCCCTTGCGCCCGGCCACGGGGCGGAAGGACACGCTGTCGCCGTCCGGCCGTTCGTCATGGCCCAGGAACAGGCAGCCGTCGTCGACCATCCGCCGCTCCAGCCCGTCCAGAACCCGCGCGCGCCGTTCGGGCGCCATATCGGTCAGGACATTGCGGCAGAAGACGACATCGAACCGGCCCTCATCCGTCGGCTCGTCCAGCAGATTGGCGCGGGTGAAGGCGATGGCGGCGCGCAATTCGGGGCGCGCCCGCCACTGGTCGTCGACCTGTTCGAACCAGCGCAGCATGGCGCGCGCCGAAAGGCCGCGCTGAATCTCGAACGAGGTGTAGAGGCCCGACAGCGCCTTCTCGATCGCCTGGCGCGACAAATCCGTGGCCTCGATCTCGACCTGAGCCCCGGCCTCCAGGGCGGCGATGGCCAGGGAATAGGCCTCCTGCCCGGTCGAGGCGCCCGCGCACCAGATGCGCACCCGGCCGCCCGGCCGCGCCGCCGTCAGGGCGGGCAGCAGTTCGCGCTCCATCACCTCGAAGGCCGTGCGGTCGCGCCGGAACCAGGTCTCGCCGTTCAGCAGCGCCTCGATCACGCTCCAGCCCAGGGAGGCGACCGGACGGCTCCACAGGCTGGCCAACATGGCCTCGACGTTGTGATAGCCCTCGCGCCGCGCCACAGGCCCCAGCCGATGCTCCGCCAGTTGCATCCGGTCTCGGGTCAGCCGGAAGCCGGCGCGGGACGCCAGCAAGGTCTGAAGACGATCAAAATCCTCCGGCGTCATGACGGCGACTGCACCACTCCCACTTCGGCGAGCTTGGCTTGCAGGATCTCGCCGTCGAAGGGCTTCATAACATATTCGTCGGCTCCTGCGGACAGGGCCTCGGCGATTCGGTCGGCCCGCGTCTCGACCGAGCAGAACAGGACCTTGGGCGCACGCCCCCCCGGCAGGTCGCGCAGACGACGCAGGAAGGCCAGACCGTCCATCACCGGCATCTGCCAGTCCAGCAGCACCACCTGAGGCATGGCGGCCTGGCAATAGTCCAGCGCCTCGGCGCCGTCTGCCGCCTCGGCCACGTCGAAGGACATATCCTCCAGGATGCGACGCGCCACCTTGCGGATGATGCGGCTGTCATCGACGATCAGACAGGTTTTGGGGTCCACTGGGTCGTTTCCCGTTTCGCGCGAGATCGAGATCACGCTCTCGCCATAGTCGTTCAGGCGGGTTAACGGAGCGTTGGATCGACGAACGCGGTTTGCTCATTACCGTCCGGCAGGCGCGCCATCAAGGCCACGCGCCCCTCCTCGGTCGCCAGATCCAGCCGCCCGCCCGCCTCGCGCGCCGTCAGCCACAGCCAGTAGGGTTGAATCCACTGCCCCGCCAGGCCCTCGGTCAGCCGCTCGCCCTTCAAGCCGACCACGGCCTCGGCCTTGAGCCGGGCGCGGGCGCCCTCGGCCGAACCGACCAGGAACAGCTGGCCGCCTTCGCGCCGGACCGTCACCACCGCCGCCCCGCCCATCGGCAGGGCCGAAACCGTCAGATAGGCCAGGTTGATCAGGGCGCGTGCCTGAAGCTTGGAGAACATCTGATCGCCCACGCGCCAATCCAGCGTGGCGCGCCCGCCGTCGGTCAGGCCCGCGACCAGCCCGTGCAGTTCCGCGCCGGAGAATTGTTCGCTGCTGGTCGCCGCGCCGAAGGCCACGCGGGCGAAATGCACCAGGGCCACCATCTTGGCCGCGCTCTGACGGATCAGGCCCAGGGCGTCGTCGCGCATGTCCTGGGCGCTGGGGTCGTCCAGCAGGTCCAGACCCGACATCACCGCGCCCGCCGGGCTGATGAAATCGTGGCACAGCTTGGCGGCGATGAAGGCGGCCAGTTCGGCGCCGTCCACCGGCAGGTCGGCGGCGGATAGGTCGAGGGTGTCGTCGGAAACAGTCATGATGCCAAAGCGGGGCGCGCAGGATTTGGAAAAGGTTAAGGCCAAGGTGGCCTGATTTGCTGGTTCGTTAAACCGGCCGCATGGTCTATCGAGCGCTTCATGACCGTCTCCGCCTACGCCGACCTCGAAACCGACCTCGCCTCCGGCCGCCTGGCCGAGGTCATCGCCGACATCGCCGAGGAGGCCGCGCGCCTGATCCTGCCCTATTGGAGAGCCGAGACGGCCGTGGAGACCAAGGCCGACGCCAGCCCCGTGACCGAGGCCGACCGCGCCGCCGAGACCCTGATCCTGCGCCGCCTGGCCGAACACTGGCCCCAGGTCGAGGCCGTCGCCGAAGAGGCCGTCGCCGCCGACGGCGCCCCGCCGTCCGTCGGCGCATGGTTCTGGCTGATCGACCCGCTGGACGGCACCAGGGGCTTTGTTCAGGGGCGCGAGAGCTATTCAGTCAACATCGCCCTGATCCGCGGCGACGCGCCCGTGGCGGGGGCGGTGACGGCCCCGGCCCTGGGGATCAGCTGGCGCTCGGCCGCGCCGGGCCAGGGCGCGCTGCGCCGCGCCTTCGGCGAGCCGTGGCGCCCGATCCGGGTGCGCGAACGCCCGGCCGACGCCGTCGCCCTGGTCAGCCACAGCATCAGCGACGAGGACGCCCTGCGTCTGGCCGCCCGCAACGGCTGCACCCAATGGCAGGGCATGGATTCCTCATTGAAATTCTGCCTGATCGCCGAGGGCCGCTTCGACGCCTATCCGCGCACCGGCCCCACCAACGAATGGGACACCGCCGCCGGCCAGGCGGTGCTGGAGGCGGCGGGCGGCCGCGTCCTGGCCGAGGACGGCCGTCCCCTGGCCTATGGCAAGCCAAGCTTCCTCAACGGCCCCTTCTCCGCCATCGGCGCCTAGTCAGGCCGAGGCGTCCACCCGCGCCATCTCGATCTGGGCCGAGAGGCCGGCGGGCAGGTCGCGCTCAGGCACGCTCGCCAGTTCCTCCAGATGCGCCCGGTCCCTGGGCCGGATCAACACGCTGGCCACCGCCGGGTCCGCCAGGGCGTAGGCCAGACAGATGGCCTCGCCGGTCCAGCCCGGCGTCCGGTGCAGGAAGGCGAAGCTGCCCGGCCGCTCCAGATCGGCGTCGCCGCGCCCGGCGCCCCAGCCTCCGAACAGGCCCCGCTTCTTCGCTCCGCCCGCGTCCGCCGCGCGGCGCTCGGTCGCCAGGCTGTCGGGGAAGTAGTCGTCGGCGAACAGGCTCATCTCTCGATCGTGCGCCGCCCTCATGCGCGAGCGCACCTGCCAGGGCACATTGACGTGGAACGGCGTGAACAGAACGTCGAACGCGCCGGTCGAGACGTAGAGATCCGTCACGGGCTCATCGCCCGACACCCCCAGCATCCGAACATACTCCGCCTTCCGCATCGCCTTCAAAGCGGTGAGGGACGTCTGCGGCAGCTCATTCTCGGCCGGGCGCTCCAGCACCGCCATGTCGAACCAGCCCAGGCCCGAAGCGTGCAGCCCCTGCTCGATCGAACGACCCAGGCCCGTCGCTGAAAAATCCCGGTCGCCCCCCAAGCTGACGCTGGCCCAGACCAGCCGACGTTCGACATGCCCCAGGGCCTCGCCGACGGCCCGCAGCAGCGTCGGGTCCGGCCGCTCCAGGTGATAGGCGTTCACCCCCGCCTCCAGCCCCGCGAACACCAGGTCGCGGACATGGTTCGGTCCACGCGCCGCCGCCTCGGCCCCAAGGCTGAGCGTCAGGCTGGAGACCGCGGCCCCCGTGGCGCCGAAGGGGCGGTAGCGCACGGGATCAGCCGGCCTCGACCGGCGCCGAGGTCTCCAGCGCCAGGGCGTGCAGTTCGCCGCCCATCTTGCCCTTCAGCGCAGCGTAGACGGTCTGATGCTGACGCACGCGGTTCATCCCGCGAAACACCTCGGACACGATGCGGGCGCGATAGTGGTCTCCGTCGCCGGCCAGGTCCTCGATGGCGATGTCCGCGTCGGGGAAGGCCTCGACCAGATGGGCGCGAAGGTCGTCGACGGACATGGGCATCATGGAACTCCTAGAACGCAGAAGGCCGTCTCAGGGCCTGAATTGTAAAGCTTATCGCCCCGCGCCCCTCCTGTCAGCCGCTCATCCGGCGCGGGGACGCTCATACAGGTCGACGACCGACCCCTTGTAGTCGGCGCGGGCGTAGGGGCGATAGCCCACCCGCTCGGCCAGACGCACCGAGGGCGCATTCTCGGGCGAGATCATGCAGACCGTGCGCGGCTCCAGCCGATAGGCGTCCGTCCAGGCCAGGGCCGCCTCCAGCGCCTCGCGCGCCAGGCCCGCGCCCTGAAAGGCGGGCGCCACGCCCCAGCCCAGCTCCGGCGCGTCGAAGGGCGGCTCGATCTCGCGGCGATAGTCCAGCACCCCGACGCTGCCGACATAGGCGCCGCTTGTCGCCTCGCGGATCGACCAGTTGCCGTAGCCCTTGGCCTGCCAGTGGCCGATGTCGCGCAGCAGGCGGAACCAGACCTCCTCCGCCGACAGGCCGCGCCCCATGATGTGGCGGGTGAACTCGGCGTCGGCCCACAGGGCGGTCAGGTCGTCCATGTCGCCCACGGCGACGGGCGTCAGGGTCAGGCGTGCGGTCGAAAGAACAGTCACATCAATCCCAATTGCTTGAAGCTGGCCACGCCTTCGCGGCCGACGATGAGGTGGTCGTGAACCTGAACCGACAAGGCGCGGGCGGCCTCGATCACCTGTTTGGTCATGTCGATGTCGGCCCGGCTGGGCGTCGGATCGCCCGAGGGGTGGTTGTGCACGATGATCATGGCGCTAGCCGACAGCTCCAGCGCCCGGCGCACCACTTCGCGCGGATAGACGGGGGCGTGGTCGACCGTGCCCCGGTTCTGGATCTCGTCGAGGATCAGCTGGTTCTTCTTGTCGAGATAGAGGACGCGGAACTGCTCGCGCGGCTCGTGCTGCAACGACAGGCGCACATAGGCCAGCAGCGCCGTCCACGACGAAATGACGGTGCGCTTGTTCGCCTCTTCCTTGGCCACGCGGCGCGAGACTTCGTGCAGGGCGGCCAGGTCCAGCGCCGTCCCGGCCCGGCCCCGTGAATCCTCGGCCTTGACCGTCATCAGATCCTCGACCGAAGCGGCCAGCACCGCCGCCAGCGACCCGAACCGCGTCAGCAGGGCCTTGGCCACCGGCTTGACGTCGCCCTGCGGCTGGCTGCGGAACAGGAACAGCTCGAGCAGCTCATAGTCCGGCATATGATGGAGGCCCGCCGTACGCGCGCGTTCGCGCAGCCGCTCGCGATGCCCGGCGTGGTGCGGCTTGGCCTTCGGTTGTTCCGGCGGTTGATCCAGCATCAGCCTCCCCCAAGGGAGAGACTAGCTCAGAATTTCGGGCGGAACAGACCCTTGGGCGAGGCGGTGAAGATTTCCAGCCCGTCCTCGGTCACGCCGATCGAGTGTTCGCACTGCGACGACAGCGACTTGTCGCGCGTCACGGCGGTCCAGCCGTCCGACAGCACCTTCACCGCAGGCTTGCCCAGGTTCACCATCGGCTCGACCGTGAAGAACATGCCCGGCTTCAGCACGGCGCCCTCGCCGCGACGGCCGTAGTGCAGGACGTTGGGGCTGTCGTGGAAGACCCGGCCGATGCCGTGGCCGCAGAAGTCGCGCACCACGCTCATGCGCTGGGCCTCGACGAACTTCTGGATGGCGAAGCCGATGTCGCCGAAGGTGTTCCCCGGCTTGATCTGGGCCAGACCCAGGTCCAGCGACTCATAGGTGACGTCGATCAACTTCTTGGCGCGGGCGTTGATCTCGCCGACCGGATACATCCGGCTGCTGTCACCGTGCCAGCCGTCGACGATGACCGTATGGTCGATGTTGACGATGTCGCCTTCCTTCAGGACCTTGTCGCCGGGAATGCCGTGGCAGACGACGTGGTTGATCGAGGTGCAGACCGTCTTGGTATAGCCCTTGTAGCCCAGGCAGGCGGGGGTGCCGCCGTTGTCCAGGGTGAACTCGCGCACCAGATCGTCCAGCTCGCCCGTTGTCACACCCGGCTTCACGTGCTCGCCGATCATGTCCAGCGCCTCGGCGACCAGACGGCCCGCCTTGCGCATGCCCTCGAACCCTTCCGCGTCATAGATGCGGATTTCGTGGCTGCGGACGAAGACGTCGGTTTCCAGGTCGGGGGTCTCGTACATGCTCGGCTTTCGGGGAGGCGCGCTCCGCAAGGACGCGGAACGGGCGAAGAAACGACTTTCAGGACTTCAGATGGTCAAACTAGCACAAAACCTCAAGCCCGTCAGGGCTCGCGGCTGACGCAGGGCCGCGCCCTTCCTATCTACGGCCCATGTCACAGCTCGCTCCCTCCCCCACCGCCGCCGTTCTGATCATCGGCGACGAGATCCTGTCAGGCCGCACGCGCGACACCAATCTGAACACCCTGGCGCGCTTTCTGGCGCCGCTGGGCGTCGACCTGATGGAGGCGCGGATCGTCGGCGATCGTCAGGACCAGATCGTCGCGGCGCTGAACGCCCTGCGCGCGGCGCACGACTACGTCTTCACCACCGGCGGCATCGGCCCGACCCATGACGACATCACCGCCGATGCGGTCGGCGCCGCCTTCGGTGTTCCGGTCAGCGAACACCCCGAGGCGCTCGCCATCCTGGAGCGCCGCTATGCGCCGGGCGAGTTCAACGCTGCACGGCGTCGCATGGCCCGCGTGCCCGAAGGCGGCGTCCTGATCGCCAATCCGGTCAGCGACGCGCCGGGCTTTCAGGTCGAGAACGTCTTCGTCATGGCGGGCGTGCCCAAGATCATGGAGGCAATGCTGGATGACGTGGCGCCTCGCCTGAAGACGGGCGTTCCGGTGCACAGCCGGTCGTTGCGCGTCACCGGCGTCGGCGAGGGCGCCGTGGCCGACATCCTGCGCGCCGCCGCCGAGGCGCGACCGCACCTGTCCTTCGGCTCCTACCCCTTCGGTTTCGGCGCCGGACAGACCGTCGGCGAGGTCGGAACCCAGCTGGTGATCCGAGGCCGAGACCGGACCGAAGTTGACGCTGCGGAACACGATCTTGCTGCAAATCTGCGTTCTTCAAGCATCGAAATTGCCGCTACGTAACCTCACCAAGGTGTGAAATTGTGCGATTTTTGCGCCACGCTTTCGCCGAGAAGCGGTCCGACACCGGCCTTGGACGCAACGCTTTCATGACACGGACGCTGTGGCTGTTAGCGTGACGGCTCTCCCCGAACCAAGGCTGGCCGCCTCTACAAAAATGGCCGGCCCATTACATAGGTGAAGCGTAAATGACCCCCAGGAACATGGCCCGCCTCGGCGGCCTGGCTCTGACCACCGCCCTGATGACGGGCGTCGCCGCCCCGGCCTTCGCCGGCTCCTTCTATCTGCAGGAACAGTCCGTGCGCGGCGCCGGACGCGCCTTCTCGGGCGAAGCCGCCGACCGCGGCGTCGGCTCGATGTGGTGGAACCCCGCCTCCATCGCCCGCAGCGGCCGTGAAGTCTCCGTCGGCATGCACGCCATCCGCATCGATTCCGAAGTGAAAAACGCCGGCTCCTACCTGACCTATCCGGGCGGCGTGGACGTGCCGGTGGTCAACCCGCGCAACACCGAGGTCGATCCGATCGAAAGCGGCCTGGTGCCGAACTTCGCCTTCGCCACCCCGATCGGCGACCGCTTCGCCGTCGGCGTCTCGGTGGCCGCCCCCTACAACTTCACCACCAAGTACGAGCAAGGCTCATTCGCCCGCTACGACGCCCTGACGTCGGAACTGCGTTCGGGCGACGCCAGCCTGACCGTGGCCTATCAGGTCAATGACTGGCTGGACGTCGGCGCCGGTCTGAACGCCCAGTACGTCAAGGCCAAGCTGACCTCGGCCATGCCGAACCTGTCGCCGACCCTGCCCGACGGCTCCAACAGCCTGGAAGGCGACGGCTGGGACTTCGGCTGGAACGTCGGCGCCCAGGTGCACAAGGGGCCGTGGGACTTCGGCCTCAGCTACCGCTCCAAGATCGAGCATGAACTAGACGGCGACGTGACCGTGGCCGGTCTGCTGGGCCCGCTGGCGGGCGCCAACGTCTCGACCGGTGGCACGGCCAGCTTCAACACCCCGTGGTTCGCCTCGGCCTCGGTCCGCTACGCCGTCAACGACAAGCTGACCCTGAACGCCCAGGTCAACCGCATCGGCTGGTCCGAGTTCGACGCCATCACCGTCGAATACACGGGCGGCGGCGACGTCATCCACCAGAACTACAAGGACGTCACCACCGGCGCCATCGGCCTGGACTACGCCCTCAGCGACAAGACCACGCTGCGCGCCGGCGTCGGCTATGACCCGACCCCGACCCGTGACAGCCTGCGCACCGCCCGCATCCCGGACGCCGACCGCTGGCTGTTCTCGGTCGGCGGCTCGACCGAAGTGACCGAGGGCGTCACCTTCGACGCCGGTCTGACCTACATCGCCTTCAGCGACTCGACGATCCGCGACGACCGCACCCTGTACCAGGGCGCCATGACCTCGCACCTGCGCGGCGAGGCCGAAGGCTCGGCCCTGGTGGCCTCGGTCGGCGCCCGCTGGGCCTTCTGATCCAGGCCTGACGATCGACGTGAAAACGGCGGCTCCCGCAAAGGAGCCGCCGTTTTTATTCGCCTCTACGCCGAGCGCATCAGCCCTGGGCGGCGTGGCCCTTGCCGCCGTTCGACGGACGACGACGACGCGGGCGACGTTGCAGCTCGCCGACCGGCTTGGGCTCGGCGGACGGCGCAGCGCGCACCGACGAACGGGCGCGGTCGCCCGCCATCGGATCATAGGCCGCCGCCGGACGCTCGGCCGCAGGCGCACCGTTGCGGCCGCGACGCTGGCGGTGCGGCTGACCGCCGCCCTCCTGCTTGACGCCTTCGCGGTGCGGGTTGCGCCCGCCGCGACGGCCGCCGCGCCCTTCGCCGTCCGAACGGCCTTCACGCTCGGGCAGGGTCGCCTTCTTGGCCACGCCCGCCGACATGATGGAGGCGTCCAGTTGAGACAAGGCCTTGTCGTTGCGGCGGTCGATCGCGGGGATCTTCTGGCGCGTGACCTTCTCGATGTCCTTCAGCAGCTTCATCTCGTCGCCGGCGACGAAGCTGATGGCGGTGCCGTCCTTGCCCGCGCGGGCCGTACGGCCGATGCGGTGGACATAGGCTTCCGGCACATAGGGCAGCTCGAAGTTCACCACATGGGTGACCTTGTCCACGTCGATGCCGCGCGCGGCGATGTCGGTGGCGACCAGGACGCGCAGTTTGCCGTTCTTGAAGGCCTCCAGCGCGCGCTCGCGTTGCGGCTGGCTCTTGTTGCCGTGGATGGCGCCGGCCTCGACGCCGCCGGCTTCCAGATAGGCCGCGACCTTGTCGGCGCCGTGCTTGGTCTTGGTGAAGACCAGGCAGCGCGTATAGGCGGGATCAGAGAACAGCTCGGTCAGCAGGGCGCGCTTCTTGCCCTGTTCGACCCAGATCACCGACTGCTGGATGCGCTCGACCGTGGTGGCCTGCGGCGTGACCTGAACCTTGACCGGGTCCTTCAGCAGCTCGCCCGCCAGCTTGCCGATCTCCGACGGCATGGTGGCCGAGAAGAACAGGTTCTGACGCTTGGCCGGGATGCGGCTGACGATCTGGCGGATCGGCTTGATGAAGCCCAGGTCCAGCATCTGGTCGGCTTCGTCCAGGACGAAGATCTCCGTCGAGGACAGGTCCAGCGTCTTCTGTTGCAGGTGGTCCAGCAGGCGGCCGGGGGCGGCGACCAGGACGTCCAGGCCCTGTTGCAGGGCGCGTTCCTGCGGGCCGTATTTCACGCCGCCGAAGATGACGGCGACGCGGAAGCCCAGGTGGGCGCCGTATTGCTTGAAGCTGTCGGCGATCTGGGTCGCCAGTTCACGCGTCGGGCTCAGGATCAGGGCGCGCGTCGTGCGCGGCTTGGGCGCCACGCGGTTCTCGGCCAGGCGATGCAGGATCGGCAGGGCGAAGGCCGCCGTCTTGCCGGTGCCGGTCTGGGCGATGCCCAGCAGGTCCTTGCCCTTCATGACGTCGGGAATGGACTTGGCCTGGATCGGCGTCGGCTTCTCATAGCCGGTCGCGGCCAGGGCGGTCAGGAGAGCCTTGTTCAGGCCCATGGATTCAAAGGTGATGTCGCTCACGTCAGTCTTTCACGAACGGCGGCGCGCGCGGCTGGACGAACCAGACCTTCACAAAGGGCGCACGTCGCCTGCCCGAAGCTCGGGCGGGGAACGGGCGCCGCCCCGCGTGTATGGACGACGTATGAAATCGAATGATCCGGCCGCTCGACAGACAGGCCCTCCGGGGAGGGAAGCCCAAACACGCGCTGGAACGCGCCGGTCACCGCATTGTGCGATGCAGCGCAGATGGGCCTCAATAGCGGCCAAGTCAAGGCGCCCGGGCGAAACGGGCGCGCGACAGCCTACAGCAGGTTGACCGCCATGTTCACCGCCAGCGCCAGGATCACCGTGTTGAAGACGAAGGCGATCAGGCTGTGCACGGTGGCGATCCGGCGCAGCTTCCGGCTGCTGATCTGGATGTCCGCCGTCTGGCTGGCCACGCCGATGATCAGGGAGAAGTGCAGGAAGTCGCCGTAGTCCGCCTCTTCCTCGCCCGGAAAGATCAGCCCGCGCCGATCGCCGCCGCCGTGAGCCGGCGCATAGAACTCGTGGGCGTAGTGCAGGGCGAACAGGACGTGGGTGAACAGCCAGGAGGCGGCGATGGTGCCGAGCGAGAACAGCGCCTCGCCCAGGCTCGGCTTGCCGCCGTCCGCCGTCTCCATGACGATCACGAAGACGCTGGCCGCCGCCGCCAGCAGACTGAGCGGCAAGACGGCGCCACCCGCCTGATCCAGGTCGGCCGCCCGCTTGCGAATGGCCGAGGCCGTGCGATGGCGATACAGGCGGATGAAGGTGAGCGTCAGGAAGACGCTGACGCTGACGTCCCAACCGGCGGCGATCCGCATCGGCCAGTCCCAGGCGGCGGGTGTCAGAACCACCGCGACCGCCAGGACGGCGAGCCCCAGCCACAGGGCGAAATGCAGACGGAAGATGCGCGCGATCCGCTTCATGGCCGCATGATTACGCTGTTCCGCGCCGACGACCAGCGCTCCTGTCCGCCCTGACCGTCAACTCTTCCAGCGCAGCACCGTCTGCTTGATCGGATTGACGAAGGCGCGGCCCTCGGCGCGGCTCTTCAGCCATTCGCGCTTCAGCTGCTGATACCATTTGGCCTGTTTGTCGGCGTCGTCGATCCAGATCAGGGCCGGGTCGTATTTCAGCCCTTCGTTCTGCAGGTTCACCATGCCGCCGTCCTGCTTCAGGAAGGCGACCACCCCCATCCGCAGGAAGGGCTTGGCGATGCCGAACACCCAGTGGTCAGACCAGAAGATCTGAGTGATGCGGGTCTTGGTGTCGTTCACCGGCGTCAGGCAGGTCAGGGCCAGCACCTGCTTTTCCCCCACCTGGATATGCTCCCAGCGATAGCCCGGCAGGCGGAAGGTGATCTCGGTCGCGGGGGCCCCGCCCAGCACCTTGTACAGGCGGCTGTTCGAGGACGGCGCATGTCGAACCATGGCCCAGCCGAAGTCGACCGGGGCGAAGGTCTTGGCCTTCTCGTGCATCGAATGCTCGGACCGCCACCACCATTGCTGATGGACGTAAGGGCCGTGTGCAGGGTCCATGAGGCCGACGACGGCGTGGTCGATATGGCTGTCGAAATCCATCCATTCGACCAGACGCGGCTGGCCGACGGCGCCGGGAAACTGCGGCGGCTCCTGATCCGGCTCGGACGGATTGCGGGGGTCGGCCGCCATCCAGACGAAGACCATGCCCTGGCTCTCGCGCACCGGATAGGACCGCACCTTGATGCGGTTGGCCTCGAACGCCTGATCCTCGACCAGCGACGGAATGGCCGCGCACACCCCGTCCGGCCGGAAGCGCCAGCCGTGATAGGGGCACTCAATCGTCTCGCCCTCGCCCGGCTTCTCGACCAGCCGCCCGGCTGACAGCGGCGCGGCGCGGTGGGGGCAGATGTCGCGCATCCCATAGACGTCGCCCGCGCGGGTGCGCCCGATCAGCACCGGCTCGCCCATGATCTCATAGCGCTTCAGACTGGCGACCGGGACGTCGCGCGCCAGGGCGACGAAATACCAGGCGTCGGTGACGAAGCCCTTGCCGAAAGCTGTCGGCGGGGCTTTGGCTTCAGGCGTGGCGGAAGATGCGGGCGCGGCGTCTGCGGTCATGGCCGCCTTGTAGCAGCAGGGACGGTCAGCCGTCCAAAGGGCATTCCCTTCCTCAGCCGATGAATTAATCTGTCTCAAATTCTCTTTGGGAGAGACGCCTTGATCCGCACCGCCTCCACCGCCTTTTTCGGCGCCGCCCTCTTGCTGGCCGCCGCCCCCGCCGTGGCTCAGGACGGCCACGTCAATCACGCCGCGCATGGTGCAGAGCACGCCGCCTTCGCCTCCGGCCGTCTTAGCGTCCGCGTCGACGGGCCGGAGGGCGCCCCCGACCTGATCCTGATCCCCGGCCTGTCGTCCTCGCCCGACATCTGGCAGGGCACGGTCGATCACCTGGCCGGGCGCTATCGCGTCCATCGCATCCATGTCGCCGGTTTCGCCGGCGCCGCGCCCCAAGCCAACGCCCAGGGCGACGCGCCCCAGCCGGTCGGCGCCCCCGTGGCTGAGGAGATCGCCCGCTACATCCGCGAACAGCACCTGAACAAGCCCGCCGTCGTCGGCCACTCCATGGGCGGCACCATGGGCATGATGCTGGCTGCGCGTCACCCTGACCTGGTCGGCAAGCTGATGGTCGTCGACATGATCCCCTTCATGGGCGCCATGTTCGGCGCGCCCGGCGCAATGGCCGAAAGCGTGACCCCCGTCGCCGATCAGATCTGGACCGCCCAGTCGACCAGCCCGCGCGAGGCCTACGTCGCCCAGGCGACCACCGCCATCAACGGCATGATCAAGACCGAAAGCCGCCGCGAAGAAGCCCTTCAGGACATGCGCGACAGCGACCAGAAGATCTCGGCCGCCGCCTTCCGCGAACTGGTCACCACCGACCTGCGCCCCGAACTAGCCCGGATCACCGCCCCGACCGAGGTGCTCTACGTCAAGTTCAACGACGCCCGCATGACCGACGCTGTCACCGACGCCATCTATCAGATGTCGTTCGCGACCCTGCCCGGCGCGAAACTGAAACGCATCGACGACAGCGCCCACTTCATCATGTTCGACCAGCCGACGGCCTTCTACGGCGAACTGGACGCCTTCCTGGCCAAATGAGCCATCCGGCCGCGGACCGGATCGTCGGCCTGTATCAAGACAAGGCGGCGGACTGGATTCGCGACCGGGGCGCCGTCCTTCGCCGACATGAAGGCGACTGGGACGAAGCCGCCTGGCTGGACCGCTTCGTGAACGGCTGGCCGCCCGGCGCCCGCGTGCTGGACGTCGGCTGCGGCTCGGGCTGGCCGATGGGCGCCGCCCTGCTGGAGCGCGGGTTCGAGGTCGTCGGCCTCGACGCCTCGCCGGGCCTGATCGCCCACGCGCGCGAGACCCTACCCAAAGGCGACTGGCGCATCGGCGACATGCGCGAAGCCCTGCCGGAGGGCGCCTTTCACGGCGTACTGGCCTGGCACAACCTGTTCCACCTGACGCCGGAGGCGCAGGCGGCGGTCCTGCCCGTACTGGCTACGCGTGTGACCCCGGGCGGACGGCTGATGTTCACCGCCGGTCCGGCCCACGGCGAGGCCATCGGCGAATGGCGCGGCGAGCCGCTCTATCACGGCAGCCTGGCGCCGGAGGCCTATCGCGCCCTGCTCGACGAGGGCGGGCTGACGGCGGAGAACGCCGGCGATCAGAGCGTCTGGCTGGCGCGGCGCGCCATTCTTTCGGCGAAATAGGCGCTCACGCTGTCGTGATCGGAAACGGGGGCGTTTTCGTCGGCGACGCGAACGGCTAGGGTTCGCGTCGCTGGCATAGAGGGATGTTCATGGCGCGCAAAGACCGCGGACCCGACGGGAACGACCAGGGCGGAGGAAAACCGCGCCGAACCTTCATGGGCCGCCTGTTCTATTGGAGCGCGGTTCTGGCCGTCTGGGGCCTGATCTTCGCCGTCGTCTTCTTCGCTGTTTTCGCGCGCGACCTGCCGGACACCTCCAGCCTGTATGAGGTCGATCGCCAGCCCTCGATCACCTATCTGGACCGGTCCGGGGCCCTGATCGCGGTGCGCGGCACCCAGATGGCGCCCCCGGTCGATCTGGACGCCCTGCCCGACTACGTCCCCGCCGCCTTCGTGGCCATCGAGGACCGTCGCTTCTATCATCACCCCGGCTTCGATCCGATCGGCATGAGCCGCGCCATGGCCTCGAACCTGAAGGCCGGGCGTGTGGTCCAGGGCGGCTCGACCATCACCCAGCAACTGGCCAAGAACCTGTTCCTGACGCCCGATCAGAACATGAAGCGCAAGGTTCAGGAGCTGATGCTGGCCGTGTGGCTGGAGATGAAGTTCTCCAAGAAGGAGATCCTCGCCCTCTATCTGAACCGCGTCTATTTCGGCGCCGGCGCCTATGGCATCGAATCCGCCTCGCAGCGCTATTTCGACAAGAGCGCCGACAAGCTGACGGTCGGCGAGGCCGCCCTGCTGGCGGGCCTGCTGAAGGCGCCCTCGCGCTATTCGCCGGTGTCCGAGAGCGAGCGCGCCGCCACCCGCGCCAACGTCGTGCTGAACGAAATGGTCGAGGTCGGCGCCATCACCCCGGCCCAGCGCGAAGCCGCCGTGGCCGAGCCGGTGCGGGTGTCCAAGACGCTGGCCAGCCAGCACGCCCAATACTTCATCGACTGGCTGGACAAGCAGATCCGCGGCCTGGTCGGCGAGCCGACCGAAGACCTCGTGGTCGAGACCACCCTGGACCTGACGCTGCAGACCGACGCCGAGCGCGCCGTGCGCCGCATCCTGGACCGCGACAAGGGCAAGGGCGTCGAACAGGCGGCCCTGGTCGCGCTGGACGGCGACGGCCGGGTGCGCGCCATGATCGGCGGCGCCTCCTACGGCGACAGCCAGTTCAACCGCGCCGTCGATGCGCGTCGCCAGTCCGGCTCAGCCTGGAAGCCTTTCGTCTATCTAGCGGCGGTCGAGGCCGGCTATACGCCCGAGACCCCGGTGGTGGACCAGCCCGTGACCATCGGCGGCTGGTCGCCGCGCAACTACTCGGGCCGCTTCTCGGGCCAGATGACCCTGGCCCAGGCCGTGGCCCAGTCGACCAACACCGTCGCCGCCTATGTGGCCGACCAGGTCGGCCGCGACAGCGTGGCCCGCGCCGCCAAACGCCTGGGGATCACCAGCGAGATCGGCCTGCAGCCGTCCATGGCCCTGGGCGCCGTCGAGGTCAGTCCGCTGGAGATGGCCCAGGCCTACGACGCCTTCGCCAACGGCGGGCGCCGCGTCGACGCCTATGGCATCAGCCGCATCCGCACCCCGTCCGGCCGGGTCATCTACACCCACGGCCCGTCGGAAGGCGGCCAGGCCATCAACAATCCGCCGCTCTACTACATGAACCAGATGCTGC
This sequence comes from Brevundimonas sp. KH_060, assembly GCF_057838275.1. NCBI lineage: Bacteria > Pseudomonadati > Pseudomonadota > Alphaproteobacteria > Caulobacterales > Caulobacteraceae > Brevundimonas > Brevundimonas sp. KH_060. Next base: position 3,181,590 of record NZ_CM174463.1, read on the forward strand.
GCGGCGTGATCACCTCGGGCAGCGGCCGCTCGGCCGCCATCGGCGGGCGCGACATCGCCGGCAAGACCGGCACCACCTCGGACTACAAGGACGCCTGGTTCGTCGGCTATACGGGCGGCTTCGTCGCCGCCGTCTGGGTCGGCAAGGACGACAACAAGCCGATGGCCCGCGTCACCGGCGGCTCCTCGCCCGCCGCCATCTGGCGCGGCTTCATGGAGGCGGCCCTGCCCAAGCTGGCGGTCCAGGCCATCCCCAACGGCCCGCCCCTGCCCGAAGGCTGGATCGCGCCCGATCCGGTCGGCGACCTGATGGGCCAGGTCGAGGACCCCTACGCCACGGCCCAGCCCTATGAGGACGCGCCGCCGCCCGTCGTCATCGACGGCCAGGCCCCGCAGCCGCAACAGCCGCAGCAGCCCTCGGCGGCGCGCCCCAGCCCGCCGCAAGCCGCGCCTCAGCAGGAACGCCGCCCCGACGCGCTGTTCTTTTGAGTTATTCCTTCTCCCCTTGTGGGAGAAGGTGGCGGGCGAAGCCTGACGGATGAGGGGTGGCTGCTCCTCATCCTGACAATCTGAATCCGGTCAGCTCAATCGGCGACGTTGCACCGACACCCCTCATCCGGCCCTAACGGGCCACCTTCTCCCACAAGGGGAGAAGGACGTTTCATCGCGGGGCGCGCTTGGCCAGGATGCGCTGCAGGGTGCGGCGGTGCATGCCCAGGCGACGGGCCGTTTCCGACACGTTGTGGTCGCACAGCTCATAGACGCGCTGGATATGCTCCCAACGCACGCGGTCGGCCGACATCGGGTTTTCCGGCGGCTCGGGCGCTTCGCCGGTCGACAGCAGGGCCTTGACCACGTCGTCGGCGTCGGCGGGCTTCTGCAGATAGTCCACGGCGCCGGCCTTGACCGCCGCGACCGCCGTGGCGATGGCGCCGTAGCCGGTCAGCATGACGATGCGGGCGTCCTCGCGCCGCTCGCGGATCATCTCGACCACCTTCAGGCCGTTGCCGTCCTCAAGCCGCATGTCCAGCACGGCGAAGGCGGGGACCGATTGGCGCAGGGCGTCGTTGGCCTCGGCCACGGACCCGGCCAGGGCGACGGCGAAGCCGCGCGATTCCAGCGCCCGGCCCAGACGGGTGCGCAGAGCCTGATCGTCGTCCAGCAGCAACAAGGACCTGTCGCTGAGGGCTGCAATCTGTTCCGTGATCTGGGTCTCGAGTTCGGACATGTATTTCTCCTGAGGTTTCAGGTCGTGCGTCAGGGACGCAGGGTCAAGGGCCAAGCTCGTGACTGCGACATCAGGTTCCATCGCCTTCCATGGCCGAGGCGGTGACTTCCAGCACCTGACGCGGCCAGCGCACCGAGACGCGGGCGCCGCCCGGCTGGCCCTTTGCGGCGTCGCCGGCGCCGACCGACACCTTGGCGCCGGACCGTTCCAGCAGGGTGCGGGCGATGAAGAAGCCCAGCCCCATGCCGCCCTGGCTGGGGGCGATGGGGGCCGTGACCGGGGGCGGCGGCGCGCGGCGTTCCCGGCGGGCCGGGCGCGTGGCCGAGGCGATCTGGGCCGCCAGGGCGCGGCGGGCCTTGGCCTGGGGGCGGCTGGTCACATAGGGCTCGCCCAGGCGCGGCAGGATTTCGGAGGCGAAGCCGGGGCCGTCATCGACGATGTCGATCTCGATCCACCCGGCGTCGACCACGGCGGTCAACTGGACGCGGGCGGTGGCGAAGTCGGCGGCGTTCTCCACCAGGGTGGACAGGCCGTGGACGATCTCGGGCAGTCGGCGCAGGCGTGGCGCGTCCTGGCCGGACGGGATCTTCAGGGCGATGTCGAAATCCAGGTCGAAGCCGCGATGCGGCTCGGCCACCTCCTCCAAGAGGGCCTTCAGCCCGATGTCGGCGAACAGGGCGTCGCCTTCTTCAGGCTGGGATGAGAGTTGCTTCAGGATGGCGCGGCAACGCTCCGCCTGTTGCAGGATCAGGGCGGCGTCCTCGGCCGCCGGGCTGCCCGAGGGCGCGTCGCGCAGCATCTCCTTGGCGACGACCTGGATGGTGGCCAGCGGCGTGCCCAGCTCGTGCGCGGCGGCGGCGGCCAGACCGCCCAGGGCCGCCAGCCGCTGTTCGCGCTGCAGCACGTCCTGGGTGGTGGCCAGGGCCAGTTCTAGCTTGTCGGCGTCGGCCGCCACCTTCCAGGCGTAGCCGGCCGTGAACAGCACGCCCGTCACCAGCGCCAGCCCCAGCCCCAGACGATAGAGGCCCGGCAGCTCCAGATGTTCATGCAGGCGCCACGGCAGGGGCAGAGACCAGGAGAAGAGGAAGCCCACGGCGATCAGCGCCATCACGCCCAGGATCACCGCCTGGCGCGCGGGCAGGGCCGCCGCCGCGATGGTCACGGGCGCCACCAGCAGCAGGCAGAAGGGGTTGGCCAGCCCGCCGGTCAAGGCCAGCAGGGTCGCCAGCTGCAGAATGTCGAAGCCCAGCTGTGCGGCGGTCCTCGGCCCGTCGGGCAGGCTGCCGTCGATGCGCCGCGCGCGCGCCATGGTGGCCAGGTTCATCGCCACGCCCGCACCGATCACGGCCAGGCACTCCCACAAAGGCAGGGGGAAATGCAGGGCGAAATAGGCCGTCAGGATCGCCGAGGTCTGGCCGATCACCGCCAGCCAGCGCAGCACGATCAGGGTGCGCAGCGACAGGCCCCGCCCGCGCCGCGGCAACTCCGGCAGACCGGCCAGTTCGCCGGCCGCCTGTGTCAGGACGTGCGGCTGGACCTCGCGATGGGCGTGCGACGGGATGGGGGCTTCTGTAGGGCTCACCGCTCTTCTATAGACCGGGCGAAGAGCGGCTGCACGGTTCGCCGTGTCGCGGCCGCCGAAACGACCTCCGTTCCCGATGAGGAGACGCCATGCCCCGCCGTCCTGTGATCCTGTTCGCCGCCGCCTGCGCGGTCATCGCCCTGGCGCTGGGCCTGATCACCATGGTGGTCGTCGGCGGCCGCCAGCAGGCGGCCCAGACCACGGACGTCACGACGGGCCAGCCCCTGGTCGGCGGCGACTTCACCCTGACGGATCAGAACGGCAAGACGGTCGACCAGACGATCCTGAACGGCAAATGGACCCTGGTCTTCTTCGGCTTCACCTACTGCCCCGACTACTGCCCCACCACCCTGGGCGTGCTGAACGCCGTGCAGGAAAAGATGGGCGACAAGGCCAAGGATCTGCAGATCGTCTTCATCAGCATCGACCCCGAGCGCGACACGCCGCAGATGCTGAAGGACTATCTCTCGTCGGACGGTTTCCCTGACGGGGTCATCGGCCTGACCGGCACGCCGGAACAGGTGGCCAAGGCGGCCAAGGCCTATCGCGCCTTCTATCAGAAGGTCGGCGAGGGCGAGGGCTATACCATGAACCACGGCCTGACCGTCTATCTGATGGGTCCGGACGGACAGTTCCGCAGCGCCGTGGCGCACGACCTGGGGCCCAGCCGCACCGCGACCCTGATCGAGAACGCGATGGAGAAGGGCTGATCACCTTTCCCTGAACGAAGCGCGACCGGCCTTTTTTGCGGCGCACCACTCTGTATGATCGGCGTTCCGCATCGGCGGGGGCCGCAGTCGGGGTTTCATGCTCTACGCTTTTCACGAGCTCGCCTATCATTCGGCGACGCCGTTCCGGATCGGGGCCCAGATGGCCCGCCAGTTCTGGACCTCTCCGTTCAATCCGGCGTCGGACACGGCCATCGGCCGCACCGCCTATGCCTCGGCGGAAGTGTTCGAGAGCCTGACGCGCCGCTACGGCAAGCCCGACTGGGGTCTTGAGACGCTCGAGATCGAGGGCAAGCCCGTCCGCACCGCCGAACAGGTCGTCTGGTCCTCGCCCTGGTGCCGACTGGTGCGGTTCGCCCGCAACATCGGCGACCTGAAGCGCGCGGGCAAACCAACGGCGGCGCCCGCCGTGGTCATCGTGGCCCCGCTGTCAGGCCACTACGCCACCCTGCTGCGCGGCACGGTCGAGACCTTCCTGCAGGACCACGACGTCTATGTCACCGACTGGACCAACGCCCGCCAGGTGCCGATGCTGGAAGGGCGCTTCGACTTCAACGACTACATCGACCATGTGCGCGACATGCTGGCGGCGGTCGGGCCGCGCGCCCACGTCGTCGGCGTCTGCCAGCCGGGGCCGCCGGTGCTGGCGGCCTGCGCCGTGATGGCGGCCGAGAACGACCCGAACCGACCCGCCTCCATGACCTTCATGGGCTCGCCCATCGACGCCCGACTGTCGCCGACGACGACCAACCAGTTGGCCGAGGAAAAGCCCTTCACCTGGTTCAAGTCGAACATGATCCACACCGTGCCCTGGCCCTATCCGGGCGTCGGTCGGCGGGTCTATCCGGGCTTCGTCCAGCTCTACAGCTTCATGTCGATGAACGAGGACAAGCACGTCGACGCCCATCGCCGCTATTTCGAGGATCTGGTGGCGGGCGACGGCGACGGGGTCGAGAAGCACGAGCAATTCTACGACGAATATCTGTCGGTGCTGGACCTGACCGAGGAATTCTATCTCCAGACCATCGACATCGTCTTCCAGCAGCACCTGCTGCCGCGCGGCCTGTTGCAGCATCGCGGCGCGACGGTCGATCTGACGGCGATCACCGACATCGGCCTGGCCACCATCGAGGGCGAGATGGACGACATCTCCGGCGTGGGCCAGACCCAGGCCGCGCACGGCCTGACGCCCAACATTCCCGACGACCGGCGCCTGCTCTACGTCCAGCCCAAGGTCGGCCACTACGGCGTCTTCAACGGCCGTCGGTTCCGCGAGGAGATCTATCCGCGCGTGCGTGACTTCATCGATCAGAACGAAGACCTCAGTGTCGTACCGGAACGGTCAGCGTCTGCCGCTTGAGGGCGGCGGCGCCCTGAGGCTGTCGGTCAATCCGCGCGCGCGAAGGCTGTCGATCCGCATCGACGCCCGCGCGGGCGAGGCCGTGGCCGTGGCGCCTAGCGAGCGGCGCCTGGGCGAGGTCGTGGCCTTCGCCCGCACAAAGGCCGGATGGATCGCCGAACGGCTGGCCGCGCGGGTCGACACCCTGGCGTTTGAGCCGGGCGCAATCGTGACCTGGCTGGGACGGCCCTTGCGGCTGGAGGCGACCGGCGGCGCAGGGGCGGCGTGCCTGATCGAGACGGCCGCGGGGCCGGTGCTGCGCTCGGGCGGCGAAGGCGAGGCCTTCTCGCGCCGTATCGAGAACTGGTTTCGTCGCGCCGCGCGCGACTTTCTGGTCGAGCGAACCGAAGTCCATTTGAAGACGCTGGGCCAGAAGCCGGTGAAAGTGTCCATCGTCGACACCCGCTCGCGCTGGGGCTCGTGCAGTCCGCACAATCGCTCGATCCGTTATTCCTGGCGCGTCATCATGGCCCCGCCCGCCGTGGCCGACTACCTGGCCGCGCACGAGGTCGCCCATCTGGTCCACGCCGACCACAGCCCCGCCTACTGGTCCGTCGTGGCGCGCCTGATCGGCGACCCCCGCCCGCACCGCCGCTGGCTGCGTGAACACGGCGCGGCCCTGCACGCCGTGGGCGGATAGGGCTTCAGTCCCGCATCGTCCTGAGCGCGCCCAGGCGCGCGAAGGCCAGGGTCAAGGCCTTGCGGCGTGCGGGGGCCAAGGGCGTGGCGATCGCCTCGCGCACCACCGCCCCGCCGAAGCCGTCGGCGACGATCAGGCCGGGTTCGTCGGGCAGGACGCCTTCAGGAAACTCCGGCGCGACGGCGAAGTAGAAGGCGTCGCAGAAGGGGCCGTACTCCTGCCATTTGCGATCGACGCGATAGTCGTCGATCCCCGACTTCACCTCGCAGATAATGATGTCGCCCTTGGGCCCCAGAGCCATAACGTCGGCGCGCCGTCCGTTGGGCAGGCAGACCTCCAGCAGGGGCGCATAGCCCATGTCCAGCATCAGCCGCGCCGCGCCCCGCGTGACCGACACGGTCGTCTCCGGGCGGCTGAAGACCAGTTCGAGGTGTAGCGCGGCAGCGGCCATGCCGCCTTTATGTTCCGCCTATGTTCCAGCTGCAAGCGTTTCCTCCCCATGCGAATGGGGAGGAGAAGATCAGCGAGCCAGCTTCAGACGGTTCACCCGCCACTCGTCCCGCGTCTGGCCCCATAGGTTGACCGCGTGCTCATGAAACGGCGGCGGCATGACGCCCGGCCCGCGATTGGTCGAGCCCAGCCGCTCGGCCACCTTCTCCGACGCCCGGTTATCGGGATCGATGCAGTGGATGACGTCCGGCCAGTCCAGCACGTCGCAGGCGTAGTCCATCGTCGCGGCGGCGGCCTCGATCGCGTAGCCCTTGCCCGTGGCGTCGCGGTGCAGGCTCCAGCCCACCTCGCGGCCCGGCCAGCCATAGGGATGCAGCGGCCCGATGCGCCCCATCCACAGGCCGGTCGCCTTCTCGATCAACGAGAACATGCCCTCGCCGTGCAGCGCCCACATGCCCGCGACCGAGGCGATGCCGCGCCATACCTCATGCCGGGACTGCACCCCGCCGATGAAGCGCGTCGTCTCGGGGTCGCTCATGAAGTCAGCCCAGCGCGGAAAATCCTCCAGCGTCGGCGGACGCAGGAACAGGCGTTCCGTCTCCAGCGTGGGGCCCAAGGGAGACGAGGGAGGCGATATCGGGCGGTCGATCACAATAGATACTCGCGTTCCAGGGTGTAGACGCTGCCGTCGCCGGTCAGGACGCTGGAATAGAGGCCGAAGCGATCCACGCGGATCGGCGGCGACTTCAGCAGATTGTGTCCGGTGATCCAGGCGCCGATGCGATCAGGATTCGCCTGAGGCTTCAAATAGGCCAGGGTGACGTGCGGCCGGTATTCGCGCTTCTCCGGCGGGACCCCCGCGCGCTCGCCCGCCGAGCGGCAACGCCCGGCCAGGACGTTCAGCGGCTCGGACCGCTCCAGCCCCGCCCACAGGGTATGGCTGCGGTGACTGTCGCCGAAGGCGCCGACGCCGTTCAGGGTGATCTCGAACGCCCCCCCGCCCTCGGCCCGCGTCAGCTCCGAGGCCAGATCATCGGCCGTGCGCTCGGACGCTTCGCCATAGAAGGCCAGGGTGACGTGCAGGGCGTCCAGCGGCCGCCAGCGCGCGCCCGGCAGGCCGGATTGGCGGCGCGCCAGGGTCTCGGCGACGTCCTCGGGAATGACGATGGCGGTGAACAGGCGTAACATGCGACCCTTGGTAGCGGGCGGAACCGGCGGCCGGAAGTCCGGTTTTTCTTGCAAGGACGCCTCAGCGTCCCGATATTTCAGCCAAAGGTCGGGACATTCCCGGCCGAATGGGAGACTTCTTTCGCGATGAGCGATTTCAACAACGGCTATGCGCGCCCGCTTCCGCAGTCGGCGGACATGTCCGTCGACGCCGGTCTGCGCGCCTTCATGCTGGGCGTCTACAACAAGCTGGCGATCGGTCTGGTCGTCGCGGGCGCCCTGGCCTACGTCACCGGCAACGTCCCAGCGGTGCAGCAACTGCTGTTCGCGCGCATGGACGACGGCCGTATCGGCCTGACGATGCTGGGCATGATCGTCCAGTTCTCGCCGCTGGTCATGCTGTTCGGTTCGATGTTCTTCATGAAGAACCCGTCGGCCAAGGGCGTGAACATGCTCTACTGGGCCGTGGTCGCCACCATCGGCGCGGGCCTGGGCGTGCTGTTCCTGCGCTATACCAACGGTTCGCTGGCCTCGACCTTCTTCGTCACGGCCGCCGCCTTCGCGGGTCTGAGCCTGGTCGGCTACACGACCAAGAAGGATCTGACCGGCATGGGCACCTTCCTGATCATGGGCGTGATCGGCCTGGTCATCGCCTCGATCGTGAACATCTTCATGCAGTCGGGCGTGATGTACCTGATCATCTCGGGCGCCGGCGTGCTGATCTTCTCGGGTCTGATCGCCTATGACACCCAGCGCCTGAAGATGACCTACTACGCCCTCGGCGGCGACAAGAACGCCATGGGCGTGGCCACGGGCTTCGGCGCCCTGAGCCTGTTCATCAACTTCATCAACCTGTTCCAGTTCCTGCTGGCCTTCATGGGCAGCCGCGAATAGGGGCTTCGCAAGTCCTAACGGAAAAGGCCTCGACGGCGACGTCGGGGCCTTTTCTTTGGCCCTCGCCTTCCGCCCTACTCCACCACCGTGAACTTTCGGCTGTCGAAGACACGCAGCACCTGGGCCAGGTCGCGGCCGCGTTTCAGCACATGGCCGCCCTCGCCGATCACGGCCCACTGGCCCTGTTTCAGCCGCAGGGCCGGGCGCTTCTCGATACGGTAGAGCGGCGCGTCGCCGTGGCGGCGGAAGACGGCGAACTCGGCGCGATCCTTCTGGCCGGCCATGGCGTAGTCGCGCCATTCGCCCGCCGCCACCATCCGCCCATAGACCCGCAGCATCTGGTCCAGTTCGCGGCGGTCGAAGAAGACCGGCCCCGCCTCCGGTTGCGCATTCGGACTGTCGACGTCGAAGCTCATGCCTACAACTTAGGCCGCTCGCCGCGAAACGCCAGCGACGGATCAGGAAGCGGATCAGGGCCTGAACGCTTGTCACCCGCCGCGCGCCCGTCCAAAAGGCGGAACAAGTTCTAGATACGGAGACGAACCCATGGCGACGAGCGAAGGCTGGGACATGCCCACCGGAGACCTCATGAAGGGCAAGAAGGGCCTGATCATGGGGGTCGCGAACTCCAGCTCCATCGCCTGGGGCATCGCCTCGCAGCTGGCCGCCCAGGGCGCCGAGCTGGCCTTCACCTACCTGGGCGAAGGTCTTGAGCGCCGCGTGCGCCCGCTGGCCGAAAGCGTCGGCGCCAAGCTGCTGATCCAGGCCGACGTCACCGACGACGCCTCCATGGACGCCGCCTTCGCCGAGCTGGAGAAGGAATTCGGCACGATCGACTTCGTCGTCCACTCGGTGGCCTTCGCCAACAAGGACGAGCTGAAGGGCTCCTTCGTCGACAACACCACCCGCGACAGCTTCCTGCTGGCCATGAACATCTCGGCCTTCAGCTTCGTCGACGTGGCCAAGCGTTCGGCCAGGCTGATGCCCAACGGCGGCTCGATGATCACCCTGACCTACCTCGGGTCGGAACGCGTCATCCCCAACTACAACACCATGGGCGTGGCCAAGGCCGCTCTGGAAGCCGCGACGCGCTACATCGCCCGCGACCTGGGTCCGAAGAACATCCGCGTCAACGCCATCTCGGCGGGCGCCATGCGCACCCTGTCGCTGGCGGGCATCTCGGGCGGGCGCGGCCTTCACTCCAAGTCGGCGCAGTTCTCGCTGATCAAGGAAGAGACCTCGATGGAAGGCGTCGCCGGCGCCGCCCTGTGGCTGTGCTCGGACCTGGGCCGCTCGACCACGGGCGAAGTCGTCCACGTCGACGCCGGCTTCCACGCCGTGGGCCTGCCGGACGACATGGAAGGCTGAGCCCGACCGGGTTTCGGACAGACAGAGGGCCGCCGGGCGAACCGGCGGCCCTTTTCTATTATCCCTATTATCTCCGCTCATCCCGGCGGACGCCGGGATCCAGTAAGAGCCAAGGACGCGCCCCTCAGATCAGCGCCTCAATCCCGGCGGCGTGGATGAAGCCAAAGCACTGGGTCCCGGCGTCCGCCGGGATGAGCGGCGAAAGGCGTATTTCCGCTTTCAGGCTCCCGCCGCCCGGCCTAGCTTGAGCGCATGAGTTCCGTGCGCCTGCCTCCTCCCGCCAGTTTCTCGGCCGCCGCCGTGGCGACCGTCGTCGGCTTCGGCGGCACGGTCGCCCTGGTGGTTCAGGCCGGACAGGCCATGGGCGCGTCGCCCGGCCAGATCATCTCCATGGTCACCGCCCTGTGCCTGGGCATCGGCCTGCCCGGTGCGGTGTTGAGCTGGCGGCTGAAGATGCCCGTGGTGCTGGCCTGGTCGACGCCGGGGGCGGCCCTGCTGGCGGCCTCGACGCTCGGCCTCGGCTGGTCGACGGCCGTGGGCGCCTTCGTCATCGCCGGGCTGATGATGGTGCTGACCGGACTGGTCCCGGCGCTGGGCCGGCTGGCCGAGCGCATTCCGGCGGCCGTCGCCTCGGCCATGCTGGCGGGGGTGCTGCTGCCCTTCTGCCTCAAGCTGTTCCTGGTGTTTCCGACCGATCTGATGCTGGCGGCGGGGCTGCTGCTGGTCTTTCTGGTCATGCGTCGACTGGCGCCCGCCTGGTCCCTGCCCGCCGTTCTGGTCGCCGCCTTCGCCGTGCTGGCCGTGCGCGGTCAGGTCGCCCTGCCCGAGGGAACCGGCCTGTTCGGCGCCCTGTCGCCCGTCATGCCCGCCTTCGACTGGAAGGCGGCGGTCAGCCTGGCCCTGCCGCTGTATCTGGTGACGCTGGCGTCGCAGAACCTGCCCGGACTGGTGGTGCTGAGGGCCGCAGGCTACGCACCGCCCGCCGGAAAGCTGATCTTCTGGGGCGGTCTGACCAGCACCCTGCTGGCGCCGTTCGGGGCGCACGGCGTCAACCTGGCCGCCATCACCGCCGCCATCTGCACCGGACCGGACGCCCATCCCGATGCGACGCAGCGCTGGACCGTGGGCGTGATCTACGGCCTGTTCTACCTGGTCGTCGCCCTGTTCGCCGCGCCGCTGGCGGGCCTGTTCATCGCCATGCCGACCGGAGCGCTGGCCGCCATCACCGGCCTGGCCCTGATCGCGCCCCTGACCGGATCGCTGGGCGCCATGATGGGCGAGGCCAAGGATCGCGAGGCCGCCGTCCTGACCTTCGCCGCCACGGCGTCGGGCGTGGCTCTATTCGGCGTCGGCTCGGCCTTCTGGGGGCTGGCGGTCGGCTTCCTGGCCCTGGCGGCGCGACGCTGGATTCCCGCGCGCGGCTGAGCGCCTCACGGCCTTTTACATTTCGCGCCCTTTACGGCCCGAGCGAGGCCGTGGCAGCTTCTTCGCCTTGGCCGACTGGCGGCCGTCAGAGCGAGACGATCATGGCGCACAAGTTCGAAGTCTATCAGGACAAGGCCGGCGAGTTCCGCGTCCGGTTCAAATACAACTCCGAGATCATCTTCTCGACCGAGGGCTATTCCGACAAGTCGGGCGCCAAACGCGCCATCGAGTCGATCAAGAAGTACGTCGGCGACGCCCCGACCGAAGAAGTCTGAGCGGACGCGGGGGCGCGGCGCACCGCCCGCCCCCGCAATCTCGTCTTACGGCTATGCCGGGACGCTCAGGCCCCGCTGCACAGCCGGTCGGGCTAGCCCGCGCGCCAGCCAGGCGGCCACGCGCGGAAAGTCCGCAAAGCCGACCAGTTCGCCAGCGCCATAATGCTCGACCAGGTTCCGCACCCAACCCAGGATGGCGATGTCGGCGATGGTGTAGTCGTCGCCCATGATCCAGGTCCGGGGCTCTCCCCCTTCATTGGCGAGCCGCCCTTCCAGAACCCCCAGCAGCCGGCGCGATTCCGCGACGTAGCGGTCGCGCGGCCGCTTGTCCTCGAATTCGCGACCTGCGTATTTGTGGAAGAAGCCGACCTGGCCGAACATCGGACCAATGGCCGCCATCTGGAAGAAGACCCACTGCAGCGTCTCATAGCGCGCCGCCGGATCGGTCGGCAGGAAGCGTCCCGCCTGCTCCGCCAGATAGACCAGGATGGCCCCCGACTCGAACAGGGCCAGCGGTTTTCCGCCCGGACCGTCGGGGTCGATGATGGCCGGAATCTTGCCGTTGGGGTTCAGCGACAGGAACTCGGGCGTCCAGGTCTCGTCCTTGCTGATATCGACCAGGTGCGCCTCATAGGGCAGGCCCAGCTCCTCCAACAGGATGGAGACCTTCACCCCATTGGGCGTCGCCAGCGAATAGAGTTGCAGCCGGTCGGGCTGCTGCGGCGGAAACTGGCGGGTGACGGGAAAGGCGGACAGGTCGGCCATGGGGCGCTCCGGCTGGTGTGACCCCATTCATGTTGGAGACGTCGCCGCAATCCGCAACCGCTGATGCGGCGAATGTCTGCGCCTCAGTCTTCGTCGCGGTCGCTGACTTCGGTCGGGCGGACGATGCGCAGCCAGCCCTCGCTGATGCGCAGCTCCGGCGCCGCCTCGCGGGTGAAGGGCAGATACCAGGTCGGGCCGCCCTCGGCCGGGGCGATCTCCAGCATGTCGTCGGCGCCGAAATTCTGAACCGACTTCACCTTGCCCAGCACCACATCGGCCGGATCGCGCGCCTCCAGACCAACCAGGTCGGTCAGGTAGAACTCGTCTTCGTCCGGCTCAGGCAGGGCGTCGCGGGTGACGAACAACTTCTGGCCGCGCCGGGCGTCGGCCTCTTCCTTGGTAGCGATCTCCTTGACCCGCGCCACCACGCCCGCCTTGTCCGGGCGCGCGGAAATCAACGTCAACACGGGCTTTCCGTCGGCGCCTAGCAGCGGCGAATAGCCGACCAGGGCCATGGCGTCGGCGGTATAGGCGCTGATCCGCACCTCGCCCTTCACCCCGAAGGCGCCGCCGATCTGGCCGACCAGGACCAGTCTGTCTTCGCTGCTCATGGCCGGGCTCCGTTTGCCGATGCGATGGGTCCAGATAGCAGAAAAGCAGCGCCCCGAAAGGACGCTGCTTTCCCGTTTCAACCGGCCGTGGCCGGATGAAGAGATAAGGCTTAGGCCTGCTCTTCGGTCGTCTCAGCGGCGACTTCAGCAGCCGCTTCAGCCGCAGGGGCTTCTTCAGCAGGCGCTTCTTCCACGGCCGGAGCAGCAGCGGCGGCGGCGGCGGCTTCAGCGGCCTCGGCCTTGGCGGCGGCTTCGGCTTCCAGGCGGTCGGCTTCGCGCTGGGCGCGCTCGGCGGCGCGTTCCTGGGCCTTCTTGCCCGGCTCGGCCTTCTTGGGGTTGTTGCCCTGGGTCCACTTGACCTTGGCGCCCAGAACTTCGTCCTGCGACAGGAAGCGGGCGACGCGGTCGGTCGGCTGAGCGCCCTTGACCAGCCATTCCAGGATGCGCTCCTGCTTCAGGACGACGCGCGGGGTGGCGCTGTCCTTCGGCAGCATCGGGTTGTAGCTGCCGACGCGCTCGATGAACTTGCCGTCGCGCGGGCTGTGCGAGTCGGCGATGACGATGTGGTAGTAGGGGCGCTTCTTGGCGCCGCCGCGGGCCAGACGAATCTTCAGCATTTTCAGTCTCTTTCTAGAAGGTCGTTATTTCTTTTTGGGGAAGCCCGGCAGACCCGGAAGGCCCCCCGGAAGTTGTCCGCCGCCCAGACCCGCCAGGCGGTCCTGAATGGCTTTCATTTCATCGGCCGAGGGCTCCGGCATCTTGCCGCCGCCCAGCGCCTTCAGACGGTTCATGTCGGGACCGCCGCCGCCCATGCCGGGCAGGCCGCCCATCATGGAGGCCATCTTCTGCAGGTTCTTGCCGCCGCCCTTGGACAGCGACTTGACCATGTCGGCCATCTGCCGGTGCTGCTTCAGCAGGCGGTTGATGTCCTGAACGTCAACGCCGGCGCCCTTGGCCACGCGCTTCTTGCGGCTGGCGTTCAGCAGGTCCGGCTTCTTGCGCTCGGCCTTGGTCATCGAGGAGATGACGGCCAGCTGGCGGTCGATCAGCTTGTCTGAGACGTTGTTCTCGGCCATCTGGGCCTTCATCTTGGCCACGCCGGGCAGCAGGCCCATGATGCCCTGAAGACCGCCCATCTTCTTCATCTGGTTCAGCTGGCCCGCCAGGTCGTCCAGATCGAACTGACCCTTGGCCAGCTTGCGGGCCATCTTCTCGGCCTTGGCCTGGTCCAGCTCGCCCGCGGCCTTCTCGACCAGGGCGACGATGTCCCCCTGACCCAGGATGCGGCCAGCGACGCGGCGGGCGTCGAAGACGTCCAGCGCATCGACCTTTTCGCCCGCGCCCAGATATTTGATCGGCAGGCCGGTGACAGCGCGCATCGACAGCATGGCGCCGCCGCGCCCGTCGCCGTCGGCGCGGGTCAACACCAGACCCGTCAGGGGCAGACGCTCGTGGAAGGCGGCGGCGGTGCGCACCGCGTCCTGACCCGTCAGGCTGTCGGCGACCAGCAGGGTCTCGACCGGCTGGGCGATCTCGGCGACCTCGGCCACCTCGTTCATCAGCCCTTCGTCCAGGGTGATGCGGCCGGCGGTGTCGAGGATCAAGACGTCGAAGCCCTGAAGCTTGGCCGACTGAAGCGCACGGCGGGTGATCTGGACCGCGCTCTCGCCCGCCACGATGGGCAGGGTCGCGACCTCGATCTGCTGACCGAGCGTAGCCAGCTGTTCCATGGCCGCCGGACGACGCGTGTCCAGCGAGGCCATCATGACCTTCTTCTTGTCGAACTTCGACAGACGCAGGGCCAGCTTGGCCGAGGTCGTCGTCTTGCCCGAACCCTGCAGACCGGCCATCAGCACGACGGCGGGCGGGGTCGCATTGGTGTTCAGCGGAACCGGCTCTTCGCCGCCCAGCATGTCGACCAGGCCGTCATAGACGATCTTGATGACCTGATCGGCGGGCTTGACCGCGCGGATGACATCCTCGCCGGTCGCGGCCGTCTTGGCGCGGGCGATGAAGTCCTTGACCACCGGCAGGGCGACGTCGGCCTCGAGCAGGGCGACGCGGACCTCGCGCAGGGCCTCCTCGACATCCTTTTCGGACAGGGCGCCGCGGCCGGTGATCCGGTCGAAGACGCCTGTCAGTCGCTCGTTCAGAGCCTCGAACATTCAAACCCTTTCATGCGCCTGGGCCTTGGCCTCCATGAGAAACGCCCATAGGCGGGCGACCTCTGCGAACGATCACGTCGACAGAGGCCCTCTCCATCCTCGTCCTGAAGACAATCAGGGGTCGTGATGGTGGAGGCGCAGGTTCAATTGCGCCGGAAGTCGCGGCTTATGGCGGAAAAACGCGGCAGAGTCGATAGGCGCCTGTGGGGGTTGAACGCCGTTTTACTGCAAGCCCTCCCCATCGATGGGGGAGAGTTGGGCGGGGGTGCGGGTAGATCGTTTGCAAGCGAAGTCTGCGAGACGCGACCCGCCTCATGCGCCTCCTGCCCAATCTCGCGCCGACACCCCCATCCCCGTCCCTTCCCCCATCGAGAGGGAAGGGAGAAGATCATGGCGCCCGCGACAACGCGACCACACAAAGGGTTTCTGCGTTGCAGCATGGACTGGCGCGCTCGGATTCCACTGATACGGTTCCTGTCCGGCCTCCCCGCTGAGAGACGACCATGACCCAGGCTCCCGACTTTCCCCATGACCGCCTCCGCGCGGAGGTCCGGCTTCTGGGCGCCCTGCTGGGCGAGGTGATCCGCGACGAGGGCGGTCAGGATCTCTACGACCGCATCGAGGCGGTGCGGCAGGCCTCGGTGGCCTATCACCGCGACCCGGCCTCGGACGACGCCTCGGAGCTGGAGCGGCTGCTGAGCGAGCTGTCGCTGGATCAGGCCATCGGCCTGACGCACGGCTTCGCCGCCTTCTCCCTGCTGGCCAATGTCGCCGAGGATCGCGCGGGCAAGCGCCGCGCCCAGGCCCAGGCGGAGGCGGGCGAACGGGCCGACACTCCCGAGGGCGCGCTCAAGCGTCTGGCCGAGGCGGGCGTCGACAGGGACGCCGTGCGCGACCTGCTGGCTCAGGCCCTGATCTCGCCGGTGCTGACCGCCCACCCGTCCGAGGTGCGCCGCAAGAGCGTCATCGATCGCACCACGGCGGTGGGCGAGCTGCTGGACGGCTGCGACCGCGACGGCATCGCCTGCGACGCCGAGACGCTGAAGGCGGCCCTGCGCCGCCAGATCGTCATCCTGTGGGCCACGCGTCTGACTCGCGCCTCGGCCCTGGTGGTGCAGGACGAAATCGACACCGTGGTCGATTGGCTGCAGCGCATATTCCTGCATGTCGCCCCGGCCCAGCTGGCCGAATGGCGTCGCCTGCTGGACGCGCCGGACCTGGCGCCCTTCGTGCGCATCGGCTCCTGGGTCGGCGGCGACCGCGACGGCAATCCCAATGTCGACGCCACGACCCTGCGCGCCGCCTTCCGCAGCCAGGCCCGCGCAGCGCTGAGCTTCTATCTGGACGAGGTGCACGCCCTGGGCGCCGAGCTCAGCCTGTCCATCGACCTGACCCGCGTCACGCCCGAACTGGCCGCCCTGGCGCAAGGGTCCGGCGACGCCTCCATCCAGCGCGCGGACGAGCCCTATCGTCTGGCGCTCAGCCAGATCTACGCCCGCCTGTCGGCCGCCTATCCGCTGCTGACCGGCGAGCCGACGCCGCGCCCGGCCCGCTTCGACGTCCCGCCCTACGACGGCCCCGGCGCCTTCAGCGCCGATCTGAGTATCCTGCACGACAGTCTGGTTCAGACCCACGGCGCCGTCTTCGCCGACGATCGGCTGGCGCGGCTGATCACGGCGGCGGAGGTGTTCGGCTTCCACATGGCGACGCTGGACCTGCGCCAGAACTCCGACGTGCATCAGCGCGTGGTCGCCGACCTGCTGAAGGTCGCGGGCGTCTGCCCCGACTACGCCGCCCTGGACGAAGCCAAACGGCTGGCCGTGCTGGCGCGCGAACTGGCCAGCCCGCGCCCCCTCTTTTCGCCCTACGCCGTCTATGCGCCCGAGACGCTGAAGGAGCGCGCCATTCTTCAGGCCGCCGCCGAAGCCCTTTCAATCTTCGGCCCCCAGGCGATCCGCACCCACATCGTGTCCAAGACCGACGCCGCCTCGGACATGCTGGAGGTCTATCTTCTGCTCAAGGAAGTCGGCCTCTACGACCCGGCCGCCCCCGGCGCCTGTCCCATTCAGGCCGCCCCGCTGTTCGAGACCATCGACGACTTGCGCGCCGCTCGCGCCACGCTGGAACGCGTTCTCGCCGAACCTTCGGCCCGCGCCGTGGCCGAAGCGCGCGGAGTGCAGGAGGTGATGATCGGCTATTCGGACAGCAACAAGGACGGCTCCTACCTGACCTCGGGCTGGGAACTGCACGAAGCCTCGCGCGCCCTGCTGGAGGTCACGCGCGCGGCGGGGGTGCGGCTGCAACTGTTCCACGGCCGGGGCGGCGCCGTCGGGCGCGGCGGCGGCTCCAGCTTCTCGGCCGTGCTGGGCCAGCCCGCCGGAACCGTCGCGGGCCGCATCCGCGTCACCGAACAGGGCGAGGTCATCGCCAACAAATACGGCGAGCCGGAGGTGGCGCAGCGCAACCTCGACGCCCTGACCTGCGGGACCCTGCTGGCCTCACTGGGACCGCAGTCCGACGCGAGCTACAGCGCCGAGCACGGGGCCACGGCCGCGCGCCTGTCGGCGGCCTCGATGAAGGCCTATCGCGCCCTCGTCTATGAAACGCCCGGCTTCGTCGACTATTTCCGCGCCGCCACCCCCATCGCCGAGATCGCCGACTTGAAGATCGGCTCGCGCCCGGCCAGCCGCACCACCTCCCCCGCCATCGAGGATCTGCGCGCCATTCCGTGGGTGTTCAGTTGGTCGCAGTCG
This sequence comes from Brevundimonas sp. KH_060, assembly GCF_057838275.1. Classification (NCBI taxonomy): domain Bacteria; kingdom Pseudomonadati; phylum Pseudomonadota; class Alphaproteobacteria; order Caulobacterales; family Caulobacteraceae; genus Brevundimonas; species Brevundimonas sp. KH_060. Next base: position 3,199,039 of record NZ_CM174463.1, read on the forward strand.
CGGGTCATGCTCCCCGGCTGGTTCGGCTTCGGCTCGGCGGTTCAGGGCGAAGACCCGGCCGAACTGCGCGCCATGGCCGAGGCGTGGCCCTTCTTCCGCACCGTGGTCCAGAACATGGAGATGGTGATGGCCAAGGCCGACATGGCCATCGCGCGCCGCTACGCCGGACTGGTCCCCGACCCCGCCCTGGCCGAACGCATCTACGCCGCCATCCGCGCCGAATGGGACCGCACCGTCGCGGCCGTCCTGTCGATCACCGGCCAGCAGGCCCTGCTGGGCGGCCAGCCCGAACTGGATCGGCTGATCCGCCAGCGCATGCCCTATGTCGAGCCGCTGAACCATGTGCAGATCGAGCTGATCCGCCGGCGTCGGGCGGGCGACGACGACCCGCGCGTCAGCAACGGCATCCTTCTGGCCATCAACGGCGTGGCGGCGGGCCTCAGGAACAGCGGCTGACTACAGCCACCGGGTCCGCTTGAAGGTGACGTACAGGCCGATGCAGATGGCGACGATCAACGCCAGGACCGCCGGATAGCCATAGGTCCAGCGCAGCTCGGGCATGTAGTCGAAATTCATGCCGTAGATGCCCGCCACCGCCGTCGGCGTCGCCAGGATGGCGGCCCAGGCGGCCAGCTTGCGAGTGATGACGCCCTGACGCTGCTGCTCCAGCAGGTTGGACACCTCGAACACCGAGGCCAGGATGTCGCGCAGACCCGCCGCCCGGCTGGACACACGCCGCACATGGTCGGCCACGTCGCGGAAATAGGGCCGCACCTCGCGGTCGATGCAGGGCAGATCCAGCGACTGCAACTTGACGCAGACCTCCTCCATCGGCCCCAGCACCCGGCTGAACTTCAGCAGCTCGCGGCGCAGCTGAAACAGGCGGGTGATGTCGGCGCGCGACAGGAAGCTGTCGAGGGCGACCTGCTCCATCTCCAGCACCTTGTCCTCGATGGCGTCGATGATGGGGATGTAGCCGTCGACGATGAAATCCAGCACCCCGTGCAGGATGAAGTCCGGCCCATGACTCAACTGGTGCGGCGAGGCTTCCAGCTGGGCGCGCAGCTGGGTATGGGCGCGGGCCGAGCCGTGACGGATGGTGATGACGTAGTTGGGGCCGACGAAGACGTGGGTTTCGCCGTACAGAATGCGGTCGCCCTTGGCCTGGGCCGTGCGGGCGACGATGAAGAGTTCCGAGCCATAGACCTCCAGCTTGGGGATCTGGTGCGCCGTCAGAGCGTCCTCGACCGCCAGGGGATGCAGGTGGAAGCGACGCACCAGGACGTCGAACTCCTCGTCCGACGGCTCGTGCAGGCCGATCCACAGGTATTCGCCCTTGGCCAGGGCCAGGCCCTGATCCGTCAGCGGCGCGTCGCGCACCCGCTTGCCGTCTTTATAGACGTAGGAGGCGACGACGCTCATGGGCGCTCCTTCTTTGCTGGGCCGCGATCAGAAGGCTCAGCCTTCTCGACCCGACGCAGCCCGTGACACAGCCAAGGCTTACGCCACCTCAACAGAAATAGAAAAGGCCCGGCGGATCGCTCCACCGGGCCCTCTCCAACTTTATCACCCCACGGGCCTCAAGTAGGCCGAAGGCCGATAGGCCACTAGGAAACCGGGAAGCCGCGCACTTTCAGCAGGGCCGCCACGTCCGGGTTGCGGCCGCGGAACTGGCGATAGGCGTCGCCGCGATCCGTGGTGTTGCCCGGCGCCAGGATGATCGACTTGAAGCGGCCACCGATGTCCGGGTTGAAGACGTCGCCCGACTCTTCGAAATAGGCCCAGGTGTCGGCGTCCATCACTTCCGACCACAGGTAGGAGTAGTAGCCGGCCGAATAGGCGTCCGAGGTGAACAGGTGATTGAACTGCGGCAGGCGGTGCCGCATCACGATCTCCTTGGGCATGCCCAGACGGCCCAGCGAGGCCTTCTCGAAGGCGTCGATATCGGTCGGCGGGGTGGCTTGCGTATGCAGGTCCATGTCGACCAGGGCCGAGGACAGATAGCTGACCGTGGCGTAGCCCTGGTTGAAGGTCGAGGAGGCCTCGATCTTGTCCACCAGCGCCTGCGGCATCGGCTGCTTGGTCTCGACGTGCTTCATATAGCCGTCGAGGATCGGGCGGCTCAGCACCCAATGCTCGTGCACCTGCGACGGATACTCCACGAAGTCGCGCGGCGTGTTGCCGAACGAGGGATAGGTCACCACCGACGAGAAGTAGTGCAGGGCGTGGCCGAACTCGTGGAACAGGGTCTCGGCGTCGTCCAGCGAGATCAGCAGGGGCTGGCCGTCCGGCGCCTTGACGAAGTTGTTGTTGTTCGAGGCCAGGATCGGCTTCGAACCCGTCAGCTGCGAGAACGAGCGGTAGGTGGTCATCCAGGCGCCCGAGCGCTTGCCCGGACGGGCGAAGTCGTCGGCGTAGAACAGGCCGATCAGCTTGCCGGTGGCCTTGTCGGTGACCTCATAGGTGGTCACGTCCGGCTCGAAGGTCGAGACGGTTCCCTTGGGCAGCGGCTTGAAGACGAAGCCGTACAGGCGCTCCGCCATGTAGAACGACGCCGCGCGCACAGCATGCAGTTCGAAGTAGGGCTTCAGCTCGTTCTGATCGAGGTCGTACTTCGCCTTACGCACCTTCTCGGCGTAGTAGAGGTAGTCCCACGGCTCGATGTCGTGACCGGCGATCGCCTTCATGTCGGCGACTTCCTCGGCGACGCGTGCCTTGGCCGGGGCCCAGACGCGCTGCATCAGGTCCATCGCCGCGGCCGGGGTCTTGGCCATGGTGTCTTGCATGCGCCATTCGGCGTGGTTGCCGAAGCCCAGCAGGCGGGCGCGCTGCTGACGCAGGGCGACGATGCGGGCGATGGTCGACTTGGTGTCGTTGGCGTCGTTGTTGTCGCCGCGCTTGGCGAACTTGGTCCAGACCTGCTGACGCAGGGCGCGATCATCGGCGAAGGTCAGGAAGGGATCGACGCTGGAGCGGGTGTTGACGATGACCCAGCCCTGAACGTTGCGCGTGCGCGCGGCGGCGGCTGCTGCGGCCTTGTTCGAGTCCGGCAGGCCCTTCAGACCGGCCTCATTGGCGATGACCGTCCAGGTGTTCTCGTCGGCGACCACCTTCTGGCCAAAGCCGGTGAAGGCGTTCGACAGGTCGGTGTTGATGCGGCCCAGTTCGGCCTTGCCGGCGGCGTTCAGGGCGGCGCCGTTGCGTACGAAGGCGTCGCGGCTGCGCTCGGCCAGACGCTTCTGCTGGGCGTTCAGGCCCGCGGCGTCAGCGCCGTCAGCCACGGCCTTGATGCGGGCGAACAGCTTCTCGTTGAAGGTGATCTCGTCCGAGGCGGCCGACAGGATCGGCGACAGCTCGGTCTCCAGCACGTCCCACTGCTCGCCGCCGATGTTCGACGTCATGACGCTGAACACGTTCAGGGCGCGGTCCAGCGGTTCGCCGACCATTTCCATCGCCGCCAAGGTATTGGCGAAGGTCGGAGCTTCGGCGTTGTTGGCGACGGCGGCGATGTCGGCGCGTTGCAGTTCGATGCCTTCCAGGATGGCTTCGCGCATCTTGGGCGCCGTCACCTTGTCCCACGGCGGCACGCCCTCATAGGGGCCGGTCCAGGGCTGCAAAAGCTCGGCGCGCGGCGCGGTCGCCGGCAGGACGGCGCGGGCGATGCGGGCCTCATCGGCGGTCGTCAGGGCGGCGACAGCGCCGCTCATGGCGCTCTCCACGGCCCCGGCCGAGGCGCAGCCCGACAGGGCGAAGAGGCTCGCGCCCCCGATGAGAAGATGGCGTCTGTGCATCCAGGTCTCCCAACCATAGCTGTTTCGGACGTCCTTCGGCGCAGCGGCCCCCGACGTCGCATAAATCCGGTTTAGTCCTAACTATTGGACGGCGAAACCCCGCGAGGCTAAAGGCCGCTGCATGGCGATAGGTGTTTTCGACTCCGGCGTGGGGGGCCTGACGGTCCACCGCGAACTCACGACCCGCTTTCCGACGCGGGACTTCATCTATCTGGGCGACCAGGCCCACGCTCCCTATGGCGGGCGTAACGGCGAGGACATCGTCGCGCTGACGCGCGCCGGCTGCGAACGCCTGTTCGAGGCGGGCGCCTCCGTGGTCGTCCTGGCCTGCAACACGGCCTCGGCCATCGCCCTGCGCCGCCTGCAGCAGACCTGGATCCCGGCCATGCGCGAAAAGCTGGGCCGCCCGGTCAACGTCTTGGGCATCATTGTCCCGACCATCGAGGCGGCCACCGGCCTGCCCTGGTCCTTTGAGGCCGAGCGCAACGGGCGGCTGGAAGGCGAGAAGAAGGAGGCGATCGACATCACCGGCGTCTTCTGCACCGCCGCCACGGCCATGAGCCGGGTCTATGAGATCGAGATCGACAAGCGCCGCGACGACCTGGCCGTCTTCACCGAGGCCTGCCCCGGTCTAGCCGGTCTGATCGAGCTGGGCGCCCCGCCGGAGGAGCTGAAGGTGGTGGTCGACGACCACGTCGACGCCCTGCGCCGCCGCATCGGCCGCCACCCGGACAAGGCCATCCTGGGCTGCACCCACTATGAGATCGTGGCCGACCTGTTCGCCCAGGCCCTGCCGCCCGGCGTCCAGGTCATCAGCCAGCCCGCCGCCGTGGCCGACTCGCTGGAGCGCTATTTCGACCGCCACCCGGAATACGACCTCGGCTCTTCGTCGCGCCGCGACTTCCTGACCACGGGCACGCCCGGCCCGCAGTCGGATCTGGTCGCCCAATTCTGGGGCGCGCCCCTGACGTTCGATCAAGTCTGAGACCACCCCGCTATTCGGCGGAGCGTGACGCGTTGCGACGCTGGCCGAAGGTCGGGGCCCGCTCCTTTTGTTCGGCCCAATACGTCGGACCGTCGTCCGGTTTGAACATGGTGCGCGGCACCCCGTTGCGGTCCACCACGGCGAAGGTGTTGGTCGAGGCCTGATAGAAGAGCGTGTCGCCGTTCGGTCGTTTGACCGTTTCGGTTCCCTTCGGCGTTTCCTCGGTGAAGGCCCGCACCTTCTGCAGGTAGTCGTCGGCCGACTTGGCGCCGAAGGCCGCGCCGTTGCGCTCATAAAGCCTCTGCACCTTGGCGTCGGCGGTCTCGCGCCGGTTGGCGGTGACGGGCGGCTTGGCCGCCTCGACCGGGGCGTCGACCGTATCTTCGACCGCCTCGGCCGCCAGAAGACCCACCGGCTCCGCCGCGCTTCTCTCGCGTGTCTCAACCGCCGAGCCGCCGTTGTCGCACCCGGCCAGCGCCAGCACCGTCGCGGCCAGCACCGCCGTCACCCGCATCCGCATGGAAACCCTCCCCGCATCTCGTCGAACACAGTTAGGCACAAGATTTTTGTTCTGACAATGTTCCATTTGCGCGGACGCTAGCCAGACGGCTTTGTCTCGACGCCGTCACGCGACGCGGCTACAGATTCCAGCATGACCGCACCCTCGCTTTCCGGCCGCAAGGTCCTGCTGATCGTCGGCGGCGGCATCGCCGCCTATAAGGCGCTGGAGCTGATCCGCCTGCTCAGGAAGGCGGACGCCGAAGTGATGACCGTCCTGACCAGATCCGGGGCCGAGTTCGTCACCCCCATGTCGCTGGCGGCCCTGACCGGCCATCCGGTGCGGCAGGACCTGTTCATGCCGGAAGACGAAACCGCCATGGGCCATATCGAACTGTCGCGCTGGGCCGATCTGGTGGTGGTGGCGCCCGCCACGGCCGGGCTGATCGCCAAGGCGGCCAACGGCATGGCCGACGACCTGGCCTCGACCACGCTTCTGGCCACGGACAAGAAGGTGCTGCTGGCCCCGGCGATGAATGTCCGCATGTGGCTGCACCCGGCGGTGCAGGCCAATGTCGAGCGGCTGAAGAGCTTCGACGGCTTCCACGGCATGGCCGTGGTCGGGCCGGACGACGGCATCATGGCCTGCGGCGAGTTCGGGCCGGGCCGCATGGCCGAGCCGCCGATCATCTTCGACGCCATCGCCCGCCTGCTGGCCGGACCGGACGGACGGCCGCTCACAGGCCGGACCGCCGTGGTCACGGCCGGACCGACCTTCGAGCCGATCGACCCGGTGCGCGGCCTGACCAACCGTTCTAGCGGCAAGCAGGGCTACGCCGTCGCCGCCGCCCTGGCCGAATTGGGGGCGCAGGTGACGCTGATCTCCGGCCCGGTGGCGCTGGATGCGCCCGTCGGCGTGACCCGCGTCTGGGTCGAGGCCGCCACCGAGATGAAAGCCGCCGTCGAAGCCGCTCTTCCCGCCGACATCGCCGTGATGAGCGCCGCCGTCGCCGACTGGCGCGTGGACGGCGTCGCCTCAGGCAAGATCAAGAAGGCGCCCGGCGGCCCGCCGTCGCTGGCCCTGATCGAGAACCCCGACATTCTGGCGGGCGTCTCCGCCCCCGGCCCGCGCCGCCCGAAGCTGGTGGTCGGTTTCGCCGCCGAGACCAGCGACCTCGAAGCCAACGCCCGCGCCAAGCTGTCGCGCAAGGGCTGCGACTGGATCGTCGGCAACGACGTGTCTGACGAGGTGTTCGGCTCGGACGGCAACGCCGTGACCCTGTTCACGCAAAACGGCGACGAGCCGTGGCCGCGCCAGTCCAAGACCGAAGTGGCGAGGAAGCTCGCCCAACGCATCGCCGATCACTTCAAGGCCTAGAAGAGACCTCCCCGTCATGACCACCATCCGCGTCGAACGCCTGCCTCACGCGCAGGGACTGGCCCTGCCCGCCTATGAGACCGCCGGTTCGGCGGGCATGGATTTGCGCGCCGCCATCAGCGAAGGCGAGACCGTGGTGCTGGAGCCGGGTCAGCGCAAGCTGATCCCTACCGGGCTGAAGATCGCGCTGGAGCCGGGCTATGAAGCCCAGGTGCGCCCGCGCTCGGGCCTGGCGCTCAAGCACGGCATCTCGGCGCCCAATTCGCCGGGCACCATCGACAGCGACTATCGCGGCGAGGTCGGGGTCATCCTGATCAACCACGGCGAGCTGCCGTTCGAGATCAAGCGCGGCGACCGCATCGCCCAGATGGTCATCGCCCGCTATGAGCAGGCCCGGATGGTCGAGGTCGAGGCGGTGGATGAGACCACGCGCGGCGCCGGCGGCTTCGGCTCAACCGGGCGTTGACGAAAGCCTCACTTTCATCCTCGGAGATAAGGCCCTAGCGTGGCGTCATGAACACGCTGGACCAACTCGTCTATTGCAGCCGCTCGCGACTGGCCCCGGACGACGAGGCGGCGGCGATGGTCGACATCGTCCACGTCGCCGCCTTCCTCAACGCCCGCAACGGCGTCACGGGGGCGCTGGCGCTGCAGGACGGGGTGTTCGTTCAGGTTCTCGAAGGCTCGCCCAGCGCGCTCGACATCCTGATGCTGCATCTGCATTTCGACGAGCGGCATGAAGAGATCGAGGTCATGGCGCGCGGACGCATCGAACGCCGCGCCTTCCCTGCCTGGGGCATGACCGCCCCGGCGCAAGCTCAGTGCGGCGTCCTCAGCCGCCTGATCGCGCAGCGCTCCGACGACCTGACCGCCTGGCGCGGCGCGATGGGCGCCCTGCTGGCCGAACCCGCCTGACGAAAAGCGGATTCGCGTTCAAGCAGCGAGCCGCCGCGCGGGGCGCGTCAGCGCCTCCAGGCATTATGCTTGGCGGAAGCCCAGCACGTCCTGCATGTCATAAAGGCCGGGGCGACGGTTGCGCACCCAGGCGGCGGCGGCCACGGCGCCCTTGGCGAACAGGCTGCGGTCCATGGCCGAGTGCGACAGGGTCAGCATCTCGTCTTCCGAACCGAACATGACGGTGTGGTCGCCGATCACCCCGCCAGCCCGCAGGGAGGCGAAGCCGATCTTGCCCGTTTCGCGCGGGCCGGTGATGCCGTCATAGGGGGCGCTGCGCAGTTCCTTCAGGTCGCGGCCACGACCGTTGGCGGCCGCCTCGCCCAGCATCAGGGCGGTGCCCGAAGGGGCGTCGACCTTGCGCCGGTGGTGGGTCTCCAGCACCTCGATGTCCCAGTCGCGCGCATCCAGCCGCAGGGCCGCATGCTCAACCAGGCCGATCAGGATGTTCACGCCCAGCGAGAAGTTGCCGCTCATGACGATGGCGATCTTCTCGGCGGCGGCCTCGATCTCGGCCTCCTGTTCCGGCGTCAGGCCGGTTGAGCCGACCACCAGGGCCGGTCCCCCCGCCGCAGCGCAGGCCTTGGCCAGGGCGACCGAAGCCTCGGGCGTCGAGAAGTCGATGATGACGTCGCACAGTTTCAGGTCGACGGTCTCGCCGCGATCGAAGCGCGCAGCCACCACCACGTCCTCACGGGCGTCCAGAACTTGCGAAACAGCGCGGCCCATACGGCCCCGGGCGCCGGAGATGCCGGCGTGGAAGATGTCGCTCACGCGGTCTCTTTCGGATTATCGGCGTCGCCGCCCAGAATGTCGGCCCAGAAGCGCTTGGCCTTGCCCGCGAAACTGGTGTTGCGAGGGGTCTGGCTTTCGCCCAGCGAGGCCGCCAGTTCCGCCAGAAGCTCCTTCTGGCGCGCGTTCAGGTCGGTCGGCGTCTCGACGAACAGTTCGACCACCAGATCGCCACGGCCGCGCCCGTTCAGATGCGGCATCCCCTTGCCCTTGATGCGGACGGTCTTGCCCGTCTGCGCGCCGGCAGGCACCTCGACCGGAGCCTTGCACTTGCCGTCGCAGGCTTCGGAGATCAGGCAGGGCGCATCGACAGCCCCGCCCAGGGCCGCCACCGTCATCGGCACAGGCACCGTGACCAGCAGGTCCAGGTTGTCGCGCTCGAACAGTTCGTGCGGCAGCACCGACAGGAAGACATAGAGGTCGCCGCGCGGCCCGCCGCGCTGGCCCGCCTCGCCTTCGCCCGACAGGCGGATGCGCGAGCCGTCGTCCACGCCCGCCGGGACCTTGAGGCTGAGCTTGCGGGTCTTGCGGACCTGGCCGTGGCCGCGGCAGGTGGTGCAGGGATCGGCGATCATCTCGCCTGAACCGCCGCAGCGGGGACAGGTGCGCTCGACCTGGAAGAAGCCGTTGGCCTGGCGTACGCGCCCGGCGCCGCCGCAGGTGGAGCAGATGCTCGGCTTGGTGCCCGCCTTGGCGCCGGAGCCGTCGCAGACCTCGCAACTCATCAGGGTCGGGATGGCGATCTCGACCTCGGCGCCCTTGTAGGCCTGCTCCAGCGTGATCTCGAGATCGTAGCGCAGGTCCGAGCCGCGGCGCGGTCCGCTCTGTTGCTGGCGCCCGCCGCCCCGGCCGCCGAACGCATCGCCAAAGGCGTCGCCGAAGACCTGGGAGAAGATGTCGTTGATGTCGTGGAAGCCCTGGCCGCCGCCCTGGCCGAAGGGATTGCCGCCGCCCGCGCCGCCGCCCACGCCCGCGTGGCCGAAACGGTCATAGGCCGCACGCTTCTGCTCGTCCGACAGGACGGTGTAGGCCTCGGAGATTTCCTTGAAGCGGGCCACAGACTCTTCGGAGCCGCCGTTGCGATCCGGATGGTGCTCCATCGCCAGCTTGCGATAGGCGCTCTTGAGCACGACGGCGTCGACCGTCCGCTCGACTCCCAGAATCTCGTAATAGTCACGTTGCGCCATCAGGCGTTCGTCCTCTTACTTTCCCGCCGCGCCAGGGTGCTGTTCGGCCTCTCTTGATCTGGAGGCGTTCCGTTCGCGGATGACCGACGGCCTGCCTGATGACATGGGCGCCCGGTCGAATGATGCAAGTTTCATGAAACGGCCCCGCCTGCCGTCTGGCAAGCGGGGCCGAACATCAGCGAGGCGCCGGTTTAGGCGTCCTTCTTCTCGTCCGTGTCCGAGACTTCCTCGAACTCGGCGTCGACCACGCCGTCGTCGGCGGGCTGGTCTTCAGCGGCGCCGTCAGCCCCGCCCTGCTGGGCGGCGTACATGGCTTCGCCCAGCTTCATCGAAGCCTGCGCCAGGGTGTTGGTCTTCTCGCGGATGGCCTCGGGGTCCGTGCCGTCCTTGGCCGACTTCAGGTCGTCCAGGGCCGACTGGATGGTCGCCTTGGTCGCTTCGTCGATCTTGTCGCCGTGCTCGGCCAGGGCCTTCTCGGTCGAGTGGACCAGGCTGTCGGCGCCGTTCTGGGCCTCGACCAGTTCCTTGCGGGCCTTGTCCGCCGCGGCGTTGGCCTCGGCTTCCTTGACCATGTTCTCGATGTCGGCGTCCGACAGGCCGCCGTTGGCCTGGATGCGGATCGACTGTTCCTTGTTCGTCGCCTTGTCCTTGGCCGTCACGTGGACGATGCCGTTGGCGTCGATGTCGAAAGCGACCTCGATCTGCGGCATGCCGCGCGGCGCGGGCGGAATGCCCATCAGGTCGAACTGACCCAGCACCTTGTTGTCGGCGGCCATCGGGCGCTCGCCCTGGAAGACGCGGATCGTCACGGCCGACTGATTGTCGTCAGCGGTCGAGAAGACCTGGGCCTTCTTGGTCGGGATCGTCGTGTTGCGCTCGATCAGGGGCGTGAACACGCCGCCCAGGGTTTCAATGCCCAGCGTCAGCGGGGTCACGTCCAGCAGCAGCACGTCCTTGACGTCGCCTTGCAGCACGCCGGCCTGAACGGCGGCGCCCAAAGCCACGACCTCGTCCGGGTTCACGCCCTTGTGCGGCTCCTTGCCGAAGAATTTCTTCACGGCTTCCTGAACCATCGGCATGCGGGTCATGCCGCCGACCAGCACCACTTCATCGATGTCCGAGGCCTTCAGGCCCGCGTCCTTCAGCGCCTTGGCGCAGGGCTCGATGGTGCGCTGGACCAGGTCGTCGACCAGGGCTTCCAGCTTGGCGCGCGACAGCTTGATGTTCAGGTGCAGCGGGCCCGAAGCGTTCATGGTGATGAACGGCAGATTGACCTCGTACTGGGTCGTCGAGGACAGCTCCTTCTTGGCCTTTTCGGCCTCTTCCTTCAGGCGCTGCAGGGCCAGCTTGTCGGAGCGCAGGTCGACGCCTTGCTCCTTCTTGAACTCGTCGGCCAGGTAGTCGACCAGACGCATGTCGAAGTCTTCACCGCCCAGGAAGGTGTCGCCGTTGGTCGACTTCACCTCGAACACGCCGTCGCCGATCTCCAGGATGGAGACGTCGAAGGTGCCGCCGCCCAGGTCGTAGACGGCGATCTTCTGACCGTCGTTCTTCTCCAAGCCGTAGGCCAGGGCGGCCGCGGTCGGCTCGTTGATGATGCGCAGGACTTCCAGGCCGGCGATCTTGCCGGCGTCCTTGGTCGCCTGACGCTGGGCGTCGTTGAAATAGGCGGGAACGGTGATGACGGCCTGGGTGACCTTCTCGCCCAGATAGGCCTCGGCGGCCTCCTTCATCTTGCCCAGGGTGTAGGCTGAGACCTGCTGGGGCGAATAGTCCTTGCCGTGGGCCTGAACCCAGGCGTCGCCGGTCGGGCCCTTGACGATCTCGAAGGGCACCATGCCCTTGTCCTTGGCCACCACCGGGTCATCGAAATTGCGGCCGATCAGGCGCTTGATGGCGAAGAAGGTGTTGGCGGGGTTGGTCACCGCCTGGCGGCGCGCGGGTTGGCCGACGAGAATCTCGCCGCCGTCCTGGATCGCGACCACCGACGGGGTGGTGCGGGCGCCTTCGGCGTTCTCGATGACCTTGGGGTTCTTGCCGTCCATGACGGCGACGCACGAGTTGGTCGTGCCGAGGTCGATGCCGATGATCTTGGCCATGGGCTTGTCTTTTCACTCCTTGCGGCGGGCGATGCGGCGGCCTTGGATCAAGCGCCGCGCGTGACCGCCCCCAGATGGGCTTTTGAAATCATGCCGCGCCGGACGACGCCCGGTTCGGCGGTGGATGGGGTCGGCGGGCAAGCCCCTAAGGATTTGGGGGTTATCGCCGGGTTGGCTCGGATATGGGAAAGACCGCAGGGGCTGCAAGGCCTTCCGCCCGGTTCCGGGCCGATTCCGCGCCTTATGGCGGACAAGGCGGCGCGGCGCCGCTAAATTCGGCTGATGATCCCGCAAAACCCCCTGCAACCGTCCAGAAAAGAGATCAGGGAAGCGCCGACCGCCCTGCCCGGCTTTCGCCTGTGGCCCAGTCTGCTGGACGCCGCCGAACAGGCCGAACTGCTGGCCGAGGTGCGGCGGGGGCTGGAGGCGGCGCCCCTCTATCGCCCGACGACGCCCGGCGGGCGGCCGTTCTCGGTGCGAATGAGTAATTTCGGCGCCCTGGGCTGGGTGTCGGACCGCGCAGGCTATCGTTATCAGCCGACCCACCCATCGACCGGCGCCCCCTGGCCCGCCATCCCGCCCCGGCTTCTGAGCCTGTGGGACGCGCTGACCGGCTGGCCGAGCCCGCCAGACGCCTGCCTGGTCAACCTCTATCAGGGAGGCGAAGATGGGCCTGCATCAGGACAGGGACGAGCGCGATCTGACAGCGCCCGTGCTGTCGATCTCCCTGGGCGACACGGCGGTGTTCCGCATAGGCCCGGCCGAAGGCGGCGCGACCCGCAGCGTGCGCCTGGCCTCCGGCGACGTCTGCGCCCTGACCGGACCCGCGCGGCTGGCGCGCCACGGCGTCGACCGGCTGCTGGCGGGCTCGTCGCGGCTGCTGCCGGGCGGGGGACGGGTCAACCTGACCCTACGGGTCGCAGGTTAGGCGGAAAGACTCGACGGCGCGCAAAAAGCCGGGGCACTGTCACGCCTTCCACAGCGCCGACCGGAGACCCGCGATGACCCTGATCACCCGGCCCGAGGGCCTGAGCCCCGACCAGATCGCCCCCAGCCGCCGCAGCCTGGGCGTGGCGACAGCGGGCGGGCTGTTCTTCGCCGCCTACGCCCCCGCCGCCCTCAGCCAGTCGGCCCAGCCGATCGCGACCGATGCGATTGACCTGGTCACGCAGGACGTGACCTATCCCGCGCCCGACGGCTTCGCCCTGCCCGCCTATGTCGCCCGCCCCGCTGGCTCTGGCCCCTTTCCCGTCGTGATCGTGGTGTCTGAGATTTTCGGCGTGCACGAGTACATCCGCGACGTCTGCCGCCGCCTGGCCAAGGCCGGCTATGCAGCCGTGGCGCCCGCCTTCTTCGTCCGCGTCCAGGACCCAGCCCCGCTCAGCGACATGCAGGCCATCATGCGCATCGTCGGCGCCGCCCGTTACGACCAGGTCATGGGCGACATCGGCGCCGGGCTGGACTGGATCGGCGCGCAATCCTGGGCGAAGGCCGACAGGGTCGGGATCACCGGCTTCTGCTGGGGCGGCAAGGTGGTGTGGCAGGCCATGGCCCGCTTCCCGACGCTGGACGCGGGGGTCGCCTGGTACGGCCGCCTGTCCCCCGCCGCCACGGCGACCGACGAACAGAAGGCGGCCGGCCACCCCTGGCCCATCGACCTGGCGAGCGAGCTGAAGGCCCCCGTGCTGGGCCTCTACGGCGGCGCGGACAGCGGCATTCCCAACGATACGGTCAAGGCGATGAACGACGCCCTGGAGGCCGCCGGCCGGACCGACAGCCAGATCATCCTCTACGACGACGCCCCGCACGGCTTCCACGCCGACTATCGCGTCTCCTACCGCGAGGCGGACGCGAAGGACGGCTGGCGGCGGCTGCTCGAACTGTTCAACTCGAGATTAAAGGGCTGACCTCTCCACCCGCTCACCCCCGGTCGACGAGCAGACTATACAGGCAAACAGAAAACGGCCCGGCGCGTCTGCGCCGGGCCGTCGTCGTTTCAGCGCGCAAAAGCCGCTCAGGCCTTGGCGTCGAAATTCCCGCCGGTCGTATTGGGGTCGGCATAGGCGCCGCCCGCCGCCGGGCCCGAACCCTTGGCCGCGACCACCACCATGGCCGCGCGCACGGTGCGGCCGAACAGGGCGTAGCCCGGCTGCAGCGTCTGGATGACAGCGCCGCCCGGCACGGTGTCCGAGGGCTGCTCCATCATCGCCTGATGCAGGTGTGGATCGAAGGCGTCGCCCGGCGCCGGATCGACGCGGGTCAGGCCGTTAGCCTCAAAGGCCGACAGCAGGGATTTCTGCGTCAGCTCCAGCCCCGTGAGCATGGCGGCCGCCGGGCCGTCGGCGTCCGTGGGCGCCGTCGCCAGGCCGCGCTCCAGCGTGTCGGCCACGCCCAGCAGATCCTTGGCGAAGCGCTGGATGGCGTAGGCGCGGGCGTCATTCTGCTGCGTCTCGGCGCGGCGCTTGACGTTCTCGGCCTCGGCCACGGCGCGCAGGGCGCGATCCTTCCACTGATCGCGCTCGGCGATCAGGGCGTCGACCACGGCGGTCTCGTCGCCTTCAGGCGCGAGGTCAGCCTCGTGGATGTTCTGCTCGAGTTGATCCCGCGTCTCGTCGTTGATGTCGTTCACGTCTCTTGTCCGTCCAGAATCCGGCCCAGCACCCGGGCGGTATAGTCCACCAACGGTATGACACGGGCGTAGTTCAACCGCGCGGGCCCGATGACGCCGATGGCGCCCAGCACCCGCTGCCGGCCCGACATATAGGGCGCCGCGATCACGGCGGAACCCGAAAGCGAAAAGAGTCGCGTTTCCGCGCCGATATAGATGCGCACGCCCTGGGCCGCGCCGACGTCGTCCAGCAGGCCGATCAGCTGTTCCTTCTGCTCCAGATCGTCAAACAGGACGCGCACCCGCTCCAGATCCTCCGCCGCGCGGGCGTCCTGCAACAGATTGCCGCGCCCCCGCACGATCAGGTTGCGGTCATGGCCCGCGCCGCCCGCGCCGCCGCTCCAGGCGGCCAGCCCGTCCTCGACCAGGCGCGCGGCGGCGGCGTCCAGGTCGCGCCGGGCGACCTCCATCTCGGCCTTCATCTCATGCCGGGCCTCGGCCAGCGGGCGCCCCTTCAGCCGCGCGCTGAGGAAGTTGGACGCCTCCTGCAGGGTCGAGGGGGTGACGCCGGGCGCCAGGTTCATCAGCCGATTCTCGACCACCCCGTCGTCGGCGACCAGCACCGCCAGCGCCTGCCCGCCGCCCAGAGCCACGAACTCGACATGGCGCACCCCCGCCTCGCGCACCGGGCTGGCGACGATGCCCGCCCCGCCCGCCAGACCCGACAGGAGCGACGACGCCGCATCCAGCGCCTCCTCGACATTGCGGCCGCCGCCCTTGGCGCCCAGCACCGCCAGCCGGGCGTCGATCTCGCGCCGTTCCTCCTGACCGATGTCGCCGACTTCCAAGAGGCCGTCCACGAACAGCCGCAGCCCCGCATGGGTCGGCGCCCGCCCGGCCGAGGAATGCGGCGAGGCCAGCAACCCCGCCTGCGTCAGCGTCTGCATCGTGTTGCGGATCGAGGCGGGCGACAGGTCCAGCCCGGCGCGCGACAGGGTGTGCGACCCCACCGGCTCGCCCGTCTCCAGATAGGTCTCGACCACGCGCCGGAAGATGTCGCGCGCCCGCGCATCCAGCGTCGCCAGGCCCGGCGAAGGGTGCAGCAGGCTCATGGCGCCGCCCTCCGCCCCGTCAGGACGGACCGAAGACACACCGCAAACGGGTCAGGGCGGGACAGGCTCATGGTTTCAGGATAAGCACGCGCCATCCCGCTTCCAAGGAATTCCCATGCGCCCGTCCGAACGCACCCCCGAACAACTCCGCACCGTCACGCTGGAAACCGGCGTCAACCGCTACGCCGAGGGCTCGTGCCTGGTGTCCTTCGGTCATACCAAGGTGCTGGTGACGGCCTCGATCGAAGAGAAGGTGCCGGGCTGGATGCGCAACACCGGCCAGGGCTGGGTCACGGCCGAATACGGCATGCTGCCCCGCGCCACCCACACCCGCGGCCGTCGTGAAGCCGCCGCCGGCAAGCAGTCGGGCCGCACCCAGGAAATCCAGCGCCTGATCGGCCGCAGCTTGCGCGCCGTGGTCGACCTGAAGGCGCTGGGCGAGCGTCAGGTGCTGATCGACTGCGACGTGATCCAGGCCGACGGCGGCACCCGCACCGCCTCCATCACCGGCGCCTGGGTGGCGATGGCCTCGGCCCTCAACTACCTTAAGGACGAAGGCGTTCTGACGACCGACCCCATTCTGGACCAGGTGGCGGCCGTGTCCTGCGGCGTGTTCAAGGATCTGCCGGTGCTGGACCTCGATTATGAGGAAGACTCCACCGCAGAGGCCGACAGCAACTTCGTCCTGACCGGCGCCGGTCAGATCGTCGAGATCCAGGCCACCGGCGAGAAGCGCGGCTTCAGCCGGGCCGAGTTCGACCGCCTGTTCGAACTGGCCGAGATCGGCTGCACCGAACTGTTCGCCCTACAGCGCGCCGCCGTGGAGGCCGCGCGCCGATAAGGCTTTTGCTGGAGCCGGATCGGGACCATCGTCGTTGCTAAGGCGAACCCCGATCCGAAAGCTCGCACATGACCCGACCGTCCCTTCTGGCCTGCCTGATCCTGAGCGGGCTTTTAGTCGCCTGCCAGCCGCGGCCTGAACCGCCAGCCCCCGCGCCGGTCCCGACGCCAGCGCCCTCCCCGGCCCGCGAACCCGAGGCCCGCCTGCCCGAAGGCCCGGACATGGCGCCCCAATCGGTTCCGCTCGACGAACGCCCCTGCGTTGAGGCCCTGGGCGAAGCGGCCTCCGCCCGTCTTGTCCAGCGCTGTATCGCCGTCAGCCCCGCCACACGCCCGCCCTGCCACGCCTCCAACCCCTGCGACCTGATCCAGGGCGAGATCGACCGTTCCTGCGCGATGTGGACCCGCGACGGCGAACCCCCGCCGAAAGAGTGCCAGGGCTGACTCGACACGCCGCGCCTCTCCCTCCCCGTCCCGGGGAGGGTGGTCGGAGCGAAGCGGAGACCGGATGGGGAGGGCTTGGCGATCCTGGCCTCAGCGTTTGAACAGCCTCGTCGCCCCCACCCGACCTCGCCCTGACGGGCTCGGCCACCCTCCCCGGGACGGGGAGGGAGAAGACGCGCTCCAGCAGCGAGCCGCCGCGTCGCAAGCGATAGCGCACAAAAAAAACCCCGGCGGATCGCTCCGCCGGGGTCTTCTTCATTTCAGCCGTGAGGCCGAGGCTTAGTCGCGACGGCGACGGCCGCGGTCGCCGCCGTTACGGTCGCCCTTGGGACGGCCGCCGGTGTCTTCCGACAGCGGGGCTTCACCGCGTTCAGCGCGCTCGGCGTTGATCTTGTCGGTAATGTCCTCGCCGGTTTCCTGATCGACGACCTTCATCGACAGCTTGGTCTTGCCGCGATCGTCGAAGCCCAGGAACTTGACCTTGACCTCTTGGCCTTCCGACAGGACGTCGGCCGGGTTGGCGACGCGCTCCAGAGCGATCTGGGACACGTGGACCAGGCCGTCCTTGGCGCCGAAGAAGTTCACGAAGGCGCCGAAGTCGACGACCTTCACGACCTTGCCGGTGTAGATGGTGCCGACTTCCGGCTCCGAGGCGATCGATTGGATCCAGGCCTTGGCGGCTTCGATCTTCTCTTGCTCGTTGGCGGCGATCTTGATGGTGCCGTCGTCGCCGATGTCGACCTTGGCGCCGGTCTTCTCGACGATCTCGCGGATGACCTTGCCGCCCGAACCGATCACTTCACGGATCTTGTCGACCGCGATCTTGATGGATTCGATTTTGGGCGCGAACTCGCCCAGTTCGGCGCGCGGGGCTTCCATCGCCTTCGACATTTCGTCGAGGATGTGCAGACGACCGGCCGAAGCCTGCGTCAGGGCCTGCTGCATGATCTCCTTGGTGATGCCGGCGACCTTGATGTCCATCTGAAGGCTGGTAATGCCTTCCGAGGTGCCCGCGACCTTGAAGTCCATGTCGCCCAGGTGATCTTCGTCACCCAGGATGTCCGACAGGATGGCGAACTCGCCCGACGGCTCCAGGATCAGACCCATGGCGATGCCCGAGACCGGACGGACCAGCGGCACGCCGGCGTCCATCAGGGCCAGCGACGAACCACAGACCGTGGCCATCGAGGACGAACCGTTCGACTCGGTGATCTCCGACACCAGACGGATGGTGTAGGGGAAGTCCTCGCGGGTCGGCAGCATCGGACGGATGGCGCGCCAGGCCAGCTTGCCGTGACCGATTTCGCGACGGCCCGGCGAGCCCATGCGGCCCGCTTCACCGACCGAATAGGGCGGGAAGTTGTAGTGCAGCAGGAAGGACTCTTTGTAGGTCCCGGTCAGGCTGTCGATGTACTGCTCGTCCTCGCCGGTGCCGAGCGTGGCGACGACCAGGGCTTGCGTTTCGCCGCGCGTGAACAGCGACGAACCGTGGGTGCGCGGCAGGACGCCGACTTCCGAGACGATGGCGCGGACCTTGTCCAGGGCGCGGCCGTCGACGCGGTGGCTGTTCTCGATGATGTCGCGACGCAGGACGTCGGCTTCACATTCCTTGAACGCAGCCGAGAACTTCGACGAGTCGACGCCGTCGGGGTTTTCGTCGGTCTTCACCAGGGCGGCGGCGGCGGTCTTCTTGGCCGCGTCGACGCCCGAGCGACGCTCGTACTTGCCCGGATGAGCGTAGGCAGCCTTGATGTCTTCGCCGACCAGTTTCTTGATCGAGGCGACGACGTCCGAGTGGTCTTCAGCCTGGAAGTCGAACGGCTCCTTGGCGGCGTGCTCGGCCAGTTCGATGATAGCGTCGATCACCGGCTGCATGCCCGCGTGCGCGAACATCAGGGCCTCGAGCATCTTCTCTTCCGAAAGCTCCTTGGCTTCGGATTCGACCATCATGATGGCGTCTTGCGTACCGGCGACGACCAGGTCCAGGGCGCTTTCGCCCAGGGTGTCGATGGCGGGGTTCAGCACCAGCTCGCCGTCGATCAGGCCGACGCGCGCGGCGCCGATGGGGCCCATGAAGGGCACGCCCGAGATGGTCAGGGCGGCCGAGGCGGCGACCATGCCCAGGATGTCGGGATCGTTCTCAAGGTCGTGCTGCAGCACGGTGACGATGACCTGGGTCTCGTTCTTGAAGCCCTTGACGAACAGGGGGCGGATCGGGCGGTCGATCAGGCGGGAGACCAGGGTCTCCTTCTCGGTCGGACGGCCTTCACGCTTGAAGTAGCCGCCCGGGATCTTGCCGGCGGCGAACGTCTTCTCTTGGTAGTTGACGGTCAGCGGGAAGAAATCCAGGCCCGGCTTGGGCTGGCGGCCATAGACGACGGTGGCCAGAACCACGGTCTCGCCGTAGGTCGCCAGCACGGCGCCGTCAGCCTGACGGGCGATGCGGCCGGTTTCCAGCGTCAGCGGGCGTCCGGCCCACTCGATCGTCTTGCGTTTGATGTCGAACATTATTCTTCTTTCGTCTCCCGCGGGCGTATTCCCGTCGGGGGTGTGCGGAGCGGCAGGCCGTTCAGTCCTGCGGTCCCCATTAGCCAGGCCGCATCATCGCGGCCGGACGGGTGATTGAGGACCGGATTTCAGGCCCTCGCGTCGGTTGCGCCGGTAAGACCCGCGGCGCACGGGAAAGCATAGTCTAGGAGCGGAACGAGGCGCGGACGTGTCCGCCCGCGCCTCGTGGAATTATCCGATCCGCAACCGGGCGCGCCTTAGCGACGCAGACCCAGCTTGGCGATCAGCGCCTGATAGCGGGCGCTGTCGGTCTTGTTCAGGTGGTCCAGAAGGCGACGACGCTGCGAAACCTGCTTCAGCAGGCCACGACGCGAGTGGTTGTCCTTCTTGTGGGTCTTGAAGTGCTCGGTCAGGTTGGCGATGCGTTCCGTCAGGATCGCGACCTGCACTTCAGCCGAACCGGTGTCGCCCGTCGAGCGAGCGTTATCGGCGATGACTTCAGCTTTACGTTCAGCCGTAATCGACATCAGAGTTCTCCGTTATGGGAGGTTAAAAACACGATCGGGTTCAAGCCGACCGGCCCTGAGATTGCCGAGCGCGACCAATGTCTTGCCCTCGAAGACCGAAACCAGCCGCGAGCCGGCGGTGAGCCGGGCCTTGAGCGTTTCAATCTGTCGGGGGAGCAGAACGATCGGCCGTCCCTGCCTCAGAGAGAGGGCGTCCTGATCCGTCACGGCCAACTCCGGGATGTCGTCCAGAGCGGTCGAAACGGGCAGCAAGCCCTCAAAGGCGGCGCCCTTATGCGCCAAGTCTTCCAGAAAATCCAGCGTTACGGCGTTCTCGATCGAGAACGGCCCCACGCGCTCGCGCCGCAGGTCCGAGACATGCCCCTCCGCGCCCAGCATGATCGCCAGGTCGCGCGCCAGTGAACGCACATAGACGCCCTTGCCGGTCCGCATGGTGATCTCGACGTGATCGGCGTCGGGCGCGCCCGTCACCGCCGCCTCATGAATGGTCACGCGGCGCGACTGAAGTTCGACCTCCACGCCCGCCCGCGCCAGATCATAGGCGCGCTCGCCGTTGACCCGCACGGCCGAAAAGGCCGGCGGCGTCTGGTCGATTTCGCCGACGAAGGACGGCAGGGCCGCCGTCACCGCCTCGACCGAGGGACGCACGTCCGAACGGGCGATGATCTCGCCCTCGCGGTCGATGCTGTCGGTCGAAATGCCCCAATGGATGGTGAAGCGATAGATCTTCTGCGCCTCCATCATGAAGGGCACGGTCTTGGTCGCCTCACCGAGCGCAATGGGCAGAATGCCCGAGGCCAAGGGGTCCAGCGTCCCCGCATGGCCTGCCTTCTGGGCGTTGAACAGACGGCGGATCTTCGTCACCGCCTCGGTCGAGCCCATCTCATAGGGCTTGTCGAGGCAGACCCAGCCGTTGACGAGGTCGCCCTTCTTGCGTCGCGCCATAACTCAGTCTTCGCCCTGATCGTCAGCCTGTTCGATATCGGCGCGCACGCGCGGATCGGCGAACAGCCGGTCCATGTGGCTGGCCGTATCGAAGCTCTCGTCGTGGCGGAACTTCAGGTCAGGCGTGAACTTCATGTCGATGCGGCGGCCCAACTGACCGCGCAGGAATTTGGCGTGTTCGTTCAGCGCCTTGATGATGGCGCTCTCCTGCCCGGCCGTCTCGGCCGCGTCGACGCCGGCGCCCAGGGGCTCGACGAAGCAGGTGGCGTGGCGCAGGTCCGGGCTCATCCGCACCTCGGTCACGGTGACGGAGACGCCGACCAGGGCCTCATCGTGGATCTCATGCTCGCGCATGACGTCGACCAGGGCGTGGCGGATCAGTTCGCCGGCGCGCAGCTGGCGCTGCGACGGCCCCATCGGGCCGCTGGCGTTGCGGGTGTGTTGCTTGCGGGCCATCTAGGCTCCTCCTGCTCGCGCCGCCGGGGATCGGACGCCGGCTCTTGAACGCGAAGGGGCGGGGTCTAGTCGCCTGCGTCGTTCAAGTCCAGTTCCGCCGCGCGCTGTTCGGCGGTGCGCGCCGCCCGCATCACCGCGCCCGATGTCAGGCTGCGGGCCATCGGCATGGACAGGCCGCCCGCGTTCAGCACCTCGGCCGTCCAGTGATTGCACAGATGTCCGGCCCAGAAGGTCTCGCGGCTGGCGTAGAAGACGGCGTCGTCGCCGTCTCTCTGCGCCGAAACCACAGCCTGGCCTCCGTCATCCAGTCGCAACGACGCCGCCACTCGCGCCCGCAAGGCGGCGAAGCCCTGGGGCGACAGGCGCATCGTCGCCCGCCCCGGCTCGGGAAACAGCGCCGGATCGATCGGGTCGGGGTCCAGCATGACCACGGACGGATTGCCGCCTGGCTTGAAGAAGGCCCGCGCTCCGTCGGGCAGGCGGGCGCTGATCGGTCCCTGCTCGACATAGAAGACGGAGTCGCCCCAGCCGACCCGCACCCAGTCGCCCGACGGCAGGGCGCGCACCGCCCGCGCCAGGGCGTCGTCGCCCGCCGCCAGCGCCGTGCGCGGCACGGCCAGGTCGGTGTGAAAGCCGTTGTCCAGCAGGTGGACGACGACCGTTGCCTCCGACGCTCCGGGGGGGAACAGGGCGGGGTCGCCCGGCCGCTCGGCCGTCCATACCCCGGCCAGCAGACCGATCAGGACAGCGAGGCTCCAGCGGATCAACACCCCTGCGCCGCTCCCCTAGTTGGTCCCGAAAGCGGCGGGAACGTCGCGAGCCGGCGAAGAGCCCTGCATCGTCGCCCACTCGCCGCGATAGTCGTAGTTCAGGGTCACGCAGTGACGGTACTGGCCGTCAGCCCAACGCCCGACCGTCTCGATCGTCAGGGGGTGACCGGCGCGCACCCGCCCGACGACGATGAAGGCTTCCTCGGAACCGGGGCACAGGGCCCGCGACAGGGCGCGGCCGTCGCCGTCGGTCGTGATGCTGTAGACTCCGCCGTCCGCCGCCCCCTGCGGCAGGACGCGCCGCACCTGATCCGGTCCGCCGCGCGCGAACCGGGCCGATCCGCGCGAGGTCGAGGAGAACAGGTTCTTCACCGAGGTGGCGCCGAACCAGCCGCGCTCGACCTCCAGCGTCACCCCGCGCGTCAGGGTCTGGGTGGCGCGGTCGCGTGCGTCGAAGGACAGGAACCGGGTGTCGGCCAGCGCCGGCGTCGCGAGGGTGCCCAGGCTGGCGACGATCAGAAGCATAGACAGACTAGGACGAGGCATGGCGGCCCATTCATTAGCGCCCCCCGACGCGATTGGGCCGAACCCTAAGGCCAAGCGGGCTTCAGATGAAGCCTCCAATGCGGCCCAGGCGCACGACCGGCCCAATCCCATCCACCCGGCCCCATCCGCCCGGTCCCATCCAGTGGAAAGACGGCGGTCGATCCGTCATGATGGCGCCCCCTCCCCCGCTGCATGATCCAAGACCGTGTTCAGAGACCCCTTCGACATCGACAACTACGCCCTGGACCCGGACCACTATCTCGCCGTGCCCTTCGTCCCGACCGAGGAGGATACGGTCGAGGCCATGCTGAGCCTGGCAGGCGTCGGCCCCAATGACCGGCTGTACGATCTCGGTTCAGGCGACGGGCGCATCGTCATCGCCGCCGCTCGTGATCGCGACGCGCGCGGCGTCGGCGTCGACATCGACCCGGTGCGGATCGCCGACGCCATAGAGTGCGCCGGTTGGGCCGGGGTCGAGCATCTGGTCGACTTCATCGAGGAAGACCTCTTCGCCGTCGATATCCGCCCGGCCACCGTGGTCAGCCTCTATCTGCTGCAATCGATCAATGTGGAGCTTCGTCCGCGCCTGCTCAGCCAGCTGAAGCCCGGCGCCCGCATCGTCTCCCACGCCTTCGACATGGGCGACTGGCAGGCTGATGAGCGGGTCAAGGTTATCGACGGCTATATCTACAAATGGACGGTTCCGGCCCCCGTCGCGGGCCGATGGGACTGGACCCGCGCCGATGGAACGCCGTGCCGCCTGGAGTTGGAGCAGACCTATCAGAAGGTCTCCGGCCGCGCCTGGCTTGGCGAGGACGAGGTGAAGCTGACGGCCGAACTGAGCGGCGAACGGCTCGAAGTCGAGCTTCAGGCCGACGACGCCGCCCCGGCCCAGCGCTTCATCCTGACCTTCGCCGACGGTGCGCTGCAGTCCGCCGTCGAGAGCTGAGCCCTTTCCCCGCTCATCCCGGCGGACGCCGGGACCCAGTGAGAGCCGCACACTCACCCTTGCCAAAGCTTGGGGTCCACCGCGCGTTCGTAGCCAAAGAACTGAGTCCCGGCATCCGCCGGGATGAGCGGAAATTGCAGCGCCAAAGACAAAGGGCGCGGCTTCCGTGGAAACCGCGCCCTTCTCTGTTTCAAGCCGTGAGGCTCAAGCATCCTAGTCCAGGGTGCGCTTGATCTCTTCGACGGTGAAGCACTCGATGTAGTCGCCTTCCTTGATGTCCTGGAAGCCGGCGAACTGCATGCCGCATTCCTGACCCGAAGGCACTTCGTTGACCTCGTCCTTGAAGCGCTTGAGCGTGTTGAGCACGCCCAGTTCCAGCACCACCACGTCGTCGCGGATGATGCGGACGCGCGCGCCCTTGCGGACCACGCCCTCGGTGACGCGGCAGCCTGCGACCCGGCCGACCTTGGTGATGTCGAAGGCCTGCAGAACCTTGGCGTTGCCCAGGAAGGTTTCGCGCTGGAGCGGCGCCAGCATGCCCGAGAGCACGCCCTTAATGTCGTCCAGCAGGTCGTAGATGATCGAGTAGTAGCGGATCTCGACGCCTTCACGCTCGGCCAGATCGCGGGCCTGCTTCGACGCACGGACGTTGAAGCCCAGGATCGGCGCGCCGGCCGACTTGGCCAGGTTGACGTCGCTCTCGGTGATGCCGCCGGCGCCCGAATAGACGGTGCGGGCGCGGACTTCGTCGTTGCCCATCTTGTCCAGCGAGCTGACGATGGCTTCCGCCGTGCCCTGCACGTCGGCCTTGATGAGGACCGGCAGTTCCGAGACCTTCTTGGACTGCAGCTTGGACATCATGTCGACCAGCGACAGCGAACCGCCCGAGACCTGGGTCTTCTCGCGCTTCACGCGCTGACGGTATTCTGTCAGTTCGCGGGCGCGGGCCTCGGTTTCCACCACGGCGAAGACGTCGCCCGGCGACGGCGCCTCGTCCAGGCCGAGGATCTCGACCGGAACCGACGGACCGGCTTCAGGCAGTTGCTCGTTGCGCTCGTTCAGCAGGGCGCGAACCTTGCCCCAGGCCGAACCGGCCACGACGATATCGCCGCGCTTCAGCGTGCCGCGCTTGACCAGGACGGTCGCGACCGGGCCGCGGCCCTTGTCCAGCTTGGCTTCGATGACCACGCCCTCGGCCGAACGATCGGCGTTGGCGCGCAGGTCCATGACTTCGGCCTGCAGCAGGATGGCGTCGGTCAGACCGTTGAGGTTGATCTTTTCCTTGGCCGACAGCTCGATGATCTGCGTGTCGCCGCCCAGGCTCTCGGAGATGACTTCATATTGAAGCAGCTCGTTGACGATCTTCTGGGAATTGGCGTCCGGCTTGTCGATCTTGTTGACCGCCACGATAATCGGCGAACCCGCCGCCTTGGCGTGCTGGATGGCCTCGACCGTCTGCGGCATGACGCCGTCGTCGGCCGCCACGACCAGGACGACGATGTCGGTGACGTTGGCGCCGCGCGCCCGCATCGCCGAGAAGGCCGCGTGGCCCGGCGTGTCCAGGAAGGTGATGCGCTGACCGTCGCCCAGGCGGACCTGATAGGCGCCGATGTGCTGGGTGATGCCGCCGGCCTCGCCGCCCGCCACGTCCGTGGTGCGGAGCGCGTCCAGAAGCGAGGTCTTGCCGTGGTCGACGTGACCCATGATGGCCACGACCGGGGCGCGGATCTCGCCCGCATCGGCGTCGTCGGCGTCGGCGATGAAGCCTTCTTCAACGTCGGATTCGGACACGCGCTTGACGGCCATGCCGTATTCCTCGGCCACCAGTTCGGCGGTGTCGGAATCGATCACGTCGTTGATCTTCATCATCAGGCCCTGACGCATCAGGAACTTGATGATGTCGACGCCGCGCACGGCCATCCGGTTGGCCAGTTCGCCGACGGTGATGGTGTCGGGAATGACCACTTCACGCGGACGGTTGGGCGTTTCGGTCGAACCGCCGCGGCGCTTTTCCTTCTCGCGTTCGCGAGCGCGGCGCACCGAGGCCAGCGAGCGCATGCGCTCGACGGCGTCCTCGTCGCCTCCCGCCACCGAATGGATGGTCAGGCGGCCTTCGCGGCGCTTGGGCTCGCCGCGCGTGCGGCTGACGGCCTTGCCGGGCGCATTGTCGGCGAAACGCTTCTCGCGATCGTCCTCGCGGCCGGTCGCCGGGCGGGCGAAGCCGCCGCCGGCGCGGCTGGGACGCGCCACTTCGGGCTGGGCCGGAGGCTGGTTCGGAGCCGGGCGGGCGCCAGGACGCGCCGCGCCGGGCGCGCCGGTGCGGGCGCCGGGCGCCGGACGCGGGTTCAGCGCCGAATAGCGAACAGTCTGGGCCGGACGCGCAGGACGCTCGGCGCCCTCGCGGCCGCCTTCACGCGGCGCCTGTTCACGGGTCTGCGGACGCTCGCCGTCGCCCATGGCCTGTTCGCGCGCCGAACGGCCGCCAAAGGCGGGACGCTCCAGCGGCGCGCGGCCGGTCGGGATCTTGGGCGCGCGCTGGCCGAAGTTGACGGCCGGGCGCTTGGGCGCGGCCGGAGCAGCCGGGGCGGCAGGCTTGGCCGGCTCAGGCTTGGCTTCAACCTTCGGAGCCTCGGCCTTCGGAGCCTCGACCTTGGGCGCTTCCGCCTTGGGCGCGACCGGCTTGGCCGGAGCGGGAGCCGGAGCCGTGGCGCTCAGCTTGGCGGCCTCGACGCGGGCGGCTTCAGCGGCGGCCTTGGCGGCGGCGGCTTCGGCAGCAGCCTTGGCGGCAGCGGCTTCGGCGGCGGCGGCCTGTTGGCGCTCGGCGGCTTCGGCCGCGGCCTTGGCGGCGACAGCGTTGCGCTCGCGCTCGGCGGCCTGTTGCGTGGCCAGGGCGATGGCGCGGCGACGCGCCTCCTGTTCCTCGGGCGACAGGGCGCCGCCGGCCGGTTGACGCGGCGCAGACGAACGCGGCGCGCCGCCTTCGGGGCGCGGACGTGCGACGTCGAAGCCCTGCGGACGTTGATGCCCGCCCTGCGGGCCGGCGCGGCGCTTGGTCTCGACGACGACGGTCTTGGAACGGCCGTGGCTGAAGCTCTGTTTCACCGTGCCGGTCGAGACCGAACCCGCCGCACGCGGCTTCAGGCTCAACGGAGCGCGCGGCCCCGTTTGCGAAGGCGTGTTGGCAGGAGTCTTGCCGTCGTTGGAATTGTTGTTTTCGTCGCTCATCCGGTCGCTTTACTCAGGGCGGAGAATTCCGCCTTCGTCTCTATCTTGTGCACCCATAGCAGAATGCGGCCCCGCCTCCGTCATATCGGAAACAGGCCCGCAACCGCCGAAACCCTAAGGCTCTCCATCCGGGGCGCCGCCCCGGTCGTCCTCTGCGCCGTTTTCGGGCCCCGCCCGGTTCCAGCTCTGGGGACAGAGAGGTCGAAATCCCGCCAACCGCTGAACCTCCTGGGTCCAACGATCAGCCCGCCCGCCTCGCAGCAGGACGGCGTGTATCGCATTTTCCAGCCCAAGGGCCAAACTCAAATCGTCCGCGCTGAAAGCCCCGCAGATTTCGGGGGCGGGCGAGGCGTGTCTGGTGAGGCCCAGAAGCTTGCCGCGCCCATCGGCCGAGCCGTCAGCGGCTTCGATCAGCCAGGCGGCGCGGCCGCTGCGGATCGCCGCAGCGCATTTCTCGAAGCCAGAGATAAGCACGCCTTCGCGCCGGGCAAGCCCCAGCTGGTCCAGACAGCGCCGAACCAACAGGCTTTCGACCAGATCAGGCAGATCGGCGGCGGGCTTCAGCGGCGCCTTGGCCGCCCGCGCGAACAGGTTTTTCTTGATCGCAGCCTCAAGCGAGGCGCGGTCGGCCGCGACCCACAGGCCGCGCCCCGGAAGCTTACGCCCCAGATCGGGCGCCACTGCGCCGTCCGGGCCGCCGACAAAACGGATCAGGCGAGATTCATCGAGGACCTGGCGTGACGCCAGGTCCTGACGATCTCTATCGATCAACGTCTCGGACGACCTCATGGACAGCTGCGGCTCCCATCACATGTCGCGGGACTGATCGTCGAGGTCGTCGGAAACGACCTCTGCATCAGCATCAGCGTCAGCGTCGGCGTCATCCGCCGGGGTTTCTTCCTGGCCTTCGCCGTCGAACTCGACGTCGCCTTCCAGCGTCTCTTCCTCGACGTATTCCGGCTGAGGCAGTTCCGAGGCGTCGATCCAGCCGGCGGCCACGCGCGCCTGCAGGATCAGCATTTCGGCGTCTTCCTGGCTCAGGTTGAAGCTTTCCAGCACGCCCGGAACCTTGACCCGCTCGCCGCCGCGCACTTCATAGCCGCCGCGGATTTCGTCGGTGGCCAGGTCGGCCAGATCCTCGACCGTCTTCACCCCGCCTTCGCCCAGGGCGACGGCGATGGCGGCGGTCACGCCCGGAACTTCCAGCACGCCGTCCTCGACGCCCAGAGCCACGCGCTTGGCGTCCAGCTCGGCCGCCTGACGGTCCAGGTGCTCGCGGGCGCGGGTCTGCAGCTCTTCGGCCGTATCCTCGTCGAAGCCTTCGATCTCGGAGATCTCATAGGGCTCGACGAAGGCCAGATCCTCGACCGTGGCGAAGCCTTCGGTGACCAGCAGCTGGGCGATGGTCTCGTCCACGTCCAGGGCTTCCTGGAACAGGGCGGTGCGCTCGGCGAACTCGCGCTGGCGACGCTCGGAGTCCTGAGACTCGGTGATGATGTCGATCTGCCAGCCGGTCAGCTGCGAGGCCAGGCGGACGTTCTGGCCGCGACGGCCGATGGCCAGCGACAGTTGCTCGTCCGGGACCACCACTTCGACGCGGTCGGCTTCTTCGTCCAGCACCACCTTGGCCACTTCAGCCGGGGCCAGAGCGTTGACGATGAAGGTGGGCTCGTCGTCGTTCCACTGGATGATGTCGATCTTCTCGCCCTGCAGTTCGGCGACGACCGCCTGAACGCGCGAGCCGCGCATGCCGACGCAGGCGCCGACGGGATCGATCGAGCTGTCGTTCGACAGGACGGCCATCTTGGCGCGCGAACCGGCGTCGCGGGCGGCGGCGCGGATCTCGATCACGCCGTCATAGACTTCGGGCACTTCCTGGGCGAACAGCTTGGCCATGAAGCCCGGATGGGCGCGCGACAGCATGACCTGCGGGCCCTTGGCTTCCGGGCGCACGTCATAGATGTAGGTGCGGACGCGGTCGCCGACGTTGAACACTTCGCGCGGGATCGACTGGTCGCGGCGCATGATGCCTTCGCCGCGGCCCAGATCGACGATGGTGTTGCCGTATTCGACGCGCTTGACCGTGCCGTTGACGATCTCGCCAACGCGATCCTTGAACTCTTCGTACTGGTTGGCGCGCTCGGCCTCGCGGACCTTTCCGGTCACGACCTGGCGGGCCATCTGGGTCTGGACGCGGCCGAACTCGAACGGCGGCAGGATCTCGACGTATTCCTTGCCGACCTCGGCCTCGGCGTCGCGCTTCAGCGCGTCGCGCAGACGCACCATGGCGCTGTCGTTGAACTCTTCCAGTTCGTCTTCCGGCTGCCAGTCGTCGGCGACGATGGTGACGTGACGGGTCAGGCTCAGCTCGCCGGTCTTGTGGTCGATCTTGGCGCGGATGTCGTGGTGCGCGCCATAGCGCGACTTGGCGCCCTTCTGGATCGCTTCCTCGATCGCCTCGATGACGATCTCCCGGTCGATGTTCTTCTCGCGCGCGACGGCGTCAGCGATAGAGAGCAGTTCCAGGCGGTTGGCGGAGATTCCGGTCACGGCCATCAGGCGTCGTCCTTAGTGGAGTCGGAGTTGGATTGTTCAGCGTCGGGCTCGCCCTCGGGCAGGCCGTCGTCTTCGGGTTCGCCGCGCGCCGCGCGCAAGGCCGCGCCGCGTTTCAGCAATTCATCGGTCAGCACCAGCTTAGCGTCGGCCAGCCAAGCGAAGGGGATCAGGGCGGTCTCGTCCTCGCCGTCCAGATCGATGGCGATATTCTCGCCCTCGACGCCGGCGACAATGCCCTTGAAGCGCTTGCGGCCCTCGACCATGCGGTCGGTTTCCAGGCGGGCTTCCAGGCCTTCGAACAGGCTGAAATCGATCAGGCGCGTCAGCGGCCGGTCGATGCCGGGCGACGAGACTTCCAGCAGATATTCGCCCGAGATCGGGTCGGCGGCGTCCAGCACCTCGGACACGGCGCGCGACAGGCGGGCGCATTCCTCGACCGAGATGTCGTGATCGAGATTGCGCTCAGCCATGATCTGCAGACGGCGACGCAGGGTGCCGCCCATCAGGCGCACGCGCACGACCGCCAGCCCCAGGCTCTCGGCCACGGGGTCGATCAGCTCAAGCAGAGCACGGTCTTCGGCGGTCTTGGCCCGCAAACGGCTACTCCAAAAACAAAAGCGACGGTCCGTCCGGGCCGCCGCTTGATACGACGCCGTTGGACGTCGGTCTAACGATGTGAGCGGTCATATAGGCCAAAGCAGGGGCCGTGTCAGCCCCCTGCCGACGCCCTCGCCGTTCGCGGCCTGGACAGCCGGCGATAGAGCGCCCCGGCGGCGAACCCCGCCAGGATGATGCAGAGCGGCGCGGCCCAGCCGCCCATGCCCAGCGCATCCTTGCCGTCTTCGACAATCTGCCAGGGCGCGAAAAAGCCCACCGCCTCAAAACCCAGGCCCGTCGCCCCCAGCGACGCCGCCACATAGGCCGAAGCGGCCAGAGCGCCCGCCACGCTCCATGCGGCCACGGACGCCGTCGACAGGAAGCGCTCGGCCAGAATGCAGCCCAGGCTCCCGAACAGCAGGGACGGGACAAGGCCGTAAAACAGCACGAACATCCATACGAACGGCGACAGCATCATCAATGTATCTGGGCCATCCGCCAGACGCCCCGCCAGGCCGTAGAAAATCGCCGACAACACCGGAGCGAGCACGACGCAAAGAAGAAGCTGGGGCCAGCGAGGGTCGGCCGTTTCAGACACTGACCGTCGCTCGTCCATTGTCTCAGTTCCGCACGAACTCGAGGAAGATCGGGTCGGTGTCGCCCAACTTCTTTTCCTCATAGCGGGTGACGACGTGGTCTTCGGGCGGGGCGAACCAGTCGGCGCCCGTTTCAACGCGCGTCAGGCCCGGCGTGCGCGCCAGCCGCTCCAGCGCCCAGTCGGCGTAGTCCAGCCAGTCGGTGACGAAGCGCACGCGGCCCCCCGGCTTGAGCAGGCGGGCGATCTCGACCGCCGTCTCGTCCTGCAGAAAGCGGCGCTTGTTGTGGCGCGCCTTGTGCCAGGGATCTGGGAACAGGATCATCACCCGGTCCAGACTGGCGTCCGGCAGGGCCGCCATCACCGCGCGGGCGTCGTCGGCGTGCAGGCGCACGTTCTCAAGCCCGCCTTCCTCGACGTGACGCAGGGCCGAAGCCACGCCGTTCAAAAAGGGCTCGCAGCCGATCATCACCGCCTCGGGATGACGCGCCGCCTGGGCCGCCAGATGCTCGCCCCCGCCGAAGCCGATCTCCAGCCAGGCGGCTTTCGCCTCCGGCATCAGGGCCAGCGGGTCGATCGGCCCCTTGGCCGGGTCCGGCACGGCGATGCGCGGCATCAGGGTGTCGAACAGGGCCGCCTGCTTCGCCTTGATCGGCCGCGACTTGATGCGTCCGAAGGAGCGCAGCGGGCCATGCGCCTTGGCCCATTCGGGACGGTCGGCGTCGGACGGTTTGGGGTCGATCTCGTCGGTCATGGCGCGCGCTCTAGCGGCTTAAGGCCGCGCACGCAAAGGGCCGCTTTCGCGGAAAGCTCAGCCCCACGGCCCCCGCGGCGGAACCGACGGCCCGTCGTCGGTCGTCGGTACGCTGGTTCCGCGGATCGGCGCGGGCGCGCGCACGGGCGCGACCAAGGCCGCCGCCGGACGCACACGCCCGCCCATGCCCATCTTGGCCCCCAGCTCCATCAGGGCGCGCACGCGGTTGCCCGTGGCCGGGTGGGTCGAGAACAGATTGTCCGCCCCCTTCCCGTTCAGCGGATTGATGATGAACATATGGGCCGTGGCGGGGTTACGCTCGGCCGGGGCGTTGACCGCCCCGCGCGCATAGGCCTCGATCTTCTGCAGGGCCGAGGCCAGGGCCTGCGGGTCGTTGGCGATCTCGGCGCCGACGCGGTCGGCTTCGTATTCGCGGGTGCGGCTGATGGCCATCTGCACCAGACCTGCCGCCATCGGCGCCAGCAACATCAGGGCGATGGTCCCGATCATGCCGCCGGGCCGCTCGCGATCATCGCCGCCGCCGAAGAACATGGCGAAGTTGGCCAGCATGGCGATGGCGCCCGCCACCGTCGCCGTGACCGTCATGGTCAGGGTGTCGCGGTTCTTCACATGGGCCAGTTCGTGCGCCATCACGCCGCGGATCTCTTCGCGCGTCAGCATGTCCAGCAGGCCCGTCGTCGCCGCCACCGCCGCGTTCTGGGGATTGCGCCCCGTGGCGAAGGCGTTGGGCTGATCGTTCGGAATGATGGTGATGTTGGGCAGGGGCATCCCCGCATCCTTCGCCATCTGCTTCACGTCGGCGACATAGGCGCGCACCACGGCGTTGGGATGGGTCTCGTTCACCGGCTCGGCGCGATACATCTTCAGGACGATCTTGTCGGCGTTCCAATAGGAAAACAGATTCATCCCCGCCGCCACGACCAGGGCGATGGCCATGCCCGTCGCGCCGCCGATCAGATAGCCGATCCCCATGAACAGGGCGGTCATGACGGCCAGCAGGGCGAATGTCTTCAGATGGTTCATGCGGGGCTTCGGTCGCGCTATCGGACTTCAAGGGGTGGCGTGTTCGGCCGGAACGTCTATTTGAGCCGCAGTATCCCCGCTCTCAAGGCAGGCGACCTGTGACCGAACAGCCCACCCCCCCGACCGAACATCAGCTCGAACCTTCCCCCGAGGAAGCCTTCAACGCCGACGTGCCCCACGCTACGCCCGAGCGCCCCCTGAACGCGGTCGCCCGTCGCGCCCTGCTGGAAGCCGCCGAACGCCGCGCCGTCGAGGAGGCCGCCGCGCTTCCGAACGAGGTCGGCGGCCGCAAGGGACCGGAGCCGACCCGTTTCGGCGACTGGGAGAAGAAGGGCCTGGCGGTGGACTTTTAGAGCGCTACCGCTCGCCGCGCGGCGGCTCGCTGCTTGAGTTGGTTTCGCCGCTACCGCTCGCCGCGCGGCTTCTCCTTCCCACAGCGTGGGAGGTGGATCGGCGGCGTAGCCGACGAGACGGAGGGGCCGCTGGGCGCCGCTGTCGTCGACCTTGAAATGCAGTCGACCTCCGCTGCCCCAGTCCCTCCACCGCTACGCGGTCCCCCTCCCCATTGCATGGGAAGGAAAGACCTCCGGTTCCCTTGATGGGAGAATAGTGAACGCTCTGGCGAGATCCGCATTAACCTTTGCGGCCGAAACAAGGAGCGCAGCCATGAAGGCTCTATTCTACGCCGCCGCAGGCGCGGCGGTCCTCATCGCCGGAGCGGCCGAGGCCCATCAGGCCGGCGCCCGATATAACGCCGCCGCAGGCTACGCCCGCGGCCCCGTCGTCCAGACCCGCGCCCAGACCTGGTACAGCGACACCGGCTGGCAGGGCGGCTACGGCCCGATCGAAAGCTACGGCTATGGTTACGGCTACGGCGGCGCCGGGGTTCGTCCGCCGGTCGTGATCGCTCCGTCGCAGCCGCCGATCCAGCATGGCGGCTACGCCTATTCCGGCGTCACCCGCTCCATGCCCTTCGGCTATCCGGTCGACGGCTACGGCCGCTACCCCTGGGCGCGCGCCGGCTATGGCGGCTACGGCGGCCAATATCAGGGCCAATATCAGGGCGGCTACCAGCAGGGCTATTACCAGGGCGGCTACGGCCACGACTGCGGTCGCTGCGGCCCGCCGCCCCAGCCTATGCAGCCGGTGCACTATCGCGCCGAGCCGATCTACGTCAGCCAGCCGCCGGTCTACGTCTCGCAGCCGCCCGTCTATGTGGAATCGCCGCCGGTCTTCGTGCAGCCGGCCCCGGTCTACGTCGAACCGGCCCGCGTCCATGTGGCCCCGCCGCCGGTCCATGTGGCCGCCGCCGACGTGCGCGTCGCCCCGGCCCAGGTCGAGGTGGCCCGTCCCAACGTCTACGTCGAGCCGCCGCGCGTCGAAACCGCCCCGCCGGTCGTGAACTTCGACCAGGGCTACTACGCCGTTCCGCCCGCCCCGCCTGCGCCGGCGTCTCCGACCGAGCGGCCCTACCGCCAGGAACGCGGCGAACGCGGCTGATACGACAAGGGCGGCGTCCACGGACGCCGCCCTTCTTGTTTCACGTGAAGCACGATCCCTTTCAGGATCAAGCCCATAGCCCTCAGACCAGGGCGATCTCCTGGGTAATCGCCTGGGCCGCCGCACGCGGATCGGCGACAGCGGTGATCGGACGGCCGATGACCAGATGGGTCGCTCCCGCCGCAAGCGCGCTGGCCGGCGTCGCGGCGCGCGCCTGATCATCCAGGGCCGCCCCGGCGGGCCGCACGCCCGGCGTCACGATCAGGAAGTCCTCGCGTCCCGCCGCCGCCGCGATCTCGCGCGCCCGGCCCGCCTCATGCGGGCTGGAGACGACGCCGTGGATGCCCGCCTCCAGCGCCTGACGCACCCGCTGCTCTACCAGTTCCGCCGCCGACAGGCTGTGATCGTCCGCCTTCAGATCGTCGTCGGTCAGGCTGGTCAGGACGGTGACGCCCAGGATCTTCAGGTCCGACCCCGCCGCGCCACGCGCCGCCGCCGCCATCACCTGGGGCCGGGCGTGAACGGTCAGCAGGTCGCAGCCCGCATTGGCCAGCACCGCCGTCGCCTTCTCCACCGTCGCGCCGATGTCATGCAGCTTCCAGTCCAGAAACACCTGTGCGCCGGACGCCTTCAGCTCGCGCGCCAGACCCATGCCGTCCGAAGCGAACAGCTGCAGCCCCACCTTGTAGAAGCCCACCGCATCGCCGATCCGCGCGACCAGGGCGCGGGCCTCATCGGTCGTCGGCACGTCCAGGGCGCAGATGACGCGCGGGTCGAAGGGGCGATTAGGGCGATCTTGCGACATTTCCGGCTCTCGGCGGCTTGCAGGCGCGCGCGGATGCCCCGATAGGTGAGACAAGGGGTCGCGGTCGCGCGGCGGGTTTTAAGGGCGGGATGAAGCAATGAACGCGGTCGATCTGGGGGTCAACCTGTTCGTGGCGCTGTTCGCCCTGCTGGACCCCATCGGCAATGTGCCGATCTTCGCGGCGGCCACGGCGGGCGCTTCCCTGCGTCAGCGCATCACCGTCTCGGCCATGATCTGCGCCTTCGCGGCGGTCTTCCTCGGCTTCTTCTTCTTCACCGGCCTGGGCCTGCTGCAGTTCTTCGGCATTTCTCTGGCCGCCTTCCGCATCGCGGGCGGCATCCTGCTGCTGCTGCTGGGCCTGGACATGGCGCGCGAGGACTTCCTCAAGATCTTCGCCGACGCCGACGCCGCGACCGACGCCCAGGACGTGCGCGGCTACGCCAAGCGCCGGTTCAAGCGCCTGATCGTGCCCTTCGCCATTCCCCTGATGATCGGACCGGGCGCCATCTCGGCCATCATCATCCAGGCGGGCGAGGCCCAGAAGCTGGGCGCGGCGGGCACGGCGGCGTCGCTGACCGCCATGGTCGCCGCCTGCGTCGTCACCTTCATGTGCTTCGCCGCCACCGGCCCGATCAGCCGCATCCTGGGCGATGTCGGCATGGCCATCGTGGTGCGCGTGCTGGGCCTGATCCTGTGCGCCCTGGCGATCCAGTTCATCCTGATGGGTCTGGGCGAAGCCCTGCCGGGGATGTTCAGCGCGGGCGTCACCACCCCCTACCCTTCCGGCGGACACTAGAGCTTCAGAGGCGGTCCAGCCGTTTGGCGTGGCCGCCGACCATCTTCAGCGCCAGGGCGTCAGGCAGCAGTCCGCCCAGCGCCGCCAGCACATTGTTGGCTGCGCCCGGCGTCACGCGCGGCCGATTGGCCTCGACCGCATCCCAGCCGATGCGGGCCACCCGGTCAGCGTCCATCCACATCCACTTGGGATAGGCGGCCGAAACCTGATCGCGCGAACCGTTGACGTCGTGGAACTCGGTATAGGTGTAGCCGGGACACAGGGCGGTGACGTGCACGCCGGTCCCTTGCGTCTCCAGCCACAACCCTTGCGACGCCTTGATCAGGAAGCTCTTGATCGGCCCGTAAAGCGTGTCGCCGCCGGTCGCCGGCATCTGTCCGGCCAGAGAGGCCACGTTCAGCACCCGGCCCCAGCCGCGCGCGACCATGCCCGGCAACACCAGGCGCGACAGCTCGACCGGCGCGGTCAGCATGACCCGGATCATGGCGGCGTGATCGGCCGGATCGGTCGTCAGGAAGCCCGTGGTGCGGCTGAAGCCCGCATTGTTGATCAGGCCGTCGACGCTCAGATCGCGCGCCGCGATCGCCTCGACCAGGCGCGCGGGCGCTTCCGGCTCGGCCAGGTCGGCGGTGATTACGCTCGCGGCGACGCCGTGGGCGGCGGCCAGCGCCTCGGCCAGGGCGTGAAGCGGCGCCTCGCGCCGGGCGGTCAGGATCAGGTCATGGCCTCGCGCCGCGCAGACGCGCGCCAGGGCGGCGCCGATGCCCGCCGAAGCCCCGGTGATCAGAACGGTGCGGCGCCCCTCCCCCAAGGACGCCTCGTCAGGCCGCGTCGGCGTTGGGGCAGCACGGATGCGGCGCGAACGGGCGCAGCACTTCTGGGTCTTCGGCCAGCAGGTCGGCGATGGTGATCTTCGACAGGGCCGCGCCCGCCGCCTGATCCGCCGCCGTCAGGGCCTTGGCCACCTGGCGCGGAATGTGTTCGCCGACCGGGCACCCCTTGGCCCCGGCGGGCGGCGAGCCCAGCTGAGCGCAGCCGTTCACGGCCTTCAGCACCTCATCCAGGCGAATATCCTCGGGCCGCCGCAGCAGCCACGATCCGCCCGACGCGCCGGGGCGCGTAGCGATCAGGCCCGCCTTGGCCAGCAGGGCCGTAACCCGGCGGATCACCACCGGATTGGTCGGCACCGAGGCCGCCAGGACGGCGCTCGGCTCGGCCTCGGTCGCCGCATAGGCGCCCTTATGGGCCAGATAGGCCAGGGCGTGGGCGGCGACGGGGAAACGTTGGCTGTCAGACATCAGGGTTCTTGCTCCTGATGGGAAGGTAGGCCTTCCGAGAGCGTTTCACAAATCGATCCGTAACAAAAACTGTTTCCGTACAGCTCCGCTAGGCGCCCGCCTTGCGCGCAAAGCTCCAGGCCGCGTCCGAAAGCGGACCGACCTGGGCCGCCATGGCCTTGGCGTGGGCGCTGGCGGCGGTGCCGTCGCGCACCCGTCCGGCGATGCCCTGACAGATGGCCGCCAGCCGGAACAGATTATAGGCGAACAGCCAGTCCAGGTTCTCCGGCGGCGCCGTTCCGGTCTTCTGCGCATAACGCGCGACCGTCTCCTCGACCGAGGGAATGCCCAGCGCCTTCAGGTCCGCCCCCGCCAGGCCGTTGCGCAAGGACGCCGGTATCACCCAGGCGATCAGCAGATAGGAGAAATCCGCCATCGGGTCGCCCAGGGTCGACAGCTCCCAATCCAGCACCGCCCGCACCTTCGCCTCGGCCGGATCGAGGATCAGATTGTCGAGGCGGAAGTCCCCATGCACGATCCGCGTCGGCCCCTCCGGCGGCAGGCTGTCGGGCAGGAAGGCGATCAGCCGGTCCATGGCCGTGACCGGTTCGATCTCCGAGGCGCGATACTGCTTGCTCCAGCGCCCCACCTGGCGCGCGAAATAGTTCCCCGCCTTGCCGTAGTCGGCCAGGCCTGCGGCCTCCGGCTCCAGCCGGTGCAGGGCCGCCAGCGTATCGACCTGGGCGTCATAGATGGCGCGGCGCTCCGGCGGGGTCAGGCCGGGCAGCTTCAAGTCCCAGAAGATGCGGCCCTCGACCTTCTCCATGACATAGAAGATCGAACCGATGACGTTATCGTCCGCGCACAGAGCATAGGGTCGCGCGACCGGAAAACCCTGGGCGTGCAAGGCCGAGATCACCGCGAATTCCCGATCCACCGCGTGGGCGCTGGCCAGCAGCGCGCCCGGCGGCTTGCGGCGCAGCACATAGGTCCGACCCGGCGTGGTCAGCTCATAGGTCGGGTTGGACTGGCCGCCCTTGAACTGGCGGATCGTCAGCGGCCCGGCATAGCCCTCGACATTGGCCGCCAGCCAGGCGTCCAGCGCCGCCTCATCCAGCCGATGACGGTCGTCCACCTCGCGCGTGCCCGAAAACGCGGCCTGAGCGTCCAGTGCCTGTGAATCCACGGCCTCGGTCATTCCCCCTCCTCCGGCTGAGCGGCGATGATGGCGGCCCTGACCGCGCCGCGCCAGCCCTTGAGCAGCCGCCTCCGCTCCTCGGCCCCCATGCGCGGGGTCCAGACGGCGGGCGCCTCGGCCGGGGCGGTCCACAGGGCCTCGGTCAGACCCACGCCATAGGCCGCCAGCCGCGCCGCCCCCATGGCCGTCATCTCCTGGAAGGCGGGGCGCTCGACCTCGACCTCGCAGATGTCGGCGATGAACTGCATGGCGAAGGCGTTGGCGGTGACGCCGCCGTCGACCTTGAGCCGTTTCAGCGGCGGCGCCCCGTCCTCCGTCAGGGCGTCCAGCAGATCGCGGGTCTGATAGGCCAGACTCTCCAGCGCCGCGCGGACCATGTGCGCCGGTCCGCTGTCGCGGGTCAGGCCGACGACCGTGCCCCGCGCCTCCGGCTCCCACCACGGCGCGCCCAGTCCGGTGAAGCCGGGCACCAGATAGACCCCGCCGTTGTCCTTCAGCGTCTGGGCCATGGCCTCGGACTGGCGCGAATCCGACAGCACCTTCAGCCCGTCGCGCAGCCACTGAATCGCCGACCCGGCCGAGAAGATGGACCCCTCCAGCGCATAGGCCGCCTCGCCGCCCGCCGCATAGCCCAGCGTTCCCAGCAGCCGCGAGGTCGAGGTCACCGGCGCCCCACCGACATTGGCCACCAGGAAGGCCCCGGTGCCATAGGTGATCTTGGCGTCCCCCGCCGTCAGCGCCCCGTGGCCCACCAGGGCCGCGTGCTGATCCCCCGCCGAGCCGTGAATAGGCAGGGCGCGCCCCAACAGCGACGGATCCGCCGTCCCCAGCAGGGCGTCGCAGGCGCGGATCTCCGGCAGGGCCTCAATCGGCACGCCGAACAGGTCGCACAGGTCCGGCCGCCAGGCGCGTGTCGTCAGGTCCATCAGACTGGTGCGGCTGGCGTTGGTGGCGTCGGTGACGTGGCTTTGGCCGCCCGTCAGCTTCCAGATCAGCCAGGCGTCGATCGTGCCCAGCTTCACCTCGCCGCGCGCCGCCCGCTCTCGCGCGCCAGGCACGGCGTCCAGCAGCCAGGCGTATTTCGACGCCGAGAAATAGGGGTCGAGGATCAGGCCCGTCGCCGCCTGAACCTTCGCTTCATGCCCCTCTGCCGCCAGCCGCGTGGTCGCCTCGGCCGTGCGCCGGTCCTGCCAGACGATGGCGCGGTGCAAGGGCTCGCCGGTCGCGGCGTCCCAGATCACCGAGGTCTCGCGCTGGTTGGTGATGCCGATGGCGGCGAAGCGCCCGACGCCGCCCGCCTTGCGCACCACCTCGCGACAGGTCTGCAGCGTCGCGCGCCAGATCTCGGCCGCGTCATGCTCGACCCAGCCGGAGTGCGGGAAGTGCTGCGCCAGCTCGATCTGACTGACGGCGACAGCGTGGAAATCACCCTCAGACGAGACTTCAAACGCGATCGCCCGCGTCGAGGTCGTGCCCTGGTCGATGGCGAGGATCATATTTGCTTGCATGATGTAAGTTATGCAGAGCCTGCGCCGCGACGTAAGAGGGAAGCCATGCATACGCCCAGTTTCCAAGGCGTCGCCGACGCCGCCCACCAGATCGCCCCCGCCGCCGTCCGCACGCCGCTGATCGAGCATCCCGCCCTGAACGAGGCAGTCGGCGGTCGGGTGCTGATGAAGGCCGAGACGTTTCAGGTGGCAGGCGCCTTCAAGTTCCGCGGCGCCTATAACCGCATCAGCCGCCTGACGGACGAAGAGAAGACGCGCGGCGTCGTGGCCTATTCCTCCGGCAACCACGCGCAGGGGGTGGCGGCCGCCGCCAAGGCTGTCGGGACGCCCGCCCTGATCGTCATGCCGTCCGACAGCCCGACGGTGAAGGTCGAGGGCGTGCGCGCCTTTGGCGGCGAGGTGCGCTTCTACGACCGCTGGACCGAGAGCCGCGAGGCCATCGGCGCCGAGATCGCCGCTGAGCGCGGCTCGGTGCTGGTCCCGCCGTTCGACGATCCCTTCATCATCGAGGGCCAAGGCACCGTCGGGCTGGAGATGCTGGAACAGGCGGGCGTGCCGATGGATCAGCTGCTGTGCGGCGCCTCGGGCGGCGGGCTGATCGCCGGAATCAATCTGGTCATGGCCGAACAGAGCCCCGCCACCCGCGTTATCGTGGTCGAGCCGGACGCCTTCGACGACACCCGCCGCTCGCTGGAAGCAGGTGCGCGCATCGGCCATCCGCAGGGTGCGCCCTCCATCTGCGACGCCCTGATGGCGCCCATGCCGGGCGAACTGACCTGGCCCATCAACCAGCGTCTGGCGGGCGCCGCGACCGTCACCGACGCCGAAGTCGCCGAGGCCCTGCGCTTCGCCTTCCGTTGGCTGAAGCTGGTCATCGAGCCGGGCGGCGCCGTGTCCCTGGCGGCGCTGCTGTCAGGCAAGGTCGAGGCCAGGGGGCTGACCACCGGCATCGTCCTGTCGGGCGGCAACGTCGACCCCGGCCTGTTCAGCGCCATCATCGAGGGACGCTTCGAGGGGTAGGTCTTGCTTCCACCCCCTCCCCGCGCAAGGCTGGCGCGAACGGGAGGGCGTCACATGACCAAGGCCAGCGAACTACAGTCCCAGATCGGTCAGGAGGTCGGCGTCAGTCGCTGGTTTGCGCTGGATCAGGCGCGCATCGACGCCTTCGCCGGACTGACCGAGGATGAGCAGTTCATCCACGTCGATCCCGAGCGCGCCGAGGCGACGCCTTTCGGCGGAACCATTGCGCACGGCTTCCTGACCCTGAGCCTCGCCTCGGCCATGAGCATGGACGCCGTCGCCCCGCTGGACGATCTGGTCATGGGGGTGAACTACGGTTTCGACCGCCTGCGCTTCCTCGCCCCGGCGTCGTCCGGGTCGCGCGTGCGCGGCCGCTTCAAACTGCTGTCGGCCGAGGACAAGGGTGACGGCCGCTGGCTGCTGAAGCACGAACTGACCGTCGAGATCGACGGCGGCGACAAACCCGCCCTGATCGCCGAATGGCTGACGATGCAGGTGGTGAAGGCTTAAACGTCCCGCTCATCCCGGCAGACGCCGGGGTGAGCGGAAATCCATGGGCGTCTATTCGCCCAGACACCTCAGCGCCACTTCCAGATTGCGCAGGCCGTCTTCGCCGCTGACGGCCGCCGTCTCGCCGGTGCGGATGGCGTGAACGAAGGCTTCGTGCTCCTTCTTGAGCGGCTCGGCGGGCCAGGCGTTCAGCATCCGCGTCGAATAGGAGCCGTCCGGCTGCTGGCCGAAGAATTCCGTCACCTGGCGGGTGATCAGGTCGGCGACGATGAAGCGGTTCTTGGTCGCCACCTGCAGGACGCGGGTCTTGTAGGGCGTAACCCAGTTGGTGGTGATGTGGGCGATCACCCCATTGTCCATGCGGAACTGCAGCAGGGCCGAATCCTCGCGCGAAGCGTGGGTGTGGCCCAGCAGCGACTGGACCTCGGTCATCTCCGCCCCCGTCAGGTGGCGGATGATGTCGATGTCGTGCACCGCCAGATCAATGACCACCCCGACCTCGCCCATGCGCGGCGGGAAGGGGCCGACGCGGGTGATCTGGATGGAGATGATCTCGTCGCCGTCGATGGCGCGCTTGACCGTCTCGACCGCCGGGTTGAAGCGCTCGACATGGCCGACCATCAGCACGCGGTCATTGGCCTTAGCGGCGTCGATCATGGCCTGAGCGTCGGCCACTGTGGCTGCGATGGGCTTTTCGACCAGCACATGAACCCCGGCGTTCAGCAGGGCCACGCCCAGTTCGGCGTGATAGCGGTTCGGCGTGGCGATGACGGCGGCGTCCAGCCCGGCCGCGACGAAGGCCTCGGCGGTCGTCACGGCGGTCGCGCCATAGGCGGCGGCCACGCCCTCGGCCGTCACGGCGTCGGGATCGAAGACGGTCGTCAGCTCGACGTCGCGCAGCTCGGCCAGGACGCGGGCGTGGTTGCGGCCCATGACGCCGGCGCCCGCGACGCCGATCTTGAGAGGGGTCT
Organism: Brevundimonas sp. KH_060; assembly: GCF_057838275.1. Classification (NCBI taxonomy): domain Bacteria; kingdom Pseudomonadati; phylum Pseudomonadota; class Alphaproteobacteria; order Caulobacterales; family Caulobacteraceae; genus Brevundimonas; species Brevundimonas sp. KH_060. The sequence continues at coordinate 3,240,784 of NZ_CM174463.1, forward strand.
GCTGGAGGGTCATGAGGATCAGGCCTTGAAGCTGGCGACGGCAGCGATGATGCGGTCTTGCGTCTGGGCGTCCAGATCGGCGTGCATCGGCAGGCTGACGACCACGTCCTTCAACCGCTCGGTGACGGGCAGGCCGCCCGCGCCGCGCGGATAGTGCTCATAGGCGGGCTGAAGGTGCAGCGGGATCGGATAATAGACCGCCGTCGGCACGCCCTGATCCTTCAGATGCGCGGCCAGGGCGTCGCGGTCCGAATGCTCGACCGTGTATTGCGCCCAGTTGGAGACATTGCCCGCCGGGACGTCCGGCACCTTGGCGACGTGGGGGCTCAGGCCCTCGTTATAGCGGGCGGCGGCGGCGTTGCGCCACTCGATCTCCTGCGCGAAGACCTTCAGCTTCTCGATCAGGACAGCGGCCTGGATGGTGTCCAGACGGCTGTTCAGGCCGACGCGCATATTCAGATATTTGGGGTCGTGGTCGAAGGTCCGGTCCTTCAGGTCGACGCCGACCGCCTTGCCGTGGACGCGGATGGAATCCATCAGCTGGGCCAGTTCGTCGTCATTGGTCAGCACCGCCCCGCCATCGCCGTAGCAGCCCAGCGGCTTAGCCGGGAAGAAGCTGGTGGTGGTCACATCGGCCCATTTCAGCGGATGCGCGCCGTCGATGGTGCAGCCGAAGCCCTGCGCTGAATCCGAGATCAGCTTCAGGCCATGTTTGTCACAGACCGCCTTGATGGCCGGATAGTCGGCGGGCTGGCCGAACAGGTCGACGGCGATGACCACGCGCGGGGTCAGGCGGCCCTCGGTCTTGATGCCCTCGATGGCGCGCTCCAGCGCGGCCGGGTCCATGTTGTAGGTGTCCGCGTCCACATCGACGAAGACCGGCTCGGCGTCGAACCAGGGCACGACCTCGGCGGTGGCGGCGAAGGTGAAGCTGGGGACGAAGACGGCGTCGCCGCGCCCGATCCCCCAGGCCATCAGCGGCAGGGCCAGGGCGTCGGTGCCGTTGGCGCAGCCCAGGGCGTGTTTCGCCCGGCCGAAAGCGGCCAGGTCGGCCTCGAACTGGCGCACTTGCGGGCCCATGACCCAGGCGCCGCCGACGACGGCCTCCTGAACGGCGGCCTCGATCTTGCCGCCGAGGCGCAGGCGCTGAGCCTGAAGGTCGATGAAGGGAATGGTCATTGCGATGTCGCTCTCTCGATGGGGCCGGCGCGGGCGGAAGTCCAAGGCTCCGGGGCGCGGACGCGAAGGCGGGTCGTCTGTGTCAGTCTGCGTCCTAGCAAAGCGGCGGGGTGCTGAACAAACCCCCCCGAGTCACTTCGCGTTGCCGGATGCAACGAAACGGCGACTTGGCAAAGGCCGGAGCGCCGCCTAAGCCGGACCCATGAGCTTCGACGCCGCCGCCAGGAACCGGGTCCATGACTGGCTGTTCGGCCAGGCCCTGCCGCTGTGGGCGGCGGCGGGGATCAACGGCGATGGCCGCTTCTTCGAGAAGCTGGACTTCGATGGACGGCCCGTCACAGGCGTCCCCCGCCGCACCCGCGTGCAGGCGCGACAGACCTATGTCTTCATCCAGGCCGCCGCGCTGGGCTGGATCAAGGCCGAACCCGTCGCCCGCGCCGCGCTGGACGCCCTGATCCGCCGCAACCGCCGGAACGACGGCCTGTGGGCGCGGGCCACGGACGACGCGGGAACCGTGATCGACGCCACGCCCGATCTCTACGACCTGGCCTTCGTCCTGTTCGCCCTGGCCGGCGCGCACCGCGTGCTGAAGGACGAACGCGCACGGCCGCTGGCGCTGGAGACCCTGGCCGCCATCCAGACGCAGATGGCCGATCCCGTTCACGGCGGCTGGCAGGAGGCCCTGCCGCCCGTCCTGCCGCGCCGCCAGAACCCGCACATGCACATGCTGGAGGCCCTGCTGGCCTGGCAGGCGACGGCGCCCGACCCGGCCTTCGAGGCGGCGGCCCGGTCGGTGCTGGAGTTGTTCAACCGACGTTTCTTCGATCGCGAACATCTGATGCTGGGCGAGTTCTACGAGACCGACTGGAGCCCGCGCCCCGGCTCCGAAGGCCAATGCATCGAGCCGGGACACCACATGGAATGGGTCTGGCTGCTGGGCGAAGCCGCACGCCTCGGCCTGGCGGACCTGAGCTCCGCCGCGCGCGCCCTCTACACCAGCGCCCTGACCTGCGGGGTCCGCACGGATGGGCTGGCTGTGCGCGAGATCAACCGGATCGGCCAGGTCCGCGACGGCGGCGTGCGCCTGTGGGCCCAGACCGAGCTTCTGCGCGCCCTGCATACGCGCGGCGAACACGTCAGGGCGGCCAGGCTGATCGAGCGCCTGTTCGAGACCCATCTGGCGACAGAGACACAGGGCCTGTGGATCGACGCCTTTGACGCCGAGGGACGGCCCCAGGACGCCGCCGTTCCCGCCTCCAGCCTCTACCATCTGATGACGGCCTTCTCGGCCCTGCTGACGGAGCCCGCATGACCCAGCGCCCCGCCGCCTTCCTCGACCGCGACGGCGTGCTGATCGTCGACAGCGGCTATCCGCACCGGCTCGATCAACTGGTGCTGATCCCCGGCGCCGCACAGGCGGTGAAGCGGCTGAACGACGCGGGCTACATGACCGTCATCGTCACCAACCAATCCGGCGTGGCCCGCGGCATGTTCAGCGAAGAGACCATGCACGACTTCAACCGTCAGCTGATCGCGCGGCTGGCCGAAGGCGGCGGGCGCATCGACGCCGTCTACGCCTGCCCCTTCCATTCAGAAGCGGCGGACGAACGCTATCGCCACCCCGACCACCCCGACCGCAAGCCCAACCCCGGCATGTTGCTGAGGGCCGCCGCCGAGCACGACCTGGACCTTTCCCGCTCGCTGATGATCGGCGACCAGCCTTCGGACATGGAGGCGGCGCGGCGCGCGGGCGTGGCGGGCCATCGCTTCACCCAGGGCGATCTCGATCAATTCATCCGCGATCTAGCGCCCGGCTGATCGCTATTCTACATTTGATGAATTAACGTCGCCGGAACGGAACTGCTGTTCGGAGACGATCCATGCCGATGACCACCCCGCTGGCCGACCGCTTTGTCGAGCGGCGCTGGACCTCGCCGGACGGATTGAACCTTTACGCGCGCGACTACGCCCCGGCCGAAGGTCCGGCGCGCTTGCCGGTCATCGCCATCCACGGCCTGACGCGCAACAGCGCCGATTTCGGCGTCATCGCGGGTCTGATCGCCCACAGCGGTCGCCGCGTCCTGGCGATCGACGTGCGCGGGCGCGGCCGGTCGGATCGTGCGCCCGACCCCATGACCTATACGCCGGACGTCTATGCGAAGGACGTCGTGGCCCTGATGGAGCAGGCAGGGATCGAGAAGGCGGTCTTCCTCGGCACCTCCATGGGCGGGCTGATCACCCTGGCGCTGACGGCCATCAAGCCCAAGGCCATCGCCGCCGCCATCCTGAACGACGTCGGCCCCGAGGTCGCGACCGAAGGTCTGGCCCGCATCGCCGCCTATACCGGCCAGCCCGTCGTGATCGAGAGCTGGGACGACGCCATGGCCTACGCCCGGCGCATCAATGAGGCGGCCTTCCCCGACTATACGGACGCCGACTGGGCCGCCTTCGCCCGCCGCGTCTTCCGCGAAGGGACCGAGGGCGCGCCGGTGCTGGACTATGACCCGGATATCTCCGCGCCGATCAAGGCGGCGGGGTCCAAGGCCCTGGTTCCCAACCTGTGGCCCGCGTTCCGGGCGCTGGCGCGCAAGAAGCCGACCCTGCTGGTGCGCGGCGGAACCTCGGACCTGCTCAGCCCCGCCATCGCCGACAAGATGAAGAAGGCCGCCCCCGCCATGGCCTATGTCGAGGTTCCGGGCGTCGGCCACGCCCCCATGCTGGACGAGCCCGAGGCGCGCGCGGCCATTTTCGAGTTTCTGGCGGGCGAGGGCTGAAACACCACGCCAACCGGGCCTCAAGAAGAGGGAAGCCCGGCAGATCCGCTTAAAACGGGCCTCAAGTAGCGCGAAGCGCGGTAGGCCCTCTTAAATTATGCCTTCTTCACGAACTCCGTGCGAAGCACCAGGCCGCGCACCTTCTCGACGTTGGCCTCGATCTCGTCGGGGTCGCCGGTCAGACGGATGTTCTTGACCAGAGTGCCGCGCTTCAGCGTCACCCCGCCCGAGCCCTTGACCTTCAGATCCTTGATCAGGGTCACGCTGTCGCCGTCGGCCAGGAGGTTGCCGTTGGAGTCCTTGGTCACGTCGTCGGTCATGGTCGATCCTGCCTGAAAGAGAGAGAGGGCCGTCGCTTCCGCGACAGCCCGCCTCCCATGGGCCTATTCGCCCTGACGCGTCTGGGCAAGGGCGATGCGCGCCTGCAGATGCTCGTCCTGCGCCGTGGCGGCGGAAATAGCGTTGAAGCGCTCGATCTCAAGGCCCGAGTTCTGAATGGCGGCGGCCATCTGAGCCTGCTGTTCGGCGTTCGGCTGGGCGCCGTTCAGGGCGCGGGCGATGCCCGAGATTTCGCCCATGGCGGCGGCGAACTGACCGGCTTCGGCGTCGGTGACGCCGGCCCCGACCGAGCCGGGCGCGGACGGCGTCGCGCCCGCCACAGCCGCGCGGGCCTGCAGCACCGGATCAGCCGAAACGGCCGCCGAAATGGCGTTGAAGCGTTCGACGGCCAGGCCCGAGTTCTGCACGGCGGCGGCCATCTGGGCTTGCTGGTCCTCGGTCGGGGTTCCGTTCTGGACGGTCGCGGCCACGCTCTGGACCGTCTTCATGGCGGCGGCGAACTGGCTCAGTTCGGCGTCGGTCGGTTCACCGGCTGCGGCAGGGGCGGCGGCGGGCGCTGGAGCAGCGTCCTGCGCCAGGGCGGGCGCGGCGGTCAGGAACAGGGCGGCCAGAATGGCGGTCGGGGCGGCGGCCGTTGCAAAACGCATGGCGTATCCTTCTTCAACCCCGAACGCTCAGCCCAAGGCTGACCCGGACAGATCCGGGCTCTCCCGCACGACCGGGTGTGTCAGGCTCACAGAGGGCGGGGAGGTCGAAACGCTAACCCGCGTCCCGCAGACGCGTAAACCCCAGGCGAGTCGTTTCAACCCTCGCGCGCATCAGTCCGGCGTATTGGCGTCCAGTTCGTCCAGCCACACCCGCGCCGAGGAATCCGACGGCGCGCGCCAGTCGCCGCGCGGCGACAGCGACCCGCCCGTGACCACCTTGGGCCCGTTCGGCACGGCCGAGCGCTTGAACTGGCTGGTCTGGAAAAAGCGGATCAGGAACTTCCGCAACCAGCCCTTGATGGTCGGCAGGTCATAGGCGACCCGTTCGCCCTGCGGCAAGCCTTGCGGCCAGCTTCCCGTCGCCGCATCGCCCCAGGCCTGATGGGCCAGATAGGCGACCTTGGACGGCTTCAGGCCGAACCGGCTGATGTAGAACAGGAAGAAGTCGTTCAGCGCATAGGGGCCGACAATGCTCTGCGTCGACTGGATCGCTCCGTCGGCGCCCGCAGGAACCAGTTCGGGCGAAATCTCCGTCGCCAGAATGGCGTGAAGCGTCGGGGTCGCCGCCTCCCCCACCAGACCGCGCCCGGCCACCCAGCGGATCAGGTGCTGGATCAGGGTCTTCGCCACCCCGCCATTGACGTTGTAGTGGCTCATATGGTCGCCGACGCCATAGGTGCACCACCCCAGCGCCAGTTCCGACAGGTCGCCGGTGCCCAGCACGAAGCCATGGTTCTGATTGGCCAGGCGGAACAGATAGTCGGTGCGCAGGCCCGCCTGCACGTTCTCGAAGGTGATGTCGTGCACCGGCTCCCCGTCGGCGAAAGCATGGCCGATGTCGCGCAGCATCTGTTCGGCGGCGGGGCGGATGTCGATCTCGGCGCCGGTGACGCCCAGAGCCTGCATCAGCGCCCAGGCGTTGGATTTCGTCCCTTCCGACGTCGCGAACCCCGGCAGGGTGAAGGCCAGAATGCCCGTGCGCGGCAGCTCCAGTCGGTCAAAGGCGCGACAGGCGACCAGAAGCGCCTGCGTCGAATCCAGCCCGCCCGAGACGCCGATCACCAGCGTCTTCGACCCCGTCGCCGTCATCCGCCGCATCAGGCCCTGGACCTGAATGTTGAAAGCCTCGAAACAGTCCTGATCCAGTCGCGCCGCATCGTCCGGCACGAAGGGGAAGCGGTCCAGCGGACGGATCAGGGCGTCGGTCGGCCCCTGTCCCGCCTCGAACGGAACGACCGTCGCGGCCTCGCCCTCCAGCCGGGCGCAGTCAGCGAAGGTGCCGTTGCGCAGACGATCCAGACCGATGCGGTCCACGTCCACATCGGCGATCGTCAGATGGCTGTGCAGGGCGAAGCGCTCGCCCTCGGCCAGCCGCGCGCCCAGTTCGTGGATCGTCGCCTGACCGTCCCACGCCAGGTCCGTCGTGCTTTCGCCCCAACCCGAGGCGGCGAAGACATAGGCCGACAGGGTCCGCGCCGACTGGCTGGCGCACAGCAGGGCGCGTTCGTCCGCCTTGCCGATGACGATGTTGGAGGCCGACAGGTTGCACAGGATGCGCGCCCCCGCGAGCGCCGCCCGCGTCGACGGCGGCTGCGGCGCCCAGAAGTCCTCGCAGATCTCGACCGCGAAGACGAAGCCGGGGCGGTTGGTCGCCTCGAAGATCAGCCCCGGCGCGAAATCGATGCTTTCGCCGTTCAGGACGACAGCGTCCTCGCTGCGGCTGGCGGCGGAGGCGAACCAGCGCTTCTCATAGTATTCGCGATAGTTGGGCAGATAGGTCTTCGGGACCACGCCCAGCACCTCGCCCCCGCCCAGCACCACGGCGCAGTTGAACAGGGCGTCGCCGTTGCGGATCGGCGCGCCGATCACGGCGATCACACCCGCCTCGTCCGCGACCTCGGCCAGCCGCGCCACCTGGCGCTCGACCTCTTCCAGCAGGGCCGCCTGCATGTGCAGGTCGTCGATGGCGTAGGCGCTCAGCGACAGTTCGGGAAAGACCAGCAGGTCTGCGCCCTGCTCGCCCGCCTGACGGATCAGCCGCTCGTGCTCTTCGGCGTTGGCGGCCGGGTCGGCGACATGAACCACCGGGGTCGCGGCGGCGACGCGCACGAAGCCGTGGCTGCGCGGGGCGTGGAAGGAATGCGTCTTGGACTTCGCCATCAATCTTTCCGCTCATCCCGGCGGACGCCGGGATCCAGTGAGAGCCACAGGCACTGACCCTACAGCCTGCGGGATCAATATAGGGTTGCGCGATGAAGCCAAAGCACTGGATCCCGGCGTCCGCCGGGATGAGCGGGTGAAATGATCGCACGTGACCTGCGAACCGCTCTCGGCTAAGGCTCACACCATGAGCGATACGCCCAAAAAAGGCTGGTTCCAGCGGCTGAGCGAAGGCCTGTCCCGGTCTTCGAAACAGATGACCGATCAGGTCGTCTCGACCTTCGTGAAGGAGCCCCTCTCGGAAGAGGCGCTGGAGCGGCTGGAGGAGCATCTAATCGAGAGCGACCTCGGCCCCGCCGCCTCGGCCCGCATCGTCGAGCGCTTCCGCGAGCTGCGCTTCGGCAAGACCTCCGACGAGCGCGAGATCAAGGAGGCCCTGGCCGAAGCCGTGGCCGCCGAACTGACGCCGCGTCAGGCGACCTTCGACCCGCTGTCGGGGCCGAAGCCCTACGTCGTCCTGTTCGTCGGCGTGAACGGCTCGGGCAAGACCACGACCCTGGGCAAGATCGCCTCGGACCTGACGGCCAAGGGCGCCAAGGTGATGATCGTCGCCGGCGACACCTTCCGCGCCGCCGCCCGCGAACAGCTCAAGGTCTGGGCCGACCGCGCCGGCGCCCATTTCGAAAGCCGCCGCGACGGCGCCGACGCCGCCGGCCTGGCCTTCGACGCCTTCGCCAAGGCGAAGGAAGAAGGCTTCGATGTCGTGCTGATCGACACGGCCGGGCGGCTGCAGAACAAGTCCACCTTGATGGACGAACTGCTGAAGATCGTGCGCGTGCTGAAGAAGGTCGACCCTGACGCCCCGCACGAGACCCTGCTGGTGCTGGACGCCACCGTCGGCCGCAATGCGCTGGAGCAGGAAAAGATTTTCGGCCGCACCGCCTATGTCTCAGGCGTGGTGATGACCAAGCTGGACGGTACCGCGCGCGGCGGCGTCCTGGTGCCCGTGGCCCAGGCCTCGGACGCCCCGATCAAGCTGATCGGCGTCGGCGAAGGGGTCGAGGACCTGCAACCTTTCGACGCCCGCGCGTTTTCCCGATCCCTGGTCGGGCTTGAGGACTGAAGCGTATGAGTGAAGCGACCGAAACCAAGCGCCCGCAATGGATTCGTCAGGCCGTCGACTTCGGCGCCCTGGTCGCCTTCATGGCCGCCTATTTCATCACCCGTGACATGATCAAGGCCACCTGGGTTCTGGTCATCGCCTCCATGATCGCCCTGGCGGTCGGTTTCATCCTGGAGCGGCGCCTGGCGCCCATGCCCCTGATCACCGGCGGCTTCGCCCTGGTGTTCGGGATCCTGACCATCGTCACCGACGACGACCTGTTCGTGAAGCTGAAGCTGACGGTGCAGAACGGGCTGCTGGCCGCCGTCCTGCTGGGTTCGCTGCCGCTGAAGAAATACCCGTTCAAGGCCCTGCTGGGTTCGGCCATCAAGGTGACGGACGAGGCCTGGCGCAAGCTGACCTTCCGCTACGGCCTCTACTTCCTGGCCGTCGCCATCGCCAATGAGGTGTTCCGCAGCCCGACCGCCGTCACCGCCATCTGGTCGGCCCTGAACCTGGGAACGCCCGATCCCAACGGCGTCTGGACAGCCTTCCGCGGCGTGCTGTGGATCGCGGCCTCCATCTTCGGCCTGTCGCAGGTGCCGCTGATCCTGAAGAACATGACCAAGGACGAAGAGCCCGGCCCCGTCTCGCCCGACACCGGCCTCTGATCCGAAAGCGTGGGCCATAAACCGGCCCACCTCCCCTACGCGCTCCAATCGGGCCTCAAGTAGGGCGAAGCCCGTTAGGCCCGCCAACAACGGCCTCAAGCAGCGCGAACGCGCGGTAGGCCCACTTAAATGTCTTCAAACCGTCAGCCTTAACGTCGTCAAAGCGTTAAGCCAGACTGTTAGCTGTTGCAGCATCATCCGGCCACGGCCGGTATCGGGCTGTTCGGGAACGAAGACGATGATCAAGTCGGGCAAGCAGGCGAAGATCAAGGGCGGGCTGGCGGAATCGCCCAGCCACCTGATGCACCGGGCGCTGCAGTTGGCGCTGGACATCTACGCCGAGGAAGCCGGGCCGGACGGTCTGACCCAGCGCCAGTTCGCCGTACTGGAGGCCGTGGCCGCCCGCTCGGGCCTGACGCAGACCGATCTGGTCAAGGCCACGGGCATCGACCGCTCGACCCTCGCCGATCTGGTGGCGCGCATGACGACCAAGGGCCTGCTGGAGCGAGAACGCTCGACGCTGGACGCCCGCGCCAAGGCCGTGCGCCTGTCGCCCGAGGGCGAGGCCGCCCTGCTGGCCGCCCGCCCGCGCGTCGAGGCCGCCGACAAGCGGATCATGGGCCTGCTGCCCAAGTCCAAACGCGACAGCTTCCTGGACCTGTTGTGCAGCCTGTCCGACGCCGCCGACGCCGCCCCCGAACAGGCCCGCGCCGACATCAAGGCGGCGAAGAAAGCCGCCAAGGACGCCAAGAAGGCGGAAAAGGCCGCGCGCAAGGGCGACGGCAAGGCCGACGGACGCGGCAAGAAGAAGAAAAAGGGCGCGCCTGAAGCCGCTGCAGACCAACCGCAGACCGACGCCGCGGCCGAAACCGTCGTGGTCCCGCTCAAGGGCGCCGCGGAAGGCTAAGTCCTCCCCTTCCGCTAGGGCGGCGGTTGCAGCCAAAGCCCTGGGTCCCGGCCTCCGCCGGGATGAGCGGATATTGAGGCTGCCGCCTAAACGCGGATGTCGAGCAGGGAGCCGGGGCGTTGCAGGCGCGACGCCGGCGCCGCCTGTTCAACCTGAGCCGAAACCGCCGCAACCGGACGCGCCGTCTCTTCGACCGCCGCCGGCGCCGCCAGCCCCATGGCCTGGCGGAAGAAGGCCGACTGGGCCGTTCTCAGGGCATGGGCCGCACCGCCCGCCTGGGGCGGAAAGGCCGGCCGCTCGGACGAAATCGCGGACATGGGCCAAAAATGCCCGCCCTTCGTCTAGATATGGTTAACGTCCGATTCACCCTGTTTAGGGTGCTCGCCTCAGCGCGCGGGGGCGTTCAGGGCGTCCGTCAGCTTCTTCAGGTCGGCGTCCGTCAGGATCGGCCCTGAGGACTTGGCGACAATGGTCCCATAGGCGTCGACGGCGAAGCTCTCGGGCACGCCCGAGACGCCCAGGTCCAGCCCCGCCCGGCCCTCGCGGTCGACCAGCACCAGGCGATAGGGATCGCCCAGCTCTTCCAGGAAGGCGTCGGTGGCGACGGGGTCGTCCTTATAGGCCACGCCGACCACGGCGATCCCCTGTTCCTTCAACGTCATCAGGTGCGGATGCTCCAGACGGCACGGCGCGCACCAACTGGCGAACAGGTTGACGATCATCGGCTTGCCGACACCCGCCGTCTTCAGGTCCAACAGGTCGTCGCTGGCCTTGCCGTCCACCAGGATGGGCAGCAGCGTCGTCTCGGGGATCGGCTGGCCGACCAGGGCGTCCGGCTTATAGGTCGGGCCGGCGGCGGGATCGCCCGCCATCCGGTCCATCTGCGTCATCAGGAAGACGCCCAGCGCCGCCAGGACGGCGATGGGCAAAAGGGCCAGCCAGCGTTTCATTTGCGCGCGGCCTCCAGCCGGGCCAGCTCGCGCTTCCAGCGGCGAGCGGCGATCAGGGCGCGGGCCGACAGGGCGGCCAGCACCACGGCGCTGATCCCCCAGGCGGGCCAGACGAAGGCGCCGTAAGGGCTCATGTCCAGATCAAGCAAGCGACAACTCCATCAGGCTTCCAGCGCCGCGCGGGCGCGAAGGGTCAGAACGCGGCGACGCCGCACCTCGGTGCGGATCGACGTCAGCCAGATCGCCCCGAACAGCACGGCGTAGGCCGCCATCATGGTCAGCAGGGCGGGCAGGAAGACCGGGTCCACGCTGGTCCCGCCCGACCGCAGCAGCGACGCGGGCTGGTGCAGGGTGTTCCACCAGTCGACCGAAAACTTGACGATCGGCAGGTTGATCAGGCCGACCAGGCCCAGCACCGCCGCCGCCCGCGCGGCCTTGGCCTCATCGTCGATCGAGGCGCGCAGGGCCATGTAGCCGAGGTAGAAGAGAAACAGCACCAGCACGCTGGTCAGGCGTGCATCCCATACCCACCACGTCCCCCACATGGGCTGGCCCCACAGGGAACCGGTGACGAGGGCCAAAGCCGTGAAGGCCGCGCCCGGCACCGCCGCCGCCCGCGCCGCCGCATCGGCCAGCGGATGGCGGAACACCAGGGCGAAGAAGCTGGACACGCCCAGCGCCCCATAGGCCATCAGGCCCAGGCTGGCGGCCGGAACGTGGATGAACATGATGCGGACGGTGTCGCCCTGCTGATAGTCGCCCGGCGCGGTGAAGCTGAACCACGTCCCGAGCAGCAGCAGACCGAGCGCGCAGATCCACAACACCGGAACGAGGGGGCCGGTGAAGCGCATGAAGCGGTCGGGATTGGCGAGGCCGAACATGGGCCGCCGATTACGCGGCCCAGCGCCCCACGGCAAGCGGGCGGCGCCTCCGACCCTTTGTCGCGGCTCTTCTCTTTCTTTCCGTCATCCTCGGGCTTGTCCCGAGGATTCAGCGCGGGGCGTCCCTGTCGGTGAACCGCTTTCACGCCTGGGCTGGGCCAGCCCGTCGTTGCGCATCGCCGGACCATGGGCCCTCGGGACAAGCCCGAGGGTGACGATGTTGGAGCGCTGCGTCTCTTAGAGGCTCAGGCCGTGCTGGGCGGCCAGGCCCTTCAGTCCGACCATCGGGCGCGGCCCCCAGTGGGCGATGACTTCCGACGCGGCCAGCGAACCCAGCGCCCCGGCCTGCGCCAATGACAGGCCGCGCGACAGGCCCAGCAGCACGCCCGCCGCGTACTGATCGCCGGCGCCCGTGGTGTCGACGACCTTCTCGACCGGATAGGCGGCGACCTCGACCCGTTCGCCGCCGCGGAACAGCACCGAACCGGCGGCGCCGCGCGTCACGGCGGCCACCTCGACAATGCGGCCCAGGTGGGCGGCGGCGGCGTCGAAGTCCTCGGTCTCGAACAGGGCGTGCAGCTCGCCCTCATTGGCCAGAACGATGTCGGCCGAGCTCTCGATGAAGGCCAGCAGCTCGGCGCGCCAGCGGTGCACGACGAAGCTGTCCGACAGGGTGATGGCGACCTTGCGGCCCGCCGCATGGGCGGCGGCGGCGGCGGCCTCGAAGGCGGCGCGGGCCGGCGCCGGATCGAACAGATAGCCTTCCAGATAGACGATGGCGCTGTCGCCGATCACGCCCGCGTCGACGTCAGCCGTCGTCAGCTGGTTGGCGGCGCCCAGGAAGGTGCACATGGTGCGCTGGCCGTCCGGCGTGACGTTGATCAGGCAGCGGCCGGTGCCGAAGCCGTTCCCCGCGCCGTCTTCCAGCACAGGGGTGTCGAAGTGAACGCCGACGGCGCGGATGTCGTGGCTGAAGACCTCGCCCAGGGTGTCCTTGGCCACCTTGCCGATATAGGCGGCGCGCCCGCCGAACGAGCCGACGCCCGCCACCGTATTGCCCGCCGAACCGCCGGACGCCTCGACCCCGGCAGCCATGGCGTCATACAGGGTCGCGCTCTGCGTCTCGTCGACCAGCTGCATCGAGCCGGGGACTAGGCCCTTGGCTTCCAGGAAGGCCGGTTCGCACGGAGCCAGAACATCGACGATGGCGTTGCCCAGGGCGCAGACGTCGAAGCGGGCGTTTTGGGCGAAGGCGGGCAGGGATTGGGTCATGTCCGCCCCATAACGGGCGAGACGGCCGCGCGCCAGTGCGCCGGCCCCGCCGCCGTGCGAAAAGCGGCCCTTCACGCCGCTCTATCGGCGGCCTAAGTCCAGATCTCCCCTTGCAGACGGCCCCGCCGGGCCTTGCGGAGCCGCGCCCATGACCGACGTCGCCGTCCTGACCCCCGATCCGGCCGATCCCACCTATTCGACCCTGTGGCCGGGCGTGCTGGACCGGTTGGGCGAGGCGCTGGCGACGGCGGGGATCACGGCCCGGCCCACGCCCTGGACCGACCATGTCGAGAACGCCCGCGCCCTGATGGACTATCCGCTGGTCCTGCCGCTGCTGGTCTGGGGCTATCACCAGGATCACGACCGCTGGGTGCAGGCCTGCACGACCTGGGCCGAGGCGGGCGCGCGCCTGGCCAATCCGGCCGCGACCCTGCGCTGGAACGCCGACAAGCGCTATCTGGCCCGCCTGGCGGAAAAGGGCGTCGCCGCGCCTCAGACGATCTTCGCCGACCATGTCGACGCCGCCGTGGTCGAGGCCGCTTTCGCCGCCACGGGCGCCGAGACCCTGATCGTCAAGCCGACCGTCTCGGGCGGCGCCTGGCGCACCCTGCGCGTGGCGGCGGGCGACATGCTGGACACGGCCCTGGCGGACGCGCCCGTCGGCGGGACGATGATCCAGTCCTATCTCAAGGCCATCGAGACCGAGGGCGAAACCTCCCTGCTCTATTTCGGCGGCGAACTGAGCCACGTCGTGAACAAGCGCCCCGGCGCGGCGGGCGAGTTCCGCATCCAGACCCAGTACGGCGGGCGGTACCAGGCGCTGAAGGCCGCGCCCCAAGGCGCGCTCGATCTGGCCGAACGCACCCTGGCCGCCATCGACGAAGACCTGCTCTACGCCCGCATCGACATGACCAAGGACGACGACGGCGAATGGGTGCTGATGGAGGCCGAACTGATCGAGCCGGACTTCTACCTGGCCGCCGCGCCTGAAGCCGGCGCCCGTTTCGGTCAGGCGGTGCGGGCGCGTCTGGAGCGCTAAAACACAGTCGTCACCCTCGGGCTTGTCCCGAGGGCCCATGGCATGACTAAGCTGAGCGCCTACCGCACCTACGCTCATACGCAACAGCCCCACTTCAGCGTTCGGGTTACGAATGGGCCCTCGGGACAAGCCCGAGGGTGACGGCTTCTTAGATTATACCCCCATGAAGCTGGCGCGTGAGGGGCACAGGTCCGAGATCACGCACCCCGGACATTTCGGCCGCTGCGCCAGACAGGTGTAGCGGCCGTGCAGGATCAGCCAGTGGTGCGCCTTGGGCAGCCAGGCCTCGGGCACGATCTTATGCAGTTGCTGCTCCACCTTGTCCGGCGTCGCGGCATTGGCCAGGCCCAGCCGGTGCGAGACGCGGAAGACGTGAGTGTCCACCGCGATGGCCGGTTCGATTCCCAGTTCGTTCAGCACCACGCTGGCGGTCTTGCGTCCCACCCCCGGCAGGGCCTGCAGGTCGGCGCGGTTCAGCGGAACCTCGCCGCCATGCTTGTCGACCAGCATCCGCGCGGCGGCGATGACGTTCTTCGCCTTGGTGCGATAAAGGCCGATGGAGGCGATCAGGGGGATCAGCCCCTCTTCGCCCAGGGCCAGCATCTTCTGCGGCGTGTCGGCGACGGCGAACAAGGCCTTGGTCGCCTTGTTGACCCCCACGTCCGTCGCCTGGGCCGACAGGGCGACCGCCACCACCAGGGTGTAAGGATTGACGAAATCCAGCTCGGTCTTCGGATCAGGCATGACGCCTGACAAGCGAACGAAGACTTCCTCCACCCGATCCTCGTCCGGCGGCCAGCTGATAATCGCGCCGACAGGGGCCTTCTTCGGCTGACGCGAGCGCTTGCCTGGCGGCGGGGTCAGCCCGGCCTTCTGGACGGCCTTCTTCTGACGGGAGGCGGATTTCATCGGAGCCATGCCCCCGCTTCGCCTTCCCCGCGCCCGGCGTCAATGTCGCGCGCTCGCCGCGCTGCGACAAAAAATCGCAGTCGCGCCTTGTATTCTGGACCGCACCGTCCATTTTACGCGCGAAATCGAAGCGAGCTGTCTCCCCCATGGCCCTCCCCGCCCCGCTCAAGAAGCGCCTGCCCCTGATCGTCGCCGGCGTCGTCGGCCTGGGCCTCGTCGTCGGCGGCGTGGTCTGGTGGCAGGGCAAGCAGCGCTGGGAAGGCACCGACAACGCCTTCGTCCAGGCCGACACCGTGGCCGTCAGCCCGCGCATCGGCGGCGAGGTGGTCGAGGTTCTGGTCAAGGACAACCAGCGCGTCGAGGCTGGCCAGGTGCTGGTCCGGCTGGACGACGCCGACGCCCGCGCCGCCCTGACCCAGGCCCAGGCCAATCTGGCGGCCCTGACCGCCGCCGTCGCCAACGTCGACGCCCGAACCGAGCAGGAGCAGGCGACCATCGCCGCCCGCGCCGCCGCCGTGACCCAGGCTCAGGCCCAGGCGAACCTGGCCCGCGCCGAGGTCGACCGCTACGGCAAGCTGGCCGATCAGGGCTGGGTGTCGCAGCAGCGCATCGACACCCAGCGCGCCACCGCCGAGACCGCCCACGCCTCGGTCGCTCAGGCCCAGGCCGCCCTGACGGCCGAACAGCGCACCGCCGCCGTCCTCGGGTCGTCGCGCCAGCAGAGCGTGGCCGCCGTCGAACAGGCGCAAGCCCTTGTCGATCAGGCGCAGTTGACGCTGGACCGCACCGTCATTCGCGCCCCTGTGGCCGGCGTCGTCGGCGCGCGCGGCGTGCGCGTCGGCCAGGTGGTGCAGGCGGGCGGGCAGCTGATGTCCGTGGTGCCGCTGACGGATGCCTATGTCGTCGCCAACTTCAAGGAGACCCAGGTCGGGCGGATGCGTCTGGGCCAGGCGGTCGAGATCAAGGCCGACGCCTTCCCCGGCCGGTCGCTGCAAGGCCGCATCGACAGCTTCGCCCCGGCCACCGGCTCGGAGTTCGCCCTGATCCCGGTCGAGAACGCCACCGGCAACTTCACCAAGATCACCCAGCGCGTGCCCGTCCGCATCGTTGTCCAGCGCGACGCCTCGGGCCAGCCGATCGTCCTGCGGCCCGGCCTGTCGGTCGAGGTCAAGGTCGACCTGAAGAGCCAGGGCGGGCCTGCCTTCGCCGAAGCCCACATGGGCGAGACGGCGCTGGCCCAGGCCGCCAATCCGAGCTCCGCCCGGTGACGGACGCCGCCGCGTCTTCGGCTCCGGCGGCGCCCGCCGTCCCGCCCGAGATCAACTGGACCGTCCTGCTGCTCGGCTTCGCCGGCATGGTCATCGGCCAGTTCATGGCCATCCTCGACATCCAGATCGTCGCCGCCTCCCTGCCGCAGATTCAGGCCGGGGTCGGCGCCTCGGCCGATGAGATCAGCTGGATCCAGACCGCCTATCTGATCCCCGAGGTCGTGATGATCCCCCTGTCGGGATACCTGTCGCGCCTGTGGGGCACGCAGAAGGTGTTCCTGGCCTCCTGCGTCGGCTTCCTGGTGATGAGCGTGGCCGTGGGCCTGTCGTCGTCGATCGAGATGATGATCGTCTTCCGCGCGCTTCAGGGCTTTGTCGGCGGAGCCATGATCCCCACGGTCTTCGCCGTGGCCTTCACCGCCTTCCCGCCCGAGAAGCGGGTGACGGCCAGCGTCATCATGGGCCTGATCGTGACGCTGGCGCCGACGGTCGGCCCGACCCTGGGCGGGCACCTGACCGAATGGCTCAGCTGGCGCTGGCTGTTCTTCATCAACGTCTTTCCCGGCGCGATCGTCCTGTTCCTGGTCGGGCGCTACGCCCATTTCGACAAGGGCGACCCCAGCCTGTCCAAGGGGTTCGACTGGCTGGGCCTGATGCTGATGGCCGCCTTCCTGATGAGCCTGCAGTTCGTGCTGGAGGAAGGGGCCAAGGAGGACTGGTTCGCCGATGACCGGATCCTGCTGCTCAGCGTCGTCGCCGCCGTCTGCGGCCCGGCCTTCGTCTGGCGCTCGCTCAGCTACCGCAATCCGATCGTCGAGCTGCGCGCCTTCGGCAACCGCAACTTCGTGGTGGGGGTGATGATGACCTTCATCGTCGGCGCGGCCCTGTTCGGCGGCACCTTCCTATTGCCGCTGTTCCTTGGCCGGGTGCGCGACTATTCGGCGGCCGAGGTCGGCACGACCATGATCGTCTCGGGTCTCGCGATGTTCGCCACCGGCCCCATCGCCGGGCGGCTGGTGCGCAAGGTCGACGCCCGCATCCTGATGTTCCTCGGCTTCATGATGGCCGCCTGGGGGATGTGGGACGCCCGCATCGTGACGGATCAGTGGGGCTTCTGGGAGTTCGCCGGGGTCCAGGCCATGCGCGGGGCCGGGGTCATGATCGCCATGATCGCCTCGCAGCAGGTGACGATGGCCACCTTGCCGCCGCACATGGTCAAGAACGCCTCGGGCCTGGTGAACCTCAGCCGAAACGTCGGCGGCGCCTTCGGCCTGGCCATCCTCAACACCTCCCTGACCCAGAACACCGCCCTGCACATGGTCGAGCTGACCAGCGCCATCGACCAGACCCATCAGGGGGTGCGCGACATGATGGCGGGCATGGCCGTGCGCTTCGCCGGATCCATCGACCCTCAGGCCTCGGCGATGAAAGCCGTCTACGGGATGTTGCAGAAACAGGCGACGACCCTGGCCTTCGGCGACGCCTTCGCCCTATTAGCCATCGGCTGCGCCTGCGCCGGTTTCCTGACCCTGCTGTCCAAACCGGCCAAGCCCAATCCCTCCGCCGCTCCTTCGGACGCCCACTGATGCCCCGCGCCCTCGGTCAGATCGACGAACACAAGAGCCGCGCCATCCTGCGCGCCGCCGCCGAACTGTTCATGGAAAAGGGCGCCAAGGTCTCCATGGCCGAGGTCGCCCGACGCGCGGGCGTGTCCAAACAGACCCTCTACAACCGCTATCCGACCAAGACCGACATCGCCCGCGACCTGGCGGCCCAGCGCTCCGAAGAGACCCTCGCCCCCCTCGCCTCGGACATGGATATCGAGACCGCCCTGGCGACCCTGGCCGAGACCCTGATCCGCCGCGTCTGCATCGAGGGGCGGGGCGTCGCCCTGCGCGGCATGGCCCTGGCCTCGCCCGAGGCGCCCGAACTGGCGCGTGTCGTCTATGACGCCGGCCCCGGCCAGAACCTGCGCCGTCTGGCCGTCTGGCTGGAGGAGCAGGACCGTCTGGGCCGCCTGTCCGCGCCCGATCCCGTCGCCGCCGCTGAAATGTTCACCGGCATGGTGCTGGGCCACGGCCATCTGCGCTCGGTCCTGGGCCTGCCCCACCCCGAGATCGACGACATCCCCGCCCGCGCCCGCGAAGCCGCCCATCGCTTCGTGCGGGCCTTCGCGTCGGAATAGACGCCCGCGCCCAAGTTGGCCCTGAAGGCGGATCAGCGTAAAGCCGCCCTCAGTCCCCTCACCTCCCGCCCGCCGGAGTTCTTCCCATGCTGATCCACCTGTCGTCCTGGCCCGAGATCGACGAGCGCCTGAAGTCGGGCGCCCTTCTGTCCAAGACGGTGATCGTGCCGATCGGCTCGAACGAGCAGCATGGACCGACCGGCCTGCTGGGCACCGACTGGCTGTGCCCCGAGATCATCGCCCACGCCGCCGAAAAGGGCGACGACAGCCTGGTCGTCACCCCGACCTTCAACATCGGCATGGCCCAGCACCACCTGGCCTTCCCCGGCACCATCACCCTGCGCCCGTCGACCTTCATGGCGGCGATCGCCGACTGGGTGTCGTCGCTGACGCGCCACGGCTGCGAGCGCATCTATTTCCTGAACGGCCACGGCGGCAACGTCGCCACCATCGAGGCCGCCTTCGCCGAGATCTACGCCGACTGGTCCTTCACGCCCGAGCCCTGGGCCGAACGTCCGCCCTTCGTGCTGAAGCTGCGCAACTGGTGGGATCTGCCGGGCGTGCAGAAGCTGTGCGAGGACATCTTCCCGACCGGCCACGGCAGCCACGCCACGCCGTCCGAGATCGCCGTGACCCAGGCCGGCTATCCCGACCGGATCAAGACCGCCGCCTATGAGCCGAAGATCGCCCCCTTCGGTCCGATCCGCGACGCCAACGACTATCGCGCCCGCTTCCCCGACGGCCGCATCGGCTCGGACCCGGCGCAGGCGACCCCGGAAAAGGGCCAGCGCATCATCGACGCCGCCGTCCCGGCCCTGATCCGCGACCTGACCGACTTCGCGCAAGAAGTCTTGCCGGTCGCCTGAAACCAGCCCAGGGTCGTCGCATGAGCCCCATGCAGAAGACGGCCCGCAACGCCCTGCGCAACGCGCAAGCCGGTCAGGAACTGGCCCAGGCCTCGGCCGCCGTCATCACGCGGCGGTTCGAGATCATGGGCGAGGCTCTGGCCGACCCCCTGCGCGCCGACCACGCCGAACTCAGCCGCATGGGCGCAGAGAAGGTCGAGGCCATGACGGCCTCGGCGGGGGCCGCCTGCGCCGGCGCGCTGGACCTGGCCGAACGCGCCGGACGCCTGGCCGCGCGCGAGGGGGCCGAGGCCGCCGACTGCCTGGCCCGACTGGCCCGCGCCGATACGCCCTTCGCCTTCGCCGCCGCCCAGACCGACTGGGCCATGGGCGCTTGGAGCCGGGCGATGAACGACGGCTGGTCCTTCTACGGCGCGGCGCTGAAGGCGCAGGGGCGCACCCTGGCCCCCGTCCACGCCACGGCCACGGCCAATGCGCGACGCCTGAAACGCTAGTCTCGCGCGGGCGTGATGGAACGCCCGAGGCCTTCACCGGATTGCCTTTGCATCAATGCGAAGGAGACGGCGATGGCCGAGAAAGACCCGAAAGAGCCCTACCCCGGCATGATGGGCGACGGCACCGAGGAGCAGAACCTCAACCAGCCGGGCGACCCGTCCAAGCGGATCACCGAAGAAGAGGTCGACGAAGCCTTCACCAAGGATCCCAAGCTGGTGCCGAAGGAATAGGGCTCTAACGCCCCTTCCGCCCTCACGCCGTGCGGATGATTCCGTCCCTGGCCTCAACCGGCCAGGGCGTCAGCTTGCCGCCCGCGCAGGGCCCGGCGACGCAGGCGCCCGACAGGGGCTCGAACGCCGCCCCGTGCCAGCCGCACAGGATCAGCGACCCGTCCGGCGTCAGATAGCGATCCAGCTCCACTGCGATGGGAAAGCCCGCGTGGGGGCAGCGATCCACCCAGCCCGCGACCCGGCCGTCCTTCCTGACCACGAAGCCGTGGAAGAAGGCTTCGCCGATCTGCAGCACGAAACCGCGCGAGCCGGGATCGGCGATGTCCGCCTCCAGGCACAGGGCCACGTTCGGCGGCGTCTTCCAGACCCGCTTGCGCTCCTGCGTCTCGGCCGCCGGCCCCTCTTCAGTCACTATTCGCGCTCGGGCTTCAACGGACGGGTCAGCAGGCTCTCGATCGCCTGATCCACCGTCAGCTCGCCCGCCAGCACCGCCGCCGTCGCCTCGCAGATCGGCGTATCGACGCCCAACTTGCGCGTCAGTTCGCGCACGGCCGGCGCGCTCTCATAGCCCTCGGCCACCGAGCGCTTGCCTTCCAGCGCCTGCTCAACGCTCAAGCCCTGCCCCAGGGCCAGGCCCAGGCTCATGTTGCGCGATTGCGGGCTGGAGCAGGTCAGCACCAGATCGCCGACGCCGCACAGGCCCGCCACCGTCTCGGCCTTGCCGCCCAGGGCCGTGGCCACGCGGACGATCTCGGCGTAGCCGCGGGTGATGACGGCGGCGTGAGCGCTGCGGCCCAGCTCGCGGCCCTCGACGATGCCGCAGGCGATGGCCAGCACGTTCTTCAGCGCCCCGCCCGTCTCGGCCCCGATCAGGTCGTCGGCGTAATAGGGGCGGAAGACCGGCCCCGACAGGGCGCCCGCCAGAGCCTCGGCCATCGCCGCATCGGCGCAGGCCAGGGTCACGGCGCTGGGCAGGCCCCGCGCCACCTCGGCGGCGAAGCTCGGCCCCGACAGCACAGCAGCCGTCGCCGACGGAATCGTCTCGGCCAGCACATCGGTCATCAGCTTCAGCGAGCCGCGCTCAATGCCCTTTGAGCACAGGATGATCGGCAGGCCCGGACGCGCGTAGGGCGCAAAGGCCGTCAGCGTCGCCCGCATGTGCTGGGCGGGCGGCACGGCCAGGATCAGGTCGCAGTCGGCCAGGTCCGCCAGGTCCGAAGTGACGTTGATGGCCGAATCCAGCTCGATCCCCGGCAGGAAGGCGTCGTTCATCCGGCGCGCGCGGATGCTCTCGATCACCTCGGGCTCGCGCGCCTGCAGGACGACGGCCAGACCCGCCGCCGCCGCGCTCTGCGCCAGGGCCGTGCCCCAGGCGCCGCCGCCAATTACGCCTGCCGTATGGAATTCCATGTCTTCTCCGGTCCCCCGACCCCCGCCGAGAGCCAAGCCGCTTTAAGCCTTGGCGCCCTTGCGGCCCGTTTTCTTGTGCACAGGATCAACGCTCGCGCGCGTCTCGTCCAGAGGCCATCGCGGCCGGGCCGCGACATCGATGTCGGAGGTCAGCCCTTTTTCCAGCCGTTCGGCCCCCGCCAGGGCGATCATCGCCGCATTGTCGGTGCAATAGGCCATCGGCGGCGCCAGGAAGGCGAAGCCATGTTTCGTGGCCAGATCCTCCAGCGTCCGCCGGATCGTCTTGTTCGCCGCGACCCCGCCCGCCACCACGAACAGGCGATGTTCGTGTGCCTCGGCGTAATCCTTCATCGCCCGCTCAGTGCGTTCGGCCAATTGGCGCGCGATCGCCTTCTGAACCGCATCGGCCAGATCGGCCCTGTCCTGTTCCGTCTCGCAGGTCTGGGCCAGCCGCGAGGCCGCCGTCTTCAGCCCTGAGAAGGAGAAGTCGCAGTCCTTGCGCCCCAGCAGCGCCCGCGGCAGCTCAAACCGCGACCCGTCGCCTGACGCCGCCAGCTTCTCCAGCGCCGGACCGCCCGGATAACCCAGCCCCATGGCCTTGGCGATCTTGTCGAAGGCCTCGCCCGCCGCGTCGTCGATGGTCGTGCCCAACCGGCTCATATCGCCGATGCCGCGCACCTCCAGCAGCTGGCAATGCCCGCCCGACACCAGCAGCAGCAGGAAGGGATAGGACGTCTCCGCCCCCAGCCGCGCCGACACCGCATGGCCTTCCAGATGGTTGACCGCGATCAGCGGCAGCCCCCGCGCCAGCGCCGCCGCCTTGCCGTAGGACAGGCCCACCATGACCCCGCCGACCAACCCCGGCCCCGCTGTCGCCGCTACCCCGTCGAGCGCGCTCCAGTCCAGCCCGGCCTCGCTCATGGCCCGGCGCGTCACGCCGTCGATCATCTCCACATGGCTGCGGGCGGCGATTTCCGGCACCACCCCGCCATAGGCCGCATGGTCGTCGATCTGGCTGTGAATGACGCTGGACAGCACCTCGGCGCCCGCCGCCGACAGCCGCACCACCGAAGCGGCGGTCTCGTCGCAGCTGGTCTCCAGGCCCAGCACGGTCAAACCGTCCGACCGTCGTTCGGTTGCTCCGCCCGCCGCCCTGCTATAGTCCGCGTCCATCTTCATTGGGCGGAGTTAGCGACCCGCCCCCTCTTTCGCAACGGCGTCTCGACGTGACTGAACCCCTCCTCCGCATCGGCACCCGGCGTTCGCGCCTGGCCCTGGCCCAGTCCGGCATGATGCAGCGCGCCATCGGCCGCGCCCTGGGCGTGCCCGACGCCGAGGTCGAAACCCTGGTGCCCCTGGTCGAGATCGTCACCACCGGCGACCGCATCCAGGACCGCCGCCTGCTCGAAATCGGCGGCAAGGCGCTGTTCACCAAGGAGATCGAGGAAGCCCTGCTCGACGGCCGCGTCGACGTCGCCGTCCACTCGATGAAGGACGTCCCCGCCGAACAGCCCCCCGGCCTAGCCATCGCCGCCGTGCCCGAGCGCGAAGACCCCCGCGACGCCTTCATCAGCGATCACTACGCCACCTTCGCCGACCTGCCCCAGGGCGCCCGCTTCGGCACCGCTTCGCTGCGTCGACAGGCGCAGGCCCTGGCCCTGCGCCCCGACCTGAACATCGAGATGCTTCGCGGCAACGTCGACACCCGGCTGAAACGTCTGCGCGACGGCGACTTCGACGCCATCCTGCTGGCCTGTTCGGGCCTCAACCGCCTCGGCCTCGGCGACGTCATCCGCCAGCGCCTGCCGCTGGACGCCTTCCTGCCCGCGCCGGGCCAGGGCGCCCTCGCCCTGCAGACGCGCGAGGGCGACGTCGACGCCGCCTGGACCCGCGCCCTCAACCACGCCCCCACCGCCCTGGCCGTCGCCGCCGAGCGCGGGGCCATGGCCGCGCTGGAAGGCTCGTGCCGCACCGCCATCGGCGCTTACGCCCACATTACGGACGGCCGCCTGCACCTCAGTACTGAAATGCTCAGCCCCGACGGTTCAGGCCGCTGGACCCGCTCAGGCGACATCGCCGCCGACGTCGACCCTATCACGGGCCACGCCGCCGCCCGCGCTTTGGGCCTCGACCTCGGCGGCCAGATTCAGGCCGTCGCCGGCGACCAGAAGATCGCGCTCTAGGGCCATGACGCCGATCCGCCGCGTCTGGGTCACGCGCGCCGAACCGGGCGCCGCCCGCACGGCGGACCGGCTAGCGGCGCTGGGCTTCACCCCGCTCGTCGTCCCTCTGCTGACGCTCGCCCCCCTGCCCGGCGCCCTCGACGCCGCGCCTGACCCTGCCGCCGTCGCCGCCCTCGCCCTGACCAGCCCCAACGGCGTCGAGGCCTTCGCCCCGCTGATCCCGCGCTTCCGCAACCACCCGGTCTTCGCCGTCGGCGACACCACCGCCGAAGCCGCCCACGCCGCGGGCTTCGCCAACGTGCGTTCGGCCTCCGGCGACATCCACGCCCTGGCCCGCCTGATCGCGGCCGAAGCCCCGCCCGGCCCGCTGCTGGCGCCCGGCGCCCGCGAACCGGCGGGCGACCTGCCCGCCCTGCTGCCCGACCGCCCGGTCCAGCGCCTGCCCGTCTACGCCGCCTTCGAGACCCATACGCCCGCTCCCGAAACCTTCGACGCCGTCATGCTCCACTCGCCTCGCGCCGCCCGCGCCTTGGCGGCCGACCTGCCCCTCGCCGCCGCATCCGGCCGCGTCGCCATCTGCATCTCCGAAGCCGCCGCCGCGCCCCTGCGCCCCTTCGATTTCGCCGAAATCCGCATCGCCGCCGCCCCGGACGAACCAGCGATGCTATCGGCTCTTGGCAAGCCTGCCGCTCCCGTATAAAGAGCCCTCCTCGCTCGCTCGCGCCTCCATGCGCGGACGACGCCGGGGCCGCTTTAGCTCAGCTGGTAGAGCACCTCATTCGTAATGAGGGGGTCAGGTGTTCGAGTCACCTAAGCGGCACCACCTTTCCAGAGCACCACTAGCTTTGACGCCCGGCCGGGATCAGCCGGAAGGCGCTTCCGCTTGGGAGTGGCGTGGGTTCCCACTGAAAAGCCACTTAAAGCCACGGGAGACTTCTGCCGACGGGTTCTCGCTATCTTCCCATTTCACGGTTCACCAAAATGCTCGCAACCGGGACGGGTTGAGCGCAAACTGCCACTAGCGAGTCGGGGACAAAGGGTGGGGCTATGCACCTCAGAGCGGCAACGCTTGACGATCTTTTGGCTAAGGTTTTCGAGAAGCTTCTTAAAAGTAACGAGAGGATTAAAGCGACTAAGGGTGAAAATGTCGAAATTTCTGGCGTAGTGTTAGAACTGAAACAACCTAGAGCCCGCCTTAGCAGAACCGAAGCCAAGGGCACTATTTTTAGCTGTCTCGGAGAATTCTTGTGGTACGTTTCTTGCTCTAATTCATCTAAGCAAATGGAGTATTACCTCAGCAGATACCGGGAATTTGCTGAGGACGATGGAACTATTTGGGGAGCGTATGGACCACGCATTTTTGGTGGAGAGCGATCACAATACGAAATAGTTC
This sequence comes from Brevundimonas sp. KH_060, assembly GCF_057838275.1. Classification (NCBI taxonomy): domain Bacteria; kingdom Pseudomonadati; phylum Pseudomonadota; class Alphaproteobacteria; order Caulobacterales; family Caulobacteraceae; genus Brevundimonas; species Brevundimonas sp. KH_060. The sequence continues at coordinate 3,265,704 of NZ_CM174463.1, forward strand.
TTCAAACACTTCGAGATAAACCCACATCCAGACAAGCAATTATACAGTTATTCGATAGGGAGGACATCGAAAGACCCCACAAAGATGTCCCATGCACATGTACGCTACAGTTCCTTCAGAGGAATGGAGTTTTGCATTTAGTAGTACATATGAGATCCAACGATGCATACTGGGGTCTTCCCCACGATGTTTTTGCGTTCACGATGATCCAAGAGATCATGGCCAATGAGCTTGGCTTCAAGCTCGGAAGCTACAAGCACCTAGTTGGTAGTTTGCACCTCTACGATTCATCGCGCGAGGCGGTCTCCCGTTTTCTGGAAGAAGGCGTGCAGCCTACGAGGGCAATGCCAAGCATGAGCTCCGGGCGTCAATGGCCGGATATCAATGTGGTCTTTGCTCAGGAAGCGCTGCTTCGGTTGAATGGGCCAGATGCCGTTGAGGGCGCGCTTGAAGCGACTTCTTCGCTCACGCCATTCTGGGCGGACATGGTCAGACTTCTTGCAATTTACGCGCTGACAAAAGGGTCGAAGGGAGAGCCTGAAAAGCTCAGGCAGGTCATTAACATTCAAAATGATATTTCGTCTCCATATTACCGGACTTATATTCGAAGACGAACCCGAGTTGTTGAAAGAAAATTCGAACAGCTTAATTTGATCGACAACCACCTAATCAAGGGAAATGTTTCAGCAGATGCGTAAGGCCGATCAAAATCGCTCTGTAGAGCTTTCCGAACGCCTGACACAATTCGACTCAACGCGACGCGCATTACCCGGCATTAACAGCGACGCTGGTAGGGCCAGCCTGGTGCGTCAGATGATCGATAGCTTGCATCGTATCGAGTACGTGCAAAGACTTGGGGATAGAGAACTATCCCCACTTCGCGCCGATCCAACAAGCACCCTCTTTGATCCGCTCAAAGCAGCGATCCTGCACATCAAGAACGGGGATGTTGATGAGGCGGCGTGGCTGACCTTCCTGTCGACCCACTTTGGATACCACGGCCAGACGGGCTGGCAGTCTACCCGTTTGGTATACGGCGCTCTTGGGGCCGATACCCCTTGGACCTGGGCTAGGGTTTCCCCAAACTCTGAAGCTTTTCGCGCATGGTTCATGGCAAACGCTCAAAACCTTGAACTGAACCGCCCCGGGTTTCCCGGAGGCTCCAACTCCTGAGTAGGATGGAGCCCGATGAGCAAGACGACGAACAAATTTGCGCCGGAGGTCCGCGATCGAGCGGTTCGGATGGTGCTGGATCATGGCGTGGAGCATCCGTCGCGCTGGGCGGCGATAGTTTCGGTGGCGAGCAAGATCGGCTGCTCGGCGCATACGCTGAACGAGTGGGTCAAGAAGGCGGAGGTGGACGCAGGCCGGCGCGCCGGCGTCCCGACCGACCTGGCCGAGAAGCTCAAGGCGCTGGAGCGGGAGAACCGCGAACTCCGTCAGGCCAACGAGATTCTCCGCAAGGCGTCGGCCTATTTTGCGCAGGCGGAGCTCGACCGCCCGTTCAAGCGATGATCGCCTTCATCGACGATCACCGACAGGCCCACGGGGTCGAGCCGATCTGCAGGGTCCTGCCGATCGCCCCGTCGACCTACCATGAGCATCTCGCCCGGCGCCGCGATCCGGCCCGGCGTCCGGCCCGGCTCCAGCGTGACGAAGCGCTCCGGCCCGAGGTGCTGCGCGTCTTCACCGAGAACTTCGGTGTTTACGGCGTGCGCAAGGTCTGGCGGCAGATGCGGCGTGAGAGGCTCCCCGTCGCCCGTTGCACGGTCCAGCGGCTGATGCGGGACCTGGGCCTTCAGGGCGTGATCCGCGGCAAGCCTGTGCGCACGACGTTCAGCGACAAGGCGACGCCGTGTCCGCTGGATCAGGTGAACCGACAGTTCCAAGCGCCCGCGCCCAACCGGCTCTGGGTCTCCGACTTCACCTACGTCGCGACCTGGGCGGGCTTCGTCTATGTGGCCTTCGTAATCGACGTCTACGCCCGCTACATCGTGGGCTGGCGCGTCAGCCGGACGGCCCATGCCGCCTTCGTCCTCGACGCCCTGGAGCAGGCGATCCATGACCGTCGCCCCGTCCACGGCGGCGGCCTGATCCATCACAGCGATCGCGGCAGTCAGTATCTTTCGATCAAGTACACCGAGCGCCTGGCGGAGGCCGGCATCGAGCCTTCGGTGGGCAGCGTAGGCGACAGCTATGACAACGCCCTCGCCGAGACCATCAACGGTCTCTACAAAGCCGAGGTCATCCATCGACGCGGGCCGTGGCGCACCTTCGAAGCCGTCGAGTACGCCACGCTCGAATGGGTCGACTGGTTCAACAACCGACGCCTGCTCGAACCCATCGGCAACATCCCGCCCGCCGAGGCAGAGCAGCGTTACTACGCGGCGATGGACCACGTCCCCATCGCCGCATAACTTAAACCAAATAGCCTCCGGGAAACCCGGAGCGGTTCAAACCAGTTATCTTGTTCGGCAATCACAGAAAGTACGAAAGCATCCGGACCGATGTAGGCCAAAATCTCGCCGACACAGTTTCAAGTTATGTAGATTGGGTCGGAAATAATCGAGGCCATCGACTTCTATTTGAGGAATATTCGAATTCCACTGGCGGCGACACCCGCGCAACCTTTGATGCCCTTTACAAAGGCATGCGCGTTGCCCGTTTTGGCCGAACTGCACGGTTCGACTATCTCACGATGATGGGGAAGTTAGGGCTCTGGGACATCGATCCACCGCATCCCTACTTCGGCACGGCTACTGGACCAGTCGCCGGGGCTAAACTTCTCTTCACGGGCTCTAAGGAAGGTAACGCTTCGCGTTCAGCGTTGAGCACCATGGTGGTCGAGCTCGGCGATTTCCTTGCGGTAAACATGCAAGTGATGGAGGACAGCCTGTGCAACTGGCAGAAATCCCCCACTCGCTACGTTGCCTTCAGAGGCTAGCACCCTTTAGATCGGACCAATCATATCGCGTCTTTAGGAAGTTAAGCTGGTCGTATCGCAGCAATCCACGGTTCTGCATTTGACCAACCACGATGCCAGCTGAGACCCCCGTGCGCTTGGCGAATCGCATGACCTTTTTGAAATCCCGGCCCAGATCACAAAGTTCGGCCTGCATCGTCGGACTAATGAGAACGTCTTGGGCGAAGCGATCAGCTTCAGCCTCCTCCTCACCAGAAACATAGTCGCTGCCTTCGACAAACATCGGAGATGATGGATGCAGCACCAGATGGCCAATCTCGTGCATCACTGTGAACCAGAAATGATCATCAGATCGGTAGCGGAAGCTGAGCTGGATTATGGGCGTTCCAGACGGCGAGAAGTGGGTGGCTCCACTGGCTCTGCAGCCGCTCGGCGTTCTAACGAACACTATTGCGACTCCCGCTCGTTGGCCGATTTCAACCAGCTGTGGAAAAAAAACAGTCGGATTCTTGACGCGAGTTAATGGCCGTATTTCTTCCACAGCATTAGCCAGCTTCTGCGGCAACCAATCCTCGCACCTGATCGAACGGGCTTGGATAATCCCTTGCCTCAACCACGCCGCCACTGCGGTGGAATTGGCTTCTAGGGTCGCTGATGTCCGAAACGCTACGGCTTGAACGAGATCTCTACCGTTGCGCCGCCAGTCTCCAAAATCATCCTCGAAAAAGCGAAGTGCTGCCTCGTGTTTGGACAGGCCATCGTCCTCCGGCAACCATCCGAATGCGCGCATGTCACGAAGAGGCAACAGCTTGAGGAACGCTACTTTAGATTCTTCTAAGCTGACACGATCAGCGCTTCCACCACGGAAAAGCTGCTCCCGCTTCATCCAAAAGGGTGCCTTCGGCCCGAGCACTTCAGCCAGTCTCAGAGCGAGGCTTACGTCAATCGGCATGCTACCATTGAGTAGCCCGTCAAAATCTTCCAGAGAGAGGTCAAGCTGAGCGCTGACGTCGCCTCGCAAAAGATTTTGCGAATCCATTATTTCTCGAACCGTCTCACCTGGCGGCACTCGCCAATCGTGTTCGAATGCTAAGCAGCTGGTCATAACTGTTCGAGCTTCTTCAACAGCAAGCGATCTACTCTCGTCCAGTCAACACCTTCGTCACCCACGGGCGCTTTGGCTCCGTTTGGAGCGACGATCAAGTGATAACCTGTATGAAATGGCACACGCGCGCTCGCCGCGCCAAACTCTGTCGCAACCCATGTGAGATCGTGCAAGCTATCGGCAGCTTCCAAATCCGCAAGACGAGCGTGAAGCGCAGCAGCGGGCTCTTTGCCGATCTTCTTGCGGGCTTTCACGAGGTTCTCGCAGACATAGCGAAGCGCCTTATCTTCGAATGCCAAATCCAATAGCGTCGCACCACCGAGAACTCCGCAGAGACGGAATCATTATCAGCAAGCTACGCTGAGAACATCGTTCAGTCTACAATTCCCTAGCTGTACCTAGGCACCCTGCTCCTGCCCCCAGCGGTGCACTGTGCCGCATAGCTAACGCGGTATCATCTGGACGCTAGGACAATAAACTCTTGGAGCAACTTTGCTGGTTCGCGACCGAGTGCCTCAGCAACCTGACAGAACTCGATCACGTCCAGGCGGCGCTCACCGCGCTCCATCTTCGACACGAAGCTCTGTGGCTTCCCCAGCCTCTCCGCGAGCTCGACCTGAGTGATCTCGGCCGCCTTCCGCACTGAAGCGATGAAGGCGATGAACTCCTGATGCCGCTGCGTGAAAATCGATGACGGCAACGAGCGCCCCTCCGAGGTGAGGCACTTCCGCTAAAACCTAAATTAGGATATCCCAGATCGGGTTATTTACGATCGGGGGAACGTCGCGGCTGCTCAAGTGCGAGCCAATCAAGATCACGCCTGATGCAACACCGAGCGCAAATCTCGGCATCTTATATGATGTGCAAATCCTGGCGCATCTCACACATGACAATGAGAAAACACCAGATGAATACCAACACCAAACGCATGGTGCTTGCCGCTATTGCAGCGTTCTACGTCGTTGTCGGCGGCCTATTTCTACAGGCCTACATCCCGGTGCAACGCTTCAATGCCAGTGTCGAAGGGCCATCTCTATCTGGCAACCAGAAGGCTTTTGAACAACAGATGCGTGACGCCCTGAGCTATCCTGACAACCAAGCGAAGGTCCGTCGGTATGGCTCCATTCTTCTCTGGGGCAGCTTGGCTCTAGGCGCTGGTGGCGGCGTCTTGTTCCTAACCCGTGGCGGTAAATCTCAGGTCGCCTAGCTCAAGCTCCTTCGCGGCGTCAGCGGTCAATCAAAGACGACCTCAGCAAAAGCTGTGCGGTTCACCGTCTTTCCAAGCTGACCAGTCGATATACTGGAAAAACATCCAAAATTTAGGAGAAGAGAAGTGCTGAAATCGTTTTTGGCATTGATGATACTTGCTCAAGTATCTGAAATTGATCAGGTACAGGATACAGATAAGAATGCAACCTGGCGCAACACAGAACTCGTCGATTACCTGACGACCTTCGGTCCCGACAGGACGGTGATCGAAGATCCGTTTATCGCGATAACGCCACCTCTGCCGGCAGAAAACATTGTCCTGACCTTTCCAATCCCAGCCCGTACGGGTTTGAGGACAACCTACTGGACCTACGATCGCGAGGCCCAAACGATGACCATCGTAGCGTCTGAGAATGAAGGAGTGGCGGCAGGCCGCGCCCGTGCGGCCGAAACACCACCAAGTGTGTTTCTGACCATGCGTGGTTGGTCACTTAGCACACGACGCAGCCCACCCCGAATGGAGTTGGTCGGTGGGCGACAAATCCCAGTCCGCATCATGCACGTGAGCGGCTTCGGCCAAGTTCAGACCAATCCTGTACCCGGTCGAAGGCCGGATGTCCGCGTGTTCCGACACACGTTTTCGATCGAACCGGAAGCGGCACGGGCGTTGTCGGGGGAGTTGGAGTTACGCGTGTTGGGTAAGGCGCAGCCCTGGCGTCAGGATCGCAACACCCTGTGTGTCAACGATAGTCGCGATTTGAGTGCCGGACTCGAAGTGCGATCGTGCTTTCTGACCGGCCTACTCGAAACCTACCAGGTGATCGACAAGCGCGATGGATCGGTGATCCACGAATGGGATCCAAAGTAGCCGATTATGGCCTTGCGTCGGGGGCCACTCCTAGCTCCAAGTCAGCATCCGCCTCAGCCTTCCTCCGTCTGCGAGGGCAAGAAGTCGTAGCCCTTCATAGACTTTGAGCCCGTTCACTGCGCCCGCCTTAGGGCTTCTCAAGCTCAACATCCCCGACCCCCGTGGCCACGCGCTGCGGGGGTTTTTCTATGCCCGGAAAGGCTATCCAGACCATGCTTTCGCTTATCGACCGTGACGCGGTCACCGCCGCCCTGACGAACCCGGCCCTGGACGCCGACCTTCGCGCCCTGATCGGCCTCCGGGTCTGGCAGGTGGACACCGACCGCAGGCGTCCGCTGAAGGACATCCTGCAGATCGTCGTCGTCCAGCCCGGCGATCCAGCCGAGGTGATCCATGACGCCGTCGGCTATCCGATCTGCTGGGACCAGGCCGAGCAGCCCGGCTGGGAGTGGTTCAACGACCACGGCTCATGGTTCGAGCTGGCCTACATCCTGACCGACGACTTCGGGATGCTGGTCTTCGTGCCGGACCATCCCGAAACCAACGACACCCTCCGCTTCAACTGCCTTGGCGTCGCTGATCGACCACCGGCCGCCGACAAGACCTGAACCACCACCGCCGACAGGCGACCAACAATCTATCCGACCCGAGCTCTCCGGCACTTCGCCCGAGGGCTTTTTTCATGCCTGAAGGACACCTCCCCTATGCTCTGCCTGAACACCCTTGCCGAGGTGGCGAGCGCCCTGAGCGATCCCGACCTTGATCCCGATCTGCGTCGTCTGCTGGCCCTTCGGGGCTGGCGCTTCTACGGCCATTCAGAACACCATCCCGACACCCGCCTGGTCGTCATCCACGGCGGCGACACTCCGGACGTCATCAACACCGCCCTTGGATTCGCCTTCACCGGCGAACATGCGGACGACCTGGCCTTTGATTGGGTGAAAGACCACGGCTTCTGGTTTGAGGTCGTCGTCACCCCTCCCTTCGGCCCGTCCGTCCGACTGTTCGTCGAGAACGGTCCAGGCAGCGAACTGGGCCTTCACTACAGATGTTTGGCCTACTTCTGGGCCGAGGAGGCTTGCTGCTGATGGTGAAGAAGCTGCTCGCCTTCCTCGTCCTCTGCCTAGCCTTTGCGCTGGTCCGCGCCCTGCTGATGGTGCTGGCCGTCGTCCTGCTGCTGGTGCTGGTCCACGCGTTCGTCACGCGACCTCGGGAGACGATGGTGTTCCTTGCCACCCTCAGCTTCTCCGCCCTAGCCGTAGCCCAGCCCCTCGCCTTCATCGTTGCATTCACGGTGATAGGCGTAGCTATCATTCTAGCGAAGCGAAGACGTCAGACTCAGCCGCTTCATATCTCCAGCAAGTCAGCCGAGAAATAAGCTCAGGACACAGACGGATTTGAAGCCAAATTCAGGGCCGTTCGCGCCATTCTTCGAAAGCGCCACAACGTCCTGATTACACGTCTCTTTTTCCGACGCCCGCGATCCCGTTGATTTAACCCTTTTTACCACATCCCGTGGAAGGGCTCTGCGAGGATCTATGACCGAGCCAAATCCCAATGAAAATGACATTGAAAAAAGGAGCTCCCCGCCGACCGATGGCGGCGCACCACCCATCAGTCCACCAGGACCGAATATAGCCGATCCAGGCTCCCATCCGGACAAACCGACTATCCGTGTTTCACCGGGTGAGATGCACCTGAACTGTTCCGATGCCGAGAAGGTGCTGGCCGACACCGGCGTTTACTACACCAGCGGAAGCGGCCTGCTGCGGATCGTCAAAAAGGCTGGCGGCGGGATCACAACCGAACTGGTGAACGAACAGACCCTGAGAACCTTCCTCTCCGCCTCCATAAACTGGGAACGGAAGGGGCGGGACAACCTCTGGCTTCGCTGCGATCCGCCTCAAGGCATCGTCAAAGCGCTGCTGTTCGGCCAGGACCGTCACCACCTCCAGCCGCTGAACGGGATAGCCCGCCAGCCCTACTTCGGTGAGGACGGCGCGTTGATGATCCTACCAGGCTATGATCCTGGAACGGGGGTGTATGGGGCCTTCGATCCGTCGGATTATCGCGGGTTGGAGAACGCCAGCAGGGACTATGCCGAACCCGCGATGGACTATCTGAACCATCTCCTGGATGAGTTCGAATTCGAGACGGATGCGGACCGATCCGCTGCACTGTCAGCGATATTCACCGCCGTGGTCCGTCCCGCTCTGTCCGTCGCTCCGGCGTTCAACATCACCGCGACGACGTCTGGCAGCGGTAAAAGCTATCTGGCGGACATCATCGCGCTGTTCGCCGGTCCGGATGAGCCTTACCGGGTCAGCTACCCGACAGGGGCCGACGAAGCAGGCAAGCTGATCGTCACCGTGCTGAATGAGAAACCAGCTGCGGTCGTCTTTGACGATATGCAGACCAACTGGAAGCCGTTCGGTGCGATCAACCGGATGCTGACCAGCCCCACCACGACGGAACGTATGTTGGGCACCAACCGCAGCGCTACAGTCCCTACACGGGCGCTGTTTCTCGGTACGGGCAACAACATCGAACCAGAGCGCGATCTCAGGCGGCGGGTGGTTTCGATACGTCTCGCTCCTCGTCATGAGACTCCAGCCCTTCGGTCGTTTCGCAACGATCCGGTGGGCGTCATGAAGAGCGACCGAGCCCGAGCTGTAGCCTGCGTCCTGACCATCATCTCGGCGTTCCGCGCAGCGGGCGAGCCGATGGCGGCATGTTCTCCGGTCGGCACATACGATGAATGGTCGCGTCTGTGCCGACAGCCCCTGATCTGGATGGGACTGCCCGACCCGGCTCAAAGCTTGATCGATCAGGTCTCACACGATCCTGACCGGCAGGCGCTGGCCGCTCTGTTGGAGGTTTGGTTCGATATCTTCGGCACCAAATCTGTGACCGTTCGCCAGATTATCGCCAAGGCTGAAGAAAACCCCGCCTTGATGGAGGCCCTTGAGGACCTTCCCATCATGGACGGCCGGTACATCAACCGGGGCAAGCTTGGTTGGTTTCTCAGCAAGAACCGAGGCCGAAGGGCTGACCAGCTTCGCATTGAGGCTGGCGACAGCACCGAACGACGCTCCTGGAGAATAGCTGTCGGATAGCGGAACGCCTCCATCTCCGCACCGGACCCGGCGGGGGCCGACCGAAGGGGGAAAAGGGGGAGTCGCCCCTTCCCCTCTTTTGACCCGGCTCCCGCCACCCGAGCGACAGTGAGCCCAGCCCGCCTGGGCTCGCTACGGGCCTCCCATAGCCCGTCCATCCCCGCCTCCGATGCGCGCCCTCTGCGGCCGTCTCGGGGGCCACGCGGGCCAGACCCGCTCCAGACCTCCCCACCCCATCCGACCGCCTCCCCGGCGGCTCACGGCGCTCGTCCGCCGACCATCAATCATGCAAGGAATCTACCCATGCCCAAGGCTCGTCTGACCCAAGCCTTCGTCGCCAATGCCGGTTGTGAAGTCGGTAAGAAAAAGACAGATTGGTATGATGATACCGTAACAGGCTTTGTGCTTGAATGCCGCTGCACCGGCGGCAAGACTTACTATCTGCGCTATATCGATCAGGCTGGCGGCCAGAAGCAGCACAAGATCGGCGGCTTTAACGACGTCACCTTCGCCGCCGCCAGGAAGAAGGCTCAGCAGCTTCGGTCGGAGGTGGTGATGGGCGGCGACCCCGGCGCGAAGAAGGCCCTGGCGAAGTCCATCCCCCTCTACAGCGAACTCGCCGCCAAACACCTCGCCTTCGCCAAGCTCCACCTCAAATCCTACGACGATCTGGAATCCTGCATGCGCGTCCACATCATTCCGAAGTGGGGCAAGACCCGCCTCACAGACATGACCAGCCAGTCCGTCGGTCAGTGGCTGAATGAGAAGCGTATCAGCGGCTTGGCCCCGGCGTCGGTCGAGAAGTTGCGCGTGATCCTCGGCCGATCCTTCGTCCTGGGGGCCAGCTGGGACATTCCAGGCACCGAAAGGAACCCGACACGGGGTATCCCGAGAAAGCCGTTGAACAACAGCCGTGAGCGCTTCTTAACCCCCGAGGAGACACTCCGGCTGAAGGCGGCGGTGGAGGCATCTCAGAACCCTCAGCTTCAGCACATCGTTGGCCTGCTGCTCCTGACAGGGGCGCGGCTGCGGGAACTGCTGGAGGCCCAATGGGCGAACGTGGACGTGGCGCGTCGGTCGTGGTTCATTCCGACCAGCAAGACCGGCAAGTCGCGCTATGTCCCGCTATCCACGCCCGCTGTGGCAATCATCGAGAAGCTGCCTCGCTTCAAGGGGTGCCCATGGTTGGTGCCGAACCCGGAAACCCGCCTTCCGTTCGTGTCGATCAAGCATAGCTGGCAACATGCGATTGCGGAGGCGAAGTTGCCGGGGCTGCGGCTTCATGACCTACGTCACAGCGCGGCCAGTAACATGGTGAATAGCGGCGTCGATCTGTTCGCGGTCGGCAAGGTGCTGGGTCATGCCAGTTATCAATCGACCCAGCGCTACAGCCACCTCGCGAACGACACCCTGCTGAAAGCCGTTGAGGCGGGAGCATTAAAACAAGCCGCCTTCTGACCCGAGCACTTTCACCCGCATCCTGGCATCACGTCAGGGTGCGGGTGGAGCACCTCTTTTTTTTGGCGACCAAGACGTCAGCCTGCGGTCGAGGCCCTCGAATGTCTGGTTGCAGCGCAGACGCCAAGCTCACAAACCGACCCGTTGCGGACATCCGCCTGGCGTCGCAATCTAACGCGATGAGAGAGCGAGCGCCCGCCCCCTTCGACATTTCAGTTTCCGGCGCGGACGGTCCCTATTCGTTGCACTTCAGGCCCACAGACGAGTGGGATGGCGTGATCGACGTCGTTATCAAAGGTCACAAAATGACTTGGCCGGTGCTCACTGTAGATCGCGAGGCTGACGGACGTTTGACGCTGAGTGGCTCGACCGATGGCAGCCGGGTCATCTGGAACGACGAGTTTTGGTACGTTGTGCGGTTGGAGCCTGGTGCGCCCAGCGTAAGCTACTATGGCGATCAGGTGTGCTGGAGAACCGACCGCGCGCCCGACGGTTGATGTCCGCTTCCCACCCATCGCCGACATTCGTGATCGCCGGTTCTGGCGTAGCAAGGCCGTCTCCGGGCAGATAGAGCATCCGTGACAACTGCACCGCCGTGGGTATGGCGCAGGTCGAATTTTCGCATCGGACTGAGCTAACGATCGTAACTTAGGAAACGGTCGAATCGCGCCTTCAAGCCAATCTGGGAAGTGGGTGGGAGGAGCTGTTTTTACGGCCCCAAAATAGCGGTCAAACCCTTGCCACGATAGGATTTAGGCGGCGCGCTTGAGTCGATTTCGTAATGAGGGGGTCAGGTGTTCGAGTCACCTAAGCGGCACCACCTTTTCCCTCGTGGAAAAATATCAATGAAATCAGTATATTCTTGAGGCCACCCTGAGCGGTGGTGTAGCAGCTTCGGGCATCAGAGGTGTAGCAGTCCTTGACTGGAACAATCCAAGAACATAGAGCTTGTTGTTCTGGCCACCACAGGACCGAACCGAACCGTGGCCCGGATTGACGGGCGGAGCGAAACACCGCCTCTTAACGGATTGTAGAGCGCACTGCCGCGCAAGCGGTCACGCCTCTTGAGTAGGTGGCGGATTGCGGACGTGCAGTGAGTGGAGGCAGGCAGATGCAGAAAGTTGTGTCGCTTTTCAGCGGCCTAGGTGGACTCGACCTGGGCCTGGAGTCAGCGGGCTGGGACTGCGTTTACGCGGCCGATATTGATCCCCGCGCCGTTGAAAGCCTGCACGCCAACCAAGGCAGCCCCATCAGCAACGGCCGCCGCTTCATGACCGACGCGCACATCGAAGTTGGAGACGTGCAGACGATCCGGGGCGACGACATTCTCGCCAAGGCAGGCCAACGACGTGGCAGCATCACCCTCTTGGCCGGAGGTCCTCCGTGCCAGTCATGGAGCAGTGCAGGCCACCAACTCGGCTTCGACGACCCTCGCGGCCAACTGATCAAAGACTATCTCCGCATCGCTTCGGAGCTGGACTGCCGCTACCTCCTATTTGAAAACGTCCGAGGCCTTGTCACCGCGCGCGGCCCTGACGGCGTGCCTGGCTCCGCGCTGGCTTGGCTGCGGGAACAGTTGTTCGCGCTGGGCTGGCAGACCCACGTCGAGCTTTTCAACGCCGCCGACTATGGCGTAGCCCAGCGCCGCGTTCGCGTGGTCTTGGTAGGCTACCGCACAGGCGACCAACCCCGCCTGCCCGAAGCTACCCACGCCAAGAGCGTCGAACCCGGAAAGCTGCCGTGGGTGACCCTGGGTCAGTGCATCAACGCGTTGCCGCCCCTCACCGACGACGAGGTGATCAGACCCTCCGGCAAGCTCGCTGTTGACCTGGCGAACATCAAGCCTGGATCAGGCGTGAAGAGCCCCGGCAAGGCCGAAGCTACGCGGCCAGGAGGCCATTGGGGCTACAAGCAAGGCGCATTTGTTGCCGATCCTGCACTAGCCGCGCGCACCGTCACCGCCAACGCGCAACAGGATTGGATCAGGGACCCCCGTCTGGGACTCCGCAGGCTGACCCCAAGAGAGTGCGCAGCCATTCAAAGCTTCCCGAGCGACTGGGTTATCGCAGGTCGGCGCGTGGACCAGTATCGCTTGATCGGCAACGCCGTCCCCCCGCGCCTGGCGGAAGCTGTAGGGGCCGCGCTCCTATCCTCCTGCGAAGGGTCGGGCAACGCGGCGAAGTGGACCGCACCGACGCCGTTGCCAGAGCGTCTGCAATCCGCCATCGAATACACGCGGCGTGAAGAGCGCCGCAACGGCCCGTCGCGTAGAGAGGCTCCGGTGAAGCGGCGCGTCGCGATCCTCGCATGACCGCAACACCGACAGGCTTGATGACTGCCTACCATCAGGAAGCCGCCAACAAAGCAGTTCAGATTTATATCAGCGGCATGGCTCCCGATCCTCTCGCTTCCGAGTGGAGGCAAGTCTGTCGCGCTGTGCGCAAGGAAATCCTGCAAACTTTGGTGGAGACGAAGGGCCTACGCGATCTGGAGGGCTCCCTAACAAAGACCGGTAGTCATCTCCGGGTTCTCAGACACCTTTTCGCTCCGCCCATCAGCCAAGATCAACTGAAGCTCATTCTTCCCTCCTACCCGAAGGGGGCGGAGAAGACCGCCTCCCCCCTCACCCAACAGGCTGCCAACGACTTCGCCTCCGCCTTCTCGGCGCGTCGCGACAAGCGCCTGACGACATGGCTAGCTACCAACGCCGACCCAAACCGGCGGCAGGTCAAAAGGCTACTCGATACGCTTACGCCGATGATCAGCAGCCAGATATTCAACACTGTCCGGCGAAATCGACTGTCTGACGATCAGGAGCGAGCAGTTGTCGCCTTACTCGAGGCCAAGGGGTGGGCGCGTTCGTCGTCCCACACGGTCAACAATCCCGCCGATTTGCCGCCCCAGCACTTCATGCGGAAAACACGATGCAAAACCCGCACGGCAACGAAGGAAGTGGACATCGCTTGCGGCGTGAACCCGAGCTTGATCATGGCCATGGAGTGCAAAGTTTCGAACGACGCCACCAACTCCGTAAAGCGCGTCAGCGACGTGATGGACAAGACCAAGGCTTGGAACGACAATTGGGGCGGCTTTATTCAGACCGCAGCACTCCTTCAGGGAGTAATCGCCTACAAAGACGTCGCTCGCCTCCTGGATAGCGACGTCTTGGTGTTCTGGTCCCACGACCTTCAACCCCTAGCCGACTGGCTAGATAGCAAGGCCTAAAAAAGCAGGGGAAGACCCAGGCGTTCGGAGGAACGCTACCGCCCAACCCTCAGAGCCTCATGGCCAGTGGAGCGAGCGACACTCAACCGCGCCAGCAGGTTCCTGACAGACGACGCATGCCACGTCCCATCCCGAGGGGTTCGTACCCCGGCTGCGTTGAGGCCCGCCGCGAGGGAGGCGAGGGAGGCACAACCCTCAGCGCGGAGTCGCTCCACCACCGGGGCTAGGTCGCGGGCGTGAGCATCGGCGTTGGCCTTCGCCGCCGCCAGCCCAGCAGCATTCCCCCGGGCGGCCCGCCGGAGCGCGTCCGCTCCCTGAGGGTTGCCCAGCCGGGTGACCGGCAGGCCAGAGCGACGGGAGACGTAGGCCTCCCCGGCTGCAAGCTTCGCCTTCACCGTCCCAAGGGCCGCCTTCGTTCGATGTGAGATGGCTTCCCGCTCCGCCTGAGCGATGACCGCGAGAACCCCCACGGTGAGGTCGCAGGCGTCCGGCAGGTCCGCTGCCATGAAGCGCACCCCACTGTCCCTGAGGGTCAGCAGGAAGGCGGCGTTGCGGCTGAGGCGGTCGAGCTTGGCTATTACGAGGACGGCCCCAGTCACCTTGGCGTGGTGGAGCGCCTTGACCAGCTCCGGCCGGTCGTTCCGTTTGCCGCTCTCCACCTCCGTGAACTCGGCCAGCACCTGCCAGTCCCGTTGCCGGGCCAGCTCCGCCACCGCCGCCTTCTGCGCCTCCAGCCCCAGACCACTGCGCCCCTGCGCCGCCGTCGAGACCCGGAAGTACGCCACCGCCTTGGCCATCTCAGCCTCCATACAAATCCATTTAACGAGCGTTAGGGGAGTTTGTATGGAGCTGCAACCTGGATAAATGCCCCCATTTTAGGCACCGCGATGGTCCGTCAGCGGCGTCCTGACCGTGGCGTATGAGCAAGTGATCCAGGTTGGGGTCTTCCGCCGCGCTCGCACCGAATAGGGGGTGCCCCCGCCATGGGGGGAATGCAGAGAAGGGCCAGCACGCTTATAGGCTCGCGGATGAGTGACCCATAAACCATCGACCTATGGCGTGGTGGAGGGGTACTCACCCACCATCTGGCTCAGCCTCCCCCACGGTAACCAGAGGGCTCATGAGGGGACCTTAGGTTACCTAAGGGATCTTCTGTGGGTCCTAACCGGGGGCGGCAGGGTCATCTCATCTCCTAGGGTGCAACTTTATTCGCGCCCCCGATCCGTTCGACGTTGTCGTGACGACCATTCCCCACCAACGCGCAGTTCCCTGCATCGGCGGCCCCTCAGGTCTACCTAAGCACATCCTCAGGTACCTAAGGGTCATCTAAGGTACCTCTGCGGTAATCTGCCCCCAAAGGTGGAAGTTAAATCTAACGGCTCTCAGAGCCTGATTCGCCAACTTGCTCTCGAGGAAGGCACAGCCTCCACCACCGACCTTCGCTGCTCTAGCGACGGCCCCGCCGAGTAGACTCCCAATGTCATGCCTTGGCGGCCCTCCTTGCGGCCGAGGACGGCCGAGATGACGTGGGGCGGCTGGCCCGCCTGCTCAGCCTTGGTGGCGAACCACCGACGGAAGGAGTGGAAGTCAGCGTCCGACTGGCGGCGTCCGTCCTGGCGCGCGTCCAGGCCGAGGTCGCGACGGTAGGCCGTGAACCATTCCGCGACCTTGTAACCCCGCCGCTCCGGCCGACTGGCGGGAGCTGTCAGCTCCTCCAACAGGTAGGCGTCGGCCGCCTTGCCCTCAACGCGTCGGGCGACCAGAGCGGTCAGGTCGGGGTGGATCGGGACCGAACGCTCACCGGCGGTGGTCTTGCTCCTGATGACGACAAAGACGCCGCCCTCGGCATCGCGAACCCTCAGATTTCCGATCTCGGCCTGACGCATCCCCGTCAGGGCAGCGAGAAGCATCATGTCCCTCAGCGTGGCCTTGGCGGGTCCTGACAGAAGCGCCTTGATCTCGTCGTCCGTGAACGGCCGCTTCTCAGCGTTCGTCCTGCGGTCCACCTCCCGGCGAGACAGGCCAGCCCACGGGTTCGACGCCACGATATGGCGACGGCGCATCCAGTTCCAGTAAGCCGATAGGGCTGAGATGTAGGAGTTCAGCGTCTGGGTGGTCCGACCCGACGCGGCGCTGTCTGCGAACTGGTCCGCGACCCGCCCCGTCACCGCGTGGACGTTGTCGGCGTGGCGGTTGGCGGCGAGCCACTTGGTCAGGGCCTTCGTCGCCGTCCTCGTTCGCGCGGCATAGCTCGCCTTCACGCCCTCCTGAACCATGTAGCGGTCCAGTTCCTCCGCGACGGGAACCATGTCGCCCGTCACCTTTCCGACCAGCGCCAAAGCGGCCCGCTCCTTGTCGGCGTCGTATCGGGGAGCGGCCACGCCGTCGTCCTCGTTTACGGGGTCGCCTAGCAGCCCCTCAACCGTGGCGTCCCAAGACTCCTCTAAGTCCTTAGGGATTGCATAGCGCCCGGGCCGCTGAGGATCGGGGACACGGCGCTCCGCCCACCACGCCTCGGCCTTCTTCTGCTCAGCCGTCGGGTCTCCCTTGGCGTCCTTGCGGGTCCCGTCAGGGTTCCGGCGGGCAGCCTCTATCTGTTCCCGCATCCGTCCGACCTCGACCACCGCACGGGCGCGAGCAACGGCGATGTCTTCCGTCTCCAGGGATTGCCACAGCTCGGTCCTTCCCAAGGCCTCACGGGCTCCCTGGGGGACCTTTACGCGGATGTAGTAGAAGCGCGAACCCTTGCGCTTAATCGGGGTCGGGACGCTTACGGGTCTTCCTGCGGGGGGCTTTGCCATGGGCGGAGGTGTAGCAGTTTGACCCACAAGGCCCTGTAAATACCGACTTTATTGACTTTCCGCTCCAGTAAGAACCGCGTCACCTAAGCGGCACCACTTCTCTCTTCGCCCTTCAGTATCGCCCCCACGCCTCAGACGGCGCATCCTCACGCCTGAACGTCAGGCCGCCAGGGCGCGGATAGGGCGGGCCGGCGCGAGGTCGGACGGGGCGAAGCTGCGGACTTCGTGGTTGCCGCGATAGAGGTCGATGCGCTTCAGGCGCGGCCAGTCGCGCGCGACTTCGGTCAAGCCTCGCACGGCCTCGACCTCGGTGGCGCCGGGCAGGACGCACAGCTCCGGCGTGATCGCCTCGGGCGTGTGGATCAGACAATAGAAGACGTCCATGGGCGCGCTCCCAACCTTCAGTCGCCGTCCCCTTGCCGAAGATTGATGACAGACAGGCGCTTGAAAGTGCGACGCTTTGGAGAAGTCGCATCAAGGATATTCAACCCGAGAGGTCGCCCCCACGACAGAAGCCGCCTTGCACGTATAAGCATATCTTTATATGTCTGGCGGCCTTATCGTCACGCAGGAGCCTGCCTTGGCCCGTTCGTCGTTCCTCTTCACCTCCGAGAGCGTCTCGGAAGGCCATCCCGACAAGGTCGCCGATCAGATTTCGGACGCCATTGTCGACCTGTTCCTGTCCAAGGATCCCGAAGCGCGGGTGGCCTGTGAAACCCTGACGACGACCAATCTGGTGGTGCTGGCCGGCGAGATCCGCGGCAAGGGCATCATGGACACGGAAGGCCACTGGGCGCCCGGCGTCGAACAAGAGATCGAAGAGACCGCGCGCGGCGTGGTGCGCGACATCGGCTATGAGCAGGACGGCTTCCACTGGAAGACCTTCCGCTTCGAGAACAACCTGCACCCGCAGTCGGCCCACATCGCTCAGGGCGTCGACGCGGCCGCCGACAAGGACGAAGGCGCAGGCGACCAGGGCATCATGTTCGGCTACGCCTCGAACGAGACGCCCGAGCTGATGCCGGCCACCCTGCAATACAGCCACAACATCCTGAAGGCCCTGGCCGACGCCCGCCATTCGGGCCAGGAGCCGGGCCTGGAGCCCGACGCCAAGAGCCAGGTCACCCTCTATTACGAGAACGGCCGTCCGGTGCGTGCGGCCTCCATTGTCGTCTCGACCCAGCACAAGGCCAATCTGAGCCAGGATCAGGTCGCGGCCATCGTGAAGCCCTATGTCGAACAGGTGCTGCCGGAAGGCTTCATCACCGCCGACACCGAATGGCACATCAACCCGACCGGCACCTTCGTCATCGGCGGGCCGGACGGCGACGCCGGGCTGACCGGGCGCAAGATCATCGTCGACACCTACGGCGGCGCGGCCCCGCACGGCGGCGGCGCCTTCTCGGGCAAGGATCCGACCAAGGTCGACCGCTCGGCCGCCTACGCCTGCCGCTACCTGGCCAAGAACGTCGTCGCGGCGGGCCTGGCCGACCGCTGCACCATCCAGATCAGCTACGCCATCGGCGTGTCCAAGCCCCTGTCGGTCCACGTCGACCTGCACGGCACGGGCAAGATCGACGAGGCGGTGCTGGAAACCGAACTGCCCAAGCTGATCGGCGGCGCCTCGCCGCGCGCCATCCGCGAGCATCTGGGCCTGAACAAGCCCATCTATCGACGCAGCGCCGCCTATGGCCATTTCGGCCGCACGCCGGACGCCGACGGCGGCTTCTCCTGGGAAAAGACCGACCTGGTCGACGCCCTCAAGGCCCTGGCGGCCTGACGCCTCTAAGCGGCTGAAAATCCAGCCTGAAACGAGGACGTCGCGGATCAGTTCGCGGCGCCCTCGACGCATTGGGGCGCCCGCGCTCCAATCCCGCCCTTGCATCGCGGCGCGTCTGGTCCTTTAAGCGCGCCGAACGCCTCCCCGCGCGTCTCCTGACCCTTGCGCCTCCTGAAAGGATTCACCGACCGATGAGCAAGCCCGCCCCCAAGAAAGTCGTCCTCGCCTATTCGGGCGGGCTGGACACGTCGATCATCCTGAAGTGGCTTCAGGAGGAATACGGCGCCGAGGTCGTGACCTTCACCGCCGACCTGGGCCAGGGCGAAGAGCTCGCCCCCGCCAAGGAGAAGGCGCTGAAGCTGGGCATCAAGCCCGAGAACATCTTCATCGACGACCTGCGCGAAGAGTTCGTGCGCGACTTCGTCTTCCCGATGTTCCGCGCCAACACCGTCTATGAGGGCCAGTATCTGCTGGGCACCTCGATCGCCCGCCCGCTGATCTCCAAGCGCCAGATCGAGATCGCCCGCATGGTCGGCGCCGACGCCGTCTGTCACGGAGCCACCGGCAAGGGCAACGACCAGGTCCGCTTCGAGCTGGGCTACTATGCGCTGGAGCCCGACATCCGCGTCATCGCTCCGTGGCGCGAGTGGGACTTCAAGTCCCGCGAGGCCCTGCTGGACTTCGCCGAGAAGCACCAGATCCCGATCTCCAAGGACAAGCGCGGCGAGGCCCCCTTCTCGGTCGACGCCAACCTTCTGCACTCCTCGTCCGAGGGCAAGGTGCTGGAAGACCCGGCCGTCGAGGCGCCCGAGTTCGTGCACCAGCGCACCATCTCGCCCGAAGCCGCGCCCGACACGCCGACCGTCATCACCATCACCTATGAAAAGGGCGATCCGGTCGCCATCGACGGCGAGGCCCTGTCGCCCGCCGCCCTGCTGACCAAGCTGAACCAGCTGGGCCACGACAACGGCGTCGGCCGTCTGGACATGGTCGAGAACCGCTTCATCGGCATGAAGTCGCGCGGCGTCTATGAGACCCCGGGCGGGACCATCCTGCTGGCCGCCCACCGCGGCATGGAGTCAATCACGCTCGATCGCGGCGCCATGCACCTGAAGGACGAGCTGATGCCGAAATACGCCTCGCTCATCTACAACGGCTTCTGGTTCAGCCCCGAGCGCGAGATGCTTCAGGCCGCCATCGACCACAGCCAGCAGAAGGTCTCGGGCGTGGTCCGCGTCAAGCTCTACAAGGGCAACATCACCATCATCGGCCGCGAAAGCCCCAACAGCCTGTACGACCAGGACCTCGTGACCTTCGAGGAAGGCGTCCAGGCCTATGACCACAAGGACGCCGAGGGCTTCATCAAGCTGAACGCCCTGCGCCTGCGCGTCCTGGCCAAGCGGGACGGCCAGAAGGGCTAAAGCGCCCTCTCAAAAAACCCAAGCCTACCGGGGCCGGGCGATTCTCAGGATCGCCCGGCTTCTATCATCTGTGACCCAGATGGAGCCGTCCGGCGCCGTCGCCATCGTCACCGGCGAGCCGCGCGGATGGCGCCCGGCGATCTTGTCCCAGCCCGGCGTCAGCACCTTGCCGTTCACGCTGGGCGCCCCCGCCGGATAGGACAGCGCCCCGCGCGGATAGATGGCGTAGCGTCCGCCGATGTCGGTCAGGGGCCGACCCGCCTCGTCCGTCTCGACCGCCACGATACGCCCGGCCGCGCGGCGGAAACCGTGCCAGGTCATCAGCAGCCGTCCCTGCAGCTCGGGGAACATCGCCCCCTCGTAATAGATCAGGTCCAGCGGCGCCGCATGCGGCGGCAACAGGGCGATCGGCTTCTCGCGCTCCCCACAGCGCGCCTGTCGCGCAGGCCAGCCCGGCAGGGGCGTGGCCAGATCGACGCAATAGGGCCAGCCGTAATGACGCCCCTGGATCAGGACGTTCACCTCGTCATAGGGGTGGTTCGGCGTGTCCAGATCGACCGAGTTCTCGGCCTGAAGCACCGTCCCCGAGGCGTGCCGCACCAGGGCGATGGAGTTCCTCAGCCCGCTGGCGAAGACGCTGCTGTCCTCAGCCCAGCGGCCGTTCCCCAGATAGGCGTGACGCCGCACCTGCGCCGTCGCTGCATCCTCAGTGCAGGCTCCGCGCGCATCGACCTTCGGCTTGCCCGCCGCATCGAGACAGCGGTCGCTGGGCGCCCCGACATTGACCAGCAGGTCGCCGTTCCCGTCGAAGACGAAGCTGGACAGCGGGTGGCGGTTGTCGTGCAGTCGGTTGTCCGGCAGGTCGCCGATGACGGTGCGGACGCTGGCCTGCGCCCCGGCGGCGTCGGGGTCCAGCGTCAGGATGCGGTTCATCTCGGACACATAGATGCGCCCGTCCGGTCCGCGCTTGACCGTGTGCGGCATGGACAGGCCGCCCGCCAGCCGCCGCCAGCGCGCGTTGCCGTCCGCCGCGAACGACAACCGCCACACCGCCCCCTTGCCCGCCTCCCAGGCGCCCAGGTCCGTGACCAGCCAGTCGCCGCCTTCCAGAGGCATCAGGCCGCGCGGCATCCGCGGTCCTTCCTGCCCGCCGCCCTGCCACACCAGCCCCAGACAATAGCCGGGCGCCATCCGCACCCCGGTCGCCGGGCGCCCGTCGCAGTCGCCCTCGACGGCGTAGCTCCGCGCGCCCGCCTGAGCGCGGGCGTCGCCCGGCGCCAGGCCGGCCGTCAGCGCCAGGGCTGAGGCCAAGGCGACGGAGAGAGCGAAGGCGGGGGCGGCGCGCGGAGTCGGTTTCATTCCTCCATGCTGACGCTTGCGCTCGCCCGGTGGCAAGGCCAACTTGCGGCCATCTCCGGTCGATCGTCCGGCGTATCCTTCTTGACGGCTTCAGCCGTCGCCAGCCGGAGTTCTCCGTTGAACCGTCTTCCCCTCGCCGCCGCCGCGGCGCTGACCCTGTTCGCCGCCCCCGCCTTCGCCGCCGTTCAGGACCCGCCGCCGCCCGCCCCGGCGATCACCGCCCAGCCCGCTCTCTCGCCCGAGGAAGCCGCCTTCGCGGCCAAGGGCGAAGCCTTCAACGCCGAGGCCGAGCGCATGGGCGCCGAGCTTGAGACGATCATGGACGACGCCAGCCTGGACGCCGCGGCCAAGAAGACCCGCACCGACGCGGTCCTGAACCAGTACGAGCCCAAGTTCGCCGCCTTCGCCGACGAATACGGCGCCTTCCTGCGCGTCATGGCCGAAAAGCCTGAGAACGCTGACAAGAAGGCCGAAATTCTGGCGGCCGCTGACGGCGCCTCGGCTCAGTTGCGCGGCGTGCCCGCCCAGATCCGCACCGCCATCGAAGGCGCCCTGGCCGCCCCGCCGGCCCCGCCCGCCGTCGACTAAGACGCCTGAGCGCGAGATCGCGCCTTACCGCGATTTCACTTGAGCCGAGGCCCCCTTCGGCGGACCCTGCGCGGCGTCCGCCGAAGGAGCTTCGTCATGACCCGCGCCCTCCCCCTCGCCTCGCTTTCCCTAGCCGCCGCCCTGGCCCTTCTGCCGGTCTCGACCGCCGTGGCCGAAGAGCAGAAGACCCCCGCCGAGACCCGTCTGGAAGCCGCCGCCGCCGTCTTCGAGCAGAAGATGGAGGAGTTCGGCGCCCGCGCCGAGCGCATCCAGGCCGATCCCGGCCTGACCGAAACCCAGAAGGGCCTGCGCGTCGCGGCTCTGTGGTCCGGCTATCAGCCCCACGTCGTCGATTTCACCGCCGAGGCCACCCGCCAGGCCGGTCAGATCGCCGAGGCGGCCCTGGCCGAGATCGACGTCGAAGCCATCGTTCGCGAAGCCATGGCCGAGGTCGAACCCGTGGTTCACGGCCTGACGACCAACGGCGCCTGGGCCCAGATCGACCCCGAACAGATGGTCACCTACGGCCTGGTGGCCCAGTACGGCTTCGACCTGGCCTTGGACGCGCTGGAGGAGACCGCCCTGGCGGCGCCGCCGCTGGACTCCGAC
Organism: Brevundimonas sp. KH_060; assembly: GCF_057838275.1. Taxonomy (NCBI): domain Bacteria; kingdom Pseudomonadati; phylum Pseudomonadota; class Alphaproteobacteria; order Caulobacterales; family Caulobacteraceae; genus Brevundimonas; species Brevundimonas sp. KH_060. The sequence goes on from NZ_CM174463.1 coordinate 3,288,166, forward strand.
GGCCCGGTCCCCTGCCCCGCCTGAACGGGACTGCCTGAACGGGGCTGGCGGAGCAGGACCGCCTGACCCAAGACCCGGCTTGACCTGAGCCCGCTTGCGCCCGAAAGGGCCCTATGGCCGCGCTTCCTGTCGATCCGCATCTGTACCTGGCTTTTCTCGGCGTCATGGCCGTGATGGCGGTGACGCCCGGCCCGGCCAACATCTTCGCCGTCGCCACCGGCATGGAGAAGGGCAAGGCCGCCGCCCTGACCGCCGTCCTGGGCATGAACACCGCCACCCTGGTGTGGTTCGGAGCCGCCGCCCTGGGTCTGGGCGCCCTGGTGATCGCCTTCCCCCAGGTGTTCCGCGTCATCGCCGTCCTCGGCGCCCTCTATGTCGCCTGGCTCGGGATCAAGGCCCTGCGCGGCGCCTTCGCCACCGCCGCCGAACCGGCGCACATCGAGGTCAAGCGCGGGCGCAGCGCCCTGGTCGACGGCTTCATGGTCCAGATCGCCAACCCCAAGGCCATCCTGTTCTTCACCGCCGTCCTGCCGCCCTTCCTGGACATCAACCGCCCGCTGGCGCCCCAACTGGCCCTGTTCGCCGTGACCACCGTCGGCATGGACGGCCTGTCGATGTGCGCCTACGGCCTGGGCGGGGCCGCACTGGCGCGACAGATGACCGCGCCGCGTTTCCGCAAGGGTTTCGGCATTGTGGTCGGATGCCTTCTGCTCCTCGCCGCCGTCCTCATCGTCTCGCGTCTGTGATGGGCGCGCGATGGGCGGTTCGGAACTTGACCATTCACCCCCCGTTCAGACCGACGGGCGTTCAATGAGCGCTCAAGGAGAGTTTTCCATGATGAAGCTTCGCAAAACCCCGGTGCTGATCGCCCTGGCGGGCGCGCTCGCCCTGGGCGCCTGCGCGACGGCCACCCCCTATCAGCCGGCCGGCTCGAAGGGTCAGGGCGGCTATGCCGAGCAGCGCCTGGAGTCCAACCGCTACGCCGTCAGCTTCTCGGGCAATTCGGTCACCTCGCGCGACCAGGTCGAGATGTCCCTGCTGCTGCGCTCGGCCGAACTGACGGTCGAGAACGGCTACGACTGGTTCGCCACCGTCACCCGCGCCACGGACCGCGACACCCGGTTCTACACGACGCCGGATCCCTTCTACTACGACCGCTACGGCCCCTATTGGGGTCCGTCCTGGCGCTTCTACCAGCGCGGCTACTGGAGCACCTGGGATCCGTACTGGGGCCGGGACCGCGACATCCGCCAGGTCGACCGTTATGAGGCCACGGCCGAGATCGTCATGGGTCGCGGCGCCAAGCCCGCCGGCGACGTCAACGCCTTCGACGCCCGCGAGGTCATCCGCAACCTCAGCCCGCGCGTGACCCGTCCGGCTTCTTAAGTAGGCCGCTAACGCTCGCCGCGCGGCGGCTCGCTGCTTGAGCGGCCCTTGCTGCGAACTGCGTCGCTTAAGCAGCGAGAGGCGCCAGACATGACAACGCCCGCTTCCGGCGACGGAGGCGGGCGTTTCTGCATCAAGCGGCTTGCATCAGCCGATGCGCGGATTCTTCAGCCGGCGCTTGTTCGCATGGGTCGCCGGGGCCGTGCCCAGGGCCTCGGGCACCTCGCCCTTGAAGTAGAAGCGCTGCCACGCCTCCTTGGCCGCGTCGGGGTCGCCCGAGGCAAGGCGGGTGTTGAAGTCGGTGCGCGATCGGTTCCAGGCCTCGAACTGCCCCTTCATGCCGGGGTTGGACTCCAGCGAACGGATCACCGGCTCGAACTGCTCCACCTTGCGATGCTCGACCGGCAGGATGAAGCAGAAGGGCTCGCCCTTCTCGAACTTGATCCGCCCCGGCCGCGTGAAGATCCAGTTCATCGTAAAGGGGAACGGCAGCCAGTCCGTCTCGATCAGGCCGCTCAGCGGCTGGATGCCGTCCTTGACGTGGTTGGGCGAGCCTTGCGCGATCAGCCCCCAGCCCGGCGGCGTGCGGAACAGATACTGCGGGTGCATGGTCAGCACCCCGCGCGAGAAGTGCGAGGTGACGAAGTGATCCAGCTCGGGCTGCGGCCGGTCTGGCGTGATCTTGATGTCCGTCTGCGACGGCCCGCCGTTCCACTCCGCCGTGAAGCCGAACGGGCACAAGATCTCCCACCCTGTGGTGTTGGCCATGGTCAGCGGCAGACAGCGATAGGGGTGACGGCTGGCGAAGGCGTCCATCCAGTTGCGCGACTGGCGGCCCGGCACGAGATCGCACGGCCGAGCGTTCATCGGATAACATTCCAGTTCCAAGACGCGGCTCCCAAACTTGACGAACAGGGGGGTGATGACGAGGGTCTGTTTCTCCCCTATCGCCCCCGCCGCCCGCCCGACAAGACCGAGATGACCGCCATCGCCGCCGATCCTGCCTCCGACGTCCTGCACGAGCCCGCGTATGACCCCGCCCGCCTGCTGGCCTGGATGGCCGAGCACGGCATCGAACAGACCACCCACGACCACCCCGCCGTCTTCCGCGTCGAGGAAGGGCTGGACCTCAAGGCCGACCTGCCGGGCCTGCACACCAAGAACCTGTTCCTCAAGGACAAGAAGGGTCGACTGTGGCTGATCTCGGCGGCCCAGGACACGGTCATCGACCTGAAGCGCGCCCACCGCGCCATGGGCTCGGACCGCCTGTCCTTCGGCAATGAGACCCTGCTGTGGGAGACGCTGGGCGTGCGCCCCGGATCGGTCACGGCCCTGGGCCTGATCAACGATGCGGAGCGCCGCGTCACCTTCGTGCTGGACCGACGCCTGTGGGAGGCGGCCGTCGTCAACTTCCACCCCCTGGCCAATACGGCGACCACCGCCCTGAGCCAGGACAGCTTCCGTCGCGTCCTAGCGCTGCTGGACCGCGAGCCGATCGTAGTGGACTTCGACGCGCTGGACTGAACGGCGACTTCGCAGACTGTAGGCTATGTCTGGAAGCGACCCGCTGCGGACATTGCGCACGCCTTGCTAGCCGTTGATTATCGCCACTCCAATCCGAGGTGGTGACAATGCTGTTCTACATTCTTCCGATAGCGGAACCGCCCTGGCTTTACCTTCAGGTCGCGATAGCTATCGCGTGGATCGCACTTGCAGTTTTCGACGTTCGCAAGAATGGCCGAAAAGGCCTGCGCGTTCTTCTCTTGGCACCGTTAGTAGTCGTCGCATTTTGGTTGGCAATGATCGGCAGTGTTTTGGATTCCTGCGCCACGGCAGGGTGCTGACACACTCCTTCGGGATTGGTCACTTCCGCTTTCCACCCGCAGCAGACCCCAACCGCTTCCGCCTGTGAGCCGCCCTCCCAGGAAAGTCCCGTTTCCCGGAATCACACTGTCTAAGGAAGGCGGCGAGGCGTAATATCGCCGTTCTCGACTTCATCACGCGCGCCTGCGCGGCGGACGTTCATCGCGTCAGGCCCTGGAAGGGGACGGTGCATGAGACTGTTCTGGAAAGCCTTCGCCGTGGGCGGAGCGGGTCTGGTGCTGGCCGGGCCGATGACCGCCCTCCCCGCGTCCGACGCCGCAACGGCGCTGCGCCTTGAGCGTCTGTTCGGCGGCGTCTGCGGGCCGGGTTCAGGCGGCGGCGCCCTGGCCCGCAGCCTGCTGGTCGCCTCGGCCGTCGCCGCGCCCGCCAGTCAGGTCCAGCCCATCCCCCTCTATCTCGACCTGACGACCTCGCCGTTCAAGGCGACGACCGACGACGCCGGCGCCCAGGCCTATTTCAGCCAGGGGCTGACGCTGGCCTACGGCTTCAACCACGCCGGGGCGGTGCGCTCCTTCCGCGAGGCGCAGAGCCGCGATCCCGAATGCGCCGCCTGCTGGTGGGGCGAGGCCATGGCCCTGGGCCCCAACATCAACGCCCCGATGGACAAACGCGACCGGGCGGCGGCGCTCAAGGCCCTGAACCGCGCCCTGGTCCTGAGCGCCGAGGCCGCGCCGCACGAGCAGGCGCTGATCGACGCCCTGGGCCTGCGCTACTCCGACGATCCGGCGGCCGACCGCACCGCCCTGGACGCCGCCTATGCCGACGCCATGCTGGTCGCCGCGCGCCGCTTTCCCGACAATGACGACATCGCCGTCCTGGCCGCCGAGGCGGCGATGGACACCACGCCCTGGAACTATTGGGAGGCCGACCAGCGCACCCCTGTCGGCCGCATCGGCGCGGCGATCCGCCTGATCGAGACCGTCCTGGACCGCAGCCCCGACCATCCGCAGGCGGCCCATCTCTACATCCACCTGATGGAGGCCGCCGATCCCGCGCGAGCCGAGGCGGCGGCCGACCGCCTGGCCGCCGCGCGTCCCGCCAGCGCGGGCCATCTGGTGCACATGCCCGGCCACATCTATCTGCGGCGCGGCCGCTACGCCGAGGCCATGCGCCTGAACGTCGCGGCGGCGCGCGCGGACGAGGCCTTCATCCGCGATGCGGGCGACGAGAGCCTGGTCCGCTACGGCTACTATCCGCACAACATCCACTTCATCGTCGCCTCGGCCCAGATGGCCGGCGACATGGACACCGCCCTGCGCGAGGCGCGGCGCCTGCGCACCGTGCTGGACCCGGCGACCTCGGCGCGGATCGCCTGGGTCCAGGTCATCGACGCCGCCCCCTATCAGGCCCTGGCCCAGTTCGCCGAACCGCGCGCTGTCCTGGCCGCGCCCGCGCCCGACGCCCGCCTGCCCTACGCCGCCGCCATGCGCCATTACGCCCGCGCCGTCGCCCACGCCCAGTTGCGCGATCAGAAGAGCTTCGACCGTGAAATGGCGGCCCTGAACGCGCTGAAGGCCTCCCCCGCCCTGGCCGAGATGGTCGCCCAGGGCGTGCCCGCGCCCGATCTTCTGGCCCTGGCCGAGGCCGTGGCTTACGGGCGCATGGCCATGGCGCGCGGCCGCCCCGCCGAGGCGACGGAGCATTATCGTCGCGCCGCCGATCTGGAGGCCGCCCTGCCCTATATGGAGCCCGCCTTCTGGTACTATCCGGTGCATCAGTCGCTGGGCGCGGCCCTCTATCAGGCCGGGCGTCCGGACCTGGCCGCCGACGCCTTCCGCCTGGCCCTGGCCCAGACGCCGAACAACGGCTGGGCGCTCTACGGCCTGGCCCGCGCCGAAGCCGCCCAGGGCCGCGCCGCCGAAGCCGCCGCCGCCGACCAGGCCCTCAAGATCGCCTGGTTGGGCGACGCCCGCTGGCTGCGGATGGATCGGCTGTAAGGCGCGCTACGCCCCGTTCTGACGCACCGGCCTGCTACGGCATGACGAAGCCGCCCTCCTCTTCCTTCTCCCCTTGTGGGAGAAGGTGGCTCGCGGAGCGAGACGGATGAGGGGTGTGAGCGCCCCGACGTCCGATTCTGCATCGTGTCGGAGCGAAAATAATCAAACCTCGCCCCAACACCCCTCATCCGAGCGCCTCCGGCGCCCACCTTCTCCCTCAAGGGGAGAAGGATGCTGGTTCGCCATCTACTCCGGTCGAGGACGGAGATTTCAGACGATTCAGACGAATTGGACTCTGTTTTTTCCGCTCTCCTCGCCTTCGCCTGCGGCAAGGCGCGCTTTCGGCTTGATGGCGAGGCATCCCGACGCCATCTGATCCGTTACCTTCCTTCGTCTTGCCTTGCGGACCCGACCATGACCTTCGCCGACCCGTCCCTGACCACCCCGCCCGACCTCATCAAGGACGGCACGGACGCCTCCTTCATGACCGACGTGATCGAGGCCTCGAAGCATCAGCCGGTCATCGTCGACTTCTGGGCGACCTGGTGCGGGCCGTGCCGGACGCTCGGCCCCGCGCTGGAGAAGGCCGTGCGCGCCGCCAAGGGGGCGGTGAAGATGGTCAAGATCGACGTCGACGCCAACCCGGCCTATGCGGGCCAGCTGCGGGTGCAGTCGATCCCGACCGTCTACGCCTTCGTCAACGGCCAGCCGGTCGACGGCTTCCAGGGCGCCGTGCCCGACAGCCAGATCAAGGCCTTCATCGACAAGCTGACCGGCGGAGAAGGCGTCAACACCGACGTCGAGCAACTGCTGTCGCTGGGCGAGGAATCCCTGGGCCTCAGCGACCTGGGCGGCGCCGCCCAGGCCTTCGCCCACGTCCTGACGATGGAGCCGGACAATCAGAAGGCCATCGCCGGCATGGCCCGCGTCTATCTGGCCGAGGGCGACGCCGAACAGGCGGCCCAGACCATCGCCATGGCCCCCGCCGATTCCACCGAGCCGACAGTCCAGGCCGTGCGCGCCCAGCTGTCGCTGGCCTCGGCCGCCCCGACGGGCGCGACCGCCGAGCTGGAAGCCCGGCTGGCCGCGAACAAGAACGACCACGAGGCCCGCTTCGACCTGGCCCAGGCCCTGGCCTCGGCGGGCGATCTGAAGGGCGCGGTCGACCACCTGTTGACCATCGTCCAGGCTGAGCGCGAGTGGAACGACCAGGCCGCGCGCAAGCAGTTGCTGACCGTGTTCGAGGCCGCCGGCCCGACCAGCGAAGTCGCCCGCGACGGACGACGACGCCTGTCCTCCATCCTGTTCTCCTAACGGCGCGATCATGGCTCAGGGCTACGTCAAGGCCAGCGAACTTCCCCAGGTGATCCCGGTGTTTCCCTTGCCGGGATCCATCCTCCTGGCGCGGGGGCAGCTGCCGCTGAACATCTTTGAGCCGCGCTATCTGAACATGGTGGACGACGCCATGGCGGGCGACCGGATGATCGGCCTGATCCAGCCGGTCGGCCCCGCAGGCCTGCGTCCGCCCCTGACCCGCGTCGGTTGCGCCGGGCGGATCACCAGCTTCGCCGAGACCTCGGACGGGCGCTATCTGATCACCTTGACCGGGGTGTGCCGCTTCGCCGTGGCGACCGAAATGCAGGTCCGCACCCCCTACCGCCAGGCGCGGGTCGACTTCCTGCCCTATGAGTCGGACCTGCGCGCCCCGGACCCGACCGAGGATTTCGACCGCCAGCCCTTCCTCTCGGCCCTGGCGCCCTATCTGGCGGGACGCGGCATGGACATCGACTGGGACACCGCCCGCGCCGCGCCGCAGGAAGCCCTGGTGAACAGCCTGGCCATGGCCCTGCCCTTTGATCCGCCCGAGAAACAGGCCCTGCTGGAAGCCCTGACCCTGACCGAGCGCGAAGCAGCCCTGACCGCCCTCCTGCGCATCGAAGCCGTGGCCCCCGACGACGACGAACCCGGTCCGGCGATGCAGTAGTCTGAGCGCTCTCGACGCGATAAACACGCGACCAACAGAACAGGGCGCCCGACGCCCTCAAGCAGCGAGCCGCCGCGCGGCGAGCGATAGGGCACTTAAAATCATGAGCGACGCCTTCAACACCCCCGTCTCGGTCGATCCCCGCCTGCTGGAAGTGCTGGTCTGTCCGGTCACGCGCGGCCGCCTGACCTATGACCGCGAGCGCAATGAACTGGTCTCGGCGGGCGCCAAGCTGGCCTTCCCCATCCGCGACGGCGTGCCGATCATGCTGGCCGAAGACGCCCGCCCGCTGGACTGATCGTCAGGGCGCCGAACCCTTACGCCGCGCTTAGGCGGCAGCCCGGTTTCCTCATCGCGCCCTTATGGCCCTCGGGTGTTTCTTCGTCTCATGAAGGAGCCCCCCATGAGCCGCCGCGCCCTGCTGAACCAGTCGCTGAGCCGCCCAGGCCCGACCGAACCCGCCGCCCCCAGCGTCTGGCGCATGGCCCAGACCGTGCTGGCCCTCTATCTCGGCTGCATGCCCCGCAACGGGAGCCGCCCACGATGATGAGCGGCTATCCCGACGGGCGCCCCGCCGCCCCTCACCGTCACCGCGCCTATGGCGTCGTCGCCCGCGACGGCGGCTGGTGCGTCACCCTGGACGACTGCGCCACCCGCCCCTTCAAGGACCGCGAGGCCGCCGTGCGCATCGCCCGTCAGCTGCAGCGTCAGGCTGACGGGCTGAACCCGATCGAGCCCCGCTCATGAGCGCCGCTCGCGCCAAGGCCCGGCCCGTCCTGTTCGAGATTCGCCGCCTGGGCCGCGTCTGGCGCCTGACCTCCTCGGACGGGCTCTTCTTCGGCCTGTTCCAGAACCGGGCCTCCGCCTTGCGCTGCGCGGTGGAAGAAGCCGACCGCCGCGACGACGCCGACGTGCTGCTGCACACTCACGACTGACCCTCGAGCCGCTAAACCCCAGGCAAGCTTCAAGCAGCCCGAGGCGGGCAGGCCCTCTTACAAACTCTCGCCGCGCAGGAGGCGGGGCAGGTCTCCCGTCGCCCCGCCGGCCTCGTGCATGAAGGCGCGGCGCAGGGGGGCGATGCGGTTGACCGCCGCCATGCCCAGATCGCGGACCAGCCGCACCGGGGCGATGTCGTTGGAGAACAGGCGCACGAAGCCGTCAAAGCCTGCCGCCAGCGCCGCGTTGTCGAACCGGCGCCAGCGGGCGTAACGCTCCAGCACCAGTTCCGAGCCGATGTCCTCGCCGATGCGGGCGGCCTCGGTCAGCACCTCCGACAGGGCGGCGACGTCCTTCAGACCCATGTTCAGCCCCTGCCCCGCCACCGGGTGCACCCCGTGGGCGGCATCGCCGATGATGGCCATGCGCGGCGCGGTCAGACTCTCGGCCAATTGCAGCGACAGGGGATAGACGAAGCGCGGCCCCTCGATCGTCAGCCCGCCCAGGAAGTCGCCGAAGCGCCGCGTCAGATGGGCGTGGAAGGCCTCATCCGAGGCCGAGCGCAGAGCCGCGCCCCGGCGGGTGCTCTCGGTCCAGACCAGATTGGCCCGGTTTTCCGTCAGCGGCAGGATGGCGAAGGGACCGTCCGGCAGGAAATACTCATGGGCGACGTTGCCGTGCGGTTTTTCCATGCGGACGGTGCAGACCACGCCGCTCTGCTGATAGGTCCAGCCGAAGACGTCGATGCCCGCCGCGCGCCGCACGGTCGAGTTGCGGCCCTCGGCCCCGATCACAAGCGGCGCCGACAGGGTTGAACCGTCCTTCAGCGTCACCGTCGCCCGGCCCGGCCCGACCGCCACATCGGCCACGGCGGCGGGGGCGCGGACCTCCAGGCCTCGGGCCTCGACAGCTTCAGCCAAGGCGACGCGCAGGCGACGATTCTCGACCATATAGCCCAGCGGCTCGCCGCCGTTGCGGTCGCCGATCTCATCCGCGTCGAAGCGGATATAGGCGGCCGAAGGTTTTCGGCTGGCGGCGCCGGGGCGGCGGCCGTCCGTCACCAGGATGCGGTCCATGCGGCAGGCGTGCGGCTCCAGCGCCTCGCCCAGCCCCAGCGCCTTCAACATGCGGAAGTTGGCGTAGGAAATCGCCGTCGCCCGCCCGTCGAAGGTCGGCGCCAGCTGGGCGGTGAACGGCTGGGGGTCCACCATGACGGAGCGCAAGCCCCCCTGCGCCGCCGCCAGCGCAAAGGTCGCCCCGACCAGGCCTGCGCCGGCGATGATGATGTCGTAGTCGTCCGATCCGCTCATGGTGTCGTTCTAGGCCCGTATCGCGCGTCACGCTACCAGCAGCCCGCCTCCGCCATGGGACATAAGGGCTCATCTCCGTCCGCAAAGGCCAAGCTGGTAAATGCAGCTTTAACCTTATGCGAGGCAGTAAGGGCGAGAGTCCTGTTTAGAATCCCGTTTCTGGGGGTCCGCCTTCATGTCCGCCGCCATCGCGCTCGGCCAACGCGTCTGGAGCACCGCCTGCATCGTCTGGGCGGCGCCCTTCGCCGTGCGGTTCAGGGGCGTGCTGCAAGCCATGTTGGCCGCCCTGCTTCTGGTGGCCCTGATCTCGTGGAACCCGGCCGATCCCAGCTGGAACGCCGCCTCGATCCAGGCGCCGACCAACTGGCTGGGCGGCGCCGGCGCGACCTTCGCCGATCTGGTCATGCAGTCGCTGGGGCTGGCCGCCTGGCCCGCCGTCCTGCTGCTGATCGCCTTCGGACTTGCGGTGGCGATCGGCGACGCCTTGCAGCACCGGCTGCAGCCGACGCCGTTCAAGGTCTTCTGCGCCGTCGTGGGCGTGCTGCTGCTGTCGGCCGCCCTGTCGGCCCCGGCGGCGCCCGCGAAATGGCCGCTGGCGGCGGGCATGGGCGGTTTATGGGGCGACGCCGTCACCGGCCTGGCCGCCAATGGACTGGGCGCGCTGAAGGTGCCGGGCGCGCGCATCATCCTGGGCGTGGTGTTCCTAGTTCTGGCGCTGTGGAGCCTGGCCTACACCGTAGGCCTGCGCCTGCGCGACTTCACCGACACCGCCGGCTGGGCCGCCCAGAAGGGCGCCGAAGCCCGCGCCGCCAAGGGGTCGAAACCCGCCAAGGCCGCCAAGCCGGGCAAGGCGCCGCGCGCCGTGGCTGAAACCGCCGCCCGCAAGCCGCGTCACCGCCTGCCCGACGCCGACGAGATAGAGGCCGACGGCCCTCTCGCCGCGCCCGTTCAGGCTCAAGCCGCCTTTGCGCCCGCCGCAGACGCATACGACGATGCGGACGGTTACGCCGATGAAGCCGACGCCTACACCCCGCCGTGGGAGGATGCGGCCCCGGCCCCCATCGCCCCGCCTTCAGCCCGAGCGCCCAAGTCGAACGAGCCCAAGGTGGCGGCCGTCAAAGCGCCCAAGCCCGTGCGCAGCGATACCGACCAACAGGCCTTCGACTTCGCCAATGAGGGCGGCTTCGAGCTGCCGCCGCTGGGCATCCTGGCCAAGCCCGGCCAGCGCGGCGGCGCCGTCGACGAGGAGTCGCTGAAGGCCAACGCCAAGATGCTGGAGGGCGTGCTTCAGGAGTTCGGTGTGCGCGGCCAGATCGACCAGATCCGCCCCGGCCCCGTCGTCACCCTGTATGAACTGGTGCCCGCGCCCGGCGTGAAGCACGGCCGCGTCGTGGCCCTGGCCGACGACATCGCCCGCTCCATGTCGGCCCGCGCCTGCCGCATCAGCGTGGTTCAGGGCCGCAACGCCATCGGCATCGAACTGCCCAACGCCAAGCGCGAGACCGTCTTCCTGCGCGACCTGCTGGCGTCCGGCGAATACGACAAGAAGAGCCATCTGCTGCCGCTGGCCCTGGGCGAAACCATCGGCGGCGAGCCCTATGTGGCCGATCTGGCGCGGATGCCCCACCTGCTGATCGCGGGCACCACCGGCTCGGGTAAGTCGGTCGGGGTCAACGCCATGATCCTGTCGATCCTGTATCGCCACTCGCCCGCCGAGTGCCGCTTCATCATGATCGACCCCAAGATGCTGGAGCTGTCGGTCTATGACGGCATCCCGCACCTGCTGGCGCCGGTCGTGACCGATCCCAAGAAGGCGGTCGTGGCCCTGAAGTGGACCGTGCGCGAGATGGAGGACCGCTATCGCCGGATGTCCAAGCTCGGCGTCCGCAACGTGGCCAGCTATAACGACCGCGCCCGCGAGGCCCAGGAGAAGGGCGAGCATTTCGAGCGCACCGTCCAGACCGGCTTCGACGAACAGGGCCGCCCCGTCTACGAGAGCGAGAAGATCCGCCCCGAGCCCATGCCCTATCTGGTCGTGGTCATGGACGAGATGGCCGACCTGATGCTGGTCGCGGGCAAGGATGTGGAAGGCGCCGTCCAGCGTCTGGCCCAGATGGCCCGCGCCGCCGGCATCCACCTGATCATGGCCACGCAGCGCCCGTCGGTGGACGTTATCACCGGCACCATCAAGGCCAACTTCCCGACCCGGATCTCCTTCCAGGTCACGTCGAAGATCGACAGCCGCACCATCTTGGGCGAACAGGGCGGCGAGCAGCTGCTGGGTCAGGGCGATATGCTCTACATGGCGGGCGGCGGACGCATCACCCGCCTGCACGGCCCCTTCGTCGGCGATCAGGAGGTCGAGGAGGTCTGCAAACACCTGCGCGCCCAGGCCGAGCCGGAATACCTCGATCTGATCACCGACGAGCCGGACGGCGACGGCGACGGCGCCTATGGCGATGAAGGCGGCGGCACCGGCGACGACCTGTATGATCGCGCCGTGGCCGTGGTCACGCGCGACCGCAAGGCCTCGACCTCCTACGTCCAGCGCCGTCTGCAGATCGGCTACAACCGCGCCGCCACCCTGATCGAACGCATGGAGCAGGAAGGCGTCGTCAGCCCGGCGAACCACGCCGGCAAGCGCGAGGTGCTGGCCGGGCCGCCTCCCATGGTTTGACTGTCGGCTCCGCCGAGGCGCTACGCTCGCGACGCGGTCGCTCGCTGCTTGAGCGCCGGGCGCGAGCGCAAGCCGGGAACCACGCGCTTCAATCGACGCTTAAACGCCTCACGTCCTCAAGCAGCGAGCCGCCGCGCGGCGAGCGATAGGACACTAAACAATGAACACCGCTTCATCGGAGCGCCGGAATATGGTCAGGCTGGCGTCATCAGCCTGCCGGATGAAGCCCTCACCCTCATCGGGTCGAAAACCGTTCAGAACGGGAGAAGAAAAGACATGAGCATTTCCCGCCGCGCCTTCGGCCTCGGCTCCGCCGCCCTGGTCGCGCTCGCCGCCGCCCCCGCCGCCGTCCTGGCGCAAGCCGGGCTGTCGGCCGACGATCAGGCCGTGCTGCGTCAGGCCCAGACCTATCTGACCGCCATGACCACGGCCCAGGGGACCTTCGTCGAGACCGGGCCGAACAATCAGCGCCGCGCCGGCCGCTATTATCTGCAACGCCCCGGCAAGATGCGGTTCGAATACACCGAGCCGGAAGGCCTGCTGGTCGTCGCCGACGGCAACAACGTCAGCCGTTGGGATCCGCGCCTGAACGTCTTCCGCCAGGCGCCGCTGGGCCAGACGCCGCTGTCCACCTTCCTGGCGCGCGAGGTCCGGCTGGATCAGGGCGTGAAGATCGACCGGATCACGCGCATGGACTCCGGCGCCTTCGCCATCACGGCCCGCGACGCGCGCCGTCCCAATGAAGGCTCGGTCATCCTGGCCTTCGCCGGTTCGCCCGTGCGCCTGCAAGAATGGACGATCACCGACGCGCAAGGGTCGCGCACCCGCGTGCAGCTGACCACGCTGCAACCGGCGCCCGGCTTGGCCGCCAGCCTGTTCCAGCTGCGCGATCCGACGCGTCGCAACCGCCGCAACTGATCCGTCGCCAGAAAAGAAGCAGGGCGAATTTGTGACAGTTTGACCTTTTTCGCCAGGCGTGACACTTTGGGCACAGGACGGCGGCGGCCGTCCCGCCCGCCACGGATTCATCCCCGCCTGGCGGCGAGAGAGACGAACTTCATGCGCCCGGACCTGGCTCCGGGCGCTTTTTTAATGCGCGAGACGACCGGCTTAGACCCCGCCCCGTCAAGCTGCTAAGGCCCGTCGCATGAGCCTTCGCATCGTCACCTGGAACATCAACTCGGTCCGCCTGCGCATTGAGCAGGTCGCCCGTTTAGTCGCCGAACACGCCCCGGACGTCCTGTGCCTGCAGGAGATCAAATGCACCGAGGACCAGTTCCCGCGTCAGGCCTTCATCGACATGGGCCTGCCCTACTTGCGGATCGGCGGCCAGAAGGGCTGGCACGGGGTGGCCATCGCCAGCCGCCTGCCCATCGTCGACAGTCCGAAGCTGGACGTCTGCCGCGAGGGCCACGCCCGCTGCGTCTCGGCTGTGGTCGAGGGGGTGGAGGTGCAGAACTTCTACATCCCGGCGGGCGGCGACCTGCCGGACCGGGCGCTGAACCCCAAGTTCGATCACAAGATGGACTTCTATGAGCGGCTGACCGCCGAGATGAAGACCCGCGACCGCCAGCGGCCCCTGGTCCTGGCCGGCGACTTCAACATCGCGCCGGGCGAGAACGACGTCTGGAACCACCGCTTCATGTCCAAGGTGGTCAGCCACACCCCCGGCGAGGTCGAGACCCTGTACCGACTTCAGGACGCCGGCGGCTTCACCGACGTGCTGCGCGACCAGATCCCCGATCCGGTCAAGCTGGCCAGCTGGTGGAGCTATCGCGCCAAGGACTTCCGCAAGTCGAACCGGGGCCTGCGGCTGGACCATCTATGGACCTCGCCCGGCCTGACGCCCGCCGTGGTCAAGGGAAGCGCCCGCATCCTGGACACGGTGCGCGAATGGGAACGGCCCAGCGACCACGCCCCGGTCGTGATGGACCTGGACGTCTGAGCCCGCCTCAGAAGGGGAAGAAGATCGGGATGGCGACCATGGCCGCCGCCCAGGTGATCAGGTTCAGCGGCGTGCCGACGCGGACGAAGTCCATGTAGCTGTAACCGCCCATCTGATAGACGAGGACGTTGGTCTGATAGCCGAAGGGGGTGGCGAAGGCGGCCGAGGCGGCCATCATCACCGCGACCAGGAAGGGGCGTGGATCAACCCCCAGACTCTCGGCCAGGGCGACGGCGATCGGCGTCACCAGCACCGCCACCGTGGCGTTGGACAGGAGCTCGGTCGCGAACAGGGTCACGCCGTAGAGCACGATCAGCGCGCCCAGAGGCCCGAACGGACGGATCACCTCGATCAGCAGACCCGCGCCTTGCGCCGCCAGCCCCGTCACTTCGATGGCGGTGCCGACCACCACCATGCCGGCGATCAACAGCAGGATGTCCGGCTTGAGACCCGAATAGGCCTCTTCCGGCGTCAGCACGCCCAGCAGGATCAACGCCACCGCTCCGGCGAAGGCGGCCGCCGCGATGGGCGCGATCCCCAGCCCCGCCGCCGCCACAACCATCACGAACACGGCCAGGGCGATCAACGCCCGCTTCCACTGCAAGGGCCGGTCGGCCGAGGCGTAGAGGTCGACGTCGCCCAGATGCGCGTCCCCCGTGCCGTCGCGCTGACTGCGGCTTTCGCCCAGGCGGGTCAGGGACGACAGTGAGAAGGGCAGGCGCCATCGGCCTTGGCGCGACGCCTTTTCGGCCTGGGCTTCCGCCTCGCGCCGTTCGCGTTCGGCCTCAGCCTCCTCCTCGGCGGTCGCCGTGCGTCCCAGTTGGCGCGCGCCGAAGAAATAGAGCCACAGTCCGCCGACCAGGGCGATGACTAGGCCCACCGGCGTGATCTCGAACAGGCTGAAGACCGGCTGGCCCGCGTTGCGCGCCATGTCGTTGACCAGCAGATTGGTCGAAGTGCCGATCAGGGTCAGCAGGCCCCCCAGGACCGTCACATGGCTGAGCGGCATCAGGAACCGCTTGGGCGACAGCTTCAGCGACTTGGCCATGTCGCGCACGACCGGCGCGGCCAGGACCACCACCGGCGTATTGTTCAGAAAGCCGCCGACCGAGCCGCACAGGCCGATCACCACCCAGATGCCCGTCGCGCCGAACCGCTGACACAGCGCCGTCGCCTTGCGGATCATCAGGCCCAGCAGACCCGACAGCTCAATGGCGTAGGCGATGACGAACAGGCCGGCCAGGGCGATGACCGCCGGGCTGGCGAAGGCGCTCTGCACCTCGACCGGGCGCACCACGCCGAACAGCAGCAGGGCCGCCGCGCCGCTGAGCGCAACCACGTCCGAGCGCATCCGACCGTGGATCATCACGCCGACCACGGCGATCAGAACGATAAGCGCGATGATCTGGTCCAGCGTCACCCGCGCAAGAACCCCTTTATCAGCCATCGCCGCGACCACGATCACGGGTCGGGGCGCCAATCAGCGTTTCCCGTGTTAGGCTGGTTCCATGTCGATCACAACGACCCGTCTCGCCGCGCCGCTCGCCCTGGCGGCGGCCCTGCCGCTTCTGACCTGGTGCCAACGACCGCCGGAACCGGCCGCGCCCGCGGAACCGGCCCCGCCGCCGACGGTCGTGCTGGATTCCACGCTGAACCGCGCCGCCCTGCTGGCCGCGCTGACCGAAGCGGGGACGGCCCTGGCCGACGGCCAGACCCGCGACGCGGCCCTGACCGGCCGCACGGTGTCGGTGCGCCTGCCTTTCGGCTGCGGCGGCGCAGCGACCGTCGCCGGCGAGGCCGGCGGCCTGCCCCGCCTCGTCCGCAATGCGGACGGAAGCCTGACCCTAACGGTCACGCCGGAAGATCTGGTCGCGTCGTCCCTGGTCCCCGCGACCCGCGAGGGGGCGGTCGACAAGTGGGAGGCGGTCGAAGGCTTCTGGATCGCCCGGCCATGGAGCGGCCTGGACGCCTGTCCGGCGTCAACGGCCCCGGCCGCCCCTGCCCCTGCGCCTCCAACGGCTCAGGCGTCAAACAAGACGGCCGCCGAGGACAAGACCGTTGAGGCCAAGGCGGTTGAGGCTAAAGCCGTTGAGGACGTCGTGACACCGCCGCTCGTCCAACCCGAGCGCAGCGCCGGGCTGGCCGCCGTGTTCGAAGCGGGCGGATCGCGCCTGGGCCGTCGTCAGGGCCAGGCCTATGTCCATGTCATTCGGGGAGAAAAGGACGTCGCTCCGACGCCGGCGCCGCGCGGCTATGCGCTGCGGCTGGAAGGACGGCTGACCGCCTTCGCGGACGGCAAGGCCGTCCATTGCGTCCAGAAGGACGCCGAAAGCCGTCCGGTCTGCATCGCCGCCCTGCGGCTCGACCGGCTGGCCTTCGAGGATGGGGCCACGGGCGCCCTTCTCAGCGAATGGCGCCCGCGTTGACTTAAGCTCAGGCTGCGCCCAGCAGCTTGGCGCCGGCCAGCACGCCCAGCAGGATCAGGGTGACGCTGCCGGTGAAGACGACGATGCCTTCGAACGAGAAGCTCGAAGCGCGGGGATGCACGAGTTTCATGACTTGGTTCCTTTCGGCGGGGGAGTTCCGAACGGTCTCAAGATAGGCGGCGCTGCTGTGGGGGACAAACCACGGTTAGGCCGTCTCAAGTGATCTCAGGTCACTCGAACCTTATCTGCGTCCTCATCCAGCCGCGATTCAGCCACGATCCAGTTGAGGAAGCGCCGCAGCTTGGGTTCATCCGCCCGTTCCGGCAGGACCACCGCCCAATAGGCCAGGTCGTTGGTCAGGGCGTGATCGACCGGCTGGATCAGCCGCCCCTCGCGCAGGTCGTCCGCCGCCAGGGGCGCCGATGTCAGGGCCACGCCGCGCCCCGACAGGGCCGCCTCCAGCGCCAGATGACTGTGGCTGAAGTGCGGGCCACGCAGGTGGCTCACGCGCGGATCATCGACGCCGGCGCTTTCGAACCAGGCCTTCCAGCCCATGCGGTCGGCGTAGGGCATGTCGTGCCAGGTCTCGTGGATCAGCACCACGTCCAGCAGGTCGGACGGCTGGTTCAACCGCCGGGCGGCGGCGAAGGACGGGGCACAGACCGGGATCAGCCGCTCATTGACCAGCCGCCGCGCCACCTGGCCCGGATAGGGACCTTCACCATAGCGCAGGGCCACGTCGGCCTCGCCGTTCGACAGGTCGGCGATGCGGTCCTCGGCGAAGACGATCAGATCGAGATCCGGGTTTTCCTCGCTGAACCGATGCAGGCGCGGCGACAGCCATTTGCTGGCCAAGGACGGCAGAGCGGTGATGCGCAGCTGGCGCGAGCGGCCCGGCCGCACGGCCTCCAGCGCGCTTTCCAACCGCTCGAAGGCGTCGGCCACGCCCTGGGCCAGACGCTTGCCGTCGGCGGTCAGGCGCACCGAACGGTTAAAGCGATCGAACAGGCGCAGACCCAGGCGCATCTCCAGCGCCTTCACATGGCGGCTGACGGCGCCGGGGGTGACGCCCAGCTCCTCGGCCGCCTCGCGGAAACTGCCAAGGCGGGCGGCTGCGTCGAACGCCCGAAGCGCCACCAGCGGCGGGGTCGGGCGACGCTCGCTCATCTGAGGGTCAGGGCTGGAGGCGGTAGCCGCCGGCGTCGGTCAGCAGCAGGCGGGCCTGGCCCGGCTCGACCTCGATCTTCTGACGCAGGCGATAGATGTGGGTTTCCAGGGTGTGGGTGGTGACCCCGGCGTTGTAGCCCCAGACCTCGGTCAGCAGCTCTTCGCGCGACACCGGCTTGGCCCCGGCGCGATAGAGGTACTTGAGGATGTTGGTTTCTTTTTCTGTCAGCCGGACCTTCTTGCCCTTGTCGTCGACCATCAGCTTGGAGGCCGGACGGAACTCATAGGGGCCGACCTGGAAGACGGCGTCCTCGGACTGTTCGTGGCTGCGCAGGTGGGCGCGGATGCGCGCCAGAAGAACCGCGAAGCGGAAAGGCTTGGTGACATAGTCGTTGGCGCCGGAGTCGAGGCCGAGAATGGCGTCCGAATCCGAAGACTGCGCCGTCAGCATGATGACCGGAGTGGACACGCCCGCCTTGCGGATCAGGCGACAGGCCTCGCGGCCGTCCATGTCGGGCAGGTCGACGTCCAGCAGGATCAGGTCGGCCCGCGCCTCCTTGGCCTGGCGCACGCCGTCGGTCGCCGTCGCGGCCTGGGCAGGGCGGAATTCCTCGTGAAGCGCCAACTGCTCGGCCAAGGCCTCGCGCAGGTCGTTGTCGTCATCGATGATCAGAATGGTCTTGGGCGTGCGCATGGTCTCTTTAGAATGGCGAGGCTTGGGCCGAACGCCAAGGGCGCCAAACGCGATATTGCGTCCTAAGAGGCCGCAGGGACCATATTTCGTTCCCCGAACAGGGCCGAACCGACCCGAACATGGGTCGCGCCCGCCTGAATCGCCGTCAGATAGTCGCCGCTCATGCCCATCGACAGGACGCTCAAGCCGTTGCGAGCGGCGATCGCGGCCAGAAGGGCGAAGTGCGGCGCCGGGTCTTCATCGGCCGGAGGAATGCACATCAGCCCCTCCACCGTCAGCCCGTGGACGTCGCGCGCGGCGGCGATCAGGGCGTCGGCGTCTTCCGGTAGCACCCCCGCCTTCTGCGGTTCGGCGCCGGTATTGACCTGAACCAGCACACGGGGGCGACGGCCTGTCTTGTGCGCGGCGGCGGCCAGGGCAGCGGCGAGGCGTTCGCGATCCAGGGTCTCGATGACGTCGAACAGTTCGACCGCGTCTTGCGCCTTATTGGTCTGCAAGGGGCCGATCAGGCGCAGCTTCAGGTCCGGCAGGGCGGCGCGACGCTCGTCCCAGTGAGCCTTGGCCTCCTGCACCCGGTTCTCGCCGAACACGCGCTGGCCGGTCGCCAGAGCGGCGTCGAGGGCGGCGTCGCCCTGCGTCTTGGACACCGCCGTCAGCACCACAGAGGCGGGGTCGCGCCCCGCCGCCAGGACCGCGTCATGGATACGGCGGCGCACCTCGGCGAAGCGGTCGGCGATGGACGAAACAGCGAAAGCGGGCGTAGTGGCGGTCATGACCCTGTCCGAACTCATGGCCGAGGACGCGCGCACCCTGTGGGCGGCGGCTCAGGCCCTGTCGCAGTCTGTAGCCCTCGCGGCGGCGCCTGTCAGCCCGAGCCCCCTGCCGCCCCTGCTGTTCTTCACCGACCCCGAGCGCACGCCCCGCCCCTGGAAAGCGGCGGCGCGCCTGCCAGCGGGCGCGGGCGTCGTGTACCGCGCCTTCGGCGCCGCCGACGCCGTCGAGACCGGGCTTCGTCTGCGCGAGGCGACGCGGGCGGCGGGCGTGCTTCTGCTGGTCGGACTGGACGCCGCCCTGGCCGAGCGGGTGGAGGCCGACGGCGTGCACCTGCCCGAACGCGCCCTGTCCTCGGCCTACGCCCTGTCGGGACGGCGACCGGATTGGCTGCTGACCGGCGCGGCGCATTCGGAAGCGGCCGTGCGCGGCGCGCGCGACCTGCACGCCCTGGTGCTGTCGCCCGTCTTTCCCGCCGGCGGCGCTTCAGCGGTCAAGCTCGCGCTGGGGGTGGAGCGGTTCTCGGGGCTAGCGGCCCTGGCCCCCTGCCCGATCTACGCCCTGGGCGGGATCACGGCGCGCAACGCCGAAGCCCTCAGCGAATCAGGCGCGTGCGGTCTGGCGGGCGTGGAGGCGATCCAGACAGCATTCACCTCTCGCTGAGAGAGGCCGCTCAGGATCAGAACTTGAAAATGGTCTCGAGGCGCACGCGCGGCGCGGCGCGGCGATCAGCGGCGCTTTCGGGCGCGCGGGCCGGATCGACTTCCGGCGAGGCCAGGTTGGCGGCGGCGCCAACGCGCAAGCGCGGGCTGAGGCGGTAATAGGCCCCGGCCTCGACGTCGCCCCAGTCGGCTTCGCGGCCGACGGGCTGGTTCAGGTTGAAGTTCAGGCCCCAGCGGCCGTTCTCGTTCCAACGCAGGCCGCGGCGCTGGGCGGCGGTCGGGGTGCTGGGCGACTGGGCGGCGATGTCGGTCAGGCTGACGGCAGGGGCGCGACCGCGCGTCTGCGCAGCGGCGTCGGTCGTCACCCCGGCCAAGGCCAGGGCGCCCACGCTTGCAGCGATGACGGCGACGAAACGCATTTCACCCACCCTATGGACCGCTCGTTTTCTGCGGCGATCCTTGTTGACGACCTCAGAACGCGCCTGAACGAGCCGCGTCCGATCTGGGGATAAGATATGGACTGCATTCCTACGGTCAACGGAACGTGGCCCTATGGCATAGGTTCCAGGCGACTCCGGCGCGGGCTGTGGCGCCCTTGTCACGCAGAAGGGCCGGACCAAGGCCTCTATCGGTCGAGTCTGATGCCAGATCGCCTTGTCATCGCCCCTTTTCGCCGTGTTATAGAGCGTTGCTGACGCGAGCGTGCGTGGGCGTCGCTAGGCGACGCTCCCTCATGCGCCGTCAAACCCTTTCACGGAGATCACGGAATGGCTCTTGTTCGCGGCGCTGCGGTCGCCCTGATCGCCTCGGGCCTGCTGCTCGGGGGCTGCTCCAGCCTGCCCCTCATCGGCGGCGGCTCTAAGGCCAAGGCGCCCACCATGGAGGCCCAGCTGGGCATCGGCGTGAACGCCTATCTGTGGCGCGCCACCCTGGACACCCTGTCCTTCATGCCGCTGACCAGCGCCGATCCGTGGGGCGGCGTGGTCAACTATGACTGGTACGTCAATCCGCAGGCGCCGAACGAGCGCTTCAAGGCGACCGTCTTCATCCTGGATCGCCGCCTGCGCGCCGACGCCCTGAACGTCGCCGTGACCAAGGAAGTCAAGGACGCCGCCGGCGCCTGGGTCTCGGCGCCGGTCGCGGCTCAGACCGAAACCGATCTGGAGAACGCCATCCTGACCAAGGCGCGCCAGCTCAACCTCGCCAACGCGGCCCGTCGCTAAGACCGGCCGCCCCTCACCTTTCGTCTTCAACGCGTCCTCAGGCCCGCCTCAAGCTTCGCGCCTGAGGCGCCGCCTCAGGATACGCCGTGGCCCGTTACGAGCCTAAGACCGCCGAACCCCGCCAGCAGGCCCGATGGGCCGCGGCCGACGCCTTTTCGGTGTCCAACGCCGACACCGGCCGTCCGAAATACTATGTGCTCGAGATGTTCCCCTATCCGTCGGGCAACATCCACATGGGCCACGCCCGCAACTATGTGATGGGCGACGTGGTGGCGCGTCACAAACGGGCGCAAGGCTTCGACGTCCTGCACCCGATGGGCTGGGACGCCTTCGGCATGCCGGCCGAGAACGCGGCCATGGAGCGCGGCGTCCATCCCGGCGACTGGACCTGGTCCAACATCGCGACGATGCGCGACCAGCTGAAGCTGCTGGGCCTATCACTGGACTGGAGCCGCGAGTTCGCCACCTGCGATCCCGAATACTATGGCAAGCAGCAGGAATGGTTCCTGGAGCTGTTCAAGCGCGGCCTGGTCTATCGCAAGGACGGCGTGGTCAACTGGGATCCCGTCGACAACACCGTCCTGGCCAACGAGCAGGTCATCGACGGGCGCGGCTGGCGCTCGGGCGCCGTGGTCGAGAAGCGCAAGCTGAACCAGTGGTTCCTGCGCATTACTCAGTATGCGGATGATCTGATCGACGGCCTGGCCGAACTGGAAGGCCGCTGGCCCGAGAAGGTCCGCCTGATGCAGGAAAACTGGATCGGCCGGTCCAAGGGTCTGCAGATGAAATGGGCCTGGTCGGGCGCCGCTCCAGCCCAGACCTTGGCCGGTTTCGACGACGGGCTGGAGATCTACACCACCCGCCCGGACACCCTGTTCGGCGCCAGCTTCATGGGCCTGGCTCCCGATCATCCGATCTCGAAGCAACTGGCCGAGGCCGACCCCGAGGTCGCCGCCTTCGTCGCCGAATGCCGCAAGGGCGGCGCCAGCCAGGCCGACATCGAACAGGCCGAGAAGATCGGCTGGGACACGGGGCTGAAGGTCATCCATCCCTTCACCGGCGCCGAAGTCTCGGTCTGGATCGCCAACTTCATCCTGTCCGACTACGGCACGGGCGCCATCTTCGCCTGCCCGGCGCATGACCAGCGCGACCTGGACTTCGCCCGCAAATACGACCTGCCGGTGATCCCGGTCGTCCGCCCCGAGGGCGCGGGCGACGACTTCGCCGTGGCGGACGAGGCCTACACCGGCCCCGGCTCCATCTTCCATTCCGACTTCCTGAACGGTCTGGATATCGAGGCCGCCAAGGCCGAGGCGATCCGCCGCATCGAGGCCGCCGGAACGGGGGAAGGCGCGACCATCTATCGCCTGCGCGACTGGGGCGTCAGCCGCCAGCGTTACTGGGGCTGCCCCATCCCGGTCATTCACTGCGAGGCCTGCGGCGTCGTGCCGGTGCCGGCCGACCAGCTGCCAGTCGAACTGCCCAAGGACGTCACCTTCGACGTGCCGGGCAACCCGCTGGACCGCCATCCGACGTGGAAACACGTCAACTGCCCGTCGTGCGGCGGCGCCGCCCGGCGCGAGACCGACACGCTGGACACCTTCGTCGACAGCTCATGGTATTTCGCCCGCTTCGCCGACCCCAAGGCGGCCGAGCCGATCAACAAGGCCGCCGCCGCCAAATGGCTGCCGGTGGACCAATACATCGGCGGCGTCGAGCACGCGGTCCTGCACCTGCTCTACGCCCGCTTCATCACCCGCGCCCTGTCGGACGCCGGTCTGATGGACGTGAAGGAGCCGTTCGCCGGGCTGTTCACCCAAGGTATGGTGATCCACGAAACCTATTTCGACGGCCATGAAGACAGCGGCAAGCCGCGCTGGGTCGAGCCGTCGGACGTGCGCATCGAGACCGTGGACGGCCAGCGTGTCGCCACGCGCCTGTCGACCGGCGCGCCGGTGACGATCGGCGACATCGAAAAGATGTCCAAGTCCAAGAAGAACGTGGTCGCGCCGCAGGACATCATCACCGCCTATGGCGTGGACGCCGGGCGTCTGTTCATCCTGTCCGACAGCCCGCCTGAACGCGACATCCAGTGGTCAACCGGCGGGGTCGAAGGCGCCGCCCGCTTCGTCCAGCGCGTCTGGGGCGAGTACGCAGCCTTCGACGCCGCCGCGCCCGCAAACGCCGATGTTGACGCCAGCCTGATCCGCGAGACGCACAAGGCCATCAAGGCCGTCAGCGAGGGCGTCAAGCATTTCCGCTTCAACTCGGCCGTGGCCAAGCTCTACGCCTTCCTGGCGACCATCCGTCAGCACGACAAGGCGGGCGCCGAGGCGAAGAAGACCGCCCTGTCGACCCTGGCGCGACTGATGGCGCCCTTCACCCCGCACCTGGCCGAGGAAGCCTGGACCCAGCTGGGCGAGGCCGGAATGGTTCTGGACGCGCCATGGCCCGTCTATGACCCGGCCCTGGCCGCTGACGACCAGATCACCCTGCCCGTCCAGATCGGCGGCAAGCGTCGGGGCGAGGTCGTCCTGCCGCGCGGGTCGGACAATGCGACAGTCGAAGCCGCCGCCCTCGCCAATCCGACGGTTCAGGCCTACCTTGCCGCCAACAACCTCAGCGTCCGCAAGGTGATCGTGGTGCCCGACCGTATCGTCAATCTGGTGGCCGGCTGATGCGTCGGCTGGCCCTGTTCGGTGTCCTGGCGGGCGCAAGCCTGCTGTCCGCCTGCGGCTTCACGCCCATGTACGGCGAGACCGGCGTCAGCGGCGGCCTGTCGCGCATCGCCGTGAGCACCCCGGACGACCGCCTGGGCTATCGCCTGCGCGAACAGTTGGAGGACGCCTTCGGCCGCGACGGCGCCCAGGCGCCCCTCTATCGCCTGACGACCGAGGTCGAGCAGAGCCGCCGCCCCCTGGGCCGCCGCATCGACGACACGGCCAGCCGCTATGAGCTGACGGTCAAGGCCGCCTGGGCGCTGACCCCCATGGCAGGCGGAGAGACGATCAAGGGCGTTCAGACCACGACCGTCACCTACGCCGCCGCGGACCAGCCCTACGCCGCCATCGCCGCCCAGCAGGACGGCGAGGACCGGGCCGCCGCCGACCTGGCTCGCCTGATCCGCCTGGACATGATGCGCGTCCTGGCCGCGCGCTGAAGGTCTTCGCATGATCCTGTCCAAGCGGCCCGACGTCGACCGCTTCCTGAAGGCGCCGGACGCCGGCGTCCGCGCCGCCGTCATCCACGGCAAGGACCGCTCGGGCGTGACCGAGCGCGCCCTGACGCTGTGCAAGACGATCACCCCGGATCTGAACGACCCCTTCAACGTCACCCTGCTGACCGAAGCCGACATCGACGGCGACGCCCTGCGCCTGGAAGAGGCGCTGACGGCGCTCAGCATGATCGGCGGGCGGCGCCTGGTGCGCATCCGAATGTCGGACGGCAAGGCAGGCGTGGACAAGGCCGTGGCCGCCGCCCTGACCGCCCACGCCGAGGGCGCCTACAACCCCGACGCCATGCTGGTGATCGAGGCCGGGGCGCTGGGCCGCGAATCCGCCCTGCGCAAGGCCGCCGAAAAGGCCCAGGGCGCGGTCGCCATCGCCTGTTATGAGGATGAGGTCGGCGACGTCGCCCGCATGACGCGCGAGGCCCTGGGGGCCGACAAGGTGGGCCTGTCTTCCGACGCCCTGGATCGCTTCGTCGCCCGCCTGCCTCGCGAACGCGGCCTGATGCGCCAAGAAATCGAGCGGCTGATCCTCTACATCGGCCCCGGATCCGGCCGCACCATCGATGTGGAAGAGCTGGACGCCCACCTGGGGGTCGAGCCCGACGCCTCCCTGTCCGACGCCGCCTTGCAGGCCTTCGGCGGCCGCCCCGGCCCCGCCCAGGCGGGCCTGCGCCGCGCCCTGGCCGAGGGCGAAAGCGCCGTCATGGCCGTGCGCATGGCCTCGCTTCACCTCGGAAAACTTCGCCGGATCAATATCTTGCAGACCAATGGCGCGGGCGCCAAGGAGGCCGCCAAAGCCGCCGGCGTCTTCTGGAAACAGGAAGCGGAAATGCTGCGCCAATCGCGCGCCTGGCGGCTCGAACTGCTCGACGAGGTGCAGGACAGCGTCAACACCGCCGACGTCATGACCAAGACCACAGGCATGCCCGAGGCCCTGATCGCCGAACGCCTGCTGCTGGAAATCGCCGCCCGCGCCAAGCGCATGGGGCTTTAAGGCGCACACAGGACCGTGACGGCCGCCAGAACGCCGTCTCAACCTCGCTTGGAGGCCCGACGGAAAGCTGGTTTGTTCAAGGCCGCCGCCTGACGTTGCATCGACTGCTCCGCCTTACGAGATCCATCGACGCCGCCGAAGTCGCCACTGTCCTTTAGCACCGCCTTCTTCGCAGCCAGCACACGCTTGAGCGCTTCAGCAGCACTCGATTTCTTGGAAATTTCACTCATGAACTGATCCTAGCAGCCATGCGTGAAAAACAAGCCTCTGCACGGCCTTCACGCGTCTCTTTCTTCTTAGAGTGTTGGGTCCTGACAGATGGCGTCAACCGCACAGTATTGACATAAACGTATATAAGGTATTTCTATAGCGCTGATCGATCCTCGATCATCGATCGAGTCATGCGCGTCCTCACCTGCTGGCGCTCAGCACTCGCTCTCATCCCCGACTTGCCCGTCCCGGCATAGCCAGGACGGGCTTTTTCGTAGAGCCTCAACCGCGCATCAGGCGTCGGCACAGGTCGTCGAGCTGTTCCAGGGTGCCGTATTTGACGGTGATCTCGCCCTTCCCGCCCTTGTCGGCCAGCGAGACCTTGAGCCCCAGGGCGTCGGACAAATCCTGTTCCAGGGCGGCGATGTCCGCCGCGCCCTCCCCGCTCAGGACCGGCTTGGCCTTGGGCGTTTTCGGCCCTTCCGCCGCGCGACGCGCCAAGGCCTCGGTCTGGCGAACGTTCAGCCCCTTGGCGATGACCTCGGCCGCGAGCGCCTCAGCATTCGGCGCCG
Source organism: Brevundimonas sp. KH_060 (assembly GCF_057838275.1). Classification (NCBI taxonomy): domain Bacteria; kingdom Pseudomonadati; phylum Pseudomonadota; class Alphaproteobacteria; order Caulobacterales; family Caulobacteraceae; genus Brevundimonas; species Brevundimonas sp. KH_060. The sequence continues at coordinate 3,314,173 of NZ_CM174463.1, forward strand.
TGATCAGGGCGCGGGCGTGGCCCGCCGACAGATCGCCGCGCACCACATGTTCGCGCACGGCCTCAGGCAGTTGCAGCAGGCGCAGGGTGTTGGCGACATGGCTGCGGCTCTTGCCCACCACGCCCGCCAGGGCGTCCTGGGTGCGGCCGAAGCGTTCCATCAGGACGGCATAGGCATTGGCCTCTTCCATCGGGTTCAGGTCAGCACGCTGGACGTTTTCGATGACGCCGACTTCCAGCACCTCGATGTCGTCCATCTCACGCACGACGATCGGCACCTGCGTCAGGCGGGCGGCCTGAGCGGCGCGCCAACGACGCTCGCCGGCGATGATCTGCCACACGTTCTGCTCGCCCGGTTGGGAGCGGACCAGGATGGGCTGAAGCACGCCCTTGTCACGAATGGAGGCCGTCAGCTCGTCCAGATCCGTCTTGGTGAAGATCTTGCGCGGCTGGTCCGGGTTGGGTTTCAGCGCCTCGATCGGCGCCCGATGCACGCCGGCCGGCGCCGGACCGGTCACGTCAACGGCGACAGGCTCCTGCGCGTTTTCTCCCATGAGAGCCGAGAGACCCCGGCCCAGACCACGCTGACGTTCAGACAAAATATCGATTCCGTTATTGTTTATCGGATCAGGCCGCCGATCAGGCGGCCAGGGCCTGACGACGCTGGCGCTCGCGCGCCACCAATTCACGGGCCAGCTTGAGATAGGCCTGGCTGCCCGCACACTTCAGATCATAGATGAGCGCCGGCTTGCCGAAGGACGGCGCCTCGGACACCCGCACGTTACGCGGAATGACGCTGTCATAGACCTTGTCGCCGAAATGGGCGCGCACATCGGCCGCCACCTGGCCCGACAGGGCGTTGCGACGGTCGTACATGGTCAGCACCAGGCCCTGGATTTCCAGCGCCGGGTTCAGGCTCTGGCGCACCATGTCGATGGTCCGCATCAACTGGGTCAGGCCTTCCAAGGCGAAGAACTCGCACTGCAGCGGCACCAGAACAGCGTCCGCCGCCGCCATGGCGTTCAGCGTCAGCAGGTTCAGCGAGGGCGGGCAATCGATCAGCACATAGTCATACCGAGAATGGCCGTTGCCCCCCTGTTTCGCCAGGGCGTCGCGCAGCCGATAGGAACGACGATCCGCCTGGCTCAGCTCGATCTCGACGCCCGACATGTCGGCGTCGGCCGCGACGATGAACAGGCCCGGCACGGCGGTCTCGATAGCAGCCTCGTCCACCGGACGGCCGTCGACGATGACGTCGTAGATCGTCACCCGACGTGTTTCACGTGGAACACCCAGCCCGGTCGAGGCATTGCCTTGCGGGTCCATGTCGACGATCAGCACCTTCTCGCCGATAGCCGCCAGGGCCGTGCCCAGGTTGATGGCGGTCGTGGTCTTGCCCACCCCGCCCTTCTGGTTGGAGACCGCCAAAACGCGGGGTTGCTTTACGGACTCAACGGACACGACGAAGACCCCCCAGTGAAACGATGCGGCCGCGCGGATCGCTGCGCGAGACCGTAAGCTCAGCTTCAAACTGCCAGACCCGACGGGCCTCTTTCAACTCAGCCTCGGCCTTCTCTCCCTTGAGGAACAGGCCTTTTGCACCGCGTTGGAAGTAGGGCTGTGCATAACCCAGCAGCTTCTCCATCGCCGCGACCGCGCGGGCGGTCACCACATCCACCGTGATCGCCTGCTCTTCCGCCCTGCCGTAGACCACGGTCGCGGGCAGTTCCAACGCATCCACGATGGTTTGAAGAAAACGGCACCGCTTGCCCAGGCTGTCGACCAGCCAGACATGTGCGCCCGGTCGTCCCTTCAGCAGGATGGCCAGCACCACGCCGGGGAAGCCCGCCCCTGCGCCCAGATCGGCCCAGGTCTTGGCTTCCGGCGCCAAACTCAGCAGCTGAGCGCTGTCCCAGGCGTGGCGGTTCCAGAAGTCGGGAATGGAATCCGGCCCCACCAGATTCATCACCTCATTGGCCTCGGTCAGCATGCCGAGGAAGGTCTGCAGGTCGGCGATGTTGGCGTCGCTGGCGCCCGTCTGAGCGCGGAAGGTCTGGATGGCGTCGGACATCAGGCGACGACCGCCGCCAGATCGACCTCTGCGTCCTTGACCCTCTTCACATGGGCCAGAAGCGCCGTCAGGGCGCCTGGCGTCATGCCTTCAATGCGGCCAGCCTGGCCGAGCGTCAGCGGGCGGATCAGGGCCAACTTCTCGCGCACCTCGTTCGACAGAGCGCCGATGGCGGCGTAGTCGAGGTCGGCCGGAAGCGACAGCCCTTCTTCCCGCCTTAGAGCTTCCGCGTCCTGTGTCTGGCGATCCAGATAGCTGGCGTACACCGCGTCGATCTCCACCTGATCCCGCACCGCAGGCGACCAGTCCCCGATTTCAGGTCGAACGGCGACAAACTGATCCAGCGTCACATCCGGGAAAGCGAGAAGATCACGGATCGAACGCCGCTGGCCATCCGCGTTAACGGTGATGCCCAGAGCCCCCGCCTCCTTGGGCGTGAACTGCGTTTCACGTGAAACACGGTTCGCCCGGTCTAACTGGTCAGCCTTATCCAGCCATACTCGCGCGCGCTCCGAACCGACGATCCCCGCCTCAATGCCGATCGGCGTCAGGCGTTGGTCGGCGTTATCCGCACGCAGCGTCAGTCGATACTCAGCCCGGCTCGTGAACATGCGATAGGGTTCGGTGACGCCCCGAGTCACCAGATCGTCGATCATGACTCCGATATAGGCCTGATCTCGGCCGAGGATCAGCGGATCAGAACCGGCGGCGGCGCGGGCGGCGTTCAGGCCTGCGATCAGGCCTTGCGCCCCCGCCTCCTCATAGCCGGTCGTGCCGTTGATCTGACCCGCAAGGTAAAGACCGGGACGTTTCTTGACTTCCAGCGCCGGCGTCAGTTCGCGCGGATCGACATAGTCGTATTCGATGGCGTAGCCGAAACGGAAGACCTCGACCTGCTCCAGGCCCGGCATCGTATGGAGGAAGGCCAACTGGGTCGTGTCCGACACCGAGGTCGAGATGCCGTTCGGATAGACGGTCGGATCATCCAGACCTTCCGGCTCCAGGAAGACCTGATGACTGGTCTTGTCCGCGAACCGGACCACCTTGTCCTCGATCGACGGACAGTATCGCGGCCCGCGGCCCGAAAGACGCCCGCCATAGACAGCGCTTTCGCCGAGGTTGTCGGCGATGATGCGGTGCGTCTCTTCCGTCGTGTGGGTGACGCCGCAGGCGATCTGCGGCACCTCGATCCGGTCGGTCAGGAAGCTGAACGGCACGGGCTGATCGTCCGCCGCCTGCATCTCCAGCCGGTCCCAGGCGATGGTGCGACCGTCCAGGCGCGCGGGCGTGCCGGTCTTCAGACGGCCCATCATCAGATCGGCCGCGTGCAGATCACCAGCCAGACCGGTCGACGGATCCTCACCATAGCGTCCGGCCGGAATACGCAGGTCGCCGCGATGGATCACGCCGTTGAGGAAGGTGCCCGTCGTCAACACGACCGCGCCCGCACGGATCATCTGCCCTGCCCCGGTCTTGACGCCCGTGACCCGGTCGCCATTCAGGATCAACCCCTCGGCCGTGCCCGCCATCAGCGTCAGATTCGGATAGTCCGCCAGCTCGGCCTGCATGGCCTCGCGATAGAGGCGACGGTCGATCTGGCTGCGAGGCCCGCGCACGGCGGCGCCTTTCGAGCGGTTCAACAGGCGGAACTGGATGCCCGACACATCGGCCAGGCGGCCCATGACGCCGTCCAGGGCGTCGATCTCGCGCACCAGGTGGCCCTTGCCCAAGCCGCCGATGGCCGGGTTGCAGCTCATCTCGCCGATGGTTTCCAGCTTCTGGGTCAAAAGCAGGGTGCGTGCTCCGGCGCGGGCAGCCGCCGTCGCAGCCTCGCAACCCGCGTGGCCGCCGCCGATGATGATGACGTCGAAGGTGTGATCGGGGGTCGAACTCATGGCGTCCACATAGTCCATTCGAGCCGGAATCGCCACCGGCTGAAGAACCGTTGTTTCACGTGAAACAGGCGAAAGCCGGGCCTATTTACCGATGCAGAAGGAGGAGAAGACCTCGCCCAGAATATCCTCGACGCCGATAGCGCCGGTGACGCGGGCCAGGGCGTCAGCCGCACGACGCAGGTCGTCCCCCGCCATCTCAGGCGCAATGTCCAGCGCCCGGCGCCCGGCTTCAACATCGGCCAGGGCCTCCGCTAGGCGGCGACGATGCCGCTCACGCGTCACGGCAGGGAAGTCGGCGCCGGACAGATCTCTGGCCAGACGCGCCGCGATCCAATCGTGCAGTTCAGCCAGCCCCTGCCCCGTCATCGTGCTGACCGTCAGGGCTTCCACACTCGCCGTCGGCGTCACGGCGCCCAGATCCGCCTTGTTCAGAACCTGAAGATCGGACGGACCCACAAAGGCGGCGGCCGGGTCTTCGACGTCCTGTGAAGACGGCGAGCGAACCCAGAGGCGAAGGTCGGCGCCCTCGGCGCGCAGTCGGGCGCGGCGGATGCCCTCGGCCTCGACCAGATCATCGCTCTCACGCAGACCCGCCGTGTCCGACAGGGTCACGGCGTAACCGCCAATCATGATGTCGGCGTCCAGAACGTCCCGCGTCGTCCCAGCGATGGGGGTGACAATCGCCGCCTCACGCGCCACCAGCGTGTTGAACAACGACGACTTGCCCGCATTTGTCTCGCCGATCAGGACGATGCGATAGCCTTCGCGCACCCGTCGTCCCCGATCGGAATCCGCCAAGGCCGCGCGCAGGTCAGCGGCGAGTTGATCCAGCACCGGGCCAGCGGTGCGCGCCAGATTGTCGGGCACTTCCTCGTCGGGGAAATCGATCTCGGCCTCGACCAGAGACAGGGCCTTGAGCAGGTCGCGCCGAAACCCGGCGTAGGCCGCTGACAGGGCGCCGTCCAGTTGGCCGAGAGCCTGGCTCTTCTGCGCCTCGGTCTCCGCATCGATCAGATCGGCGACAGCCTCGGCCTGAGCCAAATCCATGCGCCCATTCTGGAAGGCGCGACGGGTGAACTCGCCCGGCTCCGCCGGACGCAAGCCCAGGGCGATCAGGGCGGTGCTGGCCGCCTCGACCACGGCGCGCCCGCCATGCAGGTGAAGTTCGGCAGAGTCTTCGCCGGTATAAGAACGCGGCGCCACAAAGCGCAGAACCAGCGCTTCATCGATCAGACGGCCCTCATGGCTCAGACTACGGACGGAGGCCAGTCGCGGAGTCAGCCTCCCTGCGCCCAAGGCGGTCAGGGCCGCTTCAGTCATCGGGCCTGACAGGCGCAGTACAGCGATGGCCCCGCGCCCCGGCGGCGTGGCGAGGGCGAAGATGGTGTCAGTCACGTCGTCCGCTTCACGGCTTCGCCGCCCCTGTGACGGCGGCTTCCATCAAGCGACGGAACTGGTCCTGGGCCTGAACCCCGAACGACGTCCAGGTCTTCATCAGCTCGTCCGGCTGCATGGCCGCCATGTTGGCGTCCATGCGCTTCTGCATTTCAGCGACCAGATGGTCGTTAAGCGGCGTCACGTCCGGCAGGCCCAGAAAGGCGCGAGCCTCGGCCGGGGTGCAGTCGATCTCGATGTTCAGCTTCATAACGCCCTCACTTGTTTCACGTGAAACACGCCCTCAAGCAGCCGCCCGCCGTGCGGGCGGCGCTAGGGCAGGAATTATGTGTTCATCGACTGGAAGAAGTCGCCGTTGTTCTTGGACTGGCGCAGCTTGTCGAGCAGGAACTCGATCGCGTCCTGCGGGCCCATCGGGTTGAGGATGCGGCGCAGGACATAGGTCTTGGCCAGCTGATCCTTCGGCGTGATGAGGTCTTCCTTGCGGGTGCCGGACTTGAGCACGTCGATGGCCGGGAAGATGCGCTTGTCGGCGACCTTGCGGTCCAGCACGATTTCCGAGTTGCCGGTGCCCTTGAACTCTTCAAAGATCACCTCGTCCATGCGGCTGCCCGTGTCGATCAGGGCCGTGGCGATGATGGTGAGCGAACCACCCTGCTCCACATTACGCGCGGCGCCGAAGAAGCGCTTGGGCCGCTGCAGGGCGTTGGCGTCGACGCCGCCGGTCAGGACCTTGCCCGAAGACGGGACAGTCGCGTTGTAGGCACGGCCCAGACGGGTGATGGAGTCCAATAGGATCACCACGTCCTTCTTGTGCTCGACCAAACGCTTGGCCTTTTCGATCACCATTTCGGCGACGGCGACGTGGCGTGTCGCGGGCTCGTCGAAGGTCGAGGCGACGACCTCGCCCTTCACCGTGCGCTGCATGTCGGTGACTTCTTCGGGGCGTTCGTCGATCAGCAGCACGATCAGGAAGACTTCCGGGTGGTTGCGCTCGATCGACTTGGCGATGTTCTGCAGCATGACCGTCTTACCGACGCGCGGCGGGGCGACGATCAGGCAGCGCTGGCCCTTGCCAAGCGGGGCGACGATGTCGATGACCCGGCCCGAGCGGTCCTTCAGCGTCGGGTCCTGGATTTCCATGTGCAGACGCTCTTCGGGATAGAGCGGCGTCAGGTTGTCGAACAGGACCTTGGTCTTGACCATCTCCGGATCTTCGAAGTTGATCGTGTCGACCTTCAGCAGGGCGAAGTAGCGTTCGCCCTCACGCGGGCCGCGCACGGCGCCGTGCACTGTGTCGCCCGAGCGCAGGCCGAAGCGGCGGATCTGCGACGGCGAGACATAGACGTCGTCCGGACCCGGCAGGTAGTTGGCGTCGGGGCTACGCAGGAAGCCGAATCCGTCTGGCAGGATCTCCAGCACGCCCGAGGCGATGATCTCGACCTCTTCGTCAGCCAGAGTCTTCAGGATGGCGAACAGCAGATCCTGCTTGCGCAGGTTGCCGGCGTTCTCGATGTCCAGACCCTCGGCGAAGGCGACCAGGTCTTCCGGCGTCTTCTCGTTCAGTTCCTGAAGGGTGATGCGGCCATTGGGAACGATGGGCTCGCCGTCGTCGTCCTCATCATCCTCAGCCGTGGTGTCGACGCCGTGATCGTCGTGTTCAGCGACAACCGGAGCGACAGCCTCTTCAGGTTGGGCCTCCTCGACCGGAGCCGCAGCGCGGCTTCCACCCAGGCTCAGGGTGCGGCGCGGGCGTTCGGCAGGCGTTTCTCTTGCATTTTCAGCGACTTCGGTTTCCGGAGTGTCAGGCGTATCGGTCATGATGGCGTGCTCGTTCGCGCGCCCGGACACCGCAAGGCGGCCAGGAGCAGAAGGTCGTCGATGGCTTCAGCCGCAAGGGCTGGGAGGGAGGGCGACGGTCTCCCGCAGGCTCAAACCGGCAGGCGTCGCAAAAAGAGAGGGACCGCACTGCACGGACCGGCCGCACGGTTCACCGCAGCGGAACCACGAAAGGCCGGTGCCGGTCAAGAGCCCTCAAGCAGCGAGCGACCGCGTCGCTCGCGCTAGGGCCTCTAGAAACTCCACTCCATCGTCACCGAAAGCACCATGATGATGGCCAGGACGAAGGGAATTTCATTGGTCATGCGCCAGAAACGGCCCGAATATTTGGACGTTCCCGCCGCGATCTTTTTGCGCTGTCCCGCCAGGAAGCCGTGCCAGCCCGCCAGCAGGAAGACGCCGATTAGTTTGGTCATCATCCACGGCTGGTGGGCGAAGGACCAGTCGGCGCCGTCGCCGCTGCGCAGCCACAGCAGCCAGCCGCCGAAGATGAAGGCTAGGATCATCGCCGGATTGATGATGATGCGCAGCAGCCGCGTCTGCCAGACGCGCAGCAGCGTCTGCATCTCGCCGCGCAGGGGTTCAGACTTGGCGTTCTGCTCGGCGTCATAGGCGAACAGCCGCGGCAGAAAGAGCATGCCGGCCATCCAAGCGATCACCGCCAGAATGTGAAGCCCGCGGGCCAGATTGTAATAGTCCATGTCGATCCCCTCAGGCCGCCCTGGAGGCCTTTGAACAGCCAGACGGGCAGGCTTTCAAGTGGGCGCATGGTCCCCCCTCAGAAGCGCCCTGCGGCGCCACGCCGGGCGTTTCCAGCGCCCGCTCGACCGCATCGGCCAGGGCGGTGATGAAAACCGGGTCGGCGCTGACCGTCGGCGCGCGAAGATAAGGCGCGCAACCGACTTTATGAGCCAGCTCGCCGTATTCCATGTCCAGTTCGACCAGGGTCTCGATATGCTCGGAGACGAAGGCGATCGGCACGACGACGGCGCCCACGCCGTCGCGAGCGGCCTGTTCGATGGCGTCAGGCGTGGCTGGGCCCAGCCATTTCAACGGGCCGACCCGGCTCTGGTAGCAGATGGCCCAGTCGGTCAGGCCCATGCGCTCGACCACGGCGGCCACGGTCGCCTCGACCTGAGCCTGATAAGGATCGCCGGCGGCGACCAGCTTTTCCGGAATGCCATGAGCCGAGAACAGCACGCGCACCGGCCTGCCTTCGGCCTTGTCCAGCGTTTGCCGGATCAGGCGAGCCTGCGCTTCGATCAGCCCCTCGGCGTCCGGATAGCAGCAGACGACGTGCGTTTCGCCCGGTCCGTCGTAGCACTCGGTCCACTTCTTCAGCGACGAGGCCGTCGTGGTGGTCGAGAACTGCGGATAGAGGGGCAGAAGAACGATCTTGTCCGGCTGGAAGGCCTTGACCGCCGCCGCCGTCTCCTCCGTCAGCGGATGCCAGTAGCGCATGGCGATGAAGACGCGGCTGTCGTCGCCGGGTGCGGCGTCGGCCAGGGCGCGCGACAGGGCCTCGGCCTGCTTCTGCGTCTCGGGCAGCAGGGGCGATCCGCCGCCCATCAGGGCGTAGTTGGCCTGGGCCGAGGTCTCGCGACGACTGGAGATCAGTTTCGCCAGCGGCGTGCGGAACATCCCCGGCAGGCCGATGATGGCCGGGTCGTTGAACAGATTGAACAGAAAGGGTTTGACCGCTTCCGGGCGATCAGGACCGCCCAGATTGGTCAGAACGACCGCCACGCGCCGGTTGGGTCGTCCCTCGGGGGTTGTGGCGGTCCGGGTCATTGGGCGCCGATCCGCTTCAACACTTGCTCGACATGGGCGATCGGCACGTCCGGCAGGATGCCATGGCCCAGATTGAAGATCCACGGACCCTGGCCCCAGGCCTCCATCAACTGATCGACGCGGCGATCCAGCGCCTCGCCGCCCGCCCGCAGCAACAGGGGGTCCAGCGCGCCCTGAATGGGCTTGATCGCCTGAACGCGCCTGCCGACTTCCAGCGGACAAGCGGTGTCCAGCGCCACGCCCTGCATGTCGCATTCGCGCGCATAGCGCTCAGCAAGCGCCGCCGAGCCCCTCGGGAAGCCGATCAGCGGCACCGTGACGCCCAGTTCGCGAGCGCGGGTCACCAGCTTCTGATGCGGCTTCAGCACCAGCGTCTCGAACAAATCGTCAGGCAGGCCCTCGGCCCAGCTCTCGAAGATCTTCAGCACCTGGGCGCCGGCGTCCTGCTGCATCTTCAGATAGTGGGCGGTGGACTCCACCAGCACGTCCAGAAGACCCGCCACCAGCTCGGGGTTCGTGTAGGCATAGGTGCGAGCGGTCGCGCGCTCGCCCTTGCCGATGGTGCGGGCTTCACCGTCCAGCATATAGGTCGCGACCGTCCACGGCGCTCCTGCAAAGCCGATCAGAGCGCGTTCAGGCTCCAGTTCCGCACGCACGAGGGTCAACGTCTGGCCCACGGCCTTGAGAGCTTCTCCAGCCTGCTGAGCCTTGTCGGCCATCGACTGCACTGACGGCAGGGCGCCCAGGCGCGGCCCCTCTCCCGCCTCGAACCAAACCTTCTGGCCCAGGGCGCCAGGAATCAGCAGGATGTCGGCGAAAACGATGGCGGCGTCGAAGCCGAACCGGCGCATCGGCTGCAGGGTCGCTTCCGCCGCCATTTCCGGGTTCAGGCAGAAGGCGATGAAGTCCGGCGCCTTGGCTCGCAGCTCGCGGTATTCCGGCAGGTAGCGCCCGGCTTGACGCATGAACCACACGGGCGGGCGGGAAAGGGTTTGGCCCTGGAGAGCCTGGATCAGAAGGGGCGTGCTCATGCTTCGGGCTTTAGGATGCACACCCCCAAGCCTCAATCCCTATTCAGATTTAAGAATTGAAAGAATTGGTAGGTGGAAGCAGGGCCGTGGAGCACGGGGATAACTGCGGACAGTCCCGGTTGGACTCCTTCTTGTCCCCTGACGGAGGCGTGGAAATCCCGCCGTTTACAAGGCGGGGTGTGAGTTATGGGGATAAGCCGTGAAACACCCGTCAGACTCTGGCTTGCCTCTGGGCGCCGTTGTGGGTGAATCCGCGGGCGCCGTTGTTGGACAAAATGTCCTGCCCCCAGCATGGGATGAATCCTCGGCGCCCAGGCGGACGACTCCGGCGCCGATCGCCCCAACGGCGCCCGTGATCCCCGCTCGCGACTGACGGCTGGGCTTGCTAGAGGATTCGGCGCCCGGTCTTTCACGAACGGCGCCCCGGCTTTTCAACAGGGCGCGGGGATGATCCGACCGCCGCCCAGAAGGAGACGCCGTCCTCATGAGCCCCGCCCGCCCGATCGGCGCTTCGCGCCTAGCCACCTATTTCCACGTCCACCTGGTGTCGGACTCGACCGGCGAGACGCTGAACGCCATGGCCAAGGCTGTCGTCGCCCGCTTTGACGGCGTTATTCCCATCGAACACATCTACGCCCTGGTGCGATCGTCCAAGCAGATGGATCGGGTGCTGGAAGAGGTGGCGTCTGCCCCTGGCGTGGTGCTGCACACCCTGGTCGACCGTGAATTGCGTGAGCAGCTCGAGGAAGGCTGTCGTCAGCTTCAGATGCCGCAGATCGGGGCTCTGGATCCGCTGGTCGGCGCCCTGTCGCGCTATCTGGGCGCGGACGTCTCGGCGCGGGTCGGGGCGCAGCACGCCCTGGACACGGGTTATTTCAACCGCATGGGCGCCCTCGACTACGCCATCGCCCACGACGACGGCCAGGGCACGCTGGAACAGCTGGAGCAGGCCGATGTGGTGTTGTGCGGGGTCAGCCGGACCTCCAAGACCCCGACCTGCATCTATCTGGCGCACCGGGGCATTCGCGCGGCGAACGTGCCTCTGGTTCCCGGCCAGGAGGATGGCGAGCGGCTGACGGCGTTGAAGAAACCGCTGGTCGTCGGCCTGACCGTATCGCCCGATCGGCTGGTGCAGATTCGCCGCAACCGGCTGGACGGGCTGAATGCGGGCCACGCCTCGGCCTATGTCGACCATGACGCCGTGCGCGAGGAAACCATCAAGGCGCGCCGCGCCTTCGAACGGCGCGGCTGGCCGACCATCGACGTGACCCGCCGCTCGGTCGAAGAGACAGCGGCCGCCATCATCAATCTGTTGAGCGAGCGGCGCGGCCGCAAGCTGGGAGCCCCGATGTGACGACGACCGACGGCGAACGCCTGATCCTGGCCTCCAAGAGCGCCGCGCGCCGCGCCATGCTGACCGACGCCGGCGTGCCCTTCGCCGTGCAGGTCGCCGATGTGGACGAGGACGCCCTGAAGACGCCGGGCGTCGATCCGGTCGAGCTGGCGGTTGAACTGGCGCGGGCCAAGGCGCTGGCGGTGTCGCGTCATGACGCTGACGCCTGGGTGCTGGGCGCGGACCAGACCCTGTCGTTCGAGGGCGGACTGGTGTCCAAGGCGCCGACGATGCAGGCCGCGCGCGAACGCCTGAGCGCCATGCGCGGCCGTTCGCACCAACTGCATTCCGGCGCCGCCCTGGCCCGCAACGGCCAGGTGGTCTGGTCCGGCGTGGACACTGTCGAGATGAAGGTGCGCGATTTTTCCGACGCCTTCCTCGACGCCTATCTGGCGGCGGAGGGCGAGGCCTTGCTGGCCTGCGTCGGCTCCTATCGGCTGGAGGGGTTGGGCTCGCAATTGTTCGAGGCGGTCGAGGGCGACTACTTCACCGTTCTGGGCCTGCCGCTGTGGCCCGTTCTGGCCGAACTGCGGCGCGCGGGCGTGATCGCGTCATGAGCGGGGCGTCAGTCAGCCGCATCACCGGCGCCGCCCTGCTGGGCGGAATCGTCGGCAATCCGGTCAGCCATTCGCTCAGCCCGGTGATCCACAACGCCTGGCTGGAGGCGGGGAGGATCGACGGCGCCTACGTCGCCTTCGCGCCCAGGGACGCCGCGGGGTTCGAGGCCCTGGTCGCGGCGGGCCGTGCGGGGCTGATCGCGGGCGTCAACGTCACGGCGCCGTTCAAGGAACAGGCCTTCGCCCTGGCGGATGAGGCTGCGGCGGCGGCGCGGACGACAGGCTCGGCCAACATTCTGGTGTTCGAGGACGGCCGGGTGCGGGCGGACAGCGCCGACGGCGCGGGCGTGCTCTACGCCCTGGCCGAACAGGCGCCGGGGCTGAAGCTGAAAGACGCTAGCGTCGTCATGCTGGGCGCGGGCGGCGCGGCGCGGGCGGGCGCAGGTGCGCTGATCGAGGCGGGCGCCGCCCTGTCCATTCTCAACCGCACGCGCGAAAGGGCCGAGGCCCTGGCCGCCGACCTCGGCCCAGCGGTGACGGTCGCCCCGGACGCGAGCGTGCTGGAGGGCGCCGATCTGGTCATCAACGCCTTGAGCATCGCGCCCGATATCACGCTGGCGGCGCTGAAGCCTTCGGCCGTGGTCATGGACATGACCTACAAGCCCGTGGTCACGCCCCTGCTGGCGGCGGCCCGCGCGCGAGGCCTGGCGACCGTGGACGGGCTGGCCATGCTGATCGGCCAGGCGGCGCCGTCGTTCGAGGCCATCTTCCGCCGTCCGCCGCCATCGCTGAACCTGCGCGCCATCCTGCTGAACCATCTGGGAGAGACGGCATGATCGTCTTGGGCCTGACCGGCTCGATCGGCATGGGCAAGTCGACGACCGCCCAGATGTTCGCCGATGAGGGCGCCGTGGTGTGGGACGCCGACGCCGCCGTTCATCGCCTCTACGGCCCCGGCGGCGCGGCGGTCGCACCGCTGGCGCAGGCCTTCCCCGGCGTGGTCGTGGACGGCGCGGTCGACCGGCCGCGCCTGGCCGAAGTATTGGGGCGCGACGAGGCGGCCTTCCAACGGCTGGAGGCCATCGTCCACCCCCTGGTCGCCGCCGACCGCGCCGAGGCGCTGAAGGCGGCGGCGGAAGGCGGCGCGGGTCTGGCGCTTGTCGACATTCCCCTGCTGTTCGAGACGGGCGGCGACGCCTTCGTCGACGCTGTGGCGGTGGTCACGGCGGACGCCGAGATTCAGGCCCAGCGCGTCCTGGCGCGACCCGGCATGACGCGCGAGCGGTTCGACGCCATCCTGGCGCGCCAGACGCCGGACGCCGAAAAACGCGCCCGCGCCGACTTCCTGATCGACACAGGTCGCGGCCTGGAGGCCGCGCGTGACCAAGTGCGAGCCGTTGTGGCGAAGATTCTGCAGCCGAACTGGAAGCCTGCGCCGCCTTCCGCCTGGGGCCTGAGTCGTTTGAGCCTGCTGGCCGAGGGCGTCGGCGGAACGGCCTGGCGGGCCGTCGCGGCCGACGGCCGCACCAGCGTGATCAAGCGCGTAAGCCCGCAGGCGGCGCCGGATGCGCTCCATGCCCTGGCCTGGCTGCGTTGGCGCGACGGATCGGGCGCGATCCGGCTGCTGGGCGCTCAAGGGCCCTGGCAATGGCTTGAGGACGCCGGCGACCGCACCCTGACCGCCGTGCTGGAGTCGGAGGGCGACGACGCCGCGACCCGCATCGCCGCTGATGTGCTGCGCGCTCTTCATGCGCCGTCGGATCGCCCGGCCGAGGGCCTTCAGACCATGGAGGACCGCTTCGCCGCCTTGAGGCTTGAGGCGGCGAGACAGGGCGGTTTGTTTGGCGAGGCGGACGTCATGGCGGCGGGCCTGATGGCCGAGGGGGCGCCGATCCGGCCGCTGCACGGCGATCTTCATCACGACAACATCCTGCACGGGCCGCGCGGCTGGCTGGCGATCGATCCGCATGGCGTCCTGGGCGATCCGGCCTATGACGCGGCCAATCTGCTCTACAATCCGCTGGAGCGGCAGGATCTCAGGACCGATCCCGAACGGGCGCGCCGCCTGGCCGAAACCCTGGGGCCGGCGGTCGGGCGGCCTGCGAAGGCGGTCATGGCCTGGGGCTTCTGCCACGCCTGCCTCTCCGCCGCCTGGCACCTGGAGGACGAGAACCACGAAGAGGCGGAGCGCAGTCTGGCGGTCGCCCGGGCGATCCGTCGTGCGCTGGAGGGCTGAACCCTTTCGTTGAAGGCCGAACCCCGGCATTAAGGGCCATGACCCGCGAAATCGTTCTCGACACCGAAACCACCGGCTTCGATCCCAAGACGGGCGACCGGCTGATCGAAGTGGGCTGCATCGAGATCGAGGACCTGCTGCCGACGGGGCGAACCTTTCACCGCTTCATCAACCCCGAGCGGCTGATCCCGCCTGACGCCATCAAGGTGCACGGCATCACCGACGACAAGGTGAAGGACGCACCCAAGTTTCATGAGGTCGTCGATGACCTGATGGAGTTTCTGGGCGATGCGCCGCTGATCGCGCACAACGCCAACTTCGACCGCAACTTCATCGATTTCGAGATCGGCCGTATCGGCCGCAAGCCGCCGCCGCAGGACCGCTGGATCGACACCCTGGCCCTGGCCCAGAAGCGGTTTCCGGGCATGGCCAACTCGCTGGACGCCCTGTGCAAGCGCTACAAGATCAGCCTGGTCGAGCGCACCTTGCACGGCGCCCTGATCGACGCCCGTCTGCTGGCCGAGGTCTATCTGGAGCTGCGCGGCGGCAAGGAGCGGGCGCTGGACCTGACCTCGACCCGCGGCGGCGCGGCCGAGACGGCGGAGCGCGTCGCCTACGGCGCCCGGCCGCGTCCCCTGCCCGCCTTCGTCACGGCCGAGGAAGACGCCGCTCACCAAGCCTTCCTCAAGGCGACGCTCAAGGACTTCAGCCTGTGGGCGGGCTATGGCGTGACGGTCGAGACCGAGGCTGAAGAAGCCGCCTGATCGGCGTCGTCCGCCGGGATGGGGTTCATCAGGATATAGGTTCCGGGCCGGATCTGATGGGCGTCGATCAGGGGGACCAGGCGTCGGAAATGCTCGCTGGCGCATTGGGCGTCGAGCGCGGCCTGGTCGGGCCATTCCTCGATAAAGATGAAATGGCCGGGCTGCTTGCGATCCTCGAACAGATCATAGGCTCGGCACAAAGGCTCCTGCCGCGTCAGCCGCACCAGTTCGGCATAGAGGGGCCGCACCGCCTCGATATGCTCGGGCTTGATGAGGTCCTCGGCGATGACCTTGAGCACTACGCTGTCCTTGGAAATGAAAAGGGGCGCCCGACCGGACGCCCCTCCTACACATGGTCGCTCAAGCAGCGAGGCGCCGCGCGCCTCGCGTTAGCGACCTAAATCAAGCCTGGCCGGTTTCCGCCGGGGCGCCGGCGATCTGCTGCTGGCGGGCGACGTAGATGGCGGCGAAGTCGATCGGATCGACCATGAAGGGCGGATAGAAGCCGCCGTCCATGGTGGCCTGGGCGATGACCTGGCGCGCGAAGGGGAAGAGGTAGCGCGGGCATTCGATCAGCAGCAGGGGCTCGATGTCCTGCGGCTGGACGCCTTGCAGGGCGAACAGGCCGCCGTAGAGCAGTTCCACGTGAAACACCGGCGACTGATCGTCGGCCGTGGCCTTGATCGACAGCTTCAGGTCCACTTCGAACAGGCCGTCGGGGCGGCCCTGGGCGTTCATCTCGACGCCCATGTCGATGGCGGGCTTGCCGTCGATGCGCAGGCTGTCCGGCGCCTTGGGGTTTTCGAACGACAGGTCGCGGACATACTGGGCCAGGATGCGGAAGCCGGGGCCTTGCGGTTGGCCGCCCTGAGGCTGGGCTTGGTCGGGCGTCTGGCCGTTGGCGTCGGCGGGCGGCGTGGCGTCGGTCATGAGTCTGAAAACCGTCTTGCAAGAATGGAGTGTCCCGCTCCCCCTGGAGGCGGGTCTGAGGGGGCGGCGGTAGCATGGCGAGACCCTGTGTCGCAACGCCGAGACCCGCGTTCGCCTCTCGCTTCGCCTTGCGCCCGCCCGGATCGACCCCTAATCACGTTGTATGAGCCGCCCTTTCGCCTTTGGGGAGAAACCAGAGGCGCTTCCCTGCAGGGAAGATGAGGCCTGACTAGTCGAGGAACCCACCGTGCCGGTGACCTTTCAGATCGTGATTTTCGCCGTCATCGCGGCGGTTCTGCTGTTCCAGCTCTATAATGTGCTGGGCAAGAAGGTCGGCCGCCAGCCGGAGGACAATCCCAAGCCTGTGCCGGTTCCCGCCGTTCCTGCCGGCGCGCCTGAGGCGCCGCGCGGCCCGGTCGTCGATCCGGCCCTGACGGCGGCGATCGCGGGGCTGAAGGCGCGCGAGCCGAACTTCGATCCGCATCGTTTCCTGGAAGGCGCGCGTCAGGCCTATGAGACCATCGTCCGCGCCTACGCCAAGGGCGACCGCGACGCCCTGCGTCCGCTGCTGACCGAGAAGGTCATGGGCTCGTTCGAGGCCGGCATCGCAGCGCGAGAAGCGCGCGGCGACGCCGAGAGCGCCGAACTGGTTCACGCCCCGCGCGCCGATCTGGAGCTGGCGACGACCGAGGGCGATCGCGCCCTGGCCAAGGTGCGCTTCCTGGCCGAGGTGCGCGGCTCGGTCACGCCGTCGGGCGGCGAGACCGTCACCGAGGAGCGCCGCACCGCCGAGATCTGGACCTTCGAGCGCCGTCTGGGCGCCTCGGACCCCAACTGGGCCCTGGCCCGGGTCGAGCCGGCGACCGCCTGATGATCGCACGGTCCGCGCCCCTCGATCAGACGGGCGCGGCCCGTCTCTTTACGGCTCCGCTTGGACGACTGGGCGGCCTGTCCGGCGTTTTGGCTCTGACGCTTCTGGCGGCGGCCTGCGCCTCGACGCCGCGCCCGGTTCCGACGCCTGATCCCGTTCCCCTGCCCCCGCCGGTGTCGCCGCCGGTTCCGCCGGTCGCCGGAGACCTCGATCTAGCCGCCCTGCCCGGTTGGGCCGAAGAAGACCACCTGGCGGCCCTGCGCGCCTACGCCGCCGGTTGCGGCCCGTCGCGCATCGCCGTCGAGACTTGCCGCGACGCCCGCGCCCTGGCCGCCCGCGCCAATCCCAGCGACGCTCGCAGCTTCCTGGAAAGCCGCTTCACCGCCGCCGAGGTTCGCACGGATGATGGCGGGCGCGGCCTGCTGACCGCCTATTTCGCTCCCGAATATCCGGCTCGCCGCGTCCCGGACGCCGAGTTTGACGCGCCGGTTCTCAGTCGTCCGGCCAATCTGTCCAGCGTAGGCGATCGCGCGGCCATCGAGGCGGGCTCGGCCCAGTCTTCGGCCCTGGCCTGGATGAAGGCGGAGGATCTGTTCTTCCTGCAAATTCAGGGCTCGGGAACCCTGACCTTCTCCGACGGCGCCCGCTTGCGCGCCGCCTACGCCGCCGACAACGGGGCCAAGTTCGTCGGCATCGCCCGACCGATGACCGAGGAAGGCCTGCTGCCTCGCGACGGGACGTCGGGCGAGGCGATCCGCGCCTGGCTGGCGTCCCATCGCGGACCCGAGGCGCGTCGCGTGATGGCGCTGAACCCGCGCTACATCTTCTTCACCACCAGCGCCGACGACGGCAATGAGGCGACGGGCGCGGCGGGCGTGCCCCTGCCCGCGCGGCGTTCGGTGGCGGTCGATCCGTCGCGCTGGACCTATGGCGAGGCGGCTTGGATCGAGGCGGACGGCGGCAATCTGCGCGGCGCACGCGCCAGTTATCGCGGTCTGGTCATGACGCTGGACACCGGCTCGGCCATTCGCGGGCCGGTGCGCGCCGACCTCTATATCGGCCGAGGCGACGCGGCGGGGCATGAGGCGGGTGCCGTGCGCCACCCCTTGCGGATGTGGCGGCTAATCCCGCGCGGTTAATCAGCCGCCGCCTTGATCAGTCGCGAACGCGCGTGACGGTATTGTCGAAGCCGTCGAGGATCTGACGCGGCTGGCCGGAAGACCGCCAGCGCACGATCTGCCCCGTGCCCGAGACTTCCAGAACCGCATCGGGCGTCAGGGTGATGGAGACCTTGTTGTCCACGCCCGCCAGTTCCAGCCCCGCACATACGCCGGTCAGGGTGATGTCGTGGTTGGTCCCCTGGATTTCGACGCGGCGGCCCTGGCACGGAATAGTCCGCTTGTGCCCCTCGCCGGCGATTTCGATCAGGTTCGGACCCAGATCGACGCTGCCGACCTGAACAGGCAGGGGGGCGAGGGCCATGAGAGCGAGAGAGGCGAAAGGCGTGAACAACATGGGGGAGGTCCTGTATGGCCCAGCTTGAGACCGTCATGAATGTCCCGCTGCAGGCTTTGGTTCCTGGTCCCAGGCCGGTTCACAGACCGCCGGATTCCTGACGGCGGAACCGGCCACCGCAAAGGCGGGTTCAAGCCTTGCCGTTCAAACAGGGAGAAGCGGTTATGCCGATGGGGGCCTGGAGCTATCTGGACCGGCGGTTGTTTATGGCCGGCGCCGCCGCCAGCGGTCTGATGTCGGGGGGCGCTGCCCAGGCTCGCGCGGCCGCGACGACGATTTTTCACGGCGGCCCGATCCGCACCATGGACGATGCGCAACCTTCGGCCGAGGCCGTGGCGGTGCGCGGTGAGACGATCCTGGCGGTCGGCGCCCTGGACGCAGTGCGGGCGGCGGCGGGGCGAGGCGCGCGTCTGGTGAATCTTGACGGGCGGACCCTGTTGCCGGGCTTCTTCGACCCGCACGGCCACGTCTCCATGGTCGGGCTGCAGGCGCGTTACGCCAACCTCCTGCCCGCGCCGGACGGCGAAGGGAACGACATTCCGGCTCTGCAGCGGATCACGCGCGACTGGATGAACCGACACGAGGCGCTGGTGCGCGACACCGGCCTGATCATCGGTTTCGGCTATGACGACTCCCAGTTGAAGGAGCGACGCCACCCCACGCGGGACGAGCTGGATGCCATATCCGACGCCGTGCCGGTGCTGTTCCTGCATCAGTCGAGCCATCTGGGCGCGGCCAACGGCGCGGCCCTGGCTGCGGCGGGGATCGGGGCGGATACGGCCGATCCGGACGGCGGGGTGATCCGACGCAAGGCGGGCTCGCGCGAACCCGACGGCGTGTTGGAGGAAACGGCCCTGTTCGCTGTCATGGGCGCTCTGTTCACCCGGCTGGACGCCGAGGCCAACCGCCAGATGATCGTCGAGGGCGCTCGCTACTACGCCCGGTTCGGCTACACCACGGCCCAGGACGGGCGGTCGTCCACCGACACCTGCCGCATGATCGCGGGCCTGGCTCAGGCCGGCGCCCTGCCTATCGACATCCTGTCGTTTCCCGACATCCTGACCTCGACCGACATCATGGCCACGCCTCTGTACCGGCGGACCTATGAGGGACGCTATCGCATCGGCGGGGTCAAGCTGACGCTGGACGGCTCGCCTCAGGCCAAGACGGCCTGGCTGTCCCAGCCCTACTTCGTCCCGCCCGACGGCCAGCCCGCCTCCTGGCGCGGCTATCCTGCGGTGACGGAGCAACAGGCGCTGGACGCCGTGGACCTGGCTTTCGCCAATGACTGGCAGATCGAAGTCCACGCCAACGGCGACGCCGCCATCGACCTGATGATCGCCGCCGTGCGCGAGGCCAGCCGCAAGCACGGCGCGCGCGACCGTCGTCCGGTGCTGATCCACGGCCAAACCACGCGAGAGGACCAGCTGGACGATCTGAAGGCCCTGGGGATCGTCCCCTCCTTCTTCCCCATGCACACCTTCTACTGGGGCGACTGGCACCGGGATTCCGTGCTGGGGCCGCGCCGGGCCGAGGTCATCTCGCCCTGCGGCTCGGCCTGGCGGCGCGGGATGCGTTTCACCAGCCACCATGACGCCCCGGTAGCCAATCCCGACGCTTTGCGGGTGCTGTCGGCCACGGTCACGCGGCGCACGCGCTCGGGCGACATCCTGGGGCCGGACGAGCGCGTGCCGGTCGAGGTCGCCCTGAAGGCCATGACCCTGTGGGCCGCCTGGCAGCACTATGAGGACGACCGCAAAGGTTCGCTCACAGCCGGCAAGCTGGCGGACATGGTCCTTCTGGATGCGGACCCCATGACCATCGATCCCGACCGCCTGGCTGGGATCAAGGTCACGGACGTCTACAAGGACGGCCGCCCGGTCGAGCTGGGCTGAAGCCCTAGCGTTTCTTCAGGCTGCCCAGCACGCCGCGCAAAAGCTCGCGGGTGATGGTCGAACCGGCGGTGCGCAGCACGGACTTGGTCAGGGCCTCCATCGGCGTCTGGCGGCTGGAGGTCCGGGCGCGCGGGGCGGCGCGTTCTCGCGCCGGTGCAGGCGCTGACCGCGCCGCCTTCTCCGCCGCCTTGGCCTCGGCGGCCGCTGTGGCGGTTTCGGCTTCGATGCGATCCGCCTGGGCGCGGCGGGCCTTCAGAACCTCTTCGGCCGACTCGCGGTTGACTGCCGTGTCATAGACGCCGCGCACCGGGCTGGCGGCCAGGCTGGCTGCGCGCTCGGCCTCGGTCGCCGGACCCAGGCGCGAGTCCGGCGGACGGATCTTGGTCTGGGCCACCACGGTCGGCGCGCCCTTTTCATCGAGCGTCGAGACCAGGGCTTCGCCCACGCCCAGAGCCTGGATGGCCTCGGCGGTGTCGAAGGCGGGGTTGGTGCGGAAGCTCTGGGCGGCGGCGCGCAGCCCCTTCTGCTCGGCGGGGGTATAGGCGCGCAGAGCGTGCTGCACCCGGTTGCCCAGCTGAGCCAGGACGCTGTCGGGAATATCGGCCGGGTTCTGGGTGACGAAGTAGACGCCGACGCCCTTGGAGCGGATCAGGCGCACCACCTGCTCGACCTTTTCCAGCAGGCCCTTGGGCGCATCGTTGAACAGCAGGTGGGCCTCGTCGAAGAAGAAGACCAGTCGCGGCTTCTCCGGGTCGCCGATCTCGGGCAGTTGCTCGAACAGCTCGGACAGCAGCCACAGCAGGAAGGCGGCGTACAGGCGCGGGCTGTTCATCAGCCGCGTGGCGTCCAGCACGTTCACCTGCCCCCGGCCGTCGAGGGCCGTCCGCATCATGTCCTCCAGCCGCAGGGCCGGTTCGCCGAAGAAGGCCTTGCCGCCCTGCTGCTCCAGCTGAAGCAAGGAGCGCTGGATGGCGGCGATGGACTGGGGCGAGACATTGCCGACTTCGCGGCCGATGGTCTGGGCGTTCTCGCCGACATAGGCCAGCAGGGCGCGCAGGTCCTCCAGGTCCAGCAGCAACAGGCCTTCCTTGTCGGCGACGTGGAAGGCGACGGTCAGCACCCCCTCCTGCACGTCGTTCAGCTCCAGCATGCGGGCCAGCAGCACGGGGCCGACGTCGGTCACGGTGGCGCGGATCGGATGGCCCTTCTGACCGTACAGGTCCCAGAAGACGACCGGGGCCGACTTGCCGTTCAGCGTCAGGCCCATCTTGCCCGCGCGCTCGGAGAATTTTTCGACATTGCCGCCCTGGCTGATGCCGGACAGGTCGCCCTTCACGTCGGCGCAGAAGACGGGGACGCCGGCTTCGGAGAAGCCCTGGGCCATGATCTGCAGGGTCACGGTCTTGCCCGTGCCGGTGGCGCCGGCGACGACGCCGTGGCGGTTTGCCCGGTTCAGCAGCAACCGTTCGGGCAGGCCCTCGAAGGACTGGCCGAGAAACAGGGCGGGGGCGTCGGTCATGAAGAGGGTCTCCTGCGTGCCTTTCCATGCTTAATCGACCGCGCCGCCGCCGCAAGGCGGAACCTCGGCGGTTTACAGCGATTGACGCCGTTCCCGGCCACGACGACAGTTCAGCCATGAAGCTTCCGATCACCGTCAGTCATTCCTCCCCGGCCGCCAATGCGGTGGTCCTGATCGCCGTCGTGGCGGCGGGGGCGGCTCTCTATTGGCTCAGAGACATCCTGACGCCGCTGGCCATGGCCCTGTTCCTGATGATCATGATCGACGGGGTGAAGCGCGCCATCGAGCGGCGCACGCCGATTCCGCCGCGCTTCGCCGGGGCGGCGGCCCTGATCCTGGTCGTGCTGGGCTTCCTGGCCTCGATCTGGATCATCGTCGACGGCGCGGCGGGCTTCTTCACCGACGCCTCGGGCGTGGCGGGCAGCATCGGTCCGCGCATCGACCAGATCAGCCGCGACGTCTCGGCCCTGGTCGGGGTCAGCGATCCGCCGACCCTGCAGGACATGATCGCCGGCATCGACGTGCGCGGCTGGCTGACTAGCACGGCCTTCCAGGTGCAGGGCGCGGCCACCGGCGCCTTCTTCGTCATGATCTACCTGGGTTTCCTGCTGGCCTCGCAAGCCGGCTTTCGCAAGAAGATGGTGGGCATGTTCCCGGACCGCGGCCCGCGCCAGGAGGCGCTGGAGGTGTTCGAGCGCGTGCGCGGCGGGGTCGAGGGCTATCTGTGGGTTCAGGCCGTGACCGGGGCCATGATCTGCGCCGTGGCCTGGGTGCTGATGCGGGCGGTAGGGCTCCAGAACGCCGAGTTCTGGACCTTCGTCATCTTCATCGTCGGCTTTATTCCGGTGCTGGGCGGCGCAGTGGCGGGCTGCGCCCCGCCGCTGTTCGCCCTGGTCCAGTTTGAGAGCTACTGGCCCGCCTTGATTCTGTTCGTGGGTCTGCAGACCCTGCTCTTCCTGGTCGGCAATCTGGTCCAGCCGCGGATGCAGGGCGACAATCAGAATATCGACCCCATCGTCGTCCTTCTGGCTTTGGCCTTCTGGGGCAAGCTGTGGGGCGTGGCGGGCATGTTCCTGTCGACCCCGCTGGCGGTGATGGCCATGGCCATCCTGGCCGAGTTCAAGGGCTCGCGCTGGATCGCCGTGCTGCTGTCGGGCGACGGCGAGCCCTATGCCGCCAAACATCCAAAGAAACAGGATAAGAAAACTGAGTCTTCACCCAAGAAACGGGGCGGTTCTTCCCTGTTGAATCGTATACGGGGCCGCGACGTCCCGCCGCAGGCTTAAAGCTAGAAATATTCGTCTTCTTGTCCTTGAACTGCCGCAATCGCCGCCTATTTGATCCTCACACGACGACGCGGTCCTCCCCTCCCCCTCCCGGACCGCGACGTCCCAGGCCGGCGCTTCCCCTCCCCCTCCTGAGCGCCGGACCGAGCAGGCCGTCGGACATCGTTCGACGGCCTTGTTCGTTTCTGGGCCCCATTTTCCTTCAGCCCTGACGCGCGCTTCTGTCCGATCACGGCTGAATTGGGGCTTTTATTTCTCTGTTCTGCGGCGGCGGTAGCTAAAACAGTCCACAACTGGGCCTCCCGCGCCACATGGTGCGGTGCACACTGAAATTCCCTGTCTTTCGGGGCGTTCGCGGCCTAGCCGTTCTCGCCGGGGACGCTAAGGTGCGGCTGTTTTCCCCAGCGGTTTTCCGCCGCGCCGTTCGAGACCTGAGTCATGTCCGCTGCTTCGCGCATCGTTCCCGCCGTTCCCGCTGACCTGGGAGCGCTGGAGGCGGCCTACGCGCGGATTGCGGCGCCGCCGGGCGCGGCGGAGAAGACTCTGCTGGCTCAGGCCTTCGACGACTATTCGGCCGATGAGACGCCCGAGCTGGGCGGCGACGACCTGGCGGTCCTGCTGGCTGGCGCCTGGCGCGGCGCCGAGGCCCGCAAGGCGGGCGAGCCCGCCCGCATCACCGTCGGTCCGCTGGCCGACGCCGCCGGCGTCAACACCGGCTATGACCAGATCCTGATCCTGCAGGACGACGGCCCCTTCCTGGTCGACAGCGTTCTGGGCGAGCTGGCTGAGGCGGGCGTCACCGTCCGCGCCCTGTTCCACCCGATCGTCGAGGTCGAAGCCGGCCGTCGCGACTCCTTGATCATCGTCGTCATCGATCCCCTGCCGCAGGAGCGCCGCGACGCCCTGGGCGAGGGCCTGGCCCAGGCCATGGCCGACGTGCGCGTCGCCGTGCGCGACCACAGCGCCATGGTCCAGACCATGCGCGACGCGGTCCAACGTCTTGAAGCCGCCCCGCCGAAGGGCGTCGACCCCGAAGTGCTGAAGGAGAACCTCGAGTTCCTGCGCTGGGCCAAGAGCGATCACTTCGTCTTCCTGGGCGCGCGCGACTACGACTATCCGCGTGACGCTTCGGGTTCGTATGAGGCCGAAGCGCCCCTGAACCAGTCCAGCGACGGCCTGGGCGTTCTCAGCGATCCCGAGCGCCGCGTCCTGCGCCGCGCCTCCGAGCCCGCCGTCCTGACCGCCGCCATGCAGCGCCAGCTGGACGAGAGCGATCCGGTCACTGTGGCCAAGGCCAATATGCGTTCGCGCGTGCACCGCCGCGCCTACATGGATTACGTCGGGGTCAAGCGTTACGACGCTGACGGCAGGGCGACCGGCGAGACCCGCTTCGTCGGCTTGTTCACCGCCGAAGCCTACGACAAGATGGCCAAGGACGCGCCGCTGATCCGGCGCAAGGTCGCCAATGCGCTGGAACGCGCCGGCAAGACGCCGGGCAGCCACAACTACAAGCGCCTGAAGAACATTCTCGAGAACTATCCCCGCGATGAGCTGTTCCAGATCGGCGAGGACGAGTTGCTGGATACGGCGCTGGGCATCCTGCACCTGTATGATCGGCCGCGTATCCGCCTGTTCACGCGCCGCGACCCGTTCGACCGCTTCGTCTCGGTGCTGTGCTTCATTCCGCGCGAACGCTTTGACGCCGGCCTGCGCCAGCGCATCGGTGGCATCCTGGCCCGGGCCTGGGGCGGTCGCGTCTCGGCCTGGTATCCGCAGCTGACCGACCAGCCGCTGACCCGCGTCCACTACATCATCGGCGTGACGCCGGGCGACCATCCGATCCCGGATCTCAAGGCCCTCGAGGCCGAGGTGGCCGAGGCCGGCCGTAGCTGGATCGACCGTTTCGAAAGCGCTCTGCGCCTCGCCGGCGTGGACGAGGCCGCTGTCGGCCCGACCAGCGCCCGCTGGGCCGAGGGCTTCGGCGTGGCCTTCCGCGCCCGCTATGACGCGGCCGAGGCCGTGGCCGACCTGGAGCAGTTCGACCGCCTGAACGACGGCTCAGCCGCCGACGGCGTCCACGCCGAGCCGGTCGCCGTGCGCGCCTTCCGCACGGCGGACGAGACCAATCTGCAGTTCCGCTTCAAGTTGTACCGCCGCGGTTCGGCCGTGCCGCTGTCGGACGTTCTGCCGATCCTGGCCGACATGGGCCTGAAGACGCTGGAGGAATCCGACCACGTCGTGCGCACGACCGGCCAGGAGCCGATCTATATCCACGACTTCTTGCTGGAAGATCCGCGCGGCGCCGATCTGGTGTTCGCCGACCTCAAGATCCCGTTTGAAGAGGCCTTCAAGGCCGTGTGGAACGGCCGCACCGAGAGCGACGGCTTCAACCGTCTGGTGCTCGAACTGGGCGTCGACTGGCGCGAGGCGGCTCTGATCCGCACCCTAGCCCGCTATCGCCAGCAGACGGGTCTGGACCCGTCGCAGTCGGTGCAGGAAGCCGCCCTGCGCGAATACCCCGACGTGGCGCGCGCCATCCTGTCGCTGTTCAAGGCCAAGTTCGACCCGGCCCACGGCGGTTCGGTCGCCGAGCGTGAAGCGGCCGTGGCCGAGCTGGACGCCAAGATCGAGACCTTGCTGCAGGACGTGAAGAGCCTGGATCATGACCGGGCCCTGCGCCGCATCGCGGCCCTGATCGACGGGATCAAGCGCACCAACTTCTATCAGGCCGACGCCGAGGGCACGCCCAAGGCTCACATCTCGATCAAGATCGCCGGTCAGGAACTGGCCGACCTGCCCCTGCCCAAGCCCTTCCGCGAAATCTTCGTCTGGGCGCCGCACATCGAGGGTTCGCACCTGCGCTTCGGCCCGGTGGCGCGGGGCGGCCTGCGCTGGTCGGACCGCCGCGACGACTTCCGCACCGAGGTTCTGGGTCTGGTGAAGGCTCAGCAGGTCAAGAACTCGGTCATCGTGCCGGTCGGCTCCAAGGGCGGCTTCTATCCCAAGCAACTGCCGGTCGGCGGCACGCGCGAGGAGACGCAGGCCGAAGCCATTCGCGCCTACAAGACCTTCCTGTCGGGCATGCTGGACATCACCGACAACATCACGGGCGAGGCCGCGCCGGTGCGCCCTGCCAATGTCGTGGCCTGGGAAGGCGACGACCCCTATCTGGTCGTGGCCGCCGACAAGGGCACGGCGACCTTCTCGGACATCGCCAACGGCGTGAGCCAATCCTACGGCTTCTGGCTGGACGACGCCTTCGCCTCGGGCGGCTCGGCCGGGTACGACCACAAGGAGATGGGCATCACGGCGCGCGGCGCCTGGGAGGCGGTCAAGCGTCACTTCCGTGAGATCGGCAAGGACATCCAGACCGAGCCCTTCACCGTGGTCGGCGTCGGCGACATGTCGGGCGACGTCTTCGGCAACGGCATGCTGCTGTCGCAGGCGACCAAGGTCGTGGCCGCCTTCGATCACCGCGACATCTTCATCGACCCGAACCCGGACGTGGCGAAGTCGTGGGCTGAGCGCAAGCGCCTGTTCGAGACGCCGCGCACCAGCTGGCAGGATTATGACAAGAGCCTGATTTCGGAAGGCGGCGGCGTCTTCTCGCGCTCGGCCAAGTCGATCGCCCTGACGCCGCAGATCAAGGAACTGCTGGATATCGAGGCCGACACCGTCGACCCGGTCACCCTGATGCAGGCCATCCTCAGGGCGCGCGCCGAGCTGCTCTACTTCGGCGGCATCGGCACCTACATCAAGGGCGCCGGCGAGACGAACCTGCAGGTTGGCGACAAGGCCAACGACGCCATCCGCATCAACGGCGGCGAGATCCGGGCCCAGGTCGTCGGCGAAGGCGCCAACCTGGGCGCGACCCAGGTGGGCCGCATCGAGGCGGCGCGCGCCGGCGTGCGTCTGAATACCGACGCCATCGACAACTCGGCCGGCGTGGACTCCTCGGACCATGAGGTGAACATCAAGATCCTGACCGGCGGCGCCATCGCTTCGGGCCATCTGAAGGCCGAGGACCGCAACGCCCTGCTCAAGTCGATGACCGATGAGGTGGCGGACAAGGTGCTGGCTCACAACTACGACCAGACCCTGGCCCTGACCCTGCAACAGGCCGAGGGCGCCGCCGCGCTGGACGCCCAGCAGGCCTTCATGCAGCACCTGTCCTCGATCGGTAAGCTGAACCGGGCGGTCGAATACCTGCCCGACGACGCCCGCATCGCCGAGATGAAGCTGCAGGGCCAGGCCCTGACCCGGCCGGAGCTGGCGGTGCTGACCGCTTACTCTAAGCTCGAGCTGTTCGACGAAATCGTCGGCTCGGCGGCGCCGGACGACGCCTTCTTCGAACGCCTGCTGCTGGAATACTTCCCGGCGCCGCTGGCCCAGTTCGAAGAGGACATGAAGGGCCACCGTCTGCGTCGCGACATCATCGCCACCGTGCTGTCGAACGAGATCGTCAACATGGCCGGGCCGACCTTCCCCGACCGCCTGCGCGCGGCGGCGGAATGCGACACCGCGGCCATGGTCACGGCCTTCGAGACCGCCCGCCACGTCTTCCGCCTCGACGAGGCCTGGAAGGCGGTGTCGGCCTTGGACCTCAAGATCCCGGCCGAGGCCCAGACGGCTCTCTATCAGGAGATCGCCCTGGTCCTGCGTCGCCAGACCTTCTGGCTGGCGCGCCGCGCGGCTCGCACCGAGACGACGGTCGGCGGCATGATCGCCGCCTATCAGCCCGCCGCCGACGCACTGCGCGCCGCCGGTCCTGAAGTGCTGTCGCGCTATGAGCACGCCCGCTACGAAAGCCGGGTCCAGACCTTCATCGGCCTGGGCGCGCCGGAAGACCTGGCCCGCGACATCGCCATGCTGCGTCCGATGGTGGCCACGGCCGACATCGGCGACCTGTCCGGCGAACTGGGCTGGGACGCTCCGGCCATGGCCCGCGTCTATCACCAGGTCGGCGCCGCCTTCGACTTCGACCGCCTGCGTGTGGCGGCCGGGTCGGTGCCGTCCGGCGATCGTTTCGATCGTCTGGCCGTGCGTCGCCTGATCCAGGATCTGATGACCGAGCAGCAGCAACTGACCCGCGCCGTGGCCAAGGCCTCGGCCCAGGCGGCGGGCGCCGGCGAGGACAGCGCGGAACAGGCGGTCGATGCCTGGATCGGCGCCCGTATGGATCAGGTAGAGGCCCTGCGCGGCTCGGTCGATGAGATCGAGACCTCGGGCTCCGGCTGGACGTTCGCCAAGCTGACCATCGCCAACGGCGAGATCCGCGAGGTGCTGGCTTCGGCTTCCTAAGTGAGGTGACGCCGGGCGAGAGCCCGGCGTCACGCGCTACGTTCGCGACGCGGTCGCTCACTGCTTGAGCGCCTTTTGGGGGCGTTATGCTTGTCGCGCGGCGGCTCGCTTCATGAGCGCATGAGGCGCTTGAAAAGTGAGCGATGGTCGTGAAGTCGCTTTTTAAGGCCCGTCCGTTTCGTCGTTTGGCGAGGCGGGCGGGCCTTGGCGTTTGGGGCGAGGTCGGTTTAGGTGGCCCTTGCTGTTCAGCGAACCGGAGGGCCCATGCCCAGGAAGTTCCTCGTCGTCGTCGACGACACTCCCGAATTGGACGCCGCCCTGGCCTACGCCTCGCGCCGCGCCCGCTCGACCGGGGGCCATGTGGTGCTGTTGCGCGCCCTGGTCGGCGGATCGGATGAGCACTGGTCCGGCGTCCGCGACGAAATCCGTCGTCAGCAACGCGAGGAGGCCGAGGCCCTGCTGGCCCGGCTGGGAGAAAAGGTCGCCGAGACGTCCGGCGCGCCGCCCGTCTATCTGATCGAGGAGGGCGATCCCCAGGCCGCCATCCGCAAGGCGGTCGGCGACGATCCCGACATCAAGATCCTGATCCTGGCGGCCGGCGCCAACGGGCGCGGCCCCGGCCCCCTGGTCTCGACGGTGCTGAAACAGGGCGCCGCCTTCACCGGCCGCAAGCTGCCCGTCACCATCGTCCCCGGCGAACTGACCGAGGCGGAGATTCTGGATCTGGCTTGATTTTTAGAGTCGCTATGCTCGGCCCGCGGGGCCTCGCGGCTTGAGCGACGTGGGCGCGCTCATGCGTAAGGGGGTGACGCGACGAGACGCCTCGCCTTGGGGCCGGACGCCCACTTGAACCGGGGCGCGGCAGGGCGCATCTGGGGTTCATGTTCATCCAGACCGAAGCCACGCCCAATCCCAACGCCCTGAAGTTCCTGCCGGGCCGCGACGTCGCTCCGCAGGCCGTGTTGGAGTACCGCACCATCGACGAGGCGGCCGCCTCGCCCTTGGCCGAGGCCCTGTTCGAACTGGAAGGGGTCGAGGGCGTCTTCTTCGGCGCCGATTACGTCTCGGTCACCCGCGCGGCTCAAGGCCCGGACTGGAGCGAGATGAAGGCGCCGATCCTGTCGGTCATCATGGATCATTTCGTCTCGGGCGCGCCGCTGGTGCGCGAAGGCGAGACGGCGACCGAGGACGCCGGCGAGGACACGGAGATCGTGGCTGAGATCAAGAGCCTGCTCGACAGCCGCATTCGTCCGGCCGTGGCTCAGGACGGCGGCGACATCCTGTTCGATCATTTCGATGAGGAAACGGGCGTCTTGCGTCTGCGGATGCGCGGCGCCTGCGCGGGCTGCCCCTCCTCCTCGGCCACGCTGAAGGCCGGGGTCGAGCAGATGATGCGCCACTACGTCCCCGAAGTGACCAGCGTCGAACAGGTGCTGTAAGCGCCGCCCTGTTTCACATGAAACACTCGTCGGGCGGCGCGCCGTCGGGCATGATGGCGTCATGAGCGGTTCGGACGAGACATCCCAGGCGCGCGCCCTGGGCGAGGCCCTGGCGGCGCTGCGGCGCGAGCGCGGCTTGAGCCAGGCCGAAGCGGGCCAGCGGATCGGCATGACCAGCCAGGGCTGGGGCCTGTATGAGGCGGGCAAGCGCTCCAGCCTGTTCCGTCCGGACGTCCAGCGCCGCCTGACCGGCGCCCTGGACGCCACGCCCGAGGCCTTGGTTCTGCACCTGGAAGGCGATCCGGCTTCACCTGAAGTCCTTGCCGCCAATGGAGTTTCGGCGCGCGGCCGGGCGTTCGAGGGCGCTCCCATCGCGTCGCGTCGGCTGCGGTTGGAGACTGATGAACTGACCCCCTGGGCCTCCGCCGGGACGGTGCTGGAATATGCGCCGGGGCGTTGGCCGCGCCGGGGACAGGGCTGCATTATCCAGATGGACGACGGTGTTCAGAAGGTTCGCCTCTATGATCGCGCTGACGATGCTGAAGTGGTGGTCTTCGGCGCGGGCGGCCTGGATCGGTCGGAGCGGATCGCGCGTTCGAACATCCAGTCGATGTCGGCGGTGACCGGCCGTTTTGATGATGAATGAAACGAAATAGTTGTATTTCGGTGCGAGCTATGAAACTCTCTGGTTGAAATCGGAGGGGTCATGTCGCGTCGCAGTCATCATATCGACCAGGCCGTCGGCCTGCGCATCGCCGCCCGGCGGTCCGCCTTGGGCTGGTCCCAGTCCGTGTTGGGGAGGGAACTGGGCGTCAGCTTCCAGCAGGTTCAGAAATACGAGACCGGGGCCAACCGGGTCTCCGCCTCGCGTCTGCATCAGGCGGCCACCGCCATGGGGTGTTCGGTGGCCGATTTCTTTCCCGCGCGCCCGAGCGTCGAGGGAGACGTCGAACTGGTCCATCCGGTCCTGGCCAGCGCCGAGGGGCGCGGTCTGGCCGAGGCCTTCGCCCGCATTCCCGATGCAGGCGCGCGCCGCGCCCTGACGCGGGTCGCCCAGGCCATGGCGGGCGGCTGATCGGCGCCTGGCGTCGTGGCGGTCGCATCCGAAGCTGTTTCGCATTAGGGACAGAGCCATGAAGGTCATGGTCATCGACACGGCGCTGGGCGCCTGCGCCGTCGGGGTGTTTACGAGTCAGGCGGGCACGGCCCTGCCCCAGGCTTTGGGCGTGCGCGCGGAGGTCATGGCCAAGGGACATCAGGAGCGTCTGGGCGGTCTGGCGCGCGATGCAGCGGCCGAAGCGGGGGGCTTCGACGGGATCGACCGCATCGGCGTGACGGTCGGGCCGGGCTCCTTCACCGGCCTGCGGGTCGGCCTTTCCTTTGCGCTGGGTCTGGGCGCGGCGCTGGACCGGCCGGTGGTCGGAATCTCGACGCTGGATGCTCTGGCCGCGTCTTTGCCGACAGACAATCTGGGCCTGGTCGCCGCCGTGATCGACGCGCGCCGGGGTCAGGTCTATGCGCGCCTGTTCCGCGACGGCGCGCCGCTGGGCGAGGCTGAGGCCCTGCCGCTGGAGACGGCGCGCGACCGTATCTTGGCCGCCGCGGGCGCCGCACGGCCGACCCTGGTCGGCAGCGGGGCGGCGCTTCTGGCCGAGGCCTTCCCTGCACTGGCTGATGCGGACCTGCATCCCCTGCCCGCTCCGACGCCGGAGGCGCTGGCGGCGCTGGCCCTGGCCGCCGATCCGGCGACCTCGCCGCCGCAGCCGCTCTATCTGCGCGCGCCCGACGCCACCCCGCCCAGCCGCCTGCCGGGCCAGCCGCGCCAGCCCGCCGCGTGAGCGCGACGCTGTTCCCGCCGGCCGATCCAGCGCGCCTGGCCGCGATCCACGCCGAGGCCTTCGCGGCGCCGTGGGATGAAGCGGCCCTGTCTGAACTACTGGCCTCGCCGGGCGTGTTCGCCGTGGCCGAGGAGGAGGGTTTCATCCTGATCCGCGTCGTGGTCGATGAGGCGGAGATCCTGACCCTGGCGGTGCGGCCCTCGGCGCGGCGCGCGGGTCTGGGCGGGCGCCTGGTCGAGGCGGCGGTGGTTCGGGCCGCCGCCCTGGGGGCCGAGCGGATGTTCCTGGAGGTGGCCGAGGGCAACGCCGCCGCCCGCGCCCTCTACGCCCGAAGCGGCTTCGTCGAGATGGGGCGCCGTCGCGGCTATTATTCGCACGCGGACGGAAGCCGCGAGGACGCGCTGACGCTTGTCCTGAACTTCTCTCGATAGCTTCCATAAGGCGACGGTACAGCCTATCTTCGCCGCCATGGACCGGATCGAAAAACTCTGCGCCGAACGCGGCATGCGCATGACTGAGCAACGTCGGGTGATCGCCCGCGTCCTGTCGAACGCCGAAGACCACCCCGATGTGGAAGAGCTGTATCGCCGCGCCTCGGCGATCGACCCGCACATCTCCATCGCCACCGTCTATCGCACCGTTCGCCTGTTCGAAGAGGCGGGCGTGGTCGAGAAGCACGACTTCGGCGACGGCCGCAGCCGCTATGAAGAGGCGGGCGACGACCACCACGACCACCTGATCGACACCAAGACGGGCGAGGTCATCGAATTCTTCGACGCCGAGATCGAGCGGCTGAAGGCCGAGATCGCGCGCAAGCTGGGCTATGAGCTGGTCGGTCACAAGCTGGAGCTCTACGGCCACGTCATCCCCGGCGCGGAGCCGGTGGAGCGCGAGGGCCTGATCTACAAGCGCCGCCCGCGCGACGAGACCGAAGACTGACCGCCGTCAGTCTTCACATCGTCTTGCCGTCGTCGATTTCGGCGATCATAAGCCGTGCATGACTGATACGCTCGACACTCCCGCCCCGGCGGACGCTGGCGCATCTGACGCGAGCGCCGCGCCCAAGCGCCTGTTCATCAAGACCTATGGCTGTCAGATGAACGTCTATGACTCGGAGCGCATGGCGGATGTGCTGCGCCCGTTGGGCTATGCCTCGACCGAAACGCCTGAAGACGCCGACTTCGTCATCCTGAACACCTGCCACATTCGCGAGAAGGCGGCGGAAAAGGTCTATTCCGAGCTGGGCAAGCTGCGGGAGATGCGGGATCGGCGCCTGGCGGAGGGGCGGAACGGCATGACGATCGCCGTGGCCGGCTGCGTCGCCCAGGCCGAGGGCGAGGAGATCATGAAGCGCCAGCCGGCGGTCGATCTGGTGGTCGGCCCCCAGGCCTATCATCAGCTGCCGGAACTTCTGACCCGCACGGCGCGGGCGCGCGGCGAGCGCATCGGCGCAGACTTTGCGCCGAACGAGAAGTTCGACGCCCTGCCCGCAACGCGCGGTACGGAAGGAGTCACGGCCTTTCTGACGGTGCAGGAGGGTTGCGACAAGTTCTGCACCTTCTGCGTCGTGCCCTATACGCGCGGCGCTGAGTGGTCGCGGCCGGTGGCGGCGGTGCTGGCCGAGGCCCGGTCCCTGGCCGACCGGGGCGTGCGCGAAGTCACCCTGCTGGGCCAGAACGTCAACGCCTATGACGGCGAAGGGCCGGACGGAAAGCCCTTCACCCTGGCGAAGCTGGCCTATGCGCTGGCCGAGATTCCGGGGCTGGATCGCATCCGCTATACGACCAGCCACCCGAATGACATGTCGGACGAGTTGATCGCCGCGCACGGGGAGCTGGACGCCCTGATGCCCTATCTGCACCTGCCGGTTCAGGCGGGGTCGGACCGCATCCTGCGCCTGATGAACCGCAAGCACGGGCGTCAGAAGTATTTCGATCTGATCGACCGCATCCGCGAGGCGCGGCCTGACATGGCGATGGCGGGCGACTTCATCGTGGGCTTCCCCGGCGAGACGGACCGCGATTTTGAGGACACCATGGATCTGGTGCGGCGGGTCAACTACGCCAGCGCCTTCTCCTTCATGTATTCGCCGCGTCCCGGCACGCCCGCCGCGACCATGGCGGCCCAGGTCCCGGACGCCGTGGCGAAAGAGCGGCTGCACGCCCTTCAGGCCCTGCTGACCGAGCAGCAGACCGCCTTCAACCAGTCGCTGGCCGGGCGCGTCCTGCCGGTGCTGTTCGAGAAAAAGGGCCGCCACGGCGCCCAGGCCGTCGGCCGCTCGCCCTATCTGCAATCGGTCCACGTCGACGACGCGGATCAACTGATCGGCCGGATCGTTCCGGTCGAGATCATCAGCGGCCAGCAGAACAGCCTGAGCGGTCGCCTGATCCAGACGAACTGACGGGTTTCTCTCAACGCATGTGTCGCGAGCGGCCCCACGCTACGTTCCTCAAGCAGTCTCACGCCGTGCGTGAGGCGTTAGGAACACTCAATATCGTCCCTCAAGCAGCCTCGCACCGCGTGCGAGGCGATAGGGACTCTTAAGGAGACTTCATGGCGCGAGAGTCCGAGTTCCTGTCCCTCAGCGATGCGGCGTTGCGCGCCGTCATCGGGCCGAACAGCCGCCACCTGGCCTTGATCGAGGACGCCTTCAAGGTGCTGGTCGAGACGCCGGGCGGCGGGGTGTCGATCAACGGCTCGACGCGTGATCGGGCGCAGGCGCGCCGGGTGATCGAGGCCTTGTCGAACCGGGCCGAGGGGGGCGCCGAGATCACCGAGGCCGACGTGCGCACCGCCCTGGGCGCCGCCGTGACCCAGCCGCGCGCCGAACCCGCGGGCCGCAGCGCCGGTCGCAGCGTGCCGGAGGGCGCGGCCCTGCCGGTCGGCCGCCGCGGCGCCATCGCGCCCAAGACGGCGTCGCAGGCGCGCTATCTGGAAATGCTGGGCCGCTGCGAGCTGACCTTCGGCGTCGGCCCGGCCGGTACGGGCAAGACCTTCCTGGCGGCGGCCTATGGCGCTTCCCTGCTGAAGCGGGGGCAGGTGGACCGGCTGGTCATTACTCGTCCGGCCGTCGAGGCGGGCGAGAAGCTGGGCTTCTTGCCGGGCGATCTGAACGAGAAGGTCGACCCCTATCTGGCCCCGATCTGGGAGTCGCTGAACGACATCCTGGGCGTCGACGACGTGCGCCGTCGTCGTGAGAAGGGCGAGATCGAAGCCGCCCCCATCGCCTTCATGCGCGGCCGCACCCTGAGCCACGCCTTCATCATCGTCGATGAGGCGCAGAACACCTCGCGGATGCAGATGAAGATGGTGCTGACCCGCCTGGGCGAGGGCGCGCGCATGGTGGTGACGGGCGACCCGTCGCAGGTCGACCTGCTGAACCCGCGCGATTCCGGTCTGGCCCACGCCCTGCGGATTCTCAAGGACGTCGAGGGCGTCGGCGTGCAGCAGTTCAAGTCCGAAGACGTGGTGCGCCACGCCATGGTCGAGCGCATCGTGCGGGCCTATGACTCCGATGCGGCGCGCAGCCGCCCCTTCCCCGACCTTGAGGACGACGCCTGATGATCGAGGTCGAAATCGAGAGCGAGGCCTGGACCGTGGCTCTGCCCGAGGCGGCGACGGTCGCCGAGCGCGCGGCCCGCGCGGCCCTGGGAACAGTCGAGGGCGATGTGGTGGTGCTGCTGGCCGACGACGCCGCGGTGCAGGATTTGAACAAACGTTTCCGCGACAAGGACCGGCCGACGAACGTGCTGTCCTTCCCGGCTGCGGAAAGCGCCTTTCCGCATCTGGGGGACGTGGTGCTGGGCTATGCCTATTGCGCGGCGGAGGCCGAGGCGCAGGGCAAGAGCCTGTCGGACCATCTGAGCCATCTGGTCATCCACGGCGTGCTGCACCT
Organism: Brevundimonas sp. KH_060; assembly: GCF_057838275.1. Lineage (NCBI taxonomy): Bacteria > Pseudomonadati > Pseudomonadota > Alphaproteobacteria > Caulobacterales > Caulobacteraceae > Brevundimonas > Brevundimonas sp. KH_060. Next base: position 3,349,633 of record NZ_CM174463.1, read on the forward strand.
GCTGGGCCGCGATCACGAGGACGACGCCGAAGCCGACGAGATGGAGGCCGAAGAGCGCGAGATTCTGGCCGAGCTGGGCGTCGCTGACCCCTATGCCGCCGAGAATGGTGCGATCGAGCATGAGGGCGCCGCGTGAGCGGGGCGATCGCCGCCCGGTTCGCGGGTTTGCTGAACAATCGCTGGAGCCGCATCGCCCTGGCGCTGCTGGCCGGGGCGGGCGCCGCCCTGGCGCATCCGCCGTTCGGTTTCCTGCCGGGCCTGCTGGGCTACCCGCTGTTGCTGCTGTTGGCGGATCGGGCCAGCGGCATGAAGGGCGGCTTCTGGGTCGGTTGGCTGGCGGGGTTCGCCTATTTCTTCATCGGCTGCTGGTGGGTGGCCGAGGCTTTCCTGGTCAATCCGGCCCAGGCCTGGATGGCGCCCTTCGCCGCCAGCCTGCTGCCGGCGGGCATGGGGCTGTTCTGGGGGCTGGCGACGCTGGCCTATCGTCGCTTCAGTCCTGGCGGGATGCGGCGTGTCCTGCTGTTCGCCGCCCTGTTCGCCCTGCTGGAATGGACGCGCGGTCATGTGCTGACGGGCTTTCCGTGGAATCCGGCGGGCGCGGGCTGGGCGGCGGGATCGGCCATGTCGCAGTTCGCCTCGATCGGCGGAGTCTATGGGCTGGGCCTGATCACGGTGGCGGCGGTCAGCGCCTTTGCGCCCTTGGCTGACGCCGGGCCGCGACGGCCGCGCCTAATCGCGGCGGGGCTGGGCGTGTTGACCCTGGCCGGCCTGTTCGCCTTCGGCGCCGTGCGTCTGTCATCGGCGCGGGTGGTGGAGACGCCGACCCTGGTGCGCCTGGTCCAGGCCGATATCGCCCAGGACTACAAGTGGAGCCCCGAGGCCTATCACGCCATTCTGGGCCGCTATCTGGAGCTGACCGCCCAGCCCGCCGCCGCCCTGCCCGACGTGGTGATCTGGCCCGAGGGCGCCCTGCCGACCACGGCCAACGACCTGTTCGCCTCGCCGGACGCCCAGGCGGTGGCGGCGGCCTTGCAGACGGGTCAGACTCTGCTGGCGGGCCTGAGCCGGGGCGAGCCCGATCCCAGCGCCGAGACCGGGGCTCGCTATTACAACAGCCTGTTCGCCCTGCATGACGAAGGGGTGGCGGGTCTGCGCATCGGGCCGATCTACGACAAGCACCGGCTGGTGCCGTTCGGCGAATACCTGCCGATGGGCGAGCTGATGAGCAAGATCGGGGTGCGCAGCTTGGTGCACGTGCCGGCCGACTTTAGCGCCGGTCCGCCGCCCGCGCCGATCAGCCTGGTCAACGCGCCGCCGGTGCAGCCGCTGATCTGTTACGAGAGCCTCTATCCGGGCTTCACGCCCGCGGCGGCGGCGACGCGTCCGGCTTGGATCGTCAACGTCTCCAACGACGCCTGGTTCGGCAAGACCTCGGGGCCGCGCCAGCATCTGAACCTGGCCTCCTATCGCGCGCTGGAGACCGGTCTGCCGGTGGCGCGGGCCACGCCGACGGGCGTTTCGGCCATGATCGATCCGTGGGGCCGCATCGTCGAGGGCAAGCGGCTGGACCCCGGTCAGGCCGGGATCATCGACGTGCGCCTGCCGCAGGCCGCGTCGCCGACGCTCTATGGTCGCTGGGGCGATATGGGGTTCGCCGTCTTGCTGATTATAATGCTGGCTGCGGGCCGTCGCCGCGCCGGAAACAGGCGGCTGACGCGTTAACCCTATCGAGAGGGGCGGCGCCCCTGTGACGCGAAAACGCATGACAGAAGCCGAGGGCGGCGGCATGTCGAAAAGAAAAACAGGGAAGAGGGCAGGACATGGTCAGGGGTTCCGGGACTGATGGTCCCCATCTGGTGGATCGGCATGTGGGGCGGCGCGTCTGCGAGAAGCGCATCGCCCTAGGCTACAATCAGACCGATCTGGGCCAGGCGCTGGGGGTGACCTTTCAGCAGGTGCAGAAGTATGAGAAGGGCGCCAACCGGATTTCGGCGTCCAAACTGTGGGACATCGCCCGCTTCTTTCGCGTCGACATCGGCTACTTCTTCGATGGGCTGACCGGCGCGGTGCAGCCGGGTATGGCCGAGGGCGACGCCGAGCCTTTCGTGCATGACTTTCCCGCCACCCGACAAACCATAGAGATCGGCCGTCTGGCGCCGCGCCTGTCGTCGCGCCAACAGAAGCTGGTGGTCGATCTGATGCGCGAGTTGGTCGATGAGGGCGCCGATAACGACGGCTGAGGGCGCCGCGATCTAACGGACAAAGAAAAAGGCGCGGAGCGATCCGCGCCTTTTCCTGTCTTGGAGGCCGCTCGAGATCAGGCGTTCAGCGCCGTCTCCGAGGCGATGATGCGGCTGGCGGCGTGGACCACGGCGCCGATGCGCAGGGCGGCCTGAATCTGGACGTTCGGCACGGCGTGCTTGCGCAGTTCACCCTCGTGGGCGTCCAGGCAGGCGCCGCAGCCGTTGATGGCCGAGACAGCGGTCGACCACAGCTCGAAGTCCAGCTTGTCGACGCCCGGATTGGCGATGATGTTCATCCGCAGCTTGGCCGGCAGCGTCGTGTACTCCTGGTTCTTCATCAGGTGCAGCGAACGATAGTAGATGTTGTTCATGCCCATGATGGCGGCGGCGGCCTTGGCGGCGTTCATCGCTTCAGGTGACAGGACCGTTGCGGCCTGGGCCTCGATCAGTTTGACCACGGGGCCGACGCCGATGGCGTGAGCCGAGGCCAGGAAGCTGCCCCACTTCTGCTGGTCGTTCAGAACGGTCTCATTGGCCAGCGAGGACAGGTTCAGCGAGATGTCCTTGCCATAGGCCGGGATCAGGTCACGCAGGGCGTCGATGGACATTTTCGTGTTCCTTTCAGGAAGCGGCTATCGCTCACGACGCGATCGCTCACGACTTGAGCCGCATGGTTTGGATGAGCGCTCAAGCCGTGAGGCTCCGTGAGCCGAGCATAGCGCCCCCAACAGTGAAGCAGGCATGAAAAAGGCGGCGACAGTCGCCCGCCGCCGCCTCTTTCGAGGGGCGGCCCGGACCCTACTCACGCGGTCCGGGCCTGGTCGTTGCGACCTTTGGGCCAGTACTTACGCGGCCAGGGTGTCGCCGCCGACCGGGCGGTTGCAGGCGCACAGCTCGTCGGTCTGCAGAGCGTCGACGACGCGCAGGGTGTCTTCCGGCGAACGGCCGACGTTCAGATTGGTGACGTAGACGTGCTGGATGACGTTGTGCGGATCGACGACGAAGGTCGCGCGCAGGGCCACGCCTTCTTCTTCGTCCAGCACGCCCAGGGCGCGGGCCAGCTTGCCGCCGTTGTCGGCGAACTGCCAGATCGGCAGCTTGCTCAGGTCGGCGTGGTCACGACGCCAGGCCAGCTTGGTGAACTCGTTGTCGGTCGAACCGCCCAGAACCACGGTGTCGCGGTCCTCGAAGTCCTTGCCCAGCTTGGCGAAGGCGGCGATTTCGGTCGGGCAGACGAAGGTGAAGTCCTTCGGGTAGAAGAAGATGACCTTCCACTTGCCCTCGAAGCTGTCTTGCGTGACGGCTTCGAACGCCGAGACGCCGTTCTCTTCGTGAGCATTGAAGCCCGGCTTGACGCCGATAATTTTGAAATCAGGCAGTTTTTGACCGACGCCGAGCATCGCGCTTCTCCTAGATGCAGAAAAAAGGACCGCCGGACCGCGGGGAGTGCGATCCGTCGAGGCCATGAGATGGGCCCTGGCGAAGCTTAAGTCAAATCGATCATTTTGCTTGATGGAATAGATTTATATTATGGTCGAACGCGGGAAGTGATATAAGTCGGCTCGATTGGTTTGGGTCTGATGATAGGCATCTCCTATATCGGTTCTGGCCGCCTAGTCGTGTGAAGTCATGTCCGTCCTGCCTACCCTGCGTCAGCTGCAATATCTGAAGCTCCTGGCCGAGCATGGCTCGTTCAGCCGCGCCGCCGAGGCCGCCCACGTCAGCCAGCCCGCCCTCTCGTCGGGGGTGCAGGAACTGGAGCGGGTGCTGGGCGCGGCGGTGGTGGAGCGCACGCGCGGGGCGGTGATCCTGACGGCCGTGGGCGCCGAAGCGGTGCGCCGGGCCGAAGATGTGCTGGCTCGCGCCGAGGATCTGGTCGAGGCGGCCCAGAATGCGGGCAAGCCTCTGTCGGGTCGGTTTCGTCTGGGCGTCATTCCGACGGTTGCGCCCTTCCTGTTGCCGCGCGCCCTGCCGGGACTGAAGACGCTTTATCCGGGCCTGCGCCTGTTCCTGCGCGAAGACCTGACGCCGCGCCTGATCGCCGGGCTCAAGGCGGGCCAGCTGGACGCCGCCGTCATCGCCCTGCCCTATGAGGCCTCGGGCATCGACCATGCCCGCATCGGCGATGATGAGATCATGGCCGCCGCTCCGGTGGGGCACCCGCTGGCGGGCGCGGGGCCAATTCCCGACGGCATGTTGAAGGCGGAAGATCTGATCCTGCTGGAGGACGGCCATTGTCTGCGCGATCAGGCGCTGGCGGCCGTCAACATCGAGGCGCCGCGCGGCGAGGACGTCTTCGCCGCCACCTCCCTGCACACCCTGGTGCAGATGGTGTCCTCGGGGCTGGGGGTCAGCTTCCTGCCGCAGATGGCGGTTCAGGCGGGTCTGGCCGACAATCCCGGCGTGGTGATCCGCCCGATCTCGGTCGATGCGCCGCACCGCGAGATCGTCGTCGCCTGGCGTGCAGGCTCCAGCCGCGCCGCCGAGGCCCGCCTGCTGGCCGAGGCGCTGAAGCTGGACTGAGCCGCGTCAGCCGAACAGGCGGCTGTCCCACCAGACGGGAGTCTCCAAGCCCGGCTTGATGCGGGCGAAGTCGGGATGGGCGGTGTTGAAGACGAAGTTGCGCTCCATCCGGGCCACGACCGAGGGCGTGATCAGCAGGGCCGAGCGGCCTTCTGCGTGCCAGGCGCGGCCGAAGGCGCGGGCGGCCGCCCCGCCCGGCTCGGCCCAGCCGGGCACTAGGTCCGGGTTGACCACTTCATAGGAGACGCCCGCCGGGATGTGGATCTCCACATGGTGCTGGCCCAGCGGCAGTTCGCCGCCGAAGTGGACCAGCTTTTCCAGCATGGCCGTGGAATAGTGCTCGGCGGCGTAGATCACCCTCTGGCCCGCCTCGTGCCAGCGGCCTGAGGCCCGGCGCGAGCCGCCGTCGCTCCAGATGGGATATTCGCCGCGCGGATCGCCGATGCGGAATCCCTTGAGCGCGTCGTCCAGCCGACGGTGCATCCCGGACCTAGACCGCGAAGCCGGCGTCAGCGCGGCGCACCAGGTTGATCACAGCGTCGGCTCCCGCCGAGCTGGACTGGGCCATGGCCAGGGGAGTGCGGCCGTTCAGCAGTTGATGCGGGCGGTTCAGGAAGCGGACCACGGCGGCGCTGTCGCCGCGGTAGGCGCGGCCCACGGCGTCGACCACACGGCCGACCTCGTACAGGCGCTCGCTCATCTCGCGCGACAGGGGCTTGCGGCTGGTGCGGGCGCGCCGCAGCGTCGCCTCGGGGATGATCTGGCCGACCACGCGCGGCATGCCGATGACCTGGCCCAGGGCGGCGGCGGCGGCGGGCTTCAGCCCTTGCGACACCCGCTCGGCCAGGGCCACGTCGTCCATCGTCTCATTGTCGTTCAGGCCCAGCAGCTTGCCGATCCGCGCGGCGTCGCTGGCCGGCAGGGTCTCGGGCGAGGCGTAGAGGTCGAGGGCGGTCATGGCGGCGGCTTTCGTCATCTGACGTCAATATGGGCGTCAAACGGCGATGCGGCAAGGGATGAGCGGAATGTGTAGACTGGCGTCCAAGAAAAAAGGCCGGCGGATCGCTCCGCCGGCCTTCATTCTGGTTGGTCTAACGCGCTTTCGCGCTGCTTGAGACCTCTTACTTCTCGTCGCCGCGCGCCAGGTTGCGCAGGACGTAGGGCATGACGCCGCCAGCCTTGAAGTAGTCCAGCTCCGTCTGGTTATCGATGCGGCAGCGGACCGGGAAGCGGGCCATCTTGCCGTCCGACGGACGGAACATCTCGACCCACAGATCCTGGCGGGGCTTCAGCTTGCCGACGTTGGCGTCGGTCAGGCCGCGGATCGTGACGATCTCTTCGCCGGTCAGGCCCAGCTTCTGCCAGCCGTCTTCCTTGAACTGCAGCGGGACGACGCCCATGCCGACCAGGTTCGAGCGGTGGATGCGCTCATAGCTTTCGGCGATGACGGCGCGGACGCCCAGCAGGCGGGTGCCCTTGGCCGCCCAGTCGCGCGACGAGCCGGTGCCGTATTCCTTGCCGGCGAAGACGACCAGCGGACGGCCTTCGGCCTGGTAGCGCATGGCCGCGTCGTAGATCGACATCGTGTCTTCCGAGGGGAAGTGCTTGGTGACGCCGCCCTCGATGTCCGGGGTGATCTTGTTGCGGATGCGGATGTTGGCGAAGGTGCCGCGCATCATGACTTCGTGGTTGCCGCGGCGGGCGCCGTAGCTGTTGAAGTCCAGGGCGTCGACGCCGTGGTTGGTCAGGTACTGACCGGCGGGCGAAGCTTTCTTGATCGAACCGGCCGGCGAGATGTGGTCGGTGGTGATCGAGTCGCCGAAGATGCCCAGCACGCGCGCTTCGACGATGTCCGTGACCGGAGCGGGCTCCATGGTCAGGCCCTCGAAGTAGGGCGGGTTCTGGACGTAGGTCGAGGTGTCTTCCCACTCATAGGTCTGACCGCCGGTGACGGCGATCGCCTGCCAGTGCTCGTCGCCCTTGAAGACGTCGGCGTAGCGCTTGGCGAACATCTTGGGCGTGACCGACTTCTTCTGGATGGCGGCGATCTCTTCCGAGGTCGGCCACACGTCCTTCAGGAAGACGTCATTGCCCTTCTTGTCCTTGCCGATCGGCTCCTTGGTGATGTCGATGCGCATCGAACCGGCCAGGGCGTAGGCGACGACCAGCGGCGGCGAGGCCAGGTAGTTGGCCTGGACGTCCGGGTTCACCCGGCCTTCGAAGTTGCGGTTGCCCGACAGGACCGAGGTGGCGACCAGGCCGTTGTCGTTGATGGCCTTGGACACGGCCGGATCCAGCGGACCCGAGTTGCCGATGCAGGTGGTGCAGCCATAGCCGACCAGGTTGAAGCCCAGGGCGTCCAGGTCCTTCTGCAGACCGGCGTCTGTCAGATAGTCGGTGACGACCTGCGAACCGGGGGCCAGCGAGGTCTTGACCCAGGGCTTGGGCTTCAGGCCGAGCGCATGGGCCTTGCGCGCCACCAGACCGGCGGCGATCAGGACCGAGGGGTTGGAGGTGTTGGTGCACGAAGTGATGGCGGCGATCACCACATCGCCGTCGCCGATGTCGAAGCTCTCGCCTTCGACGGCGGCGCGCGGGGCGTCGGCCGGACGGGCGAAGACGCCGGTCAGGGCTTCTTCGAACGACGGCGCGGCGACGGTCAGTTCAACACGGTCCTGCGGACGCTTCGGACCGGCCAGCGACGGCACGACCGTCGAGATGTCCAGCTCCAGCACGTCGGTGAAGATCGGGTCTTCCGAGGTCTCGTCGATCCACAGGCCTTGGGCCTTGGCGTAGGCCTCGACCAGGGCGACGCGCGCCTTCTCGCGGCCGGTGGCCGTCAGGTAGTCGATGGTGGCCTGCGAGACGGGGAAGAAGCCGCAGGTGGCGCCGTATTCCGGGGCCATGTTGGCGATGGTGGCCTGGTCTTCGATGGTCATGCCGGCGATGGCGGGACCGAAGAATTCCACGAACTTGCCGACCACGCCCTTCTTGCGCAGCATCTGGGTGACGGTCAGCACCAGGTCGGTGGCCGTCGCGCCTTCCGGCAGCTTGCCGGTCAGCTTGAAGCCGATGACTTCGGGGATCAGCATGGGGATCGGCTGGCCCAGCATGGCGGCCTCGGCCTCGATGCCGCCGACGCCCCAGCCCAGGACGGCCAGGCCGTTGATCATGGTGGTGTGGCTGTCGGTGCCGACGACGGTGTCGGGATAGGCGACGGTCTTCTTGCCTTCGTCCAGAGTCCAGACGGTCTGGGCCAGGTTCTCCAGGTTCACCTGGTGGCAGATGCCGGTGCCGGGCGGCACGACGCGGAAGTTGTTGAAGGCCGACGAGCCCCAGCGCAGGAAGTTGTAGCGCTCGATGTTGCGCTCATACTCGCGCTCGACGTTCTGACCGAAGGCCTGGGCGTTGCCGAAGTGGTCGACCATGACCGAGTGGTCGATGACCAGGTCGACCGGGACCAGCGGGTTGATCTTCTTGGCGTCGGCGCCGAGCTTGTCCATCGCATCGCGCATGGCGGCCAGGTCGACGACCGCCGGAACGCCGGTGAAGTCCTGCATCAGCACGCGGGCCGGACGGAAGGCGATCTCGTGCTCGACGGCGCCCTTGTTCTCGATCCAGGCGGCGACGGCCTTCAGGTCGGCTTCCGTAACGGAGACGCCGTCTTCGTTGCGCAGCAGGTTCTCCAGCAGCACCTTCATCGAGCGCGGCAGGCGGGAAATCCCGGCCAGACCGGCTTCCTCGGCGGCGGGAAGGCTGTAATAGGCGTATTTCTTGCGCCCGACCGCGAGGTCCTGGCGGGTCTTGAGGCTGTCAATCGACGGCATGGAGAGTAGTCCTCTGACAAACGCCGCCCGACAATTCGGTTGCGCCTTCGCGCGCTGGACGTCGGGGCGCACAGGTCCCCGGCGCGCGCGGCGAAAGCCTGCTGCGGCGCCTGCGCATATAGTCCCGCGCGCGAGGGCCGTCCATGTATCCACACCCTTGACGTGGACATTGAGAGAGACTCGCAAGTGCTGACCCGTCTGGAGATAGAGGCCCTGGGCCTTTCGCGCGGCGAGCGGCGGCTGTTCAGCGGCCTGTCCTTCGCCCTGTCGGCGGGCGAGGCGGCGGCCCTGACCGGGGCCAACGGAGCGGGCAAGACCAGCCTTTTGCGGGCTGTGGCGGGCTTCATCCGGCCCGATGCGGGGGCGATCGCCTTTCATGGCGCCGACGGCGAGATGGAGGCCGAGACGACGCAGCGTTCGGCGCTTCATCTGTTGGGTCACCACGAGGGTCTGAAGCCTCAGCGCACGGCGCGGCAGGAGTTGGGCTTTCAGGTCGAATGGCTGGGCGGTTCGGCCGCCGCCGTGGACGCGGCCGTCGCGCGACTGAAGCTGGCGCCCCTGCTGGATCTGGAGACGCGCAAGCTGTCGGCAGGACAGAGGCGGCGTCTGTCGCTGGCCCGTCTGGTCGCGGCCCCGCGCGCGCTGTGGCTGCTGGACGAGCCGCTGGCGCCGCTGGACGAGGCGTGGCGCGGCGTCGCCGCCGAACTGATGGCCGATCATCTGGCCGGTGGCGGCATGATCCTGGCCGCCGTGCACGACCCCCTGCCGGTTGCAGCGCGGTCATTGGATTTAGGAGGCGTGCGATGAAGGCCGTCCGCGCCCTGTTCGCGCGCGAGCTATCGCTGGCCTGGGGCGGCGGCGGTGGGCCGCTGTTGGCGTGCGGCTTCCTGTTGTGCCTGACCGCCATCCTGCCGCTGGCGGCGGGCGGCGATCCGCGCGTTCTGGCCCCGGCGGCCTCGGGGGCCAGCTGGATGGCGCTGGCCCTGGCGTCCCTGCTGTCGCTGGAGCGGATGTTCGAGCGCGACCTGGAGGATGGGGCGCTGGACCTGCTGGCGACCGGACCTCTGCCGCTGGAGGCGACGGTGGGGATCAAGGCGGTGGCGCAATGGCTGGCGACGGGCCTGCCGTTGGCGCTGGCGGCGCCGGTCGCGGCCCTGGCGCTGGGCCAGCCGCCGAAACTGATCGCGCTGACGGGCGCATCGGCGGCGTTGGGTGGGCTGGGCTTCGCCTTTACCGGCGCGCTGGGCGCGGCGCTGGCGCTGGGCGCGCGGCGCGGCGGACTGCTGATCGCCGTGGTGGTGCTGCCGCTGTTCATTCCGCCGGTGGTGTTCGGGGCGGGCGCTCTGACCCGCGCGGCCAACGGTCAGAGCCCCGGTTCGGCCCTGGCGCTGCTGGCCGCCTATGTCCTGTTCGCTTTGGTGATCGCGCCGATCGCGGGCGCGGCGGCGGTCAGGAACGCACAGGGCTAGCGCGGCTTCAGCGTCACATAGAGCGCGCCATCGCCGCCGTGGCGCTGGTGAGCGGAGGCGAAGCCGGACACCACTCCGCGCAGGTGCGGCCCGGTCAGCCATTCGTGCACAGAGGCGCGGATGATCCCGCCGCCTCGCCTGCCCTGCCCCGTGATGACCAACACCGAACGCAGGCCGCGCATCTGGCAGCCGATCAGGAAGTTGCGCAGCTGATCCTCAGCCTCGAAGCGGCCGAAACCGTGCAGGTCGATGCGCGCCTCGATCGGATCGCGCTCGCGTGACAGGCGGCGCTGGCGGCGCGGCTCAAGCTCTTCCGGCGCCGAGCGAGGCCGTGGCGCAGCGACCTTCGGCGGAGGCGTAGCCGCACGACCTGCTGAAGCGGGCGTCAGGGCCGCATCCCGCTTCTTGCCCGCAACGCCGCGTGGGGGCGGCCCGGCCAAAGGCGACGGCTCATCGAATATCGGAAGGACGGCGCCGGGCGTCACGCGCGCGGCCTTGCGCCGGACAGGCGGCGTCACTGTGGACGTCACCCGGTTCCAGATGCGTTTGTCGTCATCCTCGGTCGCGGAGGCGGCTTTCGGCGGTCCCTTGCCCGAAGGGGGGCGGGCCACGCTCAGCCCTCGTCGTCGAAGGCGTCCGGCGGACCGGGCTCATGGGCCAGCAGGTCGCCGGGCTGGCAGTCCAGCTCGCGACACAGGGCGTCCAGGGTGGAGAAACGCACGGCCCGCGCCTTGCCCGTCTTGAGGATGGACAGATTGGCGACGGTCACGCCGACGCGGTCGGCGAGTTCCGTCAGCGACATGCGGCGCTGGGCGAGGATGCGGTCGAGTTGGACGCGGATGGCCATGGGGTGAGCTTTAGCGTTTCTCGATCAGATCGTCAGTTCGGATTCGCGACGAAGGCGCGCGCCCTCGCGGAACACCTCGGCCAGGACGAAGACGACCAGGACGGAAAAGACGGGGGTGAGCAGGTCGCTGACGCCTTGCGGCTCCATCACGCCGGGGGCGAGGCGCGAGGCCACCAGCCCCTGCACGATCCACACCCCGCCGGTGACGACGGCCAGGATCAGGCCCACATGGCGCAGGCGGCGCACATTGTCCGGCTGGAATGGATCGCCCAGGGTCAGGGTGCGGAAAATCTTGCGCAGATGGCGCAGGATGATGAGGAAGCCCCCGAAATAGGCGCTGAGAGCGCCCAGGGCGAACAGCAGTAGCGGACGCGTCAGCGGCATCTCGCGGCCGTCCGCGCCGTCCGAGACGGTTACGTTCAGATTGTCGATCGGAATGAAGATCGAGGCGACCCACAGAAGCAGCAGCAGGCCGGTGACGAGGATCATCACCACATAGGCCACGTCCAGCGCGATCTTCAGCAAGCTGGCGACGGAGCCGGGACCGATGGTCCTGAGGTTCGGCGTCCGCAGTTGGGCGGCGCGAAGCGGGGTCTGGGCGGCGGCGAGCCGGTTCGGTTTCCGCAAGCGCGTCATCGGGCGTCTCAGGCCGGGGGTCGAGGCGCCGTCGCCGCGGCGGGTCCGGCCGACCCGCGCACGGCTCTATTCTTCACGGCGTTCATGGCGATCGTCAAAGCCCCCTCGCTCGCAGGAGCGGTCAGAAGCTTTGGATGATCAGGGCGATCGCGGCGGCCGGCAGGGAGGCCAGCAGGAAGGCGTTGCCCAGGCTGTGCGCCAGACGGTCCATCAGATTGGTCTTGTGCATGGCTTGCATATCGGTCTCTCCATCAATGCACGTTTTTTGTGCGTATATGTTGTGTCGCTGGATCATTGTTGCGAGATGTTTCTCTCGGCTGAACGGTGCGACCTTCCGTCCTTGAAAATGAAGATAGGTCGTGCGCCGACGAAAGCCAACTTACATATCGTTTAACGATGTTACCATTTCGCAATGGATCGGACGGGACTAAGGTCGCGCCATGAATCTCAAGCTGATCAAGGGGATGCGGCTCGTCGCCGCCACCCACAATCCGGGCAAGGCGCGCGAGATCGAAGCGCTGCTCGACGGACATTACACGATCGTCACCGCCGGAGAGCTGAATCTGCCTGAGCCGGACGAGACGGAGAGCACCTTCGTCGGCAACGCCATGCTGAAGGCGCGCCACGCGGCCCAGGCCTCGGGCGAGGTCGCCCTGGCCGATGATTCCGGCCTGTCGGTCGCGGCCCTGGATGGGGCGCCGGGCATCTATTCTGCGCGCTGGGCCGGGCCGACCAAGGATTTTGATCTGGCCATGAAGAAGGTCGAGCAGCGGCTGGAGGAGATCGCCTCGACCGACCGCCGGGCCTGGTTCACCTCGGCGCTGGCCGTGGCCTGGCCCGACGGCCCCTGTGTAGTGGTCGAGGGGCGGATCGACGGCGAACTGGTCTTCCCGCCGCGCGGCGATCGCGGTTTCGGCTATGATCCGATCTTCCGTCCCGAAGGCTCCGCCCTGACCTTCGGCGAGATGGATCCGGTCGAGAAGGACGCCCTGAGCCACCGGGCGCGCGCCTTCGCCCGTCTCAAGGCGGCGCTGATCGACTAAACACGGCCCTTCTCTCCGGCCGGGGAGAAGGCAGCTGCCGCAGGCAGACGGATGAGGGGGACGTCGGCTCCCTCTGCTATGAAGGCCCGAGATGCCCAACCCGCCCCCTCATCCGAGCGGCTCCGCCGCCCACCTTCTCCCCCGAGGGGAGAAGGGAGGATTGGGCGACTCCATCGCCCTTTATGTGCATTGGCCCTACTGCGCGCGCATCTGTCCCTATTGCGACTTCAACGTGGTGCGCGACCGGGGGCGGACGCAGGAGCAGGCGGGGCTGGCGCAGGCGATTCTGAACGACCTTGAGGCGCAGGCCGCCTTGGTCGGGCCGCGCGCCCTGGCCTCGATCTTCTTCGGCGGGGGCACGCCGTCCTTGATGCCGCCCGACGCCGTGGCGGCGGTGATCGCACGGGCCCGAGCCTTGTTTCCCTCGGCGGGGGACATCGAGGTCAGCCTGGAAGCCAACCCCACGGACGCCGAGGCCGGGCGCTACGCGGCCCTGGCCCAGGCCGGGATCAATCGCCTGTCGATGGGGGTGCAGTCGTTCGACGACGCGGCCCTGAAGTTCCTGGGCCGCGATCATTCGGCCGCTGAGGCGCGCCGCGCCATCGCTTTGGCCGCGCGGGCCTTCCCGCGCCTGTCGATCGACCTGATCTACGCCCGGCCGGGTCAGGGCGTCGCCGACTGGACCGCTGAGCTGACGACGGCGCTTGATCTGGGGTTCGAGCACATCTCGCCCTATCAACTGACCATCGAGGGGACGACGGCCTTCGGCCGGGCCGTGGCGCGCGGCGCCTGGTCGCCGCCGGACGAGGATCTGGCCGCCGCCCTTTATGAGGCGACGCAAGGGACGCTCGAGCGCGCGGGGTTCGAGGCCTATGAGGTGTCCAACCACGCGCGCGACGTCGCCGCCTGTTCCAGCCACAACCTGCACGTCTGGCGCGGCGGGGACTATCTGGGCCTGGGGCCGGGGGCGCACGGGCGGATGACCCTGGCAGAGGGGCGCGTCGCGACCGTGGCCGAGCGCCGCATCGGCGACTATGTCGCGGGCGTCGCCGCCGGATCGCCCTGGGCCGAGCGCGAGGTTCTCGACCCCCGCGACGCTGACGAGGAGCGCGTGCTGCTGGGCCTGCGCACCGTCGAGGGCGTGCCTCTGACCCTGCTGCAGCGGCTGGGGCTGTCGGCGGACGAGGGCCGCCTGGCCGACCTTCTGACGGACGGCTTCCTGAGTCTGAAGGACGGCCGCGTCGCCGCCACGGCGACGGGCCGTCCCTTGCTGGACGCCGTGCTGAAGAGCCTGCTGGTCTAGACGATCAGACCGTCGCCGCCGCCTCTTCGATCAGGTCGCAGATTTCGGACGGGTGCGACGCCAGAGAGGCGTGGCTGGCGTCCAGGGTGATGACCTTGCGGGCGTTCATTCGCGCCGACATCCGCTGCTGATTGGTCGGGGCGATCATGTGGTCCTGGCTCGAGACCTGATACCAGCTCGGCTTGCTGCGCCAGGCAGGCGCCGTGACCGCGTCGCCGAAGGTGGTGGCCAGCGGCGCCTTCTGCGTCACCGCCATGATCAGGGCCTCGTCCGCCGTCAGATCCTGGCAGAAGCTCTCGTGGAACTTGTCGCCCTTGACCCACAGATAGCCGTCGCTGTCGGGGGCCAGGTTGGGGGCGGCGACCGGGGGGTCCTGCTGGGTGATGGCGCCGGGGCTTTCGCCCGCGTCGGGCGCGAAGGCGGCGACGAAGACCAGGGCCGCCACGTTCGGCAGGTCGCCCGCCTCGGACAGCACCGCCCCGCCGTAGGAATGGCCGACCAGGATGACCGGGCCTTCCTGCTGGCGCACCATCTTGCGCACGCGCTCGGCGTCGTCGGCCAGGGAGGTCAGCGGCATCTCGACCGCGTGCAGGGAGGTGTAGCCGCGCCGGGCCAGTTCGGTGATGACCTTGCCCCAATGGGCGGCGCCGCCCCAGAAACCGTGAACGAGGACGATAGAGGCGGATTTGGACATCAGTCGGTTTTCCTTGGAGTTTGGCGGCTCTGACGCCGCGTGTGTCCGAAATGTGTCTAGGTCGCTCGCGTTCCCTGATGGTCGCCGCTTTCACGATACCGTGACGGTGACTAGGATGGCGTCATGTCCGACGCCTCCCTGTTCCCGCCGACCGCCCCGCCCGCGCGCCCCGTTTCGCCGGGTCTCTATCTGGTGGCGACGCCGATCGGGAACTTGCGCGACATGACGCTCAGGGCGCTGGACGTGCTGGCGGCGGCGGATCTGGTGCTGGCGGAAGACACGCGTGTGACGGCCAAGCTGCTGACCGCCTATGGGCTGAAGGCCAAGCTGGAGCGCTGCGACGACCATGCTTCGAAACGCGCGGCCGAGATCGCCGTCGAGCGGTTGAAGGCGGGCGAGGTGGTGGCCCTGGTGTCCGATGCGGGCACGCCCCTGGTGTCCGACCCCGGCTATGTGGTGGCGCGCGCGGCGGCGGCCGAGGGCCTGCCGGTGCACCCCGTGCCCGGTCCGTCCAGCCTGCTGGCCGCCTTGTGCATCGCCGGCCTGCCCGCCGACCGGGTGCTGTTCGCGGGTTTTCTGCCGCCCAAGTCGGCGGCGCGCCGCACGGCGCTGGAGGAGCTACGGCCCGGCCGCCAGACCCTGGTCTTCTTCGAGAGCGGGCCGCGCCTGCGCGACAGTCTGGCCGACATGGCCGAGGTTCTGGGCGCGCGCCCGGCCGCCGTCGCCCGCGAACTGACCAAACTCTATGAGGAATGCGTGCGCGGCGATCTGGCCGATCTGGCCGTCGATCCGCGGCTGGACGCGCCCAAGGGCGAGATCGTGGTGGTGGTTGGTCCCGGCGAGGCCGAGACGGCCAGCGCCGCCGACGCCGACGCCGCCCTGGCCGAGGCCCTGACCCGCCTGCCGCCCGGAGAGGCGGCGGCCGAGGTGTCCAGGGCGCTGAGCCTGCCGCGCAAGCCGCTCTACAAGCGCGCGCTGGAGTTGAAGGGACGGTGAGCCGGGCTCTGCGATCGCATCCGCCGCCGAAGACGCCCAAGGCGGGCTGGCGCCGAAGGCTGGGCGGTCGGTCGCATCGCCAGGGGCACGACGCCGAATGGATCGCCGCCCTGTGGCTGATGCTCAAGGGTTATCAGGTGCTGGCTTTCCGCCTGAAGGGGCGAGGCGGCGAGATCGACATCCTGGCCCGGCGCGGGCGCACTCTGGCCGCCGTCGAGGTGAAGCGCCGCGCGACGCTGGAGGCCGCGACGCTGGCCCTGGGACCGGACCAGCACCAGCGCCTGATCCGCGCGGCCGAGGCGGCGGCGCGCGGGCGACCGGCCCTGGCGGGGCTGAACCTGAGAATCGACATGGTGGCGCTGGCCCCCGGACGCTTTCCGCGTCATCTTCGCGGCGTGATCTCCACGGGAGCGGACCGGCGTTGACGCGCGAGGAAGCAGAGGCGGTGCTGGCCCAGGCGGGACAAGGGCCCGATGAGGCCTTTCCCTTGCTGGATTGCGCTATCGCCTGCGCGATCCACGACTATCCGTTCCGCGACGCCGATTGCGTGAGGATTCTGGCCGATCACGCGGCCCAGCGGCTCAAGGAGCGGGCCGCCAATGAAAGCCCCGACGACGCCCTGACTGAGGCCCTGGCCGGCGACCTGCGGTTGAACGGCGACCTGCTGAACTACGACCATCCGGCCAACACCGACGTGATTGATGTGGCCGAGCGGCGGCGCGGCCTGTCGGCGGTGCTGGTCATCTTCTATCTGGACGCCGCGCGCCGGGCCGGACTGACGGCGGCTCCGGTCGATTTTCCCGGCCACGTCCTGCTGCGGGTCGAGACGCCCGAGGGGCCGGTGGCGCTGGACCCGTTCAGCCAGGGGCGGCTGGTCTTGCCGTCGGAACTGACGCGCCGCGCTCTGCTGGCGGGGTTGACGCCGCATGTGGCTGACCGGCTGGACCTGCTGATGGCGCCGGTCAGCGAGCGTCAGACTTTGATCCGTCTGCAGAACATCCTGTTCACCCGCGCCCTTCAGGCCCGCGACTACGAAGGCGCGGAGCGCTCGGCCCTGCGCCGCGCCCTGCTGGACCCCGAGGATCACCGCCCCTGGCTGGACGTGGCCGCCGCCCGCGAGAAGCAGGGCGCTCTGACCGGCGCCATGCAGGCCCTATCGCGCGCCCGCAGCCTGGGCGAGCCGATCGCCGTCTGCGACGCCCGGTTGGATCGGGTGCGGATGCGGCTGAACTGAAGCGCGGCCTTGCGGCGCGCAGCCTCGCGCCTCAAGTAGGCACTGACGGCGCTTCGGCGCTGAAGCAGCGCGCGCCTGCGGCGCGAGCGATAGCGACTAAAAACCAGCTCAAGCAGCGCGCGCCCGCGGCGCGAGCGATAGCGCCACCAAGAAGGACACCCCATGCTCAAGGTCGCCATCCAGATGGACCCGCTCGAGGCGGTCAACGTCGAGTCGGACACCACCTTCCTGATGGCGCTGACCGGGCAGGCGCGCGGCCACAAGCTGTGGGTCTATGATTTTCGCACCCTGGCGCTGGAGGACGGTCGCCTGTTTTGCCGCGCCCGTCCGGTGACGGTGCAGCGCGAACAGGGGAACCACGCCGACTTCGGCCTGGAAGAGTGGCTGGACCTGGCCGAGGACGTGGACGTCATCCTGATGCGTCAGGACCCGCCCTTCGACATGGCCTATGTCACCGCCACCTATCTGCTGGAGCGGGTGCATCCCAAGACCCTGGTGGTCAATGATCCGGCCGAGGTGCGCTCGGCGCCCGAGAAGCTGATCGCCACCCTCTTCCCCGGCCTGCAGCCGCCGACCCTGGTGTCGTCCGATCCAGAGGCCCTGGTCGACTTCCACCGCCGCCACGGCGATGTGGTGCTCAAGCCCCTGCACGGCGCGGCGGGTTCGGGCGTGGTGCGACTGAAGGCGGACGATCCGAACCTGGAGGCTCTGATCGAGATCCACGCCGCCGGGTCGCGCGATCCGCTGGTGATCCAGAAATTCATCCCGGCCGTTTCGGCGGGCGACAAGCGCATCATCCTGATCGACGGCGAGCCGGTCGGCGCCATCAACCGCATTCCGGCCAAGGATCAGGTGCGCTCCAACCTGCGCGTCGGCGGCACGGCGGCGCCGGTCGAGCTGACCCCGCGCGATCGGGAGATCTGCGCCGCCATCGGCCCCTATCTGAAGGAACGCGGCCTGATCTTCGTCGGCATCGACGTGATCGGCGACTATCTGACCGAGATCAATGTGACCTCCCCCACCGGCGCCCAGCAGTTGCTGAACTTTGCGGGGATCGATGCGACCGAGCGCATGTGGGAAGTCATCGAGCAGAGGAAACGCGCGGCCGCCTGAGGCCGCGTCAGACGGGAGGGGACTTTTATGACCGTACTGAACAAGGCCGGGGCGTCAGCCGTTCTGGCGCTGGCGATCGCCGGCCCGGCGATGGCTCAGGAGGCGTCGCCGAACGTTGAGCCGAAGCGCCCGTCCCTGGAGGTGCTGGAGCGGATCATTGAGACTCGCACGCCGCAGACCCGGATCGAGACGCCGGATCATGATCGCATCAGCGCGCGGCGCATCGATATCGTCGACGCTGACGGGACGATCCGCATGACCCTGTCGGGGGCGACGCCGCCGCCGATCATCGACGGCGTCCAGTACAAGCGGGCTTTCAACGTCGCCGGCCTGATCCTCTATGACGACAAGGGCAGCGAGCGTGGCGGCTTCGGCACGGCCGACGTCGAGGGCGGCATGGCCGTGCTGGCGCTGGACCACCCGGCGATGGACGCGGTCGGCTGGCGCGTGTCGCCCGACGGCTCGGTCAGCTTCGTCTTCAACCAGGCGCCGCCGCTGGTGCGTGAGCCGGGCCTGGGCGGAGCCCTGGTCCCCGGCGTGCAAACGCCGACGCGGATGCGCCTGTCGCTGGCCGCTGACGGCGCGCCTGCGGTTGAGCTCTCGGACAGGAACGACCAGCCGCGCCTGCGTCTGACGGTGACCGAGGAGGGCTTCGGCGCCATCCAGTTCCTGAACGCCGAGGGCCAGGTGGTCCATACGATCGCGCCGGAGGCCGATTTGCCGGCGAGCTGACCGAACAACGCTCTTGCAGCTTTTGTAAGTTCGTGATTTGTTCTCTCGACTGCGGGAGGGAACGGCATGGTCGCGCGGGTGGTGACGGTGGCTTTCGACGGCGTCGATGCGCGCCGAGTCGATGTCGAGGTGCAGCAGGTCGGCTCGCCCGCCGGGGCTTTCGCCATCGTCGGCCTGCCGGACAAGGCGGTGGCCGAGAGTCGCGAGCGAGTGCGCGGCGCCTTTGCGGGCATCGGCCTGGCGCTTCCGGCCAAGAAGGTGATCGCCAATCTGGCCCCCGCCGACCTGCCCAAGGAAGGCAGCCATTTCGACCTGCCGATCGCCCTGGCCCTGTTGGCCTCCATGGGGGTCATCGGGCCGGATGCTCTGGACGGCTGGGCGGCGGTGGGCGAACTGGGCCTGGACGGCCAGGTCGCGGCGGTCGGCGGAACCCTGCCCGCCGCCATGGCGGTGAACGCCATGGGGCTGGGTCTGATCTGCCCTGAGGCCAACGGGCCGGAGGCGGCCTGGGCGGGCGAGGCGCGGCTGCTGGCGCCGCGCTCCCTGATCGGCCTGATCAATCATTTTCGCGGAACTCAGGTGTTGCGCCCGCCCCAGCCGGGGCCGGTGCTGGAAGGGCGCGCCGTTCCCGACCTGCGCGAGGTCAAGGGACAGGAGGGGGCCAAGCGGGCGCTGGAGATCGCCGCCGCCGGGGGCCACAATCTGTTGTTCGTCGGCCCGCCGGGTTCGGGCAAGTCGATGATGGCGGCGCGTCTGCCGGGCCTGCTGCCGCCGCTGACGCCGATGGAGCGGCTGGAGACCTCCATGGTCTGGTCGGTGGCGGGATTGATCGAGCGCGGAGGACTGACGCGCGAGCGACCGTTCAGAGCGCCGCACCATTCCGCGTCGATGGCGGCCCTGACGGGCGGGGGTGTAAAATCTCACTGAGAACGCGAAATCTCACAAGATATGCAAAGTGGAGACGCGCGGCTCCCTCGCGCGTGCGCCCGGAGTTCTGGAAACGTAACCACTAGCGGAAGATGCTTCCGAACCAAGCCCACAGACCCTTTTTGGCGGGCAGCATAGGTGCCGGTTCCGGCGCGGACGACGGGGCGGGCGGGGCGGGTGCCGTACCGTAGTGGCGCTGGACGTCTCGTCGGTCGTGGTCCCTGACACGTGCAATCTGTTCGGGCGACATTTCACCGGCCCATTCGACCCCGTCCCGGCGAATCCAGTAGTGCGACTGGCACGGCAAGCTCCAGCTACCGACCGACGGTGTCAGAGATACCACCTCTCCGTCAAAATAGAGCTGCCATCCCACCGGGCTTAGCGGGGTAACGACCTCTGTACCGCAGCCGCAGAAGCAGCGGTGCGAGGCAGTCGCGAACTCCATCGCGATATAGAGCGTGTCCGCCTCCATCTCCCTCGGGATGAAGTCGACGAACTCGCGACTGATCTTCCGGTTCGTCCTCATTCGCTCTCGTCGTTCGTCAGTTCGTTGGTGTCGATCGTGTAGGTGCTGTGCCGCTCACGCCCGAAATCGACGTAGAAGCCCCACATCTTCTTCCAGGTCACGACCGCTAGGATCGCGTTGAGCGCGTTCAGGTCGGCCACTTGGATGTTGCGATTGTAGTCGTCTTCGCCCTCGGGGTTGGCAAACGAAATCAACCCGCGCTGGCGGATATGCTCCCGCTTTGTGGGCGTACTGGTGGTGACGCGCACCACCCCGCCCAACATGCCGTCCCGGGCATAGATGCCCATCCCGACATCAATGAAGGGCAGTCCGAACTGCTCCAGCCGCTCGACGATCAACGCCTTCGCTTCGCCGTCGTCAATGCACAGGAAGACGAAGTCCGCGTCCCTCAGCGCATCAATGTTTGAGGCGTCCAGGTACTCAGGGTGCGCTTTAATCCCCCGGCGCATCTTGGCGTAGATGCCGGCGAAGTAGTGCACCTTGAAGGGCTGCGCATCGAGATCTTCGCCCGAGGCTGCGCCCGGCGCACGGAACGCGTTGTGCTGATGGAAGACGTCGCCATCGTAGAGATGGATTTCTTCGACGGGGGTCTTCGCCAGCTGATCCAGTACGTAACCGCCCGTGCCGCCCAGCCCAATGATGACGACCTTGCGTCGTTCCAGCTTGGCGGTGATCGCCGTGATCTCGGCCCGGGGCGAAGCGGTGTCCAGGTAATGAAACACCGAATCCCCGTCCTCCGACGAGGGCACGAAGCCGCCCGGGTTGGGAACCGCTCCGGGTTCTAGTACCGAAGCCGGTCCGCTCAGGATCGCTCCGTAGGTCACAACCTTCTCGTAGTAGTCGTCGTACTTCTGCTTGGGCGGCTTGGCCGAGAAGTAGTGCTGGGCGACGAGCCCGGACGCGAGATCGAACGTGCCCGAACTGTTGACGATCGCCGTCAGGTTTTTGCCGTGTTGGTCGCACGGGTAGTCACCGATGAAGTGGGTCGTGTGTTCGACCGGGTTCACCGTCATGTCATTCGCTAGGGTCAGCGGCATGACGAGCGTGCCGCGTTGCACCTCCCGCCTCTCATTCACGTACGGAATGTTGCTGACGACGAGGTGCGCGTGGCGGACGGTTACGTGGTAACCGTCCGCCAGCAGGCGAGATAGATCGGCGCTACGAGCGATTGGTCTGCGTGACAACGAAAATCATCCCGTTCTTGATGTTGACCGAGCCGCTTTCCGGCAGAGTGCCCTTGGGGTTCTCCTTCGGGCCTTTGCTGTAGGTGATGGTGAAGAGCACGTCCGGGCCGGTGGGTACCGGTTGGAAGGCGAGCGCCACTAGCTGCGCGTAGTTCACCGTGTCCGCGTTGACCGTCTCTTCGCGAGCATTGACGATGATGCGGTAGCGGCGACGCTCCGAGCGGATGCGCTCGGTGCCGCCGGCGCTCAGCTCGACGCTCGTGCCGGGCTCGATCTCGAGATCGGAATCTTTCTCCCGTTCCAGTATCAGGATTTTGTTGGGCTGCGCGCCCATGATGTCGCGCAGGTCAGCTTCGCTGATCGACGCCGCGCCCCACTCGTATCCACGCTCGTCGCCGACGAAGTTGTAGGCGCGGTCGGAATGGAATGCTCGGAACTCCTCGCGCCCCGGTTCGCCCAAATCGACGTCCTCGTCCAGGCCGATCGACTTGGAGCCCGGCCGCATCAGCTGGATCAGCACGTGGTCACTCGCCGGGTCGAAACCGGCCGTCTGCAGTAGGCCCCGGCCGTCTTCGACCTTGTCACGGGTTTCGTAGTCAGTCCCGTTCACGACGAAACGGAACTTATTGTTGTCGCGGTCGGCCATCTAGCCCTCCTTCGCCAGGGCGGAATGCCCTGTCGCTTAGAATGGTGGGCGCGCTAAGAATGTCAAGCGCTGACTTTGCAAGCTTGATGTTCTTAGCATGGTGGATATAATCGGTTCACCATCGAGCCTAATGGCTCGGCGGTCGAAGCCTTTGGCAGGAGGACCGATGAGTGATGAAAATGAGACTCGAAAACCGGGCGAGCATCTTGGTGTCTATCTAAAGGCCCTACGTGCCGGATCAGGCATGAGTCTTCGCGATGTCGAAGAGGCTACCGCCCGAGAAGTGTCGAATGCCTATTTAAGCCAACTTGAGAATGGCAAGATCGCGAAGCCTTCTCCGAATGTGCTGCATCATTTGGCGAGGGTGTATGAAGTGCCTTATTCGACGTTGATGGAGCGGGCAGGATACATTTCGCCAACTACCTCGCGGGAAGATGGTGTAAAACATGGACGAGCAGCGACTTTCGCTATTGAAAATCTGACTGATGCCGAAGAATTAGAACTTCTAAAGTACTTGTCGTTTTTACGCATGCAGAAAGCGAAGATGTGAGAAAGCCGGACGATAGTAGTCTGACGCCTGGTCAGTATGCTGAGGTCCGCTCTGCAGCCGAGCGTGCCCTTCGTGAGGCGGGCGCTCTCGGTCGCTTTCCCACCCCCATCGACGACATCATGGCTGTCGCGAAGGTTGAGGAGGTCAAAGAGGACGTCCTCAACGAAAGCTTCATCGCCAAAATTCGCCGTGAAGTCTCAGCGATTCCCGAAGCGCTGAAATCAGCGCTGAGCAAAGTCATGGGTCTGTTTGACGCTCGGTCACGTCTCGTTTTTATCGACCGTACGCTTCATGTGGTGCAGCAGACCTTTATCCGACTACACGAGACCGGCCACGCATTCCTGCCTTGGCAACGCGATCTGTACCTCGTCGTCGAGGACTGCGAGCAGACAATTCATCCGCAGCTCGCAGACCAGTTCGACCGAGAAGCGAATGTATTTGCTTCCGAAGTCCTGTTTCAGCTCGACGGTTTTACGGTCGAGGCGGAGCAGAAGGAGTTCGGGATTCTCGTGCCGGTTAATCTTAGCAAGACTTATGGCGCTTCGATCTACGCGTCTGTGCGGCGTTACGTTACGCAGAACTGGCGGGCGTGTGCCGTCGTCGTGCTGAATCCGCCGGAGCTTCTCGCTGGCGATGGATTCCGCGCAAGCCTTCGTAGGCATTGCGCGTCTTCGCGGTTCACCGAAATTTTCGGCGAGATCCAGTGGCCAGATTATTTCACACCCGACACTCCGATTGGCGGGATGGTGCCAATCGGCGGACGTAAGATGTCTGGAAAGCGGGAAATTACGCTCGTAGACCGAAACGGTGACGTCCATGAGTGCATTGCCGAAGCGTTCACCCAGACGCATCAGGTCTTTGTTCTAATACATGCCGTAAAGACCCTCACTGCGCGATCAATCATCGTTCCAGTAGGCTATGGTGCGATGACGTAGGCAGGGTGTCTGGTGCAATAAAGCAAATTCCATATTCCGCTCCGCTCCGCTCCACGCCTCGATGAGCTTATAGCTGGCGCTTGCCGTGCCGCTTCTTCAGCGGCCTCATTACCGTTTAGATCGTCGCGCTTGGCCTTCGCGCACAACCGCGTTCAGCTGTTTGGTTCCGGCGGAAAGCGTCGCGTGTTCATGGATAGCGTTCGCTAGCTCCGCGGCCATTCGCCTGGAAAGCTGAGACCTGTTTGGCTTTGCCGCAATTTTCGATGAATTTGGTGGGGCGCCAAGTTGGTTTGGCGCTGTCTGCCATCAGGCATATGAGGGAAATGCACCCCTCGACATTCGAGGTGCAAAGGCCTATATAATGTGCCCTGCACACACGCTGTATGTGCAAAATACAGATGGAGAGGTGTTGCTGCGATGGGTGATGTGTCTTTCACGTTTCGGGTGGACCAAGCGCTAAAAGACGATTTTGTGCGCATAGCCAAGTCGCGTGACCTAAACGCCTCTCAGATTTTGAGGATGCACATGAGAGATTTTGTCCAAGAGCAAATCCCGGAAGAGGGCTACGATGAGTGGCTGGCAGCTAAGGTCGAGCGCTCTGCTAAGTCGTTGGATGCTGGTCAGCGATTGACCTCGGCCGAGGTAGAAGCTCGTTTTGCTCAGTGGAAACGTAAGTGATGAGGAATGGTGGGGGCGACTAGCGCCCCCACCGCTATCAGTCCCTACTTGGGGAACTGCTGAGACGAACTGACGACGTTCATGATCTCAATCTCTTGAGCGATATCATCCGTGCGGTAGATGACAATCACCTTCCCGTTTCGGATAACCTTTTCTCGGGTGTTCGGGGTGCGACCCGGACGCCCGGAATGGGGGTGGGATTGCAGCATACCCCCCGCTTCTTCGAGGTCTTCGTTGAGGCTGATCGCGGCCGCAGAGCTAGCGATAGCGTAATACTTCGTCATGTTGTCTCGGTCATCGACCGCATCCGGGGACCAAAAGAGCCCCCATTCTTCCAGGCTATTCATTGAGCAGATTGTCCTTGACACCGGTCCGGACGGGCAACTAGGGTCAATCCAGCTACAGAAGACCCAAACTCCCGACTTCGCAGTGCGCCCTTTTGGGCTTGTTCGTTGCAAAGGTTGGCTACGATTTTGCCAAGGCGAAATGCCAGGGCAAGTCTGCTTGCGCCAATAAAAGTCGCAGACTTTCACAGCTTAGCAGTTGATAAAGCATTTGTCAAGGTTTCCGCTTGCGCGGTACCTGGTGCGGAACTGTGGCGTTCGTGTTTGGCTCGTCTTGTCGCCCAGCAGGAGCTGCCTTTCGGGCAATATTCAGTCGGCTGCATTGCACACCGATCGCTAGTCGCAATTTGCGAGCGCTACCCAAAATCAGAGCGCGGGACAGCGAGCTTGGTCGTTACAAGAGAGTGGTGCGATCGGTTCGAATCTCGAGCTGTAATTCAGCCTAGCAGGGCCAGATAGGCGCGCCCGGCTGGAAGCAATTTGACCCAATCTGATTTGTGCGCAACATAGAGGTATGGCAAAGTCTGATTCCTTGATCCGGGCAGATGTGAGAGCGCAATCCGCATCCAAACCAGCGCTCTCTGAAGAATCGGCGGTGGCACGATTCCGAGCGATACGATGGAAGCATGGTGCCTTTTGCCCCCGCTGTGGCTCGTCGCAGATTTATCATTTCGCCGACAACCGCACCCACAAATGCGGGGCCTGTCGACAACGCTTTTCGGTCAAGGTTGGCACGATCTTCGAGGACAGCAGGCTCGGCCTCGCGGCTTGGTTGGCAGCGCTCCAGATGGTTACGGAAAGCTCGCGTGGCGTGACGGCACCGGAGCTGGCCCAGGTTGTCGGAGTTTCCCAGAAGACCGCCGCTCATATGCTGCAGCGCCTTCGCAAGGCCGCCGAGACGCCGTCGTTCAATCGACCGCTGGAAGCAACAGGTGTGATTGGGGGTCAGTCGGACCATGGTGAAGGGGATCATTTTCGCCGCGTAGCGGAAATGTTTGCGCCTGCGTCGGCCCGCAACGCCCGGCTGACTGGAGGAGTGGTATGATTTTGGGAACCGGTGACGTCCCGCTTGACCATATTTCCTCAGCGGGAGAAATGGTCCCGTCGAGCTGGGGCGCGCCGTGTGACGGGGCGACAATGGTCTTCTCGCAGCCGCCCGAGGTACTCCCCGCCCCCAGGAAAAGCCAGGAGCCCCCTCCTTCCCCCGCCGTTTTCACTCCTTCGCGTTCCGGCCCGCACCAAACCGGAGAAGTGTTTGCATGAGCTCGCCGATCAACGACGCCCTGCATCTCGATATCGGATTCGATGAGGCGCTGGCGCGCATTGCGCAGACTAATCCTGACGAGATTCAGGCTCAGGCCGATCCTAGCTCAGAGTCGAGCATCGACAGCATCGAGGCGCTGATCGATCAGTTTGAAAACGCTGGCCACGATAACGGTCGAGGCGACAAGTGGTGGTACGCGCGCGACCTACAGGCATTGCTCGGTTACAGGCGATGGGATCGTTTTGAAGAGGTCATCGAGCGAGCCAAGACAGCTTGTCAGCAGGCGGACCACGATCCTGACGACCATTTTGCCCGAGTTGGAAAAATGGTGTCGCTCGGATCAGGTGCTGCTCGAGACATCGGCGATGTCATGCTGGACCGGTACGCCTGCTACCTCGCAGCCCAGAACGCTTCGGCTCGGCTAAAGCAGGTTGCGTTTGCCCAGACCTATTTCGCCATACAGACGCGCCGCCAGGAACTGAACGACCGCGATGGCGTCAACTTCGACGAACTGTCGGAAAACCAGAAGCGTTTGTACCTACGCAACCAGGTTGTCGCAGAAAACACCCGTCTGGCCAGGGCGGCCCAAGCCGTGGGAGTTGAAGGGCGCGATTTCGGCAGGTTCCACAACAGAGGCTATCAGGGTCTCTATGGCGGCCGTGGAACCAAAGAGATCAGGGTCCACAAGCGCTTGCATGCGAGCGCCCAGATTCTCGATCACATGGGCAGTACCGAACTTGCAGCCAACCTCTTCCGGATCACTCAGACTGAAGAGAAGCTGCGCAGCGGCGCCGTAGTTGGCAAAGAGGCCGCGTGTGAAGCTCACTACGAAGTGGGTCGCAAAGTCCGTCAGACAATAAAGGAACTCAGCGGCATCATGCCTGAGGATCTTCCCGTCGCCGACGACGTGAAGAAAATCGCTGCTCAGGAACGCAAGCTCCAGCGCGTTCGCGCTATCCCGACTGCACAGCGCATTGCCGAGCCATTGGCCGGCCCCAAGCAAACGGACCCGGTCGAAATCGATCTGCGCCGCGATCTGTGGAAGTACGCCCTTCTCATCATGTCGGTCGAACCAGGCGGAGCGATCAGCACCTCGGCGCTGATCGACCGTGTGCCAGAGTATATCCGCCTCTCTGATGACCACATGGCGTCAAACGCCAGCCGCAAGGATTCGAAGTTCTCCCAGATCGTCCGCAATCTCAAATCTCATAAGAACACGAAGAACAACTTCATATTCCAAGGATACGCCGATGACGTTCGCGGTGGATTCAAGATTACTCCGAAAGGTCTCGCGTTCGTCAGAGAATATTTCTCGAAATGATTGTTTGATCTATTTCCGAATTGTCCATGCGCAGTACAATCTCCATTAATCACAGCTTCGCAGCCTTCCCAAAAGACAACAGGCCTTGGGAAATCATCATGTATGGCGAGCTTAAAAATTCTCAGGCGGGGCAGGGCGTCAACCTGCTTTTGGCCGAGGCAGATTGGCGACGGGGCTCCGAACCGCCGAAGACCCGAGAGCTGTATCGTCCGCTTGGGGATATCGCCGGCCTGCCTATCGGAAGCCGCTGGATCAATGGTGCCTCTGCCGCTGTTGATGACCGGCTCGAGACTGTCGTTATCGACGTACCTGCTCTCGATGGTTGGCCGACGAACAGGCTCGGAGAAATGGTTTGGGAAGCCGGCGAGCGGCCGGTCTATCCAGCCACCGGCGTTCAAGCCGCGCCGACCTGGCGCATCCGGACCGGGGACCAAACCTATTTTGTGCCGGCGATTGAGCTGATCCGCGCCGTCTTCGGCCCCACAACAGACTTCTTGCGACTGACCATTGAGGGCGGTGTCGATCTCTGGCCAACCGAGCGCCGGGCCATCTTCGACATCAACGCCAGCGGTCGTGACCCTTCCGACCCGGAAACCGTCCGGATCAAGGCGCACCGCGCTCTACATCGCCGGGAGGCCGAGATCATCGCCCGGATCCTGACCAATGGCAGAATGCGGACAGCATTCATGCAGGTCTTCGCATCAAAGCAGAATTCATTGACGGACCGGCGCCCGCTGTTCCCCACGACCATCTTCCCGTTCGATCAGCCGACACGCTGGACGGTCGAGACGGCATGGACACGAGTCACGAGCGAGAACCCGGCTCGCGAGCCGAGCCGGCGACGGATGATCACACGCATCCGCTCAATCAAACCTCCTCCCCTGGCGTTTAGAAAGATCATCGTCGAGGTTCCGGGCGCGGCGGGAGAACTGGAACCGGGCGAGACGAGGCGGCCCATCTCAGTCAAGTCTCCAGACACGGTCCATAAGCACCTCAGGATAGACTCCGAGCACGCGCCAGCCTCGAATTTGAGTTCAACTGCGCTGAACGGCGGGCACACCAGCTATGAGTCCGGATTCGATCTGGAACACATCGTGGCGGATGCGACTGGCCGGCAATCCACGGTGCCGATCGAGGCTGAGGATGACGAGCCCGTCGAGATGGGCTCGACCTACTGGCCCGCAGGGAAAAGAGGCACCGTAGGGGTATCCTTCCAGAGCTCGGTCGTCGATTTCGACGACGAGCCCCGCGCGGCGGATGCTCTGCTAACCGCCACGCGCAACGCCCTTGAACGAATAGCGGCAAAACGAGACTGGCCGTGTGAGATCGTCTCGCCGCCGTTCGGTTGCGGCGCTGACCCTATCGATGGATTGCATCGCTACCCACCGGAGGCCCGCGGCCGACCACTCACCTGGTCGGTCATTGGCAACGGTGGCCGCCTGCGCCGTGCCTTGGTCATGAGCGTGACCACGCCGACCGGGCGCATCTACGTCATTGACGCGGAGCGTCAGCGGAAGGAGGGCCATGCTCTGGGCCTGTTGATGAGGCCTTTGCGGTCTGAACTACCTTATGTCGCCATCGAATCCATTCTAGCGGCGAACGCTGCGGAGCGCGGGGTCTGGCGACAGGCGACCGGCGAGTATCCAATGATCAAGTTGGAGCGCAAAGGCGTGTGGTTCAGGGATATCTCAGCCTACGGGGTGCATTTGGTGGGCGCGATCACTGCGCTCAGCAGCGGCGCCCGCCTAGTCGATGCCGATGACTAGGTCAGGGAGCGTCTGATTGCGGCCATGAAGAGGCCGCGCCGCCTGCGGCGCTCCTGCCTGAATACAACTGCGATGTTTTCGCTGTCGCCTAATAGCTGGATGAGGTCTTTGCGGGTGAAGGTCGGATCCCGGCGTCGCAGATAGTCGGCGGCGCTTTGCACCTCCTCGACGGATGGACTGTAGCTGGACCGACCCAACTGCAATGATACGAGATCGGCATAGGCGAAGGGAGGGCAAGGGTCGTCACGGATGGCCCATGATTTCCACAGCTTGGCCGCCTGTGCGGCTTCAACGAACCTGTGCGGCCAATCGTGCATTGTCCGAGCCACGAGATCGAAAAGGCGGTAGCGATCATCGACTCCCAAGCCCTCAATTTCGCGAAGGTGTGAGGGCTGGAACGGCGCATCATCGCCGCCCCATCGCGCCGTGATCGCGGCGCGAAAGGCTGCCGAACGAGGGCCCATTGCCAGCGCGCGTGCGACATGGCGCACGGTCTGAAAATACTGCACCGAGTAGGGGAAAGAGCTATCTCCGAGCTGAGCCCATCCATCGGCCAGGAACTTTTCCTGCTGGATCTGGAACGTGACGGACAAGTCGTTGGCGGTGCGTCTCTCATTGGCAGAGAAGGGTCCGCTGCAGTGATGACAAACGAATGGGTTGGAAGCCTGAAATGGTGCCAGGACCGTTGAGCATTGGGAACATCGATCCAGCAACCTTAGTCGATGCTCGACGCATACGGTGGCCCAGGCAACCCGCCATAGGCGGCGGAAGTAGGGACGCGCTTCCATACAGGCCGGACAAAACTGGAGGCCAGGGTGGTGTCGCCGCCGCGCGCGCACGCCTATCGGCAGTATCCAGGTCGTGCGGCCGAGGGGCTGGCACTTCTCAAAAAGGTACCCCTCATAGGCCGATAGAAGGGTTCGACGAGCTTGCTCCAGAGGTGTGACAGTGGCCCTGGCCATCGTGGCGATGACATTGTCGTCTGCGCACCCATCGATGTCGCGCGTGAGCGGCGGAGGGGTTGACCGCCAAGATATATGGCCCAGGGCATAGGGCTTTATCGTCATGGCGTGCGCCGCGCGCAGGAACCAAGACGAGAACAGCTCGTCAGGTCGAGGTCGCCCACGAAACGGCCAAGGCGTATAAGGCTGGAATGCGACGTCGTCGGTCATGACGATGCCGCTGACATCAGTCTAGAGGGCCTGGATCATGTCTGGAGTGATCCGTTCTTCGCCTGAGAGGATGGCTTGGATCGCGGCCTCTCTCAGCACGTCGGAAAGATCGCCTATTCGACCACTGGACACCTCATACAGCGTTGTCGCCATTTCGGGCTGAGCCAGGAATGACGGGTGCTTGAGAGGGATCAGGCGCTCGAAGCTGCGAAGCAGCTTGCGCCAATCCTCGTTATCGCGCCACGCCTCCAGCTTGATCCGTGTGAATCGACGATGAAGCTGGTCCTCCTTGCGGAACACCAGCTCGACGGTTTCGATCCCGGCGACGACGAGAGGAATGCCCGCCTCATTCGTCAGGTTCTTGATGACGACGTTGAAATGGAGCCGCTGATCGAACCGGCCCGACAGCGCATTATGAAACTCGTCGAGCATCAGGATCTTGGCCTGATTGTTCGCCAGAAGCTTGAGCACGGTTTGGCATTTGGCCGACGGCGAGTAGCTGATCGGCAAGGGGAAGCCCATCGCCCGAAGAATGTTGTCATACAGGCGACCTTCGTCACCCTTGGGAGGGGTCTGAACCCTTACTACCGGCACGACGGCCCACTCTCCCATCGTTTCAGGATCCTGGGCCTCGGCGGTAGCGGCGGCCCTCTCGTTCGTGGCCTTGGCCCATCGCTTGAGGATGGTCGATTTACCGACGTTGGATTCTCCGAACACCAGCAGGTTCTTTGGGCGGTCTGACGGGGGCGTTTTGAGCATCCGGTCTAGCCGGCCATGAACCAGCTTGGCGTCATGGTGGCCAATCCAGATCGCCTCCCAGTTATCGAGGATGCGACCCTCGCCGGGCGTGGCGAGGTACGTCCTCGTCCTCTCCGTCAGATGGGTGCCTTCGTCGTGTTGCACGTCAGTCATCAGCTATCGAGATCATCAAAAACATCATCGTCGTTCGTCGCCTGCGCGACAGGCGGCATCGACCGAGGCGGAATGCTGGAGATTACCGCGGGCGAACGCTTCGGATTGGGCTGAGCGGCCTCAATAACAGCCTTCTGCCGCTGTTTGCTGACGGCGTGCTCCTTCTTCTGTTGATTGGCGCGGCGGACACGGAGCGTTTCTTTCCTTGCCGCCGTGACGCGAGCGTTGCGTTCGGTTCGCTCCCTGTGAGCGTCGAAGATGTCGTTCTCATCCGGCCGGGGGGTGCCCTTCTCCTGAGCCTCTTTTTTCGCCGCCCGGTGCTCCCAGATGTTCATAGCTACGCCCCTAGGATTGCGTAGCGGGACGGTGAGATAGACCTTGCCGTCCTCGTCCCAGACATAAACCTCCGACAGATCGCGAGGATCACGGCGAACGATGAAGTCCTTTTCCGGTGTCTTGGCGTGACGCTGACGGATCACGACCAGCGCCTCGGAATCATAGTGGAGGCTGTCCCACTGGATGCCATAATGCTGGAGCTTGCGCGTCGTGATCGGCAAAAGCTCTTTACGCATCCTGGCGAGGTCATCCCCTTCGGCAGGGAGCTTCTGGATTTGACGGCCGGTTTCCCGGTCGAAGAAGAAGGATTTCCACTTCTCCAGCGGAGACATACCTAGCTCTTTGCGGGGCGTGTTGATGTGCTCCTTGATGACGCTCAGGAGGTAGAGCTCAAGTTCGTTGAGCGTCAGGCTCGCCGTCTTGCGAGGGTCGAGCTTCTTCGCCCGTTCCGTGATGTTTGATCCCGTCGCGCCGGGAAGGTGCTTCACGCTGTGGGCGAGCTTGCCGAAGTACCGCTCGATGTGGGGGCCGTAGCGCGGAGTCTTGACCTTGCGGTTCACGAGCTTCGTCTGGGCGTACCGGACGAACCTCTGCATCATCTGGCCGCGAAACTCCTTGGCGTTGTCCGCATGGATCATCTTCATGACGCCCCAGACGGGCCAGTTCATGTCCACGCCCAACTTCGCGAGCCACTTCTCCTTGCGGCTGATGGAGTGGAATATCGCCATGCCGGCGCTTGATGCACCGGGCGGATCCAGTGACAGATAGTAGCCAGTCGGCATGAAGCTGAATGTGTCGATGCACATGGCCAGCCAGGGGCGGCCGATCGGTTGACGCGTCACCTCATCGACGATCTCGATGTCATATTGCCAGTAGTCGATCTGAACCGAACTGAGCGGTGTTTCTGCGAACGGATAGGCACCCATCAGCCGCTTCTTGGCCTCACGGGCTGCTCGCTTTCCGTGGCGACCCTCAGTCACCACCAACGGGTCCATGCCCTCGATACGACGGAAGAAGGTCGCACGACCGGGCGGTGCAATTCGCGCGTCCTTGAAGGCGGGAAGCATATGCTCCGTCCAGACGGTTGTAGCGGTCGGCTGGTTGCGCTGGAGGTAGTGTTTTCTGATGACCTCCTGCATTAGAGCTTCAGTGATCTCATCCAAACGTACAAGCCTGGATCGAACACTGGCCGTAATGGCGGCATCTTCCAAGAAATCGGCCCGCGCGGCGGCACCCGGCCTAACTACACGACCGTGCCGGACAACCATCGCCTGCCTCCGACGACCACGCCAGGATCGACGTGGAAGCCGACCCACCGCACGCCCAATAGCGACCGCTAAAGGGAGGCGATGATGGTGGAGATTCCTCAACGTCCGATCATTCCGTCCGTCCCGAACCGGCCGGCGGGTCCGTCCATTCCAACTCGGCCTATCGGGCCGCCCAGTTTCCCAGGGCGACCCACTTCCCCAGCCCGCCGGTAACGAACTCATCGACGGCCTGCGTGAGCAGGCCGTCGACTTCCAATTCATTCGGCGGAATGATTCCGCCAAGGAAAATCAATGCGCTACTACGTTAACACCAACGCTCAACCGAACGGCGACAATGAGGTCCACACCTCGTCGTGCAGCTATCTTCCTAGCGAATTCAACAGGCGCTACTTGGGCGATTTCACTAGCTGCGGCCCTGCCGTCACCGAGGCTCGGCGCTATTATCGTCGCGCTAACGGCTGTTACTGGTGCTCCCGCGCTTGCCACACCTCATGAGGAGACGCGCATCAGCGTCCGTCCTTAGTCCTTCCTCCCTGCTTGGCGACGCGAACCGGGTTCGCGTCGCCATTCGCGAATGAAATTCATATAGAACGCCGATTCGCCAATTCGCGACGGGTCGACTAAGCTGCTGCAAAGCTTGCGACGCGCAAGCGTCTACCCATGGTGCGCAATGGCAAAAGCATTTGGCCTGACATTTTCGGATAAATTCGGTGTCGATGAAGTTTGGCTACAGAGTAAGGGCATCTTCAATCCAACGCTCGATGTAGATTCGCCTCTATTTATCGACCCATTCTTATTGCCTCATAGCAATCACAAGGAATTCTCAGAGTGTGCTTTTGAAGCATATGAGGCACATTTCTCTGAAATTTTAAGACTACTTCTCATATCTGAAAATGTTGGTGACAAGGCGTGGGTAGCGGCGCTAAATAAATTTAAATTTAGTGAAGCAAAAGGGATGGGTGGAACCTGCCTTGGATACAGCGCGAACTCAACAAATCACGGGAAAGCGTTTGGAAAAACTAAATCCCTTCGCTCACTTAGCTGGGCTCAGGGGGTAGTTAGACTTGGGGTAAAAGACCCTGAAATGTTCTCTTCATTGCCGCTTTTTGAAGACGGCGTCGGCCCCGATTTGATCAGTGACATGATCACAAACATCACTTTGCCTTGCATCCTGAAATTCAATGAACGTGTTCTGGCGCTGATCGAAAAAGAACTTGGGATCAAAGTGCCAACGAGGAAGTTCACGCTCAAAGGCGAAACGGCTGTTCTTCCTGAAAACCCTCACGCTCCTGGATCGCCAATTATCTTGTTGGCCGACGACATCCTCAAACACCTTCCGCTAATGAGCGACCCCTTGGGTCTTGCGGGCATGGCAGAGCATAACTCAGACCTTCGGGACCGGGTGAATGCGCATATCGGGGAAGTCTTCAAGATTCGGCACAAAAAGGACAAAGAGCGCATTTCCGCTCAGGCCCTGGAAACTGCACAAGCTTTCCAAGCCTTCCTTGATCTCCTTAAGCTGGCCGAGAAGGCTCCCTACAACCTATATCAAGACCCACAAGGGTTGGTGGCGTGGAGATCGCTCGCTTCAAACTACACCGCCATCAACAAACTCAAGATTGAGGATAATCCCAAGCTTTCCCGCGTCGAACGCATCGACGCGGTATGCGAGGCTATCATCAAACAGTTCACCCTCGCTGTCGAAACCCAGCGAATGTGGCGGGTCTTCTATGTCGATCAGAAGCCTCGGCCAGAGCGATTCGCTCAGCTTCTCTTCCAGGCGATAGCCACTGCCTATTGTGCAGCCAACGACCTCGATATCTCGCCTGAGTCAGATGCTGGAGCAGGGCCAGTTGATTTCAAGTTCTCCGATGGTGCCGACAAGGTCGTTGTGGAGATCAAGTTGTCTACCAACAGCAGTGTCGTGAAGGGTTATGAGAAGCAATTGAAAGCGTATATGGACGCCGAAGATACGTCTCTCGGTCACTATGTCCTGATCGATGTCGGCAAGATCGGAAACGCATGGGACCGCCTTCAAGCGGTTGCAAAGAAGGATGCGGATTTCCGAAAAACTCGTAGAATCCATCTGGTTGATGGCACTTACAAAGTCTCTGCCAGCAAGCTGCCATGACCTAGGTGTGTTTGCGCCATAACAGCGGAATACTCGCCCCAGGCGCTGGACAGCCTGCGCCAACCGCTGGAGACGGGCGAGATCGTCGTGGCGCGCGCCAATGCCCATGTGCGTTATCCGGCGCGGTTCCAGCTGGTGGCGGCGATGAACCCCTGTCGTTGCGGTCTGGGCGGGCCTGGGCGGGGCGCTTGCGGCAAGGCCCCGCGTTGTCAGAAGGATTACCAAAACCGCATTTCCGGCCCGATGTTCGACCGCATTGATTTGACGGTGGAGACCCCGGCTGTGACGGCGGCCGACATGATCCTGCCTGCCCCGGCCGAGGGCACGGCCGAGGCCGCCGCCCGCGTCGCCGCCGCCATGCAGATGCAGGAGGCCCGCATGGCCGAGGCGGGGCTGACAGGAATGCAGGCCCTCAACGCCCGGGCCTCGGGTGAGGCGCTGGAGCGATTCGCCGCGCCGGATCAGGCGGGGCGCGCCCTGTTGATGAAAGCGGGAGAGGCCGGAGGGCTGACCGCGCGCGGCTGGACGCGC
This sequence comes from Brevundimonas sp. KH_060, assembly GCF_057838275.1. Classification (NCBI taxonomy): domain Bacteria; kingdom Pseudomonadati; phylum Pseudomonadota; class Alphaproteobacteria; order Caulobacterales; family Caulobacteraceae; genus Brevundimonas; species Brevundimonas sp. KH_060. The sequence continues at coordinate 3,384,784 of NZ_CM174463.1, forward strand.
ACCCTGCGTCTGGCGCGCACCATCGCCGATCTGGACGGCGCCGACGGGGTGTTGCGCCGCCATGTGGCCGAGGCGCTGATGTATCGACGCAGCACGGTCGGCGCCCATGAGGACTTTGATCGCCAGGCCAGCCGCCGGTCTCTGTTCCCGGTTCAGGAGAGCGGAACGGGGCAAGCGCCGTTCGTCTGGAATTAACACCTGGGCCCTAGCGTGGCCTTATGGGACAGACCCGTCGCAAGCCGTCGCCGCAGAGCGATCTTTTTCCTGCCGCGCCTGAAGACGAGCAGGCTGCGACGGCGACTTCGACGCCGATGGGGGCGCCCACAGACGGAACCTCGCCCGAGCAGCAGTTCCTGCGGCTGATGAGCCATGAGATGCGCACGCCTTTGAACGGGGTGATCGGCATGCTGGGCCTGCTGTCGCGCACCCGTTTGGACGGCGCCCAGCGCGCCTATGCCGAGGCGGCGCAGAAATCGGCCGAGCATCTTCTGGGCCTGGTCAACGATCTGCTCGACTACGCCCGGCTGGAGGCCGAGGCGCTGGAGTTCGATCCGGCGCCGGTCGACCTGGAAGGCCTGGTGCGGGGCGTGGCCGAACTGCTCAGCCCGCGCGCGCACGACAAGGGGTTGGAGATCGTCTGGTCGGTGGCCGCTGACGCGCCGGACGTCATCGCGGACGAGGGCCGCCTTCGGCAGATCCTGTTCAACCTGGCGGGAAACGCCGTGAAATTCACCGACCGGGGCGGGGTGCGCCTGGCGGTTGAGGCGGTCGGCGAACGCATGGAAGGGGCGCCTGCGCGTCTGGCCTTCATCGTCGACGACACCGGCCCTGGCGTGCCTGAAGCGGCGCGCAGGCGCATCTTTGAAGAATTCGGCCACGCCGACGTCTCGGACGCCGCCCGGTTCGACGGGGCGGGGCTGGGCCTGGCGGTGGTGCAGCGGCTGGCCCGCGCCATGGGCGGCGACGCCGTGGTCGAGGACCGACCGGACGGTCCCGGCGCCCGCTTTCGCTTTGAAGCCGAGTTTCCGGTGTTGGTCGACGCCGAGGCGCGCACGCGCCCCATGGACGGGCTGGCCGTGGCGATCCGCACGCCGGACCCCTTCGTGCGCCGGGCGGCGACCGATCAGATCGAGGCCTCGGGCGGCCGGCTCGCACGTCAGGCCGGGGTGACCCTGATCGACCATGCGGGCGCCGAAGGTGCAGCCTTGGCGGCTCGGCCCAGCCAGGGCCAGGCCATCATCCTTCTGCGCCCCTCCGAACGCGACCTGATCAGCCGCTATCGGGCGGCGGGCTTCTGCGGCTATCTGATCAAGCCCCTGCGCCGCGAGTCTCTGGCTGAGCGGGTTCTGGCGGCGGCCGCGCCGCGTCGGGGCCTGCCTGCGCCGCCGGTGCGGCCCGGCGATGACGATCGCGTGGCGCATGTGGCCTTCAAGGGCGTGCGGGTGCTGCTGGTCGAAGACAACCCGGTCGGCGCCCTTTTGGCCAAGACCCTGCTGCGGCGCGAAGGCTGCGTGGTCCAGACCGCCGCCGACGGCCAGGAGGCGCTGGACGCCCTGAAGGCGGCGCGGTTCGATCTGGTCTTCATGGACATGCGGATGCCGCGCCTGGACGGGCCGGGGGCGGCACGGGCGCTGCGCGCACGGGGAGACCAGACGCCGATCATCGCCCTGACCGCCAACGCCTTCACTGAGGATCGCGCGGTCTGTCTCGAGGCGGGAATGGACGATCATCTGGCCAAGCCGCTGGAGGCGGACGCTCTACGCGTCGCCCTGGCCCGCTGGACGAACGCCGCCAACCGCGCCAAGGTCGCCGTTTCCTGATCTGCCAGTAGTCCGTCGTCCGTATCGCCCGGCGGCGCCCCGCCGGAGCCATGTATGACCGATTCCAAGACGCCCGCTTCCGAGGTCGCGGCGCTGCAGCCGTCTCCCAAGGGGCTGGGCGTGCTCAAGGCGGCGTTTCGCGAGCGGCGGACCCTGGCCATGCTGCTGCTCGGCTTCTCGGCGGGTCTGCCCTTCGCCATGCTGTTCGGCACATTGAACGCCTGGCTGTCGGATGCGGGCGTGTCGGTGGCGACGATCGGCGTGCTGTCGTGGGTCGGGCTGTTCGGCGCCTTCAAGTTCCTGTGGTCGCCCGCAGTCGGGCTGACGCCGCCGGTGATCGGGCGGATGGGCCGGCGCCGGTCATGGCTGATCCTGTGCCAGATCGTGCTGGCTGGCGCGCTTCTGGCCATCTCCCTGTCGCATCCAGGTACGGGCGCCATTGTGGTGCTGGCGGGCGCCGCCGCCCTGGGCGCCTTCGCCTCGGCCACCCAGGACATCGTCATCGACACCTGGCGGATCGAGGTGGCCGACGAGCGGACGCCGGTGGACCTGCTGTCGACCGTCTATCAACTGGGTTTCCGTACGGCGGCCCTGGTCGGCGGGGCGGGCGCCCTGGTGCTCGCCGATCAACTGGGCTGGTCGGCGACCTTCGTCATCGGAGCCGGGCTGATGGGGCTGGGTGTTTTGGGCACGCTGATCGCGCCCGAGCCCAAGGCCGCCCCGCGCGCCGCCATTGCGCGCGAACGCATCGGCTCGCCGCGCCTGCGGATGACCGCCCTGGCCGTCACCCTGGCCGCCTGGGCCTGGGCGGCCTTCATGCTGGTGCGCTTCATGGTTACGGCCCTGACCGTCAAGCCCGCGCCTAGCGCCGGAGAGTTCACCGCCGTCTGGGGACCGTGGATCGTCGGCATGGCGGTGATCCTGCCCGCTGTCCTGGCGGGGATCATCGTCTGGCGCGGAGGCAAGGCGAAGGCCGTGCCTGCGGTCGATCAGGGACCGGCGCTCGCAAACACCCTGTATGACGCCATCCTGGCTCCGCTGGTCGAGTTGATGGGCCGTCTGGGCTGGGGCGCGGTGATCGTTCTGGGGCTGATCCTGACCTATCGCATCACCGACGGCGTCTGGGGCCCGTTCGCCTTCCCCTTCTACATGGGGGACACGGGCGGGGCGCTGGGCCACACCAAGACCGAGATCGCCCTGGCGTCCAAGACCTTCGGCGTGGTCATGACCATCGTCGGCATCGCCCTGGGCGGGTGGGCGCTGCTGGTCATCGGGCGAATGGCCAGTCTGCTGCTGGGCGCAGCCCTGTCGGCGGCGACCAATCTGTTGATGATGGACCTGGCTATGGGCGCGCCGGTGATCGGGGGCTTCATGAGCGTGACCGGCCTCTACAAGCTGTTCGGCGCCTTCGGGGTGGGCGAGCCCTTGGCGCGGCTGATGCTGGCCATCGCGGGCGAGAATATCGCCGGCGGCTTCGCGGGCGCGGCCTTCGTGGCCTATCTGTCAGCCCTGTCGAACAAGATGTTCGGGGCGGTGCAGTTCGCCGTCTTCACCTCACTGGCCCTGTTGATCGGCACGCTGGGGCGCGGGGCCCTGGGCGAACTGATCGAGCGTCAGGGCTATGCGGCCATGTTCGTCATCGCGGCCTGGCTGGGCGTGGTGGCGGTGATCTTCTGTGCGATGGAGTGGGTGCGCCAGACGATGGAGCGCCGCCGTCTCAACCTCGACGTCTAGAGGCTGAAACGCCCTGAGTTGGAACGCAAAGAGGCGGCCCGGAGGCCGCCTCTCGACGTCGTCGCGATCGAGCGGGCGATCAACCCTCGACTTCCACGCCTTCGGCATAGGCGGCGAAGGTGGCGGCGGTGATGATCTCGCCGACCGAGGCCCCCAGGGGCACGATCTGCACCGACTTCTCCAAGCCGACCAGCAGGGGGCCGATCACCGTGGCGCCGCCCAGCGACTGCACCAGACGCGTCGAGATGGCCGCCGAATGGATGGCGGGCATCACCAGGACGTTGGCGTCGCCGGTCAGGCGCATGAAGGGATAGTTGGCGCGGGCTTCGGAGTTCAGCGCCAGGGCCGGCGGCATCTCGCCTTCGTATTCGAAGTCCACGTCCATGGAGTCCAGGATGCGGATGGCTTCGCGCACCTTCTCACCGCGATCGCCCGGCGGGTCGCCGAAGGTCGAGTAGCTGAGGAAGGCCACGCGCGCCTTGCGGCCCAGCTTCTTGACCGTGGCGGCGGCCTTGACCGCGATCTCGGCCAGTTCGGCGGCGTTGGGCAGTTCGTGGATCGAGGTGTCGGCCACGAACAGGGTGCGGCCCTTGGCCAGCAGGATCGACAGACCGATCATCCGGTCCGTGACGTCCAGGACGCGACGGACCTCTTTCAGGGCCATGTTGAAGTTGCGGGTGACGCCGGTGACCATGCAGTCCGCCTCGCCGCGCGCGACCATGGCGGCGGCGAAGTAGTTGCGGTCCTGGTTGATCATGCGCTGGACGTCGCGGCGCAGATAGCCGCGGCGCTGCAGGCGGGCGTACAGCCAGTCGACGTATTCGGCGTTCCGGTCCGACACGCGGGCGTTCATGATCTGAATGCCCAGATCATCGAAGTTCAGACCGGCCTCGGCGGCGTTCTGGCGGATCAGCTCCTCGCGGCCGACTAGGATCGGCGTGCCGAGATCCGCCTGCTTGAAAGCCCAGGCGGCGCGGATGACGACCTGCTCCTCGCCCTCGGCGAAGACGACGCGCTGCTTCGGACCCGAGCGCACGCTGGCCTGGATCTTCTGCATCAGGGCGGCGGACGGATCGACCCGCTGACGCAGGGCGATACGATAGGCGTCCATGTCCTCGATCGGCTTGCGCGCCACGCCGGTGTCCATCGCCGTCTGGGCGATGAAGGGCGGGATGTACCAGATCAGGCGCGGGTCGAACGGGGTCGGGATGATGTATTCCGGGCCGAACTTCAGCTTGCGGCCGCGATAGGCGGCGGCGACTTCGTCCGGCACGTCTTCGCGGGCCAGCGCCGCCAGGGCGTGGGCGCAGGCGATCTTCATCTCGTGGTTGATCTGGCGCGCGCGCACGTCCAGCGCGCCGCGGAACAGATAGGGGAAGGCCAGGACGTTGTTGACCTGGTTCACATAGTCCGAGCGGCCGGTGGCGATGATGGCGTCCGAGCGCACCGACTTGACGTCCTCCGGTGTGATTTCCGGGTCTGGGTTGGCCATGGCGAAGATGATCGGATTGGGCGCCATGGAGGCGACCATTTCCTTGGAGATCGCGCCCTTGGCGGACAGGCCCAGCACCACGTCGGCGCCGACCATGGCCTCGGCCAGGGTGCGCAGGGGCGTGTCGGTGGCGTGCGCCGCCTGCCACTGCGAGACGTTGTCGCGGCCCTTGTAGATGACGCCCTGGCGGTCGCAGATGACGGTGTTCTCGGCCTTGACGCCGGCGGCCTTCATCAGGGCGATGGACGACAGGCCCGCCGCGCCGGCGCCCGACAGGACGACCTTGAGGTCTTCCAGCTTCTTGCCGACGATATGGGCCGCATTGATCAGGCCCGCGGTCGAGATGATGGCCGTGCCGTGCTGGTCGTCATGGAAGACTGGGATGTCCAGCAGGTCCTGCAGCTGGGCCTCGATCTCGAAGCATTCCGGGGACTTGATGTCCTCCAGGTTGATGCCGCCCCAGGTGTCGCCGATGTTCTTGACCACGGTGACGAACTCGTCCGGGTCGGTGGTCTTCACCTCGACGTCGAAGCTGTCGACGTCGGCGAAGCGCTTGAACAGGACCGATTTGCCTTCCATCACCGGCTTGGACGCCATGTGCCCGAGGTTGCCCAGGCCGAGGATGGCGGTGCCGTTCGAGATGACGGCGACCAGGTTGCCCTTGGCGGTGTAGTCGTAGGCCTTGTCCACGTCCTTGGCGATGGCCAGGACCGGCACGGCCACGCCCGGCGAATAGGCCAGCGACAGGTCGCGCTGGGTCGCCATCGGCTTGGTCGGGGCCATGGAGATCTTGCCCGGCGTCGGATCGCTGTGGAACTCCAGAGCGTCGTCGTCGGAGAAGGTCTGTTTATCGGTCAATTCGGGCATTTCGATCTCGGGAAGGGGCAGGCGCATTTCGTTCCTAGATCGTGGGATGGACGGGGACAACCGCTGACGCTGGGTCAAGGCCGATTGCGTGGTTTCTCCGTCACGCGGCGGGCAGGAAGCCCGTCCCTTCGATCTCGACCGGGCCGGTCATGAAAACGTGGCCGGACGCCTCGTCCCAGTCGATGACAAGCGTCCCGCCATCGACGATCACGTTTGCCCTGCGGTCGGTCAGGCCGCGCCGCGCGGTCGCCACCAGGGCGGCGCAGGCGCCCGTGCCGCAGGCCAGGGTCAGGCCCGCCCCGCGTTCCCACACCCGCAACCGAATGTGATTGCGATCTAGGACGTTGGCGAAGCCGACATTGACCCCCTCGGGAAACAGCGGGTGATGCTCGACCAGGGAGCCGGAGCCGCGCACGAAGGCGTCGTCCTGTTGGTCGGTGAAGAAGACGACGTGGGGATTGCCCATCGAAACCGCGCCGGGCGTATGCAGCACGGGGGCGTCGATCGGCCCGACCTGAAGCTCGATCCCGCGCGTGTCCATGTCTTCCGACAGCGGCACTTCGGACCAATCGAGGCGCGGCGCGCCCATATCCACCGTCACTTCGTGGATGGCCGCGGTCGTCGGCCCTTCGGAAGCTCCTGACCCGACGCGGCCTGAGGCCCTGCGGGCTGTCGTCGGCCCGCCCAGGGTGTCGATGACCACCTCTTCCTTGTCGGTCGCCTCCAGCAGCAGCCAGCCGACGCAGCGCAGGGCGTTGCCGCAAGTCTCGACCATGGAGCCGTCGGCGTTCCACACCCGCATGAAGGCGTCCGCCGTCTCGGACGGCTCGACGCCGATCAACTGGTCGAAACCGCCCAGGCTCGCCGCCGGGTCGGCCAGGGCGCGCACCTGGTCCTCGGTCGGGTGGAAGGGCGCTTCGAAGGCCTGGACGACGATGAAGGCGTTTCCGGCGCCGTTCATGCGGATGTAGGGGCGGGCGGGCTGGCTCATGATCGTCTTCATATAGGATTTTTCGCCGGTTCATGTATCGGTGTCGGCGATGACGTCTGACCAGAGCCAAACCGCCAAGCCTGACGGACTGCGGCTGAGGGCGCGTTTGCGCTACCTCTATCACGGCTCACAGCCGGCGGCGGTGAAGTTCCGCCTGATGGTCATCGTCATCGACCTGGCCATCATCGGCTTCTTCCTGGCGACGCCGATCCTGAAGGAGGCGGGCTGGGTCTTCTATGTGATGGACTATCTGATCGCCGCCGTGTTGGGGCTGGACCTGGCGGCGCGGGCCTACGCCTATTCCGACATCCGGTCCTGGCTGAAGCGGCCGATCGTCTGGGTCGATCTGTTTGTCCTGGCGACCCTGCTGTTCCCGGCCTGGCTGGCCAATCTGGGCTTCCTGCGGCTGCTGCGGTTCTGGAGCCTGCTGAACAGCGACCTGTTCTGGCGCACCATCGGCCGCCGTTTCGACGACACGCGGGTCGAGGAGGTCACGCGCGCCCTGACCGCCCTGGTCACCTTCGTCTTCGTGACGACCGGCTTCGTCTACGCCTATTTCCGGGGCAAGGCCGAGCACATCAACGGCTATCTGGACGCCCTCTATTTCACCGTCGCCACCCTGACGACGACGGGCTTCGGCGACATCACCTTGCCCGGCAACTGGGGGCGGGTCATCTCCATCGTCGTCATGCTGGTGGGCATCACCCTGTTCATCCGCCTGGCGCAGACGCTGATCCGGCCGCACAAGGTCAAGTTCCCCTGCCCCACCTGCGGTCTTCAGAAGCACGATCCCGACGCCGTCCACTGCAAGGCCTGCGGCCAGATCCTGTGCATCCCCGACGACGGCGATTGAGCCTCGCCCTGCGGCGAAAGATTACAAGCCTGTAAGATTACAGACGCTTGCCCCCCGCCTCGGCCCTCGCCAAGGTGCCGCGCGAAACATTCGTCCGTTGGGGGACACTCATGACCATCCGCTCGCTGGCGTCTGTCGCCGCCCTTCTTCTCGCCGCCGGAGCCGCACCCGTCGCCATGGCCCAAGCCACCGTATCCGCAAGCGCCGCTTCGACGGCTCCGGGTTTCGCCGCCAGCGAGGCGACCGACCCCTATCTGTGGCTGGAAGAGGTCGAGGGCGCCCGCGCCATGGAGTGGGTCAAGGCGCACAACGAGACCTCGCTGGGCACGTTGCAGGGCGATCCGCGCTATGAGGCCCTGCACCAGCAGGCGCTGGACCTGGTGCAGTCGCGCGACCGCATCCCGTCGCCCGGCTTCACCCACGATGGCCACGTGGACAACTTCTGGCAGGACGCCGAGCATGTGCGCGGCATCTGGCGCCGTACGACGCTGGACTCCTATCGCACCGACGCGCCGCAGTGGGAGACGATCCTGGACATCGACGCCCTGTCGGCGGCCGAGGGCGCCAATTGGGTCTACAAGGGCGCGACCTGCCTGTCGCCGGACGAGCGTTACTGCCTGATCTCCCTGTCGGACGGGGGCAAGGATGCGGTGACGATCCGCGAGTTCGATACGGTGACGAAGACCTTTGTCGCCGACGGCTTCAATTTACCGGAATCCAAGGGCGATGTGACCTGGGTCGACCATGATACGGTCCTGGTGTCGCGCGACTTCGGCGAGGGCTCGCTGACGGACTCGGGCTATCCGCGCACCGTGCGCCTGTTGAAGCGTGGACCGTCGGCCGATCAGGCCGAGGTCTTCGCGGGCGAGAAGACCGACGTCTCCGTCTCCAGCTACACCCTGCGCGACGCCGACGGCGTGCTGCAGGCGGTGCTGCTGAATCGTGGGATCAACTTCTACGAAAGCGAGACCTGGCTGCTGAATGACCGCGGCGAGACGACGAAGCTGGAGCTGCCGCTCAAGTCCAACATCAACGCCCTGGTCGCCGGCCAGTTGGTGGTGACGACGGATCAGGACTGGACCGCGCCGTCGGGTCAGGAATTCAAGACCGGCGATGTCATCGCCTGGCCGCTTCAGGCCTGGCTGGCCGATCCGAAGACGCCCGCCCGCCTGGTCCTGCGTCCGGGCGAGCGCGAGGCGGTCGAGGGGATCAACGCCACCCGCAACAAGCTGGTCGTGGCCCTTTACGAGAACGTGCGCGGTTCGGTCTATGTCTACGACCCGGCCGACTGGAGCCGCACGCGTCTGGACTTGCCGCAGAACGTCTCGGTCGGCGTCGGCTCGGCGTCTGAGCGCGACGACAAGATCTTCGTCAGCGTCACCGGCTATCTGAATCCGTCCAGCCTCTATCTGGCCGATGCGGCGACCGGCGCGGTCGCCCTGACCAAGGCCCTGCCGGACAAGTTCGACGCCAGCGGCATGCGCGTCGATCAGTTCGAGGCCCGTTCGGCCGACGGAACGATGATCCCCTATTTCGTCGTCCACAAGGACGCCATGGCGATGGACGGCTCGAACCCGACGCTGCTCTACGGCTACGGCGGCTTCCAGTCGTCGCTGCTGCCCGGCTATTCGCCGACGGTCGGCAAGCTGTGGCTGGAGCGCGGCGGCGTCTATGTCATCGCCAACACGCGCGGCGGCGGCGAGTTCGGCCCCAAATGGCACCAGGCGGCCCAGCAGGAGAACCGCCAGCGCGCGCACGAGGACTTCCAGGCCGTGGCCCAGGATCTGATCACGCGCGGGATCACCTCTCAGCCGCACCTCGGGATCATGGGCGGTTCGCAGGGCGGTCTGTTCATGGGCGCCATGCTGACCCAGCGCCCGGACCTGATCAACGCGGCCGTCATCCAGGTGCCCCTGTTCGACATGCTGCGCTTCCACAAGCTGCTGGCCGGCGCCTCGTGGATCGGTGAATACGGCAACCCGGACATCCCCGAACAGCGCGCCTGGATCGAGGAATATTCGCCCTATCAGCGTCTGGCGGCGGGCCAGCCCTATCCCGAGGTCTTCATCCACACCTCGACCAAGGACGATCGCGTCCACCCCGGCCACGCCCGCAAGGCGGCGGCGCGGATGGAGGCGCTGGGCTATCCGGTGCTCTTCTATGAAAACACCGACGGCGGCCACGCGGCGGGCGCCAACCTGCGCGAGACGGCGCGCCGCATCGCGCTGGAATACACCTATCTGACCCGTCGGCTGATGGATCAGCCGGCGCAGCGATAAATCACACCCGCTCATCCCCGCGGAGGCGGGGACCCAGGTTTGAGCCCCGCGCTCGACCTGCGGCTGGAGCATCATAGTTCGGCAGCGGCTCTTGGGGCCAAAGCACTGGGTCCCCGCCTCCGCGGGGATGAACGGAGAAGATTGTGAAAACCCTGTTCCTGTCAGCTGCCCTGCCCGTCCTGATCCTTGCTGCTGGTCCGGTGCTGGCTCAAGGCGCGCTCGCCGACCCGGCGGCCGCCTCCGCGACGACCCCGCCGCCGCACTTCCCGCGCGACCTGTCGCCTGAAGGGGTCAAGGCCGCTGACGACCATCTGGCGCTGGAAGAGGTGGACGGCGCCGAGGCCCGCGCCTTCGTCGCCGCCTCGAACGAAAAGGCCCTGGCCGCCCTGACCGGCGACCGCCGCTACGAGCCCTTCCGTCAGCAGGCCGAGGCCATTCTGACGGCGACCGACCGCATCCCCGGCGTCAGCTTCCTGGGCGAAGGTCTCGGCAACTTCTGGCAGGACGCGGCCAATCCGAAGGGCGTCTGGCGCCGCACGACGCTGGCCTCCTATCGCGCGGCCCAGCCGCAGTGGGAGACGCTGCTGGACATCGACGCCCTGGCCAAGGCTGAGGGCAAGGACTGGGTGTTCAAGGGCGCCAACTGCCTGGCGCCGGACGAGACGCGCTGCCTGATCAACCTGTCGGACGGCGGCAAGGACGCTGTGACGGTGCGCGAGTTCGACCTGACGACGAAAACCTTCGTCGACAGCGGCTTCGTCATCCCCGAAGGCAAGCACCGCATCAGCTGGCTGGATCGCGACACCCTGCTGATCGCCACCGACTTCGGCCCCGGCAGCCTGACGGAGTCGGGCTATCCCTACATCGTCAAATCCCTGACGCGCGGCCATCCGTTGGCGCACGCGACCGAAGTCTATCGCGGCCAGCAAGGCGACGGCGGCTACGGCGTCTCGCCCATGGTCTTCCGTGACAAGGCGGGCGCGGTCGAGGCCGTGCTGTTCAGCCGCCCGCTGGACACTTTCCGGTCAGAAATCTGGTGGCTGAAGGATGGACGCCCGGTTCAATTGAATCTGCCGTCGCGGGTGTCGATTTTCGGTACAAGAGGAGGCGAACTGGTCTTCTCCAACGATGAGGCTTGGCGCTGGCGTCAACCGGAGTACGCACCGGGTTCGTTGTTGATTGTGGGGCTGGCTGAGCTAGCTTCGCCCCCCGTAGCCTTACCGCCGAAGCCTATGACGGGAGGGGGGGATTCTCGTCGAGTTTTCGCTCCATCAGAACGCCAATCCGTGCAGAACGTGTCGATCGTCGGGGACTCGCTGATCGTCGCTCTGGCCGACAATGTCGTTGGCCGACTGGTCAAGTATGATGCGACAGGTGAGGGCGAATATCGACTTTGGGGGGCGACCGATATCGCGGTCCCCGCCAACAGCGCGGTGAGCCTGGGCGACAGCTCAAAGGGCAAGGGCCAGGTCTTCGTCTCGACCCAGGGCTTCCTGACGCCGCCGACCCTCAGCCTCGCCGACGTCTCCACCGGCGCCCTGACCGAGCTGAAATCGGCCCCAGCCAAGTTCGACGCCTCGACCCATGTGGTCGAGCAGTTCGAGGCGACCTCGACCGACGGGACGAAAATCCCCTACTTCGTCACCCGGCCGAAAAACCTGGCGATGGACGGGGCCGGCCCGACCATCCTGTTCGGCTACGGCGGCTTCCAGGCCAGCTTCCCGCCCGCCTACAAGCCCGAGATGGGCAAGTTGTGGCTCGAGAACGGCGGCGTCTTCGTTCAGGCCAACATCCGTGGCGGCGGCGAGTTCGGGCCGCAATGGCACCAGGCGGCCTTGCGCGAGAACCGCCAGCGCGCCTTCGACGACTTCGCGGCCGTGGCCCGCGATCTGGAGCAGCGCCGCATCACCAGCCCGCGCCATCTGGGCATCTACGGCCGGTCGAACGGCGGGGTGCTGACCTCGGTGTCCATCACCCAGCATCCGGATTTGTTCAACGCGGCGGTTATCGAAAGCCCGTTGATCGACATGCTGCGCTATCAGGAGCTGCCGGCGGGCGCCTCGTGGATGGGCGAATACGGCGATCCGCGCATTCCGGGCGACGCCGAGTTCATCGCCCGCTACTCGGCCTATCAGCAGCTGCGGCCCGAGGTGAAATATCCGCGCGTCTATATCACCACCAACACGCGCGACGACCGGGTGCACCCCGGCCACGCCCGCAAGTTCGCGGCGCGCCTGGGCGATCAGGGCCACGACCATCTCTATTTCGAGGACACGGCGGGCGGCCACTCCAACGACGCGGATCCGGTGGCCAACGCCCGCCGCTGGGCGCGTCACTACGTCTATCTCAGCCAACAACTGATGGACTGAGGGCGTTCTTTGGCGCGCTATCGGCCTTCGGTCTGCTTGAGCGCGAAGGCCGATAGGCTGCGTATAACGCCGCTCACGCATTTATGAGCGGCGTTATCGGGCCGAAAGGATAGGATCGCCGCCATGATGGCACGGGGCCTGTTCAGGTATGGGATGACGGCGGCGGTCGTGGGCGCGGGCCTGCTGGCTGTCGCCGCCGCGCCTTCGCGCCCGCGCGAGCGCGACGCCCCGGTCCAGCCGGTGGTGGTCGAGCTGTTCACCGCCCAGGGCTGCGCCGGATGTCCCGACGCCAATCGCACGGTCGAGACGGTGGCCGAGGATCCGGGCGTGATCGTTCTGACCTACGGCGTCGACTACTGGGACTATCTGGGTTGGTCCGACACCTTCGCCCGCCCGGAATTCGCCGAGCGTCAGCGCGCCTATCGCCAGGCCCTGAGGCTGCGGAACGTCTCGACGCCGCAGGTGGTGATCGATGGGCGTCGCCATGTCTCGGGCGCCCGTTCGCCGGAGTTGAAGGCGGCGGTCGAGGCCGAGGCGCAGGGTCGGGGCTGGCCCCCTGAGATCGAGTTCCGCGAGACCGGCGACCGCGTCGGCATCGGCTCGGGCCGTCCGCCGCGCGGCGGGGCCGAAGTCGTCGCCGTCGTCTATCGGCCGGGCCAGCAGACGGTCGAGGTCAAGGGCGGCGACAACCGCGGCCGGGCGGTGACCCACGTCAATGTGGTGCGCGAAGTGCGCCGCCTGGGCGACTGGAATGGGCGGCCCGTGCTGTTCCCCCTGCCCCAGGATGCAGGGGTCGACGAAGGGGTGGTGGTGCTGTTGCAGGCCAAGGACGACCGCCGCATCCTGTCGTCCGCCGCGCGTCCGGAAACGGGGCGCGATTGAACCGCTGACGGAAAAGGTCTAAAGGCCCGCCGCTCTTGATGGGCGCGCGCCTCCTCGCGCGACCCGGAGAACATTGCATGGTCGGGGATACGCCCCGCGGCGACGCCGCGCCAACCGCCAACGCCTCCTCTCCTGTAAACGCCCAGACTCCGCCTTCCGGCGGGACGGACGGTCATGGCGGGGGCAAAGCCAGCCACCGCGCCCTGATCCTGGGCGCCATCGGCGTGGTGTTCGGCGATATCGGCACCAGCCCCATCTACGCCCTGCGCGAGGCGACGGCCCACGCCCAGAAGGGCGTCGGCGGCGATCTGGCGATCATCGGCGTGGTGTCTCTGGCCTTCTGGGCGCTGATGGTCGTCGTGACGTTCAAATACGTCATGTTCTTGATGCGGGCCGACAACAAGGGCGAGGGCGGCACCCTGTCGCTGATGGCCCTGGCCCAGCACGCCATCGGACGGCGCAGCGCCTGGCTGTTCGTCCTGGGCGTCTGCGGCGCGGCCCTGTTCTACAGCGACGGCGTCATCACGCCCGCCATCTCGGTCCTGTCGGCCGTCGAAGGCCTGCAGGAGGCGCCCGGCCTGAACGGGCGGCTGGACCCCTTCATCCTGCCGCTGGCGGCGGGCATCCTGATCGCCCTCTTCCTGGTCCAGTCGCGCGGCACGGCGGGGCTGGCCAAATTCTTCGGCCCCATCACCCTGATCTGGTTCCTGTCGTTGGGCGTTTTGGGCGTGGTCCATATCTTCGACGACCTGTCGATCCTGAAGGCCCTGTCGCCCTATTACGGGATCAAGCTGCTGATCGCCGACGGCTTCCTGGGCTTCGTCATCCTGGGCAGCGTCTTCCTGGCCGTGACCGGGGCCGAGGCGCTGTATGCGGACATGGGCCATTTCGGCAAGGCGCCGATCCGCCAGAGCTGGCTGTTCATCGTCCTGCCGTGTCTGACGCTCTGCTATCTAGGTCAGGGCGCCTTCCTGCTGTCGCACCCCGGCGCGGCGAGCAACCCTTTCTGGAACATGGTGCCGCAGCTGGCCTACTGGCCCATGCTGATCCTGGCCACGGCGGCGACGGTGATCGCCAGCCAGGCGATGATCACGGGCGCCTTCTCGGTCACGCAGCAGGCGGTCCAGCTGGGCCTGCTGCCGCGTATCGACATCCGCAACACTTCCGAGACCCAGGCTGGTCAGATCTACGTTCCCGCGATCAACAGCCTGCTGCTGGTCGGGGTGCTGTTCGTCCTGGTCAGCTTCCAGTCGTCGCACAATCTGACGGCGGCCTATGGCGTGGCGGTGACGGGGACCATGATGGTCAACACCCTGATGGCCTTCACCGTCGTGCGTCACAAGTGGAAGTGGTCTTGGTGGGCCATCCTGCTGACCCTGGTGCCGTTCGGCTTCATCGACGCGGTCTTCCTGACCTCCAACCTGCTGAAGATTCCGGCCGGGGCGTGGATGCCGCTGGTGCTGGGCGGCGGCTTGGTCATGCTGATGTGGACTTGGGTGCGCGGCTCGCAGATCCTGGCCGACAAGACGCGCAAGGACAGCCTGCCGCTGACCGATCTGATCGAGATGCTGCGCGCCCGCCCGCCGCACCGGGCGCCGGGCACGGCCATCTTCCTGACTTCCGACCCGGACGTGGCGCCAGTGGCCCTGATGCACAATCTCAAGCACAACAAGGTGCTGCACGAGAAGAACATCATCCTGACGGTTCACACCTCGGACCGGCCGCGCGTGCCGGACCTGCAAAGGGTGGCGGTCGAGCCGATCAGCGATGATTTCAAGCGACTGACCCTGACGTTCGGCTATATGGAGACGCCGAACGTGCCGCGCGCGCTCGGCCTGTGTCGCAAGCAGGGGCTGAAGTTCGACATCATGTCGACCAGCTTCTTCCTCGGCCGTCGTTCGGTCGTTCCTTCCGCCCGCCAGGGCATGCCTCTGTGGCAGGACAAGCTGTTTATCTTCCTGATGCGTAACGCCGCCAATCCGACCGACTTCTTCCGCATTCCGCCCGGCCGCGTGGTCGAACTCGGCACCCAGGTGTCGGTGTGAGCGGGGGAACGCCCAAGGGCAAAAGCTCCGCCGCGCGCGGCCGCCGCATCGCCGAAAAGGCGCGCGGCCCGCGTCGTGAAGCGGCCCCGCGCCCGATCGCGGACGACCCGCACGCCGACATCGGCGTCGAGGCGCGCCTGGTGGCGGGCGTCCTGCTGAACGCGGCGCTGGAGAAGCGCACCGGCCTGGACGAGGCCCTGTCGCAGTCGCCCGCGCGCGATCTGCCGCCGCAGGACCGGGCCTTCGCCCGCGCCGTGGCCATGGCGGCCCTGCGCCGTCTGGGCGAGATCGATCAGATTCTGGAGCGCCGTCTGCAGAAGGCGCCGCCGCTGGCGGTGCTGACGATCCTGCGCGTCGCCCTGGCCCAGACCCTGGTGCTGGACACCCCGGCGTTTGCGGCGGTGTCGACGGCGGTCAAGCTGGCCGAGCGCGACGCCAAGACCCGGCCCTACAAGAATCTGGTCAACGCCGTGCTGCGCGGCGTCGGCCGCGACGGCCCCGGCCTGACGACCGCCGAGTCCAACCTGCCCGACTGGCTGGCCCAGCGCTGGAAGGCGACCTATGGCGAGGGGGCCCTGATCGGCCTGGCCCTGGCCACGCGCGAAGAACCCGCGACAGACCTGACGGCCAAGCCCGGCGTCGATCCGGCCGAACTGGCGGCGTCGGTCGAAGGCGAGGCCCTGCCCGGCGGCACGGTCCGCACCGGCAAGCGCGGCGACGTCGCCGCCTGGCCCGGTTTCGAGGCCGGCGACTGGTGGGTGCAGGATGCGGCCGCCGCCGTCCCCGCGCGCCTGCTGGCGGTCAAGGCGGGCGAGACGGCGCTGGACCTGTGCGCCGCGCCGGGCGGCAAGACGCTGCAACTGGCCGCAGCCGGGGCCGAGGTCGTCGCCCTGGATCGCTCCGAGGCGCGGCTGAAGCGACTGCGTCAGAATTTCGAGCGCATGAACCTCAAGGCCGAGGTCGTCGCCGTTCCGGCTGAAGACTGGGAAGACGACCGCACGTTCGACGCGGTCCTGCTGGACGCGCCCTGCACGGCCACCGGCACCTATCGTCGCAACCCCGAAGTGCTGCGCGCCACCCGCCCCGCCGACGTGGCCAAGCTGGCCGACGTGCAGCATCGCCTGCTGGACGCCGCTGCTGAGAAGGTGAAGCCGGGCGGGCGCTTGGTCTACTGCGTCTGCTCGCTGGAGCGCGAGGAGGGCGAGACGCAGGTCATCGCCTTCCTGCGCCGCAACCCGGCCTTCCGCACGGTCGCGGCGATCCCGGCTGAGATCGGCGCCCCGGACGAGGCCCTGACCCCCGAAGGCTGGCTGCGCATCCTGCCGTCGCAATGGGCGGAAAAGGGCGGACTGGACGGCTTCTTCGCCGCCAAGCTGGAGCGGATCGCGGACTAGTCGTTTCGTTCAAGGACGACGACGGCGTCGGGGAGCCAGGCGCGCTCTCCAGCTGCCGTCTCGCAGAACAGGAAGCCGCTTTCGCTGTGGATCAGCCGGAGGCGGTCTCCTGCGCGGACGGTCAGTTCGAGCGCGTTGAAATCTCGGATCAGGCGCCAGCCGGAGGTCGCGGGCTCGCACCAGCCGTCGGGCGTCCAGCCTGCGCGCCCATCCGCGCCGACGCACCAGGTCCACCCCATGAAGTCCGTCGGCATGGAGCCGTCCGAGACCGGAACCACGGCGTCGCCTGCCCGCACGTCGATCGGATCCTCATAGGGCCGATCATAGTCCGCGACGGCCCGGACGTAGGTTTCAGGCGGAAAGACATACAGCATGTCAGTCCTCGTCGTCCTCGATGGCGTGGATCTGGTCGTCGTCCAGGCCCAGGTGGTGGCCGATCTCGTGGATCAGGACGTGGGCGATGATCTCGGCCAGGCCGACATCGCCGCGCTCGCACCATTCGTCGAGGATGGGCCGGCGATACAGGAAGACGCGCGACGGCTCTGGCGCCGGACCCATGGCGTCGCGTTCGCCGATGTGGACGCCGGAATAGAGGCCGGTCAGCTCGAACGGGTCTTCGATTTCCAGATCGCGCAGGATCTCCTCGTCGGCGAAGTCGTCAACGCGGATGACGACGTCTCCCGCCGCCTGGCGGAACAGGTCGGGCAAGCCGGCAAAGGCCTCTTCGGCCAGGCGGGCGAAATCGTCGAGCGAGGGGGCGATCTGGTCGGTCCAGGGCGTGGTCATGTCGGGGATATCGCCCGCGTCGGGCTGGGCCGCAATCGCAGAGGCGGCCGCGCGTGCATGGGCCGCATCGCAATTCGCCCAATCAGAGTATGGTAAACGCCGAATCGGCCTGACCTGACGGGCGGCCGACGCTTGGATCGGATTTTCTGGGGAAGGCATGGCCGAGGCGGATCTCGCGGCCGACATCGCCTTTGCGGCCACGGCGGGCGCGGCGGGGCTGGCGCTGGCGGTCAGCGTCTGGGCCTGGCGCCTGCGCGCCCGGCTGGTCGCGCGCGAGGCCGAGGTCGAGGACGGCCTCGCCGGCGCTCGCATCCAGGCGGAGGCGGGGGCTACGGCCCTGATGGCGTTCGACGACGTGCGCCTGGGCCTGCGCCCCGATGGCGAGATCGAGAGCGTCTTCGGCGCCGCGGACGTGCTGGCGGCTCTCGCGCCGGGCCAGGACGCGGCGGGGGCGGCCGACGCCATCCTGTCGGCCCTGAGACAATCGCACACCGGCCGTATGGAGGCCCTGATCGGCGCCGGAGAAGCGTTCGAGACCCTGCTGGAGACCACTGACGGAACCTGGGCGGTCGAAGGGCGGGCGCACGGCGGCGGGGCCTGGCTGCGGCTGTCGCGCCTGGGCGGCCCTGATACGGGCGGCGAGGCCGGGCCGGGCGCTCTGGCCGAGCAATCCCCCGCGCCGACCTGGGTGGTCGACGGGGCGGGCCATCTGATCTGGGCGAACAGCGCCTGGCTGCTGGAGACGGGCGCCGAGACGCTGGACGAGGCGCGCAGCCGGACCCTCAGCTTCGACCGGGGCGCCGACGCCGTGGTGGCCGAGGCCCTGCGCCTCAACGCGCGTCAGGAAGGCTTCCGCTGGACCACGGCGGGCGGCCGACGCCGGGCGTGGAAGATCCTGGCCGAGCCGCTGGCGGGCGGGCGCGGCGCCGTCATCGCCTTCGCCATCGAGATGACCGAGGCCGAAGAGACGCGCGACACCCTGCGCCGTCACGTCGAGGCCCATGACGAGACGCTGAACCACCTGGCCGACGCCGTGGCCATCTTCGGCCCGTCCAAGCGTCTGGCCTTCCACAACACCGCCTTCCAGTCGCTGTTCGGGGTCGATCCGGCCTGGCTGGACGAGCGCCCGACCCATGCCGAACTGCTGGACCGACTGCGCCAGAAGCGCCTGCTGCCCGAGGTCGTCGACTACGCCGCCTGGAAGGCCGAGGAGCTGGACTTCTACGGCGCCGCCCAGGCCTCGCCGGACGACAGCTGGTCTCTGCCCGACGGGCGGACGCTGCGGGTGGTGCGCCAGCCGCACCCGCTGGGCGGCATCCTGCTGATCTTCTCGGACATCACCGGCGAGTTGCAGTTGCGCAGCCGCTACAACGCCCAGATCCAGGTCCAACGCGCGACGCTGGACAAGCTGAACGACGCCGTCGCCGTGTTCGGTTCGGACGGACGGCTGCGGCTTCACAACGAAGCCTTCGAAAGCTTCTGGAACGTGGCCGGCGAGCGGTTGATGGAGGCGGGCGACTTCGACGCCGTGGCCGCCCTGTGCCGGCCGGTCCTGCCCGACGCCGCCCTGTGGCTGGGGCTGAAGGCGCGTGTGGCCGATCCGGACCCGGAAAGCCGCGTGGCCATCTCCGGCGAAGGGCGCACCGAGGACGGCCGCATCGCCGCCTGGCAGACCCGCCCCCTGCCCGACGGCGCCACCCTGGTCGCCTTCTTCGACGTGACGGCCCGGCGCGAGCTGGAGCAAGCCCTGGCCGCCAAGGAGGCCGCCTTGGCCGAGAGCCAGGCGCTGAAGCGCGAGTTCGTCGGCAGCGTCTCCTATGAGCTTAGGACGCCGCTGACGACCATCGTCGGCTATTCGGAACTGCTGGAGGCGATGGGCGACCTGCCCGAGCGCAGCCGTCAGCACGCGGGCGCCATCCGCGTGGCGGCTAGCCATCTGGCCCGCTCCATCGACGACGTGCTCGACATGGCCCAGATCGACGCGGGCGAGATGGAGCTGACGCTGGGCGACGTGCGGGTCTGCGACCTGCTGGACGAGGCGGCGGAAAAGATCAGGGCCAAGGTCGAGGGCCGGGGCGCCACGCTGAACCTGGCCTGCCCGGCAGGGTTGAAGCCGATCCGCGCCGACGCCCGCCGCATCGCCCAGGCGGTCGACCACCTGCTGGAGAACGCCTGCCGCGCCGTGTCCGAAGGCGGCGCCGTCAGCCTGACCGCCGAAGCCGGGCCGGGCGAGGTCCGCATCCGCGTCGAGGACACCGGCCGGGGCATCCCCTACCATCTGCAGGCCCACGTCTTCGATCGCTTCGTGCGGCGGGAGCGCGGCGGGCCGGGCGTGGCCCTGGCGCTGGTCAAGGCCCTGGTCGAACTGCACGGCGGCTGGGCCGAGGTTCAGTCGGAACCGGGCAAGGGCGCGGCCTTCATCCTGCACCTGCCGGTCGAGGCGACGGCGCCGACCGCCGCGCCGGAATTGCTGCTGGGCTGATCTTGGCCGTCCAGTCGTGCTAGAGGGCGTGTCCAAGCCTTCCAGGACGTCCTCATGGCCGACACGACCCGCCCCCTGCTCAAGACCGCCGTCATCTATGATTTCGACGGCACCCTGGCGCGAGGCAATATGCAGGAGGTCAGCTTCATCCCCTCGATCGGGATGACGCCGGCCCAGTTCTGGAACGAGACTGTCCGCCCCCGGACCATCGCCTCGGACGGCGACGGCATCCTGATGTACATGCAGATGATGCTGCTGGCCGCGCGCGAACAGGGCGCCCCGGTGACGCGCCAGACGCTGCGCGACCACGGCCGCGACGTGGCCCTGTTCGAGGGCCTGCGCGATCGCTCCTGGTTCGACCGGATGAACGCCTTCGGCGCCCAGTTCGGGCTGGAGATCGAGCACTACATCATCTCGGCGGGCCTGACCGAGATGATCGAGGGCTGCCCCATCGCCGAGGCCTTCACCCACGTCTTCGCCTCGAAATACGCCTATGACGACGAGGACGTGGCCGTCTGGCCCGCCGTGGGCGTCAACTACACGACCAAGACCCAGTATCTGTTCCGCATCAACAAGGGGGTGCACAACCACTGGGAGGATGAGCGTATCAACCGCTTCATCCCGGATGAGGAGCGCCCCATCCCCTTCGACCGCATGATCTTCCTGGGCGACGGCGACACCGATGTGCCGACCATGAAGATGATGCACACCAAGGGCGGCTTCTCCATCGCCGTCTACGACCCCGACAGCACCCCGCGCGACCACGACAAGATCCACCGCCTGATCTCGGAGGACCGGGTCAACTTCGTCGCGGCGGGGGACTATCGCGAGGGCTCGCCCGTCGATCTGATCGTCAAGGGCCTGATCGGCCGCATCGCCGTCAACTACGGCCGGATGCCGGCGGACTGACCTTCATCCTTCTCCCCTTGTGGGAGAAGGTGGCAGGCGGAGCCTGACGGATGAGGGGTGTAAGCGCTCAGGCCTGAAAATTTGATCTTCTGCCGAGCCTCAACAACTCATCTAGGCGCCGACACCCCTCATCCGAGCGCCTCCGGCGCCCCCCTTCTCCCTCAAGGGGAGAAGGGGCGTCGCTGGCGGTCCAGCGTTATGGCGATGTCCGCCTTTACCCCGCCCGCCAGCATATGGCGGGTGATCCGCTCGAAATGCTGGATGAAGACGGCCAGTTCGGCGCGTCTGGCGGAGGGTAGATCGGCGGGCGGCAGGTTCATCAGCCCCGCCTCCTGCTCGCAGCGCCAGTCCAGCACAGCGTCGAAGGACGGCGCCTTGAGGAACAGCACCGCGTCGAAGCGGGCGAAGGTCTGGGCGTAGGAACCGGCCAGGGCGGCGTTGGCCGCGCGCCGCCAGCTCCCCTCCCTGTCCCGTTCGGCCTCCAGAGCATTGATCGGCGCGGCGAGGTCGGCCTCGGCCTGCGGCGTCGCGCCCAGGCACCAGCCGTCGATCAGCACCGCCGACGGGCGACCCGCAAACACAGGCCAGTCCGTTCTGGGCGCGCGATCATCGGCCAGCTTGTCGAAGGCGGGCAGCGGCGTGCGGCTGTCGGCTTCAGCGGCGCGCAGGGCGGTTAGAGTGCGCTCCAGCAGGCTCAGGTCGTGCGTCCCCGGCGGGCCGCGCACGGCGAACAGGGGATGGACGTCGCGGGCCAGGGTCTGGCGCTCAGCCTTGGTCAGATAGACGTCGTCCAGCGACAGATGCGCGGCGCTCAGCCGTTCGGCCGCGATGCGGGCCAGGGTGGTTTTGCCCGAACCCTGCGCTCCGGCGACGCCGATCAGGGGAATGTGGTCCGGCCGGGCGTGGCGCGCGGCCAGAGACCCGACCGCATCCAGCAGCCGGGCGTCGATCATCTCAGTGCTGGCTTTCCGGCAGGCGCACGATCAGGCCGTCCAGGTCGTCGGTGACGCGGATCTGGCAGGACAGGCGGCTGTTCGGTTCGACGTTCTCGGCGAAGTCCAGCATGGACTCCTCCATGGCCGAGGGGCGGCCCGTCTCGGCGGCGAAGTTCTCGTCGACATAGACGTGGCAGGTGGCGCAGGCGCAGGCGCCGCCGCAATCGGCGTCGATGCCCGGCACATTGTTGCGGATCGCGCCCTCCATCACGGACAGGCCTTTTTTGACCTCGACCGTGTGCTCGGTTCCATCGTGTTCAATGTAGGTGATCTTGGGCATGGAAGCGGTCTTAACTCTGGATGCAGGGTTGGCAAGCCTTGCTACGCGGCGGCCAAGGAAAACCCCCGGAACCAGGCGGCGCCGGGGGCTTTTCTTTTCGTTCCGACCGGCTGGATCAGGCGGCCGTCTTCTTGCGGGACGGCGAAACCATCAGCTTCTTGGTCTCGGCGATCGCCTTGGCCGGGTTCAGCCCCTTGGGGCAGACCTGGGCGCAGTTCATGATCGTGTGGCAGCGATACAGCTTGAACGGGTCTTCCAGGTCGTCGAGGCGCTTCTGGGTCGCGTCGTCGCGGCTGTCCGAGATCCAGCGGTAAGACTGCAGCAGGGCCGCCGGGCCGAGGTATTCTTCCTGGTTCCACCAGTAGCTCGGGCACGAGGTCGAGCAGCAGGCGCACAGGATGCACTCGTACAGGCCGTCCAGCTTTTCGCGGTCTTCGGGCGACTGCAGGCGTTCCTTTTCCGGGTCGGGCGTGTCCGACTGGAGGTAGGGCTGGATGGAGTCGTACTGGGCGTAGAACAGCGACAGGTCCGTCACCAGGTCCTTGACCACCGGCTGGTGCGGCAGGGGGGCGATGGTGATGTTGTGCGACGAGCACTCGTCCCAGCCCTTGGTGCAGGCCAGGGTGTTGCTGCCGTCGATGTTCATCGAGCACGAGCCGCAGATGCCTTCACGGCACGAGCGACGGAACGACAGGGTGGGGTCGATCTCATTCTTGATGTGGATCAGGGCGTCCAGAAGCATGGGGCCGTGATCGTCGGTCGAGACCTCGTACGAGTCCCAGCGCGGATCGGCGTCCGTCTCCGGGTCGTAGCGATAGACCTTGTAGGTCTTGACGTTCTTGGCGCCGGCCGGAGCCTTGTGGACCTTGCCGGTCGTGGGCTTGGAGCCGCGCGGGAGGTTGAGCTGAACCATCTGCGATCCCCCTTAGTAAACCCGAGCCTTGGGCTCGATGTACGAGACCTCGTCGGTCATCGTGTATTTGTGCACCGGACGGTAGTCGATCTGGACGCCTTCGCCCGGACGTTTCCACGCCAGGGTGTGCTTCATCCAGTTGACGTCGTCGCGGTCCGGATAGTCCTCGCGGGCGTGGGCGCCGCGCGATTCCGTGCGGTTGGCCGCGCCTTCGATGGTGACGACGGCCTGGGCGATCAGGTTGTCGTACTCCAGCGTCTCCACCAGGTCCGTGTTCCAGATCAGGCCGCGGTCCGTGGTCTTGATGTCCGAACCGGCGGCGTCGATCGAGCGCAGCTTCTGGACGCCTTCGTCCAGGGTCTTGCCGGTGCGGAAGACGGCGGCGTCGGCCTGCATGGCGCGCTGCATCTCAAGACGCAGGTGCGCCGTGGGAGTCGAGCCCGAGGCGTTGCGGAAGCGGTCGAGGCGGGCCAGGTGCGCGTCCGTCTGGGCCTTGGAGGCCGAGGGCACGGCCGAGTTCTTGTCCACGACCTCGCCGCAGCGCAGGCCGACGGCGCGGCCGAACACCACCAGGTCGGTCAGGGAGTTGGAGCCCAGGCGGTTGGCGCCGTGCACCGAGACGCAGGCGGCCTCGCCCACGGCCATCAGGCCCGGAACCACGCTGTCGGGGTTGCCGTCGCGCAGCGTCAGCACCTCGCCGTGATAGTTCGTCGGGATGCCGCCCATGTTGTAGTGGACGGTCGGCAGGACCGGGATCGGCTCCTTGGTCACATCGACGCCGGCGAAGATCTTGGCCGATTCCGAGATGCCCGGCAGGCGCGCGTGCAGGATCTTGGGATCCAGGTGATCCAGGTGCAGGAAGATGTGGTCCTTGTTCGGACCCACGCCGCGGCCTTCGCGGATTTCGATGGTCATGGAGCGGCTGACCATGTCGCGCGGGGCCAGGTCCTTCACGGTCGGCGCATAGCGCTCCATGAAGCGTTCGCCTTCCGAGTTGGTCAGATAGCCGCCTTCGCCGCGGGCACCCTCGGTGATGAGGCAGCCGGCGCCGTAGATGCCGGTCGGGTGGAACTGCACGAACTCCATGTCCTGCAGCGGCAGGCCGGCGCGCAGCACCATGGCGTTGCCGTCGCCGGTGCAGGTGTGGGCCGAGGTGGCCGAGAAGTAGGCGCGGCCGTAGCCGCCGGTCGCCAGCACCACCATCTTGGCGCGGAACTGGTGAAGTTGGCCGGTGTCGAGCTGAAGCGCGGTGACGCCGGTGCAGGCGCCGTCCTGCATGATCAGGTCCAGGGCGAAGTATTCGATGAAGAACTTCACCTCGCGACGGACCGACTGGCCGTACAGGGTGTGCAGGATGGCGTGGCCGGTGCGGTCGGCGGCGGCGCAGGTGCGCTGCACCGGGCCTTCGCCGAAGTTGCGGGTCATGCCGCCGAAGGCGCGCTGGTAGATCTTGCCTTCGTCGGTGCGGCTGAAGGGCACGCCCCAGTGCTCAAGCTCATAGACGGCCTGGGGCGCGTTGCGGACCAGGTATTCGATGGCGTCCTGGTCGCCCAGCCAGTCCGACCCCTTGACGGTGTCGTACATGTGCCACTGCCAGCTGTCCTCGCCCATGTTGCCGAGCGAGGCGGAGATGCCGCCCTGGGCCGCCACAGTGTGGGAGCGGGTCGGGAAGACCTTGGTGACGCAGGCGACCTTCAGGCCCTGCTGGGCGGCGCCGAGGGCGGCGCGCAGGCCCGAACCGCCGGCGCCGACGACGACGACGTCGTATTCGTGATCGATAAGCTCGTATGCAGCCATGGCGGGATCAGACTCCGGCCGGCAGCGGGGCCGAGCCCAGCGCCAGACGCACGATGAAGAAGATGCTGGCGGCGGCCAGCACGAGGAAGACCAGGTTCGAGACCAGGATCAGCGACGAGCGGGAGGGGCCGGGAACGTAGTCCTCGAGGATCACCTTCCAGGCCAGGCTGGCGAACAGGCAGAAGACCACCGCCGTCACGGCCAGAAGCCCGGCGTTCAGCGTGCTGCCGAACCAGGCGATGATCGCGCCGTAGTCGGCGCCGGCCAGGGTGAAGCCGGTCGACAGGACCCACAGGCCCAGCGGCATCAGCGCCAGAAGCGCCAGCTTCTCGAGTTTCCATTCCCCGGCGCCGTGACGCTCGGAGATTTTCACATTGTTCTTGAACTTGGGCGCGGCGCTCACAGCGAAACCTTTCCGGTGGCGAACAGCACGACCCAGAACAGGACGGCCAGGACGATCGGACCCCAGACGGCGATCTGGGCCATCAGGTTGGCGGACTTGAGGTCCAGCCCCTTGCCCGCGTCGTTGATCAGGTGGCGCGCGCCGTTCAGCAGGAAGGAGAACAGCACCCACGTCAGGCCGAACCAGATGAACAGGCCGAACGGCGAACCCGAGAAGGCGGCGAGCGAGGCGAAGGCGTCCGGGCCGCAGGCGACGACCGCGACCCAGCCCAGCAGCAGGACGACGCCCACGCTGGCCGCGCCGATGGTGACGCGGAACAGGATCGACGCGACCATGGTCATGTGCCAGCGCCAGATATCGGTGAAGGGCGACATCGGTGCGACGTGCCCATTGGGGTGACGGACGTAGCGGCCCGTCCGGTCGCCAGTTTCGCCCGCAGCCGGGGGAGTGTTCGACATGCGAATGATTCTCAAAAAACCCGTGGAAATTCAGGGCCGGATTGCAGTGCAACAGGCTTTAGTGACGCAGAAGGGGGGGTGTCAACGAAGGGGGGCGATTCCGAACGAAAGTCGGTCCCTAAGTCTTGGATCAGAAGGATGCGACGTGCGTCAGGGCCGCATCGCGCGTTTCGGTTGTGCAAGGAACCGCCCCTGGCCGACCCCAGACCGGGTCGGGCCACAGGGGGTCGTCGCGGCGGCGGCCGACGACATGGACGTGAAGCTGGGCTGTGACATTGCCCAGGGCGGCGACGTTCAGCTTGTCGACCGGAGCATCGCGCAGAGCGCCCAGTGCACGCACCAGGGCGCCGGCGCGAACGATCTCCTCGCTCAGAAGGGCGCGCTGTTCGGGCGTCAGGTCTTCCAGCTCGACCGCGCCGGCCACGCGGGGCAGCAGGATCACCCAGGGAAAGCGGGCGTCGTCCTGAAACCGCACCTGGCACAGGGGCCAGTCGACGGCGAAGACAGAGGCGGCCTCGAAGGCGGGGTCGGCGGTGAAGTTCATGCGGCGTCCTGATCGGCGAGAAGGCGCAGGCGATAGGCGTTCATCGCCGTTTCGGCCAGGCGCTGGGTCAGGCGCCAGTTGACCACGGCCCCGATCGGCGCGCCGACCAGGGGCAGCATTTGGGCCAGCTTGGCCACGTCGATGTAGTCGCGATACTCCAGCTGGAACTTGCGCCAGTCGAAGATCTTCAGGGCGTCTGGGTCATGCGAGGCGTGCATGGCGGCCTCCAGCGCGGCCAGGGCTTCGGGTCGATGCCGGGCGCTAGAGAAGGCCAGCTGGAAGATGCGCAGGACGATCATCCGCTCCTTCAGGTCGCGGCTGGAGTAGCCGTACAGGGCGGCGATCTCGAACAGCATCTTGACCTTGATGGCCATCAAGGCCGGAAAGTCCGCCGCCGCCATCAGGAAGCCCCCGGCCCCCGCCACCCCGCCCTCGACGCTGGCGGTGGTGCGATACAGCTCGATGCGCGTGCGGACCCTGGCTTCGCGCTCCTGCAGGGCGCCTTCGGCCAGGGGGCGGGCGGTGGTCCATTCCGATCCGGCCAGCAGGCCGCGCGTCATCTGCTGGACGGCGCCGGTCACGATCTCGTGCACGCGCTCGGGAATGACGCGGTTGATGCGGTCCTGGATCGCGCGGGTGGTCTTGTCCCACAGGCCGGGTCGTTTCAGCTGGCGGTCGCGCCAGGCCAGGGCCTCGGCCAGGGCGCGCGCCTCATAGGCGGCGTCCGTCATCGGGGGAGCGTCCGTGGGTTTCGCCATGGCCGCAGCCTCGCAGGCCCCGACGAAAGGCGCAACGCGGAACGCTTGCCGCGACCCGCCGACAGGTCTAGACCGCCGTTCCAGCGACTACCGTTTCGCACACGCAATATCGACTGGAGAGACCTGAATGGCTCGCGCGAAGATCGCCCTTATCGGCGCCGGAATGATCGGCGGAACCCTGGCCCACGTGGCTGCGCGTGAAGCGCTGGGCGACGTCATCCTGTTCGACATCGCCGAAGGCACCCCCCAGGGCAAGGCTCTGGACATCGCCGAAGCCTCGGCCGTCTTCGGTCAGGACGTGGCCCTGAAGGGCGCCAACGACTACGCCGACATCGCGGGCGCCGACGTCTGCATCGTCACCGCCGGCGTGCCGCGCAAGCCGGGCATGAGCCGCGACGACCTGATCGGCATCAACCTGAAAGTCATGAAGGCCGTCGGCGAGGGCATCAAGCAGCACGCCCCCAACGCCTTCGTCATCTGCATCACCAACCCGCTCGACGCCATGGTCTGGGCCCTGCAGAAGTTCTCAGGGCTCCCGAAGGAAAAGGTCATCGGCATGGCCGGCGTGCTGGACTCGGCTCGCTTCGCCTACTTCCTGGCTGAAAAGACCGGCGTCTCGGTGCAGGACATCCACGCCTGGACCCTGGGCGGTCACGGCGACGACATGGTGCCGATGGTGCGCCACTCGACGGTCGGCGGCCTGCCGCTGCCGGACGCGGTCGCCGCGGGCTTCCTGTCGCAAGCCGACCTGGACGCCATCGTCGAGCGCACCCGCAAGGGCGGCGGCGAGATCGTGGCCCTGCTGAAGACCGGCTCGGCCTTCTACGCCCCGGCTGAATCCGCCATCGCCATGGCCAAGTCCTACCTGCTGGACCAGAAGCGCGTCCTGCCGTGCGCCGTGTGGCTGTCGGGCGAATACGGCCTGTCGGACCTCTACGTCGGCGTCCCGGCCCTGATCGGCGCCGCCGGCGTCGAGAAGGTCATCGAGTTCACCACCAACGACGACGAAAAGGCGATGTTCGCCAAGTCGGTCGCCTCGGTCCAGGGCCTGATCCAGGCCTGCAAGGACATTGAACCCTCGCTGGCCTAAGGCCAGCGGGCGCTAACGCGCGGCTCGCGGAGCCGCGCTGCTTGAGCGTCTAGGCGTCTGAATTGGAAAGGGGTCGTGCTGAAAGGCGCGGCCCTTTTTCGTGCGCCATCCCTAGAAACCGCTCATCCAAGCGGATGCCGGGATGAGCGGAAGGGGCGCTATGCCGCTTCGGCTTCTTCCCGTTGCTCCAGCCAGGCCTCGCTCTGCATCTCGTTGAAGCGCGATACCGTCCGCTCGAACTCGAAGGCGCCGACGCCCTCGGTATAGAGCGCTTCGGGCGCGGCCTGCGCCAAGACGACCAGGCGGGTCTTGGCCTCGTAGAGCGCATCGACCAGCGTCACCAGGCGACGGGCCTCATGATGGTTCGCGGGGCTGAGCAAGGGCACGTCGGCCAGGAACAGGGTGTGGAAGCGCCGGGCGACGGCCAGATAGTCCTGCGGCCCCAGCGGGCGGCCGCACAGCTCGCTGAAGGTGGCGCGCGCCATGCCGCCGACCGTGCGTTCCAGCTTCACCTCGCGGCCCAGCACCGGCAGGGCGATGGGCTCTTCCGGCTCGCCGCCCTTGAGGTCGGACCACAGGGTCTCGAAGCCTTGCCGCGCCTCGGCGTCCAGGGGCGAGAACCAGACCTTGGCTCCGGCCATGCGGTCCAGGCGGAAGTCGCGCGCGCCCGCCGTCTCGACCACGTCGCAGCGCTGGCGGAGAATGTCGATGAAGGGCAGGAAGAGCTGGCGGTTGATGCCGTTCTTATAGAGGTCTTCGGGCGCGCGGTTCGAGGTGACGGCCAGCACCACCTTCTTCTCGAATAGGGCCTCGAACAGACGGCCCAGGATCATGGCGTCGGCGATGTCGGTGACCTGAAGCTCGTCGAAGCACAGCAGCCGCGCCTCTGAGGCGATCAGGGCGGCGATCGGCGGAATGGGGTCGTCCCCCTTGCTGGTCCCGAAGACGTCCTTGCGGCTGCGCGGCGTGCCTTCGCGCCACTGTTTCACCAGATCATGGATGCGCGCCATGAAGGCGTGGAAGTGGGCGCGGACCTTCTTCTGCTCGGGCGTCGAGGAATAGAAGAGGTCCATCAGCATGGACTTGCCGCGTCCGGGCGGGCCCCAGATGTAGATGCCCCTGACCTCGGGCAGGGCGCCGAACAGCCCCTTCTTCGACAGGTCGGTCTCCAGCCGTTCAAGCGCGCCGATCAGGGCGGCCTGGGCCGGTTCGGGCGTGATCACGCCCTCTTCCACGCGGATGTCGTAAGCGTTGCGGATACGGGAGGTCATGGCCAGCAGATAGCCCTCGGATGGGGCCGGGGGAAGGCGGTCGCGGATTCCGGCGGCGAATTGGAGGATTCTGGTTGCTTCGCGACTGCGAAGGACCCAAATGCAGAAGCGTTTCTCCCAAACGCCCCCGAACAAAGGATGATTTCATCATGGGCTATCGCGTCGCCGTCGTAGGCGCCACCGGCAATGTCGGTCGGGAAATCCTGACCATTCTCGAGGAAGAGAACTTCCCCGTTGAACAGATGCACGCGATCGCCTCCCGAAAATCCAAAGGCGTCGAGGTCTCCTTCGGCGACAAGACCATCAAATGTCAGGACATCGAGCAGTTCGACTTCTCGAGCGTCGACCTGGTGCTGATGAGCGCCGGCGGCGACGTCTCGCGCGCCTGGTCCGAGAAGATCGGCAAGGCCGGCCCCATCGTCATCGACAATTCCTCGGCCTTCCGTCAGGATCCGGACGTGCCGCTGATCGTGCCGGAAGTGAACCCGGACGACGCCAAACTGGCGACCAAGAAGAACATCGTCGCCAACCCCAACTGTTCGACCGCTCAGCTGGTGGTGGCGCTGAAGCCGCTGCATGACGCGGCCAAGATCAAGCGCGTCGTCGTCTCGACCTATCAGTCCGTCTCGGGCGCCGGGAAGGAAGGCATGGACGAGCTGTGGAACCAGACCAAGGCCATCTACGGCCTGGGCGACGCCACGCCGAAGAAATTCCCCAAGCAGATCGCCTTTAACGTCATTCCCTACATCGGTTCGTTCCGCGACGACGGCTATACCGACGAGGAAGCCAAGATGTGGGACGAGACGCACAAGATGCTCGACCCGTCGATCAAGCTGACCGTGACCTGCGTCCGCGTGCCGGTCTTCGTCGGCCATTCGGAAGCCGTGACGGTCGAGTTCGACCGCCCGATCGAACCGGACGAGGCGCGCGAGATCCTGCGCGAGGCGCCGGGGATCCTGGTCGTCGATAAGCAGGAACACGACGGCTACATCACCCCGGTCGACGCTGCGGGCGATCACGCTGTCTATGTGTCGCGCATCCGCAAGGATCCGACGGTCGAGCACGGCCTGTCGTTCTGGGTGGTGTCGGACAACCTGCGCAAGGGCGCGGCCCTGAACGCCGTGCAGATCGCCCAACTGCTGGACGAGACCGGCGTCATCTCGCCCAAGAGCGGCTACCGCACTTTGACAGTCTAAGAGGCCCTAACGCCTCGCACGCGGTGCGAGGCTGCTTGAGGGCGGTTTGAGCACTCCATGATCCCGCCGCGTCGGCGATGCGGCGGGGATCGAAAGGTTTCAGCGTGAGCGCGTCTTCTGCTCCTCCTGCGTCCGAAGCCCGCGCCGCCCTGGCGGCGGGGGTGCTCTGCTACCTGCTGTGGGGTTTCATTCCCCTCGTGTTCCAGCAGATGGCGCACCAGGGGGCCGACGCCTGGGAGATCATGGGCCACCGCGCCGTCTGGGGCCTGGTCTGGGCCCTGATCCTGGTCATGCTGTCGCGGCAGTGGACCCAGGTGGTCGCCGTCTTCCGACAGCCCAAGGTGCTGGGCTGGCTGGCCCTGTCGGCGGTGCTGATCGCCGCCAACTGGACCACCTACGTCATGGCGGTGAACAACGGCCGGACGCTGGACGCCTCGCTCGGCTATTATCTCAATCCGCTGCTGAACATGGCCGCCGGCGCCTGGTTGTTCCGTGAGCGGATCGACCGCTTCGGCGCCGCCGCCATCGGCCTGGCGGCGGTGGGCGTGGTGCTTCAGGCCGTCGCCCTGGGCCATATGCCTTGGGTGTCGCTGCTGCTGGCCTTCAGCTTCGCCGGCTACGGCATCATCCGCAAACGGGTCTCGGTCGACGCTCAGACCGGCCTGTTCATGGAATGCCTGCTGCTGGCCCTGCCCGGCCTGGCCTGGGTCGTCTTCATCGAGGCGACGGGCCAGGGCCATTTCACCGCCTCGCCCGCCGCCACCGCCTGGCTGCTGTTCGCCGGACCGGCGACGGTCATCCCTCTGGCCCTGTTCGCCTGGGCGGCGCGGCGGATGCCCTTGTCCAGCATGGGGTTCCTGCAGTTCCTGGCGCCGACCATCGTCTTCTTCATCGGCGCCTTGCAGGGCGAGGCCCTGGGGAGTCTGCGGATCGCCTCCTTCGCCTTCATCTGGGTCGGAGCCGCCGTCTTCGCCCTGGGCGCCGTGCTCAAGGTGCGTCGCGCGTCGGACACCGCCGAGACCATCGTGGCGCCCGAACCGGGCCTGCTGGACGACCCGGCCGAGGATCGCATGGACGCTCTTGGCGAGAATCCGCCGCCTGCGCGTTGAGGTCGGACGCCGTCCCGGCCTAAAGAAGAAGGCGATGATGATCTGTTCCCGCTTCCTCGCCGCCGCCGCCGCATCCGTTCTGCTCGCCGGGGGGACTTCGGCCTGCGCCCATGGCGTGGTCCAGACCGGCGGCGATGAAGTGATCCGCACCGCTCGCGTCGGGGTTAGCCGCGAGGCCGCGCCTACCGCCGCGCCGGGCGCGCCCGTCGCCGTGGCCGCCCCGCCGACCACGGCCGAGACCTTCGACGCGGTCAGCGACGCCCTGGACGCCGCCGCCGCCGCCTGGACCTCGGGTCAGGTGGACGCGGTCATGGCCACCTATGTTCACGACGAGCCGTTGCTGGTCTTTCTGGGCGACACCCCGCTGAAGGGGCCTGATAGCGTGCGCGCCGCCCTGGACGCCCGCGCGGCGGCGCCGGGCGGGCTGGGAGCGCTGTCCTATGAGTGGTTCGAGACCATGCAGTTCGACGTCAACACGGCGGTGGTCTCGGGGCGTGCGGTGATGACGCGCGACGGCAAGACCCATCGCGGCCTGTTCACTCGCATCCTGCGCCGCACGGTCGACGGCTGGCTGATCGTCCACGACCAGCTGGCCTGGGGGCCGGAAGCCTAAGACGCCGCCCTACAAGGCCGTGTAGAGCGCTTCGACCAGCCGCAGGGCACGCGGATCGCCGAGCAGGTGGGGCGATTGGCGCGTCATGACATAGGCGGCCGAGACCCCCGCCGCCTGATCCGCCAACGCCATCGATCCGCCCCAACCGGTATGGCCGACCGTTGTCGGGTTGGGGCCGAAGATGTTCAAGCCTTCGTTGCGCATGAACCCGGCCGCCCAGTTCATATGGAACGGCACGACCTTATCCGGCCCGTGGATGCGTTCGCGCGTCGCCTGGGTCAGGGTCTCTTCCGACAACACGGCCAGATGATCCAGCGAGCCGCCGGTGGCGACGATGGACATCATCCGCGCCAGATCGCGCGCCGTGCCGTGCAGGTTGGCGGAGGGAATCTCCGCCATGCGCCACTCGGTCGAGCCGCGTCCGCCGGGCGCCGAGCCGCGATCCAGGAAGGCGGCCTTCTTGATCGCGTCGATGGGGCCGAGGTCCGGTGCGGCGGCGGGTTTGCGAAGTTGCGCGACGCGGCCGTGCTCGGCCTCAGGCAGGCCGATCCACAGATCCAGATCGAACGGCTGGGCGAAGTCTTCGCGCAACGCCGTCCCCATGGTTCGCCCGTCGACGATGCGGAACAGCTCGCCCGCCAGATAGCCGATGGTGATGGGGTGATAGCCGGACGCCGTCCCCGGCGCCCATAGCGGCGTCTGGGCCGCCAGCTTATCCAACACCGCCTGACGGTCGAACCAGATGGCCGGTTCGACGCCGTCGGAGAAGCCCGGCAGGCCGGACTGGTGGCTCATCAACTGACCGACGGTCAGCTGGTCCTTGCCCGCCGCGCCGAAGGCGGGCCAGTGGTCGGCGACCCGGTCCTCATAGGACAGCAGCCCCTTGTCCACGCACCGCGCGATCATCAGGGCCATCACCGCCTTGCCGGTCGAGAAGACCGGGACCAGCGTGTCCTCGGCGAAGGGCTTGGTCCCTGCCAGATCGGCCGACCCGGCCCACAGGTCCACCGCCACCTCGCCGTCGATGGTCACGCTGAAACGCGCGGCCAGTTCGTTCAGCCCCTCGGGCGCGTCGGTGAAGTTGGCGGCGAAGGCGTCCTTCACCGCGTTGAAACGCGGCGGGCAGACGCCGTGGAGTTCGGTGAGGCTGGTCATGGATGCGGTCTAGCGCCTTGGCGGCTTCACGTCACTTGCGAGCGGACGCCGAGGCGTTGCGGGCGCCTTCGAACTCGTCGCCCGGCTTCCACGCGGGCCAGTCGCGCGAGTTGGCCAGGTCGCGGCCGACTTCATACAGCAGCTGAACATCGGCGGCGGCGGCGTCCATTTTCCACTGCGGCGTCCATTCGTCCGAAGGCTGATGATAGCGGTTGGCGACGTAATCGCGGCTGGCTTCGTTGTGGCCGGTGAAGCCCGCAGCGGCGAACAGGGCGGGCACGCCCTTGCGCGCCAGCGGGAAGTGGTCCGAGCGGTAGAAGGCCCCCGCGTGCGGCGCAGGATCGGGGATCAGGCGGCGTCCCTCGCGCGCGGCCAGAACCGCCAGCCGGTGGTCCAGATCGTTCTTGCCCGCGCCGATGACGACGATGTTGGGGTCGATCTCGGTCCCCGGCAGCAGGCTGTCCATATTGATGTTGGCGACGGTCGTCTCCAGCGGCCAGACCGGATTGGCGGCATAGTATTCAGCGCCCAGCAGGCCCGTTTCCTCGGCCGCCCAGCTGATGAAGACGGTCGAGCGTTCGGGGCGCGGCCCCTCCGCGAACAGGCGGGCGATCTCCATGACGCCCGCGACGCCCGTCGCATTGTCGATGGCGCCGTTATAGATGTCGTCGCCGTTCTTGGGCGTGGCGCGGCCATAGGCGTCCCAGTGGGCGCCGAACATCACCGTCTCGTCCGGATATTGGGTTCCGGGCAGGCGGCCGATGACGTTGCGCGTCTCGACCCGGTCGGCCTTCTGGCCGAAGTCGATGGACATGCTCACGCCGTCCAGCGCCACGGGGCGGAAGTCGGGGGTGCGCGCCTGATCCTTCAGGGCGGCGAAGTCCAGCCCGGCGTCCCGGAACAGCTGTTCGGCCACAGCGCCCTGAATCCAGCCTTGCGCCGCCACGCGCTCCTTGTCCGGGTCGGCGCGGACGATGTCGAACTTGGGCGCGGTCGAGGAATTCTCCAGCGTCGACCACGGATAACCCGCGCCCGGCGTGTCATGGATGACCAGAACGCCCGCCGCGCCGTGCGCCGCCGCCACCTGGAACTTGTAGGTCCAGCGGCCATAGAAGGTCATGGCCTGGCCGTCGAACTTGCCATTGATCGGATGGCCTTCGGGCGCGCCGAAGTCGGGGTCGTTGACCAGCACCAGCATGATCTTGCCGGTCAGGTCGACGCCCTTGTAGTCGTCCCAGCCGCGCTCGGGCGCGTCCACGCCATAGCCGACGAAGACCAGCGGCGCATCGGTCAGGGTGATGCGCTGCACCGGCCGGTCGGAGGAGACGATGACGTCCTTGGCCCGTTGCAGTTCGGTCGTGCGGCCGTTGGAAGAAACGCTGATGGCGGCGGGGCCGTCCTGGCTGGTGCGGCTGACCTGGGCCACCTGGACCCATGATCCGTTCGGGCCGCCGGGTTCGAGGCCGAGCGCCTGGAACTGCTGCGACAGCCACTCGATGGTGCGGTCTTCGCCGGGCGTGACGGGCGCACGACCTTCGAACTCATCAGACGCCAGAACGCGGGTCGCCTCGTTCAGCCGGGCCGGGTCGACGCGGCCGGCTTGAGCGAGCGCGGAGGTCGAACACATCAGGACAGCGATCAGGCCGACGGCGGCGGAACGGGGCAGGGACATGGGCAGGCTCGACATCTGAAATGTTTGCGCCACGCTGCCCCCTGAGGCCGCCGCTGTCGACCCCGAAAGACTTCAGCGCCCGTCCAGCCAGACGCGCACGCCCTCCGCTGCGACAACGCCCGAGGCGAACGAGGCCTGGAGCAGATAGCCGCCGGTCGGCGCCTCCCAGTCCAGCATTTCGCCCGCCGCAAAGGCGCCGGGCCGCGCCTTCAGCATCAACCGCTCGTCCACGGCGTCCAGAGCGACGCCACCGGCCGAGGAGATGGCGCGGCTCAGACCCTGCACCCCGGTCAAGGTCAGGGCGACGCCCTTGATCCGCGCGGCCAGTTCGGCGGGTTCTGCGGGCAGGGTTCCGGCTTCGCGCAGCAGGGCGACGGCCGTTGAGTCCAGCCGCGCGGCCTTGCGCAGCCAGTTCGACAGGCTGTCCTTGCCGCGCGGTTTCGACAGGCGTTGCGTCAGCGCCTCGATGCTCAGATCGGGCCGCAGGTCGAGCGTCAGCACGGTCGATCCGTCGCGCTCCACCGCCTCGCGCAGACCGGCGGACAGGGCGTAGACGCCGCCGCCCTCGATCCCATAGGCGGCGATCATGGCCTCGCCGCGCACGGTGCGGCCTTCATGCGTCAGGGCGACGCCTTTCAACGGCGTCCCGGCGAAGCGGTCGCGGAACAACGGCGACCAGTCCACGTCAAAGCCGACGTTGGCGGGTCGGAAGGGAGCCACGGCGGCGCCGGCCTCTTCTAACGCCGGAACCCATGCGGCGTCCGATCCCAGCTTGGCCCAACTGGCGCCGCCGAGGGCCAGGATCACGGCGTCGGGCCGTTCAATCCGCTCGCCGTCTGGCGTGTCGAAAGTCAGGGCTTCGCCCTGCCAGCCGGTCCAGCGCGAGCGGGTGCGGATCTCGACGCCCAGCCCCTCCAGCCGCGCCAGCCAGGCGCGCAGCAGCGGCGAGGCCTTCATCGCCTTCGGAAACACCCGGCCGGACGAACCGGTGAAGGTCGGCTGGCCCAGTCCCTCGATCCATTCGATCAGATCGGCGGGAGAAAAGGCGTCCAGCCAGCTTTTGATGCGCCCTTGCGCGGCGGCGTCATAGCGGTTCAGGAACGGCTCTGGCGGCTCCGAATGGGTCAGGTTCAGCCCGCCGCGCCCGGCCATCAGGAATTTGCGTGCAACCGAGGGCATCCGCTCATGCACGACGACGCGCAGGCCCGCCTGGGCCAGACGTTCGGCGGCCATCAGCCCGGCAGGGCCGGCGCCGATTACGGCGACTGTGGAGGGGGAGCGCGTCATCGACGCCTTCCTAGCCGGAATGACCGCCGCGGCCTATGCTGGCGGACATGAGCGTCGCCTTTACACGGGAAGAAGATCTGGAAGCCACGGCGGCGGACCTGCCGGACCGGCCGATCTCGCCCCATCCCAACCTCGTCACGCCGCAGGGGCTGGCCCAGATCGAGGCTGAGCTGGCGGCCGCGCGCGCGGCCTATACGGCGGCGCAGGCGGCAGGTTCGATCGAGGCTGACCGCACGGCCATGGCGCGGGCGACGCGCGACCTGCGCTACTGGTCCGCGCGCCGTGGCACGGCCCAGCTGGTCGAGGCGCCGCCGGACGGCAAGGTGCGTTTCGGCGACACGGTGACGATCGAGCGCGAGGACGGGCGCACCCAGTCCTGGCGCATCGTCGGCGAGGACGAGGCCGACCCGACCAAGGGCAGCGTCAGCCACGTCTCGCCCCTGGCCCGCGCCCTGATGGGCAAACGCAAAGGGGATGAGGCGACGGTCGCGGGCCAGTCGGTCGAGATCGTCGCCATCAAGGAAGGCTGAGAGGGGACGGCCTCAATAGCCGCCCGTGCCCTTTTCCTTGGCCACCGGCTGGAAGTCGCGCACGAAGCGTTCCAGCAGGCGCACGCTGTAGCCCGCCGACCCGGCCGGTTTTACGTCGTTGGCTGCGCCAAAGGCCATGTTGGCGATGTCCAGATGCGCCCAGGGCGTCTCCGGGCGAGCGAAATAACCGATGAAATGGGCGCCCGTGCCTGCGCCCGCGCCGCCGTCGCCCGAGTTCTTGATGTCGGCGATGGTCGAGGCGGTGGCCCGCACATAGGAGGGGTGCAGCGGCAGGCGCCACAGCGTCTCGCCCGTGGCGTCGCCTGCGGTTTTCAACTGATCAGCCAGGGCGTCGTGACGGCTGAACAGGCCCGCATAGTCATTGCCCAGCGCGCCGCCGACCGAGCCGGTCAGGGTGGCCACGTCGACGATGGCGGCGGGGTTCAGCGTCGTGTCGGCCCAGACCACGGCGTCGGCCAGCACCAGGCGGCCTTCCGCGTCGGTCGAGATGATTTCGATGGTCTTGCCGTTCATGGCGGTCAGCACATCGGCCGGGCGGATGGCGTTCCCGTCGGGCATGTTTTCAGCCAGGGCAGCGACGGCGACCACATCCACGGGCGCGCCGGACTTGGCCAGGGCCAGGACCGCGCCGACGACGCTGGCGGCGCCGGACATGTCCATCTTCATATTGCCCATGTTGGCGCCCGGCTTGATCGAGATGCCGCCGGAATCGAAGGTGATGCCCTTGCCCAACAGGGCGATCGGGCCGTCGCTGGGCGCGCCCTGGCCGCGATAGCGCACGGCCAGCAGGCGCGGCGGGCGGCTGGAGCCCTGGCCGACGCCCAGCAGGGCGCCCATGCCCAGGCGTTGCATGGCGGGTACGTCCAGCTCGGTGATCTCGACCCCCGGCGCGCCGGCGAAGGCGGCGCGGGCGCGCTCGACGAAGCTTTCCGGATAGATGACGTTGGCCGGTTCGTTGGACACGTCGCGGGTCCAGGCCATGGCCTCGATCAGGGCGGCGCCGCGACGGTGATGCGCCTGGGCGCCGGCCGCGTCATCGGCCACCACGGTCAGGGCGCCGGGCGCTGGGCGGTCACGGCCGGTGGTGAGGTAGAGATCCGAGCGATAGTGGCCGATGCCCAGACCTGTCGCCAGTTCCGAGGCCAGATCCGCCGACAGGCCCGAGGTCAGTGCCGTCAGGGCGCCGGGCTGGCTGTTCAGCGCGCGGCCCGCGACGATGCCCGCCGTCTGCACGTCGGCGGCCTTGGGCGCCTCGCCCAGGCCGACGACCAGGATGCGGTCCCAGCCGCCGACGCCGTGCAGGCTCAGGGTCTGGCGCGCCTTGTAGTCGAAGCGGGCGGCGGTCAGGGCTGAGGCGATCGCCTGGCGCGTCGCGGCGTCCAGGGCGGCGCTGCGCGCGGCCAATTCAGCCTCCGACGCTAGCGGTAGAACCAGGGCGCCCGATGGTGCGGCCGAGGCGGCGAAGGTCACGGCGCGCGTCTGTGCGGGGGCGGGGCGAGCGGGCCAGTCGGAACGCTCTGCGGCAGGCGCGGCGCGGCGCGATTGCGCCTCGGCCGGAACAGCGACGCTCAGACCGGCGGCGGCGATCAGCGCGGCTGCGGCGAAGGACGGAATACGGGTGGTGCGGCGCATCGATCAGGGCCCCCTCTGTGACGATGAAGGCGCCTTTATGGGCGGGGGCGTGACGCGGGGGCAACTGCTCCGCTGAGGGAAGAACGCCGGGCGCGACGCCTTGTCGCGCTTGGCGCGCGCTTTGGAGCCGCGCCCGGCGCAGCGGCAGCCGTCAGCAGGCCGCCCGGCGCGGGGGCGTCGGGCAGGGTCGGGCCCTGCGGCGGACATCGCCGGTTTCGCGGCGAGAAAGTCGGCGGGCGTCGAACAGGGCGCCGATCCAACCCCACGCGGGTTCCTTATGAGTGCGGTAGATGTGCTCCATGACTTCGTCCTCCTTTCTGAGAGGTGCAGGATGGCGCATGGTGGCGCGCGTCACAAACGAGACGACGGCGTTCATCCATAAGGTTGGCTTATGTCCGATCCTCTTTCCCGCATCCCGGTCGACGCCCTTCGCGTGTTCGAGACGGCGGCGCGCCTGCTCAGCTTCACGCGCGCGGCCGAGGTTCTGGGCATGAGCCAGGCGGCGGTCAGCTGGCGTATTCGCGACCTGGAGCAACGGTTGGAGCGGCCCTTGTTCACACGGGGCACGCGGCAGGTGAGCCTGACCCCCGAGGGCGAGCGTCTGGCCACGGCGGCGACCGAGGCGATGACCCTGCTGCGTCGGGCGGTGGCCGAGGTGATCGAGACCGACCAGGGCGTGTTGGCCGTCACCACGCTCCAGACCCTGGCGACCCAGTGGCTGGCGACGCGTCTGGGGACGTTTCAATTGGCCAATCCCGACCTGGCCGTGCGGGTGGACACCAGCCCCGGCCTGTCTAGCCTGGGCGCGGATGGGCTGGACGTGGCGCTGCGCTTCGGTTCGGGCCGCTGGCCGGGGCTGGAAAGCCGTTTTCTGATGCCCGCCGTCTTCACGCCCGTCTGCACGCCGGCCATGCGCGACCGGCTGGAGCTGAAGACGCCTGCGGACTTGAAGCGCGCTCATCTGGTCGGAGAGCCGGAGGAGTGGGCCGCCTGGTTCGCCGCCGCCGGTGTGGTGCCCGCCGACGCCGCCCCGCCGCCGCGCCTGACCGCCGACAATCAGGCGATGGAGGTGGCGGCGGCGCTGGGCGATCAGGGCGTGGCCCTCGGCTCGCCCATCCTCTACGGCCGCGAGATCGAGCGCGGCCTGCTGGTGCGGCCGTTCAACGAGACCGTTGCCTTGGCCGAGGGCTATTGGCTCTGCTATCCGCCCGGCCGCCGCCTGACTCCCAAGATCGCCCGCTTCCGCGACTGGGTGCTGGACACGGCCCGGACCGACCCGGCAGTGGTCGAAGGCGCGCGCTTGGCGGGGCGTGAGGTGGGAGAGATGGGTTAGGCCTTTAGGCGCAGCATTGTTTCGGCGGCCAGGCGTCCAATTTCCGCAACGGCGATACGCGCTTGGCCCAATTCCTCTTCATTCGTATGGTGGCGAATTGAGGGATGCTCGAGTAGCCAAAGCGAGACTGAAGACGCTACCGTCAATGGTTCGATTAGCCAGACTATCTCGAGGCTGTGAGTTCCGGGTTTAGGATGTTCAATCGTATGTCGGGCCGTCTGCAATCGAGTGATCAAGTCGGCATCCTTCGATGCGAGTAGGAGTGGATCACCGCCGAAATTCTTAACAAGGCCGGTGCCTTGTGCGCTTTGAAGCAGTGCATCCATTTCTTGGACCCGATCGCCGGGGTAATCGCCTTTGGCTGCATCGTTTGAAGTCATCCACATCAGATGTTTGGCTGCCAGTTTCTGCCCAAACGCGCCAATAGCGACGGGGCCAGCAAGCGACGCGACGAGAGCAGAATAGAGCGCCAGGTGGCAAGCACGAACGGCCTGCACCAACTCACCCGCATCGTGCTTTGCTCGTTCGAGGGCTGCGGCGCAGACTTCCAATTGAGCGATAGTTTGGATGCGAGGATCAATGCGGACGTAGTGTGCCATGCCTTCGCATAGCAAAACCCCCGACCGTTTCCGATCGGGGGTTCCGCAGTCTTAAGGTTGGTCAGCTTGGACTTAGAAGTCCATGCCGCCCATGCCGCCCATGCCGCCCATGTCGGGGGCGCCGCCGGCGCCGCCCTTCTTGGGCGCGTCAGCGATGGCGGCTTCCGTGGTGATCATGATGCCGGCGACCGAGGCGGCCGACTTCAGAGCTGAACGGACAACCTTGGCCGGATCGATCACGCCCATCTGGACGAGGTCGCCGTACTCTTCGGTCTGGGCGTTGAAGCCGAACGAGGCGTCGGTCGATTCCATGACCTTGCCGACCACGATCGAGCCTTCGACGCCCGAGTTTTCCGAGATCTGACGGATCGGAGCCTGCAGGGCGCGGCGCACGATGTTGATGCCGGCGTTCTGATCGGCGTTGACGCCCTTCAGATCGATCAGCTTCTTG
The DNA here is from genome assembly GCF_057838275.1 of Brevundimonas sp. KH_060. Taxonomy (NCBI): domain Bacteria; kingdom Pseudomonadati; phylum Pseudomonadota; class Alphaproteobacteria; order Caulobacterales; family Caulobacteraceae; genus Brevundimonas; species Brevundimonas sp. KH_060. The sequence continues at coordinate 3,425,794 of NZ_CM174463.1, forward strand.
GAGGCTTGCAGCAGGGCCACGCCGCCGCCCGGGACGATGCCTTCATCGGCAGCGGCGCGGGTTGCGTTCAGGGCGTCGTCGACGCGGTCCTTCTTTTCCTTCACTTCGACTTCGGTCGAGCCGCCGACGCGCAGGACGGCGACGCCGCCGGCCAGCTTGGCCAGACGCTCTTGCAGCTTTTCCTTGTCGTAGTCCGAGGTGGTGTCCTCGATCTGACGCTTGATCTGGGCCACGCGGGCTTCGATGCCGTCCTTCTCGCCCGAACCTTCGACGATGGTGGTGTCGTCCTTGGTGATCTGGACCTTCTTGGCCTTGCCCAGCATGTCGAGCGTGACCGTTTCAAGCTTGATGCCCAGGTCTTCCGAGATGACCTGGCCGCCCGTCAGGATGGCGATGTCTTCCAGCATGGCCTTGCGGCGGTCGCCGAAGCCCGGAGCCTTGACGGCGGCGACGCGCAGGCCGCCGCGCAGTTTGTTGACCACCAGGGTGGCCAGGGCTTCGCCTTCGATGTCCTCGGCGATGATCAGCAGGGGACGGCCCGACTGAACCACGGCTTCCAGCACCGGCAGCATCGGCTGCAGCGAGGTCAGCTTCTTCTCGTGGAGCAGGATGAGCGGCTCTTCGAGGGAGACCTCCATCTTGTCCGGGTTGGTGATGAAGTAGGGCGACAGGTAGCCGCGGTCGAACTGCATGCCTTCGACGATGTCGACCGTGGTTTCGGCCGTCTTGGCTTCTTCGACCGTGATGACGCCTTCGTTGCCGACCTTGGCCATGGCCAGGGCGATCAGCTCGCCGATTTCAGCGTCGCCGTTGGCCGAGATGGTGCCGACCTGGGCGATTTCCGAGTTGTTGGAGACCGGCTTGGAGATGGTCTTCACTTCGTCCAGGGCCACGGCGACGGCCTGATCGATGCCGCGCTTCAGGTCCATCGGGTTCATGCCGGCGGCGACGGCCTTCAGGCCCTCTTGCACGATGGCCTGAGCCAGAACGGTGGCGGTGGTGGTGCCGTCGCCCGCGTTGTCGTTCGCCTTGGAGGCGACTTCGCGGATCATCTGGGCGCCCATGTTCTCGAAGGCGTCTTCCAGCTCGATCTCTTTGGCGACCGAGACGCCGTCCTTGGTCGAGCGCGGGGCGCCGAACGACTTCTGGATCACGACGTTGCGGCCCTTCGGACCCAGGGTCACCTTGACGGCGTCAGCCAGGACGTTGACGCCCTTCAGCATCTTGTCGCGGGCGTCGGTGTTGAATTTTACGATTTTAGCGGCCATGCGGGCAGCTCCTATCTATAAGATTTTAAATCAGAAACCGGAAACCAGAGGCGGCTGTCAGTGCCGCGAATATCTGAGCCCGTCCGCGAAGCGGCCGGACCGATTTCGCTTAGGACAGCACGCCCAGGACGTCGGATTCCTTCATGATGATCAGGTCTTCACCGTCGATCTTCACTTCGCTGCCCGACCACTTGCCGAACAGGACGCGGTCGCCGGCCTTCAGTTCCAGGGCGACGAACTTGCCGTCTTCGTCACGGACGCCGGGGCCCACGGCGACGACTTCGCCTTCCTGGGGCTTTTCCTTGGCCGTGTCGGGGATGATGATCCCGCCCTTGGTCTTGGATTCTTCTTCAACGCGCTTGACCAGCACGCGGTCGCCGAGCGGACGAAACGCCATCTGAGTAACTCCCGTTAGGATGTTGGTTCCAGCCCTCGGAGCCCGCGACTTTGGCAGTCGCCCTCCCCGAGTGCTAACGACCGGGGAGTTAGGCAGGGGGAGGGGGGGCGTCAAGGGCGACGGCGCCCGAAATCCGGTCTCAAGATGAAGCGAAAATGAACGCCCGCCGCCGAGGTCGTTCAGACAGGCGCCGCTAAAAGGGGGACAACGGATCAACCGGCTTTCGAAAGGAGCCCGCCATGAAGACCCTGACCAAGATCGGCGTGGGCGCTATCGCCTTGACGATGCTGGCTTCGACCCCGGCCGCCGCTCAGCACTATCGCGACCGCGATCGCGACAACACCGGTCGTGACGCGGTCCTGGGCGCCGTGGTCGGCGGCGTCGCCGGGGCTTTGATCGGTCAAGGCGACGGACGCTATGTCGCGGGCGGCGCCCTGGCGGGCGCAGCCTTGGGCGCGGCGTCGTCCTCGAACAACGACGACTGCGGCTATCGCCGTGGCGGCCGCTGCTATCGGAACCAGGGCCACTGGGAACGCGAGCACGGCATCAACAGCCGCGACGGCTATTACAACGGCCGTTACGAGCGGGGCGACGACCGCTATTATCGGGACGGCCGCTATTGGCGGAACCATGGCGAATGGCGCAGCCATCAGAACCGTCGCGATCGTGGTCGTGATCGTGATCGCGACTATCGATACGACCGCCGCTGGTAGGCGGAGGGTAAGATGAGAAAGGCTCGGCTGCATGGCTGGGCCTTTTTTCATGGGCGGGCCTACTCGAAGCCGCTGTTTCGCTCGGCGCTCGGCAGCAGCCGTCCCATGACGGCGACGAAGAAGGCCACCGTCCAGCCCAGCAGGATGGCGCCGTTGATGCCTTCGATCGCGCCCAGCAGCTTCCACTCCGGGTCGATGGAGGCGTCGCCGTAGCCGATGGAGCTGTAGCTGATGGACGAGAAATAGACTGCCTCGCGCAGGTCTGGCACGGCGCCCAGCAGGTAGAAGAGGGCGGCGTAGCTCCAGATCTCCAGCCCGTGAATGAAGAAGAGGCCCAGCACCAGCGTCACCGTATAGAGGGCGCCGCGCGTGGACAGGGGGTTGAGGCGGATCGCCGTGGGGGGCGGACTTTCCCGCGATTCCAGGGCCGCCAGCACGCGACCCAGACAGAGCAACCCGATCGCGTGTGCTCCCACGGTCAGCAGCACCATGGCGGTGGCGACCGTCAACTCCAGCAACATGTCCATGGCCGCCTCGCCGTCTGTTGTGCCGCCATGCCTTAGCACCGACCCCCTGTGGCGAGGAACCTCCGGCCGGGCGGCTGCGCAGCATCGATCCTAGCGATCAGCTTGCGCCGCGCGCCTGGCGGGGCCGATCAGGCCCAGGTGGGTGAGGCCGAAGGCGTCCGGCGACTTGAGCCCATAGCCGAGCGCGCGATCGAATCCGATGTGCGCCAGCCAGATCAGGCTGAGAGCGGTCGCCAAGGGCGCGGCGACGAGCAGGCTCGCCCCCGCCAGCGCCAACGGCCCGATCAGACTGTGCGCCAGATTATAGGTCCATGCGCCCACGCGCGGACCGGCCAGGTAGCCGGCGAATGAGAGGTCGGGGGCCAGGAAGAGAACGGCGAACATCGCCCAGCCCTGGCCAAGGCGGGCATAGGCCAGGGCGGCGAGGGCGAGCAAGGCCAGACCCTCCAGCCGCTGCCAGGCCGGGGCGACGACGATCACGTCGTCAGTCGCCGCAGAAGATCCGCCGTGGAGGGGTCGAGATCCTCTGAAGGCGTTCCCGTGGCGGCGTCCTTCAGCAAGGCCTTGGCCAGAACCTTGCCCAGCTCAACGCCCCACTGGTCGAAGCTGTTGATGTCCCACAGCACGCCCTCGACGAAGGTCTTGTGCTCATAGAGGGCGATCAGGGCGCCGAGGGTCTGAGGCGTCAGCCGCTCCATCAGAATGGCGGTCGACGGCCGGTTGCCGGGGAAGGCCTTATGCGGCGCCAGGCGGTCGGCTTCCGCTTCTGAGGCGCCCGAAGCGATGAGTTCAGCGCGAGCTTGGGTCTCTGTCTTGCCCAGCATTAAGGCTTGCCCCTGAGCCAGGGCGTTGGCCCACAGATAGGTCGAGGGCGTTTTATCGCAGGTGCGGCCCACGATGATGAACTCGACCGGAACGACCTGCGGCCCCTGGTGCAACTGCTGGAAGAAGGCGTGCTGACCGTTGGCGCCGGGCTCGCCGAAGATGACAGGGCAGGTCTGGCGGCCGACGGGCGATCCGTCGCGGCGCACCTGCTTGCCGTTCGATTCCATTTCGAGCTGCTGCAGGAAGGCGGGCAGGCGGCGCAGGTCGTGGGCGTAGGGAGCGACGGTGCGCGCTGGGCGGTGCAGGCCGTTGACGTTGTAGATTTCGGCCAGGGCCAGCATCACCGGCGCGTTCCTCTCCAGCGGGGCCCCGAGGAAGTGGCGGTCCAGGGCGGCGGCGCCGTCGAGGAAGCCCTGGAACGCGTCCCAGCCCAGGCCGATGACGCAGGACAGGCTGACCGCTGACCACAGGGAATAGCGTCCGCCGACCCAGTCCCGGAATGCAAAGGCGCGGCCGCAGCCGAAGGCCGCCGCCTTGTCCGGAGCGGCGGTGACGCCGATGAAGTGTTTCGTCATTCCTTCAGCCGGAAGGGCGGCGGCCAGCCAGGCCTTGGCGGCCTGGGCGTTCAGCAGGGTCTCCTGGGTGGTGAAGCTCTTGGAGACGACGATCACCAGGGTGGTTTCAGGATCCAGCCCGATCAAGGCCTCGGCCATGTCGCGCGGATCGATGTTGGCGACGAACCGCAGGTCGATAGCCGGATCGAGCGGGCGCAGGGCGTCCCAGATCAGGCGCGGTCCCAGATCGGAACCGCCGATGCCGATATGGAGCACCGTCTTGAAGGGGCGTCCGCTGGCGCCTGTTTCATTCCCGGACCGCAAAGCTTCGGCATAGGCCTTCATTTCGGCGCGCACGGCCTCGACTTCGGCCGAGACGGGCTCGCCCAGGGCGCGGAAGTCGGCGCCGTTTGGCGCACGCAGGGCCGGGTGCAGCACAGCACGATCTTCGGTCAGGTTGACCGCCTCGCCGTTGAACAGGGCCGCGCGACGGCCTTCGACGTCGCGGACGCGGGCCAGAGCCAGCGCCGCATCCAGGCCCGCCTGGGTCCAGCTCTGCTTGGACAGGTCGATGTGCAGGCCCGCCGCATCTAGGGTCAGCCGCGCCAGCCGGTGGGGGTCGGCCGTGAATTGATCCTGGATTCGGGCGTCCGCGTCCCGGCGGGCGGCGGCCTCGAGTTCGGCCCAGGCGGCGTGCGGCATCGTCGTCTCCCCATGGCGGTCCCGGCTTTTGGCCCGGCGCTTGCAAGCTCTGGTTTACGGCTCAGGCCGTGAAGAGTTCAATCCAAGACTGGGTCAACAAGGATTTCCTGGTGGAAGTCCGCCGTTCCGGTCCCCTGTGAAAGGCACGCCATGTCCTGCGGAATAGCGCTCGCTGTCGCCCTGATGCTGGCTGATCCCGCCGTCGCCGAAGCCGCCGCCTTGCCGCCGGTCGCGCCCGCCGCTCCGGTCTCTGTGGCCCAGGAGCCCCTGTTCGCCGATCTGGTGGCCCGCTCGGGCGCCCTGAAGACGATCGTCGACGGCTGGATGACTTCGGGCGAGGCGGACAAGGCCGGCTTCTTCTCCGGCGCGGCCTATGCGGCGTTCAAGACCCAGGCGACGGATCTGGCCCAGCGCGACATGCAGGGCCATCTGATCCTCAAGGAACGCGGCACGGACAACGATCTGAAGTGCATCCTGCGCGGCATTTCGGAGGACATTCCGGTCAAGGTCGCAGCGCTGGAAAGCGCCTCCGACACGGCCGCACGCAAGCTGGCCCTCGACGAGCTGTCCTATCTGTTGAACGACAACGTCGAGGTCATCACCTCGCCGCCGCAACCCGAGGCCTAGCCTCGACTTGAGGCTTGGTTGCTGGGGCCTGCCGCGCTTCGTGCGACTTGAGGCCCGACTGCAGGGCGGCCGGAAAGGCCGTCCTCAGCCCTCGACGGTCTCGGGGTATTTGATGGCGCAGCCGTAGGGCGCGGCATAGGCGGTCTGCACCGCGCGGCCGGCCTTGGCGTCGGCCAGGGCGGCGCGAACGAAGTTGTTGGCCCCGTCCAGGTCTTCCACCTTGTTGGTCGGCCGGTCGTCGATGCCGCCGACGAAGATCAGCCGCCCCTCCGGATCTATGATGCGCATGTCGGGCGTGGTCTTGGCGTCGTAGCGCTTGCCGACCTCGCCGGTCGGGTCGAGCAGCAGGTGGGTGAAGGCGGCCTGGTGCTTGGCCTTCCAGGCTTGCGCCTCGTCGCCCTCGACAAAGCCTTGGGTTCCCGGCGCTGAGGAGATGATGGTCAGCCAGACCACGCCGTCGGCGGTCGCCTCGCGCTGCAGGGCCTGCATGGCGCCGGTGTAGTGCTTCTTCACGAAGGGACAGCCTTCGTTGGTCCACTCCAGCACGACCGTCTTGCCGCGGAAATCGGCCAGGGATCGCTGCTGTCCCTCGGCGTCGACCAGGGTGAAGGCCGGGGCGGTTTCGCCGGGGGCGGGCGCTTCGGTCGCTTCGGGCGCGACGGCGGCGGTTTCGGACCGTTCGGGCGATGCGGCGGGTTGTTGCTGGCAGGCGGCGAGCAGCAGAAGCGAGGCGGAGGCGGCGGTCAACAGGCGGAACATGGCGGTCTCCTTGGGGTGATGGATCAGCGGGCGGCGGCGTCCTTCAGGGCGCCGATGACGACGCCTTCGGTCAAGAGTTGAGGCAGGATGCGCGGTTGGGACTGGCCGGGCGTATAGACGAGGTAGAGGGGCACGCCCGAGCGGCCGTGGCGTTGCAGTTCGGCGGTGATGGCGTCGTCGCGTCGCGTCCAGTCGCCGACCAGATAGACGGCGTTCGCCTGTTCCAGCGCCTCAGCCGTGCGAGCCGACGACAGGGCCGTGCTTTCGTTCACCTTGCAGGTCACGCACCAGTCGGCGGTGAAGTTGACCAGGACCGGACGTCCCTCGGCCAGGGCGGCCTTCACCGCCTGTTCGGACCAGGGCTGGGACGGCAAATGGGTCGAAGCGCCAGCGCCGTTCGAGGCGGCGGGCGCGGCGCGCCCCGCCAGGACGCCGAAGCCCAGCGCCGCGATCAGGGCCAGCAGGGCGGCGGCGCCCGCGACCCGGCCTTTTCCGGGCGCGGCGGCCTGAGACCGACCGTAGAGCCACAGCGCCAGGGCCAACATCAGCCCGGCCCCGAACAACAGCGCCAGGGCGTCGGCGGTCTGGCGACCATAGACCCAGGCCAGCCACAGGGCGGCGCCGTACATGGGGAAGGCCAGCAGATTGCGTAAGCTCTCCATCCACGGGCCGGGCTTGGGCAGGCGGGCCAGCAGGCGCGGATTGAGGCTGATCAGCACATAGGGCAGGGCCAGGCCCAACCCCAGCATCAGGAAGACCGCCAGGGCCATCGGCCAGGGCATGAACAGGGCGGCGCCCAGTGCAAAGGCCATGAAGGGAGCGGTGCAGGGCGCGGCGACGATCACCGCCAGCACCCCGGTGAAGAAGGCGCCCGCCGCGCCGGGCAGACGCGACAGCGGACCGTGTCCGGCGCCTTGCAGGCCTGCGCCGACATGGAAGACGCCCGACAGGTTCAGCGCCACCGCCAGCATCAGCAGGGCCAGGGCGGCGACCACGCCCGGCGACTGCAGCTGGAAGCCCCAGCCCAGAATCTGACCGCCTGCGCGCAGGGCCAGAAGCGCGCCCGCCAGCAGCAGGAAGGTCGCCAGCACTCCGGCCAGGAAGGCCAGGCCGTCGCGGCGCGCCTCGGCCGGTTCATGGGCGGCGCGGCTGAGCGAAGCGGCCTTCATCGCCAGGATGGGGAAGACGCAGGGCATCAGGTTCAGGATCAGCCCGCCCAGCAGGGCGAACAGCGCCGCCTTGGCGAAGTCGGACAGCCCAGTGGCGGCGGCCGTGGTCTGAGCACCCTCGCCGTCGCCGATCGCGCCCTCGCCCGCGACCCCGGTCAGAGCCGCGCCCGGTTCGGCGATGATCTCCCAGGCGCCCAGATCGGTGGACAGGACGCCGCTGATCGGTCCCAGCAGCCCCTTGGTCGTCAGGCCGCGTCCGGCGGCGGCGCTTACGGTCAGCCCCTGCGGGCCGCGCTCGCCCGACTGGGCGGCGGCGTGGTCGATCACCCCGCCCTCGAACGGATAGAAATAGGCCCATTTCGGCGCGGCCCCGGCCAACGGTCCGCCGCTGGCCGTCAGGGTCAGCTTGCCGTCAACGAGGGCGGCGCGGGCGTCGATCCCGGCGGGACGGGGGGCGCCGGCGACCACCGCCTGCACCGCCTGGCCGAAGCGGGCGTCCAGCGGCGCGGCGCCGTCGCGCACAGGCAGGTCCAGCGCCAGATCGAGGTCTTCGGGCACGCACATCTCGTCGCTGCAGACGTAGAAGTGGGCGGTGACGCGCAGGGGCAGGCTGCGCCCCGGCGGCGCGTCGGCCGGAATCTCGATCGGCACGGGCAGGAAGACCGTGTCCGAATAGCCGTAGTTCATCAGGCTTTGCAGCCGTTGACGCTCGGGCAGGGGCCACAGGATGTCGCCGGGCGTTACGTCGCCCGGCAAGGACCAGGTCAGGGTCGTCGGGCCGCCGGAGTCGCCCTGGTTGCGCCAATAGGTGTGCCAGCCGGGCTGGATCTTCTGGCGGATGGCGACGACGGCGGTGGAGCCGGGCGTGGCCCAGGCGCCCATGGCGACCAGTTCGGCCTCGATGCGTTCGGTGCGTTGGGGGCCCGGCGCGGCGGCGCCCTTGGCGGCGGGGGCGGCTCCGGCGGCCAGAGCCTCGCGCAGGGCGGCCTCGGTCGAGGGCGCAGAGGCGAACGCCGTCGCCGGAAGGGCGAGGGCGAACCAGGTCAGTAGAAGAAGCAGGATGCGCAAGGGCGACGCCGGGTACAGGGTCAGGGAAAGGCGCGACTTTAGACCCTCAAGCCTCGCCTATCCACGGCCCGCGACGGCGGGCCGCAGTTCAGCCGCCTGGGGCCGTCAGCGCGGGGCGACGACCTCGATCAGCACCTCGGTGCGGCGCCGCAGGGGATCGTTGACGCCGCCGACCACGGCGCCTTGGGCGCCGGCGGCTTCGATGTCGAAGGCCGGAGCGGGCAGGCCGGCGCCGGCCAGGGCCTCGGCCACGGCGCGGGCGCGCTGCTCGGAAATGGACTGGTTGGCGGCGGCCGTGCCGCTGCGGGCGTCGGCCAGGCCCGTCACCTTGACGTGCTTGATCTGGCAGCCCTGAAGCTGGGTCGCGGTCATGCCGATGGCCTGGCGCGCGGCGTCGGTCAGGGTGGCGCGGTCGGGCACGAAATAGACCTCGAACCGCTTGTCGGCGCAGGCGGACGGGTCGCTGACCAGATCGCTGCGCTTCTTATATCCGCTCGTGGCGGCGCACCCGGCCACGACCAGGCCGGCGGTCAGCAGAACGACGACGGAAACAAGCTTCATGTCAGGCCCCTCGCGCGCGCCGTGCGGCGTGCGCGCCCTCCAGCAAAAAGGGCGACCCGCGCCATGCGGATCGCCCTTTCAGATTGTCCCGAAAACGCTTCGGGCGCCAGAGGCTAGAAGCCTAGATCAATAACGGCGTTGGCCGTTCTCCCAGTAGCACTCGCTCTGACGGTTGTCGTAGCAGTAGTAGTAGCGACCTTGGTTGTCGCGGTAGCGCTGCTGGTTGTTGCGGTCCTGGTTCGAGCCGCGGATGGCCCCGGCCGCGCCGCCTGCCAGCGCGCCGATGGCGGCGCCCGTGGCTGCGTTGCCGCCGCCGACGTTGTTGCCGATGATCGCGCCGGCCACGGCGCCCAGACCCGCGCCGACGGCGCCCTGACGGACGGCCTGGCTCGAGCCGGCGCCGCCGCCGTAATACGGGTCGCTGGCGCAGGCGGTCACCAGAAGACCGGCGCCGGCGATGGCGAGAATCGCCTTGTTCATGGTTCTGTCCTTCATCCCTTAGGGGGCACCCCTGAAGCTTCGATAACGCAGTCGGAACGGGGCGGTTCCGAGGCAAAACGCCGCAAGCTTCACTTTATTTTTCGCCGGTTGTCGCAGGGGCGGAACTGGCCGGTCGCGCAGGCGTTCGCCGCCCATGATCGACGCCCCGAATTTCCTGAGCGCCCTGGCCGCCGCCCCTTCGTCGCATGACGCCGCCGAGGAGCTTCGCCCCCTGACCGGCGAGGTCCGACTGGAGCGGGTCATCATCCTGGTCAACCCCTTGTCGGGCGGCGTCGGCCCACAGGCGGCCGACGAAGCCGCCGCCCTGCTGGCCGTCTATCCGCTGCAGGCCGAGGTGGTGGTGCTGGAGGGGGCGCGCATCCCGGATCAGATCGGCGAGGCTCTGGCGGCGCGGCCGGACGCCCTGTTCATCCTGGCGGGCGACGGGACGGCGCGCGCGGTCGCTGCTCGCGCCGGGCCGGAAGGGCCGCTGATCGCTCCCTTGCCCGGCGGCACCATGAACATGCTGCCCAAGGCCCTGTACGGCACGGCGGACTGGAAGGCGGCGCTTCGGCTGGCGCTTGAGGAGGGCGCGCCCCAGTGCGTGTCCGGCGGCGAGGTCGAGGGCGAGGCCTTCTATTGCGCCGCCATCCTGGGCTCGCCCGCCCTGTGGGCCCCGGCGCGCGAGGCCATTCGCGAAGGCAAGCTGAAGATGGCCTGGACCTATGGCCGCCGGGCGCTGAAAAAGGCCTTCTCGGGCCGGGTGCGCTATGCGCTGGACGGCGGCGAGCGGGAAAAGGCCGAGGCTCTGGTGCTGATCAGCCCGCTGATCTCCAAGGCCATGGTCAAGTGCGACGGGTTGGAGGCGGCGGCCATGAACACCGCCGATGCGGCCCAGGCCTTCCGTCTGGCCGCCCACGCCCTGTTCGACGACTGGCGCCAGGATCCGACCGTCACCACCCGCGGCGCGCGCAAGATCGAGGTGGAGGCCCGTTCGCGCATTCCCGCCGTGATCGACGGCGAGCCGATGCTGCTGGGCCGCGCAACGGCGGTGAAGTTCGTGCCGCGCGCCTTCATGGCCCTGGCGCCCAAGCCTCCGGCGGGCGAGGACAGCGTCTAGTGGGTCTGGTCCTCCAGTTCTCGGACGTTCATTTCGGATGCGAGCATGAACATGCGGTGGCGGCGGCGGCCGACTACGCCCACGCCGCCGGGGCTGACCTGATCCTGATCACCGGCGACATCACCCAGAGGGGCTATCCGCGCGAGTTTGCGGCGGCGGGCGACTGGATCCGCGCTCTGCCCGAGCCGGTCTTCGTCACCGTCGGCAATCATGACGTGCCCTATTGGGATGTGATGGCGCGGCTGTTCTGGCCCTGGCGGGCGTTCGAGCGGGCGACCGGCCATCCGGCCCATGACCATGAGTTCCGCACGGACCGGCTGATGGTGCGGGGCGTGACGACGGCGCGCGGCTGGCAGGCTCGGCCCAACTGGTCGAAGGGCGTCATCGATCTGGATCAGACGCGCCGCGCGGCCGAGGCCCTGCGTCAGGCGCCGGCCGGGGCCTTGCGCGTGCTGGCCTGTCATCATCCGCTCATCGAGATGATCGGCGCCCCCATGACCGGCGAGGTCAAGCGCGGCGAACGGGCCGCCCTCATCTTCGCCGAGGCGGGCGTTGATCTGATCGTCACCGGCCACGTCCATGTGCCTTTCGCCCTGCCGATCGGGGTTGGGGATCGCTGCTCCTACGCGGTCGGCTGCGGGACGCTGTCGCATCGTGAGCGCGGGGCGCCGCCCAGCTTCAACCGCATCGAATGGGACGCCGAGACGGTGACCGTCTCAGCCGTGGCCTGGGACGGTCGGGGTTTCGCGGATCACCAGACCTGGCGGCTTCCGCGCCGCCGCGCCTGACGGTTTCAATCATGAAAAAGGGCCGCGACGATATCGTCGCGGCCCTGATTTCAATGTCTGGCCGTTCGGCTAGATGCGTGGTCCGCCGCGCCCCCTCAGGCCGCCGACCAGCAGGGAGACGACGAACAGGATAACGGCGATGATGGCGATGAATTTGGCGATCTCGAACGACATGCCCGAGATGCCGCCGAAGCCGAGAACAGCCGCGACTAAGGCGATGATGAAGAAAATAATAGCCCAGCGAAGCATAGGCGAACCCTCCGAGAAGTGTTGACGGGAGCGAGCTTTCGACCTCTCCCGTCGATAGCGCCGCTTGCCTGAAACAACGCCTCGGAGATTTGGCTGTTCCCTTTAACGACGACGCCCTGTGCGGCTTGTGCTGCGGCTCTTCTCGGTGAAGGCCGCCGCCACCATGGTGGCCAGCGCCGGGTTGCGCAGGAAGATGAAGCCGCCCGCCAGAGCCGCCGCGGCGCCCAGGATCGGGCGCTGCTGGAACAGCCGGAAGGCCCGTACGCCCAGGCCCTCGGGCTCGTCGTATTCTTCGTCCTCGTCATCACCATGCGCCCGTCGCACGAACACCAGGGCGACGATGGCCGCGATCAGGGCGAACAGCAGGGCGGTCAGGGCGGCGCCGATGAGAGGCGGCACGACCAGCAGCAGCAGATAATAGACCGTGGCCCCCAGGGCGACCATGGCCACGAAGGCCGCGCCGGCGGCGACGAAGGTCGCCACCGCGCGGTTGATGAGCCCCCGCCCGATCATCAGCGCCGACGCCCGGCCAGCAGCAGGCCCAGGACGACGCCGACGCCCAGGGCGATGGCGGTCGACTGGATCGGACGCTCCTGCACGCGCTCGACGACATAGCGCTGGGCTTCGTCGAACTTCTCGGCGGCGTCGTCGTAATATTCGCGGCCGCGCACCTTGGCGTCGTCATAATAGCCGCGCGCTTTTTCGCGCAGCTCCTCGCCCTGCTCGCGCAGGCGGGCTTCGGCCTCTGAGGCCTTTTCCTTCAGACGCTGGGTTTCCTCGCGGGCGCCCGTCTTGAGGTCCTCCTTGAGGGTCTTGAGGTCGTTCTTGATGTCTTCACGAGCCTTGGACGTGGCCATGATGCGCGCTCCGCTCCTTGTGTAAGCTTGACGATTAAATAGAGAAGCCCTGCCCGGAACGCCACACCGACGATCAAGGTTCCTGCAATGCAGCATGGGCGACGGTCGCGGCGGAGGCCATCTGGCGCGACGCGCGCCGCGCTTCTAGAACAGGTCTCATGACCCAGTGGTTGTTCCCGCCCGCGCCGACGCCGTCCCTGCCGATTGAGGGGGAGGCGCGCCGCCTGCCCGTGCGGCGCATCCTGTGCGTGGGTCAGAACTACGCCGCCCACGCCCGCGAAATGGGGGCCGATCCCGACAAGCCCGCGCCCTTCTTCTTCGCCAAGCCGGGCGACGCCCTGGCCGTGGATGGGGCTGATCCGACCTATCCGTCGGCGACGCAGAACCTGCATTATGAAGTCGAGCTGGTCGTGGCCCTGGGCGCGGACGCCCGGCCGGTCGGCTGGGCGGTCGGCGTCGATCTGACGCGGCGCGATCTTCAGACCGAGGCGAAGGCCAAGGGGCGGCCGTGGGAGGCGGGCAAGGCCTTCGATCAGTCGGCGCCCTGCGGCGCGTTGAGCTTGAGGCCGCCCGCGCCTGACGCGGTCATTGAACTGAAGGTCAACGGCGAGGTCCGTCAGTCCAGCCGCCTGTCCGATATGATCTGGAACGTGGACGGCGTCCTGTCCAAGGCGTCCGAACTGTGGGCGCTGCAACCCGGCGACCTGATCTTCACCGGCACGCCCGAAGGGGTCGGCCCCATCCAGCGCGGCGATCGGGTCGAGGCGATCATCAGCGGCCTGCCCCCGCTCAACTTCACGGTGAAATCATGATCCTGCACGGCTACTGGCGCTCGGGCACCAGCTATCGCACCCGCATCGCCCTCAATCTGAAGGGGTTGGAGTATCAACAGGCGGCGCTGGATCTGCGCACGGGCGCGCAGAAGTCCGACGCCTACCTCCGGCTCAATCCGCAAGGCCTGGTCCCGGCGCTGGAGACGGACGACGGCCTGGTGCTGACCCAGAGCCCGGCCATTCTGGAGTGGCTGGAGGAGACCCATCCCGAGCCGCCCCTGCTGCCGCGTGATGCGGCGGGCCGGGCGCAGGTGCGGGCCATGGCGGCGGTGATCGGCTGCGACATCCATCCGCTCAACAATCTGCGGGTGCTGAAGGCCGTGCGCGGTCTGGGCGCCGATCAGGCGGGCGTGGACGCCTGGGCCGGTCAATGGATCATCGACGGCTTTACGGCGCTGGAGGCGTTGGTCGTGCGTCACGGCGAGGGCTGGTGCTTCGGCGCGACGCCGACCCTGGCGGACTGCTACCTGATGCCGCAGCTCTATTCGGCGCGGCGGTTCAACGTCGATCTGGCGGCCTTTCCGCGCCTGCTGGAGATCGAGGCGCGGGCCGAGGTCCACCCGGCCTTCATCGCCGCCCAACCGGAAAACCAGCCGGACGCGGATTAAGCGTCTTCATTCACCAACGACCTTGATTTCGGTCAATCTCCCTTAAGCTTTGACGGCGAAAGTGGCGGTGTGAGATTCGCCGTTCCGCCCTCTCCGGCCGACAAACTCGCCATCGCACTGGTGGTCGAGCCTGATCGGTCCCGCCCGCTGCCGCCCGGCCAGCGGGAGGAGGCGACGCGCCACCTGCTGCAGACCGCGGGCGACGCCGGGATCGGCCTGGTCGCCACCCGGCCAGAGGGCGACGTCGAACGGATGCTGGGTCAGGCCTGGCCCTTCCCTTCGCCCTTCCGCGTCACCGTCCGCACCGTGCCGCTGGCCGACGGACTGGACCGGGTCGAGGCCCGCGCCCGCCGCTCGCTGGAGCGGATGGGCCTGCCGCGCGGCGACGCCGTCCTGGTGCAGAACGCCGCCGATCTGGCGGGCGCCGAAGGTCGCGCGCTGTGGGACCGCCTTCAGGCGCTGAAGGCGCGCGGCGTCTTCCGCAAGGTCGGCTTCATCGCCACGGTCGAGGACGGCCCCGCCCTGTTGGCCCGTCGCTTCCAACCGGAAGTGGTGCAACTGACCTGCAACATCCTGGACCAGCGCGCGGCGCGGTGCGGCGTCATCGCCGAGCTGGCGAGCCAGGGCGTCGAGGTGCATCTGGCTTCGGTCTTCGCCCAGGGCCTGCTGTTCGCCAACCGCGACAGCCTGCCGCCCGAACTGGCCGCCCACGGCATGGCCCTGTCGCGCACGCGCCGCCGTCTGGCCGAGGCGCGCGTCGATCCGATGCAGGCGGCGCTGGCCTACGCCCTGACCCTGCCCGGCGTGGCCTCGGTCGTCGCCAGCGTGGCGTCATCAGCCGAGCTGCGGGCCATCATCGCCGCCTCCCACGCCCCGCGCCCCGACATCGACTGGGACGCCCTGGCGTTGGACGAGACGCCCGCCGCCCTGGCCTCGCGCCCGCGTCTGCGCCTGGTCAGCGCGGCCTGATCCACAGAGCTGTCCACAGGTCGCCTTGCGCCTGTGCATGAGGGGCGCCGCCCGCGCTTGAGGCGGCCGCCCTGATCCGCCACCCTGCGCGCCATATGAACGCGCCGCTTTCCCATCCCCCGAAAACCGAACTCAAGCCGGACGCCAAGCCCGACACCGGAACCACGCCGGTCATGGCGCAGTATCTGTCGGTCAAGGCCACCCAGCCGGAAGCCATGCTGTTCTTCCGCATGGGCGACTTTTACGAGCTGTTCTTCGAGGACGCCCAGAAGGCGGCGGCGGCGCTGGGCATCGCCCTGACCAAACGCGGCAAACATCAGGGGGAGGACATCCCCATGGCCGGGGTGCCGGTCCACGCCATGGACGGCTACCTGGCGCGGCTGATCCGTCAGGGCTTCAAGGTCGCCGTCTGCGAACAGCTGGAAGACCCCGCCGAGGCCAAGAAGCGCGGCTCCAAGGCCGTGGTCCATCGCGACATCGTGCGGGTGGTGACGCCCGGCACCCTGACCGAGGACACCCTGCTGGACGCGCGCGGCGCCAACCGTCTGGCGGCGGTGGCGATCCGTAAAGGAAGGGCCGCCGTGGCGGTGGTCGAACTGTCGGCGGGCGTGGTGGATTCGGTCGCCTGCGACCTGTCCGATCTGGGCGCAGCGCTGGCGGCGTTCCGTCCGTCCGAGGTGCTGGTCCCCGACCGCCTGTTCTCGGATGAGACGATGAAGGGCGCGCTGGACGGCTCGGGCGGGGTGGTTCAGGCCATGCCCCAGGCCCTGGCCGAGCCGGTCGGGGCGAAGGATAGGGTCCAGCGGCTTTACGGCGTCTCGGCGCTGGACGGTTTCGGCGCCTTTGAAGAGGCCGAGATTTCGGCCCTGGGCCTGATCGCCGCCTATCTGGAGACGACGCAGGCGGGCAAGATCCCCGCCCTGACCCCGCCGCGCCGCTCGGGCGAGAGCGGCTTCCTGGCCATCGATCCGGCGACCCGTCTCAGCCTCGAGATCGACCGCACCCAGCGGGGCGAGCGCGACGGCAGCCTGCTGCACGCCATCGACCGCACCGTGACCTCGGGCGGGGCGCGGGCGCTGGCCGAGCGTATCTCGCGACCATTGCGTGATCCGGCAGCGATCAACGCCGGGCTGGACGCGGTCGAGTGGCTGTTGGAGCGGCGTGATCTGCGACGCGACCTGCGCGAGTCTTTACGCGCCTCGGCCGATGTGGCGCGGGCGACCTCGCGGCTGGCGCTGGGACGCGGCGGACCGCGCGATCTGGCGGCCATCCGTTCGGGGTTGAAGACGGCGCAAGGTCTCAGCGCCCTGTTCGCGGCCTCGGCCAACGACCCGCTGGCCGGGCCGCCTGCGCGGGTGACGGCCTGCCTCGACCGGCTGGCGCTTGAGGGCGACCTGTCGCACCTGCTGGCCGAACTGACCGACGGCCTGATGGACGAGCCGCCGCATCTGGCGCGCGACGGCGGCTATGTGAACCCCGGCCACCAGCCCGAGCTGGACGCCGCCCGCACCCTGCGCGACGACAGCCGCAAGGTCATCGCCGAGCTGGAGGCCAAGGCCGTCGCCGACAGCGGCGTCGCCTTCAAGGTGCGCCACAACGCCGTCCTCGGCTACTTCCTCGAGACCAGCGCCAAGGCGGCCGAACCCCTGCTGCGCGCCGGACCGGACAGCCCCTTCATTCACCGCCAGACCCTGGCCAATCAGGTGCGTTTCACCACCGTCGAACTGTCGGAGCTGGACGCGAAAATCAGCCAGGCGGGGCACCGCGCCCTCGCCATCGAGGCTGAGACCTTCGAGGGTTGGCGGCGCGAAGTGGCGCGTCTGGCCGGGCCGCTGCAGGGCGTAGCCGAGGCGCTGGCCGAACTGGACGCCCACGCCGCCCTGGCCGAATGGGCCGAAGAGGTCGGGGCCGTGCGCCCCAGCGTCGACGATTCCTTGAGTTTCGCCGTCGAGGCGGGCCGTCACCCGGTGGTCGAGGCGGCGGTCAAGGCGCAGGGCCAGCCCTATACGCCCAACAACTGCCAGTTGGCGGGCGACGGCGTGGGCGCCTCGCGCCTGTCCATCGTCACCGGCCCGAACATGGCGGGTAAGTCGACCTTCCTGCGCCAAAACGCGCTTTTGGTGGTGCTGGCTCAGGCCGGGGCCTTCGTGCCGGCCCGGTCGATGACGCTGGGCGTGGTGGACCGGTTGTTCAGCCGCGTGGGCGCGGGCGACGATCTGGCGCGCGGCCGCTCCACCTTCATGATGGAGATGGTCGAGACGGCCGCCATCCTGACGCAGGCGACGGGGCGCAGCTTCGTCGTGCTGGATGAGATCGGGCGCGGCACCGCCACCTACGACGGCCTGGCCATCGCCTGGGCCACGGCCGAAGCCCTGCACGAAACCAACCGCGCGCGCACCCTGTTCGCCACCCACTATCATGAGCTGGCCCAACTGGAGGAACGGCTGGACCACGTCTGCAACCTGTCGATGAAGGCGAGGGAGTGGAACGGCGAACTGGTCTTCCTGCATGAGGCGGCGCCCGGTGCGGCGGACCGCTCCTACGGCGTGCAGGTGGCGCGTCTGGCCGGTGTGCCGACCGCCGTCGTCGGCCGCGCCCGCGAGGTGCTGGAGCGACTGGAGAATGAGAAGGCGGCGACCGCCCGTCTGGACGACCTGCCCCTGTTCGCCGCCGCCGAGCCGCCTCCGCCGCCGATGAAGTCCATGCTGGACGAGGCCGTCGCCGCCATCGACCCTGACGAACTGACCCCGCGCGAGGCGCTGGAGGCGCTGTATCGGCTGAAGGGTTTGGCGAAGACCTAACCCCCGCTCATCCCGGCGGACGCCGGGACCCAGTCCTTTGGCTTTAGGCGCGCGCTTAGACATTGGCAGCTCCAGCCTTACCGATGGAGGGCGAAGCTCTCACTGGATCCCGGCGTCCGCCGGGATGAGCGGGAAGAAAAGGGCGTGCTATGGTCGTCGCCGTGACCGCATCGCCTCCGCTCCCGCCCGCCGTTCTTGAGGCCGCCTCGGCGCCGGACCCGCGCGCCGCCGTCACTGCGCTCCTGCGTGAAAGCTTTGACGCCGACCGCGCCCGCGCCGCACGTCGGGCCGAGAGCGCCACCGACGGAGCCGAGGCCGCACATCTTTACGCCGAGGCCGCCGACGCCCTGCTGTCGACCCTGTGGCGGTTCGCGACCGAACAGGTCCATCCGGCTCCGGACGAGCGGCTGACCTTGCTGGCTGTCGGCGGCTATGGGCGCGGGGTATTGGCGCCGTTTTCGGACCTCGACCTGCTGTTCCTGCGGCCGGGGCGGGCGATCAGTCCGCGTGCGCAAGCGGTGGTGGAGTTCGTCCACTACGTCCTATGGGATCTGGGCCTGAAGGTCGGCTCGGCCTTCCGTTCCATTGGCGAGACCCTGACGCTGGCGCGCGACGACATGACGGTGCGCACGACCTTGTTGGAGGCGCGGGTGCTGGCGGGCGATACGGCCCTGGGCGATAGCCTGCTGAAGCGGTTCCGCACCGCCGTCGCCCGCGCCGACCCTCGCCCCTTCATCGCCGCCAAGATGGCCGAGCGCGATGTGCGCCTGCAGAAGACCGGCGCCGTCCGGTATCGCGTCGAGCCCAACATCAAGGACGGCAAGGGCGGGCTTCGCGACCTCAACACCCTATTCTGGATCGCCCGCTCCCTGGCCCCGGACAGCGAGCGGGGACAGGCGGCGCTGGAAGGCCTGCTGACCGCGCGCGAATTGCGCAGCTTCCGCGAGGCCATCGGCTTCCTGTGGCGGGTGCGCATCCTGCTGCATCTGGTCACGGGGCGGCCCGAGGAGAAGCTGACCTTCGACGTTCAGCCCGAGATCGCCCGGCGCATGGGCTGGCGCGGGCGGGGCGACGAACCGGCGGTCGAGCGCTTCATGCGCCGCTATTTCCAGGTCGCGCGCGAGGTCGGCGCCCTGACACGCGCCGTCTCGGCCCAGTTGGAGGCCCGTCAGCAGAAGAAGGCGGAAGGCTTGGCGCGCGGCCTGTCGCGGCTGATGCGGCGGCGCCGGATCAAGCTGGCCTTCGACGGTCTGGCGGTGGAGGAGGGGCGGCTGACCGTCACGGGGGCCAATGTCTTCGCGCGCGATCCGGTGCGCCTGCTGCTGCTGTTCGTCGAGGCGGACCGGCTGGACCTGGATCTGCACCCCGACGCCTTCGCGGCCGTGATCCGCTCGCTGACCCTTGTGACGCCCGCCCTGCGCCGCGATCCGCGCGCGGCCGAAGCTTTTCTGACGGTGCTGGCGCACGGTCAGCGGCCCTATCGCGTCCTGTCGATCATGAATGAGACGGGTTTCCTGGGTCGTTTCCTGCCCGAGTGGGGGCGGATCGTCGGCCAGACCCAGTTCAACATGTACCACGCCTATACTGTGGATGAGCATACCCTGCAGGCGGTCGGCGTCATCAACGACATCGCGCGTGGCAAACTGAAGGCGGACCACCCGGCCTCGACCGCCATCATCCCGCGCATCGCCGATATCGAGGCCCTGATGCTGGCCATGCTGCTGCATGACGTGGGCAAGGGCGGCGATCGAGGCCAGTTGGAGGACGGCGCCATCGCCGCGCGCCGGGCCTGCGAGCGGCTGGGCGTTGACCCGCGCCGGATCGAGCTGGTCGTCTGGCTGGTGCGCCACCACCTGCTGATGAGCGACTACGCCCAAAAGCGCGACGTGTCCGACCCCTCGACCGTGCGCGCCTTCGCCGAAGCGGTGGGCGACCCGGAACGGCTGCGGATGCTGATGGTGCTGACCGTGGCCGATATCCGCGCCGTGGGGCCGGGGGTGTGGAACGGCTGGAAGGGGCAACTGATGCGCGCCCTGTTCGAGGCGACCGAGGCTCTGTTCCGGGGCGACGCCGTGACGCGCGAAGACCCTCTGGCCGACCACCCGGCGCTGGTCGAACGGGCGCGACGCGAAGGGGCGGCGGTCGAGGCCCAGCCTGCCGAAGGGCCGCTGGAATCCACCGCTCGCGTGGCCGTGGCGGCGCGCGACCGGCCGGGCCTGTTCGCCGATCTGGCGGCGACGCTGTCGATGGCGGGCGCCGATGTGGTGGGGGCGCGGCTGGCCACGGCCGACGACGGCATGGCGCTGGACGTGTTCGAGATTCAGGACGGGGCGGGCGAGCCCTATGGCCGACGCGAGCCGCGACGGCTGGCCATTCTGGTCAAGGCGATGGAGCGGGCGGTGCTGAAGGGCGCGCGGACCTCGACCCTGGAGACGCCGCGCGTCAGCGCCCGCCGCGCCGTGTTCGAGGTGCGCCCGGTGGTGCGGATCGACGCCGATACGGGGACCAGCGCCGTGGTGATCGAGGTCTCGGGCGCCGACCGCCCCGGTCTGCTGGCGGACCTGGCGCGGACGATTTCGGCGCACGGCTATTCGACCCGCTCGGCCCATGTCGCCAGCTTCGGCGAGCGGGCGGTGGACGGCTTCTACATCACCGACGCGGACGGCCGGAAACCCAAGAGCAAGTCGAAGCTTGAAGCCTTGAAGGCCGATCTTCTGGAGGTGCTGGACCGCGCGCCCCAGGGACCGGCGGGGCGGCGCATCGTCCCTGTACGCGCCAGCGTGCGCGACGTTTCGGATCTGGAAGGCGCGCTGGGCCGCTCACCCGTATCCAGCGGCCCGCAGGCGCGCTAAGGCGTTTCGGGACCGAGCGCAGGAACAGCCGTGAACGACAAGACCGATCCCATCGAACCGGCCGCGCCGATTTCTGCGGCAAACGCCACGGTCGAGCCGGTGGTCCAGCCCCCCGCCTCCGTCGCGACGGGCAAGGCGAAATCGGGCGGCGTGGCGCGGTCCTCGGCCATTTTCAGCGCCATGACCCTGCTCAGCCGTCTGGCCGGGTTTGCGCGCGATCTGGTCATCACGGCGGCGCTGGGCGCCTCGGCGGGACCGGCGGCCGACGCCTATTATACGGCGCTGAACTTCCCCAATCTGTTCCGGCGCATCTTCGCCGAGGGCGCCTTCGCCGCCGCCTTCGTGCCCGCCTACGCCAAGACGCTGAAGAGCGAAGGCGAGGCGGCGGCCGACAAGGTGGCGACCGACGCCCTGGCCGCCGTGGCCGCCGTCACCGTGGCCCTGACCATCGTCGCCCAGCTGGCCATGCCGTGGCTGATGACCGTCATCAACATCGGCTTCCTGGACGATCCGGCGCGCTTCAAACTGGCGGTGATCCTGACTCAGATCACCATGCCCTACCTGCCCTGTATGGCGATCGCCGCCCTGCTCAGCGGCGTGCTGAACGCGCGCGGGCGCTTCATCGTCTCGGGCGCCTATCCGATCCTGTTGAACGTCATCATGCTGGCTGCCGTCTGGCCGGTGAAGGGCGATCAGATCGAGGCCGCCTACGCCGCCTCCTGGGCCGTGCTGGTCGCGGGCGTGGCGCAGGCGGGTCTGTGCTGGTGGGCGGCGCGCCGGGCCGGGGCGAACATCCGCCTCAGCCTGCCGAAGATGACCCCGGCGGTGAAGGCCATCATCATCACCGCCGTTCCCGCCGCCATCGGCAACAGCGCGACCCAGATCAACGTCTTCATCTCCGGTAACCTGTCCAGCTTCGTCGACGGCGGGCGCACCTGGCTGGCGACGGCGGACCGGCTGTATCAGTTGCCGCTGGGCCTGGTCGGGGTGGCCATCGGCATCGCCCTGCTGCCCAAGCTGTCGTCGGCGGTGGCGTCCGAGGACAAGGGGCAGCAGCAGGCCTCGATGGATGAGGCGCTGATCCTGTCGATGGCGCTGACCCTGCCGGCAGCGGCGGCCCTGATGGCCATGCCCTACTTCCTCATCGACGCCCTGTTCACGCGCGGCGCCTTCCTTCAGGTGGACGCCGTCAACACGGCCCACGCCCTGCTGCACTTCGGCTGGGGCGTGCCCGCCTTCGTCCTGATCCGCATCCTGGCCCCGGCCTTCTTCGCGCGCGGCGATACGCGACGGCCCATGGTCTTCGCCCTTGTTTCGGTGGCGGTGAACGCGGCGCTGGCGATCGGGCTGTTCTATCTCGGCATGGGGGTGTCGGGCATTGCGGCGGCGGTTAGCGCCTCGGCCTGGACCAATGTCATCCTGCTGGCGGCGACCCTGTGGCGGCGCGGCCATTACCGGCCCAGTCCGCGCGCGGTTTGGCGTCTGGGGCGCATCGCCCTGGCCAGCGCGGGCCTGGCGGCGGTGGTCGGCGCCGCCTCATGGGCGCGGCCCATGCTGCAGGCGCCGGTCGCGGACCTGCTGACCATGCTGGGTTCGACCCACGGCGCCAAGGAGATCACCTTGCTGCTGGTCGTGGCGGCGGGCGGTCTGGCCTATGTCGTCCTGGCCTTCCTGACGCGCGCCGTGACGGTCGCCGAGGTTAAGGGACTGGTCCGGCGCTCGGCCCGGTCATAGGTCCAGCAGAACCTCCAGCGCCTTCTTGAACTCCACCAGGCCCTGCCTGGCGCCGAGGGCCGCCGTCAGGGATTCCAGCGGCCCGTCGATGGCCGCCAGCGTCCCGCGCAGGGCGCGACGATAGAGGGACCAGCCCCGGCTCATCCCCGGATTCCGGCTGGGCTGGGCGGAGACGACCAGGCGATAGGTCGCCAGGATCGCCAGCATCTTGAAGCGCAGCGCCTCGCCCTGAAGGCGATGCTCGACCATGGGCGGGGCGGCGAAGTCCGCATCGCCGACGAGGGCGGTCAAGGCGTCGATGTCTTCCAGCGCCAGGCTGCGGGCGGCCAGGAAGGCCTCGTCCAGCACCGGATCGGCGGGGTCGCCGCCGCTGGTCAGGATCAGCGTCTCCCTGAACTCGGCGATCATGTTGATCAGATGACGCAGCAGCGCCAGCATCCGCGTCAGCGCCTGGCGAGAGTCGAAGCTCTCGGGCGGGGCGACTTCGAATTCATCCATGTCCTTCCCTCCGTACCTAAGGAAAGTGAAGCTAACACCGTTCCATGATCGCGGCGACGTGCGAACCGCCGCAGGAGTGTTGCCCTTCGCGCCCCGAACCGATAAGCGCGAGGACATGGCGCTTTCGGGACGAAAACTCGCTCACGGACGATGGCGCGGCTGACCTGCCGCCTCGTGCCTCCGCACGCCTGCCTTTCGCGCGGGATGACGCGCGCCGACATTCGCCTTTCGATTTCCGAGATCCATCATCATGACTGACCAGACTCCGGCCCAATACACCGGTCCGCGCCGCATCCTGTCCGGCATCCAGGCCTCCGGCGCCCTGCACCTGGGCAACTACCTGGGCGCGCTGAAGCGCTTCACCGAACTGCAGGAGACGGGCGCGCCGCTGTTCGTCTTCGTCGCTGACATGCACGCCATCACCGTCTGGCAGGAGCCCGAGAAGCTGGCCGCCCAGACGCGCGAGATCGCGGCGGCCTATCTGGCCTCGGGCCTCGACCCCGCCAAGGCCGTCATCTTCCCGCAGTCGGCCGTGCCCGCCCACGCCGAGCTGGCCTGGATCTTCAACTGCGTCGGCCGCCTGGGCTGGTTGGACCGGATGACCCAGTTCAAGGAGAAGTCGGGCAAGCACAAGGAACGCTCCAGCGTCGGCCTCTACACCTATCCGGTGCTGCAGGCGGCGGACATCCTGCTCTACAAGGCGACCGAAGTGCCGGTCGGCGAGGACCAGAAGCAGCATCTGGAGCTGACCCGCGACATCGCCCAGAAGTTCAACAACGACTTCGGCGCGCCGGGCTACTTCCCCCTGCCTGACCCGCTGATCCAGGGTCCGGCGACGCGGGTCATGTCCCTGCGCGACGGCGCGGCCAAGATGTCCAAGTCCGATCCGTCGGACCTGTCGCGTATCAATCTGACCGACGACGCCGACGCCATCGCCAACAAGATCCGCAAGGCCAAGACCGACATGGAGCCGCTGCCGGAAACGGTTGAGGGGCTGGAGGGCCGCGCCGAGGCCAAGAACCTGGTCGCCATCTACGCCGCCCTGGCCGACACCACGCGCGAGGCCGTGCTGGCCGAGTTCGCGGGCCAGGGCTTCGGCGCCTTCAAGCCCAAGCTGGCTGAACTGGCGGTGTCGTCCATGGCTGATGTCACGGCCGAGATGCGCCGCCTGATGAACGACCCGGCCGAGATCGACCGCGCCCTGGCTGCGGGCGCCGAAAAGGCCCGCGAGATCGCCGAGCCGACCATCGCCGAGGTCAAGAAGATCGTCGGTTTCTGGCAGGGCTGAACCGAATGGCGCACCCGCTCGACCGTCCGATCTGGAACGCCCTGACGTCCGCGCGTCAGGCGTCCCTGGCCGTGGGGACGGGCGGGGCGCTGCGGCTGGCGCCGGGCTACGGCGTTTTCGTCGCCGGCGTCGATCAGTCGCCGGAAAGTCTGGCGGCCATTTCGGCGCTGGAGCAGCCCGAGGGGATGCTGGCCACGGTTGAGGCGGAGCGCACCTCCGTCCCGCCCGGCCTGACGGTGCTGAAGGAGGCGGTGCTGGCGCAGATGGTGCTGGTCGATCTGGCTCCGGCCAAGGCGCGCGACATCGTCATCGAACCTCTGACCGAGGCCGACGCCCCGGCCATGCTGGCCCTGGCGACCCTGACCGAGCCGGGCCCCTTCTTCGACCGGACGCATCGGCTGGGCGACTTCTTCGGGGTCAAGCAGGACGGGCGGCTGCTGGCCATGGCGGGCGAACGGTTGAAGCCGGACGGCTTCACCGAGGTCTCTGGCGTCTGCGCCCATCCCGACGCGCGCGGGCGGGGCTACGCCGGGGCGCTGATGCGGGCGGTGATCGAGCGCATCCTGGCGCGCGGTGAGACGGCCTTCCTGCATTCCTATGCGGATAACGCCGGGGCTATCGCCCTTTATCATGCGCTGGGTTTCACCATTCGCGCCGAGATGCAGATGCGGATGCTGACCCAAGGCGATCTGGCCCCAGGTGATCTGACCCAAGGCGATCTGGCGAAAGCCGAACCGGGCGCCTAGCTTAAGCTTCGACCCCTTGTTTCGGAGCCCGTCATGAGCCAGCACGTCGCCGTCGTCGAATGGAACCGGGGCGATCAGCCCTTCAGTGACAACAAATACGGACGCGGCCATGACTGGCGCTTCGACGGCGGCGCGGTGGTGCGCGGTTCGTCCGCGCCCTCGCCCATGATCCCGCCGCCCCTGTCCGAAGAGGCGGCGGTGGACCCGGAAGAGGCCCTGGTCGCCGCCCTGTCGAGCTGCCACATGCTGTTCTTCCTGGCCTTCGCCCGCAAGGACGGCTTCGTGGTCGATTCCTATCGCGATGAGGCGGAGGGAACCCTCGGCAAGGATGAGCGCGGCAAGATGTCGATCACCGAAGTGGTGCTGCGCCCTGCCGTGACCTGGTCGGGGGACAAGCAGCCGGACGCGGCGGCTGTCGCCGACCTGCATCACCGCGCCCATGACGTCTGCTACATCGCCAACTCGGTCCGCGCCGAGGTGAAGGTCGAGCCGCGCTGAAATCTTCAGGCCGTCTCCTCTTCGATCAGGGAGCGGAAGGCGGCGTGGGCGGCGGTCATGCCGTCCGTCGTCGCCAGGGTGATGTTGCCTGCGGGCCGCGCCAGGTCGCCGGCGGCGAAGACGCCCGGCTGGCTGGTCTGTTGCTGAGCGTCGACCTTGACGATGCGGCCCATGGGGGTGTCGGTCATCTCGCAGCCCAGGCGTTCGGCGAAGCCGCCGGACTGCCGCACATGGGCGCCGACGAAGACGGCCTTCAGCGGGATGAAGCGGCCGTCCGTCAGACGCGCCCCGGTCAGGGTCGGCGCCTCGCCTCCCAGGCGTTCGACGGGCGTCGGCTCGATGGTCACGCCGCGCCGCGCCAGCACGCGCGCGTCGTCTTCGCTCAGGCGCGCCGGGTCGATGAACAGCACGGCCTGGCCCCATTCGGCGACGACGCTCGCATACTGGACCGCATGGTCGCCGCGCCCCAGGACGCCGATCGGCCCGCCGCCGACCTCGTAGCCGTGACACCACGGGCAGTGCAGGGCGGTGCGGCCCCAACGCTCCTTCACGCCGGGCAGGTCGGGCAGGACGTCCTCGACCCCGTGGGCCAGGATCAGACGACGGCCCATGGTGCGGCTGCCGTCGGCGAAGGCGACCGAGAAGCCGCCGTCGATGCGCGTCGCGTCCACCGCCTCGGCCATGCGGAAGGCGGCGGTGGGATAGGCCGCGACCTGGGTGCGGGCGGCGGCGGCGATCTCAGACCCCGGACGGCCGTCGTTGCTCAGCACCCCGTGCGCGCGGGCGGCGAAGCGGTTCCGGGGGCGGCCGTCGTCGATGACCAGGACGCGGCGGCGCGCCCGCACCAACTGCAGGGCGGCGGACAGGCCCGCGTAGGAGCCGCCGATGACGACGGCGTCATGGGGCATCGGATTTTCGCTGGTGCGCATGGAGCAGGTCTCGCTTGGGATCGGTGGCCAGCCGGCGCGAGAAGTCCGCCGCCAGATCGGCCAGGGTGATGGAGTTCAGCCGCGCGGCCAGCAGGGCGCGCGCGGCGGCGTAGGTGTCGGACAGGGCGTCGTTGACGGCGGCCTCGATCAGGCAGCTCTCCGCCTCGACCGGGGGCGTTTCGGGCAGCAGGCCGGGCTCGCCCAGGGCGGCGTGGACCTGGCCCAGGGTGACGGCCTCCAGCGGGCGCGCCAGCCGCCAGCCGCCGCCGTGGCCTTTCTCGGATATGACCAGCCCCTGTTCGCGCAGGCCCGCCATGGTCCGCCGGACCACGACCGGATTGGTTGACAGGCAGGTCGCCAGCATGTCCGAGGTCATCGGTCGGCCGCAGCGCTGTTCATGCTCGGCCATGTGCAGCAGGGCGTGCAGGATGTTGGAGAGGCGGGAGTCCCTTTTCATGTAACTTCAATTGTTACGTGATGGCTCGCACGTCAAGGCGCGGTCCAGAGATTATTTTCAGCAGACTATTTTCAGGCGTGAGGCGCTGCGTCTTTCAGGAAGGCGCCGAACCGGCGCAGCGCTTCTTCGGTCAGTTCGGGGTTATGGCGCATGGGGCCGTTGTTGGTCGGTTCGTCAAAGGCGTGCGTGCCGTCGGCGACCCAGCTTTCGACCTCTGAGCCGCAGTCACGGATCATGGCGTTGACCCGCTCGGCGTTGCGGACGGTGGTCAGGTGGTCGCGCTTGGCCGTCAGCGCCAGGACGCGTGGGCAATGCCGCCACGGCTTCATTCGGTTGAAGGCCCAGGGGCCGATATAGGAATAGGCTAGCCAGACGGCCTTCACCCCCGACAGATCGACGGTTGCGGGATCGGTCACCCCCATACGGCCCGGCTCGGGCGTCTCGCTCATCATCTCCATGATGGCCCAGCCGCCGTGACTCCACCCGCCCAGCATCAGCTGCGAGGCGTCCACGTCGGGCCGCTGCGAAATCCCGTGGATGGCCGCCAGCACGTCGCCCGCGCGCTCATAGCCGCGAAAGGCCAGACCGGTGCAGACGGCGGCCAGGGTGAAGGCCCGGCCCCAGCCGCGCGGCGCATAGGAATCGATGATGAAGGCGCGCCAGCCCGCCGCCTTCGCCGCCTCGGCGTAGCGCGGGAGATGGGCCCGCAGACCGCCGCAGCCGTGAAACAGCAACGCCGCCGGACGCGGGTGATCGTCGTCCGGTCCGACGACGTGAACATGGGGCTCTAGCTGGGCCCAGCGGGCGGCGACGGTGTCCATCGGCACAGCTTAATCCGTCCCATCGCCGAGGAAAGGGGTCTTGCGCTTTCAGCATATCGATATATCTGTTTGCGAGTTAGATATATCGAATTGAGAAAGAAGAGACGCAAATGAGAGGATCCAAGGGGATCGGAAAGCGCGGCTGCGGCATGAGCGGCGGTGCCAGAAGCGACATGGGCCACGGCTTCGCGCGCGGCCACGGCGGCCCCTTTCGGTCGATGCGGCCGGAGGGACGGCGCATGGGCGAGGGCCGGATGCGCGGCGAGGGCCACGGCCGGCGCGGCGGCGGCCGCATGTTCGAGCACGGCGCCCTGCGCTGGGTGCTGCTGTCGCTGATCGCGGACAAGCCCGCCCATGGCTATGAACTGATCAAGGCCATCGAGGCGCGCATGGGCGGCGCCTATACGCCCAGCCCCGGCGTCATCTACCCCAGTCTGACCCTGCTGGAAGACATGGGCGCGCTCAGCGCCGTCGCCGAGGGCGGCAAGAAACGCTACGCGATCACCGACGAGGGCCGCCGCCTGCTGGTCGAGAACGCCGAGGCCCTGGCTCACGCCGAGCGCAAGATGAAGGCCCTGCGCGGCCGCGCCGACCGCCCGGCGCGCATCGCCCAGGCCATCGAGGCCTTCCGCGCTGCGACCCATGAGCGCCTGACCCAGGAGCCGCCGCTCAGCGAGGCTCAGGTCGAGGCCATCGCCGATCTGATCGAAGCCGCAGCCGAAAAGGTGAGACAGGCATGACCGACGCCCTCCTCAGACAACCGCGCCGCGTGCGGCACGAGCTGAAATTCCGCCGCGCCCGTGTCGAAGCGGTGGAGCAACTGACGCCGGTGCTGAAGCGGATCGTCCTGACGGGCGACGAACTGGAGGGCTTCTTCAGTCCCGGCTTCGACGACCATGTGAAGATATTCCCCGCGCCGCGCGGCGAGCGTCTGGTCCTGCCGACGCTCGGACCGGACGGGCCGGTCTATGCCGAGCCCAAGCCGGTGGCGCGGGACTATACGCCGCGCGCCTTTGACGCCGCGAACCGGCGGCTGACCATCGACTTCGCCGTCGGTCACGGCGGTCCGGCCACGGCCTGGGCTGAGGATGCGCGACCGGGCGACGAACTGGGCCTGGGCGGCCCGCGGGGCTCTTTCCTGATTCCGACCAGTTTCGCCGAGCACCTGCTGATCGGCGATGAGGCGGCCATCCCCGCCATCGCTCGGCGGCTGGAGGAACTGCCAGCGACCGCGCGCGCCATCGTCTGCATCGAGGTGAACGACGTAGGCGGAGAGCTGGACCTGTCCAGTCCGGCGAACGTTGAGGTCGTCTGGGTGCACCGCAACGGCGGCCCGCGCGGCCGCCCTGAAGCCCTGACGGCGGCGGCGGTCGCGGCGGCGAAGCGGATCGACCCGGCCGACGCCTATGTCTGGGTCGCCTGCGAGTCCTCGGTCGCCCGGTCGATGCGCGCGGCCCTGCTGGCCGCCCGGCCATTCAACCAGAAATGGATGAAGGTCGCCGGCTACTGGCGCCTGGGCCGCGCCGGATCGCACGAGGTGATTGAGGACTGAGGCCCGACCGGGTCTAGGCCAAAGAAAAGGGCGCTGCCGACGACCGGCAGCGCCCTTTTGCTTGCGCTCAAGCAGCGGGCGACCGCGTCGCCCGCGTTAGCGCCCTTTCGGCCTAGTGCCGGAACACGCGCACGCCGGTGAAGGCCATGGCGATGCCGCGTTCGTCGGCGGCGGCGATGACTTCCTCGTCGCGGATCGAACCGCCCGGCTGGATCACCGCCGTGGCCCCGGCGGCGACGGCTTCCAGCAGGCCGTCGGCGAAGGGGAAGAAGGCTTCGGACGCACAGGCCGAACCCTCGGCCAGCGAATGGGCAAGACCCTTGGCCTCGCCCGCTTCCTTGGCGCGGATGGCGGCGATGCGGGCGCTGTCGCGACGGTTCATCTGGCCGGCGCCGATGCCCGCCGTCTGGCCGTCCTTGGCGTAGACGATGGCGTTGGACTTGACGTGCTTGGCCACGGTGAAGGCGAACAGCATGTCCTGGATCTCGGTCGGCGTCGGCTGGCGGCGCGTGACGATCTTCAGGTCGGACGGCTTGATCAGCGAGCGGTCGCGCGACTGGACCAGGAAGCCGCCGGCGACCGAGCGGAACACCTCGCCCGCGCCGTGCGGGTCGGGCAAGCCGTCGGTGATCAGCAGGCGCAGGTTCTTCTTGGCGGCGAAGACAGCCTTGGCCTCTTCGTCGGCGCCCGGCGCGATGACGACTTCGGTGAAGATGCCCGTGATGGCGCGCGCGTCTTCGCCGTTCAGCGGGCGGTTGACGGCGATGACGCCGCCGAAGGCCGACACGGCGTCGCATTCCAGCGCGCGGGCGTAGGCTTCCGACAAATCCTTGCCGACGGCCACGCCGCAGGGGTTGGCGTGCTTGACGATGACGCAGGCCGGAGCCTCGAACTCGGCGACCAGCTCATAGGCGGCGTCGGCGTCGGCGATGTTGTTGTAGCCTAGCTCCTTGCCCTGGACCTGGGTGGCGTAGGCCACGCCCGGACGCTTCTCGCCGGTGCGGTAGAAGGCGCCGGTCTGGTGCGGGTTCTCGCCATAGCGCAGGGTTTGCGCCAGCGAGCCGGCGATCGACTTGCGGGCCGGGGCGGCGTCTTCCAACTGACCCGCGAACCAGCCGGAAACGGCGGCGTCATAGGCGGCGGTGCGGGCGAAGGCGCGGGCGGCCAGTTGCTTGCGCAGGTTGAGCGAGGTCGAGCCGTCGGCCTTCAGCGCTTCGACGATCAGGCCGATGCTCTCGGCGTCGACGGCGACGGCGACGTGGCCGTGGTTCTTGCTGCCCGAACGGATCATGGCCGGGCCGCCGATGTCGATGTTTTCGATGGCCGCTTCAAAACCGCCGCCGGATTCCACCGTCTTCTCGAAGGGATAGAGGTCGATCCAGACGATATCGATGGCGCCGATATTGTGCTCGGTCATGGCGGCGGCGTGGGCCGGGGCGTTGCGCACGCCCAGCAGGCCGCCGTGCACCACGGGATGCAGGGTCTTGACCCGGCCGTCCATCATTTCCGGGAAGCCGGTCAGATCGGCCACATCCTTGACCGGCAGGCCGAAGCCCGCGATCGCCGCCTTGGTGCCGCCGGTCGTGACCAGTTCGACGCCCAGACCCGCCAGGGTGCGCGCGGCCTCTTCCAGCCCCGCCTTGTCCGACAGGGAGATCAGGGCGCGGACGGGTTTGATCGCGTCCGGGGCGGGCGGAAAGTCAGGAGCGGCGGGCATGGGCGGCGTCCGTTTACGGCTGGGGCGGGGAGATGGCGGGGCCTCTAGCACCAACAGGGCGCGGCGTCAGCCCTTGGCGGCCTCGGCCTTCGGCATGGCGATGAAGTCTCCACGCCGAGCAGGCCGCCAATCCTCTTCGGCGGGCCAGGTGTTCTTTGGGCCTGCCCAGCGTGTCGCCATATAGGCCTCGGGCTCCAGCGGCTCGCCGTTCAGCAGAAGCTCGCACTGGATGCTCAGGAGGCGGGCGGACATGCGCACCGACAGCTCACCCTCGCCGATCATGGTCAGCCACGGTTCCGCGTAGGACTGGCGCGTACGGAACATGCCGCGACTGTCCTGCACCGTCTCGTCATTGACCCTGAGGCGTTCCTGCGCCCAACCGACCCAGCTGAAGGCGTTGTCCACGCAGACTGTCGAATTGCCGACCCTGTAGATCCATCGCTGACAGATCATGCGAAGCATCAGTGCGGGTCGCCGCTCGCGCCCGCCGGGCTCAGCTTCCAGCGGACCTTGGTCTCGGCGTCGGTGCGGGCCGAGCCGCGGACCACGATCTGCAGGCTGCGGCGGGTCAGGCCCTCGTCGATGTGGACGGCGGGCTCGATGGCCACGTCGGGGCCGTCGCTGCGGAACCACCAGCCGCGCCCGGACGGGCCGCGCAGCAGGATGGAGCGGCGGTCGCGGGCCAGCGACGCCTGGACGCCGGGCTCGAGCTGGAAGCGCAGGGCGTAGGGGGCGGCGATGGCGCGGGTCGCTTCGGGGCGGCCTTCGGGCGGATGCAGCCGCTCTTCGGCGCGCAGTTCGTCCAGGCGCTGGTCGATGTAGAGGCGACGTTGATGCATCAGGCCGTAGCCCGGCATCCAGCCGTCGTGCTCGACTTCCAGCCAGACGGCGTCGTCGCTGTCCTGATGCTGGCGCGTGACGTGCAGGGCGGGGCCGACCAGGCGCGGGCCCAGAAGATCGCTCTTCCAGCCGGACAGGGGTTCGCCTAGCGGCTGTTCGCCCAGCGTCAGGGTCGAGGCGCCCGGCGTCAGGCGCAGGGCCTGGCGATCCAGGGCGCGCGGCGTCCATCCGGCCGAGGTGAACAGGCGGTCGCGGCCGCAGACGACCTCCAGCGCGGCGGGCTGGCCGCAGGCGGCGGCCGACCAGGCGTTGCGGGCCGGAGCCTCGACATCGACCATGACGGTCAGCAGCGGGCTGGAGACGCGCAGGACGCCGCCGACGGCGCCGCTGGCCGGGGCGGCGGGCGTGTCGTCATGGGCGCGGGCGGCGGCGATGCGTTCGGGCGTCGAAGGACCGCCGCCCTGGAACACGGCCAGGCGCCGGTCGGGCAGGGTCTGGACGCGCAGGGCCAGGGTCAGACGCGAGATGGCCTCGGCTACCGGCTCGGGCGTCACCTCCGACAGCTGGGCCAGGGCGTCGTCCAGCGTCAGCAGGTCGAGCAGCAGCTCCAGCCCCATTTCCGGCGCGCGCGTGGCGTGGGCGCCGTCCGGCGCGACCGTGACGGCCAGGGCGCCGGGCAGACGTTTCAGCGCCTTGTTGCGGATGGCGGCGCCGGCCTTGCCGC
Source organism: Brevundimonas sp. KH_060 (assembly GCF_057838275.1). NCBI lineage: Bacteria > Pseudomonadati > Pseudomonadota > Alphaproteobacteria > Caulobacterales > Caulobacteraceae > Brevundimonas > Brevundimonas sp. KH_060. The sequence goes on from NZ_CM174463.1 coordinate 3,458,325, forward strand.
TCAGGGCGCAGCCCGCGACGGCGGCGGCGGTCAGGCGCTCGGCGCGGCCCATGACGCCGCCGGGCGGGCGCAGCAGCTGGCGCGCCTGATGGGCCAGGATGTCGGTCAGTTGCAGGCGTTCGACCTCGGTCGCCACGCCCGCCAGCCGCCGCCCGGCGCAGGCCAGATGATAGACGCGGCGCGCCAGAATGTCGGGATCCCAGGAGAAGGGCGACCAGCGGCTGAACACCTCGCGCCAGGCCAGGGTCATGGCCAGGGCCTCGCGCGCGCCGCGATCGCCCTGGGCCATCATGGCGGGCAGCCAGTTGAAACTGTGCAGTTCGACCGCGAAGGCGCGGCTGGGGGTGGGACTGTTCCACAACGCCAGCGGGGTGTCGGCGTCAAGGCTGAGACCCGCCAGCGTCAGCTTGCCCGACAGCAGGGGGCGCGGGGCCTCTTCGGGCAGGGGGCGGAAATCGCGCGGGCTGACGGCGAAGCCCTCGGCCGTGGGTCCGCCCAGGGTCAGGCCGTAGCCGGGCAGGCCGTAGAGTTCGATCCACAGCTGGCGCGCGGCCAGTCCCTTGGCGACCGAGGCCCACAGACGGGGGTCGGGCCGGGCGCCCGAGGCGCTGCGCACGGGCGTGCGTATGGGCGCGCCCTTCAGGCCGGGGATGTGCCCCTCGGCCAGGGGGACGTCGCTGTCGCGCGGGGCGAAGGGGCCGAGGGGGCTCACGCGGCGGCGGCCTTCAGGGCCTGGATGTTGGCGGCGTAGGCGTCCGGCCCGCCCTTGAAGACGAAGGAGCCGGCGACCAGGGCGTCGGCCCCGGCGGCGACGCAGGCCCTGGCGTTGGCGGCGACCACCCCGCCGTCGACCTGAAGGTGCGCCTTGGACCCGGCGCGGTCGAGGATGGCGCGGGCGCGCTCGATCTTTCTCAGCGAGGTCTCGATGAATTTCTGACCGCCGAAGCCGGGATTGACCGACATGATCAGCACCAGATCGACCAGTTCGACGGCCTCATCCAGCACGCTCAGCGGCGTGGCCGGGTTGAAGACGAGGCCCGCCTTGGCGCCCAACTGGCGGATCTGGCCGAGCGTGCGGTGGACGTGGGGGCCGCTTTCGGGGTGGACGCTCATGACGTTGGCGCCCGCCGCGCGGAAGGCCTCCAGCCAGTTGTCGACCGGGGCGACCATCAGGTGCACGTCGAACGGCAGGGCGGTGTGCGGACGCAGGGCCTTCACCACGTCCGGGCCGATGGTCAGGTTGGGCACGAAGTGGCCATCCATGACGTCGACGTGGATCCAGTCGGCGCCGGCGGTTTCCAGGGCGCGGATTTCCTCGCCCAGTTTGGAGAAGTCGCTGGCCAGGATGGAGGGGCAGATCAGCGGGGCGGCGGTCGCGGACGTCTGGGTCATGGTTCTGCGACTTAGGGCCCCTCGGCGCGAGGAGCAAGCCGGGCTGCTGCCGCAGGCCGCGACCAAGCCGGTCATTGGCGCTTCGTGAACGGCGAGCGGTGGTCGTTGGCGAAGGCGCGGCGGTCGCAGGCGCAAGGTCGCTGGCGGGGTTCGGCGCGGCGCGGGAGGAAGGCGGCGACTTCTTCACCCCGCCTACAAGGACGCCCGTCATGATCCGCCATATTGTTATCGCCGCCGCTCTGGCTTTCGCCGTTCCGGCCGTCGCCCAAACCGCCGACAACCGTCTGACCTTCACCTTCGAGACAGGCGCGCAGACCGGCGCCGTCATGGTCGCCCTCTATGCCGATGAGGCCGCCTATGAGCGCGGCGCGCCGAGCCGTGTGGCCCAGGTTGATGTGGGGACGGGTGAGCGCGCCGCCGTGTTCGAGAACCTGCCCGCCGGCGCCTACGGCATGAAGGCGTTCCATGATGTCAACGGCAACGGAAAGATGGACGTGAACCCGTTCGGCATGCCGACCGAGCCTTTCGCCTTCTCCAACAACGCCGTCGGCAACATGGGTCCGGCCAAGTGGGAGCGCGCCCGTTTCGACGTCTCGGGCGTCACGGCCCAGACCATCCGCATCCGTTAAGCCCCGTTGTCTGAAGAGATCGCCATGACCCCGACCCGCCGCACCCTGTTCATGGGCGCCGCCGCCTTGGCCGCCGCCCGCGTCCTAGCCCCTGATCGGGCCTATGCTCTACAAGCCTTGGCGGCGACCGCCGACTGGTCTTTGGCCACCGCCGACGTCGAGAGCGACATCGCCCCGCGCGCCTTGCGCCTCGTGCACGGCCGGGCGCCGCAGGGGCTGTCGGGCAGCCTCTATCGCAACGGTCCGGCCAAGTTTCGACGGCCGGGCGGTTCATCCCAGCACTGGTTCGACGGGGACGGCCTGATCCGCCGCTGGCGGGTGCAGGACGGTCAGGCCAGCCTTGCCGCCCGCTTCGCCGACACCCGCAAGCGGCGCCAGGAGACCGAGGCCGGGGCCATGCTGATGCCCGGCTTCGGCACCGTCGGCGACCCGCGCGCCCGCATCGGCTCGGCCGACGACGCCAGCCCGGCCAACACCTCGGTGCACAAGGTCGGCGGCAAGCTGTGGGCCCTTTGGGAGGCGGGCTCGCCCCTGGCCATGGACCCCGAGACGCTGGAGACCGAGGACTTCGTCGCGCTGCGTCCCGATCTGAAGAACATGCCCTTCCTGGCCCACCCGCGTATCGAGCCGGACGGCCGCATCTGGAACCTGGGCGTGAACGGCAGGCAGGCAATGGTCTGGCGCCTGGCGGCGGACGGGACGCTGGAGGACGCCGAGGTGATCGCCCTGCCGCGCGCCAGCTACATCCACGACTTCAGCGCCACAGCCCGCCATCTGGTCATCGTGCTTCAGCCCTGGGTCCATGTCCGCAACGTCGCGCCGATGTCGGCGGGCTTCGACTGGACGCCCGAGGCGGGGACGCAGGTGCTGGTGGTGGACAAGGCCGACTTGTCGCAGCGCCGCCTCTACGACCTGCCGCCCTTCGGCTTCTTCCACGTCGGCGACGCCTGGGACGAGGCGGACGGCACGATCCGCTTCGACCTGTGCGCGCACAAGGACATGGACTTCGCTGCGCGCGGCGCTCAGGAGGTGCTGAACGGGGTGCCGCTGGGCGGCGAACCGGCCGAGCTGGCCATGGTCGTGCTGTCGCCGAACGGCCGCGGGCGGCTGGAGCGGACGGGCGTGGTCGGCGAGTTCCCCCGCAGCGACCCGCGCCGCGCCGGCCTGGCGCGTCGCTTCAGCCTGCACACCACGGGCGAGCGCGCCGATCGGCCCCTGGCCTCGGCGGTGGCCGTTACCGATTGGTCGTCCGGCCGCACCCGGTCCTTCGACTTCGGCCCCGGCCATGTGACGGACGAGATGGTCTACGTCCCCAAGCCCGGCGGAGCGCACGAGGCCGACGCCTGGCTGGTCGGCCCGACCATCAATTTGAAGGCCGGGGTCAGCGAACTGCACGTCCTGGACCTGATGCACGTCGAGGACGGCCCGGTCGCCACCTGGCGCGCCGACGTGGCCCTGCCGGCGGCGTTTCATGGGAACTGGGCGTGAAAGCCACACCGCGCCTTCGCCTCGCTGCGGCCCATCGGCGTGCGGTTGACCCCCGCCGCCGAACGGGCCAAGACCCCTTCGCCGCCCAGATGCCTGTCTTGGGGCGGCGTCTTTTTGGAAACCCTCAGATGAACCCCGAAGACCGAAGTCAGTCTTCAACTTCTTCGACGCTCTGAGGACGCTCCGCTTCCGCGCGAGGGTCCTCGCGAAAGGAAGCGACTTATGCTGAACGCCTATGACTGGCGCGCCGATCGGCTCGTGCGCCTGGACACGGCCGTGGATCACGGCCCCGCCTGCTGGATCGACCTCGTCTCCCCGACCGCCGATGAGGTGGCCGCGTTGGAGACCCTGACCGGCATCGACATCCCCAGCCGGGACGAGATGGACGATGTCGAACCGTCGGCCCGTCTCTACGCCGAAGACAACGGCGTCTTCATGATCGCCGCCGTGGCCACGGATCTGGAGACGCATGATCCGGTCAAGACGCCCGTGACCTTCATCCTCAAGGGCGGGCGGCTGGTGACGGTGCGCTACGGCCAGCCGCGCTCCTTCCAGTTGTTCATCGCCCGCGCCACCCACAAGCCGGGCGAGAAGCTGGCCGGCGGCGAGGCCATCATGATGGGGCTGATCGAGGCCGTCATCGACCGCTACGCCGACGCCCTGGAGATGAAGGGGCTGGAGCTGGACGCCATCTCGCGCCAGATCTTCCGCAAGCGCGACCCCAAGGCGGTGGAGAGTCACAACCTGCAACTGGTGATCCAGGACATCGGCCGGGCGGGCGACTTCCTGGCCCTGATCCGCGAGAGCCTGTCCAGCCTGCAGCGCTTGCTGGCCTATCACGCGGCGCTGTCGGGCGCGCGCGCCGGGGGCAAGGCGGACCGCGAGGCGCGCCAGACCGTGCGCTTGCTGCAACGCGATGCGGCGGCGCTGAGCGAGCTCAGCGTCTCCATGTCGTCCAAGGTGACCTTCCTGATGGATGCGACCCTGGGCCTGATCAATCTGGAGCAGAACCAGATCATCAAGATCTTCTCGGTCGCGGCCGTGGCCCTGCTGCCGCCGACGCTGATCGCCTCCATCTACGGCATGAACTTCGATGTGATGCCGGAATTGCACTGGCGGTACGGCTATCCGGCGGCGGTGGGGGCGATGATCCTGTCGGCCGCCCTGCCGTATCTCGTCTTCCGCAAGAAGCGCTGGCTGTAGGGGCTCACCACCAGCCCGCGTCGCGCAGGGCCTTGGCGTAGCGGCGGCTGACGGGGGCGATCAGCTCGCCGCCGGGGCCGCCGTCCAGCGTCAGGGCGGCGCGGCCGTCGCCGCGTGCGACCGAGGCCACGGCGCCCTTGGCCACCCACCAGCTGCGGTGGGTCTGGGCGCCTTCCAGCCCTTCCAGTTCGCCCAGGGCGTCGGACAGCCGCATCAGGATCAGGTCCGAGCCTCTGTCGGTGTGCAGGCGCAGATAGTGGTCCTCGGCCTGGACCGCGATCAGCCGCGCGCCGCGCAGCTTGGGCGGCAGGCGGTCGAGGAAGCGGGCGGGCGCGGCGCCCGGCGCGGCGGCGTGGGTCTCGACCGGCTGCTTGCGGCCCAGGAAGACGTTCAGGACGCTGAGTACGGCGGTGATCAGCGCCACCGGCGAGAAGAAGTGGCGCAGGTCGTCGGCGTGACGCAACTGGCCTTCGAACATCAGGCCGGTCATGGCCCAGACCATGAGGGTCAAGGGCCCGGTGATGACCAGGGTCAGGGCGGCGACGCCCAGCCAGGGGCGCGCGTCCACGTCGATGAAGCGCTCGACCAGCAGGCTGCACAGGTGCCCCCACAGGCCGCCGACGACGAGCACGGGCACCCAATAGGCCAGACGCTGCGCCAGCGGCGCGCCGTTGGAGCCGAAGGCTCCGCCGAGCGCCAGGAAGACGCCGGCCCCGACGGCCACCGCCAGGCCGCGCAGGAAGTCGCGCGCCTTGGAGCCCGGCGAGAAATCCAGTCGCGGCGTCACGCGCGCGCCGGACCGCAGACGGCGCGGAAGCCGGCGGCGGCGAACCGCACCATGTAGTCGCAGGCGCTGTCCAGATCGCCGGACTGGCACAGGCCGCCGGACAGGCGGTCCAGTCGCCCTGTCTCGCCCAGGGTTAGCGTCAGGGCGCCCGAGAGGTTGTGATAGGCCCAATAGAGGTCGGCTTCGTCCGCCTCGGGCATGATGCGCTTGACCAGCTCCAGCAGGCGGCGGATCGCCGGGTCGAAATAGCGGGCCATGGTCTCGCCGCCGAAGGCGGGGTTGGCGTTGGTCTGGGCCACCAGGGCGGCGTAGTGCTTCCACCCCGGCCCGCCCTTCAGCGACCACTGGAACGGCGGACGCAGGAAAGCTTCGAACAGTCCTTCCAGCGTCATGGCGTCGCCCGCAGCCTCGGCGTAACGATCGACCGCGGCGACGCGCTCGGCGTTCCACACCTCGGCGCGGCGGTTGAAGACGGCGTCGAACAGCTCCTTCTTGGCCCCGAAATAATAGTGGACCAGGGCCGTATCCACGCCCGCCTCGCGCGCCACCTCGCGGATGGTGACGCCGTAGAAGCCGTGCTTGGAGAACAGGTCCTCGGCCGCGTTCAGAATGGCGTCGCGCGTCTCGCCCGCAGCGGCCGCCTTGGACTTCTTGGGCCGCCCGCGCCGTGCAGGCGCGGCGGGCAGCGGTGGAATCTGGGGCGGCGGCAGGTCGCTCTTCGTCATGGCCGGAAGCTAGTCGCGCTTTGGGGGTTAGTGCAACGGCGCCACAGGGCGGGCCTTTCCGTGACGGAAATCAGGCTTGGCCGTTTGACAGGCGGGCGAAAGACCGTCACCAATGCAAAAAATCATTGAACGCTGAATAAAAGCGTCGATCGGGCTGGAAACAAGATTGGGATGCACATGAACAGACTCGTGAAGACCGCCTTGCTGGCGGGCGCCGCATTCGGCGTGATGACCACTGCGGCGCAGGCTCAGGAGGCGGCGCCTGTCGGCGAGCAGGTCTCGTCCGTCGATGACATCATCGTCAGCGCGCGCCGTCGCGACGAAGCGCTGAAGGACGTGCCGGTGGCGGTCTCCGCCTTCTCGGCTGAGCAGTTGGAACAGAAGGGCTCGGCCGACATCACCGAGCTGACCCGTTCGGCGCCCAGCCTGACGCTGCAGGCGGCCCGCGGCTCCAACTCCACCCTGATCTCCTTCATCCGCGGCGTGGGCCAGCAGGATCCGCTCTGGGGCTTCGAGCCGGGCGTCGGCCTCTATATGGACGACGTCTACATCGCCCGTCCGCAGGCGGCCGTTCTGGACATCTTCGACATCCAGCGCATCGAGATTTTGCGCGGCCCGCAAGGCACGCTTTACGGCCGCAACACGATCGGCGGCGCGATCAAATACGTCACCAAGCGCATCGACGCCGATGAGCCGGAAGGCCAGATCCGCGCCTCCTACGGCAGCTTCAACCAGCGCGACCTGGTCGCTTCGGCCGAACTGCCCTTCAACGACAAGTTCGCGGTCTCGGCGGCGGTCGCCCGCTATCTGCGCGACGGCTACGGCACGAACCTGAACACGGGCAACGAACACTATAACAAGGACGTGACGGCGGCGCGCTTCAGCGCCGAGTGGACGCCGACGGACAACCTGTTCTTCCGCCTGGCCGGCGATATCGTGAAGGACGACTCCAACGCCCGTCACGGTCACCGCGAACTGGCTCCGAGCCCGGCCGACGTCTACGACACCAACGCAGGCGCAGGCGATGCGAACCGGGTCGAGTCCAAGGGCCTGTCGCTGACCGGCGAGTGGACCGTCAATGAGTGGCTGACGCTGAAGTCGGTGACCGCCCAACGGGACGGACTGACGCGTGGCAACATTGACTTCGACAACCTGCCGCAGCCGATCCTCGACATTCCGGCCCGCTACGACGACGACCAGTTCAGCCAGGAATTCCAAGCCGTCTTCAGCGGCGGCCGCTGGTCGGGCGTGGCCGGCGTCTACTACCTGGACGCCACGGCGTCGGGCGCCTTCGACACCGTTCTGGGCCTCTATGACGCCAATGTGGTTCTCGGTCTTCCGGCGGGCACCTTCCCCGTCGGCCTGACGACGTTGACCTCCGGTTCGGTGGACACCAAGAGCTACGCCGTCTTTGGCGACTTCTCCTATGATGTGACCGACGCCCTGTCGGTGTCGGTCGGCGCTCGCTGGACCCACGATGAAAAGACCGGGACCGTCTTCCGACAGCAGTATGCAGGTATCCGCAGCCCCGATTTCGGCAATGGCGGAGCCGTGCCCTTTGGCGCGCCACGCACCAATTACTCGGCGACCCGCGAGTTTGAGAAATTCACCCCGCGCGTCAGCGTCTCCTACAAGCTGAACCCGGACCTGACGACCTATGTCTCATGGGGCCAGGGCTTCAAATCCGGCGGTTTCGACATGCGCGGCGACGCGGTCGCCTATCCGGACACGATCAAGGGCTATGAGCCTGAAACGGTCGAGACCTGGGAGATCGGCCTGAAGGGTTCGCTGTTCGACAACCGACTCAACTTCGCGACGGCCATCTACGACTCCTCATATGAGGATCAGCAGATCACCACCCAGTATCCGTCTGGCTCCACCGTCGCCTCGGTCGTCGATAACGTCGGCTCATCCAGCATCCGTGGTTGGGAGTTCGAAGGCCGCCTGCGCGTGACGGACAGCCTGACCCTGAACGGCATGCTCAGCTATACGGACGCCGAGTTCGATCAGTTCGCCGCCTATATCCCTACTGGCCCGTTGAACACGACTTGTCCGACCCTGCCGGGCTGCTTCGTCGACGTCTCGGATCAGCGCGATTTCCAGAACACGCCGGAATGGACCGGCTCGATCGGCGCCACCTACACCCACTGGATGGCGAACGGCTCCAGCCTGGCCTTCATCCCGTCGGCCTCCTATCGCGGCGACTACCAGCTGTTCGAGACGGCCAGCCCGGTCCTCGACCAGGAAGCCTTCTGGATGTTCGACGCCAGTCTGGTGTGGACGTCTTCGAACGACCGCCTGACGGTCGGCGTCCACGGCAAGAACCTGTCGGACGAGCAGTATCGCGTGGGCGGCTATGTCTTCCCGGGCGCTCTCTTCGGCGACTCCCTGATCGGCTACTACGGCGCGCCGCGCACCGTCACGGCCACGGTCGGGCTGAAGTTCTGATCCGGGTCATTTCTCCTGAACGCCTGATCATCTGATCGCGGGCGGCGGTTCATGGGAGCCGCCGCCCTTCTTTTTTGTGGCGCGGAGCGGCGAGGCCGCTACCGTCGTCTTAAGGAACATAGTCGGGGAACGTCCATGAGCCAGATCGAGGCCGCAAAGGCCGACGCGGGGACGCTCGACGCGCGCGCCGCGTCGCCGAGCTATCGCTACTATGTGCTGGGGGTTCTGATCCTCATCTACATGCTGAACTTCCTGGATCGGCAGATCATCGGCATCCTGGCCGCGCCGCTGAAGGCCGAGTTCAACCTCAGCGACACCCAGTTCGGCCTGTTGGGGGGGCTGGCCTTCGCCCTGCTCTATTCGACCCTGGCCATTCCGATCGCCTGGCTGGCCGATCGGTTCAGCCGGGTCTGGATCATGACCGGCGCCCTGACCATCTGGTCCGGCTTCACCGCCCTGTGCGGTCTGGCGGGCGGGTTCGGTTCGCTGTTCCTGTGCCGCATGGGCGTGGGCATCGGCGAGGCGGGCGGCGTGGCGCCGGCCTATTCCCTGATCGCCGACTATTTTCCCAAGTCGCAGCGGGCGCGGGCGCTCGCGGCTTACGCCTTCGGCATTCCGCTGGGCATGGCGGCGGGCACCCTGGTCGGCGGCCTGCTGGCGGCGACCTATGGCTGGCGCACGGCCTTCATCGTGGTCGGCGTTCTGGGCGTGCTGGTCGCGCCGGTGTTGCGCCTGACGGTCAAGGATCCCAAGCGCGGCGGACTGGACGTCGAGCCGGCGGCGCTCGCGGCGCCGGTCGCGGCCGCTCCCGTCGCCAAGGAGCTCAAGGCGCCGCCCTTCAAGGAAGTGGTGCGCACCTTGGCGCCCAAGCCCAGCTTCTGGCTGCTGGCGTTCGGGGCGGCGTCGTCTTCGGTCTGCGGCTATGGCGTGGCCGCCTGGCTGCCTAGCTTCTTCATGCGCAGCTTCGGCCTGACCCTGTCGCAGACGGCCTGGTACTATTCGGCCATCGTCCTGGTCGGCGGGGTGGCGGGCATCTGGCTGGGCGGCTCCATGGCCGACCGGCTGGGCAAGAAATCCAAGGCGGCCTATCCGCTGACGCCGGCGATCGCCTTCCTGATCTCGGTGCCCTGCTTCATCCTGGCGATGAACTCGGGCGCGGTGGTGGGCGCGGTCATGCCGGGGTCCGATCCCAACGGCGCGGCGGCCCTGACCATGGCCTTCCTGATCTTCCTGATCCCGACGGGTCTGAACCTGACCTGGCTGGGTCCGGTCACGGCGGCGGTGCAGCACCTGGCTACGCCGGCCATGCGGACCACGGCCTCGGCCCTGTTCCTGCTGATCAACAACCTGCTGGGGATCGCCGTCGGCATCTACTACTTCGGCTGGATGAGCGACCTGCTGCGCCCGGCCTTCGGCGAGGAGAGCCTGCGTTGGGCCATCTATACGGGGATGGGCTTCTATCTTCTGTCCTCGGCCCTGCTGTTCGGCGCCTCGCGCACGCTCAAGAAGGACTGGGTCGACTAATCGCCCCGAAGATGGACCGGGCGGCGGCCTGAAGCAGGCTCGCCGCCCGGCATAAGAAAATCCTCATGAGGCCATAAGACGACAGGCGGTTGCGCAGGCGAAGGCGCGACGCCTATAAGCGCGGCCAAAGTTTCCACAAACCTCCCTAACGGCGCGGATCCAGACATGAACATTCACGAGTATCAGGCCAAGCAGGTCCTCAAGGGCTTTGGCGCCCCGGTCGCGGCGGGCGTCGCCATCACCTCGGCCGACCAGGCCGAAGCCGCCGCCAAGCAACTGCCTGGCCCGCTCTACGTCGTGAAGTCGCAGATCCACGCCGGCGGCCGCGGCAAGGGCAAGTTCAAGGAACTGGGCGCCGACGCCAAGGGCGGCGTGCGTCTGGCCTTCTCGATCGAGGAAGCCGTCGCCCACGCCAAGGAAATGCTGGGCAACACCCTGGTCACCGCCCAGACGGGCGAAGCCGGAAAGCAGGTCAACCGCCTGTACATCGAAGACGGCGCCGACATCGCCCGTGAGCTGTATTGCTCGCTGCTGGTCGACCGCTCGGTCGGTCAAACGGCCTTCGTCGTCTCGACCGAAGGCGGCATGGATATCGAGGAAGTGGCCCACGCCACCCCGGAAAAGATCCACACCATCGCCATCAACCCGGAAGCCGGCGTCACCGCCGAGAACATCGCCGCCATCAACGGGGCGCTGGAGCTGACGGGCGACGCCGCTGAAGACGGCAAGTCGCTGTTCCCGATCCTGTACAAGGCCTTCGTCGAGAAGGACATGGACATGCTCGAGATCAACCCGCTGATCGTCATGGAGAACGGCCGCCTGCGCGTTCTGGACGCCAAGGTCTCGTTCGACGGCAACGCCCTGTACCGCCACGAAGACATCCGCGCCTTGCGCGATGAGACCGAAGAAGACGCCAAGGAGATCGAGGCCTCGAAGTGGGACCTCGCTTATGTGGCTCTGGACGGCAACATCGGCTGCATGGTGAACGGCGCCGGCCTGGCCATGGCGACGATGGACATCATCAAGCTGTACGGCAAAGAGCCCGCCAACTTCTGCGACGTCGGCGGCGGCGCCGGCAAGGACAAGGTCGCGGCGGCCTTCAAGATCATCACCGCTGACCCGAAGGTCGAGGGCATCCTCGTCAACATCTTCGGCGGCATCATGAAGTGCGACGTCATCGCCGAGGGCGTCGTGGCCGCGGTGAAGGAAGTGGGTCTGAAGGTGCCGCTGGTCGTGCGTCTGGAAGGCACGAACGCCGAACTGGGCAAGAAGATCCTGAACGAGTCGGGCCTGACCATCCAGGCCGCCGACGACCTGGACGACGCCGCCCAGAAGATCGTCGCGGCGGTCGCGTAAGCGCCGCTACCGCCCAGCAGACACACAGAATTCAGAGCACAGACACATGTCCATTCTCGTCAATAAGAACACCAAGATCCTGGTCCAGGGCCTGACCGGCAAGACCGGCGGCTTCCACACCGAACAGGCCCTGGCCTATCACGGCACCCAGATGGTCGGTGGCGTGCACCCGACCAAGGGCGGCCAGACCTGGACCGGCTCGCACGGCGAAAGCCTGCCGATCTTCGCCTCGGTCGCCGAAGGCAAGGAGCGCACCGGCGCCGACGCCACGGTGATCTACGTCCCGCCGGCAGGCGCGGCCGACGCCATCATCGAGGCCATCGAGGCCGAGATCCCCTTCATCACCTGCATCACCGAAGGCATTCCGGTGCAGGACATGGTGCGCGTCAAGGCTCGCCTGGACCGTTCCAACTCGCGCCTGCTGGGCCCGAACTGCCCCGGCGTCCTGACCCCGGACGAGTGCAAGATCGGCATCATGCCGGGCAACATCTTCAAGAAGGGCAACGTCGGCATCGTCTCGCGTTCGGGCACCTTGACCTATGAAGCCGTGTTCCAGACCACGAACGAAGGCCTGGGCCAGACCACGGCCGTCGGCATCGGCGGCGACCCGGTCAAGGGCACCGAGTTCATCGACGTGCTGGAAATGTTCCTGGCCGACGACGCCACGGAATCCATCATCATGATCGGTGAAATTGGCGGCGCGGCCGAAGAAGACGCCGCCCAGTTCCTGATCGACGAAGCCAAGAAGGGCCGCAAGAAGCCGATGGCCGGCTTCATCGCGGGCCGCACGGCGCCGAAGGGCCGCACCATGGGCCACGCCGGCGCTGTCGTCTCGGGCGGCAAGGGCGATGCGGAATCCAAGATCGCCGCCATGGAGGCCGCGGGCATCCGCGTCTCGCCGTCGCCGGCGCGTCTGGGCACGACTCTGGTGGAAGTGCTGAAGGGTTAAACCCTTCAGCAGCGCCTCTTTGGAGGCGCGGCGCTAACGCTCGCGACGCGGTCGCTCGCTGCTTGAGCGCCGTGATTTCTTGAGGGAGGTCACGGCGTCAGGCGGGGCGGCGGATTGGACCAAAGTCTAATCTATCCGCGTTCCGGGGGTGTTTTTCGCGCCGTGTGACCTTTTGTAACGCCTCCGGAATCGTCCGGGGGCGTTTTTTCTTGCCGATTCGACCAAATTCCACCTGGTCCGCCTCCCTTCGGTCATGACCAGTAAGGAAACAGGGCCTATATGAACGGCGCTGCTCTCCGCGCGGCTGTGCGCGGGCGGTTGTAAAGGGACGATTGAGAGAAAAATGGCGGACGATGCGGGTCGGCTGAACCAGGTCTTTGCCGAGACCTCCTTCCTCTATGGCGCGAACGCCGCCTTCATTGAGGACCTGCACGAAAAATGGGCTTCGGACCCCGGCTCGGTGTCGGGGGAGTGGCGCGCCTTCTTCGATCAACTGAAGGACAACGCCGACCTGGTGAAGCAGTCGGCCGCCGCCGGCTCCTGGGGCCGTTCGGGCGCTGCCGAGCCGACCGAGGAAACCGCCGTGTTCGACGGCCGCTGGCCGGCTCCCAAGGTTGACCCCAAGACCGCCGGCAAGCCCGGCCCGCGCCCGGCCGCTCCGGTCGCTGACGCCTCGGGCGCCGTTTCGGCCGCCGACGTGCGCGCCGCCGCCCACGATTCCATCCGCGCCCTAATGCTGATCCGCGCCTATCGTGTGCGCGGCCACCTGCAGGCCAACCTCGATCCGCTGGGCATCGAGCCGCCGATCCAGAACCCGGAGCTGACGCCCGAGTTCTACGGCTTCACCGCCGCCGACATGGATCGCCCGATCTTCCTGGACGGCGTCCTGGGCCTGGAGACCGGCTCGGTCCGCCAGGTGCTGGAAATCCTCAAGCGCACCTACTGCGGCAACATCGGCGTGCAGTTCATGCACATCGCCGAGCCGGACGAGAAGGCCTGGCTGCAGCAGCGCTTCGAAGGTCCGGACAAGTTTGAACAGAACGCCTTCACCAAGGAAGGCAAGCTGGCCATCTTCAGGAAGCTGGTCGAGGCCGAAGGCTTCGAGCGCTTCCTGCACAAGCGTTTCCCCGGCACCAAGCGCTTCGGTCTGGACGGCGGCGAGGCCATGGTCCCCGCCCTGGAGCAGGTGATCAAGCGCGGCGGCGCCCTGGGCGTCGACGAGATCGTCTTCGGCATGGCGCACCGCGGCCGCCTGAACACCTTGGCCGCCGTCATGGGCAAGCCCTACAAGACCATCTTCCACGAGTTCCAGGGCGGTTCGTCCGTGCCGTCGGACATCGAAGGTTCGGGCGACGTCAAATACCACATGGGCGCTTCGTCGGACCGTGAGTTCGACGGCAACAAGGTCCACCTGTCGCTGACCGCCAACCCTTCGCACCTGGAGATCGTCAACCCGGTCGTCCTGGGCAAGGCGCGCGCCAAGCAGGCCTTCGACATCCGCGAGGCCGAGGTCAACGTCGGCAAGCCGGACAACGAATGGGTGCTGGATCGCTCCAAGGTCGTGCCGCTGCTGATCCACGGCGACGCCGCCTTCGCCGGTCAGGGCGTGGTGGCTGAGTGCTTCGCCCTGATGGGGCTGAAGGGCTACCGCACCGGCGGCACCCTGCACTTCGTCATCAACAACCAGATCGGCTTCACCACGGCGCCGCGCAACTCGCGCTCGTCGCCCTACCCGTCTGACGTCGCGCTGATGGTTCAGGCGCCGATTTTCCACGTCAACGGCGACGATCCGGAAGCGGTCGTCTTCGCTTCGAAGGTCGCCACCGAGTACCGTCAGAAGTTCCACAAGGACGTGGTGGTGGACATGTTCTGCTACCGCCGCTTCGGCCACAACGAAGGCGACGATCCCACCTTCACCCAGCCGTTGATGTACGCGAAGATCAAGAACCAGCCGACCACGCTGGAGATCTACGTCAAGCGCCTGGTCGGCGAAGGCGTTCTCAGCCAGGCCGAGGCCGACGCCGAGATCACCCGTTTCGAAGCCTTCCTCGACGCCGAGTTCGAGGCCGGCAAGACCTTCAAGGCCGACAAGGCCGACTGGCTGGACGGCCAGTGGCAAGGTCTGGGCGTTGATGCGGGCGATGATCAGCAGCAGCGCGGCAAGACCGGGGTTCCGGCCGAGAAGCTGCTCGACTACGGCCACCGCCTAACGACGATCCCGAACAGCGTCGACATGCACAAGACGCTGAAGCGCGTCATCGACGGCCGTCGCGATGCGGTGTCGAGCGGCGTGAACATCGACTGGGCCACGGCCGAGAGCCTGGCTTTCGCCAGCCTGCTGGACGAAGGCTACAACATCCGCCTGTCGGGCCAGGACTCGGTGCGCGGCACCTTCTCGCAGCGTCACTCTGGCGTGACCGACCAGACGACCGAGCAGCGCTACTTCCCGCTGAACAACCTGCGCGACGGCCAGGCCCATTTCGAGGTCATCGACTCGGCCTTGTCGGAAGAGGCGGTGCTGGGCTTCGAGTACGGCTATTCCCTGGCCGACCCGAACACCCTGACCATGTGGGAAGGCCAGTTCGGCGACTTCGTGAACGGCGCCCAGGTGGTGATCGACCAGTTCATCTCGTCGGGCGAGCGCAAGTGGCTGCGGATGAGTGGCCTGACCATGCTGCTGCCGCACGGCTATGAAGGCCAGGGTCCGGAGCACTCCTCGGCTCGCCTGGAGCGCTTCCTGCAGCAGTGCGCCGAGAACAACATGCAGGTCGCCAACTGCACGACGCCGGCCAACTACTTCCACATCCTGCGCCGCCAGCTGCACCGCTCGTTCCGCAAGCCGCTGATCCTGATGACGCCCAAGTCGCTGCTGCGTCACAAGAAGGCGGTCTCGACCCTGGCCGACATGGCCGAGGGTTCGTCCTTCCACCGCGTGCTGCGCGACGACGCCGAGCTGCGTCCGGACGTGGCGGGCGTCACGCTCAAGGCCGACAAGGACATCCGCAAGGTCGTCGTCTGCTCGGGCAAGGTTTATTACGACCTGCTGGACGCGCGCGAGAAGGCGGGCGTCAACGACATCTACATCCTGCGTCTGGAACAGTTCTATCCGTGGCCGATCAAGTCGATCTCGGCGGAACTGGCCCGCTTCCCCAACGCCGATCTGGTCTGGTGTCAGGAAGAACCCAAGAACATGGGCGGCTGGACCTTCGTCGATCCGTGGATCGAGCTGACGCTCGAGAAGCTGAACGTGAAGGCCAAGCGCGCGCGCTACGTCGGTCGCCCAGCTTCGGCCTCGACCGCCGCGGGCCTGATGAGCCGACACCTGAAGGAACTCGAGACCTTCCTCGCCGAGGCCATGGCCTGACCGCCGCGCCTGACCTAAAAGACAAGCAAAGTTCAGACACGAAAAGACACTGAAGATGGCCGATATCCTGACCCCCGCCCTCGGTGAATCCGTCGCCGAAGCCTCCATCGCCAAGTGGACCAAGAAGGTCGGCGACGCCGTGAAGAAGGACGAAGTCCTGGTCGAGCTGGAAACCGACAAGGTCTCGCTTGAAGTCGTCGCCCCCGCCGACGGCGTGCTGTCGGCGATCAACGCCAATGACGGCGACACCGTCGTTCCCGGCACGGTGCTGGGCTCGGTGACCGAAGGCGGCGCGGCCGCCGCTTCGGCCCCGGCTCCGGCGGCTGCGGCGCCCGCCGCTGCCCCGGCCGCTTCGGGCGGCGCTGCGGTCGACATCGCCGTGCCGACCATGGGCGAGAGCGTCGCCGAAGGCTCGATCGGAACCTGGCTGAAGAAGTCGGGCGACACCGTCGCCAAGGACGAGCTGCTGGTCGAGATCGAGACCGACAAGGTGGCCGTGGAAGTCTCGGCCCCGGCCGCCGGCGTCCTGACCATCATCGCCGCTGACGGCGACACCGTGACGCCCGGCCAGGTGATCGGTTCGGTCGCCGCCTCTGCGGCTGCTCCGGCTGCTGCTCCGGCTCCGGCCGCTGCTCCGGCCAACGCCGGTTCGGCCCAGGTTCCGGCTTCGACCCACCTGTCGCCCGCCGTCCAGCGCGTGGTGGCCGAGAACAACCTGAACCCGGCCTCGCTGTCGGCTTCGGGTCCGAAGGGCAACATCACCAAGGCCGACGCCATCGCCGCCATCGGCGCCGCCGCGCCGGCTGCGCCCGTCGCTGCTGCTCCGGCGGCCCCGCGCGCCGATCAGCCGCGCGAAGAGCGGGTGAAGATGACGCGCCTGCGTCAGACCATCGCACGCCGCCTGAAGGAATCCCAGAACACGGCCGCCCAGCTGACCACCTTCAACGAGGTGGACATGACCAACGTCATGGCCCTGCGCGCCCAGTACAAGGAAGTCTTCGAGAAGCGTCACGGCGTGAAGCTGGGCTTCATGTCCTTCTTCACCAAGGCGGTGGTTCAGGCCCTACACGAAATCCCGGCGGTCAACGCCGAGATCGACGGCACGGACATCATCTACAAGAACCACTACGACATCGGCATCGCCGTCGGCACCGACAAGGGCCTGGTGGTTCCGGTGCTGCGCGACGCCGACGTCCTGTCGCTGGCCGGCATCGAGAAGGGCATCGGCGCCCTGGGCAAGGCCGCCCGTGACGGCGCCCTGACCATGGACCAGATGCAGGGCGGCACCTTCACCATCACCAACGGCGGCACCTATGGCTCGCTGATGTCGACGCCGATCCTGAACGCGCCGCAGTCGGGCATCCTGGGCATGCACAACATCGTGCAGCGCCCGATGGCCATCAACGGCGAGGTCAAGATCCGTCCGATGATGTACCTGGCCCTCAGCTACGACCACCGTATCGTCGACGGCAAGGAAGCCGTGACCTTCCTGGTCCGCATCAAGGAACTGCTGGAAGATCCGGCGCGCGCTCTGCTGGACCTGTAAGGTCTGCATCACGCGAACGACTGACGACGGCGGGATCTTTGGGTCCCGCCGTTTTCAATTGCGCGCCCCGCAGGCGTGCTAGGCTGACGGCATGAGCCTGGTCGAGATCGCCCGCTACCACGACGTCTATGAGGCCGATCTGGCCGCCGCCTTCTTGTCGTCGCACGATATCGAGGTGTCGGTGACGGAGCGGTTTCAGACCACGGTCGATCCCTTGATGCAGCGCGCCCTGGGCATCCGGTTGATGGGGCGGGCGGATCAGGCGGCGCGGGCGCGTGACCTGCTGGCGCGTGCGGGGACCGGCGAGTTCGCGACGGATGAGGGCGATGATCTGGACGGACCCGATACGACGGTTCGCACGGCGTCGCGCGGATTGGCCCTGTTCGCCTTTGCGACCGGAGCAGGCTTTGTCGGCACGGCCATGCCGCGTCGTTTCAGCGCGCTGCAATGGGCGGGTTTGGCGCTGATCGCGGCGATCCTGCTGCTGTCCGGGGGCGCCTATCTGTGGGCCTCGGTGAACGGCGCCCTGGGTTGAGGCGTTGGCGAGCGGTTGACGGGCGCGTTGAAAATAACGGAGCTTCGCGCGTTTCCTTGTGATGGAGAGTTTGCTTGCGTCTCAATCTGATCCCCGCGTCCGGCGCCCTGACCCTGGCGGCGGCTCTCATGGCCTGCGGACCCGCTCCGGCCGAGGCGCCAGCCGCCGCGCCTAAGGCTGAAGACGCCGCCACGCCTGCGCCCGCAACGGCCCCGGCGGCCGCCGAGAGAAGCGCCGACTTCCGCCGCACCGATCCGGCCCAGGCCGACCTCAAGCTGATCGAGGAAGGCGGTGAATGGCGCGTGCTGATCCGCGCCGGGGGCGTTCCGAACGGCGGGGCCACGGCGGCCGACTGCGAGCTTCAGGCGCGCGGCGCCCAGGACCGCGACGACGTCATCCACGCCAAGCTCATCCCCTTCGAGGGCGAGGTGAACGAACTGACGGCGGCCGACATCGGCGCCGACGCGCCGGTCGTGACGGTGCGCGTGGGACCGGAAGGGGCCTTCGTCGAGGACAGCACGGCCGCCGGTCGTTTCTGCGGCATGGGTTCCGACATCTCGGGCTTCTACAGCCGCGCCCAGACGCCGGACTGAAGGCGCGTCGGGGACCTAGAGGCCGACGTCCCAGACGCCCGCGTCGCGCATGCGGCATTCGCGGGCCTCTGCGGCGCGGCCGCCCATGTCGTGGGCCATGCCGCGAATGGCGTCGGAGACCGTGGTCTTGTGCAGGCCGGGCGTCACCGCATGGATGAAGGCGCAGCCCGCTAGGCGCAGCAGTTTGAAGCCGAAGCGCGACGAGGCGGCCATATGCTCGAGGTAGGTCTCGTCGAGCTCACGCGGGTGGTCGCGGAACAGGCGGTTGAAAGCGTTCGACATGAAGACAGCCTAGCGTGGTCGCACCGGTCCCTCTACCCGGCGGTCGCATTCTGGCCTAAACCCGCCGAAGCAACAGGGGGCGCTTCGTCACGCCGCTTCAACCCCGCGTGAGGCCCCTGCCAAGATCTAAAAGGACGACCGATGGCCGACGGCAACACCACTTCCGCCCAGAAATCTTCGGGCCAGACCTTCCGCTGGGACGACCCCTTCGACCTGACGGGCCGTCTGACTGATGAGGAGCGGATGGTGCAGGACGCGGCGCGGTCTTATGCGCGCGAGGCCCTGCTGCCGCGCGTCGTCGCCGCCTTCCGCGACGAGGTGTTCGATCGCGCCATCATGACCGAGATGGGCGAGATGGGCTTCCTGGGCGCCATGCTGCCGGAACAGTACGGCGGCTCTGAAGCGTCGCATGTCGCCTATGGCCTGATCGCGCGCGAGGTCGAGGCGATCGACAGCGGCTATCGCTCGGCCATGTCGGTGCAGTCGTCGCTGGCCATGTATCCGATCTACGCCTTCGGTTCCGAAGAGCAGAAGATGAAGTTCCTGCCGAAGATGGCGGCGGGCGAGCTGGTCGGCTGCTTCGGCTTGACCGAGGCGGACGGCGGGTCGGACCCGGCCTCGATGAAGACCACGGCGGTCGCAGTCGAGGGCGGCTATCGCCTGAACGGCGGCAAATACTGGATCACCAACTCGCCGATCGCCGACCTGGCCATCGTCTGGGCCAAGCTGGATGGCGTGATCCGAGGCTTCATCGTCGAGCGCGACTTCGACGGCTTCACCACGGGCAAGATCGGCGACAAGCTGTCGCTCCGCGCCTCGGTGACGGGCGACATCGGCCTGAACGACGTCTTCGTGCCGGAAGCCAATATCCTGCCGGGCGTTCAGGGTCTGCGCGGACCGTTCTCGTGCCTGAACAAGGCGCGCTTTGGCATCGCCTGGGGCGCGATGGGCGCGGCCGAGTTCTGCTTCCACGCCAGCCGCGACTATGTGGCCGAGCGCACCCTGTTCGGCCGCCCGCTATCTGCGCGCCAGTTGGTGCAGAAAAAGCTGGCCGACATGCAGACCGAGATCTTCCTCGGCTTCGAGGGCGCTTACGCCCTGGGCCGTCTGCTGGACACCGGCGCGTGGGTTCCTGAGGCCATCAGCCTAATGAAGCGCAACAACTGCGGCAAGGCCCTGGCCGTCGCGCGCGAGGCCCGCGACATGCACGGCGGCGCCGGCATCACCGGCGAACTGCACGTCATGCGCCACGCCATGAACCTGGAGACGGTCAACACCTATGAGGGCGCGCACGACGTTCACGCCCTGATCCTGGGCCGCGCCATCACCGGCGAAGCCGCCTTCTGAGACAAGCGTTGCAGAAAACGCGCGACGCGACGATCCTTTGCCGTTGTCGCGCGTTTGTCTCGCCTGCGGGGCGGCGATGCTCGCCCGTCTGTCGACCGAAGGCGGTCGGCGCGTGAAGGAAACCGGAATGACGAAACACAGCCTGCTGGCCGGCGCCGCCCTGGCGATCTTCAGCTTCAGCGGCATGGCCCAGGCTGCGCCCGTGGCCGCGACGGCGACGACCGTCCAGTCCCCCGTGGCGGCCATGCCCTATGACGCCCGGCGCGGCGTCTTCACCTTCGCCGCCGGGCTGGAGGAAAGCCTGCCCGCCGTGGTCCAGGTGACGACCTTGGGCCAGTCGCGCGGTCCCAGCTCGGAAAACAATCCCAAGCCGTCGCAGGGCGGCTCGGGCGTCATCATCGACGCGCGCGAAGGCATCATCGTCACCAACCACCACGTCATCGAGAACGGTCAGAAATTCACCGTCGACCTGATCGACGGCCGCCTGTTCGACGCCACCCTGATCGGCGCCGACAAGGCGACGGACATCGCCGTGCTGAAGATCGACGCCACGGGCCTGTCGCAGGTGGCGACGGTGGATTCCGACACCCTGCGCAGCGGCGATCTGGCGTTCGCGGTCGGCTATCCTCTGGGTCTGGACCAGACCCTGACCATGGGCGTCATCTCGGGTCTGAACCGCTCGGGCATGGGCGACGCCATCGAGGACTACATCCAGACCGACGCGGCGGTGAACTCGGGCAACTCGGGCGGGCCGCTGCTGGACAGCCGGGGGCGCCTGATCGGCATCAACACGGCCATCCTGTCGGGCGGGTTCGGCGGCGGCAACGACGGCATCGCCTTCGCCGTGCCGACGCGTATCATGATGTTCGTGGTCGACCAGCTGCGCGCCACCGGCGAGGTCAAGCGCGGCCGCGTCGGCCTGGGCCTCGGCTCCCTGACGGCCGAGCGGGCGCGCGAGGTCGGGTCGAACATCGTGCGCGGCGCCGTGGTCTATGACGTCGAGCCGGGCTCGGCGGGCGAGAAGGCGGGGCTGAAGCCCGGCGACGTGCTGACGCGCATCCAGGACCGCCCGGTGGCCAACGCCGGCTCGGTCCAGGCCACGGTCGGGATCGCGCGCGCGGGCAGCCAGATGCCGGTCGTCTATCTGCGCGACGGCCGCGAGGCCTCGACCCGGCTGACGATCGAGCCGTCCGATCCGGCGCCGGTGCGTGTCGGTGTTCAGGCGGCCATGGCGCGCGGCCTGACGGTGCGCAATCCGGCCTCGGGACGCGGGGCTCAGATCGCGGTGGTCGAGGCGGGGTCTTCCGCCGCCGCCGCGGGCTTCCAGGCTGGCGATGTGGTGGTCCAGGCGAACGGCGCCGAGATCGCGGACATGAAGGATCTGGCTCAGCGGCTTCAGGCGGCGGGCGAGGCGGTCGTGCCGGTCATCGTGCTGCGCGACAGCGAACGGGTCGAGATCGACCTGCCGGCCTGATCCCACGTACCTGAAGGCTTATCGGAATCGCCCGCGTGACCCGGCGTCGCGCGGGCGAAGTCTTATGCGTCTGGTAGGAAGCGGACAGCAAAACGCCCGCGCTGCCGGGGAGGGGGAGGAGGGGCAGGCGCGGGCGTCTCGCTTGGAGGAAGCATCGACCCGCCGAAGCCCTACGCGGAAAAATCCAGGGGGCTGGGGGGGCTGTTCAGGATCCGGGACTTTTCCGAACTCCGACGGGCCGATGATGCATGTGTGCGCGTCGTTCCGGGCGGGCGAAGGACCGAATGGGGGCGTTTTCGTGTCGCTTCGTATTTTCCCGATCGGTGAAGCTTAGACCTTGGACAGGATCAGGGTGGCGTTGGTGCCGCCGAAACCGAAGCTGTTGGACATGACGTGCTTCAGTTCGCCGTCGTGGCGCTGACGCAGGATCGGCATGCCCTCGAACTCGGGGTCCAGGGTCTCGATGTGGGCGCTCTCGGCGGCGAAGCCATGCTTCATCATCAGCAGGCAGTAGATGGCTTCCTGCGCGCCCGCCGCGCCGAGCGAGTGGCCCGTCAGCGACTTGGTTGAGGAGATCATCGGCATGGCGTCGCCGAAGACGTTGCGCACCGCGCCCATCTCCTTGCTGTCGCCGACCGGCGTCGAGGTGCCGTGCGGGTTCAGGTAGTCGATCTTGGGGTTGCCGGCCATTTCCAGCGCGATCTTCATGCAGCGCTCGGCGCCCTCGCCCGAGGGGGCCACCATGTCGTAGCCGTCCGAGTTGGCGCCGTAGCCGGTGACTTCGGCGTAGATGGTCGCGCCGCGCGCCACGGCGCGTTCGTACTCTTCCAGCACCACGATGCCCGCGCCGCCCGCGATGACGAAGCCGTCGCGCGCCGTGTCATAGGCGCGGCTGGCCTTGTCGGGCGTGTCGTTGAAGTTGGAGGACATGGCGCCCATGGCGTCGAACATGTTCGACATGGACCAGTCGATGTCCTCGCAGCCGCCCGCGAAGACCACATCCTGCTTGCCCCAGGCGATCTGCTCGGCGGCCGCGCCGATGCAGTGGGCGCTGGTCGCGCAGGCCGAGCTGATCGAATAGTTGATGCCCTTCAGCTCGAACCAGGTGGCCAGCACGGCCGAGGGGCCGGACGCCATCGCCTTGGGCACGGCGAAGGGGCCGACGCGCTTGGGCGAGCCCTTTTCGACCGTGGTGGCCGCCGCCTGCAGGATGATCTGGGTCGATGGGCCGCCCTCGCCGACGATCAGGCCGATGCGCTCGTTCTTGATTTCGTCGGCGGACAGGCCGCTGTCCTTCAGCGCCTCTTCAAAGGCGATGTGCGCCCAGGCCGTGCCGTTGGCCAGGAAGCGCGCGGCGCGGCGGTCGACCAGCGGCGCCCAGTCCTCGGCCGTGTGGCCCAGGGCCGGCGGCGCCCAGACCTGGGAGCGGAAGCCGTATTTGGCGTGGTCGGCGGCGTGCTGGACGCCCGACTTGGCGTCGCGCAGGGAGGCCGCGACCTGATCCTGGCCGGTGCCGATGGAAGAGACGATGCCCAGTCCGGTGACGACGACACGCCGCATGGTGTTTCCAATCCTCAAAGTCTTCGGACGCCGCGTTGGCCGCGACTATCCAACAAGTGGTGTCAGGCGGCGTCCGGTTCCACCGGGGCCGCACCGCCGAACAGGCCGACGCGCATGTCGGCGCAGGTGTAGATGACCTCGCCGTCGGCCTCGAGCACGCCGTCGGCGATGCCCATGACCAGCTTGCGGTTGATGACGCGCTTCAGGTGGACCTTGTAGACCACCTTCTTGATGTCCGGCGTCACCTGGCCGGTGAACTTGACCTCGCCGACGCCCAGCGCCCGGCCCTTGCCGGGGCCGCCGATCCAGCCGAGGTAGAAGCCGACCAGCTGCCACATGGCGTCTAGGCCCAGGCAGCCCGGCATGACCGGATCACCGATGAAGTGGCACTGGAAGAACCAGAGGTCCGGGTTGATGTCGAGTTCAGCCTCGACATAGCCCTTGCCGTAGTCGCCGCCGTCGGCGCTAATGGTCTTGATCCGGTCGAACATCAGCATGGGCGGGGCCGGCAGTTGGGCGTTGCCCGGACCGAACAGCTCGCCCCGGCCCGAGGCCAGCAGGCCTTCGTGATCGAACGACGACGGATATTGCGACTGGCTCAAGGGAAATCGGCTCCGAAAGGTGTTGCTGGCGGGTTACACGACCCGGAGGCCGCGCTCAACCATGCCGTCACTATATGAGATCAGGAGGCCCGGCCGGCGCCGGCCGGGCGGGCGGCGTTGCACAGGGCCCGCTCCTGCGTGCCGAAGACAGCGCGTTCGGCGACCCAGCCGCGCAGCTTGCGCGCCCGCACCCGGCACCAGCCGTCCTCGCACTCGTCCAGGGGGATCAGGGCGTTCGGCGACAGAAGGGCGCGGACCGAGGCGGTCTCGGACCGGCCCGAGCGGATCGGCACCGCTTCGTTCGAGCGGTTGAAGACGCTGCGACGACCCGAGGCGACGGTGTGGTGGATCCAGGCGACGGACCCTTCCGGGTCGCAGATCTTGCGCCACTCGCGCGTCTCGGCGATCACCTGAACGGGCAGGCCTGCGGCGCGGTATTCCCATAGGATGCGGTAGTCGAGGCCCGGTCCCTGGCGCGCCCGCACCTGCGACGACTTCAGCGTCACCCAGCGCGGCACCTCCAGCCCCGTCGGGGTCGGGCGGCCGTCGGGCATGGTCGAACCCGCCGCCAAGAGAACGCCGGTCATGAGGACGGCGGCGAGGGCCGCGACGCGAGGCGCCCTTTTGAACCTGACCGCAGCTTTGCTAGACACCGAATATCGACCCGTTCCGAACGGGCGCCGCCCGTGGAAAACCCAGGTCCCCTATGTCCGCTCGCAAGCTTAAGGTCGTATTAACCAGACGCCTGCCTGACGCCGTCGAAACGCGGATGCGCGAACTTTTCGACGCCGAGCTGAACCTCACCGATCGGCCGATGTCGCGCGATGACCTGGCCGCCGCCCTGCAAAGGGCCGACGTGTTGGCGCCGACCATCACCGATCATCTGGACGCCGAGCTGATCGCGGGCGCGGGCGAACAGTTGAAGATGATCGCCAACTTTGGCGCGGGCGTGGACCACATCGACATCGACGCCGCCGTCGGGCGCGGGATCATCGTCACCAATACGCCGGGCGTCCTGACCGAGGACACCGCCGATCTGGGCATGAGCCTGATCCTGGCTGTCAGCCGCCGCGTCGTCGAGGGCGCCGCTGTCGTCGCCGCAGGTCAGTTCGAGGGCTGGAGCCCGACCTGGATGTGCGGGCGCAAGCTGTGGGGCAAGCGTCTGGGCATCGTCGGCATGGGCCGCATCGGCCAGGCTCTGGCCCGCCGCGCCAAGGCCTTCGGCATGCAGGTCCACTATCACAACCGCAAACCCGTCCCGGACATGATCGCCGAGGAGCTGGGCGCCACCTGGTGGGATGATCTGGACCAGATGCTGGCGCGGATGGACGTCATCTCGCTGAACTGCCCGGCGACGAAGGAGACGCACCACCTGCTGTCGGCCGAACGCCTGGCCCGGCTTCAGCCGCACGCCATCGTGGTCAACACCGCGCGCGGCGAGCTGATCGACGAGGCGGCTCTGGTCGAGGCGTTGGACCGCCGCGCCCTGTTCGGCGTGGGGTTGGACGTGTTCGAGAACGAGCCGAAGGTCCACCCCGGCCTGATCGGCCGCCCGAACGTGGTGCTGCTGCCACACCTCGGCTCGGCCACGATTGAGGCGCGTCAGGACATGGGCGACCGGGTGATCGCCAACATCATGACCTGGCAGAACGGCCACCGCCCGCCTGACCGCGTCATCCCGGCGATGCTCTAGGCGTGATCTGAGCCGCAGACGGGACAGGCGGGGTCGGCGGCGATCTTCGCCACCCGGCTGGTTCCGGCCAGACCGTCGTAGAGCATCAGGCGGCCGGTCAGCGGCTCGCCCGCGCCGGTGATCAGCTTGATCGCCTCCAGCGCCGCCATGGCGCCGATGACGCCGGCCAGGGCGCCGACCACGCCGACGCGGGCGCAGGTCTCGGCGTCGGGCGGAATCTCGGGCACCAGGCACTGGTAGCAGGGCCGCCCCTCAAACACCGACACCTGTCCCGACCAGCGGCCCAGGGCGCCGGACACCAGCGGCTTGCCCGCCGCCACGCAGGCGGCGTTGACGGCCAGTCGCGTCTCGAAGTCGTCGGTGCCGTCCAGCGCCAGATCGAAGTCCTGCATCAGGGCCGCCGCGCTGTCCGGCGTGACGCGCTGGTTGAAGGTCTGGACTGTGACGTGCGGATTCAGGGCGTTCAGCCGTTCTGCGCCCGCCTCGACCTTGGAGCGCTCGGGGTCGTCGGTGGTGAAGGCGATCTGACGCTGCAGGTTCGACAGGGCGACCGTGTCGTCGTCGATCAGGCCCAGCGTCCCGACCCCGGCGGCGGCCAGATAGAGGGCCGCCGGGTTGCCCACCCCGCCCATGCCGACGATCAGCACGCGGGCGCGTTTCAGCGCCTGCTGGCCGGGGCCGCCGATCTCGGACAGCACCAGTTGGCGGGCGTAGCGCTCGACCTCTTCGTCGGAGAAACGCACGGGGGCGAGAGGAGCGGAAGATTGGGTCACGCCGACTGTCTAGCGCAGTCGGACCGATGCGTCAGGCCGGAACGGGGGCGGCGCTGACGGCGAGCGTCAGCAGGGCCTCGGCGCGGGCGGGGCTGAGCTGGTCCAGGGCTTCGCCGTTCAGCAGCTGGGCCGCTGCGGGCGTCAGCTCGGCCAGGATCATGGGCCAGTCGCCGAACTGGCGGCCGGAGACGGGCGTGTCGGACAACAGGCGCAGGTTCTCGTGACGCGGATCGAGTCGCAGCCGGTCCATCAGGCGGTCGATGTC
The DNA here is from genome assembly GCF_057838275.1 of Brevundimonas sp. KH_060. Classification (NCBI taxonomy): domain Bacteria; kingdom Pseudomonadati; phylum Pseudomonadota; class Alphaproteobacteria; order Caulobacterales; family Caulobacteraceae; genus Brevundimonas; species Brevundimonas sp. KH_060. The sequence continues at coordinate 3,484,860 of NZ_CM174463.1, forward strand.
GGCCCGGCGGCCCTCGATGATCTGAAGAAAGCGCCCGTCATGACGCATCAGGGCGCTGGTCAGACCGTCGCGGCGATTGTTGCGCTCGGACTCGCCGAGGATCTCCGCCAGGATCAGAAGGCTGGTCGCCGCGCCGCCGACGGCGTCGCTGACATAGATGGCGCGGTGCAGGGGCAAGGGAACTCAAAAATACAAGACGCGCCCCCCTCCTCGCGAGCGGGCAAGGCGGCGGATCGACCGAGGGCTGTCCACTTTTCATGGCGCGATTAAGAATTGCTTATGGTTAAGCTTTTCGCGGCGGGGCGCCGGTTGCGACAAAGCCTAATCTTGCGACCGGCGATGGGCTTCGCCATGTCAGCGGCCATGAACACGACCGCCTCCAACTTCCCCGACTGGCACGGCACCACCATTTTGGCGGTGCGCAAGAACGGCCGCACCGTCATCGCCGGCGACGGCCAGGTCTCGATGGGGCCGACCATCGTGAAGGGCGCCGCGCGCAAGGTGCGGACTCTGGCGAACGGCAAGGTGCTGGCGGGCTTCGCCGGGGCCACGGCCGACGCCCTGACCCTGATCGAGCGGCTGGAGGCCAAGCTGGAGCAGTATCCGGACCAGTTGGCGCGCGCCTGCGTCGAACTGGCCAAGGACTGGCGCACCGACCGCTACCTGCGTCGTCTGGAGGCCATGCTGCTGGTCGCCGACAAGGACACCATTCTGACCGTCACCGGCGTCGGCGACGTGCTGGAGCCGGAATACGGCGTGGCCGCCGTCGGCTCGGGCGGCAACTACGCCTTGGCCGCCGCCCGCGCCCTGATCGACGAGCACACCGAACTGGACGCCGAACAGATCGCCCGCAAGGCCATGAAGATCGCCGCCGACATCTGCGTCTACACCAACGGCAACCTGACCATTGAAAGTCTGTAGGGCGCTATCGCTCGCCGCGCGGCGGCTTGCTGCTTGAGCGCCTGATACGCGTATTTCTGGACCGTCTGAACCATGACTGATCTTTCTCCCCGCGAAATCGTCTCCGAGCTGGACCGCTTCATCGTCGGTCAGGACGACGCCAAGCGCGCCGTGGCCGTGGCCCTGCGCAACCGCTGGCGCCGCAAGCGCGTGCCCGACGATCTGCGCGACGAGGTCACGCCCAAGAACATCCTGATGATCGGCCCGACGGGCGTGGGCAAGACGGAGATCGCCCGGCGTCTGGCGCGTCTGGCGGGCTCGCCCTTCCTCAAGGTCGAGGCGACCAAGTTCACCGAGGTCGGCTATGTCGGCCGCGACGTTGATCAGATCATGCGCGATCTGGTCGAGAGCGCCCTGGTCATGGTGCGCGACAAGCGCCGCTCGGGCGTGAAGGCTCGCGCTGAGGGCCAGGCCGAGGAACGCATTCTGGACGCCCTGGTGGGCCCCGGTTCGCAGCCCGCCACGCGCGAGGCCTTCCGCAAGAAGCTGCGCGCCGGCGAACTGGACGACAAGGAGATCGAGATCGCCCTGGCCGATACGGCGTCGCCGCTGCAGGGGCTGGATATGCCGGGCGGCGGCGGCAACGTCGGCTTGCTGAACCTATCGGAGATGCTGGGCAAGATGGGCGGCGGCCGCACCAAGACGGTCAAGCTGACCGTGCGCGACGCCCTGGCGCCCCTCGTCACCGAGGAAAGCGACAAGCTGCTGGATCAGGAAAGCCTGACCAAGGAAGCCCTGCTGCTGGCCGAGAACGAGGGCATCGTCTTCCTGGACGAGATCGACAAGGTGGCCGCGCGTCAGGATCGCGGCGGCGGCGCCGACGTGTCGCGTGAAGGCGTGCAGCGCGACCTGCTGCCCTTGATCGAGGGGACGACCGTCTCGACCAAGTACGGGCCGGTGAAGACCGACCATGTGCTGTTCATCGCCTCGGGCGCCTTCCACGTCGCCAAGCCGTCGGACCTGTTGCCGGAACTGCAGGGCCGCCTGCCGATCCGGGTCGAGCTGAAGGCCCTGACCCGCGACGACTTCAAGCGCATCCTGACCGAGCCCGAGGCCAATCTGATCCGTCAGAACCAGGCCCTGCTGGCGACCGAAGGGGTCGAGCTGGTCTTTACCGACGACGCGGTCGAGGCCATGGCCGACGCCGCCGTGGCCGCCAACTCCACCGTCGAGAACATCGGCGCGCGCCGTCTTCAGACGGTGATGGAGCGGGTGCTGGAAGAGACCAGCTTCAAGGCCTCGGACCTGTCCGGCCAGACCCTGACCTTCGACGGGGACAAGGTGCGCGAGAAGGTTGGCGACCTGGCCAAGAACGTGGATTTGAGCCGGTTCATCCTGTGATCGGTTGAAGCCTTTCCTCCCCACGATGTGGGGAGGGGGACCACGAAGTGGTGGAGGGGTTTGCGACGTTGGAACCAAGCGGCCCCTCCGTCTCGTCGGCTGCGCCGTCGATCCACCTCCCCATTGCATGGGGAGGAAATCAGCCCCGCATCGCCGCCACCGCTGCGACCAGCCGCTCCAGCTCAGCCGGGCTGGACAGCCGGTGGTCGCCGCCTTCGACCAGGTCGAGGCGCAGGTCCCCGCCGGTCAGGCGCTCGGCCAGTTCGACCTGATGGCGCCACGGCACCACGTCGTCGGCGCGGCCTTGCAGCACATGGATCGGCGCCGTGATCTCGATCCGGCCGTCCAGCAGCAGCCAGTCGCGCGCCTCCTCGAACATTCGCCGGGTCAGGATGTAGGCGCCGAGGCCCTCCTCGGTGATGACCGTCTCGCCTTCGCGCAGGATGGCCTGACGCTCGTGGTCGGCCAGACCCGGCCACATCAGTTTTTCGGTGAAGTCCTGCGCAGGATTGACCAGCACCACCCCCTTGATCCGTTCCGGTCGCGCCAGCGTCGCCAACAGCGCCACCCAGCCGCCCATCGACGAGCCGACCGGGATCACCGGGCCTTCCAGACTGTCGATCAGGGCGATGGCGTCCTCGCGCCAGCGGCCGATAGTCGCCTGCTTCCAGTCGCCGCTCGACACGCCGTGGGCGAAGTGGTCGTAGCGGACATAGCTCCAGCCGCGCTCGCGGGCGGCGGCGTCCAGCGCCAGGGCCTTGGTCCCCTCCATGTCCGAGCGGAAGCCGCCGATCCAGACGACCGTCGGGCCGTCGCCCTTGACCGCCTTATAGGCCAGCGTCTCGCCGTCGGGGCGGATCAGGGTCTGGACGTCGGACATGGGAAACTCCTCGGACTGTCATTCCTCGGGGAATGGCTTTAGCAGAGACGGACCGTGTTCACAGAGGCCGCGAGGCGCCCGCTTGTCTGCTCCCAAAGCCCTGTTCGTCAGCTCCAACCGGATCGGCGACTGCGTCATCTCCTCGGGCGTGATCCGCGAGATCGCGCGTCAGCTGCCGGGCGTTCAGATCACCGTCGCCTGCGGTCGTCCGCCCGCTCCCTTCTTCCGTTCGGCGCCGAACGTCGAGCGCGTCATCATCCTCGACAAGAAGAAGGCCGCCGGACACTGGGTCGATCTGTGGAAGCAGGTGCGCGGGACGCAGTGGGACATGGTCGTGGACATTCGCGGCTCGGCCCTGGCCTATCTGATCCCGGCCAAACGACGCGTCGTCTACAACCGCCGCTGGGAGACCGGTCTGCGCAAGGTTGAGATGGTCTCGCGCCTGATGGGCTCGCCGACGTCGCTGGACCCGGAAATCTTCCTCGACGATCAGGCCCGCGTCGAGGCGGCCGCCATCATCGACCCGCAACTGGCCGCCGGGCCGGGCGAAGGGTCGATCATCGCGCTCGCCCCCATCGCGCACCAGCCGGGCAAGTCATGGCCCGCCGACCGCTGGGGCGCGCTGGTCGAGAAGCTGAAGGCTGAGCCGCGCTTCGACGGCTGGCGTTTCATGCCCGTCGGCGGGCCTGGCGATCGGCCGCCCGCGACCCCGGCGCTGGAGGCGGGGGGACCGCGCGCCATCGACTGCGTGGGCAAGGGCGACATTCTGTGCTCGGCCGCCGCCATCGACCGGGCGACCCTGTTCGTCGGCAACGACTCCGGTCTGATGCACGTCTCGGCGGCGTTGGGGCGGCCCACGCTGGGCCTGTTCGGTCCGACGGAGTGGTGGCTCTATGGCCCGTGGGGGCCGAAGACGCGCACGGCGGCGTCCAATGAGACGCGCGGCCAGTTCGCCCCGATCGAGGATCTGAGCGTCGATCATGTGTTCGAGGCGGTGCTGGACCTGCACGACGCCTATGTCGCCGAAGCCGTCGTAAAGGCCTGAAAGGCCGAAATCCCTTGAAACATCGGCCTTGCGTCGCCATATTCCGGCCGCTTGGAACACAGCCGCAGCCTTGCGCGCTGAATCCCTGCAACCAGTTTCGCCTATCTTCTGATCACATAAGGAAACGACGCCCATTCGCCGTCCCATGCAAGCGCCGCCCGTAAAGGACGGGCCGCCCATCAACCAGGATATCCGCGCCGCCCGCGTTCTGCTCATTGACCAGAACGGGGAAAAACAGGGCGTCATGCCGCTGTCGGCTGCGCTGGAGGCCGCCGAAGAGGCGGGCCTGGACCTGGTTCAGATCGTCGCCAATGCGGAAACGCCGGTGTGCAAGATTCTGGACTACGGCAAGCATCGTTTCCAGGAACAGAAGAAGAAGGCTGAGGCGCGTAAGCGTCAGAAGGTCGTCGAGCTGAAGGAAATCAAGCTTCGGCCGAACATCGACACGCACGACTACGACGTGAAGGCCAAGGCCATGCACCGCTTCTTCGACGACGGTGACAAGGTCAAGGTGACCATCCGCTTCCGCGGCCGTGAAATGGCCCATCCCGAACTGGGCATGAAGCTGATGAACAAGGTCCAGGCCGATTTCGAGGAAGAGGCCAAGGTCGAGTTCGCGCCCAAGATGGAAGGCCGCCAGATGATCATGATCCTGGCGCCTCGCTGAGGATTTACTCGTTTCTGACTAAATGACGACGCCCGCGCCACACGGTTGCGGGCGTCTTGCATTTGAATAACAGTGTGCGCTCTTGGTTTTTCAATTCAGGGGCGGACGGGCTGTGATTTTCTTCAGATCGATCATGTGGGGCTTTGCCGGCGTGTTGGCGATTGGAGGGGCTCCCGCCCTGGCTCAGGGCGTTCCGGTTGCTGCCGTCAGTCCCTCGCCTCTCCCGGTTGTCGAGTCTCCGGCGTTAGAGTTGTATGGACGGCTTCCTGCCTTTTCCAATCCACGCCTCTCGCCGGATGGCACGAAGATGGCCCATCTGGTGAATGTTGGGGCTTCGCAGGCGATGGTGATCGTCGATCTGTCGAATCTTCAGGTGGTCGGGGGGCTGCGAGAGATCGAGAACAAGGTCCGCAGCTTGTCGTGGGTTGGGAATGACTATGTTCTGATTTCGACCTCTACCGCCGCCACCTTGCCCTTCATGGTGGAGAAGGGAGAGTATGCTCAAGGTTTGATCTATACTCTGGCGACGCGCTCGGTTCAGACTGTTTTTGCGCGTAATCCTGAGCTGGCGCGGATCATGATCGGCGGGGTTATTGTCCGTGATACGCCCTCTGGTCCTGCTATTTATTCGCAAGGCTTTGATGCCCGTGATGGGACGGCTGACCTCTATCGAATTGATCCAACGAACAATCGGGCGACGCGGATGGCGCGTGGCCGAAACGTCGGGAACTATCTTCTGGATAGCGCGGGGGAGCCGATTGCGCGTTCCACATACTATGCGGAAACCGGCTCTTGGAGCGTTGACGTAAAGCGTGGCGGGGCTTGGCCACGTGTCTGGACGACGACCGCCTTGCTGGATCAGCCTTCGCTGATCGGCTTCGGACGCACTGCTGGCTCGGTCATTGTTCAGGCCAAGCTGGAAGGCGACGATGAGCCCAAATATCGCGAGCTCTCTCTTGAAACTGGCGAATGGACGGATCTGAGTTTTGAGGATCAGCCAGGCAGTCTAGTCTATCATCCAGTCACCAAGTTGCTTATCGGCACGGTCAAGGATGGTGACGAGGGGCCAGTTTATGAGATTGCGGATCCCGCCGCAGCTGCGGTTTGGCGAGCTGTTAGTGGAGCGTTCAAGGGGCGTCACCCTTCGATTCAGAGCTGGACCTCGAGTATGAGGTCGCTCATCGTGCAGACTGACGGCAACGGCGATCCTGGCACCTATAATCTGGTCGATCTTGATCGAGGCGTTGCTGAAATCATTGGTGAATCCTATCCGGGCATCACTGCTGAGCAGGTGGGTCATATTCGCTCGATCTCATATCCTGCGGCGGATGGCATGGTGATCCCCGGATATCTCACGTTGCCGCCGGGGGTTCATGAGCCGCGCGGCTTGCCGTTGGTGCTTTTGCCTCATGGCGGACCTGCGGCGCGCGACCACTTCGGGTTCGACTGGTGGTCTCAGGCGCTGGCGGCCCAGGGCTATGCCGTTTTGCAACCCAATTTCCGTGGGTCGGACGGGTTGGGCGAGGCGCATCTGACCGCTGGATACGGGCAGTGGGGGCGCAAGATGCAGACCGATCTGTCGGATGGCGTTCGATGGTTGGCTTCGGAGGGGATCATCGACCCCAAGCGCGTATGCATTGTAGGTGCAAGCTATGGCGGCTACGCGGCTATGGCTGGGCCAACGATCGACCAGGGCGTTTATCGTTGTGCGGTGTCTGTGGCGGGGGTGTCTGACCTAAATGAAATGATCAAGTGGTCGGGCGGCGGAGCCAGCGGGCGTTCAAGTCCCGTGGTGCGTTACTGGATGCGATTTATGGGGGCGCAGCGGCTTGGCGACCCGGCTCTGGACGGCCTGTCACCTGCTCTGTTGGCCGATCGGGCGGATGCGCCGATGCTGCTGATTCACGGTCGCGACGATACTGTGGTGCCTTATGATCAGTCTGTTCGGCTCTATAATGCCTTGCGAAGGGCTGGGAAGCCGGTCGAACTGGTGCCGCTTGACGATGAGGACCATTGGTTGTCGGCTCCGGAAACGCGTCAGAAAATGCTGAGTGAGACCGTACGTTTCCTGGCGGCGCACAATCCGGCTAATTGAGGCGGGGGTCAGCATCGCTGCGCTTTTCGATCGGCAGGCGCCGCGCTAAGGCGTGGTCATGTCCGCTTCTGTCTCTCCTCAGGCCCAGGCTCCGACCCTGGCGGTGCTGTTCGCCGTGGTCTTCATCAACCTGGTCGGGTTCGGCTTGGTGGTGCCGCTGCTGCCTTTCTTCGCGCAGAGCCTTCAGGCTGAGCCGTGGCAGATCACCCTGATGTTCTCGGCCTATTCCCTGGGGCAGTTCTTCGCCGAGCCCTTCTGGGGGCGGCTGTCGGACAGGATCGGGCGCAAGCCGGTTCTGCTGATCACCCTGGCCGCCAACGCCGTGGGCTATCTGTTACTGGCCTTCGCGCCCAACATCTGGGCGGCGATCCTGGTGCGGATGTTCACGGGGCTGGGCGCGGGCAATATCTCGACCGTTCAGGGCTATATCGCCGACGTCACCCCGCCCGAGCGCCGGGCCGGGCGCATGGGGTTGATCGGCGCCGCCTTCGGCCTGGGCTTCATCGTCGGACCGGGCATGGGCGGTCTGCTGGCCCAGCCGCAGATGGGCCATGTCGGCTATCAGTTGCCGATCTTCGCCGCTTCGGGCGCGGCGGTGCTGGCGGCGCTGGGGGTGATGTTCTTCCTGCGCGAGAGCCGGGCCAAGGCCGATCCGGCGGCGCCGCGTCCGGCCTTCCTGGCGGGCATTCGGTTCGCCCGCACGGATGAGGTGGTGTCGCGCGTCCTGGTGGTCAGCCTGATCTATCTGGCGGGCTTTTCGGCGATGGAGGCCGCTTTCGGCCTGTGGGCCGAGAACCGCTACGCCTGGACCGCGCGCGAGGTGGGGCTCAGCTTCATGATCGTGGGCCTGGTCTCGGCGGTGAACCAGGGGTTGCTGGCCGGTCGGCTGGCGCGGCGGTTCGGCGAGGCGCGGGTGCTGGCGGCGGGGATGCTGTTGTTCGGGACGTCGCTCATTCTGCAGGTGGCGGCTCCCCCGGCCTGGTTCCCCGCGACGCAGATCGACCTGGGGCTGTTCGTCATTCCGGTGTCGGCCGGGTGGATCATTCCCATCGTCATGGGGATCGGCGCCTGCGGCATGTCCCTGGCCATGCCCAACATCTCGGCCCTGATCAGTCGCTCGTCGCCGCCGGATCGGCAGGGGGCTATGCTGGGGTTGAACATGGCGGCCGGATCGATGGCGCGCATCGTCGGCCCCATGGTTGCGGGCGTCCTCTATTCGGCCGTTGGGCCGGACTGGCCCTTCCTGGTCGGAGCGGTGCTGACGGTTCCGGCGGCGATGATGGCGATCAACGCCGGGCGCGCTGCGCGCCGCCGGGCGGCTCAGGTCTGAGTTCGCTCACGCGGACTCTTCTTGCCTCCGGTCCCCGTTTGGCGTAGAAGCCGCGCCTTCGCGTACCGGACCGCCGGGCGAACAGGCATGCCTGGGCGGTCTTAAATCGGTCGTCTGACCTTGGGGCTCAAGTAGCCCGAAGGGCGGTAGACCCCTCAATAAAGAGAGTGAAAATGCCGAAGCTGAAGACGAAGTCGGGCGCCAAGAAGCGCTTCAAATTCACCGCGACGGGCAAGGTCAAGGCTGGCGTGGCCGGCAAGCGCCACCGCCTGATCAGCCACAACTCGAAGTACATCCGCCAGAACCGCGGCACTTCGGTCATGGCCGACGCCGACGCCAAGAAGATCAAGTCCTACATGCCGTACGCCTGATCGGCGCGCTGCAACTCTGATCCTCTCCGCATAATCGAATTTGAACTAAAGCCTCTCATGCAGTGAGCCGCCGCGCGGCGAACGTTAGAGGCTTCCCGAAGGGAAAACCAAAATGGCTCGCGTCACTCGGGGCGTTACGTCCCACGCCAAGCACAAGAAAGTTCTGAAGCAGGCCAAGGGCTTCTACGGCCGCCGCAAGAACACCATCCGCACCGCCAAGGCTGCGGTGGATCGCGCCGGTCAGTACGCCTACCGCGACCGTCGCAACAAGAAGCGCTCGTTCCGCGCCCTGTGGATCCAGCGCATCAACGCCGCCGCCCGCCTGGAAGGCTTCACCTATTCGCAGTTCATGCACGGCCTGGCCAAGGCCGGCATCGAGCTGGACCGCAAGGTTCTGTCGACGATCGCCGCCGACGAAGCCAGCTTCAAGGGCATCGCCGACAAGGTTCGCGCGGCCCTGGCCTAAGCCTTTCTCCCATCCGGGATGAAGCAAAAGCCCTCCGGTTCGCGCCGGGGGGCTTTTTGCTTTCGATCCTAACGGCTAGACGAAGCCCATGACCGATCTCGCTCAACTGGAACTGGACCTCATCAACGCCATCGGCTCGGCCGAGAGCGTGGCGGGTCTGGAGGACATCCGCGTCGCCGCCCTCGGCAAGTCCGGCTCGATCTCGGGCCTGCTGAAAGGCATGGGGGCGTTGAGCCCTGATGAGCGCCGCGAGCGCGGCCCCGTCATCAACGGCTTGCGCGACCGGGTGTCGTCGGCCCTGACCGCCAAGAAGGCCGAGCTGGAGGCTGCCGAGCTGGACGCCCGCCTGCTGGCCGAGCGCGTCGATCTGACCCTGCCCAGCCGCCCGCGCCGCAAGGGCGGGGTGCACCCGACCATGCAGGTCATGGACGAGATGATCGCCGTCTTCGCCGACATGGGCTTCTCGGTCGCCGAGGGGCCGGACATCGAGGACGACTTCCACAACTTCACCGCCCTGAACTTCCCGCCCAAGCATCCGGCGCGGGAGATGCACGACACCTTCTTCCTGAAGCCCGACCCGGAAACGGGCGAGCGCAAGGTGCTGCGCACCCACACCAGCCCGGTGCAGGTCCGCACCATGATGTCGCAGAAGCCGCCGATCCGCATCATCGCGCCCGGCCGCACCTTCCGTAAGGATTCCGACGCCACCCACACGCCGATGTTCCACCAGATCGAGGGTCTGGTGATCGATCGCGACATCCACATGGGGCACCTGAAAACGACGCTGGAAACCTTCATCGCCCGCTTCTTCGAGCTGGATGATGTTCACGCCCGTTTCCGCCCGCACCACTTCCCCTTCACCGAACCCTCGGCCGAGATGGACATCCGCTGCGACCGCTCGGGCGGCAAGTTGACCCTGAACGAGGGCGAGGACTGGCTGGAGATTCTGGGCTGCGGGATGGTGCACCCCAATGTGCTGCGCAACGCAGGCATCGACCCGGACGAGTACCAGGGCTTCGCCTTCGGCATGGGCGTCGACCGTTTGGCCATGCTGAAGTACGGCGTGCCGGACCTGCGCCCAATGTTCGAGGCCGATATGCGCTGGCTGGCGCACTACGGCTTCTCCGCCTTCGCCGCGCCGAACCCGGCGTCGGGCCTCAGCTGATATTGAAAAGAGCGATCCCATGACTGACGCGACCAACACCGCCGCCGCTGAACCGATCGTCCTGGAGCTGCTGGGCCCTGGCCCCGACTATGCGAACAAGACGGTCTGGCTGCCCCAGCTGTTCATGGAGACGGCGCGCGCCGGGACCATGGTCATTGAAGGCCGCCGCTTCGAGAACTGCCTGATCGAGGGTCCGGCCGTCCTGCTGCCGCTGGAGGGCTGCAATTTTGACGGCTGCAACATGGGCGACGCCCATGGCGACCCGCGCAACCTGATGCTGAGCCCGCAGGGCCCGCAGCGCGTCACCGGCCCGATCCCGTTCAAGAACTGCCAGTTCATCAACTGCAACTTCCTGGGCGTCGGCTTCACCGGCTCGTCCGCCTTCCTCGACAACATGGCCAAGGCCCTGGCGCAGCCTCAGGACAGTGCGACCCAATGAAGTTCACGCTTTCCTGGCTGAAAGCCCACCTCGACACTGAGGCCGAGGTCGATCAGGTCGCGGAGGCCATGACCATGGCCGGGCTGGAGGTCGAGGAGGTCCACGATCCCATCGCCGCCCTGGCGCCCTTCACCGTGGCCAAGATCATCTCGGCCGAGCGTCATCCGAACGCCGACCGGCTGCAGGTCTGCCAGGTCGAGACGGTGGACGGCCTGAAGGAGATCGTCTGCGGCGCCCCGAACGCGCGGGCGAGCCTGACCACCATCTACGCTCCTATCGGCGCCTATGTGCCCGGTCTGGGCGTGACCTTGGTCGAGAAGCCGGTGCGCGGCGTGGTGTCCAACGGCATGCTGTGCTCGGGCGCGGAGCTTGAACTGCCCGACGAGAGCGACGGCATCCTGGAGCTGTCGGACGATCTGCAGGTCGGCCAGCCCGCCGCCGGCGTCTTCGGCGCCGAGCCGGTCATCGACTTCGAGGTGACGCCGAACCGTCCCGACTGGCTGGGCGTGGCGGGCATCGCCCGCGATCTGGCCGCCGCCGGCCTGGGCAAGCTGACGACGCCGGAGATCGTTCCCGTCGCCGGCGCGTTCGACTCGCCCGTTTCGGTGGCGCTTGAGGCGCCCGAGCTGTGCCCGGTCTTCGCCGGTCGCGTGATCCGGGGCGTGAAGAACGGCCCGTCGCCGGAGTGGCTGCAACAGCGGCTGACGGCGATCGGCCTGCGTCCGATCAACCGTCTCGTCGACATCACCAACCTGATTTCCTACGATCGCGCGCGGCCGCTGCACGTCTATGATCTGGCGAGCCTTTCGGGCGACGGGATCGTCGTTCGCGCGGGTCGCGGCGACGCCGATCAGATTGAGGCCCTGGACGGCAAGACCTATGCGCCGGGCGCCGCCGACTGCGTCATCTCCGACGCCGGGGGCCAGCGCGCCATCGGCCTGGGCGGCGTCATGGGCGGCGTCTCCACGGGATGCTCGGACGAAACGGTCGACGTCTTCGTCGAGAGCGCCTGGTTCGACTCTATCGCCATCGCCCAGACGGGCCGCGCGCTGGGGATCAACTCGGACGCTCAGTATCGTTTTGCGCGCGGCGTCGACACGGCCTCGGTCGTTCCGGGGCTGGAACTGGCGACGCAGCTGATCCTCGACCTGTGCGGCGGCGAGCCGTCTACGATCACGGTGGCGGGCCAGGCCCCGGCCGCCCCTGCCGCCTTCGCGTTCGACCCGACCTATGTGAAGCGTCTGTCGGGCATGGACCTGGGCGAGGACCGGATCTTCGAGATCCTGTTCGCCCTGGGCTTCACCGTCATGCGCGGCTCGCCCTGGTCGGTGACGCCGCCGTCGTGGCGCCGCGATGTCGAAGGCCCGGCCGATCTGGTCGAGGAGGTCGCCCGCATCGAGGGCTACGCCGCCCTGCCCGACGCGCCCCTGCCGCCCGTCGCTCCGGCCCCCGGCGGGGTGCTGAGCCCGCGTCAGGCGCGCGTGCGCACGGCGCGGCGCGCGCTGGCGGCGCTGGGCTATGCCGAGGCCGTCACCTGGTCCTTCACCAAGCAGTCGGTCGCCGCCCTGTTCGGCGGCGGCGATGAGCGTCTGGTGCTGGAGAACCCCATCGCGGCCGATCTGGACTGCATGCGGCCTTCGGTCCTGCCGAACCTGATCCAGGCGGCGGCGCGCAACGCTGCGCGCGGTCATGCCGACGTCGCCCTGTTCGAGATCGGCCCCATCTATCTGGACGATCAGCCGACCGGCCAGCGCACCGTTATCGCCGGCCTCGTCGCGCCGCACGCCGACCGCCACTGGGGCGGGGCGGGGGAAGACCCCCTGTTCGCGCTGAAGGGCGACCTGCTGGCGCTGCTGGAAGAGATCGGCGCCCCGGTCGCCTCCCTGCAACTGGCGCAAGGCTCGAACCGCGACTGGTGGCACCCCGGCCGTTCGGCTCGGCTGCAGCTGGGACCGAAGAACGTCATCGTCGAGTTCGGCGCCCTGCACCCGCGCGTGCTGAAGGCGCTGGACGCCGACGGCCCCATGCTGGCCTTCGAGATCGTGCTCGATTCCGTGCCCGAGCCTCGCGGCAAGGGCGGCAAGGCGCGCGGCGCGGCGGACCTGCCGAACCTGATGCCGCTGACCCGCGACTTCGCCTTCCTGATGGACGAGGCCAAGGCGGTGGGCGATCTGACCCGCGCGGTGGCGGGCGCCGACAAGGCCCTGATCGCCGACGTCCGCGTCTTCGACGTCTATCGCGGCCAGGGCGTTCCCGAGGGGCAGAAGTCGGTGGCGATCGAGGTTGAGGTTCAGCCCCGCGCCGCCACACTTGCCGAGGCCGAGATCGAAGCCCTGACAGCCAAAGTCAAGGCCGCCGCCGCCAAGGCGGGGGGAACCCTGCGCGCCTGAATGCAGGAAAATCCGGCGGTCCAGAGCCTGGGCCGCCGGAACTTCCACGGCCAAGCAATCTTCGGTTAACCTTAAAGCCCCAAGGCTGCCGTAAAAGGCACGGACGGTAGGCCAAGCCCGCGACGACGGGCGCACCGTTCTTTGCCGGGAGCCTCGACCATGCACCGCCGCCAACTGATCCGCACCAGCCTCGGTCTCGCCGCCGCCGGCGCCCTGCCCGCCGGTCTCGGCGCCTGCGCCAGCCGCCCGCCCGCCGATCCCAACTATCCGATCGCCTCGGACAGCAACGCCCAGGCCTACACCTTCGACGAACTGGTTGCTGCCGGCTCTCGCGAGTTGGGCATCGCCGCCGAGACCGTGGGCGGCGCCATCGAACGCATCTTCGCCGAACAGGGCGACCGCCCGACCGCCTATATCGCCGGCGAAGAAGGCGCGGGCGCGGTCGTCGCCGGCCTGCGTTATGGCCGCGGCGCCCTGCACATGAAGGACCTGTCGGCCTCGCAGGAGGTGTACTGGCAGGGCGCTTCCATCGGTTGGGACTGGGGCGGCAACGCCAGCCGGGTCTTCACCCTGGTCTACGGCCTGTTCCACCCCGACATGCTTTATCGCCGCTATCCCGGCGTCGAGGGCTCGGCCTATCTGGTCGCCGGCCTGGGCGTGAACTACCAGCGCGCGGACGGCATCGTCCTGGCCCCGATCCGCACTGGCGTCGGCGTGCGCCTGGGCGCCAACGTCGGCACCATGAGCTACAGCCGCCAGCGCAACATCCTGCCATTCTAAGTTCGCTATGCTCGGGTCGCGGACCCTCGCGGCTTGAGCGAAAAGGGCGCTAACGTCGATTGTTGGCGCGCGGTGTTTCTTCCACGCCGTCATCCTCGGGCTTGACCCGAGGATCGCGTCTGCAGCCAGCATCCGCCGGTTGCGGATGGGGCTGGCGTTGCCATATCCCCTTGAGCTTCAAGGGAGACCGCCGATGACCGCCACGCCCGATACGCGCGCCTTTTGGGACGCGCGCTATGCGGATGACGTCTATCGTTTCGGCGAGGCGCCCAACGCCTTTCTGGCGCGGCAGACGGATAGGCTGCAGCCGGGGCTGAAGGCCCTTTCCGTGGCGGACGGCGAGGGCCGGAACGGCGTTTGGCTGGCCCAGCAGGGGCTGGACGTTCTGACCTTCGACATCTCGCCGCGCGCAGTCGAGAAGGCGCAGGCGCTGGCGAGGAAACGCGGCGTTACGCTGGACGCCCAGATCGGCGGGCTAGACGACTGGGCCTGGCCCGAAGGGACGATGGACGTGGTTGCGGGCGTCTTCATCCAGTTTGTCGGACCGGCGCCGCGTGCGCGCATGTTCGCTCGCATGAAGGCGGCGCTGAAACCCGGCGGCCTGCTGCTGCTGGAAGGCTATCGGCCTGAACAACTGGCTTATGGCACCGGCGGGCCGGGCGTGGAGGAGAACCTCTATACCGAAGCCCTGCTGTACGAGGCCTTCGCCGACTTCGATATCGAGCGGATCGACGCCTATGACGCAGAACTCAGCGAAGGCCCCGGACATTCCGGCGTATCGGCCCTGATCGACCTGATCGCGCGCAAGCCGGGCTGACGTCAGCGTTCAGGCGCCAGTATCGCCTCCAGCCCCTCGCGATAGGAGGGGTATGCGGGGCGCCAGCCCAGTTCGGCCTTGGCGCGGGCGTTGGAGACGCGCTTGGAGTCCAGATAGAAGCGGCGCATGGCGTCGCTGACCTCGGGATCGGTCCAGTCGACTTCGGGCGGGCGCGGCAGCTTCAGGCGCTCGGCGGCCCAGGCGGTGACGACATCGGCAGGCGTCGGCTCGTCGTCGGTCAGATTGTAGACGCCGCCGGGCCGGGGCCGGGCCATCGAGGCGAACAGGCCCGAAACGACGTCGTCTACATGGATGCGGTTGAACACCTGACCGGGCTTTTTCACCAGTCGGGCGGTTCCGGCGCGCAGGCGGTCGATCACGCTGCGGCCGGGGCCGTAGAAGGCGGGCAGGCGGAAGACCTGCAGCGTCAGCCCCATGCCCTGCGCCCCGTCCAGCCAGTCGCGCTCGACCCTGGCGCGACGCGCGCCCTCCAGCGTGGCGGCGTTCAGCGGGTCGCCTTCGAACGCCCAGCCGCCCGCCCGGTCGCCATAGACGGCGGTGGAGGAGACATAGCCGATCCAGTCGGGCCAGGCGTCGCCCGCCAGCGGCGTCAGGGCGCGCAGGGCGGGGCAGCCGTGGGCGTCCGGCGGGGTGGTGATGAGGACGGCTTGGGCGGCGGCCAGAGCCTCGCTCAAACCCTTGGCGTCGGAGGGATCGACCGGCGTGATCCCCTGCCCCGCCAGCGCCTGGCGGGTTTCGGGGTCGCGCGAGGTGGCGAAGGCGCGGCCGCCGCGCCGCAGGGCTTCGCGCGCCGCCGCCTGCCCCAGATAGCCGCCGCCGAACACCAGCAGGGACGGGGCGGCGGCGGGTTCGGTCATCGGGCTTCGGTCTTTCAGGCGGACAGGACGCGGACGGGGGACGGGGCGGCGGTCGTTTCCGCCTCGTCGCGCAGGGCTTCGGCGCGGCCCGAGTTCCAGGCGGTGACGCAAGGGATCTTGGTCCGGTCGGCGCGGTCGGCGTAGCGGCGGGCGATCTCGGTCACATCGGCCATCAGCCCCTCGGCCAGGGTGATCGGCTTCAGCCCCAGTTCGCGGAACTGGTCGTTGGCGACGACCAGCTCGTTCTCGTCGGCCTCCTGACGCGGATTGGCGACGTTGTGGACCTCGGCGCCCGTCATCTCCGCCACCATCTGCGCCAGGTCGCGAACACGGCGGCTCTCGGTCATCTGGTTGAGGATCTTGACCCGATCGCCGCGCTTGGGCGGGTTCTTCAGCGCCAGTTCGACGCAGCGCACCGTGTCCTGGATGTGGATGAAGGCCCGCGTCTGGCCGCCCGAGCCGTGCACGGTCAGCGGATAGCCGACCGCCGCCTGCATCAGGAAGCGGTTCAGCACCGTGCCGTAGTCGCCGTCGTAGTCGAAGCGGTTGATCAGGCGCTCGTCCTGCTTCGTCTCTTCGGTCTGGGCGCCCCAGACGATGCCCTGGTGCAGGTCGGTGATCCGCAGGCCGTCGTTCTTGGCGTAGAACTGGAACAGCAGCGCGTCCTGCGTTTTGGTCATGTGATAGATGCTGCCGGGGTTCGGCGGGAACAGGATCTCCTGCTCGGTCGGGCCGTGATCTGTGTCGACCGTGACCTTCAGATAGCCCTCGGGGATGCGCAGACCCGCGGTGGTGTAGCCATAGACCCCCATGGTCCCCAGATGGGCCAGGTGCACGTCCCGCCCGCTCTCGACGATGGCGGCCAGCAGGTGGTTGGTGGCGTTCAGATTGTTGTCGACGGTGTAGAGCTTGTGCCGCGCCGACTTCATCGAATAGGGGGCGGCGCGCTGCTCGGCGAAGTGGACGACGCTGTCGGGCGCCCAGTCCTTGATCAGGGCGACCAAGCGGTCGAATTCCTTGCCGACGGTCAGATTGACGAAGTCGATGGTGCGGCCCGAGACCTCCTTCCATGCGGCGATACGCTCGCCCATGGTGCGGATCGGGGTCAGGGAGCGGATCTCCAGCTCATTGTCGATGTTGCGGCGGCTGAGGTTGTCGACGACCAGTACGTCCCAGCCGCGCGCCGAGAGGTGCAGGGCCGTGGGCCAGCCGCAGAAGCCGTCGCCGCCCAGAATCATCACGCGCATCAGTCGAACCTCGTTTTCAGCACTCTAACCTGCCTAGCCGAACGCGCGAGGGGACGAAAGCGTGGCGCTTGGCTGCGGCGAAAGCGACGCAGGGCAAAAAAACAGAGTCCAATTCGTCTGAATCGTCTGAATGCGGAGAGGTTGATCGGGCTTAAACGGCGATGATGCGGTGATGGGGCGGTAAGGCGGGCTGAACAGGGTGCGCAGAAGGCCGAAGGTTGAAATAAAAGAGGTTTTCAAAGCCTGACGTGCAGGCGCCGTTCGTCCTTCTCCCCTTGTGGGAGAAGGTGGCAGGCGAAGCCTGACGGATGAGGGGTGGCGACGGCGCGTTTGCAAACCTGCCGCTACTGTCCCGCCTCGTCGTCTAAAGGTCGCGCTCACACCCCTCACCCGAGCGCCTTCGGCGCCCACCTTCTCCCACAAGGGGAGAAGGGAATTAAAGCAGGCTTTCGATCGCCTTGCGGGCGGCGTCGCCGAGGTCCGGGCGTTTCAGGGCCAGGGCGACGTTGGCGCGCAGCAGGCCGATCTTGTCGCCGCAGTCGTGGGTCACGCCCTCATACTCATAGGCGGTGAAGACCTGCGTCTTCATCAGCCGGTCCATGGCGTCAGTCAGCTGGATCTCGCCGCCGGCGCCGCGCTCCTGCGTCTCCAGCAGGTCGAAGATTTCCGGCTGAAGGATGTAGCGGCCCGAGATCGACATGTTCGAGGGCGCCGTGCCCTGCTTGGGCTTTTCGACCATGCCCTTCATGCCGTAGCGGCGGCCGTCGTGGGAGGCGGGGTCGATGATGCCGTATTTGTGGGTGTCGGCTTCGGGCACGGCCTCGACGCCGATGACGTTGCCGCCGACCTCGGCGTAGACCTCGGCCAGCTGCTTCAGGGCGCCCGGCTGAGAATCCACGATGACGTCCGGCAAGATGACGGCGAAGGGCTCGTCGCCGATGATGTCGCGGGCGCACCAGACGGCGTGGCCCAGCCCCTTGGGCTGCATCTGGCGCGTGAAGCTCATCTCGCCGGCCTGGGCCAGCTCGGCGTTCATGATCTCGAGTATCTCGGTCTTGCCCTTGGCCAGGAGCTGGGCCTCAAGCTCGATCTGGTGGTCGAAATAGTCCTCGATCGCCTGTTTGGCGCGGCCGGTGACGAAGACGATGTGCTCGATCCCCGCCTCGCGCGCCTCTTCCACGATGTAGGAGAGGATCGGTCGGTCAACGACGTTCAGCAGCTCTTTCGGCGTGGTCTTGGTGCCGGGCAGAACGCGCGTGCCGAGACCGGCCACGGGCAGGACCGCCTTACGCAGGCGGGCGGGGGAGGTCGTCATGGATCGTCCTGATCAGCCTTGGGGCGCCTGTCATAGGCGTAATTCGTGAAGCTTCCAAACGCCCCTGGCTGATCGCGTTCGCCCTATTCGACCGTCACCGACTTGGCCAGGTTGCGGGGCTGATCGACGTCCGTGCCCTTCTGGACGGCGGTGTAATAGGCCAGCAACTGCATCGGCACGGCGTAGACCAGCGGCGCGATCAGGGCTGGGCAGTCCGGCGCATGGACGCGGCGGATGCCGGCGCCGTGCGGGTCGGGCGCCTTTTCCGGGGCGATCATGATGACCGGGCCGCCTCGCGCGGCGACTTCCTGAAGGTTGGAGGCGGTCTTCTCGAACAGGTCGTCCAGCGGGGCCAGGGCCACGGTCGGGGTCGCCTCGTCGATCAGGGCGATGGGGCCGTGCTTCAGCTCGCCGGCCGCATAGCCCTCGGCGTGGATGTAGCTGATCTCCTTCAGCTTCAGCGCGCCTTCCATGGCGAGCGGGAACATCGGACCGCGCCCCAGGAACAGGACGTCGCGGGCCTTGGCCAGGTCGACGGTCAGGGCGTGGATGCCCGCGTCCATCTGCAGGGCCTCGGAGATCAGGCGCGGGGCCTCGAACAGGGCCTTGATCAACTCGGCCTCCTGGGCGGCGTCGATCTTGCCGCGCGCCACGCCCGCCGCGACGGCCAGCGACAACAGGGCGGCGACCTGGGCGGTGAAGGCCTTGGTCGAGGCGACGCCGATTTCGGGGCCCGCATGGGTCGGCCACAGGATTTCAGCCTCGCGCGCCATCGAGGAGGTGTGGACGTTGACCACAGCGGCTGTCTTCAGCCCCTGGGCCTTGCACCACGTCAGGCTGGCCAAGGTGTCGGCGGTCTCGCCCGACTGGCTGACGGCGACGGCCAGGGTGCCCTTGGTCACGGCCGGATGGCGATAGCGGAACTCCGAGGCGATCTCGATGTCGCAGGGGAGGCCCGCATAGCGCTCGAAGGCGTATTTGCCGATCTGACCGGCGTAGAAGGCGGTGCCGCAGGCGACGATCTGGATGCGCTCGACAGCGGCGAAGTCGACGGCCTGGACCTTGGCCTTGCCGGAGACCAGGTCGAGGTATTCCGACAGGGTGTGCTGGACGCTGTCGGGCTGCTCGTGGATCTCCTTCTCCATGAAGTGGCGGTACTCGCCCTTCTCGACCAGGGCCGAGGAGGCGGAGACCTGGACCACGGCGCGGTCGGCCGGACGGCCCGAGACGTCGAACATGCGCGCGCCGGTGCGGGTCACGGCGACGAAATCGCCTTCCTCGAGGTAGGAGATCTTCTGGGTGAAGGGGCCGACAGCCAGGGCGTCCGAGCCCAGATACATCTCGCCCTCGCCCCAGCCGACGACCAGGGGGCTGCCGCGTCGCGCGCCCAGGATCAGCTCGTCCTCGCCCTCGATCAGCACGGCGAGGGCATAGGCGCCGGTGAGGCGATCCAGCGTCGCCTTGAAGGCGTCTAGCGGGGAGAGGCCCGCCGCCAGCTTGTGATCCAGCAGGTGGGCGACGACCTCGGTGTCGGTCTGGCTTTCGAAGACGCGGCCCTCGGCCTCCATCTCGGCTTTCAGCTCGGCGAAGTTTTCGATGATGCCGTTATGAACCAGGCAGACGCGTCCGGCCTTGTGCGGGTGGGCGTTGGTCGTGGTCGGCGCGCCGTGGGTAGCCCAGCGGGTATGGCCGATGCCGACCGTCCCGGCGATCGGATCGGCGGCCAGAACGACCTCCAGTTCGCGAATCTTGCCCTTGGCGCGACGTCGCTCGACGCCGTTTGCGTTCTGCACGGCGATGCCCGCTGAGTCATAGCCACGGTATTCCAGCCGCTTCAGACTGTCGATCAGACGAGGGACGACTGGGCCGGTTCCAGTGACGCCGATAATGCCGCACATGAGGTCTCTCCGATCGGAACGTTACGCCCGCATTTTGCGCCGGGCTGCGAAATTGGGGTAAGCGGGAAGCATCAGCCTCCGCCCTTGGTGATCGCATCTAGGCAATCGCGAGGGGGACGACATCAAAAAATGGGTTTCGGAAGGTTTCTTTGCAATTCCGGGGCCGCCAGCGAAGGACGGCCTCTTGGGCGAGAGAAAATACTTCGGCACCGACGGCATTCGCGGCCGGGCCAACACCTATCCAATGACGGCCGAGGTCGCATTGCGGGTTGGGCTGGCGGCGGGCAAGCTGTTTCGTACCGACGACGACCGCCGCCACCTGGTGGTGATCGGCAAGGACACGCGCCTGTCCGGCTACATGATCGAGCCGGCCCTGGTGGCGGGCCTGGCCTCGGTCGGCATGGACGTGCGCACCTTCGGCCCTCTGCCGACGCCGGGCGTGGCCATGATGACGCGCTCGATGCGCGCCGATCTGGGCATCATGATCTCGGCCTCGCACAACGACTATGCCGACAACGGCATCAAGCTGTTCGGGCCGGACGGCTACAAGCTGTCGGACGCGATCGAGCTTCAGATTGAGGCCATGATGGACGGGGCCCTGGATCGGGATCTGGCGCCGTCGTACAAGCTGGGCCGGGTCAAGCGCATCGACGACGCCCCGCCGCGCTACATCGAGATCGCCAAACAGGCCTTCCCCAAGCGGCTGAGCCTGAAGGGCCTGCGGATCGCCATCGACTGCGCCAACGGCGCGGGCTACCGCGTGGCGCCGACCACCCTCTATGAACTGGGCGCCGAGGTCTTCCCGGTCGGGGTGGAGCCGAACGGTCTGAATATCAACGCCGAGTGCGGATCGACCTATCCGGCCACGGTGTCGGAGGCGGTGAAGCGCTATCGCTGCGACATCGGCATTGCGCTGGACGGCGACGCCGACCGGGTCATCATTTGCGACGAAAAGGGGCAAGTGGTCGACGGTGACCAGATTATGGCCCTTGTTGGTCTGGCCTGGGCGCGCAAGGGACGGCTGGCCGGTGGCGGCGTGGTCGCCACCGTCATGTCCAACCTGGGGCTGGAGCGCCGCCTGAAAGCCGAGGGCCTGACGCTAGAGCGCACCAAGGTCGGCGACCGCTACGTCATGGAGCGGATGCGCGAAGGCGGCTTCAACATCGGCGGCGAACAGTCGGGCCACATCATCCTGAAGGACCACGCCACGACCGGCGACGGCCTGATGGCGGCGCTGCAGGTGCTGGCCGTCCTGGTCGAGGCCGGGGCCCCGATGAGCGAGCTGGCCCGTCAGTTCGAGCCGGTGCCGCAACTGCTGCAGAACGTTCGCTACACCGCGGGCAAGCCGCTGGAGGACGCCAAGGTCAAGGCCGCCATGGCCGAGGCCGAGGCGGCGCTGAACGGCTCGGGCCGTCTGCTGGTCCGCCCGTCGGGCACGGAGAAGCTGATCCGCGTCATGGCCGAGGGCGACGACGAGGCCCTGGTCAAGCGGGTGGTCAATGACGTCGCCGAGGCGGTGAAGGCGGCGGGCTGATCGCCCGCCGCAAAGGACCTCAGGTCGCGGACAGGGCCTGATCCAGATCTGCCCACAGGTCGTCGACGTTCTCGATGCCGACCGACAGGCGCACCAGATTGTCGCCGATGCCGCTGCGCGCCTTGGCTTCGGGCGTATAGTCCGAGTGGGTCATGCTGGAGGGGTGGGACGCCAGGCTCTCGGCGCCGCCCAGGCTGACCGCCAGCTTGAACAGGCGAAGCGCGTTCAGCATGCGGAAGGCTTCGGCCTCGCCGCCGGGAAGCTCTAGCGAGAAGGTCGAGCCGGAGCCCTTGCACTGGGCCTCGAAGATCGCCTGCTGTTCGGGCGAGGCGTCCGGCCCGCCGGCGGTCAGGACGGCGCTGACGCGCGGATCGGCGCGCAGGCGTTCGGCCAAGATCAGGGCGTTGTCCTGCGCCCGCTCCATGCGGATGTGCAGGGTCTCCAGGCTGCGCAGCAGCAGCCAGGCGGTGTGCGGATCGGCGGTCGTGCCGCAGATGGTCCGCATCTCGCCGACGCGGGCCATGATGTCCGCCCCGCCCATGCAGCCGCCCGCGATCAGGTCCGAATGGCCGCCGACGTATTTGGTCAGGGAATAGAGGACGAGGTCGGCGCCCAGCTCCAGCGGGCTCTGCCACAGGGGGCCGAGGAAGGTGTTGTCGACGGCGATGACAGGCGCTTCGGCCTGACCCAAGGCCTGGGCGCCGGCGACGGCGCGGGCGATATCGACCAGCTGGTTCGTCGGGTTGGCGGGGGTCTCCAGATAGACGGCGGCCAGGCGCCCGCCCGTCGCCTTCGCCTCGGCGGCGGCGGAGATCATGGCCGCGTCCAGGGCGTCGGCGCCCTCGGCGGCGGGGACGCTGATCGCCTTGACGCCATAGCGGGGCAGGATGCGGTCGAACAGGTATTCGGTGCCGCCATAGGCCGGGGCCGTATAGACGATGACGTCGCCGGGCCGCACCAGCGCCAGCATGGCGGTCGAGATGGCGGCCATGCCGCTGGAGAAGACCAGGGCCTTGTCGGCCTTGTCCCAGACGGCGAGACGGTCTTCCAGAATCTCAAGGTTCGGATTGTTGATGCGCGAATAGATCAGGCCCAGGGCTTCGTCCGGGTCGCGCTGGCGCAGGCCATAGGCGACTTCGAAGAAGCGTTTGCCGTCCTCGGCCGATTTGAAGACGAAGGTCGAGGCCTGGAACAGCGGCGCCTTGATCGCGCCCTCAGACAGGGTCGGATCATAGCCGTAGCCCATCATCAGGGTTTCAGGCGCGAGGGTGCGATCCCCAAGTACGCGGATGCGGTGACGGTTCATTTTTGTGTTTCCTCTCCTGTCTCGGTGATAGCCGACCCAGGAAGGGCCCGCCAGACGCTAAGTCTCGGAGAGGAAGGCGCCAAGCCTTGGAAGTTCCGTTCGTCTGAGCGGCTCGCGTCAACCGACGAGGATGCGGGCCAGGGCCTCGATGCGCTGGCGGATGTCCGGCACGGCGATGGTCTCCCAGAAGGCCGCGCGGGCGGGCGGGCCGAGTACGAACAGGCTGGGGTCGGCGGCGCCGTCGGCGTGGATGACGCGGCTTTCCGCGTCGAGGTCGAGGCCGAGATCGACCGCATCGATGCGAGCGCGGCCTTCGGCGATCAGGGCGGCCGTCAGGGGCGCGCGGGCGGCGTCGTGACCGGGGCCGGTGCAGTCGATCAGCCAAGCGGCGCAGAGCGCTTGAGTCTCGCCATTCCGTGTACGGACGGTAAGGCGCGCGTTTCGATCGCCGGTCGCGGTCGCCTGGGCGCGGCCGGCGACGACGGTCAGGCGGTTCGCCGCTTCCAGCCCTTCCAGCACGGCGGCGATTTCGGGGGCGATGCGATGACGGCGCACGTCCCACCAGGGGCGCAGATGGCGCAGGAAGCGGCCGCGCTGGGCGGTCGTCGCCGCGCGCCACAGTTCGGTGGTGATGGGGCGATAGCCTTCCATGACCCGTCGCCAGCTGTGCGCATTCGCCAGCGTCCTCGCGACGGCCAGACGGCGCGACAGGGCGCCCTCCAGCGCCTCGGGCGGCAGGTCGATCGGAGCGTCGTGATGGGTGCCGTGGGCGAGAGGCAGCAGGCCGCGCCGCGACACGACCGTCGCCCGACCGCGCCAGCCCTGGGCCTGAAGCGCCAGGACGACGTCGACCATGGTCAGGCCCGAGCCGAGGATCAGCACGTCGTCCTCAGGCGCGACGGCGGTCAGGGCGTCGGGACGCCACGGATCGGCGATGCGGCGGGGGTCTTCGCCCGCAACGGCGGGACGCGGGGGCGGGTTGCCGGTGGCCAGCACCACGGCGCGACCGGGGATGCGGGCGCCGTCGGCGAGGATGACGCTCTCACCCTCGATGCGCGCAGCCTCGCCCCTCACGCGGCGCATCAGGCCGGGATGGGCCGCGTCGGTCTCGGCCAGACGGGCCAGTATATAGAGGCCGTAGAGGCGGCGCGGGGCGAAGCCGTTCGGATCGGCGAAGGCGGGCGCGTGGACCGCTAACCAGTCGGCGAAGTCGGCGGGCCGGTCGGCGCGGGCGCTCATCCGCTCGGCGCGGACGTTCAGCCGGTGGTCGTCCAGCGGCGTGGAATAGGCGACGCCGAGACCGACCTGTTCGCCGCGCTCGATCAGGACTGAGGCCTGGCCCGCCTCGGCCAGTCGCGCGGCCAGCATGGCGCCGGAGAACCCGCCGCCGACGATGACCACGGGGAGGGAGGCGGCGGCGTCGTTCATGGGGCGAGCATCGTCCACGACGCCGCCGCCGGTCAAACCGGAATCAGATTTCCTGGTTGAAGGCGCCGATTTCCGGGTGGGCGGCCAGGCGAGGCTTCACTTCCTTGCGGAATAGGTCGCGCATGTCGTCGGCGGACCTCATGCTCTCGACCACGACCACCAGCTCAGGCTTGTTGCTCGAGGCGCGGACCAGCACCCAGGAGCCGTCTTCCAGAT
Organism: Brevundimonas sp. KH_060; assembly: GCF_057838275.1. NCBI lineage: Bacteria > Pseudomonadati > Pseudomonadota > Alphaproteobacteria > Caulobacterales > Caulobacteraceae > Brevundimonas > Brevundimonas sp. KH_060. Next base: position 3,509,428 of record NZ_CM174463.1, read on the forward strand.
GGACGCGCACGCCGTTGACGGTGATGGCCTCGACGATCTTGCGGCCGAGGATCGAGCCGCCGGAGGCCGCCAGTTCCTCGTATTCCTTCACGATCTTGGCCAGCACGTCGTACTTCAACTCGTCGTCGCAGTGCGGCGACATGGTCAGGCTGGTCCAGGCGTCGGGCAAAGCGGACTTCAGTTCCGACAGCGACTTGCCGGGGTTGCGGTCCAGCATGGCCAGCACGGCGCCAGCGGCGACCAGGCCGTCGTCATAGCCGTGGCCCAGATCGCCCGACAGGAAGAAGTGGCCCGACTTCTCGAACCCGGCCAGGGCGCCCAGCTCGGCGGTCTTGCGCTTAATGTAGGAGTGGCCGGTCTTCCAGTAGACGGTGGTGGCGCCGTTGGCCTTGAGCACCGCGTCGGTCTTATAGAGGCCGGTCGACTTTACATCGACGACGAAGGTGGCGTTCGGGTGGATGGCCGACAGGTCGCGGGCCAGCATCAGGCCGATCTTGTCGGCGAAGATCTCCTCGCCCGTGTCATCAACCACGCCGCAGCGGTCGCCGTCGCCGTCGAAGCCCAGGGCCAGGTCGGCGCCCGTCTCCTTCACCTTTTCCGCCATCGCCACCAGCATGACGTGGTCTTCGGGGTTCGGATTGTATTTGGGGAAGGTGTAGTCGAGGTCGGTGTCCATTTCGATCACCTCGGCGCCCATCAGGCGCAGCACCTCAGGGGCGAAGGCGCCGGCCGTGCCGTTGCCGCAGGCGGCCACGACCTTGAGCGGGCGGGACAGCTTCAGCTTGGACGCCACGTCCTTGATGTAGGTCTCGCGGAAGCCTTCGACGCGCTCCAGCCTGCCGCCGGGGCGGGCGACGCCCTGGCCGTTCAGGACGATCTCCTTCAGGCGGCCCATCTCGTCGGGGCCGAAGGTCAGGGGGGCCTGAGCGCCCATCTTCACGCCGGTCCAGCCGTTCTCATTGTGGCTGGCGGTGACCATGGCGACGCAGGGGCAGTCCAGCGCGAACTGGGCGTAGTAGGCCATGGGCGATAGGGCCAGGCCGATATCCAGCACCTCCATGCCGCCTTCCAGCAGGCCCAGGATCAGCGCCTGCTTCACCGACAGGGAATAGCCGCGGAAGTCATGGCCCACGGCGATCTTCGGCGTCTGGCCGATCTCGTGGACATAGGTGGCCAGGCCCAGGCCCAAAGCCTGAATGCCCAGCAGGTTGATTTCTTTTTCCAGAATCCAGCGGGCGTCGTATTCGCGAAAGCCGGTCGGCTTGACCAGAGGCAGGGTTTCATACTCCGCGGTGTTGGGGCGGATGTCCTGACGGGGCTTTTGCATAAGTCTTCCTAGATGGGCCGCAGTGCGTCCTCGGCCTATAGCCTCACCCTGCTCGAGAGGCCACAACGCGCGACCCTTGTTATCGCTGCGCCGCGTCATTGGATGATTTCATCGAGCGGCGAAACCTTGACCGCCCCTGCGTCGGGGGCCTAGCGAGAAACCCAGATACGGATGTTCCCGGAGACCCTGATGACCCGCCTGATCCTGCTGCGCCACGGCCAGAGCCAATGGAACCTTGAAAACCGCTTCACCGGCTGGGTCGACGTCGACCTGACGGCGGAGGGCGAGGCTCAGGCGCGGCGCGGCGGCGAGCTGATCGCCGAGGCGGGCTTCAAGCCTGCGGTCATGTTCACCTCGGTGCTGAAGCGGGCCAAGCGCACGGGCGCTTTGGCGCTGGACACGGCGGGCCTCAAGGACGTGCCGGTGATCGAGGACTGGCGCCTGAACGAGCGCCATTACGGCGGCCTGACCGGGCTGGACAAGGCCGAGACGGCCGCCAAGCACGGCGAGGACCAGGTCAAGGTCTGGCGCCGCAGCTATGACGTGCCGCCGCCGCCTATGGCGCCGGGCGGCGAGTTCGATTTCGACGCCGACCCTCGCTACGCCGGCAAGGAAATCCCGGACACCGAGAGCCTGAAGACCACCCTGGACCGGGTGCAGCCCTATTGGGACGCCGAGATCGCCCCGCGCCTGAAGGCGGGCGAGGACGTGCTGATCGCCGCCCACGGCAACTCCCTGCGCGCCATCGTCAAACTGCTGTTCGCCGTGCCGGACGACCGGATCGTCGATGTCGAGATCCCGACCGGCAACCCGCTGGAGATCGATCTGGACGCGGCGCTGAAGCCGGTCGCCGCCCGCTATCTGGATGAGGGGCGGGCGCAGCCCCTGCCGCAAATCGCGTGAGCGGCGCGGCGGACGACGCCGTCTTCATGCGGCGGGCCATCGATCTGGCCCTCAGCCGCATGGGCGAGACCTGGCCCAATCCGGCGGTCGGCTGCGTCCTGGTCAAGGACGGGGTCGTGCTGGCCGAGGCGGCGACGGCGCCGGGCGGACGCCCTCACGCCGAGGAGCAGGCCGTGCCCGAGGCGGGCGAGGCCGTGAAGGGCGCGACCGCCTATGTGACGCTGGAGCCGTGCGGCGCCCGCTCGTCGGGACGCAAGTCCTGCGCCCACTTCCTGGCCGAGGCCGGGATCGAGCGGGTGGTGATCGCCGCGCTGGACCCCTCGCCCTTCGCCTCGGGCCGGGGCACGGAGCGGCTGCGCCAGTCGGGCCTGATGGTCGAGACGGGTCTGTTGTGCGAAGCGGCCTCGGTTCTGAGCGAGGGCTTCCTGCACCGGCTGGAGACGGGCCGCCCGATGGTGCGCGTCAGCGCTGACGGGGCGGGCTTCGACGGGCGGTTCGCCGCCTCTCCGCGCGCCGATCTGACGACCGAGCTGAACCGGCTGGGCGAGGCGGGCTACACCCGCCTGTGGGCCCAGGAAGGCGAACTGGCCGAGGCCCTGCGCGCGCAGGGCCTGCTGACGGAATAGGTCGAGGGTCCGGCGGGCGGAAACGACGCGAAAACGGTTGTTTCCGCAAAGCTTCCTTAATCCGACGTAAGCCATGATCGGCGCCATGAGCGAGGCCGTCGAACCCGTCCGCAGAAAGCTGACTCAGGAAGAGGTCGACGCCGTTTGCCTGAAGCACGACCGCCTGTGGCAGGCGCGGCCGGGCGGGGCGCGGGCGGTCTTCGCCTGGATGGACCTGTCGGGCGTCTCCTTGCGCGGCCGCAACCTGGCGGACGCCGACTTCACGGCGGCTTGTCTGATCGGCTGCGACCTGACGGGCGCCAAGCTGGACAACGCCAACTTCTTCGGCGCGGACATGCAGGACGTGACCCTGATCGACGCCAGCATGCGCCGGGCGGACCTGCGCGGGGCCTGCCTGCGCGGCGCGGACCTGTCGGGGGCCGACCTGTTCGAGGCCGACCTGCGCGAAGGCACCATCGCCGCCAAGGACGCCAAGCTGGGCTTCCGCGTCGTCGAGGCGAGGAAGCGCGCCGACACCCAGGCGCAGGGCGCCGTGCTGGCGGGCGCCAATCTGCAACGCTCGCGCATGACCGGCGTCGTCGCCGTGGCCGCCGATTTCACCGACGCCATCATGAAGGACTGCAAGCTGGTCCGGGCCAATCTGAAACAGGCCAGCTTCCGCGGCGCCGATCTGGCCGGGGCGGACCTGTCGGGCGCCGACCTGTCGGGGGCGGATCTCAGCGACGCCATCCTGGTGGGGGTCAAGGCCGCCATGTGGCGGACGGACGGGGCCAATATGGACGGCGCCCTGGTGGACAATCGCCCGGCGGGCGAGCCGGTCAGCCAGATGCCCGCCGCCGAGATGCTGCGCGACCACGCCCAATGGTGCGAGACGGGCGGAGCCGAGGGCCAGCCCTCGGTGTTCGACGGGGTCGATCTGCGGCCGCTGGTGACCATTCGCGGGCTGAACCTGACGGCCTTGTCGGCCAAGGGGGCGGTCTTCTATGGCCTGGACATGGAGGGGGTGCAGCTTCAGGGCGCGCAACTGGAGGGCGCGGACCTGCGCTCGGCCAATCTGCGCCGGGCTGATCTGCGCGGCGCGCGGTTGACGCGGGCGCGGCTGAACGGGTCGGACCTGCGCGAGGCTCAACTGGGGCCGCTGATGCTGGCGGCGGATCGCTTGCTGCCCGCCGATCTGACGGGGGCGATCCTGCGCGGCGCGGACCTGACGGGCGCGGACCTGCGCCGCGCCGTGATGGTCGACGCCGACCTGAGCCGGGCGACCCTGCACGGGGCCCAGACCAAGCAGACCGACTTCACCGGCGCCCAGACGAACGGCGCGCGCGGGCTGGACCCGGTGGATCTGCACGCGGCCTAGGAACAGCGCACGAAAAAGGGGCGACGCGAACGCCGCCCCTTCGACTTTTCAGTCAAGCAAAAGGCCTTTAGGCCGCCTTCTTGGCCTTGGTCTCGACCTTGCCTTCCATCAGGGGCGAGTTGGTGGCGATCTCGATGCTGCGGGGCTTGAGGGCCTCGGGCAGTTCACGCTTCAGCTCGATGGTCAAAAGGCCGTTGGCCAGGGCCGCGCCCTTGACCACCACATAGTCAGCCAGCTGGAAGCGGCGCTCGAAGTCGCGCTCGGCCAGGCCGCGATGCAGATAGGTCTTCTGGGGGGCGCCGTCGTCGTTGGCCGCCTTCTTGCCGGTGACGGTCAGAAGGTTCTCCTTCGCCTCGATGTTCAGCTCGTCGGCCGAGAAACCGGCGACGGCGATCTCGATGCGATAGGCGTCCTCGCCGGTCGTCTCGATGTTGTAGGGAGGCCAGCCGTTCTCCTGGCTGGAGCGCGCGGCGCTTTCCAGCTGGCGGGCCAGGCGGTCGAAGCCGACGGCGGAACGGTACAGCGGCGAGAAATCATAGGTACGCATGGGTCATCCTTCTGACATTCAGCAAGGTTGAGCCGTCCGGCGATTTGGCCCCGGACGACGGAGGGTTTCAGTCCCGCCGGTCCGAAATCGGCCCCGTCGGGTCTGGAGAGCCCGGGATCGGCGCTCTCGGATGAAGAGGTAGGAGGTCGTTTTTCCGGCGCAAGGGGCGCGCGAAATCGTCGCTCGCCGCATCGGCGCCTTGCCGTCGCCGCGAAGCGCCGTATGGGTTTTACCTTCGTCGTCCTGGATCGACCGGAGCCCGTCATGCGAACCTTCGCCCTCAGCGCCGTCGCCGCGCTTGTTCTCGCCTCGCCGGTTCTGGCGCAGTCGGGGCCTCCGGACGCCGCGCCGCTGCCGCATCGGCAGGGCCTGTCGATGGAGATGCCGAGCTTCTCCGAGGATGCGGCGCTGCAGGCGGCCGTGGCCGCGACGACCCGGCCCGAGGCCGACCGCGCCCGTGACGGCGAGCGCCACCCGTTCGAGACCCTGACCTTCTGGGGGCTGCAGCCGGGTCTGACGGTGGTGGAGATCGAGCCGGGCCGCGCCGGCTGGTGGCGCAACATTCTGGAGCCCTATGCGGCGGCGACCGGCGGGCGCTACGTCCCGGTCAACCGCCCGACCGAGGGCATGGGCGTCGAGGACGGGACGGCGGACATGGTCGTGGTGGCCCGCGCCTTCCACAACTGGTCGCGCGACGGCCGAGCCGAGCCCTATCTGGCGGCCTTCTTCACGGCGCTGAAACCCGGCGGCGTGCTGGCGGTCGAACAGCATCGCGCGGCCGAGGGGCTGAACGTGACGGAGACCGCGCCGAACGGTTATGTGCCCGAGAGCTGGGTCATCCACGCCGCCCGCCGCGCCGGCTTCGAGCTGGAGGCCCGCAGCGAGCTGAACGCCAACCCCAAGGATGACCGCGACCACCCGTTCGGCGTGTGGACGTTGAAGCCCACGCGCACCTCGGAACGCGACGGCCGGACCTTGACGGCGGATGAGCGGACGGCGCTGGACGCCATTGGCGAAAGCGATCGCATGACCCTGCGTTTCCGCAAGCCTCACGCTGCGGATTGACGGCCGCGATGACAATGCAGTGCGTGGTTTTGACGCTGGCGCAGAAGCGCCTTAAGCCCCAAGCGAAGACATCCGGCGGCGAGAGGAAACGCGCATGACAGAACGATCGACACGGCGATCCGTCCTGACCGGCGCGAGCGCCCTGGCCCTGATCACGCCGCTGTTCGGCCTGGCCGCCTGCGGCCGCAAGGAAGAGGCGCCGACGCCCGCTGCCCCCGAAGCGCCGAAGGGCCCGCCCGAAGGCTCGCTGGAGTGGGCCGTCGCCGGTTCGTGGCGCACGGCGGAAGACAAGGCGCGCGACGTCTGGCGTCATCCGGTCGAGACCCTGCGCTTCTTCGGGCTTCAGCCGAAGATGACGGTGATCGACTTCTGGCCCGGCAGCGGTTGGTATGCGGAGATTCTGGCCCCCTATCTGAACAAGGGCGGCGGCGCCCTCTATCTGGCGGGCTTCGTCGAGGGGCCGAACGCCGATCCGGCCCAGGTCGCCATCAACAACGCCCTGAAGGCCCGCATCCTGGCCGACAAGAAGCTGTACGGCCCGGTGCAGTTCCCCGCCTTCGGTCCCGGCTCGCCGCCCGTGGCGCCAGCGGGGACGGCCGACATGGTGCTGTTCATGCGCTATATTCAGGCCTGGATGGCGGCGGGCATTGCGGAAAAGGCGTTCGCCGACGCCTTCGCCGCCCTGCGTCCCGGCGGCATCCTGGGGATCGAGCAGCATCGCCTGCAGCCGGACGAGGATCAGGATCCGGCCGCCGCCAACGGCTATGTGCAGGAAGCCTTCGTCAAACAGCTGGCCCAGGAGGCCGGCTTCGTCTTTGTCGAGGCGTCCGAGATCAACGCCAATCCGGCCGACACCAAGGATCACCCCTTCGGCGTCGAGACCCTGCCGCCGCGTCGCCTGACGGCGCCGCTGGGCCAGCCGGCCGACCCCGAGTTCGACGGGGCGAAGTATGACGCCATCGGCGAGAGCGACCGCATGACGCTGAAGTTCAGGAAGCCCGAGTGAACCGCACCGCCGCCTTCGCCGCCCATGCGCCCCTGATGGGGGTGCCCGGCGCCGCCAGCCCGCCGGGGGGCGAGGGCGACTGGTTCCGCGGCGCCGGGGGTCTGCGCCTGCGCGCCGGTTTCTGGACGCCCTCGACCCTGCAGGCCAAGACGCCGCGCGGGACGGTCATTCTCAGCCCCGGCCGCACCGAGCCGATCGAGAAGTATTTCGAGCTGATCGGCAACTTCCTGGCGCGCGGCTTCTGCGTTCTGGCGCACGACTGGCGCGGCCAGGGGCTGTCGGCGCGGCTGCTGCCCGACCGCCTGCGCGGCCACGCCCGCGCGGTCGAGGAATTCCTCGATGACTACGCCCGCCTGCTGGACGCCTATGAGGCGCGCGCGCCCAAGCCGTGGATCATGGTCGGCCATTCGATGGGCGGCGCCCTGAACCTGTTGACGCTGGAAGGCGACGAAACGCGTTTCGCCGGCGCCGTCCTGTCCAGCCCCATGCTGCGGATCAAGACCGGCAAGCGGTCGATGTGGACGGTCAAGCTGGCGGTGCGCTGGGCGCTGCGCCACGGCAAGGCCGGGGACTATGTGCTGGACGACCCGGACGATCCCTTCGACCACACCTTCGAGACGGACGGCCTGACGTCGGACCAGGCGCGCTACGATCTGTGGCGGCAACAGCTCTACGCCTGCCCGCACCTGGCCATCGGCGGCCCGACCTGGGGCTGGCTGGCCTTCGCCCTGGACGCGGGCGAGCGGGCGCTGAAGCCGCGCGCGCTGAAGGGGGTCAAGATCCCCGTCTGCGTGGTTCAGGCGGCTGAGGACGACAAGGTCTGGAAGCAGACCAACCGCTGGGCCGCCCGGCGCATGGGCCGAGGCCGCTACGTCGAGGTTCCGGCGGCCAGGCATGAGGTCATCATGGAGGTCGACGACCTGCGCGGCGTCTTCCTGCACGAGTTCGACGCCCTGGCCGACTATGTGGCGCCGGGCGCCGCCGCGCCGTCGGCCTCTCCGGCCGCGCGGACCGCCGAACCGACCTGATCGCTCAGACGACGCCGAGCAGGGGCAGGGCCTGGATCGTCAGGCGCGCGTCGCCGGTCGCCAGGACGCGGCCGTCGGCGGCGTGCGGCGACCCGCCTCGCCAGTCGGTGAAGCGGCCGCCCGCCGCCTCGACCAGAGGCTTGTGCGCCGACCAGTCCCAGACCTTCAGCTCGCTTTCGGCCACCAGGTCGATGCGTCCGGCCGCGACCATGGCGTAGGCGTAGCCGTCGCAGCCTAATCGGGCCAGGCGGGCGGCGGCGCGCAGGCGGTCCCAGGCGGCGCGGTCGTCGCCGACGAAGACCTCGGGATCGGTGGTGGCGATCACGGCCTGGCCCAGATCGGGGCAGGCGCGGGTTCTCAGCGGGGTTTCCGCGCCGTCCTTTAACAACCGCGCGCCCGAGGGGCCGCCGAGGAAGACCTCGCCCAGATAGGGCTGGCCGACAGCGCCGATCACGGGAACGCCGTCCTGGCGTAGAGCGATCAGCGTGGTCCACAGGGGCAGGCCGGCGATGAAGGCGCGGGTGCCGTCGATCGGATCCAGCACCCAGACGTGGTCGGCGTCGGGCCGGTCCTCGCCGTATTCCTCGCCGATGACGCCGTGGTCGGGATAGCGGGCGGCGATCAGGCGGCGGATGGCCGCCTCGGCGGCGCGGTCGGCCTCGGTGACAGGGTCGAAGGCGCCGGGGCCGCCCTTGTCTTCCTGCAGGAAGTCGCCCCGAAAGAAGGGCAGGGCGACGCGCGCGGCCTCATGCGACAGTTCGACGGCGAAGGTTTCCAGCTCGGTCATGCCCCGGCCATACACCGCCCGGAGCGCGATGGCCCAAAATTCATTGAATCAAGGGCTCATTGAGCCGGGAAGGCGATCAGGCGGCGGCGGCCAGCGGCGCGTCGGGGCGGGGCTGACCGCTGTCCGGGCTTTCGCCGGCGCCGTCGTAGAAATAGCTGACCGGCGTCTGCAGCGCCTCGGCCAGTTCCCACAGGCGGGCGGCCGAGATGCGGTTGGCGCCGCACTCGTACTTCTGAATCTGCTGGAACCGTATGCCGATGCGGTCGCCCAACTGCTGCTGGGTCAGGCCCAGCAGGCGGCGACGGCGGCGCAGGCGACGACCCAGGTGAAGGTCGATCTCGGCGGGCATGACGACTCTCCTGTCTTCCTCGGCCTGTGCCGGATCGGCACGGACGCCAAGGCGCGTCGCAAGCGGCGTGCCGTTTTCGCCCCAAAGGCGAGAGGCTGAGGCGAAGGCGCAACCCGACGCCCGCCCGCGCATTACGGCCAAGGCAGTCAGCTTTTCAGGAAGGGAAGAGAAGCATGGGTGGATTTGGATTTATCGCCTGGATCATCATCGGCATCGTCGCCGGATGGCTGGCGGAGAAGATCATGAAGCGGGATCACGGCCTGCTCACCAATCTGATCGTCGGCGTCGTCGGCGCCCTGATTGGCGGGTTCCTGGCCAACAATCTGCTGGGGGTGGACGCGGCGGGTAACTGGATCGTCGGCGTCATCGTCGCCACCATCGGCGCGGTGGTTCTGTTGTTCCTGCTCGGCCTGGTGAAGCGGCGGAGCTGATCGGCGCCTTATCGAACAAGAAAAAAGGGGCGGCCCCTCGGGCCGCCCCTTTTGCCGTCGAACCAGACGATTTAGTGAGGTTCGTCGCCGTTCGGTTCGTCGCTGGTCGGCTCATCGGCCAGCGGCGCGTCGGCCGGGGGGGCGTCAGCCGCGGCGTCCGGGGTCGGCTCAGCCGTGTCCGAGGCGATCGGAGCGGCCGACTGAATGTCCGAGGCGCTGGCGTCGACGACGATGTCGGCGCCGTCCTGACGGATGCCGGCCAGCGGCACCGGGCGAACCTGGCCATCGGCGGTGCGGACGGTCAGTTCCTGACCGTTGGCGCCGTTCTGGACGCCGACCAGTTTGCCGATCTCGGCGCCGTCGCTGCCCTTGACGGTCGAGCCCGGCGTGAGGGTCAGGCTCTGGGGAGCCGCGGCCGCCTCAGCGGGAGCCGGTTCGGGCGTCTGCGGCGTCGTGGCGTCCTGGGCGAAAGCAGGGGCGGCGATGAGGAAGGCGCCGGCGATGCCGGTCAGCAGGGCGGTCTTGCGGATCATGAGAAACTCCTGAAAGGGCGAGCCCGGCGCTCGCGAAAAAATGAACCCCCGTGATCTCTGATGGTTTCACCTGCCCCGAAATGACCTTCTACTTGCCCCAAACGACCGATTCTTGCTCTTCGGAGGTTGATTGACCAAACCGAGCGCAAAACACGACCCTTGGCGGATCACGCGTCGACTGGCGGGGCTGGCCTATGAGCTGACGCCGCAGATGTTCGCGGTCGCCACCTTCCTGCTGGGCGGGGTGATGCTGCTGTCGGCGGTGACGCCCGCCTTCAGCGATCGGCTCAGCGCGCTCGGGCGTTTCTATCCGCCGCTGCTGATCGACCTGTCCCACTTCGCGGCGAGCGTGACCGGCTTCGTCCTGCTGCTGATCTCGGCGGGGCTGTGGCGGCGTCGGCGCGGGGCCTATTACGCGGCGCTGGGCGTCCTGCTGGTCGGGGCGGTCTTCTCGCTGATGAAGGGGCTGGACTGGGAGGAGGCGATCGAGCTGACCCTGGCGGCGGCCCTGTTGACGCCGTGCCGGTCGGCCTTCAACCGGCGCTCGCGTCTGGGCGAGCCGCTGCGGCCCGGTTGGCTGCTGATGCTGGCGGCGGCGGTGGCCGCCATGCTGTGGCTGGGCCTCTTCGCCTATCGCGACACGGCCTATACGGACGAGCTGTGGTGGACCTTCCTGGTCGACAAGCAGGCCTCGGGCTTCCTGCGCGCCGGGGCTGTGCTGGCCCTGCTGACCCTGGCGGTCGGGGTGCGCTCCCTGCTGACGGCGCCGGGCGCCCGCAGCCACGGCCCGGCGGCCCCCGCCGACGTCGATCGCGCCCGGCAGGCGCTGGAGACGGCCGAGATCGCCACGCCCGAGGCGAGCCTGGCCCTGCTGGGCGACAAGGCCCTGTTGTTCAGCCCCTCGGGCCGCAGCTTCATCGCCTATCGCGTGCGCGGCCGCCGCTGGATCGCCATGAGCGAACCGGCCGGGCTGAAGGAAGAGCGGCTGGAGCTTTTATGGGCCTTCGCCGAGATGGCCGACAGCTATGGCGGGGCGGCGGTCTTCTATTCGGTGAGCGAGGGGCTTCTGGCCGACCTGGCGACCCTGGGCCTGGCCATGCGCAAGGTGGGCGAGGCGGCGGTGATCGACGCCGCCCATTTCACGACCGAGGGCAAGGGCAAGCAGAACCTGCGCACCGCCGTGAACCGGGCCGAGCGTGAGGGGGCAAGCTTCGAGGTGGCGCCGCCGGGCGCGGCGCGGGCGCTGGAGGCCGAGTTGCGCGCCGTGTCCGACGCTTGGCTCAAGCACCACAACGGCTCGGAGAAGGCCTTCTCCCTGGGCCGGTTCGACATCGACTACCTGGATCGCCAGCCCCTGGCCGTGGTGCGCGAGAACGGCCGCATCGTCGCCTTCGCCAATCTTCTGGTCGGGGCCGGCGGGCGCGAGGCGATGATCGACCTGATGCGTCATGATCCCGAGGGGCCGCATGGGGTCATGGACTATCTGTTCACCCGCACGGCCCAGTGGGCGCGCGAGCAGGGCATGGACCGGCTGGACCTGGGCATGGCGCCCCTGTCGGGTCTGGAGGATCGCCGCATGGCGCCGGTCTTCGCGCGCGTCGGCGCCCTGGTGTTCGAGGAGGGGGGCGCCGTCTACGGCTTCCAGGGCCTGCGCGCCTACAAGGCCAAGTTCGGTCCCGCCTGGCGGCCGAAATTCATCGCCGCTCCCACGACCACGCCCCTGGCGCTGGCCCTGCTGGACGTGGCCTTGCTGACCAGCGGCGGCTGGCTGGGTCTGCTGGGGCTGAAGAAGTAGCGACCGCGCACAAAAAAGGCGGCCCGCAGGGGCCGCCTTCTTCGTTTCGGCTGGTCGCCGGGATCAGTCGGCGCGGACGCGCTTCTTGCGGAAGGAGGGGTTCAGGATTTCCTTGCGCAGGCGGATCGACTTGGGCGTGACCTCGACCAGTTCGTCTTCCTCGATATAGGCGATGGCCTGTTCCAGGCTCATCTTGCGCGGCGGGGTCAGGCGCACGGCCTCGTCCTTGCCCGAGGCGCGGACGTTGGTCAGCTGCTTGCCCTTGATCGGGTTGACGTCCAGGTCGTCCCAGCGGCTGTTCTCGCCGATGATCATGCCCTGATAGGTCTTCTCGCCGGCGTTCACGAACATGACGCCCCGGTCTTCGAGGTTCCACAGGGCGAAGGCGGCGGTGTCGCCGTCCGAGTTCGACACCAGAACGCCCTTCAGGCGGCCTTCGATGGCACCCTTGTGCTCTTCATAGTGCGAGAACACGCGGTTCAGCACGCCCGAGCCGCGCGTGTCGGTCAGGAATTCGCCCTGATAGCCGATCAGCGAGCGCGACGGGCACTTCAGCTGGATGCGGGTCTTGCCGGCGCCCGACGGGCCCATGTCGGTCAGTTCGGCCTTGCGGGCCGACAGCTTCTCGATAACCACGCCCGAGAATTCGTCGTCGACGTCGATCATGACGTCTTCGATCGGCTCAAGCTTCTGGCCGTTCTCGTTGGTTTGATAGACCACGCGGGGACGCGAGATCGACAGTTCGAAGCCCTCGCGGCGCATGTTCTCGATCAGCACGCCCAGTTGCAGTTCGCCGCGGCCGGCGACTTCATAGGCGTCGGAGTCGGGCGTCTGGGTGATGCGGATGGCGACGTTGGCTTCGGCTTCCTTCAGCAGGCGGTCGCGGATCACGCGCGACTGGACCTTGTCGCCTTCGCGGCCGGCCAGCGGGCTGTCGTTCACGCCCACGGTCATCGAGATGGTCGGCGGGTCGATCGGCAGCGACGGCAGGGCCTCGGTCACTTCCAGGGCGCACAGGGTGTCGGCCACGGTGGCTTTCGACATGCCGGCGATGGCCACGATGTCCCCGGCCTCGACGCCGTCATCGATCGGCTGACGCTTCAGGCCGCGGAAGGCCAGCACCTTGGTGATGCGGCCTTGCTCGATGGTCTTGCCGTCGCGCGACAGGGCCTTGATGGCCATGCCGGGAACCGCCTTGCCCGAGTGGATGCGGCCGGTCAGCAGACGGCCCAGGAAGGGATCGCTTTCGATCAGCACGTTCAGGATCTGGAACGGCTCGTTGACGCGCGCCTGGGCGACCGGAGCCGGAACGTGGTCCACGATCAGGTCGTACAGCGGGTGCAGGTTCTCGCTCGGCTGGTTCAGGTCCAGCGTGGCCCAGCCCGAACGGCCCGAGGCGTAGATGACCGGGAAGTCCAACTGCTCGTCCGTCGCGCCCAGGGCGGCGAACAGGTCGAAGGTCTCGTTCAGAACGCGGTCCGGATCGGCGTGGGCGCGGTCGACCTTGTTGATGCACAGGATGGGACGCAGGCCCATGCGCAGGGCCTTGGTCAGCACGAACTTGGTCTGGGGCATGACGCCCTCTTCGGCGTCGACCAGCAGAACGCAGCCGTCCACCATGCCCAGGATGCGCTCGACCTCGCCGCCGAAGTCGGCGTGGCCAGGGGTGTCGATGATGTTGATGCGGGTCTCGCCCGCCTTGCCGTTCCACAGCACCGAGGTGCATTTGGCCAGAATGGTGATGCCGCGCTCGCGCTCCTGGTCGTTGGAGTCCATGGCGCGTTCCGTGGTCGCCTCATTGGCGCGGAACAGGCCCGACTGGGCGAGAAGGGCGTCAACCATGGTCGTCTTGCCATGGTCGACGTGGGCGATGATGGCGATGTTGCGCAGGTTCATTTCGGGCTCGGGCGGACTGTGTTCGGTCACGGATGGGCCGCGCCGCTGCAAGAAGGTTGCAGAGAAGGGAAGGGTTCGGGGCGCCTCTTACAGGGATGCGGGCCAAAACGCCAGTCCAGTGCGTAATCGCGTTCAGCAGGCGGGCGACCCCAGGGGTCAGCCCAGCGGCAGGAAGGCGATCACCGCCAGCGCCAGCAGCCCGATCAGCAGGGCCGACAAGGCGGCGACGGCGGCCACGCGCGGCCCGGCGCGGACCACGGCGCGCGGATCGACCATCAGCCCCAGCGCCGCCATGGCGATCAGCGTCAGCGCCGAGACGGAGACCTGCAGCGGCGGCAGGATCGCCTCGGGCAGCCAGCCCAGCGAGCGCGCGGCCATCAGGGCCAGGAAGACCAGGATGAACCAGGGCGCCATCTGATGCAGCTTGGGTCCGCGCCCGGCTTCGCTCTGCTTTGAACGCATGAGGCCCAGGATCAGGCAGACCGGCCCCAGCATCAGCACGCGCACCAGCTTGACCACGGCGCCCGTCTGGACGGCGGCCATCCCGGCGGGGGCGGCGGCGGCCAGCACCTGGGGCACGGCGTAGACGGTCAGGCCCGCCAGCACCCCGACCCGCGTGGCGTCATAGCCCATCATGGCCCCGACGGCCGGGACCAGCAGCACCACGGCGATACCCAGCACGGCGGTGAAGCCGATGGCGGCGGCCACGTCTTCTCCCTCCGCTTCGATGACGGGGGCGACGGCGGCGATGGCCGAGTTGCCGCAGATGGCGTTGCCGCACGCGACCAGCAGGGCCATGGCGTGCGGCAAGCTGAACGCCCGCCCCAGCGCATAGCCGCCGACGATGGCCACGGCGACTACGCCGACGATCGCCAGCAGCAGCCAAGGCCCCAGCGCCGCCACGGCCGCGCCCGAGACGGTGGCGCCCAGCAGCGCCACGGCGACCTCCAGCAGGGTCTTGGCGCTGAAGGTCACGCCCGGCGTCCACAGCGACGACGGCGTCCAGACCAGGCGCAGTCCCGCCCCGATCAATATGGCCAGCACCAGGCCCTCGACCCATGGATGCGCGAACAGCCGGGTCTCGACGATCTGCAGCCCATAGGCGACGGCGCCGATCACGGCCGATAGGGCGACGCCAGGCAGCAGGCGCGCCAGGCCCGTCAGGCGGCGAGAGGAAGCGGCATGGTCGAGAGCGGCGGTCATGCGGTTCTTATCCGCTCCGCCATCTGATCGATCCAACGCGTAGTTATGGACTTAATGATCGATTTAATCGATCAATGACGTATGACGCTGGAACAACTCCGCATCTTCGTCGCCGTGGCCGAGCGTCTGCATATGACGCGAGCGGCCGAGGCTTTGCACCTGACGCAGTCGGCGGTCAGCGCGGCGGTCAATGCGCTGGAGACGCGGCACGGGGCGCGGTTGTTCGACCGGGTCGGGCGCGGCCTGGCGCTGAACGCGGCGGGAACGGCGTTCCTGCCCGAGGCGCGGGCCGTGCTGGCGCGGGCCGAGGCGGCCGAGCGGCTGCTGGACGAACTGGCGGGGTTGAAGCGCGGTTCGGTGCGGCTGTTCGCCAGCCAGACCATCGCCGCCTATTGGCTTCCGCCGCGCATGGCCGCCTTCGCCCAGAGCCATCCGGGCATCGAACTGCGCCTGTCGATCGGCAACACCCATCAGGTGGTCGAGGCGGTGCTGGCGGGCGAGGCGGAACTGGGCCTGATCGAGGGCGCCGAGGACGCGCCCCGGCTGGAGCGGACGCGCATCGCCGCCGACCGGCTGATCGTGGTGGCGGCGCCGGGTCATCCGCTGGCGGATCGGGACGGGCCTCTGGCGGCGTCGGACCTTAAGGCGCTGGACTGGGCCCTGCGTGAGGCGGGCTCGGGCACCCGCAGCGAGTTCGAGGCGGCCCTGCCGCGCGGTATGGCCGCATCGGACCTGAAGACGGCGCTGGTGCTGCCGTCCAATGAGGCGATCCTGACGGCGGTGGCGGCCAGCACAGGAGAAGGCGGCGGGCTGGTGACAGCGATTTCGGAACTGGCCGCCCGACCCCTGATCGAGGCGGGGCGGCTGGTTCGTCTGCCGCTGGATCTGCCCGAGCGGCCCTTCTATCGGCTGCGCCACCGCGAGCGCAGCGCCAGTCGGGCGGCGGAAGCCTTCGCCGCCGCCCTCTAGTTCGGCTTAGACCTGCGCCGAGCGGCGGCGCACCCAGGCGTAAAGGGCGTAGGTCAGGACGGCGAAGGCGATCAGACCGGCCCACATGGCGGGCCAGCCGCTGTCGGCGGGCAGCAGGGCGAAGGGCGCCTCCTTCTTGGTGCCGACGATGACGGCGGCGGTGAAGACGCCGAACAGGCTTTCGCCCACGATCAGGCCGGACGCCAGCAGCACGCCCATGCGGCGGGCCACATCGGCGTAGCGGGTCGACTTGACCGCCCGGTCGTACAGCCAGCCGCAGACCGCGCCGATGACCAGCATGGTGGTGACGGCGGCCGGCAGATAGACGCCGATGCCCGCAGCCAGCGGCGGCAGCTTGATCTTATCATTGGTCGTGCGGCGCAGGATGACGTCGAGGATGATGACCAGAACGCCGACCACGGCGCCGATGCCGATCAGGTCCCAGCGCAGGTCGCCGCTGATGACGCCCTTGGCCAGGGCCGAGATCAGGGTCGCCTGTGGCGCAGCCAGGGTCTGCGAGCCCTGGACGATGGCGGGCGGGCCGCCTTCGAAGCCGAAGGCCTGGTTCATCATGTCCAGCACGAAGGGGATAACCAGGGCGCCGGCGACGACGCCGACCAGCAGGGCTGTCTGCTGACGCCAGGGCGTGGCCTCGACCAGCTGGCCGGTCTTGAGGTCCTGCAGGTTGTCGTTGGCGATCACGGCCACGGCGAAGACCACGGCGGTGACGATCAGGGCGAAGGCGACGATCGACGGATCGGCGGGCACCCCGGCGATGGCCAGCACGCCCAGCATCAGCAGGGAGGCGATGATGATGGCCAGGATGCCGACGCCGGACACCGGGCTGTTGGACGAGCCGATCAGCCCGGCCATGTAGCCGCAGATGGCCGCCACGGCGAAGCCGATGACCACGACATAGACCAGGCCGCCGATCACCAGCAGCGGGGCCGATCCGGCCAGGCTGGTGCCCTGGGCCACGACGGCCAGCAGGACGGCGATGCCGACCAGGGCGGCGACGGAGATCAGGCCGACCAGCTTGATGGGAATGTCCTGCTCGGCCAGTTCCAGCGTCTCGCCGTGGGCGCGGCGCGCCTGGGCGGAGATGGCCGAGGCCAGGCCCGCGACCAGGGGCTTGGCCAGCTTGGCCAGGGTCCACAGGGCGGCGACGCCGATGACCCCGGCGCCGATGAAGCGGACCTCCTGGGCCCAGACGCTCATGGCCAGGCCCTCGGCGCCGGCTTCGGCGGGAACCCCGGCCGCGATGGACGGCACGCCGTTGGCGGCGGCCCAGGCGACGAATTCGGGCGAGGTCAGGATGGGCACGAAGATCAGCCAGGCCAGGATCAGGCCGAACAGCTGGGTCAGGCCGACCGCCAGGCCGATCAGGTGGCCGGCGCCCAGCAGAGCGAACTGCATGGAGAAGCCGACGCCGGTCGCCCCGCCGCCCATCGCGGCCGGAAGGCGCAGGAAGGCGGTGGTTTCATGGGCGAAGACGCGGGCGGCGGCCAGGAAGCCGAAGAAGGCTGAAGTGATCGCCCCGCCCATGACCACGAACAGGCCGGACTTGTTCTCGCGCACGGCCTCCTCGGTCTGCTCCGCGCCGGGCGAGCCGACCTTCAGCACCTCGGCGGCGGCGACGCCCTCCGGGTAGGGCAGGCCGCCCTGGACGACCAGGGTGCGGCGCAGGGGAATGGAGAAGGTCACCCCCAGCACCCCGCCCAGCACGCAGATCATCACCGACTCCCAGAAGGGGAAGTTCATCCACCAGCCGATCATCACCAGACCGGGCAGGACGAAGATGATGGCGCTCATCGAGCCGCCGACCGAGGCGACGGTCTGGACGGTCATGTTCTCCCAGATAGTCGAGCCGCGGAACGCCCGCAGCAGGGCCATCGAAATGACCGCCGCCGGAATGGCCGAGGCGAAGGTCAGGCCGACCTTCAGGCCCAGATAGGTGTTGGCCGCCGTGAAGACCGCCGCCAGCACGCAGCCCAGGATCAGGGCGCGGATCGTCAGTTCGATGCGTTTGCCGGTTCCGGCGGGTTTGTCCGTCATGCGGTAGCCTCGTGAATTTGCCGGGAGGCTAAGCCTGAAAGCCGGGCCGTGACAACGGGGCGCGCCTCTTCTCTGACGTCCTTTCAGCCGCTACCTCTGCATCCATGCCCGAATTGCCCGAAGTCGAAACTGTCCGTCGCGGCCTGGAGCCTGTGCTGGAAGGCGCGCGTCTGACCGCGCCGCGCCAGAATCGGGCGGACCTGCGCTTTCCTTTCCCGGAGCGCTTTATCGAGCGCCTGGACGGGGCGACGGTGCTGCGGCTGGACCGACGGGCCAAGTATCTGCTGTTCCCCCTGTCGACCGGCGAGACCTGGGTGACGCATCTGGGCATGACGGGGCGGTTCACGCTGGAAGGCGTCGCGCCGGGCGTGTTCGAGACCGAGGCGCCGCTCGTGGGCAAGCATGAGCATATGAGCCTGACGGCGGACCGGAGCGGGGTGTTGACGCGGCTGGGCTATGCCGATGCGCGGCGTTTCGGCTTCATGGGCCTGATTCCGACCGAAGGGGTGGCGGATCACGCCTGGTTCGCCAAGCTGGGGCCGGAACCGCTGGGCAACGCCTTCTCGGGCGCGCATCTGGTCGAGGCCTTCGCGGGGAAGGCCCAGAACATCAAGGTGTCGTTGCTGGATCAGAGCATCGTGGCGGGGCTGGGCAACATCTATGTGTGCGAGGCGCTGTACCGGGCGCGCATCTCGCCCCTGACGGCGGCGGGCAAGGTCAGCCGCCCCCGGCTGGAGCGGCTGGCGGTCGAGGTGCGCAACGTGTTGGCCGACGCCATCGCGGCGGGCGGCTCGACCCTGAAGGACTTCGCCAATGTCGAGGGTGGTCAGGGCTATTTCCAGCATCGCTTCGACGTCTACGGCCGCGAGGGCGAGCCGTGCCGCACTGAAGGCTGCTCCGGCGTGGTCGGCCGCATCGTCCAGGGCGGCCGCTCGACCTTCTTCTGCTCCGTCTGTCAGAAGCGGTGATTTGTCGTAAAATTTCGACTTAATGTAAAAAATAATAGACATCGTGTCAGTATGATGTGACTTTTCTCCGTGACAGCAGTCAGGAGCGCGTCATGACCTTTCGCGAAAAACACCTGTGGGTCGCCATTGTCGCCGGCCTGGTGGTCTGGGGCGCCTACGCCTGGCGATTCGGCGAGCGCATGCTGGCCGGAGGACTGAAGCAGACGGACTTCGCCGCTGACATGGGCGGGCTGTTCGTGCTCGGCCTGATCGCCGTGGTGGTGCTGGAAAGCGGGCTGACGGCCCTGGCCATGCTGACCACCTCCAAGGCCGAGCGCCGGGCGCGCGACGAGCGCGAGGGCGTGGCGACGCTGCAGGCCAGCCATGTCTCGCTGATGCTGCTGATCGGCCTGCTGGTGACGGTCTCGGCGGTCGCCTACGGCGTCGGCTTCTGGGGCAGCGTGAAGCCCGAGGGGCTGGCGCGGTGGATGATCCCGGGCAATGGACTGGTGGTGCTGGCCAATGCGGTGCTGGGCTGCATCATGCTGTCGGAACTGGCGCGCTGGGCCTTGTCGCTGGCCCTGCTGAAGCGGGGGCGGTGATGGGCAAGGCGCCGCCTCCTATAAAGAACCGCATCCGCGAACTGCGCTTTCACGCCAACGAGATGACCCAGGCCGATCTGGCCGCGCGCATCGGCATGACGCGCCAGACCATCGTGGCCATGGAGCAGGGCAAGTACTCGCCCAGCCTGGAGGCCGCCTTCCGCATCGCCCAGGTCTTCGGCGTCGAGATCGGCGAGGTGTTCCAGTGGGAGGGCTGAGGCGCTAGACCTCCGCTCAACGATGTAGAGGAGCGCCTGATGGCCGACGCCTATTCCACCCTGCTGATCGAACGCCACGCCGACGGCTATGCGGTCGTCACCCTGAACCGGCCCGAGGCGCTGAATGCGCTGAACACCACCCTGACCGGCGAACTGGGCGACTTCCTGGAGAGCGTGGCCGACGATGACTCCGTCAGGTGCATCGTCCTGACCGGCTCGGTGAAGGCCTTCGCCGCCGGCGCCGACATCAAGGAGATGGCGGATCAGGCCTATGCCGACATGTATCGCGGCAACTTCTTCGCCCGCGCCCATGACCGGGTGGCGAGCTTCCGCAAGCCGATCATCGCGGCGGTGTCGGGCTATGCCCTGGGCGGCGGCTGCGAACTGGCCATGCTGTGCGACTTCATCATCGCCTCGGACACGGCCAAGTTCGGGCAACCCGAGATCAACCTGGGCGTGGCGCCCGGCATCGGCGGCTCGCAGCGCCTGACCCGCGCCGTGGGCAAGGCCAAGGCGATGGACATGTGCCTGACCGGCCGGATGATGGACGCGGCCGAGGCCGAGCGTTCGGGCCTGGTTTCGCGCGTTGTGGCGGCCGACGCCCTGCTGGACGAGGCGCGCGCGGCCGCCGCCAAGATCGCCGGCCAGTCGATCCTGGCCGTCATGGCCAATAAGGAGCTGGTCAACGCCGCCTTCGAGACGACCCTGGCGCAAGGGGTGGTGTTCGAGCGCCGCCTGTTCCACTCCCTGTTCGCCTTCGACGATCAGAAGGAAGGCATGGCCGCCTTCGTCGAGAAGCGCAAACCCGCCTTCACCGGCCGCTGAATCCATGTCGGGGCCGGATGATATGGGGCGCAAACCCCGGTCCCGACTCAATTCCAGCGGGATCGCGTTGACCGTCCGAGGGCTTTCCGCTATAGCCGCCCGCTCTTGAGATTTTCTCGCCGTGGACGTGTGGTTTACGGCGTTTTCGTTCGAAGGTTTTTACCCGATGGCCAACAATGCAGGCGCCCGCAAGGCGATCCGCAAGATCGAAGCGCGGACCGAAGTGAACAAGGCCCGCCGTACCCGCGTCCGTACCTACCTGCGCAAGTTCCAGGAAGCCGTCACGGGCGGCGACGTGGAAAGCGCCAAGGCCGCCTTCATCACCGCCCAGTCGGAACTGATGCGCGCCGTGTCCAAGGGCGTCGTTCACAAGAACACCGGCTCGCGCAAGGTCAGCCGTCTGGCCGCCCAGCTGAAGAAGCTGTCGGCCGCCTGATTTCGCACGGCGCTCGGACGGGTCTTCACGGCTTCGTCAAACGGCGCAATGTGACGGCTACGGAGGGCCTGTAACGGGCGTTTCGTAAAAGAATGCAAGAAATTCAACGGCGAGGAAGCGCAAGCTCCCTCGCCGTCTTGCTGTCTGCTCCTAAGTCACGCTTACGGATTCTGGTTCTCGATTGAGGCGAAATCGCCATTTTCCCAAGCCCTGCCGAGGTTTGCTGGAGTCAATCAATTTAAGTGCGAATCTCGACTCGAATCAGCGTTGATCTCCGCCGCGCCGGGGGTAAGTTGAAGGGGTAACGCACTTCCGTCCTTTCTGGATGAAGACGAGGGAAATCAATGGTTTCCCTTGGTGCGAGATGTCTGTCTGTGAGTACGACCCCGCTTGCGAAGTCCAGCTTCGCGAGGCGAGAGAAGTCGTCCCTGGATATGGCCTCTCGAAGGGCGTTCGTCGGTGATAACTCTTGTGGCGGGTGTTCTGAATGATCGGGGGCGCGGTA